>NZ_JALJZT010000001.1 GCF_024171405.1 Qipengyuania citrea
GGACCGGCAAACCACGCACCCGCCCACGGGACCCGGCTGGCAGGCGCTGGCGGGACGGATCGGAGACCACCTCCTGGGCCAAACCTGCTGCCCCCACGCAGGGCTGTCGTACCGGCCCCACGGACCCGTCAAACGAGCCATCTCGAGAAATACCAAAGCCACGGCGCCACCAAACCCCAGGGGGGGCGGGGGGGGGGGGGGGGGGGGGGGGGGGGGGGGGGGGGGGGGGGACCAACCCAACCAGCCCGGCTCACCAATAGAAATCATCATACTCCACGGTCGGCGTTGACAGAATCAACCCGACCTTAACTTCAACGGCACATTGCGGCTGCCGTGACCATCGGCGGGCTACTGCAATTGGGCCCTCGAGCCGTGCGGGGCGCGCTGGCTTGCAAAGCCGCGCTCCGATGGAGCGTACGGTCTGCGCTGGGTCCCAGGAAAGTCCACGCAGAGGCTGCCGGTGTGGGCCGTGGGGATTGTGGATGGGGGCAAGCAATGGCGGAGACGCCGGGCAGAAAACTTCGTCGTGGCTCTGGTGGCGGTATCCGGCCAACTAGGCAGCGTCCGCGCCTCGGGCGGGTTTTGTAGGGAGCAGGCCCGGGGCCAGTCGCTGCCCACGCTTCCGCGCTGATGGCGGACTGGATGGCGTATGCCCGGAGCCTCGGGAGCTGAAGGAATGTCGGGTGGTGTGACGGGGCGTGGGGCTTCACAGGGTGTGGGCCGGAAATTGCCGCGGTTCACGGTCAGCAGGGGAGGGACCGAATCACGATGGTCCCATACGCGATGAACGCGGTCATGCTCAAGCAGCTCGTTCGCCATTGGGTGTGAGTTACGGCCCAGCCACCAGGGCGGCCGTTTGACAGGTCGGTCGCGGGGAAGAGCCGCGGGCCAGGGCCTCCAGCCCGGGGCCCGCCTGGACCAGGCACGGATCATCCCTAATGAGCAGCGAATGGTCCTCGAGCGTGCGCAGGGATCCGGTAGGCAATGGAGCGGTGGACGCCCAAGGCCTGCGGACCAGTTCGGTGTGATGGTCATGGGCGCCTGGGCGTCCGCCAGGATTTCGAGTGGCACGGGATGCCGCGCGCAGACGAGGGTTTGTGCAGTGCGCCGGGCCTTCCGCGGCGTCGCCAGTTGAAGCGATCGTGGCCCACGTATCATCTTTTCAGGCGGCCGGCAGGCTGAAGTACCTGGGTTCCACCAGCCATTGTTCCGTTATCAGGTAAGGCAGTTCAACTATTGAACTCCGGGAAAGGCCGGGGTTGCGTGGTGCCATTTCAAACGCACCCCGGGGGTCACGGATGTCGCTCTCCCGGACATTTGAGTCAAGTATCTCGTCCGCTCAAAAGAGTCTGATTCGGGCATTCCTCGCCGGGTTGTGTGCTCAGGTGCGCCTAGTGTCCCTCCGAGCTCGGCGCGGCACAGGGGTCTCGATTCAAAGCCGGCAGCGAGCGAGGTAGCGTCAACCGTGGAGGGTGGTGATGGTGAGCACATCCCTCCAGACAATCTCACCGACTCGGGCGGCCGCTGGCGCTGCGACACGGGCCCATAGTGGCGACACAGGAACTGGCCGGGAATTGTCGGTGACAGCTGCTGCCGGGCGCTCTCGGCCGAAGCCGCGCGATGCGTAGGCCCGGAATCCACGGCCTGGACGGCATCAGTCCTTGTGTCTACCCCAGCTAGGGAACGGGCCGTGCTGGTCCGCCACGACGGGGTGGCTGTGGGTGGAGCGCGGGCAGGGCAAGACAAGACTGCCCTCCGCACTAGGGCCGGGCTCTCTGGACGAATGGCTAGCGGTGATCGCGCGGTTCCTCGAAGCTTGAACGAAACACCCCGACGACAACCCCATTACTGCGCTAGTCCTGGTCCCGCGTCCGCGAGGAAGGCGGATGCGCTGCCCGATTGGAGTGGCGAGCACGCAGCGGAGCGGGGTATCTGGAGACTGCTGGCCACCCGGACACCTCCGTAGGCGCCTGACCTCATCGGCGTAAGTGGACCCCATGCGCGGGTGGCCGAAAGGGCCGGCGGCTGGGTGGACCGGAAACATCCACTTCGGCCTGGTGCGGCAGCCCAACCGCGGGCATTTGGCCATCAATCGAACTGCCCGACCTCGCCGAGCGGGCCAGGTGGCCCTGAGCAGCTGCTGAACGTCATGGAGGGAACGGGACATCCAGTATCCGCGGGGCTACGTGCTTCCGCCTGCGCTGGGACGTCCTGGTGGTGGCTAAGCGAACCGGAGGACTACACAACGCGGCCGGATCATCACGCCGCTGGAAGGAGCCGGCTTCGGCCGCCGAGATCCGCACCCACTATTCAGCTGGAATGGCAGACGAAATCGCCGTTCATCGGAGGAGGGCAGCTGGAGGCGGACGTTCCCGCTGTCATCCTGGGAGATCCTGGCCCCGTACACCCGTGCGCTGCTGCGCCAGTCCCCGGCCATCAACCAGAGTTTCCGGCGTTTCGGCGAGTGGTTCGCCATTGCCGGCGCCGAACCGTGGCGGGCCAGGCGCCTGCGCAGGGCGGCCCGTGCGCGGGGGAGGACGCGGCCGTGGCTCGACACGATCGACGACCTGAGAGAGGCCGGTGGACGTGCGGTCAGGCAAGCTGGCGTTTGAATCCGGCGAGGAGGGGCGCGAGAGGGAAATTCTTGACCCCCCAGCCTGCGCACCGCCACGGCCCCGCAGCACAGTACGAGACGAAGCGCGCACAAATACTACGCCGGGGCCTGGACTTCGCCCGGCTGGTTTGCCGCCTGCCGGACGGCCGGCCACGAATGTGACAGAACCGGTGAACACGCTCCGTCACGGCGGCCGGGAGTGAGTATCCTGGACAACCTCCGGCACTCAACGGCCTCCGGCCTGTATCGAGGCGATCTCGGCGCGCACCTCCAGGCCGGAAACGACGGACAGCGCGCCCCGCCCCGCACCCATTGAACTGTGCATTGGAAAGTTGATCCTTCCTTGGCCCGCCGGATTTTCCCTAAGGATTCCGACGGCGGGGAGTGGGGAGAGACGTACTACGGAATAAGAGGCATCATGGGGTCATTTGCGCTCACGCGGAACACACCTGTCACGGTTATTGTTCGGCCGCTCATTGCCGGCGGCCCGATTCCTGCTGGCGCCGCCGGTGTGGACCTGGCCGTCGTCCCTCGACGCCATTGTGAAGACGTCATGGCGGATACTCGCCGCGGCGGGGCTCCGGGAGTACCTTCGGGCGGTCGTCTTCCAGCGCGGCGCGCAAGCGTGCGAAGGTGGTGCGTGTGCCGACCATGGCGACCAGCCGGAAGATCAGCGGAAAGACGAAATAAATCGCGGTTGGCAGGAAAATCGCGGCGACGGCGGTAACGATCCAGCAGGACATATTGGCCAGGACCGAACGCTGCTCGGTATCCACCAGTGCCTTGAGGACGGCGCGCTGGACCTCGTCGCGACCGGGCACCGGGGCTGCTTCAGGAAGCTCCTGGTCGCTCCGCATCTCCACGAGTGCGCGGTCGTCCTTCCTAAATCTTTTCATGGTTGATGAATGTTTAGCGGCGCCGCTTTGGGAGGGGGTTAGCGCGCGCTAAGGGTTTGTCCCTAGGCTAGGGCCCGAGGGCAGGTTCTTGCCGGCCCCGAGGGGCAGCACCTAGTCACTCCGCCGCGAGCAATTCCTCGGCCCCGCCAAGATCGACGCTGACCAGGCGGCTGACGCCCTTTTCGATCATCGTGACGCCGAACAGGCGGTGCATGCGGCTCATCGTCACCGCATTATGCGTGACGATCAGGTAGCGGGTCTGCGTTTCGCGCGTCATCGCGTCGAGCAGGTCGCAGAACCGGTCGATATTGGCATCGTCCAATGGCGCGTCGACCTCGTCGAGCACGCAGATCGGCGCGGGATTGGTCAGGAACAGCGCGAAGATCAGCGCGGTCGCGGTCAGCGCCTGTTCGCCGCCCGACAGCAGCGTGAGCGATTGCAGCTTCTTGCCCGGCGGCTGCGCGAAGATCTCCAGCCCCGCTTCCAGCGGATCGTCGCTGTCGATCAGCGCCAGATGCGCCTCGCCGCCCTCGAACAGGCGCATGAACAGCCGCTGGAAATGGTCGTTAACCTGTTCGAAGGCAGCCCGCAGCCGCTCACGCCCCTCGCGGTTGAGATTGCCGATCGACCCGCGCAGCCGGCTGACCGCTTCGCGCAATTCCTCCTGTTCCTCGACATTCGCGCCATGCTCGCTCTCGATCCGCGCGAGTTCCTCCGATGCGACGAGGTTGACCGGACCGATCCTCTCGCGGCTGGCGGTGAGCCGGTCCATCTCATCGCTCTCGGTCTCGGCCGACTTGATCGCGTCCTCGTCGAATTCGAAGCGCTGCGGCAGCAGCGGGGGCGGGCACTGGAACCGCTCGCCCGAAATCCGTGCCATCTCGATCCGGCGGCCGTCCTGGCTTTCCGCGCGGGCAGAAAGGCCGGCGCGGTTCTCGCGCGCTGCGGCCAGCGCCTCGTTGGTCGCGGTGAAGCCGCGGTCGGCCTCCTGCGCCAGCGCATTGGCTTCGGCGACCGCCTGCTCGGCTGCGGACAGCTCGCGGGTCAGGCGCTCGCGTACCTGGTCGCCCTGTTCGATTTCGAGCATCAGCCCCTCGGGCTTGGCCGCGATGACCGCGCGCTCCTGCGTGATTTCCTCGGCGCGGGTCTCCATTTCGGACAGCCGCCGCGCCGCATCGCCGCTGCGCGCCTGCCAATTGGCCATGTCGCTGCGCTGCGCCGAGGCGCGTTCGCGCGCCACCGCCAGTGCCTGGTCGTGCGCCGCCAGCGCGGCAGCGCGCGCCTGCATCGCGGTGCGCGCGGCTTCGTTCTGCGCGCGGGCGGCTTCGAGCGTGGCGCGCCCCGCGGCAGGGTCGGGCAGCGCATCGCGCTTGGCCTCGGCTGCGGCAAGGTCGGCCTGCGCCGCGGCGACCAGCTCGCCATGCTCGGCCTCGCTCCGGTCCAATTCTTCGAGCCGCGAGGCCAGCCGCTCGCGCGCGGATTCGGCCTGGTCGAGCGCGCGCAGCGCCTGCCGCTCGGCCTCCGCCGTCCCGGTCAGCTCGCGCTCGGCGGCGACCAGATCGCGCTGCAAGCGTCCCAGTTCCTCGCTTGCCGTGTCCATCGCCGCCTGCGCCGCAGTCGCCGCGTCGCGCAGCGCGGGCAGGCGCGCGTCGAGCTCGGCAAAGCGGTTCTCCGCTTCCAGTCGCGCCGCTTCGGCCGATCCTTCGCCATGTACGACAAGCCCGTCCCAGCGCCGCAACCGCCCATCCATCGTGACCAGCGAATGGCCGGGGGCGAGCGTGCGTCCGTCGTCTGCCTTTGCCACATGCATCAGCGCCAGCGGCGCGCGCAATTCTTCTGGACAGGTCTCGACATGCGCGGACAGGCTGTCGGCGACGGGCGAGGGGGCCGCGGCCCCGGTCCAGTAGCGCCCCTCGGCATCGCCTTCGGGTAGGCCGAGCAATGCCTTGCCGTCTCGTCCCAGCGCCGCTGCGACCGCGCGTTCATAGCCCTTCGCCGCGCGCACACCGTCGATCGCCTGTTGCCGTCCGCTGCGCTTGGCCGCGGCGCGTTCGCGTGCTTCGCGGTCGCGGGTGAGCGCTTCCCATTCGCGTTGCACGCCGGACAGTTCGGCGCGCGCTTCGGAGAGGGCGGATGCGGCGCTATCGCGGCTGGCCTGCAGCTCGGCCTTGCGCGCTTGCATCTCCTCGAGCGTGCGCCGCCGCTCGGCCAGCGTCCGGGCGGCTTCCTCGGCTGCAGCCTTGGCGGCATCGACATCGGCGTCGGGATCCTCGCCCGCCAGCGCCGCGCGGCGTTCGGCCATCCGGCGCCCCTCCGCCGCAGCGCGGTCGAGCCGGGTCCTGATCTGCGCGATTTCCGCCTCCGCGACGCGCCATTCGGCTTCCACCCCGGCATTGTCGGCAGTCGCGCGCGCCAGCGCGAGTTCGGCGGCGCGGCTGTCGCGCTCGGCCTGCTCATGCGCGCGTTCGAGCGCGGGGCGCTGTTCTTCATCGCCCGCTAGCGCCTGTTCGCTCGCCGCCAGCTCGCGTTCGAGCCGCGACAGCGCTTCGGCGGCATCCTTGGTCAGCCGGTCGGCTTCGCCGCGGTCGGCCTCGAGCCGTGCCTGCTGCCGGTCGAGATCGGCGAGCCGCTGCTCCGCCGCTTCGAGCTGGCTGCTCAGCGCCGCCATGCGGTGGCCATGCGCGCTGGCATCGTCGCGGCGATCGGCTTGTTCGTCGCGCGCTTCGGCCAGCGCCTCGGCGGCACTGCGCTGCGCATTCTGCGCCGCATCGGCTTCCTGCTGCGCTTCGGCCACGCGCGCATCGGCCTGCGTGGCGGCGGCCTTGGCTTCCTCCGCCGCCGCAGCGGCTTCGCGCCAGCGCGCAAACACCAGCCGCGCCTCGGCGCTCTTTATCTCGTCCGACAGTTTCTTGTAGCGTTCGGCCTGCTTGGCCTGCCGCCGCAGCGAGGCGATCTGGCTGTCCAGCCCCGCCATGATGTCTTCGAGCCGTTCGAGATTGGTCTCGGTCTGCCGCAGCTTGCTTTCCGCATCGCGGCGGCGGACATGCAGCCCCGCGATCCCCGCTGCTTCCTCGAGCATCTGGCGGCGTTCGGTCGGCTTGGCGGCGATGACCTGCGCGATCTTGCCCTGGCTGACCAGCGCGGGGCTGTGCGCGCCGGTCGCCGCATCGGCGAAGATCAGCGCCACATCCTTGGCGCGCACATCGCTGCCATTGAGCCGGTAGGCGCTGCCCGCACCGCGCTCGATCCGGCGGACGACTTCCATCTCGTCGCCGTCATCGTCGGCGCCCTGCAACACGACTTCGGCGAAATCGCGTTGCGGGCGGCTTTGCGTGCCGGCGAAGATGACGTCTTCCATCCCGCCCGAGCGCATGGATTTGGGCGAGTTTTCGCCCATCACCCAGCGGATCGCCTCGAGCAGGTTGGACTTGCCGCAGCCATTGGGGCCGACGACCCCCGTCAGCCCCGGCTCGATATGCAAGGTGGCAGGTTCGACGAAGCTCTTGAAGCCGCTCAACCGGAGCTTCGAGATGCGCATCGTCGTCCTGTCCCCCCGGCGCCGGACTTACCTGGCGCCGGCGCGCTGGAGGATGGGTTCCAGCGCCGCCCAGGTGTTGGCATCGACATCGCGGCCGTTCAGCTTGAAGGTCGGCGTGCCCGAGATGTTGTATTCCTGGCTGTAGCGCTGCGTGTGATCGGCCTGTTCCTCGAGCTTGGCGACATCGGCCAGGCACTGGCGGCCCTGGTCTTCGCTGATCCCGCGCGCGGCGAAGAAATCGAGATAGCCGAGCTGTTCGGCGGCGACCACGAAGCGTTCCTCCATCGGGCGCTGCATGGCGGCTTCGAAAGCGGCCTGGTTGGTCTGGACCGGTTCCATGATGCTTTCGAAATTGCCCCACACCTGGTCCGACAGCGGGATGACCGCTGAGGCGGGACCGCATTGAGTCAACCGGCCCAGCATCAGGTCGATCGGCCCGTGAATCGCGAACTGGCGCAGTTCGAAGCTGACCACGCCGCTGTCGACATATTCCATCAGCGGTTCCGCGCCTTCCATCGAGAAGCGCGCGCAGGTGCCGCAGGTGAGCGAGCCGTATTCGATCAGCTTGAGCGGCGCGTCGGGATTGCCGACCAGCGTGCCGCCGTCTTCGGTCATGACCGCGGTGGTGCGCCATTCGCTGCCCTCGGGCGCGGGGATGGCGGCGATCGCTTCGCTTTCGATGTCGCCGGTTTCCTCGGCCGCGGACCCACAGGCGGCGAGCGCCAGGGCGAGCGGGGCGGCAAGGGCGAAACGCAGGGTCTTGGTCATGAATATCCTCGTGTCTGGACTGGAGAAGCTAGGCCCGGGGGTGCAGCCGTGAAAAGGCGGAGGCAGGCGTATCCACAGGGCTTTCCCCCGAAAACCGGTTCGAACGCGGTCAGATGGCGTCCTTGAGCTGCTTTTCGAGCGTGGGCCAGTCATGCGTACCCTCGAGCAGCTTGCCGTCGAGCACGAAGCTGGGCGTGCCGGTGATGCCATAGCGTTCGGCATCGGCAGCCGAACGGTCGGCCATCGCATTGGCCTTGGCCTCGTCCGACAGGCAGCGGTTCATCTCGGCGCGCGAATAGCCGCGCGTTTCCATGATGTCGTAGAAATCGAGATCGCTGGCGATCGCCTGCAAGCGGGCCGACAGCGAACCGAACTGCCAGCGCGATTTCTGCGCCTGCGTCGCGGTGCGCGCCTTTTCGATCCATTCGTCGTAGCGATAGGTGATCGCTTCGTGATTGCGGCCGAATTTCTTCGGGTCGCCGCAATGCGTGAGCAGTGCCGCGGTCAGGTCGACCGGGTCGCGGATCAGGTGGCGGATTTCATAGCTGATCTTGCCCGTGGGGACATAGGCCAGCTTGAGCGCGCCATCGCCCCGCCGCGCGAATTGTGCGCAATGCGAGCAGGTGTAGCTCATGAATTCGATTAGCTTGGTCTCGGCGGCGGGATTGCCGAAGCGGTGCCCGCCATCGGTCCGGTCGAGCATGGCCGCCCAATTGCCGCCCGGCAGGACCAGCCGTTCCTGCGCGCTGGCGGTGATCGCCAGCGTTCCGGCCCCGGCCAGCGCCAGCGCGGCCAATGTCAGCTTGTTCTTCGTCACGTGTCCTCATTCCCATTCTCTTGCGACCCCATGCTGCGCGCCAGCGATTCGAGCACGGTGCGCAATTCGGGGTCGCCGATGTCGCGCAGGCTGTCGCCCAATTCCATCGGAATGGGCTTGAGCGATGGCGGCGCCTTGGGCTTTTCCCTGTCGGGCGGCGGCTTAACCTCGCCTTGCCGCAGCTTGATCCGCGCGACCGCGCGATAGCCGAAGAAGCGGTTCACCCGCTCGATGATCTCGGGCAGCACCTGCTGCACCAGCGGCGCATGCGCGGGTTTGACCACGAGATGCATGATTCCCTCCGCTTTCTCGCCGGGAGGAAAGCGGATCATCTCGGGCGTGCAGACGCGCGCATGGGTCGGGCCGACGATCTCGGGCCAGCGGCTGACGACCGAGCTCTGGACGAAGCCGAACCGGCGAAAGGCGCTGCGTCCGATCTGCGGCATCAAATCGCTGATCGGCTTGGCCAGCCCCCCGCGCGGGCGGGAATACTGGCGGCCGCGCGCGCCCTTGTTCGAGCCCGGCGTGCCGGATCTGGTGGTGTCGCTTCCCATGGTGCGAAAGCTCATGCCATAAGCGCGCCGTGGCCGCTACTGTCTCCGAACATCTGCTCGACTGGTACGATGCGCATGCACGCGACCTGCCGTGGCGCGCGCGGCCCGGTGCGCCGCACTCCGCCGATGGCAGCTGGCCGTACCGGGTGTGGCTGTCCGAAGTGATGCTGCAGCAGACGACCGTGGCGGCGGTAAAACCCTATTTCGAAGCCTTCACCACGCGCTGGCCGACGGTCGAGGCGCTCGCCGCCGCGCCCGAGGAGGACGTCATGGCGGCATGGGCGGGGCTGGGCTATTACTCGCGCGCCCGCAATCTGGTGCAATGCGCCCGCGCCGTGGCGCAGCGCGGCGGGTTTCCGCAGACCGAGGCGGAATTGCGCGAATTGCCCGGGCTGGGTGCCTATACCGCGGCGGCGGTCGCCGCGATCGCATTCGGGCGGCGCGCGGTGGTGGTCGATGCCAATGTCGAACGCGTGGTCGCGCGGCTGTTCGCGATCGAGGCGCCGCTGCCGGGGGCGCGCAAGCCGATCCGCGTAGCCGCCGATGCGATCACTCCCGATGACCGCGCGGGCGATTTTGCGCAGGCGATGATGGATCTCGGCGCGACGATCTGCACCTCGCGCGATCCCAGGTGCCTGCTGTGCCCGCTCAGCCAGGCCTGCCGGGGCCGCGCGGCGGGCGATCCGGCGCGGCTGCCGGTCAAGGCGCCGAAGAAACCCAAGCCGCTGCGGCAGGGGCAGGCCTACTGGATCGAGCGCGACGGCGCGGTGTGGCTGGTGAAGCGCACGGGCACCGGCATGCTCGGCGGAATGCGCGCGCTGCCCGATGACGGCTGGAGCGCGCGCGGCGACGGATCGGGCAAGCCGCCGTTACAGGGCGTGTGGGAAAGCGCGGGTCTGGTGCGTCACACCTTCACGCATTTCGCGCTTGAACTGTCGGTGCACATCCAGCGCGATGCACCGGCGGCCGGGGGTAGCGGCGAATGGTGGCCGCTCGACCGCCTCGACGAAGCGGGGCTGCCGACATTGTTTGCCAAGGCCGCGCGGCTGGCGCTGGCAGATTAGATAAACCCGCCGCCCAGTGACAGGCGGATCGCCGCGATCAGCAGCACGACGATGCAGAAATTGCGCCCGCCATTGCTCGACGACATCTGCCCTACCAGGATGCCCACCACGATCAGCGGCAGCGCGAACCAATTGGCCCAGCCGAGCATCGGAATGGTCGCCGGAATGACGATTACGAGCGAGACGATCCCGAACAGGATGGAGAGGATGTTGAGCATGTGTTCTACATAGATAGGACACCGCGCTTTGACAACCGTTTCGATTCGCAATTGACGCTCCCGCATGCGTCCCGCACAAACGCGCGCACATACAGATACGGAGAGATACGCATGGCCTTTCGCGAGTTCGACACCCCCCAGGTCTCCCGCCGTGCGCTGCTGCGCGGGGGCGCGTGGCTTACCGCCGGCGCGGCGCTGGCGGGCAATCCGATGGGCCGCATGGCGCTGGCGCAGGGCGGCGCGGCGAACTGGCAGGCGGTCACCGCGATGGTCGACAAATACGTGTCGGAGCGCAAGGTCGCGAACATGGTCGCCACGCTCGGCTGGGGCGCGCGCGATCCGCAATATATCGCCCGCGGCACGCTCGCACTCGGCGGCCCGGTCAAGGCCGATGCCGACAGCCTCTATCGCATCTATTCGATGACCAAGCCGATCACCGGTATGGCCGCGATGATGCTGATCGACGAGGGCCGGCTCGGGCTCGACCAGCCGATCGCCGAACTGCTGCCCGCCTATGCCAATATGCAGGTACAGAAGACCTATGACGGGTCGATCACCGATGTGGTCCCCGCCGAACGCCCGATCACCGTGCGCCAATTGCTCACGCATACGGCGGGGCTTGGCTATGGCATCGTCCAGAAGGGGCCGATCACCACGGCCTATACCGATCAGGGGCTGATCCCCGGACAGGTGAGCCGCATCCCGATCCCCGGCATCGGCCGCGCAACCCCGGTCGAGGGGCTCGATGTCTTCGCCGACCGGCTCGCCACGCTGCCGCTGGTGCTGCAGCCGGGCAGCAAGTGGAGCTATTCGGTCAGTCTCGACCTGCTCGGCCGCGTGATCGAAGTCGCCTCGGGCATGGCGTTCGACGAATTCCTGCATAAGCGGATCTTCGAACCCGCGGGCATGACCAGTACCTGGTTCACCGTCCCCGCAAGCGAAGTGGGGCGCTTCACCACCAACTACGGCATCATGAATGGCACGCCGATCCCGATGGATCCGGCCAAGGCGTCGATCTACCTCGACAAGCCGCCGTTCCCCTTCGGCGGCGCGGGGCTGGTGTCGAGCCCGCGCGATTACGACCGCTTCCTCAAGATGCTGCTCGGCTACGGCGTGATCGACGGCAAGCGCGTGATGGGCGAGCTGGCGGTGCGCGTGGGCACCTCCAACCTGCTGCCCGAAACCGCCACCACCGAAGGCACCTGGGTCGAAGGCCAGGGCTTCGGCGCTGGCGGACGCGTGACCGACGGGTCCTATGGCTGGGGCGGCGCGGCAGGCACGGTCGCTTTCGTCAATTACAAGGCCGGGCTGCGGGCCAATCTGATGACCCAGTACATGCCGTCGGACAGCTATCCCATTCACGAAGGTTTCCCCGAAGCGGTGACCGCCGATCTGGCCGCGATGCAGGGGGCGAAGGCGTAAGCCGTGCTGTCGTTTACCGGGTCGCGGCTCGACCGCGCCGATCACGTCCGCGCCGATCCCGAGCGGCTCGCGGGCTATATGAACTGGAAGGCCCGGGTGCTCACGCTCGACGGGCTGATGCCCTCGCTCGACGAGACCAACCGGCTGGTCTGGGGCACGCTCGCCGATGTCCCCGAGGATGCCGAACTGTGCTTCCTCGGGCTGGATGAGGGCAAGGCCTGCTTCGCCGCGGTCCCGCCGCGCGGCGATGCGACCCCGCGCATGGCGAACCCGCAGCTGTGGTCGCTGATGTCCACCCTGCAACCCGACGATCTGGCGATATATGGCGGCGCGCGCAGCCTTGCCGACTGGCACGCACGGCACTGTTTCTGCGCGCAGTGCGGCGGCGACACCAAACTCGCCAAGGGCGGCTGGCAGCGCAATTGCACTGCCTGCGAAGCCAGCCATTTTCCGCGCACCGACCCGGTCACGATCATGCTGGTCGAACATGAAGGCCGGCTGATGCTGGGCCGCGGGCTCGGCTGGCCCGAGGGGCGCTTCTCCGCGCTGGCGGGCTCCGTCGAGCCGGGGGAAAGCATCGAGGAAGGCGTCGCGCGCGAAGTGCTCGAGGAAGCGGGCGTGCGCGTGCGCGACGTGACCTATGTCGCCAGCCAGCCATGGCCCTTTCCCAGCCAGCTGATGATCGGCTGCCACAGCCATGCCGACAGCGACGAACTGACGATCGACGAGACCGAAATGGCCGAAGTCGAATTTTTCACGCGCGAACAGGTCGGCGCGGCGCTGGAAGGGAACGGTCCCTTCGTCGCCCCGCCGCCGCATGCTATAGCGCATCACCTGCTGCAGTGGTGGATGGAAAGATGAGCGAACCCAGAACCTTGCGGATCGATATCTGGTCCGATGTCATGTGCCCGTGGTGCCTCGTCGGATGGGGCAGCCTGCAGAAGGGTCTCGCGCAGCTCGAGGGCGAGATCGAGGCCGATATCCGCTGGCATGCCTTCGAGCTCAATCCCGACATGCCGCCCGAGGGCGAGGAAAGCACCGCGCATATCGCGCGCAAATACGGGTCCACCCCCGACCAGTCGAAGGCGGTGCAGGGGCGCATGCGCGAAGCGGCGCAAAACGCGGGCGTATCGCTCGATTACCAGGGCGAGGATCCCGAACCGCCGCGGTGGATGTGGAACACCTTCGATGCGCACAAGCTGCTGACCTGGGCGGGCGAGGCGCACGGCCCGGAAAAACAGACCGAGCTCAAACTCGCTCTGTTCGAAGCGCATTTCAACCGGCGGCGCCAGATCGGCGACCACGCGGTGCTGCTCGACGTGGCGGACAGCGTTGGCCTCGACCGAGCGGCAGCCGAAGCCGCGCTGGCAAGCGAGGAATGGGCGCACAAGGTCCGCGCCGAGGAACGCGCGGCGTGGGATTTCAACATCACCGGCGTGCCCGCGATGATCGTCGAGAACAAGTTCATGATCCCCGGCGCGCAGCCACCCGAAGCCTATGCCGACGCGCTGCGCCGGGTGGCACAGAAGACCGCCGCCTGAACGCAAACGCCCCGCCGGTGAGGGCGGGGCGCTCGGTCATCGGTCGCGTCTGGAAGCTCAGCCGCGCGAATCCTGGATGGCAGACAGCGTCTTGTCGCCCTTCTGCGCGTCCTGCGCGGGATTGTCCGAACCCGTTTCGGGCTCGCGGTTTGCGGGATCGGTCGCGCGGTTGAGTTCACCCCGCTTGCCGACCTAGCGATTGACTTCGCCGCCGGAGGAACCCTGCTGCGAGGGGGTCGCATTCTCGGTCATCTCGGCGATCAGTTCGTTGTCGGGATGGCGTGATTGGCGTTCGGGCATATGCGTTTCTCCTTTGCCCAACCAACGGGGCGACCTGCCCGGATGTTCCGAGATTGCGCGGGTCAGGCGGCCCGTACCGAGTGGACGAACCCGCGCGAACTCGCATCGAGCGCGCGGGCGGTCCCGTCGAGCTGGTCGGCCGAGGTCAGCACCTGTTCGGCCGCCGCGCCCGTACCGCGCGCCATGTCGCCGATCTGCGCCAGATTGGTCCCCACCGCATCGACGCCATTGGCGGCGAGGTCGAGATTATGGGCCAGCTCGCGGCTCGACAGCGATTGCTCGTCCACCGCCTGCGCGATCGCGGTGGCGGTCATTTCGACCTCGCGGATGCGTTCGCCGATCCGTGCCAGCGCCTCCACGCTTTCGCGCGTCACCACCTGCATGCCGACGATCCGGCGGCCGACATCGCCGGTCGCCTCGCGTGTCTGCCGGGCCAGTTCCTTAACCTCGCTCGCCACCACCGCGAAGCCGCGCCCGGCCTCGCCGCCGCGCGCCGCCTCGATCGAGGCGTTGAGCGCGAGCAGATTGGTACGATCGGCAATCGCGCCGATCATATCGACCACTTCGCCGATCTCCTCCGCCACATTGGCAAGGTCGGCCATCTTGCGGTCGGCCACTTCGGCGGTCTGGCGTGCATCCTGCACCACGCCCGCCGAATTGCCCGCCTGCCGCCCGATCTCGGCGATCGACATGGCGAACTGGTCGCTGGCGGAGGCGGCTGCGGTCACGCCGACCTGCGTTTCGGCCATGTCGCGCGAAACCTGTTCGACGAAACCGATAGTGCGCGTCGCGGCGCCTGCCATGTCGGTAGAGGTGGCCTGCAGCTCGCGCGCGGCCTGCGCCACGCTGCCCACCGCTTCGCCCACGCCGCCCTGGAAGTTGTCGACCAGCCGCCGCAGCACCGCATTCTGCTCCGTGCGCGCCTTGCGCTGCAGTTCGGCCAGCGCATCGGCGCTTTCGCGGAACACCACCAGTGCGCGCGCCATTTCGCCGATCTCGTCCTCGCGGCCCGTGGCGGGGATCGCGATCGACCGGTCGCCGCGCGCCAGCCGCGTCATCGCGCCGGTGATCTCGGACAAGGAGCCGGAGACCTGCCGCGACAGGCCGCGCGCGCCGGCGATCACCAGCACGATGCAGCCCGCGATCATCGTCAGCGCCAGCACGATCGCCCATGTGCCCAGCGTGTCCAGCGCCTGCTGCGCGGCATCGGCCTGCAGCCGCAGCGCGGTCTCGATCTCTTCGGCCTGCTGGGCAAGCTGGCTGCCCGAAATATCGATCGCACCGGCCAGCGCGTCGCCGGTGGGCGAGGGGCCATGCGCATTGATCGAGGCCTGCAGTGCGCGCAGTTCGGGCGCGAACCCCTCGACCTGCGTCACCAGCCATTCCATCTGTTCGCGCGACTGGCTGCCGCCACCGTCGAGCGCGATCGTGGCGTCGATCTCGCGGCGCGCCTGGTCGAGCGTGGCGAAGGCCGAGGCGATCATCCGGGCCTCGCCCTCCGCCGCATAGCGCGAGGCGAAATAGCGGCTTTCGGCGATCGAGGTCGCCAATTGCGAGGCGGCCAGCGCGCGCGAAGCGCTGACCGAGGCATCGCCCGCACGCGTCGACAGCACCGCCAGCGTGCCGCCCAGCAGCAGGCCTAGCAATGTGAGGATCAGCGTGAAGGAAATGGCGAAGATCCGCACCTTGCCCGCGATGCTCGCGCGCATATGGGCTAACCGGCCAGCCAGCCGGCGACGCGGCGCGGGGCGCTCGTCGGCGGGCGGGGGCAAGGCGGTGGCGGGCTCGACGGACGGCTGCTCGCTATCGGCTGCGCGAGCGAAAGCGTGGGTAAAATTCGGCTGGGCGGTCATCGGGAAAGCCATGTGATTGGTGATGGCGCCCGATTACGCGCCAGCCCTTACCAAGGCGTAAACCATGACAAGAAAAAGCCCATAAAACCAATGACTTAATTCAGAAACGTCGCGGTCGCGTCGATGTCATAAAGCTTTGAATTCAGGCATTTGCATGATGAAGCGCGGTTTTCAGATCAAGCCCAGCCGTTCGAGCTTGCCCGCCAGCTTGCCGGGTAGCGCATCGCCAATGTCTTCGCCGGGTGCCAGGTCGCGCGGAACCTCGCCCTTGAGATAGCGCCAGCCCTGGTGCGCGCGCTTGGGGCGCGGGTGGACGCGGACCAGTACCGGTTCGAGGTCGATCGACCAGCGCCCGTCGGGGGTTTCGCTGAACCCCAGTATCTCGCTGCGCGCGACGATGCTGTGCTGGTGGATCCAGAACAGCGAACCGCCGATGCACTGTTCCCACTTCGTCGGGCGATAGCGCGTGGTCAGATTGGGGCTGCGCCGCGCGGCGTACCAGTTCTCGATATCGGCATAACTCTGCGCACCGAAGGCGATCTTGGTCAGGTTGAGCGGCATGGGGGTGAGATAGGGGATACCAGCGAAACCTCAACTCCCCCGTCGCCCCGGACCTGATCCGGGGCCGGTGCTTCTTTTCATCGGATGCGGGCGAGGCCAGGCAGCCCCGACCCCGGATGAAGTCCGGGGTGACGTGATGGGGACGGCAAAGTCACCACTTTCCTACATCGATCGATCCCCGGCAGGATGCACCAATGCGCGCATCTCTTCCCCTCCAGTTCCCGTATTTCCGCGGTTTCGCAGCGCAGCAACCACCCGCAGCTTTTTTCGCCCTGAACCGTGTAACACGCGGTCCATGTGTAGGCTTGCTACCCCGTCACCCCGCAGGCCACGGCGAGGCCGAGGAAGGCGAAGAAGCCCATCGAATCGGTGATCATCGTCACGAACACGCTGCTCGCCACTGCCGGGTCCTGGTCGAGCCGTTCGAAAGCGACCGGGACCAGCACGCCCGCCAGCCCCGCGGTGACCACGTTGATCACCATCGCCAGCGCGATCACGGCGCCGAGCAGGGGAGTGAAGATCACGCCCGTCGCCAGCCCCACCAGCACCGCGATGGTCATCCCGTTGAGCACCGCCACGCGCATCTCGCGGATCAGGATGCGGCGCGTGTTGCTGCGCGTCAGCTGGTTGGTGGCGATCGCGCGGACGGTTACCGCCATCGTCTGTGTACCCGCATTGCCGCCGATGCTGGCGACGATCGGCATCAGCACCGCCAGCGCCACCAATTGCTCGATCGCCGCGCCGAACAGTGCGATGATCAGCGAGGCAACCAGCGCGGTGCCCAGATTGGCGACCAGCCAGCGCACACGCGCGGAGTAAGCCTCGCGGATCGGCTCGTTGATGTCGCCTTCGCCCGCGCCGCTCATCAGCAGCGCGTCCTCGCCCGCTTCCTCGGAGATGATGTGGACCACGTCGTCGACCGTCATCTGGCCGACCAGCCGCTCGTTCTCGTCGACCACTGCGGCGCTGATAAGGTTGTACTTCTGGAACATCAGCCCGACCTCTTCCTGGTCGAGCATGACCGGGATCAGCGTCTGGTCGCGCTTCATCACATCGGCCAGCGCAATGCTGCGCGGCGCGCGCAGCACCCAGCTCAGCGCGCAGGTGCCGACCGGGTGGTGCTTCTCGTCGACCACGAAGACCTCGAAGAACTCGTCGGGCAGGTCGCGGCCTTCGCGCAGGAAATCGATCAGATCGCCGACGGTCAGATGCTCGGGCACCGCGACGAAATCGCGGCTCATAAGGCGGCCCGCGGTCTCCTCGGGATAAGCGAGCGCGGACTGGATCGCGATCCGGTCTTCGAGCTCGATCTCGGCGAGGATGGCGCGCTGGTCTGCCTCGTCCAGATCCTCGATCAGCTGGACCGCATCGTCAGTCTCGAGCTGGTCGACGATCTGCGCCACCGCCTCGGGCGGCAGCGCTTCCATCATGTCCTCGCGGACGTAATCGTTGAGCTCGGCGACCACGTCCGAGGTCATCAGATCGGTAATCGTCGCGGCGAGCTGGTAGCGTTCCTCGCGCTCGAACAGTTCGAGCAGATCGGCGATGTCGGCGGGGTGGAGCGGCTCGACCAGCTCGTAGACCGCCTTGCCGTCGCCTTCATTCAGCGCGTCGGCGACCGAGCGGACGAACTCCGCCTTGAGCGTGTTCTCCTCGTCCATCCGTTCGTCGTCGATCCGGTCGTCGGGGCGCGCCTCCTCGACGGGCGGATCGGCCAGCATCACATCGTCTTCGGGCGGCGTCGCATCGGCCATGGCCTGCGGTCTAGGCAGACGCGGCGGGATTGCAAGCAGAGGGTGACACGCCGTGCACAATCCCTATGTAGGCGGCCAACCAATCACAGGAGATACCCCGATGGCGGACAAGCTGACCTTCACTCTCGACACTGGCGATGGCGACAACAAGGACGTGGTCATCAAGCTGCGCCCCGATCTCGCGCCCGGCCACGTCGAACGCATCACCACGCTCGCGGGCGAAGGCTTCTACGACGGGGTGGTCTTCCACCGCGTGATCCCCGGTTTCATGGCGCAGGGCGGCGACCCGACCGGCACCGGCATGAGCGGCAGCGACAAGCCCGACCTCAAGGCCGAATTCAACAGCGAACCGCACACCCGTGGCACTTGCTCGATGGCCCGCACCCAGGTCCCCGACAGCGCCAATTCGCAGTTCTTCATCTGCTTCGACGACGCCGAATTCCTCGACGGCCAGTACACCGTCTGGGGCCAGGTCGAGAGCGGCATGGAACACGTCGACGCGCTCCCCAAGGGCGAACCGCCCGCGAACCCGGGTAAGATCGTGAAGGCGACTGTTGGCTAATGCCTGAAAAGCGCCGCCTTTGTCCTGCCGACAAGAAAGCACTGTCCTATGCCAAGGACAGGCGCAATTCGTTCGGTGAGAATGACAAGGCGGCGCGTAAGGCGATTCCTGCTCGCAAGGCCTGCGAAAACCGCAAGAACCGGCGCAAGGCAGTGCAAGCACTCGACACTTACGAGACGTTCGATGAAGCCTCCGCCGATCTGGTCGAAAGCTCTCTTACCAAAGACGTTGAGCGCGTAGGAGGGTGGAAGAAGAGTCCTGATCAAGCGTTGGCAGACCACATTGCTCAACAGAACGGTTCACGCGACTTTCGCGATGGGCGCAAGCAATGGGTCGGCACCAAGCTGATCGACGCCAAGGAACAGGGTCACACCTCGGTCTCCTATAGCTGGCGTGGGGCCAACGTTGATTCGAAGTTCGATTCAAACTGAGATACGCGCTCCCATGAAACCGACCACCACCCCTCCCAAGACCTACCGGGTCAAGAGCTTCGGCTGCCAGATGAACGTCTATGACGGCGAGCGCATGGCCGAGATGCTCGACGCGCAGGGCATCGCGCCCGCGCCCGAGGGCGAGGATGCCGATCTGGTGGTGCTCAACACCTGCCACATCCGTGAGAAGGCAGCGGAGAAGGTCTATTCGGACATCGGCCGCCTGACCAAGGGCAAGACGCAGGACAAGGCGCCGATGATCGCGGTCGCGGGCTGCGTCGCGCAGGCCGAGGGCGAGGAGATCATGAAACGCTCGCCCGCGGTGAGCATGGTCGTCGGCCCGCAAGCCTACCACCGTCTGCCCGAAATGCTTGGCCGCGCGGTGCAGGGCGAACGCGCGACCGATACCGATATGCCCGCGATCGCCAAGTTCGCCGCGCTGCCCGAACGCCGGCGGATCGGCCCGACCGCCTTCCTCACCGTGCAGGAAGGCTGCGACAAGTTCTGCACCTATTGCGTGGTGCCCTACACGCGCGGAGCGGAAATCTCGCGTCCTTACAGCGACCTGGTGACCGAAGCGCGCAAGCTGGTCGAAGCGGGCGCGAAGGAAATCACGCTGCTCGGCCAGAACGTGTCCGCGTGGGGCGGCGAGAACGATAGGGGCCACGCAGTCGGTCTAGCTGGGCTGATCCGCGACATCGCGGCGATCGATGGCCTCGCGCGTATCCGCTACACCACCAGCCACCCGGCCGACATGGACGACGAGCTGATCGCCGCGCATGGCGACACGCCCAAGCTGATGCCGTTCCTCCACCTGCCCGTGCAGGCGGGCAGCGACCGTGTGCTCAAAGCCATGAACCGCAGCCACAGCGTCGCCAGCTATCTCGAGCTGCTCGACCGCTTCCGCGCCGCGCGGCCCGACCTCGCGCTGTCGGGCGACTTCATCGTCGGCTTCCCCGGAGAGACCGATGCCGAGTTCGAGGAAACGTTGCAGCTGGTCGGCGAGGTTGCCTATGCGCAGGCCTTCAGCTTCAAATACTCGCCGCGCCCCGGCACGCCTGCCGCGACGATGGACGGGCAGGTGGCGAAAGAGGTCATGGACGAGCGCCTGCAGCGGCTCCAGGCCGCGCTCAACCGCGACCAGCTGGCTTTCAACCAGAACACCGTCGGCCGCACCTGCGAAGTGCTGGTCGAACGCAAGGGCAAGCTGCCCGGCCAGTGGCTCGGCAAGACGCCGTGGCTGCAGAGCGCGTGGTTCGAAGGCGACGTGCAGATCGGCGACCTCGTGCAGGTCGAACTGGTCGAGGCGGGCCCCAACTCGCTCGCGGGGATGCTGCGCGAAACCGTCGCTGCCTGATTACAGGGGGATGACTATCCACCGTCTCGCAGCGTGGACCAACTTGCGCGCGGTGCGTTGAAGCCTAAACTCCGAGTCGCATTCGAAAGGAGCCTATGGCCCGCAAACCTGTCCAGAAGGACGCACAGACCTTCTCCCCGCCGCCCTCTCCGCAGCGCGAAGTGCGCCGCGCACAGGTCGATCTCGGCTTCGACAACCAGAGCCTGCTTGGCGCGCTGTTCGGCCAGTTCGACGCCAATCTGGTGCAGGTGGAAAACCGCCTCGGCGTGTTCATCTCCGCCCGCGGCAACCAGCTGCATATCGAAGGCCCCGAAGACAGCGTCGCCCGCGCGCGCGACGTGCTCAAGGCGATGTACGACAAGCTGGCCGTGGGGCAGGATCTCGACGCGGGGGCGATCGAGGCGCTGATCACCATGTCGGACGAACCGACGCTCGACGGGATCGTCGGCACCGAACCGGGAAACGACAAGGGCGGCCCGCCGATCATGATCCGCACGCGGCGCAAGACCATCGTCCCGCGCAGCGCGATGCAGACGACCTATATGCGCAGCCTGGTGCGCGACGATATCATCTTCGCGCTGGGTCCGGCAGGGACGGGCAAGACCTATCTCGCGGTGGCGCAGGCGGTCGCGCAGCTGATCACCGGCAGCGTGCAGCGGCTGATCCTCTCGCGTCCGGCGGTGGAGGCGGGCGAAAAGCTCGGATTCCTGCCCGGCGATTTGAAAGAGAAGGTCGATCCCTACCTGCGCCCGCTGTACGACGCGCTCTACGATTGCATGCCGCCCGAACAGGTCGAGCGGCGGCTGGCCTCGGGCGAGATCGAGATCGCGCCGATCGCCTTCATGCGCGGACGCACGCTGGCCGATGCCTTCGTCATCCTCGACGAAGCGCAGAACACCACGCGCGAACAGATGAAGATGTTCCTCACCCGCTTCGGCCAGAACAGCCGGATGGTGATCTGCGGCGATCCGCGGCAGGTCGACATTCCCGGCGGCGACGGGATGAGCGGACTGGCCGATGCGGTCGGCAAGCTCGAAGGCGTGGACGGCTTCGGCACGATCCGCTTCACCGCCGCCGATGTGGTGCGCCACCCGATCGTCGGTCGCATCGTCGAGGCCTACGAGGGGCCGAGCGCCTAATGACAAAAACCATTATGTCGTCACCCCCGCGCAGGCGGGGGTCCCGCTACCTTCGGGCGTGACTTTCGAGAAAGGCGGCTACGTTTACATCATGGCAGACCGCTACCGCGGTACCATCTATGTGGGCGTGACTGCCGATATCGCCGCGAGGGCAGTGCAGCACCGCGAAGGGAAGGGCGGGTCGTTCATCCACCGGTATGGGCTCGCACGGCTCGTCTATCTCGAAGGCTACGATTACATTACCGATGCTATCGCGCGCGAGAAGGCGGTGAAGAAATGGAACCGCGCGTGGAAGATCAGGGCGATCGAGGAGCGGAATCCCGAGTGGCACGATCTGTTCGACACGCTGAACATGTAGCAGGAGCGGGATCCCCGCCTGCGCGGGGATGACGAAGGATTAGAACGGTGGATTTCGACATCGACATCGACGGGTGGCCCGCGGAGGTCGAGTGGGATGCGCTGACCGTGCGCGCGCATGCGGCGCTGTGCGGTGTCGAGCCGGCGCTGGGCAATCCGCGGCTGACCGCTTCGGTGCTGTTCACCTCCGATGCGGATGTCCACGCCTTGAACAAGGAATGGCGCGGCAAGGACAAGCCGACCAATGTGCTGTCGTTCCCCATGCTCCAGCGCGGCGATTTGCTCGACCTCGCCCCCGAGGGGCCGCCCGAAATGCTCGGCGATCTGGCGCTGGCCGCGGGCACCTGCGCGCGCGAGGCGGCGGACAAGGGAGTGCCGCTCGAGGCGCATGCGGCGCACCTGCTCATCCACGGTTTGTTACACCTTGCGGGCCATGATCATGTCGATTCGGACACGCAGGCCGAGGCGATGGAAGCGCTCGAGATCGCAGCGCTTGCAAAATTGGGTATCGCCGACCCATATGGGGACCGCAACTGACTGGAGTGCATAATTAGGGCCATGCCCGATTCGTCATCACCCGCGGGAGACGCGGAGAGTAGCAGCGGGCTCATGCTCGCCATCCGGAAATTCTTCGACCCCGACTACGGCGAACGCTCGCTGCGTGCGCAGCTGGAAGACGCGATCGACGAGCACGAGGACGAAAACGGCGACGACACGCCCGAGCATAGCGGCACAGGCGACCTGTCGCTGGTCGAGCGCCAGATGCTACGCAACCTGCTGCATTTTTCCGAGCACGATGCCGACGATGTCGCGGTGCCGCGCGGCCAGATCATCGCGATCGAAGCCACCGCCAGCTGGGACCAGCTGGTCGAGACCTTCGCCGAACATGGCCATTCGCGCATGCCCGTCTACCGCGACCAGCTCGACGATGTGATCGGCATGATCCACATCAAGGACGTCTTCACCATCCTCGCCCGGCGCGAGGCCCCGCCGAGCGACTGGACCGTGCTGATGCGTCAGCCGCTCTATGTCCCGCAAACGCGCAACGCGCTCGACGTGCTCGCCGACATGCGCGCGCAGCGCATGCATCTGGCGGTGGTGGTCGACGAGTTTTCGGGCACCGACGGGCTCATCACGATCGAGGACCTGGTCGAGGAAATCGTCGGCGAGATCGAGGACGAACATGACGAGGCGCCCGAGGAATGGATCGTCGATATCGGCGAGGGCATGTGGGACTGCGACGCCCGCGCCGAACTCGACGATGTCGCCGAGAAGGTCTCGCCCGCGCTGGCCGAGGTCGAGGAATCGGTCGATACGCTGGGCGGGCTGGCCTTCGTGCTGGCCGAACAGGTGCCCGAGGTCGGGCGTGTGCTCGAACATCGCAGCGGCTGGCGGATCGAGGTCACCGATGGCGACGAAACCCATGTGAAGCGCCTGCGCCTGCACGCACCCGAGGATTCTGCAACAGTCACGTGACGACAGTTGCAGATTATCGCACATTCGCCCTCGACAGCGACGAATTGCGACCATAGCGTGCAACCACATGGCTACCCGGCGACTGCCCCCCTTGCGCGCCCTCGAGGCGTTTGTTCGCACCGTCCGGCTCGGCTCCGCGCGCGGTGCGGCAGACGAGCTGGGGCTCAGCCCTTCGGCGCTGTCGCGGCGGATCGGCAATCTGGAAGAATTCGTCGGCAAGAAGCTGTTCACCCGCGCGCGCCAGTCGATGCAGCTGACCGATGACGGACACGCCTTTTTCGAAGCGGTGAACCCGCAGCTTGAAGCGCTCGCACGCGCGGTCGAAAGCCAGTCGGAGAACCTTTCGCTGCTGCGCCTGCGGCTGGGCGTGCTGCCGCTGTTCGGCACGCAGCGGCTGTTCCCCAAGCTTGGCGAACTGCGCGAACGCCATCCGCTGCTGCATATCGATATCGATACCGGCGCGCATCTGGAGGACCGGGTGGGCGACGTGCTCGACGCCGCGATCATCCTCTCGCGCGGGCCATCGCGCGGGCTGCATGCCGTCCGGCTCGATTACAACAAGGTCCACGCGATCTGCAATCGCGACCTCGCCGACAAGCTCGGGTCCACGCCCGACCGGGACTTGCTCGCCCGGCAGACTTTCCTGATCCACAACGAACTGCCCGAAAGCTTCACCGCCTGGCGCGCGGAAATCGGCTTCGCCGATCTCGAACCGGCGGCGATCGACCATTTCGATTCGGGCCAGATCATGCTCGAGGCAGCCGCGCAGGGGCTGGGCATCGCGATCATGCATGACGACCATATGCGCCGCGCGGCCGACAGCCGGCTGGCGACGCTGTTCGAAGTCGCGGTCGAAAGCCCCTATAGCTACTGGTTCGTGTGCAAGCCCACCGCGTTGGAAGAACGCCCGGTGCGGCTGTTCCACGACTGGCTGGTCAAGGCCGGGCTCTAGCCTCTAGCTTTCGCCGGTCTTTGCATCGGGCGCGAAATAGCGGATCGCTTCGACCGTATGGCGGAAATCGCGCAGCGGTTCGTCGAGCGTCGCGCCCAGTTCTTCCTCGATCTCCTCGCGCGCCTTTGCGGCGATCGCCTTGCGCCCGTGATATTCCTCGGGGCTGAAGGGCTCGAGATAGGTGATCCGCAGGCGGAACGAGCCCTTGCGCGCCATCACGCGCATCGCGTTGTTGAGGCCGTCTTCCTCGCCGATCCAGCCGATGAATTCGGACACCTCGCCATAGTCGAGCACCACCGGCTGGACGAGCACGCCCGGCGGCGGGGGTTCGAGCACCGACAGCATCGAGCTCTTGAACGGCAGCAGCGATTTGCCATCGGTGGTCGTGCCTTCGGGGAAGACGGTGACCGACCAATTGTCCGCCAGCGCCTCTTTCAGCGCATTGATCTGCTGGGCCACGTCCATGCGGTTCTCGCGCTTGACGAAGACGGTGCGGTTGAGGCGGCACAGCCAGCCGATGACGGGCACTTGGGACAGTTCGTAT
The DNA here is from genome assembly GCF_024171405.1 of Qipengyuania citrea. Classification (GTDB taxonomy): domain Bacteria; phylum Pseudomonadota; class Alphaproteobacteria; order Sphingomonadales; family Sphingomonadaceae; genus Qipengyuania; species Qipengyuania profunda. The sequence goes on from NZ_JALJZT010000001.1 coordinate 24,719, forward strand.
TTGGCGACGAAGGCGGTCCCCGTCGCGCCTGCCAGTGCAAGGATATCGACCCATGAGACATGGTTGGCGATAAAGAACACGTCGCGCCGCAGCGGCGTCCCGCGGATATGCACCCGCGCCCCGACGACCCAGGCGGTATAGCGCAGGAACAGCATCGGGAAGGGCGAGCCATAGGCGAACACCCGGTAGAGGTAATGCAGCGGCACGCTGACCAGCAGCCCAAGCAGGATACCCAGCGTGCGCAAGGCGAAGCGCAGCCATTCGCGCACGGTCAGCGGGGTTTTCTCGCCGCGCATCGCGGCCAGCCGGCGGGCGGACAGGCGGGCCAGCCGCCGTTCGGCCTGCGCGAGGCCCTTAGCCTTCGCGGTCGAGGCGGACGCCATAAAGTTCCAGCCGGTGGTCGACGAGGCGGTAGCCCAGCTTGGCGGCGATCTGCTTCTGCAGCGCCTCGATCTCCGGATCGACGAATTCGACGACCTTGCCGGTCTCGACATCGATCAGGTGGTCATGATGCGCCTCGGGCACCGCCTCGTAACGCGCGCGCCCGTCGCCGAAATCGTGCCGATCGAGAATACCGGCCTCTTCGAACAGCCGTACCGTGCGATAAACGGTCGCGATCGAAATGCCCGAATCGATCTTGTTGGCGCGTTCGTGCAGCAGTTCGACATCGGGATGGTCGTCGCTTTCCGACAACACGCGCGCGATGACCCGGCGCTGCTCAGTAATGCGCAGACCTTTGTCGGCGCACAATTGTTCAAGATCGATTTTCTGGTGCAATTTTGCTTCCTGCATGAAAAAACGCCCCGTACCCTTATCGGGCCGGGGCGTCTTGCTCAAGGCGAACCGAAGGGCTTTACGCTTCCTTCTTCTTACGGCCGCGCTTCTGGCCGGGTTTACGGCCCAGTCCGATCTTGACCGCCAGTTCGCGCCGCTTCTCGGCATAGGCGGGGGCGACCATCGGGTAATCGGCAGGCAGGTTCCAGCGCGCGCGATATTCCTCGGGGGTCATGTCGTAGGCGGTCTTGAGATGCCGCTTGAGCATCTTCATCTTCTTCCCGTCTTCGAGACAGACGATGTAATCTTTCTTCACCGACGAACGAATGGGCACCGCGGGTTCGGGCTTTTCTTCTTCGGGCTCGGTTCCGCCAAGCCCCGAAAGTGCGTTGTAGATGTTCGAGATCAGCGTCGGCACTTCGTCGACCGCGACGCTGTTATTGCTCACATGGGCCGCCACAATATCCGAGGTTAGCGTAATCAGGGTCTCGCCCATGTCGGTCTTGAAATCTTCCATCATTTACCTTCAAAAATTTGGGATGTTACCCGCGTCGCGACCCGCGCTCGCCGCATTGTATAAATTCGACAAGAAAATGCAACGACTGTTGGGAAAGGTTATTCTTGTCGCGCTTTTACAACTTCCGCGCGAAGGTGATGGCGTCCAGCCGAGTGCCATCCGCCGTCCGGTAATAATCGACCCGGCGACCGATCGGTTCGAACCCGCATTCGCGATAAAGTGTCTCGGCGGGATTATTTGCGCGCATTTCCAAGAATATACTCTCGGCTCCGCCGTCGAGTGCCAGGCGGGCGAAAGTCTCGATCAGTTTCCGGCCAAGTCCTCGTCCGCGCAATTCGGGGCGGACGCCGATCAGCAGCATCTCCTCTTCGCCCGGCGCGCGCTTGGCGAGAATGAAGCCCGCGGCGATATTCGTGCCGACTATTGGTTCGCCCTCGGCATCGAGCAGAATCGCGTAGGTGTGCGGCATGGCCAGCGAATTTTCGACCTGCTGGCGCGTCCATGCTTCGCGCCAGTGCGGGTCGAAGGCGGCCTCCATCACCGCCATCAGCTGGTCGAGCTCGCTCATCCCCCCGGCAGTTTCGCATCCGGGGCGCGCCCGTAAAGCGGGGCAAGATCGGCGCGCAGCAGGCTGTCGGGCAGGGCGGGCACATGGCGCGCATCGGGCAGGCGGACCGGATCGGGGGTGCGACCGGCAAGGTCACCGAGCTCTTCGGCCTTCGATCCTGCGAGCCGGTCACCAAGCGTTCGCGCCGCGGCATTGGCGGGCGGGAAGGAAGCGACTGCGCCCAGCGGCAGGCCGTCGCCGCCGAAGTCCTGCACGAACCATTCGCCATGCCCGCCGGTCATGCAGACGGTCACCGTCTGCCCGCTATCCCCCCGCGCCATCGCGGCGACCAGCGCCAGTGTCGGATAGCCGCGGACTTCGGCGTGCCAGGCGATTCCCAGCGCCCGCGCCACCGCCAGCCCGATCCGCACGCCGGTAAAGCTGCCCGGCCCGAGCGAGACGCGGATCTCGTCCGCGCGGCCCTTGCCCGGCAATTCGGCAATCATCGGGACCAGCCGTTCGGCATGGCCGCGGCCCAGCACTTCGTGGCGAGAATCGACCAGCGCACCGTTGTCGAACAGCGCAGCCGAACAGGCCTCGGTGGCAGTTTCTATCGCAAGGACGCGCATGACCGCGCACTGCCCCAGCAAAAGCGCGGCTGCAAGTCAGTCGATACGGTTGAACTTGTCGAAGTCGGGACGCGGGCTGCGCGCGAAGATGCTTTCGCGGTCCCCATAGCCGATGGCGCAGATGAAATTGCTGCGATGGCGCGGCTGGTCGGCGAAGAACGCCTTGTCGACCGCGTCATTGTCGAAACCCGACATCGGGCCGCAGTCGAGCCCCAGCGCGCGCGCGGCGATGATCAGGTAAGCGCCCTGCAGCGAGGAATTGCGGAACGCGCCTTCCTTGCGGCCTTCCTCGTCACCGTCGAACCAGCTCTTGGCGTCGGTATGCGGGAACAGCCACGGCAGTTCCTCGTGGAAATCGATGTCGTAGCCGATGATCGCGACCACCGGGGCCGAGGTGATCTTGTCCTTGTTGCCGTCCATCGCCAGCGCGGCCAGCTTGTGCTTGGCGGCGGCGGACTTGGCCCAGACGATCCGCGCAGGCTGCATATTGGCCGATGTCGGCGCCATCTTGAGCAATTCGTAGATCGCGTGGATCTGCTCGTCGCTGACCGGCTTGTCGAGCCAGCCGTTATAGCTGCGCGCTTCGCGGAAGATCAGGTCGAGCGCTTCGGACGAAAGGGTATCGGCCACGGGAAGAATTCCTTCGGGTGTCGGGGATCAGGCGGCGCGGACTTCGACGACCTCGGGCACGTAATGCTTGAGCAATCCCTCGATGCCATGCTTGAGCGTGGCGGTGGAGGACGGGCAGCCCGAACAGGCGCCCTGCATCTGCAGGTGGACCACGCCGTCGCGGTAGCCGCGATACTGGATATCGCCGCCGTCGCCCGCCACGGCCGGGCGCACGCGGGTTTCGAGTAATTCGTTGATCTGCGCGATGATGTCGCCATCTTCCTCGCGCTCTTCGACCAGCATGCCTTCGTCTTCGGGCGGAACCGCGATGCCCCCGGCGCTGCCCGGTGTGAACAGCGGTGCCTGCGCAACGAAATGGTCGAGCAGGATCGCCAGCACCTGCGGCTTGAGATCGCTCCAGCTCCCCCCGGGCGCGACCGTGACGGTGACGAAATCGCCGCCGAAGAACACGTTCACGACTTCGCCCGTGTCGAAAATCGCCTGCGCCAGCGGACTGGCCTCGGCAGCTTCGGGGGAGGCGAATTCGCGCGTGCCCTGCGCCATGACCTGCTGGCCGGGGAGGAATTTGAGGCTCGCCGGATTGGGCGTCGTTTCGGTCTCTATGAACATGAGCTAGGATGTAGGAAGCATGGGAACCGGGGGCAAGGAAGGAACGCTTGTCCGGCAAACATTCACCTAGCCTTCACAGGTCGCCCTCCTATATGCCCTTCATGACCCATTTTCCGCGCGCCATCCGGCGTCTCGCGCTCGTCCTTCCCGCTGCGCTGCTCGCTTCGCAGCCCCTGCTTGCGCAGGAACCGGCAGCGCCCACGCCGCAATATCTCACGCCCGCCGACGGCACGCCGTGGATCTACGAGGGCAGCGATGTCCCGCGCGACGAGGAATGGACCTTCGGCGAGCTGCCCAATGGTGTGCGCTATGCAGTGCGCAACAACGGCGTCCCGCCCGACCAGGTCTCGGTCCGCGTACGGATCGACGCCGGGTCGCTGCACGAGGAAGAGAGCGAGCGCGGCTATGCCCATCTGCTCGAACATTTGCTGTTCCGCGAAAGCAAGTATCTCGGCCCGGCAGAGGCGATTCCGACCTGGCAGCGGCTGGGCGCGACTTTCGGCAGCGACACCAATGCCGAAACCAGCCCGACGCACACCGTGTTCAAGCTCGACCTGCCCAATATCTCCACCACCAAGCTGGCCGAAAGCATGAAGCTGCTGTCGGGCATGGTGCGCAGCCCGGTGCTGAGCGATGCCAATGTCCGCGCCGAAGTGCCCATCGTGATGGCCGAGAAGCGCGAGCGCGGCGGTCCGGGCGAACGGGCGGGCAATGCCAGCCGCGAAGTGCTGTTCGCCGGGCAACGGCTCGCCACGCGCACCCCGATCGGGACCGAGGAAACGCTGGCCGCTGCCACCGGGGCGAGCGTGAGCGCCTTCTACAAACGCTGGTACCGGCCCGAAAACGTGGTCGTCGTGGCCACGGGCGACATGGACCCCAAGCAGCTCGCCGCCGAGATCGAGGCATGGTTCGGCGATTGGCAGGGCGAGGGGCCGCATGTGCCCGCGCCTGCATTCGGCGATCCGGTTGCCCCCGCGGGCGCCGATGCGGATAATCCGGTCGGCGAGATCGGCGTCATCGTCGAACCCGACCTGCCGCGTTCGTTCACCTATGCGGTGATGCGCCCGTGGCGCCCGGTACAGGACACGGTGGCCTATAACGAAGGCCTGCTGCGCGATGCCTTGGCGCAGGCGCTGATCAACCGCCGGCTCGAATCGCGCGCGCGGGCGGGTGGCAGCTATCTCTACGCGCAGGTGTCGCAGGACGATGTCAGCCGCTCGGCCGACATGACCTTCGTCAATTTCGCCCCGCTGACCGGCGACTGGAAGGCCGCGCTCGACGATATTCGCGGCGTTATTGCCGATGCGCTGGCGACCCCGCCGTCGCAGGAGGAAATCGACCGCGAGCTGGCCGAGTTCGAGATTGTCTTCACCAGCCAGGTCGAACAGCGCCGCGTGCTGCCCGGGCCGCGGCTGGCCGACGATGTCGTCAATGCAGTCGATATCCGCGAGGCGATCGCCGCGCCCGAAACCGTGCTGACGGTGTTCAATTCGATGAAGGCAACGCTGACGCCCGAACGTGTGCTCGACCATACCCGCGCGCTGTTTGCGGGCGATGTGATCCGTGCCGCCTATGTCACCCCGACTACGGGCGAGGCGAGCGAGGCTGCGATCCGCGCCGCACTCAATGAAGACATTGCTGCCGATGGCGAAGCGCGCATTGCCGCGCAGGCGATTTCCTTCGACGAATTGCCGCCGGTGGGGAGCCCCGGCGAAATTGCCACGCAGGCGCCGATCGGCGTGCTCGATATCGAACAGGTCGAATTTGCCAATGGCGTGAAGGCGATCCTGTGGGCGAACGATGCCGAACCCGGCCGCGTCGCGGTCAAGGTGCGCTTTGGTGCGGGCTATCGCGCGATCGACCCCGACGACGCGGTATACGCCAATCTCGGCTATGCCGCGCTGATCGGATCGGGGATCGGCGAACTGGGCCAGGAAGAGCTCGACGTGCTCGCCACCGGGCGCAAGTTCGGCTTCGATTTCCAGGTCGGCGATGGCGCCTTCACCTTCTACGCACAGACGCGCGAACAGGATCTGGAAGAACAGCTCTATCTCTTCGCGGCCAAGCTGGCGATGCCCGGCTGGGACCCGAACCCGGTAATCCGCGCCAAGGCGGCGGGCAAGCTGGCCTATGAAAGCTATGGCTCCAATCCCGGCGGCATCTTGCAGCGCGATCTCGAATATCTGGTGCGCGACAGCGACCCGCGCTTCCGCACCCCGACGCCCGAAATGTACGATGCGGCAACCCCCGCAGGCTTCCGCGAATTCTGGGAGCCCTTGCTCGCGCAGGGTCCGGTCGAAGTGCTGGTATTTGGCGAATTCGACAAGGCCGAAACGGTCGAAGCCCTGCGCCGGACCTTTGGCGCGCTGGCCCCGCGCGAGGCGCCTTCCGCCGCCGTGCTCGAGCGCGCGGTCGACTTCCCCGAAGCGGGTGCGACGGTGGTCCGCCATCACCGCGGCGATGCCAACCAGGCTGCCGCGGTCATCGCCTGGCCCAGCGGTGCCGGAGTCGAGAACCTGCGCGAATCGCGCCGTCTCGAAGTGCTCACCTCGCTGTTCAACAACCGCCTGATGGACGCCATGCGCGAACATGCCGGGGCGAGCTATTCGCCGGTCGTGCGGTCCGACTGGCCGAGCGATGTGAACAGCGGCGGACGGATTGCCGCGCTCGCCCAGCTGCGCCCCGAGGACGTGCCGGTGTTCTTCGCCGAAGCCGAACGCATCGCCAAGGAACTGGCAAGCGCGCCGGTGGGCGAGGACGAGTACAACCGCGTGGTCGAACCGCTGCGGCAATATGTCAGCCGCGCCTCGACCGGCAATTTGTTCTGGCTCTACCAGCTCGAAGGGGCGACCGTGGACGCGCGCCGCATCCCGATGCTGCGTTTCCTGCTGTCCGATTATACGCAGACGACACCCGCCGATTTGCAGGTGCTGGCGCAGAAATACTTCGGATCGCGCGAAGGCTGGCGGCTGGCGGTCATCCCGCAGGGGCAGGAAGTGGTCACCGCATCGGGCGGCGAGGACGCCGTCGCGGGCCGCTGAGGCCGGTCACTGCAATCGGCTTTTTACGCTGGCCAAGCAAATGCTGCTTGCGACATGATGCCGCCTCGTCTGCTACAGGCGGGCAATCTGGCGCCATTCCCGGCGCCGCAAATGGAAGAGACAATGGCGACCAACTGGGCACCCGATAGCTGGCAGGGATACGAGGCAAGGCACTTGCCCGAATATCTCGATCCGGCCGCGCTCGAGGCCGCGACGACCACGCTCGAAACGCATCCGCCGCTGGTGTTTGCCGGCGAAGCGCGCGCGCTCAAGGCCGATCTCGCCGAAGTCGCCGAAGGCCGCGCCTTCCTGCTGCAGGGCGGCGACTGCGCCGAAAGCTTTGCCGAGTTCCACCCCAACAACATCCGCGACACCTTCCGCGTGCTGCTGCAGATGGCGGTGGTGATGACCTTCGCCAGCAAGAAGCCGGTGGTCAAGGTCGGGCGCATGGCGGGACAGTTCGCCAAGCCGCGCAGTTCGAACACCGAAACGCAGGGCGATGTCACGCTGCCGAGCTATTTCGGCGACAACATCAACGGCATCGAATTCGACGCCGCGACGCGCACCAACGATCCGCAGCGCATGGTCCGCGCCTATTCGCAGGCGGCTGCCACGCTCAATTTGCTGCGCGCCTTCGCCACCGGCGGCTATGCCAATCTGCGGCAGGTCCACCAGTGGACGCTCGAATTCATGGGCCGCAGCCCGTGGGCGGACAAGTTTTCCGACGTCGCCGACCGGATCGGCGAAGCGCTCGATTTCATGGAGGCGTGCGGGGTCGATCCGCAGGTGGTGCCGCAATTGCAGCGCACCAGCTTCTTCACCAGCCATGAAGCGCTGCTGCTGCCCTACGAACAGGCGCTCACCCGCCGCGACAGCCTGACCGGCGAATGGTACGATTGCTCCGCGCATATGGTGTGGATCGGCGACCGCACGCGCTTCGAAAACAGCGCGCATATCGAATTCGCGCGCGGCATCGGCAATCCGCTGGGGATGAAATGCGGCCCCAGCCTCGAAACCGACGCGCTGCTCAGGCTGCTCGACACGCTCAATCCCGCGCGCGAGCCGGGCCGGATCACGCTGATCAGCCGCTTCGGCCACGACAAGGTGGAAGACGGCCTGCCGCGGCTGGTGCGCGCGGTGAAGGCCGAAGGGCATCCGGTGGTGTGGAGCTGCGACCCGATGCACGGCAATGTCGTCAAATCGGACAGCGGCTACAAGACGCGGCCCTTCGACCGCATCCTTACGGAAGTGAAGGGCTTCTTCGCGGTGCACCGCGCCGAAGGCACGCATCCCGGCGGAATCCATGTCGAGATGACCGGGCAGGACGTGACCGAATGCGTCGGCGGCGCAGTGGCGATCACCGACGAGGCGCTCAAGGATCGCTATCACACGCATTGCGACCCGCGTCTCAATGCCGCGCAATCGCTCGAACTGGCCTTCCTCATCGCCGAAATGCTCAATGAGGAACACGGTATCCGGCAGGCCGACGCCGCCTGAGCTTGCAGCCCGGGGGCGTGCGCGGGAACCGGGACGCCGGCCCCGCATTCTCCGGTAATGCGCGTCAGTCGATTGTTTGGGCATGCTTTTCCGCCCCCGGCCTTTAAACCGAAACTGAATTGCGCCATGGTGAACCGTGGTTGCCACCTTCCGGCGACTGCAGTTCAAGGGGACCGGCATTGAACCAGGTCCAGCCGCAAGCGCAGCCCGCGCTGGGAGAGGAAATCGAGAGTCGCTACGCCGCGACCCGCGCGCTGAGCGAGGCGCTTGCCGCTCCGCTGTCTGAAGCCGATGCGACGATCCAGTCGATGGAAGATGCCAGCCCCGCCAAATGGCACCTGGCGCATACGACGTGGTTCTGGGAAACCTTCCTGCTGCGCGACCATCTCGGCGGATATACACTGTTCGACGAGCGCTGGCCCTTCGTATTCAATTCCTATTACGAGGCAGAAGGCGAGCGCATCCATCGCTTTTCGCGCGGGATGCTGTCGCGCCCGACGCTGGCGGACATCCGCCATTGGCGCGCGCATGTCGATGCCGCGATGGAGCCGCTGTTCGCACGCCAGGAGCTCGCGCCGCTGATCGAACTCGGGCTCGCCCACGAACAGCAGCACCAGGAATTGCTGCTCACCGATATCAAGCACGCGCTGTTCCAGAACCCGCTCGGCGTGGCCTTGTGGGATACGCCGATGCCAGCCGCACAGCCGCAGGTGGATGACTGGCACGAACACCCCGGCGGCATCGCGCGGATCGGCCACCAGGCGGACGGCTTCGCCTTCGACAATGAAGGCCCAGCGCACCGCGTCCTGCTCGAACCCTTCGCGCTGTCGGCGCGGCTGGTCAGCAATCGCGACTGGGCCGAATTCATCGCCGATGGCGGCTATGACACCGCCAGCCTGTGGCTCTCCGATGGCTGGGCCTGGGTGCGCGAACACGGCGTGCGCGCGCCGCTCTACTGGAACGAGGGCGAGCAGTTCACCCATGCCGGCTGGCATGACCGCGATCCCGGCGCCCCGGTCACGCATATCTCCTATTTCGAAGCCGATGCCTTCGCCAGCTGGGCGGGCCAGCGCCTGCCCACCGAATTCGAATGGGAAGCGATAGCGCGCGGGCAGGAAGGCCAGGCGCCTGCGCACGACCCGCTCGGCGGCAACCAGCTCGACGAGGCCGCGCCGCCGATCCCGCGCGGCAGCAGCGGTCTGTTCGGCGATTGCTGGCAGTTTACCCGCTCGGCCTATCTGCCCTATCCGCGTTTCCAGCCCGCCGAAGGGGCGGTGGGCGAATACAATGGCAAGTTCATGAGCGGCCAGTTCGTGCTCCGGGGGGCCAGCTGCGCCACCGCGCGCGGCCATTCGCGCGCCAGCTATCGCAACTTCTTCTACCCGCACCAGCGGTGGCAATTCACCGGCCTGAGGCTGGCAAAGGACATCTGATGACTACCGAAAAGGGGATCGCGCTCGTCGAACGCGACGAGGACGGCGTCGACAAGGCGTTCCGCCAGGACGTGCTCGCGGGGCTGCGCCAACAGCCCAAGGCCATTCCCGCGCGGTGGTTCTACGACGAGGAAGGCTCGCGCCTGTTCGAAAAGATCACGCAGGTCGAGGAATATTATCCGACCCGCGCCGAGACCGAAATCCTCACCGCGCGCGGGGCCGAGTTTGCGAAGCTGATCGGGCCGGGCAGGGCGGTGGTCGAATTCGGCTCGGGCAGCTCGGTCAAGACCCCGCTGCTGCTCGAGGCGATCGCGCCCGCGGCCTATGTCCCGCTCGATATCTCGGGCGACTTCCTGCGCGAAAGCGCCGCTGGGCTGGCGCAGAAATTTCCCGGCCTGCCGGTCCATCCGGTCGAGGCCGATTTCATGCGCCGCGTGACGCTGCCCGAGGCGGTCGAACCGCTTGCCCGGCTGGGGTTCTTTCCCGGCTCGACCATCGGCAACATGGTCCCGCGTACCGCGGTCGACCTGCTGCGCTCGATGCGCGCGACGCTGGGCGCGGACGAAGGCGAGGGCGACAACGCGATGCTGCTGATCGGCATGGACCTGGTGAAAGACCGCAAAGTGCTCGAAGCCGCCTATGACGATGCCGATGGCGTGACCGGCGCGTTCAACAAGAACCTTGTCACCCGTATCAATCGCGAGCTCGATGGCACTGTCCCTGTCGATGCTTTGGAGCATGACGCGGTGTGGAACGACCGGCTGGCGCGGATCGAAATGCATCTGACAGCCACGCGCGATATCGACTTCGCGGTGTCGGGCGAAAGTTTCGCGATGAAGCAGGGCGACAGCATCCACACCGAGAACAGCCACAAGTTCACCCGCCGCAGCGCGAACATGCTGCTGCTCGCGGGCGGCTGGACCCCGGTCAAGCGCTGGACCGATGGCGCCAAGCGCTTCTCGCTCATCCTCGCGCGCGCCACCGAACAGCGCGAGGCGCCCTAGGGCGCGCGTATTCATGGACGCGACACCGGCGCGTTCCTATATCCCCGGTATGGATTTCGAACCCGTCTTCAGCGCCGCCGCGGATATGCTGCGTGCGATCCCGCGCTCCGAACTGCTGATCGCCGCGGTCGCGGCCATGGTACTCGGCTGGATCGGCGCGATGATCGCCAAGCGCTCGGCGCTCGGCGGGCTGCTGCGCGTGGGCAGCTCGCTCGCGCTCGGGCTGATCCTGCTGACCGTGGTGCTGCAATTGTCGCGTTTCGACCCGCGTTTCGATGTCGCGGTGCCGCAGATCGGCCTGCCCGAACAGCTGGTCGAAGGCGGCGAAACGCAGATCCCGCTGTCCGCCGACGGGCATTTCTGGGTCCGCGCCGAGGTCAACGGCGTGCCCGGCAACTTCATGATCGATACCGGCGCGACGCTGACCGCGATTTCCGCGCCGCTCGCCGAGCGCGCCGGGCTCGAGCCGCGCCGCGGCGGCATCCCGATCATGCTCGGCACCGCCAATGGCACGGTGCAGGCGCATGTCGCGACGATCGACAGCCTGACCTTCGGCAATGTCAGCGCCAGCGGGACCGACGCGGCGATCGCGGAAAGTTTCGGCGATTTCAACGTCATCGGGATGAATGTGCTGGCGCGGCTCGGTTCGTGGCGGGTGGAGGACAACACGCTGATCCTCGTGCCGCGCGCCGAGGATACGATTTCGTGAAATCCCCCGTTGGACCGCGCGCGCCGAAACGCTAGGCAGGCCGCGATGGATGGCCCGAACACGCTTCCGCCCCCGCCGCCGCTGGCGCAGCTGCTTGCCAGCGGACCCGCGGCGCTGTTTCTCGATTTCGATGGCACGCTGGTGGAAATCGCGCCGCGCCCCGGTGACATTCACGTTCCCGATGGACTGCTCGGCCGGTTGCACGCGCTGCGCGACCGGCTCGACGGGCGGCTCGCGCTGGTCAGCGGCCGCGCGCTCGACGATCTGACCGGGCACCTGGGACAGCCGGCGATATGCCGCGCGGGTTCGCATGGCGCCTCGCGCTTTCTTGCCGACGGCACGCGGCTCGGTGACGAACCCCAGCGCCTGTCGGACGCGGCGATTGCCGAATTGCGCGCCTTCGCCGAAGCGCATGGCCTGTTCTACGAAACCAAGACGCATGGCGGCGCGCTGCATTTCCGCGCCGCGCCCGAAAAGCGCGAGGCGACGCTGGCCTTCGCGCGCGAATTCGCCGCCGCGCGCGAATTATGCGTCACCAGCGGCAAGGGTGTGGCCGAACTGGTGCGCCCCGGCGCGACCAAGGCGGCCGCGGTGTCGGCCTTCATGGAAGTCGCGCCCTTCGCGGGCGCCGCCCCGGTGTTCATCGGCGACGATGTGACCGACGAGGACGGCTTCGCCGGTGCGGTCGAACATGGCGGTTTCGGTATCGCGGTCGGCGAACGCGCGAGCAAAGGGGCACGATACGGACTCGACAGCGTTGCTGCGGTGCACCATTGGTTGGAGATATGATGCAATCGGACCTCGAGCTTTCCCCGATCGGCAACTGCCAGGTCAGTACGCTGGTCGATAGCGAGGGGGCTTTCGTCTGGGGCTGCGTCCCGCGCGTCGACGGCGACCCGGTCTTCTGCTCGCTGCTCAACGACAATGCGCGCGATCGCGGCATTTGGCGGTTCGAGCTCGAAGGGCAGGCGCGCAGCAGCCAGCGTTACGAACGCAATACCGCGATTCTGATCACCCGGCTCGAGGCCGAGGACGGCAGCGCGGTCGAGATCCACGATTTCGCACCGCGTTTCGAACGCTCGGGCCGGATGTACCGCCCGGTGGCCTATGCGCGCATCGTGCGCCCGGTGGCGGGCGCCCCGCGGCTGCGCGTCGTACTGGTGCCGATGAACGGCTATGGTGCCTCGCTGGCCGAGACGACCAATGGCACCAACCACATCCGCTATCTGATCGGCCCGCAGGCGCTGCGCCTGTCGACCGATGCGCCGATCGGCTACGTCCTCGAAGGGCGCAGCTACCGGGTCGAGAGCGACCAGCATTTCTTCCTCGGCCCCGACGAGCCCTTCGATGGCAATATCCGCAGCGAAGTGCGGCGGATGGAAGCGATGACCGCGCGCTACTGGCAGCACTGGGTGCGCGGGCTGCATATCCCGCTCGAATGGCAGGAAGAGGTGATCCGCGCCGCAATTGCGCTCAAGCTGTGCCAGCACGAGGAAACCGGCGCCATCGTCGCCGCGCTGACCACCTCGATCCCCGAGGCTGCCAACAGCCAGCGCAACTGGGACTATCGCTACTGCTGGATCCGCGACAGCTATTACACCGTCCAGGCGCTCAACCGGCTCGGCGCGCTCGACGTGCTCGAGAAATATCTCGCCTATCTGCGCAACATCGTCGACCAGGCACGCGGCGGGCAGATCCAGCCGCTCTATTCGGTGATGGGCGCGGACCAGCTGCACGAATTCGAGGCCGAGCACCTCGCCGGCTATCGCGGCATGGGCCCGGTGCGCGTGGGCAATGCGGCCTACAAGCAGGTGCAGCACGATTGCTACGGCCAGATCGTCATGCCAACTGCGCAGGCCTTCTTCGACACGCGCCTGCTGCGCATGGCGGACGAGCGCGATTTCGAACATCTGGAAGAAGTCGGCGAGGCCGCCTGGGCGAAACACGACCAGCCCGATGCGGGCCTTTGGGAGTTTCGCACGCGGCAGGAAGTGCACACCTATTCGGCGGTGATGTGCTGGGCCGCCTGCGACCGGCTGGCCAATGTCGCCGCCCGGCTGGGCAAGGGCGACCGCGTGGTCCACTGGAAACAGCGCGCCGACGCGATCCGCACCAAGATCGACGCGAATGCGTGGAGCGAGGAGGGCGGGCATTACGGCGCCAGCTTCGAAAGCGACTATCTCGATGCCAGCCTGTTGCAACTGGTCGAACTGCGCTATCTCAAGCCCGACGACGAGCGCTTCCTCAAGACCTTTGCCGCGGTCGAACGCGACCTGCGGCGCGGCGACCATATGCTGCGCTACGCCGCCGAGGACGATTTCGGCGCGCCCGAAACCGCCTTCAACGTCTGCACCTTCTGGCTGATCGAGGCGCTGGCGCTGGTCGAGCGGCGCGAAGAGGCGCGCGAAATGTTCGAGGCCATGCTCAGCCACACCACCGCATCGGGCATGCTGAGCGAGGATCTCGACTACGAAACCGATGAATTGTGGGGGAACTTCCCGCAAACCTATTCGCTGGTTGGTATCATCAACTGTGCGGGTCTGCTGAGTAAACCGTGGAGCGAAGTACGCTGACCGATCAACCCCGTCTCGTTGTCATATCCAACCGCGTCGCGGTGCCCAAGGCGCGCGGCGCAGCGGGCGCGCAGGGGGGCTTGGCCGGGGCGCTCCTCGCCGCGCTCAGCGACCGCAAGGGATTATGGTTCGGCTGGTCGGGGCAGGAAAGCGAAAGCGGACGCACCGGGCATATCGACACGCAGACCAATGACGGCGTGACCACCGCGACGATCGACTTGTCGCAGCGCGATATCGACGAATATTACAACGGCTATGCCAATTCGACGCTGTGGCCGCTGTTCCATTACCGGCTCGACCTCGCGGAATACGAACGCGAGACGGGCAAGGGCTACGAACGCGTCAACGAACGCTTCGCCGACCAGGTCACGCCGCTGATCGAACCCGAGGATGCCGTCTGGGTCCACGATTACCACCTCATCCCGCTGGGTGAGCGGCTGCGTTCGCGCGGGCTCAAGAACCGCATCGGCTTCTTCCTGCATATTCCCTGGCCGCCGACGCGGCTGTTCGTCTCGCTGCCCTATCACGAGCGGCTGGTGCGCACGCTGCTCTATTACGACGTGGTCGGCTTCCAGACGCAGGAATGGCTCGAAAGCTTCCTGCATTATTGCGAGAACGAACTGGGCGCCGAAGTCGACGGCGAAAAGGGCACCGTCAGTTTCGAGGGTCGCACCACGATCGCGCGCGCCTATCCGATCGGGATCGACTGGGACCATTTTTCGCAGCTGGGCAATGCTGGCGAAGCGCGGCAGGCCCAGCAGCGGCTGCTCAGCTCGTCGCGCCGACGCACCGCGATGATCGGGGTCGACCGGCTCGATTATTCGAAGGGCATTCCCGAGCGCATCGACGGGATCGGGCGCTTCTTCGACAAGCATCCCGAGCGGGTGCAGGACCTAGTTTTCATCCAGATCGCGCCGCCCAGCCGCGAGGATGTCGATAGCTACCAGGCGATCCGCGCGGAGCTCGAACAGAAATGCGGCCGGATCAACGGCGCGCGCAGCGAAGTCGACATGGTCCCGATCCGCTACGTCAATCGCGGCTACAGCCATGAAGAGCTGTTCGGCTTCTTCCGCGCCGCCAAGATCGGGCTGGTTACCCCCTTGCGCGACGGGATGAACCTCGTGGCCAAGGAATATATCGCGGCGCAGGACCCCGAGGATCCCGGCGTGCTGATCCTCTCGCGCTTCGCCGGCGCAGCGGCGCAGATGCCCGATGCGGTGCTGGTCAATCCGCACAGCCCCGACGATATCGCGCATGCGATCCAGACCGCGCTCGACATGACGCTGGAAGAACGCAAGGCGCGCTACCAGAAGCTGATCGCCACCGTGCGCGACGACAATGTGCAGGACTGGACTGCCAATTTCCTGCGCGATCTAAGCGAGGCCTGAGCGCGAAGCTGCTCGCTGCGATTGCGCATGCCCTGCCGCGCTGCCACCGTCGCGCGCATGATTCGCGAACCATTTCTCGAGACGCAGGGCATCCACAATTTCCGCGATTACGGCGGCTGGCGCACGCGCGGGGGCGGGCAGGTGCGCACCGGGCTGCTGTTCCGCTCGGGCCACCATGTCGAGGCGACCGAAGAGGATCTCGCCGCGATCGCCCCGCTGGGCATCCACACGGTCATCGACCTGCGCGGGGAAAGCGAGCGTGCGGCCAATCCCTGCCGCCGGGTCGATGGGTTCGACGGGCAGGTGCTGTTCTATGAAGGCGAAACCACTTCCAGCCCGCCGCATATGGATATCGGCCCCGACACCAGCGCCGCCGATTTCGCGCGCGAACGCATGCTGGCGGTTTACACGCGCATGCCCGACAACCCGGCGATGATCGACATGTTCGGTCGCTATCTCACCATCCTTGCGCAGCGCGAGGGTGCCAGCCTCGTCCATTGCTATGCCGGCAAGGACCGCACCGGCGTGGCGGCGACCATGCTGCTGCACATCCTCGGCGTGGCCGAGGAAGACCAGCGGCGCGAATTCCTGCGCACCAACGACAGCCCGACCTTCGACGTCCTCGCGCGGCAATCGCTCCCCGGGATCGAGGCGCGGCTGGGCCGCAAGCTCGACGAAGGCGCGGCGAAGGACCTGCTCGGCGTGCGCGAGGAATATCTCGACCGCTATCTCGAGATCGCGACCGAGCGGCACGGCAGCTTCGACACCTATCTCGAAGCCGCGATAGGTGTGGATGACGCGCTGCGCGAGGCGCTGATCGCCCGCTTCGTGGCGTGACTCTGCGGCTGCGGCTTCCCATATAACCGCGAACACCCCTTCAGACTGACGGAAATTGACGACATGGCTACCCATCGCACCAAGATGCTCATCATCGGCTCGGGCCCCGCGGGCTATTCCGCCGCCATCTATGCGGCGCGCGCGATGATGGAACCGATCGTGGTGCAGGGGCTGCAGCCGGGCGGTCAGCTGACCATCACCACCGATGTCGAGAACTATCCCGGCTTCGCCGATGTCGTCCAGGGCCCGTGGCTGATGGAGCAGATGCAGAAACAGGCCGAACATGTCGGCACGCGGATGATGTGGGACACGATCGTCGATGTCGACGTATCGAACGGCTCGCCCTTTACAGCGACTGGCGACAGCGGCGACGAATATGTCGCCGACGTGCTGGTGATCGCCACCGGCGCGCAGGCCAAGTGGCTGGGCGTGCCGGGCGAGATGGAACTGGGCGGCAAGGGCGTGAGCGCCTGCGCCACCTGCGACGGGTTCTTCTACCGCGGCAAGAAGGTCGCGGTGATCGGCGGCGGCAATACCGCGGTCGAGGAAGCGCTCTACCTCACCAACCATTCGGACGATGTCACGCTGATCCACCGCCGCGACGAATTGCGCGCCGAGAAGATCCTGCAGGAGCGCCTGCTCAACCACCCCAAGATCAGCGTGATCTGGAACAAGGCGGTCGAAAGCTTCGAAGCCGGCCCCACCGGCGCGCTGGGGCACCTCAATCTGCGCGATACGCAGACCGGTGAAGACAGCATGCTCGAAGTCGATGGCGCCTTCGTCGCGATCGGCCATGCGCCCGCGACCGAACTGTTCAAGGGCAAGCTGCCGATGGACGAGGGCGGCTACCTGCTAACCGAGGCAGGATCGCCCAAGACCGATGTTCCGGGCGTCTTCGCCGCGGGCGATGTCACCGACCACGTCTATCGCCAGGCGGTCACCGCCGCGGGGATGGGCTGCATGGCCGCGCTCGATGCCGAGCGCTTCATCGCGGGTCTGGAGATCGACGCCGACGGCCACGCGCATGAAGCCGAGGCGGCGGAATAAGCTCTCTACACAGTCATTGCGAGCCGCCGGCGAGGCAATCCATCAACCGACCTTGCAGCGAGTTGCTACGCCGGAAGATGGATTGCCGCGGAGCCTGCGGCTCCTCGCAATGACTTGGTGTTGGCTTACATGGGGGTGCCGAACACCAACATCGCGGCATTGACCGACAGCGCGATCAGCGCGACGCTCGACAGCGCGAACAGCACGAAGCGCACCATCACCACATTCGCGGTCACCTGGACCAGCGAGTGGATGATCCGCAGCCCGACATAGATCCACGCGATCAGCGCGTTCATGCCGTCGCCCGCGCCGATCATCGCCAGCACCAGCGCAACCGCATAAAACACCGTCGGTGCTTCGTGCAGATGGTTGTAATTATGCGCTTTCCACTGGACCTCTGCGGGCAGCGTCTCGTCCAGCGACTTGGTCCGGCGCGCGTCATTGGGGTCGATCCCCGCCTGCGACATCGCCGGGATACGGGTGGCGTACATCCACAGCCACATGATCATCGTCCATACAACAAGCACGACGATGGGCTGGAGGATTTGCGATTGAATCATCGGATAGTCTCCGTCAGGCCAGCACGAGGCTGGGATCGTGGAACAGCGTCAGCGCAAGCGCGCGATAAGCGAGGTAGATCAGCGCGATCGTCGACGCGATAAACAGCAGGAAGCGGATTTTCACCACATTGACGGTTGCCTGCCAGATCGAATGGACGATCCGCAGCGCGACATAGATCCACGCGAATACCGTATCGAGCGCGCTCGCGCCCAGCAGCGCGATGATCACGCTGGCGGCATAGAACAGCGTCGGCTGTTCCATCAGATGCGCGTAATTGTGCGATTTCCAATTGATCTTGTCGGGGATCACTCCCTCAAGATCCTGTCCCCGGCCGCCCGGCTTGGCAGCGCCGAGCCCGCCGGCCTTGCTCAGCGCGGGCAGGCGCGTCAGCGCCATCCAGAACAGGATAAGTAACGACCACGCGATCAGCACCGCCGCGGGTGCGAGCATCTGGGCTAGCATGTGTGGATTCTCCCCTTTGACCCTTATCGGGCAAGAGTGCTGGCCCCGCGGTGGATTGTCAATTGCAACCTAGCGGGCGGGCGGCGCAGAGTCGCGCGCTGGAAATAGTCCCACCGTGCGGTCTCGAATTCGCAATCGAGCGCGTTGATCGTGCAGGCGCGGAGCAATGCCTCGTGCAAATCGGCACGCGGGCTGACGTGGAACCGTGCCAGCCAGCCGCGCAAGCCCTGCGCGAGCGGCGCGGGCATCGCCTCGAGCGAGCCGAAATCGACCACATGCAGCGATCCGCCGGGAGCGACGAGCCGTGCGGCCTGTTGCAGCGCGCGCTCCCAATCGGGAATCATCGACAGCGCGTAGGACAGCACCACCCGGTCGAAGCCGCCGCGCCCGAACAGCGCGGGGGCATCGAAGCGGCAGGCATCGCCCTGCGCCAGCCGCGCCCCGGTGCCCAGCGCGGCGCGCGCGCTCTTGAGCATTTCCGCCGAAATATCGAGTCCGTGAACCGCGGTGCCCGGCCAGCGGCGCTTGATCGCGCCAAGGTTGCGGCCCGTCCCGCAGGCGATTTCGATCACGGTCGCGCCATCGGGCGCCGCGAGCTGTTCGATCAGCCCGTCGCGGCCGAACAGGTAATATTTGCGCGTCATATCGTAGATATGCCGCTGGCCGCGGTAGATCCCGTCCATCAGCGCCGCCTGGCTGGCTGTCCCCGCCTCGCTCATCCGGCGAATTCGTACAGATGCACGCCGCCATAGATCGACGAGCGATCGCGCGCGGTGAGGTCGGCGGATCTCTGTGCGTGATAGGTCCAGCGCGTCGCCAGATCGTCTGCCAGCCGTCCGGGCAGCAGGCTCGGCTCGGCCGCGGTGCGGAACAATACGCGCGCGCGGGGACGGGCAGTGCGGGTGATCTGCGCCCACAATTGGTTGAGCTGGCGGTCGTCCATCCAGTCCTGCGCATCGAGCAGGACATAGCGGTCGTGGCTGCCCGCATCGCTCCCGGCGAGGTAATCCACCATATTGGCATGGCGCATATCGAGCCGGCCGATCCGCTGCTGCATCACCGGCCAATTGCCGCGCTGGAGATAGGGCGGCAGCGGGGCCCCCACGGTGCGGTCGTAACCGCGCCCAAAGGCCTGCCAGGCGAAGTAATTGTCATCCACCGGGAAATCGCAGGCGAGCTTTTCCAGCCGCCGCTTGAGCACCACCGCCATCTTCTCGTCACCCGCCAGCGCCTGGTATTGCGCGGGCGGGATGCCGAGGCCGAACAGCGAGGCGGGATGATCGGTCAGCCAGCGCACGAATGCCTTGTCGAACACCGGGGCCAGCTCGGCCTCGAAAATCGCGCGCTGCTCCGCCAGCGTTTCGGCCCTCAGCACGCGGGCGAGGTCGATGCGGTAGAATTTGGCCGCGAGATGCGCGATGCCGATAAACCCGCCCAGCAGGCCCTGGCGGTAGATTCCGCGGGTGAAATGGCTGATCCGCTTGCGCCCGGTAAGGTCGCGGCTTTCCCAGTATTTGCGGCTTTCCGCGTCCAGGTGCGGCGCGATCATCGTGCGGTAGATCGCGCGGTTTTCCTGGTGATCGGCCTCGGCGAAAAAGCGGCGGAAGCGGTCGTAGCCGGGCAGGTTGCGGATTGCCGCGATCTTGAGCTTGCCCAGCGCGACATGCGCCCGGTTGAGATCGACGGCGACCACTTCGGCAGGGTCGGCGGTGAGATAGGACAGCGCGTTGCAGCTGCCGCTGGCGATACACATCACGCGCATGCCGGGGCCGATTTCCAGCCCTTCCATGTCGATTACCGGGTCTTCCCAGATCTGCGCATAGACCAGCCCCTTGAAGGCCAGCGCGAACGCCCTGTCGAGCAACTTGTCGCCCGCTTTCGCATCCTTGCGGACCACCGCATCGTCGATGATCCGCTTTGCCACTGCCACCATGCGTGTCACGTCCCGAGAGTTACGATCGTCCGACGCCAATAGGGCGCGTGCGTGTCGCTCTCGTGACGGTGTCGGGTGCTAGGCGTTCAGCGTCTTAGCAAAGCTCGCCGCATCGGTGTTGCCGCCGGTCACCATGATGACCGTATCCGCGTCGACCGGGACCTTGCCCGAGAGCGCTGCCGCCAGCGCCGCCGCGCCGCCGGGTTCGACCACCAGGTTGAGCTTGGCAAAGGCAAAGCGCTGGGCCGCGCGGACTTCCTCGTCGGTCACGACCACACCGGGCTGCGCGCGGCCCTGCAACACCGACAGCACCACCGGCGCACTGGCATCGGGCTGCAACGCATCGCAGATGGTGACGGGCGGATTGACCGCGCGTACGACTTCGCCGGCTTCGAGCGCTTGCCCGACCACGTCCCAGCCCTGCGGTTCGATCACATGGATCGCGCTGTCGGGGCAGGCGAGAGCCAGCCCGGCGGACAGCCCGCCGCCGCCGCAACAGACGACCACGCGCGACGGCGCGCGGCCAAGCTGTGCCGCGATCTCGATGCCCGCGCTGCCCTGGCCCTCGATCACCCACGGATCGTTGAAGGCATGGACCAGCGTCGCCTCGCGTGACGCGACCTCGCGCGCGGCGACTTCCTCGCGATCCTCGCCAGGGCGGTCGTATAGCACGATCTCCGCGCCCAGCGCGCGGGTCGCTTCCAGTTTCACCGTGGGCGCATTGCGCGGCATGACGATCGCCGCCGCGATCCCCAGCCGCCGCGCCGCCCAGGCGACGCCCTGCGCGTGATTGCCCGACGATACCGCGACCACGCCGCGCGCCCTCTCCGCCGCGTCGAGGTTCGACAGCCGCCACCAGCCGCCGCGGATCTTGAATGCGCCGATCGGTTGCAGGCTTTCCGCCTTCACATGGCAGCGCACGCCGCCGACCTCGACCGGCAGCAGCGGTGTCGGCGGAAGCAATTCGGCAATGGAGGCGGCCGCGGCGAGAACGCCTTCGCGGGTCGGTTTGCGCATATCGTCTCGGATCATTTGGCCCCTGTAGCGCATTTCGCTAGGGGGCGCGCAAGATTCGAAATTCCACGAAAGAGGTTTACCCATGTCCACAGTCCTGGTGATCGGTGCGGGCGGCGTCAGCTCGGTCTGCGTCCACAAGATGGCGATGAACGCCGATATCTTCGGCGACATCCACCTTGCCAGCCGCACGAAGAGCAAGTGCGACAGCATCGCCGCGAGCGTGAAGGAGCGCACCGGGCAGGATGTGGCGACCTACGAGATCGACGCCGAGGAAGTCCCGGCGATGGTCAATCTGATCAGGAAGGTCGGCCCGAGCCTCGTGGTCAATCTGGCGCTGCCGTACCAGGACCTGCCGATCATGGATGCGTGTCTCGAAGCCGGGGTATCCTATCTCGACACCGCCAATTACGAACCCAAGGACGAGGCGCGGTTCGAATACCACTGGCAGTGGGCCTATCACGACCGCTTCAAGGATGCCGGGCTGATGGCGCTGCTGGGGTCGGGCTTCGATCCCGGCGTCACCAGCGTCTTCACCATGTGGCTCAAGAAGCACAAGCTCAAGACCATCCGCCAGCTCGATATCCTCGATTGCAATGGCGGCGATCACGGGCAGGCCTTCGCCACCAATTTCAATCCTGAAATCAACATCCGCGAAGTCACCGCGCCCTCGCGCCACTGGGAAAACGGCGAGTTCGTCGAGACCCCCGCGATGGGCAAGAAGGTCGAGTTCGACTTCGAGGCGGTCGGCCCGAAGAACATGTACATGATGTATCACGAGGAGCTCGAAAGCCTCGCCAAGTTCAACCCCGAGATGGAGCGGGCGCGCTTCTGGATGACCTTCGGCGATGAATACATCAAGCACCTGACCGTGCTGCAGAATGTCGGCATGACGCGGATCGACCCGGTCAAGTACCAGGGCAAGGAAATCATCCCGCTGCAGTTCCTCGCCGCCGTGCTGCCCAAGCCCGAATCGCTGGGCGAAACCACCAAGGGCAACACCAATATCGGCGTGATCGCGACCGGCGAGGCGCTCGACGGATCGGGCGAGAAGACCTTCTACATCAACAATATCTGCAGCCACGAAGCGGCTTACGAGGAAACCGGCAACCAGGCGGTTTCCTATACCACCGGTGTCCCCGCCATGATCGGCAGCGCGATGATGCTCACCGGCAAGTGGTCCGGCGAGGGCGTGTTCAACATGGAAGAAATGGACCCCGATCCGTTCATGGACATGCTCAACGCGCACGGCCTGCCGTGGCAGGTGAAGGAGCTGGACGGCCCGGTCGGGTTCTGATCGCGGTCGACTGCAACAGGCGAGGGTGGCGGTAACGCTTTTTGAAGTGTCTTTGCTGCCACCATCAGCCACTTAGTCGCGCTGGACTGCGGGCGTTGTTGACGCCGGACTTCGCTTCTTTGTAGCCCCGGGTCGTCTGTTCGGACAACTGGGCGGGTCTCCCGTCCGGGATCATTGAGGGGTCACAATTCCATGAAGAAATCCGTCGCGGCCGTCGCGCTGCTGGGGCTGTCTGCCTGCGCCAAGCCCTATGTCGGCACGCCGTACACCGCGCCTGCCGCACCCGTTACTTCGGTCGCCATCGTCGACGACACGCTGCCCGAAGACGCGGTCGCATACGAAGCCGCGTCGACAATGGGGAATTTCGGGCTGATCGGCGGGTTGATTGACGCCGGGGTCCAGGCCTCGCGCCGTGACCGGGTCAACGAAGCACTCGACAGCGTCAACCACACACCCGAAGCGAATTTCGAAAGCTATCTCGTCTCGGCGCTGGCCCAAAGCGGCATCGCCGCGGTCATGCTGGCCGGACCGGATCGCGAAAAGCGCGAACTCCTCAGCGACTATCCGGACGCGCCGCAGGGCACCCAGGCGCTGGTCGATTTCAACGTCACCGCCTATGGCTATGTCAATGCGGGCAACCAGAACTGGCGCCCGACGGTCTCCGCCGAGGTCAAGATGGTCGATGCGCTGACCGGCAAGACGCTGATGGAAAACCGTATCGTCTACAACGGAGTCGATGCGCAGGCCGGTGTGGTGACCATCGCTGCGAACCCGGCTTATGTGTTCGAGAACCGCGAAGACATGATCACGCAGCCCGAGCGGCTGGCCGCCGGGATCGACGATGCGCTGAGGCGGGTGGCGGACACCGCCGTCCGGCTGATGCGCTAGGCGGGGCCATGAACAGGAACCTGTTTATCGCGCTTGGTGCAGCCGCCCTTCTGGGTGGCTGCACCACGACCACACCGGCCATTCCGCCGACGCTGGCCTATGATCGGCCCGATTGCCCGACTGTGGTCGATACGGCCGGGGCAATCGGCCTGACGCCTGAAAAGGACAAGGCGATCTGGACGGTCGATGCCCATCTCGCCGGTAATGGCGCGTGCCTGCGGCGCGGCGCGGTGGCAGCGCCGTATCTCGTCTTCGCGCTCCCCGATGCAGCGCACGCCAAGATGGTCGAGATCGGTTCGGTGCTCGAACTGGAGCGGGTGCTGTCGCCCAAGGTCGTGCTGCTCGATGCCGCCGGTGCCGAAACGCGCAGCTTCCGCCGCGACCAGTACATGTTCCGCCCCGGGCTGCTGTCGATCCAGTTCGTACCGCAGGAAAACGAGCGGTATGGGCTGGTCACCGTCGATCCCGAACCGGTCGGCGAAAGCCACGATACGATCGTGTCGAACACGTCGACCACCACCGTCTACACGGGCTTCGGTGCCTCCAACTGGCGTAGCGGCCAGGAACGGATGATGTCGCGCGGGTTCTCCTACGAAGGCCCCGTGCGGGCGCTGGTCTATCGTCCCGACAAGGATGATTGAGCGGATCGCGAATTCCCGGCGGGGCGGGGCAGCAAGCGCTGCTCCGCCCCGTTTTCCTTGGCGGTATGCCGCGAGTTTGCGGCCAGAATCCCGCAACGGGTTGACGATTTGATCGAGTGATATAAATTGGCGCGTGAAGGGAGCCGCTTCATGGCCACGCTTGCGCACGTCGAACCGCTCGAACCCGTACCCGCAGCCTTTTCGCCCGAGGTAGTGGCGCAGCGCGAGGCGATCCCCGCGATCTATGGCTCGGTCGATTTCACGCGGCTGCCCGAACGCTTCTCCACCGATCTTGCCGACCAGGTCGAGATGCCCGCGCGCTTCGCCTCGCGCCGGGCCGAATTGCTCGCCGACAGCGAATGCCTCGCCACCATTCGCGCCTATACGATGACCGGCGACCGCACGGCGGATGCCTATGCCGCGCTGATGCCCCAATACGGCTTCCGGGCGCTGGTCGATATGCTCGACCGCGCCTGCGACGGGGGCCTCGAGACGGTTGAGGATGCGCCGCCCGAACTGTGTGCCTTCATCGCCGCGATGGAGGCGACGCCCGAGTGGCTCGACATGGAACTGGTCGAGCAGGGCGCGCGAACCGAGCGCAATGCGCATGTCCACCTGACCCCCTTCGTGCTGCGCGGCGCCTTCATCGCGACCTTCATGAACAAATACAGCGCGTTGCCGATGGCGCTGACCGGCACGCTGTCGAACAACACCGCTTCGCGCCGCGCCTATGAAACCGGCAGCTTCTTCACCTGCACGCTGATGCCCGGTGCGCTGCGCCGCTCGGGGGCGGGGTTCAAGGCGGCGGCCAAGGTCCGGCTGATGCATTCGATGGTCCGCGCCAACATCATGCGCAGCGGCAAATGGGACGTCGGCGTCTATGGCATTCCGATTCCGCAGGTGGACCAGATGCCCGCGGGGCTGATCGGCACCTATCTGATGGCGCGCGAGGTGCTCGACAGCGGCCGCGAAACCTTCACCCCCGAAGAACGCGCCAAGGTCGAACTGGCGCGCTATCGCTGCTTCCTGCTCGGCCTGCCCGAGGATTTGCTGAGCGTTACCCCGCGCGGGATCGAGAAATTGTGGCTGACGCGCTCGGCCACGCTGCGCGCCGAGTTTGAGCCCGAGACCTGCGGCGCGCTGCTACGCGCGACGATGGACGCCGAGATGACCCAGGGAGAGGGGGCCTTGGCGGGGGCGAAGCGCTGGATGGAGGGCGGTTTTTCGAAGCTGTTCTTCATCCAGCATTTCATGGGCGGCGACCGTGAACTGGCCGCCAGCGTGGGCGTTACGATGAGTGCCGCAGACCGGCTGGCGGCGCTGTGCGCGCTGGCCTTCGTCCACGGCCACATCCGCTGGTACAAGGCGCTCGCCGCTATTCCGGCTACGCGCGACTGGGCCGACCGGCGGCTGGTGGGCAAGCTGCGGCAGCTGCTCGAGACCTACGGTCACGCCGATTTCGTCACCGACGCGAGCCAGTACAAGCCCGCGCTGTAACCCGCGCGGGCAGGCTATGGAGCTTGCCCGCCGCTTGCCCTATGGGCCGCGCATGGCCCAGTCCCCACCCGCCAACCGCGGCACCTATGCCAAGAGCAGCGAGACGCGCAGCCTCATCCTCGATGCGGCGATCGTGGCCTTTGCCGAAAGCGGGCTGGAAGGCGCGAGCACCCGTGCGATCGCGGCCGCAGCCGGGGTCAACCAGCCGCTGCTGAACTATCATTTCGGGTCGAAGGACGCGCTCTATCTCGAATGCGCGCAGGCGATTCTCGAACGCTTTGCCGACGGCATGGCGGCCGCCACCGCGCCCGCAGTCGCTTTCCTTGCGCAGGGGCAGGGCGACCGCGCCACTGCGCACGATCTGCTCCGCCAGCTGATGGACGCGCTGGTCGAAACACTGGTCATGGGCGAGGAAGCGGCGCTGTGGGCGGGGTTCGTCGCGCGCGAGATGAACGCGCCGGGCGATGCCTTCGCGCTGCTCTACGAGCGGCTGTGGCAGCCGGGGACCGAACTGACCGCGCAGCTGATCCGCGCCGCGCGCGGCAGCGATCCCGACAGCGAGGACGCGCGTCTCGACGCGCTGCTGCTGATCGCCAACATGATCGCCTTCACCAGCGGCAGGCGCGTGTCGCAGGCGATCATGGGATGGAACGAAATCGGCGCCGAACAGGTTGCCGCCGTACGCCGCTCGATCGCCCGCCAGGTCGATGCGTTGGTGGCCGATACTTCAAGAGAGAATTGAACCCTATGGAAACCAAAGCCGGTGATCCGGGCGCCTTTGCGCAATTCGACCTCGACCGCGTCGACAGCCCCGCTTTCGTCGTCGACGCGGCGAAATTGCGCGCCAATTGCCAGATATTGGCCGAGGTGCGCGATGCCGCCGAGATCAAGATGTTCAGCGCGCTCAAGGCGTTTTCGATGTGGTCGACCGCGCCGATCATCGGCGAATATCTCGATGGCGTGTGCACGAGCGGATTGTGGGAAGCGCGGCTGGCGAGCGAGTTCTACGACGGCGAGATCGCGACCTATTCGGCGGCCTACAAGCCCGAGGAGCTCGACGAGGTCTGCCGCCTGTCCGACCATGTGATCTTCAATTCGCCCGGCCAGCTCGAACGCGCGACGCTGATCATGGAAAACGCGCGCGCCGCGGGGCAGGACTTCGATGTCGGGCTGCGGATCAACCCGCTGCACCCCACGGGCGAGGTGCCGCGTTACGATCCCTCCAGCCCGGGCAGCCGGCTGGGCTTCCCGCTCGACCAGCTGACCCCGGAAATCATGGCGCAGGTCGATGGGATCCATTTCCACAATCTGTGCGAGCAGGATTTCGAGCCGCTGCTGGCCACCTGGGACAAGGTGTTCGACGCGATCGAGCCGTGGTTCGGCCAGCTCAAGTGGATCAACATGGGCGGCGGGCACCATATCACCCGCGCCGATTACCAGCGCGAGGAGCTGATCGAGTTCCTGCGCGATGCGAAGGACGACACTGGCGCCGAAATCCATCTCGAACCGGGCGAGGCGGTGGCGCTCGATGCGGGCATATTGGTGGGCACGATCCTCGATACCGGTTTCAACGGCCTGCCCGTCGCGGTCGCCGACGTATCGGCCACCTGCCACATGCCCGACGTGATCGAGGCGCCCTATCGCCCCGCCATGCTCGGCGAGAGCAGCGACGAGGCCGTCCCCGCGGTGCGGATCGGCGGCCCGTCCTGCCTCGCGGGCGATGTGATCGGCGATTACCGGATCCCCGGCGGGGCGGAGGTAGGCAAGCGTTTCGCCTTCCTCGACCAGGCGCATTATTCGATGGTCAAGACCAACACCTTCAACGGCGTGCAGCTGCCCAGCATCTATCTCTGGGACAGCGACAGCGACCAGCTCGAGCTGGTCAAGGAGTTCGGCTACGACACCTTCCGCGACCGGCTGAGCTGATGCTGCGACCGCGCCATGGAACGCCAGGCGCGCTCGACCTTTGATACAGTGACATAGACAGGGCCGAACCGGCCGATTCCGCTTGCTTTATCGCGCATCTCGCTTATGTGCGCCGCTCCGCTGCCCCAAGGGGATCCGATCCGCAAGGCAGCCTTGTCTGAAACCTAGCCGTTTTGGGGGTCCCTTGAGTTGCACACATTTCCTGACGCCCGGTCCGTAGTTCGCGCGCTCCAGCCGGACGAACCGATCATCCTCAATCGCCCGCACGCCGCCGCGCGCGCCGCCCGTTTCTTCGTCGAGAAGTTTCCGGGCAAGTCGCTCTATGCGGTGAAGGCGAATCCCTCGCCCGACCTGCTGCAGGTGTTGTGGGACAATGGCGTGACGCATTACGACGTCGCCTCGATCGCCGAAGTGCGGCTGGTCCGCGCGACGCTGCCCGGCGCGACGCTGTGCTTCATGCACCCGGTCAAGGCGCCCAGCGCGATCCGCGAAGCCTATCGCCAGCACGGTGTGCGCACCTTCAGCCTCGATTCGGTCGAGGAACTGGAGAAGATCGTCGCCGCCTGCCGTGACGACGAGGGCGAGCCCGCGCAGGATTTGCGGCTGTGCGTCCGCCTGCGCGTGTCGAGCGAATATTCCGAACTCAGCCTCGCGTCGAAATTCGGCTGCGACCTGACCGAGGCGCCGCAGCTGCTGCAACAGGCGCGCCAGCATGCCGACTGGCTCGGCGTGTGCTTCCACGTGGGCAGCCAGGCGATGACGCCCTTTGCCTATGTCCAAGCGCTCGAACGCGTGCGCGTCGCCATCGGCGAAGCCTCGGTGGTCATCGACATGATCGATGTCGGCGGGGGTTTCCCGTCGGTCTATCCGGGGATGGAACCGCCGCCGCTGGAGGACTATTTCCAGATCATCCACCAGAACTTCTACAATCTGCCGATCGCCTACAATGCCGAATTGTGGTGCGAGCCGGGCCGCGCCTTGTGCGCCGAATACAGCTCGCTCATCGTCAAGGTCGAGAAGCGCCGCGGCGAGGAACTCTACATCAACGACGGCGCCTATGGCGCACTGTTCGATGCCGCGCATGTGGACTGGAAATTCCCCGTCCGCGCGCTCGAGGACGACCTCATCAAGCCCGACATGGATTTCGCCTTCTACGGCCCGACCTGCGACGATGCCGACTATATGCAGGGCCCCTTCGTCCTGCCCGAGGACATTCAGGCGGGCGATTTCATCGAGATCGGCATGCTCGGCGCCTATGGCGCGGCGATGAAGACCGATTTCAACGGCTTCGGCGCTGCCGACCGTGTGGTGGTCACCGATGAACCGATGGCGAGCCTCTACGACGGCAGCCGCCAGCGCCCCGCCGCCGACAATGTGGTGAGCCTGCGCTGAGCGGTCAGCCGTATTCGGCGCGGTGCGCGTCGAGTACTGGCTTCACCCGGCCCAGCGCTTCGCCGATCAGGTCGGGCAGTGTCTTCCGGTCGAGCGGCAGCACCGCATTGTGTGCGGCGGCAATGCGCTTTGCATCCGCCCAGTCGACGCCGAGCTTGATCGCCCATTCGCGGAACTGGTCCGCCGCGCCCGCGCGCGGTTCGAGCGCCTTGGCCAGCGTCGGGTGGAAGCCCAGACGGCCGGTGAAGGGCAGCAGCGACAGCGGAAAGCCCTTGCGCAGGTAGACGAAGGTATCGTCGACATGCACCGTCCCGCTGGCGCGGTGCAGCGCGAGAACCGAGGAGAAGTGGACGCTGTCGTCATCGGACACCAGCGTGACGCCGCGCGGCACCGAAAAGGCGAAGTCATCGGCATAAAGCTGCGCCAGCGCATCCTGCTCGCAGCGGACATCTTCCCACGGCAGGTGGGGCAGGATTTCATGATGCCGCGCGGTGCCATACAGCTTCGCCTGCGGGAAGGCAGTGTGCATCCAGTCGCAATGCAGCGTGTGGAACGGATGCAGGTTGATCACGGCCTCGACCTTCGCGCCGCCATCGGTCAGCGAGTCGACCTCGGCGCGGATTTCATCGGTCAGCGTATAGCTGTCGAGGAAGACGAAATTGCCGCTGGCGAGCCGCACCAGCGCGCATTGCGTCCCGACATCGAAGAAGCCGCCGATGCGAAAGCTGCCGCGGACGGTCCAGAAACCGCTGCCCAGGTCGACGAAGCGGTCGCTCATGCGAAGCCTACGAAGCGCGCGGCCTCGTCCACGCTCTTGCGCTCGCTCACCACCGCATTGGCGGGGAAGCTTTCGTCTGGCCAGCCCAGCGCGACCGCCTTCATGATCACCTGGTCGTCGGGGATGCCCGCATGTTCGCGCACCACGGGGCTCTGCATGATGCCCTGGCTGTTGATCACGCAGCCGAGCCCGCGGCTCCATGCGGCATTGACCAGCGCGGTGGTGACTGCGCCGCAATCGAACGGCGTGTCGTCGCTCCCCGACAATTCGCGGTCGTATGTGACGATGACGCAAACCGGCGCGTCGAACTGGCGGAAGCCGCGC
Source organism: Qipengyuania citrea (assembly GCF_024171405.1). Taxonomy (GTDB): domain Bacteria; phylum Pseudomonadota; class Alphaproteobacteria; order Sphingomonadales; family Sphingomonadaceae; genus Qipengyuania; species Qipengyuania profunda. The sequence continues at coordinate 54,667 of NZ_JALJZT010000001.1, forward strand.
AGCACCCAGTCCTGGCGCTTGTCCTTGTCGTCGCGTTCGATCCCCATCGCGCCGAACAATTGCTTGGCGACACCGACCTGGCGTTCGCGGTGGACGCCCGCAAAGGGTTCGCCGCGGCGGAACTCGCGGCTGTCGGGCTCGCCCGCGAGGATGCGTTCGGTATTGCCCTTGCGGATCCGGTCGAGCGGTTCGCCGGTGATGACGTGGAAATGCCACGGCTGCGTGTTCATCGAGGTGGGCGAGCGCATGGCGAGCGTCAGCACTTCCTCGATCACCGCGCGCGGCACCGGCTTGTCGAGATAGCCGCGGATCGAGCGGCGGCCCATCACCACCTCGTCATAGGTCATGTCCGGATTGCCGCTCATTCAGTCTCGCTCCCAATAGTGTTGCCGGTAGGACTAGCGTGCCACGCCAGCGCCGACAAATCCCCTACGGGATTGCGGGCAGGCAGGTTCCGATGTCCGGCGCGGAAAACAGCCGGCAGTCGAAGAACACCGCTTCGCCGCCATTGGCATTTGCCGCGGCGAAGCTGAACCGCAGGCTGCGGCGGTCGCTGTCGGTCAGCGGCAGGCTGGCCGGGACCTGCGCGGGATCGCTCCACCCCTGCACGCGGCAATAGCCGCCGCCCGCGCACAGGCTGCGCGCCCGGTCGACCAGCGCACCCGGCGAATCGCCCGGCGATACGAGGACGAAATGCACGCCTGCGCCCCGGCTGGGCTGGCCGGCGGATGCGGCTGCGCGCGGCGTCTCGCCCGCGGCACGCGCCACGCTGTCGCGGGTGATGCTGCGCACCGCCTCGCCGCTGCCCAGCAGGCCGGGCAGCGGATTGGCGGCGGCGGTGGCGAGCGCGGTTTCGCGCAGTCGCAGCGGATCGGGCTCGCCGCCGGTATAACGTGCCGAGAGCGCCTGCCGGCTGCCCCAGAAGCCGCGCCAGCGGAAGAAGATGTGCGGCCCCACCTTGGCCACCTTGTCGAGCCGGTCGCTCCACCACGGATAGACATAATCGGCATGGAAATGCGTGGCATTGCCGACGGGGGCATGCGTCGCGCCGCCGAGCATTGCCTCCGCCCGCGCGCGCGCCGCGCGCCATGCCGCATCGGAATAGCGCCGCGCGAGCGAGCCGTCGCAGGTAAAGCTGAACTGGCAGCCGGTGGGCCGCTGCGAGCCTTCGAACACCACGCCGCACACGCTGCCCGCAAAAGCAGGGTGGCGCACGCGGTTGAGGATCACCTGCATTACCGCGCGCTGGTCGCCATCGCCGCCGCCCGCCTCGGCCATGCCCGCAAGCGCGAGGCAGTCGCGTGCGCGCAGGCGGTCGGCAGCGCTGCCGCGGAAGGCGAAGGGAGACGCACTGCCGGGCCCGATCGCGGCGAACGCCACGCCTGCATTGCGCGCCTGCGCATCGCCCGCGGGTAGATCCGAGAGAACCACGGTGTCGTCGCCCGTCGCGGGAAGATCGGGCACCGGCATGGGGGCAGTTTCGACTTGGGCATCGCTCGCCCGCGGGTCGCTTGCGGGTACCGGCGTCCCCCCGAACAGCGCGAGCAGCAGGAACGGCAGCAGCACCAGCCCGGCAAGCGCCAGCAGCGGCGCGAGGGCGCGTTCGTCACGCGGGGCAGGGGCGGGGCCGTCCATGGCGGCTATCTAGGGAGGAATGCCTCGCCTACCAAGCTGTTACGATAGCCGCTCAGGGCGTGAAAAAGGGCTTGTCGCCGGCAATCGTGACGCGTTCCATCACGCGGCGCGCGGGGAAATAATCGCTCGCGGCGAAATGCTGGCATACCCGGTTGTCCCAGAACGCGACCGAGCCCGCCTGCCAGCGAAACCGGCACTGGATTTCGGCATCCTTGGCGGTGGCGAACAGGTGATCGAGCAGCCAGCGGCTTTCGCTCTCCGCCAGCCCCTCGATATGCGAGGTAAAGGCGGTGTTGACGTAGATCGCGCGTTCGCCGGTTTCGGGATGCGTGCGGATCACCGGATGGCGCATTGGCGGGTAGGTATCGTGCAGTTCCTCGGGCCGCTTGCCCAGCCGCTTGGCGAACACCCGCGCGATGTCATGCACCGCGGTCAATCCTTCGCAGAAGGCCTTCATCGGGTCGGACAATCGCTCGTAGGCGAGGTGCATATTGGCGAACAGCGTATCGCCGCCGCAATCGGGCACTTCGCGCGCCAGCAGGATCGAACCGAGCGAGGGTTCTTCGCGCCAGGTGACGTCCGAATGCCAGGCGTTTTCCTGTCCGCGGCTCTTGGGCCCATGCTCGATCCGCAGCACTTCGCGGTTCGGCTGGTCCTTCGGCGTGGCGGGATGGATTTCCAGTTCGCCGAACGCGCGCGCAAAGGCGATATGCTGCGCGGTGGTGATGTCCTGGTCGCGGAAGAAGATCACCCCGTGGCTGAGCAGCGCGGCGCGGATCTCGGGGATACGCGCGGCAATGTCGGCGCTGCCGAGGTCGATCCCGAGTATCTCCGCCCCGATCGCCGGGGTCAGCGGACGAATGTCGAGCGTGCCGGTATCGCGCGTCGCGCGGTCGGAAATGGTGGCCATATTCTCTCTCCCTGCCGCGGAGCATGCCACAGGCGGCACGCGATTGCATCGGCTTTCAGGGAGCGACGAATTTGCGCGCGCTGGCGCGGCGGTGCGGGCATCCGGGCCAGCAGCACGGGCGCTTCTTCCCGTCGAGCACTTCCTCGTGCAGCCGAGCGCGGCGCTTGGCGCGGGTGGGTTCCTGCCTGGCCGAGATCGTCCAGCAGATCCATTCGTTGCGTGCCAGCGGGGTCAGCGCCTGCCATTTCGTGGCCAGCGCCGGGTCGCTGTCGAGCAGTGCTTCGAGTTCGGGGGGAAGCGCGTGGCGGAAATCGGGATCAGCAGGTGCTGCCATTCCGGGTCAGGCGGCCTGCGCGAGTTCCAGATCCATGCGGTCCCAGATTTCGACCAGCGCGCCGACCAGATCGTCCATCATCGCCGGCGTATGCGCGGGGCCGGGGGTGAAGCGCAGCCGCTCGGTGCCGCGCGGCACGGTCGGGAAATTGATCGGCTGCACATAGACGCCGTATTCGGCGAGCAGGATGTCGCTGATCTTCTTGGCGCGGACCGGGTCGCCGACCATCAGCGGGACGATATGCGTGACGCTGTCCATCACCGGCAGGCCCGCATCGCGCATCTTGGTCTTGAGCAGTTCGGCGGCGGCCTGCTGGCCTTCGCGTTCCTCGTTGCTCGATTTGAGATGGCGCACCGCGGCCAGCACGCCCGCGACCAGCGCCGGGCTGAGCGAGGTGGTGAAGATGAACCCCGGCGCATAGGAGCGGATGCAGTCGACGATCTTCTTGTCGGCCGCGATATAGCCGCCCATAACGCCGAACGCCTTGCCCAGCGTGCCTTCGATGATGTCGATCCGGTGCGCGGCTTCGTCGCGTTCCGAAATGCCGCCGCCGCGCGGGCCGTACATGCCCACTGCGTGGACCTCGTCGACATAGGTCAGGGCGTTGTATTTTTCCGCGAGGTCGCAGATTTCGTGAATCGGCGCGATGTCGCCATCCATCGAATAGACGCTTTCGAAGGCGATCAGCTTGGGCGTGGCTTCGTCTTCGGCGGCCAGCAATTCCTCGAGATGGGCGAGGTCGTTGTGGCGGAAGACGCGCTTCTCGCAGCCCGAATTGCGGATCCCGGCGATCATGCTGGCGTGGTTGAGTTCGTCCGAAAAGATCACGCAGCCGGGCAGCAGCTTGGCCACGGTCGACAGCGTCGCATCGTTCGAGACATAGCCGCTGGTGAACAGCAGCGCGGCGTCCTTGCCGTGCAGGTCGGACAATTCGTCTTCGAGCTGGACGTGGTAATGCGTGTTGCCGCCGATATTGCGCGTGCCGCCACTGCCTGCGCCGACATCGTGCAGCGCCTCTTCCATCGCCGCGATCACCTTGGGGTGCTGGCCCATCGCAAGGTAATCGTTCGAACACCACACGGTGACCGGCTTGGGGCCATTGTGGCCCGCAAAGCAGCGCGCATTGGGGAAGGCACCCTTGTTGCGCAGGATGTCGATAAAGACGCGGTAGCGGCCTTCCTCGTGCAGCCGGGAAATCGCTTCGTCGAAGATCTGGTCGTAATTCACTGGCGTATTCGCCCGTATCTGCACCGCCCGTCCGCGGCTGACTGTGCCGGTCGCCCTAATCGAATACGTTGCAAATCGCTACCGCGATCTTTGCGAGTGGCTCGCAAGTCAGAAGGGACGCAAATCCTCGATCCCGAGCTGCGCGAAGGCCGGGGCAAGCCGTTTGAAATCATCGAGATCGCCGGTCGTCACGGCGAAATCGGGGGCGCTGCGGGCGAAGGACTGGCCCTCGGTGAGCGAGGCGATGCGCCGCGCGATCCCGCCAGCGCCATGGACGAAGCCGACGCCCGCGCCGAAGGCCTCGCGCAATTCGGCCTCGAGCAACGGGAAATGCGTGCAGGCCAGGATCACCGTGTCGAGCCGCTCGCCATGGTCCTGCAGCACGAGGCCCGAGGCAGCGCGCGCGACATCGTCGATATCGACCTCTTCGCCGCGCAATTTCGCCTCGCCCAGCGCCACGAGGTTGTTCGCGCCGAACCGCAGCAGCGTGCATTCGCGGGCAAATTGCCGTTCGAGGTCGTCGACATAGCGCTGGCGCACCGTCGCCTCGGTGCCGAGCAGACCGATCACCCCGCTCCGGGTCATCGCCGCCGCGGGCTTGATCGCGGGCACCGTGCCCACGATCGGCGTTTCAAGCACGTCGCGCACCATGCCCAGCGCGATCGTGCTGGCAGTGTTGCAGGCGATGCAGATTAGCCGCGGCTGGTAGCGTTCGGCCATCCGCCCGAGCAGCCCGGCGACTCGCGCGGCCACCTCCGCTTCGCTCTTTGCGCCATAGGGCAGGCCGGCCATGTCCGCGGCGTAGATCACCGGCGCCTGCGGCAGCAGCGCGCGCAGTTCGCCCAGTACGGTCAGTCCGCCGACACCCGAATCGAACAGCAGGATGGGGGAATGTTGGTCCAAAGCTCCAGATCCGTTCGAATTGGCAGGCCGGTATCGCAGATGGGTCTTGGCCTAACCCGGTACTTTCTTCTAGGTCGCTAGAACGCAAAAACGGCCGCGGGGCAACGCCCGCCTGCGGTGGTGGGACGCTCGGGGCGTAGCTTGGGGTATATCGTGCCAGCAGAAATGACCACCACCGTGCTCTGGGCGGCGCTGCTCGGCTATGCGATCGGCTCGATCCCCTTCGGGCTGCTGCTCACCCGCGCCGCGGGCATGGGCGATGTGCGCAACATCGGCAGCGGCAATATCGGCGCGACCAACGTGCTGCGCACCGGCAACAAGGGGCTGGCCGCGGCCACGCTGCTGCTCGATTTGCTCAAGGGGTTCGCCGCGGTCACGATTGCCGGGCAATTGTGGGGCGAAGTGGCGATGGCCTTTGCCGCAGGCGCGGCGGTGCTCGGCCACTGCTTCCCCGTCTGGCTCGGCTTCAAGGGCGGCAAGGGCGTGGCAACCAATGCCGGCGTGGCCTTTGGGCTCGCCTGGCCGCTGGGGCTGGCCTACGCCTTCGTCTGGCTCAGCATTTTGGCGATCTTCCGCATTTCCTCGCTTGCCGGAATGGCCGCGGTGGTCGCGGCGGCGGCCGCCGCGCCGCTGTTCGGCCATCCGCAGTTCTTCCCCGTGCTCGGCGCGATCGCGTTGCTGATCATCTATCTCCACCGCGAAAATATTGCGCGGCTGGCCAGGGGCGAGGAGCCCCGCGTCGGCGGCAGCAAGGACACTGCCGGGGGATGACCGGCGCGGCGACCTCGGCCCTGTCGCAGGACGAGGCGTTCGCCCGCATCCGGCTGCTGCGCTCGCCCAATATCGGGCCGGTCAGCTATGCCATGCTGCTGCAGCGCTTCGGCAGTGCGGTGCAGGCGCTCGAGGCGCTGCCCGATCTGGGCCGGCGCGGGGGGCGCCAGTACCGCGCCACCGCCGCCGAGACGGTGGAGCGCGAGGTCGAGGCGGTGCGCCAGGCAGGCGCGAAATACCTGTTCCACGACCAGCCCGATTACCCTGCGCTGCTCGGCCAGCTCGACAGCGCGCCGCCGATCCTCACCTGGCGCGGCGACCTCGCGCTGGCCGCGCGGCCCTGCGTCGCCATGGTCGGCGCGCGCAATGCCAGCGCGGCGGCGGTCAAGCTGGCGCGCGATTTCGCCAGCGGGCTGGCCGAGGCGGGGTTCACCGTGGTTTCGGGGCTGGCGCGCGGGATCGACGGCGCCGCGCATGAAGGCGCCTTCCCGCACACTATCGGCGTGATCGCCAGCGGGATCGACATCGCCTATCCGCCGCAGCACGCCGATCTGCAGGAGCGGATCGCCAGCGAGGGACTGCTGCTGGCCGAACAGCCGCCGGGCACCGAACCGCGCGGCAGCCATTTCCCCAGCCGCAACCGGATCATCGCCGGGCTGGCGGGCGGGACGCTGGTGGTCGAGGCGGCGATCAAATCGGGCAGCCTCATCACCGCGCGGCTCGCGGGCGAGGCGGGGCGCGAGGTGATGGCGATCCCCGGCAGCCCGCTCGAGGCGCGCAGCCACGGCTGCAACCACCTCATCCGCGAAGGCGCGGTGTTGGTGCAGGAACCCGCCGAGGTGGCCGAACTGCTGAGCACCTTCGCCGGCGAACCGCGCTCGACCTTTCGCGAACCGGCCAATGGCTTCGACTACACGCCCGAAGACCTTGCCCAGGCCGAACCCGCGGACATTGCCGGGCTGCTCACCGCCGCCCCCGTCGCAGTGGACGAACTGATCCGCCAGTCGGGCACACCCGCCGCGGCAGTGCAGCTCGCGCTGCTCGAACTGGAGATCGCCGGACAGCTTGAACGCCACGCCGCAGGACGGGTGAGCCTGAAATAAGCGTCCGGCCTGCCGGTCATCCCGCGGCGAGCTCGGGGGTGACGTTACGGAAAGCAGGAAAAATGGCGCATTCTTGCAATTCCATATGTCGTTCTTGTCATATCATGGTGTCTTCCCCGCCCGCGACTCGGGCGCCGAAAGCACACCAGATCAGACAGCGGGCGCTGTTCGCAGCGCGCGCGACGGGCCGCCTCCGTACCTCCTATACGGGCGGCCCGTTCTGCGTTTGGCGCTTGCCCATTGACGGATGCACTCTTACCCGGCCTTCCGGAAACGGGGGCACGATGGAACCGAGAGCGGTCGATTTTCGCACGATTGGGCTGGAGATGCTGCGACTGGCGCGCATGCTGCCGGTGCCGCTGACGCTGTATATCCTGTGCACGACCGCCGCCTACGCCGTGGAGGAATGGCATTACGGCGATGACTTCACGATGGTGGGCACGCTGATCATGCTGGTCGACGGCTATCTGGTCTATGTGCTGATCTTCCTCCTGATGGCGGAGGCGGGGCTGTTCGCGCAGGGCAAACGCGGCGGGTTCCTGGCCTATCTGGTCTTCACCGTCCTTTGGGGGCTGGCGATCACCTTCGGCCTTATGCTCCTGATCGTTCCGGGTCTCATCCTGATGGCGCGGTGGATGCCCGGGGTCTGCGATGTGCTGGTGCGCAATGACGGCGCGGTGCAGGCCATGAAGCAGAGTTGGGAAGCGACCAGCCGCTCGACCGGCGCGCTGATGCTCCACGCAGCGGGGGCATTTCTTCTGAGCGTGGCGGGCGGGGCGGTATGGGCGTTGCCCGCCAGCCTATGGGGGTCTGCGCCGCTGGCCTTCACGATCCTTGCTAACTTGCTTGCCGTGCTTGCCAGCGTCTGGCTGGTCCTGCTGTCGGTTGCGAGCTACGGGCTGCTGATGGCGCCAGCGGCCAAAGATGCGGCGGTGCAATCTCCCGCTTGACGGCGCTCTTACCCGGGCCCCATTTTCGCGCGTATACGCACGTACACACGTAAGGGACTGTTTTTACCTCCATGCAACTGGTCATCGTCGAATCGCCCGCCAAGGCGAAAACCATCGAGAAATATCTCGGCAAGGACTTCAAGGTTCTCGCCAGCTATGGTCACGTCCGCGACCTGCCGCCCAAGGATGGCAGCGTGCGCCCGGACGAGGATTTCGCGATGGACTGGGAGCTCTATCGCGACAAGCAGAAGCGCTTCAAGGAAATCAGCGACGCGGCGAAGGGCGCCGACCGCCTGGTCCTCGCGACCGACCCCGACCGCGAGGGCGAGGCGATTTCGTGGCACGTGCGCGAGCTGCTGGCGAAGCGCAAGACGCTGCCCGCCAAGGTTGACCGGGTGACGTTCAACGCGATCACCAAACAGGCGGTGACCGATGCGATGAAGGCCCCGCGCGAGCTCGACCAGCCGCTGATCGACGCCTATCTCGCGCGCCGCGCGCTCGACTATCTCTATGGATTCACGCTGTCGCCCGTACTGTGGCGGCGCCTGCCCGGCGCCAAGAGCGCGGGCCGCGTGCAATCGGTCGCGCTGCGGCTGATCGTCGACCGCGAGATCGAGATCGAGCATTTCCGCGCCGACGAATACTGGTCGGTGATCGCCAAGCTGCAGCAGGACGGCAGCGAGTTCGACGCGCGGCTGGTCCGGTTCGAGGGCAAGAAACTCGACAAGCTGACGCTCGGTGACGAGGGCAGCGCCGCCGCCGCGAAGCAGGCGGTCGAAACCGCCAACTTCACGGTCGAGGAAGTCGAGACCAAGCCGTTCAAGCGCAATCCCGCGCCGCCGTTCACCACCTCGACGCTGCAACAGGAAGCCGCGCGCAAGCTTGGTTTTTCCGCCAGCCACACGATGCGCTGTGCGCAATCGCTCTACGAAGCGGGCTCGATCACCTACATGCGGACCGACGGCGTCAGCATGGACGGCAGCGCGATTTCCGCCTGCCGCAAGGCGGTCGCCGATCGCTATGGCGGCCATGCGCTCCCCGACAGCCCGCGCATGTACAAGACGAAAGCCAAGAATGCGCAGGAAGCGCATGAGGCGATCCGTCCGACCGACTTCAACCGCGACCGTGCGGGCAGCGGCGACGAGGGCCGGCTCTACGACCTCATCTTCAAGCGCGCGATGGCCAGCCAGATGGCCGCCGCCTCGCTCGAACGCACCACCGTCACGCTGCGCGAGGCCACCGGCCAGCACGAATTGCGCGCCACCGGGCAGGTGGTGAAATACCCCGGCTTCCTCGCGGTCTACCAGGAAGGGCGCGACGACGCGGAGGACGATGAAGAGGGCCTGCTGCCCGCCATCGCCAAGGGCGACAGCCCGCTCAAGAAGGGCGTCGAAGCAAACCAGCACTTCACCCAGCCGCCGCCGCGGTTTTCCGAGGCGAGCCTGGTCAAGCGGCTCGAGGAACTCGGCATCGGCCGCCCCTCGACCTATGCCAGCACGATCCAGACGCTGCGCGACCGCGCCTATGTGCGGATGGAGAAGAACCGCTTCTTCGCCGAGGAAAGCGGGCGCCTGCTGACCGCCTTCCTCGAACGCTTCTTCCCGCAATATGTCGCCTTCGACTACACCGCCGGGCTCGAGGACGAGCTCGATACGGTCAGCGACGGGCGCGAGGACTGGAAGAAGCTGCTCGAGGCCTTCTGGCGCGACTTCAAGCCCAAGACCGAAGAGGTGATGGACAAGAAGCCTTCGGAAGTGACCGAAGTGCTCGACGAATTCCTGTCCGACTACCTGTTCCCCGAACGCGCCGACGGCAAGGACCCGCGCCATTGCCCGCTGTGCGAGACCGAAGGCCGCGAAGGCGGCCGGCTGGCGCTGCGTGGTGGCCGCTACGGCGCGTTCGTCGCCTGCGCCAATTACCCCGACTGCAAGTTCACGCGCCAGTTCGCCAAGCCCGGCGGCGAGGGCGATGACGGCGCCGATGACGGGGTGATGGGCGAGGATCCCGAAACCGGCCTCCCGGTCGAACGCAAGACGGGACGTTTCGGCCCCTACATCCAGCTGGGCGAGGGCAAGGAAGCCAAGCGCGCGAGCATTCCCAAGGACCTCGACGATTTCGATCTCGAATGGGCCCTGAAGCTGCTCAGCCTGCCGCGGATCGTCGGGACGCATCCCGAGACCGGCAAGGAAATCGAAGCCGCGATAGGACGTTACGGCCCGTACCTGCGGCATGATGGCAAATACGCCAAGCTGCAGAGCACGCGCGACGTGTTCGACACCGGCATGAACGCGGCGGTCACGCTGCTTGCCGAAGCCGCCAATCGCAAAGGCGGTGGGCGCGGCAAGGCCGAACCGATCAAGACGCTGGGCGAACATCCGACCAGCGGCGCCGAGATGAAGGTGATGCCGGGCCGCTACGGCCCCTATGTCACCGACGGCACCACCAATGCGACGATCCCCAAGGACATGAAGCCCGAGGACGTCACCGAGGCGCAGGCGATCGAACTGATCGATGCGCGCGCGGCCAAGGGTCCGGCGAAAAAGAAGAAGGCCGCGCCCAAGAAGAAGGCGGCGGCGAAGAAGAAGCCCGCCGCCAAGAAGGCCCCCGCGAAGAATAAGGCTCCGGCCAAAAAGGCAGCTGCCAAGAAGGCGGAGGCGGGCTGATGGCGAAGGAGCGTTTCGAACGCCACAAGCAGCCGTGGAAGTCCGAGGAAGCGGGGCAATTGCGGCTGCTCGCGGGCAAGGGCAAGGGCCTCAGGGAAATCGCCAAGGCGATCGGCCGCAGCGAGGAATCGACCAAGGACTTCGCCAAGAAGAACAAGATCGAGATCCTGAAGAAGCGGTAGGGGAGCGCCCGATCAGAGCCGTACGTAACCTACGGCGAGGCTGGCCGCCAGCGCCACCATGCTGGCCGCCAGCGCCCATGCCGCGGGGCGGGCCTGGCGTCCGCCATAGGCGAGCGTGACACCCAGTTTCACGCTCATATTGGCGAGGATCGTTCCCGCTATGGCGAGCGCGGCGAGCCGGGGTGCGATGGTGCCCGGCTCCAGCCCGCCGGCGGTGACGATGGCGGCATCGACGTCCATGCTGCCCATGAGCAGCAGCAGGACCGCGATCCCTTCTTCGCCGAAGCGCGTTTCGGCCCAGCGCGCGGCGACCGCAGCCACGGCCACGAAGGCGACGAAGGTCAGCGCGGGCAGCATGGCGATCGGATTGCCGGGCGGGGCGGGGCCGGTGGTCGCGGGCGCCGCGCGGTAGAGCCACAGCGCCGCAGCGAAGCCCGCCAGCAGCGCCGGGGCGACGAGGATTGCGAAATCGGCCAGCAGGCTCGTCGCCAGCACCGCGACCAGGATGATCACCCGCAGATACATGACCGCGCTGGCCAGCGCGATGCCCGCATTCTCCGCGCCGTGCCCGGCGCCTGCGCCAAGCCGCTGGGCGAATGAATGCGTCACTGCGGTGGAACTGTAGGCGCCGCCGATGACGGCGGTCGCAATGGTCCCGCGGCGCGCGCCGAACAGGCGGTTGGCGACATAGCCGGCGAAGGAAAAGCCGGTGACGATGATGACCACCAGCCACAGGGTGCGCGGCTCCCACGCGTCGTAGGGGCCATAGCGCCCCTCGGGCAGGAAGGGGAACACCGCCAGCGCGATCACCGCATAACGCGTGAAGGCCTTGATATCGGCCTCGTCGAGCGCGCCGACCCAGCGGTGGACTTCGGTGCGCAGCGCGAGGATCAGCGTGACCACCGCCGCGCCCGCGACCGCCAGTGCCTCTTCGCCGATCCCGGCGAGGAACCCCAGACCCAGCGTGACCATGGCGGCGACCGCGCTGGTTGCATCGGGCTTGCCGCTGTCGAGCACCGCGCGCGAATAGCCGATCGCTACAATGGCGGTGGCCGCTGCAAAGACGAGGCCCGAGGCCACCGCGAAGCCATGGCCCGCGATAACACCCGCCAGTCCCGCTGCCACGCCCAGCAGGGTAAAGGTGCGGACCCCGGCAACCCGCATGCCGGGGGTCTCGTCACGCAGCTTCCATCCCCGCTCGATCCCCACCAGCAGCCCGGCCGCGAGCGCGGCAGCCAACTGGGGGAGGGAATCGAGCGCGAGCATTGCCGGTGCGAAGAGCCCTAGCTCTTCCAGTCCAGCCCGATTTCCTCGAACATTTCCTTGTCCTCGCTCCACCGCTCGTCGGTCTTGACGTGGAGGAACAGGTGGACCTTCTGGCCGAGCAGTTCGGTCAGTTCCTTGCGCGCGGCCTCGCCGATGGCCTTGATTTTCGAGCCGCCCTTGCCGAGCACGATGGCGCGCTGGTTGTCGCGGATGACCACGATCTGCTGGTGGATCTCGACGCTGCCATCGGGACGCTGGATGTATTTCTCGGGCCGCACCGCACTGTCGTAGGGCAGTTCCTCGTGCAGCTGCTGGTAGAGCTGTTCGCGGGTAATTTCGGTGGCGAGCAGGCGTTCGCTGGCATCGCTGACCTGGTCTTCGGGATACATCCACACGCCTTCGGGCATCATGCCGGCCAGCGCTTCCTTCATCTCGGGCACCCCGTCGCCGGTGAGCGCGGAGACGAAATAGATATCGGCGAAGTCGACCTTGCCCACCAGGTCCTGCGCCAGCGCGAGCAGCGGTTCCTTCTTCGCCACATCGACCTTGTTGAGCACGAGGATCTTGCGTTCGGGGCGCTGCGCGACCTGTTCGAGCAGCGGTTCGAGCTCGTGCCGCCGCTGCTTGACCGGATCGACCATCAGCAGCACCGCATCGGCGGCTTCCGCGCCTTCCCAGGCCGCGCTGACCATCGCGCGGTCGAGCCGCCGCTTGGGCGCGAAAATGCCCGGCGTATCGACCAGGATCATCTGCGTGTTGCCGTGCAGCGCGATGCCCATCATCCGCGCCCGCGTGGTCTGCGCCTTGGCGCTGGTGATCGCGACCTTCTGGCCGACCAGCTGGTTGACCAGCGTGCTCTTGCCCGCATTGGGCGCACCCAGCACGGCGACCACGCCGCATTTGGTTGTTTCCTGCGTCACCCGAACGTCTCCATGAATATGCGTGCCGCCTGCTTTTCGGCTTCCTGCTTGCTGCCCGCGGTGCCTTCCGCCTCGCCGACCTTGTGGACCTTCACCCGCACGGTGAACCGCGCCGCGTGATCGGGGCCCGAACGGTCGACCAGCTCGTATTCGGGCGGGCGCCGCTGGTTGCCCGCGGCCCATTCCTGGAGCGCGCTCTTGGGATGCTTGGACTTGCCCGCACCGCTTTCCAGCGCGGGTCGCCACAATAGCTGGACCACGCTGCGCGCAGGCTCGAACCCGTTGTCGAGGAATTCGGCGCCCAGCAATGCTTCCATCACATCGCCGAGGATATTGTCGCTGTCGCGCCCGCCGTCGCTGCTCGCCTGCTTGGAAATACGGATATGCGGCGCCAGCCCGATGCCGCGCGCGACCTGCGCGCACATTTCGCGGCTGACGATGGCGTTGAGCCGCTGCGCCAGCTTGCCCTCGGGCGCATCGCTGCGCGCATAGAGCCAGTCGGCGATCGACAGGCCGAGCACGCGGTCGCCAAGGAATTCGAGCCGTTCGTAATCCTGTTTCTCGCCCATGCTGCCATGCGTCAGCGCGGCGAACCACAGCGTCTCGTCCTTCACCGTGAAACCGGTCTTGGCGAGCCAGTCGCGTGCGGCGGGCTCGAGCGCGCTCATATGTCGGCTCCGATGCGGTTCCAGCGCGCCGCGCTGAACCAGGTCCACGGCAGATGCCATTCGGCCGTCCCGTCGCTCGACCACAACACGCGGCTGGCGCGCCCGACCAGCAGTTCGGCATCGACCAGCCCGACCCCGCCATCGCGCACTGCGGGGAAGCGGCTGTCGAGCGAATTGTCGCGGTTGTCGCCCATCATGAACAGATGGCCCGCAGGCACGATCACCGGCTCGGTATTGTCGGGATCGACGCGCAGCGGATTGCCGCGCGCATCGGTCGCGATCTGGCCGGTCTCGTCGGTCAGCAGGCGCGCGCCGACATTGCCGAAATCGACCGTCAGATAGCTGCGGCCCGAAGGCAATGTCTCGCGGAACTGGCGATAGCGGCAAATCGTCCCGTCCATCACCACGCCCCCATCGCGTCGGCAACCGGTGTTGGCGCTCATCGGGATATCGGCCGCGCCGGCATCCTCCTTGGGCAGCGGGGTGCCGTTGAGGATGACCACGCCGTCCTGCACCGCCACCGTATCGCCGGGCAGGCCGATCACGCGCTTGACGTAATCCACCCCCGTTACCGGGTGCTTGAAGATCGCCACATCGCCGCGTTCGGGCAGGCTGGCGAAGAACCGCCCCTCGAACAGGTCGGGTTCGCCGGGGAGCGAATATTTCGAAAACCCATAGGGCCACTTCGCCGCGACGAGGTAATCGCCATTGCGCAGGTTGGGCAGCATGCTCTCGCTGGGAATGGTGAAGGGCGAGAAGATGAAGCTGCGGAAGATCAGCACCACGAGCACCAGCTTGGTGACGAACCACAGGAAGCTGCCGAGCGTCTCCTTGTCTTTCGGTTCGCTCGAACTGGTCGGGGGCGAATGCGGATCCAGGGCGCGGTCTGTCATGCGGGCTTCTCAATCATCGCGGAGTTCCCTAGTCGCGCACCTGCGGACACGAAAGGATTTTTGCACCATGACCTCTGCTGCCGATATCTGGGACCAGCTTGCCGCGCTCCCGCGCCCGACGCTGGGCGAATTGTTCAGCGCCGTTCGCGACGGCGGCGAAGGCGCGGACGAGCCGGGCGGCGCCGACCGCGTCGCCATGCTCTCGGGCCGGATCGCGCTCGATGAAGGCGGGATCCTGTTCGACTGGTCGAAGACGCATCTCGACCGCGCGGTGATCGCGCGCTTCGAACAGCTCGCCGAGGCGATGGACTTCGCCGGCAAGCGTGCCAGGCTGTTCGCCGGTGAAGTGGTCAATCCGACCGAAGGCCGCGCCGCCGACCACGCGACTTTGCGCGGCACGGGCGAAGGCGCCAAGGTCGAGGAAGCGATGGCGCTGATCGACCGCATGGGCATGCTGGTGGAGGCGATCCACCAGGGCGCGCTGGGCGAGATCGAGCACCTGATCCACATCGGTATCGGCGGCAGCGCGCTCGGCCCCGCGCTGGGGGTCGACGCGCTCGGCCGTGACCTCAGCTATTGCGATGTCCATGTCGTGTCCAACATCGACGGCGTCGCGCTCGAGGCAGCCTTTGCGAAGTGCGATCCGGCCAAGACGCTGATCGCGGTGGCCAGCAAGACCTTCACCACGATCGAGACGATGACCAATGCCGCCAGCGCGCTCAAATGGCTGGGCGACAATGGCGTCTCCGATCCCGGCGGGCGCGTGATCGCGCTGACCGCCAATCCCGAAGGCGCGGTCGAATGGGGCGTTGACGAAACACGCATCCTGCCGTTCCAGGAAAGCGTCGGCGGGCGTTACTCGATCTGGTCCTCGATCGGCTTTCCGATCGCGATGGCGGTGGGGATGGACGATTTCCGCGCCATGCTCGCGGGCGCCAAGGCGGTGGACGAACATTTCCGCGACACCGACGGCGCGGCCAACCTCGTCCTGCGCGCGGCCTTCGCCGATCTCTATTACACCCGCGTGCGCGGCTGCCAGACCCGCGCCGTGTTCGCCTATGACGAACGCCTCGGCCTGTTCCCCGATTACCTCCAGCAGCTCGAAATGGAATCGAACGGCAAGCGCGTCACCGCCGACATGCAGCCGGTCGATGGCCCGACCGCGCCGATCACCTGGGGCGGGGTGGGCACCGATGCGCAGCATGCGGTGTTCCAGCTGCTCCACCAGGGCACGCATCTGGTGCCGGTCGATTTCATCGCCAGCATCGCGCCGGGCGACGAGCTCGACCCCGCGCACCACCGCATCCTGCTGATGAACTGCTTTGCGCAAGGCGCGGCGCTGATGGCAGGCAAGCAGGGCGCGGACCCCGCGCGCAACTATCCCGGCGACCGCCCCAGCGCGACGATCCTGTGCGACGACCTCGACGCCGCCGCACTGGGCGCGCTGATCGCCTTCCACGAGCACCGCGTCTTCGCCAGCGCGGTGCTGATGGGCATCAACCCCTTCGACCAGTTCGGGGTCGAACTGGGCAAGCAGATGGCCAAGGCAATCGAACAGGGCGGCGAGCAATTTGACGCGAGCACCGAAGGGCTGCTGGCAGCGGCGGGATTGGCTTCCGACTGAGGCCGCAACCCACGCAATTCGGGAACTTCGCGGCATCCGGAGTTTTGATGCTGGTAACCGCTCACGCAGAGGCGGCACGTCGCTAGAAGTCGTATGAGACCCACCGGATGTCGGAAATTCCGTCGCACCCCCTGAGCCAGGCGCTTGGCACGCCCAGCGCCGAATTCGATACGCCCGATTCCTTCGACGGCGCCTCGGGCCTGCTGTTCGAGCAGGCGATGGCGCAGACGCGCATGGCGGTCTGCCTGTCCGACCCGACGCTGCCCGACCACCCGATCGTGTTCTGCAACCGCGCCTTCGAACGGCTCACCGGATATAGCGCGGACGAAGTCGTCGGTCGCAACTGCCGGTTCCTCCAGGGCGCGCGGACCGACCAGGAGCAGGTCGCCAAGATCCGCCAGGCGATCCGCGACGAGGAGGTCATCGTTGTCGAGATACGCAATTACCGCAAGGACGGCTCCAGCTTCTGGAACGCGCTGCATCTCGGCCCGATCTACGACGCCGAAGGCAAGCTCAAATATTTCTTCGGCAGCCAGTGGGATGTCAGCGACATCCATCTCGCCAAGTCCGAGGAACGCCACGCCAAGGCGATGGCGCGCGAAGTGTCGCACCGGCTCAAGAACGTCTTTGCGGTGATCGGCGCGATCGTGAACATCACCGGGCGGTCGATGGGTGCGCGCGATGTCGCGCGCAAGGTCAACGACCGGGTGCAGGCGCTCGGCCGCTCGTACGAACCCACGCTCGACGATGCCTTCTTCGGCACGATGGAGATCGGCCAGGCAGTGCGCTCGGTGCTCAAGCCCTATGATCCCGAAGGCGAGCGGTTTGTCTTCAACGGCAATGGCTTGCGCACCGAACCCAATGCAATCTCGGCGATCGGGCTGACGCTGCACGAACTGGCCACCAATGCGATCAAATATGGCGCGCTGTCGAACGACGTCGGCACCGTCGCGGTCGAATGGCTCCACGAGGAAGACAAGCATGGACGCAATTCGGTCATCCTCACCTGGACCGAACGCGGCGGGCCCGAAGTGAGCGCGCCGCCCGATGGCTCCACCGGGACCGGCTTCGATATTTCCGAAAGCCTGCTGCGGCATTCGCGCGGGGTGATCGAACGGCATTGGGACCGCGAGGGGCTGCGCGTGGAAATTGCGCTCCCCATCGGCCGCGCCAGTGCCGGCGGTGGCCGATGAACCGCGTCCTGATCCTCGAGGACGAACCGCTGATCGCGATGGATCTGTCGATGGCATTCGAAGACTGCGCCATCGCGGCGGTCACCGCGGTCACCTGCGCCGAAGCCAGCACGGCCCTGGCCGAACAGGCGATCGACGGCGCGGTGCTCGACGTCAATCTGGGCGGCGGCGAGACCTGCGAGCAGATCGCGCTCGTGCTGAAGGAGCGCGCGATTCCGTTTATCCTCAACACCGGCGATCTCGACCGGTCGGGCGAGCTGCTGCGGGCGATCGACGCGCCGGTGGTGGCCAAGCCAACCCCTGCCGACCGCGTGGTCGAACGGCTGATGGAGCACGCGCGCACCAGCTGATCCCGCCGCGCGGCGCGGCCCATGCTGCACTGCGGCATTGACTTATCGCGCGCCATGCCCCACATGCCGCCCCATCGAAGCGCGCTAGCCAGCGTGAAGCGGCGATCGGCTTACAGCGATCGCCCCGGCCGCGCCTCGGTTCCTTTTTCCAGACTTCCCTATTCACGCGGGTGGTTATTCAACCCCGCGAACGCGCCCGGATTCCGCGATGGAAGTCTGCGCGCGCCGCATCATAAATGCGAGTTTTCATGACACAGTTTTCCGATCTTGGGCTGTCGCAGCCCGTCCTTCAGGCGCTTGACCTCAAGGGCTATTCCACTCCCACGCCGATCCAGGAAGGGGCGATCCCGCCCGTTCTCGAAGGGCGCGACCTGATGGGTATCGCGCAGACCGGCACCGGCAAGACCGCCGCCTTCATGCTGCCCAGCATCGACCGGCTGCGCAACGCCGACAATCAGACGCCGTTCAAGTCCTGCCGCATGCTGGTGCTTGCACCGACACGCGAACTGGCCGGCCAGATCGCCCAGAGCGCCAAGGATTACGGCCAGCTGGCGGGTCTCAAGGTCCATTCGATCGTCGGCGGCACCTCGGTCAACAAGGACCGCAACAAGCTCCACCGCGGCACCGACATCCTCGTCGCCACGCCTGGCCGCCTGCTCGATCTGATCGACCAGAAGGCCTTCACGCTCGACAAGGTCGAAGTGCTGGTGCTCGACGAAGCCGACCAGATGCTCGACCTCGGCTTCATCCACGCGCTGCGCCGGATCAGCCAGCTGGTCCCCGAAGACCGCCAGACGCTGTTCTTCAGCGCCACCATGCCCAAGCAGATCCAGGAACTGGTCGGCAAATATTGCCGCAATCCGGTCAAGGTCTCGGTGACGCCCGAAAGCACCACTGCGGAACGCATCGACCAGTATCTCTTCATGGTCCAGCAGGACGAAAAGCAGACGCTGCTCGAAATGATGCTGTCCGAACGCCATCAGGTGCCGGGCAAGTTCGAACGCGTGCTGATCTTCGCGCGCACCAAGCATGGCTGCGACCGCGTGGTGAAGAAGCTGGCGCAGGTCGGCATCCCCGCCAACGCCATCCACGGCAACAAGAGCCAGCCGCAGCGCGAACGCGCGCTCGACGAGTTCAAGCGCGCCAAGACGCCTATCCTGATCGCGACCGATGTCGCCGCGCGCGGGATCGACATCCCCGGCGTGAGTCATGTGATCAATTACGAACTGCCCAACGTGCCCGAGCAATACGTCCACCGTATCGGCCGGACCGCGCGCGCGGGCAAGGATGGCATCGCGATCGCCTTCTGCGCCGAGGACGAGCGCGATTACCTCAAGGATATCCGCAAGAAGACCGATGCCGAGTTCGAACGCCTGCCGCTGCCGGACAATTTCCGCGCCGTGGTCGAAGGCGTCGGCCCGACCAAGCGCGCGGCCCCCGGCCAGCGCATGGCCAAGCCCAAGGTTCGCCCCACCGGCGACGCGGCGAAGCGGGCCAAGCCCAAGGACAAGCATCCCGCCCGCAAGGGCCGTCCCAGCGGCGCTGGCGGCCCGGGTGGCGGCGGCAATGCCGGTGCCGGCAAGCCCGGTGGCGGGCGCAGCCGCAATCGCCGGCGCAGCAGCGCCGCGCGCGCCTAACTATCAGGGGCGGGGCCGGTCGTTTCCGGCTCCGCTTCCTCGTTCATCAGCCGCAGCCGCGCGAAGGCTGCGGGCTGGTGGTCGGCCAGCCATTCGAGCATCCCTTCGCGGATGTCGCAGCGCAAGTCGAACAGCGTGGGCGAATCCTTTGCGCTCATCAGCAGCCGCACCTCGATTGCATCGCGCTTCGTGTCGGTCACCTGCACCACCTGCACGCGGCCGTCCCAGCGCGGATTGTCCGCGATCTGGCGTTCGAATTCGGCGCGGATCGGGCCGATCCGGGTCGCCGGGTCGAGATAGAGCATCACCGAACCCAGCAATTGCGCGGTCTTTTTGGTCCAGTTCTCGAACGCGCCTTCCAGGAACCGCGTGGTCGGCACGATCAACCGCCGCTCGTCCCAGATTTTGACCACGACATAGGTCGTGCGGATGTCCTCGATCCGCCCCCATTCGCCCTCGACGATCACCACGTCGTCGATATTGATCGGCTCGGTCAGCGCCATCTGCACGCCCGCGATCAGCGATTTGAGCGCGGGCTGCGCGGCCGCGCCCACCGCGAGGCCGGCCAGCCCCGCCGAGGCGACCAGTGTCACCCCGATATCGCGCACGCCGGGGATCGACAGCAGCACCAGCCCCACGGTCACGAAAATGATGATGAAGGTCGCGATGCGGCTCAGCATGGTCAGCTTGGTCCGCTGACGCCGCGCCGCGAGATTGTCCTCGACCGAGATGTCCGCGCGCAGCTTCATCGCCTCGATCAGCGCCTGCAATATCGCCAGCGCGATCCACCCGATCACCGCGGGCATGACGAAACCGGCGACGCGTTCCCACACCGTCTCGAAGGCGGGAATCTCGCGCGCGGTCAGCACCAGTGCCAGCGCCACCAGCGCAAAGCGCGTGGGCATGGCGAGCCGCCGCACCAGCATCTCGTCCGCTTCGCTCCGCGTGCGCCCCACCACGCGGCGCAGCAGGCGGAACACCACCCAGTGCAGCAGCAGCGCGGCCAACGTCGCGGCCACGGCCAGCGCCACCAAATTCCATGGTTGCGGCAGGATCGCCGTGCCGCGGGCGGCGTAATCGGCAAGCGTATCGGTCATGCGGTCTCCCGTTGGATGGCTGCGGACAGGTGCAGCATCCCCTCCCAGGGACTGGCCCTTCAATGGGCCGGCGGGGGGCGTGGTTCCCGCTTGCCCCTTGTGCCGCGCGAAGGCAGGCCCCAAGTGCGGCGCGCATTCACAACGGAGACAGGTTTTGGCGGCAGGCACCAGCGGCGAGTATGATTTCGACCTCTTCACCATCGGCGCAGGCTCGGGCGGCGTGCGCGCCAGCCGCGTGGCGGCGGCGCATGGCGCCAAGGTCGCCGTGGCCGAGGAACACCGTGTCGGCGGGACCTGCGTCATCCGCGGCTGCGTGCCCAAGAAGATGCTCGTCTATGGCGCGCATTTCGCCGAAGACCTGAAGGACGCGCGCAATTTCGGCTGGTCGACCGAGAACGCGACCTTCGACTGGATCACGCTGCGCGACAATGTGCTCAATGACGTCAAGCGGATCGAGGGCGCCTATACCAACACGCTCGAAAGTCACGAGGTGACGATCTTCAAGGAACGCGCCGAGATCACCGGCCCGCATGAAATCACGCTGGCGAGCGGCAAGGTCGTGACCGCGAAAACCATCCTGATCGCCACCGGCGCGCGCCCGCGCATGCCCGAATGCCAGGGCGCCGAACATGCGATCAGCTCGAACGAGGCGTTCCATCTCGACGAACTGCCCAAGAAGATCATCATCGCGGGCGGCGGCTATATCGCCAATGAATTCGCCGGCATCTTCAACGAGTTCGGCAGCGAAGTTCACATCGTCAATCGCGGCGACCGGCTGCTGCGCAGCTATGACGAGGCGGTGCGCGACCGGCTGCTGCAGATCTCGACGATGAAGGGCATCCAGTTCCGCTTCAACACCACCTTCGAATACATCAAGCCGTGTTCGGAAGGCGGCTATTTCGTGAAAATGTCCGATTGCGACGAGGAAAAGGCCGATCTGGTGCTGTTCGCCGTCGGGCGCATTCCCAACACCGAGGGGCTGGGGCTGGAGAATGCGGGCGTCGAATTGGGCGAGGGCGGCGAGGTCAAGGTCGACCGCTTCAGCAAGACCAATGTCGACCACATCTATGCCGTCGGCGACGTGACCGACCGCGTGCAGCTGACCCCGGTCGCGATCCGCGAAGGACAGGCCTTTGCCGACAGCGTGTTCGGCGATGGCGAGCCAGTGGCGGTCGACCACAGCTGCATCCCCAGCGCCGTGTTCAGCCACCCGCCGATCGCCGCGGTCGGCATGACCGAGGGCGAGGCCAAGAACCAGCTCGGCAGCGTGAAGGTCTATCTGTCGGATTTCCGCCCGATGAAGAACGTGCTCGCCGGGCGCAACGAACGCAGCCTGATCAAGATGATCTGCGACGGCGACAGCGGGCGCATCGTCGGCATCCACATGATCGCCCCCGAAGCTCCCGAGATGATGCAGGCCGCCGCGATCGCGGTGAAGGCGGGGCTGACCAAGGAAGACTTCGACGCCACCACCGCGATCCACCCGACGATGGCGGAGGAACTGGTGCTGATGCGCTAGGGCGCCGTCATCGGCCCCAACGCCCGAGCGGCGGGGAAGAGTCGACAGCTGCGCATTGCGAAGCGCTCGGCCCGGTGCTTAGGCCGGTACGATGGAACACCCGTCATCCGCCAGCTTTACGCGTCCCAAGCACGTCGACATCGAGCTTGTGTCGGTGGCTTATCGCAACCGCAGCTTTCCCGTGCACATGCACGACCAGTATGTGGTGGGCGTGGTCGAAAGCGGCGGCGAAACACTGACCATCGATGGCGCCTCGTATGTGGTCGGTGAAGGCGACATGATCACTATCGATGCGGGCACGGCGCATGCCAATGCCACACTCGGAGACGCGACCTTGCGCTATCGGGTATTCTACATTCGCGCAGACGTGGCACGGTCCTATGTCGGCCGCTCGGACCTGCGCTTTCCGGCGCCGGTGCGCTGCGACCCCGTGTGCGCCCAGCGGCTGCTGGAGTTGCACCGCTGGTTCGAAGCGGGGACCGGCGACAGGCTGGAAGAAGACACCGCGCTTGCGGAAATAGTCGGTATCGCGTTCGCCGCAGCTGTCGAACCGGATCGAGACGACCGGCTACCGGAGGCAGTTCGCCGGGCGAAGGGGTATATCGACGCGCGCTATGACGAGAATTTCGGTCTCGATGAACTGGCCGATGCCGCGGGTGTGACCAAGTACAATCTGGCGCGGAGTTTCACGCGCGCGCACGGCCTCAGTCCGCTTGCCTACCGCACGCAGCGGCGCATCCATGCGGCCAAGGAAATGGTGCTGGCGGGTGCGCCCCTGGCCGATGTTGCATCCGATCTGGGTTTCGCCGACCAGAGCCATCTCACGCGCCAGTTCCAGAGCATGGTCGGAATCTCGCCTGCCCGCTATCGTGAGCAATGACGTTCAAGACAGGTCTGGAGCGCCCGGCTAGGCCCCGTTGAAAGGCTTGTCAGGGACCATACCATGAAGAATTTTCGCTCGATTACCGCCACCTTTCGGTCGCGGACGCTGAAAACGGCTGCGCTGGCCGCAGCGGCCTCGGCCTGCGCTGCCCTTGCCGGCCCTGCGAATGCTGCCGAGGCGGGCCAGGACATTGAAGCCAATCGCCCGGCCGCGGGTGAAGCCAGCAGCCCATACGCGACCTTCCTCGCGAATTATGTCGAATGGGTGAGAACCATCGAAATCGAGGGGCAGGCGCGCGGCATCGCGCTGACGCCGGCGCAGGTCGAGCTGGCCACCCGGATCGGGATCGAGCATCCGGAAAAAGTGCGGTTGGTATACGTCGACGAAATACCCTTTCCATCGGAAGATCCGCAAATGCGCAAGATCGGCGAGGAGCTGGGGTTTGTCGGGCCGGGTATCACCAATAACGCGCAGGCGTTCGGTTATACCATCTGGGTGCGCAACGGTTTCGACCTGACATGGCCGCTGCTCGCCCACGAACTGGTCCATGTGCAGCAGATCGAGCGCAATGCGAGTTTCGGAGCCTTCGTGGAAAAATACATGAAGCAACTCATCGCTCACGGGCACGAAAACATGCCGCTCGAGGTCGAAGCCTACGAAGCCAATCGGATCCACGCCTCGCAACCCTGAGACGGGCCGTGCCGTTTGCCGCAATGCCCAGCGACCCGGATTGCGCCTACGGCGTTCCCGGCCTAGCGTGGCGCGGTTCAGCGGCGGGTGACAAGGGGAACTTGCGTGAAGGGTTATTGCGACAATATCGAGCAGCGGACTGTCGAGAACGACAATTTCCGCCAGGTTCTCTACACCGGCAAGCACCTGCAACTCGTGGTGATGACGCTGCCGCCGGGCTGCGATATCGGCGAGGAGGTCCATGAGGACCGCGACCAGTTCTTCCGCTTCGAGGAAGGCAAGGGCGTGGTCGATATCGACGGGGTGGAGAACCCGGTCGAGGATGATTTCGCGGTGATCGTGCCGGCCGGCGCGCGGCACAATGTCCGCAACACCGGCAGCGAACCGCTGCGCCTCTATACCGTTTACGGCCCGCCCGAGCATATGGACGGCGTGATCCACGCGACCAAGGCCGATGCCGAGGCGCGCCACCACGACGAGGAATGGGACGGCGGCACCACCGAGTGATACGCTGCCCCGCGCCGCAGCCGCGCAGGCGCATAGCCCGATCGCAGGAGCACAGCCTATGACCAGCACGCCCGATGCCTTTCACATCCGCGAGGCCGTCGCCTATTTCGATGCGAGCAAGGAGCTCGAGGAAGCGATCGACGAGCTGCTCAGTTCAGGTTTCGACCGTGCGGAGATCAGCCTGCTGGCGACCGAGAAGACGGTCGAGAAGCAGCTTGGCCACCGCTATCACAAGGTCGCCGAGCTGGAGGACGATCCCGCCGTGCCGCGCGCGATCTATATCCCCAAGGAATCGATCGGCGACGCGCAGGGGGCGTTGATCGCCACGCCGCTCTATATCGCGGCGGCGACCGCGATCGGTGCCATCGTGGCATCGGGCGGCTCGCTGCTCGCAGTGATCGTGGGCGCAGCGGTTGCGGGCGGGGCCGGCGGCGCGCTGGGCGCCGGTCTGGCGAAATTGGTGGGTGACCGGCACGCCGAAAACCTGCAGAACCAGCTTGAACATGGCGGGCTGCTGCTCTGGGTGCGCACCTGGGACAGCGGCGACGAACAACGCGCGGTCGACATCCTGACGAAGCATTCGGGTCACGATGTCCATGTGCACGGCGCGCCGCAGAACTAAACGCATGACAGGAGAAGTTCGGTGATCGGGAAGATGGTGGCACTCGGGCTCGCAGGGCTTGCCGGATACTCGCTGTTCAAGCGCAAGGACGCATCCCGCAATGCCGCCTTTGCGGAAGACCAGCCGCATAATTTCCATACCGACGTGCGCGATGCCGGTCCCGGCGCAATGCGCGATCCGGACGCGCGCGAATGGACCGAGACCGACGAGGATCTCGACGAAAGCTTCCCCGCCAGCGATCCGCCGGGTGGCTATTGATCCGCGCGCGGCGTGATCGGATGAACTGAATGCCGGCCAGGCTCGTCCAGATCTACCTGCCCGAAGACCGGGTCCGCGATCTGGAGACCATCCTCGGTCGCCACACGCGCCGGTTCTGGCGGGAAACCGTGCCCGGGGCGCAGGAAAAATACACCTGCATCGTCCAGCAACGCTATACCGAACGCCTGCTCGCCGATCTGGGCGAGGCCTTCGGAGACCTGCCGCAATTCTCCGCGCTGGTGTCCGAGCTGCAGGCGGTCCTTCCGGTGGTCGAAGAAACGCCGGTCACCGAATTGCCGCTGTCGGCCGACCTGCCGACCCCGACGCGGATCGAGCGGTTCTTCAGCCGCGACCGGCTCAGCACCGACGAACTCTACGACGACATCGAGGAAAGCCTGCACCCCGGGCCCGCCTATTTGCTGACGGTGACGCTGTCGGCGATCATCGCCGGCCTGGGGATGCGCAGCGGGCAGACCGCAGTGGTCATCGGCGCGATGATTATCGCGCCGCTGCTCGGGCCGACGATGGGGCTGGCGCTGGCGGCGACGGTCGGCAATGGGAAGC
Organism: Qipengyuania citrea; assembly: GCF_024171405.1. Taxonomy (GTDB): domain Bacteria; phylum Pseudomonadota; class Alphaproteobacteria; order Sphingomonadales; family Sphingomonadaceae; genus Qipengyuania; species Qipengyuania profunda. The sequence continues at coordinate 80,036 of NZ_JALJZT010000001.1, forward strand.
TGGGCCGGCAGGCGGCCGCGACGCTCGCCATCGGCTGCGTCCTCGCGGTGCTGGCGGGTGTCGTCCTCGGCATGACGGTGGCAATCGACCCGCTGGTCCCCGAACTGAAGAACCGCACGCTGGTCCAGCCCGCCGATATCGCGCTCGCGCTGGCCTGCGGCGCCGCGGGCGTGCTGGCTTTCAGTCGCGGCGCCTCGCTCGCGCTGGTCGGGGTGATGATCGCCGTCGCGCTGGTTCCGCCCCTGACCGCGGCGGGCATCTATACCGGGGCGGGCATTCCCGAAGCGGGCGCCAATGCGCTGTTCCTGTTCACCGTCAACCTCGTCTGCGTCAATGTAGCGGGGATCGCGATGTTCTTGATCCAGGGCCTGCCGCCGACCAGCTGGCGGATGACCAGCGGGATCATGCTGGTGTGGGTGGTGCTGCTGATCCTGCTGATGTCGATGATGGCGGGGCGGATTTTCCTCGGCTTCGGCTCGTGGGACCTCGTGATGGACTACCTGACCGCCAGCCGGTGAGGCGCGGGTAATCCGGCACCTGCCAGCGGCCGTTAGCCAGCGCGCGCGCGGAGCCGCTCCGCCGCCAGCATTTGGGGCGTCACGCCCACCGCGTGCAGTTCCTCGGGCCATGCGCTGCCCGCCACCAGCGCCTCTACCGCCAGCGCCATCGCGGGCGAGGTCTGCAGGCCGAAGCCGCCTTGTCCCGCCAGCCAGAAGAAGCCCCTCGCGGACGGGTCGAAACCCGCCACCGGCAGCCGGTCGGGCGCGAAGCTGCGCAGGCCCGCCCATTTGCTCGCCAGCCGCGAAACGGTGAGCGTGGTCGCTTCCTCCACCCGCCAGGCGGCCAGCGCGACGTCTTCTTCCTCGGGCTGCGCGTCGCAGGGCGCGCTTTCGCCTTCGTCCATCGGGCTGGCGAGCAGGCGGCCGCTGCCTTCGGGTTCGATATAGAAGCCCGGGCCGACGGTCTTGGTGAAGGGCCAGCCGGTGACGTCGACCGGCACATCGAAGGTGATGACCGTGCGCCGCAGCGGGGTGATGCCGAGCGCGGCGATGCCGCCCATCTGCGCGACCGTATCGGCCCACGCCCCCGCGGCATTGACCACCACCCCCGCGGCATAGCTTGCCCCCGGCGTATCGACGATCCAGCGTTCGCCCTCATGGCGCAGCGCGGTCACCGGCGCCTTGGCCGCGATCGATCCGCCCGCGGCGAGCAGCGCCTTGCGATGCGCCTCCAGCATTGCATGCGCGTCAAGCTTGCGCGCCTGCAGGTCGAGCAGCGCGCCGACAATCCCGCCGTCGCCCTCGCGCAGCACGGGCACATGCTCCTGTGCCGCGGCTACCGACAGCCGCCGGACATGCGGCGCCCATTCGCGGTAATTCGCCTCCAGCCGGTCGAGCGCTTCCTCCTGCCCCGCCAGCGCCACGAACAGCGCGGGGTGCGGCTGCGCGCCCGGCGCTTCGAACAGCGCGATGCTGGCGGCGGTCAGCGCGCGGACGAGCCAGGCATCCATGTCGAAATGCGCAAAGGCAGCGCTGCGGCCCGAGGAATGCACCCCCGGCGCGTCTTCCGCCTCGCACACCAGCGTTTCCCCATGCCGCGCCACCCGCGCGGCTGCCGACAGACCGGCTATTCCCGCCCCGATCACGAGGTAATCGACCTGTTTCATCGCAACTGCGTTGCCCCTTGCAACCATTCTGCCTAACTCTCCGCTTACCAAATGATGCGGGGGGCAGACAGATGGCAATGACAATATTGGTAACCGGGGGCACGGGCTATATCGGCGGCGAGGTAATCGACCAGCTGCTGGCCAGGGGGCACAGTGTCCACACCACTGTCCGCGACAAGGGCAAGAGCGAGCCGAGACTGCGTGCGCGCTGGAGCGAAGCCGGCGATCGGCTGGCGGTGTTCGAGGCCGATCTGATGAGCGATGCGGGCTGGGCCGAAGCCAATGCCGGCTGCGACGCGGTGGCGCATGTCGCCTCGCCATTCCCGCTCGCCGTGCCCAGCGACAAGGACGAGCTGGTGGTGCCCGCGCGCGAAGGAACGCTGCGCGCGCTCGAATTTGCCGACAAGGCGGGGATCAAGCGCTTCGTCCAGACCAGCAGCGCCGCGGCGATCGCTTATGGCCAGCCGGAAAAGGACCATTTCACCCATCTCGACTGGACCAATCTCACCGCGGGCGTGCCGCCCTATATCGAGAGCAAGACCGTGGCCGAACGCGCCGCGCGCGACTGGGTCGCGACCAAGGCGCCGACCATGGTGTTCTGCTCGATCAACCCGGTGGCGGTGTTCGGCCCGGTCTATGACGTCGACATGTCGACCAGCGTCGAGCTGGTGAAGAAGATCATCGACGGCTCGATCCCGCTGATCCCCAATATGGGCATCTGCGTGACCGATGTCCGCGATGTCGCCGAGGCGCATGTCCGCGCGCTCGAGGCGCCCGCCGAAAAGGTCCGCGGCGAGCGTTTCCCGACCTCGGAGAAATTCCTCTGGCTGCGCGAAATGGCCGATGTGGTCCGCGCGCGCGTGCCCGAACATGCGAAGAAGGTGCCCAGCCGCCCGATGCCCAACTGGCTGGTCCGGCTGCTCGCGCTGTTCATGGACGAAATGAAGCAGATCAAGGGCGAGCTCGGCAATGTCCGCGACGTCTCGGGCAAGCATACCGAACAGGTGCTCGGCTATACCTTCATCCCCGCCGAACAGACCATCGAGGACACGGTCCGCAGCCTGTTTGCCAAGGGTATCGTGAAGCCCTGAACCCACCGCCGCATTGCCAGCCCGCACCGCGCTCGGCAAAAGACGCATGAAACGAATCGTTGACGGGAAAATTACATGAACATGTTGGCGTCGCGCGGGCAATTGCGCGCAAGTTTCATTCGCTGGGCGCTGTTCACCGTCCCGCTCTGTGTGCTGCTCGGCTTCGTCGCCGGCCAGCTGGGCGGGCCCGACACCGCGTGGTTCCAGCAGCTGGAGAAACCGGGCATCTATCCCGAGCCCAAATGGTTCGGGATCGTGTGGACGATCCTCTATGTCATGATCGGCCTGTCGGTGGCGATCGTGGCCTCGGCCTGGGGCGCGCGCGGACGGACCGCCGCGCTGTGGGTCTTCGCGGTGCATTTCGCGCTCAACCTGTCGTGGAGCTACGTGTTCTTCGGCGCGCAGCAGATCTCGGGCGCGCTGATGCTGCTCGGCGCGATCGTGGTGACGCTGCTGGTGGTAATCGCGCTGTTCTGGCGCGTCCGCCGGCTCGCCGCGCTGCTGCTGCTGCCCTATCTCGCCTGGGTCTGCTTCGCCACCGCGCTGAATTACCAGTTCCTCCAGCTCAACCCCGATGCCGATGGCGGGTATGCCGAGGGCGCGGTCGAGCGGGTGCGGATTTAGGGGGGAGTCTTTGATTTTCGAACCCGCATCCACGGCTTCGTCCTCGGGGCTGTTCCTCCGCTTCGCTCCGGGCCCCTGCGGGCGGCCAGTCGGCCTTGCCTCGCCTACGGCTCGGATACCAACGCCACCATGCTGGAGTAGCGCTGGTCCCGTCCGCGACCAGCGGATGGCAAGCGCGACCGCGCGCCCGCAGCGATGCGACCGTCAGGTCGCATGAGCGAGGATAGCCTAAGGCCGCGAATGCGGCCGCCGGCGCTTGAGGCTAGACAAAAACCCCATCCCGTCCCATCTGAACCCTATGCAGAGCCAGAATCCCCTGATCGCCGATTTCGTCAAACTCGCCAATTCGGCAGCCGGCACGCTGGCCGGCATGGGCCGCGAGGCGCGCGACGCCGCGCGCGAACGCGCCAAGGAAAGTTTCGGCGGGATGGATTTCGTCAGCCGCGAGGAATTCGACGCGGTGAAGACCATGGCCAGTAAGGCCCGCGCCGAGGCGGAAGACCTCAAAGCCCGCGTCGAAGCGCTCGAAGCCCGGATCAAGTAGGCTTTGGCCGCTTGGCGGTCTGCGGGCAGAGACCTTATCTAGGCCCCTGCCTTCGCAGGGGCGACGGTTGGGATTATAGTCGCCATCATGGGACAAATCGCCCAATCTACTCTCGTCGCCCCTGCGAAGGCAGGGGCCCAGCTGACTTCTCGGTTCGCAGTCTGAACGATGCCGGGCGGCTGGGTCTATATCATGACCAACAGCCCGCACGGCACGCTCTACATCGGGGTCACCGCCGAGATAGCCGCGCGCATCCATGCGCATCGCGAAGGGCAGGGGTCCGAATTCTGCCGCAAGCATGGCCTCACGCGCTTGGTCTATGCCGAGCAGTATGAGGATATCCATGACGCGATCGCGCGCGAGAAGGCGATGAAGCGGTGGAAGCGGCAATGGAAGCTCAGGCTGATCCGGCGCGACAATCCCGACTGGAACGACCTGTTCGAGACGATCCTGTGATGGTGCAATTTCGCTGATCTTATCTAGGCCCCTGCCTGCGCAGGGGCGACAGACCACCTGAGATATCTCCGTCGCCCCTGCGAAGGCAGGGGCCCAGCTGATGTCGCAGCCCGCAATACGCCGCCCCACAAGTCGAATCCGCCGTCTTCGCAGGATCGATGCGAGCGGCTAAGGCCGCCCCATGCAGCTTTCCGCTCCCGCCATCCTGCTTGCCGCGCGTGCGCATGGCGAAACCGCGGTCATCGCGCGCATGCTGACCGAGCAGCACGGCATGGTCGCCGCTTATGTCGCGGGCGGGCGCGGGCGGCAGCTGCGCCCGGTGGTGATCCCGGGCAATATCGTGCAGGCCGAAATCCGCGCCAGGTCGGACAGCCAGCTGCCCTTCGCGCGGCTCGAACTGGTCACCAGCCGCGGGCCGTGGCTGGGCGAGCCGCTTGCCGCTGCGGCGATCAACTGGGTGACCGCGCTCACTGCGAGCGCGCTGCCCGAGCGCAATCCCTATCCCACGCTCCATTCCGCGCTTGGCGGACTGCTCGATGCAATCTGTTCGTCCGATAGCGCGCGGCAGTGGGTCGAGGCGCTGGCGGTCTATGAGGCGCTGCTGCTGCGCGAGCTGGGCTATGGCGGCCAGCGGCCCGCGATAGCCGACCTTGGGCAGGCCTTGGAAATTCTCGACCGGCAGGAAGCGCTGATCGCGCGCTACCTGCTTGCCGACACCCGCGCCGACGTCCTAGCTGCACGGCAACTCCTCAGGCAGCGGCTGGCACGGATGGTTTCCTGAGTCAGTCATTGCGAGGAGCCGAAGGCGACGCGGCAATCCAGCCATCTCGGGACTGGATTGCTTCGCTTCGCTCGCAATGACTGGATGATGGATGAAAATCGCACTATTCGCCGGCGACGGCATCGGCCCCGAAGTCATCGCGCAGGCGCGCCGCGTGCTCGAAACGCTGGACCTGCCCGGGCTGACGCTGTTCGAGGGCGATGTCGGCGCCGCCGCCTATCGCCGCCACGGGCACCCGTTGCCGCCCGAAACGCTGGATATGGCGCGAGCCGCCGATGCGGTGCTGTTCGGCGCGGTGGGCGATTTTTCCTGCGACGATCTGCCGCGCGAACTGCGCCCCGAACAGGCGATTCTCGGCCTGCGCAGCGAGCTGGGGCTGTTCGCCAACCTGCGGCCAGCGGCCGGCTTCCCGGGGCTCGAACACCTGTCCTCGCTCAAGCCCGAAGTCGCGCGCAGCATCGACCTGCTGGTGGTGCGCGAACTCAATGGCGACGTCTATTTCGGCGACAAGGGCGAACGCGGCAGCGATGGCGGGCGCGAGGGCTGGGACATGATGTCCTATAACGAAGCCGAAGTCCGCCGTATCGCGCACAGCGCGTTTCGCGCGGCGATGGGGCGCGGCAAGAAACTGACCAGCGTGGACAAGGCCAATGTCCTCGAAACCAGCCGCATCTGGCGCGAAACCGTGATCGCCGTCGCTGCCGAATACCCCGAGGTCGAACTCGACCACATGTATGTCGACAATGCCGCGATGCAGCTGGTCAAATCGCCGGGGCAGTTCGACACCATCGTCACCGGCAATTTGTTCGGCGATATCCTGTCGGACCAGGCCAGCGCCTGCGTCGGCTCGATCGGCTTGCTCGCCAGCGCGTCGCTGGGTGAACGGCAGACCGACTACGGCACTTTCGGCCTGTACGAGCCGATCCATGGCAGCGCGCCCGATATTGCCGGGCAGGGCAAGGCCAACCCGGTCGCCGCAGTGCTCAGCCTGGCGATGCTGCTGCGCCACTCGCTCGGCCGCGAACAGGACGCCGCGCGGATCGAACGCGCGGTCGAGGGGATACTGGCCGATGGCGTGCTGGGCGGCGACCTTGGCGGGACCGCTTCGACCGGCGATATCGGCGGTGCGATTGTTAGGAAGATCGTAACCACATCTTGAGGATTGCGGCATAACCGGGTCATGCAATGGATATGACACCGCAGACGCAGCCTTCCATGGCCGATCCCGCCCCTGCCAGCGCCAGCACGCTGGAGCTTGCGATCATCCTGCCGACGCTCAACGAGCGCGACAATCTCGCCCCGCTGGTCGAACGGATCGAAGGCGCGCTGGGCAAGACCGGCTGGGAAGTGCTGGTGGTGGACGACAATTCCGCCGACGGCACCAGCGACGAAGCGCGGCGGCTGTCGCTGTCCGACCCGCGCGTGCGCGTGCTCCAGCGGATCGGCCGCCGCGGCCTGTCGAGCGCCGCGATCGAGGGCTTTTGCGCCACTGCCGCACCCTATGTCGCGGTGATGGATGCCGATCACCAGCACGATCCGCAATTGCTGGTGGCGATGCTTGCCAGCGTGAAGGCGGGCGAGGCGGATGTCGCCGTCGCCAGCCGCTTTGCCGATGGCGCGAGCATGGAAGAATGGGGCCGCCCCGACCGCGAGAAGCTGTCGAGCGTCGCCAACATGCTGGCGCGCAAGCTCACTGGGGTCGACCTCAGCGACCCGATGAGCGGGTTCTTTCTGCTGCCGTCGGCCACCGCGCGGCGGCTGGTGCCCAATCTCTCGGGCATCGGCTTCAAGATCTTGCTCGACCTGCTCGCCACTTCCGAAACACCGCTCAAGGTGAAGGACTTCCCGATGAATTTCTCCGCCCGCCGCTCCGGCGAAAGCAAGCTCGACCGCGCGATCGCGCTCGATTTCCTCGCCGGTCTCTACGACAAGAGCTTCGGCCGCATCATCCCGACGCGCTTCGCGCTGTTCGGCACGGTCGGGGTCATCGGCATCGGCGTGCACATGGCGATCCTCTATGCCTTCCTGCTGGTGGCGGGGACGAGCTTCAGCTGGAGCCAGGCGGTCGCGACCTTCGGCGCGATGACCTTCAACTTCTGGCTCAACAATTTCCTCACCTATCGCGACCGCCGCCTGAAGGAACCCAACCGCGTGTTCTGGGGCTGGGTCAGCTTTATCGCCGCCTGTTCGATCGGCGCCTTCGCCAATGTCGCGGTGGCCACCACGCTCAACGACCGCGGCTTGCACGAAGTGCTCGCCGCGCTGGTCGGCATCGGCATCGGCTCGGTATGGAACTACGCCCTGTCGAGCCGCTTCGTCTGGGGTCGGTATTGAGCGCCAGATAGCCCGGGATTGCCACGGAGCCTGCGGCTCCTCGCAATGACTGGGGAAATAGAGCGCAGTCATTGCGAGGAGCGAAGCGACGCGGCAATCCAGCCGGCGGAGCAAAGGCGGCGCGGCGATATGCTAAGGCATTGGTATGGCCTATCGCGAGGACTTCCAACCGGCGGTGTATATCATGGCGAACCGCCGCAACGGGACGCTCTATACCGGCGTCACCTCGGACCTGCCGCAACGCGCATGGCAGCATCGCGAGGGCGCCGGCGCCGGGTTCACCAAGCGCTACGGCTGCAAGCTGCTCGTCTGGTACGAATGGCACGATGATATCGAGCTGGCGATCCTGCGCGAGAAGCAGCTCAAGGCTGGGTCGCGCCAGCGCAAGCTGGCGCTGATCGAAGCGTTCAATCCGACTTGGCGCGATCTCTATGGGGACATCGCTGTATAGCACTGGATTGCTTCGTCGCTGCGCTCCTCGCAATGACTTCTCGGAAGGGTGATCCTCTCAATAGCACAGTCATTGCGAGGAGCCGCAGGCGACGCGGCAATCCAGCAAGCGCACCGCACCTCCCTACCGCCAGCTTTCCATCCAGGTCCACACCGCGAAGCTGTCGGGGCCCACCAGCGGGGCGCCGCTGATGATCGGGTAGAACCAGCCGAACATCAGCACGCTGCCGAGGAGCGGCGCCAGCGCGCTCTTGCGCCAGCCGTTCTGCCATAGCGCATCGCACACCAGCGCCAGCGCGGCGAGCAGCGCCATGCTCGGCAGCGCATAGTGATAATAGAACTGCACCGGCTTGCTCGCCACGATCCAGAATCCCAGGCTCACCGCATAGACCAGCGCCACCGCCAGCGCGGTCCAGTGGCGGCGCAGTACGCCGTGCCAGGCGCACCACGCCAGCGCAGGCAGGCCGAGCAGCATGGTCAGCGGATTGCCGATCAGCATGATGCCGCGCTGCACCCCCGCGACCGGTTCGTAGAGATACCAGATCGAGCGCGCGTTGAGCACCCATTGCTCCCAGGTCGACTGGTAGGGATGCGCCTTGAGCACCTGCTCCTGCTGCGACAGCATGAACTGGTGGTGGAACACGAGCCCCTCCGAAATCGGGTGGACACGGAAGAAGAAGCCGGGTGCGAAGCTCGCCGCATAGACCGCCAGCGGCACCGCGCCGAGCCAGAGCGCGGCCTCGACCAGCGTAATCCCGGGTACCGGCGCGCCGCGGCGGCTGAAGAACAGGCGGCGGCGTCCCGCCAGCGCGCGCGCGGCGAGGAAGGCCAGGCCCGGCAGCATCGCCACTGCCAGCGCGTTCCATTTGGCGCCCATCGCCAGCCCCAGCGCCATGCCCGCCAGCACCAGCCGCCAGCGGCCTTCCTCGGGCTGGCGGATCGCCGCGGCGAATTGCCAGGCGGCAAGGCTGAGGAAGGCGAGGTAGAAGATATCCAGCATCGCGATGCGCGCATGGATGAACAGGTGGAAACCGGTCGCGAGGAGCAGGCCGTATGCCAGCGTGGCGAAGCGGCTCAGCGTGCCGAACCACAGTGCGCGCATTGCGGCGAACAGCGCCAGCGCGCCGAACAGCGTGGGCAGCAGCCGCCAGCCGACCGGATTGTCGCCGAACAGCGCGATCCCCAGCGCGATCAACTCCTTGCCGACGAGCGGATGCTCGCGATTGGTGAACTCGCCCAGCATCAGCAGCTCGCGCGCGGCGGGCAGGTAGTGGACCTCGTCGAAATAGGGGTGCGGCACCGCGGTCAGGTAGGGCAGGCAGCCGAGCCAGAAGACAAGCGCCAGCGCGGCGCACCAGCGAAGCGGATCCTGGACCTGTTCGGGGGCGCGGCTCATGCGGGGCGATTAAGCGAGCGTTTGCAAGGATACAACAGCCATTGCTTGCCGTTATCCCGGGGCCTGCCTAGACGCCCCTGTCATGAAGAAGACCACCGGCATGGACCGTTCGATCACCGCCAAATGGCGCCCCGCGACGCAGGCGGTGCGCGGCGGTACCTGGCGCAGCGAACATGGCGAGACCAGCGAAGCGCTGTTCCTCACCTCGGGCTATACCTATGACGACGCGCAGACCGTCGCCGACCGGTTCGCGGGCGAGGCTGCGGGCATGACCTATTCGCGCCTCCAGAACCCGACCGTCGCTATGCTCGAGGAACGCATCGCGCTGATGGAAGGCGCCGAGGCGTGCCGCGCGCAGGCGAGCGGGATGGCGGCGATGACCGCGGCGCTCTTGTGCCAGCTTTCCGCTGGCGACCATGTGGTCGGCGCACGCGCGGCCTTCGGCTCGTGTCGCTGGCTGCTCGACCATCTGCTGCCGCGCTTCGGGATCGAGACCAGCGTGATCGACAGCGCCGACAACGACGCATGGGAAGCCGCGATCCGGCCCAATACCAAGGTGTTCTTCTTCGAAACCCCCGCTAACCCCACGCTCGACATTGTCGATCTGGCGCATGTCTGCGGCGTGGCCAAGGCGCATGGCATCGTCACCGTGGTCGACAACGCCTTCGCCACCAGCGCGCTGCAACGCCCGCTCGATTTCGGGGCCGACGTGGTGGCCTATTCGGCGACCAAGCTGATGGACGGGCAGGGCCGCGTGCTCGCGGGCGCGGTATGCGGCTCGCAGCAATGGGTGGACGATGTGCTACTGCCCTTCCAGCGCAACACCGGCCCCAATTGTGCGCCGTTCAACGCCTGGGTGGTGCTCAAGGGGCTCGAAACGCTCGACATGCGTGCACGGCGGCAGAGCGAAAATGCAGTCGCGCTGGGCAAGTTCATCGAACCGCGCGTGCCCAGGCTGCTCCATCCCGGTCTGCCCAGCCACCCGCGCCACGAACTGGCCCGCAAGCAGATGGTCGCCACCGGGCCGATTTTCGCGCTCGACGTGGGCGACCGCGCCACCGCCTTCGCGCTGCTCGACGCGCTCGAACTGGTCGATATCTCGAACAATATCGGCGATACGCGCAGCCTGATGTGCCACCCGGCGAGCACCACGCATGCGGGCATGACGCAGGAGGCGCGCGACGAGATGGGCGTGACCGAAGGCTTGCTGCGGATCAATGTCGGGCTCGAAGACGTCGAGGACGTCAAGGAAGACCTCGACCGCGCGCTGGCCGCCGCGGGGCTCTAGCGCCGCCAGTCGTTGCGGGTTGCGAGCCGCTCCAGCTCGTCGCCCAGCGCATGCGCGGTGGTCATTGCGATGGCGCAGCCGGCATCGTCGGTCAGCACGCCGTGGACATCGAGCCCGCCGCCGCCGATCATCGCCATCAGCAGTCCTTCGTCGCGCGTCATCCCCGCCGCGCAGCACGGCGCGAGCAGGATCCGGCGCCGCGAGGTCCGCGCGAGATCGACCACCAGCGCGCGCGCCAGCACCAGCAGACGGCGGAACTCGGTCCCCCCGGCATCGAGCGCGAGCATGGTCGCGCGCGCATCGTGCAGGCCGTGCCCCGCAAGCCGGCGGACAAGCACCAGCGCAAGCGTCTGGTGCCGCCGCGCGGGGAGGGGGAGGTCGAGTGCGGTCGAATCGTGCGAATGGGCCATGCCGTCTCCTTTGCAGACCCGCATCGTATGCTAATGCAAATCATTCGCAACCCTGTACCGATCGGTCTATCCCCATTTTCCGCGAAGTCGGTCGCAGGATCGCCGGCGGCAGCGACAGGGCGGCGGCAGGAAGCGCCGGGCCGCTAGCGCCCGCGATAGGGCTCGCAGGCCACCCCGTCATTGTCGCGGTCCAGCGCGGGCCGGTAACCGGGCTGCCCGCGATAGATCGGCGCGGCGCCCGCCTGCCGCGCGGCGGTGCAATTGGGAAAATAGACCCCGCCCTGCAGCTGCGCGGTCGGCGCCGGCTGCGTGGTGCGCCGATTGCGATGGCAGTGATACTCGCCCGTCTTGCGGTTGTTGTGGCAGCCCTCGGCATTGAGACCCCCGGGATGCGCAAGCGCCGGCAGCTGGGGGCTGGCAAGCAGCGCCAGCGGGAGAAGCAGGGCGAAGCGTTTCATTCTCGCATCCCTACCACCAAACGGTTACCGCAGGGAAAAGGGAGAGGACCCGCATGACCAAGACGCTGGAATATATTTTCGATCTCGCCGCGCCGAACGGTTATCTCGCATGGTATCCGCTCAAGCAGATCATCGTGCGCACCGGGGCGCAGCTGGTGGTGACGCCGGTGTTCCTCGGCGGGATGCACAAGCTTACCGGCAATGCCCCGCCGATGATGCGTGACGCCGATGTGAAGGGCAAGGTTCCCTATGCCGCGTTGGAATTCCAGCGCTTCCTCGACCGGCACGGCATGGACCAGTTCCGCATGCACCCCGCGTTGCCGTTCAATTCGATCCTGCTCCAGCGCGTTCTGGTGGCTGCATCGGACGAGGCCGAACGCCAGGCGCTGGTCGAGGCGCTGCTGCCCGCAGTGTGGGAGCGTAATATCGATTGCGGCGATGCCGAAGTGGTCGGGGCCGAACTGGCGGCAGCCGGGTTCGACGCCGAGCGCCTGCTCACTGCGACGCAGGAACCGGGCGTCAAAGCGAAGCTGGCGGCCAATACCGAAGCCGCGGTTGCCCGCGGCGCCTTCGGCATCCCGACCTTCTTCGTCGATGGGGAAATGTGGTTCGGCAAGGAACGCCTCGAGCAGATCGAGGCCTATCTTGGCGGCGGCAGGCCCTAGATCGAGAGGTAGAGCATCGCCGGAAGCGGCGAACACAGCACCATCGCCGCCAGCGAATCGCCACCCTGATCGCGCACGAGGCGCCTGATGAATGCGAACAGCATATTCCGACTCCCCCCGTCGTGATCCAATCCGTCGGCCGCGCGACCCGAATGACTTCGGCAATGAATAGGTGCGACCCGTTTGTGCCTTGTGCAGCATAGCCCTTGGGAAAATCTCACCAGTCCCGGTAAACCGAAATTAACCCGATCCCGTGCTTGCCAGTCGCCGCGGACTGGTTAAGTCTGATGGCCAGGGGAATTACTTCGGGGGTCGCATGTCTCGTTTTTCGGTATTTGCAGCGCTGTGTGTTTTGTCCGTGGTCGGGGCACCTGCCGTTCTTGCGCAGAAGGCCGCACCGGCCACCGCCACCAGCCCGCAGGACACGCGTCCGCCCCCGATTCCGACGCGCTCCTTCGCTTCGCGCAGTATGTTTTCCTCGCTCCATCTCTCGCCCGACGGCAAGGCCATCGTCACGCATGTGACGGCGTCGCGAGGCAAGTTCCTGGCGGTGCTCGACGCAGCCGACCATTCGCTGCAGCGGCGTTACGCGCTCAACGATGACGATGACGTCGAATGGATTCGCTGGGCGGGCAACGACAAATTGCTCGTGTCGCTGTCCACGCTGGGGAGTTTCTTCGGCGACGAGGTGCGTTACACACGGTTGCTCCTGCTCGACATGGCGGCGGGGACCTCGGACATCCTTGGTAATGACGAACCCGTCGTCGAAGGCGACGACGTGATCTTCATCGCCGAGGACGGCAGCTATGCGCTGGTTTCGGTCCAGAAGGACGTTCGCGCTTATCCCTCGGTCTACCGGTACGAACTGGCGGCGGGGGGCAAACGGTGGCGGGTACAGGACCCTCGTCCTGGGGTGTGGTCCTGGCATGCCGATAGCAGTGGTGTCGTCCGCCTGGGTACCGGCTGGCGTCTCGGCCGGTTGCGGATTTACTATCGGTCGGGCCCCGATGCGGACTTGCGGCTTATCGAGAAGCTCAAGGCCGACGAAATCGAGGACAAGTTCTGGGATGTCGCGCAGATCGTTAGCGGGTCGGATCACGGCCATGTCCTGCATGAAGGCCCGAGCGGCAGGGTCGGGCTGTATATTTTCGATCTGTCCACCCGCGAGCCGGTGGAGCTGGTTTACGAGCATCCCGAGCATGACGTGGAAAGCGTGCTGTTTCGCGACGGCAAGCCTGTCGGTGCCTTCTTCACCGATGTTCGCGATCGCGCGCACTGGCTCGATGCAGGCTATGCCGAGACCTATGCGCAGCTCGAACGGTCGCTGACCCAAAACGAGATATGGGTCATTTCGCGCGCAAAGGACAATTCGCGGATGCTGGTGCGGGCGGGGAGCGAGGCCGATCCCGGGCTCATCTACAATTACGATGTCACCGGCAAACGCATGGAAGTGCTGGTCGAAATGCGCCCCGAGATCGACATTACACATCTCGCAGTGCCCAAACCCATTGCCTATACCGCGCGCGACGGTACGCGCGTCCACGGTTACCTCACGCTCCCCCGGGGACGCGAAGCCAGCGGCTTGCCGCTCATTATCCTGCCGCATGGCGGTCCCTACGGCATTCGCGACAAGCTGGATTATGACGACCAGGTGCAATTGCTCGCCAACCGCGGATATGCGGTGTTGCAGCCCAATTTTCGCGGATCGGGTGGGTATGGGCAGGATTTCTACGATCTCGGCGTCGGCCAGATCGGCCGCGGCATGCAGGACGATCTCGACGACGGGATGGATTGGGCGGTCGCGCGGGGCATTGCCGACCCGGCGCGGGTTTGCGTGGTGGGCGGATCCTATGGCGGCTATGCCGCGCTATGGGCGGTCATCCGCAATCCCGAACGGTACCGCTGTGCCGCCAGTTTTGCCGGCGTGACCGACTGGAACCTGATCCTCAAATACGATCGGCGGTTCTTCACGCGTGAGGCCAGCCGCAGATGGCGCCAGCGCGTCGAGGGGGAAGAAGAATTCGATCTCGACGACGTGTCGCCTTATCGCCACGCCGAGACGCTCAACCGCCCGGTACTGATCGCACAGGGCAAGAAGGACGATCGCGTCCCCTGGTCGCAGTTCCGCAAGTTCACCCGCGCTGCGCGGAAGGCGCCTGTCGCACCGGTGGAACTCGTGTTCGACGAGGAAGGGCATTCTTTCGACGAGCCCGAAAACGAGCAGCGATGGCTCGATCAGCTCACTGCTTTCCTGGCCAAGCATAACCCCGCCGACTGAGCCCGGTCGCGTATTGGTCGCAAACCGGGGCATGGAAAATTTCGTGCGTTTCCTTGCGCGGGGCGGTGGGGACGCTAGATTGTCCCTCGTGATCAAAGAACTATTCCAGCATGCCGCCATGACCGACGGGATTACCGTCCGCGTCGCGGTGAACTTCCTGCCCGAGCAATCGCGCCCGGAAGCGGGCAAGTGGTTCTGGGTCTATCACATCCGCATCGAAAACGGTTCGCACGAGCGCGTCCAGCTGATGACGCGCCACTGGCGGATCACCGATGGCGCGGGCATGGTCAGCCATGTCGATGGCGATGGCGTGGTCGGCGAACAGCCGGTGCTGATGCCCGGACAGAGCCATGACTATGTCTCGGGATGTCCGCTCGATACGCCGCATGGATCGATGGAAGGCTTCTACACCTTCCATGCCGAAGACGGCTCGCCGATCGAAGTGCGTATCCCCTTCTTCCCGCTCGCGGCGCCGGCCACGGCGAACTGACCCGTCCGGGTTAGCCGCCCGGGTCGAGTTCTTCTTCCATTTCCGCAGTAACCGGGCGTTCGAGCGAAGCCTTCGCCTCGGCCTCCAGCTTGGGCGTCAGCGCCGCTGTGCGCGGGGGAAGGGCAGTGCCGTCACCCAGCTCGCCATTGGCCTCGATATCCGCCAGCAGCAGCTTCATCTCGGCAATTTCCTTGACCTGCGCCTCGATGATCTCGTCGGCGAGCGCGCGCACGCGCGGATCGCTGATTTCGGCGCGTTCGCTGGTGAGGATCGCGATCGAGTGGTGCGGGATCATGGCCTTCATCCAGGCCTCGTCCTCGACCGTCTGCTGGCTGCGGACAAGGAACAGGAACAGGATGAAACCCGCGCCCGCCAGCCCCATGACGACAAGCTTGGTGGCAAGGCTCTTGTACATGCCCCACATGAAGCCGAGCATGATGATGATCATCGCCATGCCCATCATCAGCGCCATCCACATGCGGGTCTGGCTGAAGAAGGCGTGATCCGCTTCCCACAGCGCGGAGTATTTGAGCACGAACATGGTCACGATCGACGTCGCGATCATGGCGAAGAAAGTGGGCCATTTGCCGTGATGGCCGCCGCTGTGTTCACTATCCATCGGTTTTCCCCTTTGTTACCAGGGCCAACGGGCGAGCGACGGGGGTCGTTCCGAGCTGGGGCTAGTCGTCTTCCTGGTCCTCGCCGGCGCCGGAAAAGTTGAAGCTGCCGATCTTGATCTTGGGCTTGAGGCCGAGCCATTGGGCCAAATTGTCGAAATCCTGCGTCGCGGGATAATTGGCCAGCGCGGCGCGGCTTTCGTCGAGCCGCAGGATCAGGCTCTTCTTCTTGCGGCGCAGCGCACTGGTGGTGAGCGAGACGCGGCTGCCCCCGCCAAGCCGCCGGGCCAGGCGGAAACCCAGCCCCCAGGTCACGCCTTCATGCAGATCGTCATCGCTGGCGAGCACGCGCAGCTTGTCGGGCAATTCGGTGTGGCCAAGACTGCCGAACAGCGCGGCGCAGATCATGGCGCGGCCGCGCGCGTCGAGATCGATCCAGCGTTTGCCCAGCGCCCATTCGGCCGCATGGCTCTCGCGCAGATTGGGCTCGACCCGGTGAAGCGCGCCCGACAATTGCGCTGCGGCGAGCCGGAGGCGTTCGTTGAGCTTGCCATCGCCTTCGCTCAGATCGACCGTCCATGCCGCCAGCAGCGTCGCCTCGGTGATCGAGGAATCGCGCGGCGCGGCATAGGCGGTCACCCCGGCGAGCAGCGGATCGGCCTTCATCTGCGCAGGCTCGAGTCGGCTGTAGAGCAGGCCCTCGCGGATGCCCCATGAGGAGAACACCAGCTCGTCGGGCTCGATCCGGTCGAGCAGCGGGCGTAGCAGCGCCGCGGCATCGGGCAGGTAATGCGCGCGCATCGGGCTGATCCCGCTGATTTCGCGCAATTCCTCCGGATCGGCCGCGATCAGTTCGCGGGCCAGCCGCCGCGCATCGTCGGGCAGCAGCGTGAAGCCGTGCGGATCGGTCAGCGGAAAATCGAAGTAGCGCATCGCATAGGCCGCCAGCGCGCGCCAGGTGCCGCCGATCATATACATCGGCCCCGGGTGCTTCGCCGCCCAGCCGACCGCGGCGAGCTGTTCGTGCACCGCGGCCTCGAAGGCGTCGGCGCCGTCGCTGCGCAGCGCGGGCAGGCGCAGCGTGCCCAGCTGCAGGCTGGCTGCCTCGTGACATGCATTGTCCGCGACCGAGACCAGTTCGAGGCTGCCCCCGCCAAGATCGGCAACCACGCCGCGGGCGCCGGGGAAGGCCCCCAGCGCGCCCATCGCCGAAGCGGTGGCTTCCTCCTCGCCCGTCAGCAGGCGCGGTTCCAGCCCGAGCGCGGCGACCTGCTCGAGGAATTGCGCCCCGTTCTTGGCATCGCGCGCGGCGGCGGTGGCGACCGTCTGGACGTCTTCGATGCCCAGATCGCCGATGATCAGCGCATAGCGCGCTAGCGCGGCGAGCGCTTCGTCGGCCGCCTCATCGGGGATCCGCCCGGTCTCGGACAAATCGCGCCCGAGCCGCGCGGCGACCTTCTCGTTCCACACCACCTCGGGTGCGCGTGCAGTGCCTTCGTAGATCACCATGCGCACGGTGTTCGAGCCGATGTCGATGACCGCGCGCGGGGGCTGCATCAGCCGCCGCTGCCATTTGGCCGAGCGCGATCCGCTCACTGCGAGGACCCCCGCAGCGTCAGGCGTGGGACTTCATGGTCGGCAAGCGCGGCACCGCGCCCGGATAGCGATGGATTGGCCATGAAATACTGGTGGCAGTTGAAGCCGCCTTCCTCCTGTCGCAAGCGATGATACTGGCCGTCGGGACCGAGCTGCCAGCTTTGTTCGGTGTCGAGAATATTGGCGAGCATGACCTGGCCCAGGACCTGGTCGTGCACGGTCTTGTTGGTGATCGGGACCATCACCTCGACACGGCGCATCAGATTGCGGCTCATCGCGTCGGCGCTGGTCAGATAGACCTTCGCCTGCCGGCTGGGCAGCGCCTTGCCATTGGCAAAGGCCCAGACGCGCGAATGTTCGAGGAAGCGGCCGATCACCGATTTGACGCGGATGTTCTCCGACACGCCCGGCAGGCCCGCGCGCAGACTGCAGATGCCGCGCACCACCATGTGGATTTCCACGCCCGCCTGGCTGGCTTCGTAGAGCTTGTCGATCATCGGTTTGTAGGTGATCGAATTGAGCTTCACCCAGATGCCCGCGGGCTTGCCCGCATGCGCATTGGCGATCTCGGTGTCGATCAGCTGGTACAGCGTGTCCTGCAGCCCGATCGGCGACAACGCGATCCGTTCGAGATCGTCGGGCTGGATGTAGCCGGTGATGAAATTGAACATCTTGGCCGCATCGCGTCCCAGCGCGGGGTCGGCGGTGAAGAAGCTCAAATCGGTGTAGATCTTGGCGTTGATCGGGTGGTAATTGCCCGTCCCGAAGTGGCAATAGGTGCGGTAGCCATCCTCCTCGCGGCGCACCACCAGGCTGACCTTGGCGTGCGTCTTCCACTCGGTGAAGCCGTAGATCACCTGCACCCCGGCGCGTTCGAGTTCGCTCGCCCAGTGGATGTTGCGCTCCTCGTCGAAGCGCGCCTTCAATTCGACCACTGCGGTGACCGCCTTGCCCGCCAGCGCCGCCTCGATCAGCGCGGCGATCACCGGCGACTGGTCGCCCGCGCGGTAGAGCGTCTGCTTGATCGACACCACTGCTGGGTCGCGCGCCGCCTGGCGCAGGAAATCGACCACCACGTCGAAGCTTTCGAACGGGTGGTGGATGACGATGTCCTTCTCGCGGATGGCGGCGAAGCAATCGCCGTCATGCTCGAGGATGCGCTCGGGGTAGCGCGGGCTGAAAGGTTCGAACTTGAGGTCGGGGCGCGGCTCGTTGCAGATGACCGCAAGATCGGCGAGGCCGAGCATGCCGTCGCTCTTGACGATCATCGCCTCCTCGACCTCGAGCTGTTCGCGCAGCAGCGCTTCGGCGGTCTCGTCGCAATCCTCGTCGAGCTCGAGCAGCACGGTGCGCCCGCGCCGCCGCCGCTGGATCGCGGTGCGGAAATACCGCACGAGGTCCTCGGCCTCTTCCTCGACCTCGATATCGCTGTCGCGGATGACGCGGAACACGCCGTCGCCGAGCACCTTGAAGCCGGGGAACAGCTGGCCCGCAAAGCGCGTGACCAATTGCTCGATCGCGACATAGATCGCCTTTTCCCCCGGCACGCGCACGAAGCGCGGCGCGCCGCTGGGGATCAGCACCATCTCGATCAGGTCCGCCTTGCGCCGCCCGCGCTTGAGCCGGAAGATCACCCCGATCCCCTTGTTGGCGACGAAGGGGAAGGGGTGCGACGGATCGATCGCCTGCGGGGTGATCAGCGGGAGGATGTCGCTTTCGAAGTATTCGCCCAGCCATGTCAGCTGGTCCTTCTCCAGCCGGTCGATCGGCGCGAGCATGATGCCTTCCTCGAACAACAGCGTGCGCAGCGTTTCGAGGCTTTTCTGCTGGCGGTCTTCGAGCGTGAGCAACTGGCCGCGAATCGCCTCCAATTGCTGGCGCGGGCTGGCCCCGTCGATCGCCTGCGTCTCGATCCCGCGCTGGACCTGTCCCTCCAGCCCGGCGATGCGGACCATCGTGAACTCGTCGAGATTGCTCGCCGAAATCGACAGGAACCGCAGCCGCTCGAGCAGCGGATAGCGCTCGTTCTCGCTCTCCGCGAGCACGCGGCGGTTGAACGACAGCCAGCTCAGCTCGCGATTGGTATAGCGGTCCCGCGGCGCGGGCGGCGCCGTCATGTCGGCATCATTGGCCGGGATGTTTCGGGATGCTTCGACAGTCATGCTGGTGTGGCTTGGGCCATGATCCTCATGTGTGACGCTTGGGTTACAAACTGTCCTATCGTCTCGCTAAAGGAAAGGGATGACCGCTGCATCTTGTTTCCTGAGTGTGCCGCATTTAAGTCGCAATGCACCATGAAGCGTACTCACCTGCCTCTCAACGCCCTGCGCGTTTACGATGCCGCCGCGCGGCATCTGTCCTTCACCCGCGCTGCGGACGAGCTGGCAGTGACGCCCGCCGCCGTGGGCCAGCAGATCCGCGCGCTCGAGGATCACCTCGGCACCGTGCTGTTCCGCCGCACGAGCAAGGGGCTGGAGCTGACGCAGGAAGGCGCCGCGGGTCTCGATGCGCTGCGCGAAGGCTTCCTCAAGTTCGAGGAAAGCGTGTCCGCGATGCAGGCGGGCCAGGCGCTCGACAGTTATACCATCGCCTGTCCGCGCGAATTCTACGCGCAATGGCTGGCGCCGCGGCTGGCGCGGTTCGGCGAGAAGAACCCCGAAATCCGCTTTACCTTCGTCGCCGACGAACATGCCGATTTCACCGAGGCGAACCTCGATTGCGCGATCCGGCTGGTCGACGGTCCGGGCGAATTGCAGGGGATCGAGCTCGACGAGGCGCGCCGTGTCACCGTGGCTCGCCCCGAAAGCCACGGCGGGGCGCCCGACAAGTGGATCGACTGGGGCCTGCCGCTGCAGGACGGCGTGGCGGCGCATGTCACCGTGTCCAATGCCGGCCAGGCGCTGTCCTCGACGCTGGCGGGGCTGGGCAAGGCGATCCTGCCCGAACTGCTGGCGAAGGATTCGATCGACGCGGGCCTGCTCGAGGTGCTCGACGGCCCGCATACCGGGCGGCGCGCGTACTGGTTGGTCGCACCGACCCCGCAATGGCGGACGAAAAAGGTAAGAGCGCTTGTTGCGTTTCTTTCCGAATAATAACCCGCGCCAAACTATAAATAGATCAATCGGAAAAGAATGCGACTATGATTAGTTGAGTCGCTTACTCCGATTTTGGTCTTTTTCTTGTAGTTGTTCTATTTATTCCCCGGGTAATCGAACCCGGTTTCCTCACATGCTATACAAATTTTTGCCATTTGTTAACCATGGTGAAAAAGCCGTTCTTAACGGTGCGCTGGCTACCTGCTGTCCCACAGGGGGCTACCTATATGATCTGTATGCTGCGCAATCTCTGGAACGACACGAAGGGCAATACCCTGGCGATCTTCGCTGCGGCATTGATCCCGCTGGTCGTCGTCATCGGGAGCAGTCTCGATCTCAGCTTCGCCTATATGGCCAAGGCCAAACTGCAGAACGCCTGCGACGCCGCGGCGCTGGCCGGCCGCCAGTCGATGGACGGCAACAAGTGGACCACCGCGAACGAGACGGAAGCGAAGAAGTTCTTCCAGTTCAATTTCCCCGAAGGCACACTGGGCGCGCAAGACCTCAACTTCGAGATCGACACCGATCCCAACGACAATGCGCAGATCATCGGCGTCGCCAACGCGGTCATTCCGACCTCGCTGATGCATATCTTCGGGTACGACACCGTGCCGATCCAGGCCAATTGCGACGCCAAGCGCGACCTTGGCCATAACGATGTGATGCTGGTGCTCGATACGACCGGTTCGATGGGCAACCGGCCGTCCACCGGCGGCAGCCTCGACAAGATCGATCTCCTGCGCAACGGCACGACAGGTCTGTACCGCGCACTCGACGACAGCGGCAACGGATCGATCACCCGTTTCGGTATCGTGTCCTATTCGCATACGGTGAATGTCGCGCGCAGTTTGCGAAATATGGATATCCTGCAGGAGCAGGAACATTTCGAACGGGTTTACAAGCAACGGGTCTGCTACGACGTAAAGGTCAATGGCAACTGGCGGGACGACTATTGCACCGTCAACACCTACGATGACCGCGATGACATCAGGAGTTCGGGTTGGCGGTATCCGTCCAACAACCGGCGGAACTATACTTACAATGCATCCACCGAGTATGAATATCGCACTGTCGACATCGAAGATTCGAAATGGGGCAGAGGGTATCGGACTACCGAGCAGAACCTGACTGCTTTCCGGACCAGCGGCGACGGCTGTATCGAAGAACGGTCCAGCATCGGCCAAACCGTAAGCCCGGTCACGCTGCTCAAGACGGTCAGCCAGAACGATATCGATGCGGTCGCGGCCAACAGCAACGACACGACCTATCAGTGGGGACGCTACGATCCCGACAGCCAGGAAGGCGAGTCACAGAGCGGTTGCCCGTCGGAAGCGCAAAAGCTCAAGGTCTACAATAGCGAAACCGCATTCGACAACGCGATCGACGCTGCCACGGCGAATGTGACCGGCGGTACCTATCACGATATCGGCATGCTGTGGGGCGCGCGCTTCCTCTCGCCGACCGGGATGTTCGCTGCCGAAAACCCGACCAAGCATGGCCTTGTCCCGGTGAACCGTCATATCGTCTTCATGACCGACGGCGAACTCGACACCGGCGATACGCTGTACTCGGCCATGGGCATCACCAGGTATCACGAGCGGATCAGCGGGTCGGGTACGCAGGAAGAAAAACATGTCAGTCGGTTCCACTCGATCTGCAACCGGGTGAAGGCGACCGGCACCACCATCTGGGTGATCGCGCTCGACGAGAACGACACCGATGATATCGCGATCTGTGCCACCAGTGCTGCCCATTTCTACACTTCCGACGGTTCCGATCTGGAGCAGATCTTCGAAACGATCGGACGCGGCATCGGCAATCTGAGGCTCACCCGGTGAGCGGGCTGCGTACCAGCCTGCACCGGCTGCGCGGGGACGAGCGCGGTGCGACGATCGTCGAATTCGCATTCGTCGTCGGCCCCATGCTGCTGTTGCTGATGGGCGGGCTCGAACTGGGCTACAACAGCTATGTCCGGTCGACCATGCAGGGCGCGCTCAATGATGCAGCGCGGACCGCGGCGGTGGAATTCCCGATCATCAACGTGCCTGGCAGTACGGTCGAGGAACAGGTCGAAAACCTGATCGAGGAAACGGTCAAGCATGTCGCGCCCAATGCGTCGATCACGGTGACGCAGAAAAGCTATTTCGAATTCTCCGCCATCGGCAATCCGGAGAAACTGATGACCGACAACAATGGCAACGGGCAATTCGACGCCGACGATAACGATTGCTGGGAAGACGCCAACGGTAATGGCAGCTACGATACCGACGCCGGCAAGACCGGCAATGGCGGCGCGGACGACGTCGTGCTTTACAGCGCGTCGATCAGCACTCCGCGGATCCTGCCGCTGCAGAACTTCCTGCCCGGCGTCGGCCCGACCATGGAATACACGCTCCAGACCGCGGTCCGTAACCAACCCTATGACAAGCAGGCAACCGCGGCGGTGATCTGTGCTTGAGTCGTTGCGCACAATCGCCCGCGACACGCGCGGCCTGGCGCTGACCGAGTTCGCCTTCGCGGCGCCGATCTTCCTCATGCTGGTGCTGACCGGGCTCGAACTGTCGAACCTCGCGCTGTCGCATTTGCGGGTCAGCCAGATGGCCATGACCGTGGCCGACAATGCCGGGCGTGTGACCTCGGGCATCGATGAAGCCAATATCTACGAGGTCTTCACCGGCGCGGACTATGCCTCGAGCGGGCTCGATTTCGAACCCAACGGGCGCATGGTGCTCTCCAGTCTCGAACACAATGGCCGCTCGGGTTCGGACGAGGGACAAACGATCGTCTGGCAGCGCTGCTGGGGCGACGATACGTCGGTAACCCCGAGCTATGGCGAACAAGGCGATGGCAAGGACGACGACAGTCTCGAAGATGGGCTGGGCACGGGCAGCGACAAGATCACCGCACTCGAAGATACTGCGGTCATGTTCGTCGAAGTGACCTACGACTACCAGCCGCTGGTCTCGACCGGGTTTTTCGATCCGCCGACCATCCGCTACGAAAGCGCGTTCAACGTGCGTGGGCGGCAAAACAATGAAATCAGCAACACGCAGAACCTGACCCGGCTGACCTGCTGAGGCGCTTGCCTCGCGCCCGCTACGCGCTAGACCTGCGCCGATGACCGCGGTTCCCGAACTTCACACCCCGCGCTTCACGCTGCGCCCGCTGCGCCGTACGGACGCCGCCGCGCTGCTGCCCACGCTGGGCGATCCCGCGCAGTGCCGCTTCCTCACGCGCCCGGCCTTTGCCGACGAGGCCGAGCTGTGGGGCTGGCTCGCCGATCCCGCATGGGACGGGCGCAGCTGGATCGCACAGGATGCCCAAGGCACGGTCGCGGGGCGCTTCGTCGCAGTGCCGGGGCACGAGGCGCACGTGGTCGAGATCGGCTACATCACCTGCGCCGCCTGGCAAGGACAGGGCATCGCGCGCGAATGCACGGCGGCGCTGGTCGCGCAGCTCTTCGCCGAGGGCGCGCGCAAGCTCACCGCCGAGATCGATGCCGAAAACCACGCCTCGCTGCGGCTGGCGGAGGCGCTGGGCTTCACCCGCGAGGCGCTGCTGCGCGCACACGAGACGACGCATGAGGGGCTGCGCGACGTGTGCCTCTACGGCCTGCTCGCCAGCGACCCGCGCCCCGCCTGATCAGACGCCGGCGCCCGCCGCTTCGCGCGCGTCAAAATGCGCGAAGATCGCGGCGAGCCCGCCGGGGCGGCTTTCCTCGCGCAGCCGTGCCAGCGCGGGCGCAACCTCCACCCGGTATTCCGCCTGCGGTCCGTCCTGCGCGACATGCTCGCCGCCCAGCCGCTTGATGAAACTGCGCGCGGCCTCGTTCTCCGACAGCACATGCGCGCGAAACGCCTCGAGCTGGCCGCCTGCGGCATCGAGCAGCAGCGTCGCGGTCAGCAGCCGGCCGATCCCCAGACCGTGATAGGCATCGACCACGCCGACCGAAAATTCGGCAACCGCATCGCCCTTGTCGGGGCGCATCGCGTGGACCACGCCCATTGCGGGATGGTCGGGATCGGACAGGTCGAGCGCGCCCCAGGCGAGGTGGAGCACGCCATCGGCATCGAGCAATCGCTCGATCACCCAGTCGGGCGGGCTCGCGCCGCCGGAAAAGAACCGCAGATAGCGCGAGCGCGGGCTCATCCGCGCGATGCCGGCGCGCAGTCGGTCCTCGTCCTTTGGGGTGACCGTGCGGATGCAGATCGTGCGCCCGTCTTCCAGGCGCGTATGGATCGACGCCCCGCCGCAGCTATGCGAGATCAGATCCAAAGGGATATTCCCGCTTTCCGCCATTCATGACCTCCACCCGCACGGCGCGCGCCGCATCGGGGGATAGCCTAGGCGTATTCGCGGGCCTGTGCCAGCGGGGAAGGGGCACCCGCCGCAGCGGATGCCCCCGATACCGGCATCAGTCCTGCTTGACGCTCTCGCGGTCCCAGAACCGTAGCTTGCCGCAGGTCTCGATGAAGCTCGCCGCAGCATCCTTGCCCGCCGAGACATCGAAGAAGCCGTCGTCGCGGCGGCTCCACACGCCTGCATTTTCGAACAGCGGCTGGACCGCGGGGACATAGGCCACGAACTTGGCATGCGCGAAGGCATCGTTGACGAAGTCGATGCTCGGCTTGTCCTCGGCGTAGCGCTTGCCGCTGTCCTCGCCCATCACCACCGCGACCGCGTCATAGACCACCGAGGGGCCGCCATCGATCTTCTCGTCGGCTTCCATCATTTTGCCGTCAGACAGCTTGGCGCCCGCGACATGCGGGGCAATGATTTCCGCCATCGCGCCGGCATCCTTGGCCGCCTGCTGCAGCGCCTTCACGACATCCGCATCGGCGCCCTCGGCAATGTAGATACCCAGCTTGCGGCCCTTGAAGCTGTCGGGGCCGTTCTTGAGGATCGACAGCGCCGGGCTTTCGGGCAGGTCGGTGATCGGCTTGCGCGCAAAGGGCACCTTGTCGGGCAGTTCGGTCAGGCCGATGCCGTCCGCCACGTCCTGCGCCAGGCCTTCGTCGATATGCCGCAGATGGCCGACCATGCGCTTGCGGATATCCATCCGCTGCACTTTCGACAGTTCGAAGGTCAACGCATTGCCCATATGGGTCTGCTCGACCGGGGTCTGCGAGATGTAGAACTGCCGCGCCTGGCTGTAGTGGTCGGCAAAGGTCGGGCTGCGCTCGCGCACCTTGGCGCCGCTGATCTCGGCCGGATAGGACTGGAAGCCGCGTTCGGCCGACGCGCGCGGACCGGGATCCACGTCTGCGCCGTCGCCGCTGCCCCAGCTGTTGGGTTCGTAATTCACGCGGCCCTTGGGATTGTGCATCGCCATGTGCCCGTCCTGCTGGAAATGCCGCACCGGGCATTTGGGCGCATTGATCGGCAGGTGCGTGAAGTTGGGCCCGCCGAGCCGCTTGAGCTGCGTGTCGAGATAGCTGAAATTGCGGCCCTGCAGCAGCGGATCGTCCGAATGGTCGATACCGGGCACGATGTTCTGCGTGCAGAAGGCGACCTGCTCGGTCTCGGCGAAGAAATTGTCGACATTGGCGTCAAGCGTCAGCGTGCCGATGATCTCGACCGGGACCTGTTCCTCGGGGATGATCTTGGTCGCGTCGAGCACGTCGAATTCGAACTTTTCGGCAAATTCCTCGTCGAACACCTGGATACCGAGGTCCCACTGCGGATAGTCGCCCGCGTCGATCGCGTCCCACATGTCGCGGCGATGGAAGTCGGGGTCCATCCCGTTGACCTTGAGCGCCTCGTTCCAGACCACCGACTGCAGCCCGAGCGAGGGCTTCCAGTGGAACTTGACGAAATGCGCCTTGCCCTCGGCATTGACCAGCCGGAAGGTATGCACGCCGAAGCCCTCCATGAAGCGGAAACTACGCGGGATCGTGCGGTCGGACATGATCCACATGACCATGTTCATCGCCTCGGGGCTGAGCGAGATGAAGTCCCAGAAATTGTCATGCGCGGTCTGCGCCTGCGGGAAGCCGCGGTCGGGCGCGGGCTTGGCGGCGTGGATCAGGTCGGGGAACTTGATCGCGTCCTGGATGAAGAACACCGGGATATTGTTGCCGACGAGGTCCCAATTGCCCTCGCTGGTGTAGAACTTGGTGGCAAATCCGCGCACGTCGCGCGCGAGGTCGGGCGAACCCTTGTTGCCCGCCACGGTGGAGAAGCGCGTGAAGGTCGGCACCTTGACGCCTTCCTGGTTGAAGATCGCCGCGCGCGAATATTGCGGGATCGCCTTCTTCAGCTCGAAATGGCCGTGCACCCCGTAGCCGCGCGCATGGACCACGCGCTCGGGGATCCGTTCGTGGTCGAAGTGGAAGATCTTCTCGCGCGCGATCTGGTCTTCGAGCAGCTGCGGCCCGCGCGGACCCGCGCTCAGCCAGTTCTGGTCGTCGGCCACGGGGTGGCCCTGCGCGGTGGTCATCACGTGGTCGTCGTCTTGCGGCTTCTGGTGGTTTGCGCCGCCGTCGGAGAGGTCGAATAGGTCTGCCATGGGGTTCCTTCCGTCACATCGTCGGGGGTGGGGGGAGGGGGGACGATACGGGACATGAACCCGCGACCCGCCCAATCGTTGCAGAGCCCACAAAAGTTATACCGGGCGCGCCCTAACTTACCTCCCCTTCAGCCACGCCAGCGCGCCGCTCTCCATCCCCTTGAACTTGGGCCAGCCCGCGGGATCGTCGTCCAGCGGCGCGCAGGCGATCGCGGCGTCGCCGGGCAATTGCCACTTGATCCGGTGATAGAGCTTCGAGCGCGTCAGCGGCGAGCGGATCAGCCACAGCCCCTCGGCCAGCGGATGCCCGTCGCCATGCAAATCGAGCGGCGCCTCGGGCGTGGCCGCGGGATCGTGCCACACGAGGTAGAGCGTGGACGCCGCGCCCTCGTCATCGGTGTCGTCGGTCGGGGTTTCGTCGGATGTCATGCGCGCTCAACGCACGGACGGCGCCAAGGTTCGCGCCTCGCGCGCGGCCTGCCTCACAGCAGCGGCCCCAGCACCAGCGCGAGCAGCACGAAGCCGACCAGCCCGGCGATGAAGATCACGCGGTTGCGGCGCCGGGTGAGGATGATCTCCGCCCCGCGCGCCTTGTCGGCGTCGATATGGATGGGCTCGTCGGGGCGCTGCTGCGGGTCTGCCATGATGGTCTCCTTTACCCCTTCATTGCATGGGGCGGCGGGTTGGTTCCGAAAGTCGCGCCCCAAGCCCACGCCCCCCGGTCAGGCCTCCGCATCATCCTCCGCCGAGCCGCGCCCCGCGCGCACCGCGGCCGTCGCCTGCGCACCCACCTCGCGCAAGCGTTCGCGCTTGTCTGCCGCAGTCATCGCCGCCAGCGCGTCCTCGTTCGCGCGCATGTGCTCGAGCTTGGCGTTGAGCGAGGCGAGCACCTCCGCCTCGCCCGCGCCCGCCAGCGGCTCCTGCTCGGCCAGCACTTCGGCGCGGATGCTTTCATAGACCGGGTGGCCGGGCTTCAGATCGTGCACGCCATAGCGGTCGGGCAGCCGGTGGCGCAGCAGGAAGCGCAGCAGCGCATTGTCGGGCTTGTCCCAATGGCCGAGGATTTCGCCGCCCGAGACGATCGGCGTGCGCGTGCCCAGCAGCGCGCGCTCCATCGCGATGTCCTCCAGCCGCGCCGCCCCGCGCTCGAGCGCCGCATCCCAGGCCCCGGCAAACCCCTCCGCCCCCGGCCGCGCGCGCAGCTTGTAGAGCGCCTCGAGGCTCTTCCCGATCCGCTTGGCCGCAAGTTTGACGATGCCGGTGGCGGCGAGCGTGGCGACAAAGCGCCGCTGGAGCTCGGGCGTGATCGAATTGCGGCGCGGGGCGGTGTGGAGGAAGGGCGCGAAGGCGAGGAGGGGATCGTCGTCCTCGGGCTCGGGCGCGACATGCGCGACGACGGAGGTGGCCTGGCGGGCGATCTTGCGGGTGGGGGTGGTCATCTCTCACCCGTCACGGTGATTTGTGGCTTTTCATCAGTCATTGCGAGGAGCCGCAGGCGACGCGGCAATCCATAGAACTGCGCGCTGGATTGCTTCGCTGCGCTCGCAATGACTGGGGTGGAAGCGGCGTACAATATCTACGTGGCGCGCAATCAGAGGGCATCGCGCCGTCGCGGCGCGCACCGAGAAGCGAAGGCATTGCAGGTTTTGTGGGGCGAGGGTGATCCATGAACGCGCACAGAATGCAGAATTCGGGCGAGTAGGAAAATGCTTTCTAGCGCGCGAAACAAGCGCGACCGCGCGTCGACTGCTAAGGCCAAAGTCAAGCGACGCGAATGCGTTGCGCCCGGCGTTTGAGGAACGAGAATAAGGGGCTCGGCCCTCGCCGGGCACTATGAGAAGCTGCAGGTAACGTGGCAATCCAGTTAAGGTGCGGGACGCTGCTTGGAACTGCTTCGCTACCCTCGAAACGACTAAATTTTGTATAAGGTATTTGTGCAGGGCTCCTACCACCGGCGGAGATTAGTTCGCCCCATCATTCGATTTCTGGAAGAGAATTGAACAGACGCGTCAGTTTCAAATCCACAAGGGTAGACGGCGCCGAGCGAGACCGAAAAGCGGCCCTTAGAGGTACCAAGTGCGAGAAGGTCGAGAGCCGAAAGCGACTAAGATTAGTTCGGAATTAGAGCGGCAGCAATTGCCTGTGCGATATCATCGACAAGCGGGGCTTCGATGCCTCTTACAGTCACTTGTTCAGAAAAGGTCTGCTTAATCGAGCTGGGTATGCCTCTGGCGAACAACCAGTCGGGTGTCGCTCTTTCTGCGGAAACGAGTCGTTGATAGGGCCTTTGGCCTATCGCACCAAAATATTGACCGTTTACGTTGTGGAGCCAATCTTCAATGTCTGGCTCCGTCTCCCTGCCCGCGATCAACTCGCTGCATAATTCGGCGGCTTCTTCTGCGTCGTAAAGGAATTCAGCTGTAAAGAAGGCTTGGTTTCTTTTGATTCCATAACGATCAAGAAAAAGGGTGAATTCGTCTGTCATTGGTAAGCAGCGAGCAAACTTTCCTTCACCGAACTCTCTTTGCTGACTGGGGTGTGGATGATTCACGAGTCTAGAAAATGCGGTTCTCCCAGGCTTGTCGTTATCGAAAAGAAAATACGCGCGTTGGCTTGGATGAAGGCCACCGCATTGCATAACTGCCGCTATTATTCCATCGACATTTTCGGGCGCACCCCCAAGATCTCGAATTTCGATGTCATTGCCATCAACTAGTGCGGTGATCGCGTCCTCAAACATGCTGATATCGTGTACACCTTCTACCAATAGTGTCGGTCGCTCTAAGCTAGCCACGAATTCTTGTAATCCTTCGGCTTGGTCCTTGAATTTTGCTATCTGGTCTTGAAACTGTTTTGATCGGCGGATGAGGAAAGGTAATTGAAGTAACCCGGCATTCTCCATTCGAGACTCGGCCTGCTCGATACTGCTTATCTCGCTAGATGCATTGCTTGGGATGGGCGTTCCATCATTGACCAGCTGCTTTGATATGAAGTATCGTTGGACCTCAGCATTCTCATTTTCAGCCAAATAGAATGCTGGAGAATGACTGGTGATAAACACTTGCGTATCATCACGACTCGAAAATTTGGCGAACCGATCCGCTTCAATTTCAGCTGACTTCAAGTCAAGCGAGTTTTCTGGTTCTTCAAACCCCCACAAGTATAGTTTTGGTCTCGCTTCTATATCGTTTATGAAGCGTAACATTTCCGGAATATGGCGCGCTTTGATGCCGTCACCCTTCTGCCTAAGGAGTGAATGGCTGTCTTCTCCATGAGCGAAATCGAGATTTCGAAAAAGGCTTGCCATATCCGCGGGTGCGGAAAGCCGGGCCGGACCCTCGAACATCTCAGTAAGCTGTTCTGAAAGTGGACGGGTTCTCGTGCCGATTGCGTCAACAAATCGTTGGGTTGCTCCCTGAATTGCAACGCTTTCTGCAGCAGCCTCGTACATTCGCTCGATTAGGTCGGCGAAGACCTCCAAATCTTTGATGGCCGGGATATATGTAAAATCAATATCGTTGAAAAATCGCGTGAGGCGGCCTCTCTGCCCAGTTGTTTGGAGGTGCGGGAAAACTGTCTCGTTCATCTCCCCATCGCGATTCCATTGGCGTTTAACTGTTATTTCGTCGCCTAGGACCGCCGAATAGTTTTCAGGAACATTGAATGTAATTTTTATCCATATGAATTGGCGTCCCTTCGCCTGCCTCGCTGCCACTTTTCGTGCGTCAGAGATGTCGAGGTTGAAATCGAGCTCTTGCTCGGGCTCTATCTCATCGTTGAAGAAGAGGTTCAATGCGCGGAGAAAGTTCGATTTTCCACTGTCATTTCTTCCGAATACAACATTTAAATCGCCCACACGATTGAAATTCGCAGTATAAAGCGATCGAAGATAATTGATTTCTATCCTTTGTATCAGTTGCATTCATCGCCCTCCCTTTTGCTTGATCAGCCACAGTTATGGTTTGAGGTCAACATATGGTTCCGCGCCTCGCCTATCCTCCCTTGACCCCGCACCCCCATTCCACTGTGCGCCCACATCCGGTTTAGGAACCACATCGCGGGATTCCCTCGTCGGTTAGATAGGCTGAACATTGCCGGTCATGTCCGAGGACTTCCTCGCCCTCCCTAGGCACCGCACCACCCACCCGCTACGCCAGCACCCATGTGCAACCTCTACCGCATGACCAAACCCAACTCCGAAGTCGCGCGCTGGTTCGATGCGATCGACCAGCTTGGCGGGGCGAATTTCGGGGAGGAGGTCTTTCCCGGCTATCCCGGCGCGGTGGTGGCCGATGGGGCGCTGGTCTCGATGACGTGGGGCTTCCCGCTCAGCCGCAAGGGCGCGAAGGGGCAGCCGCTCAAGCCCAAGCCGGTCAACAATACGCGCGCCGACAAGCTCGACGGCTTCTTCTGGCGCTACAGCTTCGTGGAACGGCGGTGCCTGATCCCGCTTACGGCGTGGGCGGAGGCGGAAGGGCCGAAGGGCGGCAAGACGCGGAGCTGGCTTGCGCTTCCCGATGGCGGATTGCTCGCCGCCGCCGGGGTCTGGCGCGATAGCGACGAATGGGGCCGGTGCTATTCGATGGTGATGACCGAGGCGGCAGGCCCCGCTGCCGATTGTCACCACCGCATGCCGGTGATCCTCGCCCCCGATGACTATGGCACATGGACAAGCGGCGATGCAGAGGCCGCGCGGCGGCTGTGCCGGGCGTGGACCGGGCCGCTGACGCTCGACCGGACGCAGCAGCCGTGGGCGGGCGGCGCGGCGCAGGCCACGCTCCTGTAGGACCCTTGACCGCGGACCCCCATCCCACTATGTGCGCCCCCATCCGGTGTAGGAACCGCCTCGCGTGATTCCCTCGTCGGTCAGATAGAGCTGAACATTGCCGGTCATGTCCCGGGGCCTGGTGCGTCATGCACTCGGGCTCTTTTCTATTGCAGCGCACCTTCGGGAACGCTCGGGGCAGCCGTCAAAGTAACCCGGTGGCCGTGTGGGCCGTGGGTGGAGTGATTTCAGCTTAGACGTCATTCCAGCGAAAGCTGGAATCTCGTGCCGCAGGCGCAGTGCTTGTGGGCAGCGATCCCAGCTTTTCCCTGCCTTCGCAGGGACAGGCGCCGGGATGACGGGCTAAGCCAATCACACCGCCGATACCCCGCTAGTCGCCGCCATCACACGGTGAAGAGAGAACTCATGCCGACGATCAACCAGCTGGTCCGCAAGGGCCGCGTTCCGCAGAAGGCCAAGAGCAAGGTCCCTGCGATGGAACAGAACCCGCAGAAGCGCGGTGTCTGCACCCGCGTCTACACGACGACCCCGAAGAAGCCGAACTCGGCTCTGCGCAAAGTGGCCAAGGTCCGCCTGACCAATCAGCGCGAAGTCATCTCCTACATCCCCGGCGAAGGCCACAACCTGCAGGAACACAGCGTCGTGCTGATCCGCGGCGGGCGTGTGCGCGACCTTCCCGGCGTGCGCTACCACGTGCTGCGCGGCGTGCTCGACACGCAGGGTGTCAAGGACCGCAAGCAGAGCCGTTCGAAATACGGCGCCAAGCGTCCGAAGTGACCTGACGGCCTGCGGCGTCGGGTCATCCTGAACTCGTTTCAGGATCCATGGTGCCGCAAGCGAAGGTTTCGCAAGTTCTAGCGCCGCCCATGCCGCCCGATGGACCCTGAAACGAGTTCAGGGTGACGGGCAGGGGAGCGGGGCTTCAAAAGAAGGAATTCGTGACATGTCACGTCGTCGTCGTCCCGAGAAGCGGGAAATCCTGCCCGATCCCAAGTTTGGTGATCAGGTGCTGTCGAAGTTCATGAACAATTTGATGTATGACGGCAAGAAAGCCGTCGCCGAAGGCATCGTCTACACCGCGCTCGACGTGGTCGAGGCGAAGGCCAAGGCGAACCCGGTGGAAATGTTCCACACCGCGCTGGAAAACATCAAGCCGCAGGTCGAAGTGCGTTCGCGCCGTGTCGGCGGTGCGACCTACCAGGTGCCCGTCGAAGTGCGCCCCGAGCGCGCGCAGGCGCTGGCCATCCGCTGGCTGATCACCGCGGCGCGCGGGCGTCCGGAAACCACCATGTCGGCACGCCTCTCGGGCGAGCTGATGGATGCCGCCAACAACCGCGGCAATGCGGTCAAGAAGCGCGAAGACACGCACCGCATGGCGGACGCCAACCGCGCCTTCTCGCACTACCGTTGGTAGGGCGCCCCGCTTGTGAGGCCGGGGGAGGGGGGTTCCTTCCCCGCGGTCTTCAAGCGGTCATACTGATACCCATATGGGGCGTGCAGCTGCGCTAACCCCGAAACCGAGGAAATCCACATGGCTCGCGAATATCCGCTGGAGCGGTACCGCAACATCGGCATCATGGCCCACATCGATGCCGGCAAGACCACCACGACCGAGCGTATCCTCTACTACACCGGCAAGTCCTACAAGATCGGCGAAGTCCATGACGGCGCCGCGACGATGGACTGGATGGAGCAGGAGCAGGAACGCGGCATTACCATCACCTCGGCCGCGACCACCACGTTCTGGCAGAACGAGGACGGCAAGGGCGAAAAGCACCGCATCAACATCATCGACACCCCCGGGCACGTCGACTTCACCATCGAAGTCGAACGCAGCCTGCGCGTGCTCGACGGTGCGGTGGCGGTGTTCGACGGCGTGGCCGGGGTCGAACCCCAATCCGAAACCGTCTGGCGCCAGGCCGACAAGTACGGCGTCCCGCGCATGTGCTTCATCAACAAACTCGACCGCACCGGCGCCGATTTCTATTACTGCGTCCAGTCGATCATCGACCGTCTCGGCGCGACCCCGCTGGTGCTCTATCTCCCGATCGGCGCGGAAAGCGATCTGTCGGGCGTGGTCGACCTGGTCAACAACCGCGGTATCGTCTGGGAAAACGACGGCCTCGGCGCTGACTTCAAATATGTCGACATCCCCGCGGACCTGGCCGACAAGGCCGCCGAATATCGCGAGAAGCTGATCGAGACCGCCGTCGAACAGGACGACGACGTGATGGAAGCCTATCTCGAAGGCGAGGAACCCGATGCGGCGACGCTCAAGAAGTTGATCCGCAAGGGCACCATGGCGCGCGACTTCGTGCCCGTGATATGCGGCTCGGCGTTCAAGAACAAGGGCGTCCAGCCCCTGCTCGATGCGATCGTCGATTACATGCCGTCGCCGCTCGACGTTCCGGCCATCAAGGGCGTGCTGCCCGACAGCGATGAGGAAGACACGCGTGCATCGTCCGACGACGCCCCGTTCTCCGCGCTCGCGTTCAAGATCATGAACGATCCCTTCGTGGGCTCGCTTACCTTCACCCGTATCTACTCGGGTCACCTCACCAAGGGCAGCGTCCTGAACTCGGTGAAGGACAAGAAGGAAAAGATCGGCCGCATGCTGCTGATGCACTCGAACAACCGCGAAGACATCGACGAGGCATTCGCCGGCGACATCGTCGCGATTGCCGGCCTGAAGGAAACCACCACCGGCGATACGCTGTGTGATGCCTCCAAGCCGATCATCCTCGAGCGCATGGAATTCCCCGAGCCGGTTATCGAACTGTCGGTGGAGCCCAAGACCAAAGCCGACCAGGAAAAGATGGGCGTCGCGCTCAACCGCCTGGCTGCCGAGGATCCGAGCTTCCGCGTCACCACCGATCACGAATCGGGCCAGACGATCATCAAGGGCATGGGCGAGCTTCACCTCGACATCCTCGTCGATCGCATGAAGCGCGAATTCAAGGTCGAGGCCAATGTCGGCGCGCCGCAGGTCGCTTACCGCGAATATCTCGGCAAGCCGGTCGACGTCGATTACACCCACAAGAAGCAGTCGGGTGGCTCGGGCCAGTTCGGCCGCGTCAAGGTCAAGATCACCCCGGGTGAGCGCGGCCAGGGCTTCGTGTTCGAAGACAGCATCAAGGGCGGTAACATTCCGAAGGAATA
Source organism: Qipengyuania citrea (assembly GCF_024171405.1). Classification (GTDB taxonomy): domain Bacteria; phylum Pseudomonadota; class Alphaproteobacteria; order Sphingomonadales; family Sphingomonadaceae; genus Qipengyuania; species Qipengyuania profunda. The sequence continues at coordinate 114,728 of NZ_JALJZT010000001.1, forward strand.
CATCCCGGCCATTGAAAAGGGTTTCCGCGAGCAGGCCGAAAGCGGCCATCTCGTCGGCTTCCCGATCATCGACTTCACCGTCGAACTGTATGACGGTGCCTACCATGACGTCGACTCGAGCGCGATCGCGTTCGAAATCGCCGGCCGTGGCGCCATGCGCGAAGTCGCTGACCGTGCCGGCATCAAGCTGCTCGAACCGATCATGAAGGTCGAGGTCGTGACCCCCGAGGACTATCTCGGCGACGTCATCGGCGATCTCAACAGCCGTCGTGGCCAGATCCAGGGCACCGACAGCCGCGGCAATGCACAGGCGGTCGAAGCCAACGTGCCGCTCGCGAACATGTTCGGGTACGTCAACGAGCTGCGCTCGTTCACGCAGGGCCGCGCCCAGTACTCGATGCAGTTCAGCCACTACGACGAGGTCCCGGCAAACGTCGCGGCCGAGGTCAAGGAGAAGCTTGCGTAAGCCAGCTTTGAGGTCTAGGGGCGGCGCCTGATTCAGCGGGCGCCGTTTCCTCCCCGCATAAATCCCAAATTTTTAAGACAGAGGTTATTGGAAAATGGCGAAGGAAAAGTTCGAGCGCAACAAGCCGCACGTCAATGTTGGTACCATTGGTCACGTCGACCACGGTAAGACCACGTTGACCGCGGCGATCACGAAGGTGATGGCCGAAACCTATGGCGGTGCAGCGGTTGATTTTGCAAACATCGACAAGGCGCCCGAAGAGCGCGAGCGCGGCATCACTATCTCGACCGCACACGTCGAATACGAAACCGACGCACGTCACTACGCGCACGTCGACTGCCCGGGTCACGCCGACTACGTGAAGAACATGATCACCGGTGCCGCCCAGATGGACGGCGCAATCCTGGTGGTGAACGCAGCCGACGGCCCGATGCCCCAGACCCGCGAGCACATCCTGCTTTCGCGTCAGGTCGGCGTTCCGGCTCTGGTTGTGTACCTGAACAAGGTTGACCAGGTCGACGACGAGGAAATCCTCGAGCTCGTCGAACTGGAAGTTCGCGAACTGCTTAGCGCCTACGACTTCGATGGCGACAACATTCCGATCATCAAGGGCTCGGCTCTGGCCGCTCTCGAAGGCCGTGACGACAACATCGGCAAGGAATCGATCATCGAGCTGATGAAGGCTGTCGACGAGCACATCCCGCAGCCGGAACGCCCGGTCGACCAGGCGTTCCTGATGCCGATCGAAGACGTGTTCTCGATCTCGGGTCGTGGTACGGTTGTCACCGGCCGTGTCGAAACCGGCGTTGTGAACGTTGGCGACGAATGCGAAATCGTCGGCATCAAGGACACCACCAAGACGACCGTCACCGGCGTTGAAATGTTCCGCAAGCTGCTCGATCGCGGCGAAGCCGGCGACAACATCGGCGCCCTGATCCGCGGCGTTGCCCGTGAAGACGTCGAGCGTGGCCAGGTTCTCGCAAAGCCCGGTTCGGTTACGCCGCATACCGAGTTCAGCGCCGAAGTTTACGTCCTGTCGAAGGACGAAGGCGGCCGTCACACGCCGTTCTTCGCGAACTATCGTCCGCAGTTCTACTTCCGCACCACCGACGTCACCGGCGAAGTGATCCTTCCCGAGGGCACCGAAATGGTGATGCCGGGCGACAACGTGACGATCAACGTCAAGCTGATCGCACCGATCGCCATGGACGAAGGTCTGCGCTTCGCAATCCGCGAAGGCGGCCGCACCGTCGGCTCGGGCGTCGTGGCGAACATCACGAAGTAAGCTTCGCTTACCCGTAACCAAATCGCTGGCCCGCTCCTCTTCAAGAGGGGCGGGCCTTCGGTTTTTCGGGGCCTGATCGGCACCAGAGGCACGGCCCGCCGTGTCATATTCCGCCTTATGGCTGCAGGGCGGAATTGAGGGGTTGCCAGATTGGGGACTCACCCGTATATGCGCGGCCACAGACAAGGATTCGCCGCTCGGTATTCCTTGGCACAACCAATTCAACAAAGGCCGCCCGTCCCGGGAAACCGGACAAAGCGGGGCGGGCTTTTCTTTTTTGTGGGCCGCTATCGGCCCATTGGCTCTTTCGCATCGGTGTAGGTAAATGGAAGCTCAGAATATCCGCATTCGCCTCAAGGCGTTCGACCATCGCGTTCTCGACCAGGCAACTGGCGAAATCGCCGACACCGCGCGTCGTACGGGTGCTCTTATTCGTGGCCCCATTCCCATGCCGACGCGTATCGAGAAGTTCACCGTGAACCGCGGCCCGCACATCGACAAGAAGTCGCGCGAGCAGTTCGAGGTGCGCACCTACAAGCGGCTGCTCGACATCGTGCAGCCCAACGCCCAGACCGTCGACGCGCTGATGAAGCTCGACCTGGCCGCGGGCGTGAACGTGGAAATCAAGCTCGCCTAAGAGTTTGCCGCAAGTTTCCGTGGATGCGGGACTTGCCGTCTGCCCGGCAGGACGTTAACCGGCCGGGATAGTTTCGGGGCGCTCGATAGCCCCGCCAGGCCGCAAGGCCCGGCAAGACATCGGGATACCGCCGGATTATCCGGGTCTGCGTCCCCCGTCTCGCTTCCCAGGCTTCGTGCCGCGGAAGCACTCAGCCCGGACGGGGCGACGCATCATAAAATGGGCTGGCAAGCACCTCGGATGGGCCGGGGTGCCTCTGTGTTAGGAGTTTTACGATGCGCACTGGCGTTATCGCAAAGAAAGTCGGGATGACCCGCCTCTTCCAGGAGGACGGTCGGCACGTGCCGGTTACCGTTCTTGCGCTGGAAAATTGCCAGGTTACCGCTCACCGTACTGCTGATCGCGATGGTTACTTCGCGGTCCAGGTCGGTTCGGGCGAAGCCAAGCAGAAGAATGTCAACAAGCCGCAGCGCGAAGCCTTTGCCAAGGCGGGCGTCGAGCTGAAGATGAAGGTCGCGGAATTCCGTGTCGAGGCCGAGGATGCTCTGCTTCCCGTCGGCGCGCGCATTTCGGCTGAACACTTCATTGCCGGCCAGAAGGTCGACATCACCGGCCACACGCAGGGCAAGGGCTTTGCCGGCGCGATGAAGCGCTGGGGCTTCGGTGGTCTGCGGGCTACCCACGGTGTCTCGCTCTCGCACCGTTCGCACGGTTCGACGGGTAACCGTCAGGATCCGGGCCGCGTGTTCAAGGGCAAGAAGATGGCCGGCCACATGGGCGACCGTCAGCGCACCCAGCAGAACCTCGAGATCGTCCGCACCGATGCCGATCGCGGCCTGCTCTTCGTCAAGGGCTCGGTCCCGGGCGCGAAGAACGGCTGGCTGCTGGTCAAGGACGCGGTCAAGATCGACCACGGTGAACTGCCGTTCCCGGGCGTGATGTATCGCAACCGCGACGAGTTCGAGCATGAAGAAGCCGCTGCAGGCCTGGTCGAGAGCTCGGCCGAGCACGAAGTCGGGACGGAAGTTTCCGCCGACCAGCAGGCCAAGCTGCTCAAGGAACAGGACGCCGGTGCCGACACCGAATCCACCACCGATACGCCCGCAGCCGACACCGGCGCGGACGATAGCAAGGAGGGCTGATCCGTGAAGGTGAAGGTCCAGAAAATCGACGGCAAGGCGTCGGGCGACATCGAATTGAACGATGACGTGTTCGGTATCGAACCGCGCGCCGACATCCTGCATCGTGTTGTCACCTGGCAGCTCGAGAACCGCCGCGGCACCGCCCGCCCGACGCGTGAGCGTTCGGACGTGGCGCGCACCGGCAAGAAGTGGGGTCGCCAGAAAGGCGGCGGCACGGCTCGTCACGGCGATCGCGCTGCTCCGATCTTCATCGGCGGCGGTAAGGCTCACGGCGCGCGCAAGCGTGACTTCGAGCAGTCGCTGAACAAGAAGGTCCGGGCACTCGGTCTCAAGATGGCTCTGTCGAGCAAGGCGAAGGATGGCCTCGTTGTCATCGACAGCCTCGAACTGACGGACGCCAAGACCAAGGCGCTCAAGGCTCACTTCGACAAGGCTGGCTGGAACGGCAAGGTCCTCGTGATCGACGGCGAAAGCGTCAATGACGGTTTCAGTAAGGCTGCAAGCAACCTGCCCGGCGTCAATGTGCTGCCGGCCATGGGTGCCAACGTTTACGACATCCTGAAGCACGACACGCTGGTCCTTACCAAGGACGCGGTCGAAAAGCTGGAGGCCCGTTTCAATGGCTAAAAAGCAGGAAGTGGAAGCGCGTCACTACGACGTCGTGCTCGCACCGCACATCACCGAGAAGGCCACGCTGGCGTCGGAACACAACGCCGTCGTCTTCAAGGTCGCCAACGATGCCACCAAGCCGCAGATCAAGGAAGCGATCGAGGCGATTTTCGGTGTCAAGGTAATGGGCGTGAACACCATCGTGACGAAGGGCAAGACCAAGCGCTGGAAGGGCAGGCCCTACAAGCGCACGGACATGAAGAAGGCCATCGTCACCCTGAAAGACGGCGATTCCATCGACGTCACCAGCGGTATCTGAGGGGCTAGAGAGAAATGGCACTCAAGAATTACAAACCCACGAGCCCGGGCCGTCGCGGCCTGATCCTCGTCGACAAGTCGGGGCTCTACAAGGGCAAGCCGGTCAAGTCGCTCGTTGAAGGCAAGCGCAAGACCGGTGGCCGCAACAACAAGGGTCATGTCACCTCGCGCGGCATGGCTGGCGGTCACAAGCAGAAGTACCGTTATGTCGACTTCAAGCGTCGCAAGTGGGACGTCGAAGGGACCGTCGAACGGCTCGAGTATGACCCGAACCGGACTGCGTTCATCGCGCTGGTGAAGTATACCGACGGCGAACTGGCCTATATCCTCGCTCCGCAGCGTCTTGCTGTCGGCGACAAGGTCATCGCTGCCGAGAAATGCGACACCAAGCCCGGCAACGCCATGCTGCTCGGCCAGATGCCGGTCGGCACGATCTGCCACAACGTGGAAATGAAGCCGGGCAAGGGCGGCCAGATCGCCCGCGCTGCAGGGTCCTACGTTCAGCTGGTCGGCCGTGACCGCGGCATGGTCATCGTGCGTCTCAACAGCGGCGAGCAGCGTTACCTGCGCGCCGACTGCATGGGCACCGTTGGCGCCGTGTCGAACCCGGACAACCAGAACCAGAACCTGGGCAAGGCCGGTCGTCGTCGCTGGATGGGCATCAAGCCGCTGACCCGCGGTGTCGCCAAGAACCCGGTCGACCATCCGCATGGCGGCGGTGAAGGCCGCACCAGCGGTGGCCGTCATCCGGTCACTCCGTGGGGCAAGCCGACCAAGGGCGCCCGTACCCGCAAGAACAAGCAGACGGACAAGATGATCATCCGTTCGCGCCACGCGAAGAAGAAGAGGTAATCCGACATGGCTCGTTCCGTCTGGAAAGGTCCGTTCGTCGAGCTCAGCCTTCTCAAGAAGGCTGAGACCGCTCAGGACGCGGGTGCCAACAAGCCGATCAAGACCTGGTCGCGCCGTAGCACCATCCTGCCGCAATTCGTTGGTCTGACGTTCAACGTCTACAACGGTCACAAGTTCATCCCGGTCTCCGTTTCGGAAGAGATGGTCGGCCACAAGCTCGGCGAGTTCGCACCTACGCGTACTTTCCCGGGTCACGCCGCCGACAAGAAGGGCAAGCGCTGATGAGCAAGCAGAAAGCACCCCGTCGCGTGGCGGACAACGAGGCGCTGGCCGTCGCTACCACGATCCGTGGTTCGGCGCAGAAGCTCAACCTCGTTGCCGGCCTGATCCGCGGCAAGAAGGCCGAAGAGGCGCTCAACATCCTCGCTTTCTCGAAGAAGGCGATGGCGAAGGACGCCACCAAGGTTCTTGCATCGGCGATCGCCAATGCGGAAAACAACCACAACCTCGATGTCGACGCACTGGTCGTTGCCGAGGCTTCGGTGGGCAAGTCGATCACGATGAAGCGCTTCCACACGCGTGGTCGCGGCAAGTCGACGCGCATCCTGAAGCCGTTCAGCCGCCTTCGTATCGTCGTTCGCGAGCAGGAAGAGGCGTAAGATGGGCCAGAAGAGCAATCCGATCGGTCTGCGCCTGCAGATCAACCGCACCTGGGACAGCCGCTGGTACGCCGAAGGGCGCGACTATGCCAAGCTGCTCAGCGAAGACATCAAGCTGCGCAAGCACATCGTCGACAGCCTGCCGCAGGCAGCGATCTCGAAGGTTGTGATCGAGCGTCCGGCCAAGCTGTGCCGCATCTCGATCTATGCCGCCCGTCCGGGCGTCATCATCGGCAAGAAGGGCGCGGACATCGAAAAGCTGCGCACCAAGCTGTCGAGCATGACCGACAGCGAAGTGAAGCTGAACATCGTCGAAATCCGCAAGCCGGAAATCGATGCCAAGCTCGTCGCCCAGGGCATTGCCGACCAGCTGATCCGCCGTGTCGCCTTCCGCCGCGCCATGAAGCGCGCTGTGCAGTCGGCTCTCCGCCTTGGCGCGGAAGGCATCAAGATCGTGTGCGGCGGCCGTCTCGGCGGTGCTGAAATCGCGCGTGTCGAATGGTATCGCGAAGGCCGCGTTCCGCTCCACACGCTGCGTGCCAACGTCGACTATGCGGAAGCCGAAGCGCTGACCGCCTACGGGATCATCGGCATCAAGTGCTGGATCTTCAAGGGCGAAATCTTGGCGCATGACCCGACCGCCCAGGACCGCCTGATGATGGAAGCCCAGACCTCGGGCGTCCGTCCGGCGCGCTGATTGCAGGATTAGGAAAGAACCATGCTGCAACCGAAGAAAACCAAGTACCGCAAGGCGTTCAAGGGCAAGATCCATGGCAAGGCCAAGGGCGGCACGACGCTGAATTTCGGGTCCTACGGCCTGAAGGCGATGGAACCCGAGCGGATCACCGCGCGCCAGATCGAAGCGGCTCGCCGTGCGATCACGCGCCACATCAAGCGTCAGGGACGTTTGTGGATCCGCATCTTCCCCGATGTGCCGGTGTCGAAGAAGCCTGCCGAAGTCCGTCAGGGTAAGGGCAAGGGCTCGATCGAATACTGGGCTGCACGGGTCAAGCCGGGCCGCATCCTGTTCGAACTCGACGGCGTCGCCGGCCCGCTGGCCGCCGAAGCGTTCGAGCGCGCAGCGATGAAGCTGCCGATCAAGACCAAGGTCGTTGCCCGCCTGGGCGACACCTCGCACCTGGGAGGCGAATGATGGCCAAGACCGAAGACCTGCGCCAGAAGTCGGACGACCAGCTGGCCGAAGAGCTGACCACGCTCAAGCGCGAAGCGTTCAACCTCCGCTTCCAGGCGGCGACGAACCAGCTCGAGGCCCCGGCCCGCATCCGCGAAGTGCGCCGCACGATCGCCAAGATCAAGACGCTGCAGAGCGAGCGCACGCGCTCGGCTGAAGCGAAGGCTTAAGGAGTAGACCATGCCCAAGCGTATCCTGATCGGGACCGTCACCTCCGACAAGACCGACAAGACCGTTACCGTGCTCGTCGAACGCAAGGTGAAGCATCCCCTCTACGGGAAGATCATCCGCCGTTCGAAGAAGTACCATGCCCATGACGCGCAGAACGAGTTCACCCTCGGCGATGTCGTGCGCATCGAAGAAACCAAGCCGATCTCCAAGACCAAGACCTGGCAGGTGATCGATCGCGTTACCGCAGGTGGCACGCAGGCTGTCGAGGCGAACCTCGACGTCGAAGCCGCCGGTAACTGAGCTTTTATTGACGTAGGAACTGCCGGGCAGACGTCCCGGCAAGCCATTGAGAAGGAACCGGATCGATGATCCAGATGCAATCCAATCTCGACGTCGCGGACAACAGCGGCGCCAAGCGCGTCCAGTGCATCAAGGTACTGGGCGGCTCCAAGCGCCGGACTGCTTCCGTAGGCGACGTGATCGTGGTTTCCGTCAAGGAAGCCCAGCCGCGCACCAAGGTGAAGAAGGGCGATGTCCATCGCGCTGTCATCGTGCGCACGAAGAAGGACGTCCGCCGCCCCGATGGCAGCGTGATCCGCTTCGACAGCAACGCCGCGGTGCTCGTGAACAAGAGCGAAGAACCGATCGGCACCCGTATCTTCGGCCCGGTCGTGCGCGAACTGCGCGGTCGCGGTTTCATGAAGATCATCTCGCTTGCTCCGGAGGTGCTGTAATGGCCGCCGCAAAGATCAAGAAGGGTGACAGCGTCGTCGTCCTGTCCGGCAAGGACAAGGGCAAGACCGGCACCGTCGCGAAGGTCATGCCCAAGGATGGCAAGATCGTCGTCGAAGGCGTCAACATCGCCGCGCGTCACCGCAAGCCGACCCAGCAGAACCCGCAGGGTGGCATCGACCGTTTCGAAGCGCCGATGCACATCAGCAAGGTTGCGCTGGCCGATCCGAAGGATGGCAAGCCCACGCGCGTCCGTTTCCAAGACCAGGACGGCAAGAAGGTTCGTGTCGCCGTAAAGTCCGGAGAGACTATCGATGGCTGATTATACGCCCCGCATGCGCAAGCGCTACGACGACGAGATCGTCAAGGCGATGACCGAGAAGTTCGGCTACAAGAACGCTCTTGAAGTCCCCAAGCTGGAAAAGATCACGCTCAACATGGGTGTGGGCGAAGCCAGCCAGGACAAGAAGAAGGTTCAGACTGCAGCCGAGGAAATGGCGCTGATCGCCGGCCAGAAGCCGGTTATCACCAAGGCCAAGAAGTCGATCGCGCAGTTCAAGCTGCGTGAAGGCATGCCGATCGGTTGCAAGGTCACCTTGCGCCGCGACCGCATGTACGAGTTCACGGACCGTCTGGTGACCGTGGCCATGCCGCGCATCCGAGATTTCCGCGGCCTCAACCCGAAGTCGTTCGACGGCCGTGGCAACTATGCCATGGGCCTGAAAGAACAGATCATCTTTCCCGAGATCAGCTACGACCAGATCGACAAGGTCCGGGGGATGGACATCATCGTAACCACGACGGCGAAGACCGACGAAGAGGCGCGCGAATTGCTCCGCCTGTTCGGTTTCCCGTTCCCGGCCGAAGTGTCGGAAGAGAAGGAGGCGGCGTGAGCCGCTAATAGAGGAACTTAAGTCCAATGGCGAAACTGAGTTCGATCAACAAGAACGAGCGTCGTAAGAAGCTCGTCAAGCAGTATGCGGAAAAGTTTGCGAAGCTGAAGGCTATCGCTGACGATGAATCGCTCGACGAGACCGAACGCCTGATGGCGCGTCTCAAGATGGCGGAACTGCCGCGCAATGCGAACCCGACCCGGGTGCGCAACCGCTGCTCCACCACCGGCCGCCCCCGCGGCTATTACCGCAAGTTCGGTCTCAACCGTATCGAACTGCGCGACCTCGGCAACAAGGGCCTGATTCCAGGCCTGACCAAGTCGAGCTGGTGAGGTAAAGACAGATGGCTATGACCGATCCCCTGGGTGACATGCTCACCCGCATCCGCAACGGCCAGCGCGCGAAGAAGGACAGTGTCCTTTCGCCCGCCAGCAAGCTGCGTGCGAACGTTCTCGAAGTGCTTCAGCGCGAAGGCTACATCCGTGGCTACAGCGAAGACGCTTCGGCCAAGCACGCACAGCTGCGGATCGAACTGAAATATTTCGAGGGCGAACCTGCTATCAAGCATGTCGCTCGCGTCTCCAAGCCGGGCCGCCGCGTCTATTCGGGTTCGAAAGAACTCCCGATCGTGCGCAACGGCCTTGGCATCACCATCGTCTCGACGCCCAAGGGTGTGCTTTCGGACGCCGAAGCGCGCACCGAAAACGTTGGCGGCGAAGTGCTGGCGGAGGTGTTCTGATGAGCCGCATCGGCAAAAGGGCGGTAGCGATCCCGAGCGGGGTCACTGCCAACATCGATGGCAAGACGCTCAGCGTCAAGGGGCCCAAGGGCACTCTCGACATGGGTCTGTCCGACCTGATCGAATACACGCTCGAAGACGGCGAGATCTCGGTCAAGCCGGCCAACGATACCCGCGCTGCCCGCAACCACTGGGGCATGCAGCGCACCATGGTATCGAATCTGGTCGAAGGCGTGACCGAAGGGTTCACCAAGGTCCTCGAGATCAATGGTGTCGGTTACCGTGCGCAGGCGCAGGGCAAGAAGCTCAAGCTTCAGCTCGGCTACTCGCACGATGTCGACCTCGATGTGCCGGAAGGCCTCGAGGTGAAGACCCCTGACCAGACCACTATCGAGATCAGCGGTATCGACAAGCAGGCCGTGGGCCAGTTTGCGGCGAATGTCCGCAAGTGGCGCAAGCCCGAACCCTACAAGGGCAAGGGCATCAAGTACCGCGGCGAGTATATCTTCCGCAAGGAAGGGAAGAAGAAGTAAGATGGCCAAGCTCTCTCTCTTTGAACGTCGCCGTCGCCGCGTCCGCACCGCGCTTCGCAACGTGTCGGGTGGCAAGCCCCGCCTGTCGGTGCACCGCACCGGCCAGCACATCTACGCGCAGATCATCGACGACGCCGCGGGCAAGACCCTCGCCGCCGCTTCGACGCTCGGCACGAAGAACTCGGGCGCCAATGTCGATGCGGCCAAGAAGGTCGGCACCGACATCGCCGCTGCTGCCAAGAAGGCCGGCGTGACCACCGTCGTCTTCGATCGCGGCGGCTTCCTGTTCCATGGCCGCGTCAAGGCGCTGGCCGACGCCGCTCGCGAAGGCGGGCTGGAGTTCTGATGATGGCTGACGAAAACAAGACCGAAAACACCGAAGCCGAAACCAAGGTCGAAGAGACCAAGGTCGAAGCGACTCCGGCCAAGGCCGAAACCGAAGCTCCCGTCACGAAGGAAGAGCCGGCTGTCGCCGACACGCCTTCGGAAGCAGCTGCCAACCAGAGCCCCGCACAGGGTGCCGAAGGTCAGCCGCGCGAACGCCAGGGCCGTGGTGGCCGTGACAATCGCGGTGGTGGCGGCGGTGGCCGTGGCCGTGGTGGCCGCGACAACAACCGTCGTGGCGGACGCCGCGAGGAAGAAGACGACGGCATCATCGAGAAGCTCGTCCACATCAACCGCGTCAGCAAGACGGTGAAGGGCGGTAAGCGCTTCGGTTTTGCTGCACTCGTGGTTGTCGGTGACGGCCAGGGCCGCGTTGGCTTCGGCAAGGGCAAGGCTCGCGAAGTGCCCGAAGCGATCAGCAAAGCGACTGCCGCTGCGCGCAAGAAGATGGTCCGTGTCCCGCTGAAGGAGGGCCGCACCCTCCATCACGACGGCAAGGGTCACTTCGGTGCCGGCAAGGTCACCGTCCGCACCGCGCCTCCGGGTACCGGCATCATCGCCGGTGGTCCGATGCGCGCCGTGTTCGAGAGCCTCGGCGTTGCCGACGTGGTGACCAAGTCGGTCGGCACCTCGAACCCCTACAACATGATCCGCGCCACTTTCGACGCGCTGACCACGCAGACTTCGCCGAAGTCGGTGGCCCAGCGTCGTGGCAAGAAGGTTGCCGACTTGCTCGGCCGCGGTGGTTCTTCCGAGGCCGAGGCTGAAGCCGACGCCGCGGCAGTCGTGGAGTAAGAACGATGGCCAAAGCGAAAACCGTCAAGATCAAGCAGATCGGTTCGCCGATCCGCCGCCCGGAAAGCCAGCGCCAGATCCTCATCGGTCTGGGTCTCAACAAGCTGCACAAGGTTGTTGAGCGTCAGGACACTCCCGAGGTGCGCGGCGCGATCGCCAAGATCCCGCATCTGGTGACCGTGGTCGACTAGACAACCGGGTCATACCGAATTGAAGGGCCGGGCAACGCGAGACGTTGTCCGGCCCTTTTTTATTGGTCCGCGGCTGCGCGGCAATGGCCGTAGACCACGACCTCGATGTCCCACCCCTCGAGCAGGGGTTCGGACGCCACCTTGCGGCAGTTCCGCTTGGCATAGGCGCGCACGAGCTTGCTGGTGGCGGTATTGGTAACCTTGGTGGTGCGGTCGACGATGGCGCCGGGGCGCTGCGCCAATAGCCGCTCGACCTCGCTGAGCGTGGCGATGTGGCTGACATCGCTCTCGGATGCCTGGTGCAAATGGTTGGGGAATGCGAGCGGCGTGGGAAACCGCGAACCGGTGAGCGTATAGAGCAGCGGCGGGCCGTCATAGATCAGCAGCGGGCCGTCGCCCTTACTCTGCTCGATGGCGGCGGCGAGCCTGGACATGGCGGTGCGGGCCTCGCGGGTTTCCGCAAAACCGAAGAACGGATGGAAAAGGACCGGCATCACCGCCGCAATGCCGAGCAGCACGGCCCCCGTTCTCGGCCAGGCGAGGCTCGCCGGGCCGAGCGCGCACAAGGGTACCAGCAGCGGCAAGGCGTAGTGCAGATAGAAGGCGGGGACCGAGAAAAACCCGATCAGCGCGGCCAGCAGCCATCCCGCGAAGAAGACGCGATAGATGCCCGAGATCCGGGTGAGGGCGACCATGCCGGCTGCGCCAAGCGGGAGCAACATCAGCGCGAGGATGAGCAGGCGCTGCATTCCGCCATTGTCTTCGACCGGTTTGCGCAGGTTCGAGAGGACCATCGCGGTCCAGTATTCATCCCAATAGCCGTTGACCGCATACCACGCAGCGAACAGCACGCTCGGCAACAGGCCCAGCGCGATCCAGCCCAGAATGCGCAGCATGGTTGTGCGGCTGACGCCGCCTGTCTTGATCTGCAGACCCGCTGCGAACAGGCCGAGGAACATCGCTTCGAAGACCGCGGTGGTCTTTATGGTGATCGCGATCCCGGCAAGCAGCATGGCCAGCGCCATCGCGCGCTGCGCGGGGCGGCTTTCGAAGCGGGGAATGCTGGCGAGGCTGAGCGCGGCGGCAGCGGCGATGAACAGATTGTAGAATACCGGGCTCTGGCCGCCGTGGCCGTGGAACAGGCAAATCGCGGTCAGATAGGTGCCGGCCCCGAGCAGCGCAGGTCCCCGCGAAGTCAGCCCCCGCGCCATGCCATAAATCGTCAGCGCGGTTGCCGCGGCGAAGATCGTGGCCGCGATCTGGTAGGTGACATACCAGTCCGAAATGGCTGCCAGCGCGCCGAACAGCAGGAAATGCCCGGGCGGTTTGCGGTCCCACACATCGACATAGGGGATCGCGCCATGCACCATTTCCACCCCGGCAGCGAAGTAGAAGGTCTCGTCGATATGAAGGTCGGGATGGCCGAAGGTGGCGATGCGCGTTACCAACGCGAAGACGAGGAGCAGTAAGCCGATCAGCGCTGCTTCCCGTCCGCCCATCGGCGGCGCGGACCTGTCAGCCCCCAGACCCCGGTTTTGCAGAACCATATCGCCCCATACCCTTGCCGATCGCCCTCGGCATCGCCACTATCAGGATCCGCCGAATTCGGGGTCGACAAGATCGGCCAAACAGACTATCGGCGCCCACTTCCCAACAGCGCGAACCCCGTGATGGGGCCTAGAAAGCGAAAGCGAGTGCACTATGAAACTTAATGATATCCGCGACAATGCCGGCGCACGCAAGAGCCGGATCCGTGTCGGCCGTGGCATCGGTTCGGGCAAGGGCAAGACTGCCGGCCGTGGCCAGAAGGGCCAGAAGGCCCGTTCGGGTGTAGCCATCAAGGGCTTCGAAGGCGGCCAGATGCCGCTCCACATGCGTCTGCCGAAGCGCGGCTTCAACAATCCGTTCGGCAAGGACTTTGCCGAAGTGAACATCGGCATGGTGCAGAAGTTCATCGACGCCAAGAAGCTCGACGGATCGAAGGTCCTCGACCACGAAACGCTGCGGGCCGCTGGCCTCGCGCGCGGTGGCAAGGACGGCGTCCGCCTCCTCGCCAAGGGCGAGCTCAAGGCCAAGGTCACCTTCAAGGTTGCCGGTGCCTCCAAGGGCGCCATCGAGGCAGTCGAGAAGGCCGGCGGCAAGGTCGACGTGATCCCGGCCGACAAGCCCGAGCACGAGAAGAAAGCTGCTCGCGCCGAAGCCAACAAGGCTGCCAAGGCAAAGTAAGCGGGATAATTCGGGGGGCGGGTTCGACAATCCGTCCCCCGCTCCCTATCTAGCCTTCCTGTGCCGGGAGGGACCGGCGCCAATTCAGGATTGAACAGATTCCCATGGCATCACGCGCCGACAATATCGCGAGCAATATGAGCCTCGCAAACTTCTCCAAGGCCACCGAGCTGAAGAACCGTATCTGGTTCACTATCGCGGCCCTGATCGTCTTCCGCTTTCTCAGCTTCGTTCCGCTTCCGGGCGTGAATCCGCTGATTCTGGGTGACCTCTACGATCAGACGCGGGGCGGGATCCTCGACCTGTTCAACACTTTCTCGGGCGGCAGCCTTGAGCGCATGAGTCTCATCGCGCTCGGCGTCATGCCCTATATTACCGCCTCGATCGTGGTGCAGCTGGCAGCCGCGCTGCATCCCAGCCTCGCCGCGCTCAAGAAGGAAGGCGGCGCGGGCCGCCAGAAGCTCAATCAGTATACGCGCTACGGCACCGTGTTCCTGTGCGCGATCCAGGGCTGGTTCCTCGCTTCGGGCCTCGAAAGCTTCGGCGCGCAGAGCGGGCTGCAGGCAGTGGTCGATCCCGGCATCATGTTCCGCGTGGGCGCGGTCATCAGCCTCGTCGGCGGGACCATGTTCCTGCTGTGGCTGGGCGAACAGATCACCAGCCGCGGTATCGGTAACGGGGTGTCGCTGATCATCATGGCGGGCATTGTCGCCCAGTTCCCGACCTTCGTCTCGAACCTCGGTTCGGGCTATTCGGAAGGCTCGATCGCCACCGGGATCATCGTCGGCCTGATCGCGATGGTCGTGATCCTGATCCTCGTGATCTGTTTCATGGAACGCGCGCAGCGCCGCCTGCTGATCCAGTATCCCAAGCGCGCGACGCAGCGCGGCATGATGCAGGCCGACCGCTCGCACCTGCCGCTCAAGCTGAACACGGCTGGTGTGATTCCGCCGATTTTCGCCAGTTCGCTGCTGTTGCTGCCGCTGACGATCACCCAGTTCGCCGGCAATTCGGTCGATACCGATAGCGCGGCGGGGGGTGTGCTCCAGTCGGTGCTGCAATATCTCCAGCACGGCCAGCCGCTCTATATGGCGCTGTATGCCCTCGGCATCATCTTCTTCTGTTTCTTCTACACCGCGATCGTCTTCAATCCCGAAGAGACCGCCGAGAACCTGAAGAAGAACGGCGGCTTCATCCCGGGTATCCGTCCGGGCAAGCGTACCGAGCAATATCTCGACTATGTGCTGACGCGCATCACCGTGATCGGGGCAATCTATCTGACGATCGTCTGCGTGCTGCCTGAATACATGATCGCACAGACCGGCGTTCCGCTGTTTCTCGGCGGGACCAGCCTGCTCATCGTGGTCAATGTGACGGTCGATACGATCAGCCAGGTCCAGTCGCATCTGCTGGCGCACCAGTATGGCGACCTCATCAAAAAAGCGAAGTTGAAGGGACGCCTGCGTTAAGGCACAGCACGGGCGAAGGGGACAATACGCGATGGACATTATCCTCCTGGGCCCTCCGGGCGCCGGTAAGGGAACGCAGGCTCAGCGACTGGTCGAGCATCATGGCATGCGCCAGCTCTCGACCGGGGACATGCTGCGTGACACGCGCAAGGCCGATACCGAACTGGGCCGTACGGTCGCCGACATCATGGATTCGGGCGGGCTCGTTTCGGACGAGATCGTTTCGGCCATGATCGATGCCAAGCTGACCGAGATGGGTCCCGAGATCGGCGCGATCTTCGATGGCTATCCGCGCACCGCTGCGCAGGCCGACCAGCTTGACGAAATCCTCGCGCGGCACGGCCGCAAGCTCGACCATGTGATCGAACTCGAAGTGAACGAGGATGCGCTGGTCGAGCGGATCACCGGGCGCTTCACCTGCGCCAATTGCGGTGCGGGCTACCACGACGTCTTCAAGCTGCCTGAGAAAGAGGGCGTGTGCGACAAATGCGGCTCGACCGAATTCAAGCGCCGTCCGGACGATAACGAAGACACCGTGCGTACCCGCATGCAGGAATATCGCGGCAAGACTGCGCCGATCCTGCCGGGCTACGAAGCACGCGGTATCGTCAGCAGGGTCGATGGCATGGCTTCGATCGAAGACGTGACCCACGCGATCGACGCGATCCTCGCGGACTGATCGACCCGCCGCTTCCAAACAGGCGCAACTTCGCTTAGGACGTCTCTCCGCACAGGGGAGAGGGTCCATGCGTCTTGTCACAACGGTTCTTGCCGCAGCCATGCTGACCGCGGCGATGCCGCTTTCAGCCACGGTTGCCGAGACCAGCGAACGCGGCTTCGTGACGCAGGACCAGGCCGATGTCGCGGCCAGCCCGCTGGATACATGGCTCGCGCTGATCAGGCCCGCCGCCTGGTGGAACGACGCGCATACCTGGTCCGCCGATGCCGCCAATATGACACTGACCCCGCAGGCGGGCGGCTGTTTTTGCGAGCGCGTGCCCGGCGAGGACCGCGAGGACGGTTTCTCGCTCGACGGCAGCGTCCAGCACATGACCGTCATCCAGGCCTATCCGCTCAGGAACCTGCGCATGCGCGGGGGGCTCGGCCCGTTGCAGGGCGAACCGGCCACCGGTGTGCTGACGATCACGCTCGAGGAAATCGCGGGCGGGACGCGGATCCGCTGGGAATATGCCGTCGGCGGCTCCATGCGCTACGAGGTTGCCTCGATTTCGCAGGCCGTCGATGGCGTGATGAGCCAGCAATTGCATGGCCTCAGGGACTATCTCGGGGCGCTCGAAGGGGCAGGCGGCGAAGCCGATGATCCGGCCGACGGGGAAGCGACTATCGAGGCGCAGATCGACGCCTTGCAAGACACGGAATAGCACAAGCCGACGAGCGCCCGGCGAACGGGCGCCGGGGTCGCAAACATCAACTCGCCCAACCGGGCACCAGGGGGGAATTGCGACATGGCATCCGTCTACGACAGGCACGTGGATCTTTCGACATTCATGGAGGGCGTGAAGAAGCGCAATCCGGGGCAGGACGAGTTCGTCCAGGCGGTCCAGGAAGTGGCGCAGGACGTCTTCCACTTCATCGAGGACAAGGAAGAATACCACGAGGCGCAGATCCTGCGCCGGATCGCCGAACCCGACCGGATCGTCAGCTTTCGCGTGTGCTGGGAGGACGACAATCACTGTATCCGCGTGCAGCGCGGGTGGCGGGTGCAGAACAACAATGCGATCGGCCCCTACAAGGGCGGGATCCGCTTTCACCCCAGCGTCAATGAAAGCGTGCTCAAGTTCCTCGCCTTCGAACAGACCTTCAAGAACTCGCTCACCGGCCTGCCGATGGGCGGCGGCAAGGGCGGGGCGAACTTCAACCCCAAGGGCAAGAGCGACAGCGAGGTAATGCGCTTCTGCCAGAGCTTCATGACCGAGCTCTACCGTCATATCGGCCCCGACACCGATGTGCCCGCAGGTGACATCGGCGTGGGCGGGCGCGAGATCGGGTATATGTTCGGCCAGTACAAGCGCATCACCAATCGCTGGGAAGGCGTGCTGACCGGCAAGGCGACCGAATATGGCGGCTCGCAAATGCGCCCCGAGGCGACCGGTTATGGCGCGGTCTATTTCCTGCAGAACATGCTGACGCACAAGGGTGACGCGGTCGAGGGCAAGAGCGCGGTGATCTCCGGCTCGGGCAATGTCGCGACCCATGCGGCGGAGAAGATCGTCCAGCTGGGCGGCAAGGTGCTCACCCTGTCCGACAGCGGCGGCTTCATCCACGATCCCGACGGGTTCGACCAGGACAAGATCGACTGGGTCAAGGATCTCAAGACCCGCCGCCGGGGACGCATTTCCGAATATGCCGACCACTTCACCTCCGCCTCGTTCCACGAAGGGCGGCGTCCGTGGGATGTGCCATGCGACCTGGCGCTGCCATGCGCGACGCAGAACGAACTGAACGAAGATGAGGCGCGCAGCCTGGTCGACAATGGCTGCAAGGCGGTGTCCGAAGGTGCCAACATGCCGACCACGCTCGACGGGGTGAAGGTCTTCCACGATGCCAAGATCATGTACGGCCCCGGCAAGGCGGCGAATGCCGGCGGGGTCGCGGTCTCGGGGCTGGAGATGAGCCAGAATTCCGAACGGATCGCATGGAACCACGAACGGTTGGGCCAGATGCTGACCGAGCTGATGGAGGGCATCCACGGCAAATGCGTCGAATATGGCGACCAGGGCGATGGCTATGTCGATTACGTCAAGGGCGCGAATATCGCCGGGTTCAAGAAGGTTGCCGATGCGATGCTCGCATTTGGAGTGATGTAGGGTTTTGACCTTCGCGGCGTCAGGCGCTACAAGGCCTGCAACACCTCGCGAGCCGCCCATCCGGCGGTCTCGTTGGTTTGCGTGTGCTGGGCGGTTGACGCCGCGGGCGAATCCCCCTAAGCGCGCTCTTCATTCGACATTGCGGTGAGTCCGGCGGCGACAGCCATATTGGGCGCCCGCCTGCCCATTTGTATCAGGCAGGTACCGCGAGCGTCGATGAATGGAGCGATGAGATAGGGTTAACCGGATGTCCGGTCCCTGTGGAGCATGGAGAAGTAAGTGGCTCGTATTGCCGGGGTAAATATCCCCACCAACAAGCGCGTGATCATCGCGCTCACCTATATTCACGGAATCGGCCGGACCAAGGCCGTCGAGATCGCCGACAAGCTCGGCATTGATCACGCGCGCCGCGTGCAGGACCTGTCCGACGAGGAAGTTCTGCGCGTTCGTGAAACGATCGATGAAGAGCACATGGTCGAAGGCGACCTTCGCCGTGACACGGCTATGAACATCAAGCGCCTTATGGACCTGCGTTCGTATCGCGGCCTGCGTCACCGTGTCGGCCTGCCCGTCCGCGGCCAGCGCACTCACACCAACGCCCGGACCCGCAAGGGCAAGGCCAAGCCGATCGCTGGCAAGAAGAAGTAAGCGGAGGGATTTCCCTACGCTTTTGCCTTCTTGATAGATTAGAGGAATACAGACCATGGCACGCGAACCCGGCCGCGTTAGGCGCCGCGACAAAAAGAACATTTCGAGCGGCGTTGCGCATATCAACGCCAGCTTCAACAACACGATGATCACCATCACCGATGCACAGGGCAATGCGATCAGCTGGTCCAGCGCCGGCATGATGGGCTTCAAGGGCAGCCGCAAGTCGACTCCCTATGCCGCGCAGGTCGCCGCCGACGACGCGGGCCGCAAGGCCGTGGAACACGGCGTGCGCACCCTCGAGGTCGAAGTGAAGGGTCCGGGCTCGGGTCGTGAGAGCGCACTGCGCGGTCTTGCGGCAGTGGGCTTCACCATCACCTCGATCCGTGACGTGACGCCGATCCCGCATAACGGGGTCCGTCCTTCCAAGCGTCGTCGCGTCTGATCCGTACCTGCCTGGCGGCTCGCTGACGCGGGCCGCCGACACCCTCTCACGGACCGGACGCTCTCGCAAAGAGCGCCGGTCCTGCCCGCATCCGAACCAGGGGATTTTCATGTCCGTCAACATCAAGAACTGGCAGGAACTCAAGAAACCCAATGTCCTTGATATCAAGGAATCCGGCGACAAGGCGCGCAAGGCGACCTTCGTGGCCGAACCGCTCGAGCGCGGCTTCGGCCTGACGCTCGGCAATGCATTGCGTCGCGTGCTGCTCAGCTCGCTCCAGGGTGCCGCGATCACCTCGATCAAGATCGAGAACGTGCTCCACGAATTCAGCTCGCTTGCCGGCGTGCGCGAAGACGTTACCGACATCGTCCTCAACGTGAAACAGATCGCGCTGAAGATGGAAGGCGAGGGCATGAAGCGCCTGCAGCTTTCCGCTACCGGCCCCGGTGAAGTGAAAGCCGGCGACATCGCCGTATCGGGCGACATCGAAGTGATGAACAAGGATCTGGTGATCTGCCATCTCGACGAAGGCGCGACGCTCAACATGGAGCTCACTGCCGACATCGGTAAGGGCTATCGTCCGGCCGTCATGAACCGCCCCGTCGATGCGCCGATCGGCCTGATCCCGGTCGACTCGCTGTTCTCGCCGGTCCGCCAGGTCAGCTACAAGGTCGAGAACGCCCGCGTTGGCCAGGAGCTCGACTACGACAAGCTTTCGCTGTCCATCGATACCGACGGCACTGTCACTCCCGAAGACGCCGTGGCCTATGCCGCACGCATCCTTCAGGACCAGCTGACGCTGTTCGTCCACTTCGAAGACGGTATCCCGCAGCCCAGCTCGGCCATGATCGGCCAGGCTGCAGAGCCGCAGGAAAGCGACACCAACCAGCTCAACCGCTACCTTCTCAAGAAGGTCGACGAGCTGGAACTGTCGGTCCGTTCGGCCAATTGCCTCAAGAACGACAACATCATCTACATCGGCGACCTGGTCCAGAAGACCGAGGCCGAGATGCTCCGTACGCCGAACTTCGGCCGCAAGTCGCTCAACGAGATCAAGGAAGTGCTCTCGTCGATGGGTCTGCGCCTCGGCATGGACATCCCCGGCTGGCCGCCGGAAAACATCGAGGAAATGGCCAAGAAGCTCGAACAAGAGCTGCTGGGTTAATATGAAGGTGCGGGGTCGGACATCCGTCCGACCCTTGCGGCACCAGCCCACTCCCCCACCCGGCCACCCATTCAGGATGCTGCCGTGGGTGGCCGGGTGGGGGAGTGGGCCGGCACCGCCCCGACCGCAAGGTCGGAAACAAACGGGAGGGTCGGCCCTATCCGACCAGCTACGGGCTACCTCGCACGGGCCCCTATCGAACGAAGGATGATTTGAAATGCGTCATAAAATTTCCGGCCGTAAGCTGCAGCGCAAGACCGGCCACCGTAATGCGATGCTCCGCAACATGGCCGCCGCGCTGATCAAGCACGAGCAGATCATGACCACTTTGCCCAAGGCGAAGGAAATGCGGCCTTACATCGAAAAGCTGATCACGCTGGCCAAGCGTGGCGGCCTGTCGAACCGTCGCCTCGCCATGAGCCGCCTGCAGGACGAAACCCAGCTCAAGAAGCTGTTCGACGTTCTGGCCGAGCGTTACGACGACCGTGAAGGTGGCTACAGCCGCGTGATCAAGGCCGGTTACCGCGGCAGCGACGCCGCCCAGATGGCCATCATCGAACTCGTCGACCGCGACGTGGACGCCAAGGGCCAGGATTCGGGCCCGGTCATGAACGAAGACATGGACCTCGAAGAGGCGTAAGCCGCATTCGAAACCAGACAAGCGGGGCCGGACAGGAAACTGTCCGGCCCTTTTGTTTTGCCTGCGCGAAAAGCCGTGCCACAAGGCGCGCATGATCAGACATGTCCTCGCAGCCGCCGCGCTGCTCGCCGCCACGCCCGCCGTTGCCCAATCGACTACGCAGGACGCGCTCGAGGCGCGCTATGACCGCGCGCTCGCTGCGGGCTACAAGGCGCTGTTCCTGTGCAGCGCCATCGCCAATGCGGAACGGATTGGAGCAACGAGAACGCCGGAAAGTGTCATGCGGTGGGAGTTGAGTGGCATCCAGGCACCGCTTGATGAGATCGTTGGGGAATTGCCTTACGTCATCGAGCGTTCGCCTGATGGCCCTGTTTCCTACGTTTCCGTTCCCTTCGGCGGCACCAGTTCCGTGCGCTATGCTGTGCACGACCCGGAGAAGGGATGTTCGCTTCGTCCGATATCCTACCCCGCTGCGGCCACAGTAGCAGAAGCAGTTGCTGACCCGGCGAGATCAGGTGGTGCTAACGACGCTGGCCAGAAGTCTTTTGAGCTAGTCATCGATTCCCAAGGGAAATCGCCGATCGCGCATGTCTCGCCTTTGGATGCTGTCTTCGCGGACGCATTTGCAGACAGCTATGGACCAGGAACCCGCACGACGGTTGTCTTAGTCAAGCGCGGCGGTGAGACGTGGGAGCGGTATCCGGCAAAGTGGGAAGACGTACCCCAGCGAACGTGGTCGGTCGCAAAGAGCTTTGCTGCTACCTTGGTAGGCGCTGCCGTACAGCGCGGCGACGCTAATGTTGCGTCATCGGCAGGTCTCGGTGGGGCTTCCCCGGACCCGCGCAACGAGATCACCATCGACCACCTGCTCCGCATGGCTTCGGGGCGCTATTCGGACACCCCGGGAAACCGCACCGATCCGCTCTATTTCGGAGGTTCGACCGTCGAAGAAACGGCACTGCACTGGCCGCTCGTCCATGTGCCGGGGACGGTTTACCGCTATGCCAACAACGATACGCTGGCCGCGGTGAAGGCGATCGAGATGACATTCGCCGATCATCCGCCAGCCCGGTTCTTCGCCAAGCTCGGCATGCACGACACCGTCGCCGAAACCGACTGGCGCGGCGACTATATCCTCTCGAGCCAAGTGTGGTCGACCGCGCGCGATCTGGCGAAACTGGGCCAGCTCTATCTCGACGACGGCATGCTCGCCGATGGCACACGCATTCTGCCCGAAGGCTGGGTCGACTATGTCTCCGCGCCCACCGGTCCGCAGCCCGACAGTCCTTTCGGCTATGGCGCGGGGTTCTGGCTGCTCAACCAGTCCGACGGCGTCCCGGCCGACACATTCGCCGCAATGGGGAATCGCGGGCAGTTCATCGTAATCGTGCCAAGCATGAACGTCGTGATCGTACGCCGGGGTGAAGATCCAACCGGATCACGCTTCGATATCGCTGCGTTCACCCGTGATGTGCTTGAAACGCTTGAGGATTAGGCGTTCATAAAAAGAGCTATATACCTGAACAATCCCTGTCGCCAGAGTTCAGCGTCACCTCACGCAAGTCCCTCTAGAACCCTTCTCATAGCCGAGGCAATCCCGCCGCGGCACCGACGAGGAGGACCTCGAGATGCAACAATTGACCAAAACGTTTGCGAAGGGTGGGATCGCAACGGCTGCCGTCGGCGCGCTGGCGCTGGCCGGAGCCACGCCCGCCCAGGCCCGCGGTGATGATGACGGGATTTCGGTCGGCGAAGTGATCGCCGGCGCAGTGATCATCGGCGGCATCGCCGCTATCGCCAGCGCGGCCAGCAAGGACCGCGACCACTACCGCGACGGCCGCTATTACCGCGATGGCCAACGCTACAACAACGGCAATGACTACCGCCGCACCGCCTATGCCACGCGCGGCAACCCGCGTTCGGCAGTCGAGCGCTGCGTCAGCGCCGCCCAGACCGATGCGCGCCGCTATGGCTATCGCATCGCCCAGGTAACCGACATCCGCGACGTCGACGACACCCGCTATGGCTGGAAGGTCAAGGGCACGATGGTTGTCGACGGGCAGCGCGGTTACAACTCGCGCTATGACCGCCGCGATCGCCGGTACAGCGACCGCGACAGCGGCAGCTTCACCTGCTCGATTGAGCGCGGCCGCGTTACCTATCTCGACTTCAGCGGTATCCGCGGACTACGCTGATACTCGCTTTACGGACCACCCAGGGCGGTTCAGGCTTCATTTAGCCTGGGCCGCCTAGTCCTGTCCGATCGATAATCGCGCGCCGGGTGGGGGCGTGACCACTGGGGTACCAGGCCATGCCGTCCATCAAATCGCTTTCCGCCGCGCCCGCGCTGCTTGCCGCGCCCGCGCTGCTTGCCGCGCTCTCGCTGACCGCCATGCCGGTGCAGGCCGCCGACTTGCCCACGCCCGCAGCGCCCGTGGCGGCGCATTCCGCCCCCGCGTGGATGCCGGGCGATGACGACGCAGCGGGACACCGGCGGTATCGCCACCGCCGCGATCGCGGCGTCGATGCGGGCGATGTGCTGGCGGGTATCCTGATCATCGGCGGAATTGCCGCCATCGCTAATGCGGCGAAGGGCTCGAGCGAACGCTATCCGCAACGCGACAGCCGTTATCCCGAACCGCGCCGCGGCGGGGTCAGCTATGATGACGGGCGCGGGATCGACCGGGCGGTCGACATGTGTGTCGAAGAGATCGAACGCAATGCCCGCGTTGAAACCGTCGATGCGGTCAATCGCGATGCGCGCGGCTGGACCGTCAGCGGCGCGCTTTACGACGGGCAGGGGTTCAACTGCGCGATCGGCGCCGACGGCCGTATCGAATCGATCGGCTATGGAACCGGCGGCTCCAGCTACGACAGCTACGGCAGCTATGACGACGCAGCGCGCCTTGAAGGTGAGGATCGCCAGTATGACGATGCCTATTACGCCGCCATGCGCGCGCGTAGCGATTCTGCGCAGCCCGCCTATCCGGGTGGTCCCCTGCCGGGGGATGAGGATGCGGTCGATGCCGATCTCGAATACGGCACCGGCTACCGGGGCGCTGAGCGCTAGTCGCGCTGATAGGCGGGGAGTGCCAGGTTCCACCTGATCGCGGCCAGTCGCAGGCCATAACCCGCGGCGGTTGCGCCCACCCAGACCCATTCACGCATGATGCCCGCGACATCGCCGAGCACCGTCACGCTGGCCGATAAGGCTGCGGCGGTGACATAGAGTTCGGGCCGCATCAGGATCGATGGACGTCCGGCGACCACGTCGCGGATGATACCCCCCACGCAGCCGGTGATGACCCCCATCAGCGCGGCGGGGACCGGCGGCACACCATATTGGAGCGCCTTGGCCGAACCGAGCACGGCATAGGCCGCCAGTCCCAGGCCATCGGCAATCGACAGGAAGCGGCCCGCCCACCAGCGTGTGGGGATGAACCACGCGAACAGCGCCACCGCGAGGCACACGCCCGCGACCCCGCCATCGTGGATCCAGAAAACCGGCGCACCGATCAGCAAGTCGCGCACCGTGCCCCCGCCGACACCGGTGACCAGCGCGAAGAAGGCCAGCGTGACGAAGGTCTGCCGCTCCTTGGCGGCGACCAGCGCCCCGGTCAGCGCAAAGATCGCCACCCCGGCAAGGTCGAGCCAGTCGAGCAGCGGTGTCAGGACTTCCGTATTCATTTGGCGCCCACCCGCACACTACGCCGGCGGAACATCAGGATGCAGCCGAACAGCGCGCCGATTACCGACAGCAGGGCGAAGAAGATCAGGATCGGGTGATGCGTGTCCTCGCGCGTCTGCAAATCCATGATGTGCAGGCCCCAGACGAAATCGAAGGTTCGCCACCAGCGTGTGCGCACCGCCTCGATCTGGCCGGTTTCGGTACCGACATAGACATGGGTGCCGTCCGCCAGCGCCACCTGCCAGACCGGCAGTGGGCGGCGGAAATCGAAGGGGACGTCCTCGGCTGCAAAGCGCGCGGTCCCGGTGACCTTGTCGCCCCCCTCGATACCTTCGGCCACGATCAGCCGCGCCTCGACCTCGGACAGCGGGCCCATCGCGCTGCCATCGGGGCGGTATCGCGCGGTCGTCCCGTCCATATAGGCGATGCGCGTAATCGTCTCGCCGCGTTCGACCTGCGTGGTGACCGCGCGCACCGGCCGGGTGCTTTCGGCGGGCAGCGAGACCGCGATCTCGGTATCTGCGGGCAGTGCACGCTCGGGCACGTCCTTGCGCAGATGGTTGCCGCGCACTTCCTCG
Source organism: Qipengyuania citrea (assembly GCF_024171405.1). GTDB lineage: Bacteria > Pseudomonadota > Alphaproteobacteria > Sphingomonadales > Sphingomonadaceae > Qipengyuania > Qipengyuania profunda. The sequence goes on from NZ_JALJZT010000001.1 coordinate 140,013, forward strand.
ATCGGCTTGGCCACCATGACCAGCCCGGTCACGGTCCACATCAGCACCGGCAGACCGACCAGCCAGCCCAGCCAGATGTGCCACCGTGAAATGCGCTGCATGATGCGCGGACGTTGCATTGCGTCGAGGCTCCCTAGCCGTGGAGGATCGTGCCGATCGCTTCTGCCGCGGCAATGCAATCGAGATCCGCCCACCTGCGCGAGATGACCTGCATTCCGCAAGGCAAGCCGCCCGTTTCGCCCACAGGCAAGACGGTGGAGGGGAGGTTGGGATAGGTCGCCAGCCCAGCCCAGCACAGCGCGGTCGCCCCGGGCTGGTCGGAGCCATTGATGGTCGCCATGCCATCGAAGAGGCGATCCTCGCGGTGGGAGAAGGCCAGCAGCGGTGCAGGCGGGGCAAGGACGAAGTCGTAGCTGTCGAACAGCGCGGCCCAGGCGATCTCGCTGCGCGCCTGCGCATCGCGCATGTCGAACCAGTTGGTCGCGCTGGCGCGTTGCCCGTCGGGGCCGGGCATGCCGCGCGCGAGTGTCACGTTGAGCATGCGCATGTAATCGGCCTGCTGCGCGGCGAGGTCGGGGACGAGGTCGCTTGCGCGATCGACGCTGATACCCGCGCGCTCGAGCTCGGCCGCCGCCGCTTCGAGCGGTCCGCGCACTGCATCGTCGGTCGGGCAGGAGGGGTGATCGAGCAGCAGCAGGAAACGGCTGTCCTTGAACGGTTTGGTGCGCGCGCGCAGCGGAACCGTCTGTGTCAGTTCGACCAGCAGCCGCAGGTCGGCGGCATTGCGCGCCAGGGGCCCTACGACAGACAGCGCGCCGTCATGCGCCTCCTGCCCCGCTGCCACCGGGTGGACATGGCCGCGCTTCGAGATCAGCCCCCAGCTACTCTTGTGCCCCCAGACGCCGCAGAAATGCGCGGGGACGCGGATTGACCCGCCGATATCGCTGCCGAAGTCGCAGGGCACCATCCCGCTCGCGACCGCCGCTGCCGAACCGCCCGAGGACCCGCCGGGAGACAGCGCGTGATCGTGCGGATTGTTAGTCCGGCCATAGACCGGATTGTTCGATTGCCAGTCGGCGAGGTCGGGCGGGACATTGGTCTTGCCGAGGATGATCGCGCCGGCAGCTTTGAGCTGGCGGACCACCCAGGCGTCACGCACGGCGATCGTGTCGGCATATTCGCCGTGACCCCAGCAAGTCGGCAGGCCGCTGACATCGAAGCTTTCCTTGATCGTCATCGGCACGCCGAACAGCGGCTGGTCCTGGGGCAGCCGCCCGGCGGTCATGGCCTTCGCCTGTTCCTGCGCGCGGTCGAAGTCGGTCACCACCACCGCGTTGATATGCGCGTCGAGATGTTCGATCCGCGCAATCGCCGCTTCGACCGCCTCGAGCGGCGACATCTCGCCATGGCGGATCGCGCCCGCGATCTCGATCGCCCCGGGTTTCGTGGTCAGTGTCGGATAGGCCATGCTCGTTCCTCCCTGCGCCAATGTCGGATAAGCGAACCGCGCGGTCAATCGCGCTCTTGCGCAGGACACATCAGCGCCGCATGGCGTTTTCCAGCGATAGACCGAACAATTTCAGAGGATATCCCATGCGTCGCGCCATCCTGCCCCTGTTGCTCGCCAGTGCTGCCTGCACGCCTGCCGTCACCGACACGCGGATTGAACCGAACGCGGTGCCGCCTGCCGCCGCGGCCCCCGATGGCTACGATCTCAAGGAACAATACGCCAAGCTGACGGTGATCGAGATGGCGCCCGACACCTCCTTCCTCACCGGGGAAGAGCGCGAGGTGGTCAACCTGCTGATCGAAGCGAGCGGCTATATGGACGAGATCTACCTGCGCCAGCGGGGCGCGGATCTGCCGCAGCTACGCGAGACGATCGCGCGTAGCCGCCGCGCCGACCGCGACATGCTGGTGGCGATGTTCGACCGCAATTTCGGTCCATGGGACGAGGTCGCCGAGCTGCACCCCTTCTGGGGGACGCAGGCGATGCCGGAAGGGGCAGGCTTTTATCCGCAGGACCTGACGCGCGCGGAATTCGACGCCTATCTCGCGGCCAATCCCGACCAGCGCGAGGCACTGACCAGCCCCTATACGGTGGTCAAGCGCAGCGGCGAGGGCTTCATCGCCGTCCCCTATTCGCAGGAATATCGCGAATGGCTGGTGCCCGCCGCACGCCTGCTCGAACGGGCGGCACAGCGGACGTCCAACCCCAGCCTGAAGAAATTTCTCTCGCTGCGCGCGGCCAGCTTCCTGACCGACGACTATTTTGCCAGCGAGATGGCGTGGATGGACCTGCAGGATACGCCGATCGAGGTCGCGATCGGTCCCTACGAGGTCTATACCGACCGGCTGTACGGCACCAAGACCGCCTTCGAAAGCTTCGTGACGCTGCGCAATCCCGAAGAAAGCGCCGCGCTGGCGAAGTACAAGAACTACCTGCGGACGATGGAAGAGAACCTGCCCATCCCCGACGCGGACAAGAATTTCCAGCGCGGGTTCGAAAGCCCGATTGCAGTGGCCGATCAGGTCCATGGCGGCGGCGACAATGTCCCGGGTACGCAGACCATCGCCTTCAACCTGCCCAATGACGAGCGCGTGCGCGAAGCGAAGGGGGCCAAGAAGGTGATCCTGGCCAATGTGCTCGGCGCCAAATACGACCGTATCCTCGCCCCGATGGCCGATGTCGTGCTCAAGGATGACCAGGCAGCGCTGGTGGCGAAGAAATACATGGAAGCCAACACGCTGTTCCACGAGCTGTCGCACAGCCTCGGGCCGGGCACGATCACCGTCGATGGCCGGCAGACCACGGTGAACGAGGAACTGCGCGACCAGTATTCGGCGCTCGAAGAATCGAAGGCCGATGTGATGGGCATCTGGAACATCCTGCTGATGATGGAGAAGGGCGAAATCCCCGCCGCGGAAAAGCCCGAACTGTTCTCGACCTATTTCACCGGCCTGTTCCGCTCGATGCGGTTCGGCACCGAAAGCGCGCATGGCCGCGGCGCCAAGCTGCAATATGGCTATCTCCAGCAGAAGGGCGCATTCGCCTGGGACGCCGCGGCGCAGCGGTACACGGTGGATTCTGCAGCGATGGAAGCGGGTATCCGCGATCTGCTGAGCGCGCAGCTGATGCTGCAGGCGCGCGGCGATTATGCGGGGACCAAGGCGTTCTTCGATCGCCATGCGGTGCTCGACGATGCCGCCAATTCGCGGTTCGCGGCGATGGCCGATATCCCGGTCGATATTGCGCCGGTCTATCCCGACGGGGTCTGAGGGGCCTGACGCGCGAGCGCCAGTGCCAGCCCGTATCCGAGGATCGGCGCGGCGCCGTAGCCGATCAGCACGCTTGGATAGTTGGACACCAGCGCCGCGAGCGAAAAGCCGAACAGCGAGCCTGCCAGCGCATGGCGCACGGGTTTCTCTGCAGGAAGAGCGTGGGCGATCAGCAGGAAGCTGGCGAGCAATGCGGCGGCGAGACCGAGCGCGGCAAATGGCTGGTGCAGCGCCAGGTCGACCAGCACGCGCTCGACGAAGGGCTGGGCGGGTAATTCGCCGCGCAGCCCCGCGCTGATACTGGCGAGAAAGGCGATCCCCGCGACCGGCACCATCCGCCAGTCACCATTTGCATTGTAGAGCCCGATGGCGGCCATCATCACCGCGAGGCCGGGCGCCGCGTCGGGCTGCAGGCTGGCCGCGAGCAGCGCTGCCAGCAGGATCGGCGGGGCGTAATCCGCGTCCCGCGCCGCCAGCACCACCAGTGCCGGAACGACCAGCGCACCGGCATGCAGCGTGACCGGCCCCAGCGGCAGCCAGCGCGCTATGCCGTTGAGGTGGGGGCCGCTGAGGAGCGGGATGAACAGCAGCGCCAGCAGCAGCACCGCCAGCACACGTTGGCGGCTGCCGGTCAGACGTATCCGCACAAGGGCTGCAACCGGTAATGCCAGCAGCAGGGCCAGCACATTGCCGACCGGATAGGCCAGCGGAGCGCCGCCAAAGCCAAGAAAGATCAGACCCGCCAGAACGGGCGTGCCGAGCGCGAGGACGATTGCCGCGCGCCCGGCCATTCAGCGGCCCTCGCTTGTCGCAGGAAGGGCCGCTGTCTTCGCCATCCGGTCAGATGTGGATCGGCTTGCCCTGGACCGCCATCGCCGCTTCCTTGATCGCTTCGGAATGCGTCGGGTGCGCGTGGCAGGTGTAGGCGATATCTTCGGATGTAGCGCCGAATTCCATCGCCTGCGTCGCCTGCGAGATCATCGTCCCGGCAACGCTGGCGATCGCCCAGACGCCGAGCACGCGGTCGCTTTCGGCGTCGGCGATGATCTTCACGAAACCGTCGGGTTCGTGATTGGTCTTGGCGCGGCTGTTGGCCATCATCGGGAACTTGCCGACTTTGACCTTCGACTTGTCGCCGCCCATCTTCTCGATGGCTTCTTCCTGCGTCAGGCCGACACCGGCAAACTCGGGCCAGGTGTAGACCACACCGGGGATGAGATCGTGGTTCACGATGCCCGTCTGCCCGGCGACATTCTCGGCGCAGGCAATGCCTTCATCCTCGGCCTTGTGCGCCAGCATCGGGCCAGGGACTACATCGCCGATTGCCCAGACGCCGTCGACCTTGGTGCGGAAATCGTGATCGATCTCGATCTGGCCGCGCTGGTTGGTTTCCAGTCCGATCGCGTCGAGGCCAAGACCCTCGGTATTGGGGCGGCGCCCGATCGAGACCAGCACGCAATCGGCGTCGAGCGTTTCCGCTTCGCCGCCCGCGGCGGGTTCGAGCGTCAGCGTGGCTTTCTTGCCCTTCACCGTGCAGCCGGTGACCTTGGTCGACAGGCGCAGTTCCATGCCCTGTTTCTTGAAGATCTTGGCGGCTTCCTTGCGGAGATCGTCGTCCATGCCGGGGAGCAGCTTGTCGAGATATTCGACCACGATTACCTCGGCGCCGAGACGACGCCAGACCGAACCGAGTTCGAGCCCGATCACGCCGCCGCCGATGACGACCATTTTCTCGGGCACCGATTTGAGTTCGAGCGCACCGGTCGAATCGACCACGATCTGTTTGTCGTTATCGACCTCGACGCCCGGCAGCGGAGTGACCGAAGAGCCGGTAGCGATGATCACGTCTTTCGCGGTGAAGGTTTCCTCGCCGACCTTGACCGTATGCGCGTCCTGGAAGGTGGCATGGCCCTTCTTCCAGTCGATCTTGTTCTTCTTGAACAGGAATTCGATCCCGCCGGTCAGGCTCTTCACGGCATCGCGGCGCTGCGCGTGCATCTGCTCGAGATTGAGCTTCGGAGTGACGTCGACACCGAGCGCGGCCATCGAACCATTGCTCGCCGCGTCGAAATATTCGGATGCGTGCAGCATCGCCTTCGACGGGATGCAGCCCACGTTGAGGCAGGTCCCGCCCAGCGTATCGCGGCTGTCGGCGCAAGCGGTCTTGAGGCCGAGCTGGGCCGCGCGGATTGCCGCGACATAGCCCCCGGGGCCCGCACCGATGACAAAGAGATCGTAGTCATATTCAGCCATTATTTCTTCCTCAAAGGTCGATCAGCATCCGGGTGGGATCTTCGATCGCTTCCTTGATGATCTTGAGTGCAGTGACCGCCTCGCGGCCATCGATCAGGCGGTGGTCGTAGGACAGCGCGATATACATCATCGGGCGGATGACGATCTCGCCATCGACCACTACCGCGCGGTCCTCGATCCGGTGCAGGCCGAGCACGGCGCTCTGCGGCGGGTTGATGATCGGGGTCGACATCAGGCTGCCGAACACGCCGCCGTTGGAGATGGTGAAGGTGCCGCCCTTCATGTCGTCCATCGTCAGCGTGCCGTCCTTGGCGCGCTTGCCGAAGTCGGCGATGTCCTTCTCGATCCGCGCGAAACCCTTGTCCTGCGCATCGCGGATGACCGGGACGACGAGGCCGTTGGGTGCGCTGACCGCGACCGAGATGTCGACATAGTCGTGATAGACGATCTCGTCGCCTTCGATGTAAGCGTTGACCGAGGGGACGTCCTTCAGCGCCAGGCAGGCGGCCTTGGCGAAGAAGCCCATGAAGCCGAGCCGGATGTCGTGCTTCTTGGCGAACATGTCCTTGTACTTGCCGCGCGCTTCCATCACCGCCGACATGTCGACATCGTTGAAGGTGGTCAGCAGCGCGGCGTTTTCCTGCGCGCCCTTGAGCCGCTTGGCGATCGTCTGGCGCATCCGCGTCATCTTGACGCGTTCCTCGCGGCGCTCGCCGCCGGTGGCGGCGGGCGGTGCCGAGGATGCAGCCGGAGCCGCGCCGCCATCGCGCTTGGCATTCGCCGCAGCGATCACGTCTTCCTTGGTCAGGCGGCCGTCCTTGCCGGTGCCCTTGATGGTCGAGGGATCGACGCCGTGTTCGAGTACTGCGCGGCGCACCGCGGGCGACAGCGTCTGTGCGGCGTCCGACGAGGCGGCGGGGGCGGGGGCGGGCGTTTCGGCGCGCTCCTGCTTGCCTTCGGCGCGTTCTTCCTGCGCCCGGCCGGCTTCGGCACCCTTGGCGGCAGGCGCAGCGCCTTCCTCGATCACCGCGATGACCGCATCGATCTCGACCGTGTCGCCGACCGCGACCTTGAATTCCTTGATCACGCCGGCGACGGGCGAGGGGGCCTCGACCGCGACCTTGTCGGTTTCGAGGCTGACGATCGGTTCGTCGACCGCGACCGCGTCGCCGACCTTCTTGAGCAGTTCGCCGACGGTCGCTTCGTTGACCGATTCACCCAGTGTGGGAACTTTGACTTCGGTGGCCATAATCTCGCTTTCCCGAGTTACTTGCAGTCACTGCGGACGTTCGGCGCGCTGCCGTTGAGTCCGAGTGCGATGTTGACGAGGGCTTCTTGCTGCACCTGGTGGCGGCTGGCATAACCCGTGGCGGGCGAGGCAGCGACTTCGCGGCCGGCATAACACGGACGCATGCCCGTCTTGCCTGCGGCCTCGGCGGCTTCCTCGATCAGGCGATCGACAAAGAACCACGCGCCGTTGTTCTTCGGCTCTTCCTGGCACCAGACGATCTGCTCGAGATTGGTCATGCGTTCGAGACGCACGGCCAGCGGTTCGCCGGGGAAGGGGTAGAGTTGCTCGATCCGGACGATCGAGACGTCTTCAAGCTCGGCCTCGTCGCGGCGCTGCATCAGGTCGTAGGCGACCTTGCCGCTGCACAGCACGAGCCGTTTGACCTTCTCGTCGGCAATATCCTTCATGTCGGACTTGATCCGCATGAAGTGCTGATCGCCCATGAATTCCGCCGCATCCGACTTCGCCAGCGGATGGCGCAGCAGGCTCTTGGGCGTCATGATGACCAGCGGCTTGCGGAAGCTGCGCAGCATCTGGCGGCGCAGGACGTGGAAGTAATTGGCCGGCGTGGTGATGTTGCAGACCTGGATATTGTCGTTCGCGCACAGCTGCAGGAACCGTTCGAGCCGGGCCGAGCTATGCTCGGGGCCCTGGCCTTCGTAGCCGTGCGGCAGCAGCAGGACGAGGCCATTGGCGCGCAGCCATTTAACCTCGCCCGCAGCGATGAACTGGTCGATCACGATCTGCGCGCCATTGCCGAAATCGCCGAACTGCGCTTCCCACATCACCAGGCTCTTGGGATCGGCCATGGCGAAGCCGTATTCGAAGCCGAGCACGCCATATTCGGACAGCGGGCTGTCATAGACCTCGAACTTGCCATGCGGCAGCGTGGTCAGCGGGATGTATTTGCGCTCGTCCTTCTGGTCGACCCAGACCGCGTGGCGCTGGCTGAACGTGCCGCGCCCCGAATCCTGGCCCGACAGTCGCACGCCGAAGCCTTCGGTGACGAGGCTGCCGAAAGCGAGCGCTTCGGCGGTGGCCCAGTCGAATCCTTCGCCGCTGGAGAACATTTCCTCCTTGGCCTTGAGCACGCGGCCGAGCGTCTTGTGGATGGTCAGGTCGTCGGGCACCGAGGTGAGCGTGCGGCCGAGGCTGTCGAACAGCTTCTTTTCCAGCGCGGTTTCGACATTGCGCCGGGCGGTCTCGGGGTCGGCGGGCTTGTTCATGCCCGACCACCGGCCACCGAACCAGTCGGCCTGGTCGGGCTTGTAATCCTTGGCCGCTTCGAACTCCTGTTCGAGGTGGTCGATAAACTCGGCGCTCAGCCCGTCGGCAAAGCCCTTCTCGATCACGCCTTCTTCCTCGAGGCGCGCGGAGTAGATCTCGCTGACCTTGGGATGCTGGCGGATCTCGTCATACATCAGCGGCTGGGTGAACTTGGGTTCGTCGCCCTCGTTATGGCCGAAGCGGCGATAGCACCACATGTCGATCACGATGTCGCGGCCGAAGGTCTGGCGATATTCGACCGCCAGTTTGCAGGCGAAGGTCACCGCTTCGGGATCGTCGCCGTTCACATGCAGGATCGGCGCCTGCACGCCCTTCGCCACATCGCTGGGGTAGGGCGAGGAGCGCGCGAATTGCGGGCTGGTGGTGAAGCCGATCTGGTTGTTGATGACGAAGTGCAGGCAGCCGCCGGTGTTGTAACCGCGCACGCCCGAGAAACCGAGGCATTCCCACACGATACCCTGGCCGGCAAAGGCCGCGTCGCCGTGGAGGAGGACGGGCAGGACCTGTTCGTGCTGCTTGAGATCGTCGCGGATCGCCTGCTGCGCGCGGCTCTTGCCGAGCACGACCGGGTTCACCGCCTCGAGGTGGCTGGGGTTGGGCACCAGCGACATGTGCACGTTGATACCGTCGAATTCGCGGTCGGTGCTGGTGCCGAGGTGGTATTTCACATCGCCCGAACCGCCGACATCGTCGGGATTGGCGCTGCCGCCCGAGAATTCGTGGAAGATGACCTTGTACGGCTTGCCCATGACATTGGCGAGCACGTTGAGCCGGCCGCGGTGGGCCATGCCGTAGATGATCTCGCGCGTGCCCAGCTGGCCGCCATATTTGATCACCGCTTCGAGCGCGGGGATCATCGATTCGCCGCCATCGAGGCCGAAGCGCTTGGTGCCGACGTATTTCTTGCCGAGGAATTTCTCGTACTGCTCGCCGCGGATCACGGCGGCGAGGATCGCCTTTTTGCCTTCGGGGGTGAACTGGATCGTGTCTTCGGGCGTCTCGAACTTGTCCTGCAGGAACCGGCGTTCCTCGGTGTCCGAGATATGCATGTATTCGAGACCGACATTGCCGCAATAGGTCGCGCGCAGCACGTCGAAGAGCTCGCCGATGCTGACCCATTCGAAGCCGAACACGCCGCCGACATAGACCTCGCGGTCTTCCTGGCCGCCAAAGCCATGCCATTCGAGCGTCAGATCCTCGGGCACTTCGCGGTGCGATAGGCCGAGCGGATCGAGATTGGCCGCCAGATGGCCGCGCACACGATAGAGGCGGACGAGCAGCATGGCGCGGATCGAATCGTCCGCCGCCTGCTCGATCGCCTTGGGATCGAGCGCCTTGCCCGCCTTTTCCGCCGCCTTGGCCACCGCCATCCGCATCTGCGTGGGGTCGAGCGCGGCGGTCAGATCCGCCTCGCTGTCGACCACTTCGGCAAGCCAGCGGGGGTTGCCCCAGCTCGGGCCCTGCTGTGGGCCTTCCTGGTCGCCCAGCTCGGGGAGGAAATCGTGGCTTTCGTTGCCCATCCGGGTCACCTTCTCGTGCCGACCTTCTGTCGGCTCTCTATGGCAATGCCTCAGCCGCGCGGACGGTCCCGAAACAGGGGGCCGTCCGCGCTGGCCGTCAGGCGAGTTCCTTCAGCAGCGCGTCGAGCGTGGTGCCGAGTTCGCTGGGCGAGGGGGAGACGCGGATGCCCGCGGCTTCCATCGCGGCGATCTTGTCGTCGGCGCCGCCCTGGCCACCCGAAACGATGGCGCCGGCATGGCCCATGCGGCGGCCCGGAGGCGCGGTACGTCCGGCGATGAAGCCGACCATCGGCTTCTCGCGGCCCTTGGCGGCTTCCTGCTTGATGAATTCGGCGGCTTCTTCTTCGGCGCTGCCACCGATTTCGCCGATCATGATGATCGACTTGGTGTCGTCATCGTCGAGGAAGAGGTCGAGCACGTCGATGAAATTGGTGCCGTTGACCGGGTCGCCGCCGATACCGACTGCGGTGGTCTGGCCGAGGCCGACCATGGTGGTCTGGTGCACGGCTTCATAGGTCAGCGTACCCGAACGGCTGACAACGCCGACGCTGCCCTTCTTGAAGATCGATCCGGGCATGATGCCGATCTTGCATTCGCCGGGGGTCAGGACGCCGGGGCAGTTCGGACCGATCAGGCGCGACTTCGAGCCTTCGAGCGCCCGCTTGACGCGCACCATGTCGAGCACGGGAATGCCTTCGGTGATCGCGACGATCAGCTCGATCTCGGCATCGATCGCCTCGAGGATCGAATCCGCGGCGAAGGGCGGCGGGACATAGATGCACGAAGCGGTCGCGCCGGTTTCGGCCTTGGCTTCGGACACGGTGTTGTAGACCGGCAGGCCGATGTGGGTGGTGCCGCCCTTGCCGGGGGTCACGCCCGCAACCATCTGCGTGCCATAGGCGAGCGCCTGCTCGGTGTGGAACGTACCGGTATCACCGGTCATCCCCTGGGTGATGACCTTGGTGTTCTTGTTTACGAGGATGGACATCAGAATTCCTTCATTTACTTGATTATCCAGGCGGCAAAAGCACCTGCAGCGATAATCGCGTACTGGAGAACGAGAGAGCGAAAGCGGTCGCGCCCTTTCTTGCGGTCAATTGCGAGGGTGGCGAGTGGAGGCATCAAAAGCGCAACGATCAAGTAGGGCTTGTACCAGGCAACTGCGAAGGCGAGTGCGAACAGCAACGCCAACAGCAACAGCTCAACTACGGCGAGGGTTACGCCGTATTCCCCCAATGGAGATCGTCCAACGCGCTTAGGATATCCTCCCATCGCTATCACGCCAGCGAGCTATCCAGGCCCTTGCAGGCTTCGAGCAGCTCTTCGACCGCATCGGTCGAAACCTTGAGGTTGGACTTCTCTTCGTCCGATAGTTCGATTTCGATCACCTCTTCGGTGCCGCCCGCGCCGATCATCGTCGGCACGCCGACATACAGCCCGTCGAGGCCGTATTTGCCATCGACATAGCTGGCGCAGGGCAGGATGCGCTTGGTGTCGCCGAGATAGGCTTCGGCCATCGCGATCGCGCTGGTGGCGGGGGCGTAATAGGCCGAGCCATTGCCGAGCAGGCCGACGATTTCGCCGCCGCCCTTGCGGGTGCGATCGACGATTTCGTCGATGCGGCTTTCCGAAACACCCTTGATCTTGGCGAAGTCGTTGACGGGGATGCCGTTGATCGTGGTGTAGCTGGTCACGGGGACCATGGTGTCGCCGTGGCCGCCGAGCACGAAGGCGTTCACGTCCTTCACCGAGACGTCGAATTCCCAAGCGAGGAAGGTGGCGAAGCGCGCGCTGTCGAGCACGCCGGCCATGCCGACGACCTTGTTGTGCGGCAGGCCGCTAAACTCGCGCAGCGCCCAGACCATCGCGTCGAGCGGGTTGGTGATGCAGATCACGAATGCGTCGGGCGCGTTGTTCTTGATGCCTTCGCCGACCGACTTCATCACCTTGAGGTTGATGCCGAGCAGATCGTCGCGGCTCATGCCCGGCTTGCGCGGCACGCCCGCGGTCACGATCACCACGTCGGCGCCGGCGATGTCGGCATAGTCATTGCTGCCGGTGATCTTGGCGTCGAAGCCTTCGACCGGGCCGCACTGGCTGAGGTCGAGCGCCTTGCCCTGCGGCATGCCTTCGGCGATGTCGAACAGGACGATGTCGCCCATTTCCTTCTTCGCCGCGAGGTGGGCGAGCGTTCCGCCGATCATGCCGGAGCCGATAAGGGCGATCTTCTTGCGTGCCATGGAAATGAGGGTCCTTGTTCCTGCCGTGCGGGACAGAGATGATGCCCGGACCGAAACTGGGCCATGCGTCAAGTGTCCCGCAGAGGAGGCATGGCACCCGGTCGATTGCGGTTGCGCCCTAGGCCCGCGCCGGAGGGATTGCAACCGCGAATGCTTGCAGTCCCCAAACTATGTTTGCAAATGGTTCGCAGTTGCAATAAGCGCACGAATTCAAGGATATACTGGCGGTGCGGGCAAACGGGATGGCAGATCGCAAATCCTGTGGGCTTCGCCTGGCTCCCGCTCGCCACGCGGCGTGCCGCCGCGACGCGAGCGTGCATCGCTGGCACGGATTTGCGCCCATGAGCACCTAAGCGGGCGGGTATGTCACCTCCGGAAGAATGCTTACCCCGCTGCGCTGCGGCTCAGCGGGCGAGCAGCGCGTCGATCGCGATCGAACCCTCGAGATTTTCCGCGAGACGGCGGTCGAGCGTGCGGCAGACCCCGAGCCACCATTCATACGCCTCGGTATCGCCGGTAAAATGCGCCTGCTCGGCTTGCTGCCGCGCGGCGTCGGCGGCGCCCATGCCGTGTTCGGCAAAGTGCCGCAGCGCCGCGCGCATCATATGGTCGAAGCTCGAGGCTTCCGCCTGCATATGCGCCGCATCGCCATTGTCGTTGGCAGCGCGGGCGAGCGCCTTTTTCGCCAAGGCGCGGGCGATCGGCGAATGCGCGGCGGAACGAGCGGCGGCGAAATGGAGGGGCATGCCTCTATCCTTGTGAAGCGGCTGGGGGATCATTCTGTCCTACCCGGCCACCGCTAAGCTTCGGTTCCGCAGCATGGTTGTGAAGACGTAAAGGATTGCCTCCGCGCAAGCGACACGGTTACTTCCGGCCCGGCTCGCTGATCCATTTGCCCGAATTGGCATATTCCTCCTTCACGCGCCCCGATTGCGGCAGCTTGGTGCTCGCGGGGGCGGCAGTCGTCGCACCCGTCGCGCCTACCGGGGCCGTCGACGCCGCGCCGAGGCTGATCGTGTCGTTCGATGGCGGGGCAGGGGCCACCGGACCCGGCACATCGAGTTCCGCCCGCCGGATATTGGGTGCAGCCAGCGGTTCGCTGCCGGCATAGGCATCGGTAAAGGCGCCCGCGGTGCCCGCGCCGCCCTTCCAGCGATAGAACCGGTGCGCGCCGATCGCGCCGATGAAATCCAGGCTCGCCGCCCAATAGGGGTTCACGTAATTGGTGTGGTAATGCGTCGCGAGGCCGATCGGCTGGTACACCTCGCCCGCCAGCGCCCCCAGCGCGACCGACTGCGCCACCGCCCAGGCCCGGCGGGCGGGCGTGCGGCGAAGCGATCCGTCACAGGTGAAGCTGAACTGGCAGCCGGTTGTGCGCTCCGATCCCTGGAACACCACGCCGCAGATACTGGCCGGATAGGCGGGATGCGCGACCCGGTTGAGCACGACTTGCGCCACCGCCTGCTGCCCGGCGTAGCTTTCGCTGGCCGCCTCGTAATAGACCGCCATCGACAGGCATTGCAGCGCGCGGGCCTTGTCGAGCCCGCTGCCCGCCTGCCGGAACGCCTGCGCCGCAGCGCCTGCCCCGTGGCTTTCGGCAAATTCGACCGTTTCGAACGTGCCCTCGCTCTGGCGCAGGTCGCTGACATCGATCGCCAGGCGCGGGGCATCCTCGAGATAATAGAACGCCGAGCCGGGGAAACTGTCACCCGGGGTTTCGAACGGCATGGGGGCGAAGGCGACGCGTTCCTCGGCAAGCCCCATCGCGCTTTTCAGATCCGCCCATTCGCCCTGTGCGGCAACCGTAGGCAGTGCGATCGCGCCGGCGAGCAGCGCCCCGCGCGAGACCAGCTTGCGCCGCTTTTGGCGGCGCGCCTCGAACCGCCTGGCGCGTGCGGACGGCGCGCGCGGGGCACGCCTGCTTCGATCCGCTCTGGCCTTCGATTGACGCAATTCGCTTCCTGCTTTCGTCCGCTGCAATAGCCCAACCTGGTCCATATCCATAGCCGGACGGGCGCACCATCCCGCATCGGGACGTAAGGTGCGCTCGCCATATAACTACCAGATAGTGCTTAACGAAGGATCGTCTTGTGCATTGCGGCATCGCGCGTTAGTCGGGCGGCCGAGTCACGGGTTGGCCTGTTCGCGCAGGCCCGAAGAGGGAAGGAGGTGCAAACCCTCCGCTGCCCCCGCAACTGTGACCGGGGAGCGATCCCGCTACATGCCACTGGGCCTTGCGTCCGGGAAGGCGGCGGGAAAGCGTCGATCCGGGAGCCAGGAGACCTGCCCATGACCGTCGTTCGGCCGCGGGCGGGGTGTATCGTAGGCAAACGTGGAAGGAGCAATTCTGCTCCCTCCCGTCATGGACGGCGATTCGTCTATGATAGGAGGTTACGTGTACAAATATCTGTTTTTCCTGACGGCTTCGGCCATTCCCGCTGCGGCATTGGCGCAGAGCCCGAGCGAACAGGCGCTGGCCGAGATCGTCGACCGGCAGGATGCCGACGGGGCCGCGACGGCCGAAGTCTATGCTTCGGCGGCAGTGCCGCGCGACGCCGCCGTGATCACGGTTACCGCCAATGGCCTCGGCACCGATCTGCGCAACACCGGCCAGTCGGTCACCGTTATCGACCGCACCGAAATCGAGACCATCCAGGGCGCCGATCCGGTGCGTGCGCTGAACCGCGTTCCCGGCTTGTCGCTGTCGCGCAGCGGCGGGATCGGCACGGTGACCAGCGTCAATGTGCGCGGGGCGAATGCCGATCAGCTGCTCGTGCTGGTCGATGGCGTGCGCGTGGCCGACCAGGCCAGCCCCTCGGGCGGGTTCGACTTCGGCAATCTGCTGCTCGGCACTGCGGGCAAGGTCGATGTGCTGCGCGGTTCGAACAGCACGATCTGGGGCTCCGAAGCCGTGGGCGGCGTGGTCGATGTCTCGACCCGGACCGAGCGCGGGCTTAGCGGCAGCATCGAATACGGCGCGCGCGACACGCTCTTCGCCAGCGCGGCGGCGGGCGCGGGCAATGACGATGTGTTCTTCGGCCTCACCGGCTCGTGGTACGAAACCGACGGGTTTTCGGCAGCCGCCTCGGGCACCGAGGCCGACGGTTCGCAGCAATTCGCGCTGGGCACGACAGCCTTCGTCAATCTGACGCCAAGCCTCGAGCTGTTCGCGCATGGCAATTTCGCCGAAGGCGAGGTCGAGATCGACGGCTTCCCCGCACCCACCTATGTGCTGGCCGATACCGACGATACGCAGAAGACCACCCGCTATTGGGGCGATGTCGGGCTGGCCTATTACGGCAACGACCTCACGCTGCGCGCCGTTTACAGCCGTTCGGACACCGAACGCGCCAATCGCAATGGCGCGGGCGCGGAGACCTTCGCCAGCGACGGCAGCTCCGAACGCGTTTCGCTGCGCGGCGAATACCGCCTGCTGGGCGGACTGGCGCTGGCCTTTGGCGGCGACCACGAATGGACCGCGTTCGAAACCAGCTTCGATGCTTCGGCCGAAACCGAGATCAGCGGCGCTTATGCGCAGCTTGGCTGGGTGATGGGGCGGTTGGCAGCGCATGCCGGCGCGCGCGTGGACGACCACGAACAGTTTGGCACGCATGTCAGTTTCGGGGGCGATGTCAGCTATGGCTTCGGCAGCGACTGGCGGCTACGCGCGAGCGTGGGCGAAGGCTTCAAGGCGCCGACGCTGTACCAGCTGCTGTCTTTCTACGGGAACACGCAGCTCGAACCCGAGGAAAGCACCAGCTACGATCTCGGGATCGAGAAGGGCCAGCGCGGTTCGGGCCTGCATCTGGCGCTCACAGGGTTCCGCCGCGACAGCGACAATCTGATCGGTTTCGGCTTTACTGCCGAGCGCCCGTCGGGGGTCTATCTCAACACGGCGCGCGCGCGGGCGCAGGGTATCGAGGCCGAAGCCGGCATCGACCTGCTGCGCGGGCTGCGGCTGGCGGGGATCTATTCCTATGTCGATGCCGAGGACCGCACGACCGGGCTCGACCTTGCGCGCAGGCCCAACCATTTCGGGACGATCTACGCCGACTGGCACAGCGCTTTCGGCCTCGGTCTGGGCGCGGACTTGCGCATCGTCGGTCCGAGCTGGGATAATGGTGCCAACACCAACCGGCTCGACGGATACGAACTGTTCGACCTGCGCGCTTCCTTCGGGATCGGCGACAATCTCGAACTGTTCGGCCGGGTAGAGAACGTCTTCGATGCCGATTACCAGACCGTGGCCGGTTATGGCACTGCCGGGCGCAGCGTGTTCGGCGGGATCAGGGCGAAGATGTGAAACCGCTGATCGTCGCATCGGTCCTGCTGCTCGCCGCTTGCGCGGGGGGCGGGGCCGGTGCGCCGCCTCCCGAACGCGGGCCGACGATCGTCAGCCTCAATCCCTGCACCGACGCCATCCTTGCCGAGGTTGCGGCTCCCGGACAATTGCTGGCGATTTCGCACTACAGCAAGGACCCGCGCGCCAGCTCGATGGAAGCGGCAGTCGCGGCGCGGTTCGCGGCGACTGGCGGGACGGTCGAGGAAGTGCTCGCGCTCGATCCCGACGTGGTGGTCGCGGGCAGCTTCCTCGCCCCGGCGACCCGCGCGGCGCTGGCGGAACTGGGGATGGAGGTCGTCACCTTCGATATCGCTGCCGATGTCGCTGCCAGCAAAGAGCAGATCCGCGATCTCGCCGCGCTGGCGGGCGATGAACCCGCGGGCGCGCGCCTGATCGCCCGCATCGACGCCGCACTTGCTGCCGCCGCACCTGCGGATGGCGAGAGCGTCGCCACGCTGCTGTGGCAGCCGGGCGGGATCGTCGCCGGAGAGCAGACACTGGTCAGCGACTTGCTGGTCCGCACCGGCTTCGCCAATGCCGCCCCTGCGCGCGGGCTGTCGCAGGCGGATTATGTCGCGCTCGAAGACGTCGTCGCCGCACCACCCGAAGTCCTGTTGATCGCGGGCGGCGAACTGGGGCAGTCGCACCCGGTTCTCGGCCGCCTGGGCGATATGCACCGGGCGCGGTTCGATACCAGCCTGCTCTATTGCGGCGGCCCCACGATAATCCGCGCGGCCGAGCGGTTGGCCGCGATCAGGGCGGCCGCATCGTGAACCGCGCGATCCCGATCTTCGCCGGACTGTTGGCCATCGCATTGCCCCTGTCGCTGCTGGCGGGGCGGGTCTGGCTCGACCCCGCGAGCACGCCCAATGCCGCGCTGATCCTCGCCGAATTGCGCCTGCCGCGCGCGGTGCTGGCCATCGTCGTCGGCGCGGGGCTGGGCGCGAGCGGCGCGGCGATGCAGGGGTATTTGCGCAATCCGCTGGCCGACCCGGGCCTGTTCGGTATCGCGCCGGGCGCGGCACTGGGCGCGGTCGCCGCGCTGTGGTTCGGCTATGCCGCTGCGCCCTATCTGCTCCCCGCCTTCGCGCTGGTCGGCGCGGGCGGCGCCATGGCGCTGCTGGCCGCGATTGCCGGCCGGACCGGCGGAATCGCGCTGTTCACGCTCGCCGGGCTGATGGTCGCCAGCCTTGCCGGGGCGCTGACCGCACTGGCAATCAGCATGGCGCCCAATGCCTTTGCAATGAGCGAGATCGTCATGTGGCTCAACGGCGCGCTGACCGATCGCAGCTGGCGCGATGTCTGGGTGGCCGCGCCGCTGGTGGCGCTGGGTATCGTGGTGCTTGCGCGCGCGGGCACCGCGCTCGATGCGCTGACGCTGGGCGAACCGGTCGCCCGTTCGCTGGGTGTCGATACCAACCGCCTGCTGTGGCTGCTGATCGCGGGGGTCGGGCTGACGGTCGGGGCCAGCGTCGCGGTGGCGGGCATCATCGGCTTCGTCGGGCTGATCGTGCCGCACCTCGTGCGCCCGCTGACCGATCGCCGACCCTCGCAGCTGATCCTGCCCAGCGCGCTCGCGGGCGCGCTGCTGGTGCTGGTGGCTGACAGCGCGGTGCGCGTGCTGCCGCTGGTTACCGAATTGCGGCTGGGCATCGCGCTCAGCCTGCTTGGCGCCCCCTTCTTCCTGTGGCTGCTGCTGCGCATGCGCCGGGGGCTGGCATGAGACTGGCGGCGGCACAGCTGTCGATTGCCGAGCGGCTAGACCGGGTTTCGCTGATCCTCGAACCCGGCACGATAACCGCGATCTGCGGCCCCAATGGCGCGGGCAAGTCGAGCCTGCTCGAAGCGCTCGCCGGACTGCTTCCGGCTGGTGACGGGGCGGTGTTTCTCGACCGGCAGCAGATCGCCGCGCTGCCCCTGCGCGAGCGGGCACGGCGTATCGGGTATCTGCCGCAAGCGCATGAAATCGCGTGGGATGTGCCCGTTCGCAGCCTGGTCGAACTTGGCCGGCTGCCGCATGGTGACCGGCTGGCGGCACCGGTCGATGCCGCGCTCGACGCGCTCGACATCCGCGACCTCGCAAACCGCCGCGCGCAGTCGCTGTCGGGCGGCGAGACCGCGCGGGTCCTGCTGGCGCGGGTGCTGGCGGGCGAACCGCAATGGATCCTCGCCGACGAACCGCTCGCCGCGCTCGATATCGCGCACCAGCTCGCACTGCTGAAGCATTTGCGGCGGGCGGCACAGGGCGGGGCGGGGGTGGTGCTCGTGCTCCACGATCTCGCGCATGCGATGAACCATGCCGACCGGGTGGTGGTGCTCGACCGCGGCGTGGTGGCCGCCGACGGCGCATGCGAAGACGCGCTCGACCAGCAGGTGATCGAGCGCGTCTGGAAAGTGCCGGTCCGGTGGATCGGCGAACCGCGCCACCGGGCGTTGGTCAGCCGGTGATCAGTTGACCGTGCGCGGCGGCAGCTTGCCGTCGGAAGCCTCGCTGTCCGCCGCTTCGTCGCCCGCGATCAGGCCGCGCGCTTCGAGCATCGGGGTTACGTCGGGCTCGCGCCCGGCGAAGTTCCGGAACATCTCGAAATAGTCCATGGTCCCGCCCGTGCTCAGCACGGTCTTGCGATAATGGTCGCCATTGGCGCGCGTGAGCCCGCCATTGTCCATGAACCACTTGCGGCTGTCGCGGTCGAGCATCTCGGTCCACAGATAGCTGTAATAACCAGCGCTATAGCCGCTGGGCGAGCTGAAGATGTGGTTGAAATAGGTCGTCCGGTAACGCGGCGGGACGAGGTCGATTTCCAACCCCAGCTGTTCGAGCGACTGGCGCTCGAACTGGCTGACTTCTTCCGGCGTATCGATCGCTGCGGCTTCTTCCTGCGACAGCGCGGCCCACTTCATGTCGAGCAGGGCAGCTTCGACCACTTCGCCGAAATCATAGCCCTGGTTGAACTGCGAGGCCGCCTCGAGCTTCTCGATCATTTCGGCGGGGATGGTTTCGCCCGTCTGGTAGTGCTTGGCATAGTTGGACAGCACTTCGGGATAGGTCGCCCACATCTCGTTGACCTGGCTCGGATACTCCACGAAGTCGCGCGCGACCGCGGTGCCCGACAGGCTTTCATAGCGCTGGTCGGCGAAGAAGCCGTGCAGCGCGTGGCCGAATTCGTGGAACAGCGTGTTGACGTTGTCGAAGCTGACCAGCTGCACTTCACCCTCGGGTGCCTTGGGGATGTTGAGCACGTTGTAGATCACCGGCTTGGTGCCCCACAGATCGCTCTGGTCGACGAAGTTGCTCATCCACGCCCCGCCGCGCTTGGACTCGCGCTGGAACGGATCGAAGTAGAACAGCCCCAGTTCGCTGCCGTCACGGTCGAACACGGTGTAGGTCGTCACATCGGGGTGATAGACGGGCAGGTCGCTGCGCTTCTGGAAGGTCAGGCCGTAGAGCTTTTCGGCGGCATAGAACACGCCGTCCTCGAGCACGGTATCGAGCTGGAAATATTCTGCCATCGCATCTTCGTCGAGGTCGTAGCGTTCGGCCTTGACCTTGTTGGCATAGCGGTACCAGTCCCACGGCTGGACTTCGAAATCGCCCCCTTCGGCAGCGATCGCTTCGTTGAGCATGGCTGCTTCGCGGCGCTGCGTATTGGCGAGCGCGGGGACCATGCGTTCCATGAAGCCGAGCGCGGTGGCGGGCTTTTCGGCCATGCGGTCCCACATTGCGTAGCTGGCCCAGTCGGCTTCACCGAACAGCGCGGCCTTCTCGGCGCGCAGCGCGGCGGTCTTGGCCACCAACGGACGCGTGTCGATGTCTGTCGTGCCATTGGCGCGGTTGTAGCTCGCCATGAACAGCTTCTCGCGCGCGGCACGGTTGGTCATGTTCGGCAGCAGCGGCTGCTGCGTCGTGTTCTGCAGCGCGATGGCGTATTTGCCCTCGAAGCCCTTTTCGGCAGCCAGATCGGCGGCGGCCTTGATGTCGGATTCGGACAGGCCGGCGAGGTCTTCGCGGCTGTCGAAGATCACTGGCTGGTCGGCCATGGCGGCGCGCGCCTGCTGGCCGAACTCGGTGGTGATTTCGGACAGTTCGGAATTGATTTCCTTGACCCGCGTGCGCTGTGCTTCGGTCAGCAGCGCGCCGGCATGGACCATGCCGTCATAGGTGTCTTCGAGCAGCGCCGCGTCTTCGGGCGTCATCGTCATCGCGGCACGGTTGTCATACACTGCCTTCACCCGCGCGAAGAGTTCGGGGTTGAGGACGATCGAGTCGCCATGCGCGGTCAGCTTGGGACTGATCTCGGTGTTGATTTCGTCGAGCCGGTCGGTGGTGTTCGACCCGGTCACGGCGAAGAACACGCGCGCCACGCGGCCGAGCATGCGGCCCGACTTTTCCAGCGCCACGATGGTGTTTTCCATCGTCGGCGGGGCGGGGTTGTCGATGATCGCCTGGATCTCGGCCTTCTGGATGGCCATGCCCTGCTCGAATGCGGGGATGTAATCGTCTTCGGAGATCTTCGAGAAATCGGGCGTCTTGAACGGCAGCGTGCTGTCCGCGGCGAAATAGCCCGTGCCGCTCGGGATCGCGGCGGCGTCGGCGCTGGGTGTGGCCATGGTGTCGAGATCTTCCCCATATGCGGTGGTGCAACCGGCGAGCAGTGCTGCGGTTGCGACGGTGGCCAGAATCTGGGCCTTCATGCTTGTCCCCTCAGGATGATGTGAAACGCCCGGCGGACGCCCGGCGCACTATTGCGATCATGGGAGTGCGATAGGACCGCTTCGCGACCGCGCGCAAGCGCGCAGACGTCGCCGGTCGGCGCTGCTCCTACATTAATCGAACGGAATGCGGTCGCCCTGGTTCCGCTCGGCCCGGTCGCGCGCGGTCGCCAGCGCTTCGTCGAGCGCCTGGCGATTTACCGTCACCAGCCGTGGACGTCCGCCGTCCCGGTCGACCACCAGCCAGACCGCCCCGAGGGTGAAGAACCCGCCCTGGTCCTTCGCCACGCTCATCTGCGACAGGTCCAGCCGCTGCAGCAGCGCGATCATCGCGGGATCGAAGATCTCGTCGAACACCGCCTCGACTTCCGCGCGATCCTCGATTTCGCGGCGATTGCCCGCGGCATCGATATACAATAGCGGGAGCCCGATCTCCTCAAGCATGCGGCGCTTGTTTCCGCTCCTGGCAGCATCGCGCAGCGCCGCGATCGCGGCATCGAACTGGCTGGCGCTGGTCCCCGTAGCGCAGGAAATCGCTCCGCCGTCGACGAAGTCATGCGTGCGGTCGAACTGCGCACGCGGTTCCTCCTGGCTCGACCAGACCAGCAGCAGGCAGTCCTCGGGCGAAGCGGTCTCGCTCAGCAGGTCGGCCGGATCCTCCGCGTCGGGCGCGCCTGCGGGCGAACAACCGCCAAGCGCCAGCCCAAGGGCCGATAACAGGGGGAGAGGGTTGCGCATCATGGGTCGGGGGCCAGCGGATAGCGCACCACCGCCTCATAAACCGACCCCTCGGGCCGCAGGAAGCTTTCGTACAGGATGTACGAATCCGCGGTCCACGGACCAAGCCGCAGGCCCGCCGTCCGGGCGAGGAAGGGGCCGAGCGGCGCGGTCGCGCGGTTGGTGCGTGCCAGCGTGATATGCGGATGGTATTTGCGGTGTTCGGGCTCCAGCCCCGCCGCGATGCAGATGCGTTCCACGCGCTGCTGCAAGCGGTTCAGCTCCTCCGATGGCGCGATTCCGGCCCACAGCGTATGCGCAACCCCTTTCCGTTCGAACGCCCCGGTTCCTTCAATCGTCAGATCGAACGCGGGGCCGCTGGCTGCGCGCAACCGCTCGGCCAATTCGTCCGCCGCATGGGTATCGACTACGCCGATATAACGCAGCGTCAGGTGCAATTGGTCGTCGTCCTGCCAGCGGGCGTTGTCGACGCCTTCCATCAGGTCGATCAGCGCATCGCGGATCGGGGGCGGGGGACGGAGGCCGACGAAAAGGCGGTGGGACATGGAATGATCACGCCGCTCGCTCGGCGCATTGCAGGGGTTTCACAGGGCCGCTGCCGGCCTGCCCGATGGTAGGGCGCAAGTCCGTACCGGACAAGGCTATCCGCGCTCAGGCCGCATTGTGCGCGCCGCTTTCGCGCGGGTTCTCATAGGCGGCATCCATGAAGATGCTCATCCGGCGATCGCTGCGGTGCTCCAGCCCCTTGGCGAAGGCGCCACCGGCATGCGTGTAGTTGAGCTCGTCGGCAATCGCTTCGTAATCGCCCGCATCGATCGCCGCGTTGAGGCGCGGGCTTTCGCTGGGCGAGACATTGCCGATCCCGACATTGTAGACGAGGTCGAGCAGCGCATCGAATTCATGCTGGTGCAGCGGAAGATCGCCGACCAATTGGCGCACGCCCTGTTCGGCTTCGGCCAGATCGGCATCGAGAAAGGCGAGCACGCGCTTCTCGCTCACCCGGTCGCCGACCCGCAGCCGGTCGCGCGGTCGGACCAAATGACCGACCCCGACGGTGGGATAGCCGGCGACATCGCGGTACACGGTATAGCGGACACCTTCCTCCTCGATCAGCGCCTGCTTGAACGTATCGCTCGCCGTTAGCAGCGGGGCGGGTTGCCGGACGCCTTGCGCGGGGTCGAGGACCATGTTTGCCGAACTCGGCTGCGGGGCCTTGGGCGGGCCGGTGAAGGCCGTCAGGCCGAGCGCCCCGGCACCCAGCATCAGCGTTGCATGCTTGCGAGTGGAGCTGCGCGGCCGGACATCGAATGCCTTGGCGGCAGCCTGCCGGGCCCGCCGCAGCTCGCGGCGATGCTGGCGCTCACGGCGGAGGCGTTTGAGGAAGCTTTCGGGTCTTTCACCGCTCTTCCCGCGGAGCGTGGTATGCGACCAGTCGACCTCGTCCAGCGGACGGTTGAGATCGTCGAGGATCGTCTTGAGCGTATCGTCTGTGTTCGCGCTTGGGGCGGACGCGTGGCGCGTCCCGCCGGCTTGGTTCCTGTCGTGCGCGGTGTCCTTGTCCATAAGGCGGGCACCTTTCATTGCGTAATCTGTGTCACACCGGCGCTGCGACCTGCACATGCGATTTCATGTGCTGTGGCGCGGTGTTGGTCTCGTCTATGGAACGGTTGGCAGGGGTGCTTTGGTCCCCGTTTCGTCGCTGCGAGGCAACGGTCGAGCGGTCAGGCGGCGCGCTCAGGCGGCGCGGCGGACCTGGTTTCGGCCCGTGTTTTTCGCTTCGTAACAGGCTATGTCCGCGCGCAGCAGCGCATCGTCCATGCCTTCGCCGAACCGCCAGCTGGCCAGCCCGATCGAGGCCGAGATGGCAATGTCGGGATATTGCTCGAACTGGTCCTCCAGCCCGGCGATCCGCAGCCGCAGCCGTTCGGCCGCTTCGGCAACCTCGACATCGTCGAGTCCGCGGACAATGACGAGGAATTCCTCCCCGCCGAGGCGGAAAGCATGGTGTTCGCTGGTGCCGCCGACCGCATGGCACCATTCGCGAATCGTATCGGCGGTTGCGATCAGCACGTGGTCGCCCACGCCATGGCCGAAGGTGTCGTTGATCGTCTTGAACCGGTCGAGGTCGATGGTGAGCAGATGACGCGAGAGCGCGCTGTGCTCCATCCGCGTTTCCTCGAACAGCTTGCGGCGGTTGAACAGCCCGGTGAGCGGATCGCGCCAGCTGAGGAATTCGGCATGCGCCAGCGCATCGGCCAGATCCTCCGACAATTGCCGGTTTTCGACCAGCATCTGCGCGGCGCTGCGGATATGCAGCCCGGTGGAGGAGCTGTAGATACGGATGCCGATGACCAACAGCGCCAGGATCGCGATCAGCGCCGGATGCTGGACGCCGGGATGGAACAGGTAATATCCGAAAGTGGTCAGCCAGAAACTCGCCAGCATGGCATCACGCGCGGCCGGAAGCGCGGCCAGCGTGACCGCAATCAGCGTCGCTGCAACCAGCACTACACCGCGAACCAGATTGACCGCCACTATCGAGCCATCGGGCGGCGGGGGCCACAGCATCAGCCCCAGCGTCACGCCCGTCAGCGACATGGCGAACACCACGATCCAGCGCGCAGAGCGCATCGGTTGGCGCGCGCGCGCCAGCTGTTCCAGCCGCGCGGCGGCCTTGCGGGTGTAGAGAAACGAGCAGAAACGCAATGCGAGCAGCACCGTCATGGGCAGCGGATTGGGCATTGCCGCCACCCCGACCGCCATCAGCGCGAGCGCGATCAGGCTGGCGGTGAGCGAACGCTGCTCGCGTTCGAGCATGGCGATCACCGCCTCGCGCTCGATCTCGTAGGGATCGACCGGGACGCGGTTCATCAGGCCGGCGCTATTGCCGTCGAATTGCTCGTCGATGTGCACCGGCTGCGACCTTGACCCTTTTCTCGCGCGTAGGACCGCGTTTTCTAGCGCCCAATCGTTAACGATTTCGCGCCGGATATTCACGATGTCCCCGTAACCGGCGCCGCATGACGGGCAAGTGCGGCGTGCGGCAAATACGCTCGCACGCCGCCTTCATGGTTACCAAATCCGTGCGCGGTCCTCGGGCGCGATATACATCGCATCATCCGGCGTGATGCCGAAGGCCTCGTACCACGCATCGACATTGCGCAGCGGGGCGATGGTACGATAGCGCGCGGGGCTGTGCGGGTCGGTCGCGACCTGGTTGCGCAAGCTGTCCTCGCGCGCCTTGGCCCGCCACACCTGCGCATAGGCGAGGAAGAAGCGCTGGTCGCCGGTCAGCCCGTCGATCACCGGCGCCTCTTCTCCGCCGAGCGACTTCTTATAGGCATCATGGGCCACCAGCACGCCCGCCAGATCGGCGATGTTCTCGCCCATCGTCAGATCGGGATTGATGAAGCTGCCCGGCACGACTTCGAAGGCGGCATATTGCGCGCCGAATTTCTTGGCCTCGGCCTCGAACCGTTCGGCATCGCCCACGGTCCACCAGTCGCGGATCGCGCCGCTGGCGTCGATCTTGCGGCCCTGATCATCGAAGCCGTGGCTGATTTCGTGGCCGATGACCACGCCGATCGCGCCATAATTGACCGCGGGGTCGGCCCAGGGATCGAAGAAGGGCGGCTGGAGGATGCCGGCGGGGAAGACCATCTTGTTTTCCAGCCCGCCGTTATAGGCGTTCACCGTCTGCGGGTTCATGCCCCACTTCTTGCGGTCGACCGGCTTGCCAAGGTCGCCCATCTCGTAATCGGCGTTGAACTGCGAGGCAGCGATCATGTTGCCATAGAGATCGTCGGGCGACATCGGCAGCTGCGAATAGTCGCGGAATTTTTCGGGATAGCCGACCATGACGTCCATCCGCTCGAGCTTGTCGAGCGCGGCTTCCTTGGTCTCGGGGCTCATCCAGTCGTTTTCGCCAATCCGGTCACCCATGGCGAGTTTCAGGTTGGTGACCAGCTCGTCCATCCGCGTCTTGGCGATCTTGGGGAAATATTCATCGACATAGGCTTCGCCGACCAGCTCGCCGAGCGAGCCGTCGATCGTGTCGACTGCGCGCTTCCAGCGCGCGCGCTGCTCGCTCGTCCCGTTGAGCGCGCTGGTGTACTGGAACCGGCTCTCGACCATCTTCTGGTTGAGATAGGGCGAGGCCTGATGCGTTACCTGCGCCTTCTGCCACAGCTTGAGCGTGGCCAGATCGGTGCTGGCAAACAGCGCCGCAATCGCCTTCACCGCGGTGTTGTCGGTAACGATGATGCGCTCCTGCGGCGGAATGTTGTGACCCGCGAAGAACGCGTCCCAATCCATGCCCGGCGCATAGGCGGCCAGTTCGCTGCCCGACATCGGGTTGTTGATCTTCTCGATCTGGCGCTTCTGTTCGGCATCCCAGTTGAGCTGCGCGACATAGGTCTCGAAAGTCATCACGCGGCTGGCCGCTTCGCGCGGGCTGGCTTCGCCGATATGGCGGAAGGTGCGCTCGAGATAGGCGAGATAGGCACCGCGCTGGTCGGCGAATTTTGCGTCGAAATAATATTCCTTTTCGGGCAGGCCGAGCCCGCCGGAGAACATCCACAGCGCGTTCATCGTCGGATCGTCGGGGTCGGCATAGGGGCCGGCACCGAACAGCGAGCCGCCGAACTTGCCATAGGTCGCGCCCATGTAGCGAGCGAAAGCGCTCTTGTCCGACAGCGCATCGACCTGTGCCAGATCGCGCATCAACGGCGCGAGACCCGCGCGCTCGATCGCCGCCTCGTTCATGAAGCTGGTGTAGAGCGCGCCATATTGCGTGCCTGCAGGCGCTTGAGTGATCAGCCCGTTGACCTCTTCGGTCACATCCTCGCGCAGATTGTAGAACGAGCCGACCGAGGGACGGTCGTCGGGGATTTCGGTCCGGTCGATCCATGCGCCCGAGGCATAGCGTTCGAAATCCTCGCCCGGGTCGGCGGCGGTGTCACGCGCGGTGAGGTCGAGCCCGAAGTCGCCGATCTTGGCCTGGCCGGTGACGACGATGGTGTTGGCGTCGGTTTCCTCGGCGAAGGACGGAGAGGCGAGAGCCAGCCCCAGCGCGAGCGCGGAAGCTGCCGTCGCGCGGGCGAAATTTCGAGTGGATGGCATGTGTGATTCCCCTGGGTTCTAGATCGTGCAGGGGCTTAGCTTTCGCCGAACAGAGACGACAACCATTGTCGTCGAACGCGCAAACGCGTTCGGCAAGCTACTTGCGGTTCGTAACCCCTAGTTCTCGTCTTCAGGTTCGCCGTCCGGCTCTGCTTCGCCTTCCTCATTCGCTTCATCGGCGCCAGCAGCAATCGCAGGATCGACCTCCACGGTCACCGCTTTGGGATAGGTCAGGACGAGAAAAAGCTCTTCCCCGTCCCCAAGTTCGGTCAAAGGCCCACCATCCTTGATGAAGCCGATCCCACCTTTTGCGGAAAGTATGGCTCCAGACACGCTGGCGCTTTCTTGAACGGCATTTTTGAAAAAGTCCTTTGCAGACTGCGCGCTGGTGAAAGCATTGGCGAAAAAGACGTTCATGGCAGGCTCTCCTCAATACTCGTCCCATTTGGCGACGCCTTTGTTGAATTTTGCGTTTCTCAAGAACGCCGGCGCACTGCCTTCGATGGCGGTTATGCAGGTTCCTTGCTCACTGCATGCATTGACCAGTGCAGTGCCGAAGGGTTGATTGATCGCATCGACCAGCCCCTGCATTTTACGTTTGAGGATAGTCTTGTCGGTCGCGACGACCTTGGCCTTGAGCTTGTCCAGCGTCGTGTCGAAGTTCTTGCCCATTCCCACGCCGAACTCGGTGTTGGCCGGAAAGAGCGAGTTCACGTCGAGCGGCGTGTCATTGGCGTTGATCGTGGCGGCGTTTGTAGAAACCAGCGCCGCGCCGCCCTTGGCGGAAAGGATCTGCGCGGCCATGCCGGTAGCGAAATACTGTGCCAGGCCGCCGTTCACATCTACGTCCGTGCTGGCCCCCGCACCGAATTCCGCTCCGAAGCTGGCAAGTACCGAATAGCTGTCCAGATTGCCGCCCTTGATTGAAACGAAAGAGCACGGGTGAATGGCATAAATGCCTCCCGTCACTTCGATAGGATCCGTGACCGGACAAGGCCCTAGCCGGTTGTAGCCATCCTCGCTCGTATCCACTGTATTGGCCAGCAGGGGCATCACAACCGCTTCCTGTCTGTCGTAGCCTACGATGATTTCGGGCACCTCGCCGGTCGATGCACCAGCCTTGATGCCAAATGTCGTATTGGTGCCGAAATACATCGTATTGCTGTGCCGTGTCGCTTAGACACAGCCCGCTGCGAGCGGCAGCAGGGCTATGGCTGCAAGGTATTTGTGTGGTCGACTACGCATGGCGAACTCCCCTCAAGTGCCGACAGGACCTTGGCCGCATTCTCGGCTTCGGCCGCGGACCGGATGATCACCAACAGCTGGCAATCGCGCGGATCGGCAATGACCCACTGGCTATCCGAGTAGCCAAGCCAGGCGCCGCCTGCGGGCAGTTCGTCCCAGCCAAATCCTACACCGGTCCGTTTGACCGCCACCGCACCGCCCGTTGTGCGCGGCAGTTCAACGCGGACCACGCCGATTCCGGTGATCGTCTCGCCGCCGCCTTCACCCACCGTTACGTGGGTGCAGGCGGACAGCAGGCATGCAACGGTCGCGACAAGTCCGGCGTGGCCGGCGGATGATTGTTCTCGAACGCTGCTATGCACCTTGCGCGCGGGCCATCGATGACAGCGCATCAATCGGCGTATTCGCGCACCGGCCCGGACCGTTTTCCCCATTATCCGGCTCCCTCTATGTGAGGAAAACACTCGATAGTTGGGATCGTCAAGTCTTCGATTAAATACTGGCGGGAACCGTATGGGCGATTTGGGCGGGAAGAAAAGGATTTCATCGTCCTGTAGGCGGTCGCCATTCCCTGTCGCTAATCT
Source organism: Qipengyuania citrea (assembly GCF_024171405.1). Taxonomy (GTDB): domain Bacteria; phylum Pseudomonadota; class Alphaproteobacteria; order Sphingomonadales; family Sphingomonadaceae; genus Qipengyuania; species Qipengyuania profunda. The sequence goes on from NZ_JALJZT010000001.1 coordinate 168,623, forward strand.
TGATTGTCGGGTGATGCCCTGCAATTCTGCGCAATTGGTCAGCAAGTTGGACTACCGCACGAATCCGCCGCGAGATGTTCCCGCGGCGTTGATATTTGCATGATGCGCCCCACATTCCCGGAACCGCCGGGCCGTCTGCTCGCTCGACACATACCGCCCCCCTTGACCCTAGCGAACAATTCAGGAACACGCGTCCTTCATGGCCCTCACCAAAATTTCCGTCCGCGGCGCGCGCGAGCATAATCTCAAGGGCGTCGACATCGACCTGCCGCGCGACAGCCTGATCGTGATCACCGGCCTCAGCGGCTCGGGCAAGTCGAGCCTCGCCTTCGACACGATCTATGCCGAAGGCCAGCGGCGCTATGTCGAGAGCCTGTCGGCCTATGCGCGCCAGTTCCTCGAGATGATGCAGAAGCCCGATGTCGAGCATATCGACGGGCTCAGCCCCGCGATCTCGATCGAGCAGAAGACCACCAGCCGCAACCCGCGCTCGACCGTCGCCACCGTGACCGAGATCTACGACTACATGCGCCTCCTGTGGGCGCGCGTCGGCGTACCCTATTCGCCCGCCACCGGCCTGCCGATCGAGGCGCAGACCGTCTCGAACATGGTCGACCGGGTGATGGAATTGCCCGAGGGGACACGCATCTACCTGCTCGCCCCCGTGGTGCGCGGGCGCAAGGGCGAATACCGCAAGGAACTGGCCGAATGGCAGAAGGCGGGCTTCACCCGCGTGCGCATCGACGGCGAGCTCCACGCGATCGAGGACGCGCCCGCGCTCGACAAGAAGTTCAAGCATGACATCGAGGTGGTGGTCGACCGGCTCGCGGTGAAGGAGGGCATCGAGACCCGTCTCGCCGACAGCTTCGAGACCGCGCTCAAGCTCGCCGAGGGGCTTGCCTATGTCGATCTCGCCGATGGCGCGGTGCCCGGGCGCGAGGACGAGGGGGCCGCGGCCGGCGGCGCGATGAAGGGCGCGGGGCTGCCCGCCAACCGCATCGTCTTTTCGGAGAAATTCTCCTGCCCGGTCAGCGGCTTCACGATCGAGGAAGTCGAACCACGGCTGTTCTCCTTCAACGCGCCGCAGGGCGCCTGCCCGACCTGCGACGGCATCGGCGAGAAGCAGCTGTTCGACCCGCAACTGGTCGTCCCCAACGAAGCGCTCAGCCTCAAGAAGGGCGCAGTGGTGCCCTGGGCGAAGAGCAATCCGCCGTCGCCCTATTACATGCAGGTGCTCGCCTCCCTGGCGAAGGAATACGAGTTCGACCTGACCACCCCGTGGCAGGAGTTCGACAACGAAATCCGCGACATCATCCTCCACGGCACCAAGGGCCGCGCGATCCCGCTGACCTTCAAGGACGGGCGCAAGAGTTACACCGTCAAGAAGCCGTTCGAGGGCGTGATCGGCAATCTCAACCGCCGCATGCTCCAGACCGAGAGCGCGTGGATGCGCGAGGAGCTGGCCAAGTTCCAGACCGCTCAGCCTTGCGAGACCTGCAACGGCAAGCGGCTCAACCCCAAGGCGCTCAGCGTCAAGATCCCCGGCCCCGCGGGCCCGACCGACATCGCCACCCCCACGCAGATGAGCGTCGCCGATGCCAAGGCGTGGTTCCTCGGGCTCGACGGGCACCTGACCGACCAGCAGGCGCAGATCGCCAAGGCCATCCTCAAGGAAATCAACGAGCGGCTGGGCTTCCTCGACAATGTCGGGCTCGACTATCTCAACCTCGACCGGACTTCAGGTACGCTGAGCGGGGGCGAGAGCCAGCGCATCCGCCTCGCCAGCCAGATCGGCAGCGGCCTCTCGGGCGTGCTCTACGTGCTCGACGAACCCAGTATCGGTCTCCACCAGCGCGACAACGACCGGCTGCTCGAAACGCTGAAGCGTCTGCGCGACCTCGGCAACACGGTGATCGTCGTCGAGCACGACGAGGACGCGATCCGCGCCGCCGATTACGTGGTCGATCTCGGCCCCGGCGCGGGCGTCCACGGGGGTGAGGTGGTTGCCGAAGGCACGCTCAAGCAGGTGCTCAAGAACAAGAAATCGCTCACCGCCGCCTATCTCACCGGCCGCCGCGAGATCGCGGTCCCCGCCACGCGCCGCAAGGGCAACGGGCACCAGCTCACCGTCCACGGCGCGCGCGCGAACAATCTCGCCAACGTCACCGCCAGCCTGCCGCTGGGCACCTTTACCTGTGTCACCGGCGTCTCGGGCTCGGGCAAGTCCAGCTTTACCATCGACACGCTCTACGCCTCCGCCGCGCGCGAACTCAACGGCGCGCGCATTGTCGCGGGCGCGCACGACAAGGTCACCGGGCTCGAATATTGCGACAAGGTGATCGAGATCGACCAGTCGCCCATCGGCCGCACCCCGCGCTCCAACCCCGCCACCTACACCGGCGCCTTCACCCAGATCCGCGACTGGTTCGCGGGCCTCCCCGAAAGCCAGGCGCGCGGTTACAAGCCCGGGCGCTTCAGCTTCAACGTCAAGGGCGGCCGCTGCGAGGCGTGCCAGGGCGACGGCCTCATCAAGATCGAGATGCACTTCCTGCCCGACGTCTACGTCACCTGCGAACAATGCGGCGGCAAGCGCTACAACCGCGAAACGCTCGAGGTGAAGTTCAAGGGCCATTCGATCGCCGACGTGCTCGACATGACGATCGAGGATGCGGAGGAATTCTTCAAGGCGGTCCCGCCGATCCGCGACAAGATGCACATGCTCAACGAGGTCGGCCTCGGCTACGTCAAGGTCGGCCAGCAGGCGACCACGCTGTCGGGCGGCGAGGCGCAGCGCGTCAAGCTCGCCAAGGAACTCGCCAAGCGCAGCACCGGGCAGACGCTCTACATCCTCGACGAGCCCACCACGGGCCTGCATTTCGAAGACGTGCGCAAGCTGCTCGAAGTGCTCCACCGGCTGGTCGAGCAGGGGAACTCTGTCGTGGTGATCGAGCATAATCTCGATGTCATCAAGACGGCGGACCATGTGCTCGACCTTGGGCCGGGCGGCGGTGTGCGCGGGGGTGAGGTTGTGGCGCAGGGCACGCCGGAGGAGGTTGCCGCTGTTCCCGAAAGCTACACAGGCCACTATCTCCAACCGATGCTGGAGAGAGCAAAGGAGGCTGCCGAGTGACGGGCGAAGATTTCGAGGCGTTCATCACGTACATGGGCTGGAGCGAACGCGAAGTTGCGCGTGTTATGCAACTGAGCCGCAACAGCGTGGCAAAGTACAAGAGGGAGGGAGCTAAGGCCGACATCGACTTCGCGTGCGCTGCCTTGGCAGCGGGCCTCCCCAAGTGGTCTGAGAGGGAAAAGTGAGCACCACGCTACGCTATAGTATCTCGAGGCTCTCCTGAGCCTGTCAAAGATTTATGCTGGGGCGGCAGCGGGAGGCGGGGGAGTAATGCATGCCTAACTCAAATTAAATTCTCGGTTTTGATAGGAGTGTGGTAAATGCGTCCCCGGTTGGGGGTGTGTATGAGAAATAGATATTTTGCAGTCTTAAGCTTCGGCATTTTCTGCGGAGCCTGCGCGACGATGAATGCACCGGCAAGCCAAGTAAGGATTGTCGGAAGTGCTGAGAAGGTCATTTGGGCCTACGAAAGCAGTCTCCCATCTCGCAACAAAGCCGCGATCAAAGCGCATTTGCAAAGATACGAACAACCTCGAGGTCTTCCCGTTTTGCTGCGCGCGCAGCCAGGCGATTACATCTATGTCGTCCCGGTCTGCGGCAATGTCACACAGTGGGACAGGGCTGGATCAAAGCAAGTTTTGCCCGAAACGTTGTCGATCACGGTCCATTGCTGATGTTCGAGAACCTCACACGTGTCATTGTTGGTGCTGCTGCTGTGATCGCAGTGGTACCCGGCGCGGGACTGCTGTTGGGCGGCCTCGAACTCCCTGTGGAATTCAACGAACTGCTCGGCTTGATGGCCGCAATAGTAGGGCCACTCGTCTTTCTGGTAGTTTACCTCGCAAGACCGTGGTTTATGAAGCGCCGACGCTCGTTGCTGATCACTGCGGTTACCGTGCTCGGCATTGCGGGACTGGCCATCGGCTTTGCCGCCAATACCTATACTTCCGTGCACAAGGGCGAATACCGCTACATGGAAGCGGGAACGGAAAAGGTGGAGCTTTACATGACTCCAGATTCGATGAGCGATCCCCTGCAGCGAAGGATCGACCGCGAAGGAGGCAATATCACAAATGCCATCATGCGCGAGAAATCTACGTTGACGATGCTGAACGAAGAAGCATGGCCTGTCCGAGCCAAGGCGACGGCCCTCTTCTTGCTTGCGCAACTCATGCTGATTACCGCTTTTCTGACGGCCGCATGGGCGGTGGCCGCAATGGCGGCGAAAGACAAGCAATAGGGAAATACGAAACGCGTTTAGCTATACTTGCTTGGCGGGCTGGTGGGCCAGCGCAACACCGTGGTGGTGATCGAGCACAACTTCGACATTAGCAAGACAACGGGCCATTTGCTCGACCTCCGCTCCAGGAGCGTGCCGCGGTTGAGGGGAGATATTCGGGGCGGTGTCTTAAGGCCAAGCTTGAGAGGCAACGGGAAGCGCGGAGTAGGACATCAATTCTGGTGAGAATAAGATGATCTCTAGCTGACAACATCGGTCGAAAGACTTAGAACCATCGTAGTGCCATTTATTCGAGAGTGCGATGCGATTGGTCCGTGCCCAAATAACCAATTATCGAGCCATCAAAAATCTTGAGATTGACGTTGGTCAGCAAACCAATATCATAGGTCCCAACGGGATTGGCAAGTCATGCGTGCTGAAGGCCATCGACCGTTTTTTCGGCAGCTCATCACGGGTAGAGATTGAGGATTTCCACGAGCGAAACGTCGCCGACCCCATCGATATCGCCCTGACATTTGAGGACTTTTCTGACGCTGAGAGGCAAGAGTTCGAGGGGAAAATATTTAACGATCAGATGGTGGTCGTTCGAAGATTTTTCGGAAGCGCCAATCCGCGCGAAAATGGCAAATACTATGGTCAGTCGCAGCGTTATCCTGGCTTTCAAGAAATTAGACAGATTGAGGGAGCTACCCCACGAAGGCAAGCATTCAACGAGCTTGCCGGAACAGAGGGTTATGAAGACTTAATCCCTGCGGCAAATGCTCAGCAGCTAATTCAGAATATGGAAGCCTGGGAAGCTGATCATCTTGATCAATGCGAACTGCAATTAGACGACGGTCAGTTTTTCGGATTCTCCAATGTTGGGAGGGGTGTACTCAATAAGTACATTTCGTTCGTGTTCATTCCGGCAGTCCGAGACGCTGGCGTGGACTCGGTTGACGGGAAAAACAGTGTAATCAGTCAGTTGATCGAGCTTGTGGTCAAATCCGTAGTCCAAAAAAGAGAGGATGTGAGGAATTGGCAGGCTCAGGCAAGCGAACAATATGCAGAGTTGGTGAGTCCCGAAAACCTAGGCGAGCTTGGCGAGCTGTCTGGCGAGCTTTCAGAAACGCTTCGGGTTTTTTACGGCGATGCCAATGTACAGTTATCGTGGCAGCCCCCAGGTGAGCTATTAGTCTCTTTGCCGCTGGCTGACGTTTCACTCGTCGAGCAAGGATACGCTGGACCAGTTGAAAACAAGGGGCACGGCCTTCAACGAGCTTTCATCTTCACGTTGTTGCAGCACCTTGCGAAGGTGTTAGCAGTGGAGACCGAGGATCAGATCGACGAGGAGGGCGCTGAAGCTGTTGAGCCGATCGAGGTGGCAGGTGGCGAAGCCGTACAATCCCACAGGGTCATCTTGGCGATTGAAGAGCCAGAGCTTTATCAACATCCGATCAAGCAGCGGCACATAGCCAGAGTTCTTAGAGATATCGGCCAGGGGCAAATTCCTGGAGTACTATCCCAGACCCAAGTAATTGCTTGCTCCCATTCGCCTCACTTTATTTCGACAAGAGACTTCCCCGAAATCCGGGTTGCGAGGAGAGAAACTCTCCCGGGAGAGGGGCATCCTCAATGCGTTACACGTCGTATCCAATATCAAGACGTAGTTCAGCTTTTGAGTGCTGCCTATGAGGGTGGGGGATATGATGAAGCCGGACTTATCGCTCGACTTCACATCCTCAATGAATCAGTCAGTGAGGGATTCTTTAGTGAGAAGGCGGTGCTTGTTGAGGGGGTTGGCGATCAAGCAGCCATCCACGCAGTTGCCGAGAAAAATGGTATTGATCTTCAAGCAAGAGGTGTCTCCGTCCTGCCGGTTGGCGGTAAGGCAAATATCGATAAGAGGGAGTGTGGAATTAGGAAGATTATGGAATAAGTAGATTTGGGGTGGATGATTAGGGATTGGTGATTTTTTGGATATTTTGGGATGTATAAGGGGGGTTATAAGATTAGGAGAATAAGGAGGTAGTTTTAGGGGAGAGGGATGGTTAAGTTTATTTAAAGAGAATTAGGGGTATTGTATGTGATATAGAGGGTGAGAGGTTGGGATGGGGTTTTTGTTTTAAGGGGTTTTTTAAAGATGTAAGGAGGTTTGAGAAAAGGATGTTAGGGATTGGAATTTTAAGTGTTTTGAGGTAGTTGAGTTTGTTGATGGGGTTTATTTGTGATTTGGAAATAGTGGTATTGAGTGTATGTGTATGGAATGTGGGTAAGATAAGATGGTGTGAGTATATGGTATAAGTAAGGGGGATTGGTGAGATGATGTGGGATTATGAGAGGGTAAGTGATGTGGTAAGGAGGGTGTAATAGAGGTGTGATAGAGGTGGGTGAGAAGAGATTATTTATTAGTTATTTAGTTTTTTTTTTTGATAGATAATAGGGGTGATGGTATGAATTGTAAGTAGAAGATGAAGATTATATTGGAGTTAAATATAAGTGTAATTTGTGGTGTTTAAGATGATGGGGAGTGGGGAAAAGGAGTATAGAATGGGAAGAGGATAGTTTATGAATAGTTGGATGAAGAAGAAAGATTGAGGTGATTGGAAGAGGAGGAGTGGATAGTTTTTGGGAGATGTATGTAGGATTTTGGTGGATAGGGGTTTGGATTTAAGAGAGTGATTTAAGGGGGGGGATTAATGGGGGGGGATGGGAGAGAGGGGGATAGGGATGGAATTGGGATTTAGTAGTTTGAGTGTTGTGGGGTAGTATGTATATTGTGTGATAAGGGAGGTGGAGAAAGGGAATTTGAGAAAGTTGTTGATTTTAGGGGTTTGAGAGAATATAATAGTGTTAAAGGGGAAATTTGGGGAGTTGGGGGTTAAAATGTGTGTTGTGGAAGGTAGGGTGGGTTAGTGGGGGTGGTGTTTTGGGGGATTGGGTTGTGAATTAGGAGTGATGTGGGAAGGTAATAATTTTTATTTAGTTATAAGAGGAGTGTGAGGGGAATGGGGGTATGAGGATTGTGAGTGAGTGGGGATTTGTAAAATGTTTTTTAGTATGGAGATGTGTTTTTGTAAGTAGTAGTGGATGTTGGTGGAGTTAGGGGTAAAGTAGTGTTAAAATAGTAATTGGAGATAGAGGTTATGTGGAAGGGTGGGTGATTAGGGTTAATGGTGATAAGAAAAATTGGTATGAGAAAGTGAAGTGTTTTTAAATGGGATTAGATGGGAGGGGTTTGTATGTATTATTGTAGGAGGTGTGTAGAATTTGGAAAAGGAATTGTGAGAGGTTGTAGAAGGGAATGATGAGGGAGGGGTGTTAAGTGAGTGGTTTTAAATGTGGATTTGGTGGGATGTAATTAGAAGAAATGAAGATTTAGGATGTGATGATAGAAAGAAGAAAAGAGTGGAGTGAAAGTGATTAGAGTAAAGGAATTGGAAGAGTATTATTTGTTTAGAGTTAAAGTAAGGGGATATGAGGAATGTAGGAAGGAGATAGGTGAGAATTATATATTTTGGTTAAGTGGGGTAGATATGAAAGTATTGGTGGTGATGGTGTGGTATGGTGGGTTTGGAGGGATGTAGTAATAGGATAGAATATGAAATGTGATAGGTATAATGAGAGATGTGGGGAATGGATAGTGATTAGGGATGATAGGATGAGTGGGGGGGTTATGGGGTAGAGTAAGGTGATTAGAGTGGTAGTTGGGGATGAGGGGAGGGAGGGAAGGATGAAAGGAAATAATGGAGTTTATGGGATATGATTAAGGAGAGAGTAGGAAGTTGGTTATATTATTTTGGGTAGGTGGTGTTTTGATTTGTGTTTTATAAAGAAATTAGGGTGTGAATTTTTATAATGGTAATAAGAGTTGGATGGAATGGGATTGTGGTGAGGTAATAGTAATGTGAGTTGGTGAGAGTAGGGGGAAGGGTTGGGGTTAGAGGGATGTTAAAGAGGGGGAAGGAAATTAGAGGGGGGAGAAGAGGTAGAAAGAGTGAGGAGTGAGGAGGTGTTATAGGTTTAGAGAGAGGAAGGGGGAATGGGGGAAAAAGATGGGAAGTTTTTGGTGTGAGTTAGTAAATAATGAGTGAGGTTGGTGAAAAAGATTAGAGAATGATAGGAGTTTTTGTAGATTGGATGATGTGATGGGTGGAGTTGGGATGAGGGTTTGTAAGGAGAGTTATGGTATGTATTTGTGAGATGTAGATTGAAGTGGTGGTTTTGAAAGGAGGTGGGGGAAAAAGATGATGGATGTTGGGGTGAGATTGTGGGGTGGGAATAATTGAGATAATTGAATGAATTAGGAGGAGTTGTTGGATAGGTTATTAGTATGATTTGAGGGATAATGGGGATAGTTTTGAATGAGGTGGAGATAATTTGGGTGGGAAGGGAGAATAGAGAAAGGGGAAGAGGATAGGAAGTTTATAATAAAGAGTTGAAATAATATGATTTAAGAATAATGAAGGTAATGATTAATGTGAAAGGGAGTGATGGATTTGGAGATTGGATAATTATAATAGGGGAAGAAAGATAAAAATGATTGTGAGTTTAGAGGGTGAGTGGGAAAAGTGGGGAGGGAGGAAAAATGTGAAATTAAAAATATGAAAGTTTTGTAGGGGAGTATGCATGGATATTAGGTTTAAGATAAAGATGATAATAGGTGAGGATATGAGATTGGTGGGAGAGGAATGGGGAGGGGGGGGGTTGTATGGATTGAATGATGATGGGTGGGATGGAGGATGGAGGGTATGGTGTGTTTATAGGGGGGGGTATGGTTTATGTGATGGGGTGGGGGATATTGGATAGGTGGGGGGTGTTGTAAGGAATGTAAAATTGATTGGAATATAGTTTAAATGGGAGATTAGAGTATTGGGATGTTTATAAGTAGGTTGATTATGTGTTATGGGAAAGTTTGATATGATTAATAATGGGAGGGTGGGAATAGTGGAGAAAAATTAGTGAGGAAATATATGAGGAATTGATGAGATTTATGATAATTATTTTATTGGGTGGAGATTTAGGGATTTTGTTGAAGTGAGGGGTTAGGTATTGGGATTTGTAGAGGGGGAATGTTAAGATTATAGGGTAGGGGAAATGTTTATATATGTTGGTGGGATTGAAAATGGATTTTGGATTTTAGATGGGGAGTGTGAGGATGGGGGATGGTGTAAGGGGGGATGGTTTATGTGAGTATAGTTGTTAGGAGATATTGATGATGATAGGGAGGAGGAAGAGGAGAGAAAGATATAGAAAGTTTGAATGAGGTTTAGTATTTGTGTGAGTGGGGAGTATGTATATATAAATTTATTTAATGGGTAATTTTAAGTGATTTAATGTTGGTTGGGTGGGTATGATGGTAGATAAAAAAGAAAAAGGATAAAATTGGTTTAGGGATAGATTTTAAGATTGTAGGGTATAGGATTAGGGGGATATAGTTGTGGTAATATTGGTAAATGAAGTATATAGATATGGAGGGATGATGGTAGAAAGGAAAGAGGTAGGGAAGTTTAGGGATGTATGGATGTTATAAATTAGGGGAGAGGATTAATAAATGGTATGTGAAAGAGTTAGGAAAAGGTAGATGAATAATATGAAGGGAGAGAAGAGATTATGAGGGGGGTAAGGTGAGGTATTTTAATTAAGAAGAAGAAAAGGAAAGAAAGATGTAAGATTAAAAAAGTGATTATAAATAAAAAATGGATAGTTATGGAAAAAGGAGGGGTTGTATGAGTTGTAGATGATAATATATTGGGAAAAGAGATGTAATAAGGTATAGGATATAGGAATAGTGAGGGGGAGTTTGAGGAAAGGGGAGAATTGGTTAAAGGAAAGTAGAGGGATGGAAGGATAGGGTAAAGAAAGAAAGATAAAAATTTAATAGGGGAGGAAGAGGAATAAGGTAATAAGTAAAAGAGGTATGGATGAGGGAATGAAATAAATAAGGTTTTTAGAAAGGAAGAGGAGGATGGAGTTATAAAGATGATTTGAAAGGTTAGTTTAATAGAGTGAGGAGGGAGGGAAGGGGTAGATGGGAAGAAATTTGTGTGTGGGGGGAAGGTAGTTTAGAATTGGATGAAATGATGGTGTTGAAAAGAAAAGATTTGAAAGAGATTGAGGGAAAAAGGTAGGGTAGTAAAAAGGTTAAAAAAGAGGGATTTAAGGAATGAGAATGAGGTTAGAAGGGAGTAAGTAATATAGGATAGTGAGAGATGATAAGGGAATGTGTGGATAAAAGTAAGGGAGTGATAAAATATGGAATG
>NZ_JALJZT010000002.1:0-2730000 GCF_024171405.1 Qipengyuania citrea
TGATCGATGCGGGGGAGGGCGCGGATGCGGACGCGGGCGCCGTGACGCTCACACGTTGATCAGGCCGAACTTGAGCCCCTTGACCGCCGCCGCGGCGCGGTCGGAGACGTTGAGCTTGATGAAGATGCGCTTGATATGCGTGGCGATCGTCGGGCGCTTGCTGCCGAGGATCATCGCGATCTCCTCATTGCTCTTGCCGCGCGCGATCCAGTGCAGGATCGTCACCTCGCGCGGGGCGAGACGCGGGCGCTCCACCACGTCCTCCTCGAACTGGTCGATTCGCAGATGCGCCGCCTGCGCCACGCAGTGCAGCACCGGGACATCGGCATGATCGACGCGGTCGGGATGGTCGGCCATCGTGATGCCGATCGCGGCGAGGTGCTGGCGCGGCCCGAAGGTCGGGAAGATATAGCCGTCGGTCACGCCATGCGCGCGCGCCTGTTCGATGAAATGCAGCAGATCGCCGGCCAGCGGCTTGCCCTGCGTGACCACGCTGTAGCGCAGCGGCCGGCCCGACCGCGCCGCCAGCGCGGGGAAGGGGTCGAGCCGGTCGAGCCCCTCGCGGTAGCTGCTCACCCACGCCTCGGGAAAGCCGCGGAAGAGCATGTCGGTGCGCCCCGGCATGTCGTGCGAGGGCCGCGCATAGCTCAGCGCCTCGAACCCGTGCAGCCGGTAGAACGCGCGGGCGATCGAGAGGACTTCGTCCATGTCCGCGGCCGCCGCGATCCGCCTGACGGCCCTGTTGTCTTCCATGCCTCGTGTAGCCCCCGGTCCCGCTTTGCCTGTGCCCGCCCTGATACGAGTGAATGTCATCCATCTGGACTAGGGGCAACATTCGGCAAGCGCGAAGATGGGGATTGAATCCGGATTCGGTACTGGCTTACCGCAATGTGACAATCGCGCGCGATTCCTCCGATCTTGGTGTCATCCGGATGAACGACGTCCGGTCAAACGACCTCCAACCGGGTGACTGTGGCAAACCCCATGTTAAGCATACCAATTCGGGTGGGGCCGGGGATAAGTGAAGTTTTCCCGGCATGGGGTATTGACGGGGAACGGGATCGAGCCGCGATGCAGGAAAACACGTTTATTGTCGTCGACTGTAACTATCGTAACCGCAACGAATTGACCTTGGCCTTGGGCGAAATGGGCTATGTAGTGCCCGCCGACACGCTCGACGACCTGGGCGGGCGCTGGCCCGAGGGGGCCTGGCTGCTGGTCCATGACGAAGGACCGCAATTGCCGCAGACGCAGCAGGCGCTGCGCAGCGCGGGGCAGTATTACCCGCTGGTTGCCTATTCGAAACAGGCCAGCATCGCGCATATCATGGATGTGCTGAGCGACGGCGCGGCGGGCTATCTCGAATGGCCCACGCTCGGCGAACGGCTGCGCCGCAGCCTCGGCAACATCATGACGCGCAAGTGGCAGGGTTCGACCACGCCCGAACAGGCGCGCGCCAAGCAGCGCGTCGGCCAGCTCTCGCCGCGCGAGCGCGAAGTGCTGTCGGGGGTGAGCGAGGGCTATTCGAGCAAGGAAGTCGCGCGCACGCTGGGGATCAGCCCGCGCACGGTCGAACTCCACCGCGCCAATGTGCTGACCAAGCTGGGTGTCCGCAACGTTGCCGCCGCGGTGCGGCTGTCGGTCGAAGCTCAGCTCGACGCCGGACCCGCCGTGACCCAGGAACGCGAACTGGCGCTGTAGCTCTAGCCTTTGAGCAGCGCGAGCTCGACCGTGCCATGACCGCGCCCGATCAGGCCGAGTTCGGTCGCTGCGGCGCGGCTGACGTCGATCACGCGGTTGCCGTGGAAGGGGCCGCGATCGTTGATGCGCACGGTGACCCGCTTGCCGGTGCGCGGATTGGTTACCTCGACCAGCGAGCCGAACGGCAGCGTGCGATGCGCCGCAGTCATCGCGTGCATGTCGAATCTCTCGCCGTTGGCGGTAAGGCGGCCGTGGAAGCGCCGTCCGTAATAGGAGGCCACACCGGTGCCGATCGAGCGGGTTACCGGCGGCAGCTCGACCGGGGGCTCGATCGTCGAGAGGTCGACCACATGGCCGGCGGGCTGGGGCGCGGGGGGAAGCGTTTCGAACCGCGCAAAGCTGGCGTCGAACGAACCGGTCACCGCGGCGCGGTGGACATGTTCCTGCGGTAGCGCCGCCGTGGCGGGTAGCGCCAGGGCAGCGAGGAAAAGGACATTACGAAACGCGCGATAGACCATGATGGGAACCTCCCGTTCGGTTCCAGCGTCTATAAGGGAGGTAGTGAGCGGAGTCCCCTACGGGGGCGGAGGCTGCCCCATTCATGCCACAGTTCGTCGCGCTTCGTGCGTCCTTGGGCAGTTCTACCGCATCTGGTGGGCGTCATCGGGACTGGCCACAAGCATTGCACCGAAGCGCGCTCCGGCCGCTGAAGGACCATCCTGACAGGCCACAGAAAATGGGGCCGACATCGCTGCCGACCCCACTCTCACCGATGCGTGGCCTTGCCCGAAGGCAGGGGCTTGGCATCCGATGTCTCCCCGTCCGTGCCGTCCGAAGACAGGCTCTTCCGGTTCTGTCACCGGCGCTCCCACCGGCATCCGGCTCCGCCCTCATGCTGACCCGGTTGAGTGCGCCAGGTCGTGAGACCCTCGCTTCTTTCCCAGGCCGGCCCTCGACGGGCGGCTCCGCGATCAGTCCTTCCGTTCATGGCCGGGACCTTGAGGGGATGAATTGCCGATCCGGTCCGAAGACCTTTTCCTGCAATATCGCCTCGGCATCCGACCGGGTTGGTCCGATCCATGAAAGACGTGCTTTTGCGTTCCATCATCGACCGTCATGCTTTGGACCGAAGTCCGCGGCGCGCTGGTCTCAAGAATGCATGGACAGCACCTTCCATGTCTTTCCGGTCCGAAATTTCCCCGTAATCAGAGGCTGTTACGCCTCAAACCCGGTGGAAGTCCCTCGCCGTTCCGATGACTTGAAGCTGCCCCTGACCACGCGATTCGTCCAGCGGACGAGGCCCGAGTTTTCCACTTTTCCAGCTTTTCGCTGTGGAGGAGGGTGGATAAGTCCACCATCCGTCGCAGAAATATGACTGTAGTCGCGCTCCTTGCGCAATATTACGCCGAGAGCGCGCTTTGTTTCGTAATTAACGGTCGCGCTGCGCGAGCAGGCGCAGACGCAGCGCGTTCAGCTTGATGAAGCCCTCGGCGTCTTTCTGGTCGTAAGCTCCCGCATCGTCCTCGAAGGTTACATGCGCTTCGGAGTAGAGTGAGTTCGGCGATTTGCGGCCAACCACCATGGCGTTGCCCTTGTAGAGCTTGAGCCGGACGGTGCCCGAGACTTTCTGCTGGCTGAGATCGACCGCAGCCTGCAGCATCTCGCGCTCGGGGCTGTACCACAGGCCATTATAGACCAGCTCGGCATAGCGCGGCATCAGTTCGTCCTTGAGATGCGCGGCACCGCGATCGAGCGTGATCTGTTCGATCCCGCGATGCGCGCGGGCGTAGATCTCGCCGCCCGGCGTTTCGTACATGCCGCGGCTCTTCATCCCGACGAAGCGGTTCTCGACCAGGTCGAGGCGGCCGATACCGTGGGTCCGGCCGAGGTCGTTGAGCGCGGCCAGCAGCGTCGCCGGGCTCATCGCTTCACCATTGAGCGATACGCCGTCGCCCCGTTCGAAACCGATCTCGATATATTCGGGCGTGTCGGGCGCGTCTTCCGGGTGGTCGGTGCGCGAATAGACGTAGTCGGGCGTTTCTTCCCACGGATCCTCGAGCACCTTGCCCTCGGACGAGGTGTGCAGCAGGTTCGCATCGGTAGAGAACGGGCTTTCGCCGCGCTTGTCGGTCGGTACTGCGATCTGGTGCGCCTCGGCCCAGGCGATCAGCGCGGTGCGGCTGGTGAGGTCCCATTCGCGCCATGGGGCGATCACCTTGATGTCGGGATCGAGCGCATAGGCCGACAGCTCGAAGCGGACCTGGTCGTTGCCCTTGCCGGTCGCGCCATGCGCGATGGCATCGGCGCCGGTCTCATGCGCGATCTCGACGAGACGCTTGGAGATCAGCGGACGCGCGATACTGGTGCCGAGCAGGTAGTCGCCTTCATAGCGCGCATTGGCGCGCATCATCGGGAAGACGAAGTCGCGCACGAATTCCTCGCGGACATCCTCGATGAAGATGTGCTGGTCGGGAATGCCCATGGCGCGCGCCTTTGCGCGCGCAGGTTCGATTTCCTCGCCCTGTCCGAGATCGGCGGTGAAGGTCACCACTGCGACCCCGCGTTCAACCTCGAGCCATTTGGCGATGACGGAGGTATCGAGACCGCCGGAATAGGCGAGGACAACCCGTTTGATTTCGGGGCGCTTGGTATCGGACATTGGAGGCACCTTCGTTGTAACGAGCGCGCCGCTAGCAGGGGGAGGGGAGTGTAGGCAATCGATTCACGCTTTGCGTGCGTCAAGCGCAGGTGCGGCGCTGAACAAGGGCAGGATCAAAGGCTGGTCAGCGCAGCTGGCTGTCCTTGCTCCCGCGCCGGTTGATGCCCGAATTGCGCGCACTGGCATCGAGACCAGACTGGCACTGCACACAGCGCTTCACACCCGGCAACGCCGCGCGGCGCTTCTCGGGTATTTCCTCGCCGCAGTCGACGCACCATTGCTCGCTTTCGCCCACGGGCATCCGTGCCCGCGCCGCGCTTACCGCGTCGGAAATCGTGTCGTCGATCTGATCCTGAACCGCGCCATCGCGCGCCCAACCACCTGCCATGCTACTATCCTTCCGACGGCAGAGATGGGGTGGAATCGCGAAAAATCAACCGAATGGCCCGTGCGGCGATCTACTCCGCCGCCTCATCCAGCACGGGGTCGAGGTGCCATTCGGGCACGTTCCCCGCGTCTGCCGCGCGCAGGCGGGCGCTTTCGGTCTCGATATATTCGCGCGTCATGGGGATCGCATTGCGGTCCTTCACATACTGCAGCTGCCAATTGACCATATTACCATGGCGGAAGCTCTGCTCCGCGCCGGCGAGATAGAACAGCCACATGCGATAGAAGCGCTCGTCATACAGCGCCTCGATCTCCTTGCGGTGCAGGACCGTGCGCCGGTACCATTCTTCCAGCGTGTGGCTGTAATGGAAGCGCATCGCTTCCACATCCATCACCTGCCAGCGGTACTTCTCGCTCTGCGTCACGAGTTCGGACAGCGCGGGGATATAGCCGCCAGGGAAGATGTATTTGCGCGTCCACTTGTCGGTGAAGCCGGGCGCCCCCGCGCGGCCGCAGCAATGGCTGACCATGACGCCGTCGGGGGCGAGCAGGCGGTTGGTGTGCTCGAAGAACGCGGGATAATGCGGGGTCCCGACATGTTCGAGCAGGCCGACCGAACTGATCCGGTCGAATTGCCCCTGCACGTCGCGGTAATCCATCAGTTCGAAAGTGACCCGATCGGCGAGACCGGCGGCTTCTGCGCGCTCCTTGCAGAACGCGATCTGGTCGGGGGCGAGCGCGACCCCAGTGACCTCGACGTCGTAATGCCGCGCGAGGTAGAGCGCGAAGCCGCCCCAGCCGCAGCCGATGTCGAGCACGCGCTGGCCCGGCTGGATAAACAACTTGGCGGCGAGATGCGCCTTCTTGTCGAGCTGCGCCTTCTCCAGCGACGTCGCTTCGGGATCCTCGCGGTAATAGGCCATGGTGTATTGCCGGTCCTCGTCGAGGAACAGCTCGTAAAGACGGCGGGTGAGGTTGTAGGTATGCTCGGCATTCTTGCGCGCCTTGCCGCGCAAATTGACGCTGTCGGTCTTGGCCAGCAGTTTCTGCGCCGCCTTGCGCAGCGGCCCCTGCGGCTTGAGCGAGGCCCCTGCCTCGCGCTTGGCGTTCATGGTCACGAACAGTACCAGATCGCGGATATCGTGCGGCGGTTCGACTTCGAGCCAGCCCCACATGAACGCTTCGCCCGCGCCGACCTGCGGATAGCGTGCGATGTGGTTGGCGGCCTTGCGATGCGTCAGCCGGATATGGAGCGGGGGTTCGCCTTCCTCCGGCGCGCCATATTCATAGGTCTGCCCGTCATGGTCGGTCACGATCAGGCGGCCGCGCCGGATGGCCGAATTCAAGAATTTGTCGAGCAGCCACATGCGTACCGGTCTCCCCGCAGTTTCCCCTGCGCCGGAGCCTGTGGCACATGGGGCAGCGAGTCAAATGATGGAGCGGCGCGATGGCCGAGGCGAAAACGCAGCCGACCGACACCGATCCGCGGGATTTCCTCGCCGCGGTGGAACCTGCCCGCAAGCGCGAGGAGGCGCAGGTGCTCGATGCGTTGTTCCGGCGCGTGACCGGCGAGCAGCCCAAAATGTGGGGGCCGAGCATCATCGGCTATGGCAGCTACTCCGCCACTTATGCCAGCGGGCGCGAGGTCGAATGGATGCGCACCGGTTTCAGCCCGCGCAAGGCGAAGCACTCGCTCTATCTGATGGGCGGCTATTGCGATCCGGAGACCGGGGCCAAGCATGCCGAATGCGCTGGAACGACTGGGCAAGCATACGCGCGGCAAGAGCTGCCTCTACGTCAACAAATTGGCCGACATCGATCTGGCGGTGCTCGAAGAAATGATCCGCGCGGACTGGGCGGAAATGAACCGGCGCTATCCCGCCTGATCAGATCCCGGCGTACCACTGGTATCCGGCGCGGTCTTCCCAATAGCCGCCTTGGCCCTTGCCGATATCGTCCAGGCTGGCGACCGCCTCGATCGCGGTCAAATACTTGGCGTGCTTATAACCCAGTTGCCGCTCGATCCGCATGCGCAGCGGCGCGCCATTGCGGATCGGCAGCGGCTCGCCATTGAGGCGGTGCGCGACGATGGTCTGCGGATGATAGGCATCGAGCCGGTCCACGCTTTCGTAATAGTCCTGCCCGTTGAGATTGTCGGCGCAGCGGAAGACGATGAATCGGGCTTCCTCGCGCAAGCCCGCGGCGTCGAGCAGCAGCGACAATTGCGGCCCGCTCCATTCGCCGATCGCGCTCCACCCCTCAACGCAATCGTGCCGCGTGACCTGGGTGCGCTGGGGAAGCCTGCGAATATTGTCGAGGCTGAGGCTCAGCGGCGTATCGACCAGCCCGCCGACCGCAAGCCGCCAATTGGCGAAGCCTTCCCCGGCATGGCGCGGGTAGTCGCCGGTTTGCGGGTCGGTCGAGCCATTGCCGCGAAAATAGGGCGACACCGCGCTGCGGGGATATTCGGGGGCGAGGGCCTCGCGGTCGCTCAGCAGCCGGTGCGCGCGCTTGTGCCACCCTTCGGCTGCGCCAAGCATCGACTGGCCGACGTCGGTTTCGGCGATCCGGTTGCAGCCAGCCACGAAGGCGGCGCCGCCAGCGACGAGGAAGTTCCTGCGCTTCATGGTTCGCGCCCTCCGGTGATCATGTCGCGCATCTGGCGGATCGGCCCGGCGAGGATGACCAGCACGACGTGAACGATGAAGAAACCGGCGATAGTAAAAGCGAAGATGAAATGCAGGCTGCGCGCCGATTGCCGCCCGCCAAGCAGTTCGACCAGCCAGCCGAATGTCGGCCCCATGCCGGGGCTGATCGCGATGCCGCTGAAGACCATCATTGGCAGGAAGACGCCGAGCACGAGGCCGTATGCGAGCTTCTGGAGGAAATTGTACTTGCCCCCGGCATGGCTGAAATCGCGCTTGAGATGCGCGGCTATGTCGCGTCCGATTGCGGCAGGGCGCCATTCGCGCGGGCGGGTGGCGATATCGCGGCTGAAGTGCCGGTTGGCGAGCATCGCGACCCACATGAACAGCAAACCTAGCGCAAAGGGCCACGCCATGAGGATATGCCAGTCGCGGGCCACGGCGAGGCTGTAATAGCCGGGGATCGTCATCCAGTCGGGAAAGCGCGGGACGATCAGCCAGGCCTGCTCCGCGGAAAAGCCCCAATCGCCCCAATACAGGCGGCGATGTGCATTGGAAATCGTCAGCCCCGACATGAACAATACGGTCACGCACAGCAGGTTGAGCCAGTGCCACAGGCGCGTGCTGAGCGCGTGGCGCTTCATGCTGGTTGCTCTTCGCGCGCGAGGTAGATCACGTCGCGCGGCTGGGCGAGCAGGTGCTGGCCGCTGTCGACATAGAGCGTCTGCCCGCTGGCCAGATGGCCTTGGGTGAGAAACAGCGTGGCCTCGGCGACCTCGTCCGGCCCGGTCTTGCGGCCGAGCAGGTTCATGCGGTGCGACACCTCGGTCTCGGCCTCGCTCTGGTCGTGGCTGGCGAGGATCGCGCCGGGTGCGAGCGCGTAGACACGATCGTCACGCTTGGCTGCACCCATGGCGAGCATCGCCACGGTCGATCCAGCCGCGTGCTTGCTCATCGTATAGCTGAAGAAATCGGGGTTGGGATTGGCCAGCTTCTGGTCGGTGAACTGGATCACGCGCCGTCCCGCTGCGGCGCGGGCATGCGCGAGATAGGCTTGCGCCATGCGTGCCGGGGTGCGGGCGTTGATCTGCATCGACCGCAGGTTCGTCGCAGGATCGAGCCCGGTTACATCGTCTGGCTCGAAGATCGCCGCGCAATTCACTAGGCAGCGCCAATCGGGCAGCCGCGCCGCGAGCGCTTCGACCATCGTCACTGCGGCGTCGCCGTCGGCCAGGTCGCAGTGCACCGTTTCTGCAGAGGGGAGGGTGCTCGCCAGGGCTTCCGCCTCGTCATGCGATTCGCCGTAGTGGATGACGACGTGCCAGCCATTGTCTGCAAACGCCTGCACGATTGCCGCACCGATCCGCGCCGATCCGCCGGTCACCAAAACTGTCGAACTGGTCATGAATTCTATTGAGCAGTTTTGGCGAGGATTGCCTAGCTTTGCCATCGGGGCGCAGTTGCGAGGAAGATGCCGTGAAACTCGATCTTGTCGACGTATTTGGTTCTGGTCCGCTGAGCGGCAATCCGCTCGCGGTCGTGCATGGGGCGGACAGCCTCACCGCCGAACAGATGCTCAAGCTGACGCAATGGCTGGGCTTTTCCGAAACCACTTTCCTGCTCCCGCCGACCGACCCGGATGCCGATTACCGCGTGCGGATTTTCTACCCGGCTGGCGAATTGCAGTTTGCGGGCCATCCGACGCTGGGCAGCTGCCATGCCTGGCTGCGTGCGGGCGGGGTGCCGAAGAATGACGCCGCGATCGTGCAGGAATGCGGGGTTGGCCCGGTCGAAATCCGCCGCGATGGCGAGCGGCTGTCGTTCCGCGCGCCCGATCTGGTGCGCAGGGGCCCGCTATCCGACGAGGAACGCGCGCGCGCGATCGAACTGTCGGGCGTCGGCGAGGAAATGTTGGTGGAGGCGGTGCATGTCGCCAACGGACCGCAATGGCAGTTGTTGCGACTGCGCTCGGATGAGGATGTGCTTGCAGCGAAGCCGGTGGCGGAGGCGCCGCAGGGCACCGATATCGGGCTGGCGGGACCGACGAGCGGCGGCGATCCCGCATGGGAATTGCGCGCCTTCTTCGCCGACCAGCAGGGCCGTATGCGCGAGGATCCGGTGACGGGCAGTTTCAATGCGGGTGTGGCGATGCACCTGTTCGCCAGCGGGCTCGAGAAGAGGCGCTACGTTGCTGCTCAAGGCCGCCAGACGGGCGCAGACGGGCGCATCCATTGTACGCAGGAGAGCGATGGTTCGGTGTGGATCGGCGGGATTTGCATGACCGTTGCAGAAGGCGCTGCCGTGCCTGGGTGGAGCTGAGTTCCCCCCCGCGTCTGACGGATCACTAGCTGGCGAGCTTTGCGCGGATCTTGTCCCGCATTGCCGGAGAGAGCCGCTCGAGCCCCGCCATCTCCTCGATCTCGTCGCGGGATGCCCGGTGCGCGGGATCGTAGAACTTGGCGAACAGCCGGGCGACACTCCACCCGGTATGCCCGGTCTCGACGCATTCGAGCACATCGCCAGCCTGCGCCTCGCCTTCCTCGATCACGCGATAGTACCAGCCGCAGTGGTGCTGCTTGATGATCCGCGCGACCATGCCCTTGCGGCCGAACCGGTGCTCGATCTTCCAGCACGGTTTGCGCGGTTGGCTCACCTCGAGCAGCGCGCTGCCGAGCCGGAAGCGGTCGCCGATGTGCACCTGTGTTTCGGTGAGCCCGGTACTCATCAGATTCTCGCCGAAGGCTGCGGCGTGCGCGAGCAGATCGTGGCCGCCCAGCCATTCGTTCCATCCCGCGTAATGATTGTGCGGATAGTGGTGCATCGCCATGTCGACGCCGCCATGGTGCACGGTGTCGGCGACCATATCGCCTTCGATCCCGAAGCTGCGGATGGTGACCGCGCCGGTAACCGGGCGCTTCTCGATCGCGCTCAGTTCCGCGCCGTTGAAGGGTTGGGGCAGGCCGATGCAGATTGCATTGATCGCTACCATCACGAATTCTCCTTGCGCAGGGTCAGCGCATACCAGTCGCGCTGGATGCCGTCGGCGCCTTCGCCGCGGTAGCGTTCGGCGGCGATGATGGCCAATCCGGCATCTTGATAGACACGTTCGAGCCAGCCTTCGTCGGGGAGGTTGGTCAGCCGTCCCAGCGGGTCGCGCCCTTCGCCGTCGCCAAGCTTGTAATTGGCAAAGTGCCACCCGCCGGGTCGCAAAGCGCGCCGGATCGCTGCGAGGACACCGGGGAGGTCGGCACGCGCAACATGCAGCAGGCAGGCATGCGCCCAGACCGCGTCATAGGCCGTCACCGCGTCAAGCTGGTCGAATTGCAGGATGCGCGCGCCGACGTCGAAGCGTTCGTTCGCCTTGCGCACCATGGCCGGAGTGCCATCGGTCGCGTCGAGGGCGAAGCCGCGTTTCATGATGTGCGCGGAATCGCGGCCTCCGCCGCAGCCCAGCTCGAGCACACGGGCGCCCGGTTCGAGCCGGTCGAGAAATGCATCGAGGTGGCGGCTTGGCCCCTGGCCGAAGCTCAGCGTGTAACGCGGCGCGTTCGCTTGGTAAAAAGCGATCGTCGCCGCATCGGCGGTCATCCCGCGGCAGCCTCGGCCTCGGCGGCCTCGCGGTCGCGCTGGGCGCGGCTTTTCTTCTCCGCCGCGGTCTTCAGCTGGCCGCAGGCCGCATCGATGTCGCGTCCGCGCGGGGTGCGCACCGGGGCGCTGATACCGTGTTCGAACACGATCTCGGAAAAGCGCTTCACCCGCTCGGGCGTCGAACATTCGTACGGCGCGCCGGGCCACGGGTTGAAGGGGATCAGATTGACCTTGGCGGGCAGACGGTAATGCTTGATCAGCCGCACCAGTTCATGCGCATGCTCGTCGCTATCATTCTTGTCGCGCAGCATGACGTATTCGAAGGTGATCCGCCGCGCATTGCTCGCGCCGGGATAGGCGGCGCAGGCTTCGAGCAGTTCCTCGATCCCGTATTTGCGGTTGATCGGGACGATCTCGTCGCGGATCTCCTTGGTCACCGCGTGCAGGGATACCGCGAGGTTTACGCCGATTTCCTGGCCGCAGCGATCCATCATCGGCACGACGCCGCTGGTCGACAGCGTGATCCGGCGCTTCGACAGCGCGAGACCGGCGCCATCCATCACCAGTTGCATCGCAGCCTTGACGTTGTCGAAATTATAGAGCGGTTCGCCCATGCCCATCAGCACGATATTGGTCAGCAGGCGCCCGTCCGAGCGGTATTCGCTGCTGTCTTCCTCGGTATCGAGGCCGGCCATCGAGCCCTTGGGCCATTCGCCCAGCGCATCGCGGGCGAGCATGACCTGACCGACGATTTCGCCCGGCGTCAGATTGCGCACGAGCCGCATGGTGCCGGTGTGGCAGAAAGTGCAGTTGAGCGTACAGCCGACCTGGCTGGAGATGCAAAGCGTCCCGCGGTCGGCATCGGGGATGAAGACCATCTCGAACTCGTGCCCGTCGGCGGTCCGCAGCAGCCACTTGCGCGTGCCATCGGTCGAATGCTGCGCCTCGACCACATCGGGGCGTTCGACGACGAAGCGTTCGGTCAGCCAGGGGCGCATGGTCTTGGCGATATCGGTCATCGCCGCGAAATCGGTGACACCGCGATGATACAGCCAGTGGAACACCTGCTTGGCGCGCAGCTTGGCCTGTTTCTCGTCTAGTCCGGCATCGGCGAACAATTCGCGAATGCGGTCCTTGGGCAGACCGATCAGGTCCACGCGGCCATCCGCACGCGGCGTGATGTCGCGCGCGACGGGAACCGGGTCCACCTGCCCGGGAATGCTCATGAGTGTCGTATCGGCCATGGGAGCGGCGCATATAGTGCCAAATGCCCCGAAAGCAAAGCATGCGGGCAGGCGGGGCCAGGCTCGGGGCGCCGCCGCTTGTAAGGCGCGGCCACGCGCGAAATATGCCCGCCCGATTTGAGCGTTTCCCGCGTCCCGCCGCTTCGGGGCCTCGGTTCGTCGCGCAACATGTGTTCAAAAGGCAACAACTTACTGTTGTCTCAGGTTAATGAAACTGTTTGCCAATTCGCATCGTTCTCTGGGTCCACGCAGCGCAAAAGCTGCGGGTAAAACCAATGGAGTTCGCATATGAAGAAGATCTCAACCCTGCTCGTCGCCGGATCGCTGGCTGCCTTTTCGGCACCTGCAATGGCCCAGGACAGCGGCAGCAATTTCGACGGCTTCCGCCTGCAGGGCGTCGCCGGTTACGATGCGCTCAAGGCTGGCAGCAGCGTCGATGACGATGCCAATGCCGATAACGACCAGTCGATCGACGGCGTGGTTTACGGCGTTCAGGCCGGTTACGATTTCGATCTCGGCGGCGCAGTCGTCGGTCTCGAAGCGGAACTGACCGATTCCAGCGCCAAGACCGAATTCAACAACGGTGATTTCGAAGGCTTCGGCTTCGGTGAAGTCGATGCCGGCCGTGACCTCTTCCTCGGCGCGCGCGTCGGTGCGAAGATGGGCCCGGACCTGCTGGTCTACGCCAAGGGCGGTTACACCAACGCCAAGCTGAACATTCTCGCGAATGACGGCACCACCGAATATGACGAAGACTTCGATCTCGACGGCTGGCGTGCCGGTGCGGGCATCGAATATGCGATCAACCCGCGCACCTTCATGAATGTCGAATATCGCTATTCGAACTACAGCGAAGGCGAAGTCGATTTTGACGGCGACCTGGCCGACAGCGAGCGTTTCGATGTCGATCTCGACCGCCACCAGATCATGGCAGGCCTCGGCGTTCGCTTCTAAGCGATCGCATCTGACCTGATCGAGGGCCGGGGAGCGTTATGCGCTCTCCGGCCTTTTCGTGTCAGCGCTGCGCGCAGGCGAGCGTGGCGGCATCCATTGCGGTGGCCGCGCCGGCAAGCGAATAGGTGTTGGCAAAGCGGCGTCCGCGTGTGTCGGTCGCGCGGATCGTCATGCGGGTGGCGGAGCGCATGGCCGCGACGATGGCGGCATCCATCGTGCGGTCTTCGGCCCAGGCATCGCCGCCGCCGCCGCTGAGGCGGAAGCTCTTGCCGCCGATCGCCAGCGTGATGGCCGAACCTGCGGCAAGCTGGCGCGAGAGACGGAAATGCACTTGCCCGCGCAGATTGCGGCGCGGCCAGGTACCGACGGTGGCGAAAGGTTCGAAATCGCGCTGCAACCGGCTCGGCGCCGCCATGGCGATGGCATAGCACCGCGGGACCGCGGGATCGCGAAATGCACCCCAGTCGGAAAAGACGCCGAGGCTGTCCTTGGCAGACAGCGGCACCGCAAGAGCGAGCAGGACGAGGGCGCCAAGCCTAAGCATAGTCGATCGCCACCACCTCCCATTCCTTGAGCCCACCCGGCAGCCGGACGCTGCGCAGGTCCCCGACTGCCGCGCCCTTGATGGCACGCGCGACCGGCGAGGACCAGCCGATGCGGCCGGCGCTGGCATCCTGTTCGTCATCGCCGACGAGCGTAACGACGCGCTCGACGTCGTCCTCGTCGGCAAGCGTAATCGTGGCGCCGAAGAAGGCGCGCGATTTGTCGGGCTGCTCGGCGGGGTCGATCACCCGCGCCGCCTTCATCCGCCGCGCGAGATGCGCCAATTCACGGTCGATCTCGCGCATGCGCTTGCGCCCGTAGAGGTAGTCGCCGTTCTCGCTGCGGTCGCCATTGCCCGCCGCCCAGTTGACGATCTCGACGATCGCGGGCCGCTCGATGCCGAGCAGATGGTCGTAGCGCGCCCGCATCGCGGCATAGCCGGCAGGGGTAAC
This sequence comes from Qipengyuania citrea, assembly GCF_024171405.1. Taxonomy (GTDB): domain Bacteria; phylum Pseudomonadota; class Alphaproteobacteria; order Sphingomonadales; family Sphingomonadaceae; genus Qipengyuania; species Qipengyuania profunda. Next base: position 14,174 of record NZ_JALJZT010000002.1, read on the forward strand.
GGGATTGGACTTGCCTTGCATGAGGCCGTGGCCCCTAGCGCAAATCAGCGGCGCAGGTAATTCGCAATATCGCGTTCGTAAGGCGCCGAGCGGTCGGGGTGCATGTTTGCATAGCTGACTGCATTCCCGATCACGCGCATCACATAATAGCGCGTCTCGAAATTCGACGGGATCTGTTCGATCCAGGTCACCCAGTCGACCGCGCCGGTGCGCGGATCGCCATTGAGCCGCAGCCATTCGTTCACCCGGCCCGGACCGGCATTATACGCCGCGATGGCCAGCGGATAGGCACCGCCATAGCGATCCATCAGCCGCGCGAAATGCGCATCGCCAAGGCGGATATTGTAGCTCGGGCTCTGGGTCAGACTGGCGGACATATAGGTCACGCCGATCTTGCCCGCTTCCTCGCGCGCGGTGCCCGGCATCAGCTGCATCATCCCGCGGGCGCCCGCATGGCTGACTCGGTTGCGGTCGAACTCGCTTTCCTGCCGCGCAATCGCATGGACCATCGTCCAGTTCGCGCCCGGATGCGTTTCGACGGTAGGATAGCCGAGCCGTTCGAATCCGGTAAGGCCATGCTCGCCCGCCACCAGCCCGGCGACAACCGCCATTTCCTCGAGCCCCGTTTCGCGCGCCAACTGGCCGACGAGGGCCATTTCGCCCGGCGTATCGGCCTTGTCGGCGATCGCTTCGAAAAAGGCGCGTTCGGTGCGCCAGTCGCGGCGATTGCGCGCGATCGCACGCAGTGCGCCGGTCAGCGGATCGGCTTCGAAGGCCGCGCGCTCGGCGCTGTCGGGTGCGGGAACGGGAGCAAATGTCGGCATCGGGCGGCCAAGCTCGCTCAGCGCCAACTGGCCGTAGTACCAATCGGGATATTGAGCGGCCATTTCCCAATAGCGCTGTGCCCCGGCCTGATCGCCGGCGCGCGCGGCGGCGCGTCCGGCCCAGTAAAAGCCCTTCGAACGGGTCAGCGGCGTCTTGGCTGCGGTGCCATAGCGGTAGAACAGCGGCGCAGCCTGCGTCCCGTCGCCGAGCGACCACAGCGCCTTGGTTCCGCCAAGCCACATGAGGTCGGTATATTTGTCACGCAGCGTATAGGAGCCGTCGGAAATATCGGTGCCCGGCGCGAAGACATCGTCGATCTTGCCCGCGATGCTGGCGGCCTGCGTCGCCCCGGCGCTCTTGGCCACCGCCAGCGCTTCGCTGACGAACTGCGTGCCGTCGAAAGCAGGCGACACGAAGGCCGCGCGGGTCGAAAGCAGGTTCACCGCTTCGTACGGCTGGCCCGAATTGCGGTAATGCCGCGTCAGATTGTAGACATAGCCCGCATCGGTCATCGCACCCGTGGGAACTGGGACGCCAGCCTGCGAAGGCGTGCTGCCCTGCAGCAGCGCCAGCCGCGCCTGCGCCATCGGGCGATAGGCGGGCGAGACGCGCACGACATGGCGCGAAGCGGCTTCGTAGCTGCCCTGCCACAGCAGCGCGTCCATCCGCGCATCATGGTCTTCGGGGGCGAAGCGGCTGCCGAACAGGCCCTGCATGTAAAGTTCTGCCGGGCCGCTCATCGTGCCGCCGCGCCACGCTTCGCGTGCGACTTCGAGCGCCTCGGGCCGGCCGAGCGAGGCCAACGCAAGCGCGTACCGCGCCCGCCCGCTATTGGTCAGCGGGGGATGCTTGTCGAAAAAGGCCACCAGCGTCTGCGGCGAGGGCGCTTCGCGATCGAGTGCGGCTTCGGCGCGGCGCTGGAGCAATTCCTGCTTCGGAAAATCCGGATAGCTGGTGAGGAAACCCGCGTAGGAGGAGAACGGGAGGTTCTCCTGTTTGGTCAGATATTCCCATTGTCCGACTGCCTGGTCCATCCGGCCCGGCTGCTGTGCGACCAGGCTGCTGCGCGAGGCATCCTGTGCCTGCGCAAGCGAAGGGAAGGCCAGCGCGGTGCCGACCATAAGTGCGAGTGAGAAAACTGTTTTTCGGCCCATGCTGGACATATTGCCCGGCCCCTCCTTATCAGGCGCTGAATGGATCGTGGCGCCGTGTCGCGAAAACTGATTTTGTTTCATTCCTCTAACGCAGGACTCAGGTAAATGTTCTCAGGCTCGATTCCAGCTCTGGCGACTCCTTTTCGCGACGGATCGTTCGATGAAGCCGCGTTCCGCAAGCTCGTCGACTGGCAGATCGACAACGGCAGCAAGGGGCTGGTCCCCTGCGGCACCACGGGCGAGGCCTCGACGCTGTCGAATGCCGAACATCACCGGGTGATCGAGGTCTGTATCGAACAGGCGGCGGGCCGCGTGCCGGTGATCGCGGGCTGCGGCTCGAACGATACGCGCAATGCGCTGCTCCACATGCAGTTTTCGAAGAAGGCGGGGGCGGCTGCGGGGCTGTGCGTCGCGCCCTATTACAACCGGCCGAGCCAGACCGGGCTGATCGCGCATTTCAGCTTCCTGGCGGAAAACAGCGATCTGCCGATCGTTCTCTATAATGTCCCCGGCCGCACGGTGACCGATATCGAGGACGAGACGGTGGTCGAACTGGTACGCAAATATCCGGATCGCATCGTCGCCATCAAGGATGCCAGCGGCGATTTGTCGCGCGTTGCCGATCACCGCATGGGTCTCGATCATGAGTTTTGCCAGCTGTCGGGCAATGACGAATTGTGGCTGCCGCATTCGGCCGCGGGCGGGTCGGGGTGCATCTCGGTGACCGCCAATGTCGCGCCCGCGCTGTGCGCCGAATTCCACGAGGCCATCGCGGCGAACGATCTGGTCAAGGCGCGCGCGCTCAACGACCGCCTGTTCCCGCTCCATTACGCAATGTTTTCGGATGCCAGCCCGGCACCGGTCAAATATGCGCTGAGCCGGGTACACGACTGGTTCGAGCCCGATGTCCGCCTGCCGCTGTGCACCGCCAGCGAAGCCAGCCGCAAGGCGGTCGACGAAGCGCTGGAAATCGCCGGCCTGGCCTAGATCACTTCGTCTTCGTCGAGCAGGGGCGCGGCGGGGAAGGGGGGATCGCTGACGGCAAGCGCTTCGACGATGCTGTCGGCATGCTCCCCCGCATGGTCGAGCGCCTCGACCTCGGCGATGTGGAACAGCGCGTCCCCCTGGTTGACGATCGGCAGCGTCGCATGGCCGATGACTACCCCGTCGGTCGGGCTGACAAGGTCTTCGGGATCTTCGCCGAACAGGCCCCCGACCCGCGCGAGCAGCGCGCCCTTGCGCACGACATCGCCCGAACGGCACACCCGCCGGCTCACACCGCCACGCGGCGCGCGCACCCAGATCGAGCGGTTCGAGCGGAGCGGAACCTCGACCTCGTCCAGTCCGTCATCGGCATCGATCATCCCGATGTGGGCGAGCACGCGCAGGACGCCCGCAACCCCGATCTCGATCGAAAAGCGGTCGAAGCGTAGCGCCTCACCCGCTTCGAGCAGCAGCATGGGCGTCTCGCGATCGGCGGCCAGCGCGCGCATCGAGCCGGGGCGCAGCGGGCTTTCGATGATGATCGGCGCGCCGAAGGCCATGGCCAGTTCGGACAGATAGGGGCTGCCCGCGGCGATGCGGATCTGGGGGAGGTTGTAGCGGTGGACCGCGGCCGAATGGATATCGATGCCTAGCGCGCAGCGGTCGATCACATGCGTGAGGAAACAATGCGCCAGCTGCGCGGCGAGACTGCCGCGTTCGGCCCCCGGAAAGCTGCGATTGAGATCGCGCCGGTCGGGGAGGTAACGGCTGTGTGCCACGAAGCCGTAGATATTGACCGCGGGGGCGAAGATGATCGTGCCGGCGAGCATGCCGGGCGACAGGCGCTCGAGCAGCCGCTGGATCACCGCGGTGCCGATAATCTCATCACCATGGATCGCGCCGCTGACGAAGATACAGGGACCATGCTTCGCGCCGTGAAATACCTCCAGCGCGAGCGCGGAGTTCAGTCCGGTGACCTGCTGCGCAACGGGGATGGCCACGGTTGCGCGCGTCCCCGGCGCGATGACACTGTCGTGGATTGTAAAGGGTTCGATTGCGGGGCCGGCATTCATGCGCGGCTTTCGCCATGCGCGCGGCGTGCTTGGCAAGAGAAATCGCTGCGCGCCCTTTCCAAGCGCCGCCTGCTATCCTACATGCGCCCGCCTTATGGCCCGACCCAAGCCCGCCACTTTCGACAAGCAGAAGACCGTCGCCGACAACCGGCGCGTGCGGTACGATTACCATGTCGAAGAGACTTTCGAGGCGGGGCTCGCGCTGCAGGGGACCGAGGTCAAGGCGCTGCGCGCGGGCGAGGCGAGCATCAAGGAAAGCTATGCCGAGATCCGCGACGGGCAGGTCTGGCTGGTCAATGCCAACATCCCCGAATATTCGCATGGCAACCGGCTCAACCACGAGCCGCGCCGGCCGCGCAAACTGTTGCTCAATTCGCGCGAGATCGAGAAGCTGTTCGGCGCGGTCGAGCGCAAGGGCATGACGCTGGTCCCGCTGTCGATCTATTTCAACAGCACCGGACGAGCGAAGGTCGAACTCGCGCTGGCCAAGGGCAAGCAAGCGCATGACAAGCGCCAGACGATCAAGGATCGCGACTGGAAGCGCGACAAGGCGCGGCTGCTGCGCGACCGCGGATAAACCAGGTGCGCGACCCTTACATCGGGGCCCCGTGCTAACCACATCGCCAGCCATGCCGTATTCGTCGCAAGCCGCTTTCCACCTCCCCTTGCACTCGCCAAGGAGGCAGCGCATGGCAGGGTCGTGGCAATGAGCGAGCGCAAATCTAAGACATTCCTGTCGGACTGGATCCGTCTGCGCATGCCCACGCGCGAGCAGATGGCGCGAAACAAGTATTTGCGCCCCATCGCGCACCGGTTCCTGACGCCTGAATTGTGGCGCTTTACCCGGCGCAGCGTCCCGCGCGGCGTGGCGCTGGGAATCTTCGCGGGCTTTATCGTACCGGTCGGCCAGATCTTCTTGGCCGCCTTCATGGCACTGCCTGCACGCGCCAATGTGCCGCTGTCGACGCTGGTGACCTTCATCACCAACCCGTTCACTTTCCCGTTCTGGGCACTGGTGGCGAACAAGATCGGCGTCTTCATCCTCAAGGTCGACCTGGCGGCCACGGGCGGCGCAGCGCAGGAAGAAATTTCCAGCGGGCGCTGGTCCTGGTTCATCGAAATGTTCGAAGGGGTCGGGGTGACCGTGCTGGTGACCGTGTTCGGCTTCATCGTGCTGGCGATTGTCGGGGCGGCGTTCGGCTATGTTTTTGCAGGTGTTGTCTGGCGCTTCGTCGTTGCGCGTAAGCGCCAGCGCCGTCTTCGCATAATGGAGCGGCGCTTCGACCACCGCGTGGATGAGGATCCCGAGACGTGATGGTACAGGAGGACAACCCGGTCACCCGGCTGCCTCCGCTGCCGCTCATGCTCGGCGTCGCGGCTGCCGGGATCGTTTCGGTATCGCTGGTATGGCTGGTCGGCCAGCAGACCGTCGTCGCCCTGGCCTATGGCGGAGCGCTGGTGGCGGTGCTGTTGATGCTGCTGCTCGCGGCCCGCCTCAAGACTGCTCCGGTCGAGGGGGATACGCTCCAGCCAGATTGGTCGGTAACCAGCGTCGCGATCGAGAACCGCCGCCGGGCCGTGGTGATCATCGACCGGGCAAACCGGATGGTTTGCGCCAATTCGACTTATGAAAGCTGGTTCGACAGCATCTCCTCGCCTTACGACCTGGCCTTCGATACCGGCTCGCGCGAAGCGGTAATTGCGGGCGCGCGCGACGCCTGGCGCGACGGGTCGGCCAAGGTTGCCGAAGTGCGGCTCGAGGGTCTGGAGGCCCACTACCAATTGCAGATCGATCGCAGCGGGCGGGGCGAGGCCTATCTGGTCTGGCGCTTCACTGAATTGCGCGAAGAACGCAGCTATGAAGGCCTGTCCGAGCGCCTTTCGGGCCGCTTTGGCGAGGTGATCTCACGGTCGGGTCTCGAACTCGCACTGGTGGGGCCCGATGGCGTTGTCCTTACCACCACGCCTGGACTGGCGGAACGCGCCACCGGTAGCCGCGAAAATTCGCTCGGCGGGCTGGAATTCGTGCAATTGCTGCGCTCGGACGATCGCGATCGCATCTTCTTCGCGCGCGAAGGGCAGCAGGGGTCGCCGCAGACGCTGGTGCATGTGCCGCTCGACGCGCCTTCCGCCGACAAACTCAGCGATGCCGACCAGTCGCCTTCGCTGATGCTGCTGGTCGACAGTTCGGTCGGCCTCGGCGGGGGCTGGGAGGGGAGCGGCAAGGCCGCCATCCCGCAACTTGAAGCGCTGCTCTCGGCGCTGCCGCTGGGGCTGGCGCTGACCGATCGCGACGGGCGCTTCCTGTTCGCCAACAAGGCGTTCCTGCGCGCGGTGGAGCGGGTCGATCGCGGACTGCCGCAATTCCCGTCTGACCTTGTCGTGCGCGAAGACAAGGCCGCGCTGGCCGATACCGTCCGGCGCTTCGCCAAGGGCGCGACCGCGAGCGGCGACATGGCGGTGCGGCTGGCGAACGACAAGGAAGAGCCGGTTTCGATCGGTCTTGCCGGTGTGCGCGGGCTGGGCGATGCGGCGGTGCTGCTGTCGATCTCCGATTCCTCGGAAGAGAAACGGCTTCGCCGCCAGGTCGCGCAGGCGACCAAGATGCAGGCGGTCGGCCAGCTCGCGGGCGGCGTCGCGCATGATTTCAACAACGTGCTGACCGCGATCATCGGCTATTGCGACCTCATGCTCTTGCGGCATACGCCGGGTGACAGCGATTACGATGACATCCAGCAGATCAAGGCCAATTCGAACCGGGCAGCCAGCCTGACGCGGCAATTGCTCGCCTTCAGCCGCCAGCAGACCCTGCGCCCGGTCGTGCTGCAACTGCCCGACGTGGTCAGCGAGGTCAGCCAGCTGCTCAAGCGGTTGATGGGCGAGAAGGTCGAGTTTTCGGTGCGCCACGACCGCGAGCTGGGCTCGGTCCGCGCCGATCCGCAGCAGCTCGAACAGGTCATCATCAACCTCGCGGTCAATGCGCGCGATGCGATGCAGATGAACGCGATCAAGCGCGGCAAGCAGGACTGGAAGGGCAGTCTGACGCTGGCCACGCGCCGGGTATCGGCACGCGATGTGCGCAAGATGGGCATCGATATCATGCCCGCGGACGATTACACCGTGCTGATCGTGCAGGACACCGGCGGCGGCATTCCCGACGAGCATCTCAACAAGATCTTCGAACCCTTCTTCACCACCAAGGAGCAGGGCAAGGGCACCGGGCTCGGCCTGTCGACCGTCTATGGTATCGTCAAGCAGTCGAACGGCTTCATCTTCGCCGACAATGTCCAGGGGCCCGACGGAACGCTGATCGGCGCGCGCTTCACCATGTACCTGCCGGTGCACAAGGGCGAGCTGCCCGCCATCATGCGCCGCGAAGAGCCTGAGGAAACGAATGCGACCGAATGGTCGGCGGGCGGGAAGCTGCTGCTGGTCGAGGACGAGGACATGGTCCGCGCCGTTGCCGAGCGCGCGCTTGCCCGCGCAGGCTATACCGTGACCACCGCCGCCGATGGCGAAGAGGGGCTGGGCGCGATCGCCAACGGCACGACCGAGTTCGACCTGATCGTGTCGGACGTCGTCATGCCGACGATGGACGGACCCGCGATGGCCCGCGCGATTCGCAAGGTGAAGCCGAAGATCCCGATCCTGTTCATGTCTGGCTATGCCGAAGAGCAGCTCCGCAACGAGATAGACATCGAGGACATGCACTTCATCCCCAAGCCGTTCAGCGTCCAGCAGATCAATGCCAAGGTCGCCGAAGTGCTGAGCGAACACCGCAAATAGGCGGGGTGCGCCGCTGGTTTTTTGCCGAGCGGAACATAGCAGGAGAACTTTTTCCCGTTCCCCACTTGTTCTTGCGGAACAAATCCGATACATACTGCGCCAGTTGTAGAGTCGGTAGCCGGCTCTGGCCAAGTGCAGGAGGTAGTGTCATGGCGGCAAGTCTGAAGCTCGTAGAGGACAAGAAAGTGAACGCAGACCGCCAGAAGGCATTGGACGCCGCGCTCGCACAGATCGACCGCGCATTCGGCAAGGGTTCGGCGATGAAGCTGGGCCAGAAGGAAGCCATGCAGGTGGAATCGATTTCCACCGGCTCGCTCGGCCTCGACATCGCGCTGGGCGTGGGCGGCCTGCCCAAGGGCCGCGTGGTCGAGGTTTACGGTCCGGAAAGCTCGGGCAAGACCACGCTGGCGCTGCATGTCATCGCCGAAGCGCAGAAGGCCGGCGGCACGGCCGCTTTCGTCGATGCCGAACATGCGCTCGACCCGGTCTATGCCAAGAAGCTGGGGGTCGACATCGAGGAACTGATCATCTCGCAGCCCGATACCGGCGAGCAGGCGCTCGAGATTACCGATACGCTGGTCCGCTCGAATGCGATCGACGTGCTGGTGGTCGACTCGGTTGCCGCGCTGGTCCCCCGCGCCGAGATCGAAGGCGAGATGGGCGACAGCCATGTCGGCCTGCAGGCCCGCCTGATGAGCCAGTCGCTGCGCAAGCTGACCGGTTCGATCAACCGCTCCAAATGCATGGTGATCTTCATCAACCAGCTGCGCATGAAGATCGGCGTGATGTACGGTAACCCCGAAACCACCACCGGCGGCAACGCGCTCAAGTTCTACGCCTCCGTGCGGCTCGACATTCGCCGTACGGGCCAGATCAAGGACCGCGACGAGGTGATCGGCAATGCAACCCGCGTGAAAGTGGTCAAGAACAAGGTCGCTCCGCCGTTCAAGCAGGTCGAATTCGACATCATGTATGGCGAGGGTATTTCGAAGATCGGCGAGATCCTCGACCTCGGCGTCAAGGCCGGCGTGGTCGAGAAATCGGGCAGCTGGTTCAGCTATGACAGCGTCCGCATCGGCCAGGGCCGCGAGAACGCCAAGACCTTCCTCAAGGAAAATTCCGAGATGTGTGCCAAGTTGGAAGCCGCAATCCGCGGCCGCACCGACGAGGTCGCCGAAGAGATGATGACCGGTCCGGACGCGGACGAAGACTGAATTCTCTTCAAGCGGGAGCGCGTCGGCCCATATCCCCGGGCCCGCGTTACAGCCGGACTGTCCCCCGGCGCTCCCGAAAAACCGGAAAGCCGGTGCGCGCCGCTTCATGGCCGCACCGGCTTTTCCGTTTGTGGCATGGCCGCAGGCCAGTGGCAGCCCTAGGGTGCGCGCGAATCGCCGATCGGGAGCGCCGCCATGACCATCACCGTCCACCATCTCAACAACAGCCGTTCGCAGCGCATCCTCTGGCTGCTCGAGGAATTGGGCGCGGACTACGAAGTGGCCGCCTACCAGCGCGATGCCGAAACCAATCTCGCGCCGCCCGAGCTCAGCGAGGCGCATCCCCTCGGCAAGTCGCCGCTGATCGAAGATGATGGCATGTCCATCGCCGAAAGCGGCGCGATCATCCAATATCTGTGCGAACGCCATGGCGGCGAAAGCTGGCTTCCCGCGCGCGATAGCGAAGTCCATATCCGCCACCTTGAATGGATGCAGTTCGGCGAGAGCAGTTTTTTCGTCCCAGTTATGCTGAAGATTTACGCCGGCCGCCTTGGCGATGCCGCCGCGCCGCTGATGCCGCGCGTCGACGAGCAACTCGCCGCTCATATCCGCTTCGCCGAGGACAACATCTCACCCGATCTCCATTTCGTCGGCGACGACTGGACCGCGGCCGATGTGATGATGAGTTTCCCCGCCGAGATCGCGGTGATGCAGGGCTATGGCGAGCAGGCGCCAAAGCTCGCGCGCTTCGTCGAGGCAATCCATGCGCGGCCAGCGTGGCAGCGGGCGCGCGAGCGGGGCGGGCCCTATTTCATGTGGTGAGCAGGTGCGGGGCGGGGCTTGCAATCGCTTGCGCCTCCCCACAGAAGGCACGCGTTGTCGACCCTTGCGGCAGCGGATTGATATGCGGGTAACTCGATGAAGATCGCCGTTTTCGGGCTCGGCTATGTCGGCCTTTCCAATGCCATCATGCTGTCACAGCACAATTGTGTGATCGGCTGCGATATCTCGCCCGAGCGCATCGCCATGCTCGAGGATCGCCAGTCGCCGATCCAGGACGAACTGCTCGAGCAATATCTGCGCCGCGACGATCTCGACCTCGCCTTCACCACCGATCCTGCCACAGCGATCGAAGGCGCCGAGTTCGCGGTGGTCGCCGTGCCGACCAATTACGATGTCGAGACCAACTTCTTCGATACTTCGGCGGTCGATGCGGTGATCGAACAGGTTCTCGCCGCCAACGACCAGGCGGTCGTGGTCGTCAAATCCACGGTCCCGGTGGGCTACGTCGGCCATGCGCGCGAACGCTTCGCGACCGACCGCATCATCTTCAGCCCCGAATTCCTGCGCGAGGGGAAGGCGCTTTACGACAACCTCCACCCCTCGCGGATCATCGTCGGCGAACGGTCCGAGCGGGCGCAGAAATTTGCCGACCTGCTGCTTCAGCCCGTTCTCGAGGACAATGTCACCGTCCTGCTGACCGATGCCGACGAAGCCGAGGCGATCAAGCTGTTCGCCAACACCTATCTCGCCATGCGTGTCGCCTTCTTCAACGAACTCGACAGTTACGCCTTGTCGCGCGGGCTCGACACGCGCCAGATCATCGAAGGCGTCGGCCTCGATCCGCGCATCGGCGCGCATTACAACAATCCATCCTTCGGCTATGGCGGCTACTGCCTGCCCAAGGACACCAAGCAGCTGCTGGCGAATTATTCCGAAGTCCCGCAGAACCTCATCCGCGCGATCGTCGACGCCAACCGCACCCGCAAGGACTACCTTGCCGACCGCATCATCGACCGCGAGCCGCGCATAGTGGGCATTTACCGCCTGGTGATGAAGGCCGGTTCGGACAATTTCCGCCAGTCCTCGATCCAGGGGATCATGAAGCGCGTGAAGGCCAAGGGAATCGACGTGATCGTTTACGAGCCGGTGATGGAGGAAGACAGCTTCTTCGGCAGCCGCGTCGTGAACGATCTCGACGCGTTCAAGGCGGAGGCCGATGTAATCGTGGCCAATCGCCTCGATCCCGACATCGCCGATGTCCGCGACAAGGTCTTCACCCGCGACCTGTTCGGCGCCGACTGATGGGCGAAACCCGCACCGCGCTGGTCACCGGCTCGGCGGGGTTTATCGGCTATTTCACCTGCCGCCGACTGCTGGCCGACGGGTTCCGGGTCATCGGCGTCGATTCGCTGTCGGACTATTACGATCCCGAACTCAAACGGCGGCGACAGGAGGGGTTGCTGCAAAACGCGGGTTTCGCGGCGATCAATGAGCCGATCGAGACGCCGGGCCTGCTGGCGCGTATCTTTGCAGACGAACAGCCCGATATCGTCATCCATCTCGCAGCGCAGGCGGGGGTGCGGCATTCGATCGATCACCCGCGCAGCTATCTCGAAAGCAATCTGGTCGGCACCTTCGAACTGCTCGAAGCCGCGCGCGCGCATCCGCCGCAGCACATGCTGCTGGCCTCGACTTCATCCGCCTATGGCGCGAATACCGAGATGCCGTATCGCGAAACGATGAAGGCGGATCACCCGCTCTCCTTCTATGCTGCGACCAAGAAGGCGACCGAAGCGATGGCGCATTCCTACGCGCATCTGTTCGATCTGCCAGTGACCATGTTCCGCTTTTTCACCGTCTACGGGCCGTGGGGACGCCCCGACATGGCGTTGTTCAAATTCACCAGGGCGATCTCGAGGGTGAGCCGATCGACGTTTACAATCACGGCGAGATGATGCGCGATTTCACCTATGTGGAAGACCTCGCCGAGGCGGTCCGCCGCCTGGTCGATGCGCCCCCGGTGAGGCCCCAAGGCCCCGGGGATATCGCCGAGGGGGACAGCCTGTCGCCAGTCGCCCCCTGGAGAGTGGTCAACATCGGCAATTCGCAGCCTGTCCAGCTCGGCGACATGATCGGCGCAATCGAGGATGCACTGGGTATCAAGGCCAAGCGCAATCTCATGCCGATGCAGCCGGGGGACGTTCCGGCGACCTGGGCCGATGCTGAACTGCTGCGCACCCTTACCGGCTACGTCCCGCAAACGGATATCCGCGAGGGCGTGCAGCGGTTCGTTGCGTGGTATCGCGACTATTACGGAGTATGACGCGATGACCGATCAATCCGAATGGACCGGCAAGGTCGGCAATGCCTGGGCGGACGAATGGAAGCGGACCGACCGCAGCTTCGGCCCGGTGACCGACCGGCTGCTCGAAGTCGCACAGGCGAAGGGTTTCGCACAGGCTCTGGATGTCGGCTGCGGCGCAGGCGAAGTGTCGCTCGCGCTCGCGGCGGGCGATCCTACGGCGAGGGTGATCGGAGTCGATATCAGCGCGGACCTGCTCGAGGTGGCCCGCCAACGCGGGGCGGGACAGCAGAACCTGCGCTTCGAGCTTGGCGATGCGGCCCGGTGGACGCCAGGCGCTGGCGAGCAGGCCGACCTCGTAATCTCGCGTCACGGGGTGATGTTTTTTGGCGACCCCATTGCCGCCTTCGCGCATATCGCGGATCAGGCGGCGCCGAGTGCGCGGCTCGTCTTTTCCTGCTTCCGCGAGCGTACCGAAAACCCCTGGGTGCGCGAAATCGCCGCGGTCCTCCCGCCAAGCGATGAGCCTGCGCCCGATCCCGATGCCCCCGGGCCCTTTGCTTTCGGGCGTCGGGCCCGCGTCGAGGATATTCTTAGGAAAGCCGGTTGGCAGGGCATCGCCTTTGAACCGATCGATTACCGAATGATTGGCGGCGAAGGCGAGCAGGCGATCGAGGATGCGCTGTCCTATTTCCTGCGGATCGGCCCAGCGGCGCGTGCCATCGGGGCGCTGGGGGAGGCCGAACGCGACGCCGCCATGGCCCGCCTTCGCGCCATGCTCGAACGGCACTGTGTCGATGCCCAGGTTGCACTCCCGGCCGCTGGCTGGATCGTGACGGCCCGCGTACCCGATTGATCGCTGGTCCTGCACAGTCTGGCCGGGCATTCGCGCTTGTCGCCCGCGCGCCGATTGCCTAACTGCCCGGTCATGACTTCGACCAACGACATCCGCCGCAGTTTCCTCGACTATTTCGCACGCCACGAGCATGCCGAAGTCGCCAGTGCGCCGCTCGTCCCCTTCAGCGATCCCACGCTGATGTTCGTCAACGCCGGCATGGTGCCGTTCAAGAACTCGTTCACCGGGCTCGAAACCCCTCCCGCGCCGCGCGCCACCAGCGCGCAGAAATGCGTGCGCGCCGGGGGCAAGCATAACGATCTCGACAATGTCGGCTACACCGCGCGGCACCACACTTTCTTCGAGATGCTCGGCAATTTCAGCTTCGGCGACTATTTCAAGGAGCAGGCGATCCTGCATGCCTGGACGCTGCTGACCGAGGAATGGGGTCTCGACAAGGACCGGCTGCTGGTTACCGTCTACCATACCGATGACGAGGCCTTCGACCTGTGGAAGAAGCTGACCGGCTTCGCCGACGAGCGCATCATCCGTATCCCGACCAAGGACAATTTCTGGGCGATGGGCTCGGATGGTCCCTGCGGGCCGTGTTCGGAGATCTTCTACGATCACGGCGACCATATCTGGGGTGGCCCTCCGGGATCACCCGAGGAGGACGGCGACCGCTTCGTCGAGATCTGGAACCTCGTGTTCATGCAGTTCACGCAGGAAAACGACCAGATCGTCGGCGACCTGCCTAAGCCGAGCATCGATACGGGCATGGGGATCGAACGCGTCGCCGCGGTGATGCAGGGGGTGCACGACAATTACGACACCGACACTTTCAGGAACCTGATCGCGGCGAGCGAGGGGCTGACCGGAGTGAAGGCCGAAGGCGACAGCACCGCCAGCCACCGGGTCATCGCCGACCATTTGCGCTCGACCAGCTTCCTGATGGCCGATGGCGTCCTGCCTTCGAACGAGGGCCGCGGCTATGTCCTGCGGCGGATCATGCGCCGTGCCATGCGCCATGCACACCTGCTCGGCGCGAGCGAACCGCTGATGCACCGTCTCGTGCCCGCTCTGGTCACCGAGATGGGCCAGGCCTATCCCGAACTGCAACGCGGGCAGGCGCTGATCGAAGAGGTGCTCGAACGCGAGGAAACGCAGTTCCGCCGCACGCTCGACAAGGGTCTCAAGCTGCTCGACGAGGCAACCGGCACGATGGGCGAGGGCGGGACGCTGGACGGGCAGACCGCGTTCAAGCTCTACGACACCTATGGCTTCCCCTACGATCTGACCGAGGATGCGCTGCGCAGCCGCGGCATCACCGTCGACAAGGGCGGATTCGATGCGGCGATGGAGCAGCAGAAGGCGGCGGCCCGTGCGGCATGGAAGGGTTCGGGCCAGTCGGCCAGCGAAGAGGTCTGGTTCGATATCGCCGATGCGCAGGGATCGACCGAGTTCACCGGCTACAATTCGACCACCGGCGAGGCTGAGGTGGTTGCGGTCGTCAAGGACGGCGCGCAGGTCCAGTCGGCCAAGGCCGGTGACGAAGTGGTGGTTCTGACCAACCAGACGCCGTTCTATGGCGAAAGCGGCGGCCAGACCGGGGATGCGGGGCGGATATGGACGCCCGAAGGCTTCGAATTCGCAGTCGAGACCACCAACAAGCCGCTGGGCCGGCTGCACACGCATGTCGGCAGGATTGCCGGCGGTTCGGTCAAGGTCGGCGACGCGGTTCACCTGGAAGTCGATGCCGAACGGCGCGACCGGATCCGGGCGAACCATTCCGCGACGCACCTCGTCCATGCCGCACTGCGCAATCGCCTCGGCGATCATGTCACGCAGAAGGGTTCGCTGGTTTCCGAAGACCGCTTCCGCTTCGACTTCTCGCATCCCAAGCCGCTCAGCGATGACGATATCGCGGCGATCGAGGCCGAGGTGAACGAGGAAATCCGCGCCAACGAACAGGTTGGCACACGGCTCATGACACCCGACGATGCGGTGGCTGCGGGCGCGCTGGCGCTGTTCGGCGAGAAGTACGGCGACGAAGTGCGTGTCCTCTCGATGGGCCGCACGGTCGGCGAAGGGCGCAATTATTCGGTCGAACTTTGCGGAGGCACGCATGTGAAGGCGACCGGCGATATCGGCCTGTTCAAGATCGTTTCCGAAAGCGCGGTCAGTTCGGGTGTCCGGCGGATCGAGGCGTTGACCGGCGAAGCGGCGCGCAAATGGCTTGTCGCGCGCGATGAGGCGGTGCGGCTTATCGCGGGCGCGCTCAAGACTTCGCCCGACGAGGCGCCGGCGCGGGTCACGGCACTGGTCGAGGAACGCAAACGGCTCGAGAAGGAACTTGCCGAAGCCAAGCGCGCGCTTGCGCTCGGTGGTGGCGGCGCGAGCGAATCCGGACCCGCCGACGAAGATGTCGGGGGTGTCACATTCTCGGGCCAGGTGGTTGAGGGACTCAATCCGAAGGACCTGCGTCCGCTGCTCGATGAAGCCAAGGGCCGGATCGGTTCGGGCATTGCCGCGATCTGTGCGGTCAATGACGGCAAGGGCGCCTTCGCGGTGGCCGTCACCGACGATCTGACCGAACGCTTCAGTGCAGTCGATCTGGTGCGTGCCGGGGTCGAGGCGCTGGGCGGGAAGGGTGGCGGCGGCCGCCCGGACATGGCCCAGGGGGGCGGTCCGGACGGTGCCAAGGCCGACGAAGCGATTGCCGCGGTGCGCGGCAAACTTTCCGCCGGATAGGTTGGTTAGCTACGGTTGCGCGATTTGCGGCCGACTTCGGACTGGCTGCCGCGCGGCAGGTCCTGACCGCCGGTATCGGATGGCTTGTTGGCATTCGCGCTAGGCGGTTCGACAGTGCTGACCGGGTCCTGCACGTTCTGCGGCTTGAACTTTTCGCTGTTCGGCGTCGGTTTGGTCGGGTCGGGGTTGCTCATGTCTTTCTCCTTCCCCCGACCAACGGTCGGAGAGCGTAGAAGTTCACCTTTCCCGTAGTTTGTCCGGATCGATCGAGCCGTAGACGCGCCTAGTGGCGGCTTGCGCCTTCGCGATACGGGCCGAATCGCGCAGCGTTTCGCGCGAGGAAGCCACTGCCCTCAACTCGCTATCCAGCGCTTCCAGCCGGGCGGTGGTTTCCGCCCCGGGCTCAGTGGCAAGAGCGCGTGCAACGAGGAAGGCAAGGTCGCTGACCGGTCGCATGGCCAGAAAGCTCTCGACCATCGGACCCAGCAATTCGGGCTGTTCGCGCCAGTCGCGGCCTTCGAACAGCGTCTGGACGACATGCTGGCCCGCGCCGAAACATTCGAAGCGGATGCAGCCGGCAAAGCCTTGTTCGGCGCGGTCCGTATAGATCGTGCAACGCGCGTCGCCGCCGAGCTTGGGGCAGGGCTGGCCGGCCTCCTTTGCCGCGGCGAAACCCGGCATGTCCTGCGAAGGATAGGCGATGCAGCACAGCGCCGCGCAGCGCGCGCAATCCGAACGCGTTTCCAGCGGGGCCGCCATCTAGACTTCCGCGGTGCTGGTCCGCAGTTTCGGCTTGTAGGTCAGCGCGCCTTCCTGCTCGATCTGGCCGCGGAATTCGTCGCGTTTCTCGTGAATGGAGGCGATCACCGGCCCCATTGCCACGCCGATATCCACCAGCACCGCCTCGGACAATTGCAGCGAGCTTTCGAGCGTTTCGGGGACCGCGTGGCTTGCGCCCGCGCGGTAAAGCTCGGCGGCGTGCCGGACGTCGCGCGCGCGGCATACGATCAGCAGGTCGGGGTGCTCCTTGCGCAGCTTGGATACCAAGCGCTGCACCAATACCGGCTCATCCATGGTCAGCACCACGGCGAGCGCGTTCTCGATTCCCAGCCGGTCCATCGAATCGCCGCGCGCGGCATCGCCGAATGTGGCGCGGAAGCCATCGCGCTTTGCACTTTCGATCAGGTCGGGATCCGCATCGAGCGCAATATAGGGCTTGTCATGCGCGGTGAGCATCTGCGCCACTAGTCGCCCGACGCGGCCGGCGCCGACAATGATCACGCGTGGTTCGTCGGCGGTATCCTCGGGCAGTTCGGGGACCGGTTCGACCCGCCGCGCGATGACGCGGCCGAGACGCGCGAGCAGCGGGGTGACCGTCAAGCCGATCGCAGTGACGATCTGCCAGAATTGCGCGGTGCCCGGCTGAATCAGCAGCGCGGCACTGGCCGCCGCAAGGATGATCAGTGTCGTTTCGGACGGGCTGGCCATCAGGATGCCGGTTTCCGCAGCCGTGCTGCGCCGTGCCCCCATCAGTCGCAGCAGGACGCCGGTAACCAGCGCCTTGAACGGCAGGATCAGCAGGACCGCGGTAAAGATCAGCGCGAAGTTTTCCCAGATCGTCTGCAGGTCGATGCTCATGCCCACGGTGATCAGGAAGATCCCCAGTGCGAGACCCTTGAACGGCTCCATGATGGCTTCGACTTCGCCGTGATATTCGGTCTCCGCGATCAGCAACCCGGCGATCAGCGCGCCGACGATTGGCGAGAGGCCGACCGCGGCGGTGGCGAGGCTGGCGCCGATGACCACCAGCAGCGAGGCCGCAAGAAACAGTTCGGGGCTCTTGGTGCGCGCGGCCTGGCCGAACAGCCGGGGCAGGGCGAAGCGGCCGAGAATCATCATCGCCGCGATCACCAGCCCGCCCTGCCACAGCGTGGTCAGCATGCCTTCCCAGCCTTCGCCGGCGGCATTGGGGGCCATCGCGCCGAGGACGAAGATGATTGGCACGATCATGATGTCTTCGAACAACAGCATCGACAGCGCCGCGCGCCCGACCGGCGAATGCGTGCCGGCAATCGGCAGGACGATGGCGGTGGACGAGAAGGCGAGCGCGAAGCCGAGCGCGAGCGCGCCGGTCCAGTATTGCCCCATCATCGACAGCGCCATAGCCAGCGAGCTGCCGATAACCAGCAGCTCCATTGCGCCCAGCCCGAAGACCAGTTTACGCATTTGCCACAAGCGGTTGAAGCTGAGTTCCAGACCGATCGTGAAGAGTAGCAGGATAATCCCGAATTCGGCGAAGGGCTCGAGCGCCTCGGGATCGGAGATGGTAATGTGGTTGAGCCAAGGGTGCTCGAACACGAGCCGCCCGAGCCCGAAGGGGCCGACCGCAACCCCGATCAGGATGAACCCAATGATCGGGGTCACGCGAAACCGCGTGAACACGGGGATGACCAGCCCGGCCGCGCCGAGGATCACCAGCGCGTCGGATACTGCCGGACTTGCGAATTCAGCCGATGCCATGCGACCTTCCGTAACCGCGCCGGGTCAGGCTGTCACGACGCGATCCGCGCTAACCCCCACCCGGATGCGCAGGGCCGAGGGGTTCACGGCGCGGGCGCGGCTTGCCCGGATGCTTTCCGTCTTCGTCCCACTCGATGCGGTAGAGGTCGAAACGCCGGTCGGCGAGGTTGCGCACTGTCCCTTCGGCGCGCGCCCAGCTGAGGTCGGCAAGATTGATGTCGCTGATCGTCAGTGTCTCGACATTTTCGCTCGCTTCGGCGGCAATCCCGTCGCGGGCGAAGGGGAAATCGCAAGGCGTCAGGATACAGCTCTGCGCATACTGGATATCCATGTTCGCGACATTGGGCAGATTGCCGACATTGCCGCTGAGCACGACGAAGCACTGGTTCTCGATCGCGCGCGCCTGACCGCAATAGCGTACGCGCAGATAGCCCTGGCGGCTGTCGGTGCAGAACGGCACGAAGATGATCCGCGCGCCTTCGTCGGCGAGGCGCCGCGACAGCTCGGGGAACTCGCTGTCGTAGCAGATCTGCACCCCGATCGGACCGCAGTCGGTCTGGATCACCTCGACCTTGTCGCCGCCCTTGATGTTCCACCAATAGCGCTCGTTCGGCGTGGGGTGGATCTTCTCCTGCGCATGCACTGCGCCGTCGCGCAGGCAGACATAGGCGACATTGTGGATGTCGCCATCCTCCATCCGCGTCGGATGCGAACCGGCGATGATGTTGATGTTGTAGCGCATCGCCATCTCGGAAATGTCGCGGCGCAGACGCGGGGTGTATTCGGACAGGCGCTCGATCGCCTCGACGGGGGAGAGTTCCTTCTCCTCGAAGCTCAACAGCATAAGCGTGAACAGTTCGGGAAAGACGATGAAGTCCGCCTCGTAATCGCTTGCGACATCGACGAAATATTTAATGGCGCGCATGAATTCGTCGTAATCCGCGACCGCGCGCGCCTGGAGCTGGCAGGTCGCGACGCGCACCGCCTCGACCCCGCGTGGCAGCCGCTTCTTCACCGGCTGGTCGCGCTCGACATAAGGGTTGCGCCAGACCATCATCACCGCATTGGCCATCGAGGCTTTGTCTTCGGGCAGATAGCCTTGCATGATCCGTTCGGGTTCGAAGCCGTTGGCCAGCTGGAAGCGCAGCACCGGATCGTGCAGTTTCCCCTCGACCACCTTGGCGAGATAGTCCTGCGGATTTTCGACCTTGCGGCGGAAGCGGCGGTAATTGGGCATCCGCCCGGCAAAGACGATACCCGTCAGGTCCATTTCCTCGGCCAGCGCGCGTCGTTCTTCATACAGGCGCCGCCCGATGCGCACGCCGCGCACCTTGGGATCGACGCACATCTCGTAGCCATAGAGCCAGTCGCCGGTCGGATCGTGACGGCTACCATATCCATTGCCGGTGATCTCGTCCCAGTCGTGCGGCTGGAAGGCGAGCGCTTCGGCAAGCTGCATGGTCGCGCAATAGCCGACGACCTCGTCATCGAGCAGCGCGACGAAGCAGCCTTCGCGGAAATTGTTGATCTGCCCGCGGATTTCGCCGTGCGTGTAGGCGGGCATATCCTCGTAAACCCGCCGCACCAGGTGCGCGATGCCCGGAATGTCCTTGATCATCGCATTGCGCACTTCGAGCCGGCGCTGGCCGAACTTCTCGGGGCCTTTGCGTTTCACGGTGCGCTTCTTGTTTGCCGGTGCGGCCATGTAATCCCTGTCTGTTCTGGTGACCCCTTACGACAAGACCGGAACCGGCGCGTGCCGGTCCCGGTCTCGTGCGTCACTGCCTAGGCAATGACGAAGTCGGCGGTTGGTTTCAGGCCCAGGCCTGCATTTCCGTTTCGAGGTTGTCGACGATCGCCTCGAAGAACTGCTCGGTGGTCATCCAGCTCTGGTCGGGGCCGATGAGCAGCGCGAGGTCCTTGGTCATCTTGCCACTTTCGACGGTCTGGATGCAAACCCGCTCGAGCGTTTCGCCGAACTTGACCACGTCGGGCGTGTTGTCGAAGCGCCCGCGATAGATCAGGCCGCGCGTCCAGGCGAAGATGCTGGCGATCGGGTTGGTCGAGGTCGCCTTGCCTTCCTGGTGCTGGCGATAGTGGCGGGTGACCGTCCCATGCGCAGCTTCGGCTTCGACGGTCTTGCCGTCGGGCGTCATCAGCACGCTGGTCATCAGGCCGAGCGAGCCGAAGCCCTGCGCCACCACGTCCGACTGAACGTCGCCGTCGTAGTTCTTGCAGGCCCAGACGAACTTGCCGCTCCACTTGAGCGCGGATGCGACCATGTCGTCGATCAAGCGGTGTTCGTAGATGATGTTCGCTTCAGCGAATTTGTCCTTGAATTCGCTCTCAAACACTTCCTCGAACAGGTCCTTGAAACGACCGTCATACTTCTTGAGGATGGTGTTCTTGGTCGACAGATACACCGGCCAGCCACGGTCGAGGCCGTAGTTCATGCAGGCACGCGCGAAGTCGCGGATGCTGTCGTCGAGATTGTACATCGCCATGGCGACGCCCGAGCTCTGGAATTCGTAGACATCGAGATCGATGTTCTCGCCATTCTCGCCTTCGAAGACGAGGCGCAGCTTGCCGGGGCCGGGGATCAACGTGTCCTTGGCGCGGTACTGGTCACCGAAAGCGTGACGGCCGACGACGATGGGATCGGTCCAGCCCGGGACGAGGCGCGGAACGTTGTCGATCACGATCGGCTCGCGGAAGACGACGCCGCCAAGGATGTTGCGGATCGTGCCATTGGGGCTGACCCACATCTTCTTGAGGCCGAATTCCTCGACGCGGGCTTCATCGGGGGTGATGGTGGCGCATTTCACGCCCACGCCATATTGCTTGATCGCATTGGCCGCGTCGATCGTGATCTGGTCTTCCGTCTCGTCGCGCTTTTCGATCGAAAGATCGTAATATTTCAGATCGACGTCGAGATAGGGCAGGATCAGCCGCTCGCGGATCCATTCCCAGATGATCTTCGTCATTTCGTCGCCGTCGAGCTCGACGATCGGGTTCGCAACCTTGATCTTCGCCATGGGGTTCCTGTTCGTTCGAATGAGAGTTGCGCGCGCCATAGCAGAGCGCGGGCCGAGGGCAAGGGAGCGGTCACGTTGGAAGCGGAGGGCCACGTGGCGCATGGGCTGTCAGCCCGATTGCCGTAGCGGTCCCACAATGGCGCAAATAGACAATACGGATTGCCACGGAGAGTTAACGGAGACTATGATCCGGTTAACCCGCGCATCTTGCATGAAGCACAAGAACAACGTCGCATGGTCATCCATACCCCCCGGGAAGAGAAGGGCGGAGCGAAGAACGTGTATCTTGAGAATGTCTCCCACGCGGTTCGCCGCCCGGCGATGGAAGGTCGCCGTATTCAGCTGTATCTGCTGATGCTGCTGGTCGATGCCCTGATCCTGCTTGGCAGTTTCGTGGCCGCCGGAGGCTTTTATCGCAATCAGTGGCCGCATGAACTCGCCATTGCGATGGGCTGGGCTTTCCTGCCGATCTTCCTGGTCATTGCAGTGCATCAACGGTGTTATTCGATCCGCGCGCTCGACGAAGCGCGCTACGCGATCGGACAGGTTGGCCTCGCACTGGTGGTGTCAGCCATGTTGTGTACGGTGATGATCTTCTACGCCAAGGCTGCGACCGAATTCTCGCGCGTCATGCTCTCGCTCGCGCTGGTTCTCGCCTTTGCCGGCATGGCCTTGTTCCGGATCGGCATGCATTTCAGCCTGCGCCAGGCCTACGGTCCGAGCGTGAGTTCGGTACTGGTGGTCATGGATGGCGGGCCAAAGGTGACCATTCGTGGTGCGCAGGTCGTTCATGCCGAGGATTTCGACATCTCCGGCGCGCATGCTTCACCCGACAGTCTCGATCGCATTGGCCGGATGATGCGCGGCATGGATCGTGTCGTCGTCAGTTGCGCGGCCGACCAGCGCCCGAAATGGGCGAGCGTCATGCGCGGGGCGGGCGTGCGCGGTGAGGTTATCTCCACCGCCTTGCAGGAACTTGGCGCAATCGCGCTGGAGCGCGAGGGCGGCCAGTCCTTCCTGGTTGTCTCGACCGGTCCCCTGGCGCTTCATGCCCGCATCTTCAAGCGGGTCATGGATCTGGCGATCACCGTGCCGGCGTTGATCCTGCTCAGTCCGCTGATGGCGCTGGTAGCTGTGCTGATCAAGCTTGAGGACGGGGGGCCGATCTTCTTCGTCCAGCAGCGCATGGGCGCGCATAATTGCCTGTTCGACATGCTCAAGTTTCGCTCGATGCGCGTAGAAAAGGGCGACTGCAAGGGCGCGCGCTCGACCTCGCGCGAAGACGATCGTGTGACGCGGATCGGGGCCATCATTCGCAAGACGTCGATCGACGAACTGCCGCAGCTCATCAATGTCCTGCGTTCGGAAATGAGCGTGGTCGGGCCGCGTCCGCATGCATTGGGGTCGCAGGCGGGCAAAAAGCTCTTCTGGGAAGTCGATACCGATTATTGGCAGCGGCACGCGCTCAAGCCGGGTCTTACCGGCCTGGCCCAGGTTCGCGGGCACCGCGGCGCGACCGAAACCGAAGGTCATCTAAAGGACCGGCTCCAGGCGGATCTGGAGTACATTCGCAACTGGTCGGTCTTGCGTGACATCAAAATCATATTCGCGACGGCCCGGGTCCTGGTGCACCCGAATGCATATTGACCTGTCCTTGAGCCGACGTAAGGTGCTTTGAGAATAGAATGGGTCGGAGCTGACTGCGTTGTAAAAATGCGACGTAACAATGAATTATCCGGTTGCGCGGTATTCGAATCGCTGCTAGCGAAAAATCGAATTCTCGCGTAAGAATAAAACTTAAGGAGACTAAATATGAAGACCAGCCGCCTTCTCGCCGGCCTCGCAGCCGCAACCATGGCCGTCGGTTCGGTATCCGCTGCTGCAGCTGACGCTGCCGTTGCAACCGACCTTTCGCGCTCGACCGCCGAAGCTGGTGAAACCAGTGAACTCGGTGGCGCAGGCCTGATCATCGCGATCCTTGCTGGTATCGCTGTGGTTGCCGGCGTGATCGTCGCTGCCAGCGACGACGATGACGAAGCTGTTAGCCCGTAAGCTTCTAGCGAATTTCAAAGATGAGGCCGCTACCGTTTTCCGGTGGCGGCCTTTTCTGCATCTGGGGCTGAGAGCTTGGCTAAAAGATCAGTTTGGTCGGGCACAATCCGTGCGGAATTGACTGTCAACTGAAGTCGAACCAGTCTGCGGGGGTTCCTCTGGTTTCTCTAGCTGGAGCCGGTTTGTGATACCGCTCCGCTGCCGGACATGGCGCAATTCGCAAGCGATCAATGCAGGATTGGTCGGCCTTGGGCGGCAACCGTTGAGCTTGGCGGTTAACCCAGCAGAGTGTCCGCAGCGGGCGCATACTTTTCATGCGAAGCTTTGACGTCTTGTCAAAAAGTGGTTGGGTGCGGCCTTTCCTAAAAGGGCGGGCCACAGTTCGCTGTTGCCGCTTGTCCCGCGTCCTTACCTTAGACTGGGTCTAACGGTCAGATATGGTCTTGGAACATTCATTCCAACGCGCTAGCAGCCTTGGTTAACCGCACACTCGGGCGGGCCAAGGCGGTGGGCTCAACCTGGCCCAAGATCACTCTTCGAGACCAAGGTAGGCTTGAACTTGCCCATGCGAGAATCTCCACAAGTGCAAGACGGGCAGTTCCCCAGTGAACCCTTGGTTTCCGTGGTGGTGCCGATGCATAACTCGGCGGCGCATATCGTCGAAACCATCCGGTCGGTGCTGGATCAAACCCATGCCAATCTGGAGGTCATCGCTGTCGACGATGCTTCGTCCGACGCCACTGTCGCGATCGTCGAGGGGATGGCGGATCGCCGCATCAAGATAGTGCGGATGGAAACGAATGGCGGAGCGGGACGTGCGCGGAATGCGGGGATCGATGCCGCGTCCGGCGATTATCTCGCGCTACTCGATTCAGATGACCGCTGGTATCCGGACAAGCTTGAGCAACAGCTGCGCTTCATGGACCGGACCGGCTCGGCTGTGTGCTATACGCGTTACGATCTGATCGATGCAGAAAGCGAACAGATCGGTCGGAGTGGGCGGCTTGCCGCAAGCGTTACCTACGAACAGCTATTGCGGCACTGCATAATTCGCACTTCGAGCCTGCTGGTCGATCGGCGGGCGCTAGCTCAACCGGTTCACTTTCCCGAAATCCGCAAGCGGCAGGATTTCGTTTTCTTCCTGCGTTTGCTCAAACAGGTGCCCAAAGCCGATTTGCTCGACGAAGTCACATGCAGCTATCGCCTCCATAGCGGCACGGTCTCTTCGAATAAAATTCGCGTTATACCGTTCCAGTGGAACGTCTATCGTACGCAAGAGCAGCTTCCGCTGGGCAAGTCGATCAGCCTGATGATCGGTTGGTTTTTCAACGCTGGATTCGTCAACGCGCGGCGTTTTGCGCAATGGGTGGAAAGCAAGTAGCCCTCCAATGAGCGAGACGCCTCGACATATTGCGGTCGTTGCATTGCGCCGTTCCGGTACTACCGCATTGTGGAACCTGTTCCGGCAAGATGCGCGCTACACGTGCTATGACGAACCGTTCAGCCATTTGCTGCATGACCTTCCGGCCGACAACGTCAAACGCACCCGAGCGGAATTCATTGCATTGTACAATCGGGATCCCGATCGCTTTCGGTCTCTTTACGCGCCGATACCGAGAGGCGAGGAGACCGTTCGCGGCCTATCGGAAAAGCAGGTCGAGTATCTCGAGTACTTTCTCGAAGACGGACCCACGGCGTTCGATGTGACGCGCTGCATGGGCAAAATCCCTGCGATTCACGCGATCATTCCCGACGCCGTACTGGTTCATCTCTACCGCCATCCTGTCGCATTTGCGAGTTCCCATCTGCTCCCCTCCGACCGGTTCGATCCCCTGGGTCTGCGCAAGCGCCGCAACCGCTCTACAGCTTTGACGCGGCCCGGCCGGTTCAACGGCTGGGGGATGGAAGAGCTCCTTCGCACCAAATGGATCGATACGACGAACACGCTCTTTGCTGAGGTGGGGGTGCAACTTCCTCCCAAGAGCGCAAGGGTTCCTGCGGCGCAGCGCCTTCTCGGGGGTTGGCTGGGGGCATATCGACTGGCGGAGCGCGAGGGGCGCGCCCTTTATGGAAGCCGCTTTGTCTCGCTGTCTTTCGAGGATGTCTGCCGTGATGCCGCTCGCAACGTCGCGACGATACGAAGCTTGGCGGGCGCCCCGGGCGAGGCGCTTGATGTCAGTAAGATCCGTCCCGCTTCCGTTGGAATATCGCCGACCGACCCTCGGTGGATCGCGATGGCCCGCGCTGCAGGATTCACCGCCGAAGAGCGCGAGCAGTTTTTCGGCGCCGGCGTCGACAATTGATGGCGGCTAACAGCAACCGACGATTGGCGGGGCGCGGAGCCATTTCAATCGCTATCCGGTTTCTCTCCGCAGGGCTCGGCTTTGCGCTGGTCTTCGCCATGGCCCGCTGGATGCCGACCGATGAGTTCGGCCATTTCGGCTATGCCTTCTCGCTTGCCACGGCATTGTCGGTCATGCTCGATTTCGGACAATGCAGGCTCATCCTGAGGTCCTTGTCGACATATAGCGAACGCGGCCGGACGGACTTGATGAGCGCAGTGCTGCGTTTCTCGCTGATGGTTTCGGTTGTCGGGATCCTGGCGAGCGTTCTCGTTATTCTTCTGTGGTCCTCACTTTCCCATGCCCACCCGTCGATCATACCCGCTGCGGCGCTAACCGCCGGCATGATACTGGCTGACTTCCAGGCAAATCTGCTGCGGGGTCTCGGCAATCTGGTTAGGTCGCTGGTACCGAAAGAGATTGTCTGGAGACCGCTCGCGATGAGCCTGATGGCGTTGGCGGGCGGCGGCTTGACCATCGCTACCGATGCGACCACCGCGTTATGGTTTCTCGCGATAACCCTTTTGGTGCTTAACGCATTGCAGTTGCTGTTCATCGTCCGACCTCGCTGGCGACGCGCTCTTGCGCAGATCGCCGCAGCGGAGCGGGCCGACACCACACCCGACGAAACGCTGGATGCTGCAAAGTCCATGTGGCGCAAAAGCTCGGTCCGCCTTTGGCTCGCCACGGCCATGAACGCGTCCATCACACCTCTCAGCGTGGTAGTGGTTGGGCAGTTCATTCCTCCGGCGGAAACAGGTGCGTTCTTCGCAGCGGTCCGCGTTGCAACCATCATTGCTTTCCCATTGCAGGGGCTCAACCTGCTGACCGCACCGATGCTTGCGCGTAACTACGCGGCGAACAATCTTGCGCAACTCCAGCGCGTTGCCAGTTTTACTGCAATCGCTTCGACAGCGATGGCATTGCTGGGTGCCGTCATCCTGGGCTTTTTCGGAGCGCAACTGCTTGATTTGCTCAACCCCAGCTTCTCGACCTCGGCAACTGCGCTATTGGTGATTATGGCCGGGTTCGTCATTGCAGCGATTTGTGGATCGAGTGGGCAATTGATGAATATGACCGGCCATGACCGCGAGTTTCTCAAAATATTGGCAACCTTCAATATCGTCGGCTTCGCGGTCTTGTTGCTCCTCACCAGGGAATTTGGTGCCATCGGCGCGGCATGGGGACTGCTCGTCGTCAAGGCCGGATGGAATATTGCCGTCGTCATCTGGGCTCGCCGCAACCTTGGTATCGACCCCTCGATCCTGGGCCCGATTTTCGTTCCAAAGGCAGTCGTGAAATGATGTCTCCGACGTTCTTTATTGTTGGTGCCCAGAAGGCCGGGACCACGAGCTTGCACGCGATGCTTGCGCGGCACGAGCAGGTCTTCATGTCGGATCCGAAGGAACCCGGATATTTCATTCGGGGCTTCGACGATCCAGAGCGATGGCAAACGCTTTATCGGCCCGACAAGCACGGTCGCATTCAGCCGCTGTCCGAAGTCGATCTGGGCGTGTTCAACGCGGATGACTATGCTGCGCTGTTTTCCAGTGCGGAAGCGCAACGGGCGCAGCAACGCGGAGAAGCCTCGACACCCTATCTGCCGTCGCCGCACGCAGCAGATCGCATCAAGGCTACGGTACCCGGCGCGAAGATCATCATTGCTTTGCGTGATCCCGTCCCGCGTGCTTACTCGGCCTGGGGTTACAATTCATCGCGCGGGCGGGAATCGGCGGCCAGTTTCGAGCAGGCCATCGCTGAGGAACTGGCAGGTAAGCGCGACCATTTCATTTATGGATGGCGTTATCTCTATTCGGGTCTTTTCTCTCGGCATGTCGAGCGATACCTCGACCGCTTCGGGCGGGAGAACGTCCTACTCCTGAGCTTCGACAAGCTGAAGGAAGATGGGCAGGGCGTTTTCGATACGATGTGCGATTTTCTCGAGGTTTCCCGGCAGACCGTGAATGCCGGACGGCAGGAGAACGTAACGGTGCGCCATGCCAATCCCGTGATCGAGGGAATTCGCAATTCCTTCAATCGTCCGGGAGCCATCAAATCGCTGATCAAGCCTTTCCTGCCACGCGGACTTCGCACCAAAGTGCGGAGAGGGGTGACGACTTCCCTTGACCGTTATGGTGAACGTCCGAAGCCGATGACACAGTCCGTCCGACAGGAGCTGTCCCAATATTATGCCGGGGATCTCGCGAAGCTTGCCGAGATGGTGGACTTCGATATCTCGCACTGGGGCAAGGCGCAAAGTGGGCCAGGGGGTGCAACGCATGGCTGATGGTGTCACGCCGATCTACATTGCCGGACGCGCCCATTCCGGTTCGACGATCCTGACCGTAATTCTCAATGGCCACCCCCAGATACAGGGGTGCGGCGAGGTCCTTGATGCGCTTGCGCGTGGCCCCCATGAGGAATGCTCGTGTGGCGCGAAAATTCGCGAGTGCCCGCAATGGTCGCAGGTGTTCGGCGCATACCGCGTTCGCACCGGTCGCGACCTGGAAGAAGACATTCCCAAGCTTTATGAATTGACGGATATCCGCCAGTTCGGCTCTGCATTGCGTAGCAAGCCGGAGGTGCCGGACGACAAATGGTCATTCTATGCGCAGGCAACGCGCGACCTGAACGACACGATTGCCGACGTTTTCGATGTGCCGGCCTTCGTCGACAGCCACAAGGAATATACCCGCGGCCTGATGATGTTGCGCTCGGATCCCTCGGCGAAAGTCATTCATATCTACCGCGAGCCGGACATCACCATCACGTCGCATTACTATCGTCTGGGTGCTGGCAGCCCGGTTAAATTCATGAAGCGGCTCTATCGACCCGGTCTGATGACGTTTCCGTTTCTGATGGTCATCGCATTGGGCTGGTCGGTAGGAATGATCGCCGCGATCTTGACTGCCCGGGCCTATCCGGACCGGGTGCTCCATCTGTCGCATGACGATTTCTCTGCAAATCCCGTGCGCGAGCTCGAGCGCATCGGCGCCTTTCTGGACATCGACCTTTCCGTCCTCGTCGACACGATCAGGAACGGCCGGTACTTTGCGATCGAGCACGTGATAGGCGGCAACGAATTCAAACACGAAGGCCGTATCACCTTCGATCCGCGTACCAAGGGGCGTCGCAAGGCCCCGTGGTATTACCGCGCGGCAGCCTGGCTGTTCGCCTGGCCCGGCGCATTGGCGCGGCGGTTCTTCATTCCCGCACCTGACTATGCCCTCTCCGATAAACGGGCTGATCCCTCCTAAGCCGACCGGGTAACGCTCCTCCGCTGTAGGCTGGAGCCATGATCTGTCTCGGCGGGTCTGTCTGTTGGAGCAGCAGGATCACAAACCCGGAGCATCGACCATCCGCCCGATGGTGTGGCTCGCCTTGATCGCCGCTGTATCGATTTTACGGGCTCTTCTCTCGACATAGCTAAGGGTTTCGAGACTGGCGCCGTTAAGTGTGATGTTGTTGAAATCGGCACCAACCAGACCGCCGAAACGCATCAGATACGGCGCTTTCCGGGTCTCCTCGTTCCACGTCCAATCGATATTGTGCATCACGATGTCGCTGACGTTGAAGGGCGTGTTCCACAAGGTCGCGCCGGCAGGCATGTCTCGTGCCATCAGTCCATCGAGCTGGATTGCGCTAGCGCTCTTTTGTGTCCCGAACACGGTAAATGAGGCGGCGGGAGACCCGGTATGCGTTATCTTGAGCCCTCGTATAGTGGCGGCTCGCTTGCCGGCCAGTTTGAATACCTTTGCTTGGACATCCTCATTACCCAGCTTTTCCAATGCGCCGGAAATGACAAGGTTGGTAACCTCCGTAGGTTCGGGCAAGTCGGCGCGTAGCCAGACGATGCTGTCCGTGACGCGACCGGGGATCGGATTTGCCGACAGGTCTCGAACAACACAATTGCGCAACGAACCACCGCTGATCACGACCATTGCCCCGTGGGCATAGCCCGAAAGAGTAACGTTTTCGACGAGTAGGTCGGGGTTGCGATCTGCGTAGATGAGATGGTCGACATCGCTATTGGCCAAACGACAGTCCCGAATGGTGACCCCGGGCGCGCGGTTGGCGACGATCGCGCTTCGAACCGTGTCGTGAATGTACACGCGCTCGATCATGGTCGCACGCGGTGCCTGGTAGGCGCCGTCATTGTCTCCTTGTCCGATGTTTATGCCGCCCTGACGCATCAGCTGGCGGCGAAAAGACTTTGGGCCTTCCGCAACCGAGGATTCGTCTGCAAAATAGTTGCGGTACCGGGTCTTGTGATCGAAATGCTCCTGAGCGGATCCGTCATACTCGAAATCAGCGAAAGCAGCGGTTTCGATCCCCGATTTGGTCGAAAGACCGCGGAAAGAGTCTTCGGCCGGTGAGCTGGGATTCGGCCTGTTGAGCAGCTCGATGAAACTCTGGTCGTAGGGAACGGTCTTCAGCCCCGACCGTGTGCCTTCACCAAAGGGGGCAAGGCCGCGGAGACGCTGATTGTCTCCGACCCAATTGGCCGTGTGCAGATAGAATCCGTCGAGCACAGCATCGCGCGCACCGCTATCCAGCATCGACTGCAAAGCCAGCGTGTTGTCATGTTCGGGGCCGGTCTGAGCACCGAACCAGCTGGCATAGGCTATGCCAGGCAGGCGGAAATTACCTCCGGTTTCCCAGAGAGTTTGTTGCCGTTTTGCGCTATCCATCTGTTGGACGCCGCGAACCCATCGGACATTCGTCAAATCGAAGATATGCTGCCCCGGCGGCGCATCGATATCCTGATCGAAGTCGATTATCACCCCGTCATCGGGGCGCAGGATCCCGCCCGCGAACCGCACCTTGGCCGCTACGCGGATCGATCGCGATACGGCCCACAGACCGCTGGTGATGGTCACGATCGTATCGGCTGGAGCCGTCGCAAGCTCATCGGTCAGATCACCGGCAGTCTGCCCGCCGATGCCCAGCTTACCCAGGAAGAGTGTTCCGGAGGTCACCGCCAGTGCGGCCAGCGAACCGGTTAGAACTTCGCGACGACCAAATCCGGTTCTGATGGCTGCTTCACCAAGCATGCAGTTGGGTTCCTTAGTTGCGGGATGGGTCGTGGGTCTCCTGAATTAGGCACTCGGCCGCCTGTACGGAAGCTTTACCGGCACGGTAGCTGAATTATCCGCCTTGCTTCGCTGTCATGACGTCCATATTCACCGCCTTCACGCAGGCTGGCCCTGTAACTCGCACCGAATTTCCGGAGTGTTCCCTGACCGTGTCGAAGCATTTTGTACAAAGCTCTAGCCTGCGCAAAACCCTGATTGCTGCCTATCGCGCATATGCTCGTGCCCAAGTCTGGCGTCGGGGGCCGCGGATTTTGGTGAACAGTATCCCCAAGGCGGGGACCCACCTGCTCACTGCCGAGCTCGAGCGACTGGCCGATCTCCAGAATTCCCGCCTTCATCTCGATATCGATCGGCTCGGTATGCCGGGGACGAGCAACGATCTCGGATTTCCGATGGTGAACCTTCCGAAGACCGAGCGCGCTATTTCCACGGTCAGGCCCGGACAGATGTTTTCCGCGCACCTCTATTGGTCGAAGGAACTGGAGGACATTCTGTCGGGGGCAGAGATATGCAGTATCTTCATCGCCCGAGACCCGCGTGACATCGTTCTGTCGCGCCTGCACTACGCGATGGGGCTGCGCAGGCATCGGTTGCATCCCTACCTTGCCGAGGTGCTTGAAAACGACAAGGACCGGCTTCGCTCCCTGATCGTCGGCCGTAACGCCGATCCGTTTATTCGTCCCCTGCGGGCGACCCTGCAAGGCTATCTTCCGTGGCTCGACCGTCCGGGTACGCTCGCGGTCCGTTTCGAGGATCTGGTGGGGCAACGAGGCGGAGGCACCGCCGAAAGGAAGCGTGACGCCTTGCGCAGCATCGTCGATCTCTGCGGCATCGATGGCAGCAAGGTGGACGAAATGGCGGGGATGGGAACCGGCCCCACACCTACAATGCGAAAAGGCAAGGCGGGTGGCTGGCGCGACGAGATGCCGGCGGAACTCGTCGAGCTATGCGATGCCGAAATGGGCGATCTCATCGAGGCCTATGGCTACGCTCGAACTTGAGACCCTGAAGTCGTGAACGGGGCCCACAAACGGGCTGTTGCATGGGCGGAATATTCGCTGCGTTGCCGCCTCGGGACGACACGACAGGTGCAGATCTGAGCTGAATGATAAAAACGATTTGCGTCGGCCTCGGAGATTATCATGCCCAAAACCCCACAGGCATGAACGCTAAGGGAAACGGCGCAAGGCGCCGGGCCGTCGTGGCGGGATACTTAAGTTAACGTCGACTGATTGGCGTTTCGCCGCAGCGGGTGAGCGGTTCTGATAGTGTAAAAGCAAACGTTTGGTGGTGTAATCGAGTTGCGATTTCAGCCCGATGTGTCCTACAGGCGCATCATCGTCGCGCACGGGATGGGCTGACGTAGAACGGAACGGGAAGCAAAGATCATGTCATCGACCGTCAGCGTGGATCGATCCGGATCACGTCCGGCAGGGAGGCGATCAAGAAAGACCTCCAAGAAAAAAGCGGCGTCATCAAAGGGACTCCGCGGGTTTTTCCAGGACCGACGCTTGCACCTCGCGATCTACTTCGCCTTCATCCTGCTCGTTGGTCTGACCGGCGGTGGTTCGCGGCCCGACATATTGTCGCTTCTGCTGCTGCGACCGCTGGCTGCCCTGTTCTTGATCTATATCGTCTGGCGGATTTCGGCCGACGAATTGAAAGCGGTCCGTTTCCCGTTGCTGTTCATCGGCTCGCTGATGGTCATTGCCTTGTTGCAACTCGTCCCCCTACCGCCGGTGATCTGGAGTTCGCTGCCCGGCCGGGAAGGTGTCGCGCAACTCGACGAGCTTTTTGGAATGCAAGACGTGTGGCGTCCGCTCAGTCTCGAGCCGAGCCGAACGTGGAATGCGTTCTTTTCGATGTTCGTGCCGCTGGTAGCGGTGGGTTTCGTCGGCTTGCTATGGAACAGAGAGCGTCGCTGGATACTGCCTCCGATTTTGGCGATGGGCGTGCTCAGCATGGTGGTCGGCTATTTGCAGGCGCTCGGAGCCGACAGTTTGTACTTCTACCGCGTAACACACGGCCATCACCCGGTCGGCTTGTTCGCGAACAAGAATCATCAGGCGGTGCTGCTGAACTGGCTCTTGCTGACAGTTTGCTACATGATCACGCGGATCGACCTGCGCGACCGGCGAGCCAGCCTCCGTCTCGCATCGGGTCTCGCGCTCGTGTTCCTCATCTATCCGCTGCTGTTCGTCACCGGGTCACGGGCAGGCCTCTTGCTGTGCGCGCCAGTAAGCGTGGTCTGTGCGGTAATGCTTTGGCAGGCGCCGGCGCTCAATCGTGCATGGCAGGGATCAAGTCGGCGCGTGAGGCTGGCCATTACCGGATTGGGTGGCAGCGTACTGGCGGCCTTGGCCATGGTCTTCGGCTATCTGGCCATCACCGAACGGCAGACCGCGCTTACCCGCCTGTTCGAATCCGATCCGGCGGATGAGCTGCGCTGGATCTACCTGCCCAAGATTTTCGAGATGATGCGGGACTATTGGCTCGAGGGTATCGGGTTTGGCGCGTTCGAAAGCGTTTTCTACGGATACGAGAACGTCGAAAATCTGAGCACAAGTTATCTAAACCAGGCGCATTTCGAGCCGCTGCAATATGTTATTGAAACCGGGCTGGCGGGATTGCTTCTGCTCGTTGCGGCTCTGGTGTGGGTTGTCCGGCGGCTACTGCGCCTTTGGCACGCTGGCGACGGCAAGGCGCGCATCCTTGCCGTCTACCTTTGCGGGGCGCTCGGGGTGTGGCTAATCGCCGGGCTGGTTGACTATCCCACGAGAACCCCCTTGGGGCAGTTGGTATTCGCAATCTTGACCGGCTTTTTGGCGGTCTCTAGCATTGATCTCGAAAGGCATCGGAAAATTGGGTAGGGCGCGATCGACCTCTTTTGCCTGGGGCAATTTCTCGATGAACTTGAGGACCTTTATGAATCCGAAATTTGTTTTGGCTGCGGCGGTTTTCGCCGTGACAGGGTGCTCGAG
This sequence comes from Qipengyuania citrea, assembly GCF_024171405.1. Lineage (GTDB taxonomy): Bacteria > Pseudomonadota > Alphaproteobacteria > Sphingomonadales > Sphingomonadaceae > Qipengyuania > Qipengyuania profunda. The sequence goes on from NZ_JALJZT010000002.1 coordinate 47,907, forward strand.
CGGCCCTCCGGAGTTGGGGCTCGCCCCTACGGTGGAGTACGTCCAGGCGGGCGCGATGCCTCAGCCCGAGAAGGTCGGCGCCGACGGCAGCTTTCTCTATGCTTTGGGACCGCTCGACAAGGTCGAAGTAGAGGTCGTCGGGATGCCCGATTTGACTCGCCAGTTGTCCGTGGATGCACAGGGTTTCCTCTCGGTTCCGCTGGCAGGCGCCGTGAAGGCAACCGGCCTTACTCCCGTCGAACTGGCGGACATCCTCGAGGAGAGGATGCGACAGAACTATCTCAGGGATCCCGACGTGGTGGTGAACCTGGTTGAATCGACGAGCAACGCGATAACGCTCGATGGGCAGGTCAGGCGCCCCGGAATATATCCGGTTTATCGCGACCAGACACTGACCCAGGCGATTGCTGTTGCTGGCGGTGAGAACGACTTTGCGAGGGTCACGACCGTGATCGTTTTTCGCGAGGTAAGTGGTCAGAAGTATGTCGGGCTATATGATGTGAGGGCGATCAGGCGCGGAAACTACGCCGATCCAAGCGTCTATCCCGGCGATAGGGTGGTGGTTGACGAATCCCAGACCCGGCGATTCCTGGACACGATCCAAGGCGTTACCAACTTGCTGACCACTCCGCTCGTCTTGCTTTCCCGCACCGCTTGATCGCGGCAAGCCAACATTTCGAAAGTAGGTTCAGGTGACAACCCAGGATAATATGGCGACTGCAGCATCATCGGGACCGTATGAGGCGGCCGAGTTTGAAGGCCCCGGCAATGGGCCGGAGAAACCCTCGATCTTCCACTACATCTGGCGGGTTTTCTGGACGAACCGACTGATAGTCGGTGCGATCATAATCGCCGCGGTCGCCATAGCGCTGGTGCTGACTCTGCTCGCAACGCCGCAATATACCTCGACCGCGCGTATCCAGATCAACAGGATCGAAGCGAACGTATCGGACGTCGAGGGAGTCGAGCCTGCGGGGGACGGACTCAATTACGACGAGTTCTATCGCACACAGTACGCGCTTCTCGAAAGCGAGGCTCTGGCCGAACGCGTCGCGCGTAAGCTGAACCTACCGGCCGACGAGGCCTTCATCGACGCGTTCAATATCCCGGACGATGGGGAAATCCGGTCCGGCAACCAGCGGCTTGCCATGGAGCGGACATCGCTGCTCCTCCTTGAACTTATTTCCATCGAACCGGTTGTCGGATCGAGCCTCGCCGATGTGTCCTTCACGAGCCCGTCTCCGGAGCTGTCGCGGAGAATCGCTTCGACCTGGATCAGCGAATTCGTTGCGGCTTCGATGGAGCGGAGGTTTGCCGCTACCGACGATGCACGCAGATTTCTCGAGCAGCAGCTCGCAGAATTGCGCTCGCGCCTGGAAGATTCCGAGCGATCCTTCGTTACCTATTCTTCGCAGAGCGGAATCGTATCGCTCTCGAACAGTGAAGCGACCACCGGGAATGATCGTACGCTCAAGGCGTCCGACCTGGCGAGCATGAACGACGCGTTGAACAGCGCGCGTGCCGATCGCATTGCTGCGGAAAGTGCCTTGCAGGCCGGTGTTCAGCAGCAAGGTAACACAGTGGCGAATACGCTGCGTGCCAAGCGTGCGGAGCTTGCAGCGCAGAAGGCCAACCTTCTGACGCAATTCGAGCCTGGTTACCCCCGGGTCGAGGCCCTGACCAACGAGATTGCTGAGCTCGATCGTTCGATCGCCGATGCGCTCGGTACCGGGCAGGCCGACTTGCGGCGCAACTTGATGCAGGCGCAACAGCGCGAGCAAGCTTTGCAGGCACAAGTCGAAGGGCTGCGCTCCATCTATAACGATGAACAGCGCGCCACTGTTCAGTACAACATATTGAAGCGCGACGTCGACACCAACCGCGAACTCTACAACAGCCTGCTTCAGCGCTATAAGGAGATCGGTGTTGCAGGGGCTGCAGCGAGCAATGTGCAACTTGTCGATCCGCCGCGTATCCCTCGCGAGCCTTCCAGTCCGAATCTGCCGCTCAACCTTGCGCTAGGCTTTCTGCTGGGTATCGGCGTTTCGGGTGCAGTCCTGTTCGCTCGCGAAGAGATGGATCGAAGCGTCCGGGATCCCCAGGATGTGAGGCAGAAGCTGAACATCGCCCTGCTGGGTGTCATTCCGAAAACCGATGCGGAAGACCCCCTGGACGAGCTTGCCGACGCCAAGAGTGCCATTTCGGAAGCCTATCTGTCGGCCGGCGTGCTGCTTGATATGTCGACTTCCGAAGGTTTCCCGAAAACCCTGATGCTTACGAGCACGGTGCCCAGTGAAGGTAAGACCAGTTCGTCTTATGCGCTGGCCCACCGGCTTGCGCGCAGTGGCCGCAAGACCATTTTGGTCGACTTGGACCTTCGCAATCCGTCGGTGGCCAAGAGGCTGGGCGTGCCGAACGAGCGTGGGGTGGTCGAATTCCTGACCGGCCAGGATGCTCTTGGTACTTTGATCCAGCGGGACGTTGGCCCCAATTTCGACATCCTGAGCGTTGGCGCGATCCCGCCCAATCCCGGTCAGCTCATCGCGGGTCCCAGGATCGGCGAGTTGCTGACGCAACTGCGTAGTGCCTACGATTTCGTGGTGATCGATGCCCCGCCGGTGCTCGGGATCGCGGACGCTCCGGTCCTGGGAAGCCAGGTCGAAGGCATCGTATATATCATCGAGGCAAACCGTGCCGGTGTTCGCCAGCTGTCGAGCGCGATCGAGCGCATGCGGTCCATGGGTGGTCGGATCCTGGGCGGCATCCTTACCAAGGTCGATGAACGCAATTCCGAATACGGCTACGGTTCGGAATATGGCTACGGCTATGGCTATGGCCAGAGCTCGGACAACGAAAAGCTATGAGCCAGCGGGGATTTGCGGCCCCGGCCATGATCGGGAAGATCGTCGTAAGCATAGCCACATTGGTGTGTGCGGGGGCTGGGTTCGTCAACGCGGCCTCCGAAACCGGCAATCTGTCGCTGTCGATGTCCCGTACTCTGGACGCGACGATAAATTCCGAGGTCCGAAGTCGGGCGCTCGACCAGAATTTTCGTCTGGCTGCATCGGCGGAAGCAGAGAACGGTAACACGGGTTTCCCCGAAAGCTCCGATATGGTCCTCGCAGAAGCGCAATCGCTTCGCGCGCTTCGCCCCCTCGATCCTGTCCCTGTGAGGGTTTGGGCGGTCGGCGGGATCGCCCAAACCGATCCCGAGCGGGCATCGAATATTCTCGTGTCCGCCAGTACCATGAATAAGCGCGACGCGGTCGCGAACATGTGGTTGGTTCACAACTTCGCACGCGGCGAAAGAGTGGACGCAATGATCACCTTCTTCGACCAGGGGCTTCGCACGAGCAGGCAATTGCGTTCGACGGCAATTGCGCCATTTGTCGGCTTGCTCGCTTTGCGCGAGGGACGCGATCGCATTGGGCAGCTAATCCGCGCCCATCCCGATTGGGAAGAGGATTTCTGGACCGAGTTCGCACGCAATCAGATTGCGCTGCAGAATTCGGGCTCGTTCTTCGAGGAAACGGGAATCGATTTCTCAGAGCAACCAAGCGAGCGCAAGGCCGAGATCTATCGCAATCTCAGACGGTTGGGTTATTTCGAAAGCATGTTCGCCTTAGCCGCCAAGGATCGGCCCCTGGGGGAACAAAGCGAACGGATTCCGCCCGAATCGCTCGCATCGGTAACCAGTCCGGTTGGATGGAGATTGCAATCATCGGGCCTGGTTTCGAGCTTCTACGATGATACCCGCGAAGCATTGATCGTCGATGCTCAACCGGGCGCGCTTGGCGCGTTTGCGGAGCTCGTAACGCCAAAGAAATCCGGCGGCCAACTGGAGGTCGCCTTGGAGCGTCCGGCCCCCGAAGGTGGGCGTTTGCGGGTATCGGCTACATGCGCAGGTGATCAGAGCAATATGCTGGCTCAGCTTGAGCTTCGGCCGGGGGAAACCCTTGCCAGCACACCGCTCGCCGAGGATAGCGATTGTGCCTTTCTGCTCCTGAGCGCTTCAATCGCTGTCGAGCGGGGAAGCCAGGGAGGGGTAGAGCTCGCAATCTCCCGCATCGGCCTGCGGTGATCGAGCGTCCGACCGTCTACCCATTGCGTATAACGGGCTTCGCGATGTGTCGGAGCCCTGCGTGAGGGCAGGGTGCTGATTGCGCTTCGTAATCGAAAATTTGCAGGCTGCCGTATCATGCATATCGATTAGGTCAGATGATGAGCTCAACCACCAAAAAATCCGTTCTGATCTGTGCCAAGGCATTCCCCCCGGTCGTGGGCGGGGTGGAAAGTTACAGCGAACACACAGCCCAAGCTTACCTTCGATGCGGTGTAACCCCCACGGTGCTGACCAGCTTTCCCGGCGAAAGCGGTTGGACCACTCGCGAATACCCGGAAGGTAAAATCGACGTTCTCAACGTCGGTACGGGAAGCCAGCCGAAGGTCCTTGCCAGACTTGCGCGCGCTGCACGGTCGCAAACCCGTGCGAACCGATTCACGTTCTGTCATGCGACAACGTGGAGGGCAGGCGTGGCATTGCTGCCATGGGCTCGGACTCCGCGGACCGCAGTGACTGTCCACGGCAGGGAAATCCTGATCAATCCGTTTTACCTCCGGCCGGTGCTGCGCAGGGCTTTGCCCCGGTTCGACCTGCTCGCATCGGTTTCGGATTATACTGGCGCCAGGCTGCAGCAGGAATTTCCCGAACTACAAAATTCCAAGGGCAGGATCGTCTCGTTCAACGGACTTTCGTACAGGCGCGAGGCATGCCTCCACACCCCGTCTTTCGATCGCTCGAAGGTCCGAATATATAGCTTCTGCCGCCTGGTAGAGCGTAAGAACCTGCTCAATGCGGTTCGCGCGATTGCATTGCTCAAGGACAAGCGCCTCCCGGTTCCTTTCGAATACGTGATATCCGGGACGGGCCCTCTTGCCGACGAGATCCGGGCGGCGATCGATCGTCTGGAGCTGCATGACCATGTGCGCATGACCGGCTATTTGCCGGATTCCCAGGTTATAGAAAACTTCAAGAACACCGACATCTTCCTTCATCCGCAGGTCGCTGCGGTGTCGGATTTGGACATCGAAGGATTCGGCTTGGTGATCGCCGACGCGATGTCATTCGGCGCTGCTGCGGTTGTCGGGAAAGATGGCGGTCCCTCGGACTTCATCGAAGACGATCAAACGGGCCTGATCGTGGATGGCGGTAGTGTCGAGCAAATTGCTGACGCACTCGAGGGACTTGTCAGCGATGAAAAGTACCGGCAGCGCATCGCGACGCAGGGGCGAGCATGGTGTCTCGATAATCTATCCTGGGACAACCATGTGCTCGATATCATGAAGGCACTGGAAGTTTGAGCGAGGCGGGACTGCGTTCCCGATACCCGTAGCGCCCCGGTTCTGCTGCAGGAGCTGAAAGCCGCCAAGACTACTTTGGCAACAAAAAAGCCCGCCGTTTCCGGCGGGCTTTTTCATGCCTCGAAGGCTTCGATGGTGGGCGTAGCAAGGATTGAACTTGCGACCCCTACGATGTCAACATAGTGCTCTACCACTGAGCTATACGCCCGCACCATCGGGTGCCCCTTTCGTGGGGCAGGCGCGCCCTTTAGCGGGGCGCTGAAAGCCATGCAAGACCCTATTTGGGAGCTATTGCAAACGCGCGCTGATACGGTCTTCGAGTACCCGTTCGACTTCCAGCACGAGGTCGCGCAGATGGAAAGGTTTCGACAGGACCTTGGCGTGCGGCTGCTCGCGGCTGGCTTTCAGAGTAACCGCGGCAAAGCCGGTGATAAACATGACCTTCGTATGCGGGCTCACTTCGTTGCAGCGCTGAGCCAGTTCGATCCCGTCCATCTCGGGCATTACGATATCCGAGAGCAACAGATCGTATTCGCATTCCTCGAGCAGCGGGATGGCCGCAGTGCCCCGATCGACCGAGTCGACTGTATAGCCTGCATTGACGAGCGCGCGTTCGAGATAGACGCGCATGGCATCGTCGTCCTCGGCGAGCAGGATTCGCTGGGTCGTTGTTTCGGTCATGCCAACTGCTTAGCGCGCGTGCTTTAAAAAAGCATGTATCCAAAACAAGCATTGTTAATGGACGGGTAGGGCTGATGGGCCGGGATGAGCGAGAATGACGTCCCACATGCTGGCTACCGGGGCGGGACGATCAAAAACTCCCCGCAGCGGAAGGAAATCTGCGCTTGCTTAATCGAGGCGCGCGCCCGACGATGCAGCATGAACGAACGGCAGGCAGCAGCAACGACGGGTGCCGAGCACCTGTCGGGCGGCAAGATCCCGGGGCGGCAGGGGCCGTCCTACAACCTGTTCCGGTTTGGCGAGCCTAGCATTCCGATTCTGATTGCCGCACCGCATTGCGGGCGTGCCTACCCCGACGATGTGCTGGCTGCGCTACGCGATCCCGACCAGGCGCGGCTGCGACTCGAGGATCGCCATATCGATGCCGTCGCGCAGCCGGTCGCCTCGGCCACCGGAGCGAGCCTGCTGCTTGCCGAGGCACCGCGGGCGATGATCGATCTCAACCGTTCGGTCGAGGATGTCGATTGGGGCATGGTGCGCGGCGCGAAGCCCCGGCCGATGCGGCATTCGCTGGCCAATCGCCGGTCGCGCAACGGTCTCGGCCTCGTGCCGCGGCGCATTCCCGGCATGGGTGAAATCTGGCGCCGACCGCTCGCCAAGGCCGAACTCGATGCGTGGATCGAGGGCATCTATACTCCCTATCACACCGCTCTTGGTCACGAGCTTGAGCGGTTGCGCGATCGCTGGGGCGTGGCGCTGCTGGTCGATCTGCATTCGATGCCCCCGCTCAAGCGCAGCCATCCGCAGGACCACCCGGCAGAATTCGTTATCGGTGACCGTTTCGGCGCTTCCTGCGATCCCGGGCTGGTCGATCTGGCGATCCGCTATCTGGCGACCCATGGCCGCCGGGTGGCACATAATCGCCCCTATTCGGGCGGCTATGTGCTCGATCGCTACGGCCAGACGGCACGGGGTATCCATGCGGTGCAGATCGAGGTCTGCCGCAGCACCTATCTCGATGCCCGGCTCGACCAGCCCAGCGCAAGGGTCGGGGCAATTGCGAAGCTGATTGCCAGCCTCGTGCGCACCCTGGGGGCAGAGGTCGCGACCATGGGGCGGCCGGGCCATATGGCGCAGGCCGCGGAATAGCCCGTCCACAAAAAACCACCCCACGCAATATGCGCGGGGTGGCCAAGGTTCAGGGAGGAGATGCACTTTCGTGCATCTACCGGGGGGCCATGAGGGGCGGCCCAGCCGGCACAATAAAAATGGAGCGGGGTCGTGCGAATTTCAAGGGTCGGTTGGGGCTATGGTGCACACCGTTCGGCGCGCAGCGGGAGCATCCTGTCAGTTTCCGGTCAGGAGGACGCGGTCGGCTGGGCGATCAGGACCAGGCTATCCCCCGCTCGGGATGTCGAGCCGAAGTCTTCGACCAGCGCGCATTCTCCTGCGCCAAGCCGCTGCCCATCGAGCATGATTTCGCCCGACAACGGTATCACGATCGACGGTGCCTGCGCGATTGCGGGCAGGGGGGCCGATGTGTTGCTCTGCCAATAGAAGAGCCGGAAATGGGGGCCATCGACCAACAGCCCCGCGTCGTCGTCCATCCGCGTGCTGAGATCGAGCGGGTAGGGTCCGGTGGTCGCGACCTCGACACCCTGATCCAGGTGGAGTTCGCGCGGCCGCCCATAATCGAACAGGCGGAAGGTGATGTCGCTGTTTTGCTGCACTTCGACAAGGCTGATCCCGCCGCCAATGGCGTGGACCGTGCCTGCGGGGATGTAGAAAGCGTCGCCCCGCTGAACCTCGTGCCAGACGAGCTTGTCGACGATCGTCCCGTCAAGGGCGGACTTGCGCATGTCTTCGGGAGTGATGTCCTCGCGGAACCCCACCGCAATGGAGGCGCCCGGTTCGGCATCGAGAATGACCCAGCACTCGCTCTTCCCGCCGTCTGCGAGGCCCATCGCTTCGGCTTGTTCGTCGCTGGGATGGGCCTGAACGGACAACCGTTCGCTGGTGAAGATATATTTGACCAGCAGCTGGTCTAGCTCGGGCGGAGGTTCGAACCAGACTTCGCCAATGGGCTGGTCAGAAGGGTGCGGGAAGGGGGCGGGCAGCCGCTTTACCCCCCAGACCTTGTCCACGAAGCGCGTTGGAAGCTTGCGGATCATTGGTTCTTGCACCGGCTCGCCTCTCCTACACGCTGGACCGCATTGCGGTTGGTCACGAGGATGTCCTCGCCGTCGACGACCACGACGATATTGTCAGCACCGATCAGCGTTACATGCGGTCCGTCGCTGTCGATCATTGCGCCCTGCGCACCGATGATCTCTCCCGGCCCGACGATGACGTTGTCATCATCAGCGGTTTTGCGTTGGTGCAGCAGTGCGTCCCAATTGCCGATGTCCGACCATCCCATCGAGACATCGACCATGGCTGCACGATCGGTGTTTTCCATGATCGCGTAATCGACCGATTCCGGCGTGATTGCGGCGAAAAGCTCCGCGTCGGGACGAAAGTCTTCGCTTCCGGCGGCGCGGCTGTCGAAGGCCGCGGTTGCGGCTTGGGCCATAGCCGGACGATGCTTGGCGAGTTCGGACAGGAAATGGCCCGCACGAAAGGCGAAGATCCCGCCGTTCCAGGCGTAACCACCCTCGGCGAGGAAGCCGAGCGCGGTCTCCAAGTCGGGCTTTTCGACAAAACTGTGCACATGGTGGCCTCCACCAAGCGCTTCGCCGCGGCGGATATAGCCGTAGCCGGTCTCGGGAGCGGTTGCCTCGATGCCGAAGGCCACCAGCCAATCCCGGCTCGCCAACTCGGCGGCAGCCTCGGCGGCGGCTTCGAACGCCTGGCGATCGATAATATGGTGGTCGCTGGGGCAGACGAGCATGATGTCGTCCTTGTCGAGCGCTAGTGCAGCCAGCGCAATCGCAGGCGCCGTGTTCCGTCCCATGGGTTCGACGACGAACTGCGCATCGGGCGCGATATCTGCTGCTTGCGGCTTGGCAAACTCCAGATGTTTCTCGCCGATCACCACCAGCGGACGCGCAAACCGGCGTCGATCCGAACAGCGCTGGAGCGTCGCCTGGTAAAGTGTCTGCTCGCCGAGGAGCGGAATAAAAGGCTTCGGCTTCGCCGAGCGGCTACGCGGCCAGAGCCGGGTGCCGCTCCCCCCGCACAGTACGACTGGTACGATAGTGGGCAAGGAGTTCTCCATTAGTCCGTTCGGCGCGGTTCTGGCAGAAGTCGACAAGGCTTGGAAGGGGAAGCGCCCGGCGGTGTTACTTCGTAATCACCAAATGTGTCACTTTTCCGGAAGTTCTCTTGGTAGCTCTTGCTTGAAGAACATCGACCAATCGGCGCGCCCGTCCGTTCTCGACTGCTTGGCCGCCTCGATCGTCGCCAGTTCCGCTTCGATGAATTCAACGCGTTCATCCCACCCGTCGTGCGAGCGCTTGCGGAAGATCCATCCCCCATGCTTGGGTCCCCAGCGTCGCATGAAAGCGATCGCCGCTTGCGGATCGTAGCCTGCGTTTTGCAGCAACCAGGGCATCAGGCGGTCGGCATCGCGTTCGGACAGGCGGACAAGCTTCCGCTTCCAGCCGATCTCGCGGAAGGTCTGCGGATGACGAAGAATATTGTGCGCCATTTCATGCGCAATCGCTGCGGCGAAGGCGGCTTCCTCATAGGCAAGGCCAGGGAACCGTTCGCCGACAAGCACGCGCTCGCCATCCGCGGCAGCGTTGCTTTTCGAATCTATGAGTTCGAAGCGCGTTGGGCACGCGTCCACGCCTTCGATCGTCGCGGTACGGATCGTCCCTCCGGGTATCTGCCAGGTGATGTCTAGCGCCCCCAGGGCGAGTGCGCTGTCGATTGAATCACGAAGGCCGAATACGCGCTGCCAGCGAGGATCGGTTTTCGGCCAGTCCTGCGCGATTGTCTGGCCATTGATGGCCAGGATCGTGTTGTTGCGTTCTATTCCAGCTGCGGCCGCCGGGGACGCGGGAGCGACCGCCTGTACACCGATGTCGCCATGCAAGCCGAACAGTCGGTGCACGGCGACCGGGTCGCCATAGCTTTCCGCGTCGTGGATCAGCATGCCCGAGACCCGCACGGTTTGCGGGCAGAAATCGGCGTTGGCCGTCGCCAGGCGATAGCCGACGCGAAACAGCAGGTCTTCGCTACGTTGGAAAACTTCGAGCGGCTGCAGTTCGCGTGTCTCGGCGGAGTCCTGCTGCGCGAACGCCTGTATCGCCGGAAGCGCCAGTGCCAGCGCCACGCCGGTAGCGGCCGCGCGCAAGCGGCTGGGCGAGGGCGCGCGTCTCACTGCAAGACGCGCGCCCTTGCTCGGATTCTTAGGCAGTCGGGACACCGGCAGTCGCGGCGTCGGGCAGCGGCACCTTGCCCTGCTGGAGCTGGCGGCCGAAGATCGTGCGCATCATGTCCATCGAGAAAATCTGTGCCCAGATCAGCGGCAGCAGGCCGTTTTCGGTCCATTTGCGCAGCTGGTCGCCGCGCAGTTCGCGCAGCTTTTCCTGATTGATCATCTGGAACCCGCGATAGACGAACGGCTTGTCACTGCCCTGCTGGGTGATCGAGATTTCGCCTTCCATGAGAAGGTCGTGATCCTTCAGTTCCTTCATGAAGTTCTGCGTGCGCTGGCCGGCATGTTCGAACTGCTCGCAGAACTCGAGGATCTGCTTGGTGCCTTCGCTGGCTTCGCCATTTTCGAACAAGGCCTGGCCTTCTTCGAACTCGCCGATGTTCTCCGCGGTCGGATCGAAGCACAGCGACAGGTCCTCGCTGTCGGGCTTGAGCCGTGCGAGCATGAAGGGATAGCGGCGGACATAGGCGGGGATGTAGACCTGCTCGGTCACAGTGCCTTCTTCGTCCACGAAGGTGTTGACGCCGTCATTGAGGCCCATCAGCGCCAGCGGCACAGCTTCGGGGCCGGTCGAGAAGACGATCGGCATATCGCGCTGCGCCTGGACGAACTCGTCCACCGTCAGCGGCACGGCATGCTGCTTGGCGAGCCACGGTGCCTTGGTCATCGGACGCGAGCGGTAATTCGCATGGTCCTTGCTGTTGAGCGGCATCAGGTCTTTGAAGAACAGGGGCAGATTGGGCTGCGGCGCGCTGGCCATGGAACTCTCCGAAATTCGATTGAATTGAGCGGCAAACCCGATGGGCAAGCACACGAAGCGGGCGCTTTACGGCGTTGCGGCGTGCGGTGCAAGCGGCACCAGTTTGCCCGGGTTGAGTATCCCCTGCGGATCGAGCGCCTGCTTGACCTTGCGCATCAGCGAGAGCGCCACCGGATCGCCCAATCGCCCGAGTTCATCGCGTTTCATCTGGCCAATGCCGTGTTCCGCGCTGAGCGATCCGCCGAAGTCGGTCACGCGGTCATGGACGAACGCGCTGATCGCTTTCCCGTCGCCCATTTCCCATTCGCCGCGCACGGCACCGGCGGGGGCGAGAACATGGAAGTGGATATTGCCATCGCCCAGATGGCCGAACCCGACCGCGCGGGTGCCGGGAAACCGCTTTTCCACCTGCGGCGCCGCCGTTTCTACGAATTCGGCCATCCGTGCCACCGGAACCGAGATATCGTGCTGCATCGCCGGACCGATCGCGCGCTCCGCCGCGGAGATGCTGTCGCGTATCTGCCAGAAGGCTTCGGCCTGTGCCTCGCTGGTCGAGATCACGGCATCCTCGAGCAGGCCGTGCTCCATCGCACTCTCGAACACCTCGGCGACCAGGCTGTCGAGCTTTCCTGCGTCACCCGGGTCCGCGACCAGTTCCACCAGCGCATGCCAGGCATGCGTGCCCGCCAGGGGACTTCGCGCGGTAGGAACGTGGGCCAGGACCGATTCGAGGCAATGGCGGGGCAGCACCTCGAACCCCTCTAGCGCGTCGCTCGCGACCTTCTCGCAGTGGAGCAGCAATTCGCGCGCTGCCGAGATGCTGGGCAGGCCAACCCAGGCAACGCGGCGTTCGCCGATCTGCGGCACCAGCCGCAGGGTCGCGGCGGTTATGATCCCCAAGGTCCCTTCGGACCCGATCAGCATCTGCTTGAGATCGAAGCCGCGATTGTCCTTCTTGAGCGGGACCAGACCGGAGAAAATTTCGCCATCGGCCAGCACCGCTTCGATTCCGAGTACCTGCGCGCGCATCGTGCCGTGGCGCAGGACCTGCGTTCCCCCGGCATTGGTCGAGATGAGGCCGCCCACGGTGGCCGAACCCTTGCCCCCAAGCGTGAGGGGAAAGCGCAAGCCTTGCTTTTCGGCGGTCTCGTGCAGCGTCTGGAGCACCACGCCTGCGTCACAGGTAATTTGCTGTGCAGCGACATCGAAATCCCGGATCGCATCCATTCGGCGCAGCGAAAGCAATACGCTCGTGCCGCTCTCGTCGGGCGTGGCGCCGCCCGACATGCCGCTGTTCCCGCCCTGCGGGACGATCGGAATTCGGTGCGCTGCGCATAATTTGACGAACTGGGCGAGTTCGTCGGTCGACGCAGGCGAGGCCAGCCCGACCGCCTTGCCGGTGTACCGTCCCCGCCAGTCGGTTAGCCAAGGTTCGACTAGTTCGGGATCGCAGGTGAACCCGCGTGGTCCCAGGATGTCGGCGGCGGCGGCGCGAAAGGTGTCGGTCACGGTCATCTGCCGCATCCTTGCCATAGATGGACGGGCAAATGCCACCACTTGCCAATCGGGTCAGAACAATTAAGCCCGCATTCAAGCGTGGGGGCGCATCAGGCAACGCCATAACTTCCCGCACGTTAATCGACCTGCGGCCGAGGAGCGTTCGAACGAAGCATGCCCCTGCTGTCTCCCCTTTTTGCCATGCTCGTCGCATTGGGCACGCCGTCAGGCGCGGGGGAGGGTGCGGTCGCGCACCAGGCGCAAGTGTCAGAGGGCACCCGCCTGGATAGCGAGGCGCTATCGGCACGCGGTACCATCTGGACCGGATTTACCGACAGCCGCGGCATACCGGTCGCCAACCAGGTGCGGATCGAGCGCCGCGTCATCCTGCGAATCAGCCCGCAGCCCAGCAGCATGCGGCGCAGCTTTCTGACGGAACTGCCGCGCCAGGCCCCGTCGCCGCGGCTCGTCGAACGCCCTTACGGCAGCTGCGTCGATGCGAGCGATATCATCGGCGTATCCGACCGTGACAGCCGGCTGGTGATGTATATGCGCAACCGCCAGATCATTACCGCCGAGCTCGAGAAAAGCTGCAGCCCGCGCGATTTCTACCTCGGTTTCTATGTCGAGCAGAATGACGATGGCAAGCTGTGCGTCGATCGCGATCGCTTGCTGTCGCGCGCCGGGGCCAAGTGTCGCATTTCCAACCTCAATCGCCTCGTGGCGGTTACCGACGACCGCTGAGCAGCACTTCGCACCGTGATTTCTTGACTTTCGGCGTATTTCCAGCAAAGGGCGCGGCCAGCCGATGTTGCGGACGCGCAGCTTGTTGTCGGCCTATGTTCCAGGGACAATTTCGAACCGCATGACTTTTGCCGATCTCGGCCTTTCCGAAGACTTGCTCAGGGCAGTAAGCGAAGCTGGCTATACCGAGCCGACCGACATCCAGCGCGAGGCGATCCCGCCGGTGCTGATGATGAAGGATATTATCGGCATCGCCCAAACGGGCACCGGCAAGACCGCGAGCTTCGTGCTGCCGATGATCGACATCATGGCGAGCGGCCGTCGCCGCGCGCTGATGCCGCGTAGCCTCATCCTTGCCCCGACGCGCGAACTCGCTGCGCAGGTGGCGGAGAATTTCGAGAAATACGGCAAGAACCACGATCTCAAGCTCGCGCTGCTGATCGGCGGCGTGCAGATGGGCGACCAGGTCAAGGCGCTGAACGATGGCGTTGACGTGCTGATCGCTACGCCGGGCCGCCTGATGGACCTGTTCGAGCGCGGCAAGATCCTCCTCAATGGCTGCGAACTGCTGGTCATCGACGAAGCCGATCGCATGCTCGACATGGGCTTCATCCCCGATATCGAGTTCATCTGTTCGAAGCTGCCCGACGCACGCCAGACCATGCTGTTCTCGGCAACGATGCCGCCGCCGATCGAAAAGCTGGCCAAGAAGTTCCTCAACAATCCCAAGCGGATCGAAGTCAGCCGTGCAGCGACCACGAACAAGGACATCACCGCGTTCAAGGTACCCGTAAAGGCGCGCCAGAAGCGCGACACGCTGCGCTGGTTGCTTGAAAACGACCATGTCGAAACCGCGATCATCTTCGCCAATCGCAAGACCACTGTGCGCGAGCTCAACAAGAGCCTGCAGAGCTATGGTTTCGCTTCGAGCGAGATCCACGGCGATATGGATCAGTCGAACCGGCTCAAGGAACTCGACCGGTTCAAGGCCGGCGAGGTGAACATTCTCGTCGCATCGGACGTTGCTGCGCGCGGGCTCGACATCAAGGGTGTCAGCCACGTCTTCAATTTCGATACGCCGTGGCATCCGGACGATTACGTCCACCGCATCGGACGCACGGGCCGGGCCGGGGCCAAGGGCCGCGCCTTCACCCTCGTCGCCGAGGAAGATGCCGAAGCGATCGCCAATGTCGAGAAGCTGACCGGTGCGCAAGTTCCGGTGTTCGGCAAGAGCGACGTCCGGGTCGAACTGGTCGAGAAAGGCGCCAAGCCCGCCGATAAGGCGGTTGCAGCCGAGAAGGCCCCGGCACCCGAGAAAGCTTCGGCACCCGAGGACGAGGCAAAGCCGAAGCCCAAGCGCAGCCGCAAGCCGCGCGACGAGGACGATGCTCCGCGCGAAAAACCTGCGCGCAAGGCGAAGCCCAAGGGCGAACCGCGCAAACGCCGTGACGAGGACAGCGAGCCTGCCGCGTCGGGTGAGTGGAACGGGCCGCGGCCCGGCTTCCTCGACGTTTCCGCTATCTGACCAGCGGTTTCACCGCAGTCGAACCCTGCGACCCTGCCTGTCAGGCAGTCCTAGTCGTCAGCCAGTGTGACGAAGCTGTCGAGCACGCGCTTCTCGCCCGCCTTTTCGAATTCGATCGTCAGCTTGTTGCCTTCCTGGTCGGTCACGCAGCCATAGCCGAACTTGTCGTGGAACACGCGCGCTCCGATCGAAATGTCGCTGCGCGGTTGCGCGGCAAAGCTCGCCGCGCTGCGGCCGGGTTCGGCCAGGCGCTTGGGCGTCGCGTCATAGCCCGAGGATAGCGCTCGCTGCCACCCGGGGCCGCGGGCACCCGAACGATCGGGCCGGTTGGTCGAAACATGCGCGAAGGGATCGTCGGTCTCGCTCCAGTTCGCCCGCCATAGCGATGCGCCGCCGGTCATGGTGGTCTCGCTGGTGAGATATTCCTCGGGCAGATCCTCGATGAAGCGGCTGGGGATCGAGCTGGTCCATTGGCCGTAAATGCGCCGGTTGGCGGCATGCAGGATGGTGCAGCGGCGCTTGGCCCGGGTGATCGCGACGTATGCGAGGCGGCGCTCTTCCTCGAGACTGGCGAGGCCGCCCTCGTCGATCGCGCGCTGGCTGGGAAAGACGCCTTCTTCCCAGCCGGGCAGGAAGACATGGTCGAATTCGAGCCCCTTGGCCGCGTGCATGGTCATGATAGTGACCTTCTCGCCATCCCCGGCGCGGTCGTTGTCCATCACCAGCCCGACATGCTCGAGGAAATCGCCGAGCGTGTCGTAGTCCTCCATCGCGCGGGCGAGTTCGGTGAGGTTTTCCAGCCGCCCGGCGCTTTCGGCGCTGCGATCTTTCTGCAGCATGTCTTCATAGCCGCTTTCGGCGAGCACGCGGCGGAGCAGTTCGGACGGCGTGACCTTGTCCACCTGCTCGCGCCAATGGACGAACTGGCCGAGCAGGGCGACGAGGTTGTTCTTCGCACGCGCGGGCAATTCGTCGGTGTCGCACAGGTCGAGGCTGGCGGCGGTCAGCGGCATTTGTGTACGCCGTGCGTGGCGGCGCATGGCTTCCAGCGTCTTCGCGCCAAGCCCGCGCTTGGGCTGGTTGTAGATCCGCTCGAAAGCGAGGTCATCGGCGGGCTGGGCGATGGTGCGCAGATAGGCCAGCGCATCGCGGATTTCGGCGCGTTCGTAGAAACGGAAGCCCCCAACAATGCGGTAATTCAGGCCGATCTGGATGAACCGGTCTTCGAATTCGCGCGTCTGGTACTGCGCGCGTACGAGGATCGCGATCTGGTCGAGCGGGGCACCTTCGCGTTCCAGCCGCTCGATCTCCTCGCCCACGCGGCGAGCTTCCTCGGGACCGTCCCATACGCCGATGACGCGGATATTCTCGCCTGCCGGAAGCTCGGTCCACAGCGTCTTGCCCAGCCGTTCGCTATTGGCGTTGATCAATCCCGATGCCGCCCCGAGGATCTGCGGGGTGGAGCGATAATTCTGCTCCAGCTTGACCACCGCAGCGCCGGGAAAATCCTTTTCGAACTTGAGGATATTGGCGACTTCTGCGCCGCGCCATGAATAGATCGACTGGTCGTCGTCGCCCACCACGCAGATGTTCTTGCGGGCCTGGGCAAGCAGGCGCAGCCACAGATACTGGACCTGGTTGGTGTCCTGATATTCGTCGACGAGGATATATTTGAAGCGCTGTTGATACTGCGCCAGCACGTCGTGATGCTCGCGAAAGATGTTGAGCATATGGAGCAGCAGATCGCCGAAGTCGCAGGCGTTGAGCGCTTTCAGGCGGTCCTGGTAGAGCTTGTAGAACTGCGCGCCGCGGCCATTGGCGTAGCTTTCGTTCTCCACCGCATCGAGATCGCCGGGATTGAGCCCGCGGTTCTTCCAGCGGTCGAGCAGGCCGGCGAGCTGGCGCGCAGGCCAGCGCTTCTCGTCGAGATCGTTTTCCTGGATCAGCTGCTTGAGCAGCCGCAGCTGGTCGTCGGGATCGATGATTGTATAATTGCTCTTGAGCCCGACCAGTTCGGCATGGCGGCGCAGCATGCGTGCGCCGATCGAGTGGAACGTGCCCAGCCACGGCATTCCTTCGACCGCATCGCCGATATGCCGGCCCACGCGCTCGCGCATTTCGCGTGCGGCCTTGTTGGTGAAGGTGACGCAGAGGATCTCGCTGGGCCATGCGCGGCGCGTTGCGATGAGATGTGCCAGCCGTGCGGTGAGCGCCGCGGTCTTGCCGGTCCCCGCTCCGGCCAGCATCAGCACAGGCCCTTCGGTGGTCAGAACGGCCTCGCGCTGGGGCGCGTTCAACCGCGCTGCATAGGCGGGAAGCTGCGCATTCTCGGGCGCGTCGGACGGGGTGGGGAGATCGGTCATGAGGGTTCGGAACAGCTAGGGAACGCAGGGTCGCAAGACAAGCCCCGCGCGCAGGCATCCACCGGAACCGATAACCCTTTCGCTGCGTAAATTGGACGATGACAACGACGAATGGAGCAATCTCCGATGCGTAATCTTATCCTTGCCGGCGCCGCTGCGCTGGCCTTCACAGCCGCCCCGGCGCTGGCAGATCACCATATGGATGGCGAGGCCTATGCATGGTCGGCAGATCAGGAAGCCATGTACGATGCCTGGCCTGCCGACCGGCAAAGCGCCTATGATCGCTGGCCCGGCGATGTGCAGCAATATTACTGGACCCTCACCCCCGCGCAGACCGAGGGCTGGTGGGTGCTCACCGATGCCCAGCGTGTGAGCATCTACGAAATGACGCCCGAAGCGCGCGCACAGGCCTGGGCACAGGTGGCCGGGCAGATCGGTCCCGACGCCACGCCGGTGGCCCCTAGCGCAAGCGCCTCGGCCTCGACCGCCCCGCGGTTCGTGAGCAAGGAAGTCAGTCAGTCCACCCCGGCCGGATACACCTCCGCCTCGGGAGAAAATCTGCCCGTGTGCGACAGCATGCAGCAGGACGGCTGCATCAACAGCTGGGCCAAGAACAAGACGGGCAATCGCCCGCTTGAATACTGGCCGGGTCAGCCTGCGAGCGAGATTCCGGGCAAGCTGCCGGCCAAGAAGCCGGGTTCGTAAACGCACTCAAAGTCCGCGCAGCGACCGAAATTTATGCGCGCAATGTTTGGAAGGGGCGGGACTGCCGAGGCGATCCCGCCCCTTTTCGCGTGCGTGCTCGCAGGTTGCCGCATTTTGGGCACATTTGGCGACCGGACGTGTCGGGGACGGGTCTGGCGCCGGGGCGGTCCAGCGAAAGCGGCGTTGGTTCGGTATCCGGCGAGCGCATCTTCCGATGTGCCGCTGGACGGGCCTCGTCACGCCCCCACGTGAAAGGACTTATGATGCGTAAGACAATCTATTTTATCGCTGGCGGCGCGCTCGCCTCGCTGTCGATCCCCGCGATTGCCCAAGACATGTCGGCCGACGCGATAGCTGATGAAGCGGTGACTGCGGAGGCGGACCTTGATCTCTCCGCGGAGCAACAGGCATCCTACGATTCCTGGCCGGCCGAGCTGCAGGGACAGTTCGACGCCTGGCCCGCCGAAGTGCAGACCTACTACTGGTCGCTCACTCCCGAACGCAGGGAACTGTTCTGGCGCATCTCCGACGCCAACAAGCTGACCCTGAGCGTGTTGCCTGCCGAGCAGCAGGCGCAAGCCTGGATGCAGATCGAGGCCCAAGCCGCGACCCAGGTGGCACCGAGCGCAGGTGAACCGATGGCGGAGCCCGATCCGGCGACCGATATGGACTCCGACGCCACCGATCCGATGTAGTCGTGTCGTGAACTATCCGGCGAGGCGAAGCAGCGAAATCTTCGCCTTGCCGGTCTTTCGCTCGGCAACCAGTTCGAGCGTGCGCATGGCGCTGGCTTCCTTCGCGCCAGTTTCCAGCGCAATCCATGTCGCGGATCCGATCCAGCCAAGCCGGGTGAGACGCTCGAGCGCGACATAGCCGGCTCCCGTTTCGTAGGGCGGATCGAGCAGGATCAAGTCGTGCGGCGCCTTGGCGGTGCCCAGGCTCATGACCGAGGCTTGCTGCACCACACAGCGCGACCGTGCATCGAAGGTCTCGATATTGGTGCGGATGGCTTTCACCGCCTGGGCGTCCTGTTCGACGAACAGGCAGGATGCAGCGCCGCGTGACAGCGCTTCGAGTCCCAATGCGCCAGAACCGGCGAACAGGTCGAGCACCGCCAGGCCTTCGAAACTGCCCATGCGGCTGGCGAGCATGTTGAACAGCGTCTCGCGCGTCCGGTCGGCGGTCGGGCGGGTGAGTTCTCCCGGCGGCGCTACCAGCTTACGTCCGCGCCATTCGCCCGCGATGATCCTCAAAGCTGGCCCCCGCGCTTGAGCTGCTTGCGGAACCGTTCGACATCGGCCTGGCGAATTTCGACCGCCTGGCCGCGCGGCAGATCGGCGAGTTCGAACGGGCCATAGGCGGTGCGCAGCAAGCGGTTCACCTTGAGGCCGAGATGTTCGAGCACGCGCCGCACTTCGCGGTTCTTGCCTTCGGTCAGCGTCAACTGGATCCAGCGGTTCTTGCCCGATCCGCGCTCGAGATCGGCTTCGATCCGGCCATAACGCAGGCCGTCGACCTCGACGCCTTCGATCAGATCGTCGAGCTGCGCCTGCGTCACATCGCCGAAGGCCCGCGCACGATAGGTCCGCGGGATCGCAGAGGAGGGCAGTTCCATCGCCCGCTTCAACTCGCCATCATTGGTCAGCAGCAGCAGGCCTTCGGTGGTGAAGTCGAGCCGGCCAACCGGCATGACGCGGCCCGTTTCGCGGGGCAGGGCATTGCGCAAGGCGGTGTAGATCGTCGGGCGGCCGGCAGGATCGCGCTCGGCGGTGATCAGGCCGGACGGTTTGTGGAAGGCGAACAGCCGCGCTGCTTCGGCCTGTCCGACCGGCTTGCCATCGACGGTAACGCCGTTGAGATTCGCCAGCTTGACCGCGGGGGTGTCGAGCACCTTGCCCGCGATTGCGATGCGTCCGTCGGCGATCATCCGTTCGATCTCGCGGCGACTGGCGATGCCCGCACGGGCGAGCAGTTTGGCGATCCGGTCGCCTTCTTCGGGTAGTCGATTGTCGGCCATGGCCGCGCCAATACACACAAGTGCAATGCAGCGGAAGCGCTAGCTGTGTGGCGGCTAGGTCGCGGCGCGCAGGGCGTCCTCGACGGTCTCGTGATAACGCCGGATGCCGCCTTCCATCGTACCCAGCGTCAGCTGGGGTACGGCGCCCGTGGCAAGACCCTGCTGGCCCAGTTCCGCAGCGCGGAAATCCTCGCCCGCGAAGACCCCGCCATCGAGCAGCGCCCAGCTGCGTTCCCAGTGATCGCGCGCCTTGTCGGTCGAGGGGTGTTCGGGGATCAGCATGAAATCCTCGACCAGCGTGCGATCATGCGCCTGCGGCATCATCACCATGACATTGATATAGTCGGGGCTGGGGATGATCAGCGCGCCGGGCAGCAACTGGTAGGCATAGGTCACCACGCGGCGCAGCGCGGCCATATCCTCGAGATCGACATCGGCCATTTCCTCCAGCCGCCCGACCGCGCTGCGCGCATGCGGGCCGATCATGTCGCCGCTGGTCGCGCCGTCCTTGAAGAAGGGCCCGATGGTCTTCGCGTGCAGACGGGTGACATGATAGCTTTCGAGGAAGGCATCCATGATGAGCTTCCAGTTCCCCGCGACCTCATGCGTCTTGCGGCGGAACAGCACCTGTTCGCCCATGCCCAGCGCGTCGAAGTCCTTGCCGATGGTTTCGGCCACGCCGAAGTCGGCGGTCTCTTCCTGCGGGCAGAACCAGATCAGCCCGCCGGTCTCCCTGCTTGGCAATTCGACCAGGCCGTATTCGCCCTTGTCGAGACCGGGAAAGGTGTCGGGCCGGGGGAGGGCAAGCAGCCGCCCGTCCACCGCATAGGTCCAGGCATGATAGGGGCAGACGAGCTTCTTGGTGCATTGCACCTCGCTGCCCTCGACCAGCCGCGTGCCGCGGTGGCGGCAGACGTTGAGGAAGACATGCGCTTGGCCCGTGGCATCGCGCGTGATCAGCAGCGGGCGTCCGGTGGCATCATGCGGCACTGCCATGCCCGGATCGGGTAGCAGCGCGGAGGGGCACAGGATCTGCGGCAGGCGGTCATATATCGCGGCCTTTTCGCGGGCCCAGTAATCGGGATCGATATAGACGCTTGCAGGGACCGTGGTCGCCTCCGACGCATCGCGCTTGCACCCCGCCGCGATGTCCTTCGCCAGCGCCAGCATCCCTTCGGTCGGACGGCGCTGCGAATGTTTGGTGTCGACATCGTTCATGACGCCTGTTCCTCGCTCTCTCTCGTCGCTAGTGTCGCAAAAAATACGTCGAATTGGAAGGACGCTAGGGAATGGCCGCGGTCGCCGAAGAAACTAAGAAAATCTCCGCCTGGCGCGTGCTGGGCATGGCGCTGGGCAATCGCAAGACCGGTTTCATGCTGCTGTTCGGCTTCGCCAGCGGGCTTCCTTTCGCCCTGTTCCTCGGCACGTTGTTCGCCTGGCTGACCGAGGCCGAGGTCGATCTCGAAACGATGGGCATCTTCTCGCTGATCGGGCTGGCCTATGCGTTCCAGTTCCTGTGGTCGCCGCTGATCGACAAGGTCGACATCCCGCTGCTGCGCCGGCTCGGCAAGCGCAAGCAGTGGATCGTCCCGATGCAATTGCTGCTCGGGGCAATCCTGGTCACCATGAGCCTGCTCGAACCGCGCACGCAGCTGGGCATGTTTTCGCTGCTGGCGGGGATCGGCGCCTTCGCCAGTGCGACGCAGGACATCGCGATCAATGCGTGGCGTATCGATGTGGCGGACGAGGTGGCGACGATCGACATCCTCTCCACCGTCTACCAGATGGGCTTCCGGCTCTCATCGCTGGTCGGCGGCGCGCTCGGCCTGATCATCGCCGCGCGGATCGGCTGGCCCGAAACCTATATGATGATGGGCGGGATCCTGCTGGCAGTGGGCGCCGTCGGCCTGTTTGCCCCCAATGCCGAGGGTGCGGCCGAACTCACGGAGAACGACGAACAGGTCCGCGCGCTGCGCATGGCGGGCGAGCTGGCCCCGGCCATCCGCAACCGGGCTTTGGCAGCGGTCGGTCTGCTGTGGGCTGCGGCAATCGGCGCGGTGCTGGCCTTCATGATCATGTCGATGACCTATGCGCCCGAGGATCGGCCCAATCCGACCCAGTTCATCGTCGTCTGGGGTCCCTGGATCATCGTTGCGACGATCATCCTCCCCTCGCTCATCGCGGGGTGGCTATCGGGGCAGAAGAAAACCGGCAAGCACCTGCTGACTCACGATGCGCCGCCCGTCAGCGGAGGGTCCTATGTGCTCGATCACCTCTACCGCGCGCTGGTGCTGCCGCTGGTGGAACTGGTCGGGCGAATGGGTTGGTCGCTGGTGCTGATCTTTGCAGTCGTGCTCACCTATCGCATCTGCGATGCGATCTGGGGGACGTTTGCCTATCCCTTCTATCTGGGCGAGCTCGAATACACGAATGACGATGTGGCGTTTGCGTCCAAGTTCTTCGGCATCGGGGCGATCATCGCGGGGCTCGCGCTGGGCGGACTGCTGCTCACCACGATCGGGCGCATGGCGACGTTGCTGATAGGCGGGATCCTCGCGGCGCTGACGAACCTGCTCTATGCCGACATGGCGATCGGCGGACACACCATGCAGGCGTTCAGCGATGCGGTCGGCTTCACCTATCTCATCGAACAGGTTCCGGGCATCGGCGATGCCGCGCTTGCCAAGCTGACGATCACCATCGGCTTCGAAAACCTCGCCATCGGGATTGCGGGTGCAGCCTATGTCGCGTGGCTGTCCTCGATCGTGTCGAAGAAGTTCAGCGCGGTGCAATATGCGCTGCTGTCCTCGCTTACCCTGCTGGTCGGCACTTTGGGCCGCGGGGCATTGGGAGAGATGATCGAGAACCAGGGCTATTACGACGTCTTCGTCCTGACCACCTGGATCGGGCTTGGCGCGGCGGTGCTGGTGTGCGTCGAATGGTACCGCGAAAGCCGGTGGAAGGCTTCGGCCGGGATCGTCGCGCCCGAAGCGGGCGAAGCCGTACCCGCCAAATGAGGCGGCGCTAGTCGGGCAGTTCGGCGTTGAGCCGGAGGACCTCGCCCGCGAGATAGAGCGAACCCGCGATCAGCACGGGCAGGCCGTCTGCAGGCAAGTCGGCAAGCGCGGTCGTGATGTCCGGCTTGCTCACTGCCCGTGCCCCGAAAGCCGCCGCTGGATGCCACTCATGACCGGGGACGGGCACAACCGAAATGCTGGCCAGGCCGGGGGCCAGCGGTCCGGTCAGCGCCGCGGGGTCCTTGGCGTCGAGCATGCCGATGATGAGGTGTAGCCGTCGTCCCGCGAAATGCTCGCCCAGCATCCTGCCCGCGCCGGGATTGTGCCCGCCGTCGAGCCAGACTTCGCGCGCTCCGGCCAGGGGGCCATCCGCCAGCCGCTGGAGGCGCGCGGGCCAGCGCGCCTGCGCCAAGCCCTGCGCAATGGCAGCGGGCGAGACGGGAAGCCTGTCCTGATGGCGGAGCAGGGCCACTGCCAGCGCCGCATTCTGCGCCTGGTGCAGGCCCGGCAGCGCGGGGAGCGGCAGGGCGAGTTCGCCGCGCTCGTCGCGGTAGCGAAGCGCTTCGGCGATCTCGGTATCCCATTCCTCGCCCTGAATCGCCAGCGGCGCTGCCACGCGCGCAGCGGCGGCCATAACCTCGCCGCGTGCGTCGCCGGGATAGGACAGGCACACCAGCGGCGTGCCCGACTTGGCAATTCCCGTTTTCTCGAAGGCAATGCGCGCCAGTGGCTCTGTCGGTGCACCGGCCTCGGGCACCAGCAGGAAGCGCTCGTGGTCGATCCCCAGCGCGGCAATTCCGCAGGCGGCAAGCACTTCCGGCCCTAGCACATTGGTGGCATCGAACCGCCCGCCAAGCCCCACCTCGACCACGCAGGCATCGGCGGGCACCCGCGCGAATTCGGTGAAGGCGGCGGCGATGGTCACTTCGAAGAAGCTGGGATTGAGGTCTTCGCCGCTGTCGAGGACCTCGCACAGCAGCTCGGCCAGCCGTGCGTCCTCGATCAGCTTCCCGGCCAGCCGGATACGTTCGTTATAGCGCACCAGATGCGGGCTGGTGGTGACATGGACGCGGTATCCTTGCGCCTCCAGCATTGCGCGCAGGAAGGCACAGGTCGAGCCCTTGCCATTGGTCCCGGCGACGTGGAACACCGGGGGTAGCCGCAGCTGCGGATTGCCAAGCCGGTCGAGCAGCGCGCGGATCGTCTCGAGACCCAGCCGGCCGTCGGGCACGGACAGGCGGCCCAGCCGGTCAAGCTGGCGCTGCACTGCGGGGCTGTCGGAGCGGGCGAAATCCCGCATGCTGCGCGTCAGGCTGCCTCGGCGGGCGCCAGATAATCGAGCAGCGTCGCCAGCGTATCGGTCAGATCGTGGCGATGCACCACCATGTCGACCATGCCGTGCTTGTGCAGATATTCGGCGCGCTGGAACCCATCCGGGAGCTGTTCGCGGATGGTGTCCTGGATCACGCGCTGGCCGGCGAAACCGATCAGCGCGCCCGGTTCGGCGATATGCACGTCGCCCAGCATGGCATAGCTGGCAGTGACGCCGCCCGTGGTCGGGTCGGTCAGCACGACGATATAGGGCAGCTTGGCTTCCTTCAGCCGCCGCGTCATCACGGTCGCCTTGGGCATCTGCATCAGGCTGAGAATGCCTTCCTGCATCCGCGCGCCGCCGGCAGCGGTAACGACGATATAGGGGCAGTGCCGCGACAGCGCGCGCTCTGCGCCCTGACAGAAGGCGGTGCCCACCGCCATGCCCATCGATCCGCCCATGAATCCGAAGTCCTGCACGCCGACCACTGCCGGCTTGCCCTCGATCGCGCCCGATCCGACGAGGAATGCGTCCTTGTGCGGGCTCTTGGCGCGCGCCTTCTTGAGGCGGTCGGTATATTTCGCCGTATCGCGGAACTTGAGCGGGTCTTCCTTCACATCGGGGATGGGAAGGACGTCGTAGCCTTCGTCGAGCAGCTGGCGCAGCCGCTCGTCGGCGCCGATGCGGCCGTGTTGGTCGCAGCGCGGGCAGACGTAGGAATTCTCCTCATATTCCTGCGCGAACACCATCTGCTGGCAGCTGGGGCACTTGACCCACAGGTCCTTCTCGGTGCTGCGCTTGGACAGCGAGGTGATCGAATTGCGGACGCGCGTGAACCAGTTCATGCGTTGGGCCTATAGTCGGGTTGTCACAAAGCTCAAATAGTCAGCGAGCGGGCGGTAGACCGTCACCCCCGCGCAGGCGGGGATCCAGCTGAGCGATCGTCGGGCACACCGCATGCGTTATCTGGGCCCCTGCCTGCGCAGGGGCGACGGGTTAGCGGGCGGCGTGAACGGCTTCTGCCAGCGACGCGGTAAGTTCGCGCAGCTTGGCCGGCGCGTCGGTGCCATGCTCGGCCACCAGTTCGACCAGCGCCGAACCCACGACCACGCCATCGGCCACCCGCGCAATCTCGCGGGCCTGTTCGGGCGTGCGCACACCGAAGCCGACCGCGACGGGAATATCGGTCGCCGCCTTGATGCGCGACACATTCGCCTCGATCGATTCAATCGCCGCTTGCTGCATCCCGGTGATCCCCGCGACCGCGACGTAGTAGAGGAAGCCTTCGCTTCCTTCGACAACCGCGGGCAGGCGCTTGTCGTCGGTGGTGGGGGTGGCGAGCCGGATGGGGGCGATTCCCGCATCACGCAGTTGGGGGCCGAGCGCGTCGTCTTCCTCGGGCGGGATGTCGACGCAGATCACGCCGTCGACGCCCGCATTCTTCGCGGCTTGCGCGAACCATTCGGGTCCGCGGCGGATCATCGGGTTGGCATAGCCCATCAGCACCAGCGGCACCTCGGGATGGCGTGCGCGGAACTCGGTCGCGATGCGCAGTACACCGGCGGTCGTCGTGCCCTTGCCGAGCGAGCGGATATTGGCCTGCTGGATCGCGGGGCCGTCGGCCATCGGATCGGTAAAAGGCATGCCCAGCTCGATCACATCCGCGCCGCTTTCAACCAGCGCGTCGAGATTGGCCGCCGTGTCGCCGTCGCCTGCGGTCAGGAAGCAAACGAGCGCGGGGTGCGGCTTGGCGAAGGCTGCGGAAAGGCGATTCAGGGTGTTCATGGGGTCAGGTTCGTTCATCTAACTCGGCCGAAGTCTGAGACATGGACCGGGTGCTGCACTGTCCAAGGGCAGAAAAGCTTGCTGGCATGGATGGGCCTTTTTTCAGTGTGATCACGGATAAGGCAGAATGGTGGGCCATGCGGCGACAATTGCATGTTCTGCGTGGTGTAGGACAGGTCAGGTTTGGTGACAGTGATCGATAGGCCGGTCACGATTAGGCATTCTTTCTCGATGAGACCCGCAGCCAAATCAACGTGGTGAGCATGAAGCTACCAAGCATTGCCAACCGGATGGTGCTGACGTTGTCCCACGCGTCAAATATAAAGAGGGACGATGTGCCTAGGACTCCAATGACCACAAGTGGCAAAAGCAGGCCATAGCGACTGAGCCAAAAACGCTTGATCAAATTGACGATCAAATCTCCACTCCCAGCCGCTCTGCAACCGTGAAGATGTCCTTATCCCCGCGTCCGCACAGATTGGCGAGAATGACGCTGTCTTTCGGCATCTCCTTCGCGCGCTTGGCCACCGCCGCGATCGCGTGGCTGGGTTCGAGCGCGGGGATGATGCCCTCGGTGCGGCAGAGGAGTTGGAAGGCCTCCAATGCTTCCTCGTCGGTAATCGCGGTGTATTCGACGCGCTCCATATCCTTGAGCCAGGCGTGTTCGGGGCCGATGCCGGGATAGTCCAGCCCGGCGCTGATCGAGTGGCCTTTGGTGATCTGGCCGTCCTCGTCCTGCAGCAAATAGGTCTTGTTGCCGTGGAGCACGCCGGGGAAACCGCCGAGCAGGCTGGCTGCGTGTTCGTCGCCGTCGAGGCCGTGGCCTGCCGCCTCCACGCCGAGCATCTTCACGTCCGGATCGTCGAGGAAGGGGTGGAACAGGCCCAGCGCGTTCGAGCCGCCGCCGATCGCCGCGACCAGCAGGTCGGGCAGGCGGCCGATACGGTCCTGCATCTGCTGGCGCGCTTCCTTGCCGATCACGCTCTGGAAGTCGCGGACAAGCTCGGGGTAGGGATGCGGCCCCGCGGCGGTGCCGATGATGTAGAACGTGTCGTGGACATTGGCGACCCAGTCGCGCAGCCCCTCGTTCATCGCGTCCTTGAGCGTGCCGCGCCCGCTGGTCACGGGCACCACTTCGGCGCCGAGCAGCTTCATGCGGAAGACGTTGGGCGACTGCCGCCGGACATCTTCCGCGCCCATGTAGACCACGCAGGGCAGGCCGAAGCGCGCGCAGACGGTGGCGGTGGCGACGCCGTGCTGGCCCGCGCCGGTTTCGGCGATGATGCGCGTCTTGCCCATGCGGATCGCGAGCAGGATCTGCCCGATGCAATTGTTGATCTTGTGCGCGCCGGTATGGTTCAATTCGTCGCGCTTGAACCAGATCTGCGCACCCCCGACCGCCTCGGTCAGCCGCTCGGCGAAATAGAGCGGGCTGGGGCGGCCGACATAATGTTCGAGCAAATTGTCGAATTCACGCTGGAATTCGGGATCGGCCTGCGCCGCGCGATATTCACGCTCGAGATCGAGCACCAGCGGCATCAGCGTTTCGGCGACATAGCGCCCGCCGTAATCGCCGAAATGCCCGCGCTCGTCGGGCTGGGTGCGGTAGGAGTTGGGATTGATTTCGGTCATCGCTTTCCCCTTGCCGTTGCCAAGAGGCGAAGTCGAGACAGCTTTGCTATTTTGCAGAGCATCAGGACTGCGGACCGCAGGTATTCAGGCGGTGCGTCAGGCGCTCCGCACGGCGCGGCAGAAGTCGGCGATACGCTGCGGATCCTTGACGCCGGGCGCACTTTCCACCCCGCTCGAGGTATCGACCAGCGGTGCTTGGGTCGCGCGGATCGCCTCGGCGACGTTGTCTGCCGTGAGGCCGCCGGCCAGCGCCCAGTCGATCTTGTGGTCGTGCCCGGCAAGCAGCGACCAATCGAAGGCCGTGCCATTGCCACCCGGCAGCTTCTTGGCGGGGGCATCGAACAGCAGGCGATCGACCATGCCGATATATTTCTCGCTGCGGGTCAGCGTGCCCGCGTCTTTCAGCCCGACTGCCTTCCACACTTCATAGGACAGGCTCCGGCGTATGCCGCCGATCCACTTGGGCGTCTCGCTCCCGTGGAATTGGATGATGTCGGGCTGGATCGCGTTGAGCGCGCGCCCGGTCAGCTCGGGATCGGCATTGACCAGCAGCAACACCGCCTTGGCTTTGCCGCGAACCCGATCACGCAGTTCCCGGGCCTGGTCGAGCGCGACATGCCGCGGAGAGGGTTCGTAATGCACGAGCCCGATATGCGTCGCGCCCGCTTCGATCGCGGCGTCCACGGTTTCGGGCGTCGAGAGCCCGCAAATCTTGATCTGAACCGACATGGAGTGTCCTAGAGCGTCGCTTCGATATCGCGCGCGGCCTGCGCGGGATCTTCGGCGCGGCTGATCGGGCGGCCGATCACCAGCACGCTGGCGCCATCGTCGCGCGCCTGGCGCGGAGTGACGACGCGTTTCTGGTCGCCCACGGCGCTGCCTGCCGGGCGCAGGCCGGGAACGACGAAGAAGCCATCCTTCCACTGGTCGTGGACCGCCTTCATTTCCTGACCCGAGCAAACAATGCCGTCGAGACCCGCTTCGTGCGACAATTCGGCGAGGCGCTTCACATGATCGTGCGCGCTGCCCCTGATGCCGGTGCGCTCAAGGTCGCGATCGTCCATGCTGGTGAGCATGGTGACGCCCACGACCCTGGTATTCTCTCCCGCCGCGGCCTTGGCATCCTCGAGCATCGCGCGCCCGCCGCTGGCATGCACCGTGACGATGCTCGGTTCGAGCACGTGGATCGCCTGCATCGCGCCGGCAACGGTGTTGGGAATGTCGTAGAGCTTGAGGTCGAGGAAGATCGGCAGGCCAAGCTGGCCGATCATGTGCACCCCGTGCGCGCCATGTGCGCAGAAGAATTCGAGCCCCAGCTTGATCCCGCCGACATGGCCCTTGACCTTCTTGGCCAGATCGAGGCCGTCGCGCAGGTGCGGAACGTCGAGTGCAAGATAGATAGGGTTGGTCATGCGGGTTTCGACGGCTCGGGGTCGACCGGATTGACCGGTTCGGGCGGCAGGTCGCTGGCGGGTGTCTCGGCGGTGGGCGTTTGCGTCGGCGCGGGCGCGGGTGCCGCAGCCGGAGTTGCCAGGCGGGTGGTCGCAGCCTCCAGCGCATTGATGCGCCGCTGCGCACGCCATTTGCTGGCGCGGTGAACCAGCCACATCGGCACCAGGCCGAGCAGGAAGGAAATGATCACCAGCGCGGGCAGCTTGGTCTCGAGCACGAGGTTCGACCAGATCTGCACTTCGACCGGCTTCCAGTTGAAAAAGCTGAAGGCCAGCAGCGAGAACAGCAGCAGGACCCAACCGATGGTGCGCACGATTTGCATGAAGTGAAGCCCCTCTTGTGTCTTGTCGGGCGATGCTAGGCCGGGACCCGTCCCGCGTCTAGCCGAAGACCCGCGCGAAGATCGTGTCGACATGCTTGAAGTGGTATTCGAGGTCGAATTTCTCCTCGAGCTGCTGGGCGCCGAGCGCGGCGGTGACATCCTCGTCGCGCTTGAGCAGGTCGAGCAGCGTCAGCCGGCCATCCGATTCCCACACCTTCATCGCATTGCGCTGGACGAGGCGATAGGCATCCTCGCGGCTGACCCCGTTCTGCGTCAGCGCCAGCAGCACGCGCTGCGAATGGATCAACCCGCCCATGCGGTCCATGTTCGCTTGCATGCGCTCGGGATAGACCAGCAGCTTGTCGACCACGCCGGTCAGCCGCGCGAGCGCGAAATCGAGCGTGATGCAGGCATCGGGGCCGATGAAGCGTTCGACCGAGGAATGCGAGATATCGCGCTCGTGCCACAGCGCCACGTTTTCCAGCGCGGGCAGGGCATAGGCGCGGATCATGCGCGCCTGGCCGGTGAGGTTCTCGGTCAGGATCGGGTTGCGCTTGTGCGGCATCGCGCTCGACCCCTTCTGGCCGGGCGAGAAATATTCTTCCGCCTCGAGCACTTCGGTGCGCTGGAGATGGCGAACCTCGACCGCCAGCCGCTCGATCGAACCGGCGATAACCGCGAGCGTCGAAAAGAACATCGCGTGCCGGTCGCGCGGGATGACCTGCGTCGAGACCGGCTCCACGGTCAGGCCGAGCTTGTCGGCTACATGCTCTTCCACCTGCGGGTCGATATTGGCGAAAGTGCCGACAGCACCCGAAATGGCGCAGGTCGCAATTTCCGCGCGCGCCGCGAGCAGGCGGGTCTTGCAGCGGTCGAATTCGGCATAGGCCTGCGCCAGCTTGAGCCCGAAGGTCACCGGTTCGGCATGGATGCCGTGGCTGCGCCCGATGGTGGGCGTGTATTTGTGTTCCTCGGCGCGGCGCTTGATCGCCTCGAGCAGGCCGTCGAGATCGGCCAGCAGGATATCGGCAGAGCGGGCCAGTTGGACCGCCAGCGTCGTGTCGAGCACGTCGCTGCTGGTCATGCCCTGGTGCATGAAGCGCGCTTCGTCGCCGACATTCTCGGCCACCCAGGTAAGGAAGGCGATGACATCGTGCTTGGTGACCGCTTCGATCGCGTCGATCGCCTCGACGTCGATCTTGGGATCGGTTGCCCACCAGTCCCACAGCGCCTTGGCCGCGCTCGGCGGGACCACGCCCAATTCGCCCAGCTTTTCGGTCGCATGCGCCTCGATTTCGAACCAGATGCGATACTTCGCCTCGGCCTCCCACAAAGCGGTCATTTCGGGACGGGCGTAGCGGGGGACCATGGTGAGCTCCGGATGCGATAGGGGCTGAAACGTGGCGCTGCCGCTAGGCGGAGCGCAACCGAATAGCAAGGTTCGCGCGAGCCGGTCCGCACTGTGGTGCGCGCGGCACGCGCGGCGCGAAACAACAGCTTTCGGGCGGCGAAATATTGGCAGGCCGCCGCTTATCGCATAGATGCGCGGGAATTAGGGGGAGTTCCAAAGACTTGTCGTACCGTTCGCTTGTTGCCGTGCCGCTGTTTGTCCTCGCCGCTCCCGTGTTGGCGGGTGAGGAAGTCCGTTATGTCGAACCGCCCGCCTGGGTCGAACCGCTGTATGACGGCGGCCTTGCGGAATCGCGCGACAACATTCCCCTTTACGACCGGCAGGTCCGCCTCGAGGACGGGACCGTCACGCGCTACACCGATATCGCCTATTGGCTCGACACCACGCAGACGTTGCAGCAGGCGGGAACGATCCAGCTGGCCTGGCTGCCTGACAAGGGCGACCTGGCGGTGCACCGGCTCGAAATCCTGCGCGATGGCGCGGTCATCGATCTTCTTGCCGGGGGGCTGCGGCCCGAAATCCTGCGCCGCGAACGCGAACTCGAGCGGCGCTCGGTCGATGGCGTGCTGACCGCCGCTTTCGCCATTCCGGGGCTGAAGATCGGCGATGTGCTGCGGGTAACATCGTCGAGCACCCTGCGCGACCAGGCGCTGGCGGGCGAAATGCAGTTTGCCGAAGGAATTGTTGCCGAGCCGACCAAGATCGGGCTGGGACGCCTGCGGCTGTCATGGCCCGAATCGGCGCCGATACAGTGGAAGACGCTGGGCGATGTGGCTGCGCCCGAGAGCTGGAACGAGAGCGGGTATACCGTGCTCGATTTCAGCCTGCCGGTGGCCGAGCCCGACCCCATGCCCGAGGATGCGCCGGGCCGGTTTACGGTGGGGCCGCAAATCCAGGTCGGCAGCTTTACCGACTGGGCCCACGTCTCGCAGTCGATGAGCCGCTATTTCACGACCGAGGGTACCATTGCGCCCGCCGGCGCGATCGCCAGCGAGGTGGCGCGGATCGAACACGCCACCGACGTGCCGCTCGAACGCGCGGCGATGGCATTGCGGATGGTGCAGGACGAGGTCAGCTACCTGCTCAACGGCATGGACGGCGGCAATTACCTGCCCCAGGCGCCCGAATTGACCTGGGCGAACCGCTATGGCGACTGCAAGGCCAAGAGCCTGCTGCTGCTGGCCATGCTGCGCGCGATGGGGATCGAGGCCGAAGCGGTACTGGTCGATAGCGACAATGGCGATGCGGTGGCGATTTCGCAGCCGATCCCGGGCGCCTTCGACCACATGATCGTGCGCGCGCATATCGCCGGCACGGACTATTGGCTCGACGGGACCAATGCCGGGTCGCGGCTGGCGACGATCGACGAAGTGCCCGACTTCGGCTGGGCCCTGCCGATCCGCAGCGAAGGCGCCGACCTGATCCCGGTCACGCAGCGCTGGCCCCAAGCGCCCGACCGGCTGCTGAAAGTGACCTATGACATGTCGGCAGGGGTCGACATGCCTGTGCTGTATACCGCCGACATCGAATTTCGCGGCTCGATGGGTGCGCGTTGGCGCACGGAGGCTGCGCTGGACGATCAGATGATCGTGGTCGGGGCGGCGACCAAGTATCTCGAAGACGTCATCGGGGGCGTCGTTTACGACGCGCGCATTACCTATGACGACGAGGCCGGGGTTGCCCGGCTGGTCGCCGAGGGCATGGCCTTCGACCAGTTCGAATTCGATCGCGGCGTCGCCAGCCATTATGTGACCGGGGCGACCACCAATTGGAGCTTCCAGCCAGATCGTGCGCGCTCGGCATGGCGCGAGATCCCCTATCGCACCGGTGGCCCGCTGACGATGGCGGAACAGTGGACCTACCAGCTGCCCGAAAACAGCGACGCTGTTCAGCTGAGCGGTATCGACACACTCGACGAGCTCGCAGCGGGGACACGCTTCACCCGCGCCGCCGAACTGGGCGAGGAGACGTTCGAATTCCGGGATTCCACATCCTATGTTCCCACCGAGATTCCGGCGGCCGAACTCGGCGATGCGCGCCGTGCCATTCGCCGGATCGCCAGCGGGGACCCGGTGCTGCGCATCGAGGGCCCCGCGCGGCTGTGGGAGCTTGACGACAAGACCATCGCCCGGCGGCTCCAGCCGCATATCGACGGCGCGTCGAAACTGATCGAGCTCAAGTCCGATATGGCGGCCTTCCACGCCTTTCGCGGGACCCTGTTGACCCTGGCGCGCGACTACGAGGATGCGATCGCCGATTTGGATCGCGCGATCGATCTGGAAGGCAGCGCAGAGCTGTATCTGCTGCGCGGAGAGGCCTACAACGCCATGGGCGAATACGATTTGGCGCTGGCGGATGCGCAGACCGCTTTCGATTTGCAGGGCGATTTCGAATATGCCTCGAACCTCGCGCTGCGACTGTCGCTGGCGGGCCGCGCGGACGAGGCGCTCGACTTGCTCGACCGGCTGGGCCTGTCGGGGGACGAGGGCGTTGACGTCGACACCGCGTGGGCCGAAATGTCCGGCCATGCGGACCGCGCCGCCGAGGCGTGGGACCGGCTCCAGGTCGCTCTCGACCGGCAGCCCGACGACGTATCACTGCTCAATTCGCAGTGTTGGACCGCGGGTATCTGGAGCTACCAGCTCGAACTGGCCGAGGAGGTCTGCGACCGGGCAGTTGCGGTCTCGGGCAATGCGCCCGGCGTGCTCGATAGCCGCGCGCTTGCCTATTACCGTCTTGGCCGCAAGGACGAGGCGATGGCGGATCTGGAGGCGGCACTGGCGCAGGAGCCAGGGCAGGCGGCGAGCCTGTTCCTGCGCGGCCTGATCCGGCTGGAGAACGGTGACAAGAGCGGACGCGAGGATCTGATTTACGCCCGCCGTATCGAACCCGGCATCGATCGCCAGTATAAGGGCTACGGCCTGGTCCCGCGCTGATCAGATCAGGCCCTTCGCGCGCAGCGAGACATTGCCCTCGCGGCCGATGATCACATGGTCGTGCACAGTCACGCCGAGCAGGCGGCCGGCCTCGGCAATCCGCGCGGTGATTGCGATATCGGCACGGCTGGGCTCGGGATTGCCGCTGGGGTGGTTGTGCACCAGGATCAACGCGGTCGCGCCGATATCGAACGCCTTGCGGATTACTTCGCGCGGGTGGATCGCCGCCTCGTCGATCGACCCCTCGCCAAGCAGGTGGTCGAGGATCAGCCGGTTTTGCGCATTCAGGTAAAGCACGCGGACGCGCTCGTGAGCGAGATGCGCCATGTCGATCGCGAGATAATCGAGCAGCGCCTGCCAGCTCGCCAGCACCGGCTTGTCCTGTACTGCGCCGCGCGCCATCCGCCGCGCGGCCAGACTGCAGGCGTAGAGCGCCGCGGCGCTGGCTTCGCCCATGCCCTTGACCCGTTGCAGCGCCAGCGGATCGGCGGCGAGTACGCCCGAGAACGACCCGAAATGGGCAATCAGCGCCTTGGCCAGCGGCTTGGTATCGCCCTGGCGGATCGCGGCGAACAGCAGGAATTCGAGCAGTTCATAATCGGCAAGCGCTTCGGCACCGCCCGACAGCAGGCGTTCGCGCAGACGCTGTCGGTGCCCGGCACCGGCATGCGTCGCCGATTTATTCGTATCCGCCGGCAACCATTCCCCCATGCGCCGCGTTTGACGCACTTGCATTGCCTTTAGCAGGCAATACGCGCAAGTGTGGGATCGATGGAGCGGGCCGCGAGCGACGATGACATGACGGCCGCCGATTCCGTGCGGCGGGCAGGCTGGCGCCGCAAGCGCTGGGCGATTGCGCTTGGCTTCCTTGCGTTGTTGCTGGGCGCCGCGCTGGCGGTCTGGATGTCGCGCGAGCAGATTGTCGACGACATCATCCGTGACCAGCTCGATGCGAACAATATCCCCGCCAGTTACACGATCGACCGCGTCGGCGGCCAGACGCAGGTGCTGTCGCAGGTCGTGCTCGGCGACCCTGATGCGCCCGATTTTACCGCTGAACGGGTGATCGTAACGCTGCGGCACCGCTTCGGCGTGCCCGAGATCGGCGGGGTCACGCTGGTCGAACCACGTCTCTACGGGACCTATCGTGATGGCAAGTTCAGCCTGGGAAGCCTCGACCCGCTGGTGTTCGGGCCGAGCGAAAGCCCTGCCGGCCTGCCCAACCTCAATCTGACCATCCGCGACGGGCGCGGCTTGATCGAAACCGATTACGGGCCGGTCGGCCTCAAGATCGCGGGCGCCGGACTGGTCAGCCATGGCTGGGACGGGACGCTGGCAGCGCTTGCGCCCGGGCTTGCGCTGCCGGGGTGTGAAGCCGGCCGGACGAGCGCCTATGGCAAGCTCACCTCGACCTCTGGCGAACCGCAATTCTCCGGCCCGGTGCGTCTCGCCTCGCTGGCGTGCGAAGACCAGGCGCTCACGCTCGACGACTATGCGCTGGACCTCACGGTCGCGGCCGACACGCGATTGGCAAACCCCGCGATCGAGGCACGCCTCGAGGGCGGCGAAACGCGGTTTGCGGGCAATACCGCTTCCGCCATCATGGGCACGGTTCGCGCGCAAATGCGCGACCGGCTGACGACCGCGAAATATTCGCTCGCAGCACGCGGGGTCGATACCCCGCAGGTGCTTGCGGCGGTGCTGACCGCCGAAGGGCAGTTGCGTGCCAGCGACGGGGTCGAGCGGCTCCAGCTCGAAGGCAGCCTGGAAGGCAATGGGCTGCGGCTCGGGCGCGGATTGGTGGCGACGGTGGAATCGCTCGCGCGGACGGGCGAGGGGACGCTGGTCGCACCGCTGACCCGCAAGATGGCGAATGCCTTGCAGGCGGAGACCCGCGGCAGCGCGCTCGATGCCGATATCCGTTTGCGGTTCGATCCCGAGGGGTATTCGCTGCTCACCCCGCGCGCCGAATTGCGCGGCGGCAGCGGCGCGCGGCTGGTGTCGTTATCGCGCGTCGAAATCGCCGCACGTACCGGCGAAATGCCGCGCATCTTGGGCAATATCGCCACCGGCGGCGCGGACATGCCGCGGATCAGCGGGCGGATGGAGCGCAGCGATTCGGGCGGGTCGATCTTCCGCCTGGCGATGGAACGGTATGCTGCGGGCAGTTCGGTGCTTGCCGTGCCGCAGATCATGATCGCGCAGGGGCCGGGCGGGGCGCTCGGCTTTGCGGGCCGGGTGGAGGCCAGCGGCGCGCTGCCGGGCGGCTCGGCGACCAATCTGCAATTGCCGGTCGAGGGGCGGTACGGCGACGGACAGCTCGCTTTGTGGCGGTCGTGCACCGATGTCCGCTTCGATCGCCTCGAACTCGCCAACCTCGCCTTCGAGAAGCGCGGCCTGACGCTGTGCCCGCCGCGTGGGCGCGCGATTCTGAACAGCGGACCCGGCGGCCTGCGGATCGCCGCTGGAACATCGTCGCTCGATCTGGAGGGATATCTGGGCGAAACGCCGATCCGGCTCGCCTCCGGTCCGGTCGGTTTTGCTTATCCCGGTGTGATGACCGCCAAGGCAATCGATGTCGCGCTCGGCCCGGCGGACACCGCCAGCCGGTTCCGCGTGTCGGGGCTGGAGGCGCGCCTGGGCGACGATATTGCGGGGACGTTCAGCGATGCGGATATTGCGCTCGCGGCGGTGCCGATGAACCTGACGCAGGCCAGCGGCCAGTGGCGTTTCGCCGATGGCCAGCTGGCGATCGAGGAAGGCGAGTTCACGCTGGTCGACCGCGACGAACCCGCACGGTTCGAGCCGCTGGTCGCGCGCGGTGCGATGCTTGCGCTGATCGACAATGTCATCGCTGCGCAGGCCGATTTGCGCCATCCGGCGAGCGACCGGCTCGTCACCGCGGTCGATATTCGCCACGATCTGGCCAGTGGTGCGGGCTTTGCCGATCTTGCGGTGCCCGGCCTGCAGTTCGATGCCGGGCTGCAGCCGATGGAGCTGTCGAGCCTGACCAAGGGCGTGGTCGCCAATACCGAAGGAACCGTCACCGGACGCGGCCGGATCGACTGGGCGGCAGACGGGACCGTGACCAGCACCGGGCGCTTTACCACCGACGACCTCGATTTCGCCGCCGCCTTTGGCCCGGTGAAGGGCGCCAGCGGGACGATCGAGTTTACCGATTTGCTCAATTTGACGACTGCGCCCGGGCAGACGATTCGCGTCGCTTCGGTCAATCCCGGGGTCGAGGTGTTCGACGGCGAAGTCGGCTTTGCACTGCAAAACGGCGAATTGCTCGCGGTGTCGGGTGGCACCTGGCCGTTCATGGGCGGGCAGCTGATCCTGCGCGATGTCGATCTCAATCTCGGAGTCAGCGAGGAACGGCGCTACATCTTCGAGATCGTCGGTCTGGATGCCGGGACCTTCGTCACCGAGATGGAACTGGAGAACATCACCGCGACGGGGCTGTTCGACGGGACGGTACCGATCGTGTTCGACGAACGCGGCAATGGCCGGATCGATACCGGCGTCCTCATTTCGCGCCCGCCGGGCGGCACAGTCTCCTATGTTGGCGGACTGACCTATGAGGACCTCTCGCCGATCGCCAACTTTGCCTTCGATGCGCTGAAGAGCCTTGATTATTCGCAGATGCGGGTGATCATGGAAGGCCCGCTGACCGGCGAGATCGTGACCCGTGTCCGCTTCGACGGAATCCGGCAGGGGGAGGGCGCCAAGTCCAACTTCGTCACCAAGCGCCTCGCCTCGCTGCCGCTGCAGTTCCGCATCAACATCAAGGCCCAGTTCTACCAGCTGTTGAACAATCTCAAATCGCTGTACGATCCGGCATCGGTGCGCGATCCCCGTTCGCTGGGCTTGCTGTCCGACGATGGCACGCGATTGCTGCGCCGTTCGATCACCGGCGCCGAGGCCGAACCCATTATCGACCCGGACGACATCATTCCGGATGAAATCCCTATTCAGGAGCAGGAAAGCGAGTGAGGGCTATGAAATACCCCAAATTGACCGGGAGGATGGCGACCGCCATGCTGGCCACAGTCGCGCTGGGCGGATGCATTACCGTAAATGCGCCCGAAGAGCCGATCGTGATCGAGCTGAACGTCAACATCCGCC
Organism: Qipengyuania citrea; assembly: GCF_024171405.1. Classification (GTDB taxonomy): domain Bacteria; phylum Pseudomonadota; class Alphaproteobacteria; order Sphingomonadales; family Sphingomonadaceae; genus Qipengyuania; species Qipengyuania profunda. The sequence goes on from NZ_JALJZT010000002.1 coordinate 85,939, forward strand.
AGGAAGTGATCTACCGGCTCGCCGAGGATGCGGGCAATACGATCGAGGACAATGCGGATATCTTCTGATGGGTGACATTATGAACAAGATGACGAAACCGGTTCTGGTGGCTGCGGCCATGGCCACCGCGCTGGGCGGCTTCGCCGCACCGGCCTTCGCGCAGCGCGACCCCGCCTATGCCGCTGCCCGTTCCTCGGGCCAGGTCGGCGAGCGGATGGATGGCTATCTGGGTATCGTGGTCGGCGAAACGCCCGCGCTGCGCCGGATCGTCAACGACATCAACATCAAGCGCCGCGCGGTTTATTCCGAACGCGCCAAGGCGAACAATGCGACGATCGAGGAATATGCCCTGACTGCCGGGTGTCAGGCGATCCTCGCCACCGAACCGGGCGAGAAATACCAGGCGCCCGATGGCAGCTGGCAGACCCGCGGCACCGGCGCCCCGTTGCGCGATCCGCGTTGCCCGTAAGGAAAGCGGGTTTTTTGCGATACTTCGGGCGCCGCTAGCTCCGCTCCGTGTTGACTCGCCACGACCCCCCTTCTAAGGGGTCGGCGCCCTCGGCGGGCAAGTCCGTGCCCGTGCCGCGCAACCCCCTTAGAAGGAGCAAGGCATGAGCGACGACGAACCCGCACGGGAACCTATCGAGGAGGATGCGCGGATCGACGCGCTGGAGAAGCGGCTCTCGGCCGCCCAGCAGCGCGAAGAGCAGCGTAACCGTCCCACGGCTTCGGGTGCCGATGCGAATTATCGCAGCGGCAACCGGGTTCTGGCGGACCTTCTCGGCGGGCTTCTTGGCGGTGCGGTCATCGGTTATGCCATCGGCTATTTCACCGGTACCAATCCCTGGGGTCTGTTGATCGGCCTGTTCCTCGGAATAGTGGTCGCCTTCAGAAACATTTTCCGTGCGGCAAACAAGCGCCCCGACGAATGATCCCCGCGCGGGATTTCCGGGGCGTTCGTTACAGGTTCTAGGGACGAGACAGACGTGGCAGCCGAGCAGGCCAAAGTCGATCCGATGTACCAGTTCACCATCGAACCGCTTGGCGGTTCGGGCGGTTGGGAACTGGCCGGCTACAACATCGCCTTCACCAACAGCGCAATGTGGATGCTGATCACCACCGTGGTGCTCTTCCTCTTCGTGCTGGGCGGAATGAAGCGCGAGCTGGTGCCCGGGCGCTGGCAGATGACGGTGGAGACCTTCACCGGTTTCATCGACAACATGCTGGAAGCCAATATCGGCAAGGCGGGTCGCAAATACGTGCCCTATGTCTTCAGCCTGTTCATGTTCATCCTGTTCGCCAACCTCCTCGGCCTGCTGCCGCTGGGGATTTTCGGGCTGCACCCGTTTACCTTCACCAGCCACTTCACCGTCACCGGCGTGCTGGCGATCATCAGTTTCTCGATCGTGCTGCTGGTCGGCTTCTGGAAGCACGGTTTCCACTTCTTCAGCCTGTTCGTGCCGCAGGGCACGCCGCTGCCGATGATTCCGATCATCGCGCCGATCGAGTTCATCTCGTTCATGGTGCGTCCGTTCAGTCTCGGCCTGCGCCTGTTCGTCGCCATGATGGCCGGCCACGTGCTGCTCGAAGTGCTGTCGAGCTTCGTGATCGACGGCACCAATGCCGGCGCCACTTTCGGCCTGATGGTCGGCCTGCCCAGCTTTATCCTGATGATCGGCATCTGCGCTCTCGAGCTGCTGGTCGCCGGTATCCAGGCCTATGTTTTCGCACTTCTGACGTCGCTGTATATCAACGACGCCGAGAACCTTCACTAAGTCATCTATCAATCAGATTTTTCAAAGGAGTTTGTCATGGAAATGGAAGCTGCAAAGCTCATCGGTGCAGGCCTCGCAGCGATCGGTGCCGGTATGGCCGCGATCGGTGTGGGTAACGTCTTCGGTTCGTTCCTCGAAAGCGCGCTGCGCAATCCGGGTGCTGCCGACGGCCAGCAGGGCCGTCTGTTCATCGGCTTCGCCGCTGCCGAACTTCTCGGCCTGCTGGCGTTCGTCGTGTCGATGATCCTCATCTTCGTCGCCTAAACGCGACTGCCGATATCGCACCGGCCGGGGACATGCCCTGGCCGGTGCCGTGAATTTTTCGTACCCGCCTTTCGAGAGCTGCCATGCCCCAGATCGCACAGCTTGCCGAAACATGGTCCAGCCAGGTCTTCTGGCTGCTGGTCTTTTTCGGCATCACCTTCTTCGTCATCGGCCGCGGCATGGTGCCGAGGGTGATGGAAACCGTCGCCCAGCGTGACGGCCAGATCGCCGCCGATCTCGCTGCAGCCAAGGCTGCGCGCGATGCCGCCGACGCCGAGGAAGAAGCCTGGCGGGTCCGCGAGAACGAGAACCGCGCCGCGGCGCAGGCAATCGTGGCCGGGGCCAAGGACGAGGCTGCGGCCAAGTCCGAAAAGAAGCTGAAGGCGGCACAGGCGCGGCTCGACAAGAAACTTGCCGAAGCCGAAGACCGTATCGCCGAAGCCCGCACTGCGGCGCTGACCGAAGTCGAAGCGGTTGCTGCCGAAGCGGCGCAGGACATCGTCTCGCGTCTCGCCGGCGTCAGCGTGACCAAGCCCGTCGCCACTAAGGCCGTCAAGGAGGCCCTGAGCCATGGCTAACGCCGCGCCCGAAGTCTTCGCCACCGAAGCGGCCCAGGTCCTCGTCGAGGACGGCCACGGCGGTGCCGGAACGCATTCCGAACCCGAACTGTGGGGCCTGGCGCCGTTCCAGATCGTCTCGCTGTCGATGCTCGTCCTCCTGTTGATCGCGCTCTTCGGGGCCAAGGTCCACAAGACCATCGCCGGCGGGCTCGACGGCAAGATTGCCGCGATCAAGGACCAGCTCGACGAAGCCAAGCAACTGCGCGCCGAAGCCGAAGCGCTGCGCCAGGAATATGCCGCCAAGATCGCCGGTGCCGAAAAGGACGCCGAAGCGATGCTGGTCAATGCCCGGCACGAAGCCGACGCGCTGCTCGAAAAGGCCGAGGCCGACAGCAAGGCCATGGTCGAGCGCCGCAAGCGGATGGCCGAGGACAAGATCGCTGCAGCCGAGCGCGAAGCGGTCGACGATGTCCGCAATCGCGCGGTCAATGCCGCGACCCATGCCAGCCGCAAGCTGATTGCCGAAAAGCACGATGCCGCGGCCGACAAGGCGCTGGCCGATACGGTGATCGCCGGGATCTGATTTCGGCTGTCATGGTGATTTCGAAAGGGCGGTCCTGCGGGGCCGCCCTTTTGCGTTTCAGCGGGGCAATTCTACGGTTCGAGCACGAGCTTGCCGATGATCTCGCCATTGGCCATCGCTTCGAAAGCCTCGCGCCATGAGGCGAGGGGGAGGATGCGCTCGACATGGGGGGCGATCCGCCCCTCGCTGGCGAGCCGGTCGATCGCCTGCGCAATGCGGGCGCCGCGCTCGGGGAAACGACGGGCATATTCGCCCGCGCGGACACCGACGACCGAGAACCCCTTGATCAGCGGGATATTGACCGCGATTTCGGGGATGCGCCCGGCAACGAAACCGACCACCAGCAGTTTGCCGCCGAAGGTCACGCAGCGCGTGCTCTCGTCGAACACGTCGCCGCCCACGGGGTCGAAGACGAGGTCGCACAGCCGCCCGCCGGTCAATTCGCCGACCTGTTCGCGGAAGCGGCCGGTGTTGAGAATGGCCGCATCGGGCTGGGCGACGGCGCGCAAACGCTCCAGCTTATCCTCGCGGTGCGTGGCGGCGATCACCTTCGCGCCCATCGCGCGCGCCAGGTCGCAGGCGGCAAGGCCGACCCCCCCGCTGGCGCCATGCACCAGCACCGTCTGTCCGGCTTCCAGCCCGCCGATCTCGACCAGCGCGACATAGGCGGTGTGATAGGCCGCGCCCATCGCGGCAGCGTGCGCGAAGTCCATCGCCTCGGGCACCTTGCGCAGCGCGGCAGCGGGCAGCGCGACATATTCGGCAAAGGCGCCGATCTTGGCCCCGCCGCGGACCCGGTCGCCCGGGACGAAGCCGCTATCGGCAGGGGCTTCGAGGACCTCGCCGGCCATCTCGAGACCCGAGACAAAGGGCGGCTCGGGTTTGAACTGGTAGGTGCCCCGGGTCATCAGCAGGTCGGGGTAGTTGAGCGAGGCGGCGCGCACGCGCACCAGCACTTCGCCGGCAGGCTGGGCAATCTCGGCCAGCTCGACCCCCGACAGGTCGGGCGACAGTTCGCGGACGAGAACGGCCTTCATCGCGGTTAGAAACTGTCCTTGGCGGCGCGCAATGCGGCGAAGGTGTCTGCGGGGCTCGATCCGCCCCAGCGGTCGCGCAGATTGGCATCATCGGCCCGCAGGAAGGGGTTGGTCGCCAGTTCGCGCGACAGCAGCGTCGGGACGGTCGGTTCGCCCTTGGCGCGCTTCTCCTCGATCCGCGCGGCGTAGAGCGCAAGCTCGGCATTGTCGGGATCGGCATGGAGCGCGAACTTGGCATTCGCCGCGGTATATTCATGCGCGCAATAGAGCAGCGTATTGTCGGGCAGCTGGCGGATCCGGTCGAGGCTGTTCCAGAACTGCTCGGGCTCGCCTTCGAACATCCGCCCGCAGCCCAGCGCGAATACGCTGTCGCCAACGAAGGCCATGTCCGCCTCGGCAAGATGATAGGCGATATGGCCATTGGTATGGCCGGACACGTCGATCACGCGCGCCTGCCAGTCGCCCAGCGTGACGCTGTCGCCATTGCCGACCACGCGGTCGATCGGCGTAAGCCGCTCGACTTCGCGCGGTGCGATGACGGTGGCGCCGGTGGCTTCGACGATGGCCTTGTTCCCGCCCGCATGGTCGGGGTGCCAATGCGTGTTCCAGATCTGCGTGATGCGCCAGCCCCTGGCATCGGCCTGCTTGAGATATTCGGCGCCATCGGGCGTGTCGATCGCCGCGGTTTCGCCGCTGGCGGGATCGTGGAGCAGGAAACCGTAATTGTCGGACAGGCAGGGGAACTGGTGGACGTCTAGCATGCCGCGCAGCCTACGCGTCCCGTCCCCTATAGGAAAGGCCCGCCTGCCGGTGTGGCAAGCGGGCCTTCCTTAATCGACTGGATCCCCGCCTGCGCGGGGATGACGTTTCGCTAGGCACCCGCGATGCGGGCACCAAGCTGCATCGTCAGTCTTCCTTCTTCTTCAGCGCTTCGCCGAGGATGTCGCCAAGCGAGGCACCCGAGTCGGACGAACCGAACTGCTGCACCGCTTCCTTCTCTTCGGCGATCTGACGTGCCTTGATCGAGAAGTTGGGCTTCTTCGAACGGTCGAAACCGGTGACCATCGCGTCGACCTTGCCACCGACCTGGAAGCGGTCGGGGCGCTGTTCGTCGCGATCGCGGCCGAGATCGCTGCGCTTGATGAAGCCGGTCGCGCCGTCTTCGCCAACCTGCACTTCGAGGCCGCCATCGCGGACTTCGAGAACGGTGACGGTGACGGTTTCGCCCTTGCGGACGCTGCCGGCGGCACCGGCTTCGGTCGGCGCACCCTTTTCGAGCTGCTTCATGCCGAGGCTGATGCGTTCCTTGTCGGTATCGACATCGAGCACGACGGCTTCGACTTCTTCACCCTTGCGGTGCAGCGCGAGTGCGTCTTCACCCGAGATGCCCCAAGCGATGTCCGACATGTGGACCATGCCGTCGACGTCGCCATCGAGACCGATGAACAGGCCGAATTCGGTGGCGTTCTTGACTTCGCCAGCGACCTTCGAGCCAACCGGATGCTTCTCGGCGAACTCTTCCCACGGGTTGCGCTGGGCCTGCTTGAGGCCGAGGCTGATGCGCCGCTTTTCGCTGTCGACCTCGAGGACCATGACTTCGACTTCCTGCGAGGTCGAGACGATCTTGCCCGGGTGGACGTTCTTCTTGGTCCAGCTCATTTCCGAAACGTGGACCAGGCCTTCGATGCCCGGTTCGATTTCGACGAAGGCGCCGTATTCGGTGATGTTGGTCACGGTACCGGTCATCTTCATGCCGACGGGGTACTTCGCGGCAACGCCATCCCACGGATCGCTTTCCAGCTGCTTCATGCCGAGGCTGATGCGCTGGGTTTCTTCGTTGATGCGGATGATCTGGACGGTCACGGTGGCGCCGATTTCGATCATTTCGCTGGGGTGGTTGACCCGCTTGTAGCTCATGTCGGTGACGTGCAGCAGGCCGTCGATACCGCCGAGGTCGACGAAGGCGCCGTAATCGGTGATGTTCTTGACCACGCCGTCGATCACCTGGCCTTCGGCCAGCTTGTCGATCAGCTCGCTGCGCTGTTCGGCGCGGGTTTCTTCGAGCACGGCGCGGCGCGACACGACGATATTGCCGCGGCGACGGTCCATCTTGAGGATCTGGAAGGGCTGGGCCATGTCCATCAGCGGGGTAACATCGCGCACGGGGCGGATGTCGACCTGGCTGCCGGGCAGGAAGGCCACGGCGCCGTCGAGGTCGACGGTGAAGCCGCCCTTGACGCGGCCGAAGATGCGGCCTTCGACGCGCTTGCCTTCGCCGAATTCGTTTTCGAGCTTGTCCCAGGCGGCTTCGCGGCGGGCGCGGTCGCGGCTGAGCATCGCTTCGCCTTCGGCGTTTTCGACGCGGTCGACATAGACTTCGACTTCATCGCCGACGCCGGGCGCGGTTTCGGTTTCGGAGCGCTGGAATTCCTTGAGATCGACGCGGCCTTCGCTTTTGAGGCCGACATCGATGTGCGCCATGCCGTTTTCGATGGCAGTGACGGTGCCCTTGACGACGCGGCCTTCGAAGCCGCCGTCATCGGCGCCACCGAGCTGCTCGTCGAGCATGGCCGCGAAATCGTCGCGGGTGGGATTGGCTGAAGTTGCCATGTGTGAGTAGTCCTAACTTACGTTTGCTACCGGCCACCGGTTTTCCCGGGGTCTTTACCCGTCTCTGCGCACGATTGCGCAGGCCAACGGGGCAAGAGGGCCGCTGTACTCCCGCGAGGCCGGATGCCGCCGCGGAAGTCCTTTCAATCGGGGATTGAGAGAACGGGCGCGCGCCTAGGCGAAACAGGGGCAAAAGGCAAGCGAATTGCGGGGCGCCGCGATAGACATGGACCGCATGTTACACAGTCCTGGAGAGATTTATCCAGAGCCGGGCCCGCGTCTGGCGAAATGGCGAAATGGCGCGGTCTGTGGGGATTGGCGGCAGGCATGGCGATGACGCTGCCACCACTGGACCCATGTAGGAAAGCGGTGTTCGCGAAGCACGTCAGGCGAAGGCCGGGCAGGCGCATCAATCGCGTGCGGCGCCGAGTTCGCGGGCAAGCCGCGGCTGACTGGCTAGGAGGTGGCCTCCATCACCGCTTCGATTGCCGCCTCGATCGATTGCTCGCGGCTCAGCGGGCTGGTGTCGATGACCATTGCATCGGGGGCGGGGGCCAGCGGGGCGACCGTGCGATTGCGGTCGCGTTCGTCGCGGCGGCGCAGGTCGTCGGCGATCTCGAGCTTGGTGACATGCACGCCGCGCTCGCGCATTTCGAGGAAGCGGCGCTGCGCGCGCGCCTCGACGCTGGCGATGATGAACAGCTTGGCATCGGCCTCGGGCGCGATGACCGTGCCGATATCGCGTCCGTCGAGCACGGCGCCGCCATCCTGCGTGGCGAAGCGGCGCTGGCGGTCATACAGCGCCTGACGCACCGCGGGATGGACCGATACCCGGCTCGCCAGCCCACCGGTTTCCTCGTTGCGCAGATGCGGATCGAGCAGCAGCTCGTCGGGAAAGGCGCAGCCCGCGAGCGCGTCCCCGCCATTATCGGGGTCACCGCCGTCAAGGAAGACCTGCCGCCCGACCGCGCGATAGAGCAGCCCGGTATCGAGATGCGGCAGGCCGAAATGTTCGGCCAGCGCTTGCGCAATGGTGCCTTTGCCCGAGGCAGTCGGTCCGTCGACGGCGATAATCATCGTGCCTGTTTGCGCCCGCGGACCGCCTTGGCCAAGCCCCACACCGCAATCGCTGCCCAGAATCCTTCGAGCACGAGGCTCGGCCAATTGGTGTGAAACACCAGCGAGACGGTCAGCAAGGCGGCGCCCGCCAGATTGGTGCCATGCAGGATGAAGGGGTTCGGCTTCTCGGTGGAGGTCAGGTAGGCATAAGCGCCGATGACGCAGGCGGTGCCGACAAAACCGACCCAGGCTGCCCAGTCGAGTTCGGTCATGCCGCCGCGTCCGCCAACAGGCCGACGAAGCCGGGGAAGCTGGTCGCGATGGGGTCGACCGTGTCGAGCGCAACGCCCTCGCGGCTGGCAAGGCCGGCAATCGCCATGCTCATCGCAATGCGGTGATCGAGATGGGTGGTAACCGGACCGCCGCCCGCCAGAGGTGCGCCGCCAGTGCCTTCGATGATCAGGCCATCGTCGGTTTCTTCCAGCGTGACGCCCGCCGCGCGCAGTGCCTGCGCCATGGCGGAGAGGCGGTCGCTCTCCTTGACGCGCAATTCCTCGAGGCCGCTGGTAACGGTGGTGCCTTCGGCCAGCGCGGCGGCGACGAACATCACGGGGAACTCGTCGATCATGCGCGGGGCAATCGCGGGGTCGACCGTCACACCCGTCAGCGGCGCATGGCGCACGCGCAGGTCGGCCACCGGTTCGCCGCCGACTTCGCGCGCGTCCTGGTAATCGATGCGCGCGCCCATTTGCCCGAGCACTTCGAAAATGCCGTTGCGGGTCGGATTGAGGCCGACGTTTGCGATCACCAGGTCGCTGCCCGGGACGATGCTGGCCGCAACCGCAAAGAACGCCGCCGAGGACGGATCGCCCGGCACTTCGATATCGCAGGGGTGCAGGTCGGCGGGTCCGTGGATGCGGATGATGCGCGCGCCATCGGCCTCTTCGACGCTGAGTTCGGCGCCGAAGCCGCGCAGCATGCGCTCGGTATGGTCGCGCGTCGGAACGGGCTCGATCACGGTGGTGATCCCCGGCGTGTTGAGGCCCGCGAGCAGCACCGCGCTCTTCACCTGCGCGCTGGCGACGGGCAGGCGGTATTCGATCGGCACTGCGGGCTCGATGCCCTCCATCATCAGCGGCAGCGTGCCGCCGGGCGAGGGGGTGAAACTGGCCCCCATCAGCGATAGCGGATCGATGACCCGCCCCATCGGGCGCTTCGAAAGGCTGGCATCGCCGGTAAAGGCGGCAGTGATCGCGTGGCTTGCGACCAGGCCCAGCAGCAGGCGGGTGGAGGTGCCCGAATTGCCCATGTCGAGTGCTGCGTCCGGTTGCAGCAGCCCGCCCACACCGACACCGTCGACCACCCATTCATCGCCATCGCGCTCGATCTGCGCGCCCATCGCGCGCAGCGCGGCGGCGGTGGCGAGCACGTCTTCGCCTTCGAGCAGGCCCGAAATGCGGCTGCGGCCGACCGCCAGCGCGCCGAACATCAGCGCGCGGTGGCTGATCGATTTGTCGCCGGGCACGCGAATGCGTCCGGTCAGCGGTCCTGCGGGCGTGAAGCGGTGGGCGGTCAAGCGGGGGTTTCCGTATCGGCGGTTCATTCGGATGCGGCGCTTTGACAGTGGCAGGTGCTTCTGGCAAGGCGCGCGCGCTGTTGATTCCTGCGCTGCAGGTTCCCATCAATACGATTACGAATTCACGGCCCCTGCGCAGTTCGCCAGGGGCGGCAAAGCCTAAGGATTACACATGGTCAAACCGGAATGGGGCACCAAGCGGACCTGCCCGAACTGTGGCACCCGCTTCTACGATCTTAACAAGGACGATCCCGTCGCCTGCATCGAATGCGGCGAAGAATGGTCGCCCGAACCCGTGCTGAAGTCGAAGCAGCCGATTCTTGCCGAGGAAGAAAGCAAGAAGAAGAAGGACGCCGAGCCGGATAGCGATCTGAGCGGCGATGACGATGACGACGATCTCGATCTCGACATCGATGAAGATAACGATTCGCCCGACAATGAAGTCGATCTTGGCGGCGACGACGACCTCGGTGTCGAAACCAAGGCCAAGGGCGACGACGACGACGCGGACGAGAGCTGATTTTTTCGCTTGCCTTGCGCGGGGCGGCCCCATAAAGGGCTGCCTCCGCAAGGCTGGCGCGCCTCCCAGGGCGTGCCGATTGAAATGGCTCGGGGCCTTAGCTCAGCTGGGAGAGCGCTACAATGGCATTGTAGAGGTCAGCGGTTCGATCCCGCTAGGCTCCACCATTTCAACCACCGAGTGCGCTGGTAGCAGGCCGTGGCGACGGTTACGGCTTGCTTCCACCTCACCCGGGCACAGGTTTGGGTTTCATCGGGGATTTCCCCACGCTGACCGACGAGTTTTCGTCCGTCGGCGTTTTTCGCGTATTCGGGCCCTGTAGGGTTCGAAAGGAGTTTAGGCCGGCATGTTCGACAATCTGTCCGACCGCCTCGGTAATGTCTTCGACCGCCTGAAGGGGCGCGGCGCGCTGAGCGAAAGCGACGTGCGCGAGGCGATGCGCGAAATCCGCATCGCGCTGCTCGAAGCCGATGTCGCGCTGCCGGTCGTGCGCCGCTTTATCGATGCGGTCACCGAAAAGGCGATCGGCCAGGACGTCCTCAAATCGGTCACTCCGGGCCAGCAGGTCGTCAAGATCGTCGATGACGAGCTGGTCGACATGCTCGGCGGGACCGAGGTCGAGGGGCTCAATTTCGCCGCCAAGCCGCCGGTCGTGATCATGATGGTCGGCCTGCAGGGTTCGGGCAAGACCACCACCACCGCCAAGCTCGGCAAGCTGATCCGCCAGAAGCACGGCAAGAAGGCGCTGATGGCGTCGCTCGACGTCAACCGTCCCGCCGCGCAGGAGCAGCTCAAGGTGCTCGGCGAGCAGGTCGAGGTCGCCACGCTGCCGATCATCGAGGGCCAGCAGCCGGTCGATATCGCGCGCCGCGCGATGGAAAGCGCCAAGCTGCAGGCTGCCGACGTGCTGCTGCTCGATACGGCGGGCCGCCTGCATGTCGATGAAGCGCTGATGGCCGAGATGAAGGCCATCGCAGGCGTGTCGACGCCGACCGAAGTGCTGCTGGTGGTCGACAGCCTGACCGGCCAGGACGCGGTCAATGTCGCGCAGAGCTTTACCGGCGAAGTGCCGCTGACCGGCGTGGTGCTGACCCGCATGGACGGCGATGCGCGCGGCGGTGCGGCGCTGTCGATGCGCTATGTCACCGGCAAGCCGATCAAGTTCGCCGGCACGGGCGAAAAGCTCGACGCGATCGAGGCGTTCGATCCCCGGCGGGTGGCGGGCCGCATCCTCGGCATGGGCGATGTCGTGTCGCTGGTCGAGAAGGCCGCCGAGAGCATCAAGCAGGACGAGGCCGAAGCGCTCGCCAAGAAGATGGCGCAGGGCCAGTTCGACCTCGACGACCTGCGCATGCAATTGAAACAGATGCAGAACATGGGCGGGCTGGGCATGCTCGCCGGGATGCTGCCGGGCATGAAGAAGGCCAAGGCGGCGATGGCGGCGTCGAACATGGACGACCGGGTGCTGCTGCATATGGATGCGATCATCGGGTCGATGACGCCCAAGGAACGCACCAAGCCCGCGCTGCTCAACGCCAAGCGCAAGAAGCGCGTTGCGGCGGGTTCGGGCACCGACGTGCAGACCGTCAACAAGGTGCTCAAGATGCACCAGGAGATGGGCCGCGCCATGAAGCAGATCAAGAAAATGGGCGGTATGAAGGGCCTCGGCGCGCTGTTCGGCGGAGGCGGCATGGGTGCCGCCATGCCGGGCCTCGGCGGACCGGGAAGCGGTGCTGGCGGCCTGCCCGGAATGGGCGGCGGCAAGGGCCCCGGCGTGGATCCGTCCACGCTTCCCCCCGACCTCCAGAACCTGCTCAAGAAGAAATAAGTTTCAAACGTTTACATTCGAAAGGTAATACACAATGGCAGTTGCAATCCGGCTTTCGCGTGGTGGTGCCAAGAAGCGCCCCTACTACCGCATCGTCGTTGCCGATTCGCGCGCAGCGCGTGACGGCAAGTATCTCGAGCAGATCGGCACCTACAATCCCATGCTGCCCAAGGATTCGGGCGAGCGCGTGAAGCTCGACGAAGACCGCGCACGCCACTGGCTGAGCGTTGGCGCCACGCCGAGCGACCGCGTCCACCGTTTCCTCGACGCCGCGGGCATCCTCGAGCGCGAACAGCGCAACAACCCCAAGAAGGGTGAGCCGGGCGAAGCCGCCAAGGAACGTGCTGAAGAAAAGGCCGCCAAGGTCGCTGAAGCCGAAGAAGCCGCCAAGGCTGCCGAGGAAGAAGCCAAGACCGCTGCTGCAGCGCCTGCTGAAGAAGCCCCCGCTGAAGAAGCACCGGCCGAAGACGCCGCTGCCGCAGACGCTCCCGCCGAGGAAGCTGCGGCAGACGACGCCGAAGCCAAGGCCGAGTAAGCGGCTGCATGTCGGACAAACCCGTTACGCTTGCCGCCGTCACCGGTGCGCATGGGGTGACGGGCGAGGTCCGGCTGAAGCTGTTCGGCGAGGGGGTGGATGCCCTCAAGCCGCACAAGCGCTTCAATGCGGGTGAGACCGGGGGCACGCTGACCCTCGTGAAAATCCGCAGCGACAACAAGGGCGGTGCCATCGCACGCTTTACCGAGGTTGCGGATCGCACCTCGGCAGAGCGCTTGCGGGGCACCGCCCTGTCCGTCTCGCGCGAGGCGCTGCCCGCGCTGGAAGAGGGCGAATTCTATTTCTCCGACCTGCTCGGGCTTGCGGTGGTCAGCGACCAGGGCGAGCCGGTCGGACAGGTCTGCGCGGTCGAGAATTACGGCGCCACCGACATCGTCGAGATCGAACAGGTCGACGGCAAGAAATTCATGGTCCCGCTGACCGAGCAGGCCGTCCTGGGATGGACCGCCGAGACCCTGACGATCGCCGACGATTTCTGGGAGCGGTAACGGCCGTCTAAAAACTGGCTTGGCTAGCGCCTGAGCGGCCGTTCCGCCGCGAGATGGTTGCGGATCGTGGTCGCCGCGACACCCGCCTGGCCCATTGCATGGCTGATCTGGTCGAGCCCGAGCACCACGTCCCCCGCAGCGAACAGCCCGGGCACGCTGGTTTCGAGATGGTCGTCGACAATGATGCAGTCGCCTTCGGTCACCTCCGCGCCGCATCTCACCGCCAGGCCTGAGCGAACCACCGAGCCAAGCGCGGGATAGACCGTGTCGAAGGTCTTGCGCCCTTCGGCGGTATCGAAGGCAATGCGCCCGTTCTCGATCGCATAGCCGCCGCAGGGGCCGGCAATCCGCGCGATCCCCGCCTCGTCGAGCGCGCGCGAACACTGCGCCGATAGATCGTGGTCGCCATCCGGCGAAACCAGCGTCAGATCGCTGGTATAGGTGCGGACGAACTGCGCCTCCGCCGTGCCATGATCGCCGGTGCCGATCACCGCGACGCGCTGGTCGGTGACTTCATAGCCGTCGCACACCGGGCAATAGCGGATCAGCCCGCGCTGCATCGCTTCGGCGTGGAACTGCTCGTCGATTCCCTCGGGCCGGTTGTTGACCACGCCGGTGGCGAGCAGGACCGTGCGCGCGCGGAATTCCTCCTCCTCGCAGCACACCACGAAGTGGCGGTCTTCGCGCTTGAGGTCGGTGACCCGTTTTGGCTCGCGCATTGCGCCAAATCGGGCGGCCTGGTCGCGCATCCGCTCGAGCAGGTCATTGCCGTTGATGCCCTCGGGAAAGCCTGCATGGTTGTGGCTGGTCGGAATCCAGCTCGCGCGGCTGGTCCCACAGTCGAACATGCGGATCGAGAGGTGGTAGCGCGCGAGATAGATCGCGGCGGTCAGTCCGGCGGGCCCCGCACCCACGATGATGCAATCGTCGACATCCATGGCCCACCTACGCACCAGGCCCCGAAGTGTGCCGTTCGCAGAGGGATAATGGCTGCCCGACCGACCCGCGCTTTGCACCGGGCGGCGGCCATGCCACAACGTTGCCCCACCAAACGGAGGGCTGCAGACCAATGATCGACAATGTTGTATTTCTCGCGGGATCCTATGCCGCGATGGCAGCGGGGCTCAGCGCGGTCGTCGCCAAGGTTTCGCCTTCGATCGGGCCGCGCCTGCGCCATCTCTTCGCGGGCGGCGCGCCGCTGGCCGCGGTGCTCGGCGCGCGGCTGACCGAAGCCGATAGCGTCACCCTGCAGGGCATGGACCTGCTCGGCGCCGGAGGACTCGTGGTGCTCGGCGTCGTAACCTCGACCATGGTCGGCAAAGTCGTGCCGACCACCCCGCGCGTGCGCGCCAAACCTGCGGATCAGCGCCTGCCGATCCGCTGATGGTGGTTCGCGCTATGGTGCTGGTCGCGATTGGCCGCTAGGGCGCGCGCCATGGGTTTCGCCGCCACTATCCTGACGCTCTATCCCGAGATGTTTCCGGGACCCCTCGGGGTCTCGCTGGCAGGCCGCGCGCTCGAGCGCGGCGACTGGTCGTGCGAGACCGTGCAGATCCGCGATTTCGCCACGGACAAGCACCGCACCGTCGACGATACGCCTGCGGGCGGCGGCGCGGGGATGGTGCTCAAACCCGATGTGCTCTGCGCGGCGATCGCCAGCGTGGGCGAGGGGCGGCCGATCCTCGCCATGACCCCGCGCGGCAAGCCGATATCGCAGGCGCGCATCCGCGCCATCGCGCAGGGACCTGGCGTGGCCATTTTGTGCGGGCGTTTCGAGGGCTTCGACGAGCGTATTTTCGAGGCCTATCCGCAGATCGAGCAGGTCAGCCTTGCCGATATCGTCCTGTCGGGCGGCGAGACCGCCGCGCTGGCCATTCTCGACGCTTGCATTCGCCTGCTTCCCGGCGTAATGGGCGCGCCCGATAGCGGAGTCGAGGAGTCCTACGAAAACGGGCTCATCGAATATCCGCAATATACCCGACCTCAGCAATGGGAAGGGCGCACGATCCCTGAAGTGCTGCGATCGGGGGATCATGCGAAGATCGCTGCTTGGCGCAAGGCAAGGAGCGAGGAAGACACACGGTTACGCAGGCCGGACCTTTGGGATCGCTACAGTGGCGATCGGGACCGACCTGCCTCTGGCGCGCGGCGAAAAAACCAGGAAGACCAGGCATGAACCTGATCCAGCAGCTCGAAGCCGAAGCGATTGAAAACCTCGGCAAGGACATTCCCGAATTCCGTGCGGGCGACACCGTTCGCGTCGGCGTGAAGGTTGTCGAAGGCACTCGCGAGCGTGTCCAGAATTTCGAAGGCGTCGTCATTGCCCGCTCGAACCGCGGCATGGGCAGCAACTTCACCGTCCGCAAGATGAGCTTCGGCGAAGGCGTGGAACGTGTGTTCCCGCTCTACTCGCCGATCGTCGACAGCCTCACCGTGGTCCGCCGCGGTATCGTGCGTCGCGCCAAGCTCTATTACCTGCGCGGCCGCACCGGCAAGCGCGCCCGTATCGCCGAGCGCCGCGACAACGCGCCCAAGGCGTAAGCACCAACCCGTTTCTCTTCGTGAGAAGATTGAGGGCGGCCTCCCGTTGGGAAGGCCGCCCTTTTTCGTGGGAAGCGTGAAGGAGGCCGCAACTGGCCTCCTGTGTTTGACCCCGCGCGGCCGGTAAACCGGAATGGGCCGCCCGGGGTCATGGCCACTGTCGCCCCAAGGTCTTAGCCGAATTTCAACGCTCGCGCTTAAGCTGATATTAGGTGTGTTTGCACGGCGCGCGCTTGCTTTCGCTCGCGCTCGTTGCAAGGAGCCGCAGCCGATGCACCCCTGCCTGCATTGACCGGAGAGATGATGAGGCCGTTGAAATTGACCGCCGCGCTGGCGCTGGGCACCTGCCTCGCTGCGCCGCTTGCCGCACAGACCACCCCGCAAACCACGGAGACCGCGCCGATGGAACTGAGTTTCGAACGCGTCTTCGCGTCGCCCGACCTCGACGGGCCGAGCCCGCGCAAGGTCAAGCTGTCGCCCGATGGCCGCTATCTCACGCTGCTGCGCAACCGCGAGGAAGATCGTCAGCGCTACGATTTGTGGGCCTATGACCGCGAGAGCGCGGCATGGACGATGCTGGTCGACAGCGAGGCGCTGGGGACGGGGCGCGAATTGTCCGAGGACGAGAAGATGCAGCGCGAACGCGCGCGCGTCGGCAACCTCGCAGGCATTATCGACTATCAATGGACCGAGGATGGCACCGGCGTGCTCGTCCCGCTCGACGGCGATCTCTATCTCGCGCGGCTGGGCGGCGAGGTTGTGCGGCTGACCGATACCGAGGAAAGCGAGCTCAATCCCGCGCTGAGCAGTACGGGCAGCCATGTCTCCTTCGTTCGCGACCGGCGGCTGTGGGTCGGCGAAGTGGGCGGCGAAGCCCGGCCGGTCACGCCGCAGGAAGGCGAGACGATCCGCTGGGGCGAGGCCGAGTTCGTCGCGCAGGAGGAAATGGGGCGGATGACCGGCTATTGGTGGAGCCCCGAGGACCGCCGCATCGCGGTCGAGCGTTTCGACGAGAGCATGGTCGGCGTGGTTACGCGCGCGGCGATCGGCGCCACTGGCACCAAGGTGTTCGACCAGCGCTATCCGGTCGCGGGCAGCGCCAATGCCGAAGTCGCGCTGTATGTCATGGACCCCGATGGACAGAACCGCGTGCAGGTCGATCTGGGAGGGGACACCGACATCTATCTCGCGCGGGTCGACTGGGCGCCCGATGGCAGCGCGCTCTATGTCCAGCGCCAGAACCGCGCGCAGACCGTGCTCGATATGCTGAAGGTCGATCCGGCGACGGGGACAAGCGAAGTGCTGTTCACCGAGCGCGCCGCTGTCGACGATTACTGGATCAATCTGTCGGACGATTACAAATGGCTCGATGACGGCAGCCTGATCTGGTGGTCCGAACGCGATGGCTACGGCCATCTCTATCGCTATGCCGATGGCGCATGGACCCAGCTGACCCGGGGCGAATGGGTCGTGACCAAGCTGGTCGGGGTCGACCAGGATGCCGGACGGGTGTTTTTCCAGGGCACGAAGGACGATGTCCTCGCGCAGCAGGTCTATGCCTTCGACCTCGACGATCCGTCGCAGATCACGCTGCTGACCGATCCCGCCTATGCCAATTCGGCGAGCATGGACGGCAAGGCGCAAACGCTGGTCGTCAGCCGTTCGAACGACGACACGCCGCCGCAGAGCTATATCGCCGACCAGCAGGGGCAGCGGCTTGCGTGGATCGAGGAAAACGCGCTCGACGGCACGCATCCCTATGCGCTCTTCCTCGCCAGCCATCGCCCGGTGCAATATGGCACGCTTCCAGCAGAAGACGGGACGCCGCTCTATTGGGAAATGGTCACGCCCGAACTGGAGCCGGACAAGCGCTACCCGGTGTATTTCTATCACTATGGCGGGCCGGGACCGCAGATCGTCCACAAGGGGTGGAACGGCGCCTTGCCGCAGGCCGCGGTCGACCGGGGCTATATCTGGTTCGCGCTCGACAATCGCGGGTCGGCCAATCGCGGCGTCGCGTTCGAACAGCCGATCTATCGCGCGATGGGCGGGGTCGAAGTGCGCGACCAGAAGGCCGGGGCGGAGTATCTCAAGACGCTCGACTTCGTCGACCCGGCCAAGATCGCAATTGATGGCTGGTCCTATGGCGGCTATATGACGCTCAAGCAGCTGCAGGCCGACCCGGGGTATTATGCCGCGGGCATCAGCGGCGCGCCGGTCACGCGCTGGGAGCTCTACGATACGCATTATACCGAGCGCTACATGGGCACGCCCCAAGCCGATGGGGCTGCCTATGCCGCGACGAGCGCGATCCCCGACGCGGCCAAGATCACCGATCCGCTGCTGATCATCCATGGGATGGCCGATGACAATGTGGTGTTCGAAAACGCGACCGAGATCATCTCCGCCATGCAGGAAGCCAATGTGCCGTTCGAGATGATGCTCTATCCCGGATACACGCACCGCGTGTCGGGCGAACAGATCTCGCCGCATCGCTACAACACGATCTTCCGGTTTCTCGAGAGCCACGGCGTAACCCCGCCCGAATGACGCTTTAGCCCGTGCAATCGAATGTGCGCTTGCGGGTGCGTAGCTAATCGCTATCTCGGCGGCCTAGAGATACTGGAGACGTAATTTGGGTTATCGTGTTGCCGTGGTCGGCGCGACCGGGAATGTCGGGCGTGAAATCATGCAGGTCCTCGCCGAGCGCGGGTTCCCCTGCGACGAGGTGGCGGCTGTCGCCAGTTCGCGTTCGCATGGCACCGAGGTCGAATTCGGTGACACGGGCAAGATGCTCAAATGCAAGAATATCGAGCATTTCGACTGGACCGGCTGGGACATCGCGCTGTTTGCTGCGGGCAGCGGCCCGGCCAAGGAATTCGCCCCCAAGGCGGCGGCCGCGGGCTGCGTGGTGATCGACAACAGCTCGCTCTACCGCATGGACCCCGACGTGCCGCTGATCGTGCCCGAGGTGAACCCCGAGGCGATCCACGAATATGCCAAGCGCAATATCATCGCCAATCCGAACTGCTCGACCGCGCAGCTCGTGGTGGCGCTCAAGCCGCTGCACGATGCCGCCACGATCAAGCGCGTCGTCGTCTCGACCTACCAGTCGGTGTCGGGCGCGGGGAAGGCGGGGATGGACGAATTGTTCCAGCAGAGCCGCGCGATCTTCGTCGGCGACCAGGTCGAGCCGGTGAAGTTTACCAAGCAGATCGCCTTCAACGTCATCCCGCATATCGATGTCTTTCTCGACGATGGGTCGACCAAGGAAGAATGGAAGATGGTGGTCGAGACCAAGAAGATCCTCGACCCGAAGATCAAGCTTACCGCGACCTGCGTGCGCGTGCCGGTCTTCGTCGGGCATTCCGAAGCGGTCAGCATCGAGTTCGAGAACGAGATTTCCGCTGCCGAGGCGCAGGATATCCTGCGCGAGGCGCCGGGCTGCATGCTGGTCGATAAGCGCGAGGACGGCGGCTATATCACCGCGGTCGAAGCCGCGGGCGACAGCGCGACCTATATCAGCCGCGTGCGCGAGGACCCCACGGTCGAAAACGGCCTCAACCTGTGGTGCGTATCGGACAATCTGCGCAAGGGCGCAGCGCTCAATGCAGTGCAGATCGCCGAATTGCTGGGCCGCGAATGCCTCAAGAAGGGATGATCCGGAGCGCGCTCCGGCTTGCGCTGCCGCTGGCGCTCGCCGCCTGCGGCCAGTCCGAGCCCGCGCCCGAGCCGGTCGAGACCGCGTCGTCTGCTGCGAGTGTCGATCTGAGCGACGTCGTGATCGTCGTCGATGCCAATGGCCTTGGCGCGAAAGGCGAGGAACCACTGCGGTTCGGCGCAGCCCGGGACGATGTCGACCAGGCGATCGAGGCCGCCTTTGGCGCCGCGCCCGGAACTTCGAGCAATGAGGAATGCGGGGCCGGACCGATGGAGTTCAGCCAGTTCGGCGCGCTCCAGATTGCCTATTTGGACGGCAGCTTTGCCGGCTGGTTCCTGCGCGAGGGCGAGGGCATGGCCACGTCGGACGGCGTGCGTCCGGGTGAAACCACCTTCGCGGATCTCAAGCGCGACCGACAGGTCCGCGAGCTCGACACCACGCTGCCGGGTGAATTCCAGTATACCACCGCGGATTTCGGTACGATCACCGGCTTTGCCGAGGATGGCGAGACGGTCACCGCACTGCAGGCGGGGATAAGCTGCTTCTTCCGCTGACCGCCATCCCGGCGCAAACCGGGATCGCTCTCGATCTGGCGCGAGGCCGATAAAGGTCCCAGCTTCCGCTGGGGCGATGGAGATGTAAAAGTCTCTGCATGACCCTGACCGCAGAGCTCTATTTCAGCTTCCGTTCGCCCTACAGCTATCTTTCGGTCGGCCGGTACCGGGCCATGGCCGAGGAATACGATCTCGACATCGCGCTGCGCCCGGTCTGGCCGCTGGCGATCCGCGAACCCGATTTTTTCGAGCGCAACCATCCCAACTGGCTGGCCTATACGCTGCGCGACATGATGCGCGTGGCGCAGTTTCACGGCATTGCCTTCGGACCGCCGCGTCCTGATCCGATCGTGCAGGATCCCGCGACGCGCAAAATCGCCGCCGATCAGCCCTATATCCGCCGCGTCACGCGGCTGGGGCAGGCCGCGGCACGAAGGGGTAGGGGCCTCGTCTTCGCGCATGAGGCGGGGCAGTTGATCTGGGGCGGGCAGGAGAACTGGCACGAGGGCGACCACCTCGCCGCCGCGCTCGAACGCGCCGAGCTCGACGCGGCGGAGATCGATCGCGAGGTCGCCGCCGAGGAAGACACGCTCGACGCCGAAATCGCTGCCAACCAGGATGCGCTCGAGGCCTCGGGTCATTGGGGCGTGCCGACGCTGGTGTTCGGGAGCGAACCGTTCTTCGGGCAGGACCGTATCGAAATGGCGCAGTGGCGGATGGAGCAGCAGGGGCTTGCGAAGCGATGACCACCGAATTCTTCGACAGTTTCGACGGCACAAGGCTGGCGCTGCATCGGCATGGGGAAGGGCGGCCGTTCGTCCTCCTGCACGGCCTGTTTTCCAGCGCGCAGATGAACTGGATCAAATGGGGGCATCACGAGGCGATCGCGGCGCAGGGGTTCGAGGTGCTCATGCTCGATTTCCGCGTGCATGGCGACAGCGCCGCGCCGCATGATCCCGACAGCTATCCGAGCAATGTGCTGGTGCGCGACGTGGCCGCGCTCGTCGATCATCTCGGGCTCGACGATTACGACCTCGGCGGCTTCTCGCTCGGCGCGCGCACATCGCTGCATGGCGCGGCGCACGGCGTGCTGACGCCTGCGCATCTGGTCATTGGCGGGATGGGGACCGCGGGGCTGGGCGAATGGCAGCGCCGCGCGGCCAAGTTCCGCCGCGTGATCGACGAATTCGATGCCATTCCCCAGGGCGATCCCGACTATTTCTCGATGCAGTTCCTCAAGTCGCAGGGCGTCGACCGGGTCGCGGCGCGGCTGTTGCTTGGCACCATGCCCGATCTCGATCTCGCCTTGCTCGACAATATCACCATGCCCACGCTGGTGGTCTGCGGTGACGAGGACCGCGACAATGGTTCGGCCGCCGATCTGGCGAAACTGTTGCCCGATGCCGATTTCGCCGAAGTACCCGGGACGCATATGAGCAGCGTGACCAAGCCCGACCTCGGGCAGGCGATCGCCGACTGGCTGGGAGACAAGACATGAGCAGCACGCGCCCCGAATTGGGTTGGTGGATGTGGGGCCTCGTAGCCTTCGCCGTGGTAGTCGCGCTCAGTCTCGCGGTGACCGCTCCCGCCGATGTGACGCTCGGTATTGCCGAACACCAGGCGGCAGCGACGGCCGCGCGGGTCGATGAAATCCATGCGCAATGGCACGCGGGCGGCGTGCGGCCACTGGCGGTTTTCGCCATGATCGGCGATCTGGTATTCATCGCCATCTATGGCTGGGGTAGCTGGATCGCCGGGCGCAGCTTCATGGCCCTGGGCGGCATCGTCCGGATCATCGGTGCGGTCGTGGCCGCATCGGCGGCGGTATTCGTGCTGACCGACTATACCGAAACGCTGCTGCAACTGGTGCAATTGCTGCGCGATCAGGGGTCGGACCAGTTGGCGGGCATTGCTGCCACTGCGCGTCCGGTGAAGGTCGCCGCGTGGGTCGTGACCTTCCTCGGGGTAATCGCGGCATGGCTCATCCGCCGGTTTGCCGCGCCAACCGCTTGATTAAGCTGCGCGGCAGGTGCAATCCGGTAGCACGTGAAACCACATCATTCCGATCCTGAGAGGACCCGCATGAAATTCGCATCCGTCGCGCTCTCCGCGCTTGCCGTCTCGCTCGCAGCTCCGGCCATGGCCGATCATCATGCGGAGACATCCGAAGCGGCCACATCCGCCTATCCGATGACGCCGCAGGGCGCCGCCGACTGGGTCGCGATGGTCGAGCAGGACATGTTCGATTTCTCGGTCGAATACGGCCGGGTGCTGTGGCTCAACAACACCTATATCGTCCATGACAGCAACCAGCTGGCAGCGAAATACGGCGCGCAGGCGACCGAGAAATCGGTGACCTACGCCAATGAGGCGGCGCAATATGCGCGCGTTGCGGGGCTCGATCCCGAAGTCGCCCGCAAGCTCGATATCCTGCGCAACGGCATCGTCATGCCCGCGCCGGTCCGCGATGGCGCGGCGACCGAACTCAACGAAATCGCGACCAAGCTCGGCGCGGCGTATGGCCAGGGCACGGGCACGCTCAATGGCGAGGAAATCAACGGCAGCGATATCGAGGCCGAGATGGGCAATCTCGAGCGCACGCCTGCTGAACTCGCCGAAATGTGGACCAGCTGGCACGACAATGTCGGTGCGCCCATGCGCGAGGATTACCAGCGCATGATCGCGATCGCCAACGAAGGCTCGAAGGAGCTGGGCTTTGCCGATCTGGGCGCGATGTGGCGTTCGAACTACGACATGGATCCCGACCAGTTCGCCGGCGAGACCGAGCGGATGTGGCAGGAAGTGAAGCCGCTTTACATGGCGCTGCACACCTATGTCCGCAGCAAGCTCAACGAGAAATACGGCGACGATGTGCAGCCCGCCACCGGCGCGATCCGCGCCGATTTGCTCGGCAATATGTGGGCGCAGGAATGGGGCAATATCTACCCGCTGGTCGCGCCCGAAGGCGCGGGCGACATCGGGTACGACCTCACCGACCTGATTACCGCCAAGGGCCTCGACGAAATCCAGATGGTCCGCACGGGCGAGCAGTTCTTCTCTTCGCTCGGCTTCGACCCGCTGCCGGGCACCTTCTGGGAACGCAGCCAGTTCGTGAAGCCGCAGGACCGCGATGTGGTCTGCCATGCCAGTGCGTGGGACGTCGACAATGTCGACGATCTGCGCATCAAGATGTGCATCAAGAAGAATGCCGACGACTTCGTCACCATCCATCACGAGCTTGGCCACAATTACTACCAACGCGCCTACAACCAGCAGGACTACCTACACCTCAACGGCGCCAACGACGGCTTCCACGAGGCGATCGGCGACATGATCGCACTGTCGATCACGCCCGAATATCTCGTCCAGATCGACATGCTCGACGAGGCCGACGTGCCCAGCGCGGACAAGGATATCGGGCTGCTGCTGCGTCAGGCGATGGACAAGGTCGCCTTCCTGCCCTTCGGCCTGATGGTCGACCGCTATCGCTGGGGCCTGTTCGACGGGTCGATCCCCGCCGACCAGCTCAACACCGGCTGGAATGCGCTGCGGCTGGAATACCAGGGCATCACGCCGCCGGTCGCGCGCGACGAAAGCGGGTTCGATGCGGGTGCCAAATACCATATCCCGGGCAATGTGCCGTACACGCGCTATTTCCTCGCGCGGATCCTGCAGTTCCAGTTCTACAAGGCGGCCTGCGACCAGGCGGGCTGGGACGGGCCGCTGCACCGCTGTTCGTTCTACGGCAATGAAGAGGTCGGCAAGAATCTCGATGCAATGCTCGAAATGGGCGCCAGCAAGCCATGGCCCGACGCGCTCGAGGCGTTCACTGGTGAGCGCCAGATGAGCGGTGCCGCGATGGTCGAATATTTCGCGCCGCTCAAGGCGTGGCTCGACGAGCAGAATGCGGGCAAGACCGAAGGGTGGTAGGCCGCTTCGCCTCGTTCCTCGCGCTCCCGCTGGCGGCCGCCTGTGCGCCCGTCACGGGGGGCGGGGATGCTCCCTCGCTTCCCACGGCTGCGGATGTCGATGGCGCGCTGTTCGTGGCGGGCAAGTTCGGCAATACGCTGTCGAAGGTTGATCTGGAGAGCGGCGCGGTGGTCGCTTCGGTCGCCAGCTGTGCCAACCCGCATGAACTGGCGACTGCCCCCGGCGGGGCGCATGTCGCGCTTGCCTGTTACGGCGGGAAGACGGTCGATATTTTCCGCACTGCGGATCTCGAACGCGTCGCGAGCGTGGATCTGGGCGCAAATGCGCGCCCGCACGGGATCGTATGGCATGCCAATGGCGATCTCTATGCCACCGCCGAGGGCCGGCAGTCGATTGTCTGGATCCGCGACCCGCTGGGCGCAGCGCAAACCTTCGAATATGCCTCGGGCCAGCAGGGCACGCATATGCTCGCCATCGCGCCCGATGCCTTGCACGCCTGGACCACGAATCTGGGGTCGCGCACGGTCAGCCTGATCGACCTCAAGACTCGGCGCGCACCGCGTTCGGTCGAGATTGGCGAGGAACCCGAAGGCATCTGGCTGTCTCCGGACGGTGACACGCTGTGGGTGTCCGCGCGCAGCTCCAACGCGGCCTTCGCGCTCGACCCGCAGACGCTCGCGATCCGCCAGCGGGTCGAAACGGGCGCCTTTCCCTTGCGCATCACGCTGCGTCCGCAGGGCGATTACGCGGTCACCTCCGACCTCGCCGATGGCGGGCTGAGCGTGATCGATACCGCCAGCGGCGAAGTCGTGCGCAGTATCGCCGTGTCGAGCCCGGCAGAGGCGGAGGCGCGCACGCAGGTGACGATCCTGTTCTCGCCCGATGGTGAGCGGATATACGTCGCCGAAACCACCGCGAACACGATCGCCGAGGTCGATTTTGCCAGCGGCGCAGTGCTGCGCCGGCTGCCGGGTGAAGGCGGCGGTGACGGGATCGCGATCGTCGAATGAGCGCGAAACGCAACGCATTGCCCGTCGTCGGCTGGCGCGAGCTGGTCCACCTGCCCGAATTGGGGCTGCATGCCATGCCGGCCAAGATCGATACCGGGGCGCGCACGTCCTCGCTGCACGGTACGGTGCTTGAGGAATTCGAGCGCGACGGCGAGAAATTCGTCCGCTTCGCAGTCGATTTCGACCAGCAGCACGTGCGCCAGGTATGCGAGGCGGTGCATGTCGATATCCGCGGCATCACCAGTTCCAATGGCGAGACGCAGCGGCGCTATGTCATTAAGACGCCCATGCGAATCGGGGACCTGGAATTCCGCGCCGAGATCAGCCTCGCCGACCGCCGGGATATGAAATTCCCGATGCTGATCGGCCGTTCGTCTCTGCGCCGGCGTTTTGTAGTCGACAGCGGCTATTCCTGGTTGCAGACGCCCGAGCGCAAAACGACGAAGGGGCACAAGCCCTGAGGAGCCTCCGATGAAGATCGCCATGCTGGCGCGGAACGCCAATCTCTATTCGCACCAGCGCCTGCAGCAGGCGGCGGAGGAACGCGGGCACCAGTTCGATATCCTTAACACGACGCGCTGCACGGTGCATATCGCCAGCCACAAGCCCGAAGTGTTCTACAATGGCGAACCCTGCATCGGCTACGATGCGGTGATCCCGCGCATCGGCGCCTCGATCACCAATTACGGGCTCGCGATCCTGCGCCAGTTCGAGATGCGCGGCTGCTGGCCGCTCAACGAGAGCGTCGCCATCGGGCGCAGCCGCGACAAGCTGCGCAGCATGCAGATCCTCGCCAAGCACGGGCTGGGCCTGCCGCTGACCGCCTATGCCAACGATCCCAAGGCCGCTGAAGAGATCATCCGCGCGGTTAAGGGGCCGCCGGTGGTGATCAAGCTGCTCGAAGGCACGCAGGGCATCGGGGTGGTGCTGGCCGAAACGATGAGCAGCGCCAAGTCGGTGATCGAGGCCTTCCGCGGTGCCAACGTCAACATATTGGTGCAGGAGTTCATCAAGGAAGCCGGCGGCACCGACATCCGCGCGCTGGTGGTCGGGGGCAAGGTCGTCGCGGCGATGAAGCGCACCGGCGCGCCCGACGATTTCCGCAGCAATTTGCACCGCGGCGGCAGCGCGCAGCTGATCAAGATCACCCCCGAGGAACGCAGCACCGCCGTGCGGGCCGCGGGGCGCATGGGCCTCAACGTCTGCGGCGTCGACATGCTGCGGTCCAACCACGGCCCGGTGATCATGGAAGTCAATTCTTCGCCGGGGCTCGAAGGGATCGAGAATGCGACCGGCAAGGATATCGCCGGGATGATCATCGAATTCATCGAGAAGCGCGCGAGGGACGGGAAGACCAAGACCAAGGGGCAGGGGTGATCTTCCCTGCGCCGCATGGCGCTATGCGAAAAATATTTGGGCGCCGCCCGCAACGTGGATAGATTGGTCGCATGCCTGAGCTTGAGCACCTTGCCGAATCGTCGCTCGATCACCTGAGGCTGGTCCTTGCCGCCGGCCAGATCGGCATTTGGGAGCTCGATCTGGAAACCGGCACCGCATGGCGCAATTTCCGGCATGACGAGATATTCGGTTACGATGAATTACTTCCGCAATGGACCTATGAGCAATTCCTCGACCATGTGATCCCTGCGGATCGGGGGGAGGTCGATGACCGCCAGAAGCAAGCGCTGGAACGCGGCGAGGACTGGGTTTTCCAGTGCCGCATCACCCGGGCCGAGGGCGAAGAACGCTGGATCAGCGGCGCGGGGCGGCCGCTGATAGTCGATGGCGCGCCGACCAAGATCATCGGCCATGTGATCGATATCACCGATACCAAGCGCAACGAAACGCGGCTCGAAACCCTCACCGCGGAACTCAACCACCGCGTGCGCAACATGCTCGCCACGATCCGCGCGATGATTTCGATGTCGTCACGCAAGGCAAGCGATGTCGGCCGGTTTGGCAGGGCGCTGGAGGGCCGCGTCGCCGCCTTGTCGCGCACGCATGACCTGCTGGTGGAGAATGCCGACCAGCTGTTCAGCCCGCGAACGATCATCGAAGGCGAACTTGCGGCGTTCGAGGATGTCGCGGACCGGGTGACGCTGGAAGTGAGCGGCAGACCCAGACTGGAGGGGAATGTCGCCGAGGGCTTCACGCTGGTGGTGCACGAGCTCCTGACCAATGCCATCGCCCATGGCGCGCTCTCCAGCCCGGCAGGACGCGTGGCGATGGAGATCGAGAAAACCGCTGGCGGGATGCAGCTGGTCTGGGAAGAAAGCGGCGGTCCTCCGGTCGAGGCGGATATACAGCCCGGCTTCGGCACCCGCATGATGTCGATCGTGCTCGGCGGCGCGGGACAGGTCGAGTTCGACTACCGGCCCGAAGGGCTGCGCTGCGTGGTGACAATCACCGGCTGAAGGGGCGCAGGCCTCAGGCGTTGCGCGCCATCAACCCGCCATCGACCGGGATGACCGCCCCGGTGATATAGCTTGCCGCGGGCAGCACCAGCGACAGCGTCATATGCGCGACTTCCTCGGGTTCGCCATACCGTTTGAGCGCGGTGCGGCGCTTGGCGTAGATGGTCTTGTGTTCGTCGGGCACCGCGGCGGTCATCGCGGTGCGGATCGGTCCGGGGCAGATGCAGTTCACGGTGATCCCTTCCGGCCCGAGATCGACCGCGAGACCGCGGGTGAGGCCGGTCACGCCGGTCTTGGCGGCGACATAGGGTGTGTCGCCGGTTGTCGCACCGAGGCCTTCGGTGCTGGCGATATTGACGATCCGCGCGGCATCGCTGGCGCGCAGATGCGGGAGCGCGGCGCGGACCATGCGTTGATGCGCGGTCAGCATGACCGCCAGCGCGCGGTGCCAGACCTCTTCATAGGCGTCGCCATCATCGAGCGGGGCGAAGCTCGACACGCCGGCATTGTTGACGAGGATATCGATCCGCCCGAAATCCGCCGCGATCTGCGCCACGGTATCGGCGATCGCCTGCTTGTCGGCAACATCGAGCGCATAGGCACGCGCGCCATTGCCGCATTCTGCTGCCAGTTCTTCGCATGCCGGCAGATCGAGGTCGGTCACCGCGACCTGCGCGCCTTCGGCGGCGAACAGCCTGGCGGTGGCGGCGCCCATGCCGCTCGCCGCGCCGGTCACCACGGCCACCCGCCCCGCGATCGAGCGCGAGCGGTCCACTGTCTCGGTCATGCAGTCTCTCCCTTGCCGGGAGCAAGCTTACCTGAACGGCGGTTCGTTGAAAGCGCGCAATTTCCGGCTGTGGAGGCGCGGGCCTTCGGCCTTCAGCAGCTTGCACGCGGTCACACCGATCTGGAGATGCGCCGCGATGGCTTCCTCGTAGAAGGCATTGGCCTGGCCGGGCAGCTTGATCTCACCATGCAGCGGCTTGTCGGACACGCACAGCAGCGTGCCATAGGGCACACGGAAGCGGTATCCCTGGCCGGCGATCGTCGCGCTTTCCATATCGACCCCGACCGCACGGCTCAGGCTCATGCGATGCGCCGAACTGGTATAACGTAGCTCCCAGTTGCGATCGTCGGTGGTGACCACGGTGCCGGTGCGCATGCGCCGCTTGAGGTCGGCACCATGCGTCCCCGATACCTCTTGCGCGGCCCCGGCGAGCGCCTGCTGGACCTCGGCAATTGCGGGGAGGGGGATTTCCGGCGGCAGCACCGAATCGAGCACGTGATCGTCGCGCAGATAGGCATGGGCGAGCACGTAGTCGCCGATCTTCTGGCTCGGGCGCAGGCCGCCGCAATGGCCGATCATCAGCCACGCTTCGGGCCGCAGCACGGCAAGGTGATCGCAGATCGTCTTCGCATTGCTCGGGCCGACACCGATATTGACCAGCGTGATGCCTTCGCGGTTGGGACCGACCAGGTGATAGGCGGGCATCTGGTGCCGGCGCCATGCAGTGTCGGACAATTGCGCGCGGGCATTGTCGGTCTGCTCGGTCAGCATCATGCCGCCCGCACCGGCCAGCGCGGTATAGCCGTCCTTGCCGAGCTGCGAACCCGCCCAGTCAACGAATTCATCGACATAGCGGTGATAGTTCGTGAACAGGATGAACCGCTGGAAATGCTCGGTGCTGGTGCCGGTGTAATGCGCGAGCCGTGCGAGGCTGAAATCGGTCCGCAAACCGTCGAACAGCGACAGCGGGATGGGATCGTCGGCATTCTCGAGCATGATGCCGTCGGCCAGCTCGTCACCGATATCGGCCAGCTCGGTCGAGGGGAAATGCCGCGCGATGAGGTTGGGGTCGACACCGACCAGTTCCGCGCCGGCCTGGCCGTCGAGGACATAGGGGAAGGGGATTTCCTGCTTCGACGATCCGACCTCGATCTCGACTTCGTAATTCTCGTCGATCAGTTCGAGCTGCTCGCGCAGGTAGTCGCGGAACAGCGCGGGGCGGGTGACGGTGGTGGTGTAGAGGCCCGGCGCGTTGAGCCGTCCAAAGGCGCGGTTGCGATCCTCGGGCTGGTCGCCGCCGCGAAACCGCAGCCGCAGTTCGGGATAGGCATAGCTGCCGTCGCTGCGCCGTTCGGGGGCGGGAATCTCGCGTTCGCGGCCGAAGGCGATCACATCCTCGCGCAGCCGTTCCACTGCGGCGTCGTAGATCTTCTCAAGCCGGTCGAGGGTCTGTTCGATCGAATCCATGGGCGTTCCTCCTGCCTCTTGTTGTTTTCGCTTTCGCGTCTCGTGCCTGCACATAGGGTGTGCGGGCGGTACTTACAAAAAGGGCGCGGTGACCGAAGCCGCCGCGCCCTGTTTGATCGTGATCGCGGGGATCAGCCTTCGTCGCCGTCCGGCGCCGTGGCTTCGATCTTCGCTTCGGTCTCGCTCACGCCGTCTTCGAGCATGTCGGCGGGGATTTCGCCGGGCTCGAGGGTCGGGTCGGTCCGGTTGGCTTCGGCAGCTTCTTCGATCTCGCGCTGTTCGTCTTCGAACATCTGCGCCATCACGTCGATGCCCTGGCTCTGCAGTTCGGCTTCGTCGTCGCTGCGGGCGACGTTGGCCTTCACCGTGACCGAGACTTCGGGGTGGAGGTCGATGCGGACTTCATGCATGCCGATCGCCTTGATCGGATCACCCATGATGACCTGCTTCTTGTCGATCTCGTGGCCCTTTTCGCCCAGCGATGCAGCGATGTCGCGCACGTTGACCGAGCCGTAGAGCTGGCCGGTGTTCGACGCGGCGCGGATCAGGACGATTTCTTCGCCCTGGACCTTTTCGCCAGCCTTCTCGGCTTCGCCGCGACGTTCCGCATTTTCCTTTTCCAGGCGGTCGCGGTTCGCTTCGAAGACCTTCTTGTTCGATTCGTTGGCGCGCAGGGCCTTCTTCTGCGGAAGCAGGAAGTTGCGGGCATAGCCGTCCTTCACGGTGACCACGTCACCGATCGAGCCGAGCTTTTCGATCCTCTGAAGGAGAATGATATCCATGTGTCTTCCCCTTACTTCACGATGTACGGCAGCAGGCCGATGTGGCGAGCGCGCTTGATGGCCTTGGCCAGTTCACGCTGCTTCTTCGCGCTGACGGCGGTGATGCGGCTGGGGACGATCTTGCCACGCTCGGACATGAAGCCCTGCAGCAGGCGCACATCCTTGTAGTCGATCGCGGGGGCGTTCTTGCCCGAGAAGGGGCAGGACTTGCGGCGGCGGAAAAACGGGCGGGCCATCAGTTACGCTCCTCGCGGTCGCGGCGCTTCTTCGCATCGCGCTCGTTCTTGCGCATCATCACGCTGGGACCTTCTTCGTGCTCTTCGACACGGATGGTCATGTAGCGGATGACGTCTTCATTGATGCGGGTCTGGCGTTCGAGCTCCTGCACGACGGCGCCGGGGCCCTCGATGTTGAGCATCACGAAATGCGCCTTGCGGTTGCGGTCGATCTTGTAGGCGAGGTTCTTGAGGCCCCAGGTCTCCGTCTTGGTGACCTTGCCTTCGTTCTGCTCGACAATTTCGGTAGCGGTGGCGGCGAGCTGGTCGACCTGAGCCTGGCTCAGGTCCTGTCGCGCCAGGAAAACATGCTCGTATAGAGCCATGCCCTTGTCCTTTCACATATGGCCGATCGCTGGCTGATCCGCGGGATTGCGGGGCCCCTCCGGCTTTCTTCGTCATCCCCGAATCCGGTATCGCCGGACATGAGGGATGCGCGCACATAGCGGGATTGGCCGCGAATGCAAGCCACGTTCGGGGCTTGGCAGCGCGGAACCGGGAGGGCAGGGCGGCATTGCGTCTGCAACAAAGGAGTATTGCGTGCCTGGTGGATTAGTAGCCCTGCTCGACGACGTTTCGATCATCGCCCGCGCGGCGGCCGCCTCGGTCGACGATATCGGGGTGGCGGCCAGCCGCGCCGGCACGAAGACGGCGGGCGTCGTGATCGACGATGCGGCGGTCACGCCGAGCTATGTCACCGGCCTCAGCCCCGCGCGCGAGCTGCCGATCATCTGGAACATCACCAAGGGCAGCTTGAAGAACAAGCTGATCATCATGTTGCCCGGCGCCTTGTTGCTGAGCTGGCTGTTACCCAGCGCGATCATCTTCATCCTCATGCTCGGGGGCGGCTACCTGTCCTACGAAGGGGCGGAAAAGGTGATGGAGAAGCTGGGCAGCGAGAAACACGGCCTGACGGTGGATGACGAGATCGCCGATCCCGTTGCCTTCGAGAAACAGCGTGTCGCGGGCGCGATCCGGACCGATCTGATCCTGTCGGCGGAGATCATGGCGATCACGCTCAACGAAGTGGCATCGGAGGACTTCATCGTCCGCGCGGGCGTGCTGGCGATCGTCGGGATAGCGGTGACGCTGTTCGTCTATGGCGCGGTGGCGCTGATCGTGAAGCTCGACGACATCGGCCTGCACCTGCGCGAAAAGAGCTCCGAGCTGGCGCAGACCTTCGGCCAGTTCCTCGTCACCTCGGTCCCCTATCTGCTGACCACGCTGTCCTTCGTCGGCACGATCGCGATGCTGTGGGTCGGCGGCGGGATCATCCTGCACAGCCTCCACGAGCTCGGCCTGCATGGGCCTTCGGACTGGGCGCATGGCGTGCAGCACATGGTCGAGGGCGTCACCGGCGGCCTCTCCGGCATCCTCGGCTGGACGACCTATGCCGGCCTGTCCGCACTGGCCGGACTGGGGCTGGGCTTCGTGCTCGCGATCGTGATCCACAATGTGTTCAAGATCGGGAAGACGCACGGTCATGGCTGAGCGGCCGGTCCTCTACACCTGCGCGGGTTCGCGCGGGCTGCGTGCGACCTGGGCGGCGGAGGAGGCCGGGGTCGATGTCGAGCTGAAGCTGCTGCCGTTCCCGCCGCGCTTCACCGCGCCCGACTATCTCGAGATCAATCCGCTGGGTACGGTGCCCATGCTGGTCGAGGACGAGGTGCAGATGACCGAAAGCTGCGCCATCGCGCATTATCTGGCGACCAAGGGCAGCGACGCTTCGCTGACGGTGGCACCGGGGGAGTCGGATTATCCCGCCTATCTCGACTTCACCTATCACGCCGATGCGACGGTCACCTTCCCGCAGACCGTCTATATGCGCTTTGCCCTGTTCGAGAAGGACAAGGGCTGGGGCGAGGCGGGCGAAGCTTATGCGAAGTGGTTCTGGAAGCGGCTGGTCAAGCTCGAGCAGCGCCTCGAAACGCGCGAATTCCTGTGCGCGGATCGCTTTACCGTGGCCGATATCTGCTGCGGTTATGCGCTGATCCTCGCGGGCCGCGTCGGGCTGGACGAGGGCGTACCGCAATCGCTCAGGGACTACCGCGACCGGTTGACCGCACGCGAGGGATATCGCCGGGCCGTGGCGCGTGAGGCCGCGGGGCCTGCCGCGATTTAGGGCAGCCGGTCGAACAGGCCGCGGGCAAATACGCTCAGCGTATCGTCGCGCGCGCCCATGATGACGATCCGGTCGCCGGGCTGCGCGAGTTCGGCCAGCCGGTCGCCCACTGCCTCGCGCGTGGGGACGTGTTCCGCATGCCCGCCCGCTTCCTCGATCAGCCGCACGATCCGCTCGCTGCCTTCGCTGCGATCGACCGAGCCGCCGAAATAGACCGGATCGCACAGGATCACGCGGTCGCCATCGCCCAGTTCTTGCGCGAAGGTCTGGGCCAGTTCCTCGCCCATCTGGCGCAAGGGCCCGTAGCCATGCGGCTGGAAGAAGGCGAGCACGCGCCCCGGATGCGCCTTGAGCGTGCGCAGCGTGGCGGCGCATTTCTCGGGATTATGGCCGAAATCGTCGATCACGGTGATGGCCGAGGCGCTGGTGCCGATAATGTCGAAGCGGCGCGCGAGCCCTGCAAAGCCAGCCAGTGCGGCGACCGCCTTGGCCACCGGGATGCCCGCAGCGGCGGCCCCGGCGATGGCCGCCAGCGCATTGGACAGGTTGTGCCGCCCGGGCAGGTCGAGCGTCAGCGCATGCTCGCTCCCGTCATGCCGGTCGACGACTAGCGCGGCCTGGCGCATCGGGCCTTCCGCGACCGAGCCCGGTACCACGCCGATCTGCGCCTTTTCCTGTTCGATGCCGAAGGTGACGACTTCCTTCGCATGCGGCAGCAGCGCCAACGCTTCGGGATCGTCGGCATTAATCACCGAAATGCGGCTGCGCGACAGGTAATCGCCGAACAGCTGGCGCAGCTCTTCCATGCTCTTGTGGTCGAGACTGACATTGAGCAGCACGCCGACCGCGGGGCGATAGAGCGCGATCGAGCCGTCGCTCTCGTCGACTTCGCTGACATAGAGGCTCTGCCCGCCGACCACCGCGCTGGCATAGGGGCGTTCGGGTGAGACGAAGTTCTTCATCACCGCGCCGTTCATGATCGTCGGTTCGCGTCCGCAGGCATGGAGGATCCAGCCGAGCATGCCGGTGACGGTCGACTTGCCGCTGGTCCCGGCCACTGCCAGCCCCGCACCGCTGGTGTTGAAAAGGATCGAATTGAGCTCGGCGCGGGTAAGCCGCAGGCAGCCCAGTTCCTTGGCGCGCTTGGCATCGGGTACGGTGTCCTCGACTGCCGCGCTGGCGACGAGGATCTGCCCGGCCGAGACGATCCCGCTGCCGTCTTGGGGATGCAGCGTAAAACCCTGTTGTTCGAGCGCGGCGAATTTGTCGGGCGTGCGGCCCTGATCGTGGCTGCGATCCGATCCCTCGACCGTGCAGCCGCGACCTTTGAGGATCTGCGCCAGCGGCAGCATTCCCGATCCGCCGATCCCGCAGAAGAAGAAGGGACGGGCGAACAATTCATCTGGAGTGGGCATATCGCTCATGGCGGTGCAGCTATTGAGTTGTGCCGCGCGATACAAGCACGCTAGCAGGGCGCATGGTCAGAATTGCGATCTGCGCCCCCGGAAAGCGGTTGAAGCGCGAACGCGCCGCGGCGGTCGAAACGCTGGTGGCGGGGCGCAGCGACGTATCGTTGCAGTTCCACGTACAATGCTTTGCCGAAGACGGGCATTTCGCCGGCAGCGACGATGTGCGGCTCGCCGCCTTGCTCGATTGCGCCAACGATCCCGGTTTCGATGCGGTGTGGTTCGCGATGGGCGGCTATGGTTCGAACCGCATCGCCGCGCAGGCGATGGCGCAATTGAACGTGGCAGCGCGGGCCAAGTCCTATCTCGGCTATTCGGACACCGGCTTCCTGCTCGCCGCGCTGTACCGGCATGGCATCGGCCGCGTCGCGCACGGGCCGCTGGCGGGCGATGTCCGGCGCGAGGGCGGCGCCGCAGCGATCGAGCGCGCGCTCGGCTGGTTCAAGGGCGAGGAGGACGGTCTCGAACCCAGCCTCGACACGCGCCCCGCGGTGGCTTTCAACCTCGCCACGCTGGCGATGCTGGTCGGGACCGAGCTTGCCCCGGACCTGTCGGGCCATGTCGTCATGGTCGAGGAAGTGGCAGAGCATCTCTATGCGGTGGACCGGCTGCTGTTTCATGTGACGCAGCACCTTGGCGGCATCGCGGGCCTGCGCCTCGGCCGGATCAGCGATATCCCCGAGAACGACCGCCCCTTCGGCAGCGACGAGGTCGCGATCGCGCAGGACTGGTGCCGGCGCAGCGGCATTCCCTATCTCGGCAGGGCGGATATCGGGCACGACGCTGCCAACAAGATTGTCCCCTTCGGGCTTGAGGCGCGCGCCGCGCGCGACTAGGCGCGGCGGCGAGGAGAATTACATGACTGCATTCATCTTTCCCGGACAGGGAAGCCAGAAAGTCGGCATGGGCGCCGACCTCGCCGACGCCAGCGCGCATGCCCGCGCGGTATTCGAAGAGGTTGACGAGGCGCTCAAGCAGAAGCTCTCGGCGCTGATGAAGGACGGGCCGGAAAGCGAGTTGACGATGACTGCCAATGCGCAGCCCGCGATCATGGCCAATTCGGTGGCCACCGCCCGAGTCCTCGAAAAGGAATTCGGGATCGCTCTCGCCCAGAGCGCCGATTGCGTCGCGGGTCATTCGCTCGGCGAATACAGTGCGCTGTGCTCCGCCGGGGCATTCTCGCTGACCGACACCGCCAAGCTGCTGCGCCTGCGCGGCATTGCCATGCAGGATGCCGTGCCCATCGGCGTCGGCGCGATGGCCGCGCTGCTGGGCGCGGATATCGAGAAGGCCACCGCGCTCGCCGAAGCGGCCGCCGAAGGCCAGGTCTGCGAAGTCGCCAATGACAACGACCCGACGCAGGTGGTTATCTCCGGCCATGCCGAGGCGATCGACCGCGCGATCGAAATGGCCAAGGATCACGGGATCAAGCGCGGTATCAAGCTGCCCGTCTCGGCGCCGTTCCACTGTTCGCTGATGGGCCCTGCTGCGCTGCGCATGAAGAACGCGCTCGAAGCGACGCCGCCGCAGGCCTTTGCAGTGCCTCTGTTCGCCAATGTCACCGCCGCGCGCGTGACCGATCCGGCGCAAGAACAGGCATTGCTGGTCGAGCAGATCACCGGCCGCGTCCGCTGGCGCGAAAGCGTACTGGCGATGCGCGAAGCCGGCATCGAACGCTTCGTCGAAGTGGGCGGCAAGGTGCTTGCCCCGATGGTGGGCCGCATCGACAAGGAGGCGACCACGGTCAGCCTCGTGACCATGGAAGACCTCGAAAACTTCGCCAAGGAGAACGCGTGATGTTCAGCCTCGAAGGCAAGACCGCCCTTGTCACCGGTGCCAGCGGCGGGATCGGTTCATCGATCGCCTATGCGCTGGCCAAGCAGGGCGCGCGGCTCGCGCTGTCCGGCTCCAACGGCGACAAGCTGCGTGCCTTTCGCGAACAGCTCAACGACGAATTCGGCCACGACCATGTCGAGATCACCTGCGATTTGTCGAACACGACGCAGGTCGAGGAACTGATCCCGGCCACTGTCGATACGCTCGGGCGCATGGACATCCTCGTCAACAATGCCGGCATCACGCGCGACAATCTGGCGATGCGGATGAAGGATGACGAATGGGACCAGGTCATCCGCATCAATCTCGAGGCGAGCTTCCGCCTGATGCGCGCCAGCGCGCGGCCGATGATGAAGGCCAAGGGCGGGCGGATCATCTCGATCACCAGCGTCGTCGGCCATACCGGCAATCCGGGGCAGATGAACTATGTCGCTGCCAAATCGGGGCTTACCGGCATGTCTAAAAGCCTCGCGCAGGAACTGGCCAGTCGCAACATCACCGTGAACTGCGTCGCCCCCGGCTTCATCCGCACTGCGATGACCGAGGCGCTGACCGACGATCAGAAGGCGGCGATCAACGGCCGCATTCCGATGGGCCGCATGGGCGAGGGCGACGAGATCGGCGCCGCTGTGGCCTACCTTGCCAGCGACGAGGCAGCCTATGTCACCGGCCAGACGCTGCATGTGAACGGCGGCATGGCGATGATGGGCTGATTCCGCCCACTTTTCCCCAAGGAATTGCGGCGCCGCGGCGTCCGGCCTTGCCCCCCAAGCCCGCCCCGCTAGGGTGACTATCCGTATTCCGGCGCTGGTGGGGCGATTCCGGCCTGCCAGGCGCCCAAAAGGGACGAAAGTAGGACCATGAAGGCCACCATCGAACGCGCGACGCTGCTGCGTTGTCTCAGCCACGTGCAGTCGGTCGTAGAACGCCGCAATACCATCCCCATCCTCTCCAATGTGCTGATCGAGGCCGAAGGCGACAATTCGCTGAAGGTCATGGCGACCGATCTCGATCTGCAGGTTGTCGAGCATATGGATGCCAGCGTCGACAGCGCGGGCGCGATTACGGTTTCGGCGCACCTGCTGTTCGATATCGCGCGCAAGCTGCCCGAAGGGTCGCAGGTCAGCCTCGAGGCGGCGGATAACCGCATGGCGATCAACGCCGGACGGAGCCGCTTCTCGCTGCCCACGCTGCCGCGCGACGATTTCCCCGTGATCGTGGAAGGCGATCTGCCGACCAGCTTCGAACTGCCCGCCAAGACGCTGTCCGAACTGATCGACCGCACCCGCTTCGCGATCTCGACCGAAGAGACCCGGTACTATCTCAACGGTATCTTCTTCCACGTCTCGGACGACAATGAACCCGTGCTCAGGGCTGCCGCCACCGATGGCCACCGCCTCGCGCGCTTCACCCTGCCGCGGCCCGCGGGTGCGGAGGGCATGCCCGATGTCATCGTGCCGCGCAAAGCGGTGGCCGAATTGCGCAAGCTGCTCGACGAATCGCTCGACGGCAATGTCCAGATCGACCTGTCGGCCAGCAAGGTCCGCTTCAAGCTTGGCGGGACGGGCGGGGTGGTCCTGACCAGCAAGCTGATCGACGGCACCTTCCCGGATTATTCGCGCGTTATTCCAACGGGTAACGACAAGCTGTTGAGGCTCGATCCGAAGAGCTTCCACGAAGGCGTCGATCGTGTCGCGACGATCGCCACCGAGAAGACCCGTGCGGTCAAGATGGGGCTCGACAAGGACAAGGTCACGCTCACCGTTACCAGTCCCGACAATGGCACCGCGACCGAAGAAGTGCCGGCCGAATATTCGTCCGACGGGTTCGAGATCGGCTTTAACGCGGGCTATCTCAAGGACATCCTCAACCAGATCGATGCCGACACGGTGGAGATCCACCTGGCCGATGCTGGCGCCCCGACGCTGATCCGCAAGGACGAAAATTCGCCCGCGCTTTACGTGCTGATGCCGATGCGGGTTTAATCGCTCGCATTCGCACCGGCAGGTCGGTAGCCTGATCCGCAAGGAGAGGTGCGAATGCAGCAGGTTCATGTCCGCAAGGATGCCATTGCCACGGCCGAGCTGGTCGAGTGCGAGCAGGGGGAGTTGGCCGCAGGCGCCATCCGCCTCGCGATCGAGAGTTTCTCGGTTACTGCGAATAATGTGACCTACGCCGTCGTTGGCGACGGCTTCGGCTATTGGAACTTCTTCCCCGCTCCCGAAGGCATGGGCATCGTGCCCATGTGGGGGCACGCGCGGGTGATCGAGAGCAACCATCCCGAAATCGCGGTGGGCGAGCGGGTCTATGGCTACCTGCCCATGGCGACGCATCTCGATGTCGTGCCGGGCAAGGTCTCGGCGGGCGGTTTCGCTGACATGGCCGAACATCGCCAGCCGATGAGCCCGATCTACAACCAGTATTCGCGGCTCGCCGCCGACCCCGAGCATGACCCGGCGCGCGAGGGCGAACGGATGATCTTCGGGCCGCTGTTCAAGACCGGTTTCCTGATCGAATATTTCATGCGCTCGCAAGACTGGTTCGGTGCGCGGCAATTGGTCATCACCAGCGCCTCGTCAAAGACCGCAATGGGGCTGGCGAGCGTGGCAAAGCATCGTTCGCCCGCTGTGCGGCGGGTGGGACTGACCTCGGCGGGCAATGTCGCATTTGTCGAGGCGAGCGGACTGTACGACGAGGTGATCGCCTATGATCGCGTCGCCGAGCTGGAACAGGAGCCGAGTGTGGCGGTCGACTTCGCGGGCAATGCCGGCCTCCTGCGCGAAATTCACGAGCGGTTGGACGAGGTGTTGCAGTATTCCTGCCTCGTCGGGGCGACGCATATCGACGAACGCGGCGGGGGCACCGCAGAGCTTCCCGGGCCTACGCCGACGCTGTTCTTCGCCCCCGATCACGCGGTCGCGCTGTTCAGGGACCTCGGCCCCGAAGAAGCGGGCAAGCAGATGGCGGCAAGCTGGCGCGCGTTCCTCGCCGATGCGGGCGACAGCGTGACCATCGAACGGCTCGCGGGCCTCGCCGCCGCGCGCGACACCTTCACCGCCATGGCCGGCGGCAGCGTCGATCCCGCGAGGGGGATCGTGATCGAGCCCTAGATCTCGATCGCGATCTTGCCGAAGTGACCGCCGCTTTCCTGGTGGCGGAAGGCATCGGCCAGGTTTTCCAGCGCGAATGTATCGCTGATCTCGGGTTTCAACCCGTTCGCCTCGATCGCGGCGACCATATCCTGCTGCATCTTGCGGCTGCCCACGGTCAGGCCCTGCACCTTGAGGTTCTTGGAGAACAGCAGCGCGGTCTGCACCGGACCGGCAAAACCGGCCAGCACGCCGATCAGCGCGACATGCCCGCCGACGCGGCTTGCCAGCATCGATTGGTCGAGCGTTCCCGCACCGCCGATCTCGACCACGCAGTCGACCCCGCGGCCGCCGGTGATCTCCAGCGCCTTGGGGCCCCAGGCCTGCACTTCCTTGTAATTGATCAGATGGTCCGCGCCGAGCGCCTTCACCCGTTCGAGCTTCTCGTCCGAGGAAGAAGAGGCAATCACCGTCGCGCCGGCCGCCTTGGCGAATTGCAGCGCGAAGATGGACACGCCGCCGGTGCCCTGGACCAGCACCGTGTCACCCGGCTTGAGCGCGTAATCCACGAACAGGGCGCGCCACGCGGTCAGTCCGGCGCAGGTCAGCGTGGCCGCTTCGGCATGGCTGAAGCCCTTGGGCGCGCGGGTGAACCAATGCGTCGGCGCGGTGACCGCTTCGCGCGCATAGCCATCGATCCCGTCACCCGGTACGCGGGTGAAGGCACTGGTGGGCGGAGAGCCGTCGAGCCAGTCGGGAAAGAAGGTGCTGACGACGTGGTCGCCCACGGCGAATTCGGTCACGCCTTCGCCCACCGCGGTGACCACGCCCGCGCCATCGGACATCGGGATGCGGCCTTGCGGGGCGGGGATTATGCCCTTGACCACCGCATAGTCGTGATAGTTGAGCGAGCTTGCCTTCAACCCGACCGTAATCTCGCCGGGACCGGGCGCGGCGGTATCGTCGATGTCGCAATATTCCAGCGCGTCGAGCGTGGAGGGCGTCGCGCCCGTACGGATCGCTTTCATTCGGCTGCCTCCAGCAGTTCGACCCGCTGCGGACCGCGGATCAGCCCCCCGGGTGCCGCGCCGGTCCATTCGCCTTCGCGGAAAGTCACCTTGCCGTTCTTGATCGTGGCGACATAGCCTTCGGCCTTCTGCAGCAGGCGCTTGCCGCCGGCGGGCAGGTCGAAGGCGAGCCATGGCTTGCCCAGCCTGAGCCGGTCCATGTCGATGATGTTGATGTCCGCGAGATAGCCCGGCGCGAGCACGCCGCGATCTTCCAGCCCATAGAGCCGCGCGGTATCGTTGCACTGGCGCTTGATCGCGTTTTCCAGGCCGATCGTGCCGCGCGCCCGGTCGCGCACCCAGTGCTGCAGCATGAAGGTGGGCGAGGCGGCATCGCAGATCGTCCCGCAATGCGCGCCGCCATCGGACAGCGAATTCACCGTGTCGTCGGCATATTGCAGGTCTTTGAGGAAATCGAGATTGCCATCGGCGTAATTGAGGATCGGCAGGTAGATGAAGCCCTTGCCCTCGTCGCGGCAGAGCAGCTCGTAGGCATATTCATCGCCCGACAGCCCGGCGGCCTTGGCGCGTTCGAGAATGCTCTCTTCCGCGGTCGGTTCGTAATTGAAGTCGGGATCCATCTCGAACTGCATGTTCCAGCCGCCGCAGACCACCATGATCAGGCCCATGATGTCCTGATTGACCTCGGAGAAATCATGCTGTTCGGCGATCAGGCGCGCCTTGAACTCGGGATCGAACAGCTTTGCGCGCTGCTCTTCCCACGGCAGGTCCTCGATCTCCTTCCAGCTCGGTTTGAGCCGGAAGGGATGCACGGTGCCCTGCCACGCCATCACGATGCCGTTGCCGCGTAGCGCGATTTGCGCGACGATATTGGCGCCATTGTCGTTTTCGGCGCGCATGCTCTCGATCTGCTCGTCGAGTGGCATTTCCTTGGCGATCGACTGGAGCGCAGCGAAGGTGACGGGCAGGCCGGTTTCGCGGCTCATCTGCCCCATCCAGCCGAACTCGTCCCATTCGCGCATCATGTCGCTGGCCATTTCGAATACTCCGTGCCCCGCGCGGCCCATCGCGCGGCCGATCTCGACCAGTTCCTCGGCGGTCGCGGTGGTGCCGGGGACGACTTCGCCGCCGATATCGCGGTGCAGTACGGTGCGCGAGGTGGAGAAACCCAGCGCGCCCGCGCGTACGCCGTCTTCGACGATGCGGCTCATGGCGGCGATGTCTTCGGCGGTCGGCACGGCCCCGGGACGCTCGCGATCGCCCAGCACATAGGCGCGCACCGAACCGTGGGGCACATGCGTGCCGACGTCGACGGTGCGCGGCAGTTTCTCGAGCGCGTCGAGATATTCGGGAAAGGTTTCCCAGTCCCAATTCATGCCTTCGGCCAGTGCGGTGCCGGGAATATCCTCGACCCCTTCCATCAGGCCGATCAGCCATTCGTGCTTGTCGGGCTTGGCGGGGGCGAAGCCGACGCCGCAATTGCCCATCACCACGGTGGTGACGCCGTGCCAGCTCGAGGGGGCCATTTCCTGGTCCCAGGTGGCCTGTCCGTCATAATGCGTGTGGATGTCGACAAAGCCGGGCGTGACCAGATGGCCGTGCGCGTCGATTTCCTCGGCAGCATCGCCGCTGACTTCGCCCACCTGGGCGATCAGGCCATCCTTGACGGCGATATCGCCGGTAAAGCGGTCCTGGCCGGTGCCATCGACGATGGTCCCGTTACGAATGATCAGATCATATGCGGGCATGTTTGTGCTCCTCTCTCCACGGAGGAAGGTTCCACAATGCAACCGATGAGTCCAGCGCA
Source organism: Qipengyuania citrea (assembly GCF_024171405.1). Classification (GTDB taxonomy): domain Bacteria; phylum Pseudomonadota; class Alphaproteobacteria; order Sphingomonadales; family Sphingomonadaceae; genus Qipengyuania; species Qipengyuania profunda. The sequence goes on from NZ_JALJZT010000002.1 coordinate 127,564, forward strand.
GACTAGGCGGCCCGGTCGGGCATCCTCACCGTCAGCAGTGCAGCGAGGCCGATGACGAACAGCAGGTGGATCGACGTCATCCCGATCCGCTGGTCGCCCGACCACAGCGTGAACTGTTCGACCAGCAGCGGCCCCATCCACACGGTAATCGTGCCGGCGATAGCATAGAGCCCGAAGAATTCGCCGCTGCGCCCCGGCGGGGCGAGGGTGACGAGCATGCTCCGGCTCGACGAAATGCTGGCCGTGGCCGCGACCGCGATGACGCTGATCAGCCCGAGATAGACGAGGTCGGACAGCGTGCGGAAGACCAGCCCGTCCCACACCACGACATTCTCGACCAGCCCGAGGAACAGGCTGTCGCGCGTGATGCTGAGCTGGACCAGCCCGACGACGATCATCGCGAGGATTTCCAGCGCCAGCGCGCGCTTCACCCCGACCTTGCCCTCGAGCCAGCCGCCGAAGATCCCGCCGCAAAAGGCGCAGGCGCTGGCGAAGATCGCGTAACACAGCATTTCGAGGAAGTTCCAGCCGAGGAACAGTGCGACATAGACCGCGCCGAGCGCCAGCAGCGCGGCCATGGCATCGGCATAGAACATGCGCGCAACCAGGAATGTCATCAGCTGGCGGTATTGCGCCGCCTCGCGCACCGTGCGCCAGACGCTGCGCGCGCCATCGCGGAACGCCGCGATCCAGCTTGCCCCGGCGACGCCCGTATCGCGGGCGTTGCGGAAGAAGGGGATCGAGAACAGCACCAGCCAGACCGCGCAGATCGGGCCGACCATGCGGGCATGTTCGAAGCTCGCCAGATCGACGCCGAATTGCGGAACCGCGAAGGGCCAGCCGATCATCGCGGGCAGCACGAACAACAGCGCAATCGCGATGAAGATCAATGTCGCGGCGAGATTGCCCAGGCCCAGGCCGAGCCCCGAAATCATCGCCAACCGCCGCGGCTCCCCGGCGACGCTGAGCATCGCGTTATGCGTGACCTCGGAATAGGTGAAGCTGACATAGGCAATGACCAGCAGCGCCATTATCATCGGCACCGGCAGGCCCGCACCGCCCGGCATGGCGAACCACAGCAGCGCCGAGCAGATTGCGATCGAGCCGAGGAAAATGACCAGTATCGGCTTGAGCCGTCCCCCGCGATCGAGCGCCGCGCCCAGGAAGGGCGCGGTCAGCGCGGCAATGATCCCGGCCCATTTGGTGACCGAGGCGATCGTTGCCTGGCCTTGCGCATTGGCCGCAGCCAGCGCCGCCTCGGGCTCCATCGCGTCGAGTGCCCCGCTGGCCAGCAAATCCGCACCGATGATGTCGCGCGCGAAATAGGGCGCGAAAATGTAGATGACGACGAGAACGTAATAGGGATTGCGGGCCCATTCGAAGACCGCCCAGGCAAAGCCGGTTCGGCCCAGTGCGCCGCCTTCGCCGGAAGTCGGGCGAATGTGTTGGTGGGAGAGCGGATTGGCGGCCAGCGCCGGATCCCCGGCCACCTAGCTGGGGCTCCCCGACGATCTGTCCTTGGGGCGCAAGGAGACCGAAATCTCCCGCACCGATTGCTCACGGGGGCCGCAGCCGCCGGTGCGCCGCGCAGCTTCGCTGTCGAGCCTGGTCATGTTCGAGGGTCTCTCCGCTGATATTCTTATCGTTATAGTTGCGACCGCGGTGGTTCATGCTGCGGCGACGCGAATTAGGCAAGCGCGGCTTATTCCCCGCGCGCAGCGATCATGCTGGCGATATCGACGAACTTCTCGCGCGGCGCGCCGGCGCGGGCGGCCGCGATTTCGGCTTCCTCGATCTTCTGCCAGTCGCGGAAGGTCACCACGTCGAGTTCGCGCTCGCGGGCGAGCTGGTCGAACCCGTCGCGGCCGCGTTTGTCCGAACCGGCGCCGATGTCCGCGTCCACCACATCGATCACCGCATAGCCATCGGGCCGGTTGGTGCCGATCGTGCCGCTGGGTCCGCGCTTGGCCCAGCCGACGCAGTAAAGGCCGGGTCCGATCCGCCCCTCGTCATTGGCGAAGCGGCCGGCGCGCTCGTCGAAGGGCACCCCCGGTATCGGGGAGGTCTGGTAGCCGATACAGGTCACCACCAGATCAGCAGGCAGGCGGTAGGTCTCGCCCGTGCCCACGGCGCGGTCGTCCTCGATCGCTGTCCGCTCGACCTCGACACCGGTGACCTTGCCATCTTCGCTCAGGATCGCCTGCGGACTGGCGTAGAAGTCGAACGCGATCGTGAGCGGCTTCTCGTCCGCAGCCCCAGCGGGAAGGGCGGCGAATTCGCGTAGCAGGGTAACCGATTTGCGCTGGCCCGGCTCGAGCACGGCGTCGTCATCGACCGGCGGCAGGTCGGCCTCATCGACCCGCGGCCGCGCGCGCTCGAGATGCAGGAGTTCGCCCAGCTCCTTGGGCGTCATCATGATCTGGTGCGGGCCGCGGCGCCCGAGGATGGTGATCGTCTCGATACTGCTGGTGCGCAGGGTGTCGAGCGCATGGGTGACGATATCCGACCCGGCGAACTCGCTTTCGGTCTTGGCCAGGATCCGCGCGACATCGAGCGCGACATTGCCCATGCCAATCACGACTGCATGCTTGCCCGATAGCTGCGGACCGAGCGCGGCGAATTCGGGATGGCCATTGTACCAGCCGACGAAAGCCGCGCTGCCGATAACGTTGTCCGCTTCGGCCCCGGCAATCGGCAGCGCGCGGTCGACCGGCGCGCCGGTGGCCAGCACCACCGCATCGTAAAGCTCGCCCAGTTCGGCAATGGTGATGTCTTCGCCCACCGCGACATTGCCGACAAAACGTACCGTATCGCCGATCGCAGTCTTCTCGTAGCGCCGCGCGACGGCCTTGATCGACTGGTGGTCGGGGGCGACCCCGGTGCGGATCAGCCCGAAGGGTACGGGGAGTTTGTCGAACACATCGATGCGGGCGTCCTCGCCCCATTTCTTGACTGCCGCTTCGGCCGTGTAATAGCCCGCCGGGCCCGACCCCACGATCGCGATGTGCCGCATGTCCTTCTCCCACAAGACGGACAATCCATGCACGCGCGCCCGCTGGCTGGCAAGCCGATGCGGGCAACCGTAAACCTCCGGTAAACATGGTTAGCCGCCTGTTAAGGTACATTTGCTATGATTGGACTTCGCCGGGGGGCACCGGACTGCACCCGTGGGCAATCAATCGGAGCATCAATACACATGGCAGGGTTCTTCTCGCGATCGGTGCGGGCAACGGCGGATGAGGATGCAGCGTCGGACGAGGCCCCGCTGCGCCCGATCGCTGCTTCCGATGCCATCCGCCGGGTCGAACTGCTCGACAGTTTCGAGGCCGCGGGACTCGGCTGGTTCTGGGCCACCGACGCGCAGGGACGCCTGATCTATCTGTCCGATAATGCCGCCGAGAAGCTCGGCTGGTCCGATGGCGAGGCGATCGGCAAACCTCTGGGCGAATTGTTCATTCCCGAACGGGCCGACGACCCCAACAAGCCCCAGCGCCCGCTCGCCTTCCTGCTGAGCGCGCGCAACTCGATCAGCCAGCTCAATGTCCGCCTGGCCTTTACCAAGGACGAAGTCTGGTGGGAAATCGCCGGTAAACCCCAATTCGACGACAAGGGCCGTTTCACGGGCTACCGCGGCAGCGCCAAGGACATCTCTACCAGTCGCGAAAGCCGGCTCGACGCCGAACGGCTGGCGCAATTCGATCCCGTGACCGGACTGGCCAATCGTCATCGCCTGACCACGCGCCTGACCGAGACGCTCAAGGCCTATCGCAACTCCAAACGCGCTTGCGCGCTGCTGACGCTCGATCTCGACCGGTTCAAGCAGGTCAGCGACACACTGGGCCACCAGGCCGGCGACGAACTGCTCAAGCAGGTCGCGTCGCGGCTTGAGCGGATTGTCGCTGGCGCGGGCGAAATCGGTCATCTGGGCAGTGACGAATTCCAGATTGTGATGCCCGATGTCGATGATCGCGGCGCGCTCGGCGAACTTGGCCAGCGGCTCATCCAGATGCTGTCGCAGCCCTATTCGATCAATGGCGCGCGCGCGATCATCGGGGCCTCGATCGGCATCGCGATCGCGCCCTACGATGGGCTCGATACCGAGGAATTGGTCACCGCGGCCGATCTGGCGCTCTATGCAGCCAAGGGCGGCGGGCGCGGCCAGTACCGGTTCTATTCGAGCGACCTGAAGGATGGGGCGAGACATCGCCGCCAGGTCGAGGAGGATTTGCGCGACGCGATCTCCAATGGCCAGATTTCGATGCACTACCAACCGCTCGTCTGCGCCAGGACCCACAAGGTCGAGAGCTGCGAGGCGCTGATGCGCTGGGATCACCCCGAACATGGCGATATCCCGCCCGCGGTCTTTATCCCGGTCGCCGAGGATATGGGTATCATCAGGGATATGGGCGAATGGGCGCTCAACGAGGTTTGCCGCGACGCCAAGCAATGGCCGGTCGATCTGCGCGTCGCAGCGAATGTCTCGGCAATGCAGTTCGCGCATGACGATTTCGCGCAGACCGTCCGGAATGCGCTGACTAACAGCGGACTGGAGCCTGCGCGTCTCGAACTCGAGATCACCGAAAGCGTGTTCCTCGGCGATACCGGGCGCGTGCAGGCCATGTTCGCCGAACTCAAGGAACTGGGCGTCAAACTCGCGCTTGACGATTTCGGTACGGGCTACAGCTCGCTGAGCTATCTGCGCACTGCACGGTTCGACACGATCAAGATCGACCAGAGCTTCGTTCGCGGTGCGACCGAGGAAGGCAACAACAACGCCGCGATCCTGAGTGCGATCGTCGGGCTTGCCGATGCGCTGGGTATGGAAACGGTGGCCGAAGGGGTCGAGGCAAAGGACGAGCTCGAACTCGTCACCCAGCGCGGCGCAACGCTGGTCCAGGGCTTTATCTTCGCCCGCGCAATGCCGAACGCGGATTTCCTCGAGCGGCTGGCCGATGGGCAACTGACCTACGACGCGCGGGGGCCGGCCAAATATCGCGCTGCGCGCAAGACCGTGTTCCGCCGGATCGGACTGATCCACGAAGACAATCGCTACAAGGTCGTGATGCGCAACCTGTCGAAGACAGGGGCGATGATCGAGGGCCTGCTCGACGTCCCGCTGGGCACGCAGGTGGTGCTCGATCTCGGCGGCGGGCAGTTGGCGGTGGCAACCGTACGGCGTTCGAAGGGATCGCTGCAGGGCGTCGAGTTCGAGAACCCGCTGATCAGCGACGGGGCCGAGGGGCTATGTACGCGTCACCGCGTGTCGCCCTATCAGATCGAGGCTGCCGGGCGTCCGCTGGCCGCGTTGCCGGACGATCCCTATTCGCTGATCATGGGCGAGCAGGAGGGCGCGGGGACGCCGAAGCAGTTCGTCGAGGTCGAGGTGGGCACACCCAAACCGGGCACCGGTTACTGACCCCGCGAGGATACGGTGCTTGGCGAGTTAGCCTCCCCCGGCTAAGGCGCGCGCAAGGCACTGCGTGTGCCGCCTTTTCCGTTTAAGCAGTTTGTATGACCGACCTTACAAAAATACGCAATTTCAGTATCATCGCCCATATCGACCATGGCAAGTCGACGCTTGCCGACCGGCTGATCCAGCATTGCGGCGGGCTGACCGATCGCGAGATGTCCGAGCAAGTCCTTGATAACATGGACATTGAGAAGGAACGCGGGATCACGATCAAGGCGCAGACGGTGCGCCTCAACTATACCGCCAAGGATGGCGAGACCTATGAGCTCAACCTCATGGACACGCCCGGCCATGTCGACTTCGCTTATGAAGTCAGCCGCTCGCTCGCCGCGTGCGAAGGCGCGCTGCTGGTGGTCGATGCGGCGCAAGGCGTCGAGGCGCAGACGCTCGCCAATGTCTACCAGTCGATCGAGCACGACCACGAGATCCTCCCCGTCATCAACAAGATCGACCTCCCCGCCGCCGAACCGCAGCGCGTCGCGGAGGAAATCGAGGAAATCGTCGGTATCGAGGCCACCGGCCCGTGGCAGGAAGGCGGCGCGGTGCTCACTAGCGCCAAGTCCGGCATCGGCATCGAGGACACGCTCGAGGCGCTCGTCGCGCGCATTCCGCCCCCCACGGGCGACCGCGACGCGCCGCTCAAGGCCATGCTGGTCGACTCATGGTACGACCCCTATCTCGGCGTGGTCATCCTCGTCCGCGTGATCGACGGCGCGATCAAAAAGGGCCTCAACGTCAAATTCATGCAGGGCGGCACGCAGCACCTGATCGACCGTGTCGGCTGCTTCACTCCCAAGCGCACCGACCTGCCCGAACTGGGCCCGGGCGAGATCGGCTTCATCACCGCGCAGATCAAGGAAGTCGAACAGGCGCGCGTCGGCGACACGATCACCACGGTGAAGGGCGGGGCGGTCAAGGCGCTGCCCGGCTACAAGGAAGTCCAGCCGGTGGTGTTCTGCGGGCTGTTCCCCGTCGACGCCGCCGATTTCGAGAAGCTGCGCGAAAGCATCGGCAAGCTGCGGCTCAACGATGCCAGCTTCAGCTTCGAGGCCGAAAGCAGCGCCGCGCTGGGCTTCGGCTTCCGCGCGGGCTTCCTCGGCCTGCTGCACCTCGAGATCATCCAGGAACGCCTCACGCGCGAATACGATCTCGACCTGATCACCACCGCCCCCTCGGTGGTCTACCGCATCCAGCTCAACAAGTCGCGGACCGACCCGGCGCAGGAGCTGATGCTTCACAACCCCGCCGACTATCCCGATCCCAGCCGTATCGAGCAGATCGAGGAGCCGTGGATCAAGGCGGTGATCTACACCCCCGACGAATATCTCGGCTCGATCCTCAAGCTGTGCCAGGACCGCCGCGGCATCCAGGTCGATCTGACCTATGTCGGCGGCCGCGCGCAGGTGACCTACGAACTCCCGCTCAACGAAGTGGTGTTCGATTTCTACGACCGTCTGAAATCGATCAGCCGCGGCTATGCCAGCTTCGACTATGAACAGATCGGCCTGCGCGAGGGCGACCTCGTCAAGATGAGCATCCTGGTGAACAACGAACCGGTCGACGCGCTGTCGATGATCGTCCACCGCGATGTCGCCGAAAGCCGCGGGCGCGGCATGTGCGAACGGCTGAAAGACCTCATCCCGCGGCACCTGTTCAAGGTGCCCATCCAGGCCGCGATCGGCGGCAAGGTGATCGCGCGCGAAACCATCGCCGCGATGCGCAAGGACGTGACCGCCAAATGCTATGGCGGCGACATCAGCCGCAAGAAAAAGCTGCTCGAAAAGCAGAAGAAGGGCAAGGCCCGGATGCGCGAGTATGGCAATGTGAGTATCCCGCAGGAGGCGTTCATCGCCGCGCTGCGCATGGGCGAGGAATAGCCCCGCGCCCCCGGCGCCAGTGCTGTCCAGCCCCCATCAGCCCGCGGCTCACCCCGCCGGCCAACCAGAAAAGAGATTACCGCTTATGTCCGGATATAAGGACCCCAATCTGCAAGACCGCCTCGCCCTGGCGCAGAAGGCGCGCGAGGAGGCGCTGAAGAAGCTGGCCGCCGCGCCCAAGCTCGACGAGGCGACGATTGCCAAGCGCAAGGCCGCACAGGAAGCGCGCGAAGCCGCCATCGCCGAAAAGAGCGCCGCCAAGCGCGCCGCGATCGCGCAGGCCAAGGCCGAAAAGCAGGCCGCCGCCAAGGCCAAGGCCGAAGCCGACGCGGTGCCCGCCCCGACCGAAGCCGAACTGAAGGCCGCGCGCGACGCGAAATACGCGGCGCGGAAGAAGCGGAAGAAGGGGTAGGGGCGAGCGGGGGGCGGTGCGATACGATCCTACGTATGGGCGAAGAGTAGGTCTTATTCCGAGGATGCTGGATCGCCCGTATGTCGGCTCGTCCCGCGCAGACAGGGCGGAATGTGACTATCCCGCAGGACGGGTTTAGTGTTGCGCTGCGGATCAGGGAGGAACGAGGGTAGCTTCGTGCTACGAATATTGGGTTGGGTCGCTATTCTCGTCTGCTTTTTTCCAAGGCCTTGTGTTTCGGATACAAGCCCCTAGAATCCTGCGAAATTCTACAGATTGAAGTGGGCGGACCCAAAGGGGGGGAGGGGCAATGCGCTACATGGGCACCAAGCGTCACCTGACCGCGCAAATAATGGAGTTGTGCGGGAAAAGCCGTGACGGCCCGCTGCTCGACCTATTCGCGGGTACCTGCTCGGTCGGGAGGGCTTTGTCACCCCAGCGCAATGTTTGGTGCAATGACGCGCAGTTTTTTGCGTCGCAGCTTGCTACCGCGATTTTTACTTCGGTTTCGTTGCCGCCAAATGCGGACTCTATCGCGTCTAGTTGGGCGATGCCGATTGCCGCTGAAGAGATCGCCCTCTCGGAGGGCCACGTTGGGCTGGCCAAAGCCGAAAGTGATGCCGTTCGTGGGCAGGACTTGCGAGCCGCACAACGCATCTTCGAAAAATGCAATGCTGCCGCGCAGGAGTTGTCGAGGGAGAGGTTGGAGCCACCGCAGGCACTTCTCACTGCCTTGTATGGGGGGACATATTTTTCCATTAGCCAGGCGCTCGAAATGGATGCAATCCGTTCCGTAATATCTCGCTGCTCTCGAAGCGGTGAGATTGATCAGGATGAAGAGCGGTGGCTGCTTCTCGCCATGTGTGAGGCCGCCGATCGAATCGCAAATACTACTGGTCACTTTGCGCAATCACTATTTCCAAAAGACTCTAACTTCTCGCGCTATTCGCGGCAAAGGGATCGATCATTTAGATACGAGTGGTTGGCCTCATTGAAACGGCTGATGCCAATCGGTGGCCGTAATTGGCGGACGAAAAATATGGCCTTCCGAGGAGACGCCCTTGAGTGCCTCGAGAATCTAAAGAGCAATAGCGTACGACCAGCGATCGTCTACGCCGATCCGCCCTACACAAAAGACCAATACTCACGCTATTACAGCGTGCTCGAGACAATCATGCTGGGCGATTTCCCAGAGCTGACTGGTCGCGGATTGGTTAGAAAAGATGGGTTCAAATCTCAATTTTCGCAAACTTCTTCCGTAGAAGGATCGCTGATTTCTTTAATTGAAGGGGCGATGAATTTGGATGCTGATCTCATTATAAGCTATCCATCAAACGGTCTATGTGGGAACGCTGAGGAACTTGTGGTTGAAACGTCGCGCATTGCGTGTGGACGACTGCCTGAAATAGCAGAAGTTCAACATATTCACTCAAGCCTTGGTGCTTCTAAAGGTAAGGCGAAAGCTGCCGTAATCGAGAAATTATACAGGATAGCAGCGTGATGGCCGGCGCGAAAAGCACATTAAGGCAAATTTCGCCACTCAAGATTCAACCGAACCCGGAAAACCCACGCCTTATTTTTCGGCAGGAGGAGATGGACAGCCTTCTTAGGTCTATAGATCGGCATGGGATTCAGGTCCCCGTTACTGTCTACGAAGACGGTGGTCAGTTTTACTTGCTTGATGGTGAGCGGCGGTGGAGGTGCGCGAGCAAACTGAACCTCTCATCTATACCGTGTATCATTAAAGAAAAGCCGACAGAACTTCAAAATTTGGTTTTGATGTATAATATCCACGCCCTTCGTGAGCAGTGGGATTATTTTACTATCGCTTCTAAACTTGAACGAGTTATTGATCTATTTAAGGAAGAGAATGGAGAGGAGCCCAATGAGCGGGTTCTGTCGGAACTAACCGGACTTACAATCGGTGCCATTCGGCGTTGCCAAGCGCTGCTGGGGCTTCCTGAGCGCTTCAAAGAAATGCTTATGATCGAGCTCGAGAAACCGAAAGCTCATCAGAGAATTACAGAAGATTTTTTCATAGAAATGGAAAAATCTCTTAAGGCGGTGGTGAAGAGAATTCCGAAGTATGGAAGCAGACTAGACGAGGTCAGAGATACGCTAATTGAAAAGTTTCGCTCGAAAACTATTGGAGCTGTAACTGATTTTAGGATGCTATCCAAAATCGCGACGGCTGTTGAAAACCTGGGGGTTGCTCAAAAGCAAGCCGAACGAGAAATCGATAAGGTATTTGATAGAAAAACGAAGTATAGCATACAGGATGCTTATACTAGGTCAGTTCAGTTTGAGTATGTCGAAAGGAAAATTGAGCGGGAGGCGACAAATCTGATCGAGTTTCTAGGGGAGATTATCGAGGACGACAGGTCTAGTGAGTTAAATCAAGATGTGATCAGCGAACTTCGCCAATTACAAGATCTCCTTAAGAAGATTCTGGGTTAGAAACGTGACAGATGTCTCACTAACCTCCGGAACGGATTGGCTTCGCGACGCGGCGGAAAGTCACTTCAAGGATGTCTATCAGCTCGGCTCGGTGTCGGGGCCTGAGCAAATTGATGCAAAGCTTCAATGGGTCCCAGACTTCCACTTTTTGATCCATGACCACCTAATGGTGGCAGTTGAGGTGTCAGAGACTGCATATCCTGCGATATTGGCCATCCGAAGGGTTGATCTCGAGAAGCTGCAATTTCCGGTCTCAGTTTACAGCGTTTGCCCGGAGCAAGTTTACCTGGCTGAGCAAGCGGACGCGAAGCGGTTGATCAACGATGGGTATGGGCTGCTCACAGTTGATGACGAAGGATTCGTTCAAAAGCGAGCTTCGCCAACGCCAATTCTGCAGGTAATTCACCAAGAGGAATTTAAGGAACGCATTGCTCCCCTGCCACAATCAGCTCGAAAACGATTAGCTCGTTGCTTTGAGGCGTACACACAGAATCCTCCGCTCGGGGTTTCTGATATCACCGAGGTAGTTGAGGGCATGGTCCTTAAAGCCGGACGTTCTGCGGCCAACAAGGGTTGGATTGAAAAGAAGAACGCTAAACCGGGCAATCCATTTGCCACTCTCAAAGCTATGCAGGGGTCAGCGCAGATACAGAACTGCCTAGCCGCTGTAGGCGGAGTGCAAGCGTATGTTTCCACATGGCGTAATCTTAGCCACCACTTCCCAAAAAACCGCAAGAAAGCGGGTCAAAAGTATCGAGAATGCAGACATGCATTCATCGATGGAATTCACCATATTCAAAGTTTCAAGGAGTGCATGGGCAAGTTAGGGATACGCGTTACCTTTTAGGGATGTTGGACATTAGTCTTGGCTGTCATCCTTGATCGACCGACAGCGAGGGCCGCTGTCCTCAACTGGCTCCTCCGGCACCTCCCTTGCGCCCCTCTCCGGCAACGGTAACGGCATCGCCTCGTCCGCCTCGCCCCACTGCGCCTCGGGGTTCTGGTAGAGCTCGTGCTCGGGGTCGTCGTAGCAGAGGTAGCCTTCCTCGCGGTCGAGCGCCTCCAGCCGCCGGTATTCCTTCCACGCGGCGCGGGTGCGGGGGCTTAGCTGGGCGTACCAGTTCTCGTAGGACGCGTTCAGCTTGGTGTTGAGCGAGCGCAGCGTCTCTGCCTCTTCCTCGCCCGCGGCGGCGTTGCGCTCGGCCTCCCATTCCGTGCGCCATTGCTGCTTGAGCCGCTCGAGCTCCATCTTGCCCACCGCGTTGAGGCCCTTGGGCTTGCCTTCGGCAAAGCGCTCGGGCGCGCGGTTGCGCAGCATGAACATCAGCAGCCGGTCGTTATGCACCGTGCGGCTGCCGACGAGCTTGCCATAGGAATAGACCGGCACCTCGACCCCGTTCAGCGCGCGGTCCATCGCGACATCCTCGATCCGCTGCATGCCGAGATCGAGCGCGGCCTGCCATGCGGCGCGGAAGCTGGCGGCCTCGGGGTGGCGGCGCAGGAGGTAGGCGCCGACTTCGGCACGGCCGACCGCGCGGCAGGCGCTGGCGACGCTGCCGGTATCCGCCAGCGCCTCGATAAAGGCGCGCTGGACCTGCGGCTTCCACCCGTTCGACCGCTCGCGCAGGCGCGGGACGGGGGTGAAGGCGGGCAACGTGCCGCGCGCGGTGTGGGGGTGTTGGGTGGGGTTGGGGTCGGGGTTCGGGTGGTCCATCTGCGGGGATGGAGCAGATTTGGCGCGTGTAGGAAAATTCGGGGAGGGGGGAGAGGGAGGAGGAGGAGGAGGAGGAGGGGTCTTTGTTTTGCGAACCCGCATCCGCGGGTTCGTCCTCGCTAGATGTGCAGCAAGCTGCACCCGCTGCGGGCGGGCGGTCGCCCTTGCCTCGCCTGCGGCTCGGGATCATCGCGACCCGCTATCCTACCGCGCGAGTCCCGTTCGCGACCAGCGAACGGCAAGGCCGACCGGCCGCCCGCAGGGGCCCGCAGGAGCGCAGCGACGGAGGAACAGCCCCGAGGATGCGCCCGCGGATGCGGGTGCGTAACACAAAAAACTCCCCCGCAGATCCGGTGGGTATGCGAAATCTCTCCACCCGCTTACCGAATCTTAACCTCATCACGATAACGATCAGGCGGGGGCGGTACATCGGTGCCGGGTCCAACCCCATTTCGAAAGTGTTGACCGATGGCCTTGCTGTGTCGTCTGCTCGCGCAATTGTCGCGGGATACACGGGGTAACGTCCTGCCCATCGTCGGCGCGGCGCTGGTGCCGCTGACCATCATGATCGGCAGCGGGGTCGACCTCAGCCGCGCCTATATGGCCAAGAGCAAGATGCAGAGCGCGTGCGACGCCGCCAGCCTCGCCGCGCGGCGGGTGATGAAGGACGACGCGCTGTCGAGCGAGGTGGAGGCCACCGGTAAGGACTTCTTCGGTTTCAACTTTCCGCAAGGTCTGTACGGCACCGCCGGGTTCACCCCCGTGATCAGCCGCTCGGGCCCGGGCGTGGTCCGCGTGGCGGCGGAGACGACGATCCCGACGGTGGTGATGAACCTGTTCGGCTTTGGCTCGCTGCCCGTCTCGGTCAGCTGCGATGCCTCGCTCAATTTCGTCAATACCGATATCGTGCTGGTGCTCGATGTCACCGGCTCGATGGCCGAGAGCATCAGCGGGTCGACCAAGATCGCGGCGCTGCAGGATGCGGTGCTGGCGCTGTATGACGAACTCGCGCCGACGCAGGCGCAGCTCCAGGCGCAGGGATTGCGGCTGCGCTACGGCGTGGTGCCCTATTCGAGCACGGTCAATGTCGGCCGGCTCGTCTATGGCCAGAATGCGGGCTACATGCGCTCGAACGTGACTGTCCCGTCGCGCGTGGCGAACTTCAACCAGGCGGTCTACACCAGCAATGCCCCGACGCAGAGCGGGTCGTGGGAGGTCTATAACGGCAGCCTGTCGAACAGCGAATGCGAGAATTACGTGGGTGCGTCCAACACCAGCGGCGGGGGACCGCCGCCCAGTCCAACGACGGTGACCCGCTACCGGGGGACGTCGTCGAGCAACAGTTACAACCAGTCGCAGAACTGGGGCTGGTCGAATGCGCCCGACACCTCGGGCACCAACCGCAGCTGTCGCCGCTGGAAGAGCGTCGAGACCACGACCTATAAGGACAGCGGCACCAAGGCCTTCAGCAACTGGACCTATCGCCAGGTAGAGTACGACACGTCGGACTACATCAAACCGGGCGGCAAGCTGACCTTCGCCACCAGCGCGGCGGGCACCGTGCCCGCGCCGGGCGGGAGCTACAATGCGCAGCAGCTCGCCGCAGTGGGTACCGGCGTGAGCACGGCCGATGCGGTGTGGAACGGCTGTATCGAGGAACGCGACACCACCACCGGGATCGACGGCGGGACCAGCATGACGATCCCGTCGGGTGCGAAGGATCTCGACATCGACCTGATCCCCGGCAGCGATGCGACGCGCTGGCGCCCGATGGTGCCCGACCTGATCTTCACCCGCACTGCCGGCACCGCCTCGACCACCTCCAATGCGGATGCCGCCAATACCAGCGGCTGGATCAAGAACTATGCCTATAGCCAGGGCTACTGGGCCTGCCCGACCGAGGCGCGCCGGCTCGCCGAATGGGACCGCACCGCGCTCGACACTTACGTCAAGGGCCTGCAGACCGTCGGCGGCACCTATCACGACATCGGCATGATCTGGGGCGCGCGGTTCATCTCCACCGGCGGCGTGTTCGGCGATGGCTGCGACTATTACAATTCGATGCCGTGCAACCGCCATGTGATCTTCATGACCGATGGCGCTCAGACCGCCTATTGCAATGTCTATACCGCTTACGGGGTCGAGCAGAACGACATGCGCACGACCGGCTCGGGCAATTGTTCGAACCAGCTGGCGCGCCACGAGCAGCGCTTCCGCATGGCCTGCAACGCGGCCAAGAACCTCGGCGCTTCGCTGTGGGTCATCGGTTTCGACACCGCGCTCACTGCCAATCTGAGCGGCTGTGCCAGCAGCCCCGGACAAGCTTCGACCGTCGCCGACCGCGCCGCGCTGATCAGCAAGTTCCGCCAGATCGGCAACCAGATCGGCGCGCTGAGGCTGACCCAATGAGGAGCCTCGTCAAACGCTTGCGGCGGGACGAGCAGGGCGCGGCGATCGTCGAGTTCGCGCTGGTGCTGACGCCGCTGCTGTTGTTCCTGATCGGGGGGCTGGACCTCGGATACCAGGCCTATCTCCGCTCGGTCATCCAGGGTGCGCTCAACGATGTCGCGCGGACCGGTTCGCTCGAGGGGCCGACCTTCAACTGCACGGGCGACACGGTAGAGGAGCAGATCGGCTGTGCGATCCAGACGCGTTCGGACGTGATCGCGCGCGGCGCCACCTACCAGATCACCATGCGCAATTTCTACGATTTCTCAGGCATCGGCCGCAGCGAGAAGCTGGTCACCGATTACAATTCGAACGGCCAATACGACCTGGGCGATTGCTTCGTCGATCTCAATGCCAACGGGGCCTACGATACCAGCGCGGGCCGGACCGGCGTCGGCGGGGCGGACGATGTGGTGTTCTACGAAGTGCGGCTGAGCATGCCCCGGCTGTTCCCGATCCACAAATTCATCGACACGACGCCCGACTATCACATCTATGCCACGGCGGCGGTCCGCAACCAGCCCTATGCGGCGCAGAAAGTGCCTTCGACGGTGTGCGTATGAGCCGGAAAACACCCTCCGCAGCACGGCGTTTCATCCGCGCCCTGATCCGTTCGCGGCGCGGGATCGCGTTGACCGAATTCGCCTTCGCCCTGCCGATCTTCGTCACGCTGCTGTTCGGCGGGCTCGAGGTAATCAATCTGGTGATGGCCCACATGCGCATCAGCCAGATCGCGATTTCGGTGGCCGACAATGCCGGACGCGTGCGCCAGGGGATCGACGAGGCCGATATCTACGAAGTCTTCGCGGGTGCCGACCAGGTCGGGCGCGGGGTCGATTTCGCCACCAACGGGCGCGTGATCCTGTCCTCGCTCGAACCGAACGGCAGGACCGGCGGCCAGGCAGGCCAGATGATCAACTGGCAACGCTGCTACGGTGCGCTGGCCGCCACACCGCGCTACGGCACGCAGGATGCGGGCCGGACCGATGGCTCGCTCCGCGATGGGCTGGGTTCGACGGCGAGCAAGATCAAGGCCGCCGACGGGACCGCAGTGATGTTCGCCGAAGTGTCCTATCGCTACACGCCGCGGATCCTCCCCAGCATCGTCGCCAACGGTCTGGAACTGCGTTACGAAAGCGCGTTCAACGTGCGCGAACGGACCAACCAGAACCTGACCAATACGCAGAATCTGGCGACCAATTCCTGTTAGGCCAATTCCTGTTAGGCGAGGGGCGACCCTACGGCTTGAAAGTACCCATGATGGACAAGAAATTCGCGCTGTGCATGGCGGGCGGCATCTTGCTGGTCGTCGCTTCGACGATGGGCGAAGACGGGCCGGTGACGCGGCTGGCGGGGATGGATGCAGAGGACGCGCGGCAGGGCCAGCAAATCCTGCGCGAACGGGCCGGCGCGGCGCCCGCGGCACCGGCGGCGAACAGCGCTGCCAGCGCGGATTGGTACGCGCCCGATCCGGGACCTGTGCAACCGGCGATTCCCGTCTACCGCTATGAGAATGTCGAAGTGCACGTGCCGCAGGAAGTGTTCGACCCGGCGGTCGCCGCAGCGAGCGAGATCCGTTAGGGTCCCCAAACGCAAACCTCCCCGGATACCGACAAGGGCACCGGGGAGGCTTTAATTCTACTCAGCCGCCGGAGCGGGCGGGATGGTTACGGACGGATCTGGCCGTCGCCGTGGACGAGATATTTGAAGCTGCACAATTGTTCGAGGCCAACCGGCCCGCGCGCGTGCATCTTGCCCGTCGCAATCCCGATTTCCGCGCCCATGCCGAACTCGCCGCCATCGGCGAACTGCGTGCTGGCGTTGTGCATCACGATTGCGCTGTCGATGCTGGTCATGAACTTGCGCGCAGCGTCGTCGTCCTCGGTCAGGATCGCATCGGTGTGATGGCTCGAATGCGCTTCCACCCAGGCGATACCTTCATCGAGCCCATCGACGATCTTCACGCTCGCGATGGGGTCGAGATATTCAGTATTCCAGTCTTCCTCGGTCGCCTGCTTGAGGCGGCCGTCGATCGCCACCGCATCGGCATCGCCGCGCAACTCGCAATCGGCGCCCATCGTATCGGCGAACTTCGGGATGAAGGCTTCGGCCACTGCGCGGTCGACGACCACGCTTTCGGTCGCGCCGCACACGCCGGTCCGGCGCAGCTTGGCGTTGCGGATCACCTTGACCGCCTTGTCGAGATCGGCGGCGGCGTGGACATAGCTGTGACAATTGCCGTCGAGGTGGAGCAGCGTGGGCACGCTGGCCTGGTCGCGGACCAGTTCGACCAGCCCGCGTCCGCCGCGCGGGATCACCAGATCGACGAATTCATCGGCCTTGAGCAGCGCAGCGACGGCGTTGCGGTCGGTCGTGCCGACCGTCTGCACCGCATCCTCGGGCAGGCCGGCAGCTTTCAGCCCGGCGCGCATGCAATCGACGATCACGCGCGTCGAATAGCGGCTTTCGCTGCCGCCGCGCAGGATCACCGCATTGCCCGATTTGAGGCAGAGCGCGCTGGCGTCGGCGCCGACATTGGGGCGCGATTCGTAAATCATGCCGATCACGCCGATCGGCACGGCGACGCGTTCGATGGTGAGGCCGTTGGGCCGCTCGAACGTCGCCAGCTGGCGGCCGACGGGGTCGGGCAGTTCGGCGATTTCCTCCAGCGCGCCGGCCATGCCCGCGATCCGCTCCTCGGTCAGGCGCAGACGGTCGATGAAGCTTTCGGGCTTGCTGCCTTCGACGCTCTTTACATCCTTTGCATTGGCTTCGAGCAGGTCGGGCGTGCGGTCGCGCAGCGCCTTCGCGGCTTCGCGCAGCGCGGTGTTTTTCGCCTCGGTGCTGGCCGACAGCAGGCCGCGAGCTGCCTTGCGCGCGCGCTGGCCGAGGTCGTGGATATGCAATTGCGGGTCGAGTGTCTGGTCGGTCATAGTATCTCTCATATATCTCGTTTCGGGGCGGGAGTCGCTGGCGTTCAGCGCAACTCGACCGCCCGGTCGTAGGCTGCCTGCAAGGTATCATGCAGGCGTTTGGAAAGGCCGCCATCTGCATTGAGGGCGCCGAGACCGGCGGCAGTGGTGCCGCCCTTGCTGGTCACCGAATTGCGCAATTCCTCAAGGCTGGGCGCCGACGGTTCGCTGGCCATGGCGATCGCGCCGCCAATGGTGCCGAGCACCATGTCGCGCGCTTCGTCCTCGTCGAAACCCTGCGCCATGGCCGCTTCGGCATAAGCGCGGGCGATCTCGAAGACATAGCCGGGGCCCGAACCCGCCACGGCGGTCACCTTGTCGAGCTTGTCTTCGCTGCCGACGGTAATGGTTGCGCCCGCGCGGCGCATGAACGCTTCTGCATGGGTGACATGGATCGAACTGGCATGCGGGCCGGGGCAGATGCCGCTGACGCCGCGGCCGATCGCCGCGGGCAGGTTGGGCATCGTGCGGATGACCGGCGCATCGCCCATCAGCTTGGAGAGGCGCGCTCCCGAATAGCCGGCGGCGATCGAGAGGACGTATCCTCCCGGCGCCAGATGCTCGATATAATCGGCCATGATGTCGTCGATCAGCTGCGGCTTCACCGCGGCAACGATGCAGTCGAATCGCTTATCGGCGATCTGTTCGCGGTCGGTGACGAGAGTGACCTCTTCGGGCACGTCGCTACCGGCTGGATCGACCACGGTGATCCTTTCGGGTCCCTCGACCCATTGCGAAAGTAAAGCGGAGCCCATTTTTCCGCATCCGACAATACAAACAGTTTTTATAATGACTAAAATCCGTTTCCGAGCGCCATGGCTCTTGTGTAATCTTGTGCTTACTTGACTATAAGAAGAGCTTCCTGGAAGCTTACTGCCTTAACTATACCAAATACGATCTTATTCATGTTAGGTCGGTATTTTCAAAAAGGCGGTTGTGCAGTGCACAACCACTATCTATATTGTGCTCGAGAAATTTCAAGCCTACGCAACATTCGAAAAATATGACCCAAAAACGAAACATCGTCGTCAAAATCGGTTCGGCCCTCCTTGCCAACCAACAGCTCCTCACTCCGCGTTATGGCTTCCTCCAGCGTCTGCTGGAAGACATTGCCCAGTTGCGCGCCGAAGGTACCAATGTGATCCTGTGCTCGTCGGGCTCGGTCGCACTGGGCCTGCGCATCATCGGGGAAACGCCCGAAAGCGCCGGAGTATCCGACAAGCAGGCCGCCGCCGCTTGCGGCATGCCGCTGCTGCTCAATGCCTATAAGCAGGTCGGGCACGAGTTTGGCTTCGAGATTGCGCAGGTGCTGCTGACGCTGGGCGATTTCGAGGATCACCGCCGTTTCCTCAACACGCGCAACACCGTGCACCGCCTGCTCCAGTCCAACGTGGTCCCGATCGTCAACGAGAACGATACCATCAC
Organism: Qipengyuania citrea; assembly: GCF_024171405.1. GTDB lineage: Bacteria > Pseudomonadota > Alphaproteobacteria > Sphingomonadales > Sphingomonadaceae > Qipengyuania > Qipengyuania profunda. The sequence goes on from NZ_JALJZT010000002.1 coordinate 146,339, forward strand.
CACCGAGGAAATCCGTGTCGGCGACAACGACCGGCTGGCGGCCAAGGTCGCGCAGATGGTCGGCGCGGACGATTTCGTGATTCTCACCGGTGTCGACGGCCTTTACGACCGCAATCCCGACGATCCCGAAGCGCAATTCGTGCCCGAGGTCGAGGATGTCAGCCTGTATATGGACGCGACCAAGGGCAAGAGCACGCTCGGCACGGGCGGAATGGAGACCAAGCTGCTGGCCGCCAACATGGCGCAGGAAGCGGGCGTCACCACCTGGATCGCGCAGGGCGAGGCGGATCACCCGGTCTCCAGCGTGCTGGCGCAGACGCGCCGCTCGACCAAGATTCTCCCGCATCCCAATCCGCTGTCGGGCTGGGACAGCTGGATCGCCAACCGCCTGCAGATGGCGGGCAGCCTGGTGATTTCCGACACCACCGCATCGGGGCTGGGGGGCGATCGCCCGATCCGCCGCGGCGACGTGATCTCGATGACCGGCGATTTCTCGCGCGGCGACGTGCTCCATATCTACGACAGCAAGGGCATCGAACGCGCCCGCGGGCTGAGCGATTTCACCTCAGAGGAACTGCGCGTGCTTACGAGCAATCCCGATACGCAGGCCGAACAATTGCTCGGTTATCGCACCAAGGGCGAAGTGATCCGCAGCGCCAATCTGGTGATGCTCGAAAACCGCCACCTGTTGTGGGATGCCCCCGAAGAAATTTCCAGCGCACAATAGCGCTCGGGGGACAGCGGCGCGAACTTCACTTGGCGTTCATCGGGACGCTGGTTATAGGCTGCTTCCCATGACAACCCAGACCCGCTCCACCCCCAAGCTCATCCTCGGCGCCGCGCTTGCGGGTGCGACGCTTCTCACCGCCGGATGTGCGGGCCGCGACAACGGCCCCCGCGACACCGCCTATGTCGCGCGCGACGTGGAATCGCTGTACTGGGAGGCCAAGCGCCGGCTCGACAACGGCCAGGCCGAAATGGCCGCCGCGCTGTTCGACGAGGTCGAGCGCCAGCATCCCTATTCGCCCTGGGCGCGCCGGGCGCAGCTGATGGGTTCGTTCAGCTATTACGTTGCGCAGGATTACAACAAGGCGATCCAGGCGGCGCAGCGCTTCCTGCAGATCCACCCGGGCAACAAGGACGCGCCTTACGCCTTCTACCTGATCGCGCTAAGCTATTACGAGCAGATCAGCGACGTCCAGCGCGACCAGAAGATCACCGACCAGGCGCTCACCGCGCTCAACGAGATCAACCGCCGCTTCCCCAACAGCGATTACGCCGCCGATGCGCGGCTCAAGATCGACCTCGTGCGCGATCACCTCGCGGGCAAGGAAATGGAGATCGGCCGTCATTACGAACGCTCGGGCAAGTGGATCGCGGCGCAGATCCGCTTCCAGAACGTGGTCGACAATTACGAGACCACCAGCCACGCGCCCGAAGCGCTCTACCGGCTGACCGAAACCAGCCTTGCGCTGGGAATTCCCGCCGAAGCGGTGAAATATGCCGCGGTGCTCGGGGCGAACTATCCGGGCAACGACTGGTACGACAAGGCGTATGAGCTGGTCCAGGACCACGCAGCGGGCGTGAACCCCAGCGGATCCGCGCCCCCGGGTCAGGCGCGGCGTGCGCGCAAGGCCTCGACCTGCGCGCTGGACGCCGCCTCCGCATCGAATGACATGACCCGGTTGCGGCCTTCGTTCTTGGCGCGATAGAGCGCGCGATCGGCCTCGCCATAGAGCGCGGTCCAGTCCTCGGGACCGGCCACCACTGCATCCGCCACCCCGATGCTGGCAGTGATCTGTTCGCCATGCGGCATGTAGGCGCCGCGAATTTCGCCCAGCACCTGCAATGCGATAGCCGGGTCGAGCGTGTCGGCGCTGGCGAGCAGCGCGAACTCCTCGCCGCCCAGCCGTGCCGCGCAGATCTCGCCGCGCGCATGGATCGCCAGCAGCTCGGCGAAAGCGCGCAGCACGTCGTCGCCCATATCGTGACCGAAGCGGTCGTTGATATTCTTGAAGCGGTCGATATCGACCACCATCAGCCGCACCGCGCGGCCGCGCTCGGCAAAGCCCTCGAAATGCTCCATCAGCGCGCGGCGGTTGGCGAGGCCGGTGAGCGGATCGTGCCGCGCCAGCTCGGCCGATCTGTAGCGTTCCTCGACCAGGCTTAGCAGCAAATGGTGGTGGCGCCGCATCATCAGCAGCTGGAACCCCACCGCGATGACCACTGCGGTGGCCAGCACCGCGTCCATTACCTGACCCGTGCTCGCCAGCGCAGCGGCCACCGGACCCAGCGTCACCAGCAGCACCGACAGGCCGATGCCGCGCACCGCGGTCAGGCAATAGCCGAGCATCAGCGCGCCGAGCGACATGATCGCAGGGTAGTAGATCCGCGTTTCGACCGGCGCACTCGCCCAGCTGGCAATGCACCAGATGCTGCCGACCGCGGCGGAGAGCAGGCACAGCTTCCACACCGTGGCGATGGCCCGCCGCGCATCCTGCGTGGTCGAGGTGTCGAAATCGATCGGGCGCGCCAGCAGGATCAGCCCGAGCGTGGCAAGCGCCAGCACCACCAGCGGCAGCCCGTAGGCGACCAGCGGCCCCGCGCCCGGGCTCGCCCCATAGGCGACCACCGGCAGGCTGAGGATAAAGCCGGCAAACAGCAGCCGCGCCTGGCCGATCATGTGGTGGGCAGTGAGCATGGTGAAGTCGTCCCGCAGATGCGCGGGAATGCCCGGCCCGCCAAGGCCGTTCAGGATGCTTCGCCAAAACACCCCTATGCCATAATATAGCATTTGCTAATTCGACGTTTACGGATGCGCCGGATCGTGTGGCTGCCAAGCTTGTCGATTGCGCGCAAAGGCTTGCTGACTTGGCTTGCGGCAGCGGCTAACAGGGCCTGGCATGCTGACCCGGCTCTCCATCCGCAATATCGTGCTGATCGAAGCGCTCGACCTCGCCTTCGGGCGCGGGCTGGGCGTGCTCACGGGCGAAACCGGGGCGGGCAAGTCGATCCTGCTCGATGCGCTGGGGCTGGTGCTGGGCAACCGCGCCGACAGCGGGCTGGTGCGCAGCGGCGAGGACAAGGCCAGCGTTTCGGGAACCTTCGACTTCAACACCCTGCCGCGCGGCCTTGCCCGATTGCTCGACGATGCGGATATCGAACTGGAGGACGGCGAACCGCTGATCGTGCGGCGCCAGCTCAAACCCGATGGCAAAAGCCGCGCCTTCGTCAACGACCAGCCGGTCAGCGTCGGCCTGCTGCGCGACATGGCGGGTTTCCTCGTCGAACTGCATGGCCAGCATGACGACCGCGGGCTGGTCAATCCGCGCGGGCACCGGGCGCTGCTCGACCGTTTCGCCGGGGCGGACACCGCGCGGGTCGCGGAGGCGTGGAGCAAATGGCGCAGCGCCGAGGAGGCGCTGGCCGAAGCGCGCGGCGCGGTGGAAACCGCCAAGGCCGACCAGGATTTGCTGCTCGCGCATCTCGCCGAACTGACCGCGCTCGAACCGCAGGCGGGCGAAGAGGCGCGGCTCGCCGCAACCCGCGCGGACATGCAGAAGGGCGAGAAGCTGTCGGGCGATCTCGAGGAATTGCGGCATTTGTGGGAAGGCTCGGACTCGCCGCTCGCATCGCTGCGCGTGGCAGCACGGCGGCTCGACCGGATCGCGCCCGAACATGCGCTGCTGGCCGAAGCGCTGGGCGCGCTCGACCGCGCGGTGATCGAAGCGGGCGAGGCGGAGGAAAAGCTGCAGGCCGCCGCCGAGGCGCTGGTCCACGACCCCGCCGCGCTCGATGCCGCCGAAACGCGGCTGTTCGAACTGCGCGCGCTGGCGCGCAAGCACCGCTGCGAAGTGGACGAGCTGCCCGAGACGATGCGCGCCATGCGCAGCCGGCTCGAAAGCATCGAGGGCGGCGAGGCCGAGCTCGATGCGCTCGAAGCGGCGGCGAAGGACGCGGGCGCGGGCTACCGCGCGGCGGCCGAAGCGCTGCACGCCAACCGCCTTGCCGCCGCGCTGCGGCTCGACGAGGCGGTGACGCGCGAACTGGCGCCGCTCAAGCTCGACGCCGCGCGTTTCCGCACTGCGGTGACCGCCTTGCCCGAGGACAAATGGGGCGCGAGCGGCATGGATGCGGTCGAATTCCTCATCGCCACCAATCCCGGCGCCGATTTCGCGCCGCTCACCAAGATTGCCAGCGGCGGCGAACTGTCGCGCTTCATCCTCGCGCTCAAGGTCGCGCTGGCCGAGCAGGGCGGGGCGGCGACGGTGATCTTCGACGAGATCGACCGCGGCGTCGGCGGCGCGGTCGCCAGCGCGATTGGCGAACGGCTCGCGCGGCTCTCCGCCGACGGGCAATTGCTCGCGGTAACGCACAGCCCGCAGGTCGCCGCGCGCGGACGCATGCATTACATGATCGCCAAGTCGAGCGACGGCACGGTGACCAAGACCAGCGTCGCGCTGCTCGACGAAGGCGGGCGGCAGGAAGAGATCGCGCGTATGCTCTCGGGAGCCGAAGTTACGCCTGAAGCCCGTGCACAAGCCGATCGGCTGCTGGAGGGGGTGTGATGCCCGCGCCAAAGGCCCCCTCTTCTTCAGAGGAGGGGGTTGGGGGTGGTGGCGTCTCGCCAGAGACGCTTCGCGCCCGAGCCGCCCGAATGCGCCGCGATATGCCCGAGCCCGAACGGCGCCTGTGGAATGAATTGCGCGGCAAGCGGCTTTCCGGCTTGAAATTCAGGCGACAGGTCGTGATCGGGCACCGGATCGTCGATTTCTTCTGTCCCGCGAAAGGGCTGGTGATCGAAGTGGAGGGCGATACACATGACCCGGTGGCCGATGCGGACCGCGATGGGGCGATGCTTCGGGACCATGGGTTTGCCACCGTGCGTTTCACCAATCACCAGATCATGCGCAATCTGGACGGGGTGCTGGAGAAGTTGACGAGCGTGCTTGAAGAAACAGCGGATCGCTGGCCGAAAGGTCGCGAACACCACCCCCAAACCCCCTCCTCTGAAGAAGAGGGGGCTTAAAATGGCAATCGACATTACCGAAGCCGAAGCCGCCAATGAATTGATGCGGCTGGCGAAACAGATCGCGCATCACGACCGGCTCTACCATGCCGAAGACGCGCCCGAGATTAGCGATCCGGAATATGACGCGCTGGTGCGGCGCAATGCCGCGCTGGAGGCGGAATTTCCGCATCTGGTGCGTGAGGATTCGCCCAGCCGCAAGGTCGGCCATACGGCCACCACCTCGCCGCTGAGCAAGGTGACGCACGAGGTTCGGATGATGAGCCTCGACAATGCCTTCAACGCCGAAGAGGTCGAGGAATGGGTCGCCCGCGTGCGGCGCTTCCTCTCGCTGTCCGAAGACGATCCGGTGGCGTTCACTGCCGAGGACAAGATCGACGGCCTGTCGTGCTCGCTGCGCTACGAGAAGGGCGCTCTGGTGCGCGCGGCGACGCGCGGGGACGGGCAGGTGGGCGAGGACGTGACGCCCAATGTCGCGCATATTCCCGACATTCCGCAGCAGCTTTGCGGCGATGCGCCCGAGGTGTTCGAGATCCGCGGCGAGGTCTATATGGGGCGCGCCGATTTCGAGGCGCTCAACGCGCGGCTGATGGATGATGCGCGCGCTGCGGCGGAGGAAAAGGGCGAGGAGCTCGACCCGGCCAAGGTCCGCCAGTTCGCCAATCCGCGCAATGCCGCCGCCGGATCGCTGCGACAGAAGGATGCCGAAGTCACCGCGCAGCGCCCGCTCAAGTTCTGGGCGCATGGCTGGGGTGCGGCTTCCGATGTGCCGGGCGGAACGCAGGAAGAGGTGGTCCGCGTGATCGAGCGCTGGGGCGTGCCCGTCTCGCCGCTGTTCGCGCGGTTCCACGATGCCGCAGCGATCCTCGCACATTACGAGACCATCGCCGCCGCGCGGCCCGACTTGCCCTATGAAATCGACGGCGTGGTCTATAAGGTCGACCGGCTCGACTACCAGCAGCGGCTCGGCTTTGTCGCCAAGGCACCGCGCTGGGCGCTGGCGCATAAATTTCCCGCAGAACAGGCCGAGACCACGCTCGAGAGCATCGATATCCAGGTCGGGCGGACGGGCAAGCTGACTCCGGTCGGGCGGCTCGCCCCGGTCCTCGTCGGCGGGGTCACCGTGACCAATGTCACGCTGCACAATCGCGACGAGATCGCACGGCTGGGCGTGCGGCCGGGCGACCGCGTGGTGGTCCAGCGCGCGGGCGACGTTATTCCACAGCTTGTGGATAACCTCACGCCCGAGGCGGACCGCGAACCCTATGTTTTCCCCGGCCATTGCCCCGAATGCGGCAGCGAGGCGGTGGCGGAAGAGGGCGAGGTCGACGTGCGTTGCACAGGCGGTCTCATATGTCCCGCACAACGCACGGAAAGGCTTAAGCATTTCGTCAGCCGCGGCGCGCTCGACATCGACGGGCTGGGCGAGAAGACGATCGACCAGTTCTTCGCGCTCGGCTGGCTCGAAAGCCCCGCCGACATCTTCCGCCTAAAGCAGCGGCGGGCGGACATTCTCGCGCTCGACGGGTGGAAGGAGCGCTCTGTGGATAATTTGTTGGAATCTGTGGAAGCGCGCCGTGGACCCGATGCCGCGCGGCTGCTGTTCGGGCTGGGGATCCGCCATGTCGGCGCGGTCACCGCGCGCGATTTAATGAAGGGGCTGGGCGATATCCGCCTGCTGCCCCGAAAGGCCGCCGAGTTCCGCACCTACTGCGTCGAACACCCGCGCGCCGAGGGCGAGAAGGAAAGCCCGTTCAACACGCGCATGGTCGAGGCGGTGAAACGCATTTTTGAAGTCCGCACCGACGGGATCGGCACTGCGGTGGGCCATGCACTGGCCGACTTCTTCCATGAAGAGCACAACCGCAGCGTGTGGAACGATTTGATCGGCGAGGCACCGGGCGAAGGGGTGGTCGAGCCCCAGCGCTACGAGGTCGAGACACGCGACAGCCCGGTCAGCGGCAAGACGGTGGTGTTTACTGGCAAGCTCGAGACGATGAGCCGCGACGAGGCCAAGGCGCAGGCCGAACGGCTGGGCGCCAAGGCCAGCGGATCGGTCAGCGCCAAGACCGATCTGCTGGTTGCGGGGCCGGGCGCGGGCAGCAAGCTGAAAAAGGCCGCCGAACTCGGGATCGAGGTGGTGGACGAGGCCGGCTGGGCCGAAATCGTCAAGGCGGCCGGCTGACATGCTCGAGCAGACCCATAAACAGGCGCTGCGCATTGCCGATCTGCTGCGTCAGCGCGGCGAGAAGGTCGCGGTAGCCGATGGCGCGACCGGCGGGCTGGTCGCGGCATCGCTGCTGACCGTGCCCGGCGCGCTCGACTTTTTCGTTGGAGGCGGAGTGGTCTATTCCTTCCGCGCCCGCGACGTGCTTTTCGATCTTCCGCGCGAGGCCTATGCCGGAATGCGTGGGGCAAGCGAGGATTATGCGCTGCTGCAGGCGCGCGCGATCCGCGACAATTTCGGCGCGCAATGGGGGCTGGCGGAAAGCGGTTCGGTCGGCGGGTCGAGCCACCCCAGCGGTGCGCCCGCGGGGCGCAGCTGCGCGGCGGTGGCGGGGCCCGGCGGGTTCGAATTCACCCGCCGGACCGAGACCGGCAGCGACGACCGGATCGCCAATATGGAAGCCTTTGCGCGCGCCGCGCTGGCGACGCTGGAAGACGCGCTGCGCGGCTAATCAGCCGCCCGGCATGATGTGGATTTCGCGCACATCCGCGCTGCGCGGCTGCGACAGCGCAAAGACCACCGCATTGGCGACATCGTCGGGCTGGATCTTGTCGGGCTTGGGCTCATCGAAGAACGGCGTGTCGACCATGCCGGGGGTGATCAGCGTGCAGCGGCCGCCCCATTCGCGCATTTCCTCGGCCAGATTGCCCGCGAAGCCCTGCACGAACCACTTGGTCGCGCCGTAAACCGAGCCCTTCATGTGGTCGCGCCCGGCCTTCGACCCGGTGACCACGAAATGCCCCCTGGTCTTGCGCAGATGCGGCAGCGTGGCATGCGCGGTGGTGAGCACGGCGAGTACGTTGAGATGGATCATGGCGTGCCACTCGTCGGGATCGCCCTGCTCGATACCGGGAGTGGAGGTGCCCTTGCCGGCATTGGCATAGACCGCGTCGAGCCCGCCGAAATGCTCCACTGCCTGCGCCACCGCCTCGTCCAGCTCGTCGCGCGTGGTCACATCGCAGGGCAGCGCGAGCGCCTGCTCGCCGATGTCCCCGGCAAGGTCTGCCAATGTATCTTTCGAGCGCGCGAGCAGCGCGACGTTCCAGCCCGCCTGTGCCGCAGCGCGGGCGGTGGCGGCGCCGATGCCGGTCGAGGCGCCGGTGATGAGCAGCGTCTTGGTCATGGGGTCTCCTGGTTCCGAATGCTCCTCCAACAGCGGTCCGGCCGGGCGGAGGTTCCGGTGCGTATTGTCGTTCCTGTCCTCGATTCCCGGCCCGCGGCGGGTTATGGCGTGCGCACAAGGGGTTGGCAGGGGGAAACGCCATGATGGGGTATTATCGTCGCTATTGCGAACGGCGCGCGGACGCGCGGGCCGTGGGCACGAATGGCAAACGCTGGATTCGCACGTGGATCAACGTCTTTCGCACCGAGACCGAAGCGCGGGTGCCGCAGGACGAGGCGCAGCTGGCCCAGCTGATCTGCGAGGGCGAGTTCAGCTGCGTGGGCAAGTCGCATTCCTATAACGGCGTGCAGGTGGTCCCCAGCGTCACCGCGATGATGATGCGCGAGGGGGGGCTGACGACGCTGGCCTATGACCCGGCGAGCGAGACCGTGCGCGTGGGGGCCTCGGTCTCGGTACGCGATCTCAAGGTATATCTACGCGACGAGCATCGCCGCGGGTTGCACAATGCGGGCAATTACATGGAGCAATCGGTGATCGGCGCGCTGGCGACCGGGACGCATGGCTTCGGCCCGCGCGCGGTGATGGCCGATGCGATCGTCGAGCTGACCTTCCTCGACGGCAGCGGGCAGCGCGTCACGCTCAAGCGCGGCGATCCGGAGTTTGGCTATGTCGCGCTGTCCTTCGGGACGATCGCGCCGATCTTGGAACTGGTGCTCGAGACCAAGCCGCTCGAATCCTATGTCTCGGTGAGCTCGATGAGCCGCCTGTCCAAGCTCGACGAGCTCAAGCAGGGCGCGCTCGCGGTGAACTGGGCGGTGATGCCCTATACCAACCCCGAAGACCCGGTGATCATGCTTCACGCGCTGGCCGAATGCGACCAGGCGGGGGCCATCGCCACGCACCCCAAGGCCAGCGGCGGCAGCGGCAAGTTCGCCGCCTGGTTCCTGCGGCGCTATTACAAGCTCGACCGGTTCCTCCCCAAGCTGCGCCGCCCGATGCAACGGATCATCGACTGGCTCGACCTGAAGCAGAGCGAGCGGGTGATCACCGATCCCGACGATCTCGATTACCTCTACGATCCGCAGCCGGGGCTGAAGGAAAACCGTGCGCCGAGCATTACGCGCGGGCTCTTCTCGACCACCTATACCGGTTATAATCTCGCGTTCTTCGTCCCGCTCGAGAAAGCGCCCGCGGTGGTCAAGTTCATCATCCGCGAGGCCGACGGGCTGCGCGATCTCGGCTTCTTCCTCAAGGGGATCATCTCGGTGCGCGAGATGCCGGGCGAGGCGGGGCCGCATTTCGCGGCCAATGCCGAGCGCCCGATGGCCGCGATCGACCTGTTCGCCGATCCGCGCGATTATGCCTGGCTCGAACGGCTCCAGCGGCTGGTGATGCATTACGAACCCGACACGCGCCCCCATTTCGGCAAGAGCGCGCTGGGCCCCGAGTTCTGCAAGACGCTGGACAATGCGCATCTGGCCGAGCTGATGCGGATCCACCGCCGCTATTATCCGCAAGGCCAGCTGATGTTCTCCGAACGGGTGCGCGCGATGCTCGATGTCGGGCGCCCGGTCGCAGGTGTGCCCGCGGCGGATGCGGGTCTCGCCTGAGGCGCTGCGCTAGGAGGCGGCGCTTTCGGACAGCCGCGCGTCGAGCGGATCGTTTGCCATGCGGGCCGCTGGCGCGCCTGCGACGATGCCGTAGCCGATGTTCGCCCACACGCGCTCGTGAAAGAAATAGAGCACCAGCTTGGTTGCCACTTCGAGCCCGCCGATCGAGAGCGCGGTGGCCACGCTGCCGGTAAACAGCCACGCCAGCAGCGTCGTGTCGAGCGAGGCAAGTACACGCCATGTCGCGGTTTTCGTCGTGCTGCGGCGGTAGCTTTCGCGGCGCCTGGTCCCCAGCAGCTCGGTGCCCCAGCGGTTCCATTCCCAGAACCGTTCATGGAGATAATAGAGCACCATCTTGGTCGCCACTTCGGTCAGCGCGATCAGGCTGGCCGCACCCATCGCCTCGCGCGGACTGTGTTCGAGCCCGAACATCGGCCCGAGATAGGTGATCAGCAGGAAGGACAGGAGCAGCGTGTCGAGCGAGCCGACCACGCGCCACGAGACCGCCTTGGCGAGCGAGCGGCGGCGGGTGATCAGCGGATGGACGGGTGAGGCGGAAGAACCGGTCTCGGGCCCGGATATCGAAGGCTCGGGAGCGTCTTGCATGGCGGCCACCTAGCCGCGCCTAGCGGGCGCTGTCGAGCGTTTCATAGGGAACCCAGCGCATCACGCCGCCGGCCAGCGGGGTCCAGCGACCCGTGCGGATACCCGCTTCGGCCAGCGTGTCGCTGGTCCACTGGTTGCAGGTGTTCCCCAGATGATAGGTCCCCGGCGCGTCGTAGAAGACGTCATGGGCGTAATATCCGCGATAGGATATGCGCGCAGCGGGCGGCAGGACCTGGCGCTCGATCGCCGCAACCAGCAGGGCGTATTGCCTTCGGGTTATCCGCAGCGGGCGGATCGTGTCGCTGGGTGCGGGCCGGGTGTAATGCGCGATATGGAGCAGGCTGTCGCCGCCCACCGCCGCGCCCAGGATCGTGGCGGGCGTGATATCGCCCCAGGTCGGCGTGTTGAGGAAGACCTCGCGCTCGCCCCAGCTGACCGACACATGCGTATAGGGGCGAAAAGGCGCATCGAGATCGCCCACCGGGAAAGCGGGCCGCCAATCCTTCTGCGCGGTCACCAGCGGCATGACGATTGCGGTATGCACGCCATTGGTTTCGATCATGATCTCGACGCCGGTGGCGGGCTCGACCCAGTCGCCATTGCGCGGGAGCGCGCTGCCGATCCACGCGGCGAGGAGGAACAGCGTCAGCAGGGAAAGCGGCACCGCGATCGCCCAGGCGGCCCATTTCGCCGCGTGGTTCACCGCACGCGGCTTTTGCGCAGCCACAGGATCGACCAGTCGCCGCGCACCAGCCGCCGTGCCAGCCGGAAGCCCTGTGCGCGGTAGGCACGGCGCACGCGCGCCTCCTGCGTTTCGAGCAGCCCTGCGAGCAGCAGGTTCCCGCCCGGCGTAATGGCGGCGGTGAAGGACGGCGCAAGTTCGACCAGCGGCACGGCCAGGATATTGGCGATGAACAGGTCGTAGGGACCGCGCAGCGCCAGCAGCGGATCGTCCATCCCGTCGGCGATGACCATGGTCAGTTCGCCGGGACCGTGGCCTTGGCGGACCGCGTTGGTCGCCATGTTGTCACGCACCACGCCCGCGCAAACCGGGTCGATATCCGATGCGGTAGCGGTGGCGTGCGGCCACAGATGGATCGCGGCAAAGGCGAGCAGGCCGGTGCCGGTGCCGATATCTGCATGGTTGCGCGCGATCACGCCCTCGCGCTTCATCAGGTCGAGCATGGCGAGGCAGCCCGCAGTGGTCTGGTGCTGCCCCGTCCCGAAGGCCTGGCTGGCCGGAACGATGAAATCGACCATTGCCGGGTCGGCCGGATGTTCGGGCGTGCGGACATGGAACCGGCCCGCACGGATCGGGTCGACGCCTTTCTGGCTTTCGGTCACCCAGTCGGTATCGGGCAGCTTCTCGACCACGAAAGCGGGCGGCTTGCCTTCAAACAGCGCCGCCACGCGTTGCAGGTCGGAGGATTTCGGCTGGCGATCGAGATAGACTTCGACCGTCCAGTCATCGGGCAAATGGTCGGCGACCTCCATTCCGGTGACCACCCATTCGACCGGCCAGTCGGGCGCATCCTCATGCGCGACCAGCGCGGCCTTGGCGACGGGCTTCGACACTTCGGCGAGGATCTTCCACGCATCAGCCACCGGCTTCATCCGCCAGTCGCTTGTCGAGCCGGGCTTCGACTGCGTCGGCATAGTCGGCGCAGGACATCCCGCCGATCAGCAAACCGCTGGCCGCGCGCGCGACCATCTCGCTGGCCGAGGGATGCGGTGTGAGCAGGAGGTCGCATTTCAGGTCGCGCAGGCGTTGCAGGCCCGCGCGATAGGCGGCGACATAATCGGGATGGTCGCCGAAGCGGTAGTCGTCGCGGCTCACCGGCGAAAGCGAATCGGCATAGACGATGCCGATGCACTCGCCCGCCGCATCGCAGGAGTCCCACGCCCAGCTCAGCGCGCCCGGTGTATGCCCCGGCGTGGCGATCGCGGTCAGCGCGGCGGTTTCGCTGCGGATGGTCTCGCCACCATGCACCACGACATCGACGGCGACCGGTTCCATCGGATCGTGCATGCCATATTGCGGATCGTCGGGATCGTCCTGGCTGCTGCGCAAGACCGCGGCGGCGCGCGGCGAGGCGACGACATGCGCGCCGCTCGCCTGCTTGATCGCCGCATGCCCGCCGACATGGTCGAAATGCTCGTGGCTGTGCAGCAGGCTGGCGATCTCGTTGGGGCGGAAGCCGAGCTTGCCGATATTGTCGAGCACCACCTGCGCGCCCGCTACGGTGCCGCTGTCGATCAACACGTGTCCCTGCGTGCCCGCGACGAGGATGGCGGAGATACCGCAAGTGCCGACGTAATAGGTCGAACCGTGGATGCGGTAGGGCGGGGCGGGCTTGTCCCATTCGTCCCATTCGGAACAGGTCGCCGCCCATTGCTGCGGGGTGACCTGTTCGCTCGGCGGCAGCGGGGCCAGCGTCTGGATCGGCGGCGCGCAGGCGGATGCGAGCAACGCCGGGGCGAGGGCGGACAACAGTCTAGCGGACATAGCTGGCTCCATTGGCATCGAGCGTGGCGCCCGTCATGCTGGGCGGCGCATCGAGTGCGCAGAATTCGACCAGCCTGGCAATCTCTTCGGGCTCGGCCACGCGCCCCAACGGGATATCCGCGAGCAGGCCGGGCCCGCCGCGGCTGTCGAGGTAATCGCCCGCCATCGAGGTGTCGGTAAAGCCCGGGGTAATGGCGAAGCTCAGGATACCCTCGCGCGCATATTGGCGGGCGATGGTCTTGTGCATCGCCAGCATCCCGCCCTTGCTTGCCGCATAATGCCAATGCGCGGGCGAATCGCCGCGGTGCCCCGCGCGGCTGGCGACATGGACGATCCGGCCCGCCGCGCCGCGCTCCTTCCAGTGCCGCACCGCGAACCGGCTGAGCTGCGCCGCCGCGGTCAGATTGATCCGCATGGTGTCCTCCCATGCATCGAGCCAGGCGATATCCGAACGGTCGATCGGATTGGGATCGAACAGTCCGGCATTGTTGACCAGCACGTCGATCTGCCCGCCCGCCCGCGCGAGCGCTGCCTGCCACACTTCCTGCGGTGCCCCCGGTTCGCAGAAATCGGCGGGGATGGTGTCGATCGAATTGCTCCGCGTGGCCTGGCCGATGACCTGGGCGCCGCGGGCCTCGAGCGCGGTTTTTGCCGCCGCCCCGATCCCGCGGCTGGAGCCGGTAAGAAGAATGCATGTCATGCAAACCCTATTCGAAAAATTTGCGCAACTTGTCAAGGCCGCGCGCCTTGTCACACACGCCCATATCGCTAAGGGAAGCACTCCAATTGTCTCAACCGGAAGATGACCATGGCCAACCGCCCGATGGCGCCGCACCTGCAAATCTGGAAATGGGGTCCGCATATGGCGGTCTCGATCCTCCACCGCGTGACCGGCGACGGCATGGCGCTGGTCGGTCTCGGCGTGCTGCTGTGGTGGCTGGGCGCAATGGCCGCGGGACCCGAGGCCTATGGCCAGTTCGAAACCCTGATGGGTTCGCCGCTGGGCATGGTCGTGCTGGTCGGGCTGAGCTGGGCGTTCTTCAGCCACATGATGAGCGGCCTGCGCCACTTCGTGCTCGATCTCGGGGCCGGCTACGAACTCGACACCAACAAGACCTGGTCGGTCCTCGCACCGCTGTTCGGCATCCTTCTCACTGCGGGCTTCTGGGCCCTCATCCTGCTTCGCTAAAGGGCAATACCCATGGGTAACGGAACCTCCATCGGACGCGTGCGCGGGCTCGGCTCGGCGCATGAAGGCGCGCATCACTGGCTGCTGCAGCGCTTCACCGCGATCGGCAATCTGGTGCTGATGCTGTTTCTCGCGGTCAGCCTCGCGCTGCTGCCCGACTATTCCTACGGCACGGTCGCCGGCTGGGCCTCGCAGACGGTGCCCGCTACCGCGCTGGCGCTGCTCATCGTCTCGGTCTTCTGGCATGCCCGCCTCGGCCTGCAGGTGCTGATCGAGGATTATGTCCATACTCCCGGAAACAAGTTCGCCTGTATCGCTGCGCTCAACCTGGCGGCGATCGGCGGCGGTGTCTTCGGTCTCGTTTCGATTGCGCGCATCGCGCTTGGAGGAATTTCCTGATGACTAGTGGTGCGAACAATGGCGCGCCGCCGCACGGTGGGCGCGACGATACCAATACGGGCAATGTGGACAGTTCCAACCAATCTCCGACAACCGCTCCGGCAACGCCCGGATCCGCCCCTGGAACGAAACGGCAGGGCGGCGCCGCCGCCTATCCGATCGTCGAGCATACCTATGACGTAATCGTCGTCGGCGCCGGCGGTTCGGGCCTGCGCGCCACGATGGGCGCCGCCGAAAGCGGCCTCAAGACCGCCAACATCACCAAGGTTTTCCCGACCCGTTCGCACACCGTCGCGGCGCAGGGCGGTATCGCCGCCAGTCTCGGCAACAACACGCCCGACCACTGGCAGTGGCATATGTACGATACGGTCAAGGGCTCCGACTGGCTCGGCGACCAGGACGCGATCGAATATCTGGTGCGCGAAGCACCGCAGGCGGTTTACGAGCTGGAGCACGCCGGCGTGCCCTTCAGCCGCAATGACGACGGCACGATCTACCAGCGCCCGTTCGGCGGGCATATGCAGAACATGGGCGAAGGCCCGCCGGTGCAGCGCACCTGCGCCGCGGCCGACCGGACCGGTCACGCCATGCTCCACGCGCTCTACCAGCAGAGCCTGAAGTACGACGCGGACTTCTTCATCGAATATTTCGCGCTCGACCTGATCATGAAGGACGGCGTCTGCGTCGGCGTCATGGCCATGTGCCTCGATGACGGTACGATCCACCGCTTCCGCGCAAAGGCGGTGGTGCTGGCGACCGGCGGCTATGGCCGCTGCTATTACACCGCGACCAGCGCGCATACCTGCACCGGCGATGGCGGCGGCATGGTGCTGCGCGCCGGACTGCCGCTGCAGGACATGGAATTCGTCCAGTTCCACCCCACCGGCATCTACGGCGCGGGCGTGCTCATCACCGAGGGCGCACGCGGCGAGGGCGGCTACCTCACCAATTCCGAGGGCGAGCGGTTCATGGAACGCTATGCGCCGAGCGCGAAGGACCTCGCCAGCCGCGACGTCGTCAGCCGCTCGATGGCGCTTGAAATGCGCGAAGGCCGCGGCGTGGGCCCCGAAAAGGACCACATCTACCTCCATCTCGACCACATCGATCCGACCGTGCTCGGCCAGCGCCTGCCGGGGATCACCGAGAGCGGCAAGATCTTCGCCGGGGTCGACCTGACCCGCGAACCGCTGCCCGTCACTCCGACGGTGCATTACAACATGGGCGGCATCCCCTGTAACTATCACGGCGAAGTGATGGCGGGCGACAAGAACGATCCCGAAAAGATCGTCCCCGGCCTGTTCGCGGTGGGCGAAGCCGCCTGCGTTTCGGTCCACGGCGCCAACCGCCTCGGTTCGAACTCGCTGATCGACCTCGTGGTGTTCGGCCGCGCGACCGGCCACCGCCTCAAGGAACTGATCAAGCCGGGCACCAGCCATGACGAGCTGCCCGCCGACAGCGCCGACCTGTCGCTCACCCGGCTCGACCATTTCCGCTATGCCGATGGCGGCACGCCGACGGCGGAGCTGCGCGCGGACATGCAGAAGACCATGACCCGCCATGCCGCGGTGTTCCGCGACAGCAAGCTGATGGCCGAGGGCGTGGAAAACCTGAAGCAGATCAACAAGCGGATGGAGGACGTGAAGGTCTTCGACCGCTCGCTGATCTGGAACAGCGATTTGATCGAGACGCTCGAGCTCGACAATCTCATGGCGCAGGCCAATGTCACCATGGCTTCGGCGGAAAACCGCAAGGAAAGCCGCGGCGCGCATGCGCATGAGGATTTCCCCGACCGCAACGACGCCGAATGGATGAAGCACACCATCGCCTGGTTCGACGGCTGGGGCGGCAATGGCGGCGGCGTGAAGATCGATTACCGCCCGGTCCACGAATACACGCTGACCGACGACGCGAAGTACATCGAGCCGAAGAAGCGGGTTTACTGATGCGGGCGGGGCGCCCGCCGGTTTACGGCCGGCGCCCGAGGCGTTCCCGACAGGGCCTGCGCTAGAGACTGTCGTCCGCATCCATGCGATTGTGCAGGATGCGGACGATGTCGATCGCCGTCTCGCCGACCCGGTAGAAGATCAGGTGCTCGCCGCTGGAGAGCTTGCGGAAGGCGCCAAGTCGGCTTTCATAGGCTGGGTGCATGAGTGGAAAGCGTGACAGGCCCTCTATGTCGTGGCGCAGGTCCGAGACGTAGCGGCGCGCCTGATCTTTGCCCCAGCGCGCCTTGGTATAGACGGCGATGTCGTCGAGATCGGCTTGCGCGGGCGATAGGAGGCGAACCTCATACATCGTCATCGGGCCCGAAATGGCGCTCCATGAAACTGTCCCAATCGAACGGGCGGGCGGGGCCGCTGTCGAGTCCTTCCTTGAGCGCGCGGTCGAGCGCTTCGCGCTTCGCATCCTTCGCAATGTAATGCCGCATGGCTTCGCGCACGACCTCGCTCGTGGTCGCGAATTCACCGCTTTCCACCTTCTTGCGCGCGAAATCGGTGTAGGGTTTGCCGAGGGCGATCGAAGTGTTCTTGCTGACCATGCGTCTCAGGATACCAAAAATTGGTATTCGCGGCAATCGCGTTGACTTTGTCCGTCCGGCTTGGCCAAGTCCGGCGATGCGTTTCGTTCTTCCCGCGCTGGTCTTCGCCGCCGCATTCGCCAGCCCTCTCGCCGCGCAGCTCACTGCGCCCGAACAGGCCATTGTCGCTACCGTCGAGGAAGGGTTCGAGCGCGATGTCGCGCTGCTCGAGGAAATCACGCTCATCAATTCGGGTTCGCACAACCATGCGGGCGTGAAGGCGGTTGCCGACATGCTGGCGCCCAAGTTCGCGGCGCTCGGCTTTGACGTCGAATGGATCGACCAGTCGGCTCAGGGGCGCGCAGGCCACCTGTTTGCGCGGCACGAAGGCGCACCGGGCACCACGAAGATGCTGCTGATCGGCCATCTCGATACGGTGTTCGAACCCGATTCCCCGTTCACCGGCTTCGTCCGCGAGGGCGACAGCGCCGCCGGCCCCGGCGTGGTCGACGACAAGGGCGGCATCGTGGTGATGCTCGCCGCGCTGCGCGCAATGCAGGCGGCAGGTACGCTGGAAGGCGCGAATATCGTCGTCGCGCTGACCGGCGACGAGGAAGATGCGGGCGAACCGCTGGAAGCCGCGCGCCGCGACCTGGTCGACGCGGGTAAATGGGCCGATGTCGCGCTGGGTTATGAAGGGCTGTCGGTGCTGGACGGCAAGGACGCGGGCGTGATCGCGCGGCGCTCGTCGGGCAGCTGGACGCTGACCACGCACGCGGGCAGCGGGCACAGCTCGGGCATCTTCTCCGACCATGCGGGCTATGGCGCAATCTACGAAATGGCGCGCATCCTCGATGCCTTCCGGCGCGAATTGCCCGAGGAAAACCTCACCTACAACGTGGGCTTCATGGCGGGCGGAACCCCCGCCGAGCTGGGCGAGGACGGCCTTTCCGCCACCACCAGCGGCAAGACCAACATCATCCCCTCGCAGGCGGTGGCGCGCGGCGATCTGCGCGCGCTGACCCCGGAACAGAACGAGGCGACCGCCGAGCGGATGCGCGCCATCGTCGCGCAGCACCTGCCGGGCACCGAGGCGACCATCGCGATCGAGTTCCGCTATCCGCCGATGGCGCCGACCGCGGGCAATGCCGCGCTGCTCGACCGGCTCAATGCGATCAATGCCGATCTCGGGCGCGAGGCGATGCAGCCCTATCCCCCGTCGCGGCGCGGGGCGGCCGATATCAGCTTCGTCGCGCCCTATGTTGATGGCCTGGCGGGGATGGGGCCGGCGGGCAGCGGGAGCCATGCCGAGGGCGAGACGATCGACTTGCGCTCGATCGTGCGGCAGGCGCAGCGCTCGGCCATCCTGATGAGCCGACTGGCGCGCGAAACCCGCTGATATTCGCACTGCGCCCGGCCGGGCCGGGCACCTGCCTGCGCCAGCCGCTGGTCTTGCCGCGCGGCATTGGGTAGGTTCGCCGGTGCAGGGGGCATTGGGGGGCAATCGATGCTGGGGCGTTTCGAAGATCCGGATACTGAACGCGCCTATGTCGAGGGCGAGCGGCTGGCGCGCATTCCCGGTACCCGCTTCCTTGCCGGGATCGGCATTGTTACGCTGCTTTCCTATATCGGGTTCAATCCGCTGCATTTCCCGCGCGAGGGAGTGATCGCCTACAATCTCGCGGCGGGCATCTTCATCGCCGCGCTGGTCGGGATCATCGCGCTCACCTTTACGTGGTTCTATGTCGAGCGGGGATGGGTCGACATGCTCATCTTCACCGCGCTGGGCGTGGCGATGATCATGCTGATCGACGCGCTGGGCGACCAAGCCGCGATCACCGGCATTTCGCGTTTCGGCATGGCGATCATAAACCTCGGCATCTTGATGGTTTTCGCCAGCGTCGGCTTCGTCGCGACCACCCGCTATTACCTCGCCTGGGCCGGGGTCGTGCTGGTGATCTATCTCGCCTTCCTGGTGCAGGCCGACCGGGGGATCGTGAACAAGGTCTATACCTTCACCAATTTCACCACCTTCTTCACCTTCGCCACCTTCGTGAACTGGGACATCGACCGCCGCGCGCGCAAGACCTTCGCCGCAGGGCAGGCGCTCGAACTCGAACGCCGCAAGACCGAGGAACTGCTCTTCAACGTGCTCCCGCCCGAAGTCGCTGCGCGGCTGCGCGAAGGGCAGGCGGTGGCCGATTCTTTCTCCGACGTATCGGTGATCTTCATCGATATCGTCGGCTTCTCCAAGCTAGCGCGCAGGCTGTCGCCCGGCATGCTGGTCAAGGTACTCAACGAAGTCTTCTCGATCGCCGACGAGTGCGCCGACCGCACCGGAGTAGAGAAGGTCAAGACCATCGGCGATGCCTATCTGGCGGTTTCGGGCGGGCAGGCCTCGGGCGATCGCGGCGCGGGCGAGGCGATCGCTTTTGCCTGCGACATCATCCGCAGCATCCGCGCCTTCGCGCAGGAAACCGACCTCGACGTCCAGGTCCGCGTCGGCATCCACACCGGCCCGGTGGTCGGCGGCGTGGTTGGCAGCCGCCGCTATGCCTATGACTACTGGGGCGACACGATGAATGTCGCCAGCCGGGTCGAAGGTATTGCCGAACCCGGCGGTATCGCGGTGAGCGAATCCACCTATCTCTCGGCGCGGACCGCGATGCCCTTCTCGGGCGCGGAACTGCACACGCTGAAAGGGGTGGGGGAGGTCAAGATTTTCCGCATCGACCGGGCCAGCGTATGCGGCGATGCCGGGGGGCCAACCGCCTAGCTGCCGGGTATCCGGTCAGTCCGTGCCGGTCGGCGCATCCACCCGGCGCATATCGATGATTTCGACCGGATCGGCCAGCAATTGCCCCTTCATCCAGCCTTCGCCCTTGTCGGGATCGGGCGGGAGCGCGTGGATCGCATGGACCACGTCCATCCCGTCGACCACATGGCCGAACACCGCGAAGCCCGCCTGCAGGCTCGGATCGGACGAGGCCGGGGTCGCATCGAGCCCGGTCTGGTCCTTGATCATGATCGAGAAATCGCCCGTCGCGCTGCCCGGATCGTAACGCGCCATCGACAGCGCGCCATCGGTATGGCTGAGGCCGGTCTGGGTCGTCGGTTCATGCGCGATCGGGTCGAGCACGCGGTCGGGGTGCATCTGCGTGCCGCCCTGCAGCAACCCGTTGGGCGATTCGCCCCAGTCGAGATGCATCGCGCGGTAGAAAGTGGTGCCGTCGAACCGGTCCTCGTCGACATAGCGCAGGAAATTACCTGCGGTCACCGGTGCGCGCTCGATCTCGATTTCCACCGTGATATCGCCCATGGCGGTTTCGATCACGACCAGCTGGGTGGCGTAGATCTCCGCCTCGGGCAGCGAGTCGTCCTGCGCGGCGATCGGCGTGGCGAAAAGGGTGAGCGGGGCCAGCGCGGCCAGAATCCGTGTCATTGATCCAGAGTGATATGTCGTTGGTCGAGAAGCAAGGACCTTTCCCGCGCATTCATCCACGCTTCAGGTTTACATTCGTAGTCGCTGTGGCTACAGACGTAATCGAAGAATTACGCGTGACGATCAGACGACGATCAGGAGGTGGGAATGAGCAAGCGCAAGGACGCCCCGGGCGAGCGGATCAGCGAAGCCGAGCACGCCGTCATGGAAGTGCTGTGGGACCGCAACCCGATCTCCGCCGCCGAAGTGTGCGAGGCGATCTGCGCCCGGCGCGACTGGTCGATCCCGACCGTCAAGACGCTGCTCAGCCGTCTCGTCCAGAAGCAGGTGGTCAGCACCGAGCCCCAGGGTCGCAAATTCCTGTATCGCCCGCTGATCGAGCGGTCCGACTATGTCGGTGGTGAAAGCCGCCGCCTGGTCGACCGGCTGTTCGGCGGCCGCGCCGCCCCGCTTTTCGCCCAACTGGCCGAGAGCGAGGCGCTCACCGACGACGACCTCGTCGAAATCGAAGCGCTCTTGAGGGAGATGCGCAAATGACCGAGCTAATCCGCGAATATTGGAGCCTGTTCCTGCTCGATACGCTGGTATGGACCGGCGCACTCATCGGCGTCGCGCTGCTGCTGCGCCGCCCGGTGGCCAAATATCTCGGCGCGGGCGCGGCCTATGCGCTGTGGTTCCTGCCGCTTATCCGGATGCTGTTCCCGCCGGTGACACTGCCTGCATGGATGCGTCCCGACCTTTCGGGTGGTGGCGACGCCGGCAGCGAGGTGATTGCCGCCGATCTGGCGTTTGCGCCGAGTGCCGAGAGTGGGTTTTCCTACAGCGAATTCGTCTCCCCCGCCGCGACTGCGCCGCTCGACACTCCGATCGACCTGCTCACACCGGTGGTGATCGTCTGGCTGGTCGGCGCGGCAATCTTCATGGGCCGCCGGTTCTGGCTGTATGGCGAACTGCGCCGCGAATTGCTCGAGGATGCGCGCCCCGTCGGCGAGGTCGGCCCGATCCGGCTGATCGAGACCACTGCAATCTCGGGTCCGATGGCCTTCGGGGTGTTCGACAAGGTTGTGGCATTGCCCGATGGCTTCATGGCCAGCCGCGAGCGCCAAGTGCGCGATCTCGCGATTGCGCATGAGCTTGCCCATCACCGCGGCCACGACATCCTCGTCAATGTGCTGGTCCAGCCGCTGTTCGCGATCCACTGGTTCAACCCGCTGGGCTGGATGGGCTGGTCCGCCATGCGCCGCGACCAGGAAGCCGCCTGCGATGCGCGCGTGGTGGCCAGCCGCAGCCGCGAAGAACGCGCCGCCTATGCCGCGATCATCGCCGATTTCGCCCGCCGTCCGCAGATCGCGCCGCGGCCCGCGCTGGCGGCGCCGATGGCCTGTCCCGTGCTCGGCGACAAGTCGATCATCCATCGGCTGCGCAGCCTGCCGATGACCGACCATTCGCGCCGCCGCCGCTTTGCCGTACGCGGCGCGGTGGCCGCCGCCGTGTTCGCGCTGCCGATGACCGCCAGCATCGGGTATGCCGAAGGGATTGCCGCCCACGTGCCGGAAGAGCCCTTTGCGCTGCAAACGCCCGTCGCGCCGCTGTCGCCGCTCGCGCCGGAAGCGCCGGATGCCCCGCAAGCGCCCGAACCGCCCAGCGACCGCGAATTCGTCGCCGCGATGGAGCGCACGATCGAGCGTGAGTTTGACCGCGCCGAGCGCGATATCGAGCGCGCCGAACGCGAGCTCGAACGGGCACGCGAATCGATGGCACGTGTCGAGCGCGACCCGGCGCGCCATGCCCGCTGGGACGGCCGCAACTGGGACCAGATGAGCGACAAGGAAAAGCGCGCCTTCAAGAAGGAAATGGCGCAATTGCGCGAGGACCTGGCGGATGGCGGCAAGGTGCAGCGCGAACTGCAGCAGATCGAAGCGCGGCAGGTCGACCGGGCGGAAAGCCGACGCGAGGTCCAGCTTGCCCTGGCCGAAGCGCATGCCGAAGTGGCACAGGTCCGCGCCGAGGCAGTGGCGGAAAAGGCCATCGCCAGCGCGCCGAAAGTGGTGATGAAATGCCTCGACAAGGACCGCGCGGTCACCACCAAGGTCGATGCCAAGGGCCGCACCACCATGTATGTGTGCGAAAGCTATGGCGATACGGTGGCGCTGAAGGCGCTCAAGCACACGCGCGAGTCGCTCGCAGCGGATCGGAACTGGTCCGATGAGATGCGTGCCGAGATCCTCGCGGATATCGACGCGGAGATCGAGCGGCTGTCGCGCTGAGCCCCTGCAGCGCTAGCCTAACGGACGCGGGCGACGGGAGCGCGCCCTTTTTCGCGCCCGCGGGCGCGCCGATCAGCCGATATTGGTAATCCGGTCGCAGGCGCGATCATCGCCCTGCAGGCCCAGCCGCAAGGCATCGC
Source organism: Qipengyuania citrea (assembly GCF_024171405.1). Lineage (GTDB taxonomy): Bacteria > Pseudomonadota > Alphaproteobacteria > Sphingomonadales > Sphingomonadaceae > Qipengyuania > Qipengyuania profunda. The sequence goes on from NZ_JALJZT010000002.1 coordinate 169,395, forward strand.
TGCGCTGCTGCGACGTGCCGTGGGTGAAGTTCTCCGACGATACCCGCCCGCCGGTCAGCCGGTCGTCGCCGATCGCGGCGGCGGCCTGCATGCCTTCCTCGATATCGCCCGGCTCGATCAGATTGCGGTTCTTGCCCGCCCAGACCCCGGCATAGCAGTCCGCCTGCAATTCCATCAGCACCTGCAGCTGGTTCGCCCGGCTGGGGTTCTGCTGCTGCGCGCTGCGGATCTGGCTGGAAATCCCGGTGATCGTCTGGATGTGGTGGCCATATTCATGCGCGAGCACGTAATAACGCGCGAAATCGCCGCCCGCGCCAAGCTGGCGTTCGAGCGTGTCGTAGAAGCTGGTATCGATATAGATCGTCTGGTCGGCGGGGCAGTAGAACGGCCCCATCGCCGAGGTCCCGCTGCCGCAGCCGGTGTTCACCCCGCCGCCGCCATAGAGGTCGAGCGTGGGCTGGCGGAACTGGTCGCCATAACCCTGCGCCTCGAAAGTGCCCGCCCAGGTCTGGTTGAGCGATTGCAGGCCGTTGCATGCCTCGCGCGCAAATTCGCTGCTGGTGCACACTTCCTGTTCGTTGGTGTTCGCCGGGCCCGCCTGCTGCTGGCCCTGCTGGACGCCTTCGACCATGCCCGCGGTCTGCATCGGGTCGAGCCCGAAGACGAAATAGCCCACTGCGGCGATCACGATCGTGCCGCAGCCGATCCCGCCTGCCTTGCCGCCGGGGACACCGCCGCCACCGCTCGATCGTACGTTGATATTGCCGGTATTGAACGGATTGAGCCGCATGCGCTCCCCCTTATGCCTGACCGCTTTACAGCGCTTGGTATGTGCGCAATGGCCGAAATCGACTATTCCCACAACGTCCGGAGAGCCAAATGTTTCACGCCGAATTCCTCAAGGGCAAGCGCGCACTGGTGACCGGATCGACCAGCGGCATCGGCCTCGCCATCGCGCGCGCGCTGGCGGGGGCGGGGGCGCAGCTGGTCCTCAACGGCTTTGGCGATGCGGGTGAGATCGCCGGATTGTGCGAGGAACTGGGCGCGACGCACAGCGGAGCGGACCTGACCGATGTCGCGCAAATCGAGACGATGATGGCCGAGGCGGGCGAGATCGACGTGCTCGTCAACAATGCCGGGATGCAGCATGTCGCGCCGGTGGAGGATTTCCCGGTCGAGAAATGGGACACGATCATCGCGCTCAACCTGACCGCGGCGTTCCATACCACGCGGCTCGCCGCGCTCGCGATGAAGCGCAAGGGGTGGGGGCGGATCATCAACACCGCCAGCGCGCATTCCAAGGTCGCCAGCCCGTTCAAGTCGGCGTATAATTCGGCCAAGCACGGGCTCGACGGCCTGACCAAGACCGTGGCGCTCGAACTCGCCGAATTCGGCGTGACCGCCAATTGCATCAGCCCCGGCTATGTCTGGACCCCGCTGGTCGAAAACCAGATCCCCGACACGATGGCGGCGCGCGGGCTGACCCGCGAGCAGGTCATCAATGATGTGCTGCTGGTCAAGCAGGCGACCAAGAAGTTCGTCCAGCCCGACGAAATCGGCGCGCTCGCCGTGTTCCTCTGCCGCGACGAGGCGCAGAATGTGAACGGCGCCAATTGGAGCGTCGATGGCGGCTGGACCGCGGAGTAAGCGCGCGTGCCGAGTATGCTGGTGCCGTTCCTTGTGGCCGCGGGCGCAAGTCTCGTCCTCGGCGTGGGGGGAGCCTTTGCTGCCCTGCGCGAACCCGGTCTTGCGCTGAAACCCCTGTGGGCAGTCCTCGCCTTCGTCGGCGTGGGCGGTGCGGCACTGGTTCCGCACGCACCGGAACAGCTTTACTGGTTTCTTGGCGCGGCGATCCCGACGGTGTCGTTCAGCGCAGCGGCGGGCAGCTGGGAGCCCGAGGTCGTGCGCGCCCTGTTTCCGCTCGGCGCACTCGTGGCGTGGGGCCGGATCTACCTCCATCGCAATCGGCAGCGGTCGGGGCATCGAGCGTAGGACCGCGCCGACCGAAACGGGATAATCTGCGCGCCTTAACGGGCCAGCTCGCAAAGCGCGGTTATGGGCACTAGCTAGTTTCCCCATCCGTCGTTACATGGGCCGCCACATTTCTCCCCCGGCAGGCGATTCTCCACGTGGCACATTTCGACATTCCCCTCGGCCTTACTTTCGACGACGTTCTCCTGCGTCCGGCCGAGAGCGATATCCTGCCGTCGATGGCGCGGACCGCCAGTCGGCTGACGCGCGAGATCGGCCTCAGCATCCCGGTGGTGTCCAGCGCGATGGACACCGTAACCGAAGCCGACATGGCGATCGCCATGGCGCAGCTGGGCGGGATCGGCGTGCTGCACCGCAATCTCGAAGTCGACGAACAGGTCGCTGCAGTGCGCGCGGTCAAGCGCTATGAAAGCGGCATGGTGGTCAATCCGATCACCATCCACCCCGAAGCCACACTGGGCGAGGCGCAGGACATCATGTCCGTCAACCGCATCAGCGGCATCCCGGTGACCGATCGCGACGGCAAGCTTGTCGGGATACTGACCAATCGCGACGTCCGCTTTGCCGAGAACCCGCGCCAGCCCATCGGCGAACTGATGACGACCGAAAACCTCGCCACCGTGCCGCTCGGCACCGGGCAGGAAGAGGCGCGGCGGCTGCTCCACCAACGGCGGATCGAAAAGCTGCTGGTGGTCGATGATGCGGGGCGCTGCGTCGGGCTGATCACGGTCAAGGATATCGAGAAGGCGGTCGCCTATCCCGATGCCACCAAGGACCCCACCGGACGCCTGCGCGTCGCTGCCGCGACCACCGTGGGCGACAAGGGCTTCGAACGCACCGAAGCGCTGATCGATGCCGAGGTCGATGTGGTGGTGATCGATACCGCGCATGGCCACAACATGGATGTCGCGCGCGCGGTCGAGCGAGTGAAGAAGCTGTCGAACAGCGTGCAGGTAATCGCGGGCAATGTCGCCACTGCCGAAGCGACCAAGGCACTGGCCGGGGCAGGCGCCGATGCGGTCAAGGTCGGGATCGGCCCGGGCTCGATCTGCACCACGCGCGTGGTCGCGGGCGTCGGCGTGCCGCAGCTGACCGCGGTGATGGACAGCGCCGAGGCGGCCGAGGAATACGGCATCCCCGTCATCGCCGATGGCGGCCTGCGCACCAGCGGCGATGCCGCCAAGGCGCTGGCTGCGGGCGCGAGCACGGTGATGATCGGCTCGATGCTGGCCGGGACCGAGGAAGCGCCGGGCGAAACCTTCATCTACCAGGGCCGCAGCTACAAGGCCTATCGCGGCATGGGCAGCGTCAGCGCGATGGCGCGCGGCAGCGCCGACCGCTATTTCCAGGCCGATATCAGCCAGCAGAAACTGGTCCCCGAGGGGATCGAGGGACAAGTGCCCTACAAGGGCCCGGCCAGCGCGGTGGTTCACCAGCTGGTCGGCGGGATCAAGGCGGCGATGGGCTATACCGGCAGCGCCACGATCGACGATTTGCGCAAGCGCGCGCAATTCGTCCGGATCACCAATGCCGGGCTGGCCGAAAGCCATGTCCATGACGTGGCGATCACGCGCGAAGCGCCCAACTATCCGACGCGCTAGGCCATGACGCCCGCTGCCCGGGTCCAGACTGCGATCGAGCTGCTCGACCGGATCGTCGAGGCCGCGCGCGCGAAAGCCGCGCCCGCCGACCGCATCCTCGCCGAATGGTTCCGCAACAACCGCTTCGCCGGGTCGAAGGACCGGCGCGCGATCCGCGAGCTGGTCTATGCCGCGATCCGCGCCTGCGGTCCGGTGCCCGCCAGCGGCCGCGCGGCGATGCTGCGGCTGGCCGAGACCGATCCCGCGATCGCGCCGCTGTTCGATGGCTCCAATTATGGCGCCGCGCCGATTGCCGAGGGCGAGCCGGTCGCCGAGGGCGGCGTCGCGCCGTCCTGGCTGATCGCGCGACTGGCGGCCTCGGGTGTCGAAGGCGGCGAGGCCGAGGCCCTGCTCGACCGCGCGCCGCTCGATCTGCGCGTCAACACGCTCAAGGCCGAACGCGCCACGGTGACGCTGCCCGAGCCCGCCGAACCCACCGCCGCCCCGCACGGGCTACGGCTCGCCACTGGTACGCCGGTCGAGCAATGGCCGGCTTTCCGCGCGGGCGAGATCGAGGTGCAGGACACCGGTTCGCAGCTCGCCTGCCTCGCGGCGGGCGCGCAGCCGGGCGAGACCGTGATCGATTTGTGCGCGGGCGGGGGCGGCAAGACGCTCGCGCTGGCCGCGGCGATGGACAACCAGGGGCGGCTGATCGCCTCGGACACCGATCGCAACCGCCTCTCGCGGCTGGCTCCGCGCGCCGACCGCGCAGGCGCGGCGGATATCGCCACCATCCTGCTCAATCCGCAGCGCGAGATGGAGGCGCTGGCCGAGTTCGCCGGCCAGGCCGATGCGGTGCTGGTCGACGCGCCCTGTTCGGGCACCGGCACCTGGCGCCGCAATCCCGAAGCGCGCTGGCGGCTCGACGAACAGGAACTGTCCCGGTTAACCACGCTGCAGGCCTATCTGCTCGATGTGGCGGCGCAGCTGGTGAAGCCCGGCGGGCGGATCGTCTATGTCACCTGCTCGCTGCTCGACGAGGAAGGGGCAGGGCAGTTCGACGCCCTGCTCGCCCGCCACCCCGACCTGCAGCCGCGCGCGCTTGCGCTGCCGCTGGGGCGTCCGCGCGGGCAGGGTATCCGCCTGTCGCCGGCGCCCGATTCCACCGACGGGTTCTTCATTGCCTGTGCAGCGCGGGTTCAGGCCGCTGCGTGAAGACGGGGATTATCACGCTTGGGCCTGACCGCTTCCCGTGTTAGCCATAAGCATTATGGCTGACCCGCCACCTATTCGACGGACGACCCCGCTGGAGACGATTATGCGTTTTGCCCCCGCCGCTGCCGCCCTTTCGCTGGCGCTTGCCATGACATCGAGCGTTGGCTGGGCCGGGGACGACGCGCCGACGCCGCGCGCGGCCGTGTTGATTGCCGAGGGCGAAGCGGCGCTGGCGCAGGGCGATACGCAGGGCGCAATCGACGCGTTCGAGGCGGCGCTGGCGGTCGATCCGGGGCATACGCCGATCTTCCTGCGGCTCGCCGAAGCCGCCCGTGCCGACAGCCTGCAGGGCAAGGCGATCCGCTATTACCGCGAAGCGCTGACGCGCGAGCCGCGCAACCTGGCCGCGATCGCGGGCGAGGGCGAAGCGCTGGTCGAGAAGGGCGCGATCGAAAAGGCGCGCGGCAGCCTGGCCAAGCTGGAATCGCTGTGCGGCCAGAGCTGCGCCGAAACGCAGCAGCTCAACGCGCGTATCGCCGCCGGACCCCCGGCGCGCGTACAGACGGCCGAGGCAAGTTTACCGAACGGTATTACCTCGCAGGCTAACTGACCTCCGCAAGGAGGTCGCATGCAGCCACAAAGAGTTTCGAAATCCGCCGAGATCATGTGGGTCTTGGCGCTTACCGCGGGCGTGTTTAGTAGCATTGGGCTGCTAAGCTTTCTCATCCTTCAGGGGGCATCCGTCGCGGGCTTCGAAAACTCTGTGACGCGCGTGCGCGAATATCAATATCCTTGGTGGCTGTACTGGTTGGGCTCGGTTCTATTATCGGTGATCGGAGCATTGCCGAACATGGTTGCCGCACTGGCGCTGGCCTTACTTTCCCGACGCTGGAGCTGGGCGAACCATCCGGTTTTGTGGGTGCTGGTGGCTGCAGCCGCAGTTCAGGTGCTTTACGTTTTCGTTGGCATTGATGAACGGCGCACTCTGGGCGAGTGGCTGATCATAACCATTTCCGCAATGATCGCCGGTGTCGCCGGCTGGCACGGGCTGCGTTTGGCGCGGCGTCAGACCAGCTCGCGAAACGCGTCCACCACGGCGCGGTAGACGCGTTTCTTGAAGGGCACGATCAGGTCGGGCAGCTGCTCCGCCTCGACCCATTTCCAGTCGCAGAATTCGGGCGGATCATGCGCTTCGAGGTCGATGTCGGCATCCGCGCCGGCAAACCGCGCCAGATACCACACCTGTTCCTGCCCGCGGTACTTGCCGCCCCATAGCTTGCCGATCAGCTCTTCGGGAAGGTCGTAACGGATCGGCTCGTCCATCGCCTTGAGGATGGTCACATGCTCGGGACGAACCCCGGTTTCCTCGCCCAGTTCGCGCAGCGCGGCATCACGCAGGTCTTCGCCTTCGTCGACGCCGCCCTGCGGCATCTGCCACCAGTCGCCTTCCTTATTGTCGATCCGGCGACCGACGAACACCTTGCCGTCGCCGTTAACCAGCATCACACCCACACACGGGCGGTATCCCAGCGTTTCGCTCACCTGTATCGCTCCACCATCAGTTTCGTCGCGTCGAGGAACGCTTCGAGATCCCTCTGACCGCTCGGTATCGCTTTTCTCAGCGTGGTAAACCCGTGAATGATGCCGGGAAACTCGAGATAGACCACTTCCGTGCCGAGTTGCACCAGATGTGCGGCGTATTCCCGGCCGGAATCGCGCAAGGGATCGAGACCCGCGGTGCACACGACGGTCGGCGGGGTGTTCGTGCAATCGCCGACCATCGGCGTGTGGCGCGGATCGCCCGCATCGCCGCCATATTGATCGTTGAACCAGGCCATCGCCGCACCGGTCAGCAGGAAGCCTTCGGTGAACATCGCGAAGCTGCTGTGTTGCGAGGTGTCGCTGGCGACCGGATAGATGGGGGCCTGCACGATTACCGGTACGTCGGCGGGCTCGTTCATCAGCTGGTTGGTGGTGACGATGGTCAGATTGCCGCCCGCGCTGTCGCCGGTGATGACCAGCCCGGTGATCGTCCGGTCAAGTTCAGCGGGCGATGCGGCGAGCCAGCGCGCCACCGCCTCGCAATCGTCGGGCGCGGCGGGGAAGGGGTGTTCGGGCGCGAGGCGGTAGTCGACCGAGATGACCGGCAGGTCGAGATGGTGCGAAATCTCGGTGCACAGCGCGTGATAGACTTCCAGATCGCCGATCACGAAACCGCCGCCGTGGATGAAAATCACACAGGGGCCGGGCGCGCGCTCGGCCTTGACGTCGTAGAAGCGCAGCGGGATCGGGCCCGCGGGACCGGGGCATGTCAGATCGCGCTGCACCGCCATCGTCCGCGGCTCGGCCTCGGCCACCGCGCCCATCGCGCGCATCTGCTGGCGCGCTTCTTCGGCACCGACTTCCTCGACCCCCTTGCCGCCCATTGCTTCGAGCATGTCGAGGAACCCGCGTACATCGTCGCGGACATAATGTTCGGTATCGGCCATTGCGTTCTCTCCCATATGCGTTTCTTTTTGGGACTTAGCGTGTTCGCAGCGCTTTTCCATGCGGCTTTTTTGGCCTAGCAGAGAAACTTCATTGCGAGAGGATGGGGCGCGCCCTAGGTGGCGCTTCCCATTGGAAACGGCGCCGCAAGCGATGGCGCAGACAAGGAATATCCGGATGGCAACAGCCGCCACCGCCCCGCAGGACGGCCTCCCCGCAACCCCCGAAAGCGTCGTTGTGCGCTTCGCCGGCGATTCCGGCGATGGCATGCAGCTGACGGGTGGGCAGTTCACCCTGTCGACCGCGCTGGCCGGCAATGATCTGGCCACCTTCCCCGATTTCCCCGCCGAAATCCGCGCGCCGCAGGGCACGCTGTTCGGCGTCTCGGCCTTCCAGATCAATTTCGGCAGCCGCGAAATCAACACCGCGGGCGATGCGCCCGATGTGCTGGTGGCGATGAACCCGGCGGCGCTGAAGACCAATATCGCGGCGCTCAAGCCCGGCGGGCTGGTGATTGCCGACACCGGCGCGTTCACCAAGCGCAACCTCGACAAGGCGCATTACGAGGCCAATCCGCTCGAGGATGACAGCCTCGCCAAGTACGACCTGCTTGCCTTCGACATCAGCGAAAAGACGATCGAGGCGGTCAAGCCCTACGGCCTGGGCAACAAGGATGCGCTGCGGTCCAAGAACATGTGGACGCTGGGCCTCGCGCTGTGGATGTTCGACCGTCCGCGCGAACCGATCCACGACTGGCTCAAGGCCAAGTTCAAATCCAAGCCCGAAATCGCCGATGCCAATATCGCCGCGCTCGATGCGGGCCATGCCTATGGCGAAACCGCCGAGCTCGCGGGGCCGCTCAAGCAGGTCCATATCGATCCGGTGCCCAGCGCGCCGGGGCTTTATCGCACCGTCACCGGCGCCGAAGCGGTCAGCTTGGGCCTGGTCGCGGGCGCACAGCTGGCCAGCCTGCCGATGTTCTTCGGCGGCTATCCGATCACCCCCGCCAGCGCGATCCTGCACCATCTCGCGCGGCTCAAGGAATTCGACGTCACCACCTTCCAGGCGGAAGACGAAATTGCCGCGATCTGCGCTGCCATCGGTGCCAGCTATGCGGGTAGCCTCGGGATCACCAGCTCTTCGGGTCCGGGCATTGCGCTCAAGGGCGAGGCGATGGGCCTCGCCATCATGACCGAATTGCCGCTGGTGATCGTCAACTCGCAGCGCGGCGGCCCGTCCACGGGCCTGCCGACCAAGACCGAGCAGAGCGATCTCTACCAGGCGGTCTATGGCCGCAATGGCGATGCGCCGATGCCGGTGATTGCCGCCAGCAGCCCGGGCGATGCCTTCGAGGTGGCGATCGAGGCCTGCCGCATCGCGGTGCAATACATGACCCCCGTCATGCTGCTCACCGATGGCTATATCGCCAATGCCGCCGAGCCGTGGAAAGTGCCCGATCCGGCCACGTTCGAACCGTTCCCGGCGCAGTTCCTGACCGAGAAGAACGCGGTCGACGATCAGGGGGCCGAGACCTTCCTGCCCTACAAGCGCGACGAGAAGGGCGCACGGCCCTGGGTCAAGCCCGGGACGCCCGGCCTGATGCACCGCATCGGCGGGATCGAGAAGCACGAGCTGAGCGGCAATATCGACTATTCGCCCGACAACCACCAGCGCATGACCGACCTGCGCAAGGGCAAGATCGACGGCATCGCCGTGCCCGACCAGGAAGTCTGCCTCGGCAACACCTCGGGCAAGCTCGCGGTCGTCGGTTGGGGCAGCACGTTCGGCCCGATCCACCGCGCGGTCGACAATGCGCGCCGCCAGGGGCGGGACGTGAGCCACATCCATGTGCGCCACATCTGGCCGCTGCCGAAGAACCTCGGCGACCTGCTGCGCGGGTTCGAGCATGTGCTGGTGCCCGAAATGAACACCGGCCAGTTCAAGACCGTGCTGCGCGACCAGTTCCTCGTCGATGCGACGCCGCTGACCAAGACCAGCGGCCAGCCCTTCCAGATCGCCGAAATGGAAGAAGCGATCGGCAAGTATTTCGACGGCGTCGAAGGCAATGAAGGCGGCGAGGTCCCGGTCAATGACGACCAGTTGCCGCATCTGGAATCCGGACATGACGACGGATCGCTGAAGAACCAGTCGTCACCGCAATCGCAGGAGCTCGGCTCGTGAACGCACCCGTAAAGATCGAAACCACGCTCAAGGACTGGGAAACCGACCAGGAGGTCCGCTGGTGCCCGGGTTGCGGCGACTACGCGATCCTCAAGGCGGTGCAGCGCACGCTGCCGCAGCTGGGCGCGGACCCGGCCAACACCGTGTTCATCAGCGGGATCGGCTGTTCGAGCCGCTTCCCCTATTATGTCGAGAGCTACGGCTTCCACACCATCCACGGCCGCGCGCCCGCCTTTGCCACGGGCGCGAAGCTCGCCAATCCGGACCTCGACATCTGGTTGGTGACCGGTGACGGCGATGGTTTGTCGATCGGCGGCAATCACCTGATGCATGTCCTGCGGCGCAATGTGAACATGCAGATCATGCTGTTCAACAACGAGATCTACGGACTCACCAAGGGCCAGGCCTCGCCCACCAGCCGCGAGGGCACCAAGTCGCCCTCGACCCCGATCGGCAGCTACGACCATCCCGCGCGCCCCGCCGCTTTCGCGCTGGGTGCCGGCGCGCGCTTCGTCGGCCGCGGGTTCGACGTGTCGAAGCACCTGCCCGATGTGCTGAAAGCCGCGCATGCGCACCAGGGCGCTGCCTTCATCGAGATCTTCCAGAACTGCATCGTCTACAACAAGGACGTGTTCAACGATTTCGCTGCGCCCAAGGGCGCCGAGGACCAGCAGCTGTGGCTCGAAAACGGCAAGCCGATGCTGTTCGCGAAGGATGCCAAGGGCATCGCGCTCGACCGCGACAAGCTCGAGCTCAAGGTGGTCGATGTGGTCGATGGCGACTGGGAAGCCGCGGGGGTGATCGTCCACGATGTCACCAACCGCTCGATCGCGCATATGCTCGTCGAGATGCCCTTCGGGCCGTTCCCGATGGCGCTGGGCGTGCTCTATGACGATCCGCGCCCGACCTTCGAGGCCGCCGCGATGGCCGAAAAGGCCGCCGCGAGCCAGGGCAAGGAGGCCAATCTCGCCAAGCTGCTCGGCAAGGGCCAGACCTGGACCGTCGACGGCACCGCGCAGGATCCTGTTTGACGCGCTGACAGCATTTCGCAGTTTTTCGGACCGATCGCGGTTCGGCTCCGTTGGTTGGACATATCCCTGCCGCTGCAGGGTCCAACCAATGGAGAAGACATGAATATTTCGATCAAGACGACTGCACTGTCCACGCTTGCGCTGGCGCTTGCCGCCTGCGGCGACGACGTGGCCGAGGACCCGGTAGTCGGCAGCGAAATGGCCGATACCGAAACCGCGATGGTGGACGAATACGATCCCATGACGCGCGATTACATGCTGGGCGACGATGCGCAGACGCGCCGCGATGCGTTCGATTCCGACGCCTTCCGCAGCGAATATCGCACCTATCGCGACGAGGTGGTGAACGAGCAGGTCGCACAGGCCGATGCTACCGACGCCTCGCAGGACATGAGCGATGACGAGCGCGAGGAAATGGATGCCGCGTCGCAGGAACGCGATGGCGAGACCAACATGCGCCTGCGCCAGAACATGACCTGGGGCTATCTCGACCGTAATGACGACGACCAGCTCTCGGTTGCCGAATATGCGATCTGGGCGATCCCGCTCAATCCGCAGCACGAGGCGATCAACGACCAGGGCGAGCCCGAGCTGAAGGCCGACACGATCAACAAGGCCGCCGACAGCTTCTTTTATTACGACATGGACGGCGACACCTATCTCGACCGCCGCGAATTCACCGCCGCGCGTCGCGGTGAAACGTCCGATTCCTGATCGAGGCTGAACCTATGGGACGAGGGCGGCGGGGTAACCTGCCGCCCTTTCCTTTTGGACGGGGCGAGCTAACACTCGCGCGCAATGGACAATATTACACACAGCCTCGTCGGGGCATTGATCGGGGAGGCGGGGCTCAAGCGGAAGACCGGGCTGGCGATGCCCGCGCTGATCATCGGCGCGAACCTGCCCGATGTCGATGCGGCCTGTTTCTTCTGGCTCGACGGGGTCGAACACCTCGGCTTCCGCCGCGGGATCACGCATGGACCGATCGCCTGGGTGCTGCTGCCGCTGTTACTGGCGGGGCTGCTCTATGGGTTCGACCGCTGGCAGGCGAGGCGCGGCAAGCGGCCCGAGGCGCGCCTGCCGGTCAATTTCAAATGGCTGTACGCACTCGCGCTGCTCGGCTGCCTGACGCATCCCGCGCTCGACTGGCTCAACGTCTACGGCATCCGCCTGCTCGAGCCGTTCTCGAGCCGCTGGTTCTACGGCGACACGCTGTTCATCATCGATGTGTGGCTGTGGGCGCTGCTGGGTTTCGCGACATGGTTTTCGCTCCGCCGGGAGAAGCGGGGCGGAGAGTGGCGAAGGCCTGCGCGGATCGCGATAGCGGTGGGGCTGGCGTATATTGGAGTGAATGCGGGTATTACTGCTCAACAGGAGAGGCACGGCTCTCTGCATGCAGTAATAGCATTCGGAGAGCACATTCGGATCGGTGATGGGTTTGTCTTGGAAGGACCAGTTGCAGCTGAAGTGATTGCCAATCCGGTGCCGTTTGCTTTTTGGAAGCGCGAGCTCATGTTCGGGCGGGATGGCAGATGGCTACAGGAGAAGTGTTGGACTTATGATGATTGCTTCGCTGAACCCCTCGGCGAGCCAATATGTGAGTTTCCCGATATGGTGGTCGGGCATACAGACAACAGCCAACTTGACGCCTTCCTCTTCTGGTCCCGCGCCCCCTTCGCCGAACGCGCACCCGATGGCTCGGTCATCCTCCGCGACGCTCGCTTCTACGATCCGCGCGCGCGGGATCGGTTCTCGGTGGCGCTGCCCGATGTCGAGTGCGAACCTCTAGCCAATCCGTCACCCTGAACTTGTTTCAGGGTCCATCCTGCCTCCCGCTCGACCTGAGTGGGCCGAAGAATGGGTGCTGAAACAAGTTCAGCATGACGGGGTTGATAGGTGGCATCGGGAGAAGACTTATCGCTAACCCACATATCGTCTGGCTGCGGCGCGATTTGCGCATGGCCGACCAGCCTGCGCTCCATGCCGCCGCGCAGGCCGGCCCCGTCATCCCGGTCTATGTGCTCGACGACGAACGCGCAGGTGATCATGCCTATGGCGGTGCCTCGCTGGTCTGGCTGCACTATTCGCTCGAAAGCCTCGGCACATCGCTTGGGAAGCGTCGCTCGAAGATCGTGCTGCTCCGGGGCGACGCCCCGCAGGTGCTTGCCGCGCTCGCCGACGAGGTCGGGGCCACCTGCATCCACGCGATGCGTCACTACGAGCCGTGGTGGAAGGAAGCCGAGGACGAACTGCGCGATGCGCTTGCAGGTTCGGGGGGCGAGGAGCGCAGGCTGTGCCTCTACGACGGCAATTACCTGCTTCCGCCCGGCAGCGTGACCACCGGTTCGGGCGATCCGTACAAGATCTACACCCCGTTTGCGAAATCCATGCTGGAGGTGATGCCGCCGCGCGACCCGTTGCCCGAGCCCGAGACGCTGTCGTCGCCCGATAGCTGGCCCGACAGCGACGAACTGGCCGATTGGGCGCTGCTTCCGACCAATCCCGACTGGGCGGACGGCATCCGCGATTTCTGGGAGTTCGGCGAGGACGCCGCGCATGACCGGCTCGACTGGTGGGCCGATGTGGTGGGCGAGTACGACGAGGGCCGCAATCTGCCGTCCGAAGACACAACCTCGCGTCTCTCGCCGCATTTGCACTGGGGCGAGATCAGCCCCGCGCAGGTGTGGCACGCATTGAAGGACAAGCGCAGCGACGGCTGGAACACCTTCGCCAAGGAAGTGATCTGGCGCGATTATGCGCAGAACGTGATCGACCAGTTCCCCGACTACCCGCGCGAAAGCTACCGCGACTACGACGAACGCACGCTGTGGCGGAACCCCAATGCGGGGCATCTGATCGCGCAGGACCTTGCGTGCTGGCAGAAGGGCATGACCGGCTATCCGGTAGTCGATGCGGGGATGCGCCAGCTGTGGCGCACCGGGTGGATGCACAACCGCGTGCGGATGATCTGCGCCAGCTTCCTTGTGAAGCACCTGCTGATCGACTGGCGCTTCGGCGAACAATGGTACTGGGACTGCCTGGTCGATGCCGATTACGCCAATAACGGCGTCAACTGGCAGTGGATCTCGGGCACCGGGGTGGACAGCAACATGTTCGTGCGGATCATGGCCCCGCTGACGCAGAGCGAGAAGTTCGGCGCCGCCGATTACATTCGCGAATATGTCCCCGAACTGGCCGATCTGGGCGACGATTGCATCCACGACCCGCCCGACGGGAAGCGCGGCGACTACCCGGCCAAGATGATCGGCCACAGGGAAGCGCGCGAGCGGGCACTGGCGGCGTACCGGTCGGCCAAAGGCTAGCTTGCGTCCGCCGCCGCGCCGCGCAATAGCAGCGCGCGATGGATATGCCGACTACCCCCCGCACGCACGACCTTATCGCCGGATCACAGCGCTTTGCGCGCCGGCCCGGCTGGTTCGCGCGGTTGGTGGCGCCCGGTTTCGAGAGAATTCTCGACCGGATCGATTCCGCGCTGACCTCGGGGACTATCCACGGCGTCCTGCCCGATGGCAGCCGCCGTACGCTGGGCGGGCATGCACCGGGGTTCGAATGCGAGGTCGAGCTGCGCAGCTGGAATGCGCTGATCCGGCTGGCGAGCAATGGCTCGGTCGGCTGGTACCAGGCATGGGAGGCGGGCGAATGGTGGAGCCCCGACCCGGTCCCGCTGTTCGCGCTGTTCATGCAGCATGCGTCGCGGCTGGGCGATACCGCCCGCGCCAAGGGCCCGTTCCGCCACGCGCTCAAGCTGGCGCATCTGGTCAATCGCAACACGCATGAAGGCGCGCGGAAAAATATCAGCGCGCATTACGACCTCGGCAATGATTTCTACGAGGCGTGGCTCGACCCGACGATGAGCTATTCCTCGGCGCTGGAGCCTGGCGAGGACGGCCTCGAGGCTGCGCAGCGGCGCAAGTGGGATGCGCTGGCCGCGCGTATCGGCGCAGCGCCCAAGGTGCTCGAAATCGGCTGCGGCTGGGGCGGGTTGGCAGGCTTCCTCGCCGCGCGCGGGGCAGACGTCACAGCGATCAGCCTGTCCGACGAACAATTGGCCTGGGCCGCCGCGCACCACGGCGCGGGGGTCGATTTCCGCAAGCAGGACTATCGCGATTGCGAAGGCCAGTTCGACGCGATCGTCAGCGTCGAGATGGTCGAGGCGCTGGGGCGCGAATACTGGCCGACCTTTATGGACTGCATCGCGCGCAATCTGAAACCGGGCGGGCGCGCGGCGATCCAGTATATCGCGATGCGCGACGATCTGTTCGATGCCTATGCCAAGAGCGCCGATTTCATCCAGGCTTATATCTTCCCCGGCGGGCTGCTGATCCGCACGAGCGAGTTTCGCCGGCTGGCGGAGGAGCGCGGCCTCGCGTGGCAGGACCAGCGCGATTTCGGCGGGGACTATGCCGCCACGCTCGCACACTGGCGGCACAATTTCGACGCGGCGGCTGCCGCAGGACACCTGCCCGAAGGATTCGACGAGCAGTTCTACGATTTGTGGCGCTATTACCTGATGTATTGCGAAGGCGGGTTCCGCGGTGGCGGGATCGACGTCCACCAGGTTACACTGGTGAAAGAGGGAGAGATGTGATGCGTGGATTATTGATTTCGGTGGCGGCCCTGGCGCTGACGGGTTGCGCGGCGGCTTACGACACCGTCGCAACCGCACCCCCGGCACCGCCGGCGGTAACCCAGTCGATGCCCGCGCAAATGGCGAGCCTGGATCCGGGCGATTCGATCCTGTTCTGGAACGACGCGCGCCGCTCGGCCGCGTTCCGCGATATGGAATCTGCTTTCCCCGGGCTCGAAGTGGCACCTGCCAACACGGTCCGCACGCTGCCGCGGCAGGAAGGCCGCGTGCCCGCCGCGCTGCGGGCGGATATCCGTGCCTATATGGCCGAAACGCAGGCGGCCGGCCTCATGGTCCTCAAGGACGGTGCGATCGTGTTCGAGGATTACGGTCTGGGTTTTGGCCCGACCGGACGGTGGACCAGCTTCTCGGTCGCCAAGAGCTTTACCTCGACCCTGCTGGGGGCGGCAATCGCGGATGGCGCGATCGCCAGCGTCGATACGCCGGTCACCGACATCATCCCCGCGCTGGCAGGCACCGCCTATGACGGGGTGAGCGTCGGCCAGATCGCCACGATGACCTCGGGCGTGGCGTGGAACGAGGATTACACCGATCCCGACAGCGACGTCGCGCGGATGCTCGGCGTGGCCCCGGTGGCGGGCGAATCGCAGGCTGTGACCTATGCCCGCACGCTGACGCGCGAGGCGCCCGCGGGCGAGAAATGGGTCTACAAAACGCTCGAGACCAATCTGCTCGGCCTGATCGTCGAACAGGCGACCGGCCAGTCGCTCGCTGCCTATGCGGCCGAGAAGATCGTCGAGCCCGCCGGGTTCGAGGGCGGGCTGTTCTGGATGCAGGACCTGACCGGCGGCAATATCGGTGGCTGCTGCCTCTCGCTGCGATTGTCGGACTATGCCCGCATGGGCCAGTTCGCGCTCGAGGGCGGGGAGGGCGTGGTGCCCGCAGGCTGGTTCGCCAAGGCGGGCTCGCCGCTGGTCGATTTCGCGCCCGAGGCCCCCGGCTTCGGATACGGCTACCAGTGGTGGACCTATCCCGGCGACATGTACGGCGCACAGGGAATTTTCGGGCAGGCGATCACCATCGTGCCCGATGAGCAATTGGTCGTGGCCGTGGTGAGCAATTGGCCAACCGCGACCAGCCGCGCGCACCGCGACGGGTTCCGCACGCTGGTGGGCAGGCTGGTCGAAACGCTGGAAGACTAACTAGGGGCGGGCAGGGTGGCGGTGTCCGGGTAACGGCGCACCGTCCCCGGATTGTCTCGCCGTTCAGTAGGGCCGGTAGGCGGCGCCTTCGCTGGTGTAGCGGGCGAGAATGTTGTCGTGGACGATCGAGCCCAGCAATTCGCTGAAGGCGCAGCCGACCATCGAGTTTTCCCACCACACGACCTGTGCCTGCAGCGATTCAAGCCCGGGCAGGGTGAGCCAGCACAGCTGGCCTTCATGCATGCGGTTGAGCGCGGCGGCGGAGAAGCCCGACACCGACAGGTCGTGGATCACGGTCTGGAAGGCGCGGCCGCCGCTGGCGCGCAATTGGCCGGGGATGGCCAATTTGGCGCGCGGTGCACAGCGGTCTTCCTGCGCGGCCAGCGTGTATGGATCTTGCGAATGTTGGATCATGACGGGCGCCCCTCCTCGATCAATCCGGATGAAGTGTGACCCGGCGTATGCGCAACGGGATTTAACGAGTATCGCGGATCAGGGTTTAGCATTCGTCGCCGAAGCTGGTTAATTCACCCGTCGACGCGCTCGCGGTGGAAGCCGGTGAAATCGTTAACAAGCAATTCGACAAGACGGTCGGCGACCGTGGCAGGGTCCTTGACCGATTGCGGGTCTTCGCCCGGATAGGCCTTGGCGCGCATGGCAGTGCGCGTGGCGCCCGGATCGACCAGCGCGACGCGAACCTTGGAGATCTTCTCGACCTCCTGCGCATAGCTTTCGAGCAGATTGTCGAACGCCGCCTTGGTCGCGCCATAGGCGGACCAATAGGCGCGCGGGCTGGCCCCGACGCTGCTGGTCAGGCCGATCACCCGGCCCGCCTCGGCGCGTTTGAGCAGCGGGTCGAAATTGGCCAGCAGTGCCTGCGTGGCGAGGAAATTGACGGTCAGCGCCTGGCTGAGCTGCTTGCCGTCGATCTGCGTAACCGGTGTGAGGGCCGGCAGATAGGCTGCGGAAATCACGAGATAATCGAGCTTGTCCCAGCGGCCTGCAATGGCCGAGGCAAGCCGTGCCAGCCCGTCGCTTTCGGCAAGGTCCACCGGGGCGATGGTCGATGCCCCGCCGACTGCGTGGATCGCATCCTCGACCGCTTCTAGCGCGGGAACGTCGCGGCCGGTCAGCACCACATGCGCCCCGGCGGCGGCCAGCGCGCGGGCGGTGGCGGCGCCGATCCCCTTGCTTGCCCCGGTGACGAGCGCGAGGCGATTGGCGAGCGGCTGGTCCATCAGGCGACCTGTTCGGAGGTGAAGGAGAGCTGCTGCTGCTTGTCCTCGCGCCGCATCAGATCGGTGAGCGAAGTGGGATAGTCGCCGGTGAAACAGGCGTCGCAGAACTGCGGGCAGGCCGAATTGCGCGGTTTTTCGCCGACCGCGCGATAGAGACCGTCGATCGAGACGAAGGCGAGGCTGTCAGCCTTGATGAATTCGCGCATCGGCTCGACATCCATCCGCGCGGCGAGCAGCTTGCTGCGTTCGGGCGTGTCGACGCCGTAGAAGCAGCTATGCGCGGTGGGCGGGCTGGCGACACGGAAATGCACTTCGGTGGCCCCGGCCTCGCGCATCATCTCGACGATCTGCAGGCTGGTGGTGCCGCGCACGATGCTGTCGTCGATCAGGACGATGCGCTTGCCCTCGACCAGCGCGCGGTTGGCATTGTGCTTGCGCTTGACGCCGGCATGGCGCGCGCCGTCGCTCGGCTGGATGAAGGTGCGGCCGACATAATGCGAGCGGATGATCCCCAGTTCGAACGGGATCCCCGCTTCCTGCGCATAGCCGATCGCTGCGGGGACGCCGCTGTCGGGTACCGGAATGACGAGGTCGGCTTCGACCGGCGTCTCGCGCGCCAGTTCGGCGCCGATCGCCTTGCGTGCGGCATAGATGCTGCGCCCGTCGAATACCGAATCCGGACGGCTGAAATAGACATGCTCGAAAATGCAGGGCCGCGCCGAATGATTGCCGAAGGGATGCAGCGAATCGATATTGCCGTCGAAATCGACCTTGATCACTTCGCCCGGTTCGACCTGGCGGACGAATTCGGCGCCGACCACGTCGAAGGCGACGGTTTCCGACGCGAACAGCGTGGCATCGCCGATCCGGCCCATCTGCAGCGGGCGGATGCCCAGCGGATCGCGGCAGGCGATCATGCCCTCGGGGGTCATGACGATCAGCGCATAGGCGCCTTCGAGCAGCCGCAGCGCATCGATCAGCCGGTCCATGATGGTGGGGTAGCGGCTGGTCGCGACGAGGTGGATGATGACCTCGGTGTCGCTGGTCGACTGGAAGATCGACCCGCGCCGCACCAGATCCTCGCGCAGCACGCCTGCGTTCGAGATATTGCCGTTATGCGCCACCGCGAAGCCGCCACTGGCAAGATCGGCATAGAGCGGCTGGATATTGCGCAGGCCCGAGCCGCCGGTGGTCGAATAGCGGACATGCCCTGCCGCCATCATGCCGGGCAGTTCGGCGATCGCTTCCTGGCTGGAGAAATTGTCCGCCACATGGCCAAGCCCGCGCAGCGTGAAGAATTCGGTGCCGTTGAAACTCGTGATACCCGCGGCTTCCTGGCCGCGGTGTTGCAGCGCGTGGAGGCCCAGGGCGGTGACGGCGGAAGCATCGGTCGCGTTGACTGCGCCGAACACGCCGCACTCTTCGCGCAACTTGTCGCCATCCTCGTCTAGAAACGGGTGCGTGAGGTTCATCGAAAGGCCTGTCCGCCGCGGCTGATCGGGATGCGCGCCCAATGGCGGTGTTACGAACCGATTACAAGGGCAGTGCGACCAATGCCCGCCCATCCGACACGATTTCATTGCGCAGCAAGGATTGCCTGCCTAAACGCGCTGCACTCCGCAGCCATAAACCAGGGCCGTCTTGATCCTCTCCCCATTCGAATGGACTATCGCCAAACGCTATTTGCTTCCAGGCAAGGGCGAGGCCTTCATTGCCCTGGTGGCAAGCATCTCGATCGGCGTGGTGATGCTGTCGGTCGCCATGCTGGTGGTGGTGATGAGCGTGATGAACGGATTTCGCGCCGAACTGCTCGACAAGATCGTCGGCCTCAACGGCCACGCCATCGTGCAGGCCTATGGCGGACGGATGGACGATTGGGAGAACATTCTCGAGGAAGTGCGGCAGACGCCGGGTGTGGTCGATGCGAGCCCGCTGATCGAACAACCGCTGCTGACGAGTTTCAACGGACGCGTCGAGGCGATCATCGTGCGCGGCAACACTGACGAAGACATCGACGAACTCGCAAGCAAGGCAGTCAGCGGCAATTTCGATGCGCTGCAAGCGGGCGCAAGCAAGGTCGCGATCGGCATTCGGCTGGCCGAGAATATCGGCGCCCGCGTCGGCGACACGATCACGATCATCAATCCGCAGGGCCGCTCGACCCCTTTCGGCACGGTTCCGCGGCAGGTCGGTTACGAAGTCGCGGCGATCTTCGAAGTCGGCGTCTATGACTATGATGGGGCTTTCGTCGTCATGCCGATGCAGGACGCGCAGACGCTGATGCTGATCGGCGATACCGTCGGCATGATCGAAGTGACGGTGGAGGATGCCGACGAGGTCGGCGAGATCCTCGAACCTGTCCAGCGCGCGGTCGAGGGCAGGGCGGTGGTCGCCGACTGGAAAACCATCAACGCGACGCTGTTCGAGGCGCTGCAGGTCGAGCGCGCGGCGATGGCCTTCGCGCTCAGTTTCATGGTGCTGGTGGCGGCGTTCAACATCCTCTCCAGCCTCGTCATGCTGGTGCGCGCCAAGACGCGCGACATTGCGATCATGCGGACCATGGGCGCGTCACGGCAAAGCCTGATGAAAATCTTCGTCACCACCGGGTTTACCGTGGGCGCAATCGGCACAGTCGTTGGGCTTGCGCTGGGCTTCTCGATCCTCGCCGGACGGCAACAGATCGTGCAGGCGATCGGCGCGCTGACGGGACAGAATCTGTGGGACCCGCAATATCGCTTTCTCACCACGATCCCGTCGAAGGTCGATGGCAGCGAAGTGACGATGATCGCCTTACTCGCGCTGGGCCTCAGCTTCCTCGCTACGCTCTACCCCGCGTGGAAGGCGGCGAACACCGATCCCGTGCAGGTGCTGCGTTATGAGTAATATGGGCGTGAAACCGGTGGTCGAGCTCAAGCAGCTTACCCGCAGCTTCGAGCAGGGCGGCGAGCGGATCGACGTGCTGCGCGGGGTCGACCTTGCGATCCGCCCGGGCGAGATCGTCGCGCTGCTCGGGCCTTCGGGATCGGGCAAGTCGACGCTGCTCCAGGCGGTAGGCCTGCTCGAGGGGGGCTTCGGCGGCGAGATCGTCATTGGCGGTCATTCGGCGGAAAAATCGAACTCGCGCGCGCGCACCGTGCTGCGCCGCGACCATCTCGGCTTCGTCTACCAGTTCCATCACCTGCTCCCCGATTTCGATGCGCGCGAGAATGTCGTCCTGCCCCAGCTTGTCGCCGGCCGCCCGCATGTGGAGGCAGAGGCGCGCGCCGAACAATTGCTTATCGCGCTGGGGCTCGGGCACCGGCTCGATCATCGCCCGAGCCAGCTTTCGGGCGGCGAACAGCAACGCGTCGCGGTTGCGCGCGGGCTGGCCAACAAGCCCGATCTCGTGCTGGCCGACGAACCGACCGGCAATCTCGACGAGGCCACCGCCGACAAGGTGCTCGCCGAATTCCTCGGGCTGGTGCGCGGCGAAGGCAGCGCAGCGCTGATCGCGACGCATAACGAACGCCTGGCACAGAGGATGGACCGTGTGGTCCGGCTGCACGACGGCGTGCTGGCTTAGCGGACCCGCAAGCCGCTTCGGTCGTTGGTCTCGCGAAGGAGATTTCAATGACCGACCACCCCAGCACTTTCAAAGGCGACGACAACCACGCTCACGGCATCCAATGGGACGACCGTGCCAGCCTGCACCGCGTGGATGATGGCGACGGCGTGCTCGACGCGGCCAAGGGGCTGCGCAGCGGCACTTTCGCCGAACTGATCCGCCACATGATGCTGATGCCAGAAGCCGAACGAGCGCAATATTGCATCGAGAAGGCGGGCGACCGCGAATATCACGCTGCCGAGGTAGCGGGCCTGTCGCAGCGCCCGGATTTCCCTGCCGCCTGAACAGGCGCTCTGCGCGCCGGTGATGGCCGCCCTTGTGCGGTCAGCGCCGCGCGTGCAGACCCTGTCCCACTTGTTCGTCGCTGCAAGGAATACCCCCGCATGACCACTATCGCCGATTTCGCCGTCACCACGAACAAGGGCGACGAGCTCGCCCTTTCGGAAAAGCTGGGCAAGGTCCTGCTGGTGGTCAACACTGCCAGCAAATGCGGTTTCACTCCGCAATATGACGGGCTGGAAGAACTCTACCAGGACTACCGCGACAAGGGCTTCGAAGTGCTTGCCTTCCCCTGCAACCAGTTCGGCGGCCAGGAGCCGGGCGATGCGGGCGAGATCGCCGAGTTCTGCAAGGTCAATTTCGGCCTCACCTTCCCGCTGATGGCCAAGGTCGACGTCAATGGCGACAATGCCAGCCCGCTGTTCGACTGGATGAAGCGCGAAAAGCCCGGCGTGATGGGATCGAAGGCGATCAAGTGGAACTTCACCAAATTCCTGATCGACCGTTCGGGTCAGGTCGCGAAGCGATACGGGCCGACCGATGCGCCCAAGACGATCGCCAAGGACATCGAAAAGCTGCTGTAGCTCCTAGGAAATGACTGTCGCCTCTGCCTAGGCGGGGGCCCGGGTGATCAAACTTTTGGCGAATCGTTTCCGTTATCTGGATCCCTGCCTTCGCAGGGATGACGGAACGGAGGAAAGCGCGGCGCGCGCGGGTTGGCGAATCCCCTCCCGCGCCGCATATTGGCACGCATGTCCTTCAAGCCCTTCGTCCCGTTCCGTATCCTGTCGGCCTATACGATGCTCGAAGGCGCGATCGACCCCAAGGCGATGGCCAAGCTGGCGAAGGAACGCGGTTTTCCCGCTATCGCGATCGCCGACCGTAACGGGCTTTATGGCGCGGTCATGTTCGCCAATGCCTGCAAGGCCGAAGGCGTGCAGCCGATCATCGGCGCCCTGCTGGGCGTGGCGCGCCCGAGCCGCGACGAGGGGGCGGAAGGCAAGCAGGTCGATTACCTGCCGCTCTACGCGCAGGACGAGGCGGGATACGACAATCTGTGCCATCTCGTGTCGAAGGCGCATCTCGAACGCCCGCTCGAATTCGAGCCGCATGTGCGGATCGGCGACCTTGATGGCCGCACCGATGGGCTGATCGCTTTTACTGGTGCAAGCGAAGGCGCGGTCACGCGGCTGCTTGCCGAAGGCCAGCAGAGCCATGCCGAGGCCCTGCTCGACCGCCTGCAGGTGCTGTTCCCCGACCGGCTCTATATCGAACTGGCACGGCGCGGCGATCCGATCGAGGAGCGCGCCGAAGCGGCGCTGGTCGATCTCGCCTATGCGCGCGACCTGCCGCTGGTGGCGACCAATCCCGCCAATTTCGCCGAACCGCATATGCACAAGGCGCATGACGCGATGCTGTGCATTGCCGGCTCGACGCATGTCGATGCGGAGGAACGCGCGCGGTCGAACCCCGAAAGCTATGTGAAGACCTACCACATGATGGAGGAGGCCTTCGCCGACCTGCCCGAAGCGGTGCAGAACACCGTGGTGGTTGCGCAGCGCTGCGCTTATGCGCCGCCCTATCGCAAGCCGATCCTGCCCAGCCTCGCGGGCGACCTCGAAGGCGAGGCGCGCGCGCTGGAGGAAGATGCGCGCAAGGGGCTGGAGGCGCGGCTCGCGCCCTATGGCGAGATGAGCGAGGAGGAACGCAAGGTCTATTTCGACCGGCTGCAGTTCGAGGTCGACATCATCAACCAGATGGGTTTCCCCGGCTACTTCCTGATCGTTGCCGACTTCATCAAATGGGCCAAGGACCACGACATTCCCGTGGGACCGGGGCGTGGTTCGGGTGCGGGCAGCCTTGTCGCCTGGTCGCTGACGATCACCGATCTCGACCCGATCCAGCTGGGCCTGCTGTTCGAACGCTTCCTCAACCCCGAACGCGTGTCGATGCCCGACTTCGACATCGACTTCTGCGAAACCCGCCGCGGCGAGGTGATCCGCTACGTCCAGCAGAAATACGGCCACGACCACGTCGCGCAGATTATCACCTTCGGCAAGCTCAAGGCGCGCGCGGTGCTGCGCGATACGGGGCGCATCCTGCAAATGAGCTACGGCCATGTCGACCGGCTGTGCAAGATGGTGCCCAATCACCCGACCGACCCGTGGACGCTGCCGCGCGCGCTCAATGGAGCGGCCGATTTCAAGAACGAATACGACAATGACAATGAGGTGAAGCGGCTCGTCGACCTGGCGATGCAACTCGAGGGCTTCCCGCGCAACAGTTCGACTCACGCGGCGGGCGTGGTGATCGGCGACCGGCCGCTGGCCAAGCTGGTGCCGCTTTACCGCGATCCGCGCTCGGACATGCCGGTGACGCAATACGACATGAAGAATGTCGAGAGCTCGGGACTGGTCAAGTTCGACTTTCTCGGGCTGAAGACGCTGTCGGTGCTCAAGAAGGCGGTCGACCTGCTCAAGCGGCGCGAGATCGATATCGACCTGTCCCAGCTGCCGCTCGACGATCCCAAGGTCTACGAGCTGATGAAGGCGGGCAACACGGTGGGCGTGTTCCAGCTCGAATCGGAAGGCATGCGGCGCACGCTGACTGCAGTGAAGCCGACCAATTTCGGCGACATCATCGCGCTCGTCTCGCTCTACCGCCCGGGCCCGATGGACAACATCCCACTGTTCGGCAAGCGCAAGGCAGGCGAGGTCGCGATCGAGTTTCCGCATGCCAAGCTCGAAGGCATCCTGGCCGAGACCTACGGCATCTTCGTCTACCAGGAACAGGTGATGCAGGCGGCGCAGATCCTTGCCGGCTATTCGCTCGGGGACGCCGATCTGCTGCGCCGCGCGATGGGCAAGAAGGTCCAGGCCGAAATGGACATCCAGCGCGAACGCTTCGTCACCGGGTGCAAGGAAGTCAGCGGGATCGAGAAGGCCGAGGCCAATGCGCTGTTCGATTTGATCGACAAGTTTGCCGGCTATGGTTTCAACAAGTCGCACGCCGCCGCCTATGCGCTGCTCGCCTACCAGACCGCGTGGCTCAAGGCGCATTACCCGGAAGAATTCTACGCTGCCTCGATGTGTTTCGACATGCACCAGTCCGAAAAGCTGGCGATCTTCGTCGACGATGCGCGCCGCGGCGGGATCACGGTGCTGCCGCCCTCGCTCAATCATTCGGAGGCGGAATATACCGTCGAGCAGACCGACGATGGTTACGCCGTGCGCTACGCGCTGGCGGGCATCCGCAATGTCGGCGAACGCGCGATGGAAGCGATCGTCGAGGAACGCGAGGCGGCGGGCCGGTTCGAAAGCCTCAAGGACCTGTTCGAACGCCTGCCCAAGGGATCGATGAATTCGCGCCAGCTCGAGGCGCTCATCAGCGCGGGCGCGCTCGACAAGTTCGAGCCCAATCGCGCGAAGCTGATGGCCAATGCCGACATGCTGCTCGCGGTGGCCGATGCGGCCGAGCGCGAGCGCTCGAGCGGCCAGGCGGGCCTGTTCGGCGGCGAGGACGCAGCGGTCGATGACGATCTGCGATTGAAGGACGCGGAAGACTGGTCGCTCAGCGAGGCGCGCGCCCGCGAGAAGGAGAACATGGGCTTCTCCTTCAAGCAGCATGCGACCGCTGCCTATCGCGAGATCGCCAGCGCGCAAGGTGCCCGTTCGCACGCCTCGCTGATGTCCGGCGGCGTGCCCGGTGGCGGGCGCATGGGCGCGGTGATGGCGGTGCAGGTCGAAGGCGCCAGTAAGGGCACGACCAAGCGCGGCAAGCCCTTCGTCCGCGCCGATTTTTCCGACGCCTCCGGCCAGTTCAGCGCCGCCTGTTTCGAAGAGGGGCTGGTCGAGAAGTTCCTCGAATGGGCCAGGAGCGGCACTTGCGTGAAGCTCGATGTCGAACTCGACAGCCCGAGCCCCGACGAACCGCCGCGGATCACCGTGCGCGGGGCGGTCCCGCTCGACGCGGTGCGCGGGAGCATGGCGATGCTGCTGACGCTGGAGATCGAGAGTGCCGAGGCGGTGACCCAGCTGGCGCTGGCGCTGGGCGAGGGCGGGCAGGGGGGCGACGAGGCGGTCGCCACGCTGCTCACCGGGGACCCGGCCCCGCCCGTCGTGCGGCTGGGCCGAACATTTTCTATCGACGGCGAGCTCGCCGAACGCTTGGCAAGCGTGCCCGGCCTTGCCAAGGTGCAGTTAACCGCGCGACGGGGGAAGGCAAACCTGCGCCTCGTCGCTTGAGGACAAAGTCATTGCGAGCCGCAGGCGAAGCAATCCATTTCCCGCCGTTGCTCCGATTTGCGACGAGTGAAGCTGGATTGCCGCGCCGCCTTCGGCGCCTCGCAATGACCAGAATGGAGAGGAATACATATGTCGCTTGGCGCGATGCAGGACTGGGGCATGCGGATCTCGCATGTGATCGACCACGCAGCCCGGGAAGCCCCGAACCGCGAAATCGTCACCCGCTGGGCGGATGGCAGCGAGACCCGCACCGACTGGGCGGGCGTGCGCCGTGATGCGAAGAAGATGAGCCAGGCGCTGCAGGCGCTGGGCCTCGGCAAGGGCGACAAGGTCGCCAGCCTCGCCATGAACCACGCGCGCCACCTGGTCAGCTGGTTCGGCGTCGCGGGGATGGGCGGGGTGCTGCACACCTGCAATCCGCGCCTGTTCGAAGACCAGCTCGAGTACATCGTCAATCACGCCGAGGACAAGGTGATGATCTACGATGCGGCGTTCCAGCCGATCGTGGACAAGATGCGCGACAAATGGCCCACGGTCGAACATTACATCTGCTTCGACAGCGGCGAGCACACCACCAGCTTCGAAGACTGGATCGGCGAGCAGGACGGCGACTTCGAATGGGTCGATGGCGACGAGCGCGACCCCTGCATGATCTGCTATACCAGCGGCACCACGGGCAATCCCAAGGGCGTGCAGTACGAGCATCGCTCGACGCTGCTGCACGCGCTGGCCGGACTGCAGCCGTCGACCTTCAACTTTACCGCGTCCTCGGTGATGCTCCCGGTGGTGCCGATGTTCCACGCGGCCAGCTGGGGCCTGCCCTATGCCGGGGCGATGGCAGGGATCAAGTTCGTCTTCAGCGCGGTCAACGACCCCGCAGTGCTCGACGAGGTGATGAAAACCGAGAAGGTCACCGATTCGGCGGGCGTGCCCACGGTGTGGCTGGCGCATTTCCAATATTGCGACGCCAACAATCTCGAACTGCCCAAGCTGCGCGCGGCGACGATCGGGGGTTCGGCCGCGCCGCGCTTCATGATCGAACGGCTGATGAAGAACGGCACCCGCGTCCAGCATGCCTGGGGGATGACCGAGACCTCGCCGATCGGCACCGTTGGCGGCCCCACGGCCGACTGGGACCAGCTGACCTTCGACCAGAAAGTCGAGAAGACGATGAAGCAGGGCCGCCCGATCTTCGGCGTGGAACTGCGCACGGTCGATCTCGATGATCCGACCAAGGTCCTGCCGCGCGACGGCGAAAGCTCGGGCGCGCTGCATATCCGCGGGCCCTGGGTGGTGAAGCGCTATTTCAAGGCCGAGGAAGACGCGATCGATGCGGACGGCTGGTTCAACACCGGCGACGTGGCGATCCTGCATCCCGACGGCACGATGCAGATCACCGACCGGACCAAGGACGTGATCAAGTCGGGCGGCGAATGGATCAGCTCGGTCGAACTCGAAAACGCCGCGGTTGGCCACCCGGCGGTCGCCGAAGCCGCCGCCATCGGCATGATGCATCCCAAGTGGGACGAGCGCCCGGTGCTGTTCGTGGTCAAGCAGGAAGGCAAGGAAGTCACCGCGGAAGAGGTGATCAACTTCCTGTCCGACAAGGTCGCCAAGTGGTGGCTGCCCGATGCGGTCGAATTCGTCGACGACATCCCGCACACCGCGACGGGCAAGATCAGCAAGAAGGACCTGCGCGAACGGTTCAGCGACTACGCGCTGGAGATCTGACCATGGCCGACAGCTATATCGATCCGAGCCCCGCGAACTTCCAGGCGTTCAAGGACCTGCCGCGCGACGAGCCGATCCACATGCTCAACCTGCTCGAATATCGCGAGCAGGCGGAATATCCGGAAGGTCACGAACACGCCGGCAAGGGCTGGAGCGGGCGGCGCGCCTATGAGGAATACGGCAAGACCAGCGGCCCGATCTTCCGCCGCGTGGGCGGTGAGATCGTCTGGCGCGGCAGCTTCCAGACCATGGTGACCGGCCCCGACGCCAAGCGCTGGCACGACGGTTTCGTCGCGCAATACCCCAATTCGGGTGCCTTCTTCGCAATGATCAAGGATCCTGAATACCAGCAGGCAGTGGTCAACCGCACCGCCGCGCTGGCGGACAGCCGCCTGATGCGCTTCACGCCAGGCGAAGCGGGTGAGGGGTTCTAGTAGCCTCCCCGGTAGGGGGAGGGGGACCACGAAGTGGTGGAGGGGCACCTTCACTGCTCGGGCAGGTCGCTCGCTCGCGCGTCGCATATGTCCAGTAAGCGCGTTATCGTCGCTTCGATATCGTCCATCACTGCCGCGGCGGGGATCCGCGTAGTTGCGATTCCCTGCGAGCGCAGGAACGCCGATTTGGCCTGATCCCTTTTTATTGTTTCCGCGCTGTCATGCGCCCAGCCGTCGACCTCGATGGCGAGCCGCAGCCGCGCGCAATAGAAGTCAATGATGTAGGCGCCGGCGGGATGCTGGCGGCGGAACTTGAGGCCGCGCGGACGCCCGCGAAGATGTCGCCAGAGAATTCGTTCGGGCACCGACATTTCGCTACGCAGTTGCCTTGCGCGTTTGACTGTGTCCCGTGGTCCAGTGATCATAGGATGTGCCCCTCCACCGCCTTCGGCGGTCCCCCTCCCCAGGGTGGGGAGGCTGTCATAGCAACCGCATCTGTCCGCCTAGCGCGGGCGGCCTGAACTGCGTGCAATCCAGCTCGAACTTCGCCTTGCCCAGCCCGGCGCGCTTGCAGGCGAGGCGGAAGCGCGCGCGGAAGAGATCCGCCCATACGCCGCTAGGCTTCATGCGAGTGTGAAAGTCGGGATCGTTGTCGCGTCCGCCGCGGATCGAGCGGACGATGCCCATTACCTTGTCGCCGCGCTCGGGATAATGGACCGAGAGCCATTCGCGGAACAGCGGGGCGACTTCGTGCGGCAGCCGCAGCGGGATCCAGCCGGCGCTGTCGACCCCGAGCGCGGCCGCGCGCTGGACGATCTCTTCCATGAACTCATCGGTGATCGCGGGTATGATCGGCGAGACCGAGCAATGCGTCGGTACCCCCGCCGCGGCCAGTTTCCCCAGCGCCTGCAATCGCTTGGCCGGGGCCGCCGCGCGCGGTTCGAGCTTGCGCGACAGTTTCGGGTCGAGCGAGGTGACCGAAATCGCCACCGCCACCAGCCGCCGCTCGGCCAGTTCGGCCAGCAGGTCGAGATCGGCGAGCACGCGATCGGACTTGGTGGTGATCGTCACCGGATGGCGCGCGTCGAGGCACACTTCGAGCACCTGCCGCGTGATCCTGTAGCGCGCCTCGATCGGCTGGTAGGGATCGGTATTGGTCCCCATCGCCAGCGGGCGCGGGCGGTATTTGGGCTTGGCCAGCGTGGCGCGCAGCAGCTGCGCCGCATTGGGCTTGGCGAACAGCTTGGTTTCGAAATCGAGCCCGGGCGAGAGGTCGTGATAGGCATGCGTGGGCCGCGCAAAGCAATAGACGCAGCCATGCTCGCAGCCGCGATAAGCATTGACCGAGCGGTCGAAGGGCACGTCGGGCGACTGGTTGAAGCTGAGGATCGTCTTGGGGAATTCCTCGGTCACCTGGGTGCGCAGTTTTACCGGCAGGCCTTCATCGGGGGCGACCAACTGCTCCATATAATCGCGCCAGTCGCCGTCCTCCTCGCGCGTGGCGAGGCCGAAGCGCGTGGGCACCGCTGCGCCCTGTGCGCCGCGTCCTGACATGGCAGGGGCGAGTCGTCGTTCCATGCACGAGAACATACACGGAACAAAGCTGGCCTTCCATAGTCATTGCGAGCAAAGCGAAGCAATCCAGCGCTCCGTTGGTCCGGCTTGCGCAAGGAAGATGCATTGCCGCGGAGCCTTCGGCTCCTCGCAATGACTGGCTGGCGAATTTACCGCTCGCGCAGCCGCGGCATCAGTTCGACGAAATTGCAGGGGCGGAAGCGGCTGTCGAGCTGATGTAGCAGGATCTTGTCCCACCCGTCCTTCACCGCGCCGTTCGATCCGGGCAGCGCGAAGATATAGGTCCCGCGCGCCAGCACGGCGCAGGCGCGGCTCTGGATCGTGCTGGTGCCGATGGTTTCGAAGCTGAGCCAGCGGAACATCTCGCCGAAGCCGGGAATGTCCTTGTCCTTCACGCGGTCGAGCGCCTCGGGCGTCACATCGCGCCCGGTCAGCCCGGTGCCGCCGGTGGTGATGACGCAATCGATCTGGGTGTCGTCGATCCAGCGGTGCAGATGCGCGGCGATCTCATTCTTGCTGTCGCGGCTGATCTCGCGCGTGGCGAGGGTGTGCCCCGCGTCCACGATCCGCGCGGCGAGAATGTCGCCCGAGCTGTCATCGGCCAGCGTGCGCGTGTCGGAAACCGTGAGCAGCGCGATACGGACAGGTTTGAACGGGAGGCTCTCGTCGATCGGCATCAGCGTAAACCCGGGAACATCGGCCAGTCGTTTTCGGCCAGTTCCACCCGGCTGGGCGCCGGGGCATCCGCCTGGCGCAGATACATCCAGTAATTGCGCATCACGATGGCGACATAGCCGCGCGTCTCCCAATAGGGGATCGATTCCATATACAGCAGCGGGTCGCCCTGGTCACGGATCTCGCTTTCCCAGCGCGAAACCGGCGAAGGCCCGGCGTTATAGGCAGCCATGACCTTGGGCAGACGGCCCTGCGTGTAGCTCGAACTGCCCAGCGATTCGAGCGTGCGCTGCCCGAAGGCGAGATTGACTGCCGGGTCCTTGAGATCGGCGCCGCTGCTCATATTGATCGAGGCGGCATATTCGCGCTGCGTGATCGGCATGATCTGCATCAGCCCGATCGCGCCCGCGGGGCTGACCACGCGTTCGCGGAAATTCGATTCCTGCAGCGCATGCGCGAAGGCCAGCGCGGGGTCGACGCGCCAGCCGCCCACCGGGGTGCGGAAGGTGACGGGGTAGCGCAGGCTGGGATGCGCGCCTTCGCCGCGCGGCGCGTTATAGGCCATGAAGGTCTGTGCCCCGGTCAGGCCGAGCGCGCGCGCCAGCCGCGAGAGCGCGGGGTAATCATCGGGGTCGCCCGTGCGGACCAGCCAGGTCAGGTCGCGCTCGGCCTCTTCGCGCCGACCGATTTCGGCCAGCATGACCGCCTGCCGCGCGGCTTCCTCGTCGCGCAGGCGCCGCCAGTCGGCTTCGGTCAGATCGGGCTGCGCATGCGTGCGCGGCAGGTCGCGGCCCATCTGTTCATGCGCGAGCATCCCGTAGAGCGTTTCGGGAAAGCGGGCCGCGCCGCGCAATTGTTCGTCGGCCTTTTCGGGAAAGCGGCAGCGGATCAGCGCGCGGCTGGCCCAGTAATGCGCCGCGGCGGCGAGATTGGGGCTGACTGCACCCGCTGCGCTGCGCTGGAACGCTTCGGCGGCCTTGTCGCAATCGCCCAGCCGCCAGGCGGCGAGGCCCGCTGCCCAATCGCCTTCCGCGACCCAGGCCCCGCTGCCGCCGTCACGCGCGGTATCGGCCAGCGCCCAGGCCTGCGCGTCCTGGTTCTCGATGTAGTAGCTCCACGCGACCCGGTAGCGCCATTCGCCGCGCGCCTGCGAACTCAGCGTCGCGTCCACCCCGTCGAGCAGCAGGCGGGCGCCATCGGGATCGTCATTGGTGATCCGTTCGAGGATCGCCGCCTTGACGCTTTCGGGCATCGTCCCGTCATTGATCGCGCTGGGCCGGATCCGCTTGGTCGAGCCGGGCTGGCGCACCAGATCGCGCGCGCGCAGCAGGCTGGGCGGATTTTCGAGACCGCGGGTTAGCCCGAGCCGGACGATTGCCTCGGCCTCGGGGAGGCGCGCATAGCGGTCGAGCCAGCTTTCGATCCGCCCGAGTTCGATCCGCGGGCTTTCGGGGTGGAGATAATAGCTCGCCAGCGCCGCGCCGTGCAGCGGCCCGTCCGCGCGGCCCGCCAGCATGACCTCGACCCGGTCCCAATTGCGGCTGTCGATCGCTTCGAACAGCGAGCCGTAAAAGGCGCGGTCGTCGCTCGACAGCAATTGCGGCAGCGCGGCGGAATGCGAGCGGGTGAAATATTCGACGCTGCTCTGCTGCGCGAGCGCGGGCGCGGGCGCGGCGGGCAGCGCGGCGACGAGGATGGCGGCGAGGGTGAGGGGGAGTGGGCGAATGGTCATTGGGTCCAGTCCAGCCAGCGGTTCCAGAAATTCTCGCGCCGCGCAGCCGAGCGCGCGAGGTTGCGCAGATCGGGTGCGGCGAGCAGCGGATGGGGCTTGCCCGCACAATCGATCGACAGCGGCTCGCGCGCGCGTTCACGCGCAATGCCGAACAGTTCGAGCTGTGCGCGTCCGAACAGGAGCACGCGCTGCGGCGCGGCCAGCGCAATATGATGCCGCGCTACCTCGCCCAGCCCGCTGGCGGCCAGCCGCGTCCAGTCGGGCATGGCCGTGGGCACGGGGAGCGCGCTGGCGACATAGACGTCATGCGCTGCCAGCCCCATCGCACGCAGCATCGCCTCGGCAAATGCGCGCGCGCCCCCGCTCAGCAGGCCATCGCCATCGTCGTCGAAGGGCTGGGGCAGCAGCACCATCAGCGCGGCACCCGCGACCCCGCGCGGCGGGACGCGCCGGTCGAGCGCACCATCCGCCAGCGAAGGCGCCGTCATCCACCATTCGCGAAATTTTTCGAGCGTGTCGGGCAGTTCGGTCCGATCGATGCCCGAGGCCGTCCCGTCGGGCTGGTCGAGCGCGCGCTCGAGCGCGGTCTTGCGTTTGACCGGCGGCGGGGCGGGCGGCGGGGGAGCCGCTACGGCATCGTCGCTCTTGGGTTCGGCGAGCCAGCCGCTTGCCTCATCGGCGAAATCGGCATCGACGCCGGCCTCGCGCCACCAGTCGAGCGCGCCTTCGAGG
This sequence comes from Qipengyuania citrea, assembly GCF_024171405.1. Classification (GTDB taxonomy): domain Bacteria; phylum Pseudomonadota; class Alphaproteobacteria; order Sphingomonadales; family Sphingomonadaceae; genus Qipengyuania; species Qipengyuania profunda. The sequence goes on from NZ_JALJZT010000002.1 coordinate 201,936, forward strand.
CTCGCGAGCGCTGTAAAATCGCGCGGGTTCGGCGGGTCGGCGTGCATCATTCCTCGAAGCGCAGGTCTTGACCTCAATAGCGCCACCAATCAAGGCACTCGCACAAGTTACGCGACGAAAAGAGAGAGTCATGAGCGAACGCGAATCGATGCCCTGCGACGTCGTCATCATCGGCGGCGGTGTCGCCGGCCTGGCGGCAGCAATCCGGTTGAAGCAGATCAACGAGGACCTCGAGGTCGTGGTGCTCGAAAAGGGCAGCGAAATCGGTGCGCACGTGCTGTCGGGCGCGGTGGTCGATCCCAGGGCGCTGGACGAATTGCTGCCCGAATGGCGCGACATGGACTGCCCGATGGCGGAAACCCCGGTGACCGAGAACCACCACTGGGTGCTGTCGGCAACCGGCCAGTCGGACCTGCCCGAATTCCTGCTGCCCCCCTTCATGGGCAATCACGGCAATTACACCGGCTCGCTCGGCAATCTCGCTCGCTGGCTGGGTGAACAGGCCGAGGGTCTTGGCGTAATGGTCTTCCCCGGCTTCCCCGCGGCAGAGGTGCTGTTCGACGAGCAGGGCGCGGTGACCGGCGTGGTGACGCAGGACATGGGCATCGCCGAGGATGGCTCGCAGAAGGGCGATTACCAGCCGGGCATGGAAATCCACGCCAAGTACACGCTCTTCGCCGAGGGTGCGCGCGGCAATCTGACCAAGAAGATGAAGGCGAAGTACGACCTCGAGGCCGATTGCGAGCCGCAGGTCTACGGGCTCGGCATCAAGGAACTTTGGGACATCGATCCCGCCAAGCACGAGCCGGGCCGCGTGATCCACACGCAGGGCTGGCCGCTGAGCGAAACCGGCACCTGGGGCGGGGGCTTCCTCTACCACCAAGCCAACGGCCAGGTAGCGCTCGGTTTCGTGACTGCGCTCGATTACAAGAACCCTTACGTCTCGCCCTATCAGGAATTCCAGCGCTGGAAGCACCACCCGGCGATCGCGGCCATCCTCGAAGGCGGCAAGCGCGTGGCCTATGGCGGCCGCGTCATCAACGAGGGTGGCTGGCAGTCGGTCCCGAAGCTGGCCTTTCCCGGCGGTGCGCTGATCGGTTGCGCCGCAGGCTTCGTCAACGTGCCGCGGATCAAGGGCAGCCACACCGCGATGAAGAGCGGCATGCTGGCGGCGGAAAGCATCGCCGCGGCGATCGCCGGCGGTGCCGAGCACAGCGAGCTGATGGATTACGATGCCGCGGTCCGGTCGAGCTGGATCGCCGAAGAGCTGCAGAAGGTAAAGAACGCGCAGCCCGCGGTGGCCAAGTGGGGCGAAGACCTCGGCACCGTGCTGGCCGGCATCGACATGTGGATGCGCACGCTCAAGATCGGCCTGCCGATCACGATGAAGCATCACCGCGACCACGAGATGCTGCAGCGCGCCGATCTGCATCAGAAGATCGCCTATCCCAAGCCCGACGGGAAGCTGAGCTTCGACAAGCTGACCAATGTCGCCTTCAGCTACACCAATCACGCCGAGGACCAGCCGGTCCATCTGAAGGTGTGCGACTGGGAGCTGCAGAATACCAGCGAACTGGCCGAATACGACGGCCCTTCGAACCGCTATTGCCCCGCAGGCGTCTACGAATGGCTTGCCGACGAGGACACGGGCGAGATGAAGTTCCAGATCAATTCGCAGAACTGCATCCACTGCAAGACCTGCGACATCAAGGATCCGAACCAGAACATCGAATGGACCACGCCTGAAGGCGGGGGCGGCCCGAACTACCCGAATATGTGATCGCCGGCGTCGCTTGCTCTGTCATTGCGAGGAGCGAAGCGACGCGGCAATCCACGGCAGCGCCCTGGATTGCTTCGCTTCGCTCGCAATGACGAGGGAGCCTACGGGTGGCCATTGCTGAGATCGCATACGCCAAGATCAATCTCGCGCTGCATGTCCGCAACCGGCGCGAGGATGGCTATCACGAGCTCGAGACGCTGTTCGCCTTCGTCGATGCGGGCGATGTGCTGACCGCGTCCGCCGCGGCGCAGGACAGCGTGCGGGTGCTCGGGGAATTTTCCGGCGGGCTCGACAATCCCTTCGACAACCTCGTCGCCAAGGCGCTGGGCAAGTTTCCACGCGCCGAGGGGCTGGCGGTGACGCTCGAGAAGAACCTGCCCGTCGCGGCGGGGCTGGGCGGCGGGTCGGCCGATGCGGGCGCGGTCTTCCGCATGGTGCGCGAACGCTACAGCTTGCCAGAGGACTGGCACGCACGCGCCACCGCGCTGGGGGCCGATGTGCCCGCGTGTGTTGAGAGCCGTACCTGTATCGGCCGCGGGACCGGAACCGAGCTCGAAGCGGTGGACGAAAGCCTTGCGGGCACCCCCGTGCTGCTGGTCAACCCGCGCGTCCCGCTCGCCACCGGTCCGGTGTTTGCGCATTGGGACGGCACCGACCGCGGTGCGCTGCCAAAAGGCGATGCCGGCACCATTGCGCTGGAGGGGCGCAACGACCTCGAAATTCCGGCCATTTCGCTGTGTCCGCAGATCGCCGGCGTGCTCGCCGCATTGCGCGGAACCTCGCCCGTGCTCGCCCGTATGTCAGGCTCCGGCGCGACGTCTTTTGCGCTGTTCGACAGCGACGCCGCGCGTGACGAAGCCGCGGCACGCATCGCCGCCGAGCATTCGGGATGGTGGCAGCTGAAGGGATCCCTGCGATGATGATCGACAATCTGCCTTACCGCCAGGTCGGCACCGAGGACCTGCGGCCCGGCGGCCTGCTGTGCGTTGCCGATCACGCGTCCAACTTCGTTCCCGAAGACATCGAACTGGGCATCGATCGCAAACTGCTCACCGAGCATATCGCGGTCGATATCGGGGTCGAGGGGATCGCCGACCGTCTGGCGCGCCGCCATGGCATGCCCGCGCATATCGCCTGCGTCAGCCGGCTGGTGTGCGACATGCACCGCAAGGAAGACGAAGCCGCGGTCGTCCCGGCGACCAGCGACGGCCATCTGATCCCGGGCAATATCGGCGCCAATATCGAGGCGCGGCTCGACCGCTTTCATCGTCCCTATCACGCGGCGCTCGCCGATCTGATCGCGGAGGCGAAACCCAAGCTGCTGGTCGCGCTCCACAGCTTCACCCCCAGCCTCGCCACCAGCGACGAGGAGCGGCCATGGGAAGTCGCGCTGCTTTACAACCAGGATGATCGCGCGGCCCGCCATGCGATCCGCCTGTTCGGCGAGCAGGGCCTCAATGTGGGCGACAACCAGCCCTATTCGGGCAAGCAGCTCAATGCGACGATGGACCGCCATGCCGAAGCGCACGGCATCCCTTATTGCACGATCGAAATCCGCCAGGACCAGATCGCCAACGAGGCCGGTCAGGCACGCTGGGCGGTGATGATTGCCGACGTCATGGGCCGCGTCGCGCTGGAGTTCTGAGCTGGTCCTTTCGCCTGTTGCCGGGCGGAGGCGGTGCCGCGTTTCTCCTTGCGAAGGCGTGGAGGCAAATTTCCTTCCGCTTTCCCGTCATCCCCGCGAAGGCGGGGATCCAGCTGACGTGGCGTTAAAGAACGAAGGGCATCTGGGCCCCTGCCTGCGCAGGGGCGACGCGGCGGTTGCGGGCCCGAAGGTTCCTCCGGTCCCCAGCGCGCAAATCCCGCATCTAGCTTCGCGTAAAGATTTTCCGCTTCGACCCGCACCCGCGATCCTCTAGTCTGTCCTCCTCCCCGAAGCCGACCGGACCAATATCATGCCCGCCTATCGTTCCCGCACCACCACTCACGGCCGCAACATGGCCGGCGCGCGCGGATTGTGGCGCGCGACGGGCATGAAGGATGGCGATTTCGGCAAGCCGATCATCGCGGTCGTGAACAGCTTCACCCAGTTCGTCCCGGGCCATGTCCACCTCAAGGACCTCGGCCAGCTGGTCGCGCGCGAGATCGAGGCAGCGGGCGGCGTGGCCAAGGAATTCAACACCATCGCGGTCGATGACGGGATCGCGATGGGGCACGACGGCATGCTCTATTCGCTGCCCAGCCGCGACCTGATCGCCGACAGCGTCGAATATATGGTCAACGCGCATTGCGCCGATGCGATGGTCTGCATCTCGAACTGCGACAAGATCACCCCGGGCATGCTGATGGCCTCGATGCGGCTCAACATCCCCAGCGTGTTCGTGTCGGGCGGGCCGATGGAAGCGGGCAAGGTCGTGCTCAAGGGCAAGGAAGTCGCGCTCGACCTCGTCGATGCGATGGTCGCTGCCGCCGACGAAAGCTACACCGACGAGGAAGTGACCGCGATCGAGCAGAATGCCTGCCCGACCTGCGGATCGTGCAGCGGCATGTTTACTGCCAATTCGATGAACTGCCTGACCGAGGCGCTCGGGCTTTCGCTGCCCGGCAATGGCTCGACGCTGGCGACGCATGCCGACCGCAAGGGCCTGTTCGAACGCGCCGGGCGGCTCGTGGTGACACTGGCCAAGCGCTATTACGAAGAGGACGATGAAAGCGTCCTGCCGCGCACGATCGCCGGGTTCGAGGCGTTCGAGAATGCGATGAGCCTCGACATTGCGATGGGTGGATCGACCAACACCGTGCTCCACTTGCTCGCCGCCGCGCATGAAGCGGGGGTCGATTTCACCATGAAGGATATCGACCGGCTGAGCCGGCGGGTACCGTGCCTGTCCAAGGTCGCGCCCGCCAAGAGCGATGTCCATATGGAGGACGTTCACCGCGCGGGCGGGATCATGTCGATCCTCGGCGAGCTCGAGAAGGCGGGGCTGCTGCACACCGCGCTCCCCACGGTGCACAGTCCGACGATGGGCGATGCGCTCGACGATTGGGATATCGGCCGCACGCATAACAACAAGGTGCGCGAATTCTTTGCTGCCGCGCCGGGCGGGGTGCCGACGCAAACAGCCTTCAGCCAGGCGCGCCGGTGGGACGAACTCGATCTCGACCGCGAAAACGGGGTGATCCGCAGCGCCGAGCACGCCTTCAGCAAGGATGGCGGGCTCGCGGTGCTTTACGGCAATATCGCGCGCGACGGCTGCATCGTGAAGACCGCGGGTGTCGACGAGAGCATTCTGAACTTCTCGGGTCCGGCGAAGGTCTATGAGAGCCAGGACGACGCGGTCACCGCGATCCTTACCGGGCAGGTGGTCGAAGGCGACGTGGTGGTGATCCGCTACGAAGGGCCGCGCGGCGGGCCGGGCATGCAGGAAATGCTCTATCCGACCAGCTATCTCAAATCGAAGGGGCTGGGCGCGGCCTGCGCGCTGCTGACCGACGGGCGATTCTCGGGCGGAACTTCTGGCCTGTCGATCGGCCATGTCTCGCCCGAGGCGGCCGAAGGCGGGGCGATCGGACTGGTCGAAACCGGCGACAGGATCGAGATTTCGATTCCCGAGCGCTCGATCAACCTCGCGGTGGCAGACGAGGTGCTGGCCGAGCGCCGCGCTGCGATGGAGGCCAGGGGCTGGGCACCGGCCAAGCCGCGCGAGCGCCGCGTCTCGCCCGCGCTCGAAGCCTATGCCGCAATGACCACCTCTGCTGCGCGCGGCGCGATCCGCGACGTTTCGCAGATCAAGCGCGGCTGAGGCTTGCTCCGCGCCCCCGCGCATGGCAGCGGCGGGGCATGGCAATTTTACGGCGCTTCCTCCCTGTGCCGGTGCTGGCGCTGATGGCGCTCGGCGCCTGCGAGCTGTCACCCCCTATCAATGCCGAGGGCGGCACGCCCGTCGCCTGTGCGCTGCGAGGGGCGAGCGACTTTGCGAGCGAGTGCCGCCTTGTCGAAATGGACGAGGGCGTCGAACGCTATTTCGTCATGCGCCATCCCGATGGCGGCTTCCGCAAGCTTGCCCGCGCCGATACCCCGGCGGGGCTGGTCGAATTCGACGGAGCGCAGCGCGCCAAGAGCCAGCGGGTAGGCGATGAGATCGTCCTCTCCATTGGCGACGACCGCTATCGCTGGGATGCACCAGGCGATGAATGAGCCGATCCTCACCGTCGCGCAGATGCGCGCCGCCGAACGCGCGGCGATGGCCGCCGGGACCACCGAATGGGAATTGATGCAGCGCGCGGGCGAAGGTGCGGCGCAATGGGTCATGCGGGTCGCCGCGGGACGGCCGGTGACCGTGCTGTGCGGGCCGGGCAACAATGGCGGTGACGGCTATGTGATCGCCGAAACCCTCTTGCGAAACGGGAACACGGTGCAGGTGATTGCGCCGGTCGAACCTGCCACCGATACCGCGCGCAAGGTGCGGACGCAGTTCGGCGGTACCGTCTCCGCGGAGGCAGCGCCGCGCCATCCGGTCGTAGTCGATTGCCTGTTCGGATACGGTCTAACGCGGCAGGTCGAGGGTGTATTTGCCGCTTTACTCGAACAAGTCGGCACAAGAGACTGTTATAGAATAGCAATCGATGTGCCTAGCGCAGTTTCCAGCGATAGCGGCGAAGTGCTCGGCCCGCTGCCGCAGTACGATATGACGCTGGCGCTGGGGGCCTGGAAGCAGGCCCATGGACTGATGCCAGCGATGGCCGCGATGGGCACGCGGAGGCTGGTTCCGATCGGACTCGACCTCGGACCGGTCTCGACTGGCTTCTCGTCGCGGCCGCATCTGGCGGTACCGTCGCCCGAAGCGCATAAATACCGCCGCGGACTGCTCGCGATCGTGGCGGGTGCGATGCCCGGCGCACCGCTGCTGGCCGCCGAAGCGGCGATGCGCGCAGGCGCGGGCTATGTGAAGCTCCTCAGCGAGCATTCGCACCCCGATGCGCCAGCGGATCTGGTGATCGAACAGGACAGGTTCGGAGAGAGCCTTTGCGACGAGCGGATATCGGCCTTGCTGGTCGGTCCGGGACTGGGGCGCGATGGGGACGCCCGGAGGCGCCTGGCCGACGCTCTCAAACAGCGGCAGCCTGTCGTACTCGATGCCGATGCGCTGCACTTGCTCGGGCCGAATATGCTCGGGGGAGCCGACGTCACGACGGTTTGCCTCACCCCGCATGAGGGTGAACTCGCCAAGCTCTGCGAGGCTTTCGGCGTGAGTGGCGACGGCAAGCTTGCACGCACGCGACGCCTTCGTGACGTCACCGGCATGACCGTGCTCGCCAAGGGCCCTGACACGATCCTCGCAAGTGACGTCATGACGCACTTCTTCCCGCGCGGGTCGAGCTGGCTTTCGGTCGCCGGCACGGGCGATGTCCTTGCGGGCATCGTCGCCTCGCGCCTCGCGGTGCATGGCGACCCGCAGCGCGCCTGCGTCGAGGGCGTATGGCTCCACCAGGAGGCGGCGCGGATCGCATCACCCGCTTTTTCGGCCGGGGACCTTGCCCGCGCGGTCAAACCGGCCATGGCGTCGTTCCTGTGAGCGAGATCGAAATCATCCAGCGCATCGCCGCACGCGGCGACGGCATCACCGCCTCGGGCCGCCATATCGCGGGCGGCGTGCCCGGCGACCGTATCGCGCCCGACGGAACGCTGACGCCGGGGCCGCATCATGTCGCCCCGCCGTGCCGACATTTCCCGACCTGCGGCGGCTGCCAGCTGCAGCATGCCGACGAGGAGGCGCTGCGCCAGTTCGTCACCGACCGCGTGGTCCATGCCGCCGAGGGGCAGGGCATCGCGCCGGCAACGCTGCTCGAAACGCATTTGTCGCCGCCCCGGTCGCGCCGCCGGGCCACGCTCCACGGCATGCGCACGGGGCGCAGTGCGGTGCTGGGCTTTCGCGAGGGCGGCTCGCACCGCATCGTCGATATGCGCGAATGCCATATCCTCACACCCGAACTCTTCGCGCTCGTCGCTCCGCTCAAGACCCTGATCGCCGCGCATGGCGGGCGGCAGGCGGTCGATATCGAGCTGACGCTGGCGGACCAGGGAATCGATTGCCTGCTCAAGGGCATTGCAGCCGAGGGGCTGGCGGCGACCGAGGCGCTGCTCGATTTCGCGCGTGATCACGCACTGGCGCGGCTCTCGCTTGATAATGGCTTTGGGCCCGAGACGCTGTGGGAACCCGAACCGCTGACGGTTACGCTGGGCGCGGTCCCCGTCCCGTTTCCGCAGGGCAGTTTTCTCCAGCCAACCCCCGATGGCGAGGCCGTGCTGATCGAGGATGCACGCCGGTATCTCGCCGGGGCGGAGACGATTGCGGACCTCTTTTCCGGCCTTGGTACCTTCGCCTTCGCACTGGCCGGGCCGCGCAAGGTCCTCGCGGTGGAGGCGGCGCGCGAGCCGCATCTCGCGTGCAAGACCGCGGCGAATATGCGCGGGCTCCCGGTGCTGACGCTGCACCGCGACCTGTTCCGCAACCCGCTGCAAAGCGACGAGGTGAGCCGGTTCGGCGCGGTCCTGCTCGATCCGCCGCGCGCAGGGGCACGCGAGCAGGTGGCGCAGATCGCCGCCAGCACGGCCACGCGGGTGGTCTATGTCAGTTGCAACCCGGCGAGTTGGGCACGCGATGCCAAGCTGCTGGCCGAGGCCGGGTTCCGGCTCGAAACGCTGCGTCCCGTCGGCCAGTTCCGCTGGTCGACGCATGTCGAAGTGACGAGCTACTTCACCCGCTAGCGGCGCAGCGTCTCGAGGATGCGGCTGCGCAGCCAGGCGCGCGCTTCCACGCTTGAATAGGCATGGTCGGCACCGGGGCAGCGCGCGATCCGCGTATCGTCGGCGTCCCAGCGCTCGGCAAAGACCTGCGCGGTCCGGTCGCCATCCGCGAGCAGGAATTTCACCGGACCCGTGAATCCGGCCAGCCCGGTACGCATCTTGTCTGCGAGCGACGAGGATTTGCTGCGGGGCCGTGCCGCCCGGACCATCCCTTTGGCGAGCTTGCCGAGGTCGACCCGGCCTGAAACAAGCCGTGCAAGTTCCCGTGGATTCTTGAGTTTTTCGGCATAGCGCGAACGGACCGCGGCGGGGGGCGGGATATCGTCCTCGTCCTCTTCCATGGTCCAGGGGTTGCTCAGCACCAGCGCATCGCATTCGGCGCCGCTCGCCAGCATCAGCGCCGATGCGGCATCGCAATTGCCGAACCCGGTCACCCGCTGGACCTGCGGCGCAATCGCCCGAAACGCGAGAAGAGCGGCCGCTATATCCTTGCTCGACTTGCGGAAATCCCGATTGTCGCCCTCACTGTCGCCGATCCCGCGTCGGTCGAAGCGAAACACGGGAAAACCCGCCGCGGCGATCGTCGCCGCCAGCCGCGCCTGGCCGTTGAAAGCGCCCGCGCGGATCTCGTTGCCGCCGCTGACCATGAGCAGCCCGGTCGTTCCCGGTGCGCTGTCGAGCGTCGCAGCGCAGCGCACACCCTGGCATTCGAAGGTGAGGTGGAGGCGAGTCACAGGCCGTGAATGCCAATCGCGACGATCGCCGCGAGCGCATCGGCTTGTTCGGGGTCATCGTCATTCTCGGCGCGCAGCCACAGCGGTTGGCCGCCGACATCGGAGTGTTCGATCACGATCTGCGCGCCGGTGGGCGTCGCTTCCTCCGCTTCGAGCTCGCGGACAAGCTGTGCGCCGAGTGGCCATCCGGCCAGCTCGATGCCTTCGGTCCGCGCGGTTTCGAGCAGCCCGTCCGAGGTCTCGTCACGCCCCGCTTCGCGCGCCGCGATAATCCGCGCGCGCAGCAGGCTGCGCAGGACCTGTCGGGGTTTGACCGGGGCATAAAGCCATCCCGGAATATCGCCGGGCACCAGCCACCCGCCGGAGCGGATCGCGAGGACGTGCGTAGCGCGAAAATGCGTCGCTGCTGCGGCTACGGCGGCGCGCCATTGGCCCAACGTCTGCTGCATCAGATCGGCCGTGCTTTCATTGCAGCCGGGCAGGTCGGGGAGGAAGCAATCCACCTCGCGGGTATCGATCCTGCGCATGATTTCAAATATTTGATGGCGAAACTTGTTGGCTTCATCGAAGAGCGGAGGGATCACCAGCAGGCGCTGCGCCCGCGCGGCATCGAAGCCGAGCACCATTTCCTCGCCCATGCGGCCATTCGGCAGCGGACAAGGCCATGTGGCATACATGGTCGAGGTCAGGCCCCGATGGCCTTGGCTTCGGCAAAGACGAGCAGGCCGCCGTAGCTTTCGAGCATTTCACCATCGACGTCTTCATCGTCGATAACGATGTCGAGCCGATCTTCCATTTCAGTGAACAGGCCGGCGACGGCCATTGAATCGAGTTCGGGGAGATGACCGAACAGGCCGGTGTCGTTGTCGAAACCGTCGACCTGTGCCTGGTCCAGCCCGAGTACGTCGCGCAGAATCCCGCGCAGCGTCTGATCGATCTCGCTGCGGCTCGGCCCGGTCGGCGCGGCATGTGCGGTTTCGGCGGTCATTCCTGCGGCTTCCCCTGCGTTTGGCCTGTGCATAAAGGCGATGCCCTTAGCTGGGGCGATTGTGCGGTGCAAGGTGGCGCACCCAGGCCTTGGCCGCGGCCGGCCAGGCGCGTGGCTGGCGCCAGTCGAGACAGGTCAGGCGATAGCGCGGGCGGTTCGCCTCCATCCAGTCGCGCTTATAGGCATCGGTGCCGGTGCCGAAATCGACCAGATCGACCTTATCGGTGTCGATCACCTGTTCGAATAGCGCGGCGCTGAGCGTCGTCCCGGCAGAGAGCGGCTTGGCCGCTTCGATATGCGCCAGCTTGTGAATATAGGCGGTGCCGTTCTCGACCGTCCAGAACTGCGCTGCCACGGGGACTCCATCGGCGCGCGCGATACCCAGCCGGAGGCGACCGGCTGCGCCCTCCGCCCGGGCAAATTGCTCCAGGATATCGGCGCGTTCTTCGGCGGGCTTCCAGCTTTCGGCATAGACCGCCTGATAGTCGCGCCAGGCGGTCTCGTCGAAATGGTCGAGGATATCCACGTCCACCTTCTTCGCCTTGCGCTTGAGCGTGGTGCGCATCTTGCCGGGGCGCTGCGCCCAGTAGTCGGCGAAACGGCGCCCTGCGACCCGGAGCACGTGGTTCTCGTCGCATTGTGCGCGCCAGATCCACCAGCCGGCCTCGCGAAAGGCGCGTTCGAGAGCGGCGGTGCTGCCGTCTTCCGCCGGTAGGGGTGCCATATCGATCCGGTGTGTCTTGCTGCGCAGGTCGCGGGCGAGCGCGGTAAGCAGGTCGGTATTTTGTCCCAGTGGCCGCCAGGTGAAGGAAAACCAGTTTGCCAGGCTGGCAAGCCCGGCAGGCTGGTGCTGCAGCGGCAGGGCCAGCTGCTCGCCATCGCGTTCGGCAAGCGCGATCAGCGGGCGGATGTCGCCCGTCTCCAGCAACGCAAACCATGCGAGCCTGTCGAAAGGACCCGCACCGGGCCCATCCAGCCCTTGCAGTTTGGTAACCGTGTCGTGATAGCTGACCGCGATGCCCACCGGAATTCCCTCGCCTCGGAGCGTTAATGCCTGATCCCACGCCCTATCCGCTCGATCAACTGGCCGAGCGCGGGGATGCACAGGCGCCTGCGCTGGTGCTGCGCGATCGCACGCTTAGCTTCGAGGAGTTGAGGAACCGTGTGACGCTGCTCGCCGGATGGCTGGCAGGCCGGGCGGGGAAGGGCGCCCGCGTCGCCAGCTGGGCGGCAAAGGGCGAGCTGACCTGCCTGCTGCCGCTGGCCGCAGCGCGCGCGGGGCTGGTGCATGTCCCCATCAATCCGCTGCTCAAGCGTGCACAGGTCGCGCATATCCTCGGCGATAGCGGCGCGGTCCTGCTGATGGGGACCAAGGCGCGCCTGGCGTCGCTGGGCGACGGCGACGTGCCGCCGGGGTGCGATGTCGTGGACGAGAACGACGTCTTTGCGGCGGCCGAGGCAGAGGGCGCGTCACTGACCGCGTCGACCCACGATCCCGACGATCTGGCGGCAATCCTCTATACCAGCGGCTCGACCGGCAAACCCAAGGGGGTGATGCTGAGCCACGCCAATATGTGGCTGGGTGCCGTCAGTGTGGCGGATTATCTCGGGCTCGCCAGCGACGATGTCACGCTCGCCGTGCTGCCGCTCAGCTTCGACTATGGTCAGAGCCAGCTGCTGTCGACTTGGTATGCGGGGGGCTGCGTGGTCCCGCTCGATTATCTCTTCCCGCGCGATGTCGCAAAGGCCTGCGCCAGGCACGGCGTGACGACGCTGGCAGCGGTTCCCCCGCTATGGGTCCAGCTGACCGAGATTGAATGGCCGGGTGACGCCATTGCAAGCATGCGCCGACTGACCAATTCGGGCGGCGCACTGACCATCGAACTCGTGCGCGATTTGCGCGCTATTTTCCCGCAAACACGCCTGTTTCCCATGTACGGCCTGACCGAGGCCTTCCGTTCGACCTTTCTCGATCCCGAGTGTGTCGATCACCATCCCACATCGATGGGCCGCGCCATTCCCTTCGCCGAAATCCTCGTCATCGCCGATGACGGAACTCTGGCCGAACCGGGCGAGGAAGGCGAACTGGTCCATTGCGGACCGCTGGTGGCGCAAGGCTATTGGCAGGACGCTCAACGCACGGCGGAGCGCTTCCGCCCGGCGCCCGCAATGTCCGCATATGGCGGGACCGCGGTGTGGTCGGGCGACCGCGTCCGGCGCGACGAGGATGGCCTGCTCTATTTCGTCGGGCGGCGCGATGCGATGATCAAGAACGCGGGCAATAGGATCAGCCCGCAGGAAGTCGAAAGCGCGGCGCTCGCCACCGGCCTGGTCGCCGAAGCGGTCGCGCTGGGGGTTCCGGACGAGCGGCTCGGCCATGCGATCCACCTCGTCGTACGTCCCGCGGCGGATGCCACCGACCCCGAGACCGCGCTGCCCAAGGCGCTGCAGAAGGAGCTACCAAATTTCATGCAGCCGCATGCGATCCACTGGCGCGATACGCTGCCGCTCAATCCCAATGGCAAGCTCGACCGGACCGCGATTGCGGCGGAGCTGGGCGCATGAAGCCGCTGGGCCCCATTCCTGCCGGCTATGCGGCGATCGGCGGCGAGCTGGCCATCGGCGGCAAGCCGGTAAGCCATTGGGTGGAACAGGCCGGACGGACCCCGCTGTTCGTCTATTCGCGTGATCGCATTGCGCAGCGTTTCGAGATGCTGCGCGCTGCCATGCCCGACCGCCTCAAGATCAATTATGCGATAAAGGCCAACAGTTTCGGCCCGCTTCTTTCCTTTGTTTCAACGCTGGCCGACGGGCTCGATATCGCGTCGGGCGGCGAGCTTGAACTGGTTCGGGCGACCGGGTTCGACCTGGGCCGAGTGAGCTTCGCCGGGCCGGGCAAACGGGACATCGAACTCGAAGCCGCGATCGCCGCGGGCGTCACGCTCAATCTCGAAAGCGAAGCCGAAGCGGGCCGCGCGCTCGCGATCGCCAAACGGCTTGGCATGACGCCGCGTCTCGCGGTCCGCGTCAATCCCGATTTCGAGCTCAAGGGATCGGGGATGAAAATGGGCGGCGGGCCCAAGCCCTTCGGGATCGACGCCGCGCGGGTCCCCGCGCTGGTCCGGCAGATCGTCACCGCGGGGTGCGACTTTCGCGGCCTGCATATCTTCACCGGCAGCCAGGCGCTGTCGGCTGAAGCAGTGATCGACATGCAGGCCAAGGTACTCGACTGCGCGCATCGCATTGCAGTCGACGCCGGGGTCACGCTGCCCAAGCTCAATATGGGGGGCGGCTTCGGCATCCCCTATTTCCCGGGCGACGAACCGTTGGACATTGCCGCTGTCGGAGCCGCGCTGGAAGAGCGCTTCCGCGACCTGCCCAAGACGCTGGCCGACGCCGAACTGTTCATCGAACTCGGTCGCTACCTCGTGGGCGAGGCGGGCGTTTACCTGACGCGGATCGTAGATCGCAAGGAAAGCTACGGCGAAACCTATCTCGTCACCGACGGCGGATTGCACCACCAGCTCGCCGCCTCGGGCAATTTCGGGACGGTGGTGCGGCGCAACTACCCTGTCGCCATCGCCAGCCGCTTTGCCGCCGAGCCCGCGGAGGAAGCTAATGTCGTCGGGTGCCTGTGCACCCCGCTCGACCGGCTGGCCGACAAGGCGCACCTGCCGCGCGCCGAGGTCGGCGATCTAGTGGCGGTGTTCTGCGCCGGGGCCTATGGCGCCAGCGCCTCGCCCAGTGCCTTTTTGGGACAGGGGCCTGCCGCCGAAATGCTAGTCTGAACCCGATCTGCTAAATCCCGCGAATCCTTCGATTTCTGCGGGTGCCAGCCGCCATGGCTAACCGTCTGTTCACCTTTTTCGGGCAATAGTTCGCCCAAACACGGGGGTATCGGGCGCAGCATGCGGCCCGCGCATCCCCTGACACAAGCAGGAAACCGACCTATGCGCTTCACCCGTATTGCCTCTCTCGTCGCCGGATGCGCCGCCAGCACGCTCGTGCTTGGCGGGTGCGCGGGCGGCGGTGGCACGGAACTGCCCCCGGCGACCTTCGTCGCGATGCAGGAAGGTCCGGGCGAGGAATATGTCATCGGCCCGCTCGACGAGCTGACGATCCATGTCTGGCGCAATCCCGAACTCGGCGCGGAAAATATCCAGGTGCGCCCCGATGGCCGCATCACCATTCCACTGGTCAAGGATATGCCGGCGGTGGGCAAGACGCCCTCGATGCTGGAAGAGGATATCCGCCTCCAGCTCAGCCAGTATATCGAGGACCCGCTGGTCTCGGTGATCGTCAATGAGTTTGCCGGCACCTTCAGCCAGCAGGTCCGCATCGTCGGTGCGACGGCGCAGCCGGCTTCGCTGCCTTACCGCGCGAACATGACCGTGCTCGACGCGATGATCGCGGTGGGCGGCCTGTCCGAATTTGCTGCGGGCAACCGCGCCAAGCTGATCCGCTTCGACAAGCAACTGGGCCGCCAGCGTGAATACGCCTTGCGCCTGACCGATCTGCTCAAGCGCGGCGACAGCAAGGCCAATGTCCTCCTCCAGCCGGGCGATGTGATCATCATCCCCGAGAGCACGTTCTAGGGAGCTGCGGGGGCATGCAGGAAGTCTTCGACGAACTTCGCAGCGCGCTGCATACGGTGTGGAACCGCCGCTGGCTTGCGCTCGCCGTGGCCTGGGGGGTCTGCATCCTCGGCTGGCTTGCGGTTGCCTTCATCCCCAACAGCTATGAAAGCCGGGCACGGATCTATGTCGAGCTCGAGGATGTCCTGTCCGAACAGCTCGAAATTTCCGGCGACGGCAAGCAGGCAATCACCAAGGTCCGCCAGACGCTGGTCAGCGTGGTCAATCTCGAACGCGTGGTGCGCACGACCAAGCTCGGCGAGAAAATTGCCACCGACAATGAGATGCAGAGCGCGGTAGCCCGCCTGACCGAGAATATCGTCGTCGAGAGCGAGCAGGACAATCTGTTCGAGATCACCGCCACGGTTGGCAAGTCGAACCTCAGCGACGCGGAAAACGCGGTACTGGCCAAGGACGTCGTCCAGAGCCTGATCGATATTTTTCGCGAATCCAACATTGCCGGCAATCGCGGCGACGTTGCCGATACCATCGCCTTTCTCGACGAGCAGCTGGAAGACCGCAAACGCGAACTCGAAGCCGCCGAACAGCGCCGCCTGATTTTCGAGGCGAAGCATCCCGATCTGATCGGTGGCACCGGCACCGTAACCGGACGGCTCCAGACGATGCGCACCGAAATGCGCGGAATCGACGCCGATATCGCCGCCGCGCAGAGCGCCCTGGCAGCGATCAACGGCCAGCTCGCCAGCACACCGCGCAGCATCATGACCGCCGAAAGCGGCGGGGCACGCGGCGCGCTGATGGCGGCGCAGTCGCAGCTCGCCGCGATGCGCTCGCGCGGCCTGACCGACAGCCACCCCGATATCCAGTCGCAGCGGCGCCAGATCGATGCGCTGCGCGAACAGGCGGCCAATGAACCCGCCGGGTCCAGCGGCACGCCCAATCCGGCCTATACCTCGCTCACCTCGATCCGCGCCGAGCGTCAGGCCAATGTGCAGGCGCTCCAGGCGCGCAAGGCAGCGCTGCAATCGGACATTTCCGGCCTGATCGCCGCGCAGGCCGACGAGCCCGCCGTGGCCGCCGAGGCCAACCGCATCAGCCGCGATTACGAAGTCCTCAAGGACAAGTATGACGACCTGCTCAACGATCGCGAGGAAATGCGCCTGCGCGGACAGGTCGAAACCGAGCGCAGCGCCTTCCAGTTCGAAGTCATCGACCCGCCGACCGCGCCGCGTAATCCGGCAGCACCCAATCGGCCGCTCCTGCTACTCGGAGTGCTCATCGCCGGTCTTGGCGCGGGCGCCGGGGTGGCCTTCGTGATGGGCCAGCTCAAATCCAGCTTTACTACAGCCGACAAGCTCGAGCGCACGCTCGACCTGCCGGTCATCGGCACCATTTCGCGTTCGATGACCACGGCCGCGCGCAAGCACGAGAAGCTGCGGCTCAAACAGTTCGTCGCGGGCGTCGGAGCGTTGGGAGCGGTCTGCTTCCTGCTGCTGGTCGTCGAAATGGTCCAGGTCGGCTCGGTCGCCTGAGGGGGGAATGTGTCAGTGAACAAGCCCACCAATATCGAACCGCCCAAATCGGGCGATGCGAAGCCCAAGCGCACTTCGCTGCTCGAACGTGCCAGCGGCGCCTTCGGCCTCGACCGGCTTGCCCCGGCGGCGGTGCCCGACAAGCTCGAAGACGAGAAGGCCAAGAAGTTTGCGCCCAAGCGCAAGTCGGAGCCCTCGACGCCGCCCGAAATGCCCCGGCGCCGCGCATCCGACCGCTTCGCCCAGCCGCAGCCCGCTGGCGCGGCCACGCCGGTGCCACCTGTGCCGCCTGCGGCACCGTCGGAGCCGGACAAGCCGGTGGTAACGCTGACCGGGCCCAGGCAGCATGTCGTCCGCTCGCTCCTGCGCGAGCAGGGGCTGATCGATCCCGATGGCGGTGCGTCGATGCTGCTCGAGGAGTTCCGCATCGTGAAGCGGCAGGTCCTCGCGACCGCCAAGGCCAAGCCGGGCCCACAGGCGCGCCGCGTGCTCGTCTGCTCGCCGCATTCGAACGAGGGCAAGACCTTCTGCGCGCTCAATCTGGCGATCGCGCTGGCGGGTGAACGCGATATGGAAGTCGTGCTGGTCGATGCCGATTTCGGCAAGCCCTCGATCATGGCCAAACTCGGTCTCGAACACGGCAAGGGCTTCATGGATGTGCTCGCCGATCCCACCGCGAAGGTCGAGGACGTCGTGGTCGGCACCGATATTCCGGGCCTGTGGGTACTCCCCGCGGGCCAGCGGACGGGGCGCGACAGCGAGTATCTCGCCAGCGAGCGAACCTGGAAGGTGCTCGACAATCTGACGCTCGGCGCACGCAACCGCATCATCGTGTTCGACAGCCCCCCCGCACTCGCGGCAACGCCTGCAGCCGATCTGGCCAAGCATGCCGGCCAGGCGCTGCTCGTGGCGCGCGCGGATATGAGCGGGCGCGCTGCGTTGGAAGACGCGGTGGATCTCCTGTCAGCCTGTCCCGACATCAAGCTGCTGCTCAATGATGCGACGTTCAGTCCGAGCGGTCGCAAGTTCGGCAGCTATTACGGATATGGGGAGTAAGCACATGAGCTATCGTGTGAAATTCCGTCATCTCGCCACGACGGCTGCGGCCCTGGCGCTTCTGCATGGCGCGCCGCTGCAGGCGCAGTCCTACCAAGGCGCCGATGCCGGCGAATCCGGCGGTGAGGGGTTCTCCTCCGACCGTGGCCGCACCAGCATCGATCCCTATATCGAAGCCAATTCGCTCGCCAGCTGGCAAATCTCGCCCGGCAGCGACGTGGTCACCTATACGCAGCTCGCGGCAGGCGTCGACGCATCCATCGCCGGGCGCAACAACGGCGGCAGCGTGTCGCTACGTTACGAACGCAATTTCGCGCATCAGTCGGAGGGGTCGGATTCGGACACGATCACCGGCCTCGCGCGCGGCTATGCGACGATCATCCCGCGGGTCCTGACTTTCGAGGCGGGTGGGCTGGCAAGCAGCACGCGGGTCGATGCGCAGGGCCGTTCGGTGATCAATCCGCTGGTCGACGACAATCTCTCCACCCAGACTTATTCGGCCTATGCCGGGCCCAATCTGCAGACCCGCATGGGCGCTGTCGATGTGAGCGCCAATTACCGCATCGGGTACACACGCGTCGACGGCCCCGATTTCCTCACCCAGTCGGGAACGCAGGCCGACCTGTTCGACGAAAGCGTCACGCATAGCGCTACCGTGCGTGCCGGGACGCGTCCGGGCGACCCGCTGCCAGTCGGCATCGGTGTCGGCGCCGGATATTATCAGGAAGACGTCTCCAACCTCGATCAGCGCGTCCGCGACGCCTATGTCCGCGGCGATGTAACCGTGCCGATCACCCCCACACTGGCCTTCGTCGCCGGGGCAGGGGTCGAGGATGTCGAAGTGTCGAGCCGCGACGCGGTGCGCGACGCGGATGGCAACCCGGTCATCGGCGACAACGGCCGATATGTGACCGACACCGCCAGCCCGCGCATCATCGCCTATGAGGCGAGCGGGCTGATCTGGGATGTCGGCGTGGTCTGGACGCCCAGCAGCCGAACCCAGCTCGAAGCACATTTCGGTCGCCGCTACGATAGCGAGACCTTTTACGGCAATTTCAGCTGGCGTCCGAGCAGTCGGAGCAACCTTTCGATCGGCGTCTATGACGGGATCCAGGGCTTTGGCGGGCGCCTGAACAATGCATTGGCCGCCTTGCCGACCGATTTCACCGTGACGCGCGATCCGGTTACGGGTGAGCTGACCGGCTGTGTCAGCACGCTCGACGGCAGCGGCTGTCTCGACGGCCTGCTTGGCTCGGTGCGCTCCTCGGTCTTCCGCGGACGCGGGGTCGTTGCCAGCTACAGCCGCCAGATCGGCCGGATGACCGCTGCGATCGGCGCAGGGTACGACCGGCGCAAGTTCATCGGCGCACCAGGTACGGTGCTGGAACTGGCCGACGGGATCGTCGATGAAAGCTACTATGTCGCGGCGGGGGTCTCGGGCCCGGTCGGACAGCGTGGCAGCTTCTCGCTCAACAGCTATGCCAACTGGTTCGACAGCGGGACTGCCGGATCCGGCGATGTTCGTGTACTCGGCAGTTCGGCGAGCTATTCGGAAGAGGTTGTCCGCAACCTTTCGGCACGCGCCGCGGTCGCCATCTCGATGCTCGACAGCGATATCGCGCCCGACAATTTCACGACCGCATCGGCCCTGCTCGGCCTGCGCTACGATTTCTGATAGGATCGGTTCGATGTACGAAGAATATTATGGATTCAGCGAGCGGCCGTTCCAGCTCACGCCCGATCCGGCGTTCTATTACGAGAGCGTCACGCACAAGAAGGCGCTGAGCTATCTCGGCTATGGCCTCAACCAGGGCGAGGGCTTCGTGGTAATCACCGGCGAAGTCGGTGCGGGCAAGTCGACGCTGGTCGCGCATCTCAAGCAGAAGCTCGACGATGATCGCATGACCGTGGGCGAAGTGGTCACCAGCGCGCTCGACGGCGAGGAGATGATCCACGTCGCCGCGCGCAGCTTCGGGCTCGACGTCACCGGCGGCGACAAGGCCGCCGATCTCGCGGCAATCGAGCTGTTCCTGCACGAGGAAGCGCGCAACGGACGCCGCACCTTGCTGATCGTCGACGAGGCGCAGAACCTGTCGATCGGCGCGCTCGAAGAATTGCGGATGCTGTCGAACTTCCAGCTCGGGTCGCATCCGCTGCTGCAAACGCTGCTGCTAGGCCAGCCCGAATTCAAGCAGTTGCTTGCGCATTCGGACGAACTCGAACAGCTGCGCCAGCGCGTGATCGCCGCGCATCATCTGGAACCGATGCAGCCGGGCGAGATCGAACCCTATGTCATGCACCGCCTGTCGCGCGTCGGCTGGAACGAGAATCCGGAAATCGATGGCGGCATCTGGGTCAAGCTGCACAAGGCCACCGGGGGTATCCCGCGCAAGGTCAACCAGGTGATGACCCGCCTGCTGCTGCTTGGCGCAGTCGAGGAGCAATCGGTGCTCGAGGTCGACATGCTCGAAGCGGTCGTCGAGGAAATGACCGGCGACGCGGCTCCGGCCGAGGCGCCAGCCAAGCCGCGCCCCGATCGCGAAGGTCCGGCGGCAGATGCGATTGCGCGCGCGAAGGACGAGGCACGGCAGGCATCCAACGAACTCCCTGCTGCGCCCGTTGCGGCCCCCGCCGAAGCCGGCGGGGCGCCCGACAAGGGCCTGCTCGACCATCAGATCGAAGCCATCGAGGCGGCCTTCGCCGAGCGCGACAAGCATATGTCTGCGCTGCGCCGCGAGGTCGAGAAGCTAAGCCAGGAGCGCGCGACAGACGATCTGCCCGCGGATGTCGACCAGCGGCTCGCGTCGATCGAGGCGCGTCTCGACGAGCAGGAGCGTTCGCTGCGCCACGTGCTGACCATGATGATCGACTATTTCGAATCGCAGGGTTCGCGCGCTGCCGCGTAACATCGGGGAGAGCGCGTTGAGCGATAACACGATCGTCAACGGCCTCTCGGTCGATGTCGAGGACTGGTTCCAGGTGGGCGCGTTCGAGAACACCATTGCGCGCGAGGACTGGGACGGGCTCGAATTGCGTGTGGGCGACAATGTCGCACGCATTCTCGATCTGTTCGATGCCGCGGGGGTCAAGGCGACCTTCTTCACGCTGGGCTGGGTGGCCGAGCGTAACAAGCCGGCCATTCGCGCCATCATCGATCGCGGGCACGAGCTGGCCAGCCACGGCTATGACCACACCCGCGTGTTCACCTTCATGCGCGAGGAATTCGCCGCCGATCTCGCCAAGGCGCGCGCCATCCTCGAGGATGTCGGAGGTGCGCCAGTCACCGGCTATCGCGCGCCGAGCTTCTCGATCGATGCGCGCAACCCCTGGGCGCATGAAGTGCTGGCCGAGCATGGCTATGCCTATTCCTCTTCTGTCGCGCCGGTGGTTCACGACCATTACGGCTGGCGCGAAGCACCGCGCTTTGCGTTCAACCCGGTAGCGGGCAGCGACCTTATCGAAATCCCCGTAACGACCGCGCTGCTGCGCGGCAGGCGGCTGGCTGCGGGCGGGGGCGGGTTCTTCCGCGTGCTTCCCTATGCGTTCAGCCGCTGGGCAATCAGGCAGGTGAACCGCGATGGCCGGCCCGCGGTGTTCTATTTCCACCCGTGGGAAGTCGATCCAAACCAGCCGCGGGTCGCGGGGGCACCGCTGCGTTCGCGGCTGCGGCATTACACCAATCTGTCGAAAATGGCGGATAAGCTCACCGGATTGCTCGGCGATTTCGCGTGGGGCCGGATGGATGCGCTGGCGGCGCGGGAAAAGCCGCGCAGCCTCGATTGGGCAGCATGAAACCCCAGTCCGCCCATTGCGGCACAATTCGCCAGGCCGACCTGCACGTCCCGGCCGAAGCCGCCCGGATCGAGGCGTTCGTCGCGGAGCACGGCGCGACGCCCTTTCACCGCCCGGCCTGGCTGCTTGCGATCGAGCAGGGGACGGGCCAGCGCGCGCTTGGCCTGGTCGCCGAACGCGCAGGTGTGCTCGAAGGTTGGCTGCCGCTGACCGAGGTACGCTCGCCGCTGTTTGCTTCCGCCCTCGTGTCCAGTGCCTTTGGCGTCGGGGGCGGCCCGCTGGCCGATAACGAGACCGCTTCGCTGCTGCTATGCCGTGCGGCCGAAGAGCTGGCGCAGCGCCACGCGGTAAGCTCGGTCGAAATCCGCGGCGGCAGCGCGCCCGAAGGCTGGCAGGCGATTACCGGCAAGCACGCAAATTTCTCGCGTCCGCTGGCCACTGACCGCGAAGCCGAGTTGCTCGCCATCCCGCGCAAGGCCCGCGCCGAGGTCCGCAAATCTCTGCAGTCGCCGTTGGAAATTGTCACCGGACGCAGCGCGAACGATCTTGCGGCTTTCTACCCCTGCTATGCCGCCAGTGTGCACAACCTCGGCACGCCGGTATTTCCGCGGCAGCTGTTTGCAGCGGTGCTCGACCATTTCGGCGAGGATGCCGACATCATCACCGCGCTGCATGACGGGCAGGCCGTATCGAGCGTCTTGTCGCTCTACCATGATGGTGCGGTCATGCCGTTCTGGGGCGGGGGCGGGTTCGCCGCACGCGCACTCAAGGCAAATGAACGGTGCTATTTCGAATTGATGGACCATGGCCGCGCGCGCGGATGCACGCGCTATGATTACGGTCGCTCGAAAATTGGCACCGGGCCGTACAAGTTCAAGAAATGGCAGGGCTTCGAACCCGAACCGCTGACCTATTGGACGTGGACCGCGCCGGGCAGGACCGCGCGCAATATCGATCCGACCGACCAGGGCTATTCGTCGAGCATCGCGTTGTGGAAGAAACTGCCGCTTTCCGTCGCTACGCGCGTCGGGCCGTGGATTGCGCGGGGGCTCGGCTGACATGGGCGAAGTGCTGTTCCTCGCACACCGCGTGCCCTTTCCGCCCGATCGCGGCGACAAGATCCGCTCGCATCACCTGCTGGCTGGGCTGGCAAAGCTTGGCCCCGTGCATGTCGGTACCTTTGGTGAAACCGTGCAGGACATGGCGCAAAAGCCGCTGCTGGTGGAAATGGCCCGCACGCATGCGCTGATCGAGCGGAGCAAGCCGCTTCACCTTGCCGGGGTCGAGGCGCTGCTCAAGGGCAGGGCGGTCAGCCTGACCGCGTTCGATGACGAGGCGATGCACCGCTATGTCGCCAAGACGCTGGGCAACCACCGTATCGACACCATCTTCGTTTTCTCAGGCCAGATGGGGCAATATATCCCCGACAGCTTCGACGGGCGTGTCGTGTTCGACATGTGCGATGTCGATAGCGCCAAGTTCGCCGCCTATGCCGAGGCCGGCCAGCGCAAATGGATCAACCGCCGCGAAGGACGCTTGCTCGCCCGCGAGGAAGAACGGCTTGCCGCGCGCGCCGATGCCACCTTGCTGATCAGCGAAAACGAGGCGGACCTGTTCAGATCCCGGCTTACCCGGCCCGAGGCGGTCAGCCTGCATGCACTGGGCAATGGCATCGACGCGCAGTTTTTCGACCCGGGGCGCGTGAGCTCGCATCCCGACCTCGACGAGGGCGAAGGGCCGCAGATCGTCTTTACCGGGCAGATGGATTATGCGCCCAATGTCGCGGCTGCGGAGTGGATGATCGCGCATGTCATGCCTGCTTTGCGCAAGACGCATGCGCGGGCGCGCTTCCATATCGTCGGCCGCGCGCCGGTGCGCGCCTTGCGGGACCGCCATGGCGAGCACGGAGTGCGCGTCTGGGGCGAGGTAGAGGATGTGCGACCGTTCCTCAAATCCGCCGATCTGGTGGTCGCGCCGCTGCTGATCGCGCGCGGGGTGCAGAACAAGGTGCTCGAGGCGATGGCGATGGCGTGCCCGGTGGTGGCGACCCCCGGGGCGGCGACCGGGATCGACGCGGCCCATGGCGAGCATCTGATCATCTCCTCGCCCGACCCGCAGCAATTGCTCGCTGCGATCGATCGCCTGCTTGCCGATCCGCTGCACGCGCGCGCGATGGGTGAAGCCGCGCGGCGGTTCGTCCTCGAGCGGATGAGCTGGGACAAGGTCGAAACGGAGCTTGCCGAACTGGTCCGCGGCGCCGAGTTGCCTATCGATGCAGCGTGACCTGCCACTACCGCGCACCGCTGGGCGTAGCGCTCCGGGTGTGATGCTCGCTATCGCCTGGGCGGCGCTGTTCGCGCTGACCTTCGCCGAATGGCGCGCGATGGCGCATCAGTGGTGGGATATCGACACTTACAGCCATATCCTGCTTGTCCCCCCGATCATCGCCTGGCTGGTCTGGATCCGCCGCGACGAACTGGCGCGCGCCGGCGCAGCCGGATGGTGGCCGGGGCTGGCGTGGCTCGTCTTCGGGCTCGTCCTCTGGCTGGTGGGGCGGAGCCTCGACATCAACACGATCGGGCAAGGCGGCGCAGTGGTCGCCATGCAGGGCGCGGTCCTCGCGCTGTTCGGATTGCGGGCGGCCCTGATCCTCGCCTTTCCGCTCGTCTACGGCTTTCTCATGGTCCCCGTCGGGGGCGAGATCATCCCGCAGTTGCAGATGATTACTGCCCAGATCGCGAGTGCGCTGACGCGGCTGAGCGGGATCGAGATGGTCGCGCAGGGCATCCATATCGACACCCCCGCAGGGCTGTTTATCGTCGCCGAGGAATGCGCCGGCGTGAAATTTCTGATCGCCATGCTCGCGCTTGGCCTGCTGGTCGCACATAGCTGTTTTACCAGCTGGAACAGGCGCGCGTGGTTCCTGCTGGCCTGCGTCGTTGTCCCGGTGATCGCCAACGGCATCCGCGCCTGGGCCACGATCTTCCTCGCGCAATATGTTGGGGCAGAGGCTGCCGGCGGGTTCGACCATCTCGTCTATGGCTGGCTGTTCTTCGGGATCGTCATCGCGCTGGTCCTGGGCGCGGCATGGCGCTGGTTCGAGCGTGAGCCTGAAGACGCAGGCTGGACTGCCGACGAAGTCGCTGCCTTTCCGCTGGTTGCGCGCTGGGAAGGCCGCGCTGGCAACCCGGCTCTCGTCCTTGGTGCGATACTGCTGGCCGCAGGAAGCTTTGCCGTGCTCACGCAGCTGGGCTAGGCACGCTCGCATATGTGCGGAATTGCGGGGATTTTCCATTACGAGACGGTGAAACCGGTCGATCCCCGACGGGTCGAGCGGATGACCGATGCGCTCGGCCATCGCGGTCCCGACGGCAGCGGCGTTTGGACCGCGCCGGGTGTGGGCCTCGGGCATCGCCGGCTGTCGATCATCGACCTCGAAGGTTCGCCGCAGCCGATGCACGCCGCCGATGGCCGCGCGGTGATCTCCTTCAATGGCGAGATCTACAATTACCGCGAATTGCGCCGCGAGCTCGAACAGGGCGGGGCGCAGTTTCGCACCCATGGCGATACCGAAGTGATCCTCGCCGCATGGCAGAGATGGGGCCCCGACTGCCTCGCGCGGCTCGATGGCATGTTCGCCTTCGCGCTCTACGATCTCGACCGGCGGCAGCTGTTCCTCGCACGCGACCGGCTGGGGGTGAAACCGCTCTACCTTGCGCGGCTCGAGGGCGGGGCGCTGGCCTTCGCCAGCGAAATGAAGGGGCTGCTCGCCAACCCCCTGATGCGGCGCGAGGTCGATCCGCTGGCGATCGAGGATTACATGACCTGGGGTTATGTCCCCGATCACCGCGCAATCCTCAAGGGCGTCGAAAAGTTGCCCGCGGGTCATTTCCTGCTGCTCGAACATGGCCGCGAACCGGGGTCGCCACGCCAATGGTGGGATGTCGATTTCGCCGCGCGCGAGAAGGGGCGGACCCAGGACCTCTCGGCGCAATTGCTCCATCTCATGCGCGAAGGCGTGACCAGCCGGATGGTTGCCGATGTACCGCTCGGGGCCTTCCTTTCGGGCGGGGTCGACAGTTCCTCGGTCGTCGCACTGATGAGCGAGGCGAGCGCGCAACCGGTCACCAGCTGTTCGATCGGCTTCGATGTCGCGAGCGTCGACGAGACGCGCCATGCGCGGCAGGTCGCCGAACTGTTCGGCACCGACCACCACGAGCGGATCGTCTCGTCCGACCAGTTCGGCGAGATAGACCGGATTGCTGCGATTTTCGACGAGCCGTTCGCCGATGCCAGCGCGCTGCCCACCTTGCGGGTGTGCGAACTCGCGCGCGAGCAGGTCACCGTGGCGCTGTCGGGCGATGGCGCGGACGAGGCTTTCGCCGGCTATCGCCGCCAGATGTTCCATGCGCGCGAGGAACAGGCGCGCTCGGTCCTGCCGCGCGCCTTGCGCGAACCGGTGTTCGGCGCGCTCGGGCGGGTCTGGCCCAAGGCCGACTGGGCGCCGCGCCCGCTGCGCGCGAAGACGACCCTGCTGTCGTTGGCCGAGAGCGGCGAGGCGGGCTATGCGCGTGCGTTGGCAATCCTCGCGCCCGAGCAGCGGCAGGCGCTTTATGGCGAGGTCCTGCTGAGGCAGCGTGGCACCTATCGCGCCGAACAGCCGCTTGAAAAGCTGATGCGCGAGGCGCCCGCAAGGAGCGGTCTCGACAGCGCGCAATATGCCGATCTCAAGTTCTGGCTGCCCGGCGATATCCTGACCAAGACCGACCGCACCAGCATGGCGGTCGGGCTCGAGGCGCGCGAGCCGCTGCTCGATCATCGGCTGATCGAATTCGGCGCCCGCTTGCCGCAGCGCCAGCGCCTGCGCGGCACCACCGGCAAATGGCTGATGAAGCACACGATGGAGCGCTATCTGCCCGAAGACATCCTCTATCGCCGCAAACAGGGCTTCGTGACCCCGCTGGCGGAGTGGTTCCGCGGTCCGCTTGCGGGAGAGGCGAGGGCGGTCGCCGCGAGCGAACTGCTTACCGGGAGCGGGTGGTTCGCCCGCAAGGCGCTGTCACGCCTCGCGGACGACCATATTTCCGGCCGCAGCGACCATGGCCGGGTGCTGTGGCAATTGCTGATGCTGGAGCGATCGCTCCGGCAATTGAAGCCCAGCGCCTAGCGCGCGTCGACCAAGACGATCTCGGCGTCGTCGAGCGCTTCGACCACGATTTCGCTCTCGCCCGTCACGGCGATCCCGTCGCGCGGCTGCGCTTCGTGCCCGTTGACCGTGACCCGGCCCTTTGGCGCAACCAGATACTGGTGGCGTTGGCCCGAGGTGTTCCAGACCGCGCTCTGGCCTTTCGCCAGCGTCGCCGCGGCGACCTTCGCATCCGTCCGGATCGGCAGCGCATCATCGGCTTCGGCATCGCCGCTGGCGAGCACTTCGAAGCCGCCTTCGCGCGTGGCCTTGGGAAACTCGCGCTGGCCCCAGCCGGGCTGCTCACCCTGCCGATCGGGAATGATCCATATCTGGAACAGCGTGGTCGCCTCGTCCTCGCGATTCATCTCGGCATGGGTGATGCCGGTGCCCGCGCTCATCACCTGCACGTCGCCCGCGGCGGTGCGGCCTTCATTGCCCAGACTGTCGCGGTGCGTAATCGCGCCGCTGCGCACGAAGGTGACGATTTCCATGTCGCGGTGCGGGTGCGGCGGGAAACCGCTCTGCGCCGCGATCGTGTCGTCGTTCCACACGCGGATGCTGCCCCAACCCATCCGGTCGGGGTCGTGGTAATTGGCGAAGCTGAAATGGTGCCGTGCGTCGAGCCAGCCGTGGTCGGCATGGCCAAGCGTGGCGAAGGGTCGGATATCGATCATGGTTCAGTCTCACATCGGCGGGGTGTTGACGCCGGTATGCGGGTGATGTGGGGGCGGCGCGAAAGCCGTCAAGAAACACCGATGTAACTGCCTCGCGGCCCGGCTAGTCGGCGCCGTGACCCCGCGCCATGTAATCCGCGCTCTGCATTTCCTTGAGGCGGCTGACCGTGCGCTCGAACTCGAACGCACCATCGCCGGCGGTGTAGAGGTTTTCCGGTTCGGCCGCCGCCGCGACGAAGAGCTTCACATTGTTCTCGTACAGTGCATCGACCAGCTTGGTGAAGCGGATCGCCTCGTTGCGGTTGTCGGGCGACATCGCGGGGACACCGACCACGATCACGGTATGATAGGCATGCGCGATCGCGAGATAGTCCGCCGCCCCGCGGTTCTCGCCGCACAACCGCTTGAAGCTGAACACGCCGACACCCTTGAGGCTCTTGGGCACGTGGATCGTCCGCCCGCCGCCCAGGTCCAGTTCGGCGCTGGGAACGTGTTCGGCATCCTCGGGCGCGTAATCGGTGAGGCGGAAAAAGGCCTCGCGCACCTGCGCGGTCGCCTCGTCGCCCAGCGGGGCGTGCCACGTCTCGATATCGCCCAGCCGGTCGAGCCGGTAATCGGTCGGACCGTTGAGCGGCAGCACGTCCATTTCGTCTTCGACAAGATCGATGAAGGGCAGGAAGAGCGAGCGGTTGATCCCGTCCTTGTAGAGATCGCGCGGCGGGCGGTTGCTGGTGGTGACCACGGTCACGCCCTCGTCGCGGATCAGCGCGGTGAACAGCCGTGCCATGATCGCCGCATCGGCGGTGTTGTTCACCACCATCTCGTCGAAGGCGAGACAGCGCACATCGGCGGCGATATCGCGTGCGACCTTGCCGGTTGGATCGCCGGGATCGCTGGTTCGCCGCTCGCGCATGCGCCGGTCGACCTCGAGCATGAACTCGTGGAAATGCGCGCGGCGTTTCTCGGCGATCCCCAGCGTCTCGACGAACAGGTCCATCAGCATCGACTTGCCGCGCCCGACGCCGCCCCACATGTAGACGCCCTCGGGCCGCGCCTTCTTCGGCTTGAACAGCTGTGCGAGCAGCCCGCCCGAACTCTCCGCCTCGAGGTCCTTCTGCAGTCGGTCGAGCCGCTGTGCGGCGCGGCGCTGGTCGGGATCGGCCTGCAATTCGCCCGCCGAGACGAGCCGCTCGTAGCGGGCTAGCATTCCGGTCACGCGGCGGCGCGGGGCTTGATCTTCTTGACGATGCCCGAGAAGCTGGCGACCGCGTGGTCTTCCTGGACCACCGTGCCGCGCACGAACACCATGCTGCCCGTCTCGCGGACGATCTCGCACACCGCGTCGAGCGGCATGTCGGGCTTGCCGCCGCCCACGAACTGGGTCGATAGCTCGACCGTCACCGACGGGCCCGCATTGCCGCTGCCGATATTGTGCATGGTGGTGAACAGCGAAATGTCGATCAGCGACAGCGTCACCGCGCCGTGGATGATGCCCTGCAGGTTCAGGTGGCGCCGTTCGGGGAACATGCGCAGCCGCGCCTTGCCGTCATCGTCCACCCGGGTGATGAGCTTGCCCATCACCGCGCCGTTGAACAGCGTTTCGTCCTTCAGGTTCCAGTGGCGCCAGCCCGGGTTTTCCGGGTCGGGGCCATGGTCGAACACCTCGTCGCGCAGGGCCATCAGATCGCGCGTTCGGCGATCATTTTCTTGGTTTCGGCGATTGCCTTGGCGGGGCTGAGGCCCTTGGGGCAGACATTCGCGCAGTTCATGATCGTGTGGCAGCGATAGAGGCGGAAGGGGTCCTCCAGCTGGTCGAGCCGTTCACCGGTCATCTCGTCGCGGCTGTCGGCCAGCCAGCGATAGGCCTGCAGCAGGATCGCCGGGCCGAGGAACTTGTCCGAATTCCACCAGTAGCTGGGGCAGGCGGTCGAGCAGCAGGCGCACAGGATGCACTCGTAGAGCCCGTCGAGCTTCTCGCGCTGTTCCGGCGACTGCAGCCGTTCCTTGCCGCTGGGCGTGGTCGAGACGGTCTGCAGCCAGGGACGGATGCTGGCGTATTGCGCATAGAAATGCGTGAAGTCGGGCACGAGATCCTTGATCACGTCCATGCTCGGCAGCGGGGTGATGCGAATCTCGCCCTTGAGATCCTCGATCGCGGTGGTGCAGGCGAGACCGTTCTTGCCGTTGAGGTTCATCGAGCACGAACCGCAGATACCTTCGCGGCACGAACGGCGGAAGGTCAGCGTCGGGTCGATCTCGTTCTTGATCTTGAACAATGCGTCGAGCACCATCGGGCCGCATTCGTCGAGGTCGAGCTCGAAGGTGTCGTAGCGCGGGTTTTCGCCGCTGTCGGGATCGTAGCGGTAGACCTTGAACTTGCGGATGCGCGTACCGCCGGTCGCCGTATGGGCGCGGCTCTTGCCGGTGATCTTCGAATTCTTGGGAAGGGTGAAGGTCGCCATTACGCTGTCAGTCCTGTTTCTTTGCGCAACCCATCTAGCGGTTCGGGCGCTTGGCGCAAGGCCATGTGTGACGCATTTCCTGCAACGGGTGTCCTACAACATGGACCGGGTGTTACACGGTTCAGGGCAAAAACAGCTTCTTGCGCCAAAAGCCCGGTAATCGGGTGAATTCGGGGGCACCACGGGGCGTTATCGGAGGTCTAGAGCGGTAGGATGAATGTAGGAAAGCCCTTTCGGCGCGCCGCGATCTTCGGCGCCAGCGGCGGTATCGGCGGCGCGCTGGCGACAAGGCTGGCGGAGCGCGGTGTCGAGGTATGGGCGGGAAGCCGTTCGGGCACGGCAGCAGACCCCTCGCTGCGCGCCTTTCGCTTCGATCTGTCCGACGAAGCCTCGATCGCCGCGGCCGCTGCCGCGATGGCCGAGGCGCCGCCCGATCTGGTGGTGGTCGCCAGTGGTGTGCTGACACTGGCCGATGGCTCGGGCCCCGAACGCAGTTACAAGCAGATCGACGGCGCGGCGATGGAAGAGGTGTTCCGGCTCAACACCATCGGCCCCGCGTTGGTGGCCAAGCATGTGCTGCCCCTGTTGCCGCGCGACCGCCGCAGCGTCTTCGCGACGCTATCGGCGCGGGTGGGGTCGATCGGCGACAATCGCCTGGGCGGTTGGCACAGCTACCGTGCCAGCAAGGCTGCGCTCAACATGCTGCGCAAGAATTTTGCGATCGAGCTGGGCCGGACGCACAAGCAGGCGATCGTGGCAGGCCTGCATCCGGGCACGGTGGATTCGGCGCTGTCCGAACCCTTCCAGGCCAATCTGCCCGCGGGCCAGCTGACCCGGCCCGCCGATGCGGCGGACAACCTGCTGAATGTCATCGACGGGCTGACGGTGGTGGACAGCGGCGGCGTGTTCGACTGGAAGGGCGAAGCCGTTCCGGCCTAGGCGGCCTACGCGCCCGCCCGCCCGGTTTCGGCACGCTCGAGATTGAAGGCGAGCAGTTCTCCATAGCGCTGGCCCGCCAGACCCTTGCGGCCGCTGCGCTGCGGCATCAGCACCCCGGGCTTGGCATTGCCTTCGACCACCATCGGCCCGTCGGGCGTGAACGCGATATCCCAGCCGATAAGCGTATATTCGGGGAACGCCGCGGCATGCGCGCGGCAGGCGAGCGCCACGGTCTTTTCCCAATCGGGCAGCTGCAGATCGCCAAAGGCCGCGCCGCTGACCGGATGGCATTCGTAATCGCCGCCACCATAGCCCTTGCAGGCGGTACCCGCGCGCCCGGTTTCGAAATCGACCGGCATGATCAGCCCGCCCGCCTTCATGTTATCGATCACCGGGCCGCGCAGCGAAGGCACGCGAAGCACGGTGCTGACCAGTTCGGGTTCTCCCGTCTCATTACGCATCGTGGTGAGCCGCGCAGTCGCCAGCGCATCCATCGCATAGTCCGCCAGCGCTGCGTGGTTGCCCAGTGCGCGCTGGATCACCCACACTTGCCGGTCATCGACATAGGGCGCGATCGCCTGGGCGAAGGCGGCCTGGTCGGTGATATCGGACACGGCATGGGGGAGCAGCGCGACACCGCGGCCGCCTTCGCCGTGCGTGGGCTTGGCAATCAGCGGGTGTCCGCGGGCGGGGCGAAAATCGCGCAATCCGCGATCGTAGACCGCGTGCACGGCGGGATGGGGCAGGCCGTGCGCGGCGCAGCGGCGATAGAACGCCGCCTTGTCGACCAGCACGCAGGCGCGGCTCCATCCCTGCGAGTTGATGATCTTGTTGAAGCCCGCATCCTCGAACCGCCGGATATAGTGATCGAGCTCCTCGGGCCGCTCGATCCGGAACAGCGCGATGTCATTGGGATCGACGAAACGTTCGCGCGCGATTGCCAGCGCCTGCCGTTCCCACTGCGCATCCATGCCGTACTTGCGCGCGACAGCGAAGGTTCGTGATGGCAGCCATGCAGCAAAGCCCCGCGCAATGCCCCGGTCGAGCATTGTACGCGCCGGTGACCGGCTGCGGCGGCGGCGCTCGTAATGCGCAGCGAAGGCCGGGGCGCTGGCGGCTTCGGCCCCGCCGGGGAACAGCGCGAACGCCTTCTTGGCGTAATAGGCGAGTTCGGCGGGGTGCATGGCGGGTCAGACTTCGATGGTTTCGCCGCCGACATCCTCGGGCATCATCGCTAGGTCGAACGGCACCCGTTC
The DNA here is from genome assembly GCF_024171405.1 of Qipengyuania citrea. Classification (GTDB taxonomy): domain Bacteria; phylum Pseudomonadota; class Alphaproteobacteria; order Sphingomonadales; family Sphingomonadaceae; genus Qipengyuania; species Qipengyuania profunda. The sequence continues at coordinate 233,740 of NZ_JALJZT010000002.1, forward strand.
TGCCGTGATCACTCCCTGCCGGTCCATGCTGTAGGCCGCGATATGCTCGATCAGCTGGGCATGCGTCAGCCCGGCCAGTTGCGCCGCGCCCGAGACGGTCTTCTTCGACCACAGGTTGCACGACAGATTAACTTCCATGAACAGCACTTCGCCGGTCGTCGGGGTATAGCGGAACTCGAAGCGCCCGTAGTCGAACGGCCACAGTTCGGGCAGCATGGCCCGCGTATATTCGCGGATCTTGCGCGTCATGACCGGGTTCTTCATCGCGACCAGCCGTTCCTTCGGACCTTCGGACAGCCCACGCTTTTCCTCGTAGGAGCGGAAATTGCCCTCATCGCCCGGCATTTCGAAGCGCATTGTCGACAGCAGGATCGGCTCGGCTCCGCCCAGCACGGGGACCACCACGTCATAGGCGCCCTCATAGCGTTCGACGATCACGTCGTGGCCTTCCTCGTGGAGCTTTGCGATGTCGCGTTTCGCATCGTCCCAATTGGTCGGCATGGTGACGCCCCAACTGGCGGATGAGGCGTTGGGTTTGACCACCAGCCGTTCGAAAGCGAAGTCGGGATAGGGAATGTGCATGCACCCCCGCCGCGCGATCAGCCAGGGGGCGACGGGTACGCCGCGCGCGACCGCCACGGTCTTCATCAGATGCTTGTCGTCCGACAGGCCGCGCAGAATGGGCGAGGCGCCGAGCGCGGGCAGGCCGATGCGCTGCGCCAACAGCGGGCCGAGCATCTCGCTCATCGGATATCCCGCGCGGTTGAGCAGGGTGAAGACGTAATCGAAATCGGTCTTTTCGAACAAGGCGGTAAAATCGCTCGCCGGGGTCACGTCGAGACCGATCGCGCGCAAGGTGTCGAGCACTTCGTGGTGATAGACCGCATGATTGCCGTCTTCGCCATGCAGCTGGCCGCCGGCGGTGGCATGCTTGGCAAGGAACAGGACGCGCAGCCGATCCTTGTCGGCGGCGGGTATCGTGAACAGGTCGATCGTGTGACTCATGCGCGCGCCTTTACCTGTGGCCCATGACAGGGTCACGAATTTTGTGCTTGTCGCAAATCCGAAAACGGATAGCTTTCCTTGGCGAGCGCCGGTCAAGGAGAGCGCGATGGGGCTAAGGGCCTGGTACGATCGTCACGTAATGCCGCGGTTGATCACGGCAGCCTGCGGGCAGGACGGTATCGAGAAACGCCGCCGCCAGCTGATCCCGCTTGCCGAGGGCCGCGTGTTCGAACTCGGCTGCGGAGGCGGGCTCAACCAGGCGCTTTACGACAGCGACAAGATCACCTCTTTTGCCGGGATCGATCCGCATGAAAAGCTGCTCGCCGGCGCGCGCGAACGTGCGCGGGCGAAGGGGTGGGAGACCGATATCCGTGCGGGCGTGGGCGAGGATATTCCTTTTCCCTCGGGCTCGTTCGATACGGTGGTGTGCACCTATACGCTGTGTTCGGTCGACGATCCGGACAAAGTGCTGTCGGAACTGCGCCGGATACTGGCCCCGCGCGGACAACTGCTGTTTCTCGAACATGGCCGTGCGCCCGATGCGGGCGTCGCGCAGTGGCAGGACCGTCTGGAGCCGCTGTGGAAACCGCTGGCCGGCGGGTGCCATCTGACGCGGCCGGTGGGCGCATCGCTGCGCCGTGCGGGCTTTGCGGTCGAACCGCTCGGCCAGGCCTATCTCAAGCAAGCGCCCAAGGTACTGGGCTGGATGGAATGGGGTGTGGCGCGCAAGGCCTGAGGGCCGGCGAGTGCAAGACCCGCCGGCCCCCTGGGCTTGCTATTCGTCGCCGAAGGTGCGCTGCCACCAGCCGCGCTTGGGCTTGGCGGGTTCGGCCGATGCCGCGCTGTCTTCGGTTACCGCTTTGGGTGCCGCCGGCTCGGGAGCAGGCTGGGCAGCGGGTGCGGGTGCGGCTTCGACCGGCGCTGCGGGAGCAGCTTCGGTCTCGGCCTTCTTCTTGCGCGGCGCGCGCTTCTTGGGCGCGGGCTTGGCTTCGGTTTCACCCTCTGCCGGTGCAGCGGCAGCGGCTTCGGTCTCGGCCTTTTTCTTGCGCGGTGCGCGCTTCTTGGGCGCGGGCTTGGCTTCGGCCTCGGCGTCCGCCTCTACCGGTGCGTCGGTAGCGGGTGCGGCTTCAGCTTCGGCATCGGTCTTCTTCTTGCGCGGGGCACGCTTGCGCGGCTTGGGCTTTTCTTCCGTCTCGGCAGCAGCCTCGGCGGTTTCTGGCGAATCCTCGGGACCCGCGACCACGGCCATGTCCTCGACCACCGCGTCCGAAACCCCTTCGAGTTTCTCGGCGTCTTCGGACGTTACCTCGTCCGAGGTCCGGCCGCGACCACGGCCACCCCGGCGGCGACCACCCCGGCGGCGGCGCTTCTTCGGCCGGTCATCGCCGTCGTCGCTTTCGCTATCGGCGTCGGTATCCGTGTCCGTGTCCGTGTCGTCGTCGCTGTCATCGCCATTGTCGTCGTCATCCGAATCGTCGCGATCGTCATCGTCGGAATGCTGGCGACCCTTGTTGCGTCCGCGACCGCCCCGGCGGCGGCGGCGCTTCTTGCGCGGACGATCGTCGTCCTCGCCGCCATTGCTGTCGTCGCGTTCGCTGTCGTCGTCGTTCTCGTCGAGGATTTCTTCATCGTCCTCGTCATCGACGATGGTGTCGAAACGCGGCGCATCCTTGGGCTTGGGCCCATGGCTGGAGACCGACATCTTCGCGCCTTCGTCCTCGCCTTCGGGCACGACTTCGACGGTCACATGATAACGCTGTTCGATCTCCATGAGATCGGCGCGCTTTTCGTTGAGCAGATAGACTGCGGCTTCGGTGCTGGCTGCCAGGCGGATGGTCGAGCCCTTGCCCTTGGCGGCTTCGTCCTCGATCTGGCGCAGCGCCGACAGGCCCGCGCTCGACGCGGTGCGCACCAGGCCGGTACCGTCGCAATGCGGACATTCGCGGGTGGTCGCTTCGAGCACGCCGGTGCGCAGGCGCTGGCGGCTCATTTCCATCAGGCCGAAGCTCGAGATGCGGCCGACCTGGATGCGCGCGCGGTCGGTCTTGAGCGCGTCCTTCATCGCCTTTTCGACCTTGCGCGTGTTGGAGTGGTGCTCCTGGTCGATGAAGTCGATCACCACGAGACCGGCCATGTCGCGCAGGCGCAACTGGCGGGCGATCTCGCGCGCGGCTTCGAGATTGGTGTGCAGCGCGGTCTGCTCGATATTGTGCTCCTTGGTGGAGCGGCCCGAGTTGATGTCGATCGACACCAGTGCCTCGGTCGGGTTGATGACCAGATAGCCACCCGATTTGAGCTGGACGACCGGATCGTACATCGCCTTGAGCTGGTCTTCGGCGCCGTAGCGCTGGAACAGCGGCACGGGGTCCGAATACTGCTTCACCCGGCGGGCATGGCTGGGCATCAGCAGTTTCATGAACTGCTTGGCCAGCTTGTAGCCTTCTTCGCCCTCGACCACGACTTCCTCGATGTCGCGATTGTAGATGTCGCGGATCGCGCGCTTGATCAGGTCGCTGTCCGAATGGATCAGCGCGGGTGCGCTCGAATCCAGCGTGCGTTCGCGGATCTCGTCCCACAGGCGGGCGAGGTAATCGAAATCGCGCTTGATTTCGGTCTTGGTGCGGCTGAGCCCGGCGGTGCGGACGATCAGCCCCATGGTGCGCGGCAGGGTGAGGTCGCTGACGACCTGCTTGAGCCGCTTGCGGTCGGCCGCGCTGGAAATCTTGCGCGAAATGCCGCCGCCGTGGCTGCTGTTGGGCATCAGCACGGTGTAACGACCGGCGAGGCTGAGATAGCTGGTCAGCGCAGCGCCCTTGTTGCCGCGTTCTTCCTTGACGACCTGGACGAGCAGCACCTGGCGGCGCTGGATGACGTCCTGGATCTTGTAGCGGCGACGCAGCGCCATGCGCTTGGCGCGTGCTTCGTCGACTTCCTTGGCGCGGGTGCGGCCCTTGCCCTGGCCCTGGCGGCGACCGCGGCCGCGACGGCCCTGGTTGCGGCCCTTGCGGCGATTGTCGCCATCCGATTCCTCTTCGTCGGAATCGTCGTCGCCATCGTCATCATCGTCGTCGTCGCGGTCGAGATGACCTTCCTCGATCGTCGCGACATCGTCCTTGTCGGACGTGTCGACTTCCTCGAGCCCGTCTTCGGCGAGGTCTTCGGCGAGGGCGCCGGAGCTTTCGTCATCGGCGTCGTACTCGTCGCCGGGCATTTCGCCGCGGTCTTCTTCCTCGTCGCGCAGACGGGCTTCTTCCTCGGCCGCTTCGGCCTCGGCAGCGAGCAGTTCGTCGCGGTCTTCCTTGGGGATCTGGTAATAATCGGGGTGGATCTCGCTGAAGGCGAGGAAGCCGTGGCGATTACCGCCGAAATCCACGAACGCCGCCTGCAGCGACGGTTCGACCCTGGTTACCTTGGCAAGGTAGATATTGCCCTTGATTTGCTTGTGGTCGGCGGATTCGAAATCGAATTCTTCAATCCGGTTGCCCTTGAGCACCGCCACCCGGGTTTCTTCCGAGTGGCGCGCATCGATAAGCATGCGCGTTGCCATTGATATGTCTCCAGCCGCGCCGGGGCAGGAGTGATCCTGCTGGGGCGCGGCGTATTCTGTTGGAAAGTCCGCGGCCCTGTCGGGGCGTCGCGGTGTTTGCGAACCGGCCGTGTCCTGCATATGCGAGGGGCCGGGTATTCGTGACTGCGGGACTGGCCTCGCGCAGGGTCTGCGCTGTCCGGCCCGACGCAGCGGCAAAGGCGGGTGCCTGTGCTGCCAATGTCGGGGAGTAACGGGCCATGTCCGGCATCAACCTGTATTGCATTGGACCGGAACGATACGAACGCTGCGGTCTGAAAGTTAACGGTTTTCTTCGATGACCCTCTTCGTCGCGGATTGTTCGCGCCGATCGGAGGCACCGGAAAACCGATATGGTGTCGCTAGCACCGTGGGTTTCACACGGCAACCATATTGCGTCATCTGACAACAAGGCCGTAACCATGCATGCCATGTCGATCCGGACGCACATCCTCCTGCTGGTCCTGCTGCCGCTGGCAGTGGTGGCCGCGCTGGTGGCGACAGCGCAGCGCATTCCCGTGCCCGAGATCGGGCGCGCCTATGTGCTGCGCGTCGACTTGCCCGCGGCGGATGCGCCGGGCGCCTTACCCGATGTGGCGGGCCGCGAGGGGTTGCCTCTGGTGGTGATCGATGCCGGTCATGGCGGACACGATCCCGGGGCATCGGGGCAGGGCTACCGCGAAAAGACAGTCGTCCTTGGCCTCGCCCGCGCGCTACGCGCCGAGCTGGAGAAGGAAGGCAATGTCCGCGTTGCCATGACCCGCGAGGATGATCGCTATCTGGTTCATGCCGAGCGGGTGGCGATCGCGCGGCGGCTCGATGCCGACCTGTTCCTCTCGATCCATGCCGACAGCGCGGGCGAGGCCGCCGAGGTCACCGGGGCGAGCATCTATACGCTGTCGAACCAGGCCTCGAGCGAGGCCGCCGCGCGCTTCGCCGAGCGCGAGAATGCTTCCGACCGGCTCAACGGCGTCGATGTCGGCGGGCGGAGCGATGTGGTGAACACGATTCTCGTCGAATTGTCGCAGCGGCGCACGCAGGAGCAATCGGACGAATTTGCGCGGTTGATCCGCCGCGAGGGCGGGGATGCGATCCGGTTCCATCCGCAGGCACGCCGGTCGGCCGCGCTCAAGGTGCTGCGTGCACCCGATGTGCCCTCGGTCCTGTTCGAAAGCGGGTTCATCACCAACGAGGCCGATGCGCAGCGGCTCGCCTCGCCCGAAGGCCGCGCGCGTTTTGCCGAGGTGATGGCGCGTGCGATCCGCATCTATTTCGCCCGCCAGCAAGAAAGCTGACGGCGAGGCGCTAATCCTTCTGGCGAATTGCCAAATTGGCGTGCTAGAGGCTCATCCGACACCATGCCCGACCAGCCAGCCCTGCAATATTACCGTTACCGCATCAGCCGCGATCCCAAGCGGCTGATCGCGTGGTTCGACGACAATTGGTCGCGCAACCGCAAGCTGCGGCTCGCGAGCTATGTCACCGGTTTCGCAGTGGTGATGATCGTGCTCGCCTGGGCGACGCTCGGACGCAACCTGCCCGATGCCGAATCGCTGCTCGAATACGAGACCCCGCTGCCCAGCGTGGTGCGCGGGATCGATGGCGAGATCGTCAATACCTATGCCCGCGAACGCCGCGTGCAGCTGCAATATGTGGATTTTCCCGAGCAGCTCGTCGAAGCCTTCCTCTCGGCCGAGGACAAGACCTTCTTCAGCCATGGCGGCGTCGACGTTACCGGCACGGCCAATGCGGTGATCGATTACGCAACCAAGTTCAGTTCGGGCGAACGCGCGGTCGGCGGCTCGACCATCACCCAGCAAGTCGCCAAGAACCTGCTGCTGGGCGATGAATATTCGGTCACGCGCAAGCTCAAGGAAATGATCCTCGCCACGCGCATCGAAAGCGTGCTGACCAAGGAGGAAATCCTCGAGCTCTATCTCAACGAGATCCCACTGGGTCGGCGCAGCTTTGGCGTGCAGGCGGCGTCGCGCGCCTATTTCGACAGGGATGTCGGCGATCTCGAGCTGCACCAGATCGCATTTCTCGCGATCCTGCCCAAGGCGCCCGAACGCTATGGCCGCGAGCGCTATCACGACCTTGCCATCGCGCGGCGCAATTTCGTGCTCGACCAGATGGTCGCTAACGACTTCATCACTGCGAGCGCTGGCGAAGCAGCCAAGCGGATGGATCTAGGACTGGTCGAGCAGCGCGGCACGCGCTCGGCCGATGCGGGCTATTTCCTCGAGGAAGTGCGCCGCCAGCTGATCGACCGCTTCGGCGAAACCGCCGATGACGGGCGCAACAGCGTCTATTCGGGCGGGCTGTGGGTGCGCACCTCGCTCGACCTCGAACTCCAGGAGGCGGCGCGCGATGCGCTGCGCGCGCAGCTTATCAGCTATCACGGCAATCGCGGCTTTACCGGGCCGATCGCCACGCTCAATCCGGACAATGGCGATCTCACCGCGCAGCTCGCTTCCTCCAACATCGGGATCAACTACCGCGACTGGCGCGTGGGCGTGGTCACCGCGCCGGGCCGGATCGGCTTCAGCGATGGCGAGGAATTCGCGCTGTCGGGCGGCCCATCGTCGCTCAAGCCCGGCGATGTCGTGGCGGCGGCGCGTTCGGGCGCAGGCTATGCCATTCGCGGCGTACCCGAAGTGTCGGGTGCCTTCCTCGCCGAAGCGCCGCAGACGGGCCGCATCCTCGCCATGCAGGGCGGGTTCGACAGCCGCCTGGGCAGTTTCAATCGCGCCACGCAGGCCCTGCGCCAGCCGGGCTCGACAATCAAACCGTTCGTCTATGCCGCCGCGCTCGACCAGGGGATGACCCCCGCGACGCAGGTTCCCGACCAGACCTTCTGCGTGTGGCAGGGTGCCAATCTGGGCGAGAAATGTTTCCGTAATTTCGGTGGCGGCGGGGGCGGGATCCACACGCTGCGCTGGGGGCTCGAACAGAGCCGCAATCTGATGACCGTCCATATCGCCGACGATACCGGGATGGACAATGTCATCCAGACCATCGACCGGCTGGGCATCGGGTCCTACGAACCATATTATTCCTTCGCTCTGGGGGCAGGCGACACCACCGTGGCACGGATGGTCAACGGCTATGCCGCACTCGCCAATTGGGGCCGCCAGAATGCCGGATCGGTGATCGATTACGTGCAGGACCGCGATGGCAAGGTCATCTTCCGCACCGACACGCGCGATTGTACCGGCTGCAACCTCGAAGAATGGGACGGCCAGCCGATGCCGCGCTTCGACGTGTCGGGCAAGCAGGTGCTCGACCCGCGCACCGCGTTCCAGATGGTCCATATGCTGCAGGGCGTGGTCACCCGCGGTACCGCGGTCCGGCTGCGCAGCCTCGACCTGCCGCTGTTCGGCAAGACCGGCACCACCAACGGCCCGACCAATGCCTGGTTCGTCGGCGGCTCGCCCGAAATCATCGCCGGCATGTATGTCGGCTTCGACCAGCCGCGCAATCTTGGCGGCTGGGTGCAGGGCGGTAATACCGCGGCGACAATCATGAAGCGCTTCATCGAAGCGACCAAGGATCGCTGGACGGCGGAGGACTTCGTCGCCCCGCCGGGAGTCCGGATGGTCAAGATCGACCGGCGCAGCGGCAAGCGCGTGTTCGAGGGAACGCCGTCGGACGAACCCACCGCGACGATCATCTGGGAAGCCTTCAAGCCCGACACCGAACCGCCGCGCGCGACGCGCAGTGACGCCATCGCCGCCAAGCGCAACGAGATCCTCGAACTGATCCGCCGCGGCCGCCTCGAGGCACAGCAGGCGGCGGCGAACGATCGCGGCGACCAGCCCAACGACTTCGTCGAGGACCAGGGCGGAATCTACTGATCGCGGCTTGGCAGCGGCGGCGGTGCGGTTCATGATGCGGCGCATGAAGACGCTCCACACCCTGTTCGCCGCCGCTGCGCTCGGCCTGACTGCAACACCGGTCCTTGCAGCGCTCGACCGGGGTGCGCAGGCGCCGGGGTTCACGGCGCAGGGTGCGCTCGCGGGCAAACCGATCCGCGTCGATTTGCGTACGTCGCTCAAGCAGGGCCCGGTGGTGCTCTATTTCTTCCCCGCGGCCTTTACCTCGGGGTGCAATCTCGAGGCGCAGGCCTTTGCCGCCGCTATCGACGAGTTCCGCGCGGCCGGGGCCACGGTCATCGGCATGACCGGCGGCAATACCGATCAGCTGCGCGAGTTTTCCGCCAAGCATTGTGCGGGCGAGTTTCCCGTCGCTGCGGCGACGCCCGAGCTGATCGCGCAATATGACGTCTCGCTCGGCGCAAAGGGCGGCGCCCGTGCCGGGTGGAGCGACCGCACGACCTATGTGATCGATACCGATGGAACGATCGCCTTCGTCTATTCGGATCTGAAGCCGAATGAACATATCGCGCGCAGCCTGGCCGCGGTGCGCTCGCTGAAGCGCAAGTAACCACGCCGCAGCACCTTTCCCGCGCCGCGCGTCTGCGCTAGGCGGCGCGCCCGCACACCTTTTCTCAGGAGAGTTCCATGCGTGCCGAAGGGCAGGCCCATATCGAACGGATCGAAGCCGCACTGGCGCTGGTCCGCCAGTCGCTCGACTGGGACCGCGCGCTGCGCCGGCTCGAGGAACTCGACGCGCGCGTACAGGACCCCACCCTGTGGGACGATCCCAAGCAGGCGCAGGCGATCACGCAGGAGCAGAAGCGGCTCGAAACCGCGATCAACACCGTGCGCGAAATCGAAAGTGAGATGCGCGACGCGGTCGAATTCGTCGACATGGGCGAGGCCGAAGGCGATGCCGAGGTCGAGCGCGAGGGACTGGACACGCTGTCCCGGTTGGCCGAGCGCGCCGATCGCGACAAGGTGCAGGCGCTGCTCTCGGGCGAGGCGGATGGCGCCGATACCTATCTGCAGATCAATGCCGGTGCCGGCGGGACCGAGAGTCAGGACTGGGCCGAGATGCTGCTGCGCATGTATGCGCGCTGGGCCGAACGGCGCGGGTTCAAGGTCGAGACGGTCGAATATGCCGCGGGCGACCAGGCCGGGATCAAGAGCGCGACGCTGCTGATCAAGGGCGAGAACGCCTATGGCTATGCCAAGACCGAGAGCGGCGTCCATCGGTTGGTACGTATAAGCCCTTATGACAGCTCGGCGCGACGTCACACCAGCTTCAGCTCGGTCTGGGTCTATCCGGTGATCGACGACGATATCGACATCGAGATCAACCCGTCCGATCTCAAGATCGACACCTACCGGGCATCGGGTGCGGGCGGGCAGCACGTCAACACGACCGATTCCGCGGTCCGGATCACCCACCAGCCGACCGGTATCGTGGTGGCGAGCCAGAACGACCGCAGCCAGCACAAGAACCGCGCAACCGCGATGAACATGCTCAAGGCGCGTCTGTTCGAACGCGAGATGGCCGAACGCGAGGCCGCCGCTTCGGGCGAATATCAGGAAAAGAGCGAGATCGGGTGGGGCCACCAGATCCGCTCCTATGTCCTCCAGCCGTACCAGATGGTGAAGGATTTGCGTACCGGCGTGCAGTCGCCTACGCCTGACGACGTGCTCGACGGCGCGCTGGACCCGTTCATTTCCGCCGCGCTGGCCCAGCGCGTGACCGGCGAAACGGTCGAGGTGGAGGATACCGAATAGGATGCGCAAACAGCTTGCCCTGGCCAGTCTCGCGGTACTGGCCGCGGCAACTGCAACTCCGGCCCGCGCCGATGTCGTCATCGGCCCGCGCGTGTCCTATTATTTCGACAACTCGAACCTGCGCACATCGGGCATCGATCCCGGGCTGGACGAAGGCGATGCGCTCGACCCGGCGGATATCGCGGTGCTGCGCACCGCTTTCGGCGTCGAACCGCAGCTGACCACGGTGAGCGAGGGCGAAGGCGTCCTGTCCGACCAGGTAGGCTATCCGATGATCGGCGCGATGGTCAATTTCGGCGACGATCGCGACCGGTTCACGCTTACCGCCATGTATGGCAGCGGCGAGGGCGATGCCGCGCTGTCGGCGACTGTGTCGCGTACGCTGGCGCTGGGGGCCACCGAATTCATCGACCTCGTCAATTTCGATGCCGACACGGTCAGCAGCACCGACCGCATCGATATCGAACTGACCTGGCAGCGCCGGCAGAGCGAAAGTTTCGCGCTGCTCGGCGGTATTCGCTACGAGCGGCTCGATACTGCCTTCGTCGGCGACCTGCGGATCGTGCAAAGCGTCGCGATCCCCACGGTCATCGCGCTGTCGCGTGCTGCGATCGAGGGCGATCCGGCACCGCCGGTCATTCCTTCGGTCCCGCCGCTGATCGCCGGCGTGCGGCAGGACGGCACTATCCAGACCTTCAGCGCGCGCGGCGGCGCGACCGCCTTCGTGCCGTTCGGCGACAATGCGGTCGCCTTCTTCAACGGCATGCTGCAGGCCAGCTATCGTCCCGATTACGATGTGCTGACCGTCATCGAAGACCCCTCGGGACTGTTCAGCGACAGCATCGCCGGGCGCGAGGAGGGCGAGTTCAGCATCGGACCCGATTTCGCAGTCGGCGCACAGTTCATCCTGTCGGAGAACCTCGCGCTCGACCTGCGCTATCGCGCGGTGCTGTTCTTCCCGCTGACCGGGGTGCAGGATTTCAGCGATGCGCGGGTCAGCCACGGGGTCAATCTCGGATTGTCGCTGCGGCTCTGATCCGATACCTTCGGGCCATGTCTATGGGTCGTATTCTCCTGCCCTTGCTGGGACTTCTGGCGGCGCTTGCGCCAACTGCGCTGCATGCCGAGATCAAGGCACTGGTGGTCGCTTCGGATTATTCGTCGGCACGCATGGCGGGTTTGCAGCTGGCCAATCCGGTCGTCGACGCGCGCATGATCGAGGCGGCGCTCAAACGCAGCGCCGTGGCCGAAGTCGCTCTGGTCGAGGAACCCGACGCGCGGGAATGGGACGAAGCTTTCGACCTGTTCGCCAATTCGCTCAACGGCGACGATGTCGCGCTGATGTATTTCGCCGGCCATGGCTTCCAGATAGATGGAGCCAATTATTTCCTCGCTTCGGATGGCTATTCGCTGATCGGGCTCGATCCCATCCTCCAGCGTCTGACCAAGCAGGCGCGCGGGGTAGTGTTCGTGGTCGATGCCTGCCGCAACAATCCGGTCAGCGAGGCGGTGGACGATGCCGCGTTCCAGGTGATCGAGGTCGAGGGCGGGCAGCGCGGGCTGGCGCGGGTCACGCTCGACGATATCGTCTATGCCGACAAGGGACTGGCACAGGTCGGCAATCTGCGCGGGCTGTCGGCGCTGGTGTTCTTCTCTACCGAGCCGGGCAATACCGCCGAAGATGGCGCCACGCCGGGCAAGGGCAGCCCCTTCGCCAAGGAATTCGCCCGCCAGCTGCCGCGGCGCCAGTCGCTCGACGAGCTGGTCCGCAAGACCGCGGTGGCAGTGAACGAGCGCACCGAAGGCCGGCAATCGCCCTGGCGGCAGGGCGATCTGGCGTTCGACGTGTTCATCGGCGGCATGCGGGCATTGCCCATCCCCTGACGGAACGGCATAGGCGCTGCATGACACGGATTGCTGCCATCGCCCTGCTCGGGCTTGCGCTGGGTGCCTGCGACGCGCCGACCGAACCGGGTGCGCGTTTCCCCGCCCCCGACCGCCCGGTATCCGAAATCGGCTCGAACCAGTTTTCCACCGAAGACCAGCGCGACAGCCGCGGCGAGGCGCAGACGGTGATGGACCTCGCGGAGATCGAACCTGGGATGACCGTTGCCGATATCGGCGCGGGCAATGGCTATTACACCGTCCGCCTGGCGGAACGCGTGGGCGAGGGCGGGCGCGTGCTCGCACAGGATATCGATCGCGATGCGCTCAGCCGGCTTGGCCAGCGGATCGAGCGCCAGCGGCTCGAAAACGTCTCGATCCGGCTTGGCGAAACCGGCGATCCCAAATTGCCGGACAATAGCTTCGACCGCATCTTCATGGTCCATATGTACCACGAGATCGAAAGCCCGTATGAATTCCTCTGGCGGATGTGGCCCGCGCTGGACAAGGGCGGCCAGGTGGTCGTCGTCGATATCGACCGGCCGACCGACCAGCACGGGATCGACCCGCTGCTGCTGAGCTGCGAATTCGAAGCGGTCGGTTACGAACTGGTGGCGTTCAAGGACGCGCCCGAACTGGCCGGGTACTATGCACAGTTCAAGGCAGCCGCTACGAGGCCCGCTCCCGGAGAGATAGAGCGCTGCCGCGGCGACCGTGCCGCGATGGACGCTGGGGCCTCGCACCCCGCCAAAAAAGAGAAAGCGTAGAATATATGAGTTTCAAGGGTCTCAAGCCGATCAGCTACGGCGGCAAGGAAGTCTGGCCGCTCGTCGAAGGCGGCAAGGGTGTTTCCGCCACCAATCACATGAGCTCCGGCGCCTGGGCTGCTGCTGGCGGCATCGGTACTGTCAGCGCGGTCAATGCCGACAGCTATGACGAGGACGGCAACCCGATCCCGCAGATCTACCCGCAGGCGACCCGCGTCGAACGCTTCGAACAATTGGTCCGCTACGGCATCGAGGGCGGCACCGAACAGGTCAAGCGCGCGCACGAAATCTCGGGCGGCAAGGGCGCGATCAACATCAACGTGCTGTGGGAAATGGGCGGTGCGCAGCAGGTCCTCGAAGGCATCCTTGAAAACTGCCCCGGCCTTGTCACCGGCGTTACCTGCGGCGCGGGCATGCCCTACAAGCTCGCAGAAATCGCGGCGAAGCATAACGTCCATTATCTGCCGATCGTCAGCTCGGCGCGCGCGTTCCGTGCGCTGTGGAAGCGCAGCTATTCCAAGGTTCCCGACCTGATGGCGGCAGTGGTCTATGAAGACCCCTGGCTGGCGGGCGGGCACAACGGCCTGTCCAACGCCGAGGACCCGACCAAGCCCGAAGATCCCTATCCGCGCGTTGCCGCGCTGCGCGAGACGATGCGCAAGGAAGGCGTCTCCGAAGACACCGCCATCGTCATGGCGGGCGGCGTGTGGTTCCTGCGCGAATGGAACGACTGGATCGACAATCCCGAGCTGGGCAAGATCATGTTCCAGTTCGGCACCCGCCCGTTGCTGACGCAGGAAAGCCCCATCCCCAATGTGTGGAAGGACATGCTGCGCACGGTCGAGCCGGGCGATGTGCTGCTGCACAAGTTCAGCCCCACCGGCTTCTATTCGAGCGCGGTGAAGACGCCGTTCCTCTACGATCTGATGCACCGCAGCGAACGCCAGATCCCGATCTTCAAGCGCGACGAGGAAGAGGGCACGATCCCGCTGGCCGATCACGGCAAGGCGAAATATTTCTTCGTCCACCCGGGCGACCAGCGCAAGGCGCAGGCCTGGATGCACGAGGGCTTTACCGAAGCGCTCAAGACCCCCGACGATACGGTGGTATTCGCCACGCCCGAAAGCGCCGAGCAAATCCGCGCCGACCAGCAGGCCTGCATGGGCTGCCTGTCGCATTGCCAGTTCTCGAGCTGGAAGGATCACGACAACCACACCACCGGGCGGCTCGCCGATCCGCGCAGCTTCTGCATCCAGAAAACGCTGCAGGACATCGCGCATGGCGGCGACCCGGACGAGAACCTCGCCTTTGCCGGCCACGCGGCCTACCGCTTCAAGCAGGACCCGTTCTATTCGAACAACTACACCCCCACGGTGCAGGAACTGGTCGAGCGGATTTTGACGGGGGATTGAGCGCAGGGGCGCTTCCCTTCGGGCGACGGAATTCGGTGCGGGGGGATGGGAGGTTAGGGGCGAGAGATGGTGCAAGTTTCAGCTGCCAACTTGGCCGATAACGACGTTCGCAGCCTCATCACGCTGCACCAGCGGCGGATGTACGATGCTTCGCCCCCGGGAACCTCGTTCGCGCTCGACTTGAGCGGGCTCGAGGATGCGGCTGTGATCGTCCTTGAGGCACGCGACGCCGGTGCCTTGCTGGGGGTCGGCGCCTTGCTCGAACTCTCGGCAACCGAAGGCGAAATCAAGTCGATGCGCACCGCCGACACTGCGCTCCGGCGGGGCGTCGGGCAGTCACTGCTCGACCGGATCATCGCTATCGCACGGGAGCGCGGCTATCGCCGAGTGCTGCTGGAAACCGGCACGGGTGAGACTTTCGAACCCGCCAACCGGCTCTATCTTCGCAACGGCTTCACACGCTGCGCGCCGTTCGGCGCTTATGCCGAAACGGACTTCAACATCTTTTACGAATTGGCGCTCTAGCGGCTCAGCCCAGGCCCGAGAGCACCTGGTCAGGCGGGCGGTGGCCGTCGGCCCACATGCGGATGTTGGCGATGACCTTGAGGCCGCTGTCCTCGCGGCCCTCGCGCGTGGCACTGCCGATATGGGGGAGGGTCATCACATTGGGATGGCGGATCAGGCGCGTGTCGACATTGGGCTCGTCGGGATAGACGTCGAGCCCCGCTCCGGCGAGCTTGCCGCTTTCGAGCGCCGCCACCAGCGCCTCCTGCTCGACCAGGTCGCCGCGCGCGGTATTGATCAGGCTGGCACCGTCCTTCATCAGCGCGATCCGGCGCGCGTCGATCATGTGATGCGTGTTCGGCCCGGCGGGGCAGTGGAGCGAGAGGATGTCCGCTTCGCCCATCAATCCATCGAGGCTGTCCACCCAGCGCGCCTGGAACATGCGTTCGACCGCTTCAGGCAACCGCTTGCGGTTGTGATAGGCGATCTCCAGCCCAAAGGCGCGCGCGCGGTGCGCGACCGCCTGGCCGATCCGCCCCATGCCGACGATGCCGAGAACCTTGCCCGCGAGCTTGGTGCCGAGCAGCGCAGTCGGCGTCCAGCCGGTCCATTTGCCGCTGCGGATCAATTCGACGCCTTCGCGGATGCGGCGCGGCACGCCGATGATCCCGGCCATCGCAAGATCGGCGGTGTCGTCGGTGAAGACGCCCGGCGTGTTGGTGACGAGGATATGGCGGTCGGCGGCGGCCTGCAGGTCGAGATGCTCGGTCCCCGCCCCGAAATTGGCGATCAGCCCCAGGTCCTTGCCCGCGCCCGCGATCATTTCGGCGTCGATCCGGTCGGTAACGGTGGGAACGAGCACGTCGCAGTCCTGCATCGCGGCAACCAGCTGGTCGCGCGTCAGCGGCACATCCGTGGTGTTGAGGCGGGCATCGAACAGCTCGCTCATCCGCTCCTCGACCGGGGGCATCAGATGGCGCGTGACGAAAACGCGCGGCGTGCGCTCGAGGCGTTTGGCGGGGCGGGTGTCGGTGCTTTCCATGCGGGCAGTAGCGCTAGGACGCGCGGTGGGGAGCGGTCAAGGATTCGGACGGGAATTGCCCCGTTAACGGCGTTGACTGTTCGCGCGCGATCCCCGATTCAGGCGCGCATGTTCACACGGCTTTTCATACTCTTCCTGCTGCTAGCCGGAATCACCGGGACGGCGCGGGCGCAGGAGCGCGAAACGCCCTATTGGGCGACCATCCGCGCCAGCGTGCTCAACATGCGGGTCGGCCCCAGCGCCGATTACAAGATCGACTGGGTCTATCGCCGGCCCGGCCTGCCGGTGAAGGTCGTGCGGCTGATGGAAGGATGGCGGCTGATCGAGGATCCGGACGGCACGCGCGGATGGGTGGTCGCGCGCCTGCTCAGCCCCGATCGCGGTGCCATCGTCATCGGCGACGGGGTGGCCGATTTGCGCGCTAGCGACAGCGAAGATGCCGAACTCAAGTGGCGCGTCGAGCCGGGCGTGGTTGGGGTGCTGGGCGATTGCGACGAGGGCTGGTGCGAATTCGCCGTGGGCGAACGCTATGGGCTGATCCGCGAAACGCGCCTGTGGGGCGTGGGCGAACCGTGAAGTGACAGGCCTGACCGGTCGGGGCGGACCGATTGGGCCCGCCCCGCCGATTTCAGAACGTTTGTACTATTCGGCCGGAGCCATCGCGGCCTCGGCCTGCGCGTCGATCTTGCGCACGGTCGACTGGACGGTGCCGTCTTCGCCGCGCATTTCGAACGCGCCGTCTTCGCCGGGGGCACCGCCGGAATAGCATTCCTCAGCCGTGTCGCCTTCGGGATCGAAGCACATCGCGCCGTCGTCGCCCGCACGCCAGGTGCCGCCGCCGGTGCGCGTGCCATCGGGCGTGGCTTCGACATAGGTGCCGTCGGCATTGATCGTCTGCATGGTGACGCTGCCGTCAGCCAGCTGGACCTCATAGGTCCCGGTCATGTCGCCGGTGGCGGTGCTGTCGAGCGTGGTTTCGGCGGTGTCGACCGGTTCGATCGGCTCTTCGGCCTCGTTCGAACCGCAGGCGGCGAGCGCGGCACAGGCCGCGATAATGGAAAATTTCTTCATGGACACTTCCCCTTTTCCGGGCGCGCCAGAACGCGCTGCCAGGGGAAGTGCCCTGAAAAACGGTGTCCGTCTAGACGAGTTCTACCGCGATGGCAGTGGCTTCACCGCCGCCGATGCACAGGCTGGCGACGCCGCGCGTCTTGCCCTGCTGCTTGAGCGCGTTGAGCAGCGTCACGATGATGCGCGTGCCGCTGGCCCCGATCGGGTGGCCCAGCGCGGTGCCGCCGCCGTTGATGTTGATCCGGTCGTGCGGGATGCCGATGTCGCGCATGGCGAACATGGCGACGCAGGCGAAGGCTTCGTTGACTTCCCACAGTTCGACCTCGTCCGCGCTCCACCCGGCCTTTTCCAGCACCTTCTCGATCGCGCCGATCGGGGCGACGGTGAACTGCGCGGGTTCCTGCGCATGCGCGGCCATGGCGACGATCTTCGCCACCGGCTGTTGGCCATTGGCCTTGGCAACGCTTTCGCGGCTCAGAACCACGGCCGCCGCGCCGTCGGAGATCGAGGAGGAGGTCGCCGCGGTGATCGTGCCGTCCTTGGCGAAGGCGGGGCGCAGCTGCGGGATCTTGTCGGGACGGCCCTTGCCGGGCTGCTCGTCATGTTCGACCGTGACCTCGCCCTTGCGGGTCGAGAAGGTGACCGGGACGACTTCGTCGGCAAAGGCACCGCTGTCGATCGCGGCGTTCGCGCGGCGCAGCGATTCGATGGAGTATTCGTCCATTTCCTCGCGCGTCATCTGGTAGTCATTGGCGGTTTCCTGCGCGAAGGTCCCCATCGCGCGGCCTTCTTCGTACGCGTCCTCGAGCCCGTCGAGGAACATGTGGTCATAGGTGGTGTCGTGTCCGAGCCGCGCGCCGCTGCGGTGCTTCTTGAGCAGGTAGGGAGCATTGGTCATGCTCTCCATCCCGCCCGCGACGACATAGTCCACCGTGCCGCTGGCCAGCGCTTCGGCGCCCATGATCACCGTCTGCATGCCGCTGCCGCAGACCTTGTTGACTGTGGTCGCCTGTACCGACTTGGGCAGGCCTGCCTTGATCGATGCCTGGCGCGCGGGCGCCTGGCCCAGCCCGGCGGGCAGCACGCAGCCCATGTAGGTGCGGTCGAAACTGTCCACCGGCACGCCCGAGCGCTCGACCGCGGCCTTCACTGCCGTGGCCCCGAGATCGGTGGCCGAGACATCGGCAAGCGCGCCCTGCATGCCGCCCATCGGGGTGCGGGCGTAAGACAGGATGACGACGGGATCGGATGCGCTGAACTGGGTCATGCTTGTGTATGTCCTTCGGTTCTGGAATATCGGTTGCCAATGGCGACCTATCTGGTGGCCCACAACCTAGTGCTGCGATGCAGCAATATCAAACGGAGAGAGCAATGGCGGACGACCGGAAAACCGAAATGGAAGCCGTATTGCGCAAGCAGCGCGCCGCGCACCACCAGATGCGCCCCGAACCGATGGCGCTGCGCAAGGACCGCATCCAGCGCGCGATGAAGCTGCTCACCGACCATGCGGACGATCTGTGCAAGGTGATGGCGGCCGATTTCGGCAACCGCTCGCCGCACCAGTCGATGATTACCGACATCGCGGGCACGGTGAATTTCGGCAAATATTGCCTCAAGCACATGGACAAGTGGTCGCGCCCCGAAAAGCGCCATGTCCAGTTCCCGCTCGGCCTGCTCGGCGCAAAGGCCGAGGTGCGCTACGAGCCCAAGGGCGTGGTGGGCATCCTCAGCCCGTGGAACTTTCCCGTCAATCTCAGCTTCGGCCCGCTGATGCAGATCTTTGCGGCGGGCAATCGCGCGATGATCAAGCCGAGCGAGTTCACCGAGAAGACCAGCCTGCTGACCAAGGAACTGGTCGAGGAATATTTCACCCCCGACGAATGCGCGGTGTTCACCGGCGGGCCCGAAGTCGCCGCGGCTTTCAGCGAAATGCCGTTCGACCACCTGATCTTCACCGGTTCGACCGCGACGGGGCGCAAGGTGATGGAATCGGCGGCCAAGAACCTCGTCCCCGTCACGCTCGAACTGGGCGGCAAGAGCCCGGTGTTCCTCGGCGAGAGCGCCGATTTCGCCAAGGCGGGCGAGCGGGTGGCGCTGGGCAAGATGCTCAATGCGGGCCAGATTTGCCTTGCACCCGATTACCTCTATGTGCCCGAAAGCAAGCAGGACGAGGCGATCCACGGCGTGTGGCAGGGCACGGCCAACATGTATCCCACGCTGCTCGATAACGAGGACTACGCCAGCGTGGTCACCGACCGCCATTTCGACCGCCTGCAGGAGCTGGTTGCCGATGCGCGCGACAAAGGCGCCGAGGTGATCGAGGTCAATCCCGGGAACGAGGATTTCTCCAACACCAATGCGCGCAAGATGCCGCTGACGATCCTCAAGAACGTCAATGACGACATGCGCGCGATGCAGGAGGAAATCTTCGGGCCGGTCCTGCCGGTGAAGACCTATCGCCACATCGACGAAGCGATCGACTATGTGAACGAGCACGATCGCCCGCTCGGCCTCTATTACTTCGGGCAGGATTCGAACGAGCGCGAGAAGGTGCTGACCAAGACCATCAGCGGCGGCGTGACCGTCAACGACGTGATCTTCCACGTGTCGATGGAGGACCTGCCCTTCGGCGGGGTCGGACCCAGCGGCATGGGCAGCTATCACGGGGTCGAGGGCTTCCGCGAATTCAGCCATGCGCGCAGCTTCTATACACAGCCCAAAATCGACGTGGCCAAACTTGGCGGATTCAAGCCGCCCTATGGCCCGGCAACCGAAAAAGCGGTCAAATCGATGATGAAATAGCGGGTGTCTGCAAGGGTGCGCCGCATAAGGCGGTTTTGTTGCGAATTGTTCGCATTTCTGCACCCTTGCACCATCTGGGCGAGCGGCCTAGAGGCGGGCGCGAACCAAGCCTGACGCCTTAGGAATCATTCGTGGTCGACCTCGAACAATACCTGCCCATCCTGATCTTTCTGTTTGTCGCCGTCGGTCTGTCGGCGCTCTTCGTGTTCCTCCCGATGGGCGTCTCGCGCCTGACGGGGACGCACCAGCCGGATGCGGAAAAGAACAGCGAATATGAATGCGGCTTCCCGGCCTTCGAGGATCCGCGCAGCCAGTTCGATGTGCGCTTCTACCTCATCGCCATCCTGTTCATCATCTTCGATCTCGAAGCGGCCTTCCTGTTTCCGTGGGCGGTCAGCCTCGACCTGACGGGCTGGCCGGGCTGGATCACGATGATGGTGTTCCTTGGCGAACTCGCCGTCGGGCTGGCCTATGCCTGGAAAGTTGGAGCGCTGGAATGGGAGTAGATCGTACGCGAGACGACGTGCCGCGGGTCGACCATTATCGTCCGCTGGCACCGGCGCATAACCAGATGCTGCACGACAGCGCGACCGCGCTCGCCGGCGAAACCCGCCAGCCGGAGGCGGATTATTTCAACGCACTCCAGTCCGAGGTGAACGACAAGGGCTTCCTCGTCACCAGCACCGAGGACCTGTTCCAGTGGGCGCGCACCGGATCGCTGTGGTGGATGACCTTCGGGCTTGCCTGCTGCGCGGTCGAGATGATCCACGTCAACATGCCGCGCTACGACATGGAGCGCTTCGGCGTCGCCCCGCGCGCCTCGCCGCGCCAGAGCGATGTGATGATTGTGGCGGGCACGCTGTGCAACAAGATGGCGCCCGCGCTGCGCAAGGTCTACGACCAGATGTCGGAGCCGAAATACGTCATCTCGATGGGCAGCTGCGCCAATGGCGGCGGCTATTACCACTATTCCTACAGCGTCGTGCGTGGCTGCGACCGCATCGTGCCGGTCGATATCTATGTCCCCGGCTGCCCGCCGACCGCCGAAGCGCTGCTTTACGGCGTGATGCAGTTGCAGCGGAAGATCCGCCGCGCGGGCACGATCGAGAGGTAGGGCGCAATGGCTACGCTACATTCGGCACCCCGCTTCACGCAGATCGACGGGCTGAAGGACACGCTCGCCAATGCGCTGGGCGTCCACCTGCTCGAAGCGCATGAGGAGCATGGCGAGCTGCTGCTCACCGTGAAGCGCGACAGCATCAAAGAGGTGCTGCGCATCCTGCGCGACGATCACAAATACCAGCAGCTGATGGAAATCGCCGGCGTCGACTATCCGAGCCGCGCGGAGCGGTTCGAAGTCGTTTACATGTTGCTGTCGCTGACGACCAACAGCCGCATCATGGTCAAGTGCTCGGCGGCCGAGGACACGCCCGTGCCGACGGTGACGACGCTGTGGCCCAATGCGGGCTGGCTCGAACGCGAAGTGTTCGACATGTACGGCGTGCTGTTCGCGGGCAATCCCGACCTGCGCCGGATCCTCACCGATTACGGTTTCGAGGGGCATCCCTTCCGCAAGGACTTCCCGCTCACCGGCTATCACGAATTGCGCTATTCCGAAGACGAGAAGCGTGTGGTGTATGAGCCGGTCGAACTGGCGCAGGACCTGCGGCAATTCGATTTCATGAGCCCGTGGGAGGGCGCGGACTATGTCCTGCCGGGCGACGAGAAGGCCGAAACGCCGCCCGTCGCCGATCCCAAGACCACCGAGAAACCTTCGGACACCGGTGCGGGCGAGAAGACCGACAAGCATGCCGCGGACAAGGTCAGCGCGGGTGCGCCGGCCGAGGAAGACGGCGGTGACGAGGCCCCGGCGCCCGAACCGACCGAGGACCAGCCCGCGCGTGCCAAGCGCCAGGGCAAGACCACCGATACCGCGAGCGCGACCGAGCCCAAGACCAAGGCCCGCGCCAAGCGCAAGCCCGCGACCAAGAAGAAGGATGCCGAGTGATGCGAAAGGTGCTCCTCCTTGCTCTTCCGCTTGCCCTGGCAGCCTGTTCCTCCGAACCAGCCGAGCCCGAAAGCGCGGACGATTTCGCGAGCCGCATTGGCCAGAACGGCGAAGCGCTCGATCCCGCGCAGCGTGATCCCGATGCGCCCAATACCGCCAATACCGCGCCGCCTTCGGGCGCCGACCTGACGCAGCTGCAGAAGCTGGGCGATATCGGCGGCGTCGATCTCGGCCCGCGCGATGGCGGTTGCACGCTGATGGTCGGCAAGGACGAGATGATCATCGCCGGCGCGATGAATGACGGGGCGATCCCCGGGAAAGCCGTGGTCCGCGTCGGTAACAGCCTGACCATGGTCGATGCCGAGGTGGGCGGGCTGGACGCGATCCGGAACGGCACCACCTTCACCGGCGAGGGCTTTACTATCTCGGTCGCCCCGGCAGCGGGCGACCAGCAGCGCCGTCGGGCCAATGTCACCGTGCGCGACGCCGCCGGCCAGACACAGAGCTATAGCGGCAATTGGATCTGCTCATGAGCCACGCCATGCATCTTGAAGAATCGCCCACCACCGGCGACGAAGTGATCACCAATTATACGATCAATTTTGGCCCGCAGCATCCGGCGGCGCACGGCGTGCTGCGGATGGTGATGGAGCTCGACGGCGAAATCATCGAACGGATCGATCCGCATGTCGGCCTGCTCCACCGCGGCACCGAAAAGCTGATCGAGCACAAGACCTATCTGCAGGCGCTGCCCTATTTCGACCGGCTCGATTATTGCAGCCCGCTGGCGCAGGAATACAGCTACGTTCTCGCGATCGAGAAGCTGCTCAATATCGCCGTGCCCGAACGCGCGCAGTATCTGCGCGTGCTGTTCGCCGAGCTGACGCGCATTTCCAACCACATGCTCAACATCGGTGCGCATGTCATGGATGTCGGCGCGATGACGCCGAACCTGTGGGTGTTCGAACTGCGCGAAGACTGCATGAACTTCTTCGAGCGGGCTTCGGGCGCGCGCATGCACAGCGCCTATTTCCGCCCCGGCGGGGTCCATCAGGACGTGCCCGAAAAGCTGCTCGTCGATATTGGCGAATGGCTCGACAACCGCCTGCCCGAACTGTTCGGCGATGCGATGAGCCTCGTGCTCGACAACCGCATCTTCAAGCAGCGCAATGTCGATATTGCCGTGGTCAGCAAGGACGATGCGGTGGCCTGGGGCTTCTCGGGCCCGATGATCCGCGCTGCGGGCATTCCGTGGGACCTGCGCAAGTCGCAGCCCTATGACGTTTACGAGCGGATGGAATTCGACATTCCCGTGGGCACCAATTCGGATTGCTACGACCGCTTCGTGGTGCGCGTGAAGGAAGTCTACGAAAGCGCCAAGATCATCAAGCAGTGCCTGGCGCAGATGCCAGGTGGCCCGATCGCCAGCGACGACCGCAAGGTCGCACCGCCCAAGCGCGCCGAGATGAAGCAGTCGATGGAAGCGCTGATCCACCACTTCAAGCTCTATACCGAAGGCTTCCACGTGCCCGCGGGCGAAGTTTACGTGGCGACCGAGAGCCCCAAGGGCGAATTCGGCGTCTATCTCGTCAGCGACGGGTCGAACAAACCCTACCGCTGCAAGATCCGCCCGACCGCTTTCAGCCATCTACAAGCAATGGATTTCATGAGCAAAGGCCACATGCTGCCCGACGCCACCGCTATCCTCGGCGCCATCGACGTCGTATTCGGGGAGTGTGACCGCTAATGGCCGACCGTTCCCCCGCACCCGATACTCCCGAGCTGCGTGAGCGCTGGGGCGCTTTCGAGTTTACCGAGAGCTACCGCGAACGTGCGGACACCGCGATCGCGCGCTATCCCGAGGGGCGGCAGCGCTCGGCCGTGATGCCGCTGCTCGACCTCGCGCAGCGCCAGGTGGGCGAGGAAACCTCTACGCAGGGCTGGTTGCCGCTGCCGGTGATCGAATATGTTGCCGACTATCTCGACATGCCGGTGATCCGCGTGCTCGAGGTCGCGACCTTTTACTTCATGTATAACTTGAAGCCGGTGGGCAAGTACCACGTGCAGGTCTGCGGCACGACGCCGTGCATGCTGCGCGGTTCGGACGGCCTGTTCGAAACCTGCAAGAAGCGCGGGATGGAAAAGGGCCACGTTTCCGCAGACGGTTTGTGGACGCTGACCGAGGTCGAATGCATGGGCAATTGCGCCACCGCGCCGATGGTCCAGATCAATGACGACAATTACGAAGATCTGACGCCCAAGCGGCTCGACACGATCCTCGACGCGCTGGCCAAGGGGGAAAGCCCCAAGACCGGCACGCAGGAGCCGGGCCGCCACACCAGCGAACCCGCGAACGCGCTGAGCACGCTGCCCGAAATGGTCGACGCCAACCACGATTACCGGAAGGATTGGTGATGAGCATCGCCACCATGCTCATCGCGCTGGTTGTCGGCTTTATCGCGTGGAAGCTGCTCGTCGGCCTCGTGAAATTCGGTGCGCTGGCGCTGATCGCGGTGGCGGCCATCTATTTCCTCTCGCAGGGAGGCTTCGCATGAGCATTTCCCTCACCCGTCATCCTGAACTCGTTTCTGGATCCATTTCTCAACCCGCATCGTCCGCTCGTGGGGCGCGATGGATGCTGAAACAAGTTCAGCATGACGAAGGGGGCAGGTCGTGAGCCTTCAAGACAAGGATCGCATCTTCACCAATCTCTACGGCTTCCAGGACTGGGGGCTGAAGGCGGCGCAGCAGCGCGGCGATTGGGACGATACCAAGGCGCTGATCGCGCGCGGGCATGACAGCATCATCGACGAGATGAAGGCTTCGGGCCTGCGCGGCCGGGGCGGGGCGGGCTTCCCCACGGGCCTCAAATGGTCGTTCATGCCGAAGGAAAGCAAGGACGGTCGTCCCAGCTTCCTCGTCATCAATGCCGACGAGAGCGAACCCGGCAGCTGCAAGGATCGCGAGATCATCCGCCACGATCCGCACAAGCTGATCGAAGGCGCGCTGGTCGCGGGCTATGCGATGCGGGCGCGGGCGGCCTATATCTACATCCGCGGCGAATATATCCGCGAGGCGGAAACGCTGCAGGCGGCAATCGACGAGGCTTATTCCGCGGGTCTGATCGGCAGGAATGCCTCGAAGTCGGGCTATGATTTCGACGTTTTCCTGCACCGCGGTGCGGGCGCCTATATCTGCGGCGAAGAAACCGCGATGATCGAAAGCCTTGAAGGCAAGAAGGGCCAGCCGCGGCTCAAGCCGCCGTTCCCGGCGGGCGCGGGCCTCTATGGCTGCCCGACCACGGTCAACAATGTCGAAAGCATCGCGGTGGTGCCGACCATCCTGCGGCGCGGCGCGAGCTGGTTCTCCAGCTTCGGACGCGAGAACAACAAGGGCACCAAGCTGTTCCAGATCAGCGGGCATGTGAACAAGCCCTGCGTGGTCGAGGAAGCGCTGTCGATCCCGTTCAGCGAGCTGATCGAGAAGCATTGCGGCGGCATCATCGGCGGCAAGGACAACCTGCTCGCGGTGATCCCAGGCGGTTCGTCGGTTCCGCTGGTCCCGGCCGAGCAGATTTGGGACGCGCCGATGGATTTCGACGGGCTGAAGGACCTCGGCTCGGGCCTCGGCACCGCGGGCGTGATCGTGATGGACAAGTCGACCGACATCGTCCGCGCGATCAGCCGGTTGAGCTATTTCTACAAGCACGAAAGCTGCGGCCAGTGCACGCCCTGCCGCGAAGGCACGGGCTGGATGTGGCGCATGATGGAACGCCTGCGCACCGGCGATGCCGCGATCGAGGAAATCGACATGCTGCAGCAGGTCACCAAGCAGGTCGAAGGCCACACGATCTGCGCGCTGGGCGACGCAGCGGCATGGCCGATCCAGGGCCTGATCCGCCACTTCCGCCCCGAGCTCGAACGGCGGATCGAAGAACACAACGCCAAGTTTGCGGAGGCGGCAGAGTGACGTTTCGGCGGATCTTGAAGGGCGCGTTGATCGTCTGTGCATCCATGGCGATGCCCGTTGGCGCACACGCGAAGGACGACGGCGCGAGGGCGCTCGAACGGCTCGCCGCTTGTACGGCGGACCACCCGAAGTGGCGCATCAAGGTCGAGGAATTTCTCGTCCTCTCGCATTTCGACCCCGCGTATTTCCCGCTAATGAAAGAACTCGCGTTGAACGAGGAGTGCGACAAGCATTTCAATGGGATGATCCACTTTTCGCCGAGCGCCTTCCGCGATACCCTCTACACGGCGTGGGCAAAGGCTTCACCCGACACCGAGAAATTGATGGCTTCGCAGATGCAGATGTTTGCGGATTGCCTGGTGGGCAGCGAGACCGAGAGCGCGCGCGCCTTCATCGCCTCTTCGGAGGGCGATGTGGCCGAAAGCGAAGCGCTCGCGCCTTTGGCGTCCGCCATGCCCCATTGCCTTGTCGAAGGGGCCACACTTGAACTCACGAAGACTTCGCTGCGCGCGGTGCTGACCAGTACACTGGCTCTTTCGAGCGCAGCTGATCGACAGCAGGAATTGAAGGCAAACGACGATGCCTAAAGCCACCGATGATCGAAGAACACCACGCGAAGTTCGCGGAGGCAGGCGAATGAAGCCGTTTGGTCTGGCCCTGGTGTTCGCAGCACTCGCAAGCGTTCCGACTGCCGTGCAGGCGCAAACGTTTGGTGAGCAACAGGTTGGGTCGCGATTTGAACGCCCTGCGGAGCAAGCCGACGATCGCTATGCGCGAGCGTTCAAAGAGGCCTTCAAGCATTGCTACTATCGGAACTATCCCGAACGGGCTGAAAGCTTCCTGAGGCAGACCGATGCCTATTCTGTCGGTATTCCGAAAGGAACCATTGATCGCCTCAGCTTGCGACCGAACAAATGGTCGGCCCGGTGCCAATTTGACCAGCGTGCCACGGTTATCGAATCACGGCTGAGCTTCGATACGCGGGCGCTGCGCTATATGATGGCCGAGGGAGCATACCTCTATCACTATGGCGACGCTGCTCCTGCCGGGATGGCGCCGGACACCGCTGCTGCCAGCCCCACATGGAACGTCGACCGTCATTATGTTTCGACGGGCGAAGACCTCGGCAAAGCGCGCTTTTTCGGCGACTTCGCCGATTGCATC
Organism: Qipengyuania citrea; assembly: GCF_024171405.1. Lineage (GTDB taxonomy): Bacteria > Pseudomonadota > Alphaproteobacteria > Sphingomonadales > Sphingomonadaceae > Qipengyuania > Qipengyuania profunda. Next base: position 260,584 of record NZ_JALJZT010000002.1, read on the forward strand.
GTGGCCAAGGATCCCGTCTCGGCGGATCGCTTGGTACGTACCGAAATTCAATCGCCGGAGGAGCGGCAAGCCGCAATGCAATTGGTGGACGCCTTGGGTGCCTGCCTTATCGCAGGCCACGAATTCGAGCTCACTCCTACGAATATCCGTAATTTCGCCGCCGATGGGCTTTGGCAGCGCTATGTCGCTGATCCCGGCAAGGCAGCAGTAGAGGCAGCCGAATAATGCCCAAAGTCACCGTAGACGGACAGGAACTCGAAGTCCCCGAGGGCGCGACCGTGCTTCAGGCGTGCGAGCTTGCGGGCAAGGAAATCCCGCGCTTCTGCTATCACGAGCGGCTGTCGATCGCCGGCAATTGCCGCATGTGCCTGGTCGAGGTGAAGCCCGGACCGCCCAAGCCGCAGGCGAGCTGCGCGCTGCCCGCCACCGACGGGCAGGAAATCCGCACCGACAGCGAAATGGTCAAGACCGCGCGCGAAGGCGTGATGGAATTCCTGCTCATCAACCACCCGCTCGATTGCCCAATCTGCGATCAGGGCGGCGAATGCGATCTGCAGGACCAGTCGGTCGCCTATGGCCGCGGCGCGACGCGCTATGACGAAAACAAACGCGCGGTGACCGAGAAATACATGGGTCCGCTGATCAAGACGGTCATGACCCGCTGCATCCACTGTACCCGCTGCGTGCGCTTCTCCGAAGAGATCGCCGGCGTGGACGAAATCGGCGCGCTGGGGCGCGGCGAGGACATGCAGATCACCACCTATCTCGAGCAGGCGGCCGAGCACGAGCTGTCCGCCAATGTGATCGACCTGTGCCCGGTCGGTGCGCTGACCAGCCGCCCCTACGCCTTCGAAGCGCGTCCGTGGGAGCTCAAGAAGACGCTTAGCATCGATGTGTCCGACGCGGTCGGTGCGAACATCCGTCTCGACAGCCGCGGGCGCGAAGTCATGCGCGCGCTTCCGCGCATCAATGACGACGTCAACGAGGAATGGATCTCGGACAAGGCGCGCTACCAGGTCGATGGCCTGTCGAAGCGCCGCCTCGACAAGGTCTTCATGCGCAAGCGGGGCAAATTGCAGCAGGCCAGCTGGGACGAGGCGTTCAAGGCGATCGCCAAGGCCAAGCCCGGCAACAGCATTGCCGCCATCGCGGGCGACATGGTCGATTGCGAAACCATGTTCGGGGCCAAGACGCTGCTCAAGGCCTGCGGTTCGAGCCTGATCGAAGGCCGCCAGACCGGCATGGATTACGACGTGTCGAACCTGGCCGCGGTCAATTTCAATTCGACCTTCGCCGGGATCGAGACGGCCGATGCGATCCTGATCGTGGGCAGCCACATCCGCTGGGAAGCGCCGCTGGTCAATGTGCGGATCCGCAAGGCGGTCAAGCGCGGTGCGCAGGTATTCGTGGTCGGATCGTTCTGGGATACGACATACCCGGCACATTTCCTCGGTGACGAGCTTTCGGTCCTCGGCGATGTGCCGCAGGAAATCGCCGATGTGTTCGCCACGGCCGAGCGGCCCGCGATCATCATGGGCGGCGCGGCGCTGGCCAAGGGCGCACTGGGCGCGGGCCTTGCCTTCGCCGACCGGTTCGGACTGGTGAAGGATGGCTGGAACGGTTTCAACGTGCTGCATTTCTCGGCCGCGCGCATGGGCGGGCTGATGCTCGGCTTCGCGCAGCAGGGCGGCATGGCGGATATCGCGCAGGCGAAACCCAAGGTGGTCATCAGCCTGGGTGCGGACGAGATGGATTTCGAACCCTACGCCGATAGCCTCAAGGTCTATATCGGCCATCACGGCGACAAGGGCGCGCATGCGGCGGACATCATCCTGCCCGGCGCCAGCTATGCCGAAAAGGATGGCACCTACGTCAATACCGAAGGGCGCGTGCAGTTTGCCGAAAAGGCCGTCTTCGCGCCGGGTGATGCGCGCGAGGACTGGACGATCCTGCGAGCGCTTGCCGATGCGCTGAAGGTCGAAGTCGGCTTCGACAGCTTTGCCGAACTGCAGGCCGCAATGGTCCGCGAAGTGCCTGCGCTGGGCGAAGAAGGCCTGGCCGCGTACGGCGACCTGCCCAAGGCGGATGCCGATGCGCAGGCGGAGGGCACGATCAGCGGCTATCCGATCCAGGACTTCTACCTCACCAATCCGATCGCCCGTGCCAGCGCGGTGATGCAGCAGTGTTCGAGCGAATTGCTCGGCGGCGGCGAGCTTGCGGAGGCCGCGGAATGACCGAATTCTTCCAATCGCTCGGCATGAGTTACGAATGGGCGTGGTTTACCGCGACCTTCGCGGGCATCCTGCTGATCGCGCTGCCGCTGATGCTGGCGGTCGCAATGATCATCTATGTCGACCGCAAGGTCTGGGCAGCGATCAATCTGCGCCGCGGCCCCAATGTGGTCGGCCCCTTCGGCCTGCTGCAGAGCTTTGCCGACGGTCTGAAGGTGTTCCTCCAGGAAACCATCATTCCCTCTGCCGCGAACAAGGGCATCTTCATCCTTGCGCCGATCGTCACCTTCACCGTGGCGCTCGCGGCATGGGCGGTGGTTCCCTTCAGCGCCACCGCGGTTCTGGCGGATATCAATATCGGCCTGCTCTACATCCTCGCGATCAGCTCGCTGTCGGTGTACGGCGTGGTGATGAGCGGGTGGGCGAGTAACTCGAAATACCCGTTCTTCTCCGCCATGCGCGCCGCCGCGCAGATGATCAGCTACGAGGTCTCGATCGGCTTCATCCTGATCTGCGTCGTGCTGTTCGCAGGCACGTTCAATCTCAACGACATCGTGCGCGCGCAGGAAGGCTTCGGCCTCGGCGTCATCAACGCCTATGTCATCCACCCGCTGCTGTTCCCGATGTGGGTGATGTTCTTCATCAGCTCGCTGGCGGAAACCCAGCGCGTGCCGTTCGACCTGACCGAGGCCGAGAGCGAGCTCGTCGCCGGGTACCAGACCGAATACAGCTCGATGAGCTTCGCGCTGTTCTGGCTGGGCGAATATGCCAACATCCTGCTGATGTGCATTCTCAATGCGCTGCTGTTCTGGGGTGGCTGGCTGCCGCCGTTCGACTGGGCGCCGCTCTATTACGTGCCCGGGATCGTCTGGCTGCTGCTCAAGACGTTCTTCTTCTTCTTCATGTTCAGCTGGGTGATGGCGACCGTACCGCGCTATCGCTACGACCAGCTGATGCGCCTAGGCTGGAAGGTCTTCCTTCCCATCAGCCTCGGCTTTGTCGTCGTCATTTCGGGCTATCTGATGGCCACGGGACATTACGGATGAGTATCGCGCAAACCATCAAGGCGTTCACCCTGTGGGAGTTCGTGAAGGCGCATGCCCTCACGCTGAAGTACTTCTTCAAGCCCAAGGTGACGATCAACTATCCGTTCGAGAAGAACCCGATCTCGCCCCGTTTCCGCGGCGAGCATGCGCTGCGCCGTTATCCCAATGGCGAAGAGCGCTGCATTGCCTGCAAGCTGTGCGAGGCCGTGTGCCCCGCGCAGGCGATCACCATCGAGAGCGAACCGCGCGAGGACGGCAGCCGCCGCACGACGCGCTACGACATCGACATGACCAAGTGCATCTATTGCGGCTTCTGCCAGGAAGCCTGCCCGGTGGATGCCGTGGTCGAAGGGCCGAACTTCGAATATGCGACCGAGACGCGCGAAGAACTGCTCTACGACAAGGCCAAACTGCTCGCCAACGGGGACAAGTGGGAGCGCGCCATCGCCGCGAACCTTGAAGCCGATGCACCGTACCGATAGGGGCCGCGCGTGACCGGGGCATACCAAATCACCACCACCTCCGTCGTCCCCGCGCAGGCGGGGATCCATGCGACGGCAGTGGCGCCTAGTAACGTTATCTGGATCCCCGCCTTCGCGGGGATGACGAAAGAGGTTTGAGGGAAAAGTGATACAGACTCTCGCCTTCTATCTGTTCGCCGCGCTCGTTATCGCCAGCGCCGTCATGGTCATCATGGCGCGCAACCCGGTGCATTCGGTCCTGTGGCTGATCCTCGCCTTCTTCAACGCCGCGGGCCTGATGGTCCTTGTCGGCGCTGAGTTCATCGCCGCGCTGCTGGTGATCGTCTATGTCGGCGCGGTCGCGGTGTTGTTCCTGTTCGTGGTGATGATGCTCGACATCGATTTCACCGAACTGCGCGCCGGTTTCGTCAAGAATTTCCCGCTCGGCATCGCGATTGCGCTGGTGCTTGCGGCCGAGCTGATCTTCGGTATCGGCGCCTATCAGGCGGGCCGGATCGAGCTGGGCGTGGCAAGCGGGGCGGCAGCGCCGATCCTCGGTGCCTCGAACACCGCCAGCATCGGCGCGGTGCTGTATCGCGACTATTTGTTCCTGTTCGAAGCGGCGGGCCTCATCCTGCTCGTCGCCATGGTCGGCGCGATCGTGCTGACCCACCGCCAGCGCCCCGATGGCGCGCGCGGGCACCAGAACATCACCAAGCAGGTCCGCCGCAATCCCGATGAGGCGACCGTCATGAAGCAGCCCGAAGTGGGCAAGGGGATCGAGCTGTGATCGGCATCGAGCATTACATCGTCGTCAGCGCGATCCTGTTCGTGCTCGGCGTGCTGGGCATCTTCCTCAACCGCAAGAACATCATCGTCATCCTGATGGCGATCGAGCTGATCCTGCTGAGCGTGAACATCCAGCTGGTGGCCTTCAGTGCCTATCTGGGCGATCTCGTCGGACAGGTCTTCGCGATGTTCGTGCTTACCGTGGCGGCGGGCGAGGCCGCGGTCGGGCTGGCCATTCTCGTCATCTATTTCCGTGGCCGCGGTACGATCGCGGTCGACGACGTCGACCGGCTGAAGGGGTAAGCCACGGTGGAAATTCTCGTCATCGTCTTCCTGCCGCTGATCGCGGCGATTGTCGCCGGCCTGACCAACAAGGCCGCGCCGAGCGTGTTCGCCAAGTCGATCACCACCGGCGCGCTGTTCATCAGCGCGGCGCTCAGCTGGCCGATCTTCCTCGGCTTCGTCAATGGCACTGCCGAACCCACCGTGGTGCCGGTGCTGACCTGGGTCCAGTCGGGCACGCTCGCCTTCGACTGGGCACTGCGCGTCGATACGCTCACCGCGATCATGCTGGTCGTGATCAACACTGTCTCGGCGCTCGTCCACCTCTATAGCTGGGGCTATATGGACGAAGACCCGGACCAGCCGCGGTTCTTCGCCTATCTCTCGCTGTTCACCTTCGCCATGCTGATGCTGGTGACCGCCGACAATCTCGTCCAGATGTTCTTCGGATGGGAAGGGGTGGGGCTGGCGTCCTACCTGCTGATCGGCTTCTGGTTCAAAAAGCCCAGCGCCAATGCTGCCGCGATCAAGGCCTTCGTGGTCAACCGCGTGGGCGACCTCGGCTTCATGCTCGGCATCTTCGGCACCTATCTGGTGTTCGACACCGTCTCGATCAGCGAGATCCTCGCCGCCGCACCGGGCATGAGCGGGGCAACGATCGGGTTCCTCGGTTACAGCGTGCAGACGATGGATGTCCTGTGCATCCTGCTGTTCATCGGCGCGATGGGCAAATCGGCGCAACTCGGCCTGCACACCTGGCTGCCCGATGCAATGGAAGGCCCGACCCCGGTGTCCGCGCTGATTCATGCCGCCACCATGGTGACCGCGGGTGTGTTCATGGTCTGCCGCCTGAGCCCCATGTTCGAGACCGCACCGGTTGCGCTGGCCATGGTGACCTTCGTCGGCGCCGCCACCTGTATCTTTGCCGCCACCGTCGGCACGGTGCAGTGGGACATCAAGCGCGTGATCGCCTATTCGACCTGTTCGCAGCTCGGCTACATGTTCTTTGCCGCAGGCGTCGGTGCCTATGGCGGTGCGATGTTCCACCTGTTCACGCATGCCTTCTTCAAGGCGCTGCTGTTCCTGGGTGCGGGCTCGGTCATCCATGCGATGCACCACGAACAGGACATGCGCTATTACGGCCAGCTGCGGAAACACATCCCGCTGACTTTCTGGGCGATGATGATGGGGACGCTGGCGATCACCGGCGTGGGCATCTACCACCTCGGCGCGGGCTTTGCCGGCTTTTGGTCGAAGGATGCGATCCTCGAAGTGGCCTATGGCCGCGGGACCGAGCTGGGCAATTTCGCCTTCTGGATGGGCACTTTCGCCGCGCTGCTCACCAGCTTCTACAGCTGGCGGCTGATGTTCCTCACCTTCTGGGGCAAGCCGCGCTGGATCGAGAGCGAGCATATCCGCCACAGCGTCCACAAGACTCCGGCGGAAGCGGGCGAGGACACCACCGGCGGCTATCATCCGCATGAAAGCCCGCTGACGATGCTGATCCCGCTCGGCGTGCTGTCGATCGGGGCAGTGCTGGCAGGACAGCTGTTCGCGCCGACATTCCTCGACGATGCCGCATTCTGGGGCAGCTCGATCTTCTACAACGAGCCGCTGATCCACGCGATGCACGGCGTGCCCTATCTGGTGAAGTACGCCGCATTCATCGTGATGGTGATCGGCCTGTTCGTCGCCTGGCTGGCCTATATCAAGGACACCAGCATTCCGGGCAAAACGGCCGAGCAACTCGGTCCGATCTACCGCTTCCTCTACAACAAGTGGTATTTCGACGAGCTCTATCACTACCTCTTCGTGGTGCCGGCCTTCTGGCTTGGCCGCCAGTTCTGGAAGCTTGGCGATGTCGGCACGATCGACCGCTTCGGCCCCAATGGCATCGCCTGGGTGGTCGAGAAGGGCGCGGTGGGTGCCCGCCGGTTCCAGACCGGATACCTCTATAGCTATGCGCTGGTGATGCTCCTCGGGCTCGTCGCCGCGATCACCTGGGTGCTGTTCTGATGGAATTTCCCATCCTTTCGCTGATGCTCGCCGTGCCGCTAGCCGGCGCAATTGCCTGCCTGTTCCTCGGCGCGCACACTGCGCGCATGGTCGCACTGGTGGCCACGCTGATCGATCTTGCGCTCGGCGTGCTGCTGTGGCTCAATTACGATATCGGCGGCGCGCAATGGCAGTTCACTGAGCGCGCGGAGATCTTCGCGGGCTTCAGCTATGCGCTGGGGATCGACGGGATCGCGCTGATGCTGATCATGCTCAGCGTGTTCCTGATGCCGATCTGCATCCTCGCCAGCTGGGCTTCGATCAGCAAGCGCGTCGGCGAATACATGAGCGCCTTCCTGTTCATGGAAGTGCTGATGATCGGCGTGTTTGCCGCGCAGGACATGTTCCTTTTCTACATCTTCTTCGAAGCCGGCCTGATCCCGATGTATCTGATCATCGGCGTATGGGGCGGCGATAACCGTATCTATGCGTCGTATAAGTTCTTCCTCTACACGCTGCTCGGCTCGGTGCTGATGCTGATCGCGATGATGTGGATGGTGAACGAAGCGGGCACGACCGACATCCCGACGCTGCTGAACTACGATTTTGCCCCGCAGGCGCAGACCTGGCTTTGGCTGGCCTTCTTCGCCAGCTTCGCGGTCAAGATGCCGATGTGGCCGGTGCATACCTGGCTGCCCGATGCCCACGTGCAGGCCCCGACCGCCGGGTCGGTCATTCTAGCCGGCGTGCTGCTCAAGCTGGGCGGCTACGGTTTCATCCGCTTCAGCCTGCCGATGTTCCCCGAAGCGAGCGCGCAGTTCACCTGGTTCGTCTTCGTGCTGTCGATGATCGCGGTGATATACACCTCGCTCGTAGCGCTGGTGCAGAGCGACATGAAGAAGCTCATCGCCTATTCCTCGGTCGCGCATATGGCGATCGTGACCGCGGGCATCTTCGCGTTCAACGCGCAGGGCATCGAAGGCGCGGTGATGGTCATGCTGGGCCACGGGCTGGTCTCGGGCGCGCTGTTCCTGTGCGTCGGCGTCATCTACGACCGGCTGCACACGCGCGAGATCGCGCGCTATGGCGGCCTCGCCATCAACATGCCGCGCTATGCGCTGTTCTTCCTGCTGTTCACGATGGCCTCGATCGGCCTGCCGGGCACCAGCAACTTCGTCGGCGAATTTCTTGCGCTGGCGGGCCTCTACAAGGTCTCGACGCTGGTCACGCTGGTCTGCACCACCGGGATCATCCTCGGTGCCGCCTACATGCTGTATCTCTACCGCCGCGTCGTCTTCGGGCTTCAGGTCAATGAAGATGCCGCGCGCATGCCCGACCTCAACGCCCGCGAATGGGCCATGCTCGCGCCGATCGCAGCCGCCGTGCTGTGGATGGGCGTCTACCCGGAAAGCTTCCTAGCCCCCATGCGTCAGGATATTGCCGCTCTCGAGGCGCGCGTGGCGCGCGCCGCACCCGATTTCGACGCCGATAACGTCGTCGGTACGCCGCGCGGGCGCAATGCGAACTATGTCGCGGCGACCCATGGCGAAAGCCATGGTGAGGAGGGAGCGCACTGATGTCCTACGCCACCTCGCTTTATCTCACCGGCGCCGAAGTCGGACTGTCGCTCACCGGGCTGGTCATGCTGCTGGTGGCCGCCTGGACCGGAACCCGGTCTGCGCGCATGCTCACGATCGTCACGGTTGCCGCGCTCATCGGTGCGGCACTCTTCAGCATGAGCCTGTTCGATCGCGCCACCGGTGAAGTCGCCGGCCGCGCCTTCGGCGATCTCTACCGCGCGGATGCCTTCGGCAGTTTCGCCAAGATCCTGATCTATCTCGCCTCGGCTGCGGTGCTGGTGGTTACCCCGCGCTTCTTCGCGCAGACGGGCAGCTACCGCGCCGAATACCCCGTGCTGATGATCTTCAACGCGGTCGGGATGGGCATGATGGTGTCCGCCACCGATCTGATGACGCTCTATATCGGTCTCGAGATGTCGAGCCTGTCGAGCTACGTGCTGGCCAGCTTCCTGCGTCAGGACGGCCGGTCGAGCGAAGCGGGCCTCAAGTATTTCGTGCTCGGCGCGCTGGCTTCGGGGATCATCCTTTACGGCGTGAGCCTCGTCTACGGCTTTACCGGTTCGACCAATTACGACGGTATCCGCGCCGCCTTCGAAACCGATTTCTCGACCGGCGCGCTGTTCGGCGTGGTCTTCGTGCTCGCGGGGCTCGCCTTCAAGGTCAGCGCCGTGCCGTTCCACATGTGGACGCCCGACGTCTATGAAGGCGCGCCCACGCCGGTCACCGCGTTCTTCGCCACGGCCCCCAAGGTCGCGGCGATGGGCATGCTGGTGCGCATCGCGATGGACCCGTTTGCGGGCGAGGTCGACAGCTGGCGCCAGATCGTGATCTGCGCCGCGCTCGCCTCGGTCGTGGTCGGCGCGCTTGGCGCGATCGGGCAGCAGAACCTGAAGCGCCTGCTCGCCTATTCCTCGATCAACAATGTCGGCTTCATCCTGATCGGCCTGGCCGCTGCCACCCCTGCGGGTGTGGCGAGCGTGCTGACCTATCTCGCGATCTATGTCGCGATGACCGTCGGCAGCTTCACCGCGCTGCTGATGCTGCGCGATCCCGAAGGGCAGAACCTCGAGACCTTCGCGGACATCGCCGGCCTGTCGACCATGCGCCCGGGATTGGCCTGGTCGCTGCTCGTGATGATGTTCAGCCTTGCCGGCATCCCGCCGCTGTTCGGTTTCTGGGGCAAGTTCGTGGTCTTCCAGGCCGCGGTGCAGGCCGATCTGGTCGCGCTGGCCGCGATCGGGATCGCTGCCAGCGTGATCGGGGCGTTCTACTACCTCAAGTTCATCAAGGTGATGTTCTTCGACGAGCCCACGCGCGCGGTCGAAAGCAAGAGCCCGCTGAGCCATTGGGTGGTGCTGGGACTGTGCGTGGCGATCCTCTCGCCGCTCGGCTATCTGCTGACCATCCCGCTGGGTGAATGGACCGCCCAGGCCGCTGCCTCGTTCATCGCGGCTGCGTGATCCGTTTCGTCGCCGAAACCGGCTCGACCAATTCGGACCTCGCTGCGCAACTGCGCGCCGGCGAGGCTGTGCCCGAGGGCCACTGGCTGGTCGCCGACCGGCAGTTCGCCGGGCGCGGGCGGCAGGCGCGTAACTGGTTCGACAGCACCGGCAATTTCATGGGATCGACGCTGGTGCGCATTTCATCGCGCGATCCGAGCCCGGCCACGCTTGCGCTCGTCGCAGCCGTGGCGGCCTACGAGGCGGTGGCCGCGCTGCTGGCGGAGCCTGCGAAGCTGCGGCTCAAATGGCCCAACGACCTGATGCTCGATGGCGCCAAATTGTCGGGCATCCTGCTCGAGCGCGAAGGCGATGCAATCATCGTCGGCATGGGCGTGAACCTGGCGGCGGCTCCCGATCTGCCCGATCGCAAGACCGCTTCGCTGGCCGATTACGGACCCGCTCCCGATCGCGATATGTTTGCCCATTCGCTGGCAGCCGCTTTCGCGCGCGAGCTCGACCGGTGGCGGACCTATGGCCTCGAACCGCTTGCGCGGCGCTGGGAAAGCGTCGCCCATCCGCTCGGTACGCCGCTGGTGGTGCAGCCTCCGGGCGAGGAGCGGATCGGAGGCGCGTTCGGCGGGCTTACACCCGACGGGGCCCTCTCACTGCGCTTGGCGGATGGTTCGACCCGTGTCATCCATGCAGGTGACGTTATGCTCCAGAACGAGGAAAGTTGAGCCATGCTGCTCGCCGCCGATGTCGGAAACACCAATGTGGTCTTCGCCCTGATCGATGGACGCGAGATCAAGGCCCGCTGGCGGATCGCCTCGGACCCGCGCCGGACCGGCGATGAATACGCGGTCTGGCTGCTGCAACTGGCCGAGTTCCAGGGGTTCAGCAGCGGCGATATCGACCAGGTTATCATCGGTTCGGTCGTGCCGCGCGCGGTTCACAACCTCACCGTCCTGTCCGAAAAGTACCTCGGCATCACGCCGCTGATCGCGGGGCAGGGCGCGGCCGACTGGGGATTCGAGCTCGACATCGAACAGCCCAGTTCGCTCGGCGCCGACCGCGCGCTCAACACGATCGCCGCGCACCGGAAGTATGACGGCGACCTGATCGTCATCGATTTCGGCACCGCCACCACGTTCGACGCGGTGGATTTTACCGGCGCCTACAAGGGCGGGATCATCGCGCCCGGGATCAATCTGTCGCTCGACGCGCTGGTCGGAAACACCGCCAAGCTGCCGCGCATTGCGATCGAGAAACCGGCCATCGACAGCGTCATCGGGCGCAATACCGAAGACCAAATGCTGATCGGCGTGTTCTGGGGCTATGTCGGGCTTATCGAAGGCCTGATTGCCCGGATGAAGAAGGAAATCGGGCGGCCCGTCAAAGTGGTCGCCACCGGCGGACTGGCGATCCTGTTCGACGAACATACCGAGCTGTTCGATGCGGTCGATTCCGACCTGACCCTCGACGGACTCGCCATACTTGCGGAGCGTGCAGCGTGAAGAAGGATTTCACTCCCGAAGACGAACTGCTGTTCCTCGCGCTTGGCGGCTCGGGCGAAATCGGCATGAACGTCAACCTCTACGGTTGCCAGGGCCGGTGGCTGATGGTCGATCTGGGCATGACCTTTTCGGGGGACCAGTATCCGGGGGTCGACCTGGTCTTCGCCGATCTGGAATTCATCGAAGAACGCAGCAAGCAACTCGACGCGATCGTGCTGACCCATGCGCATGAGGATCATATCGGCGCCGTGCCTTACTTCGCGGCCGATCTGGGCGTGCCGATCTATGCCACGCCGTTCACTGCCGACCTTGTCCGCCGCAAACTGTCCGAAGCGGGACTGGTCGACGAGGTCGAACTGCATGTAATCCCGGACGACCACGGCAGCTTCGAAGTCGGCCCGTTCGAAATCACCTATCTTCCGCTTGCGCATTCGATCGCCGAGGGAAATGCGCTGCTGATCGACACGCCGCACGGGCGCATTTTCCACACCGGCGACTGGAAGCTCGACGAAGACCCGATCATCGGCGAGCCGACGACCGAGGCAGAGCTGACCGAGATCGGCGACGAGGGCGTGCTCGCGCTGGTCTGCGACAGCACCAATGTTTTCAATCCCGCGCCCAGCGGATCCGAAGGCGCGGTCCACAAGGGGCTGCTCGAAGAAGTCCAGCGGCATGCGGGCAAGCGCGTGCTGGTGACGACCTTCGCCAGCAATGTCGCGCGGTTGCAGACGCTGGGCGATGTCGCACGCGAAACCGGGCGTCAGGTGTGCGTTGCAGGGCGTTCGCTCGACCGCATCATCGAGGTGGCGCAGGACAATGGCTATCTCGAGGATTTCCCCGAGACCGTCGATTTCGATACCGCCATGGGACTGCCGCGGGGCGAGATACTCATCCTCGCCACCGGCGGGCAGGGGGAACCCCGCGCCGCGCTGGCGCGGGTGGCGGACGAGAACCACCCGATCGAACTGGTCAGCGGCGATGTCGTGCTGTTTTCGAGCCGGCAGATCCCGGGCAATGAACTGTCCATCGGGATCGTGCAGAACAAGCTCGCGGCGCGCGGCATCACCATGGTCACCGACCGGCAGAGCATGATCCACGTCTCGGGCCATCCCGGGCGTCCCGAACTCGAAGCGCTTTATGGCTGGCTGCGGCCCGAAATCCTCGTCCCCGTCCATGGCGAGATGCGCCACATGCAGGAACAGGGCCGCGTCGGGGAGGCCAGCGGCATCCCCGAACGGGTCGTGCAGCAGAATGGCGACCTTGTCCGCCTCGCGCCCGGCGCACCGGGCAAGATTGCCGAGGTCAAGGCGGGGCGGCTCGTCCTCGACGGCGACATCATCGTGCCTGCCAATGGCGAGGCGATTGCCATGCGCCGCCGGATCATGCGCGAAGGCGTGGTGATCGTGGCGCTCGACGGCGATCTCAACCCCCGTATCGACAGTCTCGGACTGCCGCTCGACGAGGATTACGAGAGCTTCGTCGCCGAGGCGGTCAGCGATATCCGCACGGCCATCGGCAAGCTGCGCGGCGCCGATCGGCGCAATGAGGGCAGCGTGCACGAAGCGGCGCGTCTGGCTGCACGGCGCGCGGCGCAGCGCTGGTCGGGCAAGCGCCCGCAGGTTCGCGTGATCGTGCCCAATTTGTAGGAGACCGGTCGATGCAATGGACCAGCATAGTCGCGATCTATTTCCTGTTCTTCGTCTTCAGCGCCTTCGTGCTGCTGCCCTTCGGCGTGCGCACACATGACGAGGCGGGGGTGGCGAAGATCCCCGGCCAGGCCGACAGCGCTCCGGTCGAATTTCGCGGGTGGCGGCTCCTGGGACGCGCAGCGATCTTAGCGGCCGTGGTCACTGCCGCCTATGTGCTCAACTACATCAATGGCTGGATCACAATCGACGACCTTGCCGTCTGGGGGCCATCCTTCGAGTGATTACTGCCGCAGGCGTTCGAGCGCCTGTGCGAGCACCACGTAGAGCTTGCCCATATCGCTGCTGAGCAGCGTAACGCTGACCGCATTGCCGTCGCGGGTCGACAGCATGGTCCGCAACATAGCCTCGAAATCGTGGATGTAGCGGCTGACATGCTCGCGGAAATCGTGGTCGGCGTCGTAGAGTTCGGCGATTTCGCGCGCTTCGGTATTGTCAAGCAGCCGCACCGCGCGCCGGGTGAAGATACCCCGGTCGCCGCGCAGATAGCTGGCCCAGGCGGTATCGGTGACCTCGGTCGACAGCACCTTGGCGATGTCGATGGCGTTCGAATTGAGGCTTTCGGTGATCAGCGCGACCCGGCGGGAGAAATCGTTGTCGACGTCCTCGGTCGCGCGCTCGCGCGCATGCGAGATGCGGTTTTCCAGATTGCCGGTCAGCTCGTTGACCTTGGCCAGCTGGTCGCGCAGCTGGCGCATGACTTCGCGGCCAGCCTCGGCCGAGCGTTCGGTAGCCAGATCGAGCGAGCTGATCGCTTCCACGGTGTGCTCGCGTAGCGCCTCGTCGATGGCCTGGGCGCTTTGTTCGCCCACCTTGCTGGCGATATGCGCGATCCGTTCGGCCTGTTCGGTCTCGATTGCGGCGAGGGCCTCGCGCGCACTTGTTTCCAGCGCACCGATCGCGACGCGCAATTCGCCCTGTGCGCGGGCCGAGATGGCAGCGCTTTCCTCGCCCAGTTCGGCGAGACTTCTGCGCAGGCGCTCGATCCCTTCGACCTGCGAGGCGGAAGTGTCGCCGAACCGCGTATTAAAGTCGTCGACCCCGGCCATCGCCTCGCGGCTGCGCAGGTCGGCGGTGTCCATGCTCGCGGTGAGCGCTTCGCCCGCCGATTTGGCCTGGTCGAGCAGGTTCTTGACCTCTTCGGCCCGGCGTTCGATTTCGGCAAGGCGCGCCTCGCTCGCTTCCATCGCCACGGGCAAATCGTCACGGCTGTGCTTGGCGCTCGCCTGGATAAGCTCGAGCAGGCGGACGCTGGCATCGGTCAGGTCGGAGACCGCGCCATCGGTGTCGTCGAGCGCACCGCGGCTTTCGTCGAGCTTGGCGGTGAGCGCCGCGATGCCGGCGGTAAGCTCCACGCGCGCCTCGCGCCCCTGTGCCGATATGGCCTGGAACATCGGGCCGAGCGCGGCGATCCGTTCGCCCAGCTCGTCACCTTCGGCGGCCATCAGCGCGAGCTGTTCGGCCTGCGCCGCGCGGCGTTCTGCGATCGCTTCGTCGAGCACAGCAAGACGCTCGGTCAGCTGCGCATGCGCGGCTTCCTCCGCCTGTGACAATTCGGACTGCCGGCGGCCGGTCTCTTCGGCGAACAGGCGATTGCGCTCGATCAGGCGGGCATCGACCGTCTCGGCCTGCCCGAACAGATCGGTCAGCCGCGAATTGGCGGCGTCCAGCGCGGCATCGTCGATCCGTGTGACTTCGCCGATCGCTTCGCGCAGCCGTTCCTGCATCTCCTCGATCTGGTTGCGCCACGCGGTCAGGGCATGCGCTTCGCCGTCGCGGATCGCGGTGGCGGCTTCGGCGGTTTCCCGGCGCATGGTGTCGAGACGGTCGCGCAGGCTGTCCATCGCCGCGTCGCGTTCTCTCGCGGTGACGGCATCGGCCTCGGCCATCTCGTCGCGCAGTGTTTCGAAGCGCGCACGGATCGAGGCCAGCGCGGCGACCTCGCGACTGTCGAGTTCGCCGCGGAAGCTTTCGCTATTGTCGCGCAGTTCGGCAAAGCGCTGCGCGGTGATCGTGCCGAGTTGGTCGGCCTGCGCGGAAAAGGCCTCGAGCGCTTCGTCGATCCGCTTGCGCAGCGATCCGACCTGGCGTTCGCTCGCCGAACCGAATTCGTTGAGCCGTTCGAAGCCCTGGACCAGTTCATCGAGCTGGCTCTGCGCTTCGCGCCCGGCGCCGCCGATCTGGTTCGAAACATCCTTGGCGGAATTGGCGATAACCGGCAGGTTGTCGCGCAGTTTATCCATGTTTTCCAGCGCAGTAACGCTGACACGGGCGATCGCGTCGACCTGTTCGCCATTCTCGCCGACCAGCGCCTGCAGGCGTTCGGCATGTTCGGACAAACGCTCGGTCGCGGTGCGTCCGAGATAGTCGAGTTCCTTGGTCTGGGTCGCGAGGAATTCGCGCGCCAGGCTCAACTCGCGGTTGACGGTGACGAGGCGCGTTTCGAGTTCGGCGGATTGCGCCGACAGCGTCTGCGCGACATCGGAAAAACGCCGCGCCTCGCGGGTGGAATTGCGCAAGGCAAGCAGCCAGAGCGAGACGATAAGCAGCACCGGGACTGCCCACTGCGTAACGAGGCCGGTCCAGGCGGCCGGGGCAGGGGCGGCGATAATTTCGGCCTGATGGGCCCAGCCAAAGAAACCGGTCCAGCCAAGGATCGCGAGAATGGCAAGCGCCGGGACCACCCATGCAAAACTGCGCACCGGTTCGGGCTCCGCATACCATTCTTCTTCGAAGACCTCTTCAGTCTCGTTCGAAATTGGTTGGGCAACCCCCTCGGAACCTTCGGTTTCCGTGGCGGTGTCATCGGTCGTCTGGTCGACGGCCTGGATCAGCGAGCGCTTTCTCATCGCATGAAATCTACCACCAAAGGTGTTGGCCATAAACCAAAATTAACCACAACGGCGCGCGTCTGTGGCCATTGCGTATCACCTCGGACCTTTCCATGCGGCATCGGCGAGGCGTTCGCGCGGGGAGGGGCCGGTTCGGGCGGCCCGACCTGATCCATACATGCAGCGTCATTCGCGCCTGAGGGAAACCGGCATGAGCGACTTGGCGAGGAGGGGCTGTCGCCCCTAGAAGCAGGTTCGTTCCACCAGTCGCAACGGGAGTTTAGCGTGCGCGTCGCCCTGTTGTCCGTGCTCGATAGCCAAGCCGATCCGCGCCGGGTTCCGGCCCCGTTCCGGATGCTCGCCGGCGCGCGCCTCGTCGACCGGCAGCTCGACATCGCGCTGGCGGCGGGATGCGAGACCATCGCCTGCCTCGCCAATACGGTGGGGCGCGAGGTCATCGACCTTCAGCACCGCGCCGAAGCGGCGGGTGCGCGTTTCATCGCCATCCGCGAACCGCGCAAGCTTTCGGGTATCGTCACGGCAAACGATGAGCTGCTGGTGCTCGCACCCGGCGTCCTCCCCGATGAGGACGCGGTGATGCGGCATCTGGCCAAACCGTGCGTGCTGGTCTTCCCTGCGGATCCGGCGGTCCAGCGCGGCTATGAGCGTATCGACCTGCATTTCGCCTGGGCGGGTGCGTTGGTGGTGCGCGGCACTGCGGTCGAGCAGCTCGCGCAGCTGCCGGGCGATGTCGACACGCCCTCCGCGCTGCTGCGGATCGCGCTGCAATCGGGCGTCCGTACGCACCCGCTTGAAACGCGCCTGCTCGACGAGCTCAGCTGGCTGCGCGATCCGACGCCCGAGGAACTCGCCACGCGCGAGCGGAACTGGGTCGCGGGCCATGCCGATGTCGCTCCGTTCTCCGCACCGGGGCTCGCGATTGCCGAGCGCATGGGCGCCCGGCTTGCGCAAGACACAATGGGCGGAACGCTGCCGCGCGCGTTGGCGCTGGGGTCGGCGGTCGCGGCGCTGGTCGCGCTGACGCTGGCGATGACCGGATGGGCGGTGCCGGGCTTCGGTTTCGCCGCGCTCGCCGCATTGCTGTTCGCGATGGAAGGGGTGGTCCGCCGCGTGGCCAGTGCGGGGCAATTGCGCCCGCGCGTGCCGGTGCTGGTGCAGGCGCTGACCGTCCTGCTCGATCCGCTGTACCTGATCCTGATCGCCCGCGCGTCCGCGGAAGACACCGGATGGCTGCGGCTGTTCGTCCCCGCCGTTTTGTTCGGCCTGCTGCACCTAGGCGAGCGGCTGAGCATGAGGCGCTGGCGGCGCAGCTATGCCGATCGGGTCATCCTGACGCTGATCCTGCTCCCCGCGGTCGTTGTGGGAATTACGCTGCCGGTAGTGGCGGTGCTGGCGCTGGCGGTTCTGGTGACGCTTTTTCTCACTCTGGAACCGCGGGACTAACCGGCGCTTAACCATGTCGATGATATCCGCGATCCATGTCGATGCCTGACACTGTATCCCCCGAACCCGCCGCCGGGCAGGAGAGCCTACGCGAGGCGCTTGCGCGCGGGAATACCACGCTTGCGCGGATCGGGCCGATCCTCTCGCATTTGCTCGCTACACCGGACCATTCGCTGTTCAGCGACGAGCTGGTCGCGCGCATTCGCGGCATGTGTCACCACCTCGCCTGGCAGGTGCTGCGTGCGCAGGCCGAAGCGGGCGGGCAGAGTGGACGTGAGGCGTTTGCCGATCGCCATGGCGAAGCCCTGGCGGAACATTTCTTCGGCAGTCCGGCATTGCTTGCCCATTGCCATGCGCTGGCGCTCGAATGGCAGCTGACCGAAAGGCTCGAGAGCCAATATGGCCTCGACCCGGTGCTGTCGCCGCTGGTGCAGGAACTGATCGCTGCCGAGGACAGCAGCCTCGCCAGCACCGCCATGGCTGCACTCACCGCGCAGGCGCGCTTTGCCCAGACCCAGCGCCGCATGGAATTGCCGCTCAGCGAATTGCCCGGCGACCTGTTCCACGACCTGCTGATGGGCTGGCGTGCGTTTAGCGGCCAGTTGCGGTCCGATGCCATGATCCGCGCCGAGACCAAGCTGCGCAATGTCTTCGACGAGGGCGCGGGCCGCATTTCGCTGCTGTCGCGCGTGGTCGTCGGCATGGGCGGCTCCGCCTTGCAGGCGCTCGATATCGACCGCGCGGGTGCGGCGCTGTTCCTGTCCGCGCTGGCGGCGCGGTCGGGCCAGACCCGCGTTGCGGCGGTGCTGTCGACCAACCACCAGCAGACCGCACGCCTCGCGCTGGGCCTGCGGAGCACGGGGCTCGAAAGCGCCGAGGTCGAAAGGCAGGTCCTGCGCCTCGATCCGCAAGCGGTTCCGCCGCGTGAGATCTCAGCGCTCCCGCCCGAGGATGCCCGCCGGCTGCTTGCCGAATCCGGTTTGGGGGGAGCGGCCTGACCATGACAACTGTCGGAACCCGCTATATCGCTCATGCGAAGACTGATGCCGAAGCCAGGCTAGTCGAAGCCGATGACCTGCTGGCCGAGCTTCAGCAGGCCTGCGGCGGTTCGATCGGGACGCGTATCGCGATCCCCGAACTGCTCGCGCTGGTCGAAAAAGCGCAAACCTATGGCCTGCGCTTGGCGCGGCAGTTCGAAGCGGTGGACGGCGAACACCGGATTACCGCCTGGGTCGAAATCGCACCGCAGACGAATGACGAGGGCGAGGCCGAGGGCTGCGCGATCGATGTCGTCAACTGGCATACCGAGGCATTGCCGCCGGAGAACGACATCGAGGCGGCGCGGCGGCGCATGGAGATAAACCGGCACCTGGCCGACTGCACTGCGCGGCTCGATTCGCAGCAGCGGTTGCTCTCGGTCGATACCGAGGCGGCCGATCTGGCCGAATTTGCGCAGAAGGCGCTGGCCCATGTCGGCAAGCCCTGGACCGATTTTGTTATCCTGCCGGGCAATACGCACCAGCAGCCGCTGCATTGGCGCCTGCTCGACGGGACGACATGCGAGATCGAGGGGTCGGCGCGCCGCTGGACGGCACATCTCGAACCGCTTGGCCAACCGCAACCCGGCAGCGCGGGCTTTGTGCTCTACCTGACCGCCGAACGACCCTTGTCCAGTGCGGGCGATGAGGACGAGTCCGGCGACCGCGAGGGGCCGTCTTTCGGACGCGACCTCACCCCCGTCCTGCGTCAGCCGATCAACCGGATCATCGCCAATGCGGAGACGATCCGCACCAAGCTCGCCGGGCCGCTGGCGGATGAATACAGTTCCTACGCCGCAGATATCGCCACCGCAGCGCAGCATTTGCTCGCGCTGATCGACGACCTTTCCGATCTCGAGGTGGTCGAATCGGAGGATTTCGCGACCGCGCCCGACCGGATTGAGCTAGCGGATGTCGCGCGCCGTGCCTGCGGGATACTAGGCGTGAGGGCACGCGAGAAGGGGATTGTGTTGGTCGCACCGCCCGAAGGCGAAAGCCAACTAGCAATCGCCGAATTTCGCCGGGTGTTGCAGATCCTGCTCAACCTGGTGGGCAATGCGATCCGCTATTCGCCCGCTGACAGCCAGGTATGGATTCGCCTCGACCGGATCGGCAACCGGGCGCTGATTACCGTCGCCGATCAGGGCCACGGGCTGGGCGAAGACCAGCAGGAACGCGTTTTCGAGAAGTTCGAGCGTCTTGGCCGCAGCGGCGACGGGGGGTCGGGTCTCGGCCTCTATATCTCGCGTCGGATCGCGCGCGCGATGGATGGCGATCTGACCGTCGAAAGCGCGCCGGGGCAGGGCGCACGGTTTACTCTGTCGGTGCCCGCAGCGGAAGATCTACGCGAAAAACCGCGCTGATCAGCGCCGCCGCGCGGCTTTCCAGAACAGCAGAAGCCCGATGAGGAAGGTGATGGTGCCGTAAAGCGCCCAGCGCTGCTCGGCGAGCATGAAGCTCTCCGCCGGCCACATCACCAAGCCCAGCCCTTGGAACGCCCACAGGCCTCCGGAGAGCATCAAAGCCACTCCGAAGACCTGAAGGACGAAGCGCATATCAGCGCTGGCTGATGGAGACGTAGTCGCGTTCGGTCGGGCCGGTGTAAAGCTGGCGCGGACGGCCGATGACCTGTGCGGGGTCGGAGATCATTTCGTTCCACTGCGCGACCCAGCCGACGGTGCGGGCAAGCGCGAACAGCGCGGTGAACATCGTCGTCGGGAAACCGATCGCGTTGAGGATGATGCCCGAATAGAAGTCGACGTTCGGGAAAAGCTTCTTTTCCTTGAAGTAGTCGTCGTTGAGCGCGAGTTCCTCGAGCTTGAGCGCGGTCTCGAACACCGGGTCCTTGACGTTGAGCGCCTCGAACACTTCGCGCAGCGTCTGCTGCATCACGGTCGCCCGCGGGTCGTAGTTCTTGTACACGCGGTGGCCGAAACCCATCAGACGGAACGGGTCGTTCTTGTCCTTGGCGCGCTCGATGTAGTGCGGGATGCGATCGGGCGTGCCGATTTCCTGCAGCATGTTGAGCGCGGCTTCGTTGGCGCCACCATGCGCCGGACCCCACAGGCAGGCGATTCCGGCCGCGATGCAGGCGAACGGATTGGCGCCCGACGAACCGGCAAGGCGCACGGTCGAGGTCGAGGCGTTCTGTTCGTGGTCGGCATGGAGGATGAAAATGCGATCCATCGCGCGCTCGATGGCGGGGTGGATTTCATATTCCTCGGCCGGGACGCCGAAGGTCATGCGCAGGAAATTGCCCGTGTAGCTCAGCGAGTTGTCGGGCTGCATCATCGGCTGACCGACCGAATATTTATACGCCATGGCGGCAATGGTCGGCATCTTGGCGATCAGCCGGTGGCTGGCGATCTTGCGCTGCTCGGGGTCCGAGATGTCGGTGCTGTCGTGATAGAAGGCCGACAGCGCGCCGACCACGCCGCACATGATTGCCATGGGGTGCGCATCGCGGCGGAAACCCTGGTAGAACTGGCGCAGCTGGTCGTGCAGCATGGTGTGCCGCGTGATCGTGTAGGTGAAGTCGTCGAGTTCGCTCTGCTGAGGCAATTCGCCATTGAGCAGCAGGTAGGAGACTTCCATGAAGGAGGAATTTTCCGCCAGCTGGCCGATCGGATAGCCGCGGTGCAGCAGGATGCCTTCTTCACCGTCGATATAGGTCAGCGCGCTTTCGCAGCTGGCGGTCGACTTGTAGCCCGGGTCGTAAGTGAACTTGCCGGTGGTGCCGTACAGCTTGCGGATATCGACCACATCGGGGCCGACGCTGCCCTGCAGCACGGGGAATTCCTGGGTCTGACCGCCCAGATCGAGGGTTGCCTGCTTGTCGGCCACGCGTGTCTCCTCACTCGTTCTCTTCGGTGCCTGCGGGCGAGGCGGCCTGCGCATCGATACGCAAGAGCGACTCTTCCTTGCCCAACAGGACCAGCACATCGAAAATGCCGGGTGACGTTGTCGTCCCCGTCAGCGCTGCGCGCATGGGTTGCGCGAGCTTGCCGAGACCCAGTTCGAGTTGCTCGGCATAGGCCTTCGTAGTGGCTTCCAGCGCCTCGATTGTCCAGTCATTTTGCACATGCAGCATTTTGGACAATCCGGCGAGGCGCGCGCGCGCTTCATCGTCCAGCAAGCCCGCCGCTTTCTCGGTCATATCGAGCGGATGCTTGGCGAACAGAAATGCAGCCCCATCAACAAGTTCGTTGACGGACTTTGCGCGCGTTTTGAGCACCGGCATCGCCTCGGCAAGCAGCGCTTCATCGGCCTGTTCGCCAATCCGCTCCGCCACGATTTTGGCGAGCCGGGCATCGTCCGCTTCGCGGATGTAATGGCCGTTGAGGTTCTGCAGCTTCTTGATGTCGAACCGCGCGGGCCCCTTGCCGACGCCGCCGAGATCGAACAGCTCGATCGCTTCCTCGCGCGTGATCTCCTCGCGGTCGCCATGGCCCCAACCGAGACGGAGGAGATAGTTGAACAGCGCTTCGGGAAGGACGCCTTCGTCATCGCGATAGGCGGCAACCCCGACGGCGCCGTGGCGCTTGGACATCTTCGCGCCGTCCGGTCCGTGGATGAGTGGGACATGCGCATAGACCGGATCGGGCCAATTGCCTTCGACCTGGTCCATCGCGCGGACCACCGGCAGCTGGCGAAAGGCGTTGTTGAGATGATCGTCGCCGCGGATCACATGCGTCACGCCCATGTCGTGATCGTCGACCACCACCGCGAGCATGTAGGTGGGGGTCCCGTCGGCGCGCAGCAGGACATAGTCGTCGATCTCGGCATTCTTCACCGTGACCTTGCCCTGGACCTGGTCGTGGATCGTGGTTTCGCCCTCGGTCGGAACCTTGAGGCGGATCACATAGGGCGCGGCCTCGGGCGCTTCGCTTGCGTCGCGATCGCGCCACCGGCGGTCGTAGCGCATCGGCTGCTTGTTGGCCCGCTGCTCGGCGCGCATTGCCTCGAGTTCTTCGGGCGTGGCGAAGCATTTGTAGGCGTGTCCCGCGTCGAGCAGCTTGTGCGCGACCTCGGCGTGGCGTTCGGCGCGGTCGGACTGGAAGATCGGCGGTTCGTCGAAATCGAGGCCGAGCCAGTCGAGCCCCTCGATGATCTTGTCGATCGCATCCTGCGTGCTGCGCTTGCGATCGGTATCCTCGATCCGCAGCAAGGTGCGACCGCCATGGTGCCGCGCATAGAGCCAGTTGAACAGCGCCGTACGTGCGCCGCCGATATGGAGATATCCGGTGGGCGAGGGAGCGAAGCGGGTGACGACCGGAGGGGTCTCGCTGCCACTATCGCTTGCCATTGTCACTCGCTTCCTTTCAAACACTTGCATGGCGACGCAGGGGACGCCTTCGGTACCGATGGGGGAGGCGGACGAAGAGGCCCGCCCCGCAGTGCCGCGCCCTTGGCGCATGCGCGGTCTCTTGTCCAGTTTCGCCGGGCGATCCGAAGCATTTCTGGAAGGCGCGCAATTCGACCGTGGGCCGTGGCTGGCGGTCGCGTTCGCCGCGGGCATCGGGCTGTGGTTCTATCTCGGCGCGCCATGGCAATGGCTGGCGGTAATCGGCGGCACGGCGGGCGCTGCAACCGCAGCCTTCGCGCGGTGGCGCGGCAGGGACGAACGCGCCTATTTGCTGGCTGCAAGCCTGTCGGTCCTGATCGCGCTGGCGCTCGGCATGTCGCTGGTATGGGCGCGCTCGGCGATGGTGGGGGCGGAGCCGCTCGCCTATCCGCGGTTCGAGCGGATCGACGGGCGTATCCTCGAGCGCGAGGAGCAACCGGCGGAGGACCGCGTCCGGCTTATCCTTGCCGCGCGCAATGCGGAGACGGGGCGGGCGGTCGCCTATCGCGTGAACCTGCCTCTGGCGAAGGACCAGCCCGGCTTGCGCGAGGGCGCGCGGGTGCGGCTGTCGGCGCGGCTGATGCCGCCGTCCCCGCCAATCATCCCCGGAGCGTATAATTTCGCGCGGCGTGCCTGGTTCGACGGGCTGTCGGCTACGGGATCGGTCGTGGGCGAGGTCGAACTGGTCACGCCGCCGCCGCAGTCGCGCCTGACCGTGGCTTCGATCCAGCGGCGGCTGTCGGCGCATGTGCGCAGCCGGCTCGACGGCACGCCGGGCGCGATTGCCGCGACGCTGGCCAGCGGCGATCGCGGCGCCATTCCCGAACGCGACGAAGAGGCCATGCGCGATGCGGGGCTGACCCATTTGCTGTCGATCAGCGGGCTGCATGTCAGCGCGATCATCGCGGCGAGCTATATCGTGGTCCTGAAGCTGCTGGCGCTATGGCCGTGGCTGGCCTTGCGGGTGCGGCTGCCGCTGGTCGCTGCGGGTGCAGCGGCGCTGGCGGGGATCGCCTATACGCTGCTGACGGGCGCGCAGGTGCCGACCGTGCGCAGCTGTATCGGCGCGCTGCTGGTGCTGGTTGCGCTGGCTTTGGGGCGTGAACCGCTTTCGCTGCGGATGGTCGCGATTGCCGCAGGCGTCGTGCTGGCGCTGTGGCCGGAATCGCTGGTCGGGCCGAGTTTCCAGATGAGCTTTGCGGCGGTCATCGCGATCGTCTCGCTGCATAATGTCCAGGCGGTGCGCGATTTTCTGGCGCCACGCCAGGAGAACGGGCTGCTCCGGTTCCTGCGGCGAACTTCGATCCTGTTCCTGACCGGACTGGTCATCGAGCTCGCGCTGATGCCGATTGTGCTGTTCCACTTCCACCGTGCGGGCGTTTACGGCGCTGCCGCCAATCTGGTTGCTATTCCCTTGGTCACCTTCATCTCGATGCCGCTGGTGGCACTGGCGTTGGCGCTCGACGTCGTCGGCGCGGGCGCGCCCGTGTGGTGGCTGGTCGGGCAGTCGCTCGACCTGTTGCTGGGTATTGCGCATCTGTTTGCCGAGCAGCCGGGGTCGGTAAAGCTGGCCCCGCGGATCGGGATGGGCGCCATCACGCTGTATCTGGTTGGTGCGCTGTGGCTGGCGCTATGGCAGGGCCGGGCGCGTCTGTGGGGGCTTGGGCCGGTCGTGGTCGCTGCGGTGTTCATGCTGCAGGCGCCGGTGCCCGATATCCTGATCACGCGCGACGGGCGCGATATCGGCGTTGCGAACGAGGCCGAACGGCTGCTGGTGCTACGCGATAGCGAGGGTGGATATGCGCAGGAGAACCTGCTCGAACTCGCCGGCACCGATCGGCAACCGCTGGCTATCGCGGAGTGGCCGCGCAGCCGGTGCAGCGCCGAATTCTGTTCGCTGACCGTCACGCGCGAGGGCCGTGCCTGGTCGCTCCTGATCGCGCGTAGCCGGGACCTGGTGGAGGAGCGCGCGCTGGCCGCAGCCTGCCGGAACGCCGACATCGTCATCGCCGATCGCTTCCTGCCCCGCAGTTGCCGCCCGCGATGGCTCAAGGCCGACCGGCGTTTCCTCGAGCGAGAGGGCGGGGTCGCGCTCTATCTGGGCGCACGGCGTATCGACACCGTGGCGCAGGACCAGGGAGAGCATGGCTGGTGGCGCGCGCCGGAGGACAGACGCGCGCCTCGGAATTAGTGATACCGGCGCAGCAGACCGGCCAGCTTGCCTTGCACCTGGACACGGTGCGAATCGTAAACCTGTGGCTCGTAAGAGCCGTTGGCGGGGTCGAGGATGACGCGCCCGGCGTCCTTGCGCAGATATTTGAGCGTCGCTTCCTCATTGTCGACCAGCGCGACCACGATTTCGCCATCGCGGGCGCTGTCGGTGCGCTTCACCAAGGCAAAGTCGCCATCGAAAATGCCCGCTTCGATCATCGAATCGCCCGACACCTCGAGTGCGTAATGTTCACCCGGGCCGAGCAGCGCGGCGGGGACCGGCATGCTCGACTGGCCTTCGATCGCTTCGATCGGCGCGCCTGCGGCAATACGGCCGTGCAGCGGCACATCGATAATGTCATTGGCGGGTGCGGGCGCGACCGGCTTGGGCGTGATCGCCGATACCACGGAGTCGTTCGCAGGGGCGGGCTGTGCCGCGCCCATCACTGCGTTCTCGGGCAGCTTGACCACTTCGAGCGCGCGTGCGCGGTTGGGCAGGCGGCGGATGAAGCCGCGCTCTTCAAGCGCCGAGATCAGGCGATGCACGCCCGACTTGCTCTTGAGGTCGAGCGCTTCCTTCATCTCCTCGAAACTCGGCGAAATGCCGGTCTCTTCCAGGCGCTGCTGGATAAAGCGGATCAATTCGTGCTGCTTGGCGGTCAGCATGGTGCGAACTCCCGTATCGCCTGTTCACAAAGCTGTGAACGAATACGGAACAATTAAGCAACCTGATTCGCCAAGTCAAGCAATCCCGCCATTTTCGAGTGATTTACGCAGGAACACCTGTTCCCGCTTTGCCCCAAAGGTGCTGCGTCAGCGCCCGAGCAAGGCGCGGGTCGCCGCGGTCACATCCGCCTGACGCATCAGGCTTTCACCGACAAGGAAGGTGCGGACGCCCGAACGCGCGAGCCGCACACAATCACCGTGCGTCGTGATGCCGCTTTCGCCGACCAGCAGCGCGCCTTCGGGTGCGAGCGGGGCCAGCATCTCGGTGGTAGCGAGGTCAGTGGTGAAGCTGCGCAGATCGCGGTTGTTCACGCCGATAAGGCGCGATTTAAGGCGTGCGGCGCGCTCCATCTCGGCGCGGTCATGCACTTCGACCAGCACGTCCATTCCGAGGTCCAAGGCGGCCGCTTCGATCTCGGCCATGACGCCGTTTTCGAGCGCCGCGACAATGATCAGGATCGCATCGGCCCCGATCGCCCGTGCTTCGGCAACCTGCCACGGATCAACCATGAAATCCTTGCGCAGTGCGGGCAGATCGCAGGCCGCACGTGCGGCGACGAGGTAATCTTCATGACCTTGGAAATAGGGCGCATCGGTGAGCACCGAAAGGCAGGCAGCTCCGCCCGCAGCATAGGCGCGGGCATGCTCTGCGGGTTGGAAATCTTCGCGAATCAAACCCTTTGAGGGAGAAGCTTTCTTGATTTCCGCAATCAGGCCGAAGCCGTCCTGCTGTGCCCGAGCGAGGGCAGACTGGAACCCACGGGGCGCCGACTGCTCCTTCGCGCGCGCTTCGAGATCGGCGAGCGTGTGATCGCGCTTGCGCGCGGCCACCTCGTCGCGCTTGGTCGCGCAGATTTCTTCCAGCTTGTTCATGTCAGGCGGTCATTGCGATCCAGTTTTCGAGCAGCGCCTTGGCCTTGCCCGAGTCCAGCGCTTCGGCAGCGATCTCCGCGCCCTCGGTCCAGTCGGCGGTACGACCGGCGATAATCAGCGTCGCTGCGGCGTTGAACAGCACAGCATCGCGGTAGGCGCCCGGGCTCCCGCCGAGCAGTGCCTCGAGCGCGCGGGCGTTATACGCCGGATCGCCGCCGCGGATCGCCTCGACCGGGGAATGCGGCAGGTTGGCTTCTACCGCGACCACGCGGCGCATTTCGAAATCATTGCCCTGCACATCGGCCAGTTCATTGCCGCCAGCGAGGCTCAGTTCGTCGAGCCCTTCGTCACCCGAGGCAATGAAGGTGCGCTCGGTTCCCAGCTTGGCCGTGGCTGCGGCATAGATGGGCACATAGGCGGGCCGGGCGATGCCGATCAACTGGCGTCTGACACCGGCGGGGTTCGACAAAGGCCCCATCAGATTGAAGATGGTACGCACGCCGAGCTTTTGCCGGATCGGCTGAATGCGCCCCATTGCAGGATGGTGGTTCTTGGCGAAGAGGAAGCAAATTCCCAATTCGGCCAGAGTCTTCTCCGCGCTTCTTCCCGCGGCTTCCATGTCGAGACCGAGCGCTTCGAGCGTGTCGGCGGCGCCCGCCTTGCTGCTGGCCGCGCGGTTGCCATGCTTGGCCACGGGCACACCGCAGGCGGCGACCACCAGGCTCACTGCAGTGGAGACATTGAGCGTGTGATGGCCATCGCCGCCCGTGCCGCAGCAATCGACCGTCCCCTCGGGGGCAGTGATCGGGATCAACCGTGCCCGCAGCGCGCGCGCCGCGCCGGCGATCTCGTCGGAGGTTTCGCTGCGCGCCGACATGTCGACCAGGAAGCGCGCGATATCCTCGTCGCCGGTCTCACCATCGAGGATCCAGCCGAAGACCTCTTCGGCCTCGGCCTCTCCAAGGTGTTGCCTGGCGTCGGGAAGCGTCTTCATGCGGGGACCTTGGCGGGGATACCGCAGAGGGCGAGGAAATTGGCCAGCAAGGCATGGCCATGTTCGGTCGCGATGCTTTCGGGATGGAACTGTACGCCGTGGATCGGCAGGTCGCGGTGGCGGAAGCCCATCACGCTGGTGCCGTCGAGGCCGGGGGTTTCGCTGGTGGCGTTGATCGCGAGGCAGTCCGGATTGTCCTCGACCACCAGCGAGTGATAGCGGGTCGCGGTGAAGGGCGAGGGCAGCTCGGCAAACACGCCGCTGGAATCGTGAGTGACCGGCGAGGTCTTGCCATGCATGAGCCCGCCGCGCACCACGCGGCCACCGAAATGCTGGCCGATCGCCTGGTGACCGAGGCAGACGCCGAGCAGCGGAGCGCGCGCATCGGCACAGGCTGCCACCAGGTCGAGGCTGACGCCTGCCTCGTTGGGCGTGCACGGACCGGGCGATATGAGATAGCCCGCATGGCCCGCCGCCAGCGCCTCGCGTGCCGAGATGGCGTCGTTGCGCACCACCTCCACGCCTGCACCCAGTTCCATCAGGTAATGGACCAGGTTGAAGGTGAAGCTGTCGTAATTGTCGATTACGAGGATGGAACTGCTGTCGGTCATTCGTGGCGTCAATGGCGGGGTAGCGCGGTGCTTTCAAGCAAGGAAAGCTGCGAGACGCGAAACGTCAACGTGACGTCACGCCGCTTTGCCCGCGAGCTTGTCGGTCGCGCGGACGAGTCCGTCGACGATCCCCGGTTCACTGGCGCTGTGACCGGCATCGTGGACGATCCATAGCTCGGCCTCGGGCCAGGCCTTCTTGAGCGCCCATGCCGCGCCCGGCGGGGTGCAGATGTCGTGACGGCCCTGGACGATGATCCCGGGAATGCCCGCCAGCTTGTCGACATTGGCCAGCAACTCGTTCTCGTCGAGGAAGAAGTCCTCGAGAAAGAACTTGGCGCAGATCCGCGCGAAGGGCACCGCCTTGGCCGGATCGCCGAAGCTTTCGAGCAGGTCCTCGTTCGGCAGCAGCGTGGCGACATGGCCTTCCCACAGCGACCATTCGCGCGCCGCGGCGAGCCGCGTGGCTTCGTCGTCGCTGGTCAGCCGTTCGTAATAGGCGCGAACGAGATCGCCCCGTTCGGCTTGGGGAATAAGGCCGGTGAACTGGTCCCATTGCTCGGCCATGATCTCGCTGGCTCCATAGCCGTAGAGCCACGACTTTTCCTGTTGCCGCGCGAGGAAGACGCCGCGCAGCACCAGTTCGCTCACCCGGTCGGGATACTTCTGCGCGTAGGCCAGCGCGAGAGTCGAACCCCAGCTGCCGCCGAAGGCCTGCCATTTCTCGTGGCCGCACATTTGGCGCAGCCGCTCGATATCCTCGACGATGCGCCAGGTGTCGTTGTGCTCGATCTCGGCGAAGGGCAGCGACCTGCCGCACCCGCGCTGGTCGAACAGCAGCACGTCATAGGCTTCGGGATCCCACTGGCGCCGGTGGTCGGGCGCGATGCCCCCGCCTGGTCCGCCATGGAGGAAAACTGCGGGCTTGGCGCCCGGAGTCCCGACGCGTTCCCAATAGAGCGAATGGCCTTCGCCGACATCGAGCATGCCGGTCTCATAGGGTTCGATCTCGGGATAAAGCTGGCGGCGGGTTTCGGTCATTCGGAGGCTTTCTTGCTGACGACGACAATCGGGCCGATCGGCGCGCCGGTATCGAGCCGCTCGGTCACCGGGTTCCACAGCAGCGAAACGGTATCGTCGAGGAACAGTGCGTTCTTCACTTCGAGCTCGTCCTTGTAGAAGCGGGCGAGTTTGCCGAAGGATATCGGTGCATTGGAAATCACGAAATGCGCGCGGCCTTCGTCATCGACACCCACCGCATTGCGGATCAAGCGCGAGGGGCCGTCCTGCGTGATCTGCGGATGGATACGGCCATCGCTCACCAGCATCGGGCCCGATTGCGTGCCGAATTGCGGCCGTTCGGAGACATTGGCGAGGAACCAGGCGCTGTCGCGGACCATCCATTCGCCCCCGCTGCCGTAGAACACGCCGTTGGGCTTCATGTAGAAATTGCCCGAGCCCGTCCCGGTGTCGAGTTCCTGCAATCGCTGCGAACGCTGGACGAAATAGCCGACCGGCGTGCCGTCACCGTCGAAGATGCCGGCGTTCATCGCGAAAGCGATGGACTCGCTATCGCTGGCGGCGGCGAAATCCTTGAGGCTGCGATACCGTTTGTCACCGTCACCCAGCGCCATCGCAATCGTGTGGCGTGCGGGCACTGCGAGGCAATGGGTCAGCGGGGTGTCTTCGAAAATGATCGAGCGGCACGCGCTTTCGACCTGGCTGGCCAGTGTTTCGCTCGGGCTGGGCGTCGACGTGGGGGCGGCCTGCGCCTTGCCGTCGATCCGTGCGCGGGCGACGGGCTCTCCTTCGGGCTGGGCTTCGCAGGCAGTCAGCGCGAGCAAGGCCAGCGCGGCAAGTATATGTCTCATTGACCGAACCCGGGCTCCTTAGCGAGGCGCACGGCTTCCCTGGCCGCAGCGAGCAGCGCGCTCGCCTTCGCTTCGCATTCTCTCTGTTCATAAGCGGGATCGCTGTCCGCGACTATCCCTGCGCCTGCCTGGACGTGCATGGTGCCGTCCTTCACCACTGCAGTGCGCAGGACGATACAGCTGTCGACCGACCCGTCGGGCGCGAAATAGCCCACACCGCCGGCATAGGGACCACGCGTGGCAGGCTCGAGCTCGGCGATGATTTCGCAGGCCCGCACCTTGGGTGCGCCGCTGACCGTCCCGGCGGGGAAGCCCGCAAACAGCGCATCGATCGCGTCCTTCGAGCTATCGAGCTGGCCGGTAACGTTGCTGACGATGTGCATGACGTGGCTGTAGCGCTCGACGGTGAAACTCTCGGTCACGGTGACGCTGCCCGATTGCGCGACCCGGCCGACATCGTTGCGCCCGAGGTCGAGCAGCATCAGATGTTCGGCGCGTTCCTTGGGATCGGCGAGCAGGGTCTGTTCGGCAAGCCGGTCCTCTGCCGCAGTTGCGCCGCGCGGCCGGGTTCCCGCGATGGGCCGGATCGTCACCTCGCCATCGCGCACCCGGACGAGGATCTCGGGGCTCGATCCGACGATGGCAAAACCGGGCATGTCGAGGAAATAGAGGAAGGGCGAGGGGTTTACCCGCCGCAGCGCGCGATAAAGCGCCATCGGGGGCAGAGTGAAGGGCGAGGTAAAACGCTGCGACAGCACCACCTGGAAGATGTCGCCGGCCTCGATATATTCCTTGGCGCGCAGCACCATGGCTTCGTAATCGGCGGCGGGCATGGTCGGTGCCAGCGCGGGCTCGGGGTGCTGGTCGGCCGAATAGCGTGCGCTGCCTGCCGAATGCGACAGCTTGCGGAGAACTTCGTCGATCCGTTCTTCGGCCTGTGCGATGGATCCGTCCTGCCAGACCGGCGCGATGCAGAACAGGGCATCGCTGAGCCGATCGAGCACCAGCAGCACGGTGGGCCGCACGAAAAGCATGTCGGGGAGGCCGAGTTCGCCCTCGGGCGGGCGGGGGAGTTTTTCGACCAGGCCGATCGTCTCATAGCCGAAATGACCGACCAGACAGGCGAGGGCGGGCGGCAGTTCGGCGGGTACGTCGCAGCGGCAGGATTCGACCAGCGCGCGCAGGCTGGCGAGCGTGCCGTCCTCGCTGGGTTCGAAGGCGCTGTGCGAATGCTGCCATTGCGCGTTGATCTCTGCGCGGTCGCCTGTTGCGCGGAACACCAGGTCGGGGTCCAGCCCGATCAGGCTGTAGCGTCCGCGAACCTCGCCGCCTTCGACCGATTCGAGCAGGAAGTCGCCGCGGCCTTCCTCGAACAGCTTGATGGCGGCGCCAACCGGCGTTTCAGTATCGGCGACCACTTCGCGCCACACCAGCGCGGGCCGTCCCTGCGCCAGCGCCGTGCGTGCCCGGTCGGTACCCTTCAGCGCGGTGCCCAACTGCGCCTCAGCTACCGGTAAGCTGCGTGCGCACGGCCTCGATCGCCGAAGGATTGCGCGATACGCCCAGTTCTTCGCGCATCGCACGGCGGAACTGGTCGGCATATTCCTCGCCCAGCAGCGGGCCCATCTGGCGCTGTGCCTGCGCGATCAGCGGATCGTCGGCAGCGATATCGTCCATCGCGATATCGTTGACCCGGACCACGAAGAAACCGGCATTGCCGCCCGCTTCGAGCTTCTTGGCCGTGCCTTCGGCCATGCTGAAGAGCAGCGCCAAAGGCGGCGGGATGCGGCGCTCGCGCTGGCGGGCGAGGTCTTCGCGGGTCATATCGACCGACTGGGCCGGGGGCACGCGGCGGTCCTCGGCAGCGAGTGCCTCGGCGATCGACTGGCCCTCGCGCAGACGCGCCATGACGCGGTCGGCAGCCGCCTGCGCGGCTTTCATGCCTTCGGTCGCGCGCCAGCGGGCTTCGACCATGTCCTCGATCTCGGCAAAGGGCGCAGCGGCGGCGGTGATGATATCGCCGACTTCGTAGACGAGGTAGGTCTGCCCGCTTTCGACCGGTGCGATCTCGGGCTCTTCCTCATCCATCTGGAAGGCGGTGGCGAGCGCGGGACGCAGGACATCGGGCAGCGTACGCTGCGGCGTATCGTAAAGGCGGCCATCGGCAAGCGCGGGGCCGACCGTGCTGAGGTCGAGGCCGAGGTCTTCGGCGACTTCGGCCAGCGTTGCGCCATCCTCGAGCTGTTCCTCGATCTCGCTGGCGAGGTCGGCCATGCCGCGCACGCGTTTTTCCTCCCGCAGCGTATCGGTCAGTTCACTGCGGACCTGTGCGAGCGTGCGCGCGGGGGTGGTGTCGATCGCATCGATACGCGCGACGTGCCAGCCGAGCGGGCTCCGCGCAGGCGTAGTCATCGCTCCGCGCGCTGCGGCGAAATAGGCCGAGGCTACCGCGGGCGATGCTTGCGCGGACAAGCCTTCGCGCAGGACATCGACGACCGGGGCGGCGCGCAGGCCGGCTTCGCGGGCAACCGTTTCGAACGAGGCACCGCCGGCGACGCGGTCGCGGATCGACTTTGCTGCGGCTTCGGTGGGCACGATCAGCTGCGTGACATCGCGCGTTTCGCTGGCGGCATATTGCGCGGCGTCGCGTTCATAGCGCGCGGCGATTTCGGCATCGGTCGGCTCGATACGGTCGCCGAGCGCGCTCGAATCGAAAGTCGCATACCGGATCGTCCGGCGTTCGGGGCGGACGAAGACATCGCGGTTGTTGTCGTAATAGGCGCGCAGCACCTTGGGGTCGGCCTTGCCGCTGGGGGCATAGGTTGCCGCGGGCAGGAGAGCGATCGAACCGCGACGACGTTCCTTGAACAATTGCGCATAGCGATAGGCGAGCTTGTCGGGCACGCTTGCGCCGAAGCCGGCCGGGATAAGCAATTGCTGCGACAGCAGGCCGGTCCCGAGGTCTTCGCGGACCTGTGCATCGGTCACCCGCTGCTGGGCCAGCGCCTGGCGATAAGTGTCCTCGCTGAAATTGCCATCGGGCCCGCGGAAGGCGGGGATCATGCGGATCTCGCTGTTGATGAGATTGTCGCCCGCGCGGATGCCGTGCTTCTGCGCAAAGCCCATGATAGCCGCGCGATTGATCAGCGCTTCGAGCGATCCGTCCAGCCCGCCTTCGCGCAGGAATGCCTGCATCGTCGCCGTCGGCTGGTCCTGGCGGAACGAGTCGAGCCCGTTATTGGTGGCGCGAACGAGATCGGATGTGGAAATTTTCTCGTCGCCGACCACTGCCACGCGGTCCCCGCCCGCTATTCCCCCGAAAGTTCCGGTGCTCGAAACATCCGCGCTGGCGAAGGCGAGAGCGATCAGGCCGAGGAACGCCAGCGAGATGGCCAGACCGAGCTTGGTCTTGAAGAAGTTACGAAAAAACTGGAACATGGCGTGCGGGCAATCCCGTTAATGGCTGCGATCTTCCGGGGTCACCCGGATGGGTTGGGGCGCTTTATCCCCCATGCGACCGCGCGGCAACAGGTTGCAAAGGGTTTTGACGCGCGAAGAAACCTTCTCTAGCGGAGCGCATCCCAAGCCCCATATAGCGGGCCACCCATTCAGACAATTCGCAGGACCTACCCATGGCCGAACGGCCCTACATCGTCGGAAACTGGAAAATGAACGGCACGCGCGCAATGCTTTCCGAAGCACGCGCCATCGACCGTGCCGCGCAGCGTTACATGAAGGTCGAGGTCGCCGTGGCGCCTCCCTATACGCTGATCCATGCGGTCCATAAGGAAGCCGAGCAGATCGGGGTCGGCGCGCAGGATTGCCACCCGGGTGCCGAAGGCGCGCACACGGGTGACATCAACGCCTCGATGATTGCCGATGCGGGGGCGAAGTTCGTGATCCTCGGCCATAGCGAGCGGCGCCAGGACCATAGCGAGACCAAGGACCTCATCAATGCCAAGATCGAATCGGCGCTCGAAGCCGGGCTGCGAGTGATCCTGTGCTGCGGCGAACCGCTCGAGACGCGCGATGCCGGGAAGGCGGAACGCTATGTCCTCGACCAGCTCAAGGCCGCGCTGCCATTGTTCGAGGATCCCGCCGAGCGCCTGACCATCGCCTATGAGCCGATCTGGGCGATCGGAACCGGACGCACTGCGACCAGCGAGGACATCGCGGCAATGCACGCCGCGATCCGCGCGCTGCTCAACGAGACCTACGGCGAAGAGGCATCGTCGCTGGTGCGCATTCTCTATGGCGGTTCGGTCAAGCCCGACAATGCCCGCGACATCCTCGCCACGCCCGAAGTGGGCGGGGCACTGGTTGGCGGAGCCAGCCTGTCGGCCGAAAGCTTCCTCGGCATCGTGGTCGGCGCGTCGGAGGCCGAAGACGCCTGATCCCGGCACGCTTGCCGTTTGCCCTGCGCGCGCCTAGATGCGCGTGAGCCCAGCAATACCAGTTCCAAGAGTATCCGCATGTTCCTGTTTCTCACTGTCGTCCAGGCGATCGTCGCAGCCGCGCTTGTCGGCGTCATCCTGATGCAGCGCTCCGAAGGGGGCGGCCTCGGCATCGGCGGCAGCCCGTCGGGCATGCTGAGCGCGCGCGGGGCAGCGGACTTCCTCACCCGGTCGACCAAATGGCTGGCGGTCTTGTTCGTCGTCCTGTCGATCGCGCTGGCCGCGGTCGCGGTCGAGACGACCGGCAGCGATGCCATCGAATCGACGCTCGACCGCTCGGTTACCCCGGCCGCGCCCGCCGATCCTCTCGGTCCGGCAACCACCGGCGAAGCCGCGCCAGCCAGCACCGATCCGCTCGGCGACGCGACCGAATAACGAACGATACATCGCA
Source organism: Qipengyuania citrea (assembly GCF_024171405.1). Classification (GTDB taxonomy): domain Bacteria; phylum Pseudomonadota; class Alphaproteobacteria; order Sphingomonadales; family Sphingomonadaceae; genus Qipengyuania; species Qipengyuania profunda. Next base: position 295,435 of record NZ_JALJZT010000002.1, read on the forward strand.
GGACTGTGGATTGCGCCGTGCCAGCGGCGCGATTTGCACGTGTTTGCGCTTGCCCCGACTCACCCCCTCAGCTTAAGGCCCGACACCCATGGCGCGGTATATATTTATCACCGGCGGCGTGGTCTCCTCGCTTGGCAAAGGTCTCATGGCAGCATCGCTTGCCGGCCTGCTCCAGGCGCGTGGCTACAAGGTCCGTATCCGGAAATTCGACCCCTATCTCAACGTCGATCCGGGGACGATGTCCCCTTATCAGCACGGCGAGGTCTATGTGACCGATGACGGGGCCGAAACCGACCTCGACCTCGGCCATTATGAACGCTTCACCGGCGTGTCGGCGCACCAGGGCGACAACATCACCTCGGGCCGGATCTATCAGGACATCATCGCCAAGGAGCGCCGCGGCGACTACCTCGGCGCTACGGTGCAGGTGGTCCCCCACGTCACCGACGAGATCAAGGACTTCGCACTCGCGGGGCAGGACGATCACGATTTCATCCTGTGCGAGATCGGCGGGACGGTCGGCGATATCGAGGGCCTGCCGTTCATGGAGGCGATCCGCCAGCTGCGGAACGAGCTCGAGCCGTGGCAGACGCTCAGCGTCCATGTGACGCTGGTGCCCTATATCGCCGCTGCCGGCGAGCTGAAGACCAAGCCGACCCAGCACTCGGTGCGCGAACTTGCCAGTCTCGGGATCAAGCCCGACGTGCTGCTGTGCCGCGCCGAGCATCCGATCCCCGAATCCGACCGGCGCAAAATCGCCCAGTTCTGTAACGTCCGCGCTGAAGCGGTCATTCCCGCGCTCGATGCGCCGTCGATCTATTCGGTGCCGCTGCAATATCATGGCGAGGGGCTCGATACCGAAGTCCTGCGCGCCTTCGGTATCACCGATGCACCCGATCCCGACCTGTCGCGCTGGTATGATGTGGTCGACCGCCATTCGAACCCCGATGGCGAAGTCACCATCGGCGTGATCGGCAAGTATGTCGGCCTGCAGGACGCTTATAAGTCGCTCAACGAAGCGCTGGTGCACGGGGGCATGGCGCACCGGGTCAAGGTCAACATCAAGTGGATCGATGCCGAAGTGTTCGAGGGCGACGATGCGGATATCGCCGCGCGGCTCGAGCCGATGCATGCGATCCTCGTCCCCGGCGGTTTCGGCGAACGCGGAAGCGAGGGCAAGATCGCCGCGGTGCGCTTTGCGCGCGAACGCAAGGTGCCTTTCTTCGGGATTTGCCTCGGTATGCAGATGGCCTGCATCGAAGCGGCCCGCACGGCAGGACACAGCGCTGCATCATCGACCGAATTCGGGGAAACCGACGAACCGGTGGTGGGGATCATCACCGAATGGATGACCGAAGAGGGCCTGCAGACGCGCGAAGCGGGCGGGGACCTTGGCGGGACCATGCGGCTTGGTGCCTATGAGGCCAAGCTGGCGGCCAACAGCCATGTGTCGAAAATCTATGGCGGTGCGACCAGCATCTCAGAGCGGCATCGTCACCGCTACGAGGTCAATGGCGCCTATATCGAGCCGCTGGAGAAGCAGGGTCTGATCTTCTCGGGCATGTCGCCCGATGGCCTGCTGCCCGAAATCGTCGAACGGCCCGATCATCCGTGGTTCGTCGGGGTCCAGTTCCACCCGGAATTGAAGTCCCGGCCATTCGATCCGCACCCGCTGTTTGCCGGTTTCGTCGGGGCAGCACTCGAGCAGGCCCGCCTCGTCTGAATTACCCAAAACGGAGGTTTCGGGGCAAGTCTCTGAATTCCTTGAACTATGATTTTCAAGCGCTTGTAAAAACGCGACAAAATCATTTCGCCTCCGCGAGGCGGGTTTATCTTTTGATATATTTGCTGCAGAATAACGGTCTTCCGCGCCCTCGGGTGCGGCTCTTCGAGATATGCGCTTCGCTAGCAGGCGATGGGGCTTGCCTCGATGACGGCTGTCTTCTGCGACCCGGACGGTCGATTTCGAGGTAGGGCGGCGTTTACGTCGCGGGGGCGGAACCCAAGTTCCGCCCCCTATACCTTCGTTATGCTAATTGTCGGATCGGGATCAGGCAGCCTTGGTGTCGCCGTCCTCGTCATCCTTGACCACTTCGAGCGGCTTCTGCGCGCCGATCGCGATCTTCTTGGGCTTCATCGCATCGGGCACTTCACGCACGAGGTCGATTACCAGCAGACCATCGGCCAGGTCGGCATTGTCGACACGCACGTAGTCCGCCAGTTCGAAACGCCGTTCGAAGCCGCGGTTGGCAATGCCCAGATGCAGCATCTCGCCCTCGTTCAGCTCGTCGCGCTTCTTTCCGGTCACGACCAGCAGGTTCTGCTGTGCGACGATGTCGAGATCGCCCGAGCGAAAGCCGGCCACGGCCAGCGTGATGCGGTATTCATCGTCGCCGCGGCGCTCGATGTTGAAGGGGGGGTAATTGTCGCCGCCGGCATTGCGTGCCTGGCGTTCCATCAGGTCGAACACGCGGTCGAAGCCGACGGTGGAGCGACGGAAGGGAGTAAGGTCCATACGGTTCATCGAAACAAATCCTCTGTTGAGCGATTCTATGATGGCGGGGCCCGCATTCGGCACCCCGTCGCCGCCCCGGACATCGTGGCGGCCCATTCGAGATAGGCACGCCGATTTGGCTTTCAAGTCTCTCCGGCGCGCGCTAGCTTCGACGCTGAAAACAAGAGGATTTCCATGAGCCAGCCCCAAGTCGACATCTATACCAAATTCGGGTGCGGATATTGCTACCGGGCCAAGCGCCTGCTTGATGAAAAGGGCGTGGATTATGCCGAATTCGACATCACCATGGGCGGACCCAAGCGCGACGAAATGCGCGAGCGCGCGCCCGGCGCGATGACCGTGCCGCAGATTTTCGTCGGCGATACGCATGTCGGCGGCTCCGACGAGCTCGCCGCGCTCGAACGCGAGGGCAAGCTCGACGCTTTGCTAAACGGCTGATGCCGAAGATCGCCCTGTTGCAGATGACCTCGGGGGTGGATCCCGAAGCCAATGCAGCCACGCTCGAGCACGCCGTGACGAAGGCGGCGGCCGAGGGCGCGGAAATGCTGTTCACTCCCGAGATGTCGGGCCTGCTCGATCGCGACCGGAAACGGGCCGCTGAGAGTATCGTAGCGGAACAAGAAACGGCGGCGCTGGCGCGAGTTCGCGATGCAGCAAGCCGCGCGGGCATCTGGGCCTCGCTGGGCTCGCTGGCCGTGGATGTTGGTGGCGGCCGCTGGGCCAATCGCGCTTTCGTGATCGATCCGCAGGGTCAGATCGCAGCGCGCTATGACAAGATCCACATGTTCGATGTCGACCTCGCCAGCGGCGAAAGCTGGCGGGAATCGAACGCGTATCAGGCAGGGAATGGCGTGACGACCATCGGGGACACGCCGGTCGGCCGGCTTGGCCTGACGGTTTGCTACGACATCCGCTTTCCCGCGCTGTTCGATGCATTGGGCCAAGCGCAATGCGACTGCATCGCCATCCCCGCCGCATTCACCGTTCCCACCGGCACCGCGCATTGGCACGTCCTCCAGCGTGCCCGCGCGATCGAAGCGAGCGCCTTCGTGGTCGCCGCGGCACAGGTCGGCGAGCATGCGGACGGGCGGCGGACCTATGGCCACAGCCTGGTGGTCGACCCCTGGGGCGAAGTGCTGCTCGATATGGGCGGCGAGGAGCCGGGACTGGGCTTTGCCGACATCGATCTTGCCCGGATCGCCGAGGTCCGTGCGCAGGTGCCCAGCCTTGCCAACCGCCGTGAAATCGCCAATTAGGCCGCCATCATGATCGTTTTCGACCTTTCCTGCGGCGAAGGCCACCGGTTCGAAGGCTGGTTCGGCTCATCGGACGACTATGCCGCGCAGCAGGCCGAGGGTCTGCTCACCTGCCCGCAATGCGGAAGCGAGGAGATCGGCAAGGCCCCGATGGCCCCCTCGGTTCCGGCAAAGTCCAGCACGCGCGAAGCGGGCGGGGACACCGGCACGCAACTGGCCAAGGGCAACATGCCGGTGGAGGTCAAGAAAGCCTTCGAAACGCTCGCCCGGGCGCAGAGCAAGGCGCTCGAAAGCAGCACCTGGGTGGGCGACCAATTCGCCGAGAAGGCCCGCGAGATGCACTATGGCGAGGCCGACGAGGCGCCGATCCACGGCCGCGCCACGCGCGACGAGGCCGAAGACATGGTCGCCGAGGGCATTTCGGTGGCACCGCTGCTGGTGCCGGTCGCGCCGCCCGACGAACTCAACTGATTGCACCGCGAGTCCGAGCCGCTATACGGGGCCTGGCCGCGCCCGTAGCTCAGTCGGATAGAGCATCAGATTCCTAATCTGGGGGCCACAGGTTCGAATCCTGTCGGGCGCACCACATGAGGCGGTCCGGTGACGGGCCGCCTCATGTGGTTCGGCGCATCGGGAGCGAGCCTCGTTTGGAGTCGGAGCGCAGCGGAGACGGCGCCGCAGGCGCCTATCCTGTCGGGCGCACCAATTTCCCATGGAAGCAAGCTGAGCAGCGACAAACAGATGCCCACGGAGGGCCGACAAATATGGCGAACCCTGTTGGTGACACGGAAAATGCCAGGAACGAAATTGGTAGCTGCCGAGGTAGTCGCGTCGGTAACTCTGGCGCCAATAGTATCTGTTGAACGAGGGTTGAAAAGGTTACCTAATGAGCCCTAAGCGTAGCGACATTTATGAATTTCAACTGGCAAATGGTTATTTTGGCTATTGCCAAGTGATATTTCCCGGGACTGTATTTTATATCGCTGTATTTGATAAAATATTTCAAGACCCTATTGTGTCTATTGAAGGTCTTTCGGGGGTGGGGCCGCTGTTGTGTGGCTGGACCTTGGATGGTCGAATACATCACGGGATGTGGAAGCTACGAGGTAGCAAAGACATTGCGAGTGAAATTCCGAAGCCATGTTACATAATGCCGCGAGATGGCGTTGAAATGGTCACATCTTTCGAGGGTGCGGACCTCCGTCGCGCTACGCGGGAGGATTCCTTAAAGCTCCCACGAAAGACGACAGTCGCACCCATTCGATTCGAGAAGGCTTTGGCTGCGAAATTTGGTCTCGAGCTTTGGGCCTCTCATTATGAAGGCCTGCTCATATCGTCGGCAAGGGCATGGGAAGAATATTGTAACTCAAAGTCGTCCGTCCTGTGATTGAAGGTCAGAATGGGCCGGCGATGGAGATTTCCCAATGATCTGACTGCCTATCTTTATCATGTAGGGCGCACCACTACCTGCCGTAGCGGCGGGTCAGCATTGTCAAACCGGTCAACGCGACCGAGCACAGCCCGAGCAAGGCACAAGTTCCAGCCCAGCCATAGGCGTCATAGGCAACGGTGCCGGCATAGCTGCCCAATCCGCCGCCGATAAACATGATGACGACATAAATCGTGGTCAGCCGCGTGCGGATTGCCGGGTCGAGCGCGAGGAAGGTCATCCTCCCCGTCACATCGATCCCGGGGCCGACGAGATTGGTGACGAACAGCGGCACGAGCAGGCCCCACAAGGTTCCGCCAAGCGGCCACAGCAGCGCGATCCCGCCAAGCTGGATGATGGCGAAGATCATGCGCGCCTTGCGCGGGCCGACCGCGTCCGACCAGCGCCCCAGCCGCGGGGTTGAAAATATGCTCACCGCGGCAAGTCCGGCAAGATAGCCGACCGTATCGGTACCATAGCCCATCGCGGGCGAGGTCAGGTACAGCGCAAGGCCCAGCCAGAGCGCGATGAACTGCGCGAAATTGAGCCCCTGGATCGCGCCGGCGAGCAGGATTTCACGGTGTTTGCCGATCAGCGGGAAAACCGAAAAGAGCAGGCTGGGGTAGGATTGGCGGGAACTGGCGGAGCGTTCGCCGCCCTCCATCAGGCGCGGCAGAGCGACCGTGATGGCCAGCATCAACCCGGTGGCGATCCAGTAGACCGCTCGCCAGCCGAAATGTTCGGCGATCACTCCCGCACCGACCCGCGCCACGAGAATGCCGAGGATGACCCCCGCGGTCAGCTTGGCGGTTACCTGTCCGAGCCGCTCGGGCGCAACCCGCTTGGAGGCGTAAGCGGGCAGCAAATAGGGCGCGATGGTGAAATAGCCGAGCAGGGTTGAGCCGATGACGAACAGGGTGAAATCCTGCGCCAGCGTCATGATTGCCAGACACACCGTCTGGCCTGTCGCGAAGGCGATCGTCAGCCGGCGGTTGGAGATCCGGTCGCCCAGCGGCAGCAGCATGAAGATGCCCACCGCGAGTGCCAGCTGGTTGAGCGCGGGCACGAGCCCGATCCGCGCATGGCTGACACCGAAATGATCGGCGACCAGCGCAATGATCGGATGGATGTAATAGGCGTTCGCCGTCACCACCGCCGCCACAATGGCGAGCGAGGTTTCCTGGGCGCCGGTCAGTCGCGCGGTTTGGTTCAAGCGAGGTGACCCGCTTTGCGCGCCATGTCGATGATCCCTTGTGCCAGTAACTCGGGCTGGTCTTCCTGACAGAAATGGCCGCAGGTCGAAAGCGTGCGGTGGGGCTGGTCCTGCGCGCCCGCGATCCGCTCGATCAGGAACTGCTCGCTGCCCCTGGTGATCGGATCGTCTTCGCCGAACAGGGTCTGGAACGGCTTGTCGTAAGCGGCAAGGGCGGGCCAGGCGCGCTTGTTGTCCTCGACCCCGGGCATGCCGTCCGCGACCGGGACCAGCGCGGGAAAGGCGCGTGCCCCTGCTTTCGAAGGTTCGTCGGGGAAGGGCGCGTCATAGGCGGCAATTTCGGCTTCGCTGCGCGTGGTCGCCGTGGCCCGGTCGAGTAGGGCGCCGATGCGGAAATCGGGTGAGCTGCGGGCAAATTCGCGCCATGCGAGGAAGGCCTCGCTGGCTGTACCGCCCGCGGGAAGGAAAGTGTTGCTGGCGACGACGCAGGCGAACAGGTCGGGGTCGTGCGCAACCATGCGCAGGCCCAGCAGACCACCCCAGTCCTGACAGAACAGCGCCGCCGGGCGCGGTTCGACTGCAGCGCGCCACTGTTTCAGCCAATCGACATGGCGCGCATAGGTGTAGAAGTCGATATCGTCGGGCTTGTCGCTCTTGCCGAAGCCGATGAGGTCGGGCGCGAGCACGCGAAATCCCGCATCCACCAGGATCGGGATCATCTTGCGATAGAGGAACGACCAGCTCGGCTCGCCATGGAACAGCAGCACCGGCGGGGCATCGCGCGGCCCCTCGTCGACATAATGCTGGCGCGCGCTCAGCCCGTCGCCGAGATCGACCTCGAACCAATGCTCGGCGAAGGGATAATCGGGAATGTCGGCAAAGCGTTCGGCGGGCGTGCGCAGGATCTGCATCGGTCTCTCCTCCAGAGGCGACCGATAACCCGGTCTTGATTCGAAACCTTAAGGCGTCTTGCGGCGGGTGTCACCCAAGTGGCTGACCGGCACGGTTTCCTTGAAGGTATGCGTGACATAGGGGAAGGGGATCTCGATCCCCGCCTCATCCAGCGCAGCCTTGATGGCGCGCACGACCTTGTCCTTGCTTTCCCAGCCATCGCGCGGGGTCGAACCCGCCCACCAGCGCACGAGGAAATCGACCGAGCTGGAATTGAATTCCTGCGCGAAGATGTCGACGCCCTTGCTCGCCAGCACGTCCTCGAGCCCCTCGACCGCGCGGCGGATTACGTTTGCGGCATGGTCGAGCTGCGTATCGTAGGAAACGCCGACCACGACCTCGTGCCGACGCTCGTCGCGGTCGGTTATGATTTCCACCGGGTTCTTGAACAGGATCGAGTTGGGAACGACGGTCAGTTCGCCGGACAGCTTGCGGATATGCGTTTCGCGCAGGGTGATATGCTCGACCTTGCCGGTGATGTCCTCGCATTCGATGACATCGCCGATGCGCATTTTCTCGCGCACCATGATGAGCACGCCGGCAAGGAAATTCTCGAAGATGTCCTGGAAGGCGAAGCCGATCGCCACCGCGCCGATCCCCAGCCCGGCGAGCAGGCTGGCGAAGGTCAGGTCGGGCATCACTACGATCGCGGCGATGAACAGGCCAATGATCCAGATGGCCAGCTTGACCAGCGTGTCGATCAGCGTCTTGAGGCTGGTGCGCAGTTCGGTGCGCCCCACGATCACATCGGAAATGCGCGCAGCGAAGCGCGCGATGATCCAGGTGAGAAAGACGATGAAAACCGCGATCGCGAGGGTGGGGAGGGCTTCGACGAAACCCTGACCCATTTCCTGCAGCTGTTCGCGCAGCGTAGCGATGTAATTCACGAAAGCGGAACTCCCTTTGCGCTGCAACGCAATACAAAGGGCGAGGTTCCGGTCTGGCAGGGGTCATCAGCCGACCCCGTGTTCCTTGCGGGCAAGTTCGTGCAGCCAGTCGGCGTGGCGCGGTGCTTTCTTGGTTTGGCTCCACTCGTCGAGCATCATCGGCGCAACGCGCTTGAGCTCGGCATATTGCTCGTCCGTACCGATATCTGTGGCGAGCTCGACGCGGTGCCCGTTCGGGTCGAAGAAATAGATCGACTTGAAGATCCCGTGATGCGTCGGCCCGAGCACTTCGATACCGAGGCTCTCGACATGGGCCTTGGCGGCGAGCAGTTCGGCTTCGCTCCCTACCTTGAACGCAAGGTGCTGGACCCAGGCGGGGGTGTTCTCGTCGCGGCCCATGTCCTGCTGGTTGGGCAGTTCGAAGAAGGCGAGGATGTTGCCGTTGCCCGCGTCGAGGAACACATGCATGTAGGGGTCGTATTCGCCGGTCGAGGGGACGTGGTCTTCGGCAAAGGCGGTGGTGTAGTCCATGCCGAGGACCTTGCCGTACCATTCGACGGTCTCTTTGGCGTCCTTGCAGCGATAGGCGGCGTGATGGACGCCGCCCAGCTTTACGGGGTGTTCGGTGACTTCGCTCATTCGGCCGGCTCCGTCTCGGCGGTCTGCGCCTCGTCCACGCTCAGCACGCCGCGCTTGATCTGGTCACGCTCCATGCTTTCGAAGAGCGCCTTGAAATTGCCTTCGCCAAAGCCTTCGTCACCCTTGCGCTGGATGAATTCGAAGAACACCGGCCCGACCTGGGCCTCGGCAAAGATCTGCAGCAGCAGGCGCGGCTGGCCGCCCTCGGTGGTGCCGTCGAGCAGGATGCCGCGCATCTTGAGCGCATCGACGTCCTCGCCATGATCGGGCAGGCGCTCGGCGAGCATGTCGTAATAGGTTTCGGGCGGCGCGGTCATGAAGGGTACGCCGAGGTCTTTCAGATTGTCCCAGCAGGCGAGCAGATTGTCGCAGATCAGCGCGATATGTTGGATGCCTTCGCCGTTGAACTCGCGCAGGAACTCCTCGATCTGGCCCTTGCCGCCTTCGCCTTCCTCGTTGAGCGGAATGCGGATCTTGCCATCGGGCGCGGTCAGCGCCTTGGAGGTCAGGCCGGTATATTCGCCCTTGATGTCGAAGAAGCGGATCTCGCGGAAATTGAACAGCGTTTCGTAATAGTCCGCCCAATATTTCATGCGGCCGTTGTAGACGTTGTGCGTCAGGTGATCGATCACGTTGAAGCCGGCCCCGACCGGGTGGCGATCGACGCCCTCGAGATAGTCGAAGTCGATGTCGTAGATCGACAGCCCCTCGCCATGCTCGTCTTCGTAGCGGTCGATCAGATAGACGATCGCGCCGCCGATCCCGCGGATCGCAGGGATGCGCAGTTCCATCGCGCCGGTTTCGACCGCAACGGGCTCCGCGCCGCGCGCCAGCAATTCGTCATAGGCCTTCTTCGCATCGCGGACGCGGAAGCCCATTCCGCAGGCGGAGGGGCCGTGCTCGCGGGCAAAGAACCATGCCGCGCTACGAGGTTCGTAATTGAGGATCAGATTGATCCGGCCCTGGCGCCACAAGTGCACATCCTTGGCGCGGTGCGTGGCAATGTGGGTAAAGCCCATCGCTTTGAAAACCGGTTCCACCACACCCTTTTCAGGGGCGCAGAATTCGACGAATTCGAAGCCGTCGAGGCCGATGGGGTTTTCGAAGAGATCGGGCATTGCAATCCTCTGCATTTGCGTTTGGTTTCAATGGAAACTAGTTACGCCTCGATGCAGGTTGAGTCAAGGAACGAACCCACCTGTGCCACGCGCAGTTTCGTAGGTGCGACGAGCGGTTTGCACCCATGCGAATTGCCTTGCGCGCGGCGGTTAACTGTGATTCTGTGAAATTATGCGACGTATGAGTTCCATGGCAGCGATTCAGAAGGCGAAGGTCACGCAGCATGCTGCGCTGGCGGCGCTGCTGGTCATGGGCGGCCTCGCAATCGCCGGTCCGTCGGGCCTGCTGGCGTGGAGCGAAAACCTGCGCCTGCTCGACAAGCGGGAAGCCCAGCTGGCGACCCTGCAGGCAGAGCGGACAGCACTCGAGAATCGTGTTGCGCTGCTGCATCCCGATCATGCCGATCCGGACATGGTCGGCGAATTGCTGCGCAGCCAGCTCAACGTCGTCCACCCCGATGAAGTGGTGATCAAGCTCGACGACTAAGCGAGCGGAAACGCTTGCATTCCGTAAGGGCTACGTATGCATACGCGCTGCCCCGTTGCGCGGGTCGCGTGCCTGTGCCTATAGGCGCAACGATATTCCTCCCCGGAAGAACAAGGATCCGAAGTCTTGGCAAAAGCCCCCCGGAGCAAGAAGAGCGCTACGAAGTCACCCGCAGAGGATGACGAGTTCATTCTCCATTCGCTGCAGGAAGCGCTTGAGGAGAACAAGCATTTCGCGGCGAGCAAGGAGCAGATGCTCCACTTCTACGAGCAGATGCTGCTGATCCGCCGTTTCGAGGAGCGCGCGGGGCAGCTCTATGGCCTCGGCCTCATCGGCGGGTTCTGCCATCTCTACATCGGCCAGGAAGCGGTCGCGATCGGCCTCCAGTCGGCGCTCGACGGCGACAAGGACAGCGTCATCACCGGCTACCGCGACCATGGGCACATGCTCGCCTACGGCCTCGACCCCAAGGTGATCATGGCCGAACTGACCGGCCGCGAAGCGGGCATTTCCAAGGGCAAGGGCGGGTCGATGCACATGTTCTCGACCGAGCATAAATTCTACGGCGGCCACGGCATCGTCGGCGCCCAGGTGGCGCTCGGCGGCGGGTTGGCGCTTGCGCATCAGTACAATGCCGATGGCGGCCTGTGTCTCGCCTATTTCGGCGACGGCGCGGCCAACCAGGGCCAGGTCTACGAGACCATGAACATGGCAGCGCTGTGGAAACTGCCGATCGTGTTCGTGGTCGAGAACAACCAATACGCGATGGGTACGGCTGTCGGGCGCAGCTCGGCCGAGACCGAGTTCCACCGCCGCGGTACCGCCTTCCGCATTCCCGGCATGGAAGTGAACGGCATGGACGTGCTCGAAGTGCGCCAGGCAGCCGAGATCGCCTTCCAGCATGTACGCGAGGGCAAGGGTCCGGTGCTGATGGAATGCAACACCTATCGCTATCGCGGGCATTCGATGTCCGACCCGGCGAAATACCGCACGCGCGAGGAAGTGCAGGACGTGCGCGAGCACAAGGACCCGATCGAGGGGATCAAGAAGCTGCTGCTCGAAAACGGTTCGACCGAGGATGAACTCAAGGCGATCGACAAGGATATCCGCAAAACCGTGACCCAGGCCGCCGATTTTGCCGAAAGCTCGCCCGAACCCGAAGCCGGCGAACTCTACACCGATGTTCTGGTGGGGGAGTATTAAGCCATGGCCATCGAACTCAAAATGCCCGCGCTGTCGCCGACGATGGAAGAAGGAACGCTGGCCAAATGGCTCAAGGCCGAAGGTGACGAAATCGTCGCCGGCGACATCATCGCCGAGATCGAAACCGACAAGGCGACGATGGAATTCGAAGCGGTCGATGAAGGCACGCTCGGCAAGATCCTGATCGAAGAAGGCACCGAAGGCGTGAAGGTCGGCGCGGTTATCGCGATGCTGGCCGTCGAGGGTGAGGACGCAGCCGATGTCGAAGCGCCCGCCGCCAGCGCACCGGTCAACGATACGCCGGGTGAAGGCAAGGACGTCGGCCGCGAGCCGAGCGAGGCGGAGATCACCAAGCCCGTCCGCAAGACCGATGTGAAGGATCCGGAGGTTCCCGAGGGTACCGGCTTTACCTCGACCACCGTGCGCGAAGCGCTGCGCGATGGCATGGCCGAGGAAATGCGTGCCGACGAGCGCGTCTTCGTGATGGGCGAGGAAGTTGCCGAGTACCAGGGGGCCTACAAGGTCACCCAGGGCCTGCTCGACGAATTCGGCCCCAAGCGCGTGATCGACACGCCGATCACCGAATATGGTTTCGCCGGCATCGGCACCGGCGCGGCGATGGGCGGCCTGCGCCCCATCGTCGAGTTCATGACTTTCAACTTCGCCATGCAGGCGATCGACCACATCATCAATTCGGCGGCCAAGACCAATTACATGTCGGGCGGACAGATGCGCTGCCCGGTGGTCTTCCGCGGCCCCAATGGCGCGGCCAGCCGCGTCGGCGCGCAGCACAGCCAGAACTTCGGCCCGTGGTACGCCAGTGTTCCCGGCCTGATCGTGATCGCGCCCTATGATGCCGCCGATGCCAAGGGGCTGATGAAGGCGGCGATCCGCTGCGAAGACCCGGTTGTCTTCCTCGAGAACGAGCTGGTCTACGGCCGCAGCTTCGAGGTGCCCGATCTCGACGATTACGTCCTGCCGATCGGCAAGGCACGGATCATGCGCGAAGGCGCGGATGTCACCATCGTCGCCTATTCGATCGCGGTCGGGCTCGCGCTCGAAGCGGCCGAGCAGCTCGCCGGGGAGGGTATCGACGCCGAGGTCATCGACCTGCGCACGCTGCGCCCGCTCGACAAGGAGGCGGTGCTCGCCTCGCTGGCCAAGACCAATCGCCTGGTCATCGCCGAGGAAGGCTGGCCCACCTGTTCGATCGCATCCGAAGTGATCGCGATCTGCATGGACGAGGGCTTCGACCATCTCGATGCCCCCGTCACCCGTGTGTGCAATGAAGACGTTCCGCTGCCCTATGCGGCCAATCTCGAGAAGCTGGCGCTGATCGATACGCCGCGGATCGTGCAGGCGGTAAAGAAGGTCTGCTATCGCGACTGACGTGAGCAGGCGCTCCACCGGGATGGACGATCTGCAGGAAGAACTGCCGGAGGTGTCGCGGATCGCTTTTGCCAGCACCGGCAGGAACCGCGATCCGTGGCTTGCCGCGCTGGCTCTCGACGGGCGGATCGGGCGCATGGTGCTCGGCGCGAGCGAACCGATGCTCGGGCAGGTCCGGCTCGCGTGGTGGCGTGACCAATTGGGCACGCCAATCGACGATCGGCCACGGGGCGACCCGCTGCTCGACCTGATCGGGCAGCGCTGGCATGGCCGCGAAGCGGCGTTGCTGGCGCTAGTCGATGGCTGGGAAGCACTGCTCGGCGACCGGCCACTTGCCGAAGCGGATATGATGCGCTTCGTCGCGGGGCGGGGGGATCTGGCGAGGGGGCTCGTCGATCAGCTCTCGCACCCGGATCACGCGCTGGAAGCTGCAAGAGCAGGCGAGCTCTGGGCTCTGGCAGACCTTGCGATCCATGCGCAGAGAGAGGAGGAGCGTTCCTATGCGCTCGAGCAGAGCGCCCACCGCGCTAACAAACCTCTCTCTCTACCCCGAAACATGCGACCGCTCGCGGTTATCGGCGGGCTAGCGCGGCGGTCGCTGCGTGCCGATGGCGCCGCGATGCTGGGCGATCGCTTCAGCCCCTTGGTAGCCTTGCGGTTGGGCATGGTTGGACGCTAGGCAGAGGCCAGCGGTCGAAGGAGGTGCGTTTCCATGAGCCGGATGGTCCTCGGAGCCCTGGTGGCGCTGGCCCTTGTCGGGTTGGGCGCGTTCTGGTGGCAGGGCAGGGCGCAGGTCGAACGCGGAGCACCGCCGCCGCAGCCGGTGGAGACATCGGAACCGCTATCCGAGGTCCCGGCGTCCGATCCCGGCGATCTGGTGGGGCCCGCACCACCGGAGTCGACCGAACTGACCAAGGAACAGCGCCGCTTCTTCCGCTATGACCGCAATCGCGACTGGCGGATCACGCGGACCGAAATGCTGTCGAGCCGAACCGATGGATTCCGCAAGCTCGATACCGACGGCAACAACCTACTCGACTTCGAGGAATGGGCAGTGGCCACGGTGACCAAGTTCGAGGGGGCTGATGCCGATGGCGACAACCAGCTGACCCCGGGCGAGTTTGCCACCACCGCACCAAAGCCGACCAAGACACGCCGCTGCGCCTGCTAGGCAGGCACGGTTTCCATCGCGCCGAGCCACTGCCCGAAGTCTTCCTTCGCCCGGTTGGTATAGGCTTCCTTGCGGACCTTCTTGCCGACATCGTGCAGCGGCGGGAACAGCCCGAAATTGACATTCATGGGCTGGAAGGTCGCAGCTTCGGCATCGCCGGTGATATGCGACAGCAGCGCGCCGAATGCCGAGGTTCGCGGCGGAGCGGTCCAGTCACGGCCCGCCAGTTCGGCCGCGGCCATCAATCCCGCCATCAGTCCAACCGCCGAACTTTCGACATACCCTTCGCAGCCGGTGATCTGCCCGGCGAAGCGGATGTGCTCGCCGCCCTTCAGCCGCAGCTGGCGATCGAGCACCAGCGGCGAATTGATGAAGGTGTTGCGGTGCAGCCCGCCCAGCCGCGCAAACTCGGCATTCTCGAGCCCCGGGATCGTGCGGAAAAGCTCGATCTGCGCGCCGTATTTGAGTTTGGTCTGGAAGCCGACCATGTTCCAAAGCGTGCCCAGCTTGTTGTCCTGCCGTAGCTGCACCACCGCATAGGGCCAGCGTCCCTGCGGGTGTTCCTCGCTGGTGTCGTAGGGATTGTCGAGGCCGACGCCCTTCATCGGGCCATAGCGCAGCGTCTCGACACCGCGCGCGGCCATCACCTCGATCGGCATGCAGCCATCGAAATAGGGCGTGTCGGCTTCCCATTGCTTGAATTCGGTCTTGTCGCCGTCGATCAGGCCCTGGTGGAAAGCGAGATACTGCTCCCTGGTCATCGGGCAGTTGATGTAATCGCCGTCCTCGTTGCTGGCCGCCGTGCGCTTGTTCCAGCGCGACTGGATCCAGCATTTGCTCATGTCGATGCTGTCGCGGTGAATGATCGGCGCGATAGCATCGAAAAAGGCGAGGCGGTCCTGGCCGGTTGCGCCAACAATACTTTCTGCCAGCGTCTGCGCGGTCAGCGGCCCTGTGGAGACAATCGTCGGCCCCTCGGCAGGCAGCGCGTCGACCCTTTCGCGCACCACGGTGACATTGGGGTGTTCTTCCAGCGTGCGCTGAACCTCGGCCGAAAAGACATCGCGGTCCACTGCCATCGCCGAACCCGCAGGCACGCGCGCGACTTCGCCCGCCCGCATGACCAAGCTGTCGAGCCGGCGCATCTCGTGATGCAGCAGGCCGACGGCGTTCTTGGTATCGTCGTCCGAGCGGAAGCTGTTCGAGCACACGAGCTCGGCGAGGCCGTCGGTCTGGTGGGCGGGCGTCATCTCGCCGCTGCCGCGCATTTCGGACAGGCGGACGCGGCAGCCGCGGCGTGCGAGCTGCCATGCGGCTTCGCTCCCCGCGAGGCCGCCGCCGATTATGTGGATATCATGGGTCATCGCGCGCGCCCTAATGCTTGCATGGGCGGTTCGACAAGGCCTAGCGTCGCGCCATGCCGCACCGTGCCCTCGTCGATCATCGCCCCTGGTTACTTATCAGCCTGATCGCCGGGATCAGCTATTTCTTCGTGAGCGACGCGCCGATCGGCGGCATCTGGTTGATGCTGTGGAAGGGGGCGGGGGTTGCTTTCCTCGCCGTCTATGCCGCCTTTCGCGGGCGCGGGTCCGACGGGGCGCTGATTGCGGCGGCCCTGGCGTTTGGTGCGATGGGCGACATCGCGCTGGAAACCAGCTTCCTGATCGGCGGCGCGCTGTTCGCGATCGGGCATGCCATCGCGATCGTGCTCTATCTGCGCAACCGGCGCGCCAAGGCCAGTCCGAGCCAGGCGCTTGCGGGGCTGAGCCTGCTGGTGCTGACGCCGCTGATCGCGGCGCTGATGACCTACCCCATCGAGAACTGGCTGGTGGCGACGGGCTATTCGGCGATTGTCGGCGCGATGGCAGCGGCGGCGTGGACCAGCCGCTTCCCGCGCTATCGGGTGGGCCTGGGCGCGGTCATGTTCGTCGTCAGCGACTTGCTGATCTTCGCCCGCGAGGCCGCAGTGCTACCCGATCTGGTCACCGGCTGGCTGATCTGGCCGCTCTATTACGGTGCCCAGTTCCTCATTGCGGTGGGTGTGGTCCAGACGCTCCGGAAGGATCATGACCGCGCAATAGGCTGACCGGCCGAAGCAAACAGCCCGCGCACGGCGCTGGGCCGGACGCGGGCTGGAAGGTGGATCGACACAGGGGCGTGCGACTAGCCGCCCGGTTCCTCGTCGATGTTCTTGTCCGAATGCACAGTGGTGTAGGGCTCGGTCTTGTCGAGCCCGCCGCGGTCGGCGATTTCGTCCGCCACCGCCTCTTCCGCCTCGTTCTCGGGTTCCTCGGTCTCGTCGATGCGCGCGGCGCCGACGATCTGCTCGCCCTTGGCGACGTTGAAGATACGCACGCCCGACGATCCGCGTCCCGAGATCGAATAGCCTTCATGCGTCTCGAAACCGTCTTCGAGCATGTGGCGGAACTGCAGCGGCAGGCGGATCAGTTTCGCCCGGTCGGTCACCAGCATCAACTGCATGCCGTGGCGTACGGGGAAGCTGGCGACGACTGGACCATTGCGATCCGGATTGCTCGTCGGTTCGCCGATATTGGTCAGGCCCTGACCGCCGCGCCCGGTGGTGCGATATTCGTACGCGGTCGAGATCTTGCCATAGCCATTGGCGGTCAGCGTCAGGATGAATTCCTCCGCCTCGGCCATCTCGGCAACCTTCGCCTCGTCGAGCGTCGGGGTGTTCTCGTTGTTCTTCCAGTCGGCGGCGCGGAGATAGGCATCGCGCACATCGGTATCGCGTTCGCCGGTTTCGAGCACCGCCATCGAGACGACCTTCTGGCCATCCTTGAGCTTCATGCCGCGGACGCCGATCCCGGTCCGGCTCTTGGTTTCGCGCGCATCGGTGGCGGAGAAGCGGATCGCCTTGCCGGCATCCGACGCAAGGAAGATTTCCTGGTCTTCCTTGAGCAGCCGCACGCCGATGAGCCGGTCACCGCTGCCTTCGACGAAGCCCATCGCGTATTTGCCATTGCTGGGCACGTTGGTGAAGGCATCCATCGAATTGCGCCGCACCATCCCCTGTTCGGTGGCGAAAACGATGTTGAGCGTGCTCCACTCGCTTTCGTCCTCGGGCAGGGGGAGGACGTTGGTAACGCGTTCCTCGTCGCCCAGTGGCAGCAGATTGACCATCGGACGGCCCTTGGTCTGCGGTCCGCCTTCGGGAAGCTTCCACACCTTCATGCGGTAGACGCGGCCGGTATTGGTGAAGAAAAGCACGGGGTTATGCGTCGAAGTGACGAACATTTCGACGACTGCGTCTTCTTCCTTGGTGGCCATTCCGCTGCGTCCCTTGCCGCCGCGCGCCTGGGCGCGGAAGGCATCGAGCGGGGTGCGCTTGATATAGCCGCCATGCGTGACCGTAACGACCATCTCCTCGCGCTCGATCAGGTCTTCGTCCTCGATCCCGTCCCACGCGGGGGCGATTTCGCTGATCCGAGGCGTGGCATAGGTGTTGCGGATCTCTTCGAGCTCTTCACGCAGCACGGCGTAGAGCTTCACCCGGTCGGCAAGGATCGAGAGGTATTCCTCGATCGCCAAACTGAGATCCTTGAGTTCGTCACCGATCTCGTCGCGGCCCAGTGCGGTCAGGCGATGCAGCCGCAGATCGAGGATCGCCTTCACCTGTCGTTCGGACAGGCGATAGGTCCCGCCCGATTGTTCGTCGGTCGGTTCGATCGCTTCGACCAGCGCGATATACTGCGCGATATCGCCGATCGGCCATTCCTTGACGAGCAGCTTGGCGCGCGCCTCCGCCGGATTGGGCGAACTGCGGATCATCGCCACGACCTCGTCGAGGTTGGACACGGCGACGACCAGGCCAAGCAAGATGTGCGCGCGTTCGCGGGCCTTGTTCAGTTCGAACTTGGTCCGCCGCGTGATGACCTCTTCGCGGAAGGTGATGAAGGCCTGGATGAAGTCGCGAAGCGTCAGCACTTCGGGGCGGCCGCCGCGGATTGCCAGCATATTCGCGGGGAAGCTCGCCTGCGCCGGGGTATAGCGCCAGATCTGGTTGAGCACGACTTCGGGCGAGGCATCGCGCTTGAGGTCGACGACCATCCGCACACCTTCGCGGCTCGATTCGTCGCGGATGTCGGAGACACCTTCGATCCGCTTCTCCTTCGCGGCTTCGGCGATCTTCTCGACCAATGCGTTCTTGCCGACCTGATAGGGGATCGACGTCAGCACGATCGACTGGCGGTTGCCCTTGGTTTCGATCTCGTGGCGGGCACGCTGGAGAATCGACCCGCGACCGGTGGTATAGGCCGAGCGCGCGCCCGATTTGCCGAGGATAAGCGGCGCAGTGGGGAAATCCGGCCCCGGAATGATCTCGAACAGTTCTTCGGAGGTAATCGCGGGGTTCTCGATAAAGGCGAGACAGCCGTCGATCACTTCGCCCAGATTATGCGGCGGGATATTGGTCGCCATGCCGACCGCGATGCCGCCCGCACCATTGACCAGAAGGTTCGGGAAACGCGCCGGGAGCACCGTTGGTTCGCGTCGCGAGCCATCGTAATTGTCGGTGAAATCGACGGTGTCCTTGTCGAGATCGTCGAGCAGCGAGTTGGCGACCCGCGCCAGTCGCGCTTCGGTATAACGCATGCTAGCCGGCGGATCGGGATCCATCGAGCCGAAATTGCCCTGGCCATCGATCAGCGGGACCCGCAGCGACCAGTCTTGCGTCATGCGCGCCAGCGCATCGTAGATCGCGGAATCGCCGTGCGGGTGATAGTTACCCATCACGTCGCCAACGATCTTGGCGCTCTTGCGATAGGCTCGTCCGGCGACGAAGCCGCCTTCCTGGCTCGCAAAAAGAATGCGCCGGTGGACCGGCTTGAGGCCGTCACGCACATCGGGGAGCGCCCGGCTCACGATCACGCTCATCGCGTAATCGAGATAGCTGGTTTTCATTTCATCGACGATGTCGATGCGCGCGTATTCTTCACCGCCGGGAGCGGGAATATCGAGAAGATCGGTATCGTCGGACAAGATGTGTTTCCGTACTGCGAAATGCTTATGTTCTGATGGTTTGGAGCCTAGGCGAAAGGGCGCGCTAGCGCCACTCGCGAGCGGGAACCAAAGCCCGGTTTCGCGCGCTTTTTCCACATATGGGTGGTGCAGTCGCGAATAGTAACCATGAACCGGGGGGCGGAGGCGCATTCAATGCGCGTTCAGCCCCGTTCCGGTAGAAGAATTTGCAATGAGCGCCCGCACGCGGCATGTGCCGCCCAGTCCTTTTCATATCGGCGCCCGGCGCGCTCAGCCCCCTTTTCACTCTTGGGAGTTTACCACATGATTTTCACTCGTCTCGCCCGCAAGAACGGCGCAGCTTCGACCTTCGCTCTGGCCATCGCTCTGGCGACCGGCGGCGTGATCGGCGCCGCGGCAATCGAAACTCCGGCATTCGCGCAGAAGAAGTCGAAGCCGAAATATTCGAAGGCCTTCATCGCGACCTACCAGCCGCTCGAAGTCATCGCGACTACCGAGCCGCTCGACTATCCCGCGCTCAAGGCGGGCTTTCCCGGCCTGATCGCAGCGACCGAGAACAATGACGACCGCTATGCGGCGGGCAGCTTCATCTATTCCAACGCTGCCAAGCAGCAGGACCAGACGGTCGCGCTGCAGGGCATGGAACTGATGCTGCAGAGCGGCAATGTGCCCGAAGAAAACATCGGCCAGTTCAACTTCGTTGCCGGGCAGCTCGCCTATGCGGCGGAGGATTATGCCAAGGCACGGCCCTACTTCCAGGCTTCGGCAGACGCCGGCTATACCGACAATGATCCGCTGATCTTCGTCGCGGAAAGCTACTTCGCGGAAGACCAGGCGCAGCAGGGTCTTACCTATCTGAGCGACCTCATCAACGCCAAGGTCGCTGCCGGTGAACCGGTCGACGAGGCATGGCTGAAGCGCGGTCTGGCGCAGGCTTACAACAACAACCTCAACGCCGAGGCCAACAAGTATTCGAGCTGGTACGTGACCCAGTACCCGGGCGAGGACAGCTGGGGCGATGCGGTCGCCATCCTGCTGAACACCGGTGGTTACGAGAACCCCGAGATCCTCGACCTTCTGCGTCTCGGCAAGCGGGTTGGCGTCCTGCGCGACGGCAAGCTGTATCTCGAATATGTCGACGCCGCCGATTATCGCCGCCTTCCCGCGGAAGTGGTTTCGGTAATCGACGAGGGCTATGAGAAGGGCTTCCTCGACCGGACCGATCCCTATGTCACCGACACCCGCCGCCAGGCCGCCGAGCGCACGGCAGCCGACCGGGCCGATATGGACGGGCTGATTGCCGACGCGAACAAGGCGGGTGCGACTATCAACACCGTTCTCGCTGCGGGCGACACCCTGCTCAGCCACGATCGTCCGGCGGATGCGGAAACCTTCTACACGAAGGCGCTGGCCATTCCGGGTGCCAATACGGCGATGATCATGACCCGCCTTGGGATCGCCCAGTTCGACCAGGGCAAATTCGCCGAAGCCGAAGCGACCTTCAATAAGGTCGAAGGTGCGCGCAAGCCGATCGCTAATCTGTGGGCGATTTACACCGCACAGCAGGCTGCAGATACGATGTAAGAGCGTTTAGCTCGGACCGAATGAGAAGGGCGCGGACTGCGGTTCGCGCCCTTTTTTCGTCAGCGCAACCGCTTGACGAAGCTCTGGCCG
Source organism: Qipengyuania citrea (assembly GCF_024171405.1). Lineage (GTDB taxonomy): Bacteria > Pseudomonadota > Alphaproteobacteria > Sphingomonadales > Sphingomonadaceae > Qipengyuania > Qipengyuania profunda. The sequence goes on from NZ_JALJZT010000002.1 coordinate 316,368, forward strand.
TTCCCGCGGCGTTCGACCGAGAAATTGGGGATCGTCTCGATCAGATCAGTGAGCCGCGCAAACCCGTAGTTGCGGGTGTCGAAGCTCGACCGGTTGCCCGCCCGCTGACCGACTTCGGACAAATTGGCGTAACCCTTGTCGTCGCGCTTGCTGGCGGCATAGGCATCGAACAAGAGGTCGAGCAGTTCCTTGTCGAGAACGTTCGATTCCTTGCTCGGTCCGCCTTCCTTGCGGCTGCCTTTTTCGGCCTTGATCAGCGCATTCACGTCGATGAAACGGGTGCAGGCCTGGCGGAATGCTTCGGGGGTCTTCGCGCCGCCGAAACCGTACACCGGCAGGCCGTCCTGCCGGATACGCATGGCAAGCGGCATGAAATCGCTGTCCGAACTCATGATCCCGAAGCCGTGGACGCGGCCGCGATAGAGCAGGTCCATCGCATCGATCGTCATCTTCATGTCGGTGGCGTTCTTGCCCTTGGTCATGTCGAACTGCTGCTGCGGTTCGATGCCATAGCGGTGCATCAGGTCGATCCAGCCCTTGAGGCTGGTCTTGCGCCAATTGCCATAGGCCCGGCGGATATTCACCTGGCCCAGCTCGGCGAGGACGGTCAGGACCGGATCGATCCCCGAGGGGCTCGCATTATCCGAATCGATGAGAAGGGCGATGTTGCGCTGTTCGAATTCCGACATGCCCGCTCCATGACCGCAGTACCCGCGCGGCGCAAGTCACGAGGCGGGCAGGAACTCCCCGCTCGCTTCGTCGAGCAGGTGCAGGATGCCATCCGAAATCGCGAAATAGGCGCCGCGCACGGCGAGCGATCCGTCGGCTTCCTTCTCTCGCACGCAGGGGAAGGTGCGCAGGTTTTCCAGGCTGACCTTGACCGCCGCCAGTTCCATTGCGCGCTCTGCGGCGCGTCCGCTGGTGCCCTGCGTGGCGGCGATCGGTCCGCGTACCGTATCGAGCATGTCGATCCAATGCGCGACGAAGCCACCTTCGCCGAGCTCATTGCCATGCAAGTCCTGCGTCAGCGCGGCCTTGCAGCCGCCGCACATGCCGTGGCCCATAACGACCACTTCGCGCACCTTGAGGAACTGGACGGCAAATTCGAGCGCGGCCGATACGCCGTGACGTCCGGGGGTGGTTTCGAATGGCGGGACCAGCGCCGCGACATTGCGGACGACGAATATCTCGCCCGGATCGACGTCGAAAATCTGCGCCGGATCGACCCGGCTGTCCGAACAGGCGATGACCATGACCTGCGGCGACTGGCCGCCCTTGAGCTGCTCCCAGCGATCGTGCTGGCGCTGCCAGTCGCCTTCGCGGAAACGGCCATATCCTTCAATCATATCGGCAAATGTCTTCATGCGCCCTCCGCTGCCCGGAAACGTGGTGCGACGCAAGTACCGGTGCGACTGGCGGTGGGTTGCCGTGGGCGGGGAGGGGGCCTAGATGGGCGGCGACATGAACGACCTCTCCTCCGCACCCCAGCCCGAGGGCGAACGCCCCAAGATGCAACGCAAGCCCGACTGGATCAGGGTCAAGGCGCCCGTCAGCAAGGGCTATCAGGAAACGCGCAAGCTGATGCGCGAACTCAATTTGCACACGGTGTGCGAGGAAGCGGCCTGTCCGAACATTGGCGAATGCTGGACCAAGAAACACGCCACGGTGATGATCCTTGGCGATACCTGCACGCGCGCCTGCCGGTTCTGCAACATCAAGACGGGCATGCCGATGCCGGTCGATCCGCTCGAGCCCGAGCACACCGCGACCGCTGCGGCGGCGATGGGGCTGGAGCATATCGTGATCACCAGCGTCGACCGCGACGATCTGCCCGATCGCGGTGCGGGACAGTTCGTCAAGGTCATCAACGCGCTGCGCCGCGAAACGCCGAATACGACGATCGAAATCCTCACGCCCGACTTCAAGGGACGGATGAAGGAGTCGATCGCGGAAATCTGCGAAGCTGGACCCGACGTGTTCAACCACAATCTGGAAACCGTCCCGCGGCTCTATCCCACGATCCGCCCGGGTGCGCGCTATTACGCTTCGCTGCGCCTGCTCGAAGAGGCAAAGGCGAACAACCCGCTGATCTTCACCAAATCGGGCATCATGCTCGGCCTTGGGGAGGGGCGGCTCGAAGTGCACCAGGTGATGGACGACATGCGCAGTGCGGGTATCGATTTCATCACCATGGGCCAGTATCTCCAGCCCACGCCCAAGCATGCCAAGGTCGAGGATTTCGTCACGCCCAAGCAGTTCGCTGCCTATGGTTCGATCGCGCGCGCCAAGGGCTTCCTCCAGGTCGCCTCGAGCCCGCTGACCCGGTCGAGCTATCATGCGGGTGACGATTTCGCCGAAATGCGCGCAGCGCGCGAAGCAAAGCTAGCCAAGCAGGGCGCCTGATGCCCGGCATCCGTGAGAAACGGCGGCTGCCCTACAGCCAGGAGCAGATGTTCGACCTCGTCGCCGATGTCGGCAGCTATGGCGAGTTCCTGCCGTGGGTCGTCGCGACCCGCGTGCGCAGCGACAGCGAAACCGAAATGACCGCCGACATGCTGGTCGGGTTCAAGGCAATCCGCGAGAAGTTTACCTCACGCGTCGTCAAGCAGCGGCCCGAGCATCTCGAAGTGTTCTACGTCGATGGGCCGCTCAAGGATCTCGACAACAACTGGACCTTCACGCCCACCGAAGACGGCGGATGCGAGATCGATTTCTGCGTCGATTTCACCTTCCGCAACGCCGTGTTCGAGGCGCTGGCCGGGCAGTATTTCGACCGCGCTTTCCGCAAGATGGTGCAGGCCTTCGAAGACCGCGCCGATGCGCTCTATGGCCGGGAAAACGCCGCCGCCAACCTTTAGGGCAGCAATAGTTCGAGCGCGCAAATCGTCGCGGCGCGGCGGATATCCGCGCGCGAGGTCGGTTCGAAGAGCTTGAGCTCGCCCTCGGGCTCACCCTCATCGCCGCGCACCACGCGCGCAAAGACGACCGTACCCACAGGCTTGAGATCGGTGCCGCCACCGGGGCCGGCAACGCCGCTGATCGCGACCGCGACATCGGCCTTGCTCTTCTCCAGCGCGCCCTTGGCCATCGCCCAGGCACAAGCGATCGACACCGCGCCGAAGGTTTCGATGATCTCGAGCGGGACGCCGAGCGTTTCCATCTTCGATTCGTTGGAATAGGTCACGAAGCCGCGATCGAACATGGCGGACGATCCGGGAATCTCGGTCAAGGCCGCGGCGACCAGGCCACCGGTGCAACTTTCCGCCACGGCGACCTGCCGGCCGGCGGCGGAATTGGCTTCGACGACCGTGCGCGCGAGGTCTTCGATATCCGGCGGGAGAAGGGCGGTGGTCATGGGCGGTCGGGATCGCATACCTGCGGATCCCTCACCTTGGAGACATCCAGCACGAAGGCCAGCAAGCCGCCGAAATTCTCGGGCGGCAGCGGGGCGAGCAATTCCATCGCGCGTTCGATCTTCGCGCAATCGTCGGGTTTGATCTCCTCGCCGATTTTCTGTGCGAGGAAAGCATCCACGAAGGGACGCAGCGCTTCGGGCGGCAGGCTCCTGAACATCTCCGACCGCTCGCTCGCGGCCCCGTCCTCTTGCCCGCTGGTGGCGAAGTTCATGAATACGCGCAGGGTTCCGGGCCAGCTTTCGGTTTGCATCGCGGCATAGGGCGCGACGAACTCCCCGCCGCGGGACGCGAAGAACCCGTCCGATTCGAGATAGGGCGTGCAGGATGCCGCGAAGCCTTCGGCAATTACCGGAACCGCATAAATTCCGGCATCGGTCAGGTCTTCAGGCGCGATGCACTGCTGCGCGAACACCGCTTGCGCGTGCAGCAGCCCAATACTCGCCACTGCTCCTGCAGCGATCTTGCCGTAGTTCGATTTGCTCACCCGTTACTCCCTGATAATCGTTGCGACGGCCTGCGCCGCGATCCCTTCACCGCGTCCGGTAAACCCCAGCCGTTCGGTGGTGGTGGCCTTTACCGATATGGCATGGATGTCAACGCCGAGCAGTTCGGCGATCCGGGTCCGCATGGCTTCACGGTACGGGCCGATCTTGGGTGCCTCGCAGATGATCGTCAGGTCGATATTGCCGATCGCGTAACCGGCATCGCCAACGAGCTGCGCGGCATGGGTCAGGAAACGGTCGCTGCTGGCACCCTTCCATTGCGGGTCGCTGGGCGGGAAATGGCTACCGATGTCGCCATTGCCGATCGCTCCAAGCAGGGCATCGACGATGGCATGCAGGCCGACATCGGCATCGCTGTGCCCCGCCAGCCCCTTGTCATGCTCGATGCGGATACCGCCGAGCCAGAGTTCCTCACCTACGGCAAGGCGGTGGACGTCGTATCCCATCCCGGTCCGTACGGGTGGCAGTCGGGTCATGAAATCCTCCGCGAAAGTCAGTTTGGCCAGACGTTCGTCACCCGTCACATGCGCGACCTCGCCGCCGGCCGCGCGCAAGACCTGTGCATCGTCTCCGGCGGGGGCATCGCCCTGCCAGGCATTGTGAGCGGCGAGGATCGCCGCGAAGCGAAATGCCTGCGGGGTCTGCACCCGGCGCAATTGCTCGCGCGGTGCCGTCCCCGTCATCATACCGCCTGTATCGAGTGACAGGCTGTCGACCACCGGCAGCACGGGGATCGCTCCGGCGTGGTCATCGAGAGCAGCCAGCAGGCGCGCGATGACAGCACGCGGGAGGTCAGGACGCGCTGCGTCATGGATGAGCACGCGTTCGGCCGCGCCTAGGGCTCGCAGCGCGCGGGCGACCGATTGCTGGCGCGTCTCGCCGCCTGTCACCAGCCGAAATCCCTCGAGCCCCGCTAGCGCCGCCTGCGCCGCCTGCTCGCCATTCTCGGGCACGGCGATGACGATGGGGCTGGCACCCGCCGCAATCAGGCTTTCCACCGAGTGTCGCAGCACCGGCTTGCCCCGCCAGTGCGCAAATTGCTTGGGCAGGGGTTGTCCTGCGCGCAGGCCCTGACCGGCCGCGACCACGATCGCGGCGAAGCCGGGGAGGGGAGCTGGATCCTGCATACGAAAGCAGCGCGCTAGCGGCTTGCCGTTTGCGCTGCAACGCACTATGTGCCTGCCCAATATTTAGGCAATGAACCCCGGCATGACCTTGCATCCCCTTCCTTCGGCTCCGCCGCAGCCGATCCTCGTCGGCGACGTGTCGATCGACACGCCGGTCGTGCTCGCGCCGATGACCGGTGTGACTGACCTCCCGTTCCGCCGCCTGGTGCGGCGTTATGGCTCGGGCCTCAACGTGACCGAGATGATCGCGAGCGAGGCGGCCATCCGCGAAACGCGCCAGAGCGTCCAGAAGGCCGCGTGGGATGCGACCGAGGAGCCCGTCTCGATGCAGCTCGTCGGCTGCGACCCGGTGAGTATGGGCGACGCGGCGAAACTCCAGCAGGACAATGGCGCGGCGATCATCGACATCAATTTCGGCTGTCCGGTGCGCAAGGTCGTCGGCCAGCTCGCCGGCTCGGCGCTGATGCGCGAAGTGCCGCTGGCGACGAAGCTGATGGAAGCGACGGTCAAGGCGGTTGATGTGCCGGTGACCGTCAAGATGCGGATGGGCTGGGATCATGCCGATCTCAACGCCCCCGAACTTGCGCGCATTGCCGAGGATCTGGGGGTCAAGATGATCACCGTCCACGGCCGGACGCGCAACCAGATGTATAAGGGCCACGCCGACTGGGCGTTTATCCGCAAGGTGAAGGACGCGGTTTCGATCCCGGTTATCGCCAATGGGGATATTTGCACGATCGCCGATGCCGCGGCCGCGCTTGAACAATCGGGGGCCGACGGGATCATGATCGGGCGCGGGGCTTACGGAAAACCGTGGCTTTTGGGCCAGATCATGCATTGGTGGCGCACCGGTGAAATGCTCGAAACCCCCTCATTCGACGAGCAATACGACGTGCTGGTTGAGCATTACGAGTCGATGCTCGATCATTATGGCGAAGGGGTCGGCACCAAAATCGCGCGCAAGCATCTGGGCTGGTATACCAAGGGCATGCACGGCTCCGCCGAGTTCCGCAATTTCGTCAATTTCATCGACGATCCGCGCAAGGTGCTCGAGGAAATCGAAACCTTCTACGAACCCTTCCTGCGGCGCCGCGCCGCGTGAGCACACTCGCCGGCGCACCCGATGCGCGCGCTCAGCTCGCCGCGCTGATCTTCGCGGTCCTGCTGCTCGACGAGGATGACAATATCGTCGAGGCCAACCACGCGGCCGAGGAAATGCTTGGCCGCAGCGCACGCAAGCTGTGCGAGAAGCGCTTCTGGGACGTCATCGGCATTTCCGACGAGCGCTTGAGCGAGAGGCTGGCGACGGTCGATGCGCAGGTTATCGCGCGCGGCGTCACGATCGCGACCGCTATCGGCGACCGGCGCGTCAACATCAGCAGCTCCCCCATGCATGGCGAGGCGGGGTGGCGGGTGATCACGCTTTCGGATGCGGGACAACCGGCGAATGACGAGGATGAGAACGAGCGCGTGGAATTGCGCGCGCCGGCAGTTCTCGCCCACGAAATCAAGAACCCGTTGTCGGCCATTCGCGGGGCGAGCCAGCTGCTGGCCCGGCGGGTTGCCGGCAAGGACAAGCCGCTGGCGCAGATGATCTCCGCCGAGGTGGACCGGATCGCCCAGCTGATCGACCGAATGCAGCAGCTCGGCGCGAAACCGGTGGAGATCACCGGGCCGTGCAATTTGCACGAGGCGATCCGCAATGCCATGGCCACGGTACGCACCGGGCGCAGCGCCCCCTGCGAACTGGTCGAGGAATTCGATCCCTCGCTGCCCCCCGTGGCTGCCGATCAGGGCGCGCTGGAGCAGGTGCTGATCAATCTGATCGCCAACGCCTGCGACGCGAGCGCGGGCATGGAAAATCCCCGCGTCAGCGTGCGGACGCGTTTCGTCAGCGGGTTGGTGTTCAACACGATCCGGCTGGGCAAGGCGACGCGCCTCCCGATCGAGATCACCGTGACCGATGGCGGTGCGGGGATCGATCCGGCGCTGCGTGACCACGTGTTCGAACCCTTCGTATCGAGCAAGCCGCATGGCCAGGGCCTCGGGCTCGCGCTCGTACGCAAGCTGCTGCGCGACATGGGCGGGCGCATCTCGCATGCGCGTGACGAGCGGGCGGGCGAAACCCATTTCCGCATCAACCTGCCGGTGGCGGGCTAGGGAGAACGATGGCGCATAGTGTTCTGCTGGTCGAGGACGACAAGGGCATCGCGACGGTGATTACCGAGGCGCTGCGCGAGGACGGCTTCGATGTTACTGCCTGCGAGAGCATAGCGCGGCGCGATGCCTTGCTGGCCGACAACCGCTTCGACGTGATGCTCACCGACGTGATGCTGGAAGACGGCGACGGACTGGCATCGATCGACACCGTGCGCAGGCTGGCCCCAGCCATGCCGGTCATCGTATTGTCCGCGCAAAACACGCTCGATACGGCGGTGCGTGCGAGCGACAGCGATGCGTTCGAATATTTCCCCAAGCCCTTCGACCTCGATGAACTGACGCAGGCGGTGGCGCAGGCGGTCGCCAATCGTCCGTCAGGGGAACGCGAGGAGGAGGCCGAGGATAGCGCGCTGCCGCTGATCGGGCGCAGTCCTGCGATGCAGGGCGTCTACCGCATGATCACCCGCGTGCTGCGCAACGATCTTACCGTGCTGATCACCGGCGAAAGCGGGACGGGCAAGGAACTGGTTGCCGAGGCGATCCACCAATTGGGCTCGCGCAAGACCGGACCCTTCGTTGCGGTCAATATGGCGGCGATCCCGCACGATCTGCTCGAAAGCGAGCTGTTCGGGCACGAGCGCGGCGCGTTTACCGGCGCGGTGAGCCAGCAGATCGGCAAGTTCGAGCAGGCCAATGGCGGCACGCTGTTTCTCGACGAGATCGGCGATATGCCCGCCGAAGCGCAGACCCGCTTGCTGCGCGCGCTCCAGTCGGGACGGATCCGGCGGGTTGGCGGACGGCAGGAAATCGGCGTCGATGTGCGCATCGTCGCAGCGACCAATCGCGATCTTGCCCCCATGATTGCCGACGGCCGGTTTCGCGAAGACCTCTATTATCGGCTCAACGTCGTCCCGATCCATTTGCCGCCGCTGCGCGAACGCCCGGAAGACATCGGCGCCCTGGTGCGCCACTTCCTCGGCCAGGCGGCGGGCGAGGGGCTTCCGCTTCGCCAGGCGAGTGCCGATGGGATCGAAGCGCTCAAGGCACGGGCATGGCGCGGCAATGTCCGCGAATTGCGCAATGCGGCATTCCGGCTTGCGCTGATGGCGCGCGACGACACGATCGACCGCGCGGCGGTTGAAGACGTGCTCCCAACCGCCCGGACCGATGCGGACGATAGCAACAAGCATGGTTTCGAGGCCGCGGTCGAGGCGTGGGTCGACGCGGCCCGCCCGGCGGATGGCGCGGTCTATCACGCCGCGCTTGCTGCCTTCGAGAAGCCCTTGTTCGAAATGGCGCTCGAACGGACCGAGGGCAATCAGCTTCGCGCGGCGCGCCTGCTGGGTATCAACCGCAACACCTTGCGCAAGCGACTTTCAGAGCTCGACATCGCGCCGGAAACCTTCACCCGCAGGCGATAGCGTCGACATCCATCCGCTGCCGTCCACAACTGATCGAATTTGCACTTGCAACTTTGCAACAGTCCCGTTGTATGTGCGCCACGATGACGACAAGCATAGCAGGAACAAGGCGGCAGATACCGCGCTGGTGGCGCAGGTTCGTGGTTACCTCGCGGCGGCAGAACCTGTTTGGCTATATCGAAGTCACTGCAGCGGTTGCTTTCCTGATCATGGTGGCCAGCACCTGGGCCACTTTCACCAATGCGCCGCCCGATGGTGCATTGCTGCCATCGCGTCAGGTCGCAGGTCTGCTTATCGGCACGCTTATTCCCGCCATGGCGCTGCTGGTGCTGGCGGGCCGGCGCGTGGCGCTGAAGCGTGCAGCCGGAAGCACGGCGCGGCTGCATGTCAGGCTGGTGTTCTTCTTCTCGCTGATCGCGGCGGTGCCGACGCTGCTGGTCGCGGGCTTCGCTGCCTTCCTGTTCCAGTCGGGGGTGGACTTCTGGTTCTCGGACAATTCGCGCGGGCTGATGGAGAATGCCAACCAACTGGCCGAAGGATATTACGAGGAGAACCAGCTCGATCTCGGCAATGAGACGATCTCGATGGCGATGGACATGCGCGCTATCCTCGGCCGGGTCGAAGTGACCGATCCCAATTTTGCGCTCGTCTATCAATACCAGGCCGAACCGCGCGATGTGATCGAGAGCGCCATCCTGCAGGCGATGCCCGATGGTTCGATGCGCACCGCGGTGGTTTACGGTCTCAATGAAACCAGCGACCCGCGCGCCTTCGCGCAGAACTCGCTGGAGCGGTTGTCGAGCGGCGAACAGGTGGCGGTGCGCGGCAGCGCCGAGCGGATCGAAGCGGTCGCACCGATCGATCGCGCCGCCGGGATCTACCTCTATACTGCGCGCAATGCGGAAGCAGGCTCGTTCCGCAGCTGGCAATCGGCGCGCTCGATCTCGACCGCCTATGACGAACTGACCAAACGGGCGCGCGCGCTGCAGCTGCGGTTCAATCTGGCGCTGTTCTTCGTTTCGCTCGCATTGGTTGGCCTCGCAGTGTGGTTTGCGCTGCGCTTTGCCGACCGCCAGGTCGAGCCACTGACCGAGCTGGTGGCGGCGGCGCACAAGGTGGGGGCGGGCAATTTCGCGCTGCGCGTCGAAGGGCGCACCGGGGCGGATGAAATCGGCCTGCTCAACCGCGCTTTCAACCGCATGACCGCACAGCTCGAGAAGCAGACCGACGCGCTGCTCTCAGCCAATACCGAGTTGGAAGAGCGCCGCAGCTTCATCGAGGCGGTGCTGGAATCGGTCAGTGCCGGAATTATCTCGGTCGATGCCGATCTCAACGTCCTGCTGATGAATGCCGGCGCGCAGGCGATGCTCGGCAACGAGACCGGGGAAGGGCACCTGCCCGAGACCCTCGACGAGCTTGCCCCGCAGATTGGTGCGATGGTCCGTGCGGGGCTCTCGCGAGGGGTCATCTCGCACAGTCGCAATGGCGAACTGCTTACGCTGGCGGTCAAGATCGGCCCCGAAAGCGATGGCCATGTGATCACCTTCGAGGACATCACCCGCCAATTGCTCGACCAGCGTCAGGCCGCCTGGTCCGATGTGGCGCGGCGGATCGCGCATGAGATCAAGAATCCGCTAACGCCGATCCAGCTCGCGACCGAACGCCTAAAGCGGCGCTATCGCAAGCAGATCGAAATCGACGGCGAGCTGTTCGACGAGCTTACCAATACGATCGTGCGGCAGGTCGGCGACCTGCGGAAGATGGTCGACGAGTTTTCCAGCTTCGCGCGGCTACCCAAGCCGACCTTCCGCACTGAGGATGCGATCGACCTTATCCGCCAGTCGCTGTTCCTGCAGGAAGTGGCGCATCAGAACGTGGATTACCGCTTCCACACCACTGCAGCCCCCCCAGTGCGGATCCAGTGTGACCGGCATCAATTGGGGCAAGCGCTGACCAATACGCTCAAGAACGCCTATGAGGCGATCGAGGCGAAGGCGCACACTGCCGATGTCGATTACCGCGGCAAGATCACGGTCGAGGTCGAACCCGGGGACGAGGACGTCACCGTGTCGATCGAGGACAATGGCATCGGCCTGCCGCAGGACCGCGTGAACATCCTCGAACCCTATGTGACGACACGCGAGAAGGGCACCGGCCTCGGGCTCGCGATCGTCAACAAGATCGTCGAGGAACACGGCGGCGAAATGACATTCACCTCGGTCGAAACCGGGGGCACGCGCGTGACCATGCGGTTCGCACGCGATCCGCTCGCCCTCGATGGCGACGCGCAGACAAGCATGAAAAAAGAAGGATAGGGACGCATGGCGCTGGATATTCTCATCGTCGACGACGAACGCGACATCCGCGAACTGGTTGCCGGAGTGCTGAGCGACGAGGGCTATGAATGCCGCACCGCGGGCGACAGCACCTCGGCGCTCGAGGCGATCGACGACAAGCGGCCGAGCCTGGTCCTGCTCGACGTGTGGCTGCACGGCAGCCCGATGGACGGGCTGGAGGTGCTCGACGCGATCAAGGCACGCGAGCCTGACCTGCCGGTGATCATCTTTTCGGGCCACGGCAATATCGACACTGCGGTCAGCGCGGTCAGCCGCGGCGCGGTCGATTTCATCGAGAAGCCGTTCGAGGCCGAGCGCCTCCTGCATCTGGTCGAGCGTGCCACCGAGACCGAACGCCTGCGCCGCGAGAACACGCGCCTGCGCGAGAACCAGGGGCAGGGCGACGAGTTCACCGGCAACTCGGCGGTCATCAACGCCGTGCGCGCCACGCTCAAGCGGGTCGCCAGCACAGGGAGCCGGGTACTGGTGACCGGTCCTGCCGGCGCCGGCAAAGAGGTCGCCGCGCGCCTGCTCCACAGCTGGAGCTCGCGGACGGACAAGGCCTTCGTCATTGTCAATTCTGCGCGGATTACGCCCGAGCGGTTCGAAGAGGAACTGTTCGGCGAGGAAGCCGATGGCAAGCTGGTCCGCCCGGGACTGCTGGAAACCGCGGATGGGGGCACGCTGTATCTCGACGAAGTGGCCGACATGCCGCTGTCGACGCAGGCCCGCATCCTGCGTGTCCTGACCGAGCAGAGTTTCGTCCGTGTCGGCGGGACACGGCAGATCGGCGTCGATGTGCGCGTCGTCTCCTCGACCTCGCGCGATCTGGCGGGTGAAATGGAAGAGAAACGCTTTCGCGAGGATCTGTTCTACCGGCTGAACGTCGTTCCGGTGGAAGTCCCCTCGCTGGCCGCGCGGCGCGACGACATCCCGGCGCTCGCCGACAGCTTTTTTGCCCGCTATGCGACCGAGCAGGGCCTGCGGCCACCCACGATCAGCGAAGAGGCGATGGCCGCACTCCAAGCCTATGACTGGCCTGGAAATGTGCGCCAGCTGCGCAATGTGGTCGAGCGCACGATCATCCTGACCCCGCGCGACAGCCTTGAACGGATCGAGGTCGACATGCTTCCCGAAGAAGTGCTTGGCGGCAAGGCCGGCGGCAGCGGCGGAGTGGGGGCGATGATGGGCGCCCCGCTACGCGAAGCGCGCGAGAATTTCGAACGCGAATATCTGACCGTGCAGATCCGCCGGTTTTCGGGGAATATCTCGAAGACCGCGAACTTCATCGGGATGGAACGCTCGGCGCTGCACCGCAAACTCAAGCTGCTGGGTATGGTCGAGCGCAAGGGACCGGAGCGGAAGAACTGACGCGTCCCGCGAAAGTTGGGCATTGTCTGACAAAACAAGGAATCCGTTGCGCTACTTGGGATTGTCTTCCACAATAGGCGGGTCCGCGAAGATTTGCGGATACACTCGGGCGTGGTGGGCGCCCAGATTGCGGCCTTTCCACGGGCTGCCAAAAACGGGAAAAGTACATGTCCGGCGATCGAACACTTTCGGCACGACCGCGCCCAAAATCGCCCGAAACGGGCCCGGCAAGCCGCCCTGCCAACCTGCAGGACGCCTTCCTCAACCTGCTCCGCAAGAACAAGGCTCCGGTGACCATGTTTCTGGTCAAGGGCGTCAAGCTTCAGGGCATCGTCACGTGGTTCGACAATTTCTCGATCCTGCTGCGCCGCGATGGCCAGTCGCAGCTTGTCTACAAGCATGCGATCAGCACGATCATGCCTTCGCAGCCGGTCGATACCACGCAATTCGCCAGCCAGGGTTCCTCCGCCAAGCAGCGCCTGTTGCAGGACGTTTTCCTCAGCCGGGTGCGCCAGGCCGAAGCCCAGGTGACCATGTTCCTCGTCAATGGGGTCATGCTCCAGGGGCGGATCGCCGCTTACGACCTCTTCTGCATGCTGCTCGAGCGCGACGGCTACGTCCAGCTGGCCTATAAGCACGCCGTGTCGACGATCCAGCCAGCCACTCCGGTCGATCTGACCGAGGAGTGGGAAGAAGACGAAAACTGAGCTTCGACGATGACCTGATGGGCGAGGTTTCGCGCGGGGCGCGGGCACTGGTGGTGTGCCCGGACATCCGCGGGATGGCCTATGATCTCGACGCGCAGTCGCGGCTTGCCGAAGCCGAGGGGCTGGCGCTGGCGATCGGCATTGCCATTGCCGACAGCTTCGTGCTGCCGGTGCGCGAAGTGCGCCCGAACCTGCTGTTCGGGGCGGGGCAGGTCGACAATATCCGCATCGCCTGCGAGCAGAACGAGGCCGAGCTTGTCGTCGTGGACGGGGCGCTGAGCCCGATCCAGCAGCGCAATCTGGAAGAAAAGCTCGCGCGCAAGGTCATCGACCGGACCGGACTAATCCTCGAGATATTCGGCGAGCGTGCGGCGACTGCCGAAGGCCGGTTGCAGGTCGAACTCGCGCATCTCGATTACCAGCAAAGCCGCCTCGTGCGCAGCTGGACCCACCTTGAACGCCAACGCGGTGGCTTCGGCTTCCTCGGCGGTCCGGGTGAAACCCAGATCGAGGCCGATCGCCGGATGATCCGCCAGCGGATGGGGCGGCTGCGCAAGGAGCTCGAACAGGTCCGCAAGACGCGCGGGTTGCATCGCGAGCGGCGCGAACGTGCGCCATGGCCGGTGGTGGCGCTGGTCGGTTATACCAATGCAGGCAAGTCGACGCTGTTCAACCGCCTGACCGGGGCTGCGGTGATGGCGGAAGACCTGCTGTTCGCGACGCTCGACCCGACCATGCGCGCGATCACCCTGCCGGGGGTGGAAAAGGCCATCCTGTCGGATACGGTGGGCTTCATCTCCGATCTCCCGACGCAGCTGGTCGCCGCTTTTCGCGCGACGCTAGAGGAAGTCACCTCGGCCGATGTCATCTGCCACATCCGCGATATTTCCAACCCCTCGACCGCTGCGCAAAAAGCGCAGGTGTTGCAGATCCTGCGCGATCTCGATGTGATCGAGGGGGAAGGGGAGGCATCCTCGATCCCGATCCTCGAAGTGTGGAACAAATGGGACCAGCTTGAGCCTACCCTGGCCGAGGAATTGGCCGCCCAGGCCGAGGCGAATGAGGATATCGTCACCACATCGGCGTTGACCGGCGAGGGGGTGGACCTTCTGCTCGAACGCCTGGGTGAGATGCTGACCCGAAATGCCGCGCTGCGCACCTTCGAAGTTCCGGCGGGCGATGGACGCCGGATCGCCTGGCTCCACGCGCATGGGGAAGTGATCGAGGACATCGAGAGCGAGGACGGCGGTTCGCGGCAGATCACCGTAAGGCTCAACCCCAAGGAACTGGGGCAGTACGAGGCGCTGGCCTAGCCGGTTTCGCGCTTGGCGCGCTGCCAGTATTCTTCCTGCCGATCGAGATCGAGCGCGGTGAAATCCTCACCTTCGTTCTCGGCAAGCTGTTCCATTACCTTGAAACGGCGTTCGAATTTGGCGTTGGAGGCGCGCAAGGCCTGTTCCGGATCGACGCCGTAGCGGCGCACGATATTGACCGCGACGAAGAGGACATCGCCGGCTTCGAGCAGGCGTTCCTCGTCGGTCTGGGCCTGATCAAGTTCCGCCAGTTCTTCTTTCAGTTTTTCGAGCGGGCCCGCGCTATCGGGCCATTCGAACCCGACGCGCGCCGCGCGTTTCTGTAGCTTGTGCGAGCGGAGCAAGGCCGGCAGAGCCTTGGCAACGCCGTCCATGGCGCTGGTCGCACCCGATACTTCACGCTCGGCCGCCTTGAGATCTTCCCAGCGGCTGTCTTCCATGACGCCGCCTTCATTGCCGAAGATATGCGGATGCCGCGCCTCCATCTTGTCGCAGATATCGCGCGCGACATCGGCATAGGTGAAGCTGCTGGCTTCCTCGGCCATGCGCGCGTGGAAGACGACCTGGAACAGCAGGTCGCCAAGCTCTCCGCGCAGATCGTCCATGTCGCCGCGTTCGATCGCATCGGCGACCTCATACGCTTCCTCGATTGTATACGGCGCAATGGTCGCGAAATTCTGCGCCGTGTCCCATTCGCACCCGGTTTGCGGATCGCGCAGGCGTGCCATGATGGCGAGGAGTCGGTCGGTTTGCTTGGACATGGTCAAGACTTACCGCCGAGGGGTAGCAATCGGAAGGGCTCCTCTGGCGGCTTCCACGGCAAGAATGTCAGTGTGATAATACATATTATGTTAAATTAAGGGTAGTCTAGCGGGCCAGATCGATAAACAGGATCACGACCGCGAATATACCCGCCCACGCGCCCGCCATGAAAAACCCCTTCCTCCAGCCGACCTCGTGCGCCCGAAACCCGGCGGCAACCAGGACCAGGAAGCCTGTCAGCGAAATCAGCGAGACAATCTGGTGTTCGTTCACGCGGTCATCACCAGTCCGTCGAAACCGACCGTTACATGATCCGGCACGTCCGCGCACAGGCTGCGGTAATCCATGCTCTTGTCCATATGCGTCAGCACGGTGCGTTTGACCTTCGCCTTGCGCGCGAGATCGATCGCCATGTCGAGATGCGCATGCGTGGGATGCGGCCGCCTGCGGAGGCAATCCACCACGAGGATGTCGGCGCCCGCGAAGCAGCGGACCATCGCAGGCGTTATCTCGCTGAAATCAGTCGCATAAACGATTGACTTGCCGTCCGCGTCGAAGCGAAAACCCGTGCTCGTCACCGGTCCGTGCGGCATTTCGACATGGTCGAAGGAAAAGCCCGCAACCAGTTGAACATCGTTGATATCTTTGAGCGATACCATCGTCGGATAACCGAACTGGCCTTCGAAGACATAATCGAACCGCCGCCGCAGCCGCTCGCAGGTCACGCTGCTGGCGAAACCCGGCAAGGGATTGCTGCGGTCGTAGCGCATGACGCGCAAATCGTCGATTCCATGACAATGGTCGGCATGGTCATGCGTCCAGAACACCGCATCGACCTTCTCGATATTGTTGCCGAGCAATTGCGCACGCAAATCGGTCGAGGTGTCGACGAGGATCTTCTGGCCGGCGTCGTTTTCGACGATCACCGACACGCGCGAGCGCCGGTTGCGCGGTTCGGCGGGATCGCACTCACCCCAGTCATTGCCAATCCGCGGCACCCCGGTGGAGGTGCCAGAGCCGAGCATCAGTACCTTCACGCGGCCGCCTTGCTGAAGAGCGCGTAGAAGTTGCGTGTCGTATAGTCCGCCAGGCTCTCAAGGCTTTCCCCACGCAGATCGGCAAGGAATTGCGCCGTATCGCGGACGAAGCCCGGCTCGCATGGCCTGCCGCGGTGCGGTACGGGCGCGAGGAACGGGCTGTCGGTTTCGACCAGCAGCCGGTCTTGCGGGATATCCTTGGCGAATGCCTGCAAGTCCTTCGCATTCTTGAAGGTCACGATCCCCGAGATCGAGACCGACAGGCCGAGGTCAAGCACCCGCTCGCCGAATTCGGCGGAGGCGGTGAAGCAGTGGATCAGCGCGGGGAAGGCCCCCTTCCCCAGCTCGTCCTCGAGGATCGCCAGCGTATCCTCCTCCGCATCGCGGGTATGGATGATTACGGGAAGCTGCACTTCACGCGCGACGTCGATGTGCAGGCGGAACAGGCGCTGCTGTGCTGCGCGGTCCGAATGGTCGTAATAATAATCGAGCCCGGTCTCGCCGATCCCGATGACGTTGGAATCGCGCGTGGCTTCGAGCAATTCGGTGCGGGTCAGGTCGAGGTGTTCGTCGGCGTTATGGGGATGGATACCCACGCTGGCGAAGACATCCGCCTTTGCCTGCGCGGTCCCGACGACCTGATCCCATTCGGCCCGCTTGGTGGAGATATTGAGAAAGGCCTCGACCCCTGCCCCGCGCGCGCGGTCGAGCGCGGCGGACTGATCTTCGACCAGACCTTCGTATTCGAGATGGCAATGGCTATCGACAAGCATCAGGCTGCCTCCTCTTGCACCAGCTCGAGCCGCGGGAAGACGGGAGTCGGCTTGTCGATCGTGTGGCCCGCAGCCGCGAGCCCTTCGAACCATGCCGTATCGGCGAGATCGGCGTAGTTCCGCCGGTCACCCGCAATTCCCAATTGATCGAGCACTGCACCGGCCTTTTCGGGGACCACTGGCTGGATAGCGATCGCGAGGTCGCGAATGGCGATGAACAGCGTTTGCAGCACGGCTTTCATGCGTTCGGGATCGGTCTTCTTGAGCGCCCAGGGCGCCTGTTCGTCGACATAGGCATTGCAGGCATAAACCGCCTTGAGCCATGCCTCGATCCCGACCGAGAAGTTGAGGCTCTCGAATTCGCGCGGCAGAATCTCGGCGCAGGCTTCGCCGACCTTGGCCAGCAACGTTTTGTCGTCTGCTGCCGGGGCGAAGCTCTCGAGCTTGCCGTCCATGTTCTTGGCGATCATCGAAAGCGTGCGCTGGGCAAGGTTGCCGAAGCTGTTGGCCAGTTCGGCATTCACCTTGTTTACAAGTGCTTCTGCCGAATAGCTGCCATCCTGCCCGAAGGTGACCTCGGCCATGAGGAAGTACCGCAGTGCATCGACGCCGAATGTCTCTGCGAGTTCCATCGGGTCGGTGACATTGCCCGCCGATTTCGATTCCTTCACCCCGCGATTGAGCAGGAAGCCGTGTCCGAACACCTTCTTCGGCAGCGGCAAATCGGCGCTCATCAGGAAGGCGGGCCAGTAGATCGTGTGGAAACGGACGATGTCCTTGCCGATCAGGTGCAAATCGGCGGGCCAGAATTTCTCCCACATCTCACCGCCATCGGGATAGCCGACACCGGTGATGTAATTGGTCAGCGCATCGACCCAGACATACATCACATGCGCGTCGTCGCCCGGAACCTTCACGCCCCAGTCGAAGCTCGTCCGGCTGACCGATAGGTCCTGCAATCCGCGCTCGACGAAGGCGATCATTTCATTGCGGCGGCTCGCCGGCTCGATGAAACCGGGTGTTGCGAGCAATTCGAGCAAGGCCTCTGCATAGTTCGACAGGCGGAAGAACCAGGTTACTTCCTCGGTCCATTCGACCGGCGTGCCCTGCGGCGACAGTTTTTGCCCGCCTTCGCCCTCGACCAGTTCCTTCTCGTCGTAATAGGCTTCGTCGCGGATCGAGTACCACCCCTCATAGCGATCGAGATAGAGATCGCCCTTGGCTTCCATCGCCTGCCAGATCGCCTGGCTCGCGCGGTGGTGATCGGCATCGGTCGTGCGGATGAAGCGATCATAGGAAATGTTCAAAATATCGAACAATTCCCTGAAATGTCCGGACATTTCGTCGGCCAATTCGCGCGGGGTAACGCCCAGGTCGCGCGCCTTCTGCGCCATCTTCAGCCCGTGTTCGTCGGTGCCGGTCTGGAAGCGTACTTCGCGCCCTTGCAGGCGCTGGAAGCGGGCGATTACGTCGGCCGCGATCGTCTCATAGGCATGGCCGATATGCGGCTTGCCATTGGGATAGTGGATCGCGGTCGTCAGATAATAGGGTTCAGCCATCGGCCCGCTCGCTAGCCGTAGCGGCGTTGGCGAGCAAGGTGCCGATTTCCATCGCGAGCAATCCGGCGTCGAAATTATAGGTTGGCTGTTCGCCCGTGAGCCGGACCAGCTCGCTATGCGTATCGATCACCGGACGCGGATCGGCGAGGCTGGGGTCGAGCCGCTGCGCGACTACCGAGCGCGCCAGTTCGAGCACCGCACGGATCCGGTCGCGGTCGGGCCTTGCGCCGATCAGCCCGGCGAGCGTGCCGCGCAGCTGGAAATCTGGATCGCCGCGGTCGAGAATGTTGCGCATTGCCTGTGCGACCTTGCCGAGTTCCATGTCGACGAACTGGAGCGCTGCGCCGAGCGATCCGGCTGCGGCGGCAATGGCCGCCGCGCGTGTCAGATCGTCTGCGTTGGGGGCCAGATCCGCGAGCAGGCGATCCATGTCGATATCGGCAACAGTCGGGAAGCGCAGCACCCGGCAGCGCGAGCGGATCGTCGGGAGCAAGCGTGCGGGACTGTGCGCGACCAGCAGGAAGAACGTGCCCACCGGTGGCTCCTCGAGGCTCTTGAGCAGCGCATTGGCGGCGTTCCGCTCGAGGTCGTCGGCGGGATCGATGATGATCGCGCGGCGCTCGCCCAGGGTCGGGCGGGTGCTGAGGCGGGTCTGCATGGCGCGGATTTGCGCGATACGGATACTGCGCGCCTGCTCAAAAGGCTTGCCATCGGCGCGCTTGCGCTCTTCCTTGTCGTCCTTGGGCCCGTAGGTCAGCGTGTGGATGTCGGGATGGTGCGCTGGATCCCCCTCGCCGGCGCCGACCAGCGCGCGCGCCGCGGCCAGCGCGAAGCTGGCTTTACCAAGCCCCCGGCGACCGGCGAGCAGCCAGGCATGATGCATCCGCTCCCCGCCGAGCGCTTCGCGCCATTCGCGCCAGGCGGTCTCGTGACCGAGCAGCATCAGCAAGCTGTCCCTAAGTGCCGCTTAATGGCACCGAGAACGCGCTGGTGGACCTGATCGACCGTCCCATTGCCATCGACGATCGCGAAGCGTCCGGGTTCGCTGCGCGCAAACTTCAGGAACGCTGAATTGACCGAAGCGTGATAGTCCGCCGCGCGTCCGCCGATCGCATCGCTGGTTGCCCCATCGCGCTGCACAAGACGTGCTGCGACATCTGCCGGCGGGACGTCGATGACGATCGTCAGATCGGGCAGCAGGCCTGCGCTGCCTATTTCGTGCAACGCTGTGACACTGGCGTCTCCGAGCCCCCCGGCCATCCCCTGGTAGGCGCGGCTCGAATCGAGAAAGCGGTCGCACACCACCCAGGCGCCGGCATCGAGCGCAGGGCTGATCCGGCGTGCGACATGGTCGGCGCGAGCAGCGGCGAACAGCAGCGCTTCGGCCTCAAGCGTCCAGCCCTCGCCCGGCGGCGCGAGAAGCAGGGCGCGGATCGCTTCGGCGCCCGGCGTACCGCCCGGTTCGCGCGTCAGTTCGACTTCATGGCCCTGTTCGCGCAGGTGCTCGGCAAGCAGGCGCGCCTGGGTGGATTTGCCCATGCCCTCCCCGCCCTCGAAGGCGATGAATGTCCCGCGGGTCAAGCGACCCAGCTCCGCATGGCATTGAACACGCGCTGGAGCATGGTTGCCTCGAGCACCTCTTCGCTGGCGACGAGCGGGACGCGGTGGTCGGGCATGCCCTCGATCGAGACGATCAGTTCGGCGACTTCCTCGCCCTTGGCGATCGGCGCCTGCAACGGGCCTTCATAGCGCAGCGCCAGCGAAACCTCGGGCTCGGTTCCCTTGGGCACCGATATCCGCACCGGCCCCGCCGCGGTCAGCCCGACTTCGCCCGCCCCGCCCTGTTGCACGCGGGCGCTGGCGATGCGCGCACCATTGGTGAACAGCACACGGCTATCGAAATGCTGGAAACCCCATTCGATGAATTGGCGCGAGGCCGCATTGCGCTCCCGCCCACCCGGGCTGCCCGCGACGACCATGACCAGCCGCCGCCCGTCGCGCTGCGCCGAGCCGAGGAAGCCGAACCCCGCCTGGTTGGTGTAGCCGGTCTTGATCCCGTCCGCTCCCGGCACCACCCCGATGATGGGGTCGTGGTTGCGTTGCTCGATCCCGTTGTATTTGAGGCCCTTCGCACCGACGAAATGGCGGTATTTCGTCGGGTGGCGGGTCACCATGGCCTGCGCCAGTGTCCCCAGATCGCGCGCGGTGACGAAGGTCTTGCCGTCGTCCATCCAGCCATTGGGATTGCCGAAATGGCTATCCGCCATGCCGATATCGCGCGCCTTGGCATTCATCGCGGCAACCCAGTCTTCGACCGATCCGGCAGCGCCTTCGGCAAGAACGACGGCGCCATCATTGGCCGAAACGGTGGTTACGCCGTGGAGCAGATCGTCGACCGTCACCCGCGCATCGGCAGGCAGGAACATGGTCGATCCCTTGCGGTGCCACTTGCGGAAGGTGTCGGGCCGGACGCCATAGACCTGCTGCGGGAACAGCCGCCCCTCTTCCATCCATTCGAAGGCGAGGAAGGTCGTCATGACCTTCGTGATCGAGGCGGGCATGAAGCGGCGGTCGATATCGCGCGCGTAGAGGATCTGCCCGCTCGACGCGTCGAGCAGATAGGCGATCGGCGCATTCTCTGCGGGCGGGATCCGCGCGCCCGGTGCGCTTTGTGCACCGAGCGGTGAAGCGACAAGGGCTGTTGCCAATACAGCCAGCGAATTCAGGCAATTACGCAAGTGTGCTCCCGGCCGGGCGAGAGCCGCGGCGTATCAATCGAGTGAACGTATTTCCGCGTCGCTATAACCGCGCTCGCGCAGCTTGGCGAGCGCCTGCTCCGCCTGTCCACGGGTGGCGAAGGGGCCGACCCGGACAAGCGCGAGATTGCCGCTGGTCTCGACATAGCCCTGGACCTCGCGCGCCAGCCGGTCGGCATTGGCGCGGACCGAAAAGGCCCCGAGTTGGACCGTGTAGGTCCCATCCGCGGTCACCGGGACCATCAGCGGTGCACGCGCTGGGCCGCCCTCGACCGCCATCGGCAGTTCGGGGCGGGTAACCGCGCTATCTTCGGCGGGAGCCGGCGAGCTATCGGGATCGTCCTGGGTCGGGGCCACCGCAGCTTCCTCGTCGGGGTCGAGCGTGGCGATAGCGCCGGGAACCGGCGCGGTGCCACTGACCTGTGCCTGCCTTGCATCCCCCAGCGGCGCCGAACCGCGTTCGGGCAAACGCCGCTTGAGCACTTCGAGCAGGCCCGCAGGCGTATCCATCCTCGGCGGTGCCTCGCCCCCGGCGCGCAGCTGCGCGCGTTGCTCTTCGGGCGGATTGACCCGGCGCATCCGCACCGGCGCACCTTCGCCAATGCCCAGCTGCGCCAAAGCCGCTTCGGAAAGCGAGACGAGGCGGTCGTTGGTCATCGGTCCGCGCCGTTCGATCCGGACGAGCACGGTGCGTCCCGTATCGAGCGCGGTGATCTCGACATAGCTGGGTAGCGGCAATGTGCGGTGCGCGCCCGTGACGCCCGCAGCGCCGGGCTCGTCGACGGTGGCATAGCCCACCTGGTCGTAATTCATCGTGTCGACCGGGGTGTAGGTGACACCGTCCACCGTGAACGGATCGCCGACCACCACCGGATAATCCGCCGCCGGTCCGTTCGCGATCGAACGCTCCACCGGACGGGAAGCAGTCTGCGCAGTGCTGGCGCAGGCGCCGAGGCTGAGCAGCGCGAGACCCGCGACCGAGGCGAACGATATCCTAATTGGCAATCTCATCTGCCAGCAGCCCTACACTCATCGCGTAATAGTTCGAGCAATTATACTCGAGGATCACCCGATAATTCGAGGTTAAGAGCCAGGCCGGTGTTCCCGGACCGTCGGGCTGGAACAGCGTGACGAGTGTATTCTCGTCGAGCGCGCGCTGGGGCTGGACGCCCAATGCACGCCATTCGGCCACGGTCTTGTAGACACTGTGCCGCTCGTGGACCCGCGAACACACCGGCGCGACGATGCGCGTGCGATGCGCAGCGACATCGAAGCCCGAGGGCAGGTAAGCGCGCACACCCCAGGGCTGGCCGGTGCGCCACCCGGCATCGCGGAAGTAGTTCGCGATCGAGGCCAGCGCATCGGCGCCGTTGTTCATGATGTCGGCGCGCCCGTCGCCATTGCCGTCGGCGGCCAGCCGCAGATAGACCGAAGGCAGGAATTGCGGATTGCCGAAGGCGCCCGCCCAGCTGCCCTTGAGTTCGGAGCGTGAATAACCCTTGTCGGCCACTTTCATCAGAGCGACCCACTCGCTCGAGAAGAGCTCGCGGCGGCGCCCTTCCCACGCGAGTGTTGCCAAGGCCTGCGACAGGTCGAACCCGCCCTTTACCGCGCCATAAGCGGTTTCATGCCCCCAGATCGCGACCAGAACCTCGCTGGGGACGCCATATTCGCGCTCTATCGCGCGCAGCGATCCCGACCAGCTTGCGCGCGCGTCACGGCCGCCGCGAATCCGCGCCGCATCGACATGCGAGGCGATGTATGGCGCGAGCGGCGGATAGCCCGTGCTGGTGGGCGCGCCGGGTTGGCCGCGATCGAGTTCGATCACCCGGTAATTGGGCGCGAGCCCCGCGGTCATACGCTGGAGCGTGCCCTCGCCCACCCCTTCGGCCCTGGCCCGCGCCATGAGCAGCTGGAGGTAGGCGTCGAAGCTCAAGCCCTCCTGCGCCTGGGCGGGGATGGCGGGAAGCGAAAGGGCGATGGCCCCGAGGGCAGCGAGCAAGCGTCGGAAAATCATGCGCTGATTGTCGCAGAGCGAAGCTGAACGGCAAGTGTCATTCGTCGTTTACGGGAAACCTCCCGTCCCTGTTCCTGGAAATGCGTGACAAGCCGCGGCGATTTGACTAGCTAGCGCCGCGCTCGCGGAGAGGTGGCAGAGCGGTTGAATGCACCGGTCTTGAAAACCGGCAAGGGTGCAAGCCCTTCGTGGGTTCGAATCCCACCCTCTCCGCCACGATCCCCGGTCAGTCCTTGTCGCCCGGTTTGCGGACCAGCGACTGGGCCTTGCGATCGCCCTTCGGATAGTCCTCCGGATCGATCGATGACTGGTTCTGCAATGCCTTGTGATCCTTGATCGTCTTGCTGTCATCGGCGTCCTGCGCCGCGTCGTCCTGGGCTTGCGGGGTATCGCGTTCGGGAATGGTCATCATGGTCTCCTTTTCCCACCAACGCCCGTCATGCCGACAAGTTGCGTCTAGCGGCCCCGCGCGGCGATCTCGTCCATCGCCTCGCGCAGCTTGGGGTCCCATTCGGCCTTGAGTTCCCTGATCTTGGCGAGCAGTTCCTCGTTCTCGTAGGCAGGGATGTCGAGCCGGTAGGTATCGGCCACCTCGCGCATCGAGGTCCGGTCCATCGTCTCGAAGGCCTCCACCATGGCGATGGCGGACTGGCGATCGAAGCCCAGCGCCTCATAGACCGAGCGGCCCATCCGCAGGCTGCTGTCATAGGTTTCGCGCACGATGTCGCGGCAGCCCATCGCCCACAGGTGATAGACATGGTCGCGGTCCTTCGCGCGCGCGACGACGTGCAATTGCGGGAAGTTGGCGCAGGCATAGCGCACCAGCTTGTCGATCTGCTCGCGCTCGTCGAGCGCTACTACGAGGATACGCGCGCGTTCGATCCCCGCGCTGGCGAGCAGGTCGGGCCGGGTGGCGTCGCCGTAATAGGTCGAGACGCCGAACTTCTTCAGGACCTCGAGATGCTCGCTGTTGTAGTCGATCACCGTGGCGCGGTGGCCCGAGGCATCGAGCATCCGGTCGACGATCCCGCCGACCCGCCCGCGCCCGGCGATGATGATCGGGTTGTCCTCGTCGATCGCATCGGCCTCGCGGTCGCGCTGCCCCGCGTAATAGGCATGTGCGATCAGTTTGTCATAGGCGATGAACAACAGCGGGGTGACGAGCATGGTCAACGCGACGATGAGCAAGAGCTGGGCCGCGAACTCGGGGGCAAAGACCGCATTGGCGACGCCGAAGGCGATCAGCACGAAGGCGAACTCGCCCGCCTGCGGGAGGCTGAGGCAGAACAGCCACAGCGCCTGCCGCCGCAGCCCGTAGAGCCAGCCGACGACCAGCAGCACCGCCATCTTGGCGGCAATGGTGACCGCGGCCCAGAACAGCACCGAATCCCAGATCGTCGCGGCGAGGCCGAAGTCGATCCCCGCCCCCACGGTGATGAAGAACAGGCCCAGCAGCAGCCCCTTGAACGGGTTGATGTCGCTTTCGAGCTCGTGGCGGTACTCGCTGGTCGCAAGCACCACGCCGGCGATGAAGGCGCCGAGCGCGGGCGAGAGGCCGACCAGCGACATCAGCAACGCGATCCCGATCACCACCACCAGCGCGGCGGCGGTGAACAGTTCGCGCAGATTTGCGCGGGCGATGTAGCGGAACAGCGGGCGGATCGCGAAGATGCCGATCGCGATCACCGCCGCAACCGCGCCTACGCGGGTCGCCGCCGCTACCCAGATCGACATGGGCGCGGTGAGGTCGATCCCGCCATGCGCCCCGCCCTCGCCGTGACTTGTGGCCAGTGACGCAAGCTCGGGCAGCGCGAGCAGCGGCACCAGCGCGAGGATCGGGATGACTGCGACATCCTGCACCAGCAGCACCGAGAAGCTGGCCTCGCCGCCCTGTGTGCGCATCAGCCCCTTTTCGGTCAGCGTCTGGACGATGATCGCGGTCGAGCTCAGCGCGAGGACCATGCCGACCGCCAGCGCGGTCTGCCAGGGTTGGTCGGCGAGCAGCGCGATACCGGTCAGCACCAGCGTGGTCAGCACCACCTGCCCGCCGCCGAGTCCGGCGAGCTTGCCGCGCATCGCCCACAGCCGCTTGGGTTCCATTTCGAGCCCGATGATGAACAGCATCATCACCACGCCGAATTCGGCGAACACCTGCAGCGCCTCGACATCGACCGACAGCGCTGCGAGCAGCGGCGCTATCGCCATGCCTGCAAGCAGGTAGCCGAGCACCGAGCCAAGCCCGAGGCGGGTGGCCAGCGGCACCGCGAGGACCCCGGCCAGGAGGATCAGGAAAGCCAGGATCAGGAAACCGGTCACGCTGTCATCCCCCTCGCGCCGCGGCGCGTGTCAGGCCTCAGATATGAAGCGCGCGGCCATAGCTCGCAAGCACGCTCTCATGCATCGATTCGCTGATCGTGGGATGCGGGAACACCGTCTGCATCAGCTCGGCCTCGGTGGTCTCGAGCGTCTTGCCGACGACGAAGCCCTGGATCATCTCGGTGACTTCGGCGCCGATCATATGCGCGCCGAGCAGTTCGCCGGTCTTCGCATCGAACACGGTCTTCACGAAGCCCTCGGCCTCGCCCAGCGCGATCGCCTTGCCGTTGCCGATGAAGGGGAAGGTGCCCGCCTTCACTGCGTGACCCGCTTCCTTCGCCTTCGCCTCGGTCAGTCCGACGCTGGCGATTTGCGGGCGGCAATAGGTGCAGCCCGGGATGTTGGCGCGGTCGAGCGGGTGCGGGTGGACGTCCTTATTGCCCAGCTCCTTGGCGATGGCTTCGGCTGTGGTGACGCCCTCGTGGCTCGCCTTGTGCGCCAGCCACGGGCCCGGCGTGCAGTCGCCGATCGCCCACAGGCCCTTCGATTTGGTGCGGCCGTAATCGTCGATCTGGATGAAGCCGCGGTCCATTTCGGCCAGCTTTTCCAGCCCGACATTCTCGGTGTTGGGCACGATGCCGATCGCGGTGATGCAATGGCTGAACTCGGTCTCGGTTACCTTGCCCTTGCTGTCCTTGATCTTGGCGGTCACGCCCTTGGCGGTGACCTTGAGGTCCTCGACCCCCGCGCCGGTCATGATCGTCATGCCCTGCTTGGTCAGGCTCTTCTCGAGGAAGGCGGAGACGTCCGCGTCCTCGACCGGCACCACGCGGTCGAGCATTTCGACCACGGTCACGTCGACGCCCATGTCGTTGTAGAAGCTGGCGAACTCGATCCCGATTGCGCCGCTGCCGATTACCAGCAACTTTGTGGGCATTTCCTTGGGCGTCATCGCGTGGCGGTAGGTCCATACGCGTTCGCCGTCCGCCGGGGCGAAGGGCAGGTCGCGTGCGCGCGCGCCGGTGGCGACGATCACATGCTTGGCGGTGAGCTTCTCCTCGCCCTTCTCGCCCTTCACGGTCAGGCTGGTGGGGCCGGTCAGCGTGCCCTCGCCCATATGCACCGCGATCTTGTTCTTCTTCATCAGGTGCGTGACGCCCTGGTTGAGCTGCTTCGCCACTCCGCGGCTGCGCTTGACCACCGCCTCGAGATCGGCCTCGATCGCGCCTGCGATCTTGAGCCCGTAATCCTTGGCGTGCTGCGCATAATGCAGGATCTCGGCTGAACGCAGCAGCGCCTTGGTCGGGATGCAGCCCCAGTTGAGGCAGATCCCGCCGAGCAGTTCGCGTTCGACGATGGCGGTCTTGAGCCCCAGCTGCGCGCAGCGGATCGCCGCGACATAGCCGCCCGGGCCGCTGCCGAGCACGATGACGTCGTATTTGGTGTCAGCCATGATTCGTCTCTGTAATCTCTCGTTTGGTCGCAGACATGGACCGGGTATTACACGGTCCAGGCGAAGAAAATCCGTGGCGCGCGGGACCGCGAATTGCGGCGGTCCGGAGCGGGGAATGAGTACGGCTCATGCGGGTGCGTATCGCATGGGCCCGGGCCTGTAGGACAGCGCTCATAGCCCCTCTCCCCTCGCGGGAGAGGGGGTGGGGAGAGGGGGCTCCGACATTCCTATCAAGCCCACCGCTCCGCCACCGCGCGGGGCCGGTCGTTTTCGTCGAGCAGGACGAATTTGAACGTGCCTTGCGCCACTCGGGTTTCGGCCTCGCCATTACGCTCGCGCCCGATCGCTTCGGCAGTGATGGTGAGCGAGGTGGTGCCGGTTGCGGCGATATCGCAATAGACCGACAACTCGTCGCCCACCCGCATCGCGCCGGGAAAGGCGAAATCACTTGCCGAGACGACCACCGCCTTGCCCTTCCCCTCGCGGCTCGCAAGCGACCCTGCGCCGAGCGCCATCTGGCTCATCAGCCACCCGCCGAATACCCCGCCATAGGGGTTGAGGTCAGTCGGCATGGCCGTAATGCGGATTTGGGGGAAGCGGTCAGTCATTTTCGATCTGCTGTCGATCATCAGCATGAAGGACATACCACAGTGCTGCGGACAGAAGCCCAGCTGGCAAACCAAGAAGTGGTCCCATGACCAGAGAAAACAGGTCGGGCGTCGAAAAGAGGAATAGCAGGGATACCGACAGTATCCCTGCTATCGCACCGAGACCAAGAACCTTCCAAATATCCTCGTGCCAGTTCATATTTTTGGCAAGAGTCCACGCCGGCAGACCAAACACGAGCCCCCCAGTGCAGGCCAAAGGAAAAGTGATGCCAAACGCAAGCATGTAAAGCTCGAAAGGAGGGCTTTCGCCGTCGAGTGCCAAGAGGATCAGAAAATAGATCGGCATCACCATCGCTAGTGCCGCCGCTACGAGGAAGAAGCGGCCGATTTTGACCAGAATTTTCAAACCACCAGCCCCATCGGGTTCTCACAAAGCTGCTGGAAGGCTTCCATCAGCCGCGCGCCGTCGGCGCCGTCGATGGCGCGGTGGTCGAAGCTGCCGGTGGCGCTCATCACCGTGGCGACGCCCAATGCGCCGTCGATCACATGCGGGCGCTGTTCGCCTGCGCCGACCGCGAGGATCATCGCCTGCGGCGGGTTGATCACCGCGTCGAACTGCTTGGTGCCGAACATGCCGAGATTGGACAGGCTGGCGGTGCCGCCCTGGTATTCCTGCGGCTGCAGCTTGTTGTCCTTCGCCTTGGTCGCCAGTTCCTTCATCTCGGTGCTGATCTGCGCGAGACCCTTCCTGCCCGCATCGCGGATAATCGGGGTGATCAGGCCCGAGGGCGCGGCGACCGCGACCGAGATATCCTCGCGCGAATACTGGTACAGCTCGTCGCCCTGGAAGCTGACATTACATGCCGGAACGCGCTGGAGCGCGCGAGCGAGCGCCTTGATCAGCAGGTCGTTGACCGAGAGCTTGACGCCATCGGCTTCGAGGCTGGCATTGAGCTGCTTGCGCAGGTCGAGCAGCGCATCGAGCCGCACATCGACAGTGAGATAGATATGCGGGATCGTCTGCTTGGCTTCGGTCAGGCGGCGCGCGATGACCTTGCGGACATTGTTGAGCTTGGTCGCTTCATAAGGCGCATCGAGATCGCCGCCGAGCGTCGCGGGCCTGGGCGGCGCGCTGGCTGCGGGCGCGGACGCTTCGGCCTTGGCGGGGGCCGCCCCGGCTTCGAGCCCTTCGACATCGGCCTTGATGATCCGGCCGCGCGGGCCGGAGCCGGTCACCTCCGCAAGATCGACGCCCTTCTGCTCGGCGATCCGGCGCGCAAGCGGTGAGGCGATGATGCGATCCTTGTCCGTCGCCCCAGCGGAAGCTGGGGTCGCTTTCGGTTGCGCGGAGCTGTCGGCGGTCCCAGCTTTCGCTGGGACGACGTCCGTTTTTTCGGACTTAGCGGGGGTGGCTTCTGTCTCGCTTTCCGCTTCGCTTGCCGTATCCGCCGGCGCGGCAGCGGCCGCTTCGTCGAGATCCTCGCCTTCCTCGGCGAGCATCGCGATCACGGTGCCGACCTTTACGCCCTCGCTGCCTTCCTCGACTGCGATGCTGGCAATCGTGCCTTCATCGACCGCTTCGAATTCCATCGTCGCCTTGTCGGTTTCGATCTCGGCCATGATGTCGCCGGCCTCGACCTTGTCCCCCGGCTTTACCAGCCATTTGGCGAGCGTGCCCTCCTCCATGGTGGGCGACAGGGCGGGCATCTTGATCGGCGTGGGCATGGTCTGACGTTACGTCCTCGCTGGGGAGAGAGTTGTGCCGCGACCTCTGCCGAAGATGCCTCTGCGCTGCAAGGTCCTTGCGCAGAATACGAATTTACGGGTAACCCGCGCGCAAGGATCGGGGAGCAATTATGCGCACATACCTTGTCGTGATGGACGAGACCGAGGAGGCCAAGCAGGCGCTGCGGTTTGCCTCGCTGCGCGCGCAAAAAACCGGCGGATCGGTGCATATCCTCGCGCTCGTGCCGCAGCAGACCTTCAACGCCTTCGGCGGAGTCCAGGCGACGATCGAACAGGAAGCGCGCGAACGCGCCGAGGTGATGGCCAATTCCGCCGCGGGCAACATCTTCGCCGAAAGCGGGAAGATGCCCACTATCGCGGTGCGGCCGGGATCACC
This sequence comes from Qipengyuania citrea, assembly GCF_024171405.1. Taxonomy (GTDB): domain Bacteria; phylum Pseudomonadota; class Alphaproteobacteria; order Sphingomonadales; family Sphingomonadaceae; genus Qipengyuania; species Qipengyuania profunda. The sequence goes on from NZ_JALJZT010000002.1 coordinate 346,125, forward strand.
CGCCGATGTCATCCGCAAATATATCGACGAGCACGGCAATATCGCCGCGCTGGTGCTGGCGACGCATGCCGAGGGCGGCTCGGGCCCGCTGGTGACGCATTTCGCGGCGCATGCGGGGCAATTGCCCTGCCCGCTCTATCTCGTCCCCGGCGGGCTTAGCCGCGAAGACATCGACCGCCTCGCCTGAGCGATCAGGTCAGTGTGCCGCGGGTGGGATAATCCTTGTCCAGCGTGAAGCTGATACCGCTCAGCAGGTCATCGAGATCGGGCCGCGTGAACGGCGCGTTCTGGACCACGGCGAAATGCAGCGTGCCATCGGGCTTGACCAGGAACAGCCCCGGCTCGGAGAAGATGTCGGGTTCCTCGCTGCCGTCACGCTTTTCGCTGATGTAGAGGCCCCATTCGCGCGCCTTGTCCTCGCTCAGCGAATGCGCCAGCGGGACGTCGCCCGTGTCCCATTCCTCATGGCTGACCGCGGCGCGCTCGGGGCTGTCCATCGACACCGCGAAGACTTTGATGCCCTTGTCGGTGAACTGGTCGAGCTTGCCGCTCAGCTCGGTAAGGTACTTCTTGCAGATCGGGCAATGCTTGCCGCGATAGAACACCAGCATGGTGAACGCTTCGGGCTGCTGCTTCGACAGTTCGAAGCGCGCATCGATGGTGAGCGGCAGGTCGAGATCGGGGACGGTCTGGCCGGGGATAAGCTGGGTCATGAAGGCTCCTTCACCAACCCAATGAGCAGTCCCCCGGCCCGTTCCGTCACTTCTTCTTGCGGCCCTGGTGGCGGATGTTGCCCGGCCGACCGCGCTTGCCCGCGGGATGCGACTGGCGCGGGGCACCCTGCGCCTTCTTCGGGCCCTTGTTCTGGTGCGTCCGTTTCTTTTCCGGGGCGCGGTTGCCGCGCGGTTCGATCCCCGCGCCATCGCTGTCGGGCACTTCGAACTTGAGCGCGCCGGTCAGCGCATTGGCTTCGGCAAGCTTGAGCTTGAGCCGGTCGCCCACCGCATATTCAGTGCCGCTGCGTTCACCGACGAGCTTGCGCGCGCCTTCGTCATAGCTGAAATATTCGCGGCCCAGCGTGCTAACCGGGACCAGCCCGTCGCCGCCGAGCTGCTCGATCGTGGCGAAGAAGCCGAAGCCCTGCACCCCGGTGATGCGCGTGTCGAAAGTCTCGCCCACGCGGCCCGAGAGCCAGGCCGCGACATAGCGGTCGATCGTGTCGCGTTCGGCCTCCATCGCGCGGCGTTCGGTCTGGCTGATCGCGTCGGTGATCTGGTGCAGCGCGGTCTTGTCACGATCGGACAGGCCCGAGCCTTCGGGCAGGTCGACCTTGGGTTTGGGCTGTTCGAGCTTGTAGGCATCGACCAGCGCGCGGTGCACCAGCAGGTCGGCATAGCGCCGGATCGGCGAGGTGAAATGTGCATAGCTGCCGAGCGAGAGGCCGAAGTGGCCCGCATTCTGCGGCCCGTAGAAGGCCTGCGTCTGGCTGCGCAGCACCGCTTCCATGATCAGCGCCTTTTCGGCCGGCTCGGAAATGTCCTTGAGCATGCGATTGAACAGGCCCGGCGTGATCACCTGCCCCAGTGCGAACTTCTTGCCCTGCGTGGCGAGATATTCGCGGAAGGCGAGCAGCTTCTCGCGGCTCGGCTGTTCGTGGACGCGGTAGACCACCGGCGCGGCCTTGGCCTCGAGCGCCTTGGCCGCCGCGACATTGGCAGCGATCATGAAATCCTCGACCACGCGGTGCGCGTCGAGCCGTTCGCGGATTGCGATCTCCTCGATCACGCCCTCGTCATTGAGGCGGACCTGCCGTTCGGGCAGTTCGAGATCGAGCGGGTCGCGTGCCTGCCGCGCCTTGAACAGCAGCTTCCACGCGCCCCACAGGTTCTGCAGATATTCGGGCGCATCGCCCGCATCGATCGCGGCCTGTGCGTCCTCGTAGGCAATGTTCTTCGCCAGCCGGACGATAGCGCGGGTGAAGCGCCAGTCGCTGACCTTGCCGTGCTTGTCGATGCTTATGTGGCAGGCCATCGCGGCGCGGTCGACATCCTGTTTGAGGCTGCAGACATCGGCGCTGAGCACTTCGGGGAGCATCGGCACGACGCGGTCGGGGAAATAGACCGAATTGCCGCGCTTGCGCGCCTCGCGGTCGAGATCGCCGCCGGGGCGGACGTAATAGCTGACATCGGCAATCGCGATGATCGCGCGGTAACCGCCTTTCCCGTTGGGCTCGGCCCAGATCGCATCGTCATGGTCGCGCGCATCGGCGGGATCGATCGCGACGATGGGGACGTCGCGCAAATCCTCGCGATGGTCGGGCGAGAGCGGCAGGTCGACCGCGCGCTCCGCCTCGGCGATGGTTTCGCCCGGGAAAACATGCGGAATGCCGTGCTTGGCGATGGCGATCAGGCTGAACGCCTTGGGCGCCAGCGGATCGCCGATCACCTCGACCACCTTGACCTTCGCGCGGGCGGATTTGCCCATGCGCTCGGCCAGCACCAACTCGCCTGCCTGCGCTTCGCCCAGGTCTCCGATCGGCGCACTTTCGCGCACGCGCTTGTCGACCGGAGCGAGCCAAGGCTTGCCCGCACCATCGAATTCGACGACGCCCATCATGCCTTCGGTGCGCGCGGGAAGCTTCTTCATCGGCGTCGCGCGCCAGCCGTCACCGGTTTCCTCGTTGCGCGCGAGGATCCGGTCGCCGCGCTTCAGCGCCGCCATCTTGGTCGTTTCGCGCACCACCAGCCGCGGCGGCTTTTCCTTGCTGTCGGGGGCCCAATTTTCGGGCTCGGCAATTACTTCGCCATCCTCGATCGCGACGACCTTGAGCACGGTCACCTTGGGCACGCCGCCCATCCTGTGATAGGCAGTGCGCTTGCCGTCGATGAGGCCTTCTTCGGCCATGTCCTTGAGACGCTTTTTCAGCGTGATCTTTTCCTGACCCTTGAGGCCGAAGGCCTTGGCGATTTCGCGCTTGCCCGCGGGCGTGTCGGAGGTCTGGATAAATTCGAGTATCTGTTCTTTCGACGGCATCCCCTGACGCCGCCGGTTCGTGTTCTGTTTTGTCATGCGCGCCATATGGGGACGGCAAGCCCCCATGTCACGGGGTGCCTAATACGCCTTGGCCAGCAGCACGCGTTCCACTGCGGGTTCGCCGGTGAAGATGCAGACGCCATCGACCGCCTCGGCTCCGATCGGCACGTTGCGGATGGTGAGCTTATGCTCCTTCAGCCGCTCGACGACCTTTTCCAGCGACGCGCCCGTGGGCTTGGACCATTGCACCTCGACCCAGCCGGGATAGCGCGAGGCGGAGAAGTGCTTTTCCACCTCGGCGAAATCGGTGACTCCGCGGGTGATGTTCGCATCGCGGCGCTCGGCAGCCTGGGCTAGCAGCACTGCCTGCATGTCGGTGAGGATCGCGGGAATGGCCTCCCCTGCGGCTTCACGCGTCGGGTTCTCGAAGGCGGGCTTGCCGGTTTCGGCATCCCACAAACGGTCGCGGCGCAGCATGCTGACGACGCCATTGTCCATGTCGCGCCCGCCGACTTCGACGATCACCGGCGCGCCCTTGCGGACGTAATCCCAGCGCTTCTGCGCCGCCTTGCCGGGCCGCGTGTCGAGCAGCACGCGGAGCGGTTCGCCAAGCACGCTCTGGCCGGCCAGCGTCGCGCGCAGCGTCTCGCAATAGTCGATCAGCGCCTGGTCTTCGGGCTTGTCGCGCAGCATCGGCAGGATGACGACCTGCTGCGGCGCGATCTTGGGCGGCAGGCGCAGGCCGTCGTCGTCGCCATGCGTCATGATGACGCCGCCGACCATCCGCGTCGAAACGCCCCAGCTGGTGGTATGCGCGAGGCTCTCGCCGCCTTCGCGGTTCTGGTACTTGATCCCCGATGCCTGTGCGAAATTGGTTCCGAGATAGTGGCTGGTGCCCGCCTGCAGCGCCTTGCCGTCCTGCATCATCGCCTCGATCGACCAGGTCTCGACAGCGCCCGGGAAACGCTCGTTCTCGGGCTTTTCACCGGGCACCACCGCCAGCGCGAGGTCCTCGTCGGCAAAGGCGCGGTAAACCTCGAGCATGGTCAGCGTGTGCTCTTTCGCCTCGGCCTCGTCGGCATGCGCGGTATGGCCTTCCTGCCACAGGAATTCGCTCGTGCGCAGGAACATGCGCGTGCGCATTTCCCAGCGTACGACATTGGCCCACTGGTTGAGCTTCAGCGGCAGGTCGCGCCAGCTCTGGATCCAGCGCGCCATGGCATCGCCGATGATCGTTTCCGAGGTCGGGCGCACCACCAGCGGTTCTTCCAGCTTGGCTTCGGGATCGGGGATCAGCCCACCATCCTTGCCCGCGATCAGCCGGTGATGCGTAACCACCGCCATTTCCTTGGCGAAGCCTTCGACATGCTGTGCCTCGCGCTCGAAATTGGAGAGCGGGATGAAGATCGGGAAATAGGCGTTTTCATGCCCGGTCGCCTTGATCCGGTCGTCGAGCAGCCGCTGCATCCGTTCCCAGATGCCGAAGCCCCACGGGCGGATCACCATGCACCCGCGCACGCCCGATTCCTCGGCCATTTCGGCGGAGCTGATGACGTCCTGGTACCAGGCGGCGAAATCATCGTCGCGGCGCGTGTTCAAGGCATGGCGGATCTGGGCCACGGTCAATATCCCGTAATTGCTGGTCGGAGCGGCGCGCGGGCCGATGCCGTCATTTGCTCATCTCGTCCAGCTTCTTCTGCATCGCGGCCATCTGCGCGCGCATTTCGGCAAGGTCGTCGGACTGTTCGGGCTTGGGGGACTTGGACGCGGCGGGGATGAACGCCTCGGCGGCATTCTGCATCATCTTGAAATTGGCCTCGGCCATTTTCGCAAGCGGATTGGCTTCGATGCCCTTGGCGAAGGCCGACTGGATCTGTTCGCGGTTGCGGTGCAAATTCGCCATGCTGGCTTCGAGATAGCTCGGCATCATCGCCTGCATCGAATTGCCATACATGCTGATCAGGTCGCGCAGGAAGCTGACCGGGAGCATGTGCGTGCCGTGGCTTTCTTCCTCGACGATGATCTGCGTCAGGATGGTATGCGTGATATCGTCGCCCGACTTGGCATCGAGGACATTGAAGTCGACATTTTCGCGGACCATCTTGGCCAGATCGTCCAGCGTGATGTAGCTGCTCGTATCGGTGTTGTAGAGCCGCCTGTTGGCGTACTTCTTGATGATGATCGGTTCGCCCTCGGCGGTCCGCTTGGCCATTCTCGCATGCTCCCCAATTGTGCAATGCAAGACGCTTAGCACGTGCACAAAGTGCGACGCAACACAGCGCGCCGATCAGCCGAAGCGGTGGCCGAGGATTGTCAGCAATTCATATTGCGAAAGAGTGGTTTGCCGCGCAGCATCGGGCAGGTGATAGGGCAGCGCGACCCAGTCGCCCTCCCCCACGTCCGGCGCATCGGACAGGTCGAGGACGATCATGTCCATCGACACCTTGCCAAGGATCGGCAGGCTGCGCTCGCCATGCGTGAAATGCGCCCCTGCCCAGCTGCGCAGGATGCCATCGGCATAGCCCAGCGACACCACGCCGATGCGCATGGCGCCGGATGCGGTAAAGGTGGCGTTGTAGCCGACGGTCTCCCCCGCCCCGATCTCGCGGCACTGGATCACCCGCGCTTCGGGATAGGCCACCTGCTGGATATCGGCTGCCAGTTCGCTGCGCGGGATGCCGCCATAGAGCGACAGTCCGGGGCGGGTCAGATCGAAGGCATAGTCGCGGCCCAGTGCGATGCCGGCGCTGTTGGCGAGGCTGGCCTCCTTGTAGCGGACCGCGGAGCGGCAGGTGCGGAAGGCGTCCATCTGGCGCGCATTCATCGCGCTGTCCTCGTCGGCGCAGGCCAAATGGCTCATCAGCACTGCGATCTCGAGCTGCTGGACGGCCGGGTCGGACAGGTCGGCGGGGGATATGCCGAGGCGGTTGATCCCGGTGTCGATCATAAGATTGCACAGGCCGCCACCGCTCTCGAGCCACAGGCGCGCCTGCCGCAGGCTGTCGATGACCGGCCTGACCCCTACCGACCGCGCGTAGGCGGCTTCCCCGGCGTCGATCGGACCATGCAGCACCGCCACCTGCCCGGCCGGGACATGGCGCAGCACGGCGGGCACTTCGCTCCAATGCGCGACGAAGAAATCGCGGCACCCGGCCTCGCGCAGCACCGGCACGCAGGTCTCGACGCCCAGACCATAGCAATCCGCCTTCACCGCCGCGCCGGCGCGCGCGCTGCCCGACAGCGCATCGAGCGCGCGCCAGTTATGAGCGAGGGCATCGCGATCGATACGCAGCCGCAGGGTCGGCGGCGGGAGCGTGGTCATCGGCGGCTCACGGAAGGACGGGAGACGCGGGCGGATCCTGCCCGCTGTCTTCGAAATCGCGCGGCGGGCCCTCGGGCAGGCCCCACCACGCCACGACCAGCCCGAAGCCGACCACCACCATCGTGTACCACAGCCCCGAATAGGCATTGCCGGTCATCGCCACGATATAGCCCGCGATCAACGGCAGGAAGCCGCCGAGATAGCCCGCCCCGATATGATAGGGGATCGACATCGAGCTGTAGCGGATCCGCGCGGGGAACATCTCCGACAAAAGCGCGGCGACCGAGCCATAGGTCAGCGCCGACAACAGGCCGAGCACCAGCAGCAGGCCGATGATCCCGGCGATGCTCGCGAGTGGCGGCGTCTGGCGTTCGAAGGAATAGCCATTGGCTTCTAGCCAGCTCTGGATGATCGCGCGGCGCGTATCCTCGGGCAAGGCCTCGTAGCCATAGGTTGCGTTGCCGATCGCCAGTTCGGTGCGCGTATCTTCGGTAATGGCATAGGGAACGCCAAGCGCGGTCAGGTCCTGCAACGCGCGGCCGCAGGCGCTGGCCTGGACCTCGGCGAAGGGATCGTATTCGCATTCGGCTCCGCTGATGGTGACGGGCGCGGCGCGCGCGCTGTCCTGCAGGCCCGGATTGGCGAGCGCGCCGATCCCCCAGAACACGGGGAACAGCAGCGCAAGCGCGGCGATCGCTCCGATGATGATCGGCTTCTTGCGCCCCACCCTGTCGGACCATTTCCCGACCACGATGTAGAACCCCATCGACAGCGTGCCCGCGATCAGCAGCATCCATTCGACCACGCCTTCATCCACGCGCATCGGTCCGCGCAGGAACGACAGGCCCGAGAAGAAAGCGGTGTACCAGATCGTCGTGAGCACGCCGGTGATGCCGAACAGCGCCACGAAGATGCGCTTGGGATTGCCCGGATAGGTGAGGCTTTCCTTGAACGGATTGGCGCTGGTTTCGCCTGCGGCCTTCATTGCCTGGAACACCGGACTTTCGGACAGCTTGAGCCGCATCCAGAGCGAGATGAACAGCAGCACGATCGACAGCAGGAAGGGAATGCGCCAGCCCCATGCGGCGAAATCGTCGGCCGGGATCAGCGCGCGGCAGGCGATCACCACTGCGATCGACAGCACGAAACCGCCGACCACGCTGGCCTGGATGAAGCTGGTGTAGAAGCCGCGCTTTTCGGGCGGGGCATGCTCGGCGACATAGATCGCTGCGCCGCCATATTCGCCGCCCAGCGCCAGTCCCTGCAGGATGCGCAGGCCGATCACGATCAGCGGCGCGGCGATACCGATGCTTGCCGCGCTCGGGATCAGGCCAACGCCGGCGGTGGCGATCCCCATCAGCGTCACGGTGATGAGGAAAGTGTATTTGCGCCCCAACCGGTCGCCGAGGAAGCCGAACAGGATCGCGCCGAGCGGGCGGAAGCCGAAACCGACCGCGAAACCGGCCCAGACCAGCAGGATTTCCAGCGTCTCGTTATCGCTCGGGAAAAAGGCTGCGCCGATCAGCGCGGCGAGCGTGCCGTAGATGAAGAAATCGTACCATTCGAAGATCGTCCCCGCGCTGCTCGCGGCGATGACCAGGCGGATTTCCTTTTCGGACGGCTCCCTGTGCGGTGTGACGGCACCCTCGGGCATGTCGCGCTCCCTCCCTCGCGATTGTTCTTGGCGTGAACGCGGGTTTAGCGGGGGTCGCGGGGCTTGGAAAGCGCGTCCAGCGCGGCTCTCCACGGCAAGAGAATCGCCTCGTGACGCCCGCGGTGCGGACGGGCCGGTTCCAGCAGCGCGAGCCGGGGGAGAAGCGAGCTTGGCGCCTCGCCCTCGAGCCATTCGGTCAGCGACTGCAGGGTGCGCGCGATCGCCGCTGAATCCATGCCGCGCGCCTCGCGCGCGAAAATCGCCGCGGAGGCCTGGCCCACCGCGCAGGCGGTGACCTTGAGGCCAATGGTTTCGAGCCGGTCACCTTGGCTGGACGACAGGTCGATCACGCTGCCGCAACTGCGCGAGCGGGCAGTGCCGCATGCAATGGCCGCGGGGTCGTAGGGATAGTCGGCTAGTTCCACCGCCAGGGCGAGCAGCTTGGGCGAATAGAGCGCAGGCGCGCGGGCTGCCGCCATCACTCGGGCGCGGCGGCCTGCTCGCGCAGGATGGCGCGGCGATCGGCCAGCACCTCGACCAGCGCGCGCGAGCTGGCATCGACCAGTTCGTAGCTGCGCGCCGTGGTGATCCAGGTGGGCCGCCCCTTGAAGCCCCACACCGTATCGTAGCCCAGCACCAGCAGCGAGAAGGCGATCACCACGATGACCATGCCCTTGAGCGCTCCGAAACCGAAGCCGAGGACGCGGTCGACCGGGCCCAGCACCGAGCCGCGCGAAGCAGTCCCGACATTGTTGGCGATGACTTTCATCGCGGCATAGGGGATCAGCAGCAGCAGGGTGAACGACAGCAGCGAGGTGGTGATATGCGAACCGATGTACTCCTGCAGCGCAGTCGTCAGCGGCGTATGCAGGAACCGGATCGCAAAAGCGGCCAGCACCCACGCGGCGAGCGAAAGCACTTCCTGCATGAATCCACGCAGGAAACCGCCCACGGCGGCGATGCCGACGATCAGCAGGACAATGTAATCGAAACCCGTCATTTCTCTACCATGGACCGGGACTTATGAATTCCCGATTATCCGGTCAACGAGATTGGCCAATTGTCCCAAGCCGTCATAGGTCAGCGCCTCCGACCCGCCCTTCACATCCGCCGGTCCGAAACCGCGGTCGAAGCCGAGCTTGGCGGCTTCGCGCAGGCGCAGTCCGCCATGCGCGACCGGGCGGATTTCCCCGGCGAGCGAGACTTCACCCAGCCACACGCTGCGCGGCGGCAGCGGTTTGTCGGCCATCGCGCTGACCAGCGCCGCGGCCACCGCGAGATCGGCCGCGGGATCGGACAGGCGATAGCCGCCCGCGACATTGAGATAGACCTCGGCCGAAGAGAAATTGAGCCCGCAGCGCGATTCGAGCACGGCGAGCAGCATGGCGAGCCGCCCGCTGTCCCACCCTACCACCGCACGGCGCGGGGTGGCGCCCGATTGCAACCGCACGATCAGCGCCTGGATCTCGACCAGCACCGGGCGCGTGCCCTCGATCGCGGGGAAGACCGCGCTGCCTGCCATCGGCTCGTCGCGGCCCGAGAGGAACAGCATGGAGGGGTTGTCGACTTCCTCCAACCCCTCCCCCGCCATGGCGAAGACGCCGATCTCGTCGACTGCGCCGAAGCGGTTCTTGAGCGCGCGTAGGATGCGGTACTGGTGGCTGCGCTCGCCCTCGAAGCTCATCACCACATCGACCATGTGTTCGAGCACGCGCGGCCCGGCGATGCTGCCATCCTTGGTGACGTGCCCCACCAGTACCAGCGCAACGCCGTTTTCCTTGGCGTAGCGGATCAGTTCGAAGGCGCAGCCGCGCACCTGGCTGACCGTCCCGGGCGCGCCTTCGATCGTGTCCGAATGCATCGTCTGGATCGAATCGATCACCAGCAGCTTGGGCGCGTCCATCGAACCCAGCGTGGTCAGGATATCGCGCACCCCGGTCGCGGCGGCGAGCTTGATCGGCGCGTCCGACAGCCCGAGCCGCGCGGCGCGCATGCGGATTTGCCCGGCAGCTTCCTCGCCGCTGACATAGACGACGCCATGCCCGCCGCGGGCGATCTTGGCCGCGGCTTGAAGCAGTAATGTCGATTTGCCGATGCCCGGATCGCCGCCGAGCAGGATCGCCGATCCCGGGACCAGCCCGCCGCCCAGCGCGCGATCGAATTCGGCAAGGCCGGTGGGCTGGCGCGTCGGCAGGGCGCCGGGCTTGTCGAGCTCGACGAACTCGACCGCGCGCCCCCCGCTCGACAGATCGTGTTTCATCGAGAACACCGTCGCCGGGGCATCCTCCGCCAGCGTGTTCCATTCGGCGCAATCGGGGCATTGCCCCTGCCAGCGATTGGATACGCCGCCACAGGCCTGACAGACATAGCGTTTCTTGGGTTTCGCCATGCGCGCTTGCTAACTGGAACATTTCGCGAACGCAATTGCCTTTGTCGGTTTATCCCGTCATGAGGTCCGGCAATGCGTCAAAAGGAATTGCGGATAGCGCTGGTCTGCTACGGCGGAGTGAGCTTGGCCATCTATATGCATGGCGTGACGCGCGAGCTGTGGCAGCTGGCCCGCGCCAGTCGCGATTTCCATGCGCAGGGGCCCGCGCGCGGCGGAGTGGAAGCGGTCTATCGCGGTCTGCTCGAACGGATCGCCGACGAACACGACCTGCGCTTGCGCGTGCTCCCCGATATCATGAGCGGGGCGAGCGCGGGCGGGATCAATGCCGTGTTCCTCGCGCAGGCGGTCCATTCGGGCCAGTCGCTCGAACCGCTGACCGACCTGTGGCTCGAACTGGCCGATGTCGACGAACTGGTCGACCCCGCGGCCCGCCTCAAATGGCGGTTTTCGAAGATGTGGGCGCAGCCCTTCGCCACCTGGCTGCTCAGCCGGCCCGGCAGCAATCTGGCCGATGCGGTGGCCCCCGAAACGCAGGCCGAGGTCGAGCGCAAGGTGTCGCACCTGATTCGCGGCCGGTGGTTCGAACCGCCGTTCTCGGGCCTCGGCTTCTCGCGCATGCTCGAACGGGCCTTCTCGGCCATGGCCGCGAGCCCGGTGGAAGAGCCGCTGCTGCCGCCCGGCCATCCGCTCGACCTCTATGTCACCGCGACCGATTTTCACGGCTATCTCGAATTGCTGCGACTGCACAGCCCGCCGGTGGTCGAGGACACCGAACACCGCATGCCAATTTCCTTCCGGACGCGCACGCCGATGACAGGCGGCATCGATATCGCCAATCCGCTCGAGCTGGTGTTCGCTGCCCGCGCGACAGCCAGTTTCCCGGGGGCCTTCCCGCCGCTGCGGATCGAGGAAATCGACCAATTGTCCGACCTCACCGAACGCAGGTGGCCGGAGAGGGAGGCGTTTCTCGAACGGATCATGCCGGTGCATGTCGCGCGGGAAACAATTGATAATGTGTCGCTTATCGACGGGTCGGTGCTGGTCAACAAGCCATTCGCCGGGGCCATCGCCGCCTTGCATGAACGCCCCGCGCAGCGCGAGGTCGACCGCCGGTTCCTCTATGTCGATCCGCGCCCCGACCGCTATGGCGATGATGGCGGCAAGCGCGAGCCGGTGGGCTTCTTCTCGGCCATTTTCGGGTCGCTTTCGACGCTCCCGCGCGAACAGCCGATCCGCGACAATCTGGAACAGCTCGAAGAGCAAAGCCGCGAGGCCGAGCGGCTCAGCCGCATGGTCGCCGCGCTGCGCCCCGAAGTCGATGCCGCGGTCGATCGCCTCTTCGGGCGAACGCTGTTTCTCGACCGGCCCACCCCTGCAAGGCTGAAAGCGTGGCGGCAGAAGGCGCAGCAGGCCGCCGCCGAGCGTGCGGGTTATGCCTTTCACGCCTATGCGCAAGCGAAGTTCACCGGTATCGTCGTCCGCCTCGCGCGGTTGGCATTGGCCGCTGCGCCCAAGCTGGGCTTCGACGATCCCGCCCCGATCGAGGCGGTGCTGCGCGAGGAGTTGATCCGGCGCGGCCTGAACACGCTGGCTGCGCCCTCGGGCGGTGCATCGCCCGAAGCGATCGCCTTCTTCCGCGAACACGACATCGGTTTCCGCATTCGCCGGTTGCGTCTGCTCGCGCGGCGGCTCGCGCGCGACTGGGAGGCCGATCCCGACATTTCCGACGAGGCGCTCGAACAGGGCCGCGATACGGTTTACCAGATACTCGCGCTCTATTTCGAACGCGAGGGCGTTGCCGCGCTGGGCGCGGATTTCGTGCCGCTGGCGGAGGGGGTGATGCGCGACCCGGGATCGCTGCTCGACATGATCGAGGCGAAGCGTCTGCTACCCGGGCTCGACGACCGCGCCGAGGAAATGCTCGCTGCCGCGCTCGAGCAGATGCCCAAGAACCTGCGCCGCCGCATGCTGCTGAGCTATCTGGGCTTTCCATTCTACGATGTCGCCACGCTGCCGCTGCTGCGCAATGAAGGACTGACCGAATTCGACCCGGTCAAGGTCGACCGCATCAGCCCCGACGATGCGCGCAGCATCCGCGAAGGCGGTACGCCGGCCACGCTGCGCGGGGTCGAGTTCTATAATTTCGGCGCCTTCTTCAGCCGGGCTTACCGCGAGAACGATTATCTGTGGGGCCGGCTGCACGGGGCGGAGCGGATGATCGACCTGGTCTGTTCGACGCTGGAAAAGCCCTTTGCCGCCGAAACCTGCCGCCACTTCAAGCGCGCGGCCTTCCACGCGATCCTCGACGAAGAACAGATGGCGCAGCGATGTACGCAGCGCCTGATCGACGAGATCCGCGCCGAGCTTGTCGAACGAATGCCCTAGCCCGCGGCGCGGCCGAAGAAGAGCAGCATCACCAGCCGCGCGCTTTCGGCGTCGGTACCGAAGCCCGGGGCGGCATTGTGGAACTGCCAGGGTGAAAACAGCACGAGCCGGTTGAAGCGCATCGGGACGCGCATCACGCGCTCCCATTTGCCCGGCTGCGTGGTGTCCTTGTTGACCACATCGCCCACCAGCGTGTCGAGATCGGCATAACCCGACGCCGCGAGCTCGGCGCCATTGGCGGGCACGCGTTCGAGGCCGGTACGCTTGTGGCGGAAGAAATCGGTCCCGCCGGCCCCCGGTCTGGCGCAATCTTCTGGGCGCGAGAGGTAGAGGATGCCCGAGTAGAAAGCGGGGTCGATATGCACCCCGCTGCGGCCCTTGTCCGCTTTGAGCGTCATCCGGCAATGGCCATGCTCGGTCTTGTCCGCCCCCTTGAGCGCGAGCCCGAGATGCCGCGAGACCGAAGCGTTAATCCCGTCCATCGGCAACGCGCTGGTAGAATCGCGGCCCGGATAATTTCCGCCCGTCCCCGGCGGCGCATAGTCGAGCGCGAGCGCAGCCCGCCGCGCGGCCCAGGGGTCGGACAGGAAATCGTCGATGATCGTCAGCGAAGGCAGCATGGGCCGCGCTTATCGCCAGCGCAGCCCTGCTTGGCAATCACCCGCCGATCACATCCTTGAGCTTGTTGAAGAAGCCGCGGCTTTCAGGGCATTCGTCGCCGGTTTCCAGCTCGCGGAACTGTTCGAGCAGCGCGCGCTGTTCCTTGCTCAGCTTGGTCGGGGTCTCGACCGCGATTTCGACCACCAGGTCACCGCGTCCGCGGCCCTGCAGCACGGGCATGCCCGCGCCCCGATGGCGCAATTGCTTGCCCGACTGGATCCCCGCCGGAATTTCGATCGTCACATCCTCGCCATCGAGGTTGGGAATATCGATCGATCCGCCCAGCGCAGCCGCAGTGAAGCTGATCGGGACGCGCGTGGCGAGCGTGGTGCCTTCGCGCTGGAAGATCGCATGCGGTTTCACATGGAGGAAAATATAGAGATCGCCCGGAGGCGCGCCGCGTGGTCCGGCCTCGCCCTTGCCCGACAGGCGGATGCGCGTGCCGGTATCGACGCCGGGCGGGATTTCGACTTCGAGCGACTGCGCCTTGTCCACACGTCCCTCGCCGCGGCAATCGCGGCATGGCGAGCTGATGACTTCGCCGCTGCCGTGGCAATTGGGGCACGGACGTTCGACGACGAAGAAGCCCTGCTTGGCGCGGACCTGGCCCTGGCCGTGGCACAGGTTGCAGGTGCGTGCGCGCGTTCCGGGCGTTGCGCCCGAGCCGTGGCAGGTTTCGCAATTCTGCGAGACTTCGATCTCGATTTCGGTCGATTTGCCGTGGAAGGCTTCCTCGAGTTCGATCTGCAGATCGTAACGCAGATCGGCACCGCGGCGCGGACGGGCACGCCCACCGCCGCCAAATGCGCTGCCGAAGATGGTCTCGAAAATATCCCCGATATCGCCGAAATCGGCGCCGGGATGGCCGCCGCCACCGGGGCCGCCCTGCTGGAAAGCGGCATGCCCGAAGCGGTCGTAGGCGGCGCGCTTCTGCGGGTCCTTGAGCACTTCATAGGCGGCGCTGAGCGCCTTGAACTTGCCTTCGCTCTCGGTGCAGCCGGGGTTGCGGTCGGGATGGTGCTTCATGGCGAGCTTGCGATAGGCCGACTTGATCGTCGCCCCGTCGGCATCGCGGCTCACTCCGAGCAATTCGTATAGTTCGGTTTCGGTAGTCGACATGGCTTCCCAATGACTAATCGCCACCGGTGCGCTGGGGCACCGGTGGCGATTGGTTTTTCATCGTCCGATCAGTTCTTCGCGTCTTCGTCGACTTCGGAGAACTCGGCGTCGACCACGTCGTCCTCGTCCGCACTATCCGCTGCTTCGGCATCTCCGGCAGGCGCGTCGGCAGCATTGGCCTGCTCCTGCTCGTAGATCGACTGGCCCATCTTCATCGCGCTCTGCGACAGGTCCTGGGCCTTGGCGTTGATGTCGGTAGCGTCATCGCCTTCGAGCGCGGTCTTGAGCGCCGCGACCTTCTCTTCGACTTCGCTCTTCAGCGAAGCGTCGATCTTGTCGCCATGCTCTTCGAGCTGCTTCTCGGTTGCGTGGACGAGGCTGTCGGCCTGGTTGCGGGCCTCGGCGCTTTCGCGGCGCTTCTTGTCCTCGTCGGCGAACTTCTCGGCGTCCTGGACCATCTGGTCGATATCGTCATCGGACAGGCCGCCCGATGCCTGGATGCGGATCTGCTGCTCCTTGCCGGTGCCCTTGTCCTTGGCACTGACGTTGACGATGCCGTTGGCGTCGATGTCGAAAGTGACCTCGATCTGCGGCACGCCGCGCGGGGCAGCCGGGATACCGACCAGGTCGAACTGGCCGAGCATCTTATTGTCCGCGGCCATTTCGCGTTCGCCCTGGAAAACGCGGATCGTCACCGCGTTCTGATTGTCCTCGGCGGTCGAATAGGTCTGCGTCTTCTTGGTCGGGATCGTCGTGTTGCGATCGATCATCTTGGTCATGATGCCGCCAAGGGTCTCGATGCCCAGCGACAGCGGGGTCACGTCGAGCAGCAGCACGTCCTTGACGTCGCCCTGGAGGACGCCGGCCTGGATCGCTGCGCCCATGGCGACGACTTCATCGGGGTTCACACCAGTATGCGGCTTCGAACCGAAGAATTCTTCGACCACTTCACGGACTTTGGGCATGCGGGTCATGCCGCCGACGAGGATGACCTCGTCGATCTCGTCCTTTGAGACACCGGCATCGGCCAGCGCCTTCTTGCACGGTTCGAGCGTACGCTTGATCAGATCGCCGACGAGCTGTTCGAGCTTCGAGCGGCTGAGCGTTTCGACGAGGTGCAGCGGGGTCGAGCTGCCGCCTTCCATACGCGCGGTGATGAAGGGCAGGTTGACTTCGGTCGAGGCCGAGCTCGAGAGTTCGATCTTGGCCTTTTCGGCGGCTTCCTTGAGACGCTGCAGCGCGAGCTTGTCGGTCCGGAGATCCATGTTCTCCTTCTTCTTGAACTCGTCCGCGAGATATTCGACGATCGTGCTGTCGAAATCTTCGCCGCCGAGGAAAGTGTCGCCATTGGTCGACTTCACTTCGAACACGCCGTCACCGATTTCGAGGACCGAAACGTCGAAGGTACCGCCGCCAAGGTCGTAAACGGCGATGGTCTTGCCGTCTTCCTTGTCCATGCCATAGGCGAGCGCCGCGGCGGTCGGTTCGTTGATGATGCGCAGCACTTCGAGACCCGCGATCTGGCCGGCGTCCTTGGTCGCCTGGCGCTGCGCGTCGTTGAAGTATGCGGGAACGGTGATGACCGCCTGGGTGACGGTTTCGCCAAGATAGCTCTCGGCGGTTTCCTTCATCTTCTGCAGGATGAAGGCGGAAACCTGGCTGGGCGAATAGTCTTCGCCGCCGGCTTCGACCCATGCGTCGCCGTTCTTGCCCTTGACGATGTCGTAGGGAACCAGGCCCATGTCCTTCTTGGTCAGCGGGTCATCGAACCGGCGACCGATCAGGCGCTTGATCGCGAACAGCGTGTTGTCGGGATTGGTCACCGCCTGGCGCTTGGCCGGCTGACCGATCAGACGTTCGCTGTCCTTGGTGAAGGCAACGATCGACGGTGTGGTCCGCGCGCCTTCCGAATTCTCAATGACCTTGGGCTTGCCGCCGTCCATCAAGGCGACACAGCTGTTGGTGGTGCCGAGGTCGATACCGATAACTTTGCTCATGGTTTCCCCATCTGTTTCAAGTCGTTGGACACCGCACTTTGGGTTCCCCAAAGCTGGCGGAACCGGTTGGCGGCTCTATCCGGTGGTGTGTTACCCGCGTGATATAGGTGCGGTTTTCCTTGGCACAAGGGAGAGCGCGCGCTAGTTTTTGTGCAGGACGAAGAGGGGATGAAATCCATGAAATTCACGTATTTCGCACCAGCAGCGCTGGCTTTCGCTACGGTTACACTGGCCGCTTGTTCGGGCGGCACCGAGGAAGCGGCGGCACCCGCGGTCGACGAGGTGGCACTGGAACTGAGCGACGCGCGGCTGATGCTGCCGGCGGTGTCGGGCAATCCGGGCGCGATCTATTTCACCGTCGCCAATACCGGCGAGCGCAATTACGCGATCCGCCGCGCCGATGTCGCAGGCGCCGGCCGTGCAGAACTCCACGCATCGATGCAGATGGATGGCGAAATGACCATGGACAGCGTGGGCCAGGTATTGGTCAATGCGGGCGATGAAGAGACTTTCGAACCCGGCGGCTACCACGTCATGGTTTTCGATCTCGACCCGGCAATCGCGGCGGGCGACACGGCCGAGATGACGCTGACCGTGGTGGGCGGCAAGCTGAAGAGCTTCCCGGTCGAAGTCCGCGCCGCGGGTGACGAACGCTGAGCAATGGGGGCGACACGCTGGGGGTTGCTGCCCATGACGAAGCGGTCGCGCCAACCTGCCCCGTAGGAGGGGAACGTCCGCTGACAGCGGGCGAGATTGCGCTCGCCCGATCGGTTTTCGGGCACGCGATCGATTATGCCAGGGTGACGATCCGGCGGCGGAAGTGGTTTCCGTTCCAGCCCCGCCGGATCACCATGGCCCCGCGCGGCCATCTCCATTTCCACCCTCGCGGCGATGCCTATTGCGATGATTTCTCGACCACGCATGTGCTGCGCCAGGGGTTGCTGATCCACGAGCTGGTGCATGTCTGGCAGGTCCAGACCAGGGGCGACTGGTACCTGCTCACCCGGCGGATGCCCTGGGCGCGCTATGATTATGCGCTCAAGCCGGGCTGGCCGCTCGAACGCTACGGGATCGAACAGCAGGCCGAGATCGTGAAACACGCCTTCTGGCTACGCAACGGCGTGAAAGTCGCGGGCATCGCCGATCCCGCAGCATACGACCTGCTGGTCCGCTTCCCGGGGGCCGAGCGCTAGGCCCCGCGGGCAGCCGATGCGAAAAGGGCCGCCCATGCGGGACGGCCCTTGTTCGTTCGGTCGGATGTTCATCCGGCCAGGCGATCAGCGCCAGTAGCGAGCGTAGCGATCGTCATCGCGGCAGTCGTCGTCGACATAGCGGCCATCGCCGTAATAGCCGTCGCAATCGTCGTCCTTGTCGCTGACATAGCCGATCACTCCGCCGATCGCGGCACCGGCTAGCGCGTAGGTTTCGAGGTCTTCACCCAGCAATGCGCTCAGCCCGGCACCGGCAGCCGCACCGGCAGCTGCGCCCTCGACCGCGTAATTCTGCGCGCAGGCGCCCAGACCGAGGCTCGAGGCGAGTAGCGCGGGTGCGAGTAACAACTTGGTGTTCATGGTATCTCTCCGTTTGCGTCCCTGTCGGATCACATACGGACGAGCGGCCTCGCCGTTCCTCAGTCGTAGGTCACGCCGGGCAGTCCCTGCCCGCCATCGGCGATAAAGGCATCGATCCGCGCTTCGAGCGCGGGCAGCGGCACCGAACCGAGCGACAGCACCACATCGTGGAACTTGCGAATATCGAAGCGTTCGCCGAGTTCCTCTTCCGCCTTCGCGCGGACGCGGCGTATCGTCATCTCGCCCAGCTTGTAGGCCAAGGCCTGACCCGGCCAACTGATGTAGCGATCGATCTCGGTGCCCACTTCGCGGTCGGACAGGGCAGTATGGCTCGACAGGTAATCGACCGCCTGTTCGCGGCTCCAGCCATAGTGGTGGATGCCGGTATCGATCACCAGCCGCGCCGCGCGCCACATCTCGTAGGACAGCCGCCCGAACTTCTCATAGGGCGTGCGATAGATCCCCATCTCCTCGCCGAGATATTCGACATAGAGCCCCCACCCCTCACCAAAGCCCGAAAAATAGGTCTGGCGGCGGAACCGCGGGGCTTCCTCCTGTTCGAGCGCGACCGCGCCCTGGAAACTGTGCCCGGGCGCGCATTCGTGCAGCGTCAGCGCGGGGATGTTGTAGAGCGGGCGCGAAGGCAGGTCGTAGGTGTTCATCTGGCACGCATCGAGCCCGCCGCGCCCCGCGGTGTAGAAGGGGGCGATGGCGGGATCGACCGGGCGGATCGTGAACCGGTGACGCGGCAGGAAGCCGAAATAATCGGTAAGTTTCCCATCGACGCGCTTGGCGACATAGGAGGAAAGCCCCATCAGCTCGTCACCGCTGCGCGCCACGAATTGCGGGTCGGTGCGCAGGAAGGTGACGAATTCGGCCAGCGTGCCGTCGAAGCCCGCCTCGTCCTTCACCTTTTCCATTTCGGCGGTGATCCGCGCGACCTCGTCGAGGCCGATCCGGTGGATCTGCTCGGCGGTCAGGTCGAGCGTGGTGTATTGGCGGATCTGCTGCGCGTAATAGGCCGCGCCATCGGGGAGCTCGCTCGCGCCAAGGGTCGTGCGCGTATTGGGCAGATATTCCTCGCGGAAGAAGGCGAGCCATTGGGCATAGGCGGGCGTCACCTGCTCAGCGATTGCCGCGCGCCCGGCTTCGCGCAGGCGCTTCTGCTCGTCGGCAGGAATGCTGCGCGGCATATCGGCGAAGGGCGCCCAGAAGGGGCTCTGCTTGGGATCGTCGACGACATAGGATGCGATCGACACATCGCGCCCTTCCAGCGTCACCCGCGGAACCGAAAACCCGCGCGCCAGCCCGGCCCGCGCATTGGCGGTCTGCTCGGAAAAGTAGCGCGGGATATCGCGCATCCGGCCGATGTAGTTCCAATATTCTTCGGCCGTGGTGAAGCCGCCACGCGGGGCCAGGTAGGACCAGAAATTGCTGTCGCTGTCGAAGGGCATTTCCCATTCGGCAAAGCGCGCATCGCCGATATCGGCCTCGAGCAGCGTGTGAAGGACCAGCGCATTGGTCCGCCCCTTGGCACCCAGCGCCGTCCGGTCGATGGCCTCCAGCTCACTAAGGTATTCTACGTAGCGTGCCGCCCGTGCCCGCTGCGCTTCGGGCGTGACCGACCATAGCGTCGCGCCCCGGTCGGTGCTGCCATTGGCGTTTTCGGTCAGCCCGAATTGCTCGAGCTGGTAATCGTAATAGCTGTCCGCCAGCTCCGCGAGCCGCGCATCGGCCGCCTCTTCGGCAGCGAGCGGGGATGCGGAAACGACGGCAAGGGCGCATGCGGCCGCCCCAAAAATCCAATGCATTATCAACCCTCCGTTCTTGTCCCGCCAGTGGCCGTGCCATCAAGGAACGGAATCATTGCTTGGATTAATGAGCCGCCCTCTTCTACGAAACCCGACTGCGGGTAAAACTCGCTCACGCGGTAGTCGAGCCCAATCCCGATGGGCGTGATATGCTCGCGCTTCTCGATCTCAGACATGGCCTCAACCATATCTTTGAACAAGAAACTGTTCCCGTTCGCTGCGAGCGTGGCGTCATCCACTGGCGCCCCATCCGACAGAACGACAAGCATCTTGTTGGGTGTTCGCTCCTGAACCAATCGGTCCGCCGCCCATCGAAGCGCTTCGCCATCGACGTTCTCCCGAAGAATATCCGTCCTGAGCAGCGCATCCCAGTCATCGTCGCCACCGGGCGAACCGAAATCGGAAACAACAATATGAACTAGGGCGCACAATCGCCCGGGGTATTCGGGCGATCCATCTGCAAGCCATTTTTTCCGTACCGGACCGCCCCGCCAGCCGCGGGTTGTGAAACCATACACCGCTACGTTCGACTCATGCTTCGTGAGCCATTCCGAAATTGCCCTGACTTCTCCTAGCACTTCCGGTAGCCGCTTTGCCATCGATCCAGACAGATCAATCAGAAGGCAAACCGACGCCGGTGGCTTGGGAGGGCGAAACTCGACCAAACGAGAAATACCGTGCGCACGCGCTGCAAGGTATGCTTCCCTTCGCCTATCGATATCCCGCTCGAAATCACCGCTGGGGCTCTCACCAGCAGTCCCATCGGCGTCGAGCAGAGCGGGAAGGTCTCGTGCCCTTATCTCGAGATCAAATTCCTCAGTATATGACGAGTATGCCTGCTCAGGCCAGTCCGCGACCGCCGAGACAGGGCGCGCCGGAGCCCGCCTCCCAAGCCACCATAGGAACAAGATGACGGCGCCCCAAAAAATGCCGGTCAGGGCGCCGTTCAGCACAGGCTATCAGTCCGGCTTTTTCGCGACGCCGACCATGGCCGGGCGCAGCAAGCGGTCCTTGATCATGTAGCCGGCCTGCATTTCCTGCACGATCGTGCCCGGTTCTACTTCGTCGCTCGGCACTTCCATCATCGCCTGATGCTGGTTGGGATCGAGCGGCATGCCCTTGGCGGCGATACGCGTGATGCCATTGCCGGCAAACACCTTCTCGAGCTCGCGCTGGGTGGCTTCGATGCCCGAAATGAAGTTCTTGGCCTTCTCGAGCTCGCGCAATTCGTCGGGCACATGGTCGAGTGCGCGCGCCAGATTGTCCGCGACGCTGAGGATATCGCGCGCGAAGTTGGTCGCAGCATAATTGCGCGCGTCCTGGACGTCCTTTTCGAGGCGGCGGCGCACGTTCTGCGTCTCGGCGCGCGCGTAGAGCACGTCCTGCATGGCGGTTTCGAGATCGCCCTTGAGCTTGCCGAGTGCATCATCGAGCGAGCTTTCCTCGCTGTCCTCATCGGTATCGCCACGCAGGTGCTCGGGCACGCCTTCCATTTCGCGTAGCACTTCGTCGTCGACCGCCTTTTTCTGCGGTTCGTTGTTGTTTTCGTCGGTCACGTAATAACCCTGTCAGCCTATGCGTTTGCCCAATGATCGGGCGGTGAAATCAACCATGGGGACGACCCGCGCGTAATTCAACCGCGTCGGGCCGATCACCCCCAGCACGCCGACCACCCTGCCCTCGCGGTCGCGATAGGGCGAGGCGATGACCGACGAGCCCGAAAGCGAGAACAGCCGGTTCTCGGCGCCGATAAATATCCGCATCGCTTCGGCGCGGCGTGCGCGCTCGAGCAGGCTGGCGACCGACTGCTTGCTTTCGAGATCGTCGAGCAGCGAGCGGACGCGTTCGATATCGCCCAGCGCGGCTTCGTCGAGCAAATTGGCCTGCCCGCGGACGATCATGACCGGGCGCTTGGCCGCATCCTCGCTCCATGTCGCGAGCCCGCGGCGCACCAGGTCGCTGCTGGCTTCGTCGAGCGCGGACTTCCCGCTGGCGATCTCTGCTTCGACCGTGCTGGCCGCCTCCGCCAGGGTGCGACCGGAACTGCGTGCGGTGAGGTAATTGCTCGCCTGTTCGAGCGAGGTGCCGAGTGCTTCGGCGGGAAGCGTGATGATACGGTTTTCGATCTGGCCATCTTCGCCGACCAGCACCGCCAGCACGCGGTGTGTGTCGAGTGCGGTCAGCGAGACCTGCGCCAGACGCGGCTCGCGCGTCGGGACCATGACCATGCCCGCTGCCCCCGAAAGGTCGGACAGCAGCGCGCTGGTTTCCTCGAGTGCGCGTTCGATCGGACCGGGTTCGCCCAATCGCTGCTCGATCGCGTCGCGTTCCTCGCGCGTCGGTTCGGCCACCTGCATCATCGCGTCGACGAACAGCCGCAATCCGGTATCGGTCGGCATCCGCCCCGCGCTCGTATGCGGCGCCGCCAGCAGCCCGCGCGCCTCGAGATCGGCCAGCACGTTGCGGATCGAAGCGGGGGAGAGATTGACCTGCCCGCCGCCCGCCAGCGCTTTCGATCCTACCGGCGAGCCGCTGTCGAGATAGCCTTCGACCACGAGGCGGAAGATCTCGCGAGCGCGGTCGGACAGATCGTTGAGCGGCGGAGAATTCATGCCCCCTATCTAACCACTCCCCTTGCGGCCTCAAGGGGCTTGCGCCACAGGCAGTCGCGAGATTCGACTGCAATGGAGAACCCCATGCGACCTTCCGGCCGGGCGCCCGACGAAATGCGCGCCATCACTATCGAAACCGGTTACACCAAGCACGCCGAAGGTAGCTGCCTGATCAGCTTCGGCGAAACCCGCGTATTGTGCACCGCCAGCGTCGAAGAACGCATCCCGCCGTGGCTGCGCGGCAAGGGCGAAGGCTGGGTCACCGGCGAATATTCGATGCTCCCGCGCGCCACGCATACGCGCGGCCAGCGCGAGGCGGCCAAGGGCAAGCAGAGCGGCCGGACGCAGGAAATCCAGCGACTTATCGGGCGCAGCTTGCGCGCGGTGGTCGATCACAAGAAGCTCGGCGAACGGCAGATCACGCTCGATTGCGACGTGATCCAGGCCGACGGCGGCACGCGCACGGCTTCGATCTCCGGCGCCTGGGTCGCACTGCGCCTCGCGGTCGACGGCCTGATGAAGTCGGGCGACATCACGCAGGACCCGATCACCGCGAAGGTCGCGGCGGTTTCCTGTGGGGTCTACCAGGGCACGCCCGTGCTCGACCTCGACTACCCCGAAGACAGCAATGCCGATGCCGATGCCAATTTCGTGCTGATCGAAGGCGGCAAGATCGCTGAAGCGCAGGCGACCGCCGAAGGCGCGCCCTATGACGAGGAAGCCTTCCTCCGCCTGCTGCGACTGGCGCAAATGGGCTGCGCGCAGATCTTCAAGGCGCAGGACGAGGCCACGCGTAAATGACGCGCCGGCTCGGTTCGGGCTCGCTCGTGATTGCCACGCATAACGCCGGCAAGCTGAAAGAGATTTCCGCGCTGCTCGAACCGCATGGCATGAAATGCCTGTCGGCCGGGTCGCTGGGTCTGCCCGAACCGGCCGAAACCGGCACCACCTTCGTCCAGAACGCGCTGCTCAAGGCGCGGGCTGCGGCGGAGGCGTCGGGCATCGTCGCGCTCGCCGACGACAGCGGCCTGTCGGTCGCCGCCCTCGGCGGGCGGCCGGGCGTCTATACCGCCGACTGGGCCGAGCGGCAGTGGTTCGAAGGCGATCCGGGCCGCGACTGGTACATGGCGATGGGCAAGGTCGAGGGGCTGTTGCAGGAACAGGGCGCGGACGTTGACCGGTCCTGCGCGTTCCACTGCGTGCTGGCACTGGCATGGCCCGATGGCGAGCACGCGGTCTACGAAGGCACCGCTCCCGGCAGCCTGACCTGGCCGCCGCGTGGCGAAATGGGTTTCGGTTACGATCCGGTGTTCGTGCCCGAAGGCAGCGAGCAGACCTTTGCCGAGATCGAACCGGCGCAGAAACACGCGATCAGTCACCGCGCCGATGCGTTTGCGAAGCTGGTCTCCGAACAGTTCGGCTAAGCGTCAGTAGGCTTTCTGGCCCCAGACATTTCCGGCGGGCCAATAGCGGCAGACCAGCACATCGTTGCCCGCGGCGGTGGCCACCGCGCAGCCGACTTCCTGCGTGTCGCGCCAGACCACCTGCGCGTAATGCCCGACGTCGGCCCAGTTCCCCGTTTTCGAAATGTCGGGGAAATGCGCGTGGCGGTAATGCTTTTTCTCGGCAATGAACATGCCGACCATGGTTTCGACCTGCCAGTGTCCGGCGGTGCCCATCCAGAGGTTTTCGCCCGTCTGGTTGCGGCCCTTCTGGCTGGCGTGCTGCAACATGCCCTTGCGCGACAAGTGACGCGCCCAGTCCTGTGCTTCTCGCTCGAGATGGGTGTTCCACTTGAGGGGTTGCAGACGCAGGCGCAGGCGCTCGTCATTGTGCGGCCGCAGGATGCGTGCGGCCAGATGGACGTCCGAGCTTCCCCGGCCATCGATCGACCGCGATGCGGGAATCGGCTTGTCCTGCGAAAGCCAGCTTGACGATCCGCTTGCGGCCACGGCAGTCCCCGTGGCACAGAGTAGAGCAACAGCGCCCATCAGCGGCGCGATCCAGTTCTTCGTCCCATTCATGGGTCCGGCTCTTCAGCCGATATAGTTAAGAATGATTGAAGGCACTTTTGGCCCGCGCACTCTACATCCATTGGCCCTATTGCATCGCCAAATGCCCCTATTGCGATTTCAACAGCCATGTCCGCAAAACCGCCGATATGGCGGAATGGAAGACAGCGCTGCTGGCGGATATGCGCCACGAATTCTACGCGACCGGGTCTGAGGAACGCCTCGCAAGTATCTTTTTCGGCGGCGGAACTCCGTCGCTGATGCCGCCGTCTCTGGTGGCAGATTTGCTGCGCGAGGCGGAGCGTTTGTGGGGCTTCGATCGGGCGATCGAGATCACGCTGGAGGCCAATCCGAGCAGCGTCGAGGCTGCGAAATTCGCCGATCTGGCGGCGGTCGGGGTCAATCGCGTGTCGCTGGGCGTGCAAAGCCTGCGCGATGAAGCGTTGCGTTTTCTCGGTCGGTTGCATGGGGTCGAGGAGGCACTGACCGCGCTCGAGCTGGCGCAGAGCCACTTTCAGCGCGTGTCGCTCGACCTGATCTATGCCCGACCCGGACAGAGCATGGCCGATTGGCGCACCGAGCTTGGCGAAGCACTGGCGCTCGGCACCGATCACATGTCGCTCTACCAGCTGACCATCGAACCCGCGACGCGCTTCGCGACCGATGTCCGCCGCGGGATGTTCGAACCGCTCGACGACGACAATGCCGCCGACCTGTTCGCGCTGACCCGCGAGATGACCGTCGCCGCGGGCCTGCCCGCCTACGAGATCAGCAACCATGCCCGCCCCGGCGAGGAAAGCCGCCACAATCTGACCTATTGGCGCTACCAGGACTATATCGGGATCGGCCCTGGCGCGCATGGACGGCGCGGCGACGTGGCCACGACGCGGCACCGCAAGCCCGAGAACTATATTGCCGCGGTGGCCGAGACGGGTCACGGGATCGCCGAAACGCGCCCGCTCGACCGGAGCGAACAGGCAAGCGAAGCGCTGCTGATGGGTCTGCGTCTGGCCGAAGGGGTCGATTTGGCCGCCCTCGCCCGCCGGTTCGCTGTCCCGCCCGCCGGATTGATCGACCCTGCCAAGCTTGCGCTTTACCGCGACCTTGGACTGGTGCGTACGGATGACGGATGGATCGGCGTCACACCGCAGGGCATGCCGCTGCTCGATGCGCTGCTGGGCGAGCTGGTCCAGGCCGATCTCGTCGCCTCATGAGCCGGGCGGAACTGCTCGAAGCGTGGCATGGCCATCTCGCGCTCGGGCTGCGGCGTTCGCCGCATACGGTGCGCGCCTATGGGAAGGCGGCCGAACGGCTGCTGACCCGGCTGGACCTGGCGGAATGGGACGATGTCGCCGAGCTATCGACCGCGGCGCTGCGCACCCATCTGGCGTCACGCCGCGCCGACGGCCTGTCGAACGCTTCGACCGCACGCGAACTCTCCGCGCTCAAGGGGTTCATCGGTTTTGCGCGGACGCAGGCGGGACACGCGGTATCCGACCCCCCGCGCCTGCGCGGCCCGCGGATCAAGAAAGGCCTCCCGCGCCCGGTCACCCCCGACGATGCCATCGGTCTTGCGGATACGGTGGAAGCGCTCGCCGCCGACGACTGGATCGGGGCGCGTGACCGCGCGGTGCTGCTGCTGCTCTATGGCGCGGGCATGCGGATTGCCGAGGCGCTGTCGCTGACCGCATCCGCGCTGCCGCTGGGCGAGCGGCTGACCGTGACCGGCAAGGGCGGCAAGCAGCGCGTCGTTCCCCTCATTCCCATCGTGCGCGAGGCGGTGGCGGACTATGCCGCGCGCTGTCCCTGGCCCTTGCCCCCGCAGGAGCCGCTGTTTCGCGGCGCGAAGGGTGGGCCGCTCGTACAGGGGGTCGTGCAGCGGACCACCGCGCGCGCGCGCAAGGCGCTGGGCCTGCCCGACAGCGCCACGCCGCATGCGCTGCGGCACAGCTTCGCCACGCATCTGCTGGGTGCGGGCGCAGATTTGCGCAGCCTGCAGGAATTGCTTGGCCATGCCAGCCTCGGGTCGACGCAGATCTATACCAAGGTCGATGCGGCCAGCCTGCTCGAAACTTATCGCAACGCCCATCCGCGTGAACGGGACTAGCGCTCGGCGCGCGGTTTCCAGCTGACGACCCGCCACAAATAGCCGGCGAGCGTCAGCCCGAGCAGGCCGAGCGTGATCCAGCCGAGCACCTCCTGCGATTCGGCGAGCCATACCGCCAGCCGCCGACCGCTTTCGACCAGCAACAGGTTCCAGATGAACGCCCCGGCAAAGGTGAAGCCGAGGAACCGCCACAGGCCCATATGCGCGAGCCCTGCGGGGAGCGAGATCATCGTGCGGAAGACCGGGGTGAAGCGGAACACGAAGACCACCCAGGGGCCATGCCGCTGGAAGAAGCGCTGTGCGCGTTCGACGTCTTCCCATTCCATCGTCAGCCAGCGCGCCCAGCGGTTCACGAAGGGTTCGAGCCGGGTCCGCCCCCAATGGTCGCCGAGCCAGTACCAGACGTAATTGCCCGCGGTCGATCCAATGGTGCCGACGATCATCAGCGGCCAGAAATCGATCGTGCCGCGCGACACCGCGACCCCGCCCAGCCCCATGATCACTTCGGACGGGATCGGCGGAAAGATGTTCTCGACCGCCATGAGCAGGAAAATGCCCAGCAGCCCGCCCTGCTCGATCGCGCGGATAATGAGTTCGTGCATGAAACCGTAACCAGCGGGCCCGCGAAGCGGTCCTAGAGCTCCGCGTGGCGGCGCTTGATCGCATCCCAGATCAGCCCGGCGGTGTCGGTGCCGTTGAACTTGTCGATCGCGACGATGCCCGTCGGCGAGGTGACGTTGATCTCGGTCAGCCACTTGCCGCCGATCACGTCAATTCCAACGAATACCAGCCCGCGGCGCTTCAATTCGGGGCCCATCGCGGCGCAGATCTCTTCCTCACGCGCGGTCAGCGTCGTCGCTTCGGCATGGCCGCCCTGCGCAAGGTTCGAACGGAACTCACCTTCACCCGGGAAGCGATTGATCGCCCCGGCAAATTCGCCGTCGACCAGCACGATACGCTTGTCGCCCTCGCTCACCTCGGGGAGGAAGGGCTGGACCATATGCGGTTCGGGCCAGGTCTGGTCGAAGACTTCCGACAGCGCCGACAGATTGGTCCCGTGCTTGTCGATACGGAAAATCGCCTTGCCGCCATTGCCGTGCAGCGGTTTGACCACGACCGAGCCGTGCTTCTTCTGAAAATCGCGCAGATCGTCGAGATGCCGCGCGACCAGCGTCGGCGGCATGTATTGCGCATAGTCGAGCACGAACATCTTTTCCGGCGCGTTGACCACTTCGCGCGGATCGTTGGCCACCAGCGTGGTGCCCTTGAGCCGGTCGAGCAGCAGAGCAGAGCTGATATAGCCGAGGTGGAACGGCGGATCCTGCCGCATCAGCACCACGTCGATATCGCGCGCAAGGTCGATCCGGCGGCGGTCGCCGGCGTGGAAATGGTCGCCCTCGACCCGCTGGACGGTAACCGGCGCGGCATGCGCGGTGATGCGCCCATGCGGGGTGCCGTCGCTTTCATAGGCGAGGGTCGCGACGTCGTAATGCCACACTTCGAACCCGCGTGCCTGCGCCGACAGCATCAGCGCAAAAGAGCTGTCACCCGCGATATTGATGTTTTCGAGCGGGTCCATCTGGACGGCGACGCGTAGGGACATTCCTATTCCTCGTAGTCAGGCGAGCGGCGGGAAGAAGCGAAGATTACGGCTGCCAGGCATTGGGGATGTGGCGAGGGAAGCTGCCCGGCGCAAGCAGGATCACGTCGATCCGGATATCCTCGCCGTTTTCGGCATAGCGATGCGCCACCGCTTCCGCCGCCGCCGCGACGCGCGAAAGCCGGTGTTCGTCGATCGCATGGTCGAGATCGGCGCGCTTGCGGCGCCATTTCACTTCGACGAACGCGACCACCCCGCCCCGCCTGGCGACCAGGTCGATCTCACCCGCGGGCGTCCTGACCCGCCGGTCGAGCACTTGCCAGCCCTTGGCGCGCAACCACACTGCTGCGCGTGTCTCGCCTTCGCGGCCGCTTTTCTCGGCCAGCTGGCGGGTCATTCGGAGCGCAGCGCCATGGCCCGCGCGTAGAGCGTCTTGCGGTCCATCCCGGTGGCCTTGGCGACCTGCCCCGCAGCCTGCGAGGCTTTCATCGTGCGCAGGGCGGCGACCAGCATGATCTCCGCCTCTTCCTCGCTCGCCACGCTTTCGGGCGGCGGGCCGATCAGCAGGACGATTTCGCCGCGCGGGGGATTGGCATCGAAATAGGCGCGCACGCCCGCGGGCAGGCCGCGGCGCATTTCTTCGTGCAGCTTGGTCAATTCGCGCGCCACCGCCACTTCGCGTTCGGGAAGAACCTCCTCGATCGCTGCCAGCGATTTCGCCAGACGCGGCGCGGTCTCGTAGAAGATCAGCGTGCTAACGACCCCGGCCAGTTCTGCGAGCGTTTCGCGGCGGGCCTTGTCCTTGCTGGGCAGGAAACCGGCGAAGAGGAAGCGGTCATTGGGCAGGCCCGACAAGGCCAGCCCGGTCACGGCCGCGCAGGCCCCGGGCAGCGCGGTAACGGGGATGCCCTCTGCCCGGCAATCATTGACTAGCCGGTAACCGGGGTCGGAGACCATCGGGGTGCCCGCATCGCTGACCAGCGCCACCGCCCGGTCGCGCATGGATTCGACCAACCGGGTGCGGTCGCGATGTTCGCTGTGATCGTCATAGCGCCACATCGGCTTCGAGATGCCGAGATGCTTGAGCAGCTTGCCGGTGACCCGCGTATCCTCGCAGGCGATCCCGTCGCAGCGGCGCAACACATCGACCGCGCGCAGTGTGATATCCCCAAGGTTGCCGATCGGGGTGGCGACGATATAGAGCCCCGGTGTAAGGGAATCTTCGGAAGGGGTCGCATCAGTCACCCTTCCCCCATGAACCAATATTGAGGGACGCGGCAAGATGAAGCGCTGGACTTTCGACCGTCGGGCAATGGTAACCCTCGGGCTGGCAGCCCTGCTGGGCGCCTGCTCGGTCATTCCCAAGGCCCCCGAACGCGCGGGGCCGGTGGCGCCGACGCCTTCCGCCGAACCGACGCAGAGCCTGCCGACCGACGAGACGCGGCACCGGATCGCGCTGCTGGTCCCGATGTCGGGCCGCAACGGGCCGGTCGGCCAGTCGATCGCCAATGCCACCACCATGGCGCTGCTCGACACCAATGCCGGCAATCTGCGGATCACCACTTACGACACCGCCAAGGGTCCCGAAGCCGCGGCGCGCCAAGCGATCGCGGAAGGCAACAAGCTGATCCTCGGCCCATTGCTCGGATCGAACATCCCTTCGGTCACCGCCCCGGCGCGTGCGGCGGATGTGCCGGTGATTTCCTTCTCCAACGATACCGGCGCCGCGGGCCCCGATGTGTTCATCATGGGGCACATCCCCGAACAGTCGATCACGCGCACTGTCCAGTATGCCCGCAGCCAGGGCGCGCAGAATTTCGCCATTATCGCCCCCGACGGGGAATATGGTTCGCGCGCGGAAGACGCGGTGCGGCGCGCGGTGGCAGCCTATGGCGGCGAGGTCGTGTGGACCGAACGTTTCGCCCGCGGCAACACTTCGATCGTTAGCGCGGCAGAGCGGCTGAAGGCGCATGGCGGCTATGACACCGTGCTCGTCGCCGATGGCGCGCGCCTTGCGGCGCAGGCCGCGGGCGTGCTCAACCCGGGCGGCGCCATGACCACCCGGCTGCTGGGTACCGAATTGTGGAGCGGCGAAGGCTCGGTCACGCGCGCATCTGCTCTGACGGGGGCATGGTTCTCCGCCGTGTCGGACGATCGCTACAAGCGCTTTACCGACAGCTATGAGGCACGCTTCGGCAGCCAGCCCTATCGCATAGCGACGCTGGGTTATGACGCGGTTCTGCTGACCTTGCGCGTGGCGCGCGACTGGCGTCCGGGCCGCGATTTCCCCGCTGGCGCATTGCGCAGCGAAGACGGCTTCCTCGGCCTCGACGGGGCTTTTCGCTTCGGGCGCAACGGGCTGGTCGAACGCGCCTTCGAAGTGCGCGAAGTGCGTGATGGTGCGGTTGTCGTGGTGGAGAATGCACCCAGCCGCTTCTGAGCAGGGCGGATAACCCCGCCGGCGCGCTTGTAGCGGCGGGAAACCGCACGATATAGCAGCTGCATGTCCGACGATCTGTTCGAAAACACGCCGACCTCCAGCGGCGACTATGACGCTTCCTCGATCGAGGTCCTCGAAGGCCTCGAACCGGTGCGGCGCCGCCCCGGCATGTATATCGGCGGCACCGACGATCGCGCGCTGCATCACCTCGTTGCCGAAGTGCTCGACAACTCGATGGACGAGGCCGTGGCCGGCCATGCCACGCGGATCGAGGTGCGGCTCGAGGAAGGCAATCGCATCACTATCGCGGATAACGGCCGCGGCATGCCGGTGGACGAGCATCCCAAGTTCCCGGGCAAGTCCACGCTCGAGGTGATCCTCTCCACGCTGCACTCGGGCGGCAAGTTCTCGGGCAAGGCCTACGCCACCAGCGGCGGCCTGCACGGTGTCGGCATCTCGGTGGTGAACGCCCTGTCGAGCGATACGCGGGTCGAAGTGGCGCGCGACAAGCAGCTGTTCGCGCAGAGCTTTGCCAAGGGGCAGACGCTCGGCCCGCTCGAGCAGCTCGGCCCGACGCCCAATCGCCGCGGCACCACGGTCAGCTTCGTCCCCGACACCGAGATTTTCGGCGACCGCCAGTTTAGCCCCAAGCGGTTGTTCAAACTGGCGCGGTCGAAGGCCTATCTCTTCGCCGGTGTCGAAATCCGCTGGAAATGCGCGGACAGCCTCGCGAGCGATGATGTCCCCACCGAAGCGGTGTTCAAATTCCCCGGCGGCCTTGCCGATCATCTGGCCGAGCAGATCGGGTCGCGCGAATGCGTCACTGCCGAGCCTTTTGCGGGCAGCCAGGATTTTCCCGAGGAGGCCGGCCGCGTCGAATGGGCGATTGCCTGGCCGCTCTATTCGGACGGTTCGACCAGCTGGTATTGCAACACCGTGCCCACGCCCGATGGCGGCACGCATGAGCAGGGCCTGCGCGCGGCACTGACCAAGGGCCTGCGCGCCTTCGCCGAGCTGACGGGAGTGAAAAAGGCCAAGGAGCTGACTGCCGACGACGTGATGGTCGGCGCCGAGGTCATGCTCAGCGTCTTCATCCGCGATCCGCAGTTCCAGTCGCAGACCAAGGACCGGCTGACCTCGCCCGAAGCCGCGCGGCTCGTCGAGAATGCGGTGCGTGACCATTTCGACCATTTCCTCGCCGACAATATGGACCGCGGCAAGGCGCTGCTCGGCCAGGTGATGGAGCGGATGGACGAGCGACTCCGGCGCAAGCAGGAACGCGAGATCAAGCGCAAGACCGCGACCAATGCCAAGAAGCTGCGCCTGCCGGGTAAGCTCACCGATTGTTCGGGCGAAGGCGAGGCGGAAACCGAACTGTTCATCGTCGAAGGCGATTCGGCGGGCGGCAGCGCCAAGCAGGCGCGCGCGCGCAAGAGCCAGGCGATCCTGCCGATCCGCGGCAAGATCCTCAACGTCGCCAGTGCCACCGCCGACAAGATCCGCGCGAATAGCGAAATTGCCGACCTCACGCTTGCGATGGGCTGCGGCACGCGCAAGGACTGCGACCCCGAGAACCTGCGCTACGACCGCATCATCATCATGACCGATGCCGATGTCGACGGCGCGCATATCGCGACGCTGCTGATGACGTTCTTCTTCCAGGAGATGACCGAGGTGGTGCGCGGCGGGCACCTCTACCTCGCGCAGCCCCCGCTCTACCGCCTGACCGCAGGCAAGGAGAGCCGCTATGCCCGCGACGACGCGCACCGTGCCGAGCTGGAAGCCACCGTGTTCAAGGGCAAGAAGGTCGATGTCGGCCGCTTCAAGGGCCTTGGCGAGATGAACCCCGCGCAGCTGCGCGAGACCACGATGAACCCGGCTACCCGCAGCCTCATCCGGATCACGCTCCCGCCCGAGTTCGAGGACCGCGCGAAGGTCAAGGAACTGGTCGACCAGCTGATGGGCCGCAATCCCGAACACCGGTTCAACTTCATCCAGAACAATGCCGGCGACGTGGACCGCGAGATGATCGACGCGTGACGGCTGTGCCGAACGCCTTGGATCGATAGCGGTTGGGTTGTAGTGTCCCCCTGCACCGCGGGAGACAGCCGATGAACAGGATCGCCTTGGGACTGCTGACCGCGGCCGCCGGCTTGCTCGGTGCTTGCAGCCTCCCCTCGCCCAGCCTGTCGCTACTGGCGAGCGATTGCGGGGGCCAGTTCGGCGCACCGGGGGACGTCGCGCCAGGCGATGTCTTCTTCATGGCCAGCAATATGGCCGACTGCCGTGAGGATTCGCTCCAATTCGCCATCTTCCGCTCGGACGAGCTGTCCTACGGCTTCGTCAAACCGGCCGATCACGGTGAAGAGCCATCGGACGCGCACCGCGCCAAGCTGCTTGCCGAAGACCAATGGCTGGCGGCGCTGACCGACCAGATCGAGCAACCCGGGAACGAGAACCGCGTGCTGCTCTATATCCACGGCTACCGCAGCGATTTCGACGATGCGCTCGACCGCACGGTCACGGTGCGCAACCTCAATGCCTATTCGGTCCCGACCGTGTCGGTGGTGTGGCCCTCTCGCAAACGCTATCTCAGCTATCTCTACGATGCCTCGAGCATCGCCTGGTCGCAGGGCTATATCGACAGCCTGCTGCTGTCACTGGTCGAGAAGAGTAACAACATCACGCTGGTGGCCCACAGCATGGGAGGGCGCGCGCTGGTCGGGGCGATCAGGCGGCTCAACCTCGCCAAGCCCGACAAGGCAGCGCATGTGCACCGGCTGATCCTCGTGTCACCCGATATCGACCGCCACCAGGTCCTGCGCGACAATGGTTCGATCTCCGAACTGCTGAAGGGCGGGCGTTCGGTGACGATCTATTCCTCACAGGAAGACCTCGCGCTGCGAACCTCGCGCTCGCTCCACGGCTACAGCCGGCTCGGCAGCTCGGATTGCAGCTATTCGGTCGACTATGCGGAGCGCAGCCTGGGCCGTGACGGCAATTGCCACCTCGGCCCGGACCTGCCGGGATTGAGCATGGTGGATACTTCGGCCGCGGTAGCCGAGGGCGGGCTGCGGCACGCCGACGTGTTCGATACCTGCGTCGGCCGTGCCGATCTGGCGGCGGTACTGAATGGCGAGCCCACCCCGTGGCGCGAAACGGTGGCGCCGCGTGGGGGCCGCACGGGCTACCGCCTCACCCACGAATCCTACACCGCGCAGCGGGACGACTGCCCCGCCTAGACCCCGGTGGTATGCACGTGGAGATCGCTTTCCAGCGTCCGATGCACCGGGCACTTGTCGGCGATGGCGATGATCCGGCTCCGCTGGTCGTCGGTGAGCTTGTCGCCATGCAGTTCGATCCGGCGAACCAGCGCCTGCATCGGCCGCCCTTCCTCCATCGCCTCGACATGATCGCACTCGTCCTGGTGCTTGCGTTCATGCGTCACTTCGACCGTCGCCCCCTCGAGCGGCCAGCCCTTGCCATCTGCATACATCTTCATCGTCATCGCGGTGCAAGTGCCCAGCGCGGCGTTGAGCAAATCGTAAGGCGTCGGCCCGCTGTCGTCGCCGCCATAACTCTTGGGCTCGTCGGCGATGAAGCGATGAGTGCGGGTGTGGACCTCGGTGCCGAACTTGCCATGGCCGGTTTTCACCACGACGCCCTTGGCGGGCATCGGCCAGTCGTCGCGAAGCGGCAGATAGCGGCTTGCCCAGGCGGCGATCATGCTGGCGGCGAAGCGCGCATCGGCCTCGTCGAGCAGCAGATGGTCCGCGCCTTCGAGGCTGACGAAGCTCTTCGGATGTTTGGCCGCGCCGAACAACGCGCTGGCGTTCTCGATCCCGACGATCGCATCGGTGGGGGAATGGAGGAACAGCAGCGGACGTTTGAGTCGCCCGACCTCTTCGAGCAGGTCGATATTCTCGACCCGTTCGAGGAAATCGCGGCTGAGCGCAAAATCGCGACCGCCGATCGTGACCTCGCCCTCGCCTTCCTTGCGGATCGCCTCGAGATCGCCGTCGATCCGCTGGAGCACATGCGGCACATCGCTGGGCGCGCCGATGGTGGCGATCGCGGCGACCTTGTCGAAGCCCAGATCATCCGCCGCCGCCAGCACCGCCGCACCGCCAAGGCTGTGTCCGACTAGCAGGATCGGCTGCGCGAAACGCACCAGCAGCTCTTCCGCTGCCGCAACCAGATCGGCGACATCGGTAGCGAAACCCGCGCGCCCGAATTCGCCATCGCTCCCGCCCAGCCCGGTAAAGTCGAACCGCAGGCAGGCGATGCCTTCCTGCGCCAGCGCACGCGCCACGCTGACCGCCGCGCGGCTCTGCTTGGTGCATGTGAAGCAATGCGCGAACAGCGCCGCCCCGCGCACCAGCCCGGTGGGCAGTTCGAGCGAACCGGTCAGTTCGTGGCCGGCATCGGTGGCGATAGTAATCTTTTCGGTCGGCATGATTTCTTCCTCGCCTCTGAAGCCATAACGCCCCCTTGCACGAGCGGTGCCCGGTCCCTAACGCTAACGTAAAGTTGCAAGGGAAAACCGATGACAGAACCGACCCGTTTTGAAGGCACGCAGGCCTATATCGCCACCGAAGACCTGAAGGTCGCAGTCAATGCAGCGGTGACGCTGCGGCGTCCGCTGCTGGTCAAGGGCGAACCGGGCACGGGCAAGACGGTTCTGGCGCACGAGATTTCCAAGGCGCTCGACGCGCCGCTGATCGAGTGGAACGTCAAATCGACCACCAAGGCGCAGCAGGGCCTGTATGAATATGACGCGGTCGCCCGCCTGCGCGACGGCCAGCTCGGCGACGAGCGCGTCCATGACATCTCGAACTACATCCGGCGCGGCAAATTGTGGGAAGCGTTCACCGCCGAACAACTGCCCGTGCTGCTGATCGACGAGATCGACAAGGCCGACATCGAGTTTCCCAACGACCTGTTGCAGGAACTCGATCGCATGAGTTTCGATGTCTATGAAACGCATGAGCGGATCGAGGCGAAGGAACGCCCGATCGTGGTCATCACCTCGAACAACGAGAAGGAACTGCCCGACGCCTTCCTGCGCCGCTGCTTCTTCCACTATATCAAGTTCCCCGACACCGAGACGATGCGCGAGATCATCGAGGTCCACTTCCCCGGCATCCAGAAGACGCTCGTCACCAAGGCGATGGAAATCTTCTACGAAATCCGCGACGTGCCGGGCCTGAAGAAGAAGCCCTCGACCAGCGAGCTGCTCGACTGGCTCAAGCTGCTGCTCAACGAGGACATGCCGATCGAAGTGCTGCAGGATGCCAATCCCAACGCCGCGATCCCGCCGCTGCATGGCGCCTTGCTCAAGAACGAGCAGGACGTGATGATGTTCGAACGCCTTGCCTTCATGGCGCGCCGGCAGAGCTGACACCTACCTGCTGAAAGCAACAATAAAGGGGCGCGGACCATATTCGGTTCGCGCCCCTTTTTCATTATCCGCTCGCGGATCAGTCCAGGCTGTAGGCCAGTTCGAAATCGCCCCAGCGGCGGCCGTTTATGACCAGCGGCACATAGACATTGCGCACGACGAGATAGTTCTTGCCGTCGCCTTCCTGGCGATAGACCGCCATCATATAGGGTTCGGTCTGCGTCTTGGCGGTCTTGTCGATCGCGTAGAGCATGATGCGGCCATTGCGGCAGTGCTGCGTGTCATGCGCCAGATCGCCGGTCGGCGGGCGCGAATGTTCGCTGACATGCGTCGGCAGGAACCCGTTGGTGTCCGATTGCGAACACATGATCACCGGGCGGCCTTCGCTGCTCACCGCGTCGTTGATCGGGCGCCAATTGGCATCGGCCCAATCGCTCAGCTCGGTACGATAGAGCTGCGGGTTGGTGCCTGGTACCTCGCGGTAGTCGCGGTCGAACAATTGCTCCATCGTCAGCTCGCCCGCGGCGATCGCGGCTTCGGCCGCCGCGACGACCTGTGCGGCATGACCCTGCGCCTTCTCCACCATGACGCTGTCCTGCGGAGACAGGCCGGCCTTGACCAGCTTGTCGAACATGTCGCTGGCGATTAGCTCTAGCCCTTCCATCCGGTCATGCGCGGTCGCCAGCTTGTTCTCATTGTCGCTGACGGCGCCGTCGAAATCGCCGAGCACGTCCTGCACGCGGTGGACATGGTCCGAAATCTTGGCGGTGTTGCGCGCGATCAGATCCTGCTGGCCGTCGACCTCGGTCAACAGCTCGGTGACGCTGCGCATCGTGTCCTCGATCGAGCCGACCGAATCCTTCGCATGGACGCTTGCCTGGGCGCCGCTTTCGATCTTTTCGATCACCTGTTCGGCTTCATTGCCGAGCGTGTCGATGGTGCGGCCGATTTCCTCGGTCGCCTTGCGCGTTTCGCTGGCGAGCGTCTTCACTTCATTGGCGACGACCGCAAAGGTGCGGCCCTGCTCGCCCGCACGCATCGCCTCGATCGTCGCATTGAGTGCAAGGATATTGGTGGTCTCGGCAATCTGGTCGATTTCCTGGCTCGACCGGCGCACCTGGTCCATCGCCGCAGCGAAACCGGTGACGTGCTGCGACAGCGTTTCGACGAGGCTGAGGAGGTTGCCGATTTCGTTCAGCGAATTGCTGATCAGCATCGACCCGTCGTTGAGCCGCTCGATCGCGCGTTCGGACAGCAGCCGGGCCTCGTCGCTGGCTTCGAGGACCTTGCGCTGGTCTTCATCGAGCGCGGTGACCGTGCCCTGCAGCTCGACATATTCGCTGCGCAGGTGGCCGAAGGAATCGATCACTCCCTGGACGATCCCCGCCACGTCCGAACAGCCCACGGTTACCTTGCCGCAAGCTGCCGGTATCTGGTCCAGAGCCGACGCCCCCCTGGCATCGATCGCGCTGAGTTCCATTGCCTGTGTGACCCCCTTTTTGGTCTTGTTCTGCGTAGCTTACGCCGCGTTGGTTAGTGGGCAGTTAAAAAATACGCGCGATAAGTAACTGGTGCGGCGCAAAGGCACGCGCTAGGCTACGGGCCATGTTCTTCAATTTCGTCGACGAGCTTCGCTCTGCGGGCATTTCCGCAAGCTTCAAGGAACACCTCACGCTGATCGAGGCGCTCGACCGCGACGTGATCGAGCAATCGCCCGAGGCGTTCTATTATCTCAGCCGGGCGACCTTCGTGAAAGACGAAGGCCTGCTCGACCGGTTCGACCAGGTATTCCAGAAGGTCTTCAAGGGCATACTGATCGATTACGGCCAGAACCCGGTGGAGATTCCCGAGGACTGGCTGAAGTCGGTGGCGGAGAAATTCCTCTCCGAAGAGGAGATGGAAAAGATCAAGGGCCTGGGCGACTGGGACGAGATCATGGAGACGCTCAAGAAGCGCCTCGAGGAGCAGGAAAAGCGCCACCAGGGCGGCAACAAATGGATCGGCACCGGGGGCACATCGCCCTTCGGCAATTCGGGCTACAACCCCGAAGGCGTGCGGATCGGCGGCGAAAGCAAGCACAAGCGTGCGGTGAAGGTGTGGGACAAGCGCGAGTTCAAGAATCTCGACAACACCAAGGAACTGGGCACGCGCAACATCAAGATGGCGCTGCGCCGCCTGCGCCGGTTTGCCCGCGAAGGCGCTGCCGACGAGCTCGACCTCGATGCAACGATCGACGGCACCGCCAAGCAGGGCTGGCTCGACATCCGGATGCGGCCCGAACGGCACAATGCGGTCAAGCTGCTGCTGTTCCTCGATGTTGGCGGGTCGATGGATCCGTTCATCAAGGTGACCGAGGAACTGTTCAGTGCGGCCACGGCCGAGTTCAAGAACCTGGAATTCTTCTATTTCCACAACTGCCTTTACGAAGGCGTGTGGAA
Organism: Qipengyuania citrea; assembly: GCF_024171405.1. Taxonomy (GTDB): domain Bacteria; phylum Pseudomonadota; class Alphaproteobacteria; order Sphingomonadales; family Sphingomonadaceae; genus Qipengyuania; species Qipengyuania profunda. Next base: position 384,676 of record NZ_JALJZT010000002.1, read on the forward strand.
GGACAACCGCCGCCGCTGGCAGGAACGCACCAAGACCTGGGACGTGCTTCACAAATACGGGCATGACTACAAGATCGTGTTCGTCGGCGACGCCGCGATGAGCCCTTACGAGATCACCCATCCGGGCGGCAGCGTCGAACATATGAACGAGGAAGCGGGCGCAACCTGGATGCAGCGCGTGACCAATACCTATCCCGCCACCGTCTGGCTCAATCCGGTGCCCGAAAAGCAGTGGTCCTATTCGCAATCGACCAAGGTGATGAAGCAGCTGGTCAACGACCGGATGTATCCGCTGACGCTCGACGGGCTCGACGATGCGATGCGCGAGCTGAGCCGCAAGACCGGGGCCTGATTTGCGCCATTCGCGGTTCGCCGCGGTTCGCGCGCGGCTCGAAAGCTTCGATCCGGGTCGCGGTTGGCGGCTGTGGCTGTACGAATTCCTGCTGTTCGGTTTCAAACAGGCATGGGCGTGCCTGTTCGGCGGCCTGCTGCTCGCGCTGCTGCTGGGGACGCATTTCTTCTATCCCGAAGATGCGCTGCTACATCGCTATGATTTCCTGACGCTGGCGGCGCTGGCGATCCAGGGGGCGATGCTGGCCTTCCGGCTCGAGACCTGGGCGGAGGCCAAGGTCATCCTGATCTTCCATGTCGTCGGCACGGTGATGGAGTTGTTCAAGACCGCCGCGGGGTCGTGGATCTATCCCGAGGCAAGCGTGCTCCATATCGGCGCGGTCCCGCTGTTTTCGGGGTTCATGTACGCTGCGGTCGGTAGCTATATCGCGCGCGTCTGGCGGATCTTCGACTTTCGCTACAGCGCCTATCCGCCGCGCTGGGCGACATGGGTGCTGGCGGGCGCGATCTACGTCAATTTCTTCGCGCATCACTGGTTGCCGGACATCCGCCTGGTGCTGTTCGCGGCAACCATCCTGCTGTTCGCACGCACGCGCGTCCACTTCCGCAACTGGCGTGTGCATCGCTGGATGCCGCTGCTGGTGGGCTTCGGGCTGGTGGCGATGTTCATCTGGGGGGCGGAGAATATCGGCACCTTCGCGCAGGCATGGACCTATCCCGGGCAGGAGCATGGCTGGCGCATGGTCAGCCCCGCCAAGCTTGGCAGCTGGTTCCTGCTGATGCTGATCAGCTTCGTGTTGGTCGAACTGGTCGCCCCGGTGCGCGAACCCGACTAGTCCTTCTGGTCGAGCTCCTCGTTGAGGCGTAGCGAACAGCGCCAGAAGAAGAACGCCGGCAGCAGCCCGAGGAACGTCGCGCCATAGAGCACGTAACGGACGCTCTCTTCGCCATAGGCGGGTTGCAGCAGGTCGGACATCATCCCGAAGAACAGCGGCCCGAGGCCAAGCCCGATGAGGTTCTGGAAGAACAGCAGCACCGCGGCCGCGATCGCGCGGGCGCGCAGTGGCACCAGCCCCTGCACGCTCGAATAGGTCGGGCCGTAATAGAGCGAATTGCAGATCGTCGGCACGATCAGCAGGAACAGCGCCATCAGCCAGTTGTCGCTCATGAAGGCAAGCAAGGCGAAGGGAATGGTGATGACCATGCCCACCGCGGGGGCAGTGAGCACATGGCGGCGGTTCTTGGACCCCCAGCGATCGGCGATATAGCCGCCCAGCACCGTTCCGGCGATGCCTGCCCCGCCATTGACGAGGCCAAACCACAGCCCGGTTTCACCCGGGGTCAGCCCGTGGGTGCGCTGGAAGAAGATGGTGATCCAGGTCACCTTGCCATAGGCGAGGAAGGCGGCTGCCGATCCTGCCGCGACCAGCAGGACGAAGGCGCGCGAACTGAACATGGCCTTGAGCGCGGTTTTCATCGGCATCTGTTCGGTCGACTGCTGCGACCCGGCCTGCATCATGCCGGTGCGGCGCGGGTCCTTCAGAAACATGAAAACGACCACCGCGAGCGCCAGCCCAGGCAGGCCCACGATCAGGAAGGCGTTGCGCCAGCCCACCGAATCGGCGAGCAGCCCGCCGATCAGCATCCCCAACAGCGTACCGATAGGAATGCCAAGCGCGTAGAAGGCGAGCGCGGAGGATCGCTTGGCGGGTTCGACCATATCCGCAATCAGCGAATGCGCGGGCGGCGTACAGCCGGCCTCCCCCACCCCCACGCCGATCCGCGCGAGCAGCAGCTGGACGAAGTTCTGCGCCAGGCCGCAGAGCGCGGTCATGGCCGACCAGATCGCCAGCGCGCCGCCGATCAGCCACGGCCGATTGGTCGTGGACCGGTCGGAGAAGCGCGCAATCGGCAGGCCGAGCACGGTATAGAACAAGGCGAAGGCCAGCCCCGTCATCAGGCCGATCTGGGTATCGCTCAGCCCCAGCTCCATCCGGATCGGTTCGGCAAGGATATTGACGATCTGCCGATCGATGAAATTGAAAATGTAGACAATCAGCAGGATCCACAGGGTTACCCTGACCGATCCGCCTGTTTGCCGTGCTGCCACAGTCGCCATTCAAACCTCTCCCGAAGCGCGGGTATGCCCGTCACTTTGGGCCAAGCTCCCTTTCTTGGCTTAGTTCGTCAAGGCCATTGGTCGAAAATCGAACAGACGGTTGGGGACTTGTCCGGTCAGCCCGCGCTATCCACGGCGGCGAACAGCGCGGCGATCTGCGCGTGTTCGATCGGCTCGAGTTCGGGACGCCAGACATCGAACAGCAGGACGAGCCGGTCTTCGCCCGAATTGTTCCACGCCTCGTGCTCGATCGTATCGTCGAACGCGATGAGTTCTCCCTTGCGCCATTCGCGCTTTTGCGAACCCAGACGCAGTGCACCATCGCCTGGGACGATTAGCGGCAGGTGGCAGATATAGCGCGGGTTGAGCATGCCGTGATGCGGCGGGATTTTCTTGCCCGCCTTGAGCAGCGAGAGCAGCAGCGTCGGCGCGCGATTGGGGATGGTGCAAACAGGCACTTCCCGAGTGATCGTCTGGTAGGCCACGGGGGCATGGGCGATATGTTCGGCAACCGGCTCGCCCTTCTCGATCAGGTCGAGCGAACTCCAGTCGTCATTGCCGAGCATGCCGTGCATATCGCCCTGCGGCCGGTCGGCCTCGGCCTCGACATAGGGCTTGAACGTGCCCGATCCTGCCAGCAGTTCGCGCGCTTCCTCGGCGATGTCCTCGGTGCGCTCCTCGACCGCCTCGCGCCAGTCGAACTGGTGCGTATCGGCGAATTCAACATGCGGCAGTCCGGGATAGTAATAGACACTGGGCATCGCCGGAAAGGAGCGCGATTCCGGCGCGCGCTGGGCTGCACCCACCATCATCGCCAGCGAGTTGGCGAAGCGTGGGTGCCAGTCCTGCTGCGGGTGCCCCGCCTCAGCCAGAGAGGCGACGAGATGCCGCACGAATTGCTGCTGGATGTCCTGCATCGCCTGCGCCGCACGCGCTGCTTCGCGTCCGTCCGCCGGACGCCCGCTCTGCGCGACCGAGACCGCCATTCCGTAGAACGAACCCGCCGCGCGCAGTTCTCCGCGGGCGTAATGATGGTCGCCCTTCGCCATGAGCGCGGCAAAGTCGTAATTATCCTTCGCCAGCCGAATATCGGCTTGTGCGGGGGACATCGTCGGAGGCTGCATCACCGGCATAGTCGGTCCCACATGGTTCGGAGGCCGAACTCTCACCCAGCGGGACGCGAACGTCAAGCGCGGTTCGGCTCTCCGAAAACAGCGATCAGCCTATCCAGATGGCCGGCGTAATTGCGCCAGCGGTTGCACGATCTCGTGTAGAGCGGCTCGCGCACCTGCCACGCGCTTGCGGTGCGGACCTGGGCGGTGCCGCGGTGTGGCGTCAGGCAGGCATCCTCCCACTCCAGATCGAGGAACGAGAGCAGCCCGGCAATTTCGGCTTCGGGATCGCTGATCAGCGCATCGTAATCCGCGACACGGACATCATCGGGGTAGAGCTGCAGCCAGTGCGCCGCCAGACGCTCATATTGCCGATACCAATGCGCGGCGCTGTCGAGGGCGGCGGCATAGGTCAGCGCCGGATCGAGATGCGCGAAGTAGATCGACAGGCAATTGTCGAGCGGGTTGCGCCGGGTGAGCACAATTTTGGCATTCGGGAAAATGCGTTTGATCAGGCCGACATGGAGGAAATTGTCGGGTCGCTTGTCGGTGAGGCCAGCGGTGGGCAAATCCATCTCGCTCAGCCCCTTCAGATAGAGTTGCCGCAAGCGGGTGTAGAAATCGGCGTCGCGGCCAACCAGCGATTCGGGATAGGGCTGCAACTGCTCGCGCACGATACGCGGCAGGATCGGCAGTTCGCCGCCCGCGGTCACCCGGCTGTGTGATGCCAGAATGCGCTCCACCAGCGTCGACCCCGAACGAAACATGCCGCAGATGAAAACGGGCGCAGGTTCCGGCCCCGCTTCCGTTCCCGCCGCGTCGGGAAAGGCCGCTATCAGCCGGTCGATAAAGGCCTCTGCCCCTTGTGGATCGTAGGGATGCGCCGCGAGCGCCCGGCTGCCTTGATTGGCGGTGCGATAAGCGGCGAACGCCTCGTCGTAACGCTTGCACTGATCGAGCGCGCGCCCCAGCGCGTACCCCAGGTCGGCCCGTTCCAGCGGGCCAAGATCGGTGCGGGCGACTGCGCCCCGAAGTCGCCCGATCAGCGGGTGTGCGGGATCATCGAACACGGTCACTTCGGCGAGGCGCATCAGCGCAAGCGCGCTCCCGGGTTCGAGCTCGAGCGCCTGCGCGTAAACCGTGCGAGCCTGGTCGCGGTCACCCGCATCCTCGTGAAGATTGCCGAGATTGAGCAAGGCCGGGACATAGCCAGGCCGGATCGCGAGCGCCGCTTCGAGCGCCGCCTGCGCTGCGGCGGGATCGCCGAGGTCATCGGCGAGAACGACCGCACGGTTGAGATGGACCTCTTCGGGCCCGGTTACCTTGCGTTTCAGGGCACTGTCATAGGCGGCCAGCGCTTCGCGAAAGACCCCCTGCCGCTTGAGCAGCAGGCCGAAGTTAACCCAGTCATCGGGTCGATCCGGATCAAGTGCGAGCAGGTGCCGATAGGCTTCGCGCGCCTCATCATAGCGCGCCGAGCGATACAGCGCGGCCGCCTTGCGGGCGAACGCATCGGCCATGTCTGCCATCAGCTGTAGATCAGATGCGGCGCAATCGTTTCGCGCCAGGCCGTTTCGTCCGCGCCGGCCAGTTCGTCGAGATCGTCGGGCACGGCCTCGCTGTCGTCGACCCACTCGCGCAGGGCCGGGCCGCCGTTGATGACATCGATCGCCAGCCGGTCGAGCTCGTATTCATAGGGGAAGTCGCGCCATAGCGGATAGTCGGGGTAGAGCTTGCGGATCGCCTTGAACGCCAGCGCCTGCAAACGCCATGGCTGGAAGGCGTAATGATCGTAGAACTTGCCTTCGGCATGGATCATCAAGCCGTTGCACAGCGTGCCGACATGCTTGTGGAAGGTGGGTTCGAACCAGCATTCGCGGATCGCACAGCCGCGCATCCAGACCGGGGCGAGTGCGTGCATTTCGGCGAGCACTGCCTTGGCATCGACATCGGGGGCGCCGAACAGCACTTCGAGCGGGCGGGTGGTCCCCCTGCCCTCGCTCAGCGTGGTTCCTTCAAGCATCACCGTGCCGGCATAGGCGCGCGCCATGTTGAGGCTGGCGGCATTGGGGCTGGGATTGATCCATACGCGTTCGTCCGACCAGCCATAGCCGGGGGCCTTGCCGGGCTTCCACCCGCTCATCTCGATCACCTGGAGATCGACGTCGAGCTTGAAATGCGCGACGAACCAGCGCGCCATTTCGCCCATGGTGAGGCCGTGGCGCATGACCATCGGGCCCGCCCCGACAAAGCTTTCTTGGCCGGGCTGCAGCAAGGTGCCTTCCACCGGTCCGCCTGCGGGATTGGGCCGGTCGAGCACCCACACGCTCTTGCCCGCCTTGGCCGCTTCCTCGAGCAGGTAGAGCAGCGTGGTGACGAAGGTGTAGATGCGGCAGCCAAGGTCCTGCAGATCGAACAGGAAGATGTCCGCGCTGGCCATCATCTCCGCGGTCGGGCGGCGCACTTCGCCATAGAGGCTGAAGATCGGGATACCGTAATGCGGGTCGATCTCGTCGCGTGTCTCGACCATATTGTCCTGCTTGTCGCCCTTCAGCCCGTGCTGCGGCCCAAAGGCGGACGAGGCGCTGATCCCGCGGCCGATCAGCGCATCGAGCGAATGATCGAGGCTGGCGGTAACCGAAGCCGGATGCGCGACCAGCGCCACACGTTGCCCTTCGAGCGGGGCGCGCAACCCCTCTTCGGTGATGAGACGATCGATGCCGAATTTCATGCGCCGCTCGGTGCCGCAAGCCGCGCGGTGAAGCAAGCCGGATCGTGGAAATCGGGCTGCTCGCCGCGATGCTCCAGCGCCCAGAAGCTCTTGTGCCCCCCGGCCTCCTCGATCACGCAGGTGAGACCCATCGCGCAATCGGTATCCGGCAAGGTGGCGGCAGGCAGTGCGGCATCGAAGATCGCGAAACTGCTACCCATGCGCATGGTGCATCCCGGTTCGCGCGGTATCGGGCGCTCCGCCATCCCGTCGCGGCGCGCCGCAAAGTCGTAGGCGTTCCAGCGTTCGGATGGAGACAGGTTGAATTCGCAATAGGCGGTCCCGCCATCGGGGCGCAGGAACAGCTCGAAGCATGTCGTCTCCCACAGCCCGTCCGCCCGCCCCTTGCCGGCGAATTTGGGCACCACCAACTCACCGCTGCCCTCGATCCGCCAGCGCAGGCGCAGCCAGTTGTCATCGCGCCCGATGATGCGGGCTTCGACCCCTGATACCGCGCGCGGCGGATGCCCCGAATGGGGCTGCAATCGATACGTTTCCATGCCGCCCCTTACCTGCTAGCGCGCGCTTCGTCATGAGCAACTACACCTCCGATCTCCTGCGCGTGCTCGACGAGCGCGGCTATATCCACCAGGTCACCGACGCCGAGGGCCTCGATGCGCTCGCCGCCAAGCAGATCGTGCCGGGCTACATCGGTTTCGATGCCACGGCGCCTTCGCTCCATATCGGCAGCCTCGTCCAGATCATGATGCTGCGGCGGTTGCAGCAGGCGGGCCACAAGCCGATCGTGCTGATGGGCGGCGGGACCACGCGGATCGGTGACCCCACGGGGCGCGACGAAAGCCGCAAGATGCTGACCGATGCGGCGATCGACGAGAATATCGCCGGGATCCGGACGGTGTTCGAGCGCCTGCTCGTTTTCGGCGACGGGCCGACCGATGCGGTGATGGTCAACAATCACGACTGGCTGAGCGGGCTTGGCTATATCGAGATGCTGCAGAAGGTCGGGACGCATTTCACCGTCAACCGGATGCTGACCTTCGATTCCGTGCGCCTGCGGCTCGAGCGCGAGCAGCCGATGACCTTCCTCGAATTCAACTACATGATCCTGCAGGGCTACGATTTCCGCCATCTGGCGCAGGAAATGGGTGTCCGGTTGCAGATGGGCGGCAGCGACCAGTGGGGCAATATCGTCAACGGCATGGAGCTGGGCCGCCGGATGGACGGGAGCGAGCTGTTCGGCCTCACGACCCCGCTGCTGACCACCGCCGATGGCGGCAAGATGGGCAAGACCGCGGCCGGCGCGGTGTGGCTCAACGAGGCCCAGCTGCCGAATTACGACTTCTGGCAATATTGGCGCAATGTCGATGATCGCGATGTCGGGCGGTTCCTGCGGCTGTTCACCGATCTGCCGCTGGAGGAGATCGCCCGGCTCGAAGCGCTCGGCGGGTCCGACATCAACGAAGCGAAGACAGTTCTTGCCAATCAGGTAACCACACTCGTTCGGGGTGAAGAAGCGGCCAGACTGGCTGCGCAAACGGCTGCGGAAACCTTCGCCGGCGGTGGTGCCGGCGCGGACCTTCCGACGCTCGATGTAGGCCCTGACGGCATGCGCATCGGAGCGGTGCTGACAGCGCTCGGATTCACGGCTTCCAACGGGGAGGCCAAGCGCAAACTGGCCGAAGGCGCAGTCAAGCTCGATGGCGAGACGGTCACCGATCCGGGCTATCTGGTGAGCGTTGCGGCGGGCACCGAAGCCAAGCTCAGCCTCGGCAAGAAGAAGCACGCGGTTATTCGCTGTTAACCAGCGACGAAGCGCCCTTTTTTACCGTCGAAGCACCGGGCCGGTTTACCAATTGGCAGGCTTTGGCCGCCATAAGGAGCTTTGATGTCCGATACCCCCACTCCCCCCAACCCCAACCGCAAAGGGATCGCCAGCATGTCTGCCGGAGCACAACTGAGCGTCACCGACCAGCGGCGCATGACCCGCCACCCGGTCGACCATCCCGTCATTGCCGAACATTTCGGCAAGGGCGACGTGCGGCTGCATATTGCGAATATCTCCGCCAACGGCTTCATGGTCGACAATGGCGACGGCATCGGCCGCGGCGAACGCGTGATCGTGCGCCTGCCGGTTATCGGCCGGATCGAAGCCTATTGCATCTGGACGCGCGACAACCGTGCGGGCTTCCAGTTCGAACGCATCATCCGCGTCGACGACTTCCTCGCCATGATCGATACGCTGCAGCCCAACCCGCGGCTGCGCAAGCTGCGCTAAGCCGCAACAGCTTCTACTAGAACAAAAAGCAGGCCCGTCTTCACAACCGAAGGCGGGCCTGCCATGCGTCCGGCGTGAGTGAAACCGCCGCGCCCTCCCCCGACAGTTCGCCGCTCCGGATAGCGAATTTCCGCGCCTATTGGTTCAGCCGCCTATCGATGACGCTCGCGCAATATGCGATGATGCTGATTATCGGTTGGCAGACCTATAACATTGCGCGCGACAGCGGGCTGGGGATCGCCGCCGCATCGGGCCAGTTGGCGCTGATCGGGCTGCTGCAATTCGTGCCCCTGTTCTTGCTGACGCCCTTTTCGGGCTGGGCGGCGGATCATTTCGACCGGCGCAATCTGGCGCGGCTGACCGTTATCGCACAGCTGGGCTGTGCGGGCGCGCTGGCGTGGCTGACCTGGAGCGGAAGTCTTACCTTGCCCGCGCTGTTCGGGGTGGCGATCGTGCTCGGTGTGGTGCGGTCGTTCAACGGCCCGGCACTGTCCGCGCTCGCACCCAATCTCGTGCCCAGGGCGATCCTGCCGAACGCCATCGCCCTGTCGAGCATCGCTTGGCAGGTGGGCATGATCGTGGGGCCCGCGATCGGCGGCTATACCTATGCGATCCTGCCGGCGCTGCCCTATTTCGTGGCCTGCGGGCTGTTCGCCGCAGCGCTCGTCGCGCTGTCTTTCATCGGCAAGGTACCGCAGCCCCCGCGCGCGGCCAACAAGCGCCCCATCCACCAGATGGTCGAGGGCCTGCGCTACGTGGTGCGCAACAAGATGGTGCTCGGCGCGATCACGCTCGACCTGTTCGCGGTCTTCCTTGCCGGGGCAACCGCGCTCTTTCCTGTTTATGCGCGCGATATCCTGCAGGTTGGCGAGACCGGCCTCGCGCAGCTCGCCATGGCCCCAGCGGTCGGCGCGGCGCTTACCGCGCTATGGTTCAGCTTCCGCCCGCTCAAGACCAATGTCGGTCCCAAGATGCTATGGGCAGTGGCGATCTTCGGTCTCGCCACCATGGTGTTCGGCCTCTCGCGCTGGATGCCGCTCAGCCTGGCGATGCTCTTCATCATCGGCGCGGCGGACATGTTCAGTGTCTATATCCGCCAGTCGCTGATCCAGTTGCACACGCCCGACGACAAGCGCGGACGGGTGTCATCGGTCAGCCTGCTGACCATCAGCGCCTCGAACGAATTCGGCGATTTTTTCTCCGGCAGCCTCGCCTACCTTGTCGGTCCCGCACTGGCGGTGGTCGGCGGCGGGGCCGGCGCGATCGTGACCGTCGCCGTCTGGGCGCGTATTTTTCCCGTCTTGCGGACCACGCGGACCTTTGACCCGCCCGATGAATTGTTAGACACTCCCCCCGAAGAGAAATTGCAGGAGCAGATGCCATGAAAGCCGACTCCGTCCTCGCCACGATCGGCGATACCGCCCACATTCGCCTGTCGCGCCTGTTCCCCGACCACGAGGTCTGGGTGAAGAACGAGCGCGCCAATCCCGGTGGTTCGATCAAGGACCGCATCGGTCTCGCCATGATCGAGGATGCGGAGGCAGCGGGCCTGCTCAAGCCCGGCGGCACGATCGTCGAACCCACCAGCGGCAATACCGGAATCGGCCTCGCCATGACCGCCGCGGTCAAAGGCTACAAGCTTGTGCTGGTCATGCCCGAAAGCATGAGCGTCGAGCGGCGCCGGCTGATGCTCGCCTATGGCGCCAGTTTCGACCTGACCCCCAAGGAAAAAGGCATGAACGGCGCAATCGAGCGCGCGCAGGAACTGGTCGCACAGACCCCGGGCGCATGGATGCCGAGCCAGTTCGACAATGCCAGCAACTGGAAGGTCCATGCGCGCACCACCGCGAAGGAAATCCTCGACGATTTCGCCGACACACCGATCGACGCGCTGATCACCGGCGTCGGCACCGGCGGCCACCTCACTGGCTGTGCCGAAGTGCTGAAACAGAGCTGGAGCGGCATGAAGGCCTATGCGGTCGAACCCACGCTTTCGCCCGTCATCAGCGGCGGCCAGCCCGGGCCGCACCCGATCCAGGGCATCGGTGCAGGCTTCGTGCCGCAGAACCTGCACACGCAGGCGATCGATGGCGCAATCCAGGTCGCTCCCGAGGACGCCAAGGAAATGGCGCGCCAGTGCGCGGCCAAGGAAGGCCTGCTGGTGGGTATCTCCAGCGGCGCAACGCTCGCCGCGATCAAGCAGAAGCTGGCCGATATGCCGGCAGATTCGCGCATTCTCGGCTTCAATTACGATACCGGCGAGCGGTATCTTTCCGTGCCCGACTTTCTGCCCGAGTGATGGAGTTCGAGCAGGTCGGATATCGCGACGGCGCGGTCGAACTGGCCGGTCTCCACGCGCGGCCCGCGGGCAAGCCCCCCGCCGCGGTGGCGATCTATCCGACCTTCATGAACACGACGGCGGTCGTCGAGGCCAAGGCCGCAGCGCTCGTCGAAGCCGGCTATGCCGTCCTGATCGGGGACTTCTATGGTCCGGAGACGCCCGCAGACGGTGATGCTGCCTTTGCCGCAATGAGCCGGTTACGCAGCGATCCAGCATCCATGCGCCAGCGGCTGCGCGCCACGCTCGACCTCCTGCGCAAGCTGGAAACCGACCTCCCGCATCTCGCGATCGGCTTTTGCCTCGGCGGGATGGCGGTGCTGGAAATGGCGCGCGACGGGCAGGACCTCGCAGCAGTCGTCAGCTTTCATGGTTTGCTTGAAACCGCCCTGCCCGCCGATAGGCCGATCACACCGCGTATCCTCGTCTGCCACGGCGATGCCGACGCGCTTGTGCCGCGTAGCCAGGTGGCCGCGTTCTGGGAGGAAATGGACGCGGTGAAGGCCGACTGGCACTTCCACAGCTATGCAGGGGTCGAGCATGGCTTCACTGCCGCGCAGCGGCCCACCGGGGCGGTTAATCCCGCCTATGATGCGAGTGCCGACCGGCAGAGCTGGGCGGCGATGCACAGCCTCTTCGACGAAGTGCTCGGCGGATAGCAAAAAGGCCCGGACGCAGCGACCGGGCCTTTTCGTTTTCCTATCGCAGAATGATCAGGCAGCGGTGGCGAAAGCCTCCTCGCCCAGCGCCATCGTGCTGTCGCTGCCTGCCTCGAGCTTGCGGCGCAGCGCGCCGGCATCGGGCAGGTACCGATCCATGTAATAGCGCGCCGTCGCGAGCTTGGCTTCGTAGAACGCCTTGTCCTCGGTGCCCGCGGCCAGCGCCGCCTGCGCGACCTTGGCCATCCGCAGCCACATCCAGCCCAGCGTCACGATGCCCATCATGTGCATGTAGTGATGCGCGCCCGCACCGAGGTGGTTGGGGTTCTGCATGGCATTGTTCATGAACCACATGGTCGCCGCCTGCTGCTGACTGAGCGCCTTTTCGAGCGCTTCGGCAAGCGGGCCGAGATCGTCGTCGCCCTTCGCGGCAGCGATATCGTCGCCGACCATCTTGAAGAAGGCCTGGATTGCCGCGCCGCCCTTCTGCGCGAGCTTGCGGCCGCACAGATCCATCGCCTGCACGCCATTGGTGCCTTCGTAGATCTGCGCGATCCGGGCATCGCGGACGAACTGGCTCATGCCCCATTCCTCGATGTAGCCATGGCCGCCGAAGACCTGCTGCATGTTGGTGGCGACTTCATAGCCCTTGTCGGTGCCATAGCCCTTGATGACCGGGGTCAGCAGCCCGATCAGCATGTCGGCCTGCTCGCGCTCTTCCTCGGTCTTGGCCTTGTGAGTCAGGTCGACCTGCAGCGCGCCCCACAGGCACAGTGCACGCATGCCTTCGGTAAAGGCCTTGGCGTCCATCAGCATGCGGCGCACGTCGGGATGCACGAAGATCGGATCGGCCTGTTCGTCGGGCTCGGCCGGACCGGTCAGCGCGCGGCCCTGGCGTCGGTCGAGCGCATAGGCAACCGCGTTCTGATAGGCGACTTCGGCCTGGCTGAGACCCTGGATACCGACGCCGAGACGCGCAGCGTTCATCATGATGAACATGGCGGCGAGGCCCTTGTTCTCCTCGCCGACGAGCCAGCCCTTGGCACCATCGTAATTGAGCACGCAGGTCGCGTTGCCATGGATGCCCATCTTGTGTTCGATCGAGCCGCAAGCGACGCCATTGCGCTCGCCGGGCGTGCCGTCTTCATTGACGATGAACTTGGGCACGACGAACAGCGAGATGCCCTTGGTGCTGTCGGGCGCGCCCGGCGTCTTGGCCAGCACGAGGTGGATGATGTTGTCCGCCATGTCGTGTTCGCCGGCGGAGATGAATATCTTGGTTCCGGTAATCGCGAAGCTGCCGTCGGCCTGCGGTTCGGCCTTGGTCCGGATCATGCCCAGATCGGTGCCGCAATGCGGCTCGGTCAGGTTCATGGTCCCGGTCCATTCGTTGGAGATCATCTTGGGAAGATATTTCTCCTTCTGCTCCTGGCTGCCCTTGGCGAGTAGCGCGGAGACCGCGCCGTTGGTCAGGCCCGGATACATGCCGAAGGCCTGGTTGGCGCTCGACACGAATTCCTCGAAGGCGAAGCCGAGGACATGCGGCATGCCCTGCCCGCCAAACTCTTCCGGCTGCGACAGCGTGCCCCAGCCCGCTTCGCGGAACTGGTCGAAGGCATCCTTGAAGCCCTTGGGCGTGGAGACCGAACCGTCTTCGTGGCGGGTGCAGCCTTCCTGGTCGCCCGACTGGTTGAGCGGGGCTAGCACTTCGGCGCAGAACTTGCCGCCCTCGTTGATCACCGCATCAGTGACATCGGGGCTCGCCATTTCGAAGCCGGGCAGGTCCCCGTAGCTCGCGAGATCGAGCATCTCGTTGATGATGAAGCGAGTGTCGCGGGTAGGCGCGGAATAGCGGGGCATCAGTAAGTCCTTGGGTCTGGGGTCTGTCGGTTATCTCGCCGGGGAGGCAAATCAGTCGAGATCGACATCGAGCGTTTCGATATGCTCGATGAATTCGGTGAGGTCGGTGATCGAGCTGTCGATATCGTCACGCTGTTCTTTCAGCTTGGCGACATGGGCCTTGCATTTCTCGACCGTGACGCGGCGCTGTTCGACGCGGCCGTCGCCAAGGTCGTAGAGATCGATCATTTCGCGAATTTCGGTGAGCGAGAAGCCCACGTTCTTGGCGCGCATGATCCATGCGAGGCGGGCGCGATCGCGTTTGGAGTAGATCCGCGTGAGGCCGATCCGCGAAGGCGCGATCAGCCCTTCGTCTTCGTAGAAACGCAGCGCGCGGGCGGTGCAGCCGAATTCGCTGGTGAGGTCGGAGATCGAATATTGTTCGCGGCCCAGTTCGTCCGGCCGTTCGATATGGGCGCCGGCATGGCGGCGATCGCCATTCTCGGCACGGAAGTCCTTGGGCAGCGGCTGTGTCATGCGCCGACTCATACGCCCACGTTTACGTAAGCGTCAAGTCTTGACGGGTTGGAGAACATCGCCGTCGAGTCGACGGTAAAAGCAGCTCGGCGCACCCGTGTGACAGGTCGGACCAGCCGGGCGGCAGGACAGTACGAGCGCGTCCTGATCGCAATCGACGAGGATCTCCTCGACCTTGAGGACGTGGCCCGAACTTTCGCCCTTCTGCCAGAGCTTGCCGCGCGAGCGCGAGTGGAAATGGGCGAGCCCGGTGGCGCGCGTCGCGGCCAGCGCCTCGGCATCCATGAAGGCCACCATCAGCACCGCTCGACTGGCGTGATCGACGACGACTGCGCTCAACAATCCCTTGTCGTCGAACTTGGGCATGAACCGCATACCTGCCTCGCGCTCGGCCTGATCATTCACTGCGACACCTTTCAAATCCCATTCTCGGGCGGCTTTTGTTGCACGATAACCACAAAGTCGACCCAAAATCCGACATTCTTGCAAATGCCTGTTTGATGATGGCGCAGTTTCGGGAACAAACAGCCGCGCAGGCGAAAGTGAGGCCTGCCCACCGGAGCAGCGGTGCCAACAGAGCGCCAGGTTCAGGGGGTCAAACGGATTCGCAGCCGCGATAGAGGGTTTACGCGGCGCATCCGGTAACGATGAGGGATGGGCCAAGGTGCATGCTGGGGGGCTGCACCTGTGTCGCAAGGCAGGTCCGGTTATATTCGTCACGTGGCGCCCGGGATCGCAAGGTCCCGGGCGTTTCGTTTGTCGCCTAATGGGGAAGCGCTTCGTCGAGCACGCGGGAGAAACAGGCGATCTGGACGCTCCTCGCCCCGCCCCGCTTCAGTGCCTTGACGCACGCAGTACTGGTCGCGCCGCTGGTGAGCACGTCGTCAACCAGTATGATGTCCGCACCTTTGACCTTGGCTGTCCGGCTGCTCCGCAACGTTATCGCACCTTGTAGCGTGCGGGCCCGTGCGCGCTTGCCGAGACCGCCCAGCGCCGGGGTCGGCCTGGTGCGCATCAGCGCATCGACACACATCGTCCCGTGCCCCATCTTCTGCAACTGCCGCCCGAGCAGCGCCGCCTGGTTATAGCCCCGCTGCCACAGGCGGCTGCGATGCAGCGGCACCGGGACGATCACCCGCTCGCTGTCCGTGGCAGGCAGCCGCGCGGCGATCAGCTTTGCCAGCAGCGGCGCCAGCGCGATGCGGCGACCGTGCTTGAAGGCCAGCACCAGCCTGCGCGAGGTATCGGTATAGAGCGTCCCCGCCGCGATTCCGTCATGCCCCGGCGGATCGGCAAGGCAGGGCGCGCAGATCGCCCCCATCTGCGGTTCGTGATCGCCAAAGGGACGCTGGCAGGCAGCACAGCAGGGGTCGGAGGGTATGACGAGATCGCTCCAGCAGGTGCTGCACAGGCCGCCCTGTACGCCCACCCCGCCCCCGCAGGCCGGGCAGCGCGGGGGATAGATGAAATCCAGCACCGGGGCGAAGCTTTCGGCGAGCAGGCGGCTTGTCGACATCTTCGCATGCTGCGCCGCTTGCGCGTGGCTGGCAAGCGCGGCAGGGCGATGCGCGATGGCTAGCCAGGCACCGCCCCGCATCTTCTCCCGCCAGCGCCGCATTGCCGGCCTGCGCCGCGCCCGGGTGCGGCAGGCCCACCGCGATGCGGCGCGCTATATACTCGACGACATGGTCGAGGATGTGCTCGACCGGCTCGAATTCATCCGCCTGTCGCCCAAGCGCGTGCTGGTGATCGGTGACTGGACCGGCACACTGGCCTTGTCGCTGCGCGGCGCGGGCTCCGAGGTCGAGGAGCGCGATGTCGCCACGCTCGACGAGGAACAGCCCGTCCCGGGCGCGCCCTACGACCTCATCGTCAGCCTCGCGTCGCTCGACCGGGTCAACGACCTGCCCGGCGCACTGCTCCACCTGCGCAATGCGCTGGGCGATGACGGCATGCTCATTGCCAGCATCGTGGGTGCAGGCAGCCTGCCACATCTGCGCCGCGCGATGCTCGCCGCCGAACCCGACAGGCCGGCTGCACGGATGCATCCGCTGGTCGATAACCAGGCCGCCTCCGCGCTGCTGCAGCGCGCGCTGTTCAAGCGGCAGGTGGTCGACAGCCGTTCGCTGACCGTTTCTTTCGGGACGCTCGAACGGCTGGTGTCGGACTTGCGCGATCAGGGCCTTGGCGGCACGCTGGCGAGCGCCCCGCCCCCGCTGGGCAAGGCCGCGCTGGAACGTGCCGAACAGGCTTTCCGCAAGGCCGCCAACGATAAGGGCCGCGTGCTCGAAAGCTTCGAGATTCTAACCCTTACCGGCTGGAAGGACTAACCCGCGCGCAGGCTGGCCTGCGCCGCCGCGAGCCGCGCGATCGGCACGCGGTAGGGCGAGGCGCTGACGTAATCGAGCCCGGTCTTCTCGCAGAAGGCGATGCTCGCCGGGTCGCCGCCATGTTCTCCGCAGATGCCCAGCTTGAGCCCGTCGCGCGTCGCGCGGCCGCGTTCGGCGGCGAGTTCGACCAGCTGGCCGACTCCGTCGATGTCGAGGCTGACGAAGGGATCGCGTGCGAAGATGCCCTTGTCGACATAGGTCGTCAGGAAGCGGCCCGCATCGTCGCGGCTCACGCCCAGCGTCGTCTGCGTCAGGTCGTTGGTCCCGAAGCTGAAGAATTCGCCCACTTCGGCGATTTCGCCCGCCATCAGCGCGGCGCGCGGCAGTTCGATCATCGTGCCGACGAGGTATTCGAGCGTCGTCCCGGTGGCGGTGAACACTTCCTTAGCCACGCGGTCGACCACATCCTTGAGCAGTTCGAGCTCGCGCCGCGTGGCGACCAGCGGGATCATGATCTCGGGCACCGGCGCATCGCCGCTGTCCACGGCGACCTGGCAGGCGGCCTCGAAGATGGCGCGCGCCTGCATTTCGTAGATTTCGGGATAGGTGATCCCGAGCCGGCAGCCGCGATGGCCGAGCATCGGGTTGAATTCATGCAGCTCGCCGGCGCGGCGGCGCAGCTTTTCGATATCGACGCCGGTCGCGCGCGCGAGGTCTTCGAACTCGGCATCGCCATGCGGCAGGAATTCGTGCAGCGGCGGATCGAGCAGGCGGATCGTGCACGGCAGGCCCGCCATGACCTCGAAGATGGTGACGAAGTCGCTGCGCTGTTCGGGCAGCAGCTTGTCGAGCGCGGCGCGGCGGCCGGCTTCGCTATCGGCGAGGATCATCTCGCGCACCGCGCTGATGCGGCCGGCATCGAAGAACATGTGCTCGGTGCGGCACAGGCCGATACCTTCGGCGCCGAACTGGCGCGCCATGCGGCACTCGGTCTCGGTTTCGGCATTGGTGCGCACGCGCATGCGGCGGTGCTTGTCGGCCCATTCCATCAGCGTGCCGAAGTCGCCCGCCAGTTCGGGTTCGATGGTGGCGACCTCACCAGCCATCACCTGCCCGTTGGCACCGTCGATGGTGATGACATCGCCTTCCTTCAGCTCGCGGTCGCCGATCCTCAGCGTGCGACCTTCGCGCGCGATCGACACTTGCGACGCGCCCGACACGCAGGGGCGGCCCATGCCCCGCGCCACCACCGCGGCGTGGCTGGTCATCCCGCCGCGCGCGGTGAGGATGCCGGTGGCGGCATGCATGCCGTGGATATCCTCGGGACTGGTCTCGACGCGCACGAGCACGACCTTCTCGCCGCGTCCGGCCCACAGTTCGGCGGTGTCCGCATCGAGCACGATCTTGCCGCTGGCAGCGCCGGGCGAGGCCGGCAGGCCGGTGGTCAGCACGTCGCGCGGCGCTTCGGGATCGAGCGTCGGGTGGAGCAGCTGGTCGAGCGCCATCGGGTCGACGCGCAGGATCGCAGTCTTCTCGTCGATCAGCCCTTCGCCGACCATGTCGACCGCCATCTTGAGCGCCGCCTTGGCGGTGCGTTTGCCGTTGCGCGTCTGCAGCAGCCACAGCTTGCCCTGCTGCACGGTGAACTCGATATCCTGCATGTCGGTGTAATGCCGCTCGAGCAGGTCGAACACGCGCGCGAGTTCGGCGAAGGCTTCGGGCATGGCTTCTTCCATGCTCGGCTTGTCCGCCCCGGCCAGTTCGCGCCGCGCCTTGGTGAGGTATTGCGGCGTGCGGATGCCCGCGACCACGTCTTCGCCCTGCGCATTGACCAGCCATTCGCCGTAATAGGCCTTCTCGCCGGTCGAGGGATCGCGGGTGAAGGCGACGCCGGTGGCGCTGGTATCGCCCATATTGCCGAACACCATCGCCTGCACGTTGACCGCGGTGCCCATGTCATGCGGGATGTCGTTGAGGCGGCGGTAGATCTTGGCGCGCTCGGTATCCCAGCTGTCGAACACCGCGCTGATCGCACCCCACAGCTGCTCGACCGGGTCCTGCGGGAACGGCGAGCCGAGCTCGCGCTCGACGATCGCCTTGTATTCGGCGACCAGCACCTTCCATTCTTCGGCGCTCAGCTCGGTATCGGCGTAATAGCCCTGGTCTTCCTTGGCGATTTCGAGCGCTTCCTCGAACAGGCCGTGATCGACGCCGAGCACGACATCGCCGTACATCTGGATGAAGCGGCGGTAGCTGTCCCAGGCGAAGCGTTCGTCGCCGCTGGTGTTTGCAAGCCCGGCCACGGTGTCGTCGTTGAGGCCGAGGTTGAGCACGGTATCCATCATGCCGGGCATCGACACCGCGGCGCCCGAACGGACCGAGACGAGCAGCGGATCGGCGGCATCGCCAAAGCCCTTGCCCACGGTCTTCTCGACATGGTTCAGCGCGGCGGCGACATCGCTGCGCAGCTTGGCGGTGAAGTCGCTGCCGCCGGCGAGGTAGGTAAGGCATTCCTCGGTCGCGATGGTGAAGCCCGGCGGGACGGGCAGGCCGATGCTCGCCATTTCGGCGAGGTTGGCGCCCTTGCCGCCGGTCACGGTCTTGTCCTTCTGCCTTGCATTCGTATGCGGCGCGTTCCCGCCGAAGGTGAAGACCGTGTCGTTACTCATCAAGGCAATTCCTACAACTTGGACCACATGGACCACGGTCCATGGAGCAATAATCCATCAGCCCTCGATGCGGCTGAAATCGGCGACTTTGTGCACCGCAGCACGGAAGCGCGCAAGCAGGTCGAGACGGTGCGCCCGCTTGTTTTCTTCATCCGCATTTACCGTCACTTCTTCGAAGAACCGGTCGATCGGCGCCCGCAATGCAGCCAGCGCGGCCATGGCGGCGGAAAAGTCTTCATCTTCAATGGCTCGGCTTGCCGCCGGTTCCGATTTCGCAAGCGCATCCATGAGCGCCTTCTCGGCAGGTTCGGGTGCGTAGGAAAGCTCTTTCGCATGACGCTCGGCCATCTTGGCCTGGATCACCGCAGTCATATCGGGATCGTCCACCAGCGCGAGCGGGTCTTCCTCGCCGGTGCGGGCGATCTCGCCCTCGGCGCCGTGCCAGTCTTCCTTCTTGAGGATATTGGCGGCGCGCTTGTACCCGGCGAGGAGGTTGGCGCCGTCTTCGGTGTCCATGAAGGACTGGAGCGCACGAACGCGAGCGAGCAGGCGGACGAGATCGTCCTCGCCGCCGAGCGCGAACACTGCATCGATGAGATCGTGGCGGACACCTGCTTCGCGCTGCTGGACCTTGAGGCGGTCGGCGAAGAAGTCGAGAAGGTCGCCTTGGGCAACGCCGAAACGAAGGTCGTTGTCCTGTACGATGCGGATAACACCCAGCGCCGCACGACGAAGTGCGAAGGGGTCTTTCGATCCGGTAGGCTTCTCATCGAACGAGAAGAAGCTGCGCAGCGTATCCAGCTTGTCCGCCAAGCTCACCGCCACTGTTACCGGTGCGGTCGGAACATCGTCGCCCTGCCCGACCGGCTTGTAGTGATCGCGGATCGCGTCGGCGACGGCATCGGGCAGGCCCTCGGCGCGGGCGTAATAGCCGCCCATCAGGCCCTGCAGTTCGGGAAACTCGCCGACCATTTCGGTGACGAGATCGGCCTTGGCGAGGCGCGCGGCCTGTTCGGCCATGTCGGCGAGGTCTTCCCGGCTCAAGCCGTCACCCCCGCGCAGGCGGGGGTCCAGCTGGCCTGAATTGCCCGTACCACCGCCGTTATCTGGATTCCCGCCTTCGCGGGAATGACGGGTGTTGGGTTTGACGATTTCTTCCTCGACCAGCCAACGCGCCAGCTTGGCCACGCGCTCGACCTTGTCGGCCACGGTGCCGAGCTTCTCGTGGAAGGTGATCCGCTCCAGCCCTTTGGCGTGCTCGGCGAGCGTTTTCTTGCGGTCGACGTCCCAGAAGAAGCGCGCATCGGACAGGCGCGCGGCAAGGACCTTGCGGTTGCCGTCGACCACGCGCGCGCCGCCATCCTCCGCCTCGATGTTGGCGGTGCAGATGAAGGCGTTGGCGAGCTCGCCCTTTTCGTCCTCGCAAACGAAATACTTCTGGTTCACGCGCGCGGTCAGCTGGATCGTCTCGGGCGGGACCTCGAGGAAATCCTCCTCGAACCGGCCGAGCAGCGGGACGGGCCATTCGGTCAGGCCGGCGTTCTCGATCACCAGCCCCTCGTCCTCGACGAGGCGGAGGCCGGCTTCACTGGCGACCTTGGCGGCGCCCGAGCGGATCAGGTCCTGCCGTTCCTCATGGTCGACGATGACGTGCCCCGCGCGCAGCTTCATCGCGTAGTCGTCGGCATTGCCGATGGTGATGTCGCCCGAGTGGTGGAAGCGGTGGCCCAGCGTGACCGCACCGCTGGTGACGCCGTGCACTTCGCAGTCGACCACTTCGTCGCCCAGCAGCGCGACGATGCCCGACAGCGGGCGCACCCAGCGCAAGGATTCGGTGCTGATCGAGGCACCACCCCAGCGCATCGACTTGGGCCAAGAAAAGTCGCGGATAATCGCGGGGATCGCTTCGGCGAGCAGGTCCGCCGTGGCGCGGCCGGGTACGTTCTTCACCGCGAAATAGGTTTCGCGGCCCTTCACCTCGCGCACCTCAAGATCGGCCTTGTCGACCCCTGCCTTGCGGCAGAACCCGTCGATCGCCTGATCGGGCGCACCGACGGGCGGACCTTTCAGTTCTTCGCTGACAGCCTCGGTCGCCAGGGGAAGCCCGCGCGCGATCAGCGCGAGGCGGCGCGGCGTCGACCAGACGGTGACCTCGCCGGCCTCGACACCGGCGGCATCCATTTCGCGGCGGAACAGTTTTTGGAGTTCGGCGCGCGCGCCAGCCTGCATGCGGGCGGGGATTTCTTCGCTGCGCAGTTCGAGGAGGAAATCAGACATTCGCCACCTCCGTCGCCCCTGAGCAGGCAGGGGCCCAGATAAGGGCTGTGGCGCGCGCAAGGGAGGTTATCTGGACCCCCGCCTGCGCGGGGGTGACGAAGTACGGTTTAGGACTGGCAGAGATCATTTCGACCACTCCGGATATTTCTCGGCCCACACGGGCGCTTCCTTGGCCATATGTGCTTCGCAGCTGCCGCGCGCGAGATCGCGGACGCGGCCCATGTAGCTGGCGCGTTCCTGCACGCTGATCACGCCGCGCGCCTGCAGCAGGTTGAAGATATGGCTGGCCTCGACAGCCTGTTCGTAGGCGGCGATCGGCACGTCATTGGCGAGCGCGTTCTTGCACTCGGCCTCGGCCTTGTTGAACAGGTCGAACAGCGCGTCGGTCTCGGCGACCTCGAAGTTCCACTTCGACATCTGCTTCTCGTTCTCGAGGAAGACGTCGCCGTAGGATACGCCGCGATCGTTGAAGGCGAGATCGTAGACGCTGTCGACGCCCTGGATATACATCGCCAAGCGCTCGAGTCCGTAGGTCAGTTCGCCCGCCACCGGCTTGCAGTCGAACCCGCCCATCTGCTGGAAATAGGTGAACTGGGTGACTTCCATCCCGTCGCACCAGACTTCCCAGCCCAGCCCCCAGGCGCCCAGCGTCGGGCTTTCCCAGTCGTCCTCGACGAAGCGGATATCGTGCTTGAGCGGATCGATGCCGATCACCTCGAGGCTCTTGAGATAGAGGTCCTGGATATCGGGCGGGCTCGGCTTCAGGATGACCTGGTACTGGTAATAATGCTGCAGCCGGTTGGGGTTCTCGCCATAGCGCCCGTCGGTCGGGCGGCGGCACGGCTGGACAAAGGCAGCGTTCCACGGCTCGGGGCCGAGCGCGCGCAGCGTCGTCGCGGTGTGGAAGGTGCCTGCGCCCATGCGCATGTCGTAGGGTTGCAGGATGAGGCAGCCCTGCGCGCTCCAGAAATCGTGCAGCGCGAGGATCATGTCCTGGAAGGAATTTTGCGGATTGCGGTCCATGGCGCGGGGCAATGGCGCAAGCGTCAAACAGGGTCAATGCCGCAGCGCAGCGCGGCTTGCACCGCAATATCCACCGGCGACTTGGCAATTCGTCGCAATGCTCGGTATCGCGGCCTTCAACGACAGGGAATCACACCGCATGAACCGCATCTCGATCCGCCCGGCGCTCGCCTGCCTCGCCCCGCTCGGGCTGGCGCTACAGGGCTGCGCCGCGCTGCCCGAAGCCGACGTTGCGGTCGCTCCGGCTACGGCCGAGGCACCTGTCCCTGCGGGTCCCGGCCTGTGGCAGGTCGCGGATGCGGATACCACGATCTACCTGTTCGGCACCGTCCATGCACTTCCCGAAAACATCGAATGGTACAAGGGGCCGATCGAGACCGCGCTCGCCGTCTCGCAGGAACTGGTCACCGAGATCCCCAGCAATGCGGCGCATGACCCCGCCGCGCAGCAGATGGTGATGACCAGTGCGCTGCTGCCCGCCGACGAAACGCTGCGCGACATGCTCTCCGAACCCGATCGGACGAGCTATGAACTCGCGCTCACCAAACTCTCCATGCCGCCTGCGGCGTTCGACCGCTTCGAACCATGGTTTGCCGGAATGACGCTGGCGGTCGTCCCGCTGCTGCAGGCGGGCTATACCGCCGAAAGCGGCGTCGAGGCGAAGCTCGAGGAACTGGCCCCCGCCGACGTCGCGCGCGGGGCGCTCGAGACGCTCGAATGGCAGATCGAACTGTTCGACACGCTGCCGGTCGAATCGCAGATCGCCTTCCTGATGGTGTCAGCCGACAATATCGACCAGGTCGTACCGATGATGGACGACATGGTCGCCGAATGGCTCGAAGGCGATGCCGATGGCCTCGCCGCGCTGATGAACGACGGGCTGACCGACCCGGTGCTGGCGCATGCACTCCTCTACGACCGCAACGAGCGCTGGGCCGAGTGGATCCACGGCCGCCTTGCCGAACCGGGCACCGTCTTCGTCGCGGTCGGCGCGGGCCATCTGGCCGGGCGTGGCAGCGTGCAGGATTACCTCGCCGGACGCGGGCTGTCCGTGACGCGCATCCAGTAATCGTCCCGCAGCCGGGCACGGGCAATTCCCGACTTGCCACGGTGGGTAAACCATGCAGGGAGGAGGCGTGACCCGCCGCTTCCTTCCTTCGCTGTGCATCGCGCTCGTGCTGTTGCTTTCCGCCTGCGGGAAGCAAGCCGATCCGGCCAAGCCCGAAGGCCCCTACCCCGCGCTGTGGGAGATCGCCGACAGCAGGGGCGCGGTCGAAGGCTGGTTGTTCGGGACCATCCACGCACTGCCCGACGGCGCCAAATGGCGTTCGCCCCAGCTCGACGCCGTGCTGGCCGAAGCCGACATGCTGGTGGTCGAGGTCGCCAATCTGGAAAATGGCGAAGAGCTGTCGACGCTGTTCGAGGAAATGGCCTTCGATCGCCCCGCCGGGCCGCTGGCGCAGCGGATCGATCCCGCGTTGCGCGACGAATTCGAGACTTTGCTGGTCAAGGCCAAGGTCCGCCGCGGCTATTTCGATCCGATGGAAAGCTGGGCCGCCGCGCTGGCGCTGGCGCAGGTGGCGCAATCCTCCAAGTCGGAAAATGGCGCCGACCGCGCGCTGTTGGCGGTGTTCGACAAGCGCGAGGTGGTCGAGCTCGAAGGCGCGCGCAAGCAGCTGGCGATCTTCGATACGCTGCCCGAGAGCGAGCAGCGCGACCTGCTGAATGCCGTGCTCGAGGAATCGCGCGCCAATGAGGGCGAAATCTCCACGCTCGCCGCCGCCTGGCTCGAAGGCGATACCGAACAGCTCACGCAGCTCACGAGGCGCGGCATCCTGGCCGATCCCGAACTGGCGCAGGCGCTGCTGCGCGACCGCAATGCCGATTGGGCGGCGCAGATCGAGAACCTGTTGTCGGCGCGCGACAAGCCGCTGATTGCAGTGGGTGCGGGCCATCTGCTGGGCGCGGACGGCCTGCCGACCATGCTCGAAGCCCGCGGTTTCACCATTCGCCGGGTCGAATAAGCCCGCCTCCCCCGGGCGTTCTTGCTTGCCTTTCGGCCCCGCCCTGCTATGCGCGCGGCCTTCGGCATCATGGTCATCCCTGGAGGCGTGGTGGACCGAGCAACCAAATAGCATTCGAAAGGTAAGTGCCATGAGCGACGCTCTGACCCTGCCGGCCGAGGCGCGCGAACGGGCTGGCAAGGGAGCCTCCCGTCAACTGCGCCGTCAAGGCCGTGTCCCCGCCGTGATCTACGGCGGCAAGGAAGAACCCACGATGATTCACGTGGAAGAAAAGGAGCTGATCAAGCAGCTCGACACCGGCCACTTCATGAACTCGATCGTCGAGCTCGAAGTGGACGGCAAGAAGCTGCGCACGCTCCCCAAGGACGTCGCTCTGCACCCCGTCACCGACCGCCCCGAGCATGTCGATTTCCTGCGCCTCGCCAAGGGCGGCAAGATCGAAGTCTCGGTTCCGGTCGTGTTCCTCAACGAGGAAGCCAGCCCCGGCCTCAAGAAGGGCGGCGTTCTGAACGTTGTCCGTCACGAGCTCGAACTGGTCTGCGAAAACGACAAGATCCCGGGCGAGATCGAAGTGGACGTCACCGGCAAGGAAGTCGGCGATTCGATCCACATCAGCGAAGTGAAGCTGCCTGCGGGTAGCGAAAGCGCGATCACCGATCGCGACTTCACCATCGCCACGCTGGTTGCTCCCTCGGCGCTCAAGAAGGCCGAAGGCGATACCTCGCAGGATGACGGCGAAGCCGATCCGCAGGATGTCCCCGCCACCGAGCAGGGTGTCGACGAGGACGCTGCACAGGAACAGGCAGACAAGAGCGCATAGCCGCCTCTTGCC
Source organism: Qipengyuania citrea (assembly GCF_024171405.1). Taxonomy (GTDB): domain Bacteria; phylum Pseudomonadota; class Alphaproteobacteria; order Sphingomonadales; family Sphingomonadaceae; genus Qipengyuania; species Qipengyuania profunda. The sequence continues at coordinate 409,792 of NZ_JALJZT010000002.1, forward strand.
TCACCGCAACGAAGCGCCGGTCCCGCAAGGGGCCGGCGTTTTGCGTTTGGCCCCACCATCGCTAGAGGACCCCGCATGCAGATCTGGACAGGCCTTGGAAATCCCGGACCGAAATATGCGATGAACCGGCACAATGTCGGCTTCATGGCGGTCGACGTCATCGCGGCGATGTACGATTTCGGCCCGGTCCAGAAGAAGTTTTCGGGCTGGTCGCAGGAAGGCCGGATCGGCACGCACAAGGTGCTGCTGCTCAAGCCCGCGACCTTCATGAACGAAAGCGGCCGCGCGGTGGGCGAAGCGCTGCGCTTCTACAAGCTCGACCCCGATGCACTGACGGTGTTCCACGACGAGCTCGACCTCGCCGCCTTCAAGGTCAAGGTCCGCATGGGCGGCGGGCTGGCGGGCCATAACGGGCTGCGGTCGATCAACCAGCACCTCGGCCCCGATTTCCGCCGCGTGCGGATCGGCATCGGCCATCCCGGATCGAAAGAGCGCGTCCACGGCCATGTGCTGGGCAATTACGCCAAGAGCGAAATGGACCCGCTGGCCGACATGCTGGCGGCGATGGCGGCCGAAGCCGAATGGCTGGCCAAGGGCGACGACGCCCGCTTCATGAACGATATCGCGCTGCGCCTGCAGGACTGAGCCCGTGAACCGGATCATGATCCTGGGGCCGTGCGGGAGCGGGAAATCGACCCTCGCGCGCAGGCTTGGCCAAATGCTCGATCTGCCATCCTACCATCTCGACCAGCTGATGTGGTCGGCAGGATGGGTCGAGCGTGAAGAGCGTGACTGGCGCCCCGAATTGGAAGCGATCGTCCAGTCACCGCGCTGGGTGATCGACGGCAATGACGCCAGTACGATGGAACTGCGGCTGGCGCGCGCCGACCAGGTGGTGTTTCTCGACTTCTCGGCCGCGCGCTGCCTGTGGCGGGTGATCCGGCGCATCTGGTCGGCGCGCGGCACCACGAGGCCCGATATGGCCCCCGATTGCCCCGAGCGCTTCGATGCGGGCTTCCTCTGGTATGTGGCAACGTGGCATAATCGACCGCGCAAGCGGATCGAGCGGGCTCTCGCGGGACATGAAGACAAGCTGCTGTATATCCGCTCTCCGCGCGAACTCGAACGCTGGCTCGCTTCGCATTCGCCGCGGTAATTGCTAGGCTGCAGGCAAAGGGAGACTGCCATGCCTGATTTGACTCGCCGTACCCTGCTTGCCGGAGCCGCCGCCACCGGAGCGCTCGCGGCCACTGCCGTCCGGGCGCAGGACGACAAGCTGATCCCCGCGCCCGACCTGACGGGCAAGGCGATCCTGATCACTGGATGTTCCTCCGGTTTCGGACGCCTCGCCGCCGAACATTTCGCCCGCGCCGGAGCAACCGTCTTCGCCACCATGCGCAACACGCCGCGGCCCGAGGCCGAGGAGCTGATGCAGCTGGCGCGCGACGAGGCGCTCGATATCCGCGTGATGCGGCTCGACGTACTGCTCGACCACGAAGTGGCCGATGCAGTCGCCAGCTCCGAGCGCGAAATCGGCCGCGGGCTCGACGTGCTGGTCAACAATGCCGGGATCGGCATCACCGGGCCGGTCGAGGTCCAGGACATGGAAGCGACCAGGCTCGCCTTCGATACCAACGTGCTTGGCTACCACCGGCTTGCCCGCGCGGTACTGCCCGGCATGCGGACGCGCAAACAGGGACATATCTTTGCCGTGTCGAGCCAGCTCGGCCGCGTCATCGTCCCCTATGCGGGGCACTATTCGGCGACCAAGTTCGCGGTCGAGGCGATGTTCGAACAGCTCGCTTACGAGCTGGTCCCGCACAATGTCGGCGTCACGATTATCGAACCGGGCGGATATCCCACGAAGGTGTGGGTCAATCGCAACCGCTATTCGCGAGAGCTGAGGGAGCGCGCGGATCAGGCCCATCTTGGCGGATATCCGCAGATCGTCGCGCGCATGGGCGAGGAGGACAGTTCGGGCCGAAGCGCCGATCCGATGGACATTCCGCACGCGATGGCAAGGGTTCTCGGCATGGCCCCGGGCACCCGCCCCGTCCGCCTGCCCGTCAGCGGCGGAAGCATCCCGCAAGTGGCGATCAACGAGGTCACCGCCAAGACGCAGGTCGGCTGGCTGGGCGAAAGCGGCTACGGCCCGTTGATCAAGGCGGTGCACAACGTCTGACGCTCTGGCTATTCGCGTGCGGGGCGGCTAAGGCGCGCGCCACACACATATACCGGAGTTTCTGATGGGTTTCCGCTGCGGGATCGTCGGCCTGCCGAATGTCGGCAAGTCCACCCTGTTCAACGCATTGACCGAGACGCAGGCCGCGCAGGCCGCGAACTATCCGTTCTGCACGATCGAGCCGAATGTCGGCCAGGTCGCGGTGCCGGACGAGCGGCTCGACAAGATTGCCGCGATCGCCAAGTCGGCCAAGATCCTGCCGACGCAGCTGGCCTTCGTCGATATCGCCGGACTGGTCAAAGGCGCGAGCCAGGGCGAAGGGCTGGGCAACCAGTTCCTCGGCAATATCCGCGAAGTCGATGCGATCGTGCATGTGCTGCGCTGCTTCGAGGATGACGACATCCAGCACGTCGCCAACAAGGTCGACCCGCTGGCCGATGCCGAAGTGGTCGAAACCGAACTGCTGCTGGCCGATCTCGAAAGCCTCGAGAAGCGTGTCCCCGCCGCTGCCAAGCGCGCCACCAGCGGTGACAAGGAAGCCAAGCTGATGGCCAGCGTGCTCGGCCAGGCGCTCGAACTGCTCAAGGAAGGAAAGCCCGCGCGGTTGACCGAACCCAAGGACGAGGAAGAGGCCCGCGTCTTCCAGCAGGCACAGCTGCTGACCGCCAAGCCGGTGCTCTATGTCTGCAACGTCGCCGAAGAAGATGCCGCGAGCGGCAATGCGCTGTCCGAGCTGGTTTTCGCCAAGGCCAAGGCCGAGGGCGCCGAGGCCGTTGTGGTTTCCGCGGCCATCGAAGCCGAATTGGTCACGATGCCTCCCGAAGACCGGACCGAATTCCTCGCCGAATTGGGGCTGGAAGAATCGGGACTGAGCCGCGTGATCCGCGCCGGCTACAGATTGCTCGGCCTGCAGACCTTCTTCACTGCGGGTCCGAAGGAAACGCGCGCCTGGACTTTCCCCACCGGGGCAAAGGCACCGCAGGCCGCAGGCGAGATCCACACCGATTTCGAGCGCGGGTTTATTCGCGCTGAAACAATTGCCTACGATGATTACCTTGCGCTTGGCGGCGAAAGCGGTGCGCGCGAAGCGGGCAAGCTGCGCCAGGAAGGCAAGGAATATCTCGTGCAGGACGGGGACGTCCTGTTGTTCAAGTTCAACGTCTGAGGTCACTTCCATGAACCGGATTGCCGCCGCCCTCGCCCTTGGCTTTGCCAGCGTCCTCGGCGGGTGCGCCGGCTATACCGATGCTCCGCTCGCCAGTGTGGCAGTGGAACAGCGCGAGCCGGTGACGATCCTCGTCTCGATCGACGGATTCCACCCGGACTATCTCGAACGCGGGCTGACCCCGACGCTGTCGCGGCTGGCCAGCGAAGGTGCGCGCGCGGCGATGCGGCCGTCCTTCCCGACCAAGACCTTCCCCAATCACTGGACACTGGTGACGGGTCTGGTGCCCGATCATCACGGCATCACGGCCAACCGCATGGAAGACAAGACGCGGCCCGGCGAAGCCTTCACGATGGCCACGGTCGATCCCTATTGGTGGAACGAGGCCAAGCCGGTGTGGGTCGAGGCCGAGGAAGCGGGCATCCGCAGCGCGGCGATGTTCTGGCCCGGTTCGGCGGTCGCCTGGGGCGGTACGGCGGAAGGGTATGGCCCGGTACCGGATGGCACGATGGCGAGCGACTGGCAGGCGTTCAGCATGCAGGTCACCAATACGCAGCGCGTCAATTCGGTGCTCGACTGGCTGCGCCGCCCGGCGGAGATCCGCCCCGAATTCGTGACGCTCTATTTCGATACGGTCGACAGTGCAGGACATGGCGGCGGACCGGTGGGCGAGGAGATCGACGAGGCGCTGCGCGACGTCGACAGCCATATCGCCGATCTGCTCGCGGGGCTCGAAAGCCTGGGCCAGCCCGCCAATCTGGTGCTGGTGTCGGACCACGGGATGGCCCCGACCGGATCGAACAAGATGATCGTGCTCGACGAGATCGTCGATGCGTCGCTCTACCGCGCGGTCGAAAGCGGGGCCTATGCGACATTCGAAGCCACCGAGGGTAACACCGCGGCGCTCGAAGCGGCGCTGCTGCGCGACCATGCGCACATGGAATGCTGGCGCAAAGGCGAGATTCCCGCGCGCTACCAATATGGCACGCACCCGCGCATTCCGCCCTATTTCTGCCTGCCCGATACCGGCTGGACCATCACCGCCCGCGCGTCCGACGCGGCGTGGAGCGGCGGCAGTCATGGCTACGATCCGTTTGCCCCCGAAATGGCATCTCTGTTCATCGCCCACGGCCCCGCCTTTCGTAGCGGTGTGACGATCGAAACTTTCCAGAACACCGCGATAACACCCTTGCTGCGACACTTGATCGGCCTGCCACAGGCGGCGCGCTCGGATGGCGATTTGGCCGATGTCGCGGATGCGCTCGCCGCGCAAAATTAGGCGGCGTGCGGAACGAGCACGCGCCCTCCCCGTTGCCAAGCAAAGCTCAACGGGGAGACATACGTGGTCGATAAATCGGAAAAGTTCAGAACGCTGGTGCGCGTGGGCTATTTCAGCCGGGCAATTCTCTATTCGGTGCTCGGACTGATTGCGCTGACCAGCGCGGGCCGGATCGGCCAGGGTACCAATGGCATCTTTCAGGCCATCCAGGATTTCCCGCTCGGCACTGCCATCCTGTGGCTGATGGTGGTCGGCCTGCTCGCCTATGCGCTGTTCCGTTTCGCCTCGACACTCCTCGATGTCGAACACCACGGCACCGACAAGACCGGCTGGGCCACGCGGATCGGCCATGCGGGGAGCGCGATCGGCCACCTTGCGCTGGCCTATTCGGCGTACAAATTCGCCACCACGGGCAGCGACAATGGCGGCGGCGCGCAGGAAGCGGCGTCGGGCGTGCTGGCAATCGAGTTCGGCGGCGTCGTGCTCGGCCTGCTGGGCATCGCCTTCTTCGCCACCGCGGCTTTCCAGGCCAAGAAGGGCCTGACCGGCAGCTTCATGAACCGCATCAGCCCGCGCGCGCCCTCGCAGACCCGCTGGATCGGCGGCGCAGGCTATCTGGCACGCGCGGTCGTTTTCCTGATCATCGGCTGGTCACTGTTCCAGGCGGGTTTCATGAGCGGCGGATCGGACCAGGTGAAGACGCTGGGTGATGCGGTCGCCAGCCTCGCGGGTGAAGGCATCGTCTTCAAGCTCGTCGCGATCGGCCTGCTCGCCTTCGGCCTCTTCAGCCTCGTCCTCGCACGCTATCGCATCATCCCCGATCTGGGCACCGAAGGACGCGTGCCCCGCTTTCGTGCATGAGCGCGGCGGACGCAGTTCCCCGCGGGGCCAAGACCGCACGGCTGTACCGCATGGTGATGGACAAGCATGTCTGTCCCTATGGCACGAAGTCCAAATGGCTGCTCGAGCGCGAGGGCTTCGCGGTCGAGGACCATTGGCTGACCACCCGCGAACAGACCGACGCGTTCAAGGCGCAGCACGGCGTAGAAACGACACCGCAGGCCTTTATCGGGGACCAGCGGATCGGCGGTTACAGCGAATTGCGGACCCATTTCGGCTACGATGAGCCTAGCGCTGGCGACACCAGCTACACGCCGGTTATCGCAGTGTTCGCCGTCGGCGCGGCGCTGGCAGTCGCGCTCAGCCTGTTCGTCTATGAAGCCGCCTTCACCGTGCGCACCGCCGAATGGTTCGTCGCCTTTTCGATGGCGATGCTCGCCATGCTCAAGCTGCAGGATGTCGAACAGTTCTCGACCATGTTCGTGGGCTACGACCTGCTCGGCCAGCGCTGGGTACCCTACGCCCATGCCTATCCCTTCCTCGAGGCCGGCGCGGCGGTGCTCATGGCCGGGCGGCAATTGCCCTGGCTCTCGATCCCGGTAGCACTGACCATCGGCACGATCGGCGCGGTCAGCGTTTTCTACGCGGTCTACATCCAGAAACGCAGCATCAAATGCGCCTGCGTCGGCGGGAGCGGGAACGTCCCGCTCGGCTTCGTATCGCTCACCGAGAACCTCGCGATGATCGGCATGGGGATTTGGATGTTGCTTCGCCCCGCGCTTTGATACATTGCATTTTGCAATGCAGTTCTACGAAGACATCGCCATCGGGCACAAGCAGGCCTTCGGCCGTTACGAGGTCACGCGTGAAGAGGTGATCGACTTCGCCTCGAAATACGATCCGCAGCCGTTCCACCTCGATGACGAAGCCGCGGCGCAGACCCATTTCGGCCGCATCTCCGCCAGCGGCTGGCACACCTGCGCGATGACCATGTCGATGCTGGTCGAGAATTTGACCAAGCACAAGCAGGCGGGCCTGGGTTCGCCGGGCGTCGACCAGCTACGCTGGAAAAAGCCGGTCTATCCGGGCGATACGCTCCGGTGCGAAAGCGAAGTGATCGAGAAGCGCCGCAGCGCCTCGCGCCCCGAAATGGGCATCTTCAAGAGCCATCTCACCGTCTTCAACCAGAATGACGAGCCGGTCATGGAAATGGTTTCGAACGGGCTGATCCGCACACGCGACCCGGAAGGGACCGACTAGCTCAGACGCCGCATCGCGCAATGCCGGTCTTGCGATAGACCACGGCCTCATGCGCATCGCGAATGGTCAGCGTGGCGGAATAATTGCTGACTTCCTCGCCGACCTGCTCGCCCGTTTCCTCGTCGAGCTCGAGCGTCATCGAAAACGCGGTCCCGTCATACTTGCGGCGCGCCAGATAGGGCAGTTCGGCGCTACCCTTGTCCGCGGCCAGCGTGACCAGTTCGCCATTGTGGAGGAAATGCCCGGTCTCCGCCATTGCGAGCGCGGTCGCCGCAAGGCCGCCGCCCTCGGGCGCGAAGCTGCAGCCTGCGCCATACAGATCGTGCTGTTCGATCTCGCGATAACGGATGGGAGCGAGCACCAGCGGTTGCGGCGGCGGGGTCTGATGCGCCTCGACCTCGGCGACCGCGGCGGCGCGTTCCTCCTCTGTCGGTTCGCTGGAACAGGCGGCCAGCACCAACGTCACCAGCAGAGCAATCTTGCGCATCAATGTCTCCCGAACAGTTTCTCGACGTCTTCCATCGACAGTTTGACCCATGTCGAGACATAGAACGCACGGTCTGGTCCAGCGTTTCCCGTGTTCGTTCAACGTCTGATTTGAGGCAATGCGACGCGGATTCGCTACGTCCGACTTTGGATGGAAAGCGGACGTAGCTTTCTTTCAGTTTGCCTTCTCGGCATCATCACTAACAACGTGCCAGATTGCCCATTTGAGCAACTCCTCGTGCTGGTCATCAAACCTCGGAATATCCCTCAGGCGAGGAATGCCAAGTAGCATCCGCGCCTCGGCCTCCTTGTTTGGCCAACGTGATCGGACTTCGTCTTGAATTGCAGCGACGCGCCTGGCCGCCTCCATGAAAGTGAATTTGCCGCTTTTGACCTCGCGATATGCCGCTTCGTTCAGACGAATGTGAAAAACAACTGTTGCAGCTTTTTCGCTCAAGTCCTCCGCTTCACAATTCGGCGGGCGAGTTTTTGGGTCAGCATTGTCCCATGCGTCACGGAATGCAGCGTGAAAAAGGGGGTGCGCAGCGCCTCGCGGGTAATAAGACACCGAGTAAATGCCATGGCCGAAGCGGTTCAGCACGTCGAAAATCTTTGGCAGATCGTTGGTTAGCCAATCAGATGTCGGCCACCTCTTCTCCCAGATTTCCCAAGGATAATCATCCAACGCAGTGCGCTCAATGTTCACGCCCACTTCGCACAGCGCCGCATAAACCTCGTCGGCATTTCGGTGTTCATTGTCATCGAGCGGGTCATCGTGCAGATGATAGCAAATCCAGTCTACACCATCTCCAAGTGGAAAGAGGTATCCAAGCGCCTCAATCTCAAACTCAATAAGCTGTGTAATTTCTGACAGGGTCTCTTGTGGTTCAGTCGTCATGGGAACCCACACGCATCGGCATAAAAGCTTGCAAATTAAAGCAGTATTCCAATGCCCGCAATGGGGTCGCAGCCTGACAGTCCGCTTTTGGCCTCTACAGCCTAAAAGTTGTCGAGCAGAGGCGGAGGTTAGCCCAGCCTAGTGTCTGCCAAACAGTTTCTCGACGTCGTCCATCGACAGCTTGACCCATGTCGGGCGGCCGTGGTTGCACTGGCCTGAACGCGGGGTGCGTTCCATTTCGCGGAGCAGCGCGTTCATTTCGTCGACCCGCAGCACGCGTCCCGCGCGGACCGAGCCGTGGCAGGCCATCGTGGCCAGAACGAGATCGAGCTTTTCGCCCAGCAGCAGCGCTTCACCGTTGAGCGCGAGGTCGTCATCTATATCGCGCAGCAGTTTTTCGGGATCGGTGCGTGCGATGGCGTGTGGCAGGCTCCGGACAAGCATAGCGGAGGGGCCGAAACGTTCGAGTGCGAGCCCGTGTTCGGCGAGCTTGGGCGCCGCCTCTTCGAGCCGGTCGCAGCTGGTTTCGTCGAGTTCGACCACTTCGGGAATCAGCAGCGCCTGGCTGCGTGCGACCGCTTCTTCCGCCCCCGCCGCGCGTAAGCGTTCCAGAACGAGGCGTTCGTGCGCCGCGTGCTGGTCGACCAGCACCAGCCCGTCCTGCGCCTCGGCGACGATATAGGTATTGGCGACCTGCCCGCGGGCGATGCCCAGCGGATAGTCCTGCGCGGATTCCGCCACCGGGGCCGCTTCCTCGGCCCTTCCGCGCGGTTCGGCCATGATGTCGCCTTCAGCCGCGCGCCATGCGCCGCCGGGTTCGGCCACGCGTTGCTGCGGCGCGGACCAGTCGCGCCCCTCGAAGATCGAGCGCAGCGCGGGCGACGGCTCCTCGCGCGCCGGTTCCTGTTGCCAGCGCGACATCGCACCCGCATCGGGGCTTTGCGCGCTGCGCTTGTCACCCGTCGCCAGTGCCTGACGCAGGCCCGAAACGATAAAGCCGCGGACACCTTGCGCATCGCGGAAGCGCACCTCGGTCTTGGCCGGGTGGACGTTCACATCGACATCCTCGGAGGGAATTTCGAGGAACAGCGCCAGCACCGCATGCCGGTCGCGCGCGAGCATATCGGCATAGGCGCCGCGCACCGCGCCAGTCAGCAGCCGGTCTTTCACCGGGCGCCCGTTGACGAACAGATACTGGTGATCGGCGACGCCGCGATTGTAGGTCGGCAGGCCGGCGATCCCGATCAGCCGCATCGCGCCGCGTTCCATGTCGAGCACCACACCATTGTCCTTGAGCTCGCGCGCGATCAGCTGCGCCACGCGATTGGCCAGTCCTTCCCCGCCCTGCAGGCCGAAGATCCGCCGGTCGCCATGGTCGAGCGTGATCGCCACATCGGGCCGCGCCATCGCAAGCCGCAGGACGACATCCTTGCACGCGGCATATTCGCTGCGCGCGGTGCGCAGGAACTTGCGCCGCGCGGGGATCTTGCCGAAGAGTTTTTCGACCCGCACCCGCGTCCCCGGCGGGAGCGCGGCGGGACCTTCGGCAGCAATTTCTCCGTGATCGACCACCCGCTTCCAGCCCTGCTGGGCCCCGGCCGGACGACTCTCGATCGTGAAGCGGGCGACGCTGGCGATGCTCGGCAGCGCTTCCCCGCGAAAGCCCAATGTCGCGACCTGTTCGATCGCTTCGTCGGGCAGTTTGGAGGTTGCGTGCCGTTCGAGCGCCAGCGCCATTTCATCCGGCGTCATCCCGCAACCATCATCGGTCACCTCGACGCTTGTCAGCCCGCCTTCGACCAGCTTGACGGCGATCCGCGTAGCGCCCGCGTCGATCGCATTTTCGACCAGTTCCTTGAGCGCCGAAGAGGGCCGTTCGACCACCTCGCCGGCGGCGATACGGTTGACCAGATTCTCGGGCAGGCGACGGATTTGCGGCATGGTCGCGCGGTTGTAGCGGTGAAGCGTCACGAATCCGAGACGGCGCGTTCAGCTATCCCCCGCAGCCATAGCGGAAATTTTTGGCATTCCATTCGTATTATCGCTAAGGCTCCGCCACCATTTCCGCCCGGAGAGGTGCGAGCGGGTCGCATCCCTCTCGTCGGACCACGCGACAACATGGAAAATCGAATAAACATGGGCTTCTGGAACAATCTCTTCAAATTCGGCGTGCAAAATATGGCGATCGATCTCGGAACCGCCAACACGCTGGTTTATGTGCAGGATCAGGGCATTGTCCTGAACGAGCCGAGCGTGGTCGCACTCGAGACGATCAATGGCATGAAACGGGTCAAGGCCGTGGGCGACGATGCCAAGATGATGATGGGCAAGACGCCCGACAGCATCGAAGCCATCCGCCCGCTGCGCGACGGTGTGATCGCGGACCTCGACGTGGCCGAGGAGATGATCAAGCACTTCATCCGCAAGGTGAACGGGCGCAAGAGCCTGATGCGCTATCCCGAAATCACCATCTGCGTGCCCTCCGGATCGACCTCGGTCGAGCGCCGCGCGATCCGCGATGCCGCGTCGAACGCGGGCGCCAGCCAGGTCTATCTGATCCTCGAACCCATGGCCGCGGCGATCGGCGCCGACATGCCGGTGACCGAACCGGTCGGCAGCATGGTCGTCGATATCGGCGGCGGCACCACCGAAGTCGCCGTGCTATCGCTGCGCGGCCTCGCCTATACCACCTCGGTCCGCACTGGCGGCGACAAGATGGACGAAGCGATCGTGTCCTATGTTCGCCGACACCATAACCTGCTGATCGGCGACAGCACTGCCGAACGGATCAAGAAGGATTTCGGTGTCGCGCGTCCGCCCGAAGACGGTGTGGGTGAAAGCATCACGCTGAAGGGCCGCGACCTCGTCAACGGCGTGCCCAAGGAAATCACCATCAACCAGGGGCACCTCGCCGAAGCCTTGTCCGAACCGATCGGGGCTATCGTCGAAGGCGTGCGCATCGCGCTGGAAAACACCGCGCCCGAACTGGCCGCCGACATCGTCGACCAGGGCATTGTGCTCACCGGCGGCGGCGCGCTGATCGGCGGGCTGGACGAATATCTGCGCGAAGAAACCGGCCTGCCGGTGACCATCGCGGAAGATCCGCTGTCTTGCGTCGCTCTCGGCACGGGCCGCGCAATGGAGGACCCGATCTATCGCGGCGTCCTGATGACGGCTTAAGAAAGGCAGGGGAATGGCGCCGACAGGCTCACGGCGCTCGGGGTTTTCTCGCAGGGCGCAATACAACCTCTTCACCGGCTATCTGATCGCGGGCGCTGGCGCGCTTATCGGCGCCATCCTCCTCACCCTGTCCTTCTTCCAGCCCCAATTGTTCGGCGGGCTGCGCGGGGCGGCGCAGACCGGAGTCTCGCCCGCGACCGAGACCGCCGCCACGGTGAGGACCGGCAGCAAGGGCTTCTGGGAAACCGTCAGCGGCTATTACCGCGCGGGGTCGAAGAATGCCGATCTCAAGCGCGAGATGGAAATTGCGCGTATCCGGCTGGCCGAAGCCGAGGCGGTGAAGCAGGAAAACCGGCGGCTGAAGGGCTTGCTCGATCTGCACGACAAGGAGATCGAGCCCGTCGCCGTCGCGCGGCTGGTCGGCTCCTCCGCCTCGAGCACTCGCCGCTTCGCCTATCTCGGCGCCGGGTCGAACGACGGGGTGGCGATCGGCATGCCGGTCCGCTCGCCCCGCGGCGTGGTCGGACGCATTCTCGAAGTCGGCAGCGACAGCGCACGCGTGCTGCTGCTCACCGATACCGAAAGCATCCTCCCGGTGCGCCGCGCCAAGGACGAGGTCGTGGCCTTTGCCGAAGGGCGCGGCGATGGCCTGCTGCGCATCAGGCTGATCAATCTCGGGATCAATCCGCTCAGCCCCGGCGATGTCTTCGTGACCAGCGGCGCGGGAGGATACTACCCCCCGGGTATTGCGGTCGCCATCCTCACCGAAACCACCGATGACGGCGGTCTGGCGCGCATCGTCAGCGATCCCGCTGCAACCGATTACGTCAGCGTCGAGCCGATCTACGAACCCGACGCGGCGCTCGGCGCGGCCACCCCGATCGAGCGCGAGCTGACCGACTGATGGAGCGCAACGACCCGCGGGCGCGCAGCGATGCCTATGGCAGCCGGATCAACCGCTCGCACTCGCCACTGCTCGCCAATAGCGTGCCGTGGATCTCGATCGTCATCGGGTCGGTTTTGCCGATCTTCCCGATTGCCGCCGGCCTCCCGATGATGCCGCCCTTCGGCCTGCTCATGCTGCTCGCCTGGCGGCTGGTGCGGCCCGGATTGATGCCCGTATGGGCGGGCATTCCGCTGGGCTTGATCGACGATCTCTACAGCGGGCAACCCTTCGGCTTCGCGATCATGTCATGGTCGCTGATCATGCTCGGCATCGAGCTGATCGAGGCGCGGCTGCCGTGGCGTGCGTTCTGGCAGGATTGGTTCACTGCGGGTATACTGATACTCGGGTACCTCACCGCCGGATGGCTGTTCTCCGGCGGCCAACCGACCTTCCATTCGCTCATGGCCCTGGTTCCGCAGCTCGTGCTCACCATTCTCTTCTTCCCCATCGCAGCGCGGCTGGTCGCGGTCCTCGACCGTACCCGTCTCAAGCGCTGGAGGGCACGCTGATGCGGTTGCGCAAGCGCGCGCGCCCGCGCGAAGTCGTCACCCAGTCGACGCTCGAGAACGCCTTCGACCGGCGGACCTTCGTCATCGGCACCGCGATGGGCGGGCTCGGCGTGCTGCTGGCTGCGCGAATGGGCTACATCGCCATCGCCGAGAACGAGAAATACGAGCTCGAGAGCGAGAGCAACCGGGTCAATCTATCGCTGATCCCGCCGCGGCGTGGCTGGATCCTCGACCGCAACGGGGCGCCGCTCGCATCGAACCGCGCGGACTTCCGCGTCGATATCATTCCCGAACGCACACCCGATCCCGATGCCACGCTCCTTGCGCTTACGGACATCCTCAAGCTCGATGAGAACCAGGCGGCGGACATCCGCAAGCGGATCGACGACGGCCCCGGCTACCAGCCCGTCGAGATCGCCTCGGGTATCAGCTATGACGAGTTCGCCGCGGTCAGCGTGCGCCTGCCCGACCTGCCCGGGGTGGTTCCGCAGCGCGGCTTCTCGCGCTTCTATCCCACCGGGCTCACTGTCGGCCATCTGCTCGGCTATGTTGGCCCTGCCAATGCGGAGGAGTATGAGGAGCAGGATCGCAATCCGCTGCTGATCACGCCGGGGTACAAGATCGGCAAGGATGCGCTGGAGCGCCAGTTCGAACTCGATCTGCGCGGTATCCCGGGCGCGCGCCGGGTCGAGGTCACCGCATCGGGACGGATCGTCCGCGATCTCGAAACGCGCGAGGACGTCCAGGGCGATCCCGTCCGGCTGACGATCGACGGTCCGCTGCAGGATTACGCCGCACGCCGGATCGGGCTCGAGAGCGGGTCGGCGGTGGTGATGGATTGCGAGACGGGCGACATATTGTGCATGGCCTCGATGCCCAGTTTCGACCCCAACAGCTTTTCGCAAGGGATCGGGCGTGTCGAATACGGCATGCTGCGCGACGACGAGCGCGTACCGCTGCGCAACAAGGTTCTGAAGGGCCTCTATCCCCCCGGATCGACGATCAAGCCGATGCACTGCATGGCGTTCCTCGATGCGGGCATCAAGCCGGACGAAGCGATCATGTGCGGCGGCGGGCGCCGCATCGGCAATCGCTTCTTCAATTGCTGGAGCAATCATGGCCGGGTCGACATGGCCAAGGCGATCTACCAGAGCTGCGACAGCTATTTCTACCATTTCGCCCAGCAGGTGGGTTTCGCCAAGGTGGCCGAATGGGCGCACAAGATGGGTCTGGGCGAAGAATTCCCGCTCCCCGTCACCAGCCAGTTCTACGGAACGGTGCCGTCACCCGAATGGAAGCAGCGGCGTCACGACAGCGCATGGCAGCCCTATGACACGGTCAATTCCTCGATCGGCCAGGGCTATTACCTGACCAACCCGCTCCAGCTGGCGGTGATGAGCGCGCGCATGGCGACCGGGTACAAGGTCATGCCGCGGCTGCAACTCGAGGGCAACAAGCCCCAATTTGAGCATTTCGATTTCAGCCCGGAGGAAATCGGCTACGTCCGGCAGGCGATGAGCGATGTCGTAAACGGACCCGGCACGGCGGGACGCGCGCGGCTGCCGTTCGACGATATCAAGATGGCGGGCAAGACGGGCACCGCGCAGGTCGTTTCGCTCAGCGTCTCCAACGGCAAGACCGGCCCGTGGAAATATCGCGATCACGGCCTGTTCGTGTTTTTTGCCCCGTTCGACAAACCGAAATACGCCGGCGCGGTGGTCATCGAACATGGCGGCGGGTCGGGCGCAGCCTATCCGATCGCGCGCGATGTGATGACCTTCCTGTTCGATCCGGCCAAGGGCATGGACGCGCTGCGCCCGCTCGAAGAACAATGGGGCGGCACTGCGCAGCAGCGGCTGAATGCGAAATATCGCGCCTATGCCGCAGCGCAGGGCGAGACCGTGCCCCCCGCCCCGTCACGCGACGAGGATATCTTCGACCAGGTCGAAGCCGAAGCGCGCGTGGCCGCCCGCCAGCCCGAAAGCATCGCTGAACAGGCCAGCCCTTCGCGCATCGACACGCGCTCGCCCGAGGAAGTGTCGCAAGCCTCCGCCTCGGCCAGACCGACCTCCGCCCGGAGCACTCCGGCGCCGGATGCCACAGACGCGCCTGAATGACCGGTCTCGTCCCCGCCCCCATCGCACGTCAGCCATGGCAGATGCTGTTTCCGCTGTTCGTGCTGATCGGCTTCGGCGCGCTGGTGCTGTATTCCGCCGCGGGTGGGAACTGGGATCCCTATGCGTCCTCGCATGTCATCCGCTTCGGCGTGTTCCTGGTCATGGCCTTCGTGCTCAGCCGGTTCTCGCGCGATCTGGTGATGCTGTTCGCCATCCCGATTTATGGGGTAGTGCTGCTGATGCTGGTCGCGGTGGAGGCGATCGGTTTCGTCGGGGGCGGCAGCCAGCGCTGGCTCGACCTGGGCTTTATGCAATTGCAGCCCTCGGAGCTGATGAAGCCGGCAATCGTGCTGGTCCTCGCGCGCTATTACGCAACCTTGCCGGTCGGCATGGTGCCCACCGTGCGTGCCCTGATTGCACCGGGGGCACTGATCCTCGCCCCGGTGGCGCTGGTGCTGCTGCAGCCCGATCTGGGCACCTCACTGGCGATCGTGTTCGGCGGTGCGGTCATCATGTTTTCCGCGGGCCTGCCGCTGCGCTGGTTCGTCGGAGCGGGCCTGGCTGCCGCCGTGCTCGCCCCGGTGGCCTTCTTCTTTGGCTTGCAAGACTACCAGCAGAAGCGGGTGTTCACCTTCCTCGATCCCGCCAGCGATCCGCTGGGCGATGGTTACCACATCACCCAGTCCAAAATCGCGATCGGATCGGGGGGCTTTTCCGGCAAGGGCTTCAACGAAGGGTCGCAGAGCCATCTGCACTATCTGCCCGAACCGCACACCGACTTCATCTTCGCCACCATGGCCGAGGAATGGGGCTTTATCGGCGGGCTGATCGTGCTCGGCGCTTTCGCCATGATTTTCGGCTGGGGCCTGGCAGTGTCGCGCGCGAGCACCGACCGGTTCGGCAAGCTCGTGGCGCTCGGCATGACCGCGACGATCTTCTTCTATGTCGCGATCAATCTGATGATGGTCATGGGCCTGGCGCCGGTGGTCGGCATTCCGCTCCCCTTCATGAGCCATGGCGGCAGTTCGATGCTCACCAACATGATCTGCATCGGCTCGTTGATGATGGTTCACCGCTGGAACCGCAAGGCCCCGCGCACCGGCCTGATCCGCTAGAGTTCGATCAGTCCCAGCTTGAGCGCGCGCACGGTCGCGGTCACGCGGTCGTTGGTCTGCAGCTTGTCATAGACCCGGCGCGTATAGGTACGCACGGTTTCGGGCGAGATCTCGAGGATCGCGGCGATATCGCCCGCCGACTTGCCCCGCCCCATCCATTCGACGACCTCGCGTTCGCGGTCCGACAAGGCGACCGATGCCCGGCCCTCGTCCATGACTTTGCAGAGCTGCAGATGCGCGGCGAGGATCAGCGAGTGGATTTTCTGCAGGCGCTTCTTGGAGAAGCCGTCGGGATCCTCGGCAAACCGCATCGTAGCATAACCGTCGCGATTGCGCGGACCGAACAACGCGAAGACCACCCAATTGTCGACGTCAAGCTCCTCCAGATCGTCGAGAAAGCTTGTGACATCCGGTATCGACTTTCCACGTGCGCGCACCTCGGTCCAGGTCAGTACGGGACCGTGCTCAAAAGCGAGTTGGGGGATCGGGTCGCGTCCACGGAAATCGTCGCTAATGTAACGTTTCTGGTATTCGACGGGAAAATCGCGCGTCCAGATAAATGTGTTTCGCGAGGTGGGCGATTCGAACACCGGCGTGAAGTGATAGCTTAACCAGGTAGCGCCTTGTTCTAGGCACGCCGCGTAAAGGTATTCGAGAATTGCCTCGCAATCCTCCATCTTGACGATATGTTTCGTGGTGTCGTGCATCGCTACTCTAGCTAGTTTTACTGTCCCCCCGTTGAGGGACTGCTTTTACCACCGATAGACACTACTGAACAGTATGACGATTGTTGGCGGACCGGGGGGTTAGTCGCTGGCGCAGTTGGGACGCTGTTGACGATGACCTCTATGGACCGCCGACTTCCGATCGGTAACCGAACCAAGTATGATCCGGGCCAGCGGGTGCAGCGGAGCGATCTCGAGACTTGCGACAAAGTACTGCTCGAAGTTGCTCGCGCCAACCGGCGCGGCAGCAGGATTACGATCTGGGATCTTCCGCAAGTTACCGGCATGCCACTGCATCAGGCTTTTGCCGCTGTTCGGTCGTTGGAATTCGGCCGCCTGATCACGGTAGGTGACGATCTGGCGGACCCATTTGGCGCTACACTAGAGCTTCGCGAGGCAGGATCGCATCGCCTGCGCCAGCGCCGCGACGCCTAATTTGCCAATGGGGGCTTTTCATCGCGAGAAAGCCCGCTATATGGGCGCCTCCCGAGTCGGGAACGCCTCTTCCACGAGGCCGCGGTACGCCGCAGTGTGGACGCATAGCTCAGTTGGTAGAGCAGCTGACTCTTAATCAGCGGGTCCTTGGTTCGAGCCCAAGTGCGTCCACCATTTTCCTTCCATCCTTAACTCCTAGCCTGGCGCAGGCGCGCTTGTTTATGCGTGCATCACATCGAATGTGATTGGCGGGATTGGCAATCACATTAGGCTGTGATACCCGTCCGCTATGAACACGATCGAAAAAGTTCGCACACTCGTTTCGCAGGGTCTCATGACCCGCGCCGGGCTCGCCCGCGCGGCGGGGCTTCATGCCAATACGCTGCGCGAGTGCGGCGAGGATAGCTGGAACCCGACCGCCGATACGCTGGCCAAGCTCGAAGCCTTCCTCGAGGCCAATGACGAGACCCCGGTCATCGTCGGCGCCGAGGAGATCATCGACGAAGCGCGCAATGGCCGGATGTATATCCTTGTCGATGACGAGGACCGCGAGAACGAAGGCGACCTGATCATTCCCGCGCAGATGGCGACACCCAGCGCGATCAATTTCATGGCGACGCATGGCCGCGGCCTCATCTGCCTGTCGCTCGACCGCAAGCGCGTCGAAGCGCTCGGCCTCGAACCGATGAGCCGCGACAATCGCGAAAGCATGCAGACCGCTTTCACCACCTCGATCGAGGCCAAGGACGGCGTTACGACCGGGATCAGCGCCGCCGACCGCGCGCGCACCGTTTCGGTCGCCATCGATTCGACCCGCGGACCCGACGATATTGTCACCCCCGGCCATGTCTTCCCGCTGGCGGCGCGCGATGGCGGCGTGCTGGTCCGCGCCGGCCATACCGAAGCGGCGGTCGATATCTCGCGCCTTGCAGGCCTCAACCCCTCGGGCGTGATTTGCGAGATCATGAACGAGGACGGCACCATGGCGCGGCTCGACGATCTGATCGGCTTTGCCCGCCGCCACGACATGAAGATCGGCACGATCCGCGACCTGATCGAATACCGGATGCGTCACGACCACCTGGTCGAGCGCGTCGCCGAGGACAGTTTCGATTCCGACTATGGCGGCGACTGGCGCCTGCTGACCTACCGCAACACTGTCGACGGCAGCGAAAGCTACGTCCTGCAGAAAGGCCATGTGGTCGAGGACCAGCCTACCCTTGCCCGCGTCCACCCGATCTCGATCTTCGACGATGTGCTGGGCAAGCCCGGTCCGCGCAAGCGCACGCTGCAGCGCGCGATGCAGGCGGTGGGCGAACATGGCGCGGGCGTGATCGTGCTGATCACCGGGCGTCCGGCATCGAACCGCGGCTACAGCGAAAGCGACGCGCAGCGCAATGTCGGTATCGGATCGCAGATCCTCGCCGATCTCGGCATCGAGGACATGATCCTGCTCAGCAATTCGCAGCCCAATGTCGTGGCGATCGAAGGCTACGGCCTCAATATCGTCGACCACAAACCCATTCCGGAGTGACCCGCATGGCCCGTTTCCTGATCGTCGAAGCCCGTTTCTACGACCACCTCAATGACATGCTGGTAGCGGGCGCGCGCGCCGCGCTCGAAGCTGCCGGGCATGACGTGGAAGTCCTCACCGTCCCCGGCGCGCTCGAAGTCCCCGGCGCGATCGCGCTCGCTTCCGAAAGCGGCCGCTATGACGGCTATGTCGGCATCGGCGTGGTGATCCGCGGCGAGACCTACCACTTCGAAATCGTCGCCGGTGAAAGCGCGCGCGGGATCATGGCGCTGACGATGGACGGCATGGCCATCGGCAACGGCATACTGACGGTCGAGAACGAGGCGCAGGCGCTGGTCCGCGCCGACCCGGCCCAGAACGACAAGGGCGGCGAAGCGGCCAAGGCGGCGATGACGCTGCTCGATCTGCAGGGCCGGTTCGCCGGCTAATCGGCCGCGTCGAGGAACTCCTTGAGCCCGAGCGGCGCGAACGGCCCGATTATCAGCTGTTCGAACACGCCGATGCCTTCGGACCCGTCATTGCCCGACACACGTACGGGTACCTGAACGTGGAGGTTCTCGGGCGCCAGCGGGTCGATATCGTCGAGCTCGATATCCTCGCGCACGACCTCGAGCGGGCCGTGGTGGAGACCGTGGCCCCAATTCGGATCGGTATAGCCCAGCCCGCGCATCTGAAAGCGTCCGAGCGGCTCGAAGGTCACCTGTTCGGGGGCGCCGCGTAGCGCGAGCGAGAGCGTGCCGCCCGACGGCCAGCGAGTGCCCTGTTCGAGCCGGGTGCGCATGCTGCCATGCCCCTCGGTGATCTCATCGGCAGAGGCCCCCTCGCCCGCCCATGCGGCGCGCGTGTTCCAGGCATTGCCCTGCGCATCGTTATTGACGTGGAAGAACAGGCTGCCGCCGGGGAAGTTGATCGGGGTCCATTGCCAGAAGAAGCCCGGTAGCGGCGCCCCCGGCATCGGCTGCGTATCGCGCGCGCCAATCGGGCGCACGCCCCAGCTGCGATCGCGCGTTCCCATGGTCCCGGCGGCCAGGTCCTGCTTGTCGCCATCGACTTCGATCCAGCCCTCGTACCCTCCGTTCTGCGTCAGCCTGGTATAGTCCATGAAGGCGCGCGGTCCGATCCGGTGCGTGAAACGCGGCTCCTCGATCGGGAAGGCACGGCCGGTGAAAGTGATGTCGGCGGCCATGTTCTCGAACGGTTCGAGGCGGATACGCAGGATGTTGAGCGCCTCGATGATCTCGACCGAGATCGGCCCGGCGGCCATCGCCATGCGCTCCATCCCCAGTTCGGCGCTGGCGTGGACGCAGTGCTGCACGCCGTCCCGTACGACGTTGAAATGCGCGTCGATAATGTCGAGATGCGGATAGATGCCCAGCGCGACGGCGAAAAAGCCGCTCCCATCGGGCGCGTAGCCGTTGAAGAAATAGCGGTCGTAGAAATTGCGGTCGGTGCCGGCGAAGGCCACCGGTTCCGGCGTCTGGTGGATCGGATAGTCGTCTCCGCGGCTCAGAACCACTAGGTCGCCTCCTTCAATATCTGGATACTATCGCGCTCGAGCGCCAGAGAACAGGCCCCGCGCGCCATCGACAGGAAATTCGCGTCGCCGCGCTCGGTGCGTTCGACAAAGGCCGCGCTGAACACGGCGGTGGACACGCCATGGAGGATGCCGAGCCGGTAATCGCGCTCGATTTCCTCATGGGTCAGATCGATCCCGCGGACGCGCATTTCCGCGCGCCAAAGATCGAGCAATTCGCGTTCGTGATCCCGCCACAATGCCGCGCCGATGCCGCAGCCGATGAAATAGCCGACATCGGTCATCGGCCTGCCCACGGCCACTGTCTGCCAGTCGAGAACGGCGATCGGCTCGCGTCCGTCGCGGACATCGAACAGCATGTTGTCGAGACGAAAATCGCCGTGGACGAGGCATTGCGGGGGATCGTCGCGCTCGAACCACACCGCACTCGCTTCGCGCAATTGCTCGCAGATCGCCATGAATTCGGGCTCGAGCATTTCGCCGTAGCGCTCACGGAAGACTGCCTGCGCCTGCGGATACATCACTCCGAGTTGCTGGCGCAGGTCGGCGAGCGGCGCGATCCATTCGGCATCGAGCAATTCGCGGCGGCCCCAGCTGGGCGCATGGATCGCGGCCGCCTGCCGGATGGCGGCGCGCGCATCCTCGATCCCGCACCCCGCAATCTGGTCGCCCTGGCGCGCGGGGCCCATGTCCTCGCACAGGAGGATAAAGGCGCCGCCTGTCTTGTCGACCTCGGTGAAATAGACCTGCGGCACCCGCACATCGAGCAGCGGCGCGGCGTGGCGGTAAAACTCGACTTCCTTGCGATAGAGCCCGAACAGCGCGGCGGTGCCACGGCTGCTGGCGTCCTCCGCCGGGAACTTCCCCGCGAGCGTTGGGGGTACGTCCTCACCCGTCAGGAAGAAACGCACGCTGTCGCCCACCTGCCCGGTGCCGATCGGCTCCCAGCGGACAGTATCGACACGCGCATTCAGCTGCGCGCCAAGCCACGCAGCGCTGACCTCGTCCGGATGCGCCGGAAATTTTCCCATAGCCCCCCTCCCACAAAGAGCAATTTTGCGGAACGCTAGCTGCCCTTATGCGTCCTGACAATCATGCAGGACAGACAATCATGAACGGTGCCCTCGAATGGATCACTTCGATCGGCACCGTGCTCGCCGCATCGATGATCGCCTTCGACATGGGACGCCGCGCCACCGCCTGGGGGTTCGTACTGTTCTGCGTGGTTTCCGCGCTCTGGATTTACATCGGACTGACCGAAGATGCGATCCCGCTCGCCGCGATGAACGGCATCCTCCTGCTGATCAACGCCTGGGGCGTATGGCAGTACTGGTTCCACCCGAAGAACCGGACCTAGGCCGCCCGCCCGCACCGGCAGCGATCCCGGTCGACCGAGATCGCCTGGGCCCGGATTACTACGCGCCGATACGGCCGAAGCATTCGCGCCCGGCATAGATCGCGCTGTCACCCAGCTCTTCCTCGATCCGGATCAGCTGGTTGTATTTCGCCAAACGGTCCGAACGCGCGAGGCTGCCGGTCTTGATCTGCCCGCAATTGGTGGCGACCGCGAGATCGGCAATCGTCGCATCCTCGGTTTCGCCCGACCGATGCGACATGACCGCGGTGTAGCCCGCACGGTTGGCAATGCTCACCGCATCGAGCGTTTCGGACAAAGTGCCGATCTGGTTGACCTTCACCAGCAGCGAATTGGCCAGACCTTGCTCGATCCCGTCGCGCAGCCGTTCGGGATTGGTGACGAAAAGGTCGTCGCCCACCAGCTGGACACTGTTGCCGATACGGTCGGTGAGCGCTTTCCAACCGGCGAAATCGTCTTCGGCCATGCCGTCTTCGATCGAACGGATCGGATAGTCGCGGCACAGCTTGTCGAGATATTCGGCCATGCCCGGCCCATCGAGCGACAGGTCCTCGCCCGAAATCCGGTACTTGCCGTCCTTGAAGAACTCGGTCGAGGCGCAGTCGAGCGCCAGCGCGATATCCTCGCCCGGCTTGAAGCCGGCCTGCTCGATCGAGGCCATGATGAAATCGAGCGCATCGCGCGTACTGGCGAGATCGGGGGCGAAGCCGCCCTCGTCGCCGACCGCGGTGGCCAGACCCTTCTCATGCAGCTTTTTCTTGAGCGTGTGAAACACCTCCGCGCCCCACCGGACCGCTTCGGCCAGGCTGTCGGCACCGATCGGCATGACCATGAATTCCTGGATGTCGATCGGGTTGTCGGCATGTTCGCCGCCATTGATGATGTTCATCATCGGCACCGGCAGGACATGCGCCGAAACGCCGCCGATATAACTATAGAGCGGCAGGCCGCGCGCATTCGCCGCTGCCTTGGCCACCGCCATGCTGGTGCCGAGGATCGCATTCGCGCCGATCCGGCCCTTGTTGGGCGTGCCGTCGAGCGCGATCATCGACAGGTCGATATCGCGCTGGTCCTCGGCATCGAACGCGCCGACCAGCATGTCGCGGATTTCGGTGTTTACCGCGTTCACTGCGTTGATCACGCCCTTGCCCAGATAGCGGCGGGCATCGCCATCGCGGAGTTCGACGGCTTCATGCGCGCCCGTCGAGGCGCCGCTGGGCACCGCGGCGCGGCCAAAGCTGCCATCGTCGAGCAGAACATCGACTTCGACCGTGGGATTACCCCGCGAATCGAGAATTTCGCGGGCGTGGATATCGATGATCGCGGTCATGGTGCTGGCACTCCGGGAAAAGGTGTTGTAATCGGCTAAAACACCCCCAGATGGGGAGTCAGCAGCGCTCTATTCGCCGGAACATTGGTGTGCAAGTTGCGTTGCAACATTGAAGGCTGAAACGCCGGACGACAACCAAGTGAGGGCAAGGACCAGCATCATGGCAGAAACCACCGCAGGCGGCGCACCCAAGAAGCGCAAAAGTCCTGCCACCCAGAAACCCGCAGCCAAGAAATCCGCCACCGCCGCCAAGCCGCGCAAACCCGCGGCGAAGCAAGGCGCCGCGAAGGAGACAACCATGACCAATACCGCAACGCCGGGAAATGCCACCGATAACCGCACCGAAGCCAAGTCGCGCTTCAATGCCGCGCTCGAAGAAGCCAAGGCCGGCGCCGCCGCGCTCAAGGCCGAAGGCAAGGACCGCGCCACCGCCTATCGCGAGCAGGCCAAGGGCAAGGGTGACGACTGGGTCGCTGAAGCGCGCACCTATGGCGAAAACGCCAAGGTCAAGGGCCGCGAACTGGCGACCGAAGGCAAGGTAAAGGCGGGCGAAGGCCTGCGTTCGCTCAGCAAGCTGGTCGATGAAAACGCCTATCAGGTCGACGAGAAGCTCGGCGCGAAATATGGCGATTATGCCCGCACCGCCTCGAAGTCGCTCGATGGCTATGCCAGCAAGCTCGACGAGAAGAGTGTCGACGACCTCGTCGAAGACGGTCGCGAATTCGTCCGCAAGAGCCCGGGCAAGGCAATCGGCATAGCCGCCATTGTCGGCTTCATGCTTTCGCGCCTTTTCCGCGGTTCGCGCTAAGCGACCGATTACGGGGGACTGCATGCGCGACGATGACACCGAACGGGCCGACGAATATCCCGGCCCGTTCGATTTGCCCGACGAACACGACGCTCCCGAACCGGAGGGCGAGGAGGCTCAGCCATTTTCGCTGACCGATGATGTCCTCGCGCTGATCGAGGATGGCAAGAGCTATGCCGAGGCCGAGCTGCGGTTTCAGAAAAGCCGCGCTGGTTATATCGGCAATCGGACCAAGGGTGCCATTGCGTTCGCACTGGGCGCATTCGGCGTGTTCCACCTTGCCCTGATTGCGGCAACGGTCGGAATAGTGATCGCACTGGCACCCGTCATCGGCCCATGGGCCGCAACCGCTGTGGTCACGCTGGCGCTGATCGTCGCCGGGGTTGTCATGCTGCGCCTTCTCAAGGGACGGCTCGACGATATCCGCGACGCCTTCGATGATGGGGATGGCGAATGAGTGATCGTCGTACACGCATGCTCGAGGATAAATATCTGCGCGAATCCGCCCGCGCGCTCGTCGAGGCTGATATCGAGCATCTCAAATCCGATTTTTCGCACAAGAGCCTGGGCGAGCGTGCGTTCGACCGGGTCCGCGAAGGCGCCGCCGATCTCTACGAAGAGGCTATCGATGTCGCCGATGACAACCGCGGCGCGCTCGCCGCGCTGGTCGCGGCGATCGTCGTCTGGTTCGCACGCAATCCGATCCTCGGTGTGCTCGGCTTCGATCGCGAAGCCAATGACGAGCGCGATGAATATGACGGAGATTCGGAACGTTAGGCCCGCTCGATCCGTTGGCTTTACGAACGCACATTCCGGAGATTTACCATGGCCGATGCAGCCGAGAACAACGTCACCCCGATCAGCGCCGATAGCAAGTTGAGCGACGAGCAGAAGCGCGAGCAATTGCGCGACCGAATCGAAGCGGGCGAGAAGCGCAACGAAGCGCGTAGCCTGGCCGACCAGGCCAAGGACGCTGCCGACAGCGCAGTCGAATTCACCAAGAAGCACCCCTTCGCCGTTATCGGCGGTGTACTCGTCGCCGGTCTGGCGATCGGCGCAATGACGCGCCCGGGCCGCCGGCTTGGTCGTCGCGGCGGCACCATCGCGGCAATCGCCGCCGATGCCGCGCTCGCCTATGGCGCGCGGATGATCGACAGCATGGCCGACGGCGCGCAGTTCGCCGGCGACCGGCTCGAGGATCTGGGCGACAGCGCCGCCACTACCGCACGCGGGCTTCGCCGCGATGCCGCCTACAAGCTCGACGTGGCCGGTGATGCGCTGCGTAGCTCAAGCCGCAAGGCCGGACGCAAGAGCAGCCGCGCCTATCGCGCGCTGCGGACCGGCATCAAGCACTAGGCACAAGCATCGCAAGGATGCCGTAGCGGCGCGACGGGCTTGCCTGTCGCGCCGCTTTCGCTATGTGCCGCAGCCATTCCTCTCCCCTCCCCTTCGAGAAAGACGATTCCATGGAAGAAACCGAGAGCAAGCAGACGCTCTACCTCGTGATGGGCGGCCGGGTGACCGATCCGCGCAGCGTGACCTTTGCCGATCCCGAAAGCATCCACGTCGCCGGCGTGTTCAGCAGCAACGAAGCTGCGGTAGATGCCTGGCGCTCCAACGCGCAGCGTACTGTCGACGATGCCGAGATGAAGTATGTGATCGTCCACCTTCACAAGTTGCTCGATCCGAGCGCCTAATTTCGCGATGGCCTATGTAATCAGGCCGTATCGCGACGATGATGCCGAGGTGCTTGCCGAAATCCTCGCCTCGGCGATCACCGATATCGGGCCGCACGCCTATTCACCCGCGCAGGTTGCTGCGTGGGCCGCACGCCACCCCGGTGCCCGGCGGTACCGGGAGCGGGTTGCCGCTGGCGATGTGATCTTTGTCGCGGCCGATGTCGATGACCGGCCGGTCGCCTACGTCCTGCTCGAGCAGGACGGACATATCGATCATCTCTACAACCATCCCGAGCATATACGGCGCGGCCTGGCCACGCAGCTGCTGGCAACTGCGGCGACCTATGCGCGCAAACACGGGATGGAGCGCCTCTACGCCGAGGCCAGCGATCTTGCCCGCCCCGCTTTCCAGCGGGCCGGCTTCACCGCGACGCACAAGCGCGAATTCACCATTCCGCACGGCGACCGGGACGTCCCGATCCACAATTGGGGAGTGGAGAAACCCCTGTCGTGAGGCCCCGCATACCCGGGGCCCCGCCGATCAGATGAATTCGATCTTGTTGATCAGGTAGAACTTGTCGCCCGAGGGAACGGTCACTTCGACCTCTTCATCGAGCTGCTTGCCGATCAGCGCGCGCCCGATCGGCGAATTGTAGCTGATCCGGCCCTTCGCGGCATCGGCTTCGGTCTGGCCCACGATCTGGTAACGCACAGGCTTGTCGTTCTCGTCGAGCAGCGTGACCGTTGCCCCGAAGATCACCTTGTCGCCCGACAGCGTGGTGGGATCGATGATCTGCGCGCGGGTAATCTTGTCCTCAAGGTCGGCGATCTGCGTTTCAACGTGGCCCTGGCGTTCCTTGGCCGCGTGATATTCGGCATTCTCCGACAGGTCGCCATGCGCACGTGCTTCCTCGATCGCATCGACGATCAGGGGACGCTCGGCACGCAGGACCTTGAGTTCCGCCGTGAGCTGTTCGTAGCCCTCGGCCAGCATCGGCACTTTTTCCATAGGGCTCTTGTCCTTCCTGTTCCGGCTGACCCCCCGGGGACAATTCGAACCCGGTCCGCCGGATTGCGGAACACAAGCGGTTCGAATGTCGGGAGGGGGAGCGTGTTTTTCGTCAGCTATAATAGTCTTGCAACGAACGTACTTCAAGCTGGTCCGGCGAAACCTCTGCGATTGCTTGCGCAACGGCCAGCGAAGCGGCGGCCGTGGTGTAGTAGGGCAGCTTCTTTTCCAGCGCCGCTTCGCGGATCGATTTGCTGTCGAGCAGCGACTGCCAGCCCTCGGTGGTGTTGAAGATCAGCTGCACCGCGCCGTCGATGATCGCATCGACGATATGCGGGCGCCCTTCGGCCACCTTGTTGACCGGTTCGACCGCGAGACCCTGCTGCGCCAGATACTGCTGCGTGCCGCCGGTGGCGATTACGCGGAAGCCCTTGTCGAGCAGTGTTTTCACGGCCGGCAGGATCAGCGGCTTGTCGGTATCCTTGACCGACACGAACAGCGTGCCCGACTGCGGCGGGGTCATGCCCGCGCCGAGCTGCGACTTGAGGAAGGCGGCGGCAAACCCGCGATCGATCCCCATCACCTCGCCGGTCGATTTCATCTCGGGCGATAGCGCCGGGTCGGCACCCGGGAAGCGCGCGAAGGGGAACACCGCTTCCTTCACCGCCATGTGGTTGGGGTTGAGGTCGAAGGGTTCGAACGCGCTCAGCGGCTCTCCCGCCATGACGCGTGCAGCGACCTTGGCGATGGGCCGGCCGATCGCCTTGGCGACGAAAGGCACCGTGCGGCTGGCGCGCGGATTGACCTCGATCAGATAGACCTCGCCTTCCTTGACCGCGAACTGGACATTCATCAGCCCGCGCACTTCCAGTGCCACGGCCAGTTCGGTCGCCTGGCGCTCCATCTCGGCGATGATGTCCTGCGGCAGGCTGTAGGGCGGCAGCGTGCAGGCACTGTCTCCCGAATGGACACCGGCCTCCTCGATATGCTGCATTACGCCCGCGATCCGCACTTCGGTGCCGTCGGAAACGACATCGACATCGCATTCCACCGCATCGCGCAGATACTGGTCGACCAGTACCGGGCTGTCGCCGCTGACATTGACCGCCGTGGCGATATAGTCGTCGAGTTGCGCTTCGCTGTCGACGATTTCCATCGCGCGGCCACCGAGCACGTAGCTGGGACGCAGCAGCACCGGATAGCCGATCCGCGCCGCCACTGCGGCGGCCTCGTCGCGGCTCTTGGCGATGCCGTTCAGCGGCTGCTTGAGCTTGAGCTTGTTGATCAGCTTGGCAAAACGTTCGCGGTCTTCGGCCAGGTCGATCGCATCGGGGCTGGTGCCGAGGATCGGAATGCCTTCGCGTTCGAGCGCAGCGGCCAGCTTGAGCGGGGTCTGCCCGCCGAACTGGACGATGACGCCGACCACTTCGCCCTTCGACATCTCGACCCGCATGATCTCGAGCACGTCTTCCTCGGTCAGCGGCTCGAAATAGAGCCGGTCGGAGGTGTCGTAATCGGTCGAAACGGTTTCCGGATTGCAATTGACCATGATCGTTTCGAACCCGGCCTCCGCCAGTGCGAAACAGGCGTGGACGCAGCAATAGTCGAACTCGATGCCCTGCCCGATGCGGTTGGGCCCGCCGCCCAGGATGACGATCTTCCTGCGATCGGACGGGTCCGCTTC
This sequence comes from Qipengyuania citrea, assembly GCF_024171405.1. GTDB lineage: Bacteria > Pseudomonadota > Alphaproteobacteria > Sphingomonadales > Sphingomonadaceae > Qipengyuania > Qipengyuania profunda. Next base: position 437,882 of record NZ_JALJZT010000002.1, read on the forward strand.
GTCCTCGGGCTCGCCGAAGCTGGGCGCTTCGTAGGTCGAATACATATAAGGCGTGATCGCCTCGAATTCGGCGGCGCAGCTGTCGATCCGCTTGTACACCGGATAGACACCAAGCTTGCGGCGCAGATTGCGCACTTCCTGCTCGCTCGTCGCGCCGGCCATCGCGCGCAGTGCATCGTGCAGCAGGCCCGACCGCTTGGCCTGCGTTTCGCCCAGCCCGCCCGCGACGCCGACCGAACGCACCGCCAGCGTGGCAAGCCGCTTGTCCGAAAAGCCCATCGCCTTGAGGCGGCGCATCTCGGTCTCGGTATTGGGCAGGCCGTTATGCGCGATCATGTTCTCTTCGTAGATGATCGCTTCGATCTGGCGCAGGAACCACGGGTCGTACCCGGTGATCGGCTGGATATCCTCGACGCTCAGCCCCTCGCGGAAGGCCTGCGCGATCTTGAGGATGCGCTCGGGGGTGCGCTGGCTGAGCGAGGCGACGATCTTGTCGCGCGACACGCCTTCCAGCTCGGTCACCCGGTTGAACCCGTCGAGATCGGTTTCGAGACCGCGCAGCGCCTTCTGCATCGATTCGGCAAAGCAGCGGCCGATCGCCATGACCTCGCCGACCGATTTCATCGCGGTCGACAGTTCGTTCTTCGCGCCCTTGAACTTCTCGAACGCGAAGCGCGGGATCTTGGTCACGACATAGTCGATCGTCGGTTCGAAACTGGCCGGCGTCGCGCCGGTGATCTCGTTCTGGATCTCGTCGAGCGTATAGCCCACCGCCAGCTTGGCGGCGACGCGCGCGATCGGGAAGCCGGTCGCCTTCGATGCCAGCGCCGACGAGCGCGACACACGCGGGTTCATCTCGATCACGATCAGGCGGCCATCTTCCGGATTGACCGCGAACTGGACGTTCGATCCGCCGGTTTCGACCCCGATCTCGCGCAGCACGTTGATGCTGGCGGTGCGCATGATCTGGTATTCCTTGTCGGTCAGCGTCAGCGCAGGCGCCACGGTGATGCTGTCGCCGGTATGCACGCCCATCGGATCGACATTCTCGATCGAACAGATGATGATGCAATTGTCCTTGCGGTCGCGCACCACCTCCATCTCGAATTCCTTCCACCCGAGGAGCGATTCCTCGATCAGGACTTCGGTGGTGGGCGAGGCTTCGAGGCCTTCGCGCACGATCCGTTCGAACTCGGGCTTGTTATAGGCGATCCCGCCGCCGGTGCCGCCCAGCGTGAAGCTGGGGCGGATGATCGACGGCAGGCCGGTGCGTTCGAGCACCGCAAGCGCCTCGTCCACCGTATTGGCGACGCCGCTGCGTGCGCTTTCGAGCCCGATCTTGTCCATCGCCTCGCGGAAGCGCTGGCGGTTCTCGGCCTTGTCGATCGCATCGGCATCGGCGCCGATCATCTGCACGCCGTATTTCTCGAAGGTGCCGTCGTTGAACAGCGCCAGCGCGCAATTGAGCGCCGTCTGCCCGCCCATCGTCGGCAGCACCGCGTCGGGGCGTTCCTTGGCGATGATCTTGGCGACGATCTCGGGGGTGATCGGCTCGACATAGGTCGCGTCGGCCATTTCCGGATCGGTCATGATCGTGGCGGGGTTGGAGTTGACCAGGATGACCCGGTAGCCCTCCTCCTTCAGCGCCTTGATCGCCTGCGTGCCCGAATAGTCGAACTCGCAGGCCTGGCCGATGATGATGGGACCTGCGCCAATGACGAGGATCGAGGAGATGTCAGTGCGTTTGGGCATTTAGATCAACTTTAGAAGAGCTTCGATGAGATCGCTTGCTAGCTTTCCGATCGCGCCAGAGGAGAACTTGTCCGCGAGCTTTTTGAGCAGCGGCACGATCAAGGTAATCAACTTGCTAAGGCGGAATGACTCCCCCTTTAACATCGCCTCGCCAGCGTCGATTTCTGCCAGCATCGCGCCTTTGGGCTCATTCAGAAGCTCTTCAACCGAATTGCTTTTCTGAATTTCTGCCTCAAGCGCAGCCAACCGATCCTCGATCTCTTCAATTTGAGGGAGATTGTCGGCCCTAGTGACTATCCGGTCTGAAGCCGGGATGTAATTCAAGGTCGAAAGGGATAAGGTCTCCCCTTTGTTCAGCGCATATCTCGATAGGTAACTGCTAGGTTCGGCAAGCTGCTGCTCTACTTTGATATAACCTTTTCTAACGATGCTATATCCGTTGAGTTCGTAGTCGCTCGTTTCGTTATGAAGGAGAGACTGATTATCTAATTCAAGCAAAGCCATTTCGACGCGAACTGCTGACGATTTGACGGGGAGTCTTTCGCGCAAACCGTCAGCATTGATAGGATCATCACTATCCTGCGCATGTTCAAAAAGTTCAAATAGCAGAGCGTCTTCCAACGCCTTTTGAGAAATAAAGTTTGCCATCAGAGCATCCCCACAAACTTCTCGAACAGGTAGAAGCTGTCCTGCGGGCCGGGGCTTGCCTCGGGGTGGTACTGCACGCCGAAGGCCTTTTTGCCCTTAATCGAAATCCCGCAATTGGTGCCGTCGAAGAGCGAGACGTGGGTTTGCTCCACCCCCTCGGGCAGGGTCTCGCCATCGACCGCGAAGCCGTGGTTCATGCTGGTGATCTCGACCAAGCCCTCGCTCTCGCTCCAACCTGACCCAACGCGCTGGACGGGGTGGTTGGCGCCGCGGTGGCCCTGGAACATCTTGGCGGTCTTCGCGCCTGCTGCGAGGCCGAGCATCTGGTGGCCGAGGCAGATGCCGAACAGCGGAATGTCGCTTTCGAGCAGCCCCTCGATCACCGGCACCGCATATTCGCCCGTCGCTGCCGGGTCGCCCGGACCGTTCGACAGGAACACGCCATCGGGCTGCAGCGCGAGCACTTCGTCGAGCGTGACGCGCGCGGGCACGACAGTGACCTTGGCCCCCGCCTGCACGAGATTGCGGAAGATATTGTCCTTCGCGCCGTAATCGATCGCGACGACATGCGGCTTGGTGGCCTTGGCTTCGCCATAGCCGAAGCCGAGCTGCCAATGGCCGCCGGTCCAGTCTTCATTGGACTCGCGGGTGACGCCGGGGACGAGGTCGAGACCTTCGAGCCCGCTCCATTCGGCGGCCTGCGCCTTCAGTGCCGGAAGGTCGAATTCGCCGCGCGGGCTATACGCGATCACCGCATTGGGCGCGCCGGCCATGCGGATCCGGCGGGTCAGCGCGCGTGTGTCGACGCCCGACAGGCCGATCTTGCCGTGATCCTTCATCCATTCGACGAATTGATCTCGCGCGCGGAAGTTCGAATGCGGGGTCACTTCCTGCCGCACCACGCAGCCCACCGCGCCGAGGCCGCGGCTTTCGTGGTCTTCCTCGTTCGCGCCGACATTGCCGATATGCGGGAAGGTAAAGGTGACGATCTGGCTGTCGTAGGAGGGATCGGTCATCACTTCCTGATAGCCGGTCATCGCGGTGTTGAAGCAGACCTCGCCGACGGCAGTGCCGGTGGCGCCGAAGCCCTTGCCCCAGATAACGGTGCCGTCGCCCAGCACGAGGACTCCCGTCGCGCCTGAGGGTTGCGCGTGCGAAGATGCGGACAGGGCCATGGGCGCTCCGGGTAAATGGTTTTCCAGCGATGTTGCTAAGCCTCAGCGGCTAGAGACGCGCTGGCGTTCCGTCAAGCGCAACGCTTGGCTTTGCGGCAGCTTGTTCTACAGGACGTATGAACCATCCACAGCTTAGTGCAAGGAGGCGTCATGCTCCGCGAGAAAATCCAGTCCGAAACCGTTACCTCGATGAAGGCCAAGGACAAGGACCGCACCGCCGCGCTCCGCCTGATCGGCGCGAAGATCAAGGACCGCGACATCGAATTGCGCACCGCGGACACCAAGCCCGACGACGAGGCGATGATCACCGATTTGTTGATGAAGATGGCCAAGCAGCGCCGCGAATCGATCGAGATGTACGAGGATGGCGGCCGCCAGGAGCTTGCCGACAAGGAAAAGGCCGAGCTGGCGGTGATCGAGGAATTCCTGCCGCAGCAGATGAGCGAGGACGAAACCCGCGCCGCGATCGCGCAGATCAAGACCGACCTTGGTGCCGATGGCATGAAGGACATGGGCCGCGTGATGGGGGAACTCAAAGGCCGCCACGGCGCTACTCTGGATATGAGCAAGGCCAGCGGACTGGTGAAGGAAGCCCTATCATGAACAAGATCGTATTCGCCCTCCCCCTTTCGCTGGCGCTCGCCGCCTGCGGGTCCGCCGATGAACCGCCGACCGATCTGGAAAACGCGGAGAGCGATGGCGCGGCCGCGGCGCTCGCGCGCAATATCGAGGCAGGCGAATTCCTCGATCTCGATCTTGGTGCAAAGATCGTCGGACCGCAGGGTCCCGAAGTGACGAGTGCGCTGTCGAACGCCGAAGGCAATTTCGCCGATATGCGCAGCTTCGTCGCCTGTCCTGCGGACATGACCGAATGCGATCCTGCAACCGCGCCCGAAGGCACGATCTATACCTATGTCCATGTCGTCTATCCGGGCGAGGACAATGAAGCCGGGACCGGCAGCGGCGAAGGCAATGATTCGTCGGACGTCGAACGCGCGACCGCGTTTCGTATGACGCGCCCGGCGACCGGGTTCACCGGCGCGGCCGGTTATTCGAAAGACGAGGCGATGGCTGCGATCGGGGCCAAGGCCGATGTCGTCATCACCTGCGACGATGGCGCGCTGGTCTGGACCGTCAGTGCGGGCGACGGCGGGGACCAGTGGGAGCAGGCCGAACCGCTGACCTTCTGGTGGCAATCGACCGTCGCGCCCGCAGGTCCCGTGGCCGCCTATGCCATCGACGCCAATTATGCGCAGGCCACGGGCAGCGGCCCCTACCCCGCCGATGCGCCCGGCGCGCCCAACGCCTGCAACGCACCCGCCGTAGCGGGCGCGGAAGGGTAATCGCATGATCCGCGCCGCAGGAATCGCAACCGTCATGGGGTGCCTGGCTATGGCCGGGTGCGGGAACAGCGAGCCTGCGCCCGCGCCCTCCCCCACCCCGACCATCGCGGCCCCGCGCACGCTGGTCGGCGCGGATCTCGATCTGTCGACGCTCGGCGCAAAGATCGTCGGGCCGCAGGGATCCGAGGTGGAAACCGTGCTCAGCGCGGGCAATCGCCAGATCGGCACGCTGGTCAGCTATGTCGCCTGCCCCGCGGGCACGCTTGTGTGCGAACCCGGCGAAATGCCCGTGGGCACTGTCTACACCTACGTCCATTCAATCACGCTGGTGGACGCCGAAGACGTCGCCGAAGGTCCTGTCGCCGATGCTCCCGACCTGCGCGAAACCCCGCCCACGCTGTTCCGCACGCTTCGCGCGGCGACCGGGTTCAACCAGGCGGTCGGCTATTCGACAGCGGAGGCCGACGCCGCGCTGGGCGATCCCGATGCGATTTCGATCACCAATGATAACGGCAGCCTGATCTGGCGCGTGGTGCGCGGCTCGGGCTGGCAGCCGGGCGGCACGGTCACGCTGTGGTGGCAGTCCACCGCTGCACCGCAGGGTCCGGCGGAAGCCTATCTATTCGAACTTGACGGCCAGCAGGTTGCGACCACCGGCCCCTTCCCGCCGGAGGATAAGCCTGTGGAGGGTTCCGCCGCGCGCTAGCGGTGGCCGCATCCCGGCGATAAGGTCTGCGACCTTATGGCCCTGTCACCCCAATGGTTAGACGAATTGCGCATGCGGACCACGCTGTCCGCGGTGATCGGTCGTACCCTGCGGCTGACCAAGGCGGGCCGCGAGTTCAAGGCCTGTTGCCCGTTCCATAACGAGAAGACGCCGAGCTTCTACGTCAATGACGAGAAGGGCTTCTACCATTGCTTCGGCTGCGAAGCGCATGGCGATGCGATCCGTTGGCTGACCGACCAGCGCGGCCTGCCGTTCATGGATGCAGTGAAGGAACTGGCCGCGGAAGCCGGGATGGAAGTCCCCGCCCCCGATCGGCAGGCCGCCCGCCGCGCCGAGCAACGCGCCAGCCTCCACGATGTGACCGCTGCGGCGCAGGACTGGTTCGAGGGCAATCTGCGCGGTGCGGACGGGGCGCAGGCGCGCAGCTATCTCGGGCGGCGCGGATTTTCCGATGCGACGGTGCGCGAATTCGGCTTCGGCTATGCGCCCGAGGACCGGCAGGCGCTGAAGCGCGCGCTGGGCCGGTTCGAGGAACCCATGCTGATCGAGGCTGGCATGCGGATCACGGTCCAGGACAAGGAACCCTACGACCGCTTCCGCAGCCGGTTGATGCTGCCGATCCACGATACGCGTGGGCGGGTGATCGCCTTCGGCGGCCGGATCCTCGACAGCGAAGCCAATCCCAACGCGCCCAAATATCTCAACAGCCCCGATACGCCGCTGTTCGACAAGGGCCGCACGCTTTACAATCTGCACCGCGCCGCGCCCGCCGCGCGGCAGAGCGGGCGGATGATCGTGGTCGAGGGCTATATGGACGCCATCGCGCTGGCCAATGCAGGCATTCGCGAAGCGGTCGCCCCGCTGGGGACCGCGCTGACAGAGAACCAGATCGAGCTGCTCTGGCGCCAGGTCGAACGGCCGATCCTGTGCTTCGATGGCGACAAGGCCGGGCAACGCGCGGCGATGCGCGCCATTTCGCGCGCCCTGCCGATGCTGCGCCCTGCGCATTCGCTGGCGATCGTGCGCCTGCCCACGGGGATGGACCCCGACGATGTCATCCGCGACCAGGGTGTCGGCGCAATCGAGCAATTGCTCGCCGAACCGGCCAGCCTGCTCGATACGCTGTGGGACTTCGAGAAGGCCGCGGCCCCGCTCAATTCGCCCGAGGACAAGGCCGGGCTCAAGGCGCGGCTGCTCGATCACGTCGACAGCATCCAGCACCCCGATATCCGCGCGCTGTACAAACGCGAACTGCTCGAGCGGTTCTCTGCCTATGCCTTCCCCCCGCGCCCGCCGCGCGAATTCCGCCCACGCGGCGAGTGGCAGAAGGGCGGCTTCAAGCCCCCCGCGCCCAGCTTGTCGCCCGAAGCCCGCGACAGCCTGACGCGGGCGATGGCGGGCGGCGCGCGCGATTCGCTGACCCGCGCGGTGATCGCGGGACTGGTCAAGTTTCCCGACCAGATCCTGCGCCACGAAGACGCGCTTTCGGACCTTGCGCGGCGTGACCAAAATGTCGGTCCGGCGCTCGATTCGCTGCTTGAAGCTGCCGAGACGCTTGATTTGTCCGCGCAATCGACCATATCGCTCGAGCGAGGCCTTCCCGCCCCACCGGCAAAAACCTTATTCGCCTTCCTCGATGAAGGCATCGACCCGGGTGATGCGCGCGAGGATCTGGCCGAGGCCGTGTCGCTCCTGGTCGAAAGGCCAGCGCTGGAATCCGCTTTGGCGGAGGCTACAGCGCGCTTTGAACGCGATCCGGAAGGCTCCATCGCCGAACAGGGCCGATTGCGCGAGCGATTGCTGGCCCTGAACGAGCGTTTGAAGCGTTTTGGACGTAGGAAAGCTGCAGCAGACGGCGAATCGGACACATGATCTTGGCGGGAACGCGGCCCGCTGGAAGTTTTAGACTGGATTAGAAATCTTTATGGCCACCAAGTCGAAGACCACGGACGATGGCGACGCTCCCCTGATCGACCTCAACGAAGCCTCGATCAAGAAGCTGATCGCCAAGGCGAAGCGCAAGGGTTACGTCACCTATGACGAGCTTAACGACGCGCTGCCGCAGGGCGAGATGAGTTCGGACCAGATCGAGGATATCCAGTCAGCCCTGTCCGACATGGGTGTGCAGATCGTCGAAAGCGACGAGGAAGCCGAAGCCGCGGCCGAGGAAGATTCCGAAGTCGAGGAAATCGCAGCGGGTGCCAAGAAAGACACCAAGGCCGCAGCCAACAAGCCCACCGCCACGCGCAAGCTCGCCACCGGCGAACGCACCGATGACCCGGTCCGCATGTACCTGCGCGAAATGGGCGCGGTCGAACTGCTCAGCCGCGAAGGCGAGATCGCGATCGCCAAGCGCATCGAAGCCGGCCGCGACATGATGATCATGGGCCTGTGCCAGAGCCCGATCACCTTCCACGCCATCATCCAGTGGTCCGAAGCGCTCAATGCCGAGGAAATGCAGCTGCGCGAGATCCTCGATCTCGATGCCATGCTGTCGAAGGAACCCCCGCCCGAGAAGATGGAAGCGGGCGAGGATGAAGACGACGACGGCGAGATTTCCGAGGAAACCGCCGGTCCGACGATTCGCGACGACGATGAAGACGAGGATTCGGAAGAAAACGGCGAAGAGGGCGAGGAAGGTTCGTCCAAGAGTGACGACGAAGAGGAAGAGGACAACACCATGTCCCTTGCTCAGATGGAAGCCGCGCTCAAGCCGGATGCCATCGAACGCTTCGCGCGTATCGCCGATTTGTTCGGCAAGTTCGAGAAGCTCCAGAAGGAGCGCGTCGACCTGATGGCCAAGGGCGAGGTGTTCACCCGCGCCAAGGAAAAGAAATACGAAGCACTTTCGGAACAGCTCACCGCCGAAGTCGAAAGCGTCCAGTTCCACGCGACCAAGATCGAATTCCTGGTCGACAATCTCTACGCTTTCAACCGCCGTCTGACCGCGCTGGGCGGCCAGATGCTGCGCCTTGCCGAACGCCACAAGGTCAAGCGGATCGATTTCCTCGATGCCTATATCGGCAACGAGCTCGACGACAGCTGGCTCAAGGAACGCGCCAAGAAGGACAAGAAGTGGGCGGCCTTCGCCGAGAAGGAAGGCGATGCGGTCGAACGCATCCGTGCCGAGATCTCGGACATCGCCAGCCAGACCGGCATGGCGCTGGAAGAGTTCCGCCGTATCGTGAACATGGTCCAGAAGGGCGAGCGTGAAGCGCGTATCGCCAAGAAGGAAATGGTCGAGGCGAATTTGCGCCTCGTGATCTCGATCGCCAAGAAATACACCAACCGCGGCCTGCAGTTCCTGGATCTCATTCAGGAAGGCAACATCGGCCTGATGAAGGCGGTCGACAAATTCGAATACCGCCGCGGTTACAAGTTCAGCACCTATGCAACCTGGTGGATCCGTCAGGCAATCACCCGCTCGATCGCCGACCAGGCACGCACGATCCGTATTCCGGTCCACATGATTGAAACGATCAACAAGCTGGTGCGCTGCAGCCGCCAGTTCCTGCACGACCAGGGCCGCGAACCGACACCCGAAGAGATGGCGGAGAAACTCTCCATGCCGCTCGAGAAGGTGCGCAAGGTGATGAAGATCGCCAAGGAACCGATCAGCCTCGAAACGCCGATCGGCGACGAGGAAGATTCGCATCTGGGCGATTTCATCGAGGACAAGAACGCGATCATCCCCGTCGATGCCGCGATCCAGGCCAATCTCAAGGAAACCGTCACCCGCGTGCTCGCCAGCCTTACCCCCCGCGAGGAGCGCGTGCTGCGCATGCGCTTCGGTATCGGCATGAACACCGATCATACGCTCGAGGAAGTCGGCCAGCAGTTCAGTGTGACGCGCGAACGTATCCGCCAGATCGAGGCGAAGGCGCTGCGCAAGCTCAAGCACCCGAGCCGCAGCCGCAAGATGCGTTCGTTCCTCGATCAGTAAGCGCATGCGCACCCTGCGGGAGCGCATGCCCATCACCCCAACCGGTAAATTCTTCGGATTGCCGGGAACCGTTGGGCGTCCAATGCTTTAAGGCGCCATGCGGGGAGAAATGCTAGGGGGCCCGGTCGCGAAATCGGCCGGTGTTCGGGGATCATCGACGTTGGATAGGGCTATCGACTTCAAGCTCGTGCTCGCGCACTCGCCGAACCCCTATCTGCTGCTCGATCACGAGCTGAATATACGATGGGCAAACGAAACCTATCTCGAGCTCATGGATCGCGAGCGCGACGACATTGTCGGCCGCCATGTATTCGATGCATTCCCGAACAAAGGTGAGAGCCGCCAGCAACTCCAGACCTCCTTCGACCGGGTGCTCGAGACGGGTGAGCCCGACGAAATCGCGCACATAAAATACGATATTCCCAATGCCTCGGGCGGCATGGATGCGCATATCTGGAGCACGACCCAGGTTCCGATCCTCGACGATGGCGGGGCCGTCGAATACATTCTCCAGCATCCCATCCAGATCACGAAGATCGAACAGCGCGATACTGCGGGCGTTGTCCGCCGGGCCGAAGCGGTCGAAGAGCGGTGGCGCGGGGCATCGAAGGAATTGGACCGGCTGCGCGCCTTGCTGGAACAGGCGCCCGGTTTCGTGGCCGTACTTGCAGGTCCGGAACATCGCTTCGTCATGTCGAATGCCGCCTATCGCCGCCTGATCGGAGAGCGCGAACTGGAAGGCAAGAGTGTGGCGGAGGCGCTGCCCGAAATCGCCGAACAGGGCTTCGTCGAAGTGCTCGACAGGGTCATGAGCACCGGCGAACCCTATTTCGGACGCCGCGAAAAGATCCTGCTGAAAAGCAGCGATGACGATGAATTGCGCGAGCGGCATCTCGAATTCATTTTCCAGCCCATCCGCGGCCCGGATCGCTTCGAGGGCGTGCTGGTCCAGGGGTATGATGTCACCGAGGAAGTGGTGGCCGAGGAAAGCCAGCGCATCCTGATCAACGAACTCAACCACCGCGTGAAAAACACGCTGGCTGTCGTTCAGGGCCTGGCGCAGCAATCGTTCAGGGGTGACAAGCAAAATCCCCAGCTCGACATCTTCGTCAAACGGCTGGCGGCCTTGGCCAGTGCGCACAGCCTGCTGACCGAACGGCGGTGGGAATCGGCCGATCTGGCAACCATTGTCCGGGGTGCGCTCGAAGCAACCGCCGGGACCCGGCAGTCCCGCTATACGCTCGACGGGCCGGATATCCGTCTCGAGCCGCAGCCCGCTGTCGCCTTGGCGATGGTCATCCATGAATTGTGCACCAATGCGGTGAAGTACGGCGCGTTTTCGACCGAGGGCGGCTCGGTCGATATTCACTGGTCGCTCGAACAGGGCACCGACGGCAGCCGGCTCGTTCTCGATTGGCGCGAAACCGGCGGCCCGACGGTCGCCAAGCCCGACAGGACCGGATTTGGATCGCGGCTCATCAAGCGCGGGCTCGGCACACCGGGGAGCCGCACCGAGATCGACTATGCACCCGCCGGCCTGCACTGCCGCCTCGAGGGCATTCTATGCCCCTGACTGGCAAACGAATCCTGGTGGTCGAGGACGAACCCATCATTGCCTTCTCGCTCGAGGACATGCTCCTCGAGGACGGCGCCGATGTGGTCGCCGTGGGCTCGCTTGAAGAGGGGCTCGATCAGGTCAAAGCTGGGGCGTTCGATTTTGCCATTCTCGACATCAACCTGCATGGCAAGAAAAGCTACCCCATCGCCTTCGAGCTTGTGCGCAAGGGCGTCCGCTTCGTCTTCGCCAGCGGCTATGGCGACGCCGAACACCCGGCAGAACTGGCGGATGTCACCACGCTAACCAAGCCCTATGTGCTGGACGACATCCGCGATATCGCGATCGACAACTGACCCCTATCAATCCGGCGTGGGCAACCGCCACAAGGAGGTGGCGAGCCGCGGCGGAAACGACTATGGGGCGCGCATGCGTATCGCCATAGCATCCGACCACGCCGCGCTCGATCTCAAGACCGAGCTGCGCGACTGGTTGATCGAGCAGGGCCACGAGGTCGCCGACCTTGGCCCCGAGACCGCCGACAGCGTCGATTATCCCGACTTCGGCTACAAGCTGGCCAGCGTCGTCGCCGATGGTACCGCCGAGCGCGGCGTCGCCCTGTGCGGGAGCGGGGTCGGCATTTCGATGAGCGTCAACCGCAACCCCGCCATGCGCTGCGCGCTGGTGGGGGAACCCTTGTCGGCCACCCTCGCCCGCGAACATAATGATGCGAACTGCATCGCCATGGGTGCGCGCCTGACGGGCAGCGACATGGCCAAGGCGTGCCTTTCCGCCTTCCTCGAAACCCCCTTCGCCGGCGGCCGCCACCAGCGCCGCGTTGACAAGCTTTCCAACCCGGACATCTGATCTATGGCTACCCAGGCAAAAGACACCGCGCGCGATCCGATGGACCGCTTCTGGCACGATACGCTGGCCGAAGCCGATCCCGAGATCCACGCTGCGATCCGCAACGAGCTGGCCCGCCAGCAGGACAAGATCGAGCTGATCGCGAGCGAGAATATCGCCTCCGCCGCGGTTCTCGAAGCCACGGGTAGCGTGTTCACCAACAAATATGCGGAAGGCTATCCCGGCAAGCGCTATTACGGCGGCTGCGACTATGCCGACGTCATCGAAACGCTGGCGATCGACCGCGCCAAGCAGTTGTTCGGGTGCGAATTCGCCAACGTCCAGCCCAATTCGGGCAGCCAGATGAACCAGGCCGTGTTCCTTGCGCTGCTGCAGCCGGGCGACACTTTCATGGGGCTCGACCTCAATTCGGGTGGTCATCTCACGCATGGCTCGCCGGTCAATATGAGCGGCAAGTGGTTCAATCCGGTCAGCTACGGTGTGCGCCAGGATAACGAGCTGATCGACATGGACGAGGTCATGGCGATCGCCAGGGCCAACAAGCCCAAGCTCATCATTGCGGGCGGCACTGCCTATTCGCGCGTGTGGGACTGGGCCGCTTTCCGCAAGGTGGCCGACGAGGTCGGGGCCTATCTGATGGTCGACATGAGCCACATCTCGGGCCTCGTCGCTGGCGGCGCCCACCCCAATCCCTTCCCGCATGCGCATGTCGTGACCACCACTACGCACAAATCGCTGCGCGGCCCGCGTTCGGGCGTGATCCTGTGGAATGACGAGGCGCTGACCAAGCCGTTCAACATGGCGGTTTTCCCCGGCATGCAGGGCGGCCCGCTGATGCATGTCGTCGCCGCCAAGGCTGTGGCCTTTGGCGAGGCGCTGCGGCCCGACTTCAAGGATTATGCGCGGCGCGTCGTCGACAACGCCCGCGCGCTGGCCGAAGGCATCGAGGCCAATGGCTTGCGCGTCGTCTCGGGCGGGACGGACAACCACTCCATGCTGGTCGATCTCACCGCCAAGGACGTGACCGGCAAGGCCGCGGAAGCCGGGCTCGACCGCGCCTGGCTGACCTGCAACAAGAACGGCATTCCCTACGACACGCGCAGCCCCTTCGTGACCAGCGGTATCCGCCTCGGCACGCCGGCGGGCACCACGCGCGGTTTCGGGCCCGACGAGTTCAGAACCATTGGCGCGCTGATCTGCGAAGTGGTAGATGGGATGTCGCGCAATGGCCCCGAGGGCGACGGCCAGGTCGAAGAGCAGGTGCGCGGCAAGGTTGCCGAACTGTGCGCTGCCTTCCCCGTCTATCCGGGGCGCTGAGGAGACAAGCGATGGACGAGCACGACCCCAAGCACCAGGATCACGAGCTTCTTTCCGACGCCAAGGACGAGGTGAAGGACATGGCTACCAAGGGCCTCGACCATCCTTCGACCAAACCGGTCCTGACCGGCGCGGCCGTCGGCGCGATTGCGGGCGGTCTGCTGCCCGTCGTGACCTGGCCGATCGGTCTCGTCGCAGGCGCGGGTTTCATGCTCTACAAACGTCTCCGACCGTAAATGCGCTGCCCTTTCTGCGCGCATGACGACAGCCAGGTAAAGGACAGTCGTCCGACCGAGGATTCCACCTCGATCCGGCGGCGGCGGCAGTGTTCCAGCTGCGGCGCACGCTTCACCACCTTCGAACGCGTCCAGCTGCGCGAGGTCACCGTGCTCAAATCGGGCGACCGCCGCCAGCCCTTCGATCGCACCAAGCTCGAGCAGTCGATTGCGCTCGCCTGCCGCAAGCGCGACGTTCCGCAGGAACGCATCGATCAGCTGGTCAGCGGGATCCAGCGCCAGGTCGAAACCGCGGGCGAGGCAGAGATTGCTTCGCAGCGTATCGGCGAAATGGTGATGGACGGACTGCGCGGCCTGGACAGCGTCGCCTATATCCGCTTCGCCTCGGTCTATCGCGACTTCAGCGAAGCGCGCGATTTCGAGGAATTTGCCAGCACTGTGCAGGAAGCGGCCGCCAATGAGCGAAGCTGATACGCGCAAACCCGTAATCGTCCTCGTCCGCCCGCAGCTGGGTGAGAATATCGGCAAGGCGGCGCGCGCGATGCTCAACTTCGGATTGGTCGAAATGCGGCTGGTCGAGCCCCGCGATGGCTGGCCCAACCCCGCTGCCGGTCCTGCCGCGGCGGGCGCGGACATCGTGCTCGACCAGGCGCAAGTGTTTGCCACCACTGCCGAAGCCGTCGCCGATTGCGCGCATGTCTATGCCACGACAGTGCGCAAGCGCGGTGTCACCAAGCCCGTTGTCACGCCCGAGCAAGCGAGCCAGGAAATCGCCGCAGCGCAGGGTCGCAGCGCGATCCTGTTCGGGCCCGAGCGTTCGGGTCTGGAGACCGAGGACGTAGCGCTGGCCCGCGCGATCCTAACCGTACCGATCAATCCCGAATTCGGATCGCTCAACCTCGCGCAGGCGGTGATCCTGTGCGCGTATGAATGGTCGAAGCACGAGCATTTGGTCCAGCCCACGCAGGAAGACCTCCTGCCCCCCGCCCCCCAAGAAGAGCTCGACGGGCTGGTGGCGCATCTCGAGGGCATGCTTGCACCCAAGGGCTATTTCCTCCCCGAGTCGCGCGCCGAAGCATCGCGCCGCACGCTGCGCGGCGTGCTCACCAAGCCGGGCTGGAATCATCTCGAAGTCCGCACTCTGCGCGGGGTTTTGTCTTCTCTGGCGCGCCCACCCAGAGACTAGGTCGTTCTAATTTCTTGATTTCGCGATATTGTGGTAGTCTTCTTCTGCCCTCCTTTTGCAAGGGTCGGAAGGTGAGAGGACAAGACATGACAAATACAGGCACAATAGCGCTTTTTGCTGGCGCCCTATTCTTCACATTTCCTGCGATTGCTCAGGACAATTCCGAAAATCCCGACGCGGCCGCAAAGGTTGCTTTGAGCGATGAGGCCGAAGACGCTGCGGTGGAGCGCCAGGACGAAACCATCGTTTGTCGTGAACTGGCCCCCAAGGCTGGCACGCGCATCCCTGGTCGCGAGGTCTGCCTGCCGGTTTATAAGTGGGAAGAATGGGAACGGACGACACGCGAAACGGCGAATGATGTCGAACGGCGCGGGCGGATCAGAAATAATCCCTGACAATCCCGGCTGGGCTCGATAGGCTGCTTTCGCATCTTGCAATCCGCGCCTCACGCTTGGGGTGGACTGGCGCGGATTGCCTATCGATGGCCCATGCCATGGGCTGGCTCACAGGAGGAAAATGTGAATACCAAGTATCTGACTATCGCTGCGGGCGCTGCAGCACTCTTTCTGCTTCCCTCACCCGCATTGGCGGATGGCGAAAAGGGCGTAGTCGGGGACGAAGACAGTGCAGCCGCCAAGGATGCGGCCACGATCGTTTGCAAGCGTCAGCCCCCGCCCGTAGGCTCGCGCCTGGGCGGCAAGAGGGTTTGCAAGACTAACGCCGCATGGAAGATCGAGCGCGAAGCCGCTAGCGCTGCCGCGCGTGAAAACCAGGATCGCAGCGGCACGGGCAACACCCGTAGCACCGCTGGCTAGTTTCCTTCGCGGAGCCGGTCCCACTCGACCAGCTCGTAAGCGATTGAGGTTTCGACCAAATCTTCCCATATCCGCCCAAGCGGATCTGCCGGAAGATTGCGGCGAATGGCATCGGAGCGCGCATTGCCGACCACTTCGGCTTTGCGCGCTTCGTCGCGCACGGCGTTGCGGTCGGATTTGATCCGTGCCGCCGCGCGCATGTAGCCGAACCGCCGCTCGAGCAAATCCATCAATTCGCGGTCGGTCGCATCGACGCCGCGCCGCACGTCGCGCATATCGGTGCAGTCGTCGGGCAGTTTGTAATCCTGGGTCATGGCGCAGCGCCCTGCCCCGCTTGCTCCGCCTTGTCGAGCGCCTATGTTACCGCTTGACGCGCAGCCCGATCTTGATAAGAGCGCGCCTTCGCAAATTGGCTCCGCACCCCGGTGAAGCGGAAGCCGCGTCGAACCCCCGGTTCGGCGGTGTGATGCCGGGTTTGATGGCCGTCGATGGGATGGCCCAGCAAATTGGAGAATATCTATGACGAAGCGCACCAGCGCCAAGTACAAGCTCGACCGCCGGATGGGTGAAAACATCTGGGGCCGCCCGAACAGCCCGGTCAACAAGCGTTCCTACGGCCCCGGCCAGCACGGTCAGCGCCGCAAGAGCAAGATGAGCGACTTCGGCCTGCAGCTGCGCGCCAAGCAGAAGCTCAAGGGCTATTATGGCGACGTCACCGAGAAGCAGTTCAAGCGCACCTACAAGGAAGCGTCGGCCATGAAGGGCGACACGGGCCAGAACCTCGTCGGCCTGCTCGAACAGCGTCTCGACATGGTCGTCTATCGCGCCAAGTTCGCGCCGACCATCTTCGCCGCCCGCCAGATCGTGAGCCACGGCCACATCCTCCTCAACGGCGTGAAGACCAACATCGCCTCGGCCCGCGTCAAGGTCGGCGACGTTGTGGCGCTCGGCAAGAAGGCGCAGGAAATGGCGCTGGTCATCGAAGCGCAGAGCCTGCCCGAGCGTGACATTCCCGACTACGTCGCTCCCGACGGCAACGACAAGGTGACCTTCACCCGCGTGCCCAAGCTCGACGAAGTGCCCTACCCGGTCACGATGGAACCGAACCTCGTGGTAGAATTCTACTCGCGCTAAGCCTCACCGGCAGCGACACAGAAAAAGGGCGGTCCCTCGCGGGGCCGCCCTTTTCTTTGTGGTTGGTATGGCTTGGCTCAGGAGCCCAGGTTGGTGGAGAGGAACGCGTCGATCCGCATCAGCATGTCCTTGCGCGCTGCACTATCGCGGAGCGAGTGTTCCAAGCCCTCGAATTCGAGATACTCGACGGATTTGCCCGCTCGCCTTAGTGCCGCTTCCATATCGCGCGACTGCTCGACGTCGACGTTGTTGTCGGCCGTGCCATGGACGAGGAAGACAGGTGCGGCGAAGGACTGAGCGTTGCGCATCGGGCTGCCCTGTTCGAGATGCGGTCCATCGCCGACGAATTTCTGAACGAGGCGGAAATTGGAGGACATTCTCTCCTCCTCGATCAGCTGCCGCCAATCGGTGACCGGCGCGACCGCGACCACAGCCTTGTATAGCTCGGGATCCACGACCTGCGATTGCAACGCTGCGTAGCCGCCATAGGACCACCCGACGATCGCAAGTTTTTCCGAATTCGCAATCCCCTGCGAGACCAGCCAGCGACCGGCATCGTTTACATCGCCAATGGCGGTACGCCATGCCTTGACGCCGTTCTTGCCGAACCAAGCCTTGCCGTAGCCTGTCGAGCCGCGGAAGTTGGGCTGCAGCACCGCATAGCCCCGTGCGGCAAAGAACTGGACCAGCCAGTCGAAGCCCCATTCGTCCCGGGCGGAAGGGCCGCCGTGCGGCATGACGATGGCGGGTATGTTCTTTCCGTCCGACCCGGTCGGCAGTGTGAGGTAGCCGGGGATCACCGTTCCGTCGGCGGCAGGAAAGGTTACCGGCTTCATCTCGGCCAGTTTGCGCCCCTCGGTCATCTCACGCACGGGCAACAACGGGCTCAGCTCGTTGGTATCGCGGTTGAAGCGATACAGCATGCCCGGATCGACATCCGACCCCGTAACAATCAGCAGCTTGCGCTCGTCCTCGCTCGCACCGACGAAATTCACCATGGGCTGGCCGGGAAGTGCATTGCCCAGCGCAATAGCCAGATCGCGCAGTCCGGGGTCGAAATATTTGACCAAGCGTTTCTCGGTCGCGAAACTGGCACCGATCACGCGCTGGCGACGGCCTATCGTTACCAGATCGTCGACATCGGCACCCTCGGCGGAAAGCACCAGCGACTTCGCCAGGCTGCCATCAAGCGCAATCGAATAGAGGTTGGTAAAACCCCGGTCGCCGTAATCGAAACCGTACACCACATTACCGGCTGCATCGACAGCATGCGGTTCAAATCCATCAACGGTCTGGCTGTCGATCTCCGCCCGAGAAAGCGGCTGCCAGCGCTGTGACCCTTGCTCGCGGTAAAAGTAGGCCAGCACATCCTTCGAGTAACCGCGCGCTGTCGCGTTACCGGTGCCTTTTATCCGAACGACGCCGTTACTGTCCGCGATATATCCGAAAGCGTCCTTGTCCGGCGCTTCGACACGCTTTTCTCTCCCCGTATCGACATCGTGCGAAACGACGCCAAGACCGTCCTTCTGATTGGCAAGGCGTGTGTTGAGCGAGCTTTCCTTGCCATATAACCGGCTAACTAGGATCGAACTGTCGTCGCTCTCGGCATTGAGCGAGACGATCCCGCCGCCGTAATAGGTATGGCTCAGAGCCCGCAGCGAGCGGGCGCCCTCGATAACGTTTGGTTCGCTGCCATCGGAATTCACCGCAATCATGCGGGTTGCCGAGATGTAGCGCCCGATCGACTCGTCCTCGCGCGATACAATCGTCTGGCAAACAAGGCGCTGTTCGGTGATCCAGTTGCAATAGGCCAGATCGCTCATGACATCGAGTGCGGCAAGCGCGCGTTGCGGCGGCGTGCCCGCAGCAAGGTCGACCGTGTAAAGCGCTTCGCCGCCCGCGCCGACGCTGGCGACATAGGCAAGCTTGTCACCCGAAGGCACAGGCTGGCATGGATCACCGATTGCCGCGCGCCAAAGGCGGTAGCGTCTTCTTCAGCGGTCTCTGCGGAGAGCGGCGTGGCAGCCGCGCAAAAAGAAATGGCGGCGACACCCGCGAGTAGCTTGTTCATGAATACGACCCCTCAAGTAATAATGCGTCGAAGCCTAACAACCAGTGGCATCAATGCAACCTCAGAGAAGGCCTGATTGCGGCCCGATGGCCGCCTATCCAAATGGACAACCGCCTTGGGCTCAACCCATGCTTGAAGGGGGTTCACTTGTCCTTTCGCCGGACAAGGATGGGTGCAACACTCGTCCGCGGCATCAAGACGAAGGCCCAACATGAACATATTGCTGCTCGACGCACATCCGGACCGTGAGCGCTTTGCATCAGTAGCGGCTGGCCACCTGCAGCGATTTCCACACCATCGCGGCGATCGCGAGCGTGATCGCCCCGCCCCAGAACCAGTAGGGCAGGAACAACGCATCGGCGATGCGGCCGGTGTCGGACAAGACGGCTTGCCCGCCAAGCTGACCGCCAGGACTGAAGAGATAGCCGAGGTCCTGATATACGCTCACGGCGCCCTGCACGCCGAGGAACTCGACCGCGACGCGTTGCCATTTCGCATTGCCGCGCAGCGCGATGTAACCCGCCGCGACGGCGAATAGCGGCAGCACGATCCATCCCGCGATCGAGCGCACCCATACCAGCGTCGTTACTGCCAGCGCGGCCGCAAGACCCAGCAGCACCCAGCGGGTGGCCCGCCGCGAACGCGAGGCGATAATCATCAGGCACCCCGCGATACTCGGACCCAGCAACCCTGCGGCCGCGACAATCGCTTGGCCGATGCCCCACATACTCCCGGAATATTCGGCAAATCCCGAGCCATTGGCAAAGATCACCAGACGCTCGAACTCGGCGCCGAGCAGCATCGCGGTCAGCCCGTGCGCCATCTCGTGGAACCAGGTCGCCAATAGCGTAAACGGCATCAGCGCCAGCGTCCCGATCTCGGTCTGCCAGGCGATAATCGTCAGTACTGCGAAGGCGAGGATATAGCTCTGCTCGCGTTGGATGGCCGGCTGCATGTGGTCCTCCGCATAGGGCAGGCCCCATTTCGCGGGCGCGACGAGCGGCTGGGGATTATCGGTCATCGCCGCAGCCTATCGCCCGTCGGCCTCAACGCAAGTAGTCGCGGCGGAAATCGCTGGCGAATTGCGCGAATTGTCCGGCCGCGATTGCATCGCGCATCGCCTGCATCAGCTGCTGGTAGAACGCGATGTTATGCTCGGTCATCAACATCGCGCCGAGGATTTCCTGCGACTTGACCAGATGGTGCAGATAGGCGCGCGTATAAGTGCCGCAGGTATCGCAGGTGCAGCGGCTGTCGAGCGGCTCCTGATCTTCGACGAAGCGCGCATTGCGCAGATTGATCGGGCCGTGCCACGTAAAGGCCTGGCCGTTGCGACCCGAGCGGCTGGGCAGGACACAATCGAACATATCGACTCCGCGCTCGACCGCGCCGACCAGATCGTCGGGTTTGCCCACCCCCATCAGGTAGCGCGGGCGATCCTCGGGCAACTGGCCCGGCGCGTAATCGAGCGTGGCGAACATCGCTTCCTGCCCTTCGCCCACCGCGAGCCCGCCGATGGCGTATCCGTCGAAACCGATAGCGGCGAGCTTGTCCGCGCTGATCCGGCGCAGGTCCTCGTCGAGCGCGCCCTGCTGGATCCCGAACAGCGCCGACCGCGCGGCATGCTCGCCGCCCGCGTCGAAGCCGTCGCGGCTGCGCTTCGCCCAGCGCATCGACATTTCCATGCTCGCCGCAATCTCGTCACGCGGGCGGTCGGCGCGCGGGCATTCATCGAATGCCATCACGATATCGCTGCCCAGCAGGCGCTGGATTTCCATGCTGCGCTCGGGCGTGAGCATGTGTTTCGAGCCATCGATATGGCTGCGGAATTCGACGCCCTGCTCGGTCAGCTTGCGCAGTTCGGACAGGCTCATCACCTGGTAGCCGCCGCTGTCGGTCAGGATCGGGCGCTGCCAGTTCATGAATTTATGCAGACCGCCCAGCCTCGCCACCCGCTCGGCCCCCGGACGCAGCATCAGGTGGTAGGTATTGCCGAGAATAATGTCCGCGCCCGTCTTGCGGACGGTTTCGGGCTTCATCGCCTTGACTGTCGCCGCGGTCCCGACCGGCATGAATGCAGGCGTGCGGATCGTGCCGCGCTGCATTGCGATGCTGCCAGTGCGCGCGGCACCATCGGTAGCGTGGATGTTGAATGCGAAACGTTCGCTCATGGTCAGAAGCCGTAGATGAGGGTGGCGCGGGTCAGCGTGTCGGTGCCTTCCGACCCCGCCGGCGGGTTGCTGTCGTACTCAACCTTGTACGACAGGCGCGAACGCAGCCGGTTGCTGACGTCGAAATCGAGACCGGTCACCAGATTGATCGTTGTGTTGGCCCCATCGAAGATCAGCGTTGCCTCGGCGCCGGTTTCGGCCAGCGCCTCGACATCCTGCGTCAGCTTGAGGCGGTCGAGCACCTGCCAGTCGAAATCGAGCCCGACCAGTCCCGCGATCCGATCCGCGCTGGTTCCGTCGGTGAAATCCGTCACGCGGTAGGCGGGGCCCGCCTTGAGCGAGAGCTTGAGCTCCGGATTGTCGATTACGCGATAACCGAGTCCTCCCGACACCGAATAGCGCGAGGAGAAGCCCTGGATCCGGTCGCGTTCATATTGCGCGAGACCATAGGCGAAGATGTTCTCGTCGAACTGCCAGCGCGGTTCGTAGGAAGCCGCGAACTGTTCGCGGCTGGTGGAGCCGTTCTGCCGCTGGTAATCGGCGCGCAACCTGATCGAATGGGTCCAATCGATGCCTTCGCGATCGAGCCGCAACGCGGCCACCACCCCGACAGACTCGGTATTGCCGCTCGACTGGAAAGCGCCCAGCTCGCCTTCGCCGCTCCAGCGCTCGAACATGCCTGCGTTGATCAGCGCGGTTTGCTCCGCCTCAGCCTCGGCCGCACGGCGCGCCGCCAGCGTGATCTTCCACTGGTCGTTGATCGCATCGATCATGCTGCGTTCTTCGGGCCATGTGCTACGCGCGAGGTCGATAACTGTAGCGACCTTCTGCTCGTCGCCGCTGGCTATGGCTGCATCGATCATCGCGCGCGCGCCATCGGGAAGCTCGGCCTGCACGGCCGTCGCGGCACAGCCCAGCAGGGTGGAAAAGATCAACGGGATAAAGCGCATGGGCTGCGCGTAGCGCCTAGTTTCGCGCCTCGCCACCCTCCAATCGATGGAACGTGTCAGGCGCGCAGGCGCCATCCGGTCTTGAAGATATAAGCGATCACCGCGACGCAGGTTGCGAGGAAGCCGAGCGTGATGCCGAAGCTGATCCCAATGTCGACATCGCTCGATCCGTAGAAGGTCCAGCGCAAACCGCTGACCAGATAGACGATCGGATTGGCGAGCGCGATCGTGTCCCACGGCTCGGGCAGCATATCGATCGAATAGAAGGTCCCGCCGAGAAAGGTCAGCGGGGTCAGGAACAGCATCGGGATGATGCCGAGCTTCTCGAAATTGTCCGCCCAGATGCCGAGGATGAAGCCGAACAGGCTGAAGGCCGCGGCGACCAGCATGATGTAGCATACCGCCAGCAAAGGGTGCGCGATCGAATAATCGACGAATAATCGCGCGGTGAGCAGGATGATCGCGGCGAGCAGCAGGCTCTTGGTCATCGCGGCGCCGACGAAACCGATCAGCGTCTCGGCAACGCCCACCGGCGCGCTGAGCAGTTCGTAGATCGTCCCGGTAAAGCGCGGCATGTAGATGCCGAAACTGGAATTGCTGGTGGTCTCGCCCAGCAGTGTAAGCATCAGCAGGCCGGGAATGATGAAGGCGCCATACTCCACCCCCCCGAGATCGGGCATGCGACCGCCGATCGCCGCGCCGAAGACGATGAAATAGAGCGAAGTCGTCAGCACCGGCGCAAGCACCGACTGGAACGCGGTGCGCAGGAACCGCATCAGTTCGCGGGTGTAGATCGACCAGGTCGAACGCCAGGAGATCATGCCGCCTCCCCCTCGCCCAGCAGCGAGACGAAGATATCCTCGAGGCTGCTCTCGCGCGTTTCGATGCCGGTGTAGTCGATCTCTGCGGCGATCAGTGCCTTGGTGAGCTCGGCAACCTCGGCCTTGCCCTTGCCGGTCCCGTCGCCGCCGCGATAGCAGAGCGAGGTTCCGCCCTGTTCCAGCTCGACCGGAAAACGGGCGATTGCCGGCGGCAGTACGCTCAGCGGCTCGGCCAGCGCGATATGCGCCTCGGTGCGGCCGAGCCGCGCCATCATGGCATCCTTCTGGTCGACCATCAGCAATTTGCCGCGATTGATGATCCCCACGCGGTCGGCCATCATCTCGGCTTCCTCGATATAATGCGTAGTGAGAATGATGGTCACGCCGCGGCTGCGCATGTCGTCGATGATCGCCCACATGCTCTTGCGGAGTTCGACATCGACACCCGCGGTGGGCTCGTCGAGAAACAGCAGATCGGGCTCATGCGCCAGCGCCTTGGCAATCAGCACCCGGCGCTTCATCCCGCCCGACAGCGCCATGATGCGCTCGTCGCGCTTGTCCCACAGGCTCAGGCTGCGCAGGATTTCCTCGATCCGCTCGCGGTCGGGGGCAAGACCGAACAGCCCGCGCGAATAGCTGACCGCGCGCTCGACGGGTTCGAACATGTCGGTGCTGAGTTCCTGCGGCACCAGACCGATACGGCTGCGCGCCCGGCGCCAGTCGCTGGCGAGGTCGTAGCCAAACGCTTGGATCGTGCCCGAACTCGGCCGGACCAACCCGCAGACCGCACCGATCAGCGTGGTCTTGCCCGCCCCATTGGGACCGAGCAGCGCGAAAATCTCGCCCCTGCTGACCGTCAGATCGACATGGTCGAGCGCTTTCAGCCCGCCGGGATAGACCTTCGACAGGCCGCTGAGTTCGAGAATCGGATCCACAGCCTCCTAGCTAGCGGCGATCCAGTTGCCGTGGAAGCCCGGTGGGATGAGATGCGGGATATGGACCGCCGCGACCGGGGAAAGGCTCATCGCGTCGAGGATCTCGAGTGCGCTGGTGCCGTGGTTGCGGTCGATCACATATCCCATCACCCAGCCATCGCCTTCGGGTGCGTCGGCCGAGCGCGGAACAAAGACGAATTCGCCGGGAATGCGCCCTTCGCCGAAAACATGCTGCACGCGTTCGCCAGTGGCGAGATCGTGGCGATAGAGCGGCATCGGCGCGACAAATTCCAGATCCCCGTCTTCGGGCATGCCCATCGACCAGAGATATCGATGAGGCTTGGTAAAATAGCGCTCGTCCGGCCGGGGAAATTCCTGGCCCGCTGCGTCCATGGTGCGGCGGGTGACCTTCCCGCCCTGCCCGTCGGCCGTCCAGCGTTCGAGCCCCAGCGCCTTGCCATAGGGCCCCGGCATCTCGCCGTCGAAAATGGTCTCATAGGGGCAGACGTCGATGATCACCTGGTCGGTTTCATCTTCGAAACTGTTGCCGACATGAAAGACATAGCAGGGGTCGACCTCGTGCCACACGACCTCGTCGCCCGTGGCGCCGCGCGGCAGCAATCCGACCCGCGCCTGGTGGCCGCGGTTCCAGCGATAGGGGAACTTGTGGCCTGACATCAGCGCCTGCATCGAGAAGGTGACCGGCAGGTCGAGGATCACCACGAAGTTCTCGGTGAGCGCGCAATCGTGGATCGAGGGTCCATGCTTTACCGCGATCTCGGTTTCGCGCAGCACCTTGCCGTGCCGGTCCATGGCGACGTGGCGAATGGTGTCCTGCGACGGACCCTCGTAGCAAATCGCGTGATATTCGCCCGTATCGGGGCATTGATGCGGATGCGCGGTGAAGGAACCGGTCAGCCCGCCGCCGAAATCGGAATAGGCGACGCTGTCGAGATTGCCGTCGAGTTCGACCGGGAAGCTGTTGGCCTCGACCAGCGCCATGATCGTTCCACCGATATCGAGGACATTGGTGTTGACGGTGTCGCCAAAGCCGCGGCGCGGGCCGCCCACGGCCGGCGGGCCGCCCTTGCCTTCAAGCTCGGCGGACCGGATGAAGCGGTTGCGATACCATTCGGCCTTGCCATCCTTCAGCCGGACGCCGTGCACCATCCCATCGCCCAGAAACCAGTGGTGACCCTTGCCGGTTTCGCCGAAAGGGTTGGGACCGATCCGGACATAGCGGCCATCGAGTTCGACGGGAATGGTGCCGGTCACCGCCAGGTTATCGAGCGTGAACTCCTCGGTCAGCGGTGTATGGATGCCGTGCAGGAACGGATTGTCCTCCGCACCCGGCAGACGGGTGCGGTTGATGCTGGCAACCGCCTGTAGTGCGGGCGTAACTGCCTTGCGGATGGTTTTCTCGATGACGCTTGCCATGACCGACTCGCTCCGGTTAAAGTGAACGCTGTAAACATAGAGGTCATGATAACAGTGTCAACATCGCCTGCCAGCTACCATCACGGTAACCTGCGCGACGCCCTGCTCGCCGCCGGGCTGGAAGCGCTCGAAGGGGCCGAGGGCAAGGCCCCCTCGCTGCGCGAACTGGCGCGCGAAGTCGGGGTTTCGGCGACTGCGGTGTATCGCCATTTTCCCGACAAGCAGGCGCTCGACAAGGCGCTGGCGCAGGAAGGCCTCGCGCTACTTGGAAGCGAGCAGGCGAAAGCGGCGAAAAAAGCGGGTGGCGGGGCGGCGGGCTTTGCCGAGACGGGGCGGACCTATGTCCGCTTCGCGCTCGCGCATCCCGCGCTTTTCCGGCTGATGTTCACGCAAGGCCATCCTGTCGGCGACCGCGATGCACCCGATCAGGCGCGCGAGTTACTGACCGCACATACCCAGGCACTCACCAGCGATCCCGAACGTGCCGAAACGCTCGCACTGCAGGCGTGGTCGATTGCGCACGGGATTGCGATGCTGATGCTCGACGGGCGCATTAGCGCCGATGATGCGCTGATCGACCGCTTGCTCGATACAGACAACGTGTTCCCCTAGATCAGGGAAGCAGCAGCGAGGAATCGCCATAGCTGTAGAAGCGGTATTCCTGCGCAATGGCGTGCTCATAGGCAGCCATCATCCGGTCGCGCCCCATCAACGCGCTCACGAGCATCATCAGCGTCGATTTGGGCAGGTGGAAATTGGTCATCAGCCCGTCGATCGCGCGAAACCGGTAACCCGGCGTGATGAAGATGGCCGTATCGCCCGCAAACGGCTGGATCACGCCGTCTTCGCCCGTCGCGCTTTCGAGCAGGCGCAGGCTGGTGGTGCCGACCGCGATGACCCTGCCGCCGGCCTCGCGCACTGCATTGAGCCGGTCGGCTACTGCAGGTTCGATCTGGCCCCATTCGGCATGCATCGCATGGTCGTCGGTGTCGTCCGCCTTGACCGGGAGGAAAGTCCCTGCCCCGACATGCAGCGTGAGTGTTTCGGTCCCAACCCCCGCTTCAGCCAGCAAAGCCATTAGCTCGGGCGTGAAATGCAGCGCGGCGGTGGGTGCGGCGACCGCGCCATCTTCCTGCGCGAACATGGTCTGGTAGTCTTCGCGGTCGCGCGCGTCGGTGGGGCGCTTGCCGGCGATATAGGGCGGCAGCGGCATCCGCCCTGCCCGCTCGAGCAGGACCTCGACCGGTTCATCGCCCCCGAAGGCGAGCACGAAGCTGCCATCGGGCAGCCGTTCTTCGGCGAGCGCGGTCACCCCGCCGCCGAATTCGGCGATATCGCCGACCCGCAATCTCTTGGCATTGCGCACGAAGGCCTGCCAGCGGCGCAAGTCGATCCGCTTGTGCAGCGTGGCACCGATCCTGGCTTCGCCCCGACGTCCTTCAAGCTGCGCCGGGATCACGCGCGTATCGTTGAACACCAGCACATCGCCCGCGCGCAGCATGTGCGGCAGGTCGCGTACGCCGCGATCCTCGAAGGGGCCTTCCCCGCGGACGACGAGCATGCGCGCAGCATCGCGCGGACGCGCCGGGCGCAGCGCAATCCGTTCGGGCGGGAGTTCGAAATCGAAGAGGTCGACTTTCATCGCGCCGCCCCTAGTCCGGGTGCGGCGCGATGGAAAGTCAGTTGCCGATCGGCGCGTTCAGATCGCTGGCCGAAATCTCCGCATCGGGCACGCTTGGCGCGGGCATGGCGGGGACCGGCTTGTTGTCCGCCGCGATCGACGCTTGGAGGATCCGCGTGGGGTTCGCGGGCGGCTCGCCGCGCTCGATCGCGTCGACGGCGGCCATATTGGCAATGACGCGGCCGAAATTGGTGTAATTCTCGTCGAGGTTGAAGCGCGGGTAGAAGACGAGGAAGAACTGGCTGTTCGCGCTGTCGGGGCTGGCCGAGCGCGCCATCGACACGCTCCCGCGGACATGCGGCATGCGGTGGAATTCCTCCGCAATGTCGGGCAATTCCGAACCGCCGGTGCCGGTCCCGGTCGGATCGCCGGTCTGCGCCATGAACCCGTCGATCACACGGTGAAAGATGATCCCGTCATAGAACCCCTGCCGGGTCAGCGTCTTGACCCGCTCGACATGGTTGGGTGCCCAGTCGGGCTTCAGCCGGATCGATACGCGTTCGCCATTCGACAGGTCGAGCAGCAGGATGTTTTCGCGGTCCTCGGTCACGTCGAAATTGACCGGCGTGAATACGCGCGTATCGGCTTCCGCTTCGGCGGCAACCGTCGGGTCAGCTTCCTGCGCTTGGGCGGCAAAGGGGGCCGCAGCAAGCGAAAGCGTGGCAGCAATGGCAAGCGAAGTCTTGAGCATCGTCATTCCGTAGCAATGTCCTGGATGGCGGATCGTCTAGCGACCGGCGTCTGTCGGTTCAATGAATAGCTTGGGTAGCCGCGTCAGCCGCCGCGGGGGCCGAGCTTCTGCACCCGCGCCTCGACATCGGCGCGCACGGCGGGGGTCACGAACTTCCCGATCGGGCCGCCGTAGAAAGCGATTTCCTTGACCAGACGGCTGGCGATCGGCTGCAGTTCGACATCGGCCATCAGGAAGACGGTTTCGATCTGGTCGTTGAGCTGCCGGTTCATGCCCGTGAGCTGGTATTCATATTCGAAATCGGTCACGCCGCGGATTCCGCGGATGACGATGCCCGCACCCATCTGCTGGGCAAAGTCCATCAGCAGCGAATTGAAGCCGACCACGCGGATGCTCTGGCTCTTGATGCCCGCTACTTCGCGTTCGACCATGGCGATACGCTCGTCATCGTCGAACATGGGCGACTTGGCGATATTGGTGGTGACACCGATGATCAGCTCGTCGACCAGCTTCGCGCCGCGCTCGATTATATCCATATGCCCGAGCGTGATCGGATCGAAGGTCCCCGGGTAAATGCCGATACGCTTGGCCATTAATGATCCCTCTTCACGATGAAACGCGCCAGCTCAACCAGCAGCCGCGCATCCTCGCCATGGCTGGCAAGGTGCCGTCCGGCCTGTTCGACCAGCATGGTCGCCTGCGCGCGCGCCTGTTCGACGCCCATCAGCGTGACGAATGTCTGCTTGCCCTGCACCTCGTCCTTGCGCAGCGCCTTGCCGGCGCGTTCTTCGTCGCCTTCGACGTCGAGCAGGTCGTCGGCGATCTGGAAGGCGAGGCCGATATCGCGGGCATAGGCGCGCAAATGCGCCCGTCCTTCGGGCGGTACCCGGCCGAGCACGGCCCCCATCTCCACGCTGGCAGCGAGCAGTGCGCCCGTCTTGAGCTGCTGGAGGCGCGTGATCTGGCGCAGGTCGTAGGCCTGTTCTTCGGACATGATATCCATCATCTGGCCGCCCGCCATACCGTCATGACCGCTGGCGCGGGCGAGCGTGGCGACCAGCTCGGCGCGGACGAAGGGATCGGTGCTGGTATCGGGCTGGCTCAGGATATCGAAAGCCAAGGCATGCAGGCAATCCCCCGCGAGCACGGCGGTCGCTTCGTCGAAGGCGGTGTGCACGGTGGGTTTGCCGTGCCGCAATTCGTCATCGTCCATGCAGGGTAGATCATCGTGGATCAGCGAATAGGCATGGATCGCCTCGACGGCGCAGCCGGCATTGATCGCGGCGCTGCGGTTGACCCCGAACAGGTCGGTGGTCGCGACGAGCAGCAGCGGACGCACCCGCTTGCCGCCGCCGATCGCGGCATAGCGCATCGCCTCGACCAGTCGCGCGCGGGTATCGTCGGGGACGGGAAGAAACGCGTCGAACGCGCTATCGATATCGGCCTGGACCCGCTCGAACGCGTCGCCAAGCAGGTCGGGCAGCGCGGTAACCACCGTCACGCGGCGCCGCCTGCATCGAAGGGCTCGGTGCCCGCCGGTTTGCCATCGGCGCCGGCCACGATCTTCTCGATCCGCGCCTGCGCCGCATCGAGCCGCGCCTGGCACGCCTTGCGCAGTTTTTCACCACGCTCGTAGAGATCGATGCTCTCGTCCAGCGGTACATCGCCGCTCTCAAGCCGGCGAACCACACCCTCGAGTTCGCGCAATGCCTGCTCGAAGCTCAAATCCGAAATCTGTGACTGTTCCTCTGCCATCGCAGGCAAGCATTGACGGTCCGCCTGCGCGCGGTCAAGTAAACCCAAACGGGGGAGCCAATATGACGTGGATTGTCGCTGTCATCGCTGTGGCGTTGGTGTTCGGGGCCTTGGATGCGGTGTGGCTGAGTTGGGCCGGACCCAATTTCTATCGCCCCAAACTCGGCGATCTGCTGGCGGACAGTTTCCGCATAGCGCCGGCGCTGGTGTTCTATGCGGCCTATGTCGCCGCAGTGGTCTGGTTCGCCGTGCGCCCGGGCCTCGCCAACGGGATCGCATCTGCCGCGATCAATGGCGCCCTGCTCGGCGCGATCTGTTATGCGACCTATGATTTGACCAACCAGGCCACGCTGCGGAACTGGTCGACCACGGTTACCATCGCCGACATCGTCTGGGGCGCGTTCGCTACGGCAGTCGCGGCAAGCGCAGCCACTTTTGCCGCCGACAAGTTCGGCTAGACCATGTTCATCGGCCATTTCGCCCCCGCTTTGCTGGCCCGCGGAATCACTGAGGATGCGCCCAAGCTCGGCGTGCTGTTCATCGCCGCGCAGCTGGTCGACTGGGCATTCTTCACATTCGCGATATTCGGCATCGAGCAGCTTCGCATCGTGCCCGGCATCACCGAGATGAATCCCTACGATCTCGTCTTCATGCCCTATTCGCACAGCCTCCTCGCGACGGCCGGCTGGGCACTGGTCTTTGGCGTGGTCGTCGGGGTCGTCCTGCGCAACATGGTCGCTGCCGCATGGGGTGCGATCGTCGTTCTCAGCCATTGGCTGCTCGACCTGCTGGTCCATCGCCCCGACCTGACGATCGCGGGGGGCGAGGACAAATACGGGCTTGGTCTGTGGAACACGCCCCATATCGAAATGCCGCTGGAGATCGGCCTCGTCCTGCTTGCCTACTGGTTCTATATCAGCCGGACCAAGGGGCCCGTAATCCCCCCGCTGATCCTGCTTGCGGCCATGCTGCTGTTCCAGGCGATCAACTGGTTCGGACCGCAGCCCGAAACCGCAGGCGTCGGCATGTATCTCTCGGTCTTCCTGTCCTATGGGATCCTGACCGCCATGGCCTTCTGGGTGCAATCGACACGGTGGCATAAAAACCAGCGGGGTCTGGCGGTCGCGGGCTAGCGGGGCTAAGCGCGCGCGCATGGCAACAGTCGAATCCGCGATCACCCCCGAAGTCGTCGAACAGCACGGCCTCAGCCCCGCAGAATACGAACGCGTCCTGCACGCGCTGGGCCGCGAGCCCAATCTGGTGGAGCTGGGCATCTTCTCGGTCATGTGGTCCGAGCATTGCAGCTACAAGAGCTCGCGGCTGCATCTCAAGAAACTGCCGACCGAGGCGCCCTGGGTAATCTGCGGCCCCGGCGAGAATGCCGGCGTCATCGATATCGGCGACGGGCAGGCGGCGATCTTCAAGATGGAGAGCCACAACCATCCGAGCTATATCGAACCCTATCAGGGTGCGGCGACCGGCGTGGGCGGCATCCTGCGCGACGTCTTCACCATGGGCGCGCGCCCGGTGGCGAATGCCAATGCGCTGCGCTTCGGGCGCCCCGAGCATCCCAAGATGCAGCACCTGGTCAAGGGCGTCGTCTCCGGCATCGGCGGCTATGGCAATTGCGTGGGCGTGCCCACCGTATGCGGCGAAACCAATTTCCATCCCGCCTATGACGGCAATATCCTCGTCAATGCGATGACGGTGGGCGTGGCCGACCAGGACAAGATCTTCTATTCCGCCGCCACCGGCGTGGGCAATCCGATCGTCTATGTCGGATCGAAGACCGGCCGCGACGGCATTCACGGCGCGACCATGGCCAGCGCCGATTTCGAGGAAGACGCCGACGCCAAGCGCCCCACCGTGCAGGTGGGCGACCCCTTCACCGAGAAGCTGCTGATCGAGGCCTGCCTCGAACTCATGGCGACCGACGCGATCGTCGCGATCCAGGATATGGGCGCCGCGGGCCTGACCTCTTCCAGCGTAGAAATGGCGACCAATGGCAAGGCCGGCATCCGTCTCGATATGAACAAGGTGCCGTGCCGCGAAGACGGCATGACGCCCTACGAGATGATGCTGAGCGAAAGCCAGGAGCGGATGCTCATGGTCCTCAAGCCCGGCAAGGAAGCCATGGCGCAGGCCATCTTCGACAAGTGGGAGCTCGATTTCGCGATCATCGGCGAGGTCACCGATACGCAGCACATGGTGCTCGAATTCGATGGCGAGGTCGTGTGCGACATTCCGCTCGGCCCACTGGCAGCCGACGCACCCGAATACGACCGGCCCTACCTGTCCAAGGAAGACTATACTGCCTGGGCGGGCATTGCGCCGATGCGCGAGCGTCCCGACACCGGCGATGTCGGCGGCGACGTGATGAAGCTGCTCGCCTCACCCAACCTGTCCTCGCGCCGCTGGATCGCCGAGCAATACGACAGCCAGGTCGGCGCGGATACCCTGCAGACCGGCGGCGATGCCGGTGTCGTCCGCGTGCATGGAACGAAGAAGGCGCTCGCGATCACCACCGATTGCACCCCGCGCTATGTTCATGCCGATCCCTATGAAGGCGGCAAGCAGGCGATTGCCGAGGCCTACCGCAATCTGTGCGCGGTCGGCGCGCGCCCGCTGGCGGTGACCAATTGCCTCAATTTCGCCAACCCGCAGCGCCCCGAGATCATGAGCCAGTTCGTCCACGCGCTCGAAGGTATGGGTGCCGCCTGCCGCGTGCTCGACTTCCCGATCGTGTCGGGCAATGTCTCGCTCTACAATGAAAGCAAGGCGACCGGGGGTGGCAGCGCGATCCTGCCCACGCCCGCGATCGGCGGCGTCGGCCTGATCGACGACTACGACCGCATGATGACCATGCCGTTCAAGGCAGCGGGCGAAGCGATCTACCTGATCCGCGCCGAACACTGGGCGACCCCCGATCCCGAACGCTCGCATCTGGGCAAATCGCTGTGGCTGTCCGAAATCCATGGCCGCGACGAAGGCCGCACCCCGCCGACCGACCTCACCGTTGAGAAGAACGCGGGCCGGATCGTGCGCCAGCTGATTGCCGACGGGCTGGTCAGCGCCGTGCATGATGTGTCCGATGGCGGACTGGCGATTGCGCTGGCCGAAATGGCGATGGCGGGCGGGATCGGTGCCGAGGTCGAATGGCATCAGGACTATACGCAGGCGCAGTGGTGGTTCGGCGAGGATCAGGGCCGGTATGTGGTGACCGTGCCCGATACCGAGGCGCTCAACCGCGCGCTGGCCAAAGGCACCGAGAGCGATGAAACCGCCTCGATCGGGTTCCGCCGCATCGGCAAGACCGGCGGCAGCACGCTGTTCGGCAAGAACGTCGATGAAATGCGTGCCGCGCACCAGAGCTTCTTCGCCGACTGGATGGAAGGCTGACGCGGTGGCGGCGGGCTATTCCAACACGCCGCTGGCGAAAAAACTCAGCCTGCGCGACGGGCAACGGGTGTGGTTCGATGACATGCCCGAGGCCATCCAGGACGATATTGGCGAATACGCGCTCGAGCTGACCTTCGTCGGCGGACCGGAGGAAGGCCCGGACGCTGCGCATATCTTCGTTACCGAACGGACGCAGCTGGAAGCGAAACTGGTGACGCTGCGCGACCACATGGCGCGCGACGGGCATGTCTGGGTCAGCTGGCCCAAGCAGGCCGCGAAGCTGCCGACCGACATCACCGAGGACACTATTCGCGAAGTCGCGCTCCCGCTGGGCCTTGTCGACACCAAGGTCTGTGCGGTGGACGAGGTCTGGTCGGGCCTCAAGCTGGTGATCCGCAAGGAATTGCGCTGACCCCTGCATGGGCTAGAACATCGCCCATGCGCGACCATGACACCGTCCCCTATTCGCTCCCCGACCTGCCCGACGAGGACCGCATCGCCCGCGCCCGGGCCCTGCGCGACCGATTCAAACAACGCCGTAGTTGCCGCTATTTCTCGGACCGGCCGGTTCCGCGCGCGATTATCGAGGCGGCGATCGAGGCCGCCGGCAGCGCTCCCAATGGCGCGAACCACCAGCCCTGGCATTTCGCGGTGGTCTCGTCCCCCGACAAAAAGCGCGCAATCCGCGAGGCGGCTGAAGCCGAAGAACGCAGTTTCTATGCCGGCAAGGCAAGCGGTGAATGGCTCGACGCGCTGGCCCCGCTCGGAACCGACGCGGACAAGCCCTTTCTCGAAACCGCCCCCTGGCTGATCGTGGTCTTCGCCCAGCGCAAGGGCGGGATCGAGGAAGACGGCAACACCCAGAACTATTACGTCAATGAAAGCGTCGGGATCGCCTGCGGCATGCTTATCGCGGCGCTGCACGAAGCGGGGCTCGCCACGCTGACGCATACGCCCTCGCCCATGGGATTCCTGCGCGAATTATGCGGTCGGCCCGATCACGAGAAGCCGCTGATGGTGGTGGTCGTCGGGCACCCGGCTCAAGGTGCCACTGTCCCCGCGCATGCGCTGAGGAAGAAACCGCTGGAACAGATTTCCAGCTGGCTGTGATCTCAGGCGACTGCAGCTATTTCGTGCTCGGACTGCTGCGCTAGCAAATCGTAGGGGTCGATCCCCTCTGCGCGCCAGACGCGGTGGCATTCCCGATACCAATTCGGCTCGGGAATGTTCAGTTCGGCGCGCGCTTCTTCGAGGTCCTTGGTCAATAGCTCGCGGATCGAGAGGCCGACCAGCGTGGGACAGGCCGCGCCGGTACGGTGGGCCTGACGTACCGCCTTCAGGATCGGGGCCGCGCTCTTCACCTGCTGTTTCAGGTGAAACGAGCCTGCATAGCCGAGCAGCAAATGCCCCTGACTCGGCGCCTGGCCATGGGTGAACAGCAGCACGCACTGTTCGCCCAGCGCATCGCGGCCATAGCCGGTCAACACATGCATCAGATCGTGCGTGTCACGCTGGCGGTAACCGAACCACTGGACCAGATCGTCATAGCTGGGACGGCCGGTCTTGTTCGATTCCTCGACCAGTCCGGCAGCGGAGAGACCTTCGCGCTCCATGAAATCGCAATAGGCCTGCGCGACCGAACCTTGGGGGAGCCGTCGCAGGGCCTCGTGATCGTCGAGGATCGGCGGGAGAAAGGGCTCGCTTGCCCGCAGCGCCTCGCCATGCGGGCTCAGCGTCAGCGCGCGCACGCGGGGCAGGAATTTGGCGGAGGGCAGCGCGTCGTAGATCCTGAAGACCTCGGCGGTATTTTCCTTGTCCTTGAGCAGCCGGCGAAAGTGTTTCACCGCCGTAAATGGCCGATAGCGAGCCTTGGGGCGGCGCGGGTGCCGCAGCGGGGTGCCGTCGCGCGCGGCATCGAGATCGGCGGAATTGAAGGCGCTGCTGGTCATGGGTCTATTCATATCAGATCGGTCTTTAACGGAAACCGACCTCCCACGATTGGAAAAGCTCGCCACGCCTATGCCGGGCTGAATTCCTCGACCCACTCGCTTTCGGGGATGCCGAACAGCTTGAGGATGGGGGTCAGGCCCGCGCTGGCGATCCGGCCATTGGCGGCATCGCGCGCCTTGGGCTTGGCGCGGTAGGCAATTCCGTAATCGGCTGCCTGCAGCATGGGGATGTCGTTCGCACCGTCGCCCGTTGCCAGCACCCGCGCGCCGTCGCCCAGGCCGGTCCGCTCATCCTCCAGCGTCGCCAGCTTGGTCGAGGCATCGCTGACCGGTCCGGCCAGCAGGCCCGTCAACTTGCCCCCCGCCACGCCGAGACGATTGCCGACCACACGTTCGAAGCCGAGGTCCTGTGCCACCGGGTCGGCGAAATGATGGAAGCCCCCGGTTACCAACACGGTCTTGCAGCCTTTGCTGCGCAGGGTCGCGGCCAGCGTGCGGGCACCTTCGACCGGGCGAATTCGCTCGCGCAGGCAGCGGTCGATCGCGCTTTCCTCAAGGCCTTCCAGCAGCCCCACCCGCTCTTTCAGCGCGCTGGTGAAGTCGAGTTCGCCTTGCATCGCGCGCTCGGTGATTGCGGCGACCTGGTCCTTGATCCCCGCATAGTCGGCAAGTTCGTCGATGCATTCCTGGCCGATCATCGTGGAATCCATGTCGGACACGAACAGCCGCGGGATCTCGATTTCGTGATCCGCCACGAGAAGGTCACATTCGCCGAAGTGCTCGACGAGGATCGCGGTAAGCTGCGCGCGGTCGCCATGCGGGAGCGAGAGCTGGAGCACATCGCCGCAGAAGTCGAGCAGCCCGGCCATCGCCACCGGCATTTCCGCTGCAGCGCAAGCCTGCATTGCTGCATCGAGGCGTGTTTCCACACTCTCCATGTCTGCTATCAGCCGCGCAATGAGCACCTTGAACCCTCCCGAGAAAAAGCCGGTCGCGCTCATTGCAGGGCCGACCGCGAGCGGCAAGAGCCATCTCGCGGTCGAACTCGCACAGCGACTGGCGCGTGCCGGGCGGCGCGGGGTCATTGTCAACGCCGATAGCCAGCAGGTCTATCGCGACCTCACGATCCTCTCCGCGCGTCCGACCGTTGGCGAGATGGGCGGTATAGAGCACCGATTGTTCGGCACCTGGGACGGGGCAGAAGCGTGCTCGGCCGCCGACTGGGCCGTTGCGGCAAAGCAGATGATCGCCGACATTCATGGCGCAGGGGACGTACCGATCCTCTGCGGGGGAACCGGCCTCTATTTGCGCACGCTGCTCGACGGGATCGCGCCGGTGCCCGAAATCGATCCCGGCATCCGCGAGGCCGTGCGCGCCTTGCCGCAAGCCGATGCGCGTAGCTCGCTAGAGCGTGAGGATCCTGCCGCCGCTGCCCGCCTAGCCCCCGCCGATGCCACGCGCACGGCCCGCGCACTCGAAGTGGTGCGCTCGACCGGTCGCACATTGGCCGAATGGCAGTCGCAGAAGACCGGCGGGATTGCCGGCGACATCGCGCTGCATCCGCTCATCCTGCTCCCCGATCGCGACTGGCTGAACGCGCGCTGCGACCTGCGTTTCGAACGCATGCTGGACGCGGGCGCGATTGACGAGGTCGAAGCGTTACTTGCGCGTGACCTCGATCCCGACTTGCCGGTCATGCGCGCCATTGGGGTGCGCGAGATCGCGGGGATGCTCCAAGGCGAACTATCGCGCGCTCAAGCTATCGCCGCTGGCCAGACCGCGACCCGGCAGTATGCCAAACGCCAATATACGTGGTTCCGCAACCAGCCCCCGGATGAATGGCTGCGCGCGGATAACAAAACTATTGTCGAGTGCGATTATTTTGTTTCATTGTTTCACGATAACGGTTGACCACGCAATTCAATGCCCCTATTGGGTGCCTGTCGGCCCGGCGCTATAGACCCCAGCGCCGGGTCGATTTGTGTCTTGCAAGCACCGGAAACGGGCCGGAGGTTAGTGTGAATACCGAGCGCAGCGGCGCTGCAATCCTGATCGAATGCCTCAAGCGGCAGGATGTCGAATTCGTTTTCGGCTATCCTGGCGGCGCGGTCCTGCCGATCTATGACGAGCTGTTCGCCGACGACGGCATCCGCCACATTCTGGTGCGGCACGAAGCCGGCGCTGCGCATGCCGCCGAAGGCTATGCCCGCTCGACCGGCAAGCCCGGCGTGGTGCTCGTCACCAGCGGACCGGGTGCGACCAATGCGGTCACGGGTATTGCCGATGCCTATATGGATTCGATCCCGCTGGTAGTGATCACCGGACAGGTCCCCACGGCGCTGATCGGAACCGACGCGTTCCAGGAGGCCGACACCGTCGGCCTAACGCGTCACTGCACCAAGCACAATTACCTCGTGAAGGACCCCGAGCGCCTACAGGCGACGATCGAGGAAGCCTTCCGCATCGCCACCACCGGCCGTCCCGGCCCGGTGGTGGTCGACATTCCCAAGGACGTCCAGATCGCGCTCGCCAATTGGGGCGAACAGGACGACACCCCGCTCCCCTCGCACCGCTATCAGCCGCGCATGGTTGGTGCGGCGGATGAGATCGCAGAAGCCATCGACATGCTTGCTGCCGCGGAACGTCCGGTGTTCTATACCGGTGGCGGCGTGATCAACGCCGGGCCGCATGCCAGCGCGATGCTGCGCCGCCTGCAGCATGCCACCGGCGCGCCCGTCACCAGCACTCTGATGGGCCTGGGTGCCTTTCCCGCCGATCATCCCGACTGGCTGGGCATGCTCGGCATGCACGGCACCTATGAAGCCAATATGGCGATGAACCGCGCCGACCTGATTGTCGCGATCGGGGCGCGGTTCGACGACCGGGTGACCGGGCGGCTCGATGCCTTCGCGCCCGAAGCCAAGAAGATCCACATCGATATCGACCGTGCGAGCATCAACAAGATCGTCCCCGTCGATCTTGGCATCGTCGGCGATTGCGCGCATGTGCTCGAGCAGATGCTCGAAGCCTGGGGCGGCCGCAAGCCGCGCGACCTGTCCGAATGGAACGCCCGCATCCTCGGCTGGAAGGCGCGCGACTGCCTCGCCTATCCCGAGCGCGGAAGTGAGCAGATCATGCCGCAGAAGAGCATCGAACGGTTGTTCGCGCTCACCCGCGACCACAACCCGATCATCACCACGGAGGTCGGCCAGCACCAGATGTGGGCGGCGCAATATTTCCGGTTCTTCGGCCCGAACAAGTGGCTCACCAGCGGCGGTCTGGGGACCATGGGTTATGGCCTGCCCGCCGCAATCGGTGCGCAATTGGGCAATCCGGGCAGTCTGGTGATCGACATCGCGGGCGAAGCCAGCATCCAGATGAACATCCAGGAACTAGGCACGGCGAGCCAGTACCGCCTGCCGGTCAAGGTGTTCATCCTCAACAATGAATATATGGGCATGGTCCGCCAGTGGCAGGAACTGACCTATGAGAGCCGCTATTCGAACAGCTACTCGGACAGCCTGCCCGATTTCGTGAAACTGGCCGAAGCATACGGCTGGAAGGGCATCCGGATCGAGGATGAAAGCCAGCTCGACGCCGGGATCGAAGCGATGCTCGCGCATGATGGCCCGGTGATGGTCGATTGCCAGGTGGCGAAGGAAGCGAACTGCTTCCCGATGATCCCGAGCGGCGCGGCGCATACCGAAATGCTGCTCTATGGCGACCAGGTGGGCGGCACGATGGACGACGAAGCGAAGGCATTGGTGTGATGGGCATGATGGCGAAAATTCCGCAGGGCTTCGAAACGCGCGCCGAGCGCCGCAGCTGGTATTCGCGTGCGGATGCAGAAAGCCTGCTCGACTGGCTCGAAGACAATGGGCACCGGTTCGTAGGCATGGACGTGGCGCAGAAGCAGGACGACGGGAACTGGACGCTCTTGGCCGACCGGCTCGACCTGACGCGGCAGACCGAGAATTTCGAAGCGGTGCGCATGGGCCGCGTTTTCCTGGCCGAATATGATGGCGATGGCCGGATGTTCGAACCCGTATGGCAGGACCCCGCGCGATGAAGATCACCCAGGAGGCGAACGAACGGCACGTCCTCAATGTCATCGTCGATAACGAACCGGGCATCCTCGCCAAGATCACCGGCATGTTCACCGCGCGCGGGTACAATATCGACAGCCTGACCGTGGCCGATATCTCGGAAGATCACGCGATCAGCCGGATCACCATCGTGACCCGCGGGCCCGAACCGGTGATCGACCAGATCCGCGCGCAGCTTGAGCGGCTGGTGCCCGTCCACAAGGTCATCGACCTCACCGAAAGCGGTGAGCATGTCGAGCGCGAGCTGGCGCTGGTCAAGGTCGCCGGCAAGGGCGACGACCGGGTCGAGGCGCTGCGGATCGCGGAACTGTTCCGCGCCAATGTGGTCGATACCACGACCAGCAGTTTCGTGTTCGAACTGACCGGCTCGCCCGACAAGATCGACAGTTTCATCGTTCTGATGCGCGAGCTCGGCCTGGTCGAGGTCGGCCGCTCGGGGATCGTGGGAATGATGCGCGGGGCCCAGCCCGACTAAGCGAGACAATTTCATCGCTCCGGCATAAGCGGGAGCCTATCCAACCTATCGCCAGCGGGCGACCTTATCTGGGCCCCTGCTTCCGCAGGGGCGACGCGAGGGAAAATCAATGCAAGTTTATTACGACGCCGATTGCGACCAGCAGCTGATCAAGGACAAGAAAGTCGCGATCGTCGGCTACGGTAGCCAAGGTCATGCCCATGCCCAGAACCTGCGCGACAGCGGGGTCGGCGAGATCGCCGTGGCGCTGCGTGAAGGCTCGGCCAGTGCCAAGAAAGCCGCCGATGCGGGCTTCACCGTCAAGACCGTTGCCGACGCCGCCGCATGGGCCGATGTCCTGATGATCCTCGCACCCGACGAGCACCAGGCGGCGATCTATGCCGATGAAGTCGCCGGTCAGATGAAGCCGGGCAGCGCGCTGGCCTTCGCGCATGGCCTCAACATCCATTTCGGCCTGATCGACCCGCCCGCCGATGTCGACGTGATCATGATCGCCCCCAAGGGCCCGGGCCACACCGTGCGCGGCGAATATATCAAGGGCGGCGGCGTGCCCTGCCTCATCGCCATCCACCAGGAATCGAGCCAGCCGGGCGGCAATGGCTTCGCCAAGCAGCTTGCGCTGTCCTATGCC
Source organism: Qipengyuania citrea (assembly GCF_024171405.1). Classification (GTDB taxonomy): domain Bacteria; phylum Pseudomonadota; class Alphaproteobacteria; order Sphingomonadales; family Sphingomonadaceae; genus Qipengyuania; species Qipengyuania profunda. Next base: position 477,652 of record NZ_JALJZT010000002.1, read on the forward strand.
AGCGCGGTCGGCGGCGGGCGCTCGGGCATCATCGAAACCGATTTCAAGGAAGAATGCGAAACCGATCTGTTCGGCGAGCAGGCGGTGCTGTGCGGCGGGATCACCCATCTGATCCAGGCCGGGTTCGAAACGCTGGTCGAGGCCGGCTATGCCCCCGAAATGGCCTATTTCGAATGCCTCCACGAAACCAAGCTGATCGTCGACCTGCTGTATGAAGGCGGGATCGCCAACATGCGCTATTCGATCTCGAACACGGCCGAATATGGCGACATCAAGACCGGCCCGCGCATCATCACCGACGAGACCAAGGCCGAGATGAAGCGCGTGCTGAAGGACATCCAGTCGGGCCGGTTCGTCAAGGACTTCGTGCTCGACAACCAGGCCGGCCAGCCCGAACTCAAGGCCAGCCGCAAGGCCGCCGCGGCGCACCCGATCGAACAGACCGGTGCCCAGCTGCGCGCTATGATGCCCTGGATCGGCGCCAACAAGCTGGTCGACAAGGACCGGAACTGATCGTTACTGTCGGCATCCGTCGAGAGGGGACTCGCCGATGGATGCCGACAACCGACTGAGCTTTGCCTGCGCCTGCGGGACGATCGCGGGGACGATCCACCGGGCGACCCCCGACCAGGGCGACCATGTCGTCTGCCATTGCACGGATTGCCAGGCCCTCCCGGCGTTTTTCGGGGCCACCGAGCGTATTCTCGATGAGGCGGGGGGCACCGCGCTCTACCAGTCGCGCTGCGCCCGGCTCGAATTCGCGCGCGGCAGCGAGCGGCTCGCCTGCCTGCACCTGACCGACAAGCCGACGCTGCGCTGGTATGCGATGTGTTGCGACACGCCGATGTTCAACACCTATGCCACCGGCCGGATCCCCTACGTCACCACCATTCTCGCCAATTGCGAAGTAGCGGAGCGCGAACGCCTCGGCCCGCCGCGCGGGCATCTGTTTCTCGAGGATGCACCGGGTTCGACAGAGGGGCTCAAGCCACTGTCGATGACCACGCTGATGCGGCATTTTCTGGTGCGGATGGTAAAGGATTACGTGTCGGGCGATCATCGCCGCAATCCGCTGTTCGATCCCAAGACCCTGCAACCAATCGCCACGCCGCGGCGGCTCACACCCGAACAGCGCCTCGCACTCTCGTAACGTAGGCGCGCGTGCCGTGCGCGGGAACGGGTACTTGCCGACGATCATTCAGAACTAAGCATCAACAGGAGGCCGACCATGAAGAAATCGATCCTTGCCCTCGCGCTTGCCGCAAGCGGCACGCTTGCCGTGACCGCAATCTCCGCACAGGAACAGCCGCAGGTGCCCGGCGCACCCGATGTCAGCCGCGTTCAGGCAGGCGACTATACGCTCGATGCTTCGCATACGCTGGTCAGCTGGCAGGTCGGTCATTTCGGCTTCAACGACTATTTCGGTCTGTTTGGCCAGATCGAAGGGACGATGACGCTCGACCCGGCCAATATCGGGGCAACCGAGTTCGACATTACCGTGCCGATCACCAGCGTCTCGGTGCCCAGCGAAGGGCTGCGCGACCATCTGCTGCGACCCGGCAAGGATGGAGCGGCCCCCGACTTCTTCGGCCCCGAACCTGAAGCGGCGCGCTTCGTTTCCACCTCGGTCCGGCGCACGAGTGAGACGACCGCGGTTGCGACCGGGCAGTTGACGATGAACGGCAATACCGGACCGGTCACGATGCTGGTGGAATTCTCCGGAGCCGGCGAAAATCCCATGAGCAAGGCGCAGACCGTCGGCTTCCACGCCCGCGCGCAGATCGACCGTACGGCGTGGGGCATCAGCTATGCCGCGCCGCTGGTCGATCCCATGGTCGACCTTGAAATCAGCGCCGCCTTCGAACGCGACTAAAGCACTCTCGACAACCGCGTGACGAGCGGCCACGGTCCGCCGCATGCGCTTGTCAGACTGCCACAATATCGACGATTTCCGCCGCCTTGCGCGGCGACGGCTGCCGTGGCCGGTGTTCGACTACATCGACGGTGCCGCCGATGACGAGATCACCAAGACGCGCAATACCAGCGCCTTCGACGAGGTCGACCTCGTCCCCGATGTGCTGGCGGGCGTCGGCGAGATCGACACCGGCTGCACGATCATGGGTCGCCGCAGCGCGCTACCGCTGATGCTCAGCCCGACCGCGCTGCAGCGGGCCTTCCACAAGGACGGCGAGCGGGCGGTCGCCAGGGCGGCGGCAAAGTTCGGCATCTGGTTCGGCATCTCCAGCCTCGCCACTCATTCGATCGAGGAAATCGCCGCGCTCACCAGCGGCCCGAAGCTGTTCCAGCTCTACGTTCACAAGGACAGGGGGCTGAATGCCTCGATGATCGAACGCTGCCGCGAAGCGCAATTCGACGCGCTGGCGCTGACGGTCGACACGATCGTGTCGGGCAAGCGCGAGCGGTGCCTGCGGTCGGGCTTTACCACCCCGCCCCGTTTCAGCGCTTCGTCCCTGTGGAGCTACGCCACGCGCCCGCGCTGGACGCTCGACTATGTGTTCGGGCCCAAATTCCGCCTGCCCAATCTCGATGGGCATGTGCAGGAAGGCAGCGGGAAATCGGTAAGCATCCAGGACTATTTCAACACCATGCTCGATACGAACATGGATTGGGACACCGCCGCGCGTATCCGGCAGGACTGGGGCGGCACTTTCGCGCTGAAGGGCGTGATGAGCGCCGCCGACGCACGCCGCGCAGTCGAGATCGGCGCCGACGCGATCTGGATCTCCAACCATGGCGGCAGGCAGCTTGATGGCAGCCGCGCCCCCTTCGACCAATTGCGCGAGATCGTCGATGCAGTGGGGGGCGAGATCGAGATCGTCCTCGATGGCGGAGTGCGGCGGGGCACGCATGCGCTCAAGGGCCTCGCGGCAGGCGCCACCGCCGCCTCGGGCGGCCGCCTCTACCTCTATGCGCTTGCCGCGGCGGGGCAGGAGGGCGTCGAACGCGCGATCGAAATCCTCAAGGAAGAGATCGAACGCGGCATGCGGTTGATGGGCGTGACGTCGATCGACCAGCTCACCGCCGATCGGCTGCGCTGGCGGTAAGCGCCCATCCAGTCATTGCGAGCGCAGCGAAGCAATCCAGTCCTTCGCTTGGCTGCCAGTCCCGCACCTTCTGGATTGCCGCGTCGCCTGCGGCTGCTCGCAATGACTGGGTTCGGAGTTCAGGCCACCTTCGCGAAACAGGCGCGCAATTCCTGCACGAACAGCTCGGGCTGCTCCCATGCGGCGAAATGCCCGCCGCGCTCGACCTCGTTCCAATAAACCAGTTTGGTCAGCGTCCGCGCCGCCCATTCGCGCGGTGCGGGGAGGATTTCTCCGGGAAACGCGCTCGCGCCCGCGGGGATCGCGACGATGCCTTCGCCGAAACTGCCGAAGCTCTCCCAATACAGCCGCGCCGCCGACGCTCCCGTCGCGGGCAGCCAGTAGAGCATGATGTCGTCGATCACCTGGTCCATCGCCAGGACATCCCACGGCGAACCGTCGTTATCGGTCCAGAAATAGATTTTCTCGAGCATCCATGCCGCGAGGCCCACCGGCGAATCGACCAGCGCATAGCCGATCGTTTGCGGGCGCGTGCTTTGCTGCTTCGAATAGCCCGAATCCCACTGCTGATAGAATCCCAGCCGCTGGAGCGCCTTGAGCACTTTGGGATCCTTGCTCTCCATATCGTCGGAGCCGGGCCGACCGATCGGCATGTTGAGATGGATGCCGCGGCACCCGTCGGGCGCAAGTTGGCCGATGGCGGTGGTCACTGCCGCGCCCCAATCGCCCCCTTGCGCAACCCAGTGGCCGTAGCCGAGCCGCTGCATCAGTTCCGCCCAGGCGCGGGCAATACGCTCGACCCCCCAGCCCGTTTGCCTCGGCTTGCCCGAAAAACCGTACCCGGGCAGCGATGGCGCGACGACATGGAAGGCGGGCGCCGCCGGATCCGAAGGCTCGACCAATTCGTCGATCACACCGAGGAATTCGACCACCGACCCCGGCCAGCCATGCGTGATAATCAGCGGCAGCGCATCCTCGCGCGACGAGCGCTTGTGGAGGAAATGGATATCGAGCCCGTCGATCTCGGTGATAAACTGGCCGATGGAATTGAGGCGCGCTTCGCACCGCCGCCAGTCATATTCGATCCGCCAATACGCGACCAGTTCCCTGAGCGCCGCCAGCCGCGTGCCCTGCGACCAGTCGTCGACCGGTTCTTCCTCGGGCCAGCGGGTCTGGTCGAGCCGGTCGGCCAGCGCCACCAGCTGGTCTTCGGGAATGGCGAGTTCGAACGGGCGGATCGCGGTCATGCCGGCTCGCCCGTCGCTTTCTTCGAAGCGGCCACCACCCGGCTCATATCCGCGAGCAGGATCGTGCTCGTCGCTTTGGCGAGCACGTTACCTTCCGCATCCTTGAGATGGCCTTCGTAGAAGCTCGTGCGCTTGCCATGCCGCTCGACCCATGCCTCGGCCACGACCAGCCCCGGCCTCGTCGGCGCAAAATAGCTGACCTTGAGTTCCAGCGTCATCGGTACGATGCCCGGGCCGTTCTTCGCCATCGCCGCATGCGCCATCGCCGCATCGATCCATCCACTGATGAAGCCGCCCTGCACCACGCCGCCCGAATGGCATTGCTCGCGCTTGGCCTCGTATTCGAGGCTCGCATGGCCCTCCGCGTCGGTCGATACGACCCGTATCAGTCCCAAAGTCTCGTTCAGCGAATGCCCCTCGGCCATGCTCTCTCCTGCGCAGCGTGAAATATAATTTCTCGCGATGCCCAAGACTGTTTTGCTTTACAACCCTGCCTGGCTTTCGCATAGCAATCGCCATGCACATTGCACTCGGCCTGACCCTGCGACTTACCCGCCCTTGGGCGTGATAGCTGGCGTATCTCTCCGGGTGCGCTAAGCGCCCAAGGGACCGACTTTCACCCAGCCAGTTACGCTACAGCCGAGTACATCCCATGCCCATGCTCCGCGACCCGAGCAGCAAATATTCGCCCTTTCCGCAGGTTCCCCTCGCCGACCGCCAGTGGCCGACGCGTACCATCACTGCGCCGCCGCGCTGGCTCAGCACCGATCTGCGCGACGGCAACCAGGCGATCGTCGATCCGATGGATGCGCATAAGAAGAACCGCTTCTTCGACCTGCTGGTCGAAATCGGAGTGCGCGAGATCGAGGTCGGTTTCCCCAGCGCGGGTGCGACCGAATTCGATTTCATCTCCTGCCTCGTGCAATCGAACCGCATCCCCGACGATGTATTCGTCCAGGTACTCACCCAAAGCCGCGAGGATCTGATCCGGACCAGCTTTGCCAGCCTGACCGGCGCGAAGCAGGCGATCGTCCACCTCTACAACGCAGTCAGCCCGGCGTGGCGCGAAGTGGTCTTCGGGATGACCAAGGACCAGGTCCGCGACATCGCGGTTCACGGCGCCAAGGTCATGCGCGACGAAGCGGGCAAGCAGCCCGGTACCGACTGGCATTTCCAATACAGCCCGGAAACCTTCTCCACCGCCGAGCTCGATTTCAGCCTCGAGGTCTGCGAGGCGGTGATGGAGGTGCTGGCCCCGACGCCAGACCACCCGATCATCCTCAACCTGCCCGCCACGGTCGAGGCGGCGACGCCCAATATTTACGCCGACCAGGTCGAATATTTCATCCGCAATTTGCCCAACCGCGACAGCGCGGTGATCAGCCTGCATACGCATAACGACCGCGGCACGGGCGTGGCGGCGGCCGAACTGGCGCTGATGGCCGGCGCCGACCGTGTCGAAGGTTGCCTGTTCGGCAATGGCGAGCGTACGGGCAATTGCTGCCTCGTCACGATGGCGCTCAACATGTATACGCAGGGCGTCGACCCGGGGCTCGACTTCTCCGATATCGACCGCGTGATCGAGACAGTCGAATATTGCAACGAACTGCCCGTTCACCAGCGCCATCCCTATGGCGGCGAACTGGTCTACACGGCTTTTTCGGGTAGCCACCAGGACGCGATCCGGAAGGGTTTCGGCGCGCTCGAAACGCAGAACGACCCGCACTGGCGCGTCCCCTATCTGCCGATCGACCCCGCCGACCTCGGGCGCAGCTACGAAGCGGTAATCCGGGTCAATTCGCAATCGGGCAAGGGCGGCTTCGCCTGGGTGCTCGAACAGGATCAGGGCCTCAAGCTGCCCAAGAAGATGCAGGCCGATTTCGGCCCCCACGTCCAGCGCATGGCCGATGCGCTGGGCCGCGAACTCAACGCTGCCGATATCTGGGACGCGTTCAAGGCCGCCTATCACGTCCAGACGAGTGACAAGCATTTCCAACTGGTCGATTACGAGGAACGCCGCGGGACCGACGGGACACGGCTGTTCACGGGGACGATCGCGGTCGCGGGTCAGGAACAGACGGTTTCGGGTCGCGGCAACGGCCTGATTTCCTCGGTGCTGACGACGATCGAGGATGCCTTTGGCCTGCAACTGGAAGTGGTCGACTATACCGAACACGCGCTGACCACCGGACGCGACAGCCGCGCGGCCGCCTATCTCGAATGCCGCGATGCGGCAGGGCGGACGATCTGGGGCTGCGGGATCGATGAAGACGTGGCGACCGCCAGCGTCAGGGCGGTGCTGAGCGCCGCGAATTCGGCGGTCGAAGACGCCTAGCTGACTACGGTCAGCGGTAGTTTCCTGAGCGGCCCTTCGCGTGGCCCGAAACGGTCGATGTCCTGTGCGTGGCGGAGGCAATTGCGTCCCGACGCCTTGGCCGAATAAAGCGGACCGTCCGCCGCCTGGAGGGCCATGGTCGAACTGCACCGCTCCGCAATCCGAGCGACGCCGACGCTGGCAGTAATCGAGAAGGTGCCGCCATCGCTGTTGGTCATGACCCGGCGCTGGATGGCGAGCCGCAGGCGTTCGCAAACCTTCGATACTCTCTCCAATGCCGGGCCGACCGCAACCATCCCGAACTCTTCCCCGCCGACCCGGGCGAAGAAGCAGTTTTCAGTGGCAGCCTCGCGCATGATCTCCGCGACCTGCTTCAACGCCATATCGCCCACGGTATGGCCATAGGTATCATTGACGCGTTTGAAGTGGTCGAGATCGATCAGCGCGAGCGCGAAGGGATGGTCGTGGGCGCCCGCGAGATGGCCTTCGAGGACATCGAGGAAGGCCCTGCGATTGGGTAATCCGGTCAGCGCATCGGTCCGCGCTTCCAGCGAAGCCTGAAGCTCCTCGAGCTTGCGCTCCGTTACGTCGCGAATGGTGACCACGAAGGCCGAGGGCTGTTGCTTGGACGATTCAACCGCACGCAGCTTGGCTTCGAGCCAGTTGGTCTGGCCGCCGCGCACGACGGACCGTTCGAAAATCTCCGTCCGCCCCGGGTGCTGCGCGGCAGAGGCAAGCGCAGCGGAAACGATCGCTTTATCGGTATCGCTGAAGAACACCGCCAGATGTAGATCCATAACCTCCTCGAGACCGCTCAGGCGCTGCGATGAAGGGGATGCGAAGCGGATCGTCCCGTGCCGGTCGAGATGCAGCAGCGCATCGTCCGAATGGTCCGCAATGAGCCGCAGCATGGCTTCGCGATCGACCAGCTCCTGCATGACCCGTTCACGCTGGTTGAGTGCGACTGCCAGCGGGAAAGAGATCAGCAGCAATCCTGCGAGGTAGAATTGGAGGAACAGTGCCTTCTGCCACAATGGCATCGCCAGTTCGGCAAGGATGCCCGCGTCCATCCCGAGCGATCCGGCAGCGGCTATCGAGATGGTCAGCACCGCAATGGAGGCACCGAACCGCCCGAAACGGAAGCTAGCGAGCACCAGCGGGACGATCGGCAGGAATAGCAAAGGCAAGGTCGACTGGAGGAAGGCGACCAGCGAAATGGCGATCGTCAGCACCACCATTCCGGCAAAGGACGCCACCCTCTCCCGCCGCTTCAACAACGCCTGCGGTCCAGAGCGGCTCGCAGAACCCAGCAACAATACCAGCGGCATGACCAGCAGAGTGCCGAGGCCATGCGCGACCGCCCAAGAGAAGGCATGGTCGTGCCATTCGCCGCCGACAATCTGCATGACCACGATCCCGCCCGCTACCGAGGACGGCAGCGGGCCGACCAGTCCGGCGAGAAAGCCCAGCCAGACGATCCCGCTCTCGCGGTCGAGATAATCACGCTGAGGGCGGAAATGCAGCAGCAGCCGCGCGATGAACCACGCCTCGAAAATATTGATCAGCCCCAGCGGGAAGGCCCATTCATGGCCGAAACCGAACAGGCTTGTCGCCAGCGTGCTCAGCACGACCAGCACTGCGGCCGCCAGGAGGTGGCGTGATCGCGGAAGGGAAAGGAACAGGGCCGCGGCAATCGCGGTTCCGGGCCAGACCAGCGCCAACCCGCCGGCGAACCGCGTCCAGAAGATCGTGAACGAGGTCACGACAAAGAAAATCGCGCCGTAAAGAGCGATCTGCCACACCGGGTGCGTTCGAGGTGATGCCCGTCCCATAAGGGAGCGATAGAGCGGTAAGGTTAACGGTTGGAAAGGAATGCGTCAGGAAACGTCCCTACCATTTTACCGCGCGATTGCGGCAACTGCCAATGGAGCGAAGCCCGCCAATTTTCCTTGTCAGGACTGCGGTCCATGTGTTCCATCGTCGCAGCCCCCGGAACGGGGGCCGAACGATACCTAAAGGGCAGCAAAGGGGAGAGAGCCGCCGATGACCGAAGAGATCCTCGAACCCGGCCTGCCGATCATCGATCCGCACCACCATCTGTGGGACCTGCGCGCACTGGTGCCCGCCTTTCCCGAACCGCGACACGATTTCATCGAAGCGATCGCGGGCGCGGCCTATTACACCTTCGACGCGCTGCATGCCGATACGCATTCGGGCCACAACGTCGTGGGCACCGTGTTCACAGAATGCGGCGCCTTCTACGATGCCGCGCGCGACGAGGCGATGAAGCCGGTCGGCGAGGTCGAGTTCGTCAATGGCGTGGCGGCGCAGGGGGCAAGCGGCCTCTATGGCGATTACCGCCCCTGCGCGGCGATTGTCGGACATGCCGATCTGACATTGGGCGATGCGGTCAAGCCGGTGGTCGAGGCGCTGGTCGCGGCGGGCAATGGCCGCTTCAAGGGGATCCGTCACAGCGCCGCATGGGATGCCGATCCCGCAGTGCTCGGCCCGCCCTTCCACGCCCCCGAGGGCCTGTATGGCTCGGACGCCTTTCGCTCCGGGATGGCCGCCTATTCCGAATATGGCCTGACCTTCGATGCCTGGCTGCTGGAACCGCAGCTTGACGATGTCCTCGCGCTCGCCAAGGCTTCCCCCGACCAGCAGATCGTCCTCGACCACTGCGGCACGCCGCTCAACATCGCCTGCTATCACGGCAAGTTGCACGAGCGCTTCGACGGCTGGCGCCGGTCGATCCGGGCGATTGCCGAATGCCCCAATGTCGCGGTCAAGCTGGGCGGGCTGGCGATGGCCTTCTGCGGCTTGCCCGACACCGGCCCCGACAAGGGCCACGGTTCGGAGCATCTCGCAGGACTGTGGCGGCCCTATATCGAAACGTGCATCGAAGCCTTCGGCGCGGACCGGGCGATGTTCGAATCGAACTATCCCGTCGACCGCTGGGGCGCGAGCTATCCGGTGCTGTGGAACGCCTTCAAGCGGCTGGCCGCCGGGCACAGCGCGGCGGAGAAACACGCGCTGTTCGCCGGCACCGCAGCACGCATCTACGATATCGAGCACGTCCTCCCCGCCACTTGACGTTGACGTAACGTCACCCTCGACAAGCGCGGGAACGCGCCATACGCCCACGTCTCACGACACCAGCGAGGAGCCCGCCTACCATGACCCTGCCCGCCCCCTTCGACAAACTGCGCATCCCCGTCATCGGATCGCCGCTGTTCATCGTATCCGGGCCGGAGCTGGTTATCGCGCAGTGCAAGGCGGGCATCGTCGGCAGCTTCCCCGCGCTGAATGCGCGGCCGCAAAGCCAGGTCGACGAATGGCTGCACCAGATCACCGAGGAACTGGCGGCGCATAACCGCGACAATCCCGATCGCCCGGCCGCGCCCTATGCGGTCAACCAGATCGTCCACAAATCGAACGACCGGCTCGATGCGGACATGCAGACCTGCGCCAAATGGCAGGTGCCGATGGTCATCACCTCGCTGGGCGCGCGCGAGGAAGTGTTCAACGCGGTCAGCGGCTGGGGCGGGATCACCATGCATGACGTGATCAACAACCGCTTTGCGCACAAGGCGATCGAAAAGGGCGCGACGGGCTTGATCCCCGTGGCTGCAGGGGCCGGCGGGCATGCCGGCGTGCTCAGCCCCTTCGCGCTGATGCAGGAAATCCGCGAATGGTTCGACGGGCTGGTCGCGCTCTCGGGTTCGATCGCGCATGGCCGCTCGATCCTTGCCGCACAGGCACTCGGCGCCGACTTTGCCTATATCGGCTCGCCATGGATCGCGACCACCGAGGCCAATGCCGACGAGCGCTACAAGCAAGCGATCGTCGAAGGCGGCGCGGATGGCATCGTCTACACCAATCTGTTCACCGGGGTGCATGGCAATTACCTGCGTTCGAGCATCGAGAGCGCCGGGCTCGACCCCGATGATCTGCCCGTGAGCGACCCGACCAAGATGAACTTCGGCAGCGGCGGGAATACCAAGGCCAAGGCGTGGAAGGACGTGTGGGGCTCGGGCCAGGGCATCGGCACGGTCACCGCCAGCGCACCGGTCGAGGACACCGTGGCGCGGCTCGAACGCGAATACACCGCGGCGAAGGAAGCCCTGGCGCGCGCGACTGCCTAGGGCGCGGTCGCACCCCACAAGGATTCGGCCATCGCGTCGAGGTCGGCGAAATCCATCCCCTTGCCTACCGGGTCCTTGCGGTTGAGCCGCAAGGGCTGGCGCTCGTCGAGCAGCCGCCGACGCAGCGCCCGCTGGAGCAGCGAGAATCGCATCAGCGCGGTATCCGCCGCACCGCGTGGATCGGCCAGCGTCTGGCGTGACCAGCGCCGCTCGATCCGCCCGACGCGTTCGATGACCATTGCATTGTAATCGCGATGCGGCCCGCGGTGCAGCGGCAGCGCAAGCCGCCGCACCGCCTCCTCGCGCGCAGGCAGCAGCAACCCGTTGCGCCGGAAGTCGTCGAACCCGATCCGGTCCTTGCCCAGCGTCTCGATCAGCGGGGCGAAACACCTTTTGCCGAGCAGCTCGCAGGGCAGCAGGTGATGCCTCCGAAGCGCCGGATCGTACTGCGGCGACCCCCGCCGGTTGACCGCACGAAACGGCAAGCGACGGCGCATGTGCGAGGGAGTGTATTGCGTGCCCTCCCCCATATCGCACCTAGGCTGGGCGGAGCTTGAAGAGCCCCATCGGAAGATCGGGTTCGAGCGTGAAGACCTCGCCGCCCTCGGTCGTGAACTCCTGCGGCCCGTCGGGTCGCTGGTAGCCGACCAATTCCTGAACGATGCGGACCGCCAGGCGCGTGGCGGCCAGGCGATCGCGGCATGCCGCAGGATCGATAGCAAGTTCGCAGCCGATGAAGAACCGCAGGCCCTCGCTCCGCAGTCCACCCTGTTCGTCGAAGTCGAACCCGAGCATTCCGAGCGCGGGAAACGGCCCCCCGCCGAGCCAGGCATCGACCGTCCGGGCGAAGAATCGCGGCGCAATCGCGGTGCGCGCCACCGGCCAGCAAACCGTCTGCACGCCCTCGAGCGCGTCGGTCAGCGCTGCCCCAAGGCCCAGCAGCGTGCGGATGATCGGCAAGGCATGCGCGCCTTGCGCGATATGCGGGCCGGGAACGAGCGCAAGCGCCTCGCTATCGAGCAGGCAGTCGATATCGCAATTGTACCGGTGGGCGACCTCGGGCGCGGACAGGCCCGGACCGGGCGAGAGTCCCAACAGGTCGAATGTCAGCCCGTCGGCGAGAAGCTCGAGCCAGTCCTCCCCCGCCGCAGCCCGCTGCGGCGGATCGGCGACATGATGGGCAGGATCGGCCTGTGCGGGATCATGGCTGACCACGGCGCGCGGAATAGTCGCCAGCGCTGCGGCCACCGCCGCGCGGTCGGGCCGCCGGCCACGATCGAACATCAGCATCAAACCGGGTCGGGTGCCCCCGTCCTGGTCGCCGCCTTGCGCATCCACTGTCACCGAAATCGCCGTCCTTCTGCCCGCGGGGTGGTCTTGGCGGCAATCGGATAGTCCGTCGAGTCTTCGCCGCCCAACCGCTCGGATGTGGAGCGAGTTCTAGAAAATGCCCTGCGCGATGCCCTCTGCCAGCGCCGCGCCGAGTTCGGCCGCCCGCGCACGCTCGCTGTCGCTCACGGTTTTCGGAGCGAGGATTTCTTCGGGCTCTTGCGCATCGGTTTTGACGATCCACGGATCGGTCACGCGCTTCAGCCGCCAGCCGGTCGCGATCCGGTCGAGCTGCCGCTGCGCGCCCTCGCCATCCGATCCCGCCGCAATCACCGTCGCGTAAGGTCGCCCCTCGATGCGTCCGAGGACGGGGTAAAAGCAGCGATCGAACATCTCTTTCATCTCGCCGCTCATGCTGGCCAGGTTTTCGGGGCAGCAGAACAGATAGCCGCCCGCAGCGAGGAGATCGTCCGGCGCGGTATCGCAGGCACGCAACAACCGCGCGCCCTCGCCCGCGCCCTCGCAGGCGGCCGCGGCCAATTGCTCGCTGGTGCCGGTGCGGCTGTGCCAGATGATGAGGAGCGGGCCGGTGGACATCCCCCGAAGCATCGCCCGCGCCTGTCGATTGTCAATCACCGGAACTTCCGCTGCCCACAAGCAGGGGCTATTGCCCCGTCATGGCATCGCAGGCCCTTTCGCACGTATTCGGCGTATCCTCGTCCCTCACCGGCCGCGCATGGCGCTGGCGCGGCGGCAATATGGAGCTTGGTGCAAAGCCGACGCTGGGCGACGATATCGTCCGCCAGCTGCTGCTGTCGCGCGGCGTCGAGGCCGCCGATATCGAACGGCATCGGCAACCGACCCTGCGCAATTTCCTGCCCGATCCATCGCTGTTCCGCGATATGGACGTTGCTGCCGACCGGATTGCCCAAGCGGTCATCGCGGGCGAAACGATCACCATCTACGGCGATTACGACGTCGACGGGGCGACCAGTTCCGCGCTGCTGATCCGCCTCCTGCGCGAGCTGGGTGTCGAGGCGGGCTATTACATCCCGGACCGCCTGCTCGAAGGCTATGGCCCCTCGGGCGAAGCGCTGGTCAAGCTGGGCCAGGCAGGGTCCAGCCTGATCGTCACGGTCGATTGCGGTGCCATGGCGCATGAGGCGCTGGGTATGGCGCATGCGGCAGGGATCGACGTGATCGTGGTCGACCACCACAAATGCAGCCCCGATCTTCCGCAGACGGTCGCTCTGGTCAATCCCAACCGCCTGGACGAAGAAGACGAGGCCGCTGCGCATGGGCATCTCGCCGCAGTAGGCGTCGCATTCCTGCTGGCGATCGCGCTGGTCCGTACGCTGCGCCAGCGCGGCTTCTTCGCCGATCGCAAGGAGCCCGACCTGCTCGCGCTGCTCGATGTCGTCGCGCTGGGCACCGTCGCCGATGTCGCCGCGCTGCACGGGCTCAACCGTGCGTTCGTCGCGCAGGGGCTCAAGGTCATGGCGCGGCGCGACAATATCGGCATGTCCGCCCTGATCGACGCCAGCCGGCTGAAGCGTAGTCCGGCCTGTTCGGATCTCGGCTTCGCATTGGGGCCGCGAATCAACGCTGGTGGGCGTGTCGGCGAGTCGACGCTTGGCGTCCGCCTGCTGACCACGCGCGACCCCGAAGAGGCGCGGACCATTGCCGCGCAATTATCCGCGCTCAATGAGGAACGCCGCCTGATCGAGGCCGAGGTTCAGGAAGCGGCCGAACAGCAGCTGGCCGCCCAGCACAATCGCGCCGTCCATCTGGTGGCGGGCGAAGGCTGGCATCCGGGTGTGATCGGGATCGTTGCCGGGCGGATCAAGGAAAAGACCGGCAAGCCCGCGCTGGTCATCGCGCTCGATGGCGAAACCGGCAAGGGATCGGGCCGCTCGATTTCCGGCGTCGACCTCGGCGCGGCGATCATCCGCGCGCGTGACGAAAGCCTGCTGGTCGCCGGTGGTGGTCATGCGATGGCTGCCGGTCTGACGGTGAGCGCCGACAAGGTCGATGCGCTTGCCGAATGGCTCGATCGCACGCTGGAGGGCCAGGTTGCCCGCGCCTCTGCCAGTCGCGAGATGGCGCTCGACCTCGCGGTGTCGCCCGGCGGGCTGACCTCCGAACTGGTCAATTCGCTCGAGGAGGCCGGTCCCTACGGCGTGGGCTGGCCCGGACCGCGCGTGGCGGTGGGACCGGTGCGTCTCGTCAAATGCGATATCGTGGGCACCGATCACGTGCGCCTGATCGCCGCCGGCGACGACGGCAAGAGCTTCAAGGGCATCGCGTTCCGCGCAGCCGACAGCGATATGGGCCAGGCGCTGCTGCACGGTTCGCGCGGGCGCCGGCTATGGCTGGCAGGCCGGGTGAAGATCGACGATTGGGGCAGCCGCCCGCAGGCCGAACTGCACCTCGAGGACGCCGCCTGGGCCGATTGACCGAAATGCGTGCATTGGAGGGTTGACGACCCGCACCCCCACGCCTAATTGGCCCGCCACGCCACCGACCCGCCATGCGGGCGTGGCCCGTTCGTCTAGCGGTTAGGACGCGGCCCTTTCACGGCTGAAACACGGGTTCGATTCCCGTACGGGTCACCACGGTGGGGTGTTGCATCTGCAATTTCTTGCCAGCGCCACATCTGTGGCCCGTTCGTCTAGCGGTTAGGACGCGGCCCTTTCACGGCTGAAACACGGGTTCGATTCCCGTACGGGTCACCATCTCACCACATCATCGGGAAAAGCAGGTGGCGCGGCGAACCGCGCCCCGCTAAGCCGCGCAGCAATGAGCGAGCGTAGTTTTCCCTGGTCCGGATTCGTGCTGGCGCTGCTCGCCTGCATCATTCTCGCGACGCTCGGTACCAGCCTTGTCTATGCCGCCCTGATCTTCATCGTATGGATCGGCTCGCTCTATCTCGTTGCTGCGCGCCCGCCCGAGGTCAAGGAGGCCCCCGTCGGGCCATCCTTCACCCGCGACAACATGGCCGATTTGTTCGAACATTCGGAAACCCCGGTGGTCATCACCGAACGCGACCGGGTGATCATTGCCAATCTGTCGGCGCGCAAGCTGCTGGGCGGCCATATCGTCGGGCAGGATGTGCGCATGGCGCTGCGCCAGCCCGAGGCGATTCGACTGCTCGCGCGCAATGCCGAAGGCGGCGCGGTGGTGCGCGGCCTCAACCGGCGGACCGATATCTGGCGGATAAACCGCAAGACGCTGCCGGGCGAACTTGCGGTGATCGAATTCGTCAACAAGACCGCCGAGGCCGACATCGCCCGCGCGCATACCGATTTCGTTGCCAATGCCAGCCATGAACTGCGCACGCCGCTGGCCGCGATCATCGGTTATGTCGAAACGCTGCGCGAGGATGTCGAGAACCTCGATCCGAAAATGGCCGACAAGTTTCTCGCGATCATCCAGCGCGAGGGGAAACGGCTCCAGGATCTCGTCAGCGATCTCATGTCGCTCTCGCGGATCGAGGCGGAAAAGCACGATCTGCCCGATCGCACGCTCGAATTCTCCAAGCTTGCCGAACGCGCCGCGCATGACGCGGCCAGCGGAGACCGCGGCGAATTGCTCGATTTCAAGTCGGCAGGCGAATTCGTCATCCGCGGCGACCGGCAGCAGCTCGAACAGCTGGTCCGCAATCTGGTCGACAATGCCTTCAAATACGGGAAGCCGGGCCAACCGGTTACCGTCCGGCTGCATCCCAAGGGCCAGAACCGGCTGCGGCTGACCGTGACCGATCGCGGCGACGGGATCGCTCCCGAACACATCCCGCATCTCACCCGACGTTTCTATCGCACGGATCCCGGACGCAGCCGCGCTTCGGGCGGCACCGGACTGGGCCTGGCGATCGTCAAGCATATCGTCGAGCGCCATCGCGGGCGGCTCGATATCGACAGCACGCTGGGCGAAGGCACCCGCGTGACAGTCATCCTGCCGCTGGAAAAAGACGACAAGGAAAGCTGAGCCCGGGCCCTGGCGGCCTGCTCGGTAGCCGTACGGTGGATGGGCCGCGCACGTTCGATGTCATATATCTGCAACATCATGGTCATAGTGGCGTCGTCGATCCGTAACCCTCCTTACAAGAGAATCGATTGATGCGCACCCGCTCACGCCTTTGTCTGGTGACCCTTGCACTTGGCTGCGCCTTGCCAACCCCGTTGCTTGCGCAGGACGCTGCCGAGGATCTGGCCGCGCTACGCTTGCAGCTTGCAGCGATGAATGCGCGCATCGACCAGCTCGAAAACGAACTAGAGGCGACGCGCGCTACCCCCGCAGTCGCAGCGCCCGCTAAACCGGCAGCAGACACGCCGGTGGCTGCGCTGGGCAAGTCGGACGGCTGGAGCTTCAAGCCCCGCGGTCGGCTGATGTTCGACGCGGGCTTTACCTCGGCCCCCCCTTCGACCGGCGCCGCCGACGGCTTCGGCAACGAAGTGCGCCGCGCACGGCTCGGCGCTTCGGGCGACATGCCGGGCGGTTTCGGATACAAGTTCGAAGTCGATTTCGCAGGCAACCAAATTTCCGTGGCCGACGCCATTCTGTCCTACGAAGACGGCCCGCTCGAAGTGAGCATCGGCCAGCACAACACCTTCCAGTCGCTCGAGGAATTGACCAGCAGCCTCCACACGACCTTTATCGAGCGCGCGGCCTTTACCGATGCCTTCGGTTTCGAGCGCCGCCTCGGTGCCTCGATCACCTACGCCCGCGGCGATTTCCTCGCCCAGGCCGGCGTCTTTACCGACAATATCGAGGATACGGACAGCAAGAACCGCGGCGTCGATGCGCGGCTCGTCTACATGCCGAAAGCCGGTGATGCGCAGCTGCATTTCGCGGGCTCGGTCCATTACAACGACCTCGATGATGCCGCTACGCAGCTGCGGTATCGCCAGCGCCCGCTGGTGCACTTCACCTCGCAGCGCTTCATCGACACGGGCAGCATGGAGGCTACCAGCGAAACCGGTTTCGGGCTCGAGGCGGCTGCGATCGCCGGGCGCTTCCACGTGGCAGCCGAAGGGTACTGGCAGACCGTCGCCATGCCCGCGCTGGCGACCGATCCGACCTTCTTTGGCGGCTATGCCGAAGCAGGCGTCTTTCTGACCGACGATTCGCGCGGGTACAAAGGCGGCAAGTTCGACCGCACCAAACCGCAGCGCCCGGTTGGTGAAGGCGGCTTCGGATCGCTCCAGTTCACGCTTCGCTACGACCATCTCGATCTTAACGACGCGGGAATCCTGGGCGGACGCCAGGCGGGCTATCTCGCCTCGCTGATCTGGAAACCGACCGATTATACCGCGCTATTGGTCAATTACGGCCGTCTGCAGTACGAAGATGCCATCCTGCCCGCCGCCAATGGCGATACCTCCTATGGCGTCGATGCCTTCGGCGTCCGTGCGCAAATCGATTTCTGACAGGCCGGGAAAACGCGTTTATTTCCGCGCTGCGGACCACTGGTCAAAATATTGTCGCAACCATGTAACATTGGGGCGCTTTTGCGCCGCTAGCTAGACTTACAAGGGGTTATCCATGAGCAAGACCAAATCTTTCATCTTCGCCGCGGCATCGGCTGTCGCCCTCACCGCCTGCGGCGCCAATGGCGGCGACGGCGGATCGCGCGATTCGATCCGCGCGGTCGGCTCCTCGACGGTATTCCCCTTCGCCAAGGCCGTATCCGAAGCCTTCGTGCGTGCGCAGCCCGACTACCGCTCGCCGATCATCGAATCGACCGGCACCGGCGGCGGGATGAAACTGTTCTGCGCCGGCCTCGGAGCGGACACCCCCGACATGACGCATGCCTCGCGCCGCATGAAGGCGAGCGAATTCGCCGACTGCCAGGCCAATGGCGTGACCGACGTCATCGAAATCCAGGTCGGGCTCGACGGAATTGCCTTCGCCTCGGCCAAGGGCGGGATCACCATGAGCCTGACCCCCAAGCAGGTTTACGAGGCGATTGCCGCTTCGCCCTATGGCGGCGAACAGACCAACCAGACCTGGTCGGATGTCGATCCCTCGCTCCCCGACCAGCCCATCCTCGTCTACGGGCCGCCCAGCACTTCGGGCACGCGCGACGCGCTCAAGGAACTGGTGCTCGAAGTCGGCTGTGACACCAATGCCGAAATGGAAGCGCTGAAGGACAGCGACAAGGATCGCCACGCGCAGCTGTGCACCGAAGTGCGCTCGGACGGCGCCTATGTCGATCAGGGCGAGCAGGACAATCTGATCGTCCAGAAGATCGAGGGCAATCCCAACGCCGTCGGCATCTTCGGCTACAGCTATCTCGAGGAAAACGCCGACAAGGTGCAGGGTCTCGACATGAACGGCGTTGCGCCGACTTACGAGAACATCGCCAATTTCGACTATCCCGGTGCGCGGCCGCTTTATGTCTACGCGAAGAAGGCGCATCTCGATGCGATCCCCGGCCTGCGCGAATACCTGCTCCAGTGGACCAAGATGTGGGCCAAGGACGGGGAACTGGCCAAGATCGGCCTTGTCGCATCGCCCGAGGACGTTATGGCGACCAACCTGAAGGCAGCCACCGAGTACACCACGCTCGACGGCGCGCAGCTCAAGTAAGGTCTGAAAGCAACCCATGTCGCCAGCTATCCTGCTTCTCCTGGCCCTGGGGCTCGGGCTCGCCGGATGGCTGGCGGCCCGTGCCCGGGCGTGGGCATTCCGGCGTGACAGCGCCGATGGCCGCTTGCCCAGCCTGCCGGTCTATCACGCGTGGTACGTCGCGCTGTGGGTCATCCTGCCCATGGTCGCCTTCATCGCGCTGTGGAGTGCAATTGCCCCGGGTCTCGTGACGCAGCAGGTGCTCGCCAGCCCGGCGGCGGCCGAACTGCCCGCCTTCGGGTTCCAGCGCCAGACCATCCTCAACGAAGCCCGCGCGGTCGCGACTGGGGCCGCGTCCGCAGTGTTCAATCCGCAGGCCTCGGGCCTTGTCGAACCCTATCGCGAGGCCTTGTTCTACTACAACACGATCGGCATCGTCGTGGCGCTGCTGATCGCCTTTCTTGCCGGTACGTACGCCTTCCTCAAGCTGCGGCCCGATTTCGCCGCGCGCAGCAAGGTGGAGCGGATCGTCATGGCGATCCTGCTGGGTGCCTCGCTGGTCGCGATCCTGACGACCATCGGCATCCTCGCCAGCCTGGTGTTCGAAACCGTGCGGTTCTTCGGCATGGTCTCGCCCATCGACTTCCTGTTCGGCACGCATTGGGGGCCCGACCCGATGGCCAATCCCGACAATCCGGACGGCAGCCGCTACGGCGCTGTCCCGCTGTTCTGGGGGACGCTATTCATCGGGGCGATCATCGCCATGATCGTCGCGATTCCGCTCGGCCTGATGAGCGCGATCTATCTCACGCAATATGCCGACCCGGCCCTGCGGCGCTGGGTCAAGCCCGCGCTGGAGATCCTCGCGGGTGTGCCGACGGTGGTCTATGGCTATTTCGCGGCGCTGACGATCGCCCCGGCGATCCGCGACCTTGCGATGAGCCTCGGGGTCTCGAACCCGTCGAGCGAAAGCGCGCTGGCCGCAGGCCTCGTGATGGGCGTCATGATCATTCCCTTCGTGTCCTCGATGGCCGACGATTCGATTGCCGCAGTGCCCAGCGCCATGCGCGACGGCAGCCTGGCGATGGGCGCCACGCGTTCGGAAACGATCAAGCGCGTGATGATCCCTGCCGCGCTGCCCGGTATCGTTGCCGGGATCATGCTGGCGATCAGCCGCGCCATCGGCGAGACGATGATCGTGGTGATGGCTGCATCGACCGCCGCCAATCTCTCCGCCAATCCACTCGAATCGATGACCACGGTGACTGTCCAGATCGTCGCCATGCTGACCGGCGAAGGCAGTTTCGACCATCCCGCCACGCTCAGCGCCTTTGCCCTGGGCTTCGTCCTGTTCATGGTGACACTGGGTCTGAACTTCGTCGCCCTGCGCGTCGTCAAAAGGTATCGCGAAGCTTATGAGTGAGCGCATCGCCCCCACGCGCACGCCCGAATTCGAAGCGCGGCTGAAAAAACGCTACGCCTCGGAAAAGCGCTTCCGTGCGCTCGGCCTCGGCGCGATCGTGTTCTCGATTGCGGTGCTGGTCTTCCTGCTTGGAACGATGACTTTCAACGGCATCGGCGGCTTTCAGCGCGTCGAGATGAAAGTCCCGATCGACTTCACGCAGGCCGGCATCGCCGCCAGTCCCGATACGATGGCGCAGCCGGGGGCTCTGGCTTCGCTCGAGGCGCAGGGCCTGCGCGATGTCCTGCAATATTTCGCAGCGGAAGAACTGGGCGAGGATGCCGCGGACGAACTCGGCGCGCAGGCCTGGCGCGATGTCGCCGCTGCGGTGATCGCCGATCCCGCACTGCTCCAGCGCAGCGAAAGCTTCTGGCTGCCCGCCTCGGCCGACCTCGCGTCGGGCTATGAAGGCGAAGGCTCTTCGGACATGCAGGCGCTCGCCATCGGCCTTTATGAGGACGGGCGACTGGCGAAGAACTTCGATCCGGGATTCCTTGGCCGATCGGATGCCACCAATCCGCAGCAGGCGGGTATCTGGGGCGCGCTGAAGGGCTCGCTGCTGACGATGGTCGTCACCCTGCTGCTGGCCTTCCCGATCGGTGTCCTCGCGGCGCTGTATCTCGAGGAATACGCCCCCAAGAACCGCTGGACCGACCTGATCGAACTGTCGATCAACAATCTCGCTGCGGTCCCGTCGATCATTTTCGGCCTGCTGGGGCTCGCGGTGTTCCTGACGCTGTTCCCCAATCTGCGCTCCGCGCCGCTGATCGGCGGTATGACGCTGGCGCTGATGACCATGCCCGTCATCGTCATCGCCGGGCGCAATGCGATCAAGGCGGTCCCGCCGAGCATTCGCGATGGCGCGCTGGCCATCGGCGCATCGCCCGTGCAGGTCGTGTTCCACCATGTCCTGCCTCTCGCGCTGCCCGGGATCCTGACCGGCACGATCATCGGCATGGCACGCGCGCTGGGCGAAACCGCCCCGCTGCTGATGATCGGCATGCGCGCATTCGTCGCCACCCCGCCCGATGGCTTCACCTCGCCCGCGACCGTGCTGCCGATGCAGATCTTCCTGTGGTCGGACGAAATCGACCGCGGCTTCGTGGAACGCACCAGCGCGGCGATTATCGTGCTATTGCTGTTCCTGCTCGTGATGAACGGGCTCGCCATTTACCTGCGTAACAAATTCGAGAAAACCTGGTGACCGTAGTCCACGACAACCTCGAGAAGACCGAAGCCAAGATGAGCGCCAATGCCGTCTCCGTGTTCTACGGCGACAAGAAGGCGATCGACGAGGTTTCGATCGACATTCCGACCGAATATGTGACCGCCTTCATCGGTCCCTCGGGCTGCGGCAAATCGACTTTCCTGCGCACGCTCAACCGCATGAACGACACCATTCCTTCGGCGCGCGTCGAAGGGTGCATCGAACTCGACGGGGAAGACATCTATTCCTCGGGCATGGATGTCGTCCAGTTGCGCGCCCGCGTCGGGATGGTGTTCCAGAAGCCCAACCCCTTCCCCAAGTCGATCTACGACAACATCGCCTATGGTCCGAAGATCCACGGTCTTGCCGAGGGCAAGGACGAGCTCGACGCGATCGTCGAGAAGTCGCTCAAGCGCGCGGGGCTGTGGGAAGAGGTGAAGGACCGGTTGCTGGACAGCGGCACCGCGCTGTCGGGCGGCCAGCAGCAGCGCCTGTGCATCGCCCGCGCCATCGCGGTCGATCCCGAGGTTATCCTGATGGACGAGCCCTGCTCCGCACTCGATCCGATCGCCACTGCGAAAATCGAGGAACTGATTGCCGAACTCAATGGTCGTTACGCCATTGTGATCGTTACCCATTCCATGCAGCAGGCTGCCCGCGTCAGCCAACGTACCGCCTTTTTCCATCTCGGGAAAATGGTAGAGTATGGCCGTACCTCAGACATTTTCACCAACCCGCACGAGCAGCGGACCCAGGATTACATCACGGGGCGTTACGGATAAGGCCATGAATCCGATGCAAGAACATACCGTTAAGGCCTTCGATGAGGACATCACCCGTCTGCGCGGGCTGATCGCCGAGATGGGCGGGCTGGCGGAAGCCGCCATCGCCCAGTCGCTCGAGGCGCTCGTCAAAGGCGACGACGAACTGGCCGACAAGGTCGTCAAGGGCGACAAGAAAATCGACGCGCTCGAGAGCGAGATCGACAAGCTCTCCGTGCGCATCATCGCACTGCGCGCCCCGATGGCCGACGACCTGCGCGAAGTGATCGCCGCGCTCAAGATCGCCGGCGTGGTCGAGCGGATCGGCGACTATTCGAAGAACATCGCCAAGGCGAGCAAGGAAATCGGCGGCAATCGCAAGCAGTTCGAACCGCTGACCCTGCTGCCCGCCATGGCCGAAGTCGCCGCGGAAATGGTCCATGACGTGCTGACCGCCTATGCCGCGCGCGACGCCGAACTGGCGCGCGAAGTGATCGCTGCCGACGAAAAGGTCGATGCCTTCTACAATTCGATCTTCCGCAACCTCGTCAGCCACATGGTCGAGAACCCCTCGACCATCTCGAGCGCGGCACAGATGCTGTTCGTGGCGCGTAATCTCGAACGCATCGGCGACCATGCCACCAATGTGGCCGAAATGGTGCACTTTGCGGCTACCGGAAACTATCCTCTCGACGAGGACGGTTGACACAAAACCGTAGTGCGAAGGTCATAAAGCGGTGTCGACCGAGACTGAGTTTTCCCGGAAAGGCAAGAATTTGCACGCCGCCAAATTGCTCCTGGTAGAGGACGATCCCGCCCTCTCCGAACTGCTCGAGTACCGCTTTACCAATGAAGGCTATCAGGTCCGCACGACCTCCGATGGCGATGAAGCGCTGTTGCTCGCCACCGAAGATGTCCCCGATCTCGTCATTCTCGACTGGATGATCGAAGGGACCAGCGGGATCGAGGTCTGTCGCCGCCTGCGCCGCGACAAGGAAACCGCGCACGTCCCGATCATCATGCTGACCGCGCGCGAGGCCGAGGATGACCGCGTGCGCGGCCTCGATACGGGTGCGGACGATTACCTCACCAAGCCCTTCTCACCGCGCGAGTTGCTCGCCCGCGTGGCCGCAGTCATGCGCCGTATTCGCCCCGCGCTGGCCGGCGAAAGCATCGAGGTCGGGGATATCACGCTCGACCCGGTGGCGCACAAGGTCACCCGCCGCGGCCGCACCTTGCAACTCGGCCCGACCGAATACCGCCTGCTCAAGTTCTTCATGGAAAGCCCGGGCCGCGTGTTCAGCCGCGGGCAGCTGCTCGACGGTGTCTGGGGCACCGAGAGCGAGATCGAGCTGCGCACGGTCGACGTCCATATCCGGCGCCTGCGCAAGGCGATCGAGATCGAAGGCGCCAAGGATCCGGTGCGCACGGTACGCAGCGCAGGCTATTCGCTCGAGGCCTGACCTAGCGGCAGACGCCGCGCCAGCGCGGGCTCATGTCGAGATGAAAATGGTCCGCATGCGCGGCATTGTAGTCGGGTGACAGCACGGTCGCGAAGCTGCTGCAAGCGCCATCGCGCACGGTACGCAGGAATTGCGCTTTGTCCCCCTCCCCGTCCCAGTCGCGCAGCACGCTGATCCGCGTCCCATCGGCAAGCACGAAGCCCGCGATATCGATCGCATTGGCAGTCGCATGTTCGCTCCACGCTCCCGAATCGCGGCCATAGAGACGGCGGCAGGAATAGGCGCCAAGGTGTTCTATCCGCGCGATTCCCGATCCGAAGATCGCCTGCGCAGCAGGCTCGAGCACGTCACGCTCCCATAGCAGCAGCGCGATCGACGCAGGACAGGTGACCGGCGGGGTGGTGGGGCTGAGCGGGTAGTCGGTGAGCCGCGTGCGGTCCTCTCGCCGACAGGCGCCCTCGCCTGCGGGTTCGAGCACGTCATGCGCGATATCGCTGCGCTCGAGTACCGCCCGGCATGCCGGAGCATCCTCACGCAGCGCGAGCAGCTTACGATCGGTCGCCCAACCCACCGGATCGCGCAGGTCGAGCGGTGCCCAGGGATTGTGCTCGGGATGCTCGGCAAGCCAGACCCTGCCGCTCAGCAGAAGTCCCGCCAGGACGAGCAGCAGCGCCACCCGCCGGTCGCCGGCAAATGTCCGATCCGTCGCGAAATTATCCGTGTCACAGCTTAGTCCCCAGTAATTCGGCCAGCACCAGGGCCGCTATCAGGAGGAAAACCATTCCAATGCCGCGATCGATCCAGCGCCGCGTCGCAGCGCGCGCCATCAGGCGGGCGAGCCGTTGCCCGGCACCGATGTACAGCGCCCCGACCGGCACGTCGATCACGAGGGCGAGAACGGCGAGAAGGATGATCTGCGGCCCGATCGGCGATGCGGCATCGACGAAGGGCGGGATGATCGCGAGCATGTAGATCAGCGATTTGGGATTGCCGATGGCGATGAGGATGCCGTCGCGAAAGGCATGGCGCGAAGGCGCGCGGGCAGTTGGCGCTGCTTCCTCTCCCGCGTGGAAGGAGTGCCGGATCGCGGTAATGCCGAGCCATGCGAGATAGCCGATCCCCGCAAAGGCCAGCACGCGGAAGGCGAGCGGATAGGCCGCGGCGAGCGTGCCGAGCCCCAATGCGACCAGCACCCACCACACCAGGTACCCGATCTGCATGCCCAGCAGCGCCGCCCAGCCCGACCGCGCGCCGCGCCAGACCGCCTGCCCCATGACGAACAGCATCGATTGCCCCGGCACCAGGCTGGTGGTCGCGGTCACCAGCGCGAAGGCGGCGAGCTTTTCGGCATCGATCATGCAGCGCGCCTAGTGGAAGTCGCGGCTCGGGGGAATGATCCGCGCATCACGCGGATGCCCGCCCGAATTGGGGCCGAACCACCCGCATTCGCGATTGCCCGGCGGGGGTTCCTCCCACGGCTCGACCGGCCGGTAGGGGTCGTCCCCGCCTTCCCTGAGATTGTCGCGTGGATTGAACTTCGCGGGCAGCGGCGTCGTGACATGGTCCGCGCGCGCGACCGGCGCATTGAGCATGTCGTCGGACAGGCGGTAGAGCTGGTGCGTCGCATCTTCCATGTGATGCGCAATCACATGGATCACCTCGTCGTCATATTCGACCCGGCCGCGCACCTCCATCAGCCGTGAACCCATGACCACACGGCGTTGTTTTTCCTTCAGATCCGGCCAGACCACGAGGTTGATAACGCCGGTCTCGTCTTCCAGCGTGATGAAGCAGACCCCCTTGGCGCTGCCCGGTCGCTGGCGGATCAGCACCACGCCTGCGACATGCACCATGCTGCGGAACTTGCGGCTGCGCAGATCGCTGGCGCGCACGAAGCCGCGTTCGGCCAGGCTGGCGCGCAGGAAGGCCATCGGGTGCGCCTTCAGGCTGAGCCGCGTGGTCTGGTAATCGGCCACCACTTCCTCGCTCAGCGGCATCACGGGAAGCTGCGTCCGCACGGTCTCGGCCCCCTCCTCGCGCGCAGCAGCAGCGGCGAACAGCGGCAGGTCCGCCCCGCCCACGATGCTGCGCGCATCCCACAGCGCCTGCCTGCGCGACAGCTGCATCGAACCGAAGCAGTCCCCGCTGGCCAGGCGTTCGATATGCGCCGGGCCAATACGCGCGCGGTCCTTGAGCGCGGCAACGTCGGCATAGGTCCCGCCCGCCTCGCGCTCGGCGATCAGCCGCGCCGCCACCGCCTCGGGCAGGCCGTCGACCTGCCGCAGGCCGAGACGCAGCGCGATATTCCTGTCCTGCCGGCCCCGCCCCCGTTCTCGGCCGCTCGCGGGCGTCTCGCCGCCAATGTCCTCCAGCGTGCAATCCCATTGCGACAGATTGACGTCGGCGGGCAGCACGCTGACGCCATGCTCGCGCGCGTCGCGCACGATCTGCGCGGGGGCATAGAACCCCATCGGCTGCGAATTGAGCAGCGCGCAGCCGAAGGCGGCGGGGAAATGGCATTTGAGCCAGCTCGAGACATAGACCAGATGCGCGAAGCTGGCGGCGTGGCTTTCGGGGAAACCGTATTCGCCGAAACCGCGGATCTGGTTGAAGCAGCGCTGCGCGAATTCGCGGTCGTAGCCGCGCTCGACCATGCGCTCGACCATCATGTCCTGCAATTCGTCGACCATGCCGCGGCTGCGGAAGGTCGCCATCGCCTTGCGCAGCCGGTTGGCTTCCTTGGAGGAAAACTGCGCCGCGTCGAGCGCGATCTTCATCGCCTGTTCCTGGAAGATCGGTACCCCCAGCGTGCGTTCGAGGATGCTCGACAGCTCGTCGGGCGGGCCATGCTCGGGGGCAGGCGCGGGAATGACGACCTGTTCGGCCCCGCGTCGGCGCTTGAGATAGGGGTGCACCATATCGCCCTGGATCGGCCCCGGGCGCACGATGGCGACCTGGATCACGAGATCGTAGAATTCGCGCGGGCGCAGCCGCGGCAGCATGTTCATCTGCGCGCGGCTTTCGACCTGGAACACGCCCAGCGAATCCCCCTTGCGCAGCATGGCATAGGTTTCCGGGTCCTCGCGCGGGACGCTGGCAAGGCTGAGCGGGCGATTGTAGTGATCGTCGAGCAGGTCGAGGCACTTGCGGATGCAGGTCAGCATGCCCAGCGCGAGGACATCGACCTTGAGGATGCCGAGCGCCTCGATATCGTCCTTGTCCCATTCGATGAAACTGCGGTCGGGCATCGCGCCATTGCCGATCGGCACGGTTTCGGTCAGCGCGCTTTCGGTAAGGATGAACCCGCCAACATGCTGCGACAAATGCCGCGGCATACCAATCATTTGCTCGGTCAGTTTAAGAACCCGGCGCAAGTGCGGATCGCGCACATCCATACCCGTCTCGGCAGCGTGTTTCTCGCTGATTTCGCGGCCCCACCCACCCCATACGGTCTTGGCCAGCGCGGCGGTGACATCCTCGGTCAGCCCCATCGCCTTGCCCACTTCGCGGATCGCCATGCGCGGGCGGTAATGGATCACCGTGGCGCACAGGCCGGCGCGGTGGCGGCCGTATTTGCGATAGATGTACTGGATCACCTCTTCGCGCCGCTCGTGCTCGAAATCGACGTCGATGTCGGGCGGCTCCTTGCGTTCTTCCGAAATGAAACGGTCGAACAGCAGCGCGTGCTTGGCCGGATCGACGCTGGTGATGCCGAGACAATAGCAGACCGCCGAATTGGCGGCGCTGCCGCGCCCCTGGCACAGGATCGGCGGATCGACCCCGCGCGCATAATCGACGATATCCTTGATGGTGAGGAAATATCGCGCAAGGTCGAGCTTGCCGATCAGCGCCAGCTCGCGTTCGATCGTTTCATGCACAGTCTCCGGCACGCCGCCGGGATAGCGCCAGGCGGCCCCTTTCCACGTTTCGCTGGTGAGATATTGCTGCGGCGCCTGCCCGTCGGGGTATATTTCCTCGGGATATTCATACGCCAGTTCGTCGAGACTGAAATCGCAGGCATCGGCCACTTCGCGCGTGGCGGCGATCGCATGCGGCCAGCGTTCGAACAGCCTGATCATGGTCGCGGGCGGCTTGAGATAGCGTTCGCCATTGCTTTCCAGCAGGTGCCCCGCCGCCGCCACGGTGGTCTTGTGGCGGATCGCGGTCATCACGTCCTGCAACGGGCGCCTGTCGGGCGTGGCGTAATGCACGTCATTGGTGGCGAGGATGCCAAGGCCATGCGCCCTGGCGAGCGCATCGAGCCGTTCGATCCGCGCGATATCGCTGTCGGTATAGAGGAAGCTTGCGGCAAGGTGGCGAAGGGTGAGAAGCTGGGCCGCGATATGCGGCAGGATATCGGACAGCGTTCCTTCCACCCGCACCCGATCCGCTTGCTCGCCTTCGGATGCATCCCTCCGGGAGCCGGGCGGAAAGGGGACGACATTGTTCGGCACCGTCACGGCGAAGCGCTGGTCGAGATCGCGCGGGGGCAGCAGGATCAGCTGCACATCCCCGGCATGCCCGGCCAGCATCGCCAAGCTGATGTCGCAGGCGCCCTTGGCCTGCCACTCCCCGTCGAGCGTGCGCATCCGTCCGGCCGAGATCAGGCGGCACAATTGGCCATAGCCGGCGCGATTCCGCGGATAAGCCAGGAAGGCAAGACCTTCGACCGTTTCTATCCTGCAGCCGATAAGCGGCTTCAGTTTAAGCGTTTTCGCCTCGGTATGAATGCGCACCACGCCCGCCATCGTATTGGCATCGGCAATCCCGATCGCATCGTAACCCAGCGCCCGCGCCTGCAGCACCAGATCGACCGCATCCGACGCCCCGCGCAGGAAGCTGAAGCAGGACACGAGTCCGAGTTCGACGAAGGGCGAACGCGGCGGCGCCTCGATGCTCGCGGGATCGAGCTCGATCGTCCGCTTCGGGATCTGGAGATCTTTTTCGGGCATGACGGGCAGGTCTCGCCGTCATTCCTGCGGAGGCAGGGATCCATCCACCTGCGCCGCTGGGCGAAAGCTTGGCTGGACCCCCGCCTTCGCGGGGGTGACGAGAGAAGTTGAGGGCATCATGGCGCGGCTAGTTCCGCGAGCCGTGTGCGCACCGCGGCAAGGTCGGCATCGAACAGGCGCGCCTGTTCCTCCCGCGCGGGCCCATCGAGCCGCAGCAGGTAGGACGGATGCGCGGTGACCCACAGTTCGCTGCCATCCTCGAGCGGGATGGGGCGGCCGCGTGCCTTCGTGATGCTGACCGTCTTGCCCAGCATCCCGCGCGCCGCACTGGCGCCCATGGCCAGCACCAGTTTGGGCTGCACGATCGCGCGTTCGCTTTCGATCCACCAACGGCAGGTGTCGATTTCCTTCGCGCCCGGGTTCTGGTGCAGCCGCCGCTTGCCGCGCTGGACATATTTGAAATGCTTCACCGTATTGGTGACATAGGCGCCGCGCCGGTCGATCCTGGCCTTTTCCAGATGCACATCGAGCAATTGCCCGGCGGGCCCGACGAAGGGGCGTCCCGACAAATCCTCCTGGTCGCCCGGCTGTTCGCCCACGATCATGAGTGCGGCATCGTCCGGCCCCTCGCCCATCACCGCATGGTTGTCGAGCTGGCCGATCGGGCATTTGCGGCAGGCATGGATCGCCTTGTCGATCGCCGCCAGCGTATCGGGCCGGTCCTCCAGCCCGTCCGCGAACAGCGACTTGCCCTTGTCGACCATCTGCGCCTCGCGGTTCTGCGCGCCCGCCACCAGTTCGGGGATGAGCGCGGCTTCGGGCATGTTCTTCCAGTATTTCTTGGGCATTTCCTTGAGCATCGCGCCGATCTTCAGCCGCGCGGGATTGAAGATCGAGGCGTAATAGCTACGCCACAGATCTTCCGTCGGATCCCCTTCGGGCGCATCGGACCGCTCGGCCGGCGGGCCTTCGGACATGGTCGTCCCGTCCCAGTGCAGCGAACCGCGCGGGGTCAGGATCGACCAGCGCATGTTCGCAAAGCGCCGCATGAAGAAGCCCGCATTGGCGCGCAGGATATGGTGATCGGGTTCGAACCAGGCGACGTAATGCTCGCCCACCTCATCATCCTTGTCCTCCACCAGCCGGAAGCGGACGAAGGCATGCATCTTGTGGCTGTCGCGGCGCACATTCTTGGCCAGCTCCTCCACCCGGCGCACATCGGGGTCGGCCTTGTCCTCCATGATCCGCCCGTTCGCCTGCAACCGCCACAGCAGGCGATAGAGCAGCGCGAACCGCTCGGGGTCGGAATGGAGGATGGCATTGCGCGCCAGCGTCACGAAGCGCTTGCTCGCGCGCACCAGCCGTGCATCGGCGGGCGGGACGGGCATGCCCCGTTCGCTTCCCGCAGCCGGTGCGGCCGCGAACAGGTCGCCATTGCCGCCCGGCTCGACCCAGGCGATACGATCGGGCGGGACCTCGCATTGCACCAGCGTGCGGGCCTGCTCGCGCCAGAACTCGAAATCGTCCGGCTCGGGCAGGTGGACCACGTGATAGGTGTCAGCTTGCAGATGCTGGAGAGCGCTCATGCGGTGAACAGCTCCAGCTGCTCGGTCTTGGGCGCGAGCAGGCTGCGCAGGTCGGCACGGTCGGTCAGCATGACGGGGCGCCAGTCGACGGTGCAGATAAAGGGCCGCACCTTGGTCACCGACAGCGTCAGCCGCGCCACATCGTCGAGCCGCAGATTGCGATGGCGCCGGCTGGCGAGGATCTTGCCCACCGCTTTCACCCCCAGCCCGGGGACGCGCAGCAATTGTTCCTTGGTGGCGCGGTTGACATCGACCGGGAACTGTTCGCGGAATTTGAGCGCCCAGGCGAGCTTGGGATCGATGTCGAGCGGCAGGTTCCCGTCCGCCTCGGTCGCCTGCATCACCTCGGCGGGCTTGTAGCCGTAGAACCGCATCAGCCAGTCGGACTGGTAGAGCCGGTGTTCGCGGATCAGCGGCGGGCGTTTGAGCGGAAGCACCGCGCTGGCATCGGGGATCGGCGAGAAGGCGCTGTAATAGACGCGGCGCAGGCGGAAATTGTCATACAGCCGGCTTGCCTTGCCGACGATATCCGCATCGGTGGCGGCATCGGCGCCGACGATCATCTGCGTCGACTGGCCCGCGGGGGCGAAGCGCGGTGCGTGCTTGAAGCGCTTTCTGGCGTCTTTCAGTTCGCTTATGTCGCTCTTGACCCGGCCCATCGCGCCTTCGATCTGCCGCGCATCCTTGTCGGGCGCGAGCCGGGTGAGGCCGCTGTCGGTCGGCAGTTCGACATTGATCGATACGCGGTCGGCATAAAGCCCCGCCTGGTGGACGATCTCGGCATCGGCCTCGGGAATGGTCTTGAGATGGATGTATCCGCGAAAATCGTGCTCTTCCCGCAGGATACGGGCGACTTCTACCAGCTGTTCCATCGTGTGGTTCGAGTTCTTCACAATGCCCGAGGACAGGAACAGCCCCTCGATGTAATTGCGCCGGTAGAAGGACAGCGTGAGGTCGACCACCTCCTGCGGCGTGAACCGCGCCCGCGCGACGTTCGAGCTCTTGCGGTTGACGCAGTAATGGCAGTCGAACACGCAGTGATTGGTCAGCAGGATCTTGAGCAGCGAGATACAGCGGCCATCGGGTGCATAGGCATGGCAGATGCCCATCCCCTCGGTCGAACCGATTCCCTTACCGCCCATGCTGGTGCGTTTGGCCGTGCCCGAGGACGCGCAGGAAGCGTCGTATTTTGCCGCGTCGGCGAGAATCTCGAGCTTCTGAAGGACGGTTTGCGTGGTCATCCGTTCTATATATGTTCCACGCAACATCTTGCCAATGTCGAATGATGCATTGAGGCGGTTTCAGGCACACAAACCGTGCAGGTACCAGTCGGGAGGGCCGCCCCGGCCATCGCCGATGATGCCCAGGCGGTAGA
The DNA here is from genome assembly GCF_024171405.1 of Qipengyuania citrea. Lineage (GTDB taxonomy): Bacteria > Pseudomonadota > Alphaproteobacteria > Sphingomonadales > Sphingomonadaceae > Qipengyuania > Qipengyuania profunda. The sequence goes on from NZ_JALJZT010000002.1 coordinate 509,149, forward strand.
TCCAGTACCGCCGGCCGGCTTCGTCCTCGATCCGGTAATAGTCGCGCAGCCGCGCGCCGCCGCGTTCGCGCCACCATTCAGGCGCGATGCGTTCGGGCCCTTCAACCCGTGCCACCTCGTGCACTTGCCCGCGCCAGCGAAACCGCTGCGGATAGCCATCGGGCGTCGCATAGAGCACGGCAATGCTTTCGGGACTGTCGAGCAGTTTGAGCGGGCGCGCATGGAAAGCGAGCTGCCCTTGCGAGGATGCCTCGGGTTCGAGCGGCGGCTGCCAGCGCTGTGCACGCTCGGGAATATGGCTGGCAAAGGGCACGGGGCGGGTAACCGCCTGCGCCCCGAGACGGACGGTCAGCCGGTCGATACAGGCCGCCAGCGACGTGCCATGGGTTTCCGCTGCGGTTTCGATATCGTTCTGGGCAAGTGCCAGCGGTTCCGCCCAACTTGCCCGCAGGCGCAGCATCTCGATCCCGAACCCGGCATCCACATCGTCGAGCCGTGCCGCGAACAGCCGGACGATATGCGCCGGATCGCGTGTCGCGGCCGCCAGTTCGAGCCGGCGAACCACCACTTCGCCATCGACGCGCCACAGCCCCAGTTCGAGACGCCGGGCACCCTGCCCCTGCCCCTCGAGCTCGCGCGCCATATCCCCGGCAAGATCGGTGACCACCGTATCGAGCAACTGGCGATGGCGGATCGGTTCGAGCAAGCGCCGCTGGACTAGCGGCACCTGCTGCGGAACCACGGGCAGCAGCGGTTCGGGCACGCGGCCGAGCAGCTGGTCGAGCCGGACCAGCGGGTTGGCGGCAGGCGACTTGCGATTGCGGAAACGGCGCTGGATCGCATCGCGCCCCAGGGTCGCGATCTCGCCCAGCCGCTTGAGCCCCAGCCGGCGCAACACGGTCACCACGTCCTGGTCGAGCCGCAGCGCGGCCACCGGCAGATCGGACAGGGCGCGTTCGATCGCGTCGGCCCCCTCGACGATAGCCCCGTCGCGGCCATGATGCGCCAGCGCCCAGGCGGCTCCGGCGGTGGGCGCAATCGCCGTGCGAACCGCCAGCTGCCGCTGGGCAAAGGCCTGCTGCACATCGGCAAGCAGCCGGTTTTCCCCGCCGAAGAGATGCGCCACCGCGGTCACATCGACCAGCAGCCCATCGGGCGGGTCGAGCGCGGACCACGGCCCCCAGCGCTGCGCCCAGATCGCCAGGGTCTCGAGAAAGCCGAGATCGCCCGCCGGATCGCTGGGCGCGGTGGCGATTTCGGGGCAGAGCGTACGCGCATCGGCGAGCATCATGCCCTTGTGCGCGCCGGCTGCCGCGCCCGCACGGTTGACCGCCTCGATTCGCGGGCCGTGCGCGGTATCGGCGATCAGCACCAGCGGCCGGGCGGCGAGCGCCCCGGCCTGCTTGCCCGTCACCATCTGCCAGCGATCCATCGCCAGCGCGGGAAGCCAGATCGACAGGATGCGGCGGGTGCGGAAGCTACCCTTTTGCGGGGGGCTCACGCCCGGCGCAGCGGGCGCCGCTGGCGCAATCCCGCCGTCCAATTGCCAAGTATCTCATCGCCTGCACCGCGAGCCTTGCTGGCGGTAAGATCGCCTTGCTCTTCGGCCAGCAGCCATGTGCCGGGTGCATGCGCGCGGGCGCGGAACAGTTCGGCCTGCCAGCGCGGCAGGCCGGGAGCCTGCGCATTCCAGTGCGGCGCGGCGGAGGGGGCCGAGGCGATCTCCCACCGCATCCGTGCCGAGGACAGGTCGCGCGCCGCATCGATCCGGACGAGGAACAGCGGCACGCCATGTTTTTCCCCCGCCAGCGTCAGGCGGCGCGAGGCGGTGAAGTCGAGCGCCTTGGGGTTGCCGGCAATCTCGCCCACCACGAAGGCAAGATCGCGGCAGCGCAGCCCTTCCTCCAGCGCAAAAAGCGCGTCCTCGCATTTTTCGGCGAGCACATGGATCACCCGCCCCTGCAACAGCTCCGGCAGTCCGGCACGATAGGGCCGCCCCGTACGCCGCGCCGCCTCGCGCGTCTGGACCCACAGCACGCTACGCCGGTCCTGCGCCTCGCAGCCATCCCCCCGCGACATATTGCTCCAATCGTCGAGCGCCAGCGCCAGCGCGGCACCCGTCCCTGCCCCCTCGCGCGAGGAAGCGAACACTTCATTGTGCAGGGCCAGCCCCCGGCTAGCCGCCAGCCCCGGACGCCAGCGCGCACTGCGCCGTGCAGATAGCGCGGCGACGTCTTCGAAGGCCGTGAGCGGCAAGGAGGCAAAATCGGGCTGGGACATAGGGGAACGACTCGTTCGTTCCGGTTATGTTCCATATCGGATCGATTCGCAATTCGGCGCAGCGGGTTCTCCCGTCGTCGCACAGCGGGACCGAACCGCCGCCTCATCCATTGGTCAGACAACACCCTTTGAAGGAGAGACCCATGAAACACACCGCTGGAAACCCCGACGAACTGAAAACCAAATTCTGGAAGGCGCTGGCCGATTCGCCCTTCCTGTTCCTCCAGCTCGACGGGCACAGCGCGACCGCGGTGCCGATGAGCCCGCAGCTCGACAAGGATGCCAACAGTTCGATCTGGTTCTTCACCCATACCAAAAGCGATTTCGCCAAACTCGGCCGCGCCACCGCGACCTTCGAAAGTAAGGGCCACGAACTCTTCGCCCGCTTCGACGGTACGCTGACGCGCGAAACCAGCCAGGAACGCTTCGACCAGTTCTGGAATAACTTCGTCGAGGCCTGGTACGATGGCGGCAAGGACGATCCCGACATCGTCTTCCTGCGCATGGACCTCGGCGATGCCGAAATCTGGGACGGCGACCTTGGCCTGCTCAACACCGCCAAGATGGCGCTGGGCCGCAATGTGCGCGACGAGGCCGAGGAACGGCACGCCGAAGCAGTCGACCTGTGATGGACGGCTGACCTCAAACGACAAGGGCCGCGTTCCATCCGGAGCGCGGCCCTCTTTTTTGCCAGCAACCAATCAGTCGTGCGCGCGGGGCGGATGGATCGGGATAGCCGTTTCCTCACCCGCAACGGCATCGACCACTTCGACGATCCCCTGCCCAAGATGGCTGCGCCTGCGGCTGTAGAGGAAGTAGACGAGGAAGCCGATCGCGCTCCACGCCGGCAGGACGATCATCGCTTCGCTCGGCAGGTTGAGGAACAGGAACAGGCAGCCCAAGATCGTTGCGGGGCCGACAAACCACAGCCCCTTCACGCGGAAATGGCGATGCACGTCGGGGCGCTGCCGGCGCAGCACCATCACCGCCACCGCGACCATGGCGAAGGCGTAGAGCGTTCCCGCATTGGCGATATCGGCCAGCTGGCCCACTGGGAAAAACGCCGCCCCTACCGCCACCACGATCCCCGTCAGCGCGGTCACCACATGCGGCGTCTGCCAGCGTGGGTGCACGCGGCTGAGGAAATCGGGCAGCAGCCCGTCGCGGCTCATCACGAAGAAAATGCGCGTCTGCGCAAACAGCAGCACCAGGATCACCGAGGGCAGCGCGAGAAAGGCGGCCACGCCGAGCACGTTGCCCACGCCCGACCAACCGATCTGGCGCAGCACATGCGCCAGCGCCTCGTTCGAACAGACCAGCGCATCGGCGTGAACCGACAGGGCACACTGACGTGCGAGCTCCTCCGACCCCGCGGGAAACGGGATCCCGTCCGGTCCCATGATCGGCTGGCCGCCGATGGTCCCGATCGCCCCCGCAGCGACGAGGATGTAGAACAGCGTGCAGAACAACAGCGAGCCGACCAGGCCGAGCGGCACGTTGCGCTGCGGGTCCTTGGTTTCCTCCGCCGCGGTCGAGACCGCGTCGAACCCGACATAGGCGAAGAAGATCGTCGCTGCCGCACCGACCGCGCCCAGTCCCGAACCAAAGCCGCCGAACACGCCAGCGGGCAGGAACGGGTTGAACCGCTCGGCCTCGAAGGCGGGGCTGGTCAGCGTCAGCGCGATGAACGCGATCAGCGCGGTCACCTTGATCGTCACCAGCACCGCATTGAATTTGGCGCTTTCGCTGGTTCCGATGATGAGCAGCCCGGTGATCAGCAGCGCGATGACCATTGCAGGCAGGTTGATCAGCCCGCCCTCCACGCCGCCCAGCGCGAGCGGCCCAGCCGATAGCCAGCTTGGCAAGGCCACGCCCAGCGTCTCGTCGAGGATACTGCCCACGAAATACCCCGACCAGCCGACCGAGACCGCGCTGGCCGCGATGGCGTATTCCAGCACCAGCGCCCAGCCCACCGTCCAGGCGAGGAGTTCGCCCATCGTCGCATAGGTATAGGTATAGGCCGACCCCGACACCGGTATGGTTGCGGCGATTTCGGCATAGCACAGCGCGGCCACGACACAGACCGCCCCCGCAATCGCGAAGGCGAGCATCAGCCCCGGCCCCGCCTTCTGCGCGCCCGCGGCCGTCAGCACGAAAATTCCTGTCCCGATGATGCAGCCGATGCCGAACAGCATCAGTTGTATGCCGCCCAGCGAACGCTTGAGCGACTTCTTCTCAGCAGCCGCGAGGATTGCATCCAGCGGCTTCACCCTGTCGAAAATCATGCGGCCTGTGGCCTCCCCAGGCCCGCCGCAGGACTGCCCCGCTCCGCCAGCCGGAAGCGCGCCAGATACGCGCCATCGCGGCTAACGGGAAGCAGGATTCCGCATTAGTTGCCGAGGACCGAGGGAAACAGCCCGGTTACCAGGATCACCGCAACCGCGATCGGGCACAGCCAGGCGATCAGGAAGCGCCACAGCCCGAAGGCCCAGGGCGACAGCCCGGTGGTGGTACGCAGCAGCGTCTCGTCGGCCTTCCAGCCGATGAAGATCGACGTCAGCAGCGCACCCACGGGCAGCATGACCTTGCCGGTGAAGCCGTCGACCGTGTCGAGGATATCGGTTTCCGCGAACAGGCTCCAGAAGCCCAGCGGGCGGACATCGGACCAGACATTGTAGCCCAGCAGGCAGGCGATCCCGATCAGGAACGAACCCGTGCCGAAGATCAGCGCCGATTTATGCCGGCTCCAGCCGCGCTCGCCGATGCCATAGGCGGTCGGCACTTCGAGCAGCGAGATCGAGCTGGTGACCGCCGCGACCAGGATCAGCACGAAGAACAGGAAGCCGATAAGCGCGCCGCCCGGCATGGTCTGGAAGGCGAAGGGCAGTGTCTGGAACACCAGCGTCGGACCCGCCGCCGGATCGAGCCCGACCGCGAAGACGATCGGGAAGATCATCAGGCCTGCGAGCAGGGCGACGCAGGTATCCGCCACCGCAATAATCGCGGCCGTCGGGCCCAGTGCGCTGCCTTCCTTGATATAGGAGCCGTAAGTGATCAGCCCGGCCACGCCGAGCGAGAGCGAAAACAGCGCCTGGCCCAGTGCCGAGTTGATCACCTGCGGGGTGAGTTTCGACCAGTCGGGAGTGAACAGGAACGCCACTGCATCGCCGATATCACCCTCGATCGCGCCATAGACGACGAGGCCGAACAGCAGCACGAAGAACACCGGCATGAGATAGGTCGCGGCCTTCTCGATCCCCGAACTGACACCGCGCGCGACGATAAAGAGCGTCAGCCCCATGAAGAGCAAATGCATGCCGAGCAGCAGGCCCGGGCTGGCGAACATGTCGCCCAGCCGCTGCTGGATCTGCTCGCGGCTTTCGCCCGCCAGCGCACCGCGGAACGGATCGCCGGCCATGATCGCCTGCCCCAAATCGGCGCCCATTACGCCGGCGTAATAGAGGACCCAGCCGGCCACGACCGAATAGAACGCCACGATGAGGAAAGCCGCCAGCGCCCCGATCGCACCGAAAATCGACCAGCCCGGCGCAGCCTGCGATTGCGTTGCCACGCGGCGGATCGAACCGACCGCATCGGTCTGTCCCACGCGGCCGATGAAGATTTCCGACAGCACCAGCGGGAGGCCGAGCAGGAAGACGCAGGCGATATAGACGATAACGAAGGCCCCGCCCCCGCTTTCGCCCGCCAGCGTCGGGAAACGCCAGATATTGCCAAGCCCCACTGCGGCCCCGACCGCTGCGAGAATAAACGCCTTGCGCGAGGACCAGCCCTCGCCCGTCGAAGTCGTGGTAGCGACCATGTTCAGACTGTTCCTCTCCAACCGCGGCGATCCCTGCTCGCGCGTCACAAGCGCGTCTTAGACACGCAATACCCGGCGATGCCAAGCTTCGCTTTGCCATCTTCCACGCGCTTGCTAGTGGGTGCCGCATGTCGACGACTTTCCAGCTCGATACGAGCACCAGCCGGGCCAACCCCACGCCGCAGCCGATGAAACGGCTGACTGTGCCCAAGATCCGCGCGCACAAGACCGCGGGCGAGACGCGCGAACCGCTGGTGATGCTGACTGCCTATACTGCGCGGCAGGCGCAATTGCTCGACGCGCATTGCGACATTCTGCTGGTCGGGGACTCGCTGGCGCAGGTGATCTATGGCCTGCCCACGACGATCCCCGTCACGCTCGACATGATGGCCAACCATGCCGCCGCCGTCGTGCGCGGCAGCTACCACTCGGTGGTCGTGGTCGATATGCCCTTCGGCTCCTACGAACAATCGCCCCAACAGGCGTTCGAGAGCGCGACCTTCCTGCTCAAGCAATCGGGCGCCGCCGCGGTGAAGCTCGAGGGCGGCGAACAGATGGCCGAGACCGTGTCCTTCCTCAACCAGCGCGGCATCCCCGTAATGGGCCATGTCGGGCTGACCCCGCAGGCGGTCAACGTGCTGGGCGGCTATGCCGCGCGCGGACGCAGCGATGCCGAGGCCGAGAAGATCGTGGGCGATGCCAAGGCACTGGACGAAGCCGGGGCCTTCGCCATCGTGCTCGAAGGCGTGCTCGAGCCGATCGCGATCGAAGCGACGCAGGCGGTGGCGTGCCCGACCATCGGGATCGGCGCCTCGGCGCAATGCGACGGGCAGGTGCTGGTGACCGAGGACATGCTCGGCATGTTCGAACGCGTCCCGCGCTTCGTGAAGAAATATGCCGATATCGCCGGGGTCATCGAACAGACCGTGGTGCAATATGCCGAGGAAGTGCGCGCGCGCAGCTTCCCCACCGAAGACCAGACCTACCAGCCCAAGCGCTGAACGCAGGACCTTTCTACACATGGCAACGCTTTGGCGCTTCTACGGATTTTCGTTCGTTTTCACGCTTTTCTGCCTCGGCCTCGCCGTCTGGTATGGCTGGGTCAGCACCGCTTCGGTTACCGGTACGCTGTCGCTGTTGTGGATCGTCGCGGTCCTGTCGGTGCTGGAAATATCGCTCAGCTTCGACAATGCGGTGGTCAACGCCTCGGTCCTCAAGGAAATGGACGAGGTCTGGCAGCGCCGCTTCCTGACCTGGGGTATCGCCTTCGCCGTGTTCGGCATGCGCATCGTCTTCCCGCTGGCGATCGTCGCCATCGCGGCGGGGCTCGGCCCGGTCGAGACGGTCAATCTCTCGCTCAACGATCCGCGCGAATATGAGCGGATTGTATCCTCCGCCCATGTCGGCATCGCCGGTTTCGGCGGCGCCTTCCTCGCGATGGTCGGGCTCAAGTTCTTTTTCGATCTCGACAAGGAGGTCCACTGGATCGCGGTGATCGAGCGCAAGCTTGCCAAGTTCGCCGCGCTCCCGGCAGCCGAGATTGCGCTCCTCCTGCTGGTGCTGTGGGGCATCTCGACCACGCTCGCGCCGGACGAGGCGCTGACCTTCCTCGTTGCCGGCATCCTCGGCCTCGTCACCTTCATCGCGGTCGAAGGCATCAATGCGATCCTCGAGCTGAAGGAAGAGGCCGCCAAGCTGCAGGGCGCGGTCGTGCGCAGCGGCTTGGGCGGCTTTCTCTATCTCAACGTGCTCGATGCCAGCTTCAGCTTCGACGGGGTGATCGGGGCCTTCGCGCTATCCAACAACATGATCGTGATTGCGCTGGGCCTGTCGATCGGTGCGATGTTCGTCCGTTCGATGACGATCCACCTCGTCCGCAAGGGCACGCTGGCGGCCTATCGCTTCCTCGAACACGGGGCCTTCTGGGCGATCATCGTGCTCGGCGGGATCATGCTCGTATCGGCCAAGGTGCATATTCCGGAGACCATTACCGGGTTGATCGGGGCCATCCTGATCGGGCTCAGCCTGTGGTGGTCGGTGCGCTACAACCGGCGTCATCCGCAGGAGGATGCTGCGCCAGCCGACTAGCGATCGGCGCGGCGACCACCAGTTGGAAGAAGTGGTAGAGCAATAGCGCGATAACGATGAAGCCGGCCTCTTCGGGCGGAAACAGGATGGTGGCCAAGGGCGCGCCGACCGCCGCGCTCTTTTGCGCGCCGGCGAAAAGGAAGGCGATGCGATCGGTGCGATTGAGCTGCAGCGCACCGCCCGCCAGCCACGCGCCCAGATTGCCAACGGCCAGGAACGCGGCCACCAGCGCGGCGATCACCAGCCAGTCCACCCCGTCGACCCGTGTCCAGATGCCCTGCTCGACCGCGCCCGAGAACGCGACATAGATCGCCGCTGCAATGGCGATCCGATCGACCCAGGCGATCTTGGGCTTGTGCGCCGCGACGAAGGCGCCCGTAAACCCCTGCAGCGCCTGGCCGATCGCAAACGGCAGGATCAACAGCAGCATGATCTTGCCGATCACATCCATGCCCACTGCCCCGCTCCCGCTACCGCCGAGCGCGAGGAAGATCGGCACCGTTATGAAGACGCCGAGAATGTTGAGCAGCGCGGCACCGACCACCGATAGCGCCACATTGCCCCGCGCCAGCGAGGTGTAGGATGTCGCCGATTGCACAGTCGAAGGCAGCGTACCCAGATACAGGAACCCGAGCGCAACCGAGGGGGCGAGCCAGACCTGCCCCAACGCGGCCAGCGCGGCACCGATCAGCGCCATCGCGCCGAACACCCACAGGACCAGCGGCAGGAGGAAACGCCAATTGGCAATGCCCGCAGCGATATCGCGGCGCGCGATGCGCATGCCGTTGAGCAGGAACAGGATGAAAATCGCCGCATTGGCCACCGCCTGCGCCACCCCTCGCGCACTACCGGTGGCGGGCAGGATGGCGGCAAGCACGATAGCGGCGACCAGCATCCGCACCATGGGATCGGCAAAAACGGTTCGGAGCGTCATGCGCCGCCCTTGCCTCTACCGTACAAGCTTGTCGAGTTTCTCAGCGCGTGCTGGCGGACACGGAACGCAGTTTCGTTTCAAGCTCGCTTCTTGCCGCCTCCTCGCTTTCGGGCAGCGCATCGATCAAGGCGGCAATCGCCAGCGGGTTCATCGGCTGCAGTTCATGCGCCGCGAGCGCGTAATCGAGCGCCGCGTCGCTATCATCAAGCTCCCCAGCAGCGATGCTGCGCGCAGCGAGAACCCAGGGAACGCGCGCCATTCCGAGTGCCATGGCATGATCGAGCAAGTGCGCAGCGCGCTCCCAATCACCTCCGGCCGCGAAAGCATCGGCGAGAAGCGCTGCGGCCTCTGCATTCATGGGATTGTCGCGCACATAGCTTTCGAGCAGACGGCGGGTCTCGGCGGCGCCCTCCTGCGCCGCTGCGAGCCGCAAAGTCAGCGGCCATGACCGCCGCACCAGCGCCGATCGTGCATAGGCCGCGCGCGCAGCATCTTTGTCGCCGCGAGCAAATTCGGCATCGCCGAGAATGGCCTGCGCATCGCCCGAACCGGGAAAGCGCTGCGCGAAACTGCGGGCCCTGCCGACGGCGGCCACGGCGTCTTCGCTGGCAATCGCATGGCGAACGTAATCGCGTATCTCCAACCCGCCCATGTCAGGGGAGACGGCAAGCGATGCGCGCGGCGTGAGGCCGGGCAGGACCGCAAGCTCGGACGGACCAAATGCCGCCAGATCGAGGAATTTTGCGGCACGTTCCCGCTCGCCAAGCGCCTCGTAGGCCCGGCCTACCAGCATGCGCAGGTAGGTCGACCCCGAGCCACTCGACGCGGGCGCAGCAAAGCGATGCACCAACTCGCGTTCACCGCCGCTGCGGGACAGAGCATAGGCGAGCAAATCCCCGACATGGCGATTGTCGGGCTGGCGCCGGTGCAGGCGATCGAACGTAAGCGCCGCGCTCGCGTAATTCCCATCGTTGAGCGCGATAAGCCCAGACAGCAGAAGGGCAGAGGCGACATTGTCGCTCGCCAGCCCCGATCGCGCGAGCAAGTCGCGAGCCGCCCGAAAGTTTCCCCCCCGCGCAGCTATCACCGCCTGGACGAACATGCCGCGCGGAGTGGAGGCTGCACGCCCACCCTCGGCACGCAGGACCCGCAACGCGTCGCGCGCACGGCCGGCATCGCCAAGCGTGGCGGCGTATTCGACCCTCAATTCGATATTCTGCGGCTGGCGTTCGAGGGCCCTGCCCAGCAATTCGGCCCCCGCTTCAAGCCCCTGCGCATCGCGCGCGAGCTGCCCGCGAAAACGCAGCGCTTCGGCGTCATTCGGATCAATCGACAATGCGCGTTCGGCGGCGGCGATGGCTTCGAATTGCTCGCCTCCACGATACCGGAGGCGACCGATGTCGACCCACAACCCGGCATTGTCCGGTTCGACCCGATAGGATCGGTCGAAGGCGGCCCCCGCTGCGGGTAGATTGCCTTCCGCCATTTCGAGACGCCCCAGCAATTGGAAGCCTGCCGCGGCGCTGCCCTCCGAAAACTCGCCCGGGCCGAGCCACTCACGCGCAACCCCCAGATCACCCGTCAAAAGCGCGCTTTCGCCGAACAGGGCTGCGAGCTCCTCGCGCGGAGTGCCTGTCGCGAGCGCCTGTTCGAGCTGGACCTGCGCCGCGAGGGCATCGCCCCGCTCCAGCTGGAGCCGCGCCTCCTCCAACAACGGCCGGTCCGACCCTGCCTGCTCGCATCCCCCCAGCGTCGCCAGGGCAAATGCGAGTGCTACGATCAGTCCGGGATCACGCCTGAAGGTCATATTGCTTGAGCAGATCGTACAAGGTCGGCCGGCTGATCCCGAGAAGCTTGGCGGTGTTCGAGATATTGCCTTCGCTGCGGGCGAGCGCCTGCCGGATCATCCGCCGGTCCGCCTGTTCGCGCGCCGCCTTGAGGTTGAGGGCGATATCGCCGCCATCCGCGGCATCCTGCGTCAGGTCCAGGTCTTCGGCAGACACCAGCTTGCCATCAGCCATGATAACCGCGCGTTTGATCCGGTTTTCGAGCTCGCGCACATTGCCCGGCCAGCTCCAGCCATCGATCGCCGCCAGCGCATCGGGCGCAAAGCCCTTGACCTGCGGGTTCATCTCCTTGGCGAAGCGCGTGACAAAATGCTTGGCAAGCAGCACTGCATCGCCCGGGCGTTCGGCCAGCGTCGGCACTTTCACGACGATTTCGGCAAGCCGGTAGAACAGGTCTTCGCGGAACGTGCCCGCACCGATCATCGATTCGAGATCCTGATGCGTCGCGCAGACGATGCGCGTGTCGACCGGGATCTGCTTGCGTCCGCCGATACGCTCGATCGTGCGCTCCTGCAGGAACCGCAGCAGCTTCACCTGCAAGGGCAACGGGATGTCGCCGACCTCGTCGAGGAACAGCGTGCCCCCGTCGGCCAGTTCGATCTTGCCCTCGGTCATCTTGACCGCGCCGGTGAATGCGCCGCGTTCATGCCCGAACAATTCGCTCTCGAGCAGGTTTTCCGGGATCGCCGCACAATTGATCGCGATGAAGGCACCGTCGCGGCGGTTGCTCGAATCGTGGACGCCGCGGGCCAGCAATTCCTTGCCCGTCCCGCTTGCCCCGAGCAGCATGACCGACACATTGGTCGGTGCTACCCGTTCGATCGTCCGCGCAACCTTGGCCATTTCCGGAGCCGCGGTGACCATCGAGCCGAGCACCGTCCGGTCTTCGCCGACCTTTTCCGCGAGACGGCGGTTCTCATTCTCGATCTGATGCAGTCGGTATGCGCGCTGGACGATCAGCCCCAGCGTGTCGATGTCGAGCGGCTTCTGGTAGAAATCGTAAGCGCCCTGCTCCACCGCGCGCAGCGCACTCGCTCGGGCACCATGGCCCGAGGCGACGATAACCTTCGTGTCGGGCTTCATCGCCATGATCGCTTCGAGCACGGCAAAGCCTTCGCTGGTCCCGTCGGGATCGGGCGGCAGGCCGAGGTCGAGCGTGACCACCGCAGGCTCCTCCGAACGCAGGGCAGTCAGCGCTTCGGCGCGGGTCCCGGCAATCACGACATCGAAGTCGTCATAGGCCCATTTGAGCTGGGCCTGCAGGCCCTCGTCATCCTCGACGATGAGCAGTTTGGGTTTGGTTTCCCCCATTACGCGACCTCATTCCCCTCTGCCGATTGGCTTCGTCCAATAATGGTTGTCGCCGATTTAAGCGGCAGGCTGATGGTAAACCGCGTCCCCAACCCTTCGCGCGATTCGACATCCAATCGCCCCCCCATCGAGCGGATCAATTCACGTGCCTCGAACGCACCGATGCCGAAGCCTCCGGGCTTCGAGGAGACGAACGGCTTGAACAGGCCGTTGCGCAGGAATTGCGGTGACATGCCGCGCCCATTGTCGATCACCGTCGCCTTGCCCGAAACGCCATCGCTATAGACCTCGAGCATGACCGAACTGTTGGCATCGCTCGCATCGATCGCGTTCTGGATGAGATGCACCAGCGCCTGATCGAGCGCGTCGGGATTGCCCTCGACCGCGACCGGCTCGGTGCGGAGCACCGCCACCGGATGGACCTTGCCCAGCCGTTCGACGGCCTGCCGCGCCGTTTCGGCAAGATCGAACTGGCGTGCTTTCTCGGTTCCCGGCGGGCCATAGCGTCCGAGGCGCGCGAGCAGCGTGTTGAGCTTGTCCGCACTGCTGCGCAGCGTCACCAGCATGTCCTTGCGAAACTCGGGTTTGTCGGCATGCTTTTCCGCATTGCGCAGCAGCAGCGACATCTGGCTCGACAGGTTCTTGATGTCGTGCATCACGAAGGCCATGCGGCGATTGAATTCGTCGAAACGTCCCGCCTCGAGCAGCGCAGCCTGTCCGGCCTGTTCCGCGAGGTAGCTGGCCAGCTGGCGACCGACGACCGACAGCAGATCGAAATCTTCCCAGTCGAGCCGGCGCTCGATCAGCGGGCGCGACAGGATGACGAGGCCGACCAGGCGGTCAAAGTGGAGCAGCGGTACCGCCGCCCAGGCGCGCGGGTCGTTGCGCATCCAGTCGGGCACCGCAGCCTGCTCTCCGCGATGGTCCACCCCGTCGCGCACTTCGTCGAACGCAATGATCAACTCGCTGCTTTCGAGAATGACGCCGAGCGAGGCGGGTGCGGCGCGAGCCGGAATCTCGGCATTCGACCAACGCCAGTTTGCCGCCAGCTCGAACGAGCCGTCTTCGTCGGGCACGAGCAGGATGCCCGAAGGACTGTCGGTGATATCCGCCAGCGCTTTCACCGTACGTTCCTGCAGGCTGATGTTGTCGAAGCCGGTGGTGCCGATCGTATCGGTGAAGCGAATCCACTCGTTGCGATATTCGTAGCGGTGCTTGAACAGGTGCTTGATCGCCGTGACCCGCAGCCAGCCGCGTAGGCGATCAGACGGGAGCCAGATCAGCGCCAATGCACTGGCAGTGATGATCAGGCCGACCTGCGTCATCCGCGCGAGATCGCCCGTGAGCATGTCGAGCCAGCGGGCGAGCCCCAGCATCAGGCCGAGATAGCCCCCGATCACCAGCAGCGAGAGAAAGCGGAAGGTCACCGCTCGCGACGGACGGAATTCGAGATCGGGCGACCGGCTGTTGAAGCCCAGCGCGAACGGCACGGCCACCAAGGCCGCAGCCACCCCGCGTAGCGCGGCGAGTTCACCCGGCAACGCGCCGGTGATGTAGCCGATCGTAAAGTAATTGAGATCGAAGGCCCACATCCCGGCCAGCGCAGCCGCGTTCCAGCGCAGGATCTGGCGCGAGGATGCCGCGGCGCCGGCATAGAGATTATGCAAGAGCACCAGCGCGCCCACCGAAACCATCACGCGGAACAGCGCTGCGGTTTCGAAAGTCAGCGCGGTCAGTTCGGGCGTCACCGCATAGCGCCGCGCGATCAGCAGCAGGACGAATTGCAGTACCTCGACAAAGCCCAGTGCGAAGACCGCCGGACGGACCAGTCGCAGCGTCTCGTCGCGCCCGTCATTGGCGAACAGGCGAAAGAGCATGAACAGCCACGCGAGATTGCGCGCAATCTCGGTTAGTTCGACGATCGGCCGACCCGGCTCGAAACTGGCCGCGGCGAAGCACCAGTTCGCAGTCAGCGCCAGCGCGACGACTGCGGGCGTACGGTCTGCGCGCAGCGTATCGCCTTTGCGCCCGATCCAGATCGCCGCCAGCGCGCAGATGACCGCGCCGATCGAATAGGCGATATAGGAAAAGCTTGCGATCCAGCCCATCAGCGCGCTCCTTCAGGCCAGATGATCACCCGCGCGGTCTGCAGCAGGATGATGATGTCGAGGAAGGGTGTGTAGTTCTTGGCATAATACAGGTCGTATTCGAGCTTCTGGCGCGAATCCTCGACGCTGGCGCCATAGGGATAATTGATCTGCGCCCAACCGGTGATGCCGGGTTTGACCATGTGGCGCTCGGCATAGAAAGGCAGTTCCTTCTCGAGATCGACCACGAAAGCGGGCACTTCGGGCCGTGGGCCGACGAAACTCATCTCCCCCTTCAGCACGCTCCACACCTGCGGCAATTCGTCGATGCGCACGGTGCGGATCAGGCGGCCCACCCGGGTGATGCGCGGGTCGTCCTTATCCGCCCATCTCGCCCCATCCGCCTCGGCATCGGTGCGCATCGAGCGCAGTTTGACCAGCGTGAACTCCTGGCCATAGAGCCCGACCCGGGTCTGGCGGAAGAAGGCGGGCCCCTTGCTTTCCAGCTTCACCAATATGGCGAAGATCGCCACCAGCGGCAGACCGACGATCAGGATCACCAGGCTGACGAGGATGTCGAACAGGCGTTTACCGATGCTCGACAATCGCCGCCCGGATGAAAACCCATCAGAAAAGATCAGCCAGCTGGGATTAAGTGTATCCAGGTCGACACGGCCCAATTCGCGCTCCAGGAAGCTTGAGAAATCGCTGACCATGACGCCCTTGGTCTTGACCCTCAGCAGGTCCTTGAGCGGCAGCGAATTGCGCCGTTCCTGCAGCGCCAGGACCACTTCAGTCGCCCCTACCCGCTCGACGAACCGGCCGAGGTCCGAAATCGATTCGCGCGGGACGGCGGTATCGATGGTCGGTTCCGATTCCCCCATTGCGACAAAGGCGCCGACGGCAAAGCCGCTGTCGGGGCGGCGCGAAAGCCGTTCAAGCCGCTCCGCCCGCGGGCCGGCGCCGAGCACGAGGATGGTGCGGCGGAATGCCTCCACGCCCAGCATTCTGCTGCCGAGAATCCGGTTTGCTATGAGGAAGGCAATCGCAATGCCCATCGCGTAGAGCAGGACCGAGCGCCACAGCGCCGATCCGGGCAAGAAGAAGTTCATCAGCGAGATCGCCAACACGCCGAGGCTGACTGCGACCAGCAGCCGCGCGGTAGCGAAGCGCATCGATCGCAATGCCTCGGGGCCATAGGTCCCGACCGCGATCATCGCCAGCCAGATCACCCCGGCAAAGCCGCCGATTTCGAGCACGCGATCCGAGAACTGGCCAGCACTGATCCCGATCTGCGCAACGCGCAGCCGCCACGCCGCCTCGCCCGCGAGCGAAAGCAGCATGAGATCGATCAGGGAAAGCAGCACGACATTGTAGGAGATGTAGTGCTTGAACAGGCGGATCATTCAGTCCGGCTCGCGAATTGCTGGTGTCGGAAACCTTGACTAGCAGACAGGGATGAACCGTCGGTAAATTTTACACTTGCACGAAAAAGGGCGAGGAACCCTCAAGCTCCCCGCCCTTCCGTTATCGCTACTATAACTTAGTTCGTGACGGCTTCTTCCACCGCCTCGCCCGTATTCTGAGCGGCTTCGCCCACCTGGTTGGCGGCCTGACCGACTTCATTGGCAGCGCCCGCAATGGCACTGTCCTTGGACACTTCGGCGCTGCTCATCTGGTTGATGAAGAGGAAGCCGACGATGGCGACGCCGAGCACCAGGAGGATCAGCACCCAATTGGTACCGCCCCGGCGGCCTTCCCCGTCCGCGACGACCGTATGCGTCGTATGGGTGTTGCCTGCGGCATCGGTGGTTTCGGTAATCCGTTCTTCTGTCATAATCGTGTGCCCCTGCGACTCTAATGAGCTGAAAACGCGGCAAATCCGTCCGCGGTTCCCCGCAAATGAGCGAATGACGCTCAATCGGCGGCGAATTCGAACGGCGTAACGCCGCGGCGCGCCGTATCGAAGGCAAGTTTGCGGCCCGCCGGGGGCAGCGATCGCTGGCTACACCCGACCCGGTGACACCGGGCACACCCGGGACCGATCGGCTGGGCATCGTCGGGCCGCAGAGAAATGCCCCGTGCTTGCGCGAGATCGGCGGCAAGAACTGCTTCGATCCCCACCGCCACGGCGAACTGCGCTTCCCCGGGGGCGCCGCTGCCCTCGACCGTGCGCGCCATGGTCAGCCACCCGCCGTCGCGGTCGCCCGAATTGTCGAGCGCAACGAACTGCACCTGCAAATCGCCTGCGCGATCGAAGGCGCGATGGGCGTGCCACAGCGGGCAACTGGCATCGGATTCGACGAACAGCGCGGTGCTGGCCCCGGTAAAGGTCTTGGAGAACTGCCCTGCGCGGTCGAGCCGGACCATGAAGAACGGCAGGCCGCGCTGGCCGACGCGCTGCAGCGTGGTGAGCCGGTGCGCGAGTTGCTCGAAACTGACCCCGAACCGGCGCTCGAGCACGGGGAGGTCGTAGCCGGTGGCCTCGCAGGCGCGCAGGAACCGACCGTAGGGCATGAGGAGCGCCGCGGCGACATAGCCGTTGAGATGCCGGGCGAACAACGCCCGCGCCACCTCGTCATCGAAGCGCGCCCCCTTCGCGACCGCGTCGATTGCCCCGGCGAATTCAAGCTGCGCGAGCTGAAGCGCGAGCTGGAAGTTGCGCGAGGGAATGCTGAGCATCTCGGAAAGCTGGACCTGCCGTGCATGGAGGTCGAGTCGGCGCAGGCTGTCGGGCAGCACATCGCGGGGCAGGATCCGCACCGACAGCTGGTGCCGCTCGCGCAACCGTTCGGTCAGAGCGAGGCCGATATCGCCGCGCGAAAGGCGCATGTCGTCTGCCAGTTCTTCCGCGGCCATGTCGAGATCGGCGAAATGGTTGCGCCACCGCTCGATTTCACGCCGCGAGGCGGAGAGCGGGTCATCGGTGGTGCCACCCGCCGTGCCCGCCCGGTCGTACAGCCGGGCAAAGGCTGCAGCGGCTTGCGGGGCCAGCGCGAGGAATTCCTGTAGCTCCTCGCGGTCGATCCCCAGGTCGGCAAAGCGTTCGTCGGCGAAGCGCCGCGCCAATCCGTCGATCCCGCCGATCGCCTCGTCTTCGCGAAGCGATCGCGGATCGAAGTCGAACTGCTCGACCAGCTGCATCATTACCCGCGCGCTGACCGGTCGCTGATTGCGCTCGATCAAATTGAGGTAGCTCGGGGAAATGTCGAGCCGTGCGGCAGTGGCAGCCTGTGTCAGCCCCTCCCGCTTGCGCAAGCGGCGGATGGCGGGTCCGGCGAAGAGCGCCTCTTCGGTCATATGTAACCTTCTTTACTACTTTACACGCGAGATAGCCTCAAGTCGGCAATCTAGACAAGTTTGTTTGTAAATTTTCCTGTCATCCCGCACCCGGGTGCGACAGAACAGGGTCAACGATTACGCCCCCCAATACGACAAGGAGTGTCCCCCGTGACCTATTCGGACCGGATCAGTGAACTGAACGAAACCATCGCCGCCAACGGTGCGCCCTGGGGTGCCATCGATGCCGAAAGTGCCGCGCGCATGGTCGTCCAGAACCGCTTCCGCACGGGGCTCGACATTGCCCGCTACACCGCGAAGATCATGCGCGAGGACATGGAAGCCTATGACCGCGACCCGGCGAACTACACCCAGTCGCTCGGCACGTGGCACGGGTTCATCGCGCAGCAGAAGATGATCTCGATCAAGAAGCACTTCGGCAATACCAAGCGCCGTTACCTCTACCTGTCGGGCTGGATGGTCGCCGCGCTGCGCAGCGAATTCGGTCCGCTGCCCGACCAGTCGATGCACGAAAAGACCAGCGTCCCCAATCTGATCGAGGAACTCTACACCTTCCTCAACCAGGCCGATGCCCGCGAACTGGGCGGCCTGTTCCGCGAACTGGATGCGGCGAAGGAAGCCAATGACGCGGTCAATACGCAGCGTTTGATCAAGGAAATCGACGAGCACGAAACGCATGTCGTTCCGATCATCGCCGATATCGATGCCGGTTTCGGCAATGCCGAGGCGACCTACCTGCTCGCCAAGAAGATGATCGAAGCCGGTGCCTGCGCGCTGCAGATCGAGAACCAGGTGTCGGACGAAAAGCAGTGCGGCCACCAGGACGGCAAGGTCACCGTGCCGCATGAGGAATTCCACCAGAAGATCCGCGCGATCCGCTATGCCTTTCTCGAACTCGGTGTTCCCGAAGGCATCATCGTGGCGCGTACCGACAGCCTCGGTGCCGGCCTGACCAAATCGATCGCCTATTCGAAGGAACCCGGCGACCTCGGCGACCAGTACAACAGCTTCCTCGATTGCGACGAAGTGGATGCCGCCGACATCAAGAACGGCCAGGTCTTCATCAGCCGCGACGGCAAGCTGCTGGCGCCCAAGCGCCTGCCCAGCAATCTTTACCAGTTCCGTCCCGGAACCGGTGAAGACCGCTGCGTGCTCGACTGCATCACCGCGCTGGAAGCAGGCGCCGACCTGCTGTGGATCGAAACCGAGAAGCCGCATGTCGAGCAGATAGCGGGCATGGTCGACCGGGTTCGCGAAGTGATCCCCAATGCCAAGCTGGTCTATAACAACTCGCCCAGCTTCAACTGGACGCTCAACTTCCGCCAGCAGGTCTATGACGCCTGGGCCGAAGCCGGCAAGGACGTGTCGGCCTTCGATCGCGACAGGTTGATGAGCATCGATTACGACGGCACCGAACTCGCCGCCGAAGCCGACGAGAAGATCCGCACCTTCCAGGCCGATGCCGCGAAGCGTGCCGGTATCTTCCATCACCTGATCACGCTGCCGACCTATCACACGGCGGCGCTAAGCACCGACAATCTCGCCAAGGAATATTTCGGCGAACAGGCGATGCTCGGCTACGTCAAGAACGTGCAGCGCGAGGAAATCCGGCAGGGTATCGCTTGCGTGAAGCACCAGAACATGGCTGGCTCGGACATGGGCGACGACCACAAGGATTACTTTGCCGGCGAAGCGGCCCTGAAGGCCGGCGGCAAGGACAATACCATGAACCAGTTCGCTGCCGCCTAAGGAGAGGAAGGATGACGACCATGACAGACGACACTCCGAAGACCGAACCGGGCCGCGCCCGGGCGCTGTTCTCGACCGCCGATTTCCGCCTGCTGCGCACCGCGCTGACGCATTATGCGCGGGCCACCGAGGATCGCGAGGAGCTGGCGAAGATCAACGCGCTGCATCACCGCCTCGGCACCTACGTCCCCGCGGACGGCTGACCTTACACCAAGTTCTCCTGGGGAGGAGAATAGGCCGTCGGAGTGTCCCCAACGCTCCGGCGGCCACATTTTTGCCTGCTGTCCTAGCTGCCGGTGCGCGGCATCAGGTCGATCGCACTACTGGCCAGCGCCTCGGCCCCGGTCGCGATGACCTTTTCCGCATCGGGAGCCCAGAAGGGCGAATGAAGCGAAGGCAGCGACGTGCCATCGTGCTTCAGCGCGTCGAGCATCGGCTGCGGGGTGCCGCTGATCCAGAAGATCATCGACTTGATATCCTCGGGCGCAGCGCGGCGGAACTGGCTGAAATCCTCGCCCCCCATCACCGCGGACCATTCCATCACCCGGCTCTCGCCGAAGCGCTGCTTGAACCCGGCTGCGATGCTCTCGCTGAAGTCGGGATCGTTGAAGGTGGACGGGGTATAGGGATCCTCGACCGTCACAGTCGGCATCAAATCGTCAGGCAAGCCCGCAGTGATCGCTTCGCCGCGCGCGACCCGGCGGATTCCGTCGAGCAGTAGCTGGCGGCTTTCGTCCGAATAGCTGCGCACGGTGAGCTGCAGCCTGGCTTCATCGCTGATGATATTGTGCTTGGCGCCCGCATGGAAGCTGCCCACCGTGATCACCGCCGGATCGAGCGGTGAGGAATTGCGGCTGACCACGGTCTGCAGCTTCATCACGATCGCGCTGGCCAGCACGATGGGATCACGCGTGGTGTGCGGGTAGGCGCCATGCCCGCCGACACCCTTGACCGTGATGTCGACGCTGTCGACATTGGCCAGGGCATAGCCCGGCGTATAGCCGATGGTGCCTGCCGGCGCGGGCGCTGCGGCATCGTGGAACGCCAGCGCATAATCGGGCTTGGGAAAGCGGGTATAGAGCCCGTCCTCGATCATCGCGAGCGCGCCCAGGCCGATTTCTTCAGCCGGCTGCAGGATCATGACCAGCGTGCCCTGCCACTTGTCCTTGTGGTCGACCAGCAGCTGCGCCGCACCGATGAAGCCCGCCATATGCGTATCGTGCCCGCAGGCATGCATGACCCCGGTGGTGACTCCGCTGGCGGGGGTGGCGGTTACGGTCGATGCGAAAGGCAGGCCCGTCTGTTCGACCACCGGTAGCCCGTCCATGTCGGCGCGCAGCAGGACGGTCGGCCCTTCGCCATTGGCCATCACCGAAACGACCCCCGTCCGGCCAACCCCTTCCGTTACTTCGAAGCCGAGATCGCGCATCCGCTTGGCCAGCTTGGCCGCGGTCTCATGCTCTTCGAAACTCAGTTCGGGGTTCGCATGGAGATCGCGGTAAAGCTCCATCAGGCCGGGCATGTCCTCGGCGAGATCGCTGCGCAGATCATTGGCCTGCGCGGGCGCGGCCAGTACCATTGCGAGCGCGGCAAGGCTTGTTGGAACGGTTTTGGACATGGGTTCTGGTCTCCCTACACGATGGACCACATGGAACAGGGTCCATGGGCAAACTTCGCCGCCGCTGTAGCGCGGTGGTTTTCCGGAACGCCTGTCTTGCAGACCCGGCTGCCGTAGGAAAGCCTACAGCCCGTAGGTTACCACCAGCGCGAGCGAGAGCATGGTGACCATGATCAGCACCAGCGGGACCCCGGTTCGGACGTAATCTTTGAACTCGTACGAACCCTCGGCCATGATCAGCATATTGGTCTGATAGGCGATGGGGGTCGCGTAACACAGGTTGCAGCCGAACAGCACGGCAAGCACCAGCGGTTCGGGCGGCAGGTCCAGCTTGCTGGCGATGGCGAAAGCAATCGGCGTGCCGACGGTGGCTGCAGTCGCATTGGACGCAAAATTGGTGAGGAAGGTCATCGCCAGCATGATCGCCGCCAGCGCCGCAGCGGGCGAGAGATAGTCCAGCCCCACTGCCATGACCGTCCCGATCCAGTCGGCCGCGCCGCTGTCGAGGATGATCCGGCCAAGCGCGATGCTGGCTGCGACCAGCACGATGACGCTGCCCGAGAGCCCGCGCCCGACCCGGTCGAACTTCACGCAGCCGGTCACGAACATCAGGATGGCGCCCGCGAGCGAAGCAATCGCGATCGGGATCAGCCCGACCGAAGCGAGCGCGATCGAGCCGCCCATGATCACCGCCGACAGCGTGGCCTTCGACCGGCGCGGCAGTTCGCGCATGCCTTCGAGCTGCAACAGGCTGTCGGCGCGGGCGAAATGCTGCATGTCGTCGGGCAGGCCCATCACCAGCAGCACATCGCCCTCGGCGAAGCGCAGATCGCCGCCTTCGGAAAACTGTTCCTTCTCGCCCACGAGCCGTTCGGGGCGATGCGTCCCGATCACCGCGACGCCATAGAGATCGGCAATGCCCGAACTGGGCAGCGTCCGCCCGATCAGGCGCGAATCCGCCGTCACGATCATCTCGCCGACCGCGATGTCGGTCCCGGTCTCGCCCGAGCGGCGGCGGATACGGTCGATCACCCAGCTCGGCGCCGCATCGCCGCGCAAGGTCGCCATGGCTTCCTCGATCGCTTCATGTGTGCCGGTCATGCGCAGGCGGTGCTGCGGACGCAGCAGGCCCACGGGCACTTCGTGGAACTCGATCCCCGACGGCAGGCGCGATCCCAGATCGGACAATTCGCGCCCGTTGAGGATCGAGTTTTCCGTAACGCGCAGCCGCGTCTCGAACAGCCGCTGGGCGTGGACCGCCTCGATGCGGTTGTCGCCGAGCAGGCGTGGCATGACGATCCATACGAAGGGCAGCGCGACCAGCGATGCGACCAGCACGATCGGCGTGAAGTGGAACACGCCCATTTCGGGCATGCCCAGATCCACCGCGATCGAAACCACGAGAATATTGGTCGAGGTGCCGATGGTCGTCGCCATGCCCCCCATCAGCGACGCGGCGTTGAGCGGGATCAGCGTTTTCGAGGCAGCCATCGCACCGCGCATGGCGAGATGCACGAAGATCGGCATCAGCAGCACCAGCACCGGCGTATTGTTGACTCCCATCGACAGCAGGAAGGTGATCACCAGCGAGAACAGCAGCCCGAGCTGGAGGTTGATCTTGAACAATCGCTCGAGAAATCGCGCCGCCGGATCGAGCGCGCCGGTAACCACCAGCCCCCGTCCCATAATCATCAGCGCGCAGATCGTGATCAGCGCGTAATGGCCGAAACCGGAGAAGGCGAGGCTCAACCCGTCGGTCGGCTGGGTGTCCGGCAGCGGGAAGAAATACAGCCCGACCGCAATCACCGCGATCGTCATCAGCGAGATGATCTCGACCGACATGCGCCCGCGCGCGAAGGCAATGAACATCGCGATGGTAATGCCCATCGCGGCGATTGCATGGTAGGAAGGAACCCCGATCATCCGACCGCCGAAATCCCAGTTTATCCTTCGATACGCAAGGATTTAGTTTGGTACCCCTGGCCGAAGTGCCTGAATTCTATCGCAGCAGCGCTTTGCTGACACCCAACCTACCCAAGCACCCAACGGAAACCCGCCCCATCCCGCATGGCGATGTCCAACCATTGCGTTTGCTATTTGATGGATTGCCCCGCCCGGATTGAAATGTCGGCTTTCCTGCAGATCCCAATGTTGGTCTTTGACTGAAATCAGGGTGGAAAGCGGACCCAGACTGGTAAACAACCATCGTCATTGACAGAACCTTGTTACCAAGTTCATGAAAGTGAACATGAATTTGGTCGTTTCTTCCGCCATTCTCTCTGCCATGCTCGTTTCAATTCCCGAGCCTTCGTCGGTTTCGGCCGAAGAGCTGGGAGAGTTGATACTCGAAGAGCGCTCTTCCCAACCGATCGCGAGCCAAGCCCTTCGGCCTCCCCACATTCTCCGCCGCAATCCCGTCCTCCTCCTCAACGAACAGGCGATACGCCAAGGGCTGCCATGCCTGCGCACGCAATGGCGCATCAGGCTGACACCGACCGGGGAGGCTAGCGATACGAAAGTCTGGTGGGTTGACAGGGCAAGAGGGATTCGTAGCCAACGCCAGATTGCTCCGGTAGATTCTTCGGGAGCTTGTCCTGACGAGGGCTATGTCGGTATATCCGATCACCAGTCCGAGGAAATTGATCGAGCCGGCTGGGGGCTCGCTCGCTATCGTGCCTTTTTGAAAGGTGACGAGGAGATTGACTATCGTTGCGTGGCCGAGGACCCGCCGTTTCTTGAAGTCTGCTCTGAGGTTGAGGGGTTACGCGAATGGCTTAGCCAGAAAACGCCAACCTATGTCGGGATCAGCGCTCAACGCGTTTGGATCAAAATCGACAGTACGAGCGATGCCGAGATCACCTTCGCCTCTCCCCACCGATTGACCATCAAATTCCATTATCCCGTGCCCTTCTAGCTGCACGCCTCAAGCTGCCTTAACAAACACGTCGGCAATCGGGTCGTTTGCCGACGGTCAGATTTTGGCGAGAAGCATCCGGTAGCTGCCGGTCTGTTTTCGCGCATCGGGCCGGTCAGGCGAAATGACCGAATTTGGGTGGAAAGCGGAAACCAGGACTATTAGTCTGAAGGTATGTCATACGTATCAAGGGCGGGCCGGATGACGCGCTTCAATCGTCGGTTCGGCCGCATCTTTATCCCCATCTGGATAGGGCTCGCGCTCCTGTTTACGATCGCTGCTGCTGCTGATAGCGTTTGGCAGTTCGGATGGGGTTACAGCAGCGAAGATGCATTGCTTGGTTTAGGCATGGTAGGCTTCGGCTTCTTGTTTTGGCTAGCTTGGCACTGGATGCTGAAACTCATCGACTGGCTGAATGCGATCTTCCTTGGGTCCGACGCAGGAGAAGGCGCGCGAGACTGAGGTTTGCTAGCCCTGAAACGTCAGCAATCGGGTCGTTAGCTGCCCGTCCGTTTCTGGCGAGAAGTATCCGGTAGCTGCCGGTCGGCTTCCGGGCATCGGGCCGGTCAGGGGGATAGACCGATACAGGGGTGGAAAGCTGACGAAAGTCAGTCGGACTCTTCAACGCGAATGCAGGCTCTAAAACCTCCGCCCTCTGTATCCTGGCGATGCCAGACTTCGACGACATTGTAGTATTTGAAATAGCCTGGCGGCGTGTCGATTGAGAGATATTCTCCGATGCGGGGTAAAGATTCGAACTCCGCCGTAAATAGCGGTTTCAAAGCATCTTCGTGATCAAAGGCTTCTACGAGTGGCATAGCAGCACGTTACGCAGGCGCGAGAATGTCCGCAATCGGGTCGTTAGCGGCCATTCCGCTTTTGGTCGGGGCTCACGCGAATCTGCTAGCAGGCAGCCTGACCTTGGCTTGCCCGACCTGCGACCCCAGTGGATTGTCCAACCTTCACAAAATCACCAAAAATCAGGCGATTAGATAATTGTTTTGGTACCCCTGGCCGGACTCGAACCGGCACTTCAAAGAAACTCGATTTTGAGTCGAGCGCGTCTACCAATTCCGCCACAGGGGCACTGGGTCGGGAGCGCGGGGATTAGCCGCGCCCCGTGCAGGCATCAAGCCTTCAGCGCATTCGCCAGCAATTTGTGCAGCTTCGAATGCAGCGCATCATTGGCCGCGAGGACCTGCTTGGCATGGATCGGCTGCGAACGGCCGCGGAAATCGGATACGAACCCGCCCGCTTCGCGCACGATCAGGCAGCCGGCGGCCGTATCCCAATCGTTGAGATCGCTTTCCCAGAAGCCGTCGAACCGGCCTGCGGCGAGCCACGCCAGATCGAGCGAGGCGGCGCCGTAGCGGCGAATCCCCG
Organism: Qipengyuania citrea; assembly: GCF_024171405.1. Lineage (GTDB taxonomy): Bacteria > Pseudomonadota > Alphaproteobacteria > Sphingomonadales > Sphingomonadaceae > Qipengyuania > Qipengyuania profunda. Next base: position 534,480 of record NZ_JALJZT010000002.1, read on the forward strand.
CGACCTGCGGACCGATGGCCGCAAAGATCTTCGACCACTCGGTGAAATTGCCATGGCCCTGGAAGGGAATGCCGGTAGCGACCAATGCTTCGGACAGGCCGCGGCGTGCGGACACGCGCAGGCGTCCGTCATGCAGCCAGGCCCCGCGGCTCTTTTCGGCCCAGAAGGTCTCGTCGGTGACCGGGTTGTAGATCACCGCGGCGCTGACGTCGTCCCAGCCCCCGCCGCCAAGCTTGGGTTCCTGCACCGCGATGCTGATCGCGAAATGCGGGATGCCGTGGAGGAAGTTGCTGGTGCCGTCGAGCGGATCGACGATCCAGCGCGGCTTGTTTGCGTCACCTTCGATGATGCCCGCCTCTTCCATCACGAAACCCCAATCGGGCCGTGCGGCGAGCAGTTCGTCATAGATCGTGCGTTCGGCGATGCGGTCGGCCTTGGAAACGAAATCGGCCGGCCCCTTGCGGCTGACCTGGAGGTGCTCGACCTCGCCGAAATCGCGCCGCAAGCGGCCACCCGCCTTGCGCGCGGCCTTCTCCATTACGCGAATGACACCCGATAGAACGGCCATGGAAACTCTCTTATTCGGTCAGGACGCGGATCGAACGCGCCTGCAGGTGGATATCGCCCCACTCGCAGGCCATGTCGAACTTCGTGCCCTCGATATTGAAGGACTGGATGGCGAAACGACGCTTGGTTTCGCCTGCATTTTCAGCGCGATCGAGACCCAGCTTCGAAATCCCGGCGAACTTGAGCAGGCCGGGGTGGAAGCAGCAGTCTTCGTCGGCGCCCGGCGCTTCGTAGTCGGGATGCGCTTCTTCGAGGCAGAAATCCATTTCCAGCGTCAGCTCGTCATCGTTGATGATGACCGCGCGCAGAACGCTGCGGGTGATGTCGATGTTCTCGAACCGGCTGGCGATGGATTTGCCCATGAGCTTAGGCCTTGCCGACGTAGGACTGTTCGTAGACGTCGACGATGATCCGCGTGCCGCTTTCGATATGCGGCGGGACCATGATGCGCACGCCATTGTCGAGCACCGCGGGCTTGTAGCTGGACGAGGCGGTCTGCCCCTTCACCACGGCATCGGCCTCGACGATTTCGGCCTCGATCTGAGCGGGCAGTTCGACCGAGATGGGTTTTTCTTCCCACAGCTCGAGCTTTACCTGCATGCCGTCCTGCAGGAAGGCGCGCGCGTCGCCGAGCAGGTCGCTGGGCAGGGTGATCTGTTCGTAGGTGCTCTGGTCCATGAACACGAGCATGTCGCCATCCTCGTAAAGGAATTGATACTCGGCCGTATCGAGGCGCACCTTTTCGACCGTGTCCGCGCTGCGGAAGCGGACATTGGTCTTGCGGCCATCCTGCAGGTTCTTCATCTCGACCTGCATGTAGGCGCCGCCCTTGCCCGGCTGCGTGTGCTGGATCTTGGCGACCTTCCAGATGCCCGTTTCATATTCGATGATGTTGCCCGGACGGATGTCCACGCCGCTGATCTTCATGGGGAAGCTACCTTCGACTTGTAAAAGAGCAGGCCGCCCGTCGGGCGGTTGTGTGCGGCGCGCCTTAGCCGAGCGAGGCCGCGCGGGCAAGCGAGTGGAAAACCGCGGTCGGCGTTGCTATATGCATCGTCGGACGGATGATATGAAACAGCTTACCAAACTTACCCTGCTCGCCGCGCTGACGGGCCTCGCTCACGGGCCCGCCATGGCGCAGGGGCGGCTGCTGCTGCTCGACCAGGGCGAATATGTCTGTGCGCTCCCCGGCGATGCGAGCGGCGCTGCTTGGGTCGAACAGGAGGGCCGCGATTTCGCCATTACCGGCGGGTCGAGCTATCGCACCGTGCGCGGTGCCGGCACCTATCTGATGGAAGGCAAGCAGGTCACCTTCACCCGCGGTCCGATGCGCGGCACCAAGATGATGCGGCTGGGGTCCGGCCTGCTGCAGGAAGTCGGGCGTGACGGCAAACTGGGCCGTTTGCGCTGCCACCGCGTCGGCCCGACCAGCGGCTGACTAGTCGGCGGTTAGCAGCGGGTAGGGATTGACCGCATTCGCGGGCTCCCACCACTCGGCGTCCGCGGTCGTCTGCAGGATTGCGAAATGCAGGTGCGGGGCCTCGGCAGAGGCATTGCCCGAACTGCCCACCATGCCCAGCCGCTGGCCGCGGCGTACGCGCTGCCCTTCGCGCAGCCCCTCGGCATAGGCATCGAGATGCGCGTAGTAATAGATCGTCTCGCCATCGGTCGAGCGAACATAGATCGTATTCCCCCCGGCTTTCGAGCGGAACAGCTTCTCGATCGTGCCGGGCGCGGAGGACAGCACGCTGGTGCCCTTCGGCGCCATGATGTCGAGCGCTTCGTGCAGGCGCGTACCGCCGCCGCGCGAATCGCTGTACGTATCGGTAAGATCGGCGGGGCGGATATTCTGCACCGGGATCAGCAATTGGCGGGACTGCGCCGCGCTGGGCGCCGCCGCCAATTGCGCATCGAGCGCACCGACTGCCAGCACATCGCTATCCGTACCCGTTCCATCGGCTGACGTGTCGCTCGCACTCGGGCTCGGCGCGGCTTCGGCGGGCCGGGTCGCTTCACGCTGGCCGGTGCTGGTCGCGTTCTCGATCAGACTGCCACCCGCAACGATCCAGATCGCGCTGGTGATGGTGGCCGTTACGACGATGGTCAGGATGCGGTCGACGAGGTTCATGGGATCACCCTAACCGCTCAGGCTTCGAAAAGCACCTTTGTCGATTGCGACACCATCCCGGCAAGTCGCGCCGCGTCCCAATTGGTCAGCCGGACGCAGCCGCTGCTCTGCGCGCGCCCGATGGTTTCCGGATCGGGAGTGCCATGGATGCCGTAATGTTCCTTGCTGAGATCGATCCAGACGATACCGACCGGCGAATTGGGCCCCGGTGCCAGCGTATAGGTTTCGCCGTCTCCATTGCCGAGCACTTCGGGATCGTAGCTGTAGGGCGGGTTGTAGGCTTCGCCGACGATGTCCCATTCGCCTAGCGGGAGCGGAAACTCGCTCGACCCCGAGCTGACGGTGAACAGTGCGATCAGTTTGTCGCCCTGATAGGCTTTCAGCGTCTTGCCCGCCTTGCTGACCACGATGCGGTCGACCGAAGGCTGTTCGGACCCGACGCCAAGCGAGACGAGCGTGCGCTGCCAGCCGCTATCCTCGACCGAACGCGGCGCGATCCGGTCGGCACCGATATTGGGCACGCGGATCTGCTGGCCCGCGGCGAAAAGGCTGGTCGTTGCGGCGCTCGGTGAGCCGGTACCGCTGGCCTGCGGAGTGGGCGATGCGGTGGGGGTGGCGCTGGCCGAAGTCGTGGATTCGGTCCCGCCCATCCCCGCAGGCTTGCCGCCAGGATTGAGCTGTTCGAGCACTTCCACAGTCGTATGGAAACGCTCCGCCAGCCGTTCGTCGAGCGAAGTGTAGCCGAGCCGCTCCAGCTTGGCCTTCTCCGCCACATCCTCGGGCATGTCGGTATAGCTCGTCTCGCCCCAGGCTGCCGGGATCGTCACCACCCGCGTGGCGGGGATGCGGTCCCATTCGGAAAGTGCGCCCTTGGTCGCTTCGTCGAGCTTGCCGGTGACGGTGAGGTCATTCGCTTCCTGGAACCCGCGCAGCGCGTTCTCGGTGCTCATGCCCATCTTGCCGTCGATGACGCCGGGACCGAAGCCCACGCGGTCGAGCACGACCTGCGCCTGCATGATCGGGCGCTCTTCGGGATCGGGAATATCGGTGGTTTGCGCCTGGTCGCCCGACGCATCGTCGTTCGATGCCATCGTGTCGGCGTGGTTGTCCGTGCCATAGGTCTCGTAGCCGACATCGTCCCCGCTCTCGGCGCTGGCGACGCTATCGGTATCCTGGTCCTCGTCGGACCCTTGGGTGCCGCAGGCAACCAGGGCGAGCGATGAAACGGCGGCGAGAATAAGGGTGCGCATGAGGGGACCTCTCCTGGAATGACGGGACGCGACCGCCCCTTTCAGAATAGCCAACTCACGCGGCGGCAATTTGCTCCGCAAACGCTTTCACTGCAGCCACTTCGTCACCGTTCCAGACCGCCCCGGACACGGCGAGGAAATCGGCCCCGGCCTCGACCAGCGGCTGGCAATTGGTGGGCGTAATCCCCCCAATCGCGACGCAGGGGATCTCGAACAGATTGCTCCACCATTCGAGGATTTCGAGTTCGGGACGATGTTCGCTCGCCTTGGTCGTGCTGTCGAAGAAGGCGCCGAAGGCGACATAGTCCGCGCCCGCTTCGCCCGCTTCCATGGCGAAATGCTTCGACGCGTGGCAGGTCACGCCGATCTGCGCCTCGCGGCCCAGTTCCTCGCGCGCATCGCGCGGCTCGCCGTCGCCCTGCCCCAGGTGCACGCCGTCGGCCCCAAGCCGTTTGGCCAGCGCGACATCGTCATTAACGATGAAGGCGACGTCATGCGCCGCGCAGATCGCCTGCAGCGGCGCGGCCAACCGCGCCGCCTCGTGCTGGTCGAGCCCTTTCACACGGAACTGGAAGGCGGTAACCAGCCCGGGGCCCGCCTCGATCGCGCGCTCGAGCCGCTGGGGGAAATCGCCCGATACGTCGAGCGGCGAGATAAGATACAATTGGCAATCGGTCATCGGGCCGCCCTAATGCGCTCGGCGGGTTTCGTCACCTGTTCAGGCAGGTGAAAGCGGCGGCGCTTTCTATCGCCTGCATGAAAACCCTCCTTGCCTCCCTTATGCTCGCACCGCTCGCCGCCTGCGCGGTGATTCCCGACACGCCGCGCGCCAATGGCGACGCTGCCTCGCAAGGTAGCGCGGTCGCCATCGGTCAGCCGGTATGGACGGGCGATACGATCCTGACACCGCTGGCGGTGACCGAGGACAGCCGGTGTCCGATCAATGCGCACTGCGTGTGGGCGGGCAAACTGACCGTCTCCACCCGCATTGCCGCCACCCACTGGGCGCAGACCGCCCCGCTCACGCTGGGCGAACCCTACGAAGTGATGGGACGGACCTATGTGCTGGTGTCGGCCACGCCCGGGCAAACCACCGACCGGGAAATCCCGGCCGGCGAATATCGTTTCACTTTCGAGAGGCGCTGAGCCTCAGGCCACGCTGGCAGCCTGGATCTTGTCCATCGCGGCCGACAGCGTCGCATCGAATTCGGCATCGTCCTGCGCGGCGCGCAGGTCCTGCAGCAGACCGCGGCTGAAGCTGGCGATCATGCCGGGGTTCTTGGCCAGTTCGCGGCAGGCGTCGTCGGTCGAATAGCCACCCGAAAGCGCGACCACGCGCAGCACCTTGGGGTGGTTGGTCAGCCCGCCATAAAGCCCCGCTTCCTTGGGGATCGAGAGCTTGAGCATGACCTGCTGGCCTTCGGGCAATGCCACGAGGCCTTCCTCGATGGCTTCGAGCATGATCTTCTCGCCCTCCGCGCGGTCGGCGGCGGTGATGTCGTATTCGGGTTCGAGCATCGGGACGAGACCGCAGGACAGGATCCGCGCGCCTTCGGCGAACTGCTGGCGAACGGCTTCCTTGATGCCGACGGGGTTGGCTGACTTGATGACAGAGCGCATCTTGGTGCCGAACACGCCGAGTTCGCGCGCGCGGTTACACATCGCTTCGAGGCCGGGATTGGGCTTCATCAGCTGCGCGCCGTTGCGTTCGTCCTCGAGCCCCTTGTCGACCTTGAGGAAGGGCACGATGCCGCGTTCCTTGAGACGCGCGGGCACGCTCTTGCCGCCGCTCGTCCCGTCCATGGTCTTTTCGAACAGGATCGCGCCGATGACCTTGCCATTGCCGAAGCAGGGGCTCTCGATGATCCGCTGGCGCATTTCGTGGATCAGGCCGAACATCTCGTCTTCGGTGGTCCAGGTATCCTCGGCAACACCGTAACCGGCCAGCGCCTTGGGGGTCGAACCACCCGACTGGTCGAGCGCCGCGATAAAGCCCTGGCCCTCGGCAATACGCGCCTTCATTTCATCGAAAGTCATCTGGAAAACCCCGTCGCTGGTAGTGGTACTGCAATCGTATGCGCGCCGCATACAAAAGCGTCCTTAAGGCTGCAACTATGGCGCGAAACTATTGTCACAGTGATTTCACGCCGCGCCGAACCGGCGCCCGAAGTCCGCATGCGGGGGCATGGCCGCAAGCGTCTGATCGAGCTGCGCGCGGATCGTACCCAGCGCGCGGTCGAGCTGGCGCGGGTCGAAAGCCTCCGCGCGGCGATCATGCCGTTCGGGGATCACTCCGAAAGCCATGAGCAGGTCGATCCAGAACTGGCGATCGACTACCTCGCCATCGAATTCGGGCAAGCGACCCCGACTGCGGAACTGGTCGATCCGCAAGGCGAGCCCCTCGGGCGGCGCGGCTTTGCGCAAGTTCTGCCAATGCCGTTCGGTCCGCCGGTTGAGGAACATCGTCGCGGCGACCAGTTCATCGAACCGGGACACGCTGCGCGAATGGAGCTGGTTGAAGCGCCGCGCCTCCACCGACATGTCCGCGCTGGCGGGCAGGCATTGCGCAAGGTGCACCGCCTGCGTCAGAAGCAGCCGACCGTCCGCCGACAATAGCGACCCGAGCCGGGCAGAGGCGGGGCCGAGGCGGATCAAATTGGCCACCCATGGCGCCTGCAACGCAAAGGGCCGAGCCGTAGAAGGCGATGACTTTGCTTGAGCGATGTAGCGTGGCAGCGGTGCCGCATTGAGGTGCGCCCGAACCGCCACCCCACCTGCGAACGCCGTATCAAGCACGGGGAGCGCCATAGTCTCCCCGCCGTCCACCGTTTCACCCGGATCGCGCAGGTCTATAAACACATCGGCGGTCACCTCCGCGCCATCCTCGGTCCATGCGGCAAGCACCCGGCCATTGTCGTCGCGGTCCAGTCTCGCGATTTCGCCCGCGACGCTTTTAACCCGATCGTTGGGGAGGCGTTGGACGAGCAGCGAGGCCAGTGCCGAACTGTCGATGATCGCCAGCGGCCCGAGCATGGCGAGGGGCGAGTCCGGCGCATCTCCGGGCACGCCCATGCGCCCCTCGGCCGCAGCGCGGGCACAGAATCGGAAGCCCTCGTGCAGTTCGGCCAATCGGTCCATCGCCCCGGCCTCACCCGCGACGCGCCGCAGGATCTGGTGAAGCGCCAGGCCCCCGATGGCCGGAAGATCACCCGAGGGTGCGGCGACGATCTCCGACTCGGAGCCGAGAAAGCCATCGAGTGCATAGCCAAGCGCAAAATTCGCTCCGGCATGGGCGAGGTCCCATGCTTTCAGCTCCAGCGCGTGGAAGTAAGGATCCTCCACCGGCAGCGCGACGAGCTCACCGGAGCGGTCCGCTTCCTCGACGACCGTGATGGCAATGCTTGCGGGTAGCTGTGCGGAGAGCATGGCCGCCACCGGCCAGACGTCGGCTTTCGCGCCGAACAGGAGGTAGGAGCGGACGGGCTGGCTCATCCTGCGGTTTCGCCCAATGCCTCGAATGCAGCGCCAGATCGGGCAATGAAACCGAGATGATCGGGCATTGCCGCAGCGTCGCGGGCGATGCGCTGGTGAATCCCCTCAAGCCGGGTGGCGAGTTCGGCTTCGGGCAAGCCCGCGGTTCGCGGGTCCCATGCCTCGGGCACCACATTCTGGCCCAGGAACACCGATATCCAGCTCACCTGCTGGAACAGGCCATGCGCATAATCGGGCAGGATCGCACGGCAGCGAAAATCCTCGATCTTTTCCGCCAGGCTGTCGGGGATCGCCATGGTGCGCATCGCGCGCCAAAACTCCTCATCCTCGCGCTGGTTGGCGACATAATGCAACACGAGAAAGTCTCGGATACGCTCGAATTCGAGATCCATCAGCCGGTCGTATTCGCGCCTGTCGGCGGGTTCGATCGCCGCTCCGGGAAACAGGTCGACGAGATTGAGGATGCCGCTCTGGATCAGGTCGATGCTGGTCGATTCGAGCGGTTCGAGGAACCCGCCAGCCAGACCGATGGCGACGCAATTACCTTGCCATAGCGAACGGCGGCGCCCGGTCGTGAAGCGCAGCTGGCGCGGCTCTGCGCCCGCCTCGCCCTCCAGATTAGCCATCAGGCAATCGGCCGCGTCCTGATCGTCCCACCAGGCATCGCAATAGACCAGCCCGTTGCCCACCCGGTGCTGCAAAGGGATACGCCATTGCCACCCCGCCTTGCGTGCCGTCGCGCGGGTATAGGGGCCGTGATCGCCGCCATTGGCACAGGGAACCGCGTATGCGCGATTACAGGGCAACCAATGGCTCCAGTCCTCGAACGCCGTGCCCAGCGTGTCGCCGATCAAGAGCGCGCGGAAGCCCGAGCAGTCGATAAACAGATCGCCTTCGATGGCCTCGCCCGATTCGAGGACCACCGCATCGATGTCGCCGCTCTCGCCCTTGCGGCGGACCTCGGTGATTTTGCCCTCGCGCCGGACAACCCCCGCCTGCTGCGCGAGTTCGGCGAGCCATGCGGCATAGAGCCCGGCATCGAATTGGAAGGCAAAATCATAAGCCTGGCGCGCATCTTCCGGCTTCGGCGGTTCGAATCGCCCCGCCCATGCGGCGACAATCGGCAGCGAATAGTCGCCGATCGGTGCTGCCTTGCCCGCTGCGCGACCACGCGCCCAATAATCGATGAAGCTCGCTTGCCCGATCTCTTCGCCATAGGTGCCGAAGGGGTGGATGTAGCGATCACCGATCCGGCCCCAATCGCGGAATTCGATACCCAGCTTGATGGTCGCGGCGGTGCGCGCCATCATCTCGCGTTCGTCCAGTCCCAGCAGGCGGTTGAAGGTGCGGATCTGCGGCAGCGTCGCCTCGCCCACCCCGACCGTGCCGATGGCAGTGGATTCGACCAGCGTGATCGACAGGCCCAGCCGCCCGAGCAGGCGGGCCAGCGCGATCGCGGTCATCCAGCCCGCCGTCCCGCCGCCGACGATCACTACCCGGTCGATCTGCTGCGCTCGCGCGGTCATGCACAAGCCATAACCAGCGCAGGAAAGACCGACAACTGCGCGGGGTAACTATCTCGCCGCCCATGCGTATCTCAGGCAGACCCAAGGAGGAAGCATGCTCGACCGGACCCAAGAGACCTTGTGCGACGAAAACACGTCCGACTTTTCCGACCTCAAGGCGCTGACGATCAACTGCACGCTCAAACCCTCGCCCGAGGGGTCGCATACCGACAAGCTGCTCGGCGTGACCGAGGCGATCCTGGTGCGCAACGATGTCGCACTCGAACAGGTGCGACTGGTCGACCACGCGATCGCGCCCGGTGTCTATCCCGACATGACCGAGCATGGCGCAGCGCAAGACGATTGGCCCGCGATCTGGGACAAGGTCGCCGCCGCCGACATCCTCGTGATCGGCACCCCGATCTGGCTCGGCGAGAAAAGTTCGGTCTGCCAGCGACTGATCGAACGCCTCTACGCGCATTCGGGCCAGACCAACGACAAGGGCCAATACGCTTTCTACGGCAAGGTCGGCGGCTGCATCGTCACCGGCAATGAAGACGGCATCAAGCATGTCGGCATGGGCGTGCTCTATTCGCTGCAGCATGTCGGTTACACCATCCCGCCGCAGGCCGATGCCGGATGGGTCGGCGAAGCCGGCCCTGGTCCAAGCTATGGTGACGCCAAGGAAGACGGCCAGGGCTACGAAGGCTTCGACAACGATTTCACCCGCCGCAACACCACCTTCATGACGTGGAACCTGATGCACATGGCCCGCATGCTGAAGGATGCGGGCGGCATTCCCGCATGGGGCAATTCGGTTGACCTGTGGCAGGAAGGCCGCCGCTTCGACGCGCCCAATCCCGAATATCGCTAGCGGGCGAATTCCTCGAGGAAGCGCTGCGCGATCGGGCTTTCGGCGACTTCGGCCCTGACCAGCGAATTGCCCCACCAGATCGCCTCGGTATTGGCGAGCACGATCAGTGTCAGCCGCTTGCCGGGCACCTTGAGGTAGAGGGCGGAGCCCTTCTGCTCGTTCCAGCCCGAATGCCACAGCAGGCGCTGGCCGTTCCAATCCTCGAGGAACCAGCCGCGCCGGTAGTCGCCAAGCGGGCCGATATCGGCTTCGACCAGCTCGCGGATCAGCGCTGGCGGGATGAGCACGCCGGAATCGAAGGCGATATCGAACTTCGCCATCTGCAGCGGGCTGGCAATGATACCCGCAGCCGCGCGGAAATCGTCATCGGGCAGGACCTGTTTGACGAGGCGCCCATCGACCGGGTGGAAGGGCGGCGCGAGGAACCGCAGCGCATCGCCGCCTTCGGGATCGCGCCAGCCGAGCGCGACGTTGCGCATCCCCGCCGGCTCGGCCACGCGGTCACGCACGATGGCACGCAGGTCGCGCCCACCCGCGCCGCTGATCGCGCGGTCGATCCGCGCGTAGGCAATGGGGTTGTAGACGAAGGCCTCGCCATTGGCGCGCATGTCGAGCATTTGCGAGAGCGTCAGCGGCTTGGCGCAATCCATCGCCGACACTGCATTGCCGTGCCGGTCCACGCCGCCGCTCCCGAAGGGGATCGGGGACTGCGACAGCCAGTCGCAGGTGTCGGCAAAGCCTTCGTCCGCGCTCATCGGCAGGTCGAGCGACAGCCCACCCGCCAGTGCCTCGGCCATGATCGCCGTCGCGGCGATGGGCTTGGTGGTGGAAGCGATCTTGTAAGTCGTATCCGCGCTGGTTGCGACCTCGCCTTCGTCATCGGCCCAGCCGTAATGGCCTTCCCACGCGATCTGCCCGTCTCGGACGATCACCGCGCTCAGCGCCGGGACGCTGTTTTCCTCGCGGAATTCAGCCAGGAATTGGTCGAAGGGTGCGAACTCCTCCGCCGCATCGCCTGCTTGCGCCGAGGTGACCGAGGGCAGCAGAAGCAGGGCGAACAGGCAGAGAATACGCACGGTTCTATCTCCTGGTGATCTTCCGGATGATGCCGTTGAAGCTAAGCACCGGCTTGCCATCGGCGCGGATCATGCCGACGACATAGATCGTCTTGCCGCCCGCGCGCACGACTTCGCCGCGCGCCTCGATCAGCTGGCCGACGCTGGCCGGATCGAGGAAATCGCCCGCGAGATGCATGGTGACGCCATGCGATCCGGCGAGTTCGTCGGTCGCGATGGTGAAGATCGCGCTGTCGGCGAAGGTCATCATGCAACCGCCATGCATGAAGCCCGCGCCGTTCATGTGGCGCTCCTCCGCGCGGAAAGCGGCGACCATGCTGCCGTCGTCATCGCGCCGTTCGTAGAACGGGCCCGCGCGCTGCTCGAAAGCATCGCTCTGCCAGGTCGACCAGCCGGACCATTCGCCCTCGGTGACGGGTACGAGCCCGCCGCTCGCTCCTACTGCTTCGTTCTCGCTCATGCGGTCAGCGCCGCCACGCCGGGAAGCGGCTTGCCTTCCATCCATTCGAGAAAGGCGCCGCCTGCGGTCGATACGAAGGTGAACTCGTCCTTCACCCCGGCATGCGCGAGCGCAGCGACCGTATCTCCCCCGCCCGCGACCGAGATCAACGAACCGTCCAGTGTCAGCGCCGCGGCGGTCCGCGCCAGCGCGACGGTGGCGGTGTCGAAAGGTTCGGTCTCGAATGCGCCCATCGGGCCGTTCCACACCAGCGTGCGGCAGGTCTTGAGCACGTCGGCCAGCGCCTCGGTCGCCAGCGGGCCGACATCGAGGATCATCTCGTCATGCGCGACTTCATGGACGTTGCAGGTACGCAGGGACGCGGGGTTGGCGGCAAATTCCTTCGCCACTACGACATCATAGGGCAGGTGAACCGTGCAGCCCGCATGCGCGGCTTCGTCGATGATACGATTGGCGGTGTCGGTGAGCTCGTGTTCGCACAGCGACTTGCCGACATCGACACCCTTGGCGGCGAGAAAGGTGTTGGCCATCCCGCCGCCGATGATCAGGTGCTGCACCTTGCCGACCAGATTGGTCAGCACGTCGAGCTTGGTCGAGACCTTGGCCCCGCCGACGACCGCGGCGACGGGGGCTTCGGGATTACCCAGCGCAGCGTCGAGCGCCTTCAGTTCGGCTTCCATCGCGCGGCCCGCATAGGCCGGGAGATGGTGCGCCAGCCCCTCGGTGCTGGCATGCGCGCGGTGCGCCGCGCTGAACGCGTCGTTGACGTAGAAGTCGCCATGCGCGGCCATACCACGCGCGAATTCGGGATCGTTGGCTTCCTCGCCCGGCCAGAAACGGACATTGTCGAGTAGGCCGATATCGCCATTGGCAAGGATGCCGATCGACTGTTCGACCACGGGGCCCATGACCTCGGGGATGAACATGATCTCCTTGTCCAGCACCTTCTCGACATCGCCCTGCACGAAGCTCGTGCTCATGGTCGAATAGCGCTTGCCCTTGGGACGCCCGTAATGCGCGAGCAACAGGACCTTGGCACCCTTTTCGGCGAGTTCGAGGATGGTCGGCTTGACCGCCTCGACGCGCGAGACGTCGGTGGCCGAACCATCCTTCATCGGCAGGTTGAGATCGACGCGCACCAGCGCGATCTTGCCGGTGATGTCACCGAGATCGTCCAGGGTCTTGAAGCTGCTCATTGGTCGGGCGTCCTTTGGCGGAACTTGGCGTTAGAGGAACTTCGCCATCACGCCGGCGGTGTCGATCATGCGGTTCGAAAAGCCCCATTCATTGTCGTACCAGCTGACGACGCGGGCAAGCTTGCCTTCCATCACGCTGGTTTCGAGGCTGTCGATGGTCGAGCTGGCCGGATAGTGGTTGAAGTCGCTGCTGACGAGCGGCTGGTCGGTATAGTCGAGCACGCCCTTCATCTTGCCTTCGGCGGCTTCCTTGAGCGCGCCGTTCAATTCTTCGACGCTGGTGTCGCGGCCGGGGGTGAAGACGAGATCGACGAGGCTGACATTGGGCGTCGGCACGCGCACGCTCGAACCGTCGAGCTTGCCCGCCAGTTCGGGCAGGACGAGGCCGACCGCGCGCGCCGCGCCGGTGGTTGTCGGGATCATGTTCTGCGCGCCGCCGCGCGCCCGGCGCATGTCGCTATGCATCTGGTCGAGCATGCGCTGGTCGTTGGTGTAGCTGTGGATCGTGGTCATGAACCCGCGCTCGATGCCGACGGTGTCGTGCAGCACCTTCGCCATCGGCGAGAGGCAGTTGGTGGTGCAGCTGGCGTTCGAGACGATCACGTCCTCGGCGCTGAGCGTTTCGTGGTTCACACCGTAGACGATCGTGGCCGAAACGTTCTTGGCCGGGGCCGAGATCAGCACGCGCTTGGCGCCCGCCTTGAGATGCGGTTCGGCCGCTTCGTGGCTCTGAAAGAAGCCGGTGCATTCGAGGACGATGTCGACGCCCTGGTCGCCATGCGGCAGGTCGCCCGGATCGCGCTCGCTGGTGACCGCGATCGACTTGCCGTTGACGATGATAGCCTTGTCGCCGACCTCGACCGTGCCGGGGAAACGGCCATGCGTGCTGTCATACTGGAACAGCAGCGCATTCGACTTGGTGTCGGCCAGGTCGTTGATGCTGACGAGTTCGAGATCGTGATCGCCACGCTCGAGAATGGCGCGCGCCACGAGGCGGCCGATACGTCCAAAACCGTTGATTGCAACCTTCGTCGCCATTGCAAAAACTCCTGCTTAACCGTTCAGTTTGTTCATGATTTGCGGAACGATGGCGTCCGCAGTGAAGCCGAATTTCTCGAACAGATCACCCGCTGGCGCGCTAGCGCCGAAGCGGTCGATGCCGATCCGCAGACCCTTGGTCATCGTGTAGCGATCCCAGCCGAATGTCGTCCCCGCCTCGATGCTGACGCGAAGCGTTTCGTCGGGCGAAACATCGGGAAGCAGGTCTGCCTTGTAGGCATCGTCCTGCTCGTCGAACAGCTGGGTGCAGACCATCGAGACGACGTCCGCGCCGATGCCCGCCTTTTCCAGTTCGGCGGCGCATTCGGTCGCCAGGCTGACTTCCGATCCGGTCGCGATCAGGATGACCCGGCGCGGCGATTCAGCGGCCTTGAGACGATAGGCCCCGCGTCCGCTGAGGTTCTCCGCAGCCGCCTCGGTGCGCAGCTGCGGCAGCCCTTGGCGGGTCAGCGCAAGAACCGTCGGGCGGTCCTTCTCGCGCAGCGCGATGTCCCAGCATTCGGCGGTTTCGACCGTGTCTGCGGGGCGCATGACCAGCAGGTTCGGGATCATCCGCAGCGACTGGATGTGTTCGATCGGCTGGTGCGTCGGCCCGTCTTCACACTGGATGTGTTCGATCGGCTGGTGCGTCGGCCCGTCTTCACCCAGCCCGATGCTGTCATGCGTCATGACATAAACCACGCGGGCCTGCTGCAGCGCGGACAGGCGGATCGCGGCGCGGCAATAGTCGGTGAACACCAGGAAGGTGCCGCCATAGGGGATCACACCGCCATGCAGCGCCATGCCGTTCATCGCCGCGGCCATGCCGAATTCGCGAATGCCGTAATAGATATAGCGTCCGCTGCGGTCGTCGGCGGTGAACGGGCCGACGCCCCCCGCCTTGGTGTTGTTGGACCCGGTCAGGTCGGCGCTGCCGCCGATCGTATCGGGCAGGTTGGCGTTGATTTCGCCCAGCGTCATCTCGCTCGCCTTGCGCGTCGCGACCTTCTGCGGTTCGTCGATCAGCGACTGGATATAAGTGTCCAGGCTGAAGTTCTCGGGAAGATCGCCCGCCATCCGGCGTTCGAATTCGGCCTTGTCGCCATGCGCCTCGAGCCGGTTGCGCCATTCGGCCCGCGCCGCCGAACCACGCTCGGCCGTCCCGCGCCAGTCGGACAGCACCTGTTCGGGGATTTCGAACGGCGCCGCCTCCCAGCCCAGCGCCTCGCGGACTGCAGCGATTTCATCGTCGCCCAGCGGTGCGCCGTGGGTGGCACTGGTGCCCTGCTTGTTGGGTGAGCCCTTGCCGATGACCGTCTTGCACGCGACCAGCGAGGGCCGTTCGTCGGCCACCGCTTCATCGAGCGCGCGGCGGATGTCGTCGAAGTCGTGCCCGTCGCAGCTGACGACATGCCAGCCGGTCGCTTCGTAGCGCGCCTTGATGTCTTCGCTGGTCGACAGGTCGGTGGTCCCGTCGATGGTGATGTTGTTGTCGTCCCACAGCACGTTCATGCGGCCGAGCTTGAGATGACCGGCAAGACCGATCGCTTCGTGGTTGATGCCTTCCATCAGGCAGCCGTCACCCGCGATTACCCAGGTGCGGTGGTCGACGAGGTCGTCGCCGAATCCCGCGTTGAGGTGCCGCTCGGCAATCGCCATGCCCACCGCCATCGCCAGACCCTGCCCAAGCGGGCCGGTGGTGCTTTCGACGCCGTCGAGCAGGAAGTTCTCCGGATGTCCGGCGCAAGGGCTGCCAAGCTGGCGGAAATTGCGGATGTCCTCCATCGTCGGGGCGGCATAGCCCGACAGGTGGAGCAGGCTGTAGATCAGCATCGAGCCATGGCCCGCGCTGAGCACGAAGCGGTCGCGATCCGCCCAGTCGGGTGCGGCGGGGTCGTGCTTGAGATAGTCGCTCCAGAGCACGGTCGCGACATCGGCCATGCCCATCGGCATGCCGGGGTGCCCCGAATTCGCCGCCTGCACCGCATCCATCGAAAGTGCCCTGATGGCATTGGCCATCTGGACCATGCGAGCGGTGGCAAGACTCATGGGATTTATTCTCCGGAAACTGGGTCGATTCGACGCGCGCGAAGCCTTCGCGGAGCGTAGGCGCGAGGTCAACCCGCGCTCCGCGCCATGCACAGCCGGCAATTCCCTCATTCCACTTATCAACAGAATAGGCCAAGCCTTTGACCGGACGCGGCAATCTTGGTATTTCCCACGGTGTCATGAGTTCGCAACGCATTCAATCGGCGATGGACCGCATCGACCGCGCGCTGGCGCGGATCGAAACGCAGGCCGCGCTTGCCTCGCATTCTCCCGCGCCGGACGCGCCGACCAATGCCGAACTCGTCGCCCGCCACGAGGCGCTGCGCGAAAGCGTGACGACCACCATCTCGCAGCTCGACGCCCTGATCGAAGGGCGGGCCCCATGAGCGATGTCAAACTGGCGGTCGGCGGGCGCAATTACACCGTTTCCTGCGCCGATGGGCAGGAAGATCACGTCCAGCGGCTGGCCGGCATAATCGACAGCAAGCTGGGCTCGATGGGCGCCAACCTGTCGAGCTATGAAGCCAAGAACCTGCTGTTCGCCGCCTTGCTGGTGGCCGATGAACTGGACGAGGCCAAACGCGCGGCAGAGCCGCCCCCGGAACCCGATTTCGACACCGAGCGGCTGGCCGGACAGCTCGAACGGATGGCGGCGGCGCTGGAGAATGCGGCATCGACCCTTGAGGGCGAGGCCCCCGCGTCCTAGATAGCATGATGGCGGGGCTACCCGGCACGAGCCGCATGAACATCCCTGAGGCTATAAGCATTCCTAGGGAGCTGTCCCTGTCCTAGTCTACCGGTTCGGCCGTGGGACCGGGACATACGGAACCCACCTGACGTTTACGCGTCAGAGGATTTCGCCGGAAACGACCCATGGTGGTCCCGCCACTTTCCGGACTAGCTATCGGCACCAGCCCGCGCCCTTCACCGGGCGGCGCCGACAGCCATCGACACATGGTGATAGCGCACCCACGAGCGAGGCCGTTGGACGCCCCGCGCCTCTACCGATAAGGACTTCCGCGTGACCAAGGACGAGCTTCGCAAACACCTGCGCATTACGCGGCGCGAGGAAGCCACCGCGCTACCCGAAAACATGCGCGCGCTGGTATTCAAGCGCCCGCCCGCGCCGCTGCTCGAACTGGTCCCCGAAGGTGCCGTGGTCGGCCTGTACCGCGCCAATCCCTATGAAGCGCCCGCGGCGTCCTATGCCAAATTCTTCTTCGAACAGGGGTACGATCTCGCCCTGCCCCGCTTCGCCGACCGCGGCGCGGCGATGCACTTCGCGCAGTTCAGCGACCCGTTTGGCGAAAGCGATCTCGAGACCGGCCCGTTCGGACCGCTGCAACCCAGGGCCGATGCCGCGGCGCTGGAACCGCGCGTGCTGTTCGTGCCGCTGGTCGGGTTCACTGCCGAAGGCGCCCGGCTTGGCCAGGGCGGCGGGCATTACGACCGCTGGCTCGCAGACCACCCGGAAACGACTGCCATCGGGCTTGCCTGGGACGGCCAGCGGGTCGATGACCTGCCCACCGAGGCGCACGATATCCCGCTTGCGGCAGTCGTTACGCCCACCCGCATCTATGGACCGTTCGCATGAGGCAAGAACCCACCTGGCGCATCCCGGTCGGCATCCTCGGATTGCTGCTGGGTCTGACCATCTATGGCGTGGTTATCGCGCGCTATGCGCCCGGGCTGATCGGCGACTGGCCGACGCTGGTCCAGACGCTGATCTATGTCGTGCTGGGGCTTGTCTGGCTGCTCCCGCTGCGGCGCTTCCTCATCTGGATGGAAACCGGCCGCTGGAGCTGATTGCCAAGTAGACTGCCCTACCCTAGCCTCCCTGCCCAAGGGAGAGGGCATGACCACACGCGAAGCGGTGGCCGACAAACCGTCGGTCTGGCTCAAGCTGGCGCACGGATCGGGCGCTGCCGCGTTCGGCATCAAGAACGGCGGCTTCGACTATTTCCTTTTGCTGTTCTACGGCACGGTTGTGGGGCTCGAACCCGGCCTCGTCGGGCTGGCGATCCTGATTGCACTGGTGGTCGATGCGATCAGCGATCCGCTGGTCGGCTATTGGTCCGACAATCTGCGCAGTCGCTGGGGACGGCGCCATCCCTTCATGTATGCCGCGGCACTGCCCGTTTCGCTGAGCTATTTCCTGCTGTGGAATCCGCCCGACTGGGGCCAGGCGGGATTGTTCCTCTACCTCACCGCGCTGGCGGTGCTGATCCGCACCTTCATCACCTTTTACGAAACGCCCAGCTCGGCGCTTATTCCCGAGCTGACCGCCGATTACGACGAACGCACCAGCATGCAGGCCTATCGCCTGCTGTTCGGCTGGTCGGGCGGCACCGTGATGAGCATTGTCGTATTCGGATTTCTCTTCACCGGGCCGCTGGGAATGCGCGATCCGGAAGCCTATGCGCAATACGGGATCATCGCGTCGGTACTGATATTCGCAACGATCATGATTTCGGCACTGGGAACGCATAGCCGTATTCCCCATCTCCACCGCCCGGTCGCGCGGGGCGAGCGGTTCAGCATCGGGCGCATCTTCAGCGAGATGATCGAGACGCTGAGCGAGAAAAGCTTCCTCGCTTTGTTCGTCGCCACCGTGCTGTTCGCCATTGCTACCGGACTGTCGGCGGCGCTCGCCTTCCTGATACTCAACTATTTCTGGGGGTTCAGCGAGTTTCAGATCTTCATCTGGACCTGCTCGGTGCTGCTCTCCGCCGTGATCGGTTTCCTGATTGCGCCATGGGCGACCCGCAAACTCGGCAAGAAGCGCGCGACCATCGTTCTGGGCCTGCTCGCCTTCACCATCCAACCCTCCCCCGTCCTGCTGCGGCTGGCCGGGCTGATGCCCGAAAACGGCGACCCGCTGCTGTTCCCGCTGGTGCTGGGTATCAATGTGATCGACCTGGCGCTGATAATTGCGGTGCAGGCGGTGGCCTATTCGATGATCGCCGACCTGGTCGAAGCCAATCAGGTGCGCACCGGTCGGCGTTCGGAAGGCGTCTATTATGCGGCGATGACCTTCACGCGCAAAACCACGCAGGGGTTCGGCGTGCTCGCGGCGGGCCTGATCCTGTCGCTGATCGACTTTCCCGAAGGTGCCGACCCGGCGAGCGTGGACCCCGATATCCTGTGGCGGCTGGGTGCGTCCTACGCGCCCGCATTGCTGATCCTGTGGCTTTCCGCGCTGTTCTTCATTGCGCGTTACCGGATCGACAAAGGCATGCATGAAGAGAACCTGCGCCGACTGGCGGATGCGGAAAAATCCGCATCCGCCTAGGCGTCAGACTATTGTCAGAAAACGTCCCAAGTGGCGCGAGTGACGGGGCTCGAACCCGCGACCTCCGGCGTGACAGGCCGGCACTCTAACCATCTGAGCTACACCCGCTTGAAGCGTTGCACCGCTTGGGAGCCGCGCCACTAAGGCAGGGTCCGATTCCTGTCAATGGCCGATGTTGCGGTTTTTTGGCACTTGTCCGCACGCGCCGAAACCGGGACCGGATTTACCCATTTTTAACCCTCTTTGGCGATAATCTGATCAGACTTTGCACGCGAGGTGAAATGGGGGGCTGACATGCTGACAAGAGCCATTCTCGCCTTTTCCATCGGCCTGCTTTGTGCCGGCGGAGTTGCGACCCAATCGGCTTTCGGCATCCAGCAATCGGCCTATATCGCACCGGGGTCCGGCGGCGACGGCGATACGCGGATTAGCCGCCTCGCCCAGCGGCCCTAACAGCTTTCATATTTCCAGTTACGCCGCTTGCCCTTGCCGATCCATGCGGCAGCGGTGGCGATGCGTTTCGCGCGGGTTGCTTCGCGTTTGGCGCTCACCACCCAGTCGAGATAGTCGCGTCGCTGGGCATCGGTAAAACCCTCCCAGACGGCGCTCGCACCGTCGCACCTGGCGAGCGCATCGCGGAAATCGTCGGGCATCGCGATCGGCGGCTTCGGCCTCTGCCGGGCGGCCATAGGCGCTTGCGCATCCTGGGCCGCCCGTTTGAACCGCGCGATCAGCTCATCATCGGCGGGAAGCATGTCGAGCGCGGTGATCCGGCCGAAATTTCCCATTCCGCCGCCAGCGAATTCTTCGCTGCACAGCATTAGGGAAGCATGGTTCTTGAACGCCGCCATCCCGACAGCATTCTTCCCGCCCACCACGAAATGCGGGACGCCCCATTTGATCGCCTCGACCGCATCGGGCAGCGCCCGGTGCACGAGATCGCGAATGTGGTGCAGGATCGGCTGCGCAAAAGGCTGCGCCCTGTCGATGTATTCGTCGACTCGGCTGTCACGCGTCATGCGTGACAGCCTAGCAGATCAATCCACGAGGATCAGCGCCGGGGTTTCGAGCAGCTTCTTGAGCGCCTGGACGAAGCTCGCCGCGTCCCAGCCATCGACCACGCGGTGGTCGCAGCTAATCGAGATATTCATCAGCTTGCGCTTCTCGATCCGCTCGGCGCCATCGCTGCCGGTGACATACATCGGCCGTTCGATGATGCGGTTGGGGCCGATGATCGCGACTTCGGGGCGATTGATAACCGGTGTCGTCGCCACACCGCCGAGGGGGCCGAGCGAAGTGACCGTCAGCGTGCCGCCCTGCAATTCCTCGCTCTTGGCCGTGCCGCTCCGCGCCGCTTCGGCCAGGCGCGAGATTTCGTTGGCGAGCTGCCACGGGTTCTTCGCCTGCGCGTCCCGGATCACCGGGACCATCAGCCCGGCATCGGTCTGCGCAGCCATGCCCAGATGCACCGCGCCGTGACGCGTCACCACGCCGCCTTCGTCGTCGTAACGGGCGTTGATCATCGGGAAGTCGGGCAGCGTCTTGCAGATCGCAGTGATCAGCAGCGGCAGGATCGTCAGCTTGGGCTTGTCGCCGCGATTGCTGTTGAGCTGCGCACGCAGCACTTCCAGATCGGTGACATCGCATTCCTCGACATAGGAGAAATGCGGAATGTTGCGCTTCGATGCGGCCATGTTCTCGGCGATGCGGCGGCGCATCCCGATGACCTTCTTCTCCTCATCCGCACGCGGTGCCGCTGCGGCGCCATAGCCTGCGTTGTAGGACAGGAACTGGTCGAGATCGCCGTGGCGCACGCGGCCGTCCTCGGCTGGCTTCACCTGCGCCAGGTCGACGCCGAGGTCCTTGGCGCGCTTGCGCACCGCCGGGGTGGCGAGAACTTTGGCGTGCTGGACCGGTTCGGGCGCGGGCGTCGGCGCAGGAAGCGGCTCGGGCTGCGGATCGGCGGCCAGCGCATCGTCGGCATCTGACGCATCCGAGTTCTCGACCTCGATCCGTTCCTCGACCGCCTCGTCCTTCGGCGCGGGGGCCGATGCGGGCGCAGCCTCGGTTGCAGGCGCGGCTTCCTCGACGACATCCTCTGGCACTTCGCCTTCGACCTCGATGACAACGAGCATCGAGCCGATCGATACCATGTCGCCCTCCCCGCCGGCGATCTCGAGGATCTTGCCGTTCACGGGGCTTTCCATCGGCACGGTGGCCTTGTCGGTCATCATGTCGACGAATTCTTCGTCTTCACTGATCTGATCGCCCACCTGCTTGTGCCATTGCACAATCTCGGCCTCGGCGATGCCTTCGCCGATATCGGGCATGTTGAAGGTAAATTTCGCCATGGGGATCAGTCCTTGAGGATCTTGTCGATGGCCTCGCCGATGCGGATCGGACCGGGGAAATAGGCCCATTCGAGGCTGTGGGGATAGGGCGTGTCGAAGCCGGTCACGCGTTCGACCGGGGCTTCGAGATGATAGAAACAGCGCTCGGTCACCAGCGCGGAAAGCTCCGCCCCGAAACCGCTCGTCCGGGTCGCTTCGTGTACGATCAGGCAGCGCCCGGTGCGTTCGATCGAGGCTTCGATCGCCTCGATGTCAAGCGGGACCAGCGTACGCAGGTCGAGGATGTCGGCTTCGACGCCTTTTTCGCGGCATACCGCCTCGACCACATGGACCATCGTGCCATAGGCGAGGACGGTCAGCCGGTCGCCTTCGGTGACCTGCCGCGCCTTGCCCAGCGGGATCTTGTAATAGCCTTCGGGCACTACGCTGGCGTCGAACTTCTTCCACGGCTGCACGGGCTTGTCGTAATAGCCCGAGAACGGACCGTTGTAGATGCGCTTGGGCTCGAAGAAGATGACCGGGTCGTTGTCCTCGATGCACGAGATCAACAGCCCCTTGGCGTCATAGGGCGTGGCCGGGATCACCGTCTTGAGGCCCGAGACATGCGTAAAGATCGCCTCGGGGCTCTGGCTGTGCGTCTGTCCGCCGAAGATGCCCCCGCCAAATGGCGATCGGACGGTCATCGGTGCGATATATTCGCCCGCCGAGCGATAGCGCAGGCGCGCCGCCTCCGAGATCAGCTGGTCGAGGCCGGGGTAAATGTAATCGGCGAACTGGATCTCGGGCACCGGACGCAGGCCATAGGCGCCCATCCCCACCGCCACCGCGATGATCCCGCATTCGTTGATCGGCGTGTCGAACACGCGCGTCTTGCCGTATTTGTCCTGCAGCCCCGCGGTGCAGCGGAAGACGCCGCCGAAATAGCCGACGTCCTCGCCCATCACCACGACATCGTCGTCGCGGCCCATCGACACGTCGAGCGCATCGTTGATCGCCTCGATCATGTTGAGGCGGCGTTCGCCGTCCTGCGTGCCTGCGGGCATGTCCTTGGTCTGGGTCTCGCTCATGCCTCGGGCAATCCTTCGGGAAACTTGGTCTTGCGCTCGTGCACCGCCTGGTCGGCCTGCTCGCGCAGGTGCCAGGGAAGCTCTTCGAAGACATCTTCGAACATGGTGCGGAACGGGTGATGCAGGCCGTGGCCGAGGATACCGTTGGCCTCGGCTTCCTTGGTCACCTTCTTGACGTGTTCGGCGGCCTCGAGGTCCATCTTCTCCTGCCGCTCTTCGTCCCATTCGCCAAGCGCGATAAGGTGGTTCTTCAGCCGCATAACCGGATCGCCGAGCGGCCATTCGCTGCGCTCCTGCGCGCTGCGGTAGCCGCTGGGATCGTCCGAGGTGGAATGCCCTTCGGCGCGGTAGGTAAAGAACTCGATCAACGTCGGCCCGGCATTGGCCCGCGCGCGGTTCGCCGCCCAACGCTCGGCGGCATAACAGGCCAGCGCGTCATTGCCGTCGACCCGCAGACCCGCAAGGCCATAGCCCAGCGCGCGTGCGGCGAAGGTGGTGCGCTCCGCCCCGGCGAAACCACTGAAGCTGGAGATCGCCCACTGGTTGTTGATAACGTTGAGGATAACCGGTGCATTATACACCGTCGCGAAGGTGCAGGCCGAATGGAAGTCGCCCTCCGCGGTGCTGCCCTCGCCCACCCACGTCGCGGCGATCCGGCTGTCGCCCTTCATCGCGCTGGCCATTGCCCAGCCCACCGCCTGCGGGGTCTGCGTCGCGAGATTGCCGCTGATGGTGAAGAAGCTGTGCTCGCGGCTCGAATACATGATCGGCAGCTGGCGGCCCTTCAGCTTGTCGCCCTTGTTCGAGTAGATCTGGTTGATCATCTCGATCAGCGGGTAACCGCGCTGGATCAGGATGCCCTGCTGGCGGTAGCTGGGAAAGACCATGTCGTCCCCCGCCAGCGCCATCGAGGCCGAGACGCTGGTCGCCTCCTCGCCGGTGCACTTCATATAGAAGCTGGTCTTGCCCTGCCGCTGGCCGCGAAACATGCGTTCGTCGAACGCGCGCGTCATCGCCATGTGGCCGAGCATGGCGCGCAGCGTGTCCGCGTCGAGCTTGGGATCCCACGGCCCGTGTGCCTTGTCGTCATCGCCCAGCACGCGGACCAGCCCATAAGCCAGATCGCGCATCTCCGCAGGGTCACAGGCCTCGTCGGGCCGCGCCATGCTGCCGGCCTCGGGCACGTCGATGTGCGAGAAATCGACCGTGTCGCCCGGCCGGAACTTGGGTTCGGGCACATGCAGCGAGAGAGCCGGACGGTTCTCGCCTTCTGCACTACCCTTGGGCCTGTCGGCCATAGAATCGTCTCCCAGACGCAATCTTACGCTTAAGCGTTATTTTATTTCACGGATGGGAAACGGTCAAGTCAGGGGCCGAATCACACCGCTACGGGCGCCTTGATCGGCGCGTGCGGCGTGTAATCGTGAACCACGAAATCCTCGATCGCGTAGTCGAAGATGGAAGGCGGACGCCGCATTATCTCAAGGCGCGGGCGGCCCTGCGGTTCCCGCGACAGCTGCTCGTCGATCAGCGCTTCGTGGTTGAGATAGAGATGCGTGTCCCCGCCCGTCCAGATGAGCTCGCCGGGCTCGAGGCCGACCTGCTGCGCGATCATCCGCGTCAGCAGCGCTGCCGACCACAGGTTGAACGGCAGCCCCAGCGCGACATCGCAGCTGCGCTGGTAGAGCAAGCAGTTGAGGCGGTCCCCCGCGACATGGAATTGGTAGGTCTTGTGACACGGCGGCAGCGCCATCGCATCCAGTTCGGCGACGTTCCAGCCCTCGATGATATGCCGCCGGCTGCCCGGATTGCTGCGCAGCGATTCGACCACCTCAGCAACCTGGTTGATCCCCGGCCCCGGCCGGTAGCTGCCGTCGCTTTGCGCTTCATATGTCGGCCAGTTGACCCATTGCTTGCCATAGACCGGGCCGAGGTCGCCCCAGCGCGCAGCGAAAGCCTCGTCGTCGGCGATCCGCTGGACGAAATCCTCCAGCGGGACCGGATCGCCCGTTTCCGCGACATAGCGCGCATGCGGCCATTCGTTCCAGATCTTGACCCCTTGGAGCATGAGCGGACGGATGTTGGTGTTGCCCGTAAGGAACCACAGCAATTCGCGCGTCGCGGTCTTCCAATAGACCCGCTTGGTGGTCACCAGCGGCATCGCGCCATCGGCGAGGTCGAACCGCAGCATCGCGCCGAAGACCGACCGCGTTCCGACGCCGGTCCGGTCCATCCGTTCGTCACCCTCCGACCAGATGCGGCGCATGAGTTCGAGATAGGGCTGTTCAGGGTGCGATTCGGACACGGGATGCTCGTTTTGCTGCGGAGATTCTTCCTAGGCCCGATTTGCCCGAATTGCCTGCTTGCGTGTGCCGCAATCCCCACCTATAGGGCGCGCCTTGCTTCGCACCCAAGGCTTCACAAAGCCGCGGGCCGATCCGGTCGGGGAGTAGCTCAGCCTGGTAGAGCACTGTCTTCGGGAGGCAGGGGCCGGAGGTTCGAATCCTCTCTCCCCGACCAACTTCTATTGTAGCATCCAGATCGAGGATCCGCTTGCGTCCCTGTGGCGGAACGGCACGCGGCCGCGCGCGATTTGAGCTGATCACTAGCCGCTTTCGGCGTGTCCGGATGCGTCCCGGAACACAGGCCAATACCCGCTTTACGCGCCGGCCGGATCGGTAAGCGCGAGCAGGCAGGCCAGCATGGTGGCGGCGACGGATTCGATCTGTTCGCGCGTCGTGGTGCTCATTTTCAGGCCGACGATCGAATGGTGGAGCATTTCGCCGAGCCCCTTGGCGGTAATGTGCCGGCGTTCGAGCGCTTCCTGATATTCGAGCAGGAATTCACAAAGATTGCGCTGTGCCTCGAGGTGAACCTCGACGAGTTCCTGCTTGATCGTGGTGGCCAGTTCGAGCTCGAGCTCGTCGGCATGCGGCATCGCCTGCATCGATTCCCATGGCTCGATGACCAGATTGTCGAGCAAGGCCTGGAACCGTTCACGCCGGTCAGGGGTCGTGGCGCAGAACTCGCGTATCGCCCTCCACTTCGATTCGAAATGATAGCGCGCAACACCGAGCAGCAGCGCCTCGCGATTCGGGAAGACATTGTATATGGTCTGCCGCGAAACTCCCGCTGCCGTAGCGACATCGTTCATTGTTGCGCGTCTGATGCCGTACTGGCTGATGACCCCATAGCCCGCCGCGGCGATCCTGCATGCTCTCTCTTCCATGCAGGTTAACTGGACATCTGATGCAAAAATGTCAATTTACAAGTGTATCGAAATTGTCAAAACGCGGCGCTAATCGCACCACCGGTCGCAGGGTGAGTCGCCCCTCGCAAGGAATCCCCATGACGCATCTTCGCACTCTGCTCCTGCTTCTGCTCGGTCTCGTAGCCGCCGCCTGCTCGTCACCCGATACGGCGCCAGAGGGCCAGGCCATCCCGGTCCGCACGATCACGGTTGGCGAAACCGATCTCGACAACATTCTCGAACTGCCCGGACGCGTCGAGCCGGTCCGGGTCGCGGAAGTCCGCGCACGGGTCACCGGGATCGTCCAGCAGCGGGTCTATGAAGAGGGCACCGACGTCGGACAGGGGCAGGCACTGTTCCGCATCGACCCGGCGGAACTGCGCGCGAGCTTTGCGCAGACGCAGGCCAGCCTCGACCGCGCCAAGGCCACTGCCGCAAATGCGAATGCGGTGGTCGCACGCTATCGCCCGCTGGTTGCCGAGAATGCCATCAGCGGCCAGGAATTCGACGCCGCGCAGGCCGCCGCGCGCGAGGCCAATGCCAATGTCGCGCAGATCGAGGCGCAGCTGCGCGCGTCCTCGCTCCAGCTCGGCTATACCACGGTTCGCGCACCGATTTCGGGCCGCGCCGGACGTGCTGCGGTGACCGAAGGCGCGCTGGTGTCGCAGGCGGAGGGGACGCTGATGACGCGGATCGAGCAGATTTCGCCGATCTACGTCTCCTTCTCGCAATCGGCCACCGAAGTGCTCCAGATTCGCCGCGCGATTGCCAGCGGTCAGCTTGACCTTGCTCCCGGGGATGCGGTCGAGGTCCGGCTGCTGTTCCCCGATGGCACCGAATACGAACTGCCCGGCCTGATCGAATTCCTCGACTTCTCGGTCGACGAGGCGACCGGCACGGTCCAGCTGCGCGCCGAATTCCCCAATCCCGACGGGCTCCTGCTGCCGGGCGAATTCGTCAACGCGCGGATCTATGCCGGCAAGGTCACCGATGTAATCGCCATTCCGCAGCGCGCGGTCACAGTGGCCGATGCGGGCGGCACGGTGATGATCGTCGACAAGGATGGCAAGGCCGCGGTCCGCCCGGTCAAGCTTGGCCAGCTGATGGGTGATAGCTGGGTCGTGGAAAGCGGGCTCCAGCCCGGCGACCGGGTGATCGTGTCGAACCTGCAGAAACTGCAGCCCGGCATGCCCGTGCAGATCGCCAATGCAGCCACCGGCCGCAAGGCCGCAGCCCCCACGCCCGCTGCAAAGGCCGATTGATCATGGCGCGTTTCTTCATCGACCGGCCGATCTTCGCCTGGGTGATCTCGCTGGGCATCCTGCTGTCGGGCTTCATCGCCCTGCGCGCCTTGCCGATCGAACAATATCCCGAGGTCGCCCCGCCTTCGCTGGCGATCAACGTGGTCTATCCCGGCGCCGATGCCGAGACGCTCGAACAGAACGTCACGCAGGTGATCGAACAGCAGCTCAACGGCGTCGAGGGTTTCCTCTACATGGCCTCCTCGAGCCTTTCGAACGGCACTGCTTCGATCACGCTGACCTTCGAAGCGGGCACCGACATCGATATCGCGCAGACCGAGGTGCAGAACCGGCTGAGCACGGTCGAGGCCCGGTTGCCCGAAGAAGTCCGCCGCCAGGGCATCACCGTGCGTCAGGCGAACGCGGGCTTCCTGATGATCGTCGCGCTGACGTCGGAATCGGGCACACTCGACTCGACCGATCTCGGCAATATCGCCTCGACGCAGGTGATCGATGAATTGCGCCGTGTGACCGGCGTCGGCGATGTCACGCTGTTCGGCTCCGAATATGCGATGCGCATCTGGCTCGATCCCGAGAAACTGGCGTCCTACAATCTTTCGCCCAGCGCCGTGGTGGCCGCGATCCGCGAGCAGAATGCGCAGACCGCGGGCGGTTCGCTGGGCGCGTTGCCGCTGCAGGAAGGCCAGCAGATCACCGCCACGATCACGACCGAGAACCGGTTCGAGACCGAGGACGAATTCCGGCGGATCATCCTGCGCGCAGATGCGAGCGGCGCCAGCGTCCGGCTGGGCGATGTCGCGCGGGTCGAGATCGGCGCGCAGAGCTATGCCACATCGACCACGCTCAATGGTCAGGCGATGGCCGGGATGGCGGTCCAACTGGCCACCGGCGCCAACGCGCTAGCAACCGCCGAGGGGGTCAACGAACGGATGGCCGAAATCGGTGCGGGCCTGCCCGACGATGTCGCCTGGTCGATCCCCTACGATACCACGCCCTTCGTCGAGGTTTCGGTCGAGGAAGTGGTCAAGACGCTGATCGAGGCGATGGTGCTGGTCTTTCTCGTCATGTTCCTGTTCCTGCAGAACTGGCGCGCGACGCTGATCCCGACGCTGGTGGTCCCGATCGCGCTGGCCGGTGCCTGTCTGGGCCTGTGGTTGTTCGGCTTTTCGATCAACGTGCTGACGCTGTTCGGCATGGTGCTCGCGATCGGCATCCTCGTCGATGATGCGATCGTCGTGATCGAGAATGTCGAGCGGATCATGCGCGAGGAAGGGCTTGGCCCGCTTGCGGCAACGCGCAAGGCAATGGACCAGATCACCGGCGCGATCATCGGGATCACGCTGGTCCTGATCGCGGTGTTCCTGCCGATGGCCTTCTTCCCCGGTTCGACCGGCGGGATCTACCGCCAGTTCTCGGTCACTCTCGCGATCTCGATCTTCTTCTCCGCCGTGCTCGCGCTGTCGCTGACGCCCGCGCTGTGCGCGACTTTCCTGCGGATGGAAGACGTCCAGGATCATAATGCGACAGACGAAGGCGAGCCGGACGAACCGCGCCCGCTGCCCGAAGGCTGGCGCGGACGGGTCGAACAGGGCCGCCGCGCAGCGGGACGCTTTTTCGGCGGCTTCAACCGCTGGTTCGCGCGCATGACCGAGAAATACGGGCGCACGAATGCCGCAATCCTCGGTCGCCCGATGCGCGGTCTCGCGGTCTTCCTGCTGCTGGCGGGGATCACCGGCCTGCTGTTCGTCCGCCTGCCCGGCGGATTCCTCCCGACCGAGGACCAGGGCTATGTCATCACGGTGGTGCAATCGCCCACCGGCTCGACGCAGGAACGGCTCGACGAGGCGATCGCACCGGTCGAGGCGTTCTGGCAGTCGCGCGAGGAAGTCGAACGCGTGGTCGTGGTGCGCGGTTTCAGTTTCTTCGGCCAGGGTCAGAACAACGCGATGATGTTCACGCCGCTCAAGGACTGGAGCGAGCGTAGCGGAGCCGAGAGTTCGGCCGAGGGGCTTGTGGGCCAGGCCATGGGGACGTTCATGCGGCTCGACAATGCGCTGGCTTTCGCGATCCAGCCGCCCGCGATCCAGTCGCTCGGCCAGGCCAGCGGTTTCACGATGAAGCTGCAGGACCGCGCCGGTCTGGGCCGCGATGCGCTGACCGACGCGCGCAACCAGTTGCTCGGCATGGCTTCGCAAAGCGAGACGCTGGCCAATATCCGACCCGAAGACCAGCCGCCCGCGCCGCAGCTGCATGTCGAAGTCGACCGGGTTCAGGCCCGCGCGATGGGCCTGTCGATGGACGATGTGAACAATGCGTTGTCGATCAATTTCGGGTCGGCCTATGCCAATGACTTCAACCGCCAGGGGCGGGTCCTGCAGGTGCTGGTGCAGGCCGACGCGCCGCATCGGATGACACCCGAGGACGTGCTGTCGCTGCGCATCCCCAATGCCCAGGGGGCGCTGGTGCCCTTCAGTTCCTTCGCCACGGCAGAATGGACCGCCGGGCCTCCCAGCCTGGCGCGCTACAATGGCTATCCGGCGATGACCCTTTCCGGCACCGCGGCCCCGGGCCAGTCCTCGGGTGCGGCGCTGATCGAAATGGAACAGCTGGCAAGCCAATTGCCCGAAGGGATAGGCTTCGAATGGACCGGGATCAGTTATGAGGAAAAGCAGGCGGGCGGCCAGATCGGCCTGCTGCTGGGCCTGTCGGTGGTGATCGTCTTCCTCGTGCTGGCGGCGCTTTACGAAAGCTGGTCGGTGCCCCTCTCGGTACTGCTGATCGTTCCGATGGGTGTATTGGGTGCGGTATTGTCCACCATGGCGCGCGGCTTGTCGGCGGATATCTACTTCAATGTCGGACTGATCACCATCATCGGGCTGGCGGCCAAGAACGCCATCCTGATCGTGGAATTCGCGATCGAGCAGGAAGACGACGGCAAGAGCCCGCTCGAGGCCGTGAAAACGGCGGCACTCCTGCGCCTGCGGCCGATCATCATGACCTCGCTCGCCTTCATCCTCGGCATGGTTCCGTTGGTGCTGTCGACGGGGGCCGGCGCGGCCAGCCGCATTGCGGTCGGAACTGGCGTCATGGGCGGCATGATCGCGGCGACGCTGATCGGGATTTTCGTGATCCCGCTGCTCTACCTGCTGGTCCGCACGCGCATTGGTAAACGCAAACCCACGCCCGCCAGCGACCTCGAAGGAGAACCGGCATGACCCGCATGCTCTGCGCCAGTGTGATGGCGCTGGCGCTGGCCGGCTGCGTCAATATGGCGCCCGACCACACACGCCCGCCGCTCGCCAGTGCCCCGGCTTA
This sequence comes from Qipengyuania citrea, assembly GCF_024171405.1. GTDB lineage: Bacteria > Pseudomonadota > Alphaproteobacteria > Sphingomonadales > Sphingomonadaceae > Qipengyuania > Qipengyuania profunda. Next base: position 564,652 of record NZ_JALJZT010000002.1, read on the forward strand.
CGATCCCGAGTACCGCCCCGACGGGACAGTCGTCGCCAGCACGCTGTCCTACCGCGACTGGTTCATTGACCCCCGCCTGGTCGCGCTGATCGATACCGCGGTAGCCAACAATCGCGACCTGATTGCCGCGACCGCGCGGATCGAACAGGCGCGCGCGCAATACCGCATCCAGGACAGCCGCCGCCTGCCCACCGCCGTGGCCAATGCTTCGGCCAGCCGCACCCGCACACCGCTCGGCACGGTGGACCCCGCGGCGAGCGGATCGGTGACCACCGATCGCTTCGATGTCGGTGTCGGCGTCACATCCTTCGAACTCGACTTCTGGGGCCGGGTCGCCAATTTGTCCGATGCGGCGCGCGCGCAATATCTGGCCACCGAAGCCAACCAGCGCGCCTTCTATCTCTCGCTGATTGCCGATGTCGCCTCGACCTATTTCGAGCTGCTCGAAACCGATGACCAGATCGACCTTGCCCAGGCCACGCTGGAAAGCCGGCAAGAGGGATTGCGGATCGCGCAATTGCGGCTCGATGCCGGCGTGACCTCGGCGCTGCCGTTCCGGCAGGCCGAGACGCTACTCACCACGGCGGAGCAGCAGTTGGCATCGGAGAAGCTGGCGCAGGCACGCCTGCGCAACCAGCTATCGGTGCTGGTCGGCGGCGGGTTTCCTGCCGATTTGCCTCCCGCGCTGCCGATGGTCGTGCAGGAAAACGCGATGGTTCTCGACGCGGCAACGCCGTCGAATCTCATGCTCGTCCGGCCCGATATCGTCGCCGCCGAAGAACAGCTGCGCGCCGCGCGCGCCAATATCGGCGCCGCGCGGGCCGCCTTCTTCCCGAGCATTTCGCTGACCGGGAGCGCCGGTTTCGCCTCGAGCGAGCTGGGTGATCTGTTCGGTTCGGACGGGCTCAGCTGGTCGTTCGGCCCCTCGATCTCGTTGCCGATCTTCGACTGGGGCGCGCGCGAAGCCGACCTCGATCTTGCCCGGGCGCGCGAAACCGAACAGGTCGCGCTGTATGAAAAGGCGGTCCAGACCGCATTCCGCGAAGTGTCGGACGGACTTGCCGGACGCCGCTGGCTGGCCCAGCAGGTCGCCGCGCAGGAACAGGGCGTGGCCGCGCAGGAACGCATCGCGCGACTGGCGCGCCTGCGCTACCGCGAAGGCGTGGCGGACTACCTCGAAGTCCTTGATGCCGAACGCAATCTGTTCTCCGCCCGCCAGCAATTGCTCGCCACGCGCCGGGCTTATCTGCAGAACGGCACGACGCTGTTCGTGGCGCTGGGCGGGGGTCTCGAACGCTCTCCCTAAGAGGACCTATGGCGGGCTGAGGACGGCCTACCCTGCCCCCAACGGATCGGGCCGCGGCTAAAAGCCCATTTTTACGCCGGCCCAGACCGTGCGCGGGACGCCGAAGTCGATCGAGCCGCCCTGATTGCGGGTGACGATGGTCTCGTCGGTGAGGTTTTCGCCGCGCAGGACCAGCGCGATAGTGTCGGTCAGCGGCACCTGGGCGAAAGCATCGAGCGTCGTCGCCGCAGGCAGGAGGTCGGTTTCCAGATCGTCCTCGAATTGCGCGCCGACATGGCGCAGCGTGGTCGACAGCAGCCAGTTTTCCGCCGGGCGCCAGGCCAGCGTCGCGCCGCCGACGAAGCGCGGGGTCTGCGAGGGGCGATTGCCATCGAGCGCCGCGGCGAAGCCCGAACCTTGCGCTTCGGCATCGGTCCATGCCGCCGAGGCATCGAACGACACCTCGCCCAGGGTCGCGGCTATAGACGCCTCGATCCCGCGCGCATGCACCGCATCGATGTTGCGGCGCTGGCGCAGGTTCGTATCGAGCGTGACATTGGCGACCGCATTCTTCACGCGGTTGTCGAAGGCTGTCAGCGACAGGCCCACACCCGGCACCGGGGTCACGTCCACGCCCAGTTCGAAGCCTTCGAGCCGTTCGTTCTCGAGCGCCGCATTGGCCTGGGTCACCACGGGGAAAACCACGAAGGGCCGGTAGAGCTCGTTCAGTGTCGGCAGGCGCAGGCCCGAATAGGCTGCGGCGCGCAGCGCTACGCCCTCGCTCGCCCGGTAAACCAGACCGCCGCGGAAGGAAGCGTCCCACCCGGCCCGGTCGGCATAGGTCGTCGTCGATACCAGCGCTCCGGCGCCGTCGTTCTCGCGGTAGAAGCCATCGCGGATGGTCCAGCGGTCGAGCCGTGCCCCCGCGGTCAGCACCAGCGCGCCCAGCGTCCAGTCATCCTCGGCAAACACGCCGAGATCGGTATTGGTCCCGCCCGCATTGCGGCGCGCGGTGACCGCACCCGAAAAGGCGCTGATCGCGGTTTCGAACAATTCGCCCTCCGCGCGACGGTAATCGACGCCCAGCCGCAGGACATGCGCCCCGCCCACCGGCGGCCGGATCTCGAACTTCCCGCCCAGCCCCGTCGCCGGCGTGTTGCGCTGGTCGAGCACGGGCACGAAGCGGGTCGAGCTGACCACGATGTTGGTGAAGTTGCGCGCCTGGACATAGCCGATGGCATCGAATTCCCACGCACCGCGCCCGACCATGCGCAGGCTGGCGTCCTGCCCCTCGATGCTGCTGTCCGCACCGTCGAACCGCAGCGTGCGTTCATCGCGATAGGCCAGCCCGCGAACCTGCAGTTCGACATCCTGCGTCAGGGGTGCGACCCCGCGGATCTGCGCGGACCAGCCGTCGAATGCGGCGCGCGCGCTGAGCGGGGCGCGATCGGCTTCGGGCGTGGTGAAGAAGCCCTTGCCGCGGTCCCAGCGGCCCGAGGCAACCACGAAGCCGCTCCCCAGACTGGCGCCCGCGCTGCCCGACAGTTCGGTTTCGCCGCGGTCGTTGACGAGCGCCTGTCCAGCGAAGCCATCCAGCGCGTCGATCCTGGCGCTTTCCAGCTCGATAGTACCCGCGAGCGCGCCTGCGCCGAACGGCCCCGATCCACCGCCCCGGGTAACGCGGATCTGCGCAAGCCGCTCGGGCGCGATCGCGCTGAACGGGATATAGCCGAAGAAGGGATCGCTCATCGGCACGCCGTCGAGCAGCACCAGCGCGCGGCTGGTGGCATTTCCCCCCAGCGCGCGCAGCGTCGCCCCTTGCGCCGAGGCATTGGCCGAACGGCTGTCCGACCGGCGGAATTGCTGGAACCCGGCGACCGTGGACAGCGCATCCTCGATCCGGCCCGAAGGAACCGCAACCAGCTGGTCGCGGTCGATCACCTGCGTATCGTAAGCGGGCGCAGCGGGAGTCGTATCGAGACCCGCACCGGTGACGACGATCACCTCGTCCCCATCTGCGTCTTGCGCGGCCGCGGGTTCGACAAGGGCCAGCGCGAGGGCTGTACCGGACATCAGATATCTCAGAATAGGCATCGCCGCGTGCCCTAACCGGTGATCCGCGTGAAGGCGAGAGCAAGCTAACCGTTGCAGCCGCGCGGCGATTGCCTAGAGATGGTCTTGGAAGAGGAGACAATCGGGATGACCGACGCAGATGCGCGTTCGCAATGGGTAAAACGGCCCGCGGCAGCGACCGAAGGGACCAATTGCCCGCTCGAGGAATACCAGGCGCTCTACGCCCGCAGCATCGAGGACAGCGATGCCTTCTGGGCCGGGCAGGCCCAGCGGCTCGACTGGATCACGCCGCCCAGGACAGTGGCCAACTGGTCCTATGATCCGGTGTCGATCAAATGGTTCGAGGATGGCGCGCTCAACATCTGCCACAACGCTGTCGACCGCCATGTCGCGGCCGGCCATGGCGAGCGGCTGGCGCTGATCTTCGAGCCCGACGATCCCGCAGGCGAGGTCCGCCGGATCACCTATGCCGAACTGCAGGCCGAAGTCATCCGTATGGCCAATACGCTCAAGGCGATGGGCGTCGCCAAAGGCGACCGGGTGACGATCTATATGCCGATGGTGCCCGAAGGCGCCTTTGCCATGCTGGCCTGCGCGCGGATCGGTGCAATCCATTCGGTGATTTTCGGCGGCTTCAGCCCCGAGGCGATCGCCGGCCGGGTCGAGGATTGCGAGAGCGACTGGATCGTCACCGCCGATGAAGGTCTGCGCGGCGGCAAGCGGATCCCGCTGAAAGCCAATGTCGATGCCGCGTTGGACAAGGTCCCCGCCAAGGCGGTGCTGGTCGTGCGCCACACCGGCGGCGACGTGTCGATGACCCCGGGCCGCGACCATTGGTATCACGAGCTTTCGGCGGATGTGGCGAGCGATTGCCCGTGCGAACCGATGAATGCCGAGGACCCGCTGTTCATCCTTTACACTTCGGGTTCGACCGGCAGCCCCAAGGGCGTGTTGCACACCACGGGCGGCTATGCGGTGTGGACCGAGACGACCTTCCGCTATGTCTTCGACTACCGCGAGGGCGAGGTCTTCTGGTGCACGGCCGATATCGGCTGGGTCACCGGGCACAGCTATATCGTCTATGGCCCGCTGTTGAACGGGGCCACCGCGCTGATGTTCGAGGGCGTGCCCAATTATCCCGATCACGACCGGTTCTGGGCGGTCTGCGAGAAGCACAAGGTCAATATCTTCTACACCGCGCCCACCGCGATCCGCGCACTCATGCGCGAGGGCGAGAGCCATGTGGTGAAACACGATCTGTCCGCACTGCGCCTGCTGGGCAGCGTCGGCGAACCGATCAATCCGGAGGCCTGGCGCTGGTATCACGACACCGTCGGCAAGGGTGAGTTACCGGTCATCGATACCTGGTGGCAGACCGAAACGGGGGGCGTGATGATCACCACCCTGCCCGGCGCGCATGATATGAAGCCGGGCAGCGCGGGCCGGCCGTTCTTCGGCGTTTGTCCGCAGCTGGTCGACAATGAGGGCGAGGTGCTCGACGGCGCGGCCTCGGGCAATCTGTGCATCACTCGCAGCTGGCCCGGCCAGGCGCGCACGGTCTATGGCGATCACGCGCGCTTCGTGCAGACCTATTTCAGCACCTATTCGGGCAAGTATTTCACCGGCGACGGCTGCCGCCGCGACCGCGACGGCTATTACTGGATTACCGGCCGCGTCGACGACGTGATCAACGTGTCGGGCCACCGTATGGGTACGGCCGAGGTCGAAAGCGCGCTGGTGCTGCACCCGCGGGTGTCCGAAGCCGCAGTGGTCGGCTTCCCGCACGATATCAAGGGTCAGGGCATCTATTGCTACGTCACGCTCAATGCGGGCGAGGTTGCGGATGATGATTTGACCGGAGCGCTGCGCGCGCATGTGCGGCAGGAGATCGGCCCGATCGCCACACCCGATCACCTGCATTTCACCCCCGCGCTGCCGAAGACACGCAGCGGCAAGATCATGCGGCGTATCCTGCGCAAGATCGCGGAAAACGAATTCACTGCGCTGGGCGACACATCGACGCTTGCCGATCCGAGCGTCGTCGATGCGTTGATCGAGGGGCGCAAGAACCGCTAGGTCTGCCGCCAGCCAATCGAGCGATATGCGGGAAACGCCCGTATTATCGTTATCGGGTGATTAACCGGGCTTCTGCATAAGCCTCATATGAATGTGGACCGTGCGCAATGTGGGTGGTGAAACAAATCGCCACGCGGTCGCGTGGATCCGATTGGCGTGGCTATTTCCTGATCGCCTGCGTCATTATCCTCGCGCTGCTGCTTGCCGGCACCAGCTGGAGCGCGTGGCAATCCTCGATCGAGCGCGCGGCGGCCGAGGCCCGTCAGGATTACACGCTCGAAGTCCTGCTCGAAACCGATCAATTGCGCACTGCCGCACTGCAGCAGATCCGCGGCGGGCGCGGATATCTGCTCACCGGCAAGCGCATCTTCCTGACCCCCCATACCGAGGGCAAGCGTAGTGCCAGCGCCGCCTATGACCGGCTGTCGGGGCTGCTGGCGGACAATGGCGGCCAGGCCCCCCGTATCAGGGCGCTGAAGACCGATCTCGCCCATCTAGACACCGTCATCGGATCGATGATCGCCAGCGCCGCCGACGGACGCCAGGCCGATGCGCTGCGGACCATGCGCAGCGGCAGCGACCGCGACGCCATCGAAGCGATCATACGCACGCTCGACGAGATCGAGGGCACCGAGCGCGCCGCACTCGCCACGCGCACGGCGATTGCGCAGAGCCGGGCAATCGCCAACGAACGCTACCAATATATGCTCGCGGGTATCGGCCTGTTGCTGCTGTGGCTGTCGATCCTCGCGACCGTCTATGTCCGCAAGGCGCTGGCGCGCGAACATGCGGTGCGGCGCGAGCTCGAACAGTTCGCGCTGACCGATCCGCTGACCGGGCTGCCCAACCGGCGTGCTTTCATGAAAGCGCTGACCCGATCGATGGCCCGGGCCGAATTGGACCGCGACCGCAAGCTCAGCCTCGCCATTTTCGACATCGACCACTTCAAGCGGGTCAACGATCTGTTCGGCCATCCGGCGGGCGATGCAGTGATCAAGGAAGTCGGTGCTCGCGCATCCAAGGCGCTGCGCGAGCGCGATCTGGTCGGGCGGATCGGCGGCGAGGAATTTGCCGTGCTGCTCCCCCGCGCCGACATTGAAACCGCACGGTTCGCCTGCGAACGCCTGCGCGAAGCGATCGCCGGGGCGCCCATCGTCCATGGCGATGCGATCATCCCCGTCACCGCCAGCATCGGGATTGCCGAGTTTCAACCGGGCGAAGATAGCGACAATCTGATGATCTGCGCCGACGCCGCGCTTTATGAAGCGAAGACCGGCGGGCGCAACCAGGTCCGGCTCGCCGCCTGAAGGTTGCACATTCCGGCATCGCCGGATTAGGTGGGACACATGGCAACACCGCGTATCCTGTTCGTCTGCCTCGGCAATATCTGCCGCTCCCCGCTCGCCGAAGCGGCCTTTCGCGAGGCGGCGCGCGAAGCCGGGCTCGAGGTCGAGGTCGATAGCGCCGGAACCGCCGATTACCATGTCGGCGAGCCACCCGACCCGCGCAGCATTGCCGAAGCGCAGCGGCGCGGCATCGATATCACCGGCTATCGCGGGCGGCAGCTACACGCGCAGGATTTCCATGCGTTCGATCATATCCTCGGCATGGACCGGTCGAACATGGCCAATATCGCGCAAGTCGATCCGGGTGACGGCAAGGCCAGGGTCGCGATGCTGCTGGATATCGTGCCGGGGCAGGAGGGCCGCGAAGTGGCCGATCCGTGGTATGGCGAAGCCGACGGGTTCAGTGCGACCTGGGCCGAAGTGGATGCCGGTGCCCGCGCGCTGCTTGCGGTACTGTTCGACCACACATCCTGACCCCGCGGCAGTGCACGCGCGCAGCCACTAGCCGCCGCGCAGCGTCTTCACCCCGAAATCGCGCTCGAACAGATAGAGCAGCACGCGCGCCGCTTCGCCGCGCTTGCCTTCGAGACCGCCGTCGCGCTCGATCAACAACCGCGCATCGTCATGCGCCTTGGGCAGCAAGGCAGTGATCTGCTCCAGCGTGGCAACGTTGAACGCGCTGTCGCCCGATTGCCGCGTGCCGAGCAGTTCGCCGCCACCGCGAAGGCGCAGATCCTCCTCGGCCAGCAGGAAGCCATCCTGCGTCTGGCGCATCAGCTTGAGCCGTTCCTGCGCGGTTTCCGACAGCGTTTCGCCATGCAGCAGCACGCAAAAGGACTTCTCGCTACCGCGGCCCACGCGCCCGCGCAGCTGGTGCAACTGGGCCAGCCCGAACCGCTCGGCCTGTTCGATCACCATCAGCGTGGCATTGGGGACATCCACCCCGACCTCGATCACGGTGGTCGCGACCAGCAGCTTGGCATCGCCGCGCGCAAAGCGTTCCATCGCGGCGTCTTTGAGTTCGGGGGCAAGCTGGCCGTGGACCATCACCACATCCTCGCCGAACCGCTCCTTCAGCATGGCATAGCGCGCTTCGGCGGCAGCGATATCCTCGGGCCCGTCCATCTCGCGAACCATCGGGCAGACCCAATAGGCCTGCCGCCCCCCGGCGATCTGCGCGGCCAGCCGCTCGACCAGCGCGGGCAATTTGTCCTGCCCCATCACCACCGTGTCGATCGCCTGCCGGCCGGGGGGCAATTCGTCGAGCTGGCTGACGTCGAGCTCGCCATATTGCGCCAGCGTCAGCGTGCGCGGGATCGGGGTTGCGGTCATGGCAAGCACATGCGGCGCGCGCTTGCCCTTGCTGGCGAGCATCAACCGCTGGCCGACCCCGAAGCGGTGCTGCTCGTCGATCACCACCATCGCCAGATTGCGATAGGCGACCTTGTCCTGGAAAATCGCATGGGTCCCGACCACCAGGTCGATACTGCCATCGAGCAGCCCCATCAGCGTCGCTTCGCGCGCGCGGCCCTTGTCGCGCCCCATCAGCAGCGCCACGCGCGCGCCGGTGGGTTCGGCCATGCGGCGCAGGCTTTCGTAATGCTGGCGCGCAAGGATCTCGGTGGGCGCGAGTAAGGCAGCCTGTGCCCCCGCCTCGACCGCGATCAGCATCGCTTCGAGCGCGACGACGGTCTTGCCCGCCCCGACATCGCCCTGCAGCAGCCGCAGCATCGGCGCTTCCTGCGCCAGGTCGCCTTCGATCTCGGCAATCGAGCGCTTCTGCGCGCCGGTCAACGGGAACGGCAGGTCGAGCTTGGCGCGATAGCTGCCATCGCCCTGCAATTGCTGGCCCTTGCGCTTGCGATTGTCCGCGCGGACCAGCATCAGCGCGAGGCTGTTGGCAAGCAATTCGTCATAGGCCAGCCGGTCGCGCGCCGTTGCATTCTCGCCCTTGTGCGCCAGCACCAGCGCATCGCGCCAGCTGGGCCAGCCTTCCTGGTCCACTTGCGACCGCTCGATCCACTCGGGCAATTCGGGGGACCGCGCGAGCGCCTGATCGACCAGCCCCGCGAGCTTGGGCTGCGTCAGCCCTTCGGACAGGCGATAGACCGGCTCGCACAGCCGCTGGAGCGTCTCGCCGCCCTCTTCGACCACATGGTCGGGGTGGACGATCTGGAGCATGTCGCCAAAGCGTTCGAGCTTGCCCGCCACCCAGCGCGTCTCGCCCTCGGGAAGCTGCTTCCTCGCGGTGTAGGAAGCGCGGCCGAAATAGGTCAGCGCAATCACATTGCCGAGCGCATCCTGCGCCAGCACGCGATAGGGCGCGCGCGGCGACCGGCCGCCGCGATGCTCGGTCACGGTCAGCTTGACGACGATCTGCTCGCCCTCGCCCGCCTCGTCCACATTCTCGACCGCGCGGCGCGTCACGAAGCGTTCTGGAAGATGGTAATCGAGGTCGCGCACCCGCGTCAGGCCAAGCTTGTCGAGCGGTTTCTTCAGCTTGGGGCCCACGCCGTCGAGCGTCTCGCTTTCGGCGAACAGAGGGTTGAGGATATCGGGGCGCATCGCCGCTTCCTAGCCCAAGGCAAAACGGCCCGTCACCCCCGTGTGGGCGGGCCCCCCGATAAGCTGTCGATATCGCTCGGGCCTGATGTTCGCTGGATCCCTGCCTACGCAGGGATGACGAGGCGAAAGTTTGGCGCTAGTGGACCCACCATGGTCCAAGCCCTGACATTTGAAGGCCGCAAGCAACGCGCCAAGTTTCGTGCCTGGCATCGCGGCACGCGCGAAGCCGATTACATGATCGGCGGCTTCTTCGATCGCTATCACGACAGCTGGGACGAGGGGGAACTCGCCTGGTTCGAGGCACTGCTCGAACAGGACGATGTCGATGTCATGGCATGGGCGCTCAAGACCCAGCCCACCCCGCCGTCCTTCCAGGGGCCGTTGATGGCGGCGATGCAGGAACTCGACTACGTCGATATTCCGCGTTGACGGGCTAGCCACAGCCCCTATCTCCCTATTCGCACATCGCGCACCCCCTTCCCGTCCGGGCAGGGGGCATTCTTGCGTGTGCGGAACGCGCGGCCCCTTCGAACGCTAGGAACACGATGCCCGATCTTTCCAATATCCTGAACGCCCGCGAACCGCTGACGCTGGCGCAGGTGGCACGGGGCGCGCAGCCGCTGGTCATGGCCGATCTGGCCCGCGCCAGCACGGGTCGCGCAGTGTTCATCGCACCCGACGATGCAGCGATGCGCGGGATCGTCGAGGCGGCGGCGTTCTTCGCCCCCGAACTCGACGTGATCGAATTTCCCGCGTGGGATTCGCTGCCCTACGACCGCGCCAGCCCGGCGCTGTCGATCAGCGCACGCCGGCTGGCCGCGCTTCACCGGCTGCAGACGGGCAAGGCCAAGGCGCAGCTGATCGTTACCACCGCCAACGCCGTTCTCCAGCGCGTGCTCACCCCGTTCCGCATCCGCGAAAGCGTGCGCGAGTTCAAGGTGGGGACCGAGATCGGGCGCGAGAGCCTCGCCGCGTTGCTCCAGCGGCAGGGCTACAGCCGTGCGGACACGGTGATCGACAAGGGCGAATATGCCGTCCGCGGTTCGATCGTCGACATTTTCCCGAGCGGTATGGAAGAGGCGCTGCGGCTCGACTTCTTCGGCGACGAATTGGAGAGCCTGCGCACCTTCGATCCCAATACGCAGATGAGCACCGGGCGGCTCCAGTCGCACCTGTTGCTGCCCGCCAGCGAAGCGCTGCTCGACGATGACAGCATCAAGCGGTTCCGCAGCCGCTACCGCGAGATGTTCGGCGCCAATGCCACGCAGGACCCGCTTTACGAAGCCATCAGCGAGGGGCGTAGGCTGGCGGGGATGGAGCACTGGCTGCCCTTGTTCGAGGACAAGCTGGCCACGCTGTTCGACCATCTCGGCAAGGACGACCTCATCGTGATCGACCAGGCGGCGCTGGCCGCTGCGGACGAGCGCGTGAAGGATATCGGCGATTATTACGACCAGCGCACCGCCATCACTGGACAGGCCAAGGGCAATTACCGGCCCCTGAAGCCCGATGCGCTCTATCTCACTGCGGGCGAATTCAAGGCCGGCCTTGCTGCCGCCCCCGCCCACCGCGCGACGCCTTTCGATGAACCCGAAAGCGCCAAGGTGGTGAATTTCGGCTTCCGCTCGGGCCGCGACTTCGCGCCCGAACGTGCCCGCGGGGACAATGTCTATCCCGTGCTGGCCGACCACCTCAAAGCGCTGGCGAAAGCGGGCAAGCGTCCGCTGCTCGCCGCCTATTCCAAGGGTAGCCGCGCGCGCATCGCCTCGATCCTGGAGGAAGCGGGTACGCCGGTACAGATGGCCGACACCTGGCAGGAAGCGCTGGGCCTGTCGGCTGCGAAGGGATCGGGCGTACCCAAGCCCACGGCGATGATCCTGCCGATCGAAGCCAGTTTCGCCAATGACGAGCTCGAATTGCTGACCGAGCAGGACATCCTTGGCGACCGGCTGGTGCGGCGCAAGAAGAAGCGCAAGGATGCCGACGCCTTCCTCGCCGAATTGCAGGCGCTCAGCGTAGGCGATCTGATCGTCCATACAGAGCACGGCATCGGCAAATATCTCGGTCTCGAACCGATCGCGGTGGGCAAGTCCAAGCACGATTGCGTCCAGCTCGAATACAAGGGCGGCGACAAGCTGTTCATCCCGGTCGAGAATATCGATGTGCTCAGCCGCTATGGCTCGTCCGAAGAGGCGGTTCAGCTCGACCGGCTCGGCGGCGAAGCATGGCAAAAGCGCCGCGCACGGCTTAAGGAGCGGATCCTCGAGATCGCCGGCGAACTGATGCAGGTCGCCGCCCAGCGTGCACTGAAGAAGGCTCCGGTGCTGGAGGTGGAGGACGGCCCCTACAACCAGTTCCTCGACCGTTTCCCGTGGGAAGAAACCGACGACCAGGAACGCGCGATCGAGGATGTTCTTGGCGACCTCGAAAGCGGCAAGCCGATGGACCGGCTGGTCTGCGGCGATGTCGGATTCGGCAAGACCGAGGTCGCACTGCGCGCCGCCTTCATCGCGGCAATGAACGGCCAGCAGGTCGCGGTGGTCGCGCCGACCACCCTGCTCGCGCGCCAGCATTTCGAGAATTTCGCGTCCCGCTTCAACGGCTTCCCGCTGAAGGTCGGCCGCCTGTCGCGGCTCGTTCCGGCGCGCGAGGTGAAGGAGACGCGCGCGGGGCTGGCCGATGGCCAGGTCGATATCGTGGTCGGCACGCATGCGATCCTGTCGAAGCAGACCAACTTCAAGAACCTCGGACTGGTGATCGTCGACGAGGAACAGCGGTTCGGCGTCACGCATAAGGAAAAGCTCAAGCAATTGCGCGCCGATGTGCATATGCTCACGCTCACCGCCACGCCGATCCCGCGCACGCTGCAGATGGCGATGACCGGGCTGCGCGAACTGTCGACCATCCAGACCCCGCCGGTCGACCGCCTCGCGGTGCGCACCTATGTGATGGAATGGGACGACATGGTGATGCGCGAAGCCTTGCTGCGCGAACATCACCGCGGCGGACAAAGCTTCATCGTCGTGCCCCGGATTTCCGACATGGAAGCCATTTCCGACTGGCTCCACGAGCACGTGCCCGAGGTCAAATTCGTCGCCGCGCATGGGCAGATGGGCGCAGGCGAGATCGAGGAGCGGATGAGCGCCTTCTACGAGGGCAAATACGAAGTGCTGCTGGCGACCACCATCGTCGAAAGCGGGCTCGACCTGCCCAGCGCGAACACGATCATAATTCACCGCGCCGATATTTTCGGCCTCGCCCAGCTCTACCAGCTGCGCGGACGCGTGGGCCGTTCGAAGCTGCGCGCCTACGCCTATCTGACTTACGCCACCGACACGCAATTGTCTGAAGTGGCTGAAAAGCGCCTCAAGGTGCTCGGCGATCTCGACAGTCTCGGCGCAGGCTTCCAGCTTGCCAGTCACGACCTCGATATTCGCGGTGCGGGCAATCTGCTTGGCGACGAGCAATCGGGCCATATCCGCGAGGTCGGGTTCGAACTCTACCAGTCGATGCTGGAGGATGCGATCCTTGCCGCCAAGGCGGGCGAACTGGGGCTGGAAGCCAAGCCCGAACGCGTCAGCCCGCAAATCACCGTCGATGCGCCGATCATGATCCCCGAGGATTACGTCCCCGACCTCGCGGTGCGCATGGCGCTTTATCGCCGTCTCAACGATGCGCAGGACAAGCCCGAAATCGACGCGCTGGCGGCTGAGATGATCGACCGCTTCGGCGATCTCCCCGCTGCCACCGCCAATCTCGTCAAGCTGATCGAGATCAAGCACCAGGCGATCGAGGCCAATATCGCCAAGATCGATGTCGGGGCGCAGGGCACGCTGGTGACCTTCCACCAGGACGACTTCCCCGATCCGGTGGGCCTGCTCGCCTATGTCGACCGGCTGAAGGGCACCGCCAAGCTGCGCCCCGACATGAAGCTGGTCATCAGCCGCGCATGGGGTTCGCCCGAAAGCCGCCTCAACGGCCTGATCCAGCTGACCAAGGGTCTGTCGGGTATCGTCAGGAAATCGCGCAAGCGCGAGAGCGCGGCGGCGTAGGTTCCGTCAGGTCAGGCTGAGGAACGCGCTTGCGCTCATCGGCTTGGCGCGCAGGAACCCCTGGTAATATTTGCAGCCTTCCTTGCGGACGAATTCGCGCTGCTCCTCGGTCTCGACGCCCTCCACCAGCACCTGCAGGTCGAGCGCCTCGGCCATCGCCATGATCGCGCGGATCACCGCCCGGTCGCGCTCGTCGTCCAACACGCCGTCGAGCATCGAGCGATCGAGCTTGAGAGAGTCGATCGGCAGGACCTTGAGATAGCGGAAGTTGCAGAAGCCCGCGCCGAAATCGTCCAGTGCGATGCAGATGCCGAACAGTTTCAACTGGTCGAGCACGCGGCTGACACGGTCGAGATCGGCGAGCAGCACCTGCTCGACGATTTCCAGCGTGATCCGTTCGAGCGGGAAACCCGTCTTTTCCGCCATCTGCGCAAAATCGATCGCGAAATTCTCGGCGGCCAGATCAGGTGGGGTGATGTTGAGCGACAGCCGCAGGTGATCGGGCCAGTGCAGCGCCTTTTCCAGCGCGCGCATGACGATATGGCGTGACAGGTGCGCCACATGGTCGGCCCGCTCGGCAACCTGGAACAGCGTCCCGCCGCCAATGCGCCCGATGACCGGATGGTCCCAGCGGGCCAGCGCCTCGGCCCCGATCAGCCGGTCGTCGTCGAGCGCGTATTGCGGCTGGAAGAGGATCTCGATCTCGTTGCGGTCGATCGCCGCGAGCAGATCCGCTTCGAGCTGCTGGTTCGAGCGGCCCGAGCGCGCGACATCGCCCGTCGACCAGTCGATCCGCCGCCGCGCGCTGTCGCGCATGCGGGCAGCGACCTCCGACAGGCGATCGAGCACGCTGTCGGGATCGTCATTCTGGGTCACGCGCATCAGGGCGATGCGCGGCCACAGCCGCAGGCTCGCCCCGCCCTCGGGATTGGCGATCGGCATGGCGATGGCATCGGCCAGCGCCTCGGCCAGCCACTGCCAGCGTTCGCGGCTGCATTCCTGCCGCGCAACGAGGAGGAAATTGCCCCCGCCAAGGCGCGCCGCGGTCCAGGCGCTGCTGCTCTCGAGTTCGTCGCCCGCGAAATGCCTGATGCGCTGCGCCACTTCGACCAGCGCCCCGTCGCCCGCCGATTCCCCGAAGGCGACATTCACCGTATCGATCCGCCCGAGCGTGATCATCATCGCGTGCATGGGGCAGGCGATCGTGTCGCTGGGCCATTCAGCCAGCCAGCGCTCGATTGTCTCGCGTGCCTGGGACTGGTCCGCCAGGCCGGTTAGCGCATCGCGCGTGTCGCCGGTTGTGTCGCTGGGTATGCTGGCCATGTGACAGTCCTTATGAGGCCCGGGGTTAAGCGGTATCAGTTTTTGCAGTGTGTTGCCAAATGGGACGCGCGACCATAGGAAACCCGCGTGCCCGGCGAGCTCGTCCCGGCACGGGAGGATGCGAGGGGACCCATGTCCGAATTCAGCCGACTGGCCCTGCTCGTGTCCGACGCCCCGCGTGCGCAGGAAGCCGCCGACAAGGAATTCCGCGCAGTCGCCGACTGGGTGCCGCTCGAAGAAGCCGATGCGGTCGTCGTGCTCGGCGGCGATGGTTTCATGCTGCAGACGCTGCATGCCATGCTCGACAGCGGCCGGATCATTCCGGCCTACGGGCTCAATCTCGGCACGGTCGGCTTCCTGATGAACCGCAACCGCAACCCCGAAACGCTGCTCAAGCGGATCGGGCGGGCCAAGCGCCACCATATCGCCCCGCTGCGGATGGAAGCGACCACGCAGGCTGGCGCGCAGCACACCTTTTGCGCGATCAACGAGGTCAGCCTGCTGCGTGAGACGCGCCAGACCGCTAAGCTGGAGGTGACCGTCGACGACAAGGTGCGGATCCCCGAGCTGGTCTGCGATGGCGTGCTGCTCGCCACCCCCGCGGGATCGACCGCCTACAACCTCTCGGCCGACGGCCCGATCCTGCCGCTCGATTCGAACCTGCTCGCGCTTACCCCGATCAGCCCCTTCCGCCCGCGCCGCTGGCATGGCGCGATCCTGCCCGACCGCAGCCGCATCACGCTGCGCGTGCTCGAGAAGGACAAACGCCCGGTCTCGGTCGTGGCCGACCAGCGCGAGCTGCGCGACGTGGCCGAAGTGAACCTCGAAATCGCCCGCGACAGCGAATTGACGTTGCTGTTCGACCCCGGCCACGCGCTCGACGAACGCATCGTCGCCGAGCAATTCGTGGTCTGAGCGGCACAGCGGAACCGCGGCGCACAATTTTTGCGATTTGCCCGCTTGCCAAACCGTATGACCGCCCATATAGGCGCACCCCTGCCCAGCGGGCTGCTCCCCGATAGCTCAGCGGTAGAGTAGGTGACTGTTAATCACTTGGTCGTTGGTTCGAATCCAACTCGGGGAGCCACTTTTCTCATACATTCAGCAGCAAGCGCCCGCCCACCCAGGCGGTGAGCGCTGCTGTGCCGTAGCGGATCCAGCGTTGCGGCAGGTATTTGAGCGCCAACAGGCTGCCGATCTGCCCGCCGATCGCGACCGCGACCAGCAGCGGCAGGCCGAAATCGATCGCGGCACCGAGGCGGCCCGTACCGCCCTTGAGCAATTGCCCCGCCAGACCGAACAGCGAATTGACGAGAATGAACAGGCTGGCGGTCGCGGCAATCGCGCGCGCGCTGTCCCAGCGCGTCAGGTGCAGGAACGGGGCGAGGAAGATGCCCCCGCCAATACCGACGAGGCCCGCGAGATAGCCGAGAGGCACCGCCAGCACCGGCATAGCCCCCGCGAACCGCGGCGGCGCTCCCGTCGCCGTATCGCGCGGTCGCAGCAGGAGCGTCAGCGCGGTCAGGACGAGGCTGGCCCCGAGAATGGTGAGGAATGTCGCCTCGTCGATCGGGGTGAGGCCGCCGAGCAAGGCGGCGGGCGCCGCGACCCCCGTCAGCAGCAACGCATTTCGCCACGGCGTGACCTTGGCGCGGGCAAAGCGCAGCGAACTGCCCGCCACCACGACGATATTGCATGCCAGCGACAGCAGCGGGAGCAGGCGATAGTCGATCTCGGCAAGCGCCAGCAGCGCGGTATAGGTCGAACCGCCGCCGAACCCGACGCTGGCATAGAGCAAGGCTGCCACGAAAAATGCAACGATGAGGGAGGCCATGGCGCTCGCCTAGACCGCCACCGCGCCGCGCGCTAGCGTCGCGGCGCAGGAGGACGAGGGATAATGCAGGCAGGTAACATCGAACTTGGCGAGGCGCTTGTCCGCGCCGGGCCTGGCGATGCCCGCAGGATCGGCGACATCACCGCCGAGGCCTTCCGCAACGATCCTTTCAACCTCTGGCTGTTCGGCAAGTTCGCCGGGATCCGCAACCTGTTCCACCTGCAGGCGCGGCGCATCTACGTCCCGCGCGGCTATAGCTATTCGCTGGGCGACGAGGGCGCGTGCATGTGGATGTTGCCCGGCGGCGAGGCGAGCTTTTCGCTGCGGGATTATGCCGCTTTCGCCCTCCCCACGCTGTTTCGCTGCGGACCGGGAGCGGTGGCGCGCGGGATCCGTACCGGCGATGCAATGGCGCAGTGCCATCCCGCCTTCGATCACGCCTATCTGTTCAGTATCGGCCTGCGTCCGGCGGCGCAGGGCAAGGGACTGGGGCGCAAGCTGATCCGGCCGGTGCTCGATGCCTGCGACCGGATGCAGCTGCCCGCCTATCTCGAGAATTCGAACCCGGCGAACACCGGCTTCAATACGTCCTGCGGCTTCGAGCCCTTTGGCGTCCCGATCCATCCGGAACCCGGCAGCCCGCCACTGGTACCGATGGTCAGGCAGCCCCGCCGCGCCTAGCGGCAGAGCTGCCCCGACCGGGCATCACGCATTGGCGCTGATGGCGCCGTGGCAATGCTTGTACTTGTTGCCCGAACCGCACGGGCACGGCGCGTTGCGGCTGATGTCCATGCCCGCATAGGGGTTCTCGCTCACCGAACCGCCCGGCCCGACCGCAGCGCGCGAACTGCCCGCCAGTGCACCGAACAGCGCCGCGCGTCCGGCCGAGCCATCGCCGTCGTTGGAATTGTCGAGCCCGGTCAGCGGGTCGATGTGACCGGTAAGGAAGTCGGGCAAGTCGGGCAGATCGACCTGCGGCAACGGCGCAGGTTCGACCAGTTCGAGGCGGATCAGCTTGTTGGTCACCGTCTCGCGCAGCTTGTCGAGCATGGTTTCGAACAGGCTGAAGGCTTCCTGCTTGTACTCGTTGAGCGGCTGCTTCTGCGCATGCGCGCGCAGGCCGACCACCTGGCGCAGTGCGTCGAGCGTGGCGAGGTGGTCCTTCCACTGCCCGTCGAGTTCCTGCAGCAGCACGCTCTTTTCGATCCGCCGCCACAGCGCGGGATCGGCCGCAGCGATCTTGTTGTCCATGATCGTATCGATTTCGCTGGCCAGCCGTTCCTCGATGATTTCAGGTTCGACCTGGTCTTCCTCGATCCAGTGCTCGATCGGCGGTTCGATCGTCAGCACTTCGGCAATGCGCGTCTTGAGCGCCTCGATGTCCCACTGCTCGGGATAGGAACCCGGCGGGCAGGCTTCCGAGACGATCGAATTGATCGCATCGTGACGCATGTCGACCACCACATCGTCGACCGCCTCGCTGTCCATGATCTCCGCGCGCTGTTCGTAGATGACCTTGCGCTGGTCGTTCATCACATCGTCGTATTGGACGACCTGCTTACGGATTTCGTAATTGCGCGCCTCGACCTTCTTCTGCGCGGTCTCGATCGCCTTGGAGAGCCATTTCGAGCCGATCGCCTCGCCATCCTCGAGGTTCGAGTTGAGCATCTTGGAGAACAGCGTGTCGGGTCCGAAGATGCGCAGCAGGTCGTCCTCCAGACACAGGTAGAACCGGCTGAGCCCGGGATCGCCCTGGCGGCCCGAACGGCCGCGCAGCTGGTTGTCGATGCGGCGGCTTTCATGGCGTTCGGTGCCGAGCACGAACAGGCCCCCGGCCTCGAGCACCTTCTGCCGCTCGGCCGCGACCTCGGCGGTGATGCGAGCGATTTCGAGGTCCTTCTTGGCCCCGTCTTCAAGCTCGGAGAGCTCGTCGCCGATCCGGAAATCGACATTACCGCCCAGCTGGATGTCGGTCCCGCGGCCGGCCATGTTGGTGGCAATGGTCACCGCGCCGATACGGCCCGCCTGCGCCACGATATGCGCCTCGCGTTCGTGCTGGCGCGCGTTGAGGACCTCGTGCTCGACCCCTTCCTGCCGGAGGAATTCGCTGAGCATTTCCGACTTCTCGATCGACACCGTGCCGACCAGCACAGGCTGGCCGATGGCGTTCTTCTCGGCGATGGCCTTGGCGATGGCTTTGAACTTGTCCTGCGTGTTCTTGTAGAACTCGTCATCCTCGTCGATGCGCGAAACGGGGACATTGGTCGGGATCTCGACCACGTTCATCTTGTAGATGTCCCAGAACTCGGCCGCTTCGGTGGCCGCGGTGCCGGTCATGCCCGACAGCTTGGGATACATGCGGAAATAGTTCTGGAAGGTGATCGAGGCGAGTGTCTGGTTCTCGGGCTCGATCTTGACGCCTTCCTTGGCCTCGACCGCCTGGTGCAGCCCGTTCGACCAGCGGCGGCCATCCATCATGCGGCCGGTAAACTCGTCGATGATGACGACCTTGTCGTCCTTGACGATGTAATCGGTGTCGCGCTTGAACATGTGCACCGCGCGCAGCGCCTGGTCGAGATGGTGGACCACCTGCGTGTTCTCGACATCGTAGAGGTTGTCGGTTTCGAGCAGGCCTCTTTCGATCAGTAGCTGTTCGACCGCTTCGGTGCCTTCTTCGGTCAGCTGGATGCTGCGCTGTTTTTCGTCCTTCTCGTACCAGTCCTCGGGGAACTCCTTCACCACCTCGTCGATCGAGGTGTAGAGATCGGACTTGTCCTCGGTCGGGCCGGAGATGATCAGCGGCGTACGGGCCTCGTCGATCAGGATCGAATCGACTTCGTCGACGATGGCGAAATTGAAGGGGCGCTGGACCATCTGTCCGCGCTCGTGCTTCATGTTGTCACGCAGGTAATCGAAGCCAAGCTCGTTATTGGTCGAATAGGTGATGTCCGCGTTGTAGGCCTCACGGCGCTGGTGCTCCGGAAGGTTCGGAACGATCACGCCGACAGTTAGGCCGAGGAACTGGTGCAGCCGGCCCATCCATTCGGCATCGCGCGCGGCGAGGTAGTCGTTGACGGTGACGATATGGACACCCTTGCCCTCGATCGCATTGAGATAGGTCGCGAGCGTGGCCACCAGCGTCTTGCCCTCACCCGTGCGCATCTCAGCGATTTCGCCGCGGTGAAGCACGATACCGCCGACCATTTGCACATCGAAATGGCGCATGCCGAGCACACGGACCGAGGCTTCGCGCACGGTGGCGAAGGCTTCGGGCAGGATGTCGTCGAGCGTCTTGCCATCGGCCAGCTGCGCGCGGAACTTGTCGGTCTGCGCCGCCAGTTCTTCGTCCGAAAGCGCCTGGAGCTGCGGTTCGAGCGCGTTGATCCGGTCGACGATCTTGCCGATCGATTTGACATAACGGTCGTTGGACGAACCGAATACGGTCTTCATGATGGAATTGAACATAGGGGGCCTGGCGCCTTCCGGATGAATTCTATGGTGTATGGTGGAAAGCCCGCGCACAGCGTACGTGGCGGACGAAAATCGGGGGATGTCGCGGCCGGCCTATTCGTAGGCGCGGTCGATGCCCATCTGCACGGTCGGGATGACGACCGAAAGGACCGCAACCGGCTGGCCCGGTCCGGTCGCACGCGGCGCAACCAGCGAATGGCGAGCCGTGTGGAGACGGATGCTTACCTCGCCGTGGCAGGGCTTCTCGGTATCGGCTGCGCGCTCGACGCCCGATGCCGCATCATAAACCACCGCATGGGCAGGCGCGCCGGCAGCAGCGAGGCCGGTCAGGAGCGCGAGGCAGGCGAGCAGGCGTTTAAGCATCCTGACCGGCGAGATAGTGACGCGGAGGCGGAACGTCCAGCCCGAAGCCGGTAAACTCGCCGAAAGTCCCGCCTCCGGCGCTGGGGACAGATGTGGGCCAGCAGTCGAATTATCTTTCCAGTAAACATACGCTCTTAAGCGTCGCACTCGAAACGGGATTGCAGGGGGCAAGAATGAGCACTGTCGACGGGACCTTGGATAGCAAGCCGAGCGGCTATGAAGAGCGGGATGACCCCGCCGTCGTTACCCGCCTGCTGCTGGCCAGCGGGCTCATGCTCTTCGTCGAACTCGCGCTGATCCGCTGGCTCGGTTCGAGCGTCGTCCACCTGTCCTATTTCTCGAATTTCGTCCTGCTGGGGTCGTTCCTCGGCATTGGCGCGGGCTTCCTGATCAGCCGCAAGGAATGGTCGATCTGGCCGATTTCGCTGCCGCTGCTGGCGATCCTCGTCATCGGCGTGATCCAGTTTCCGGTCTCGATCGAACGGCAGGGTTCGGACCTCATCTATTTCACGGCGCTCGAAATCGAAGGACCACCCGCCTGGCTTGCGCTGCCCGTGGTCTTCGGGCTGGTCGCGGTCATCCTTGCCGGACCGGCGGAACTTGTCGGGCGGTGTTTTCCCAAGATGCGGCCCCTGTCTGCGTATCGCTACGACCTGATCGGTTCGCTGGCCGGGATTCTCGGCTTCACTGCCCTGAGTTTCCTCCATGCACCTTCGCTGGTCTGGGGCGTGGTCGCCATGGTTCCGATCATGCTGCTGACGGCACCCAACCGCCGGATCGTAAGCGCTGGCTGGGGCGTCGTGCTGCTGGCGGGCCTCGCCATGGAGACCTTCACCCCCGGCGTGAGCTGGTCGCCCTATTACAAGATCAACGCCGAGGAGATGGAAGAAGCCGATTCCGGTTTCGTCCTGATCCGCGCGAATGGCGTCCCGCACCAGTTGATGGCTCCGGCGGAATGGAAGCTGGAACAGGGCGAACGGATTTACGAGACGCCCTATCTACGGCTTCCGGGTAAGCTCGACGACGTGTTGATCGTCGGCGCTGGGTCGGGTTCGGACGTTGCGATCGCGCTGCGCGAAGGGGCCAAGCATGTCGATGCCGTGGATATCGACCCGCGCATCATGCAGATCGGGGTCGAGATGAACATCGACCGCCCCTACGCCAATCCAGGCGTCCAGCGGCATGTCAACGACGGCCGCGCCTTCCTCGAGAACACCGAGCGCAAATACGATCTCATCCTTTTCGCGCTGCCCGATTCGCTCACGCTGGTGAGCGGCGCATCGCAAATCCGCCTCGAATCCTTCCTCTTTACCGAGGAGGCCATCCAGTCGGTCCGCCGCGCGCTCAAGCCCGACGGCGCGTTTGCGATGTACAACTATTACCGCGAACCCTGGCTGATCGACCGGCTTGCCGGGACCACGCAGGCGGTGTTCGGCCATGAACCCTGCGTCGACACCTGGGCCGATGCGCAGGCGGTCGTCAGCATCGCGGTGCAGGCGGAATCGCAGACCTGCGGCGAACCCTGGGTTCCGACGACCGAAATCACCACGGTCAAGGACGATGCCCCGTTCCTGTATTTCCGCGGAAACAGCTTCCCGCCGCTCTATGCCTTCACTATCGGGGCCATCCTGCTCGCCTCGCTGGTGACAGTGCGGCTGCTGGGCGGCCCGCTCGGCACGATGCGGCCCTATGCCGACCTGTTCTTCATGGGTGCGGCGTTCCTGCTGCTCGAAACCAAGAACATCGCGACCTTTGCCTTGCTGTTCGGCACCACATGGTTCGTCAACGCGCTGGTGTTTGCCGGCGTGCTGGTGATCGTGCTTGCCGCGGTGGAAACCGAGCGGCGGGTCAAGACGCCGCCGCTCAAGGTGGTCTTCATCGCGCTGGCCGCCTCGCTTGCGGCGGCCTGGGTCATCAAGCCCGAATGGTTGCTGCCGCTGGCGTTCTGGCCGCGGCTGGTCGTGGCAACCGTGCTGGCCTTCCTGCCGATCTATCTCGCCAATATCGCCTTTGCGAAACGCTTCCGCGAAAGCAGCGATTCGCAATCGGCCTTTGCGATCAACCTGCTCGGCACGATCGTCGGCGGGTGTCTCGAATATGCGGCGCTGTTCACCGGCTACAACAATTTGCTGATCGTGACCGGCCTGCTGTATCTCGTCGCCTTCCTGCTGGTGCCGAGGGTCGCGGGCCGCGCAGCCTGACGCTTGTCTGGCGCGCGGCGCGGGGCTAGCGCGCGGGGAATGGATCTAACGCCTTCTCTGCTCGCCCGCCCCTTCCCCGCGCTGCCGGTAATCGACGGCGTGACGCTGCGCGTGGCGCGCGCGGGCTACAAGGCGTGGGACCGGTCCGATCTGACCTATGTCGAACTCGCCGCCGGCTGCGCCGTGGCGGGGGTCTTTACCAAATCGGCCTGCGCCTCGAGCGAGGTCGAGATGGGCCGCGCACAGGTGGAGCAGGGCCGCGCGCGGGCGCTGATCGTCAATGCAGGCAATTCCAACGCCTTCACCGGCTATCGCGGGCGCGAGGCGGTCGAGCAGATCATTGCGCAGGTAGCCAAGGCACTCGACTGCCCGGGGGACGAGGTGTTCGTGTCCTCGACCGGCGTGATCGGGGTGCCCTTGCCCAAGGACAAGGCGCGCGCCGGAGTGGCCGCGGTGCTCGGCGCCGAAAGCTGCGGCTGGGAAGAGGCGGCGAACGCGATCGGGACCACCGACACCTTCACCAAGGGCGCCGCAGCGGCGGCTTTCATGGGGACCCAGCGGGTCGAACTCGCCGGGATCATCAAGGGCAGCGGCATGATCGCGCCCGACATGGCGACGATGCTGGGCTATGTCTTTACCGACGCGGCCGTGGACCCGGCGTTCCTGCAGGAGATGCTATCCAAGGCGAATGAGGCGACGTTCTCCTGCATCACGGTCGATGGCGATACCTCGACCAGCGACACGGTGCTGCTGTTCGCAACCGGAAAGGCGGGCAATGCGCCGCTGACCACATGGGACGATCCCGGCGCCGATGCCTTCTACGCGGCGCTGCACGATGTCTGCCGCGAACTCGCCCTGCTGGTCGTGCGCGACGGCGAAGGGGCGCAGAAATTCATCGAGGTCGCGGTCACCGGGGCGGCGGACGACGCCAGCGCGCGCCGCGTCGGCCTGGCGATTGCCAACTCGCCGCTGGTGAAGACCGCGATAGCCGGGGGCGACGCCAATTGGGGCCGCGTGGTCATGGCGGTGGGCAAGGCGGGCGAACCCGCCGACCGCGACCGATTGTCGATCGGCTTCGGCGGGACCTGGGCCGCACGCGATGGCCAGCCCGTCGCCGATTACGACGAGGCACCGGTCGCCAAGCATCTTGCCGGGCAGGACATTCGCATCGAGGTCGATCTCGGTCTTGGCGAAGGCCGCGCGACCGTCTGGACCTGCGATCTCACGCATGGCTACATCTCGATCAATGCAGACTACCGCTCGTGAGCGCGCTCGACCGCGATATCCTCGCGCTGATGCAGCGGGTCACCGTGCAGGCGATCCTCCCGCGCTATCGCAACCTTGCCGCGGGCGAGGTCGAGGACAAGGGCGGCAACGATCCCGTCACGGTGGCCGACAAGGAGAGCGAGGCGCTGCTGCGCGAGGGGCTGGCCGCGCTCGACGATACGCTCGCCTTCGTGGGCGAGGAAACCGCGCACGCGGACCCAGGCATACTGGACCGGCTCGATCGCCCGTGCTGGATCGTCGATCCGGTCGACGGGACCCGCAATTTCGCCAGCGGGAAGCCGCCATTCGGGATCATCATCGCGCGCGCCGAAGGCGGGGAAGCACAGTCGGGCTGGATTTACGACTGCCTCAGCGGACGCTTCTGCACCGCGCATCGCGGCCAAGGGGCGCAGGTTGATGGCGTGAAGGTCGCCGCCCACCCCACCGGCATGACGCCGCCGATCGCCGCCCTGTCGCTGATCTTCATGCAGGAAGAGCGCCGCGAGGCGACGCGGCGGCATATCGCACCGCAGTACCACCTCGTCGACATCCCCTATTGCGCGGCGGAGCAGTATCCGCGGCTGGCGCTGGGGGTGAACGATGTGTCGATTTTTGAACGCACGCTGGCCTGGGACCACGCGGCGGGTGCGCTGTGGCTCAACGAGGCGGGCGGAAAAGCAGCGCGGCCCGACGGCTCACCCTATCGCGTGGACGAGGTGGGCCGAACGGGCCTGCTGGGTGCGGCGAGCCCGGCCCTGTGGGACGAGCTCGCCGAGCTATATGCGAAGCTGGATTAAAGCTCGCTCTCAAGCCACTGCTTGAGCTGGCCCTTGGGCGCCGCGCCGCGCATATGGGCAGCGGCTTCGCCATTCTTGAACAGCACGAGATAGGGGATCGACTGGACGCCCATCGAACCGGGGACGTCGGGGTTTTCCATGATGTCCATCTTGGCGATGGTGACCTGCTCGCCCAGTTCCTCGCTCAGTTCTTCAAGCGCGGGTGCGATCATCTTGCACGGACCGCACCAGTCGGCCCAGAAATCGACCAGCACGGGCTTGTCGCTTTCGAGCACGTCGGATTGGAAGCTGGCGTCGGTGACGGCGGTGGTGGCCATGGGAAATCTCCTGAAATTCGCTTGGCCCCCGATGTGGGCAGCCCGGTCAATTACTCAACGGGCGGCAGGGTAAAACTTTCCTGCGGCGCCGCAAATGCGCTCTTGTAGGCAGCCAGTATCGCGGGCGGCAAGGCGAACAGCTGCGGCGTCTGGGTATAGAGCACTGCGGCTTCTACCCGCCGGCCGGGATAGATCGCCTCCAGCGCGGCGACATAGGCCGCCATCTGCTTGAGCGTGCTTTCGGGAATGTCCTCGGGCGCGGCTGGCGGGCGCCGCGCGGTCTTGAAATCGACCACGGTGACCGTCTCGCTCGTGACCAGCAACCGGTCGGCCGTGCCCATCACGACCTGCCCTTCGACCGTCGCGGCGAGCGGCACTTCGGCAAGCGCCTGCGGACCGAACACATGCGCGAAGGTCGGATCCTCCAGCACCGCGCGAACCCGGGTGAGCATTTCCGCGCGCTCCGCCTCGGTCAGATCGGGAGCCTGCCGCGCGAGCCAGCCGCGCGCCTGTTCCTCGCGCATATCCTCGGCCAGCTGCGGCATCCGTTCGAGCAGCGCATGGATCAGCGTCCCGCGCCGCGCCGCTTCTGCCGCATGGGCGGGAGGCAGCGGCGGATCACTGCCCTCGACCTCGCCCAGCCCCGATGGCGCGAGCGGGCGCGGCGGCCGCGGTTCGGGACCGATCGGGCGCGTGGCCCATACGGGCAGCATCGGCTGCGAACTCTCGGCGGTGTGCTCGGCCGCTGGCGCTACAGCGGGAGCGCGTTCGCCGATTTCCCAGCGCGCATCCCAGATCGGGTCCGCCAGTCCCTCGTCCTCGCCGAACAACGGCTTGAGGCGTGCATACCAGCTATCCTCATGCGGGCCGTTCTTCGCATCGCGCGGACCCAGCGAACCGGTGATGAACAGCGCTTCCTGCGCGCGTGTGAGCGCGACATAGAGCAGCCGCCAGTGCTCCTGCATTGCCTTGGCGGTTTCGAGCTCGCCCGCCAGCCGCAACGGACCGACCTGTTCGCTCTTGGCAAGGACGGGCAGCGGGACCGCGCGTGCCTCGCCCCCACCGGGGAGGTCCTCGTGCAGGACCAGTTCCCCTGCGCCATCGGGGCGGATCGCGCTGTCGGCGAGGATCACGATCGGCGCTTCGAGCCCCTTCGAGCCATGCACGGTCATGACGCGGACCTGGTCGCCCCCCTCGCCCGCTTCGCGTTTCAGGTCGCCATCGTCGGCATCGAACCAGCGGATGAAGCCCTGAAGGCTGGCGGTATGCGCGCTGGCATAGGCATTCGCCGCATTGAGCAATTCGTCGATCGGATCGTTCGCTTCGCGCCCCAGCCGCGCGACCAATTGCCGCCGTCCGTCCATCGGGCCGATCAGCATCCAGTGGAGCAATTGCTGCGGACTGTCGTAATCGGCGCGGCGCAGGATTTCGCGCAGGATGCCCATGGTCTCCACGACCCGCTCGGCATCGCTGTCGCGCAGATGCTCCCACAAGCGCATGCGGGGCGGGCGATGGCCGTAGCGCAGCAATTCGTCCTGGCTCCACCCGATCAGCGGCGAGACCAGCAGGCTGGCGAGCGTAAGATCGTCGAGCGGTTGCGCGGCAAAGCGCAGCGCCGCCATCAAATCCTTCACCGCCAGCGGGTTGCCGAGCCGCAGGCGATCGACCCCGGCAACGGGAACACCGTGACGGTACAGCCGCGCGACGATCAGCGACGCCAGTTCGCGCCGCTTCTGTACCAGGATCATGACATCGCCAGCCGTGGCACGGCGCGGATTGCCCTTCGACAGCGTGAAGCCCTCGCCCGCAGGATCAAGCCACTGTGCCACCTGCTGCGCGATACGATCGGCCAGCTGGCGATCGTGCCTTGCAAGCCAGCCTTCCCGCTCGCCGTCATCATCCTCGCCTTCCGTGACCCGGACGACCTGCCACAGACCGATCAGCCCCGGCTCCGCGCTGCCCGTATGCGGGTCGCCGCGCTGGTCGAGACCGAAACCGCCATAGCCAATCGCATCGATTGCCCGGTCGACGAAGCCGAGCACCTGCTGGTTCGTGCGATAGCTGCGCCCGAGCCCGTATTCCTCCAGCCCGCGAACGTTCGGCGCGCCGCGCGTTTCGCGCGCGGCCTGCGCAGCGGCATCCAGCTTGTCGCGAAAGTAATCGCGCGCTTCGCGGAAGTTTTCCGGACTGGTGCCCTGGAAACCGAAGATCGCCTGCTTGTAGTCGCCGACGGCAAAGATGGTGCGCACCGCATCGCCCTGCGCGCCCGCGCCGTCGAAGTAATCGTCGGTCAGCGCCTTGACGATGCTCCATTGCGCCGCATTGGTATCCTGCGCTTCGTCGACGAGGATATGGTCGAAACTGCGGTCGAGCTTGTAGCGGATCCACTCGGCCATCGCGCTGTTCGACAGCAGGCTGGCGGCGCGGGCGATAAGGTCGTCGAAATCGACCAGCCCCTCGCGCTCCTTCGCCTTATGCCAGACGAGCGCGAAGGCGCGCCCGGCCTCGAGCTGCGGAGCAAGGAATGCAGCCAGCTCGATCAACGCGGCGCGTTCGCGGACCTGCGCCACGGCCTCGGCCACCTGCTGCTGATTGTCCGTAAAGACAGGATCGGCCTTCTCCGCCCCCGCCAGCTTGCGCGGCGTTCCGTCCTTCTTGAGCAATGTAGTGCAGAAACCCTCGAGACCAGCTCGGCGCGCGTCCGCATCACCGGCGAGCCAGCCCTCGATGAAGTCGGCGCATTGCTGCCCGGTCTTGGCGGGCCATCCGCGCGTGGCGGACAGGCAGGCGCGCAAGGCCGCGACGGGAAAGGCGTCGTCCGAACAGGCCTGCGCCACCCATGCAGCATCGGCGTCGGCGGGGATGCCGAGCAGGCGGTGGACGCGCGGCTGCATGGGCGGCTGCCAGCTGCCCGGTCCGCGCCATAGATCCATGTGCCGTGCGCAGCGCATCAGCCAGCCGCGGACCGCATCGGGCCCCTTGCGCTTGCTCAGCTCGGCAATCGCGCCGGTTATGCGGGTGTCGCCTTCGCCCAGCAGCGTCGCCAGCACCTCGCGGCTGAGCAGGTCGCGCTCGCGGTCTTCCATCGGGCGCGATCCGGGCAGCATGCCCGCCTCGCCCGGGAACGCGGCGAGGAGATATTGTGCGAAGGCGTGGATCGTATCGATCCGCAAGCCGCCGCCGGGACAATCGAGCACGCGCGCGAACAGTGCGCGGGCCCGCGCACGTGTGGCGGGATCGGCCGGCGCGCCAAGATAGCCGAGCTCCTTGCCGAGCTGGGCATCGTCCATCCGCACCCACCGCGCGAGCACCGCGTTGACCCGCACCGCCATTTCGGCCGCGCCCGCCTTGGTGAAGGTCAGGCACAGCACCTGCGACGGATCGGCACCCGGTTCGAGCAGCAGCCGCAACACACGCGCCGACAGCACCTGCGTCTTGCCGGTCCCCGCGCTCGCCGACAGCCACACGCTGTCCTGCGGATCGACCGCGAGCCGCTGCTTGTCCTGCAGTTCGTAGACGGTCCCGCTCATGCGTCCTCTCCGCCATCCTGATGCGCGATCCATTCATCGAGCCGCATCAGCTGGTCATAGGTGTCGTAGGCGGGGTAATCGGGGTTCTCGCGCGCGGTGAAGGGATCGCGGCCCTTGATGAAACGGCCGATAGCCAGCGTCAGCTTCTCGGCGGTGAGCGGGAGGAATTCCTCGGGCAGCACACCCGAAGTCTTGCGCCCGACCTTCAGCGGGATGTCGACATAGCCGAAGCCGAACGGGTTATCGTCATTGTTCGCCTTGCCCAACGACCAGTATTCATAACCGTGCGGATCGCCCGACAGGCCGTCGAACCCGCCCCGCTCGGCGATCAGGCCGAGGATACCGAGCTGGAGTGCAAAGCCCTGCTCGACCATCGCCGCGCTGGGCGGCTTGCCGGTCTTGTAGTCGATGATCGCAAGGCTGCCGTCCTCTAGCCGGTCGATCCGGTCCGCGCGGCCATGCACCTGCACGCCTTCGAAAGTCATCGCGCCCTTCTTCTCGACCGCGAGCACGCAGCGCTCGTCGTAACTGGTCACCTGATCCTCGATCCAGCGCAGCGCCGCTTCGAGGCGGGGCTGCCACAGACCGCGCATCAGCGGATCGGCGTTTTCCTCGTCGAGCACCGCATCCATGATCGGTGCCAGCGACGCCGCCGGATCGCTCTCGCGCGCCTCGTGCCAGCGCTGCAGGATCGTATGTGCGACATTGCCCTGCCACAGCGCCGACGGCTCGGCATCGAGCGCGTCGAGATCGGACAGGCCCATGATCTTGCCCGCATAGAATTGGTAGGGATCGCCCAGTAGCCGATCGAGCGCGGTGGCGGAAATATCGACATCGCGCTGTTCCGGCGCCGGATCGGGCGCGGGCCGCGGATAGCGCTCGGCCGCCGGTGCGCGCGTCATGGCGCGGGCCAGCGCGACCGCTTCGCGTTCCTCGTAACGCGGCAGCATCTCGCCCAGCAACGCCTGCACCCGCAACAGGAAGCGCGAGGGAATCGCAGGGCCGGCCTCGTCGCGCTCCGACCGCGAGAGCACCACCTCGGGTGCCCCCATCGCCCCGGCCAAATCGTGTGCCGACAGACCGATGCGGAAATCGGAGCCGGGAATGCCCAGCGCGCGCAGCACGGGCGGCGCGAGCAGCGCGTCGATCCCGCCCCTGGTGGGCCAGACGCCTTCGTTGAGCCCCGCACAGATGACCAGTTCGGCGCGGTTCATCCGGCTTTCCAGCAGACCGAGAATATGTACCCGCGCATGCCCGCCATAGGGTGGCCGCACTGCGATCTGCTCCATCGCATCGCGCAGCGCGATGCCCGTTTCGGTAGGCGCGAGCGCAAAAGCCGCTTCGCGCGCATGCAGCCGCAAATCCTCGACAAAGGCGGAGAGCGCGCGGCCGTCTTCCCTGGCCCACAGCTTCTCGCCGCACAGCGCCT
The DNA here is from genome assembly GCF_024171405.1 of Qipengyuania citrea. Taxonomy (GTDB): domain Bacteria; phylum Pseudomonadota; class Alphaproteobacteria; order Sphingomonadales; family Sphingomonadaceae; genus Qipengyuania; species Qipengyuania profunda. Next base: position 594,580 of record NZ_JALJZT010000002.1, read on the forward strand.
CGCCCGCCTCGGCTAGCGTATCCAGCACTTCGGCCAGCGGCGCGCTTTCCTCCTGCCGCAAGGCAAGCAGCGGCATCAGCGCCTGTTCGACCACCGCATACCATGCGCCGACCGGCGGATGGGTTTCGGACAGCTGGGCTGCGATCTTCGCAAGCGGAACAAGCCCGCCCGCCTGCCGCGGCCCGCGCAAACGCTGCTCGATCCGGCGCAGCTGGCGCAGCCAGGTACCGCGCTCCATGCCGCCATCGACCAGCGGATGCGCCAGCAGCCCCATCAGCGGCACGGGCGCGGCGTCCTCCGCCATCACCTCGGCCAGCAGCAGGAACAACCGCCCCGCCGGGGTCTGCGAGAGCGGGCGGCCCGCCGAATCGTCGGCGGCAATATTCCAGCGGTCGAGATGGTGCACCACCCGCCGCGCCAATGCGCGGTCCGGGGTGACGACTGCCACGCGCCGTTCGGGTTCCTCGAGCGCTTCGCGCACCAGCAGCGCGATCGCCTGCGCTTCTTCCTCGGGCGTGGCGCAGGTCATCGTCCGCAGGCCCGACAGGCGGCGCTTTTCGGGCGGCAGATCGACCCAGCCCTTGCTTGCCTCGGGCGGGAGAAACAGCGATCCGATCGCATGGCTGCGCTCGGGCGGCGCCGCGGCGAGGCCCCTGCGATGCCACGGCTGCACTTCTTCCCGTGCCACCCCCATGCGGTTGAGCAGCAGCTTGAGGTGATATTGCGGATGCGTCACCGCATCGTCGCGCGCAAACGGCGTGGCACCCGGCTCGGGCGTTGCACCCGCCCGCCCCAATTCGTCCCAGACCGCCTGCGGCATCGTCAGGTCGAAATCGGGCAGGATGACCGCGCCATGTTCGAGATCCGCCACGACGCGCAACAGCCGCGCGAGCGACGGCGCCGCGCTGGTCACCCCCGCAGCCACGACCGGCGTCGGCGGCGGGGTCTGCTTCCAGCGCGAGGCAGCCCAGTCGAACAGCCGATTGCGCCGCGCGGCTGCATCGAGCGCGTCCCATTCGCGCAATTGTGCCAGCCATTGTGCCTGCACGCTGGCAAACAGGTGGAGGCTTTGCTGCCAATGGCCCGACAGCGATCCGAACAGGTCGAGCACGGGTTCGCCAAGCAATTCCTCGGGGCCCACGCCTTCGACCAGCAGCCGATCCATCGTCGCGCCCATCTCGCGCGCCAGCCGGAGCAGGGTCGCCCCGCCGGGCGCCTCGTCGCCCATGGTTTCGCCAATAAGCTGGGCCAGCGCGAACAGCCGCCGCTGCGGATCGATCGCGGGCGGGACATCGGCCGCGCCAAGCGGATCGAGCAGCGGGCCCAGCGTCTCGTCGAGATCGAGATCGCCAACCACCGCCATGCGCGGCATCAGCAGCCCCGGCGTAGTGTGCTCGCCTGCGTGGCGGATGAAGGCTTCGGCGATCGTCCGCCGCGCCCGGCTGCTCGGTACCAGCAGCGTCAGCCGCGCAAGACCGAACTCGGGGTCCGAATATCGCGGGACGAGACCCGCCACCAGCGCATCGGCAAAGCCGCGGTGGGCAGCAATCGAGTAGACCTGCGGCTGGTGCCGTTCAGCCACCCTTGAGCGCCTGTTCGGTCGGGCGGATATGCGCCGGCGTGCCGACTTCGTACCAGTGCCCGGTAAAGGCGAGCCCGAACAGGCGGCCTTCGGCAATCGCCCGGTCCCACAGGACATTGGTCGAGAACTTGCCTTCGGGCGCATCGCGCAGCAGCCGCTCGGATACGAGCTGGATCCCTGTATAGATGAACGGCGCGATCCGCCCCGGCAGCTTGCGCTGCAACAGCCCCGCCCCATTCATGTAGAAATCGCCCACGCCATCGAAATTATACGCCCGCGCGTGGTTCACGACCAGCAGCAGCGCGTCCATCCGGTCGGGGTCCCAGCGCGCCGACAGATCGGCAAAGGCATTGCGCGGACCATCGAGCCAGATGCTGTCGGCATTGCAGGCAAAGAACTGGCTGGGCAGCAGGCCCGCTGCCGCGGCCTTGACCATGCCGCCGCCGGTTTCGAGCAAGTGTTCGCGCTCGTCCGAGAAGGTCACAGCGGGCGCCTTGCGCGGCCCGATATGCGCCTCGATCGCATCGGCGAGATAGTGCACATTGACCACCGCCTTGGCGATCCCGGCTTCCTCCAGCCGATCGAGCGCCCGGTCGATCAGCGGCTTGCCCGCCACGCGCACCAGCGGTTTGGGCGTGCTCGCGGTCAGCGGGCGCATGCGCTTGCCCAGCCCCGCAGCCATCAGCATGGCGGTGTCGGAGGCCAATTCGCTCACTGGATTTCCCCGCCCGCGGTATCGCGGATTTCCTGCGGGATATTGGCGGCGAACCAGTCGGCGACCGGCCGCAGCGCTTCATGCGCGAGATCGCGCTCCATCGCGGTCCAGACCCGCGGGATCATCGCGAGGTAGCGGGCCTTGCCATCACGCTTCCACAGCCGGGTGAAGATGCCGACGATCTTGGCGTTCCGCTGCGCGCCGAGCCGCGCGTAATCGGCTTCGAAGTGCTCGCCCGGATCGGCCGCAGCACGGTAGCGACCGAGCATTTCGCATTCGAGGTCTTCGGCCACATCGCGGCGTGCATCCTGCAGCAAGCTGACGAGATCATAGGCCGGGTGGCCGACCAGCGCGTCCTGGAAGTCGATCAGCCCCTGCGCGCCCGCCAGCTTGCCGGGTTCGAGCAGCATGATGTTTTCCGCATGGTAATCGCGCAGCACGGTTACGCCCGGCGTCTGGCGCGGCAGCAAGGGCTCGAGCACGGCCTCCCACGCCTTGCGATAGCCCTCGACATCGACGTCGAGCCCCATCGCCGGACAATACCATTCGACCAGCAGCATCGCTTCGCGCAGATAGACCGCCATGTCGTAGGTCGCGAACGGACCCGGCGGCAGCCGATGCAGCTGCACCAGCGTGTCGATCGCCTTGGCATAGATGTCGCGTTCGTCACCCGGATTGTCGTCGATCCATTCGCGCATCCGCTGGTCGCCGAAATCCTCGGTCAGAACCCATCCGCGCGCGGCGTCTTCCAACAGGATATGCGGCGCGCGCAAACCGCTGGTTTCCAGCCAGTGCGCGACATGCAGGAAGGGCTTGGGATCTTCCTCGGGCGGCGGTGCATGCATCAGCATCGCGCTCTTGCCGCCGAGCTTGAGCCGGAAGTACCGGCGGAAACTGGCATCGCCGACGAGCGGGGTGATTTCCGCCCCCTCCCATTCGGTATCGCCAAGGAATGCGTGAATATCGTCAAGAAGCGCGTCGCTCATAGCCAGCGCCCTTGCCAAGATGTGCCCGGGGTTACAACGGCCTCGCGCCCGTCACCCACCTTTTCGAGATCAATCGCGAGACACGTCGGCTCATGCGCGAAGCCGCCGGCATGGTCGGGCCATTCGGCAAGCAGGACCGCACCCTCGCGATAGTCGTCGAGCCCGAGTTCCTCGACCTCGGATGGATGTTCCAGCCGGTAGAAATCGGCATGCACCACCGGCGGGTTCAGCTCGTCATAGGTCTCGATAATCGTGTAGGTTGGCGACGGCACTTCGCCCATGTGGCCCAGCGCAGCAAGGATCGCCCGGGCGAGCGTGGTCTTGCCGGTCCCCAGCGTGCCCGAAAGCGCGACGACATCGCCCGGGGCGAGCAGGGCCGCGATACGCTGCCCCAGCGCCTCCATCGCTGCGAGATCGGGCAAGGCAATGGTCACGGCAGCGTGATCGTGGCCGTGGTGCCGCCGTTCTTGCGGCTGTGGATTTCGAGCGTTCCGCCATGCGCTTCGATCAGCTGCCGCGCGAGCGGGATACCCAGCCCCTGCCGCCGCTCGATCCCCTTGCCATCGGCAGACATGCGGATGCCCTCGAGCGCCCGCGCCAGTTCATGCTGGCTCATCCCGCGGCCATTGTCGGCGATGACGATCTTGGTCTCGCCGCGCTTGCGCCCGATATCGACCAGGATCCGCCCGCCGCGCGGAGTGCCGTTGATGGCGTTGTCGAGCAGCTGCGAAATCGCCCGCCGCAACTGGTGCGGATCGGCGGTGACGCTCTTCTCGGGGCTTCCCTTGAGATCGAGCGTCAGCCCGCTGTCGAGGATCCGCCGTTCCTGTTTGCGCACGATCTGCGTCACGAAAGGCAGCAGTTCGAGCTTGCTCTGGCGCAGCGGCATCAGGCCCGCTTCGGATTGCGAGAGATCGAGGACGTTTTCGACCTGCTCGGTGAGCTTGCCGACCGACAGCGAGATCGCCTGCGCATATTCCTCGGCCTGCGGTGGCAATTCGCCCGCAATGCCGCTGGTCAGCAGTTCGGCAAACCCGCCGATCGAGGTCAGCGGCGTCCGGAATTCATAACTCATGTTGGCCAGGAAGCGGGTCATCACCGCATCGGCTTCCTCCAGCGCGCGGTTACGCTCGCGCAAGGCCTGTTCGGCCTGGCGCGAGGCGGTCACGTCGAGCACGGTCAGCAGGCCATTGCCATCGGGCAGCGGGACCCCGGTGAAGTCGAGCGTGCGCCCATTGGCGAGTTCGATGCGGCCATCGCTCTTCTTGCGATCGAGCGTCGCCGCACGGATGACCTGGTTGATCCCCGACACCGCGCTGGGATCGGCAAGGTTCGGGGCAATCGCGCCGAGCAAATCCTCCGCCTGCGGGTGGCCATCGAGAACCTCGTGTTCGATCCCCCAGGCGCCGGGGAAGCCGCGGTTCCACAATTCCAGATGCCCGTCGGGAGCGAATACCGCCAGCGCCTCGAACAGATTGTCGAATGTCGCGGTGCGCGTGCGCAGCAGCGTGTCGCGGGTCGCCGAAAGTGCGAGCTGCTCGGTCCGGTCCTCGGCGATCATCACCAGCCCGCCATCGGGGAGCGGCTGCGCGACGATCCGCAAATGCGTGCTGTCCGACAGCGACCAGGCTTCTTCATGCGGCTCGTCGCGCTGGAACCACTCGGCCAGTTCGTTGCGCCATGCGGGGAAGTCGCGGACTTCGGGGATGCGGCCATTCTCGCGGGCAATCAGCAGCATTTGCTGGAAGGTCGTGCGGTCGTTGACCACGCCCGGCGGCAGCGAGAACACGCGGTGGAACGGCTGGTTGGCGAAGGTCATGCGGTGCGCCGCATCGAACTGCGCCACGCCGATCGACAGCTGGTCGAGCATCGAGCGCTGCGCCTCGCGGAAGGCGCGGAATTCGCGGGCCTGCTCCTCCATTTCCTCGATATCGACCGCGTAACCGGCAATGCCCTCGCCCATCAACGGCAAGTCGGTCACCCGGATGGTGCGCCGCGCGCGGTCGATGGTCGCGCTGACGATGCGCTCGATCGGCTGGCGCCGGTCGGCAGCCTGTTGCGCGACCTCGGTCGCCGTCCGGCCATTGACCGTTTCGACCAGCTCGATCTGTTCGGTGACCACGCGGTCCGCGCTGTCCGCGCCGACCGCTTCGACATAGGCCTGGTTGACCAGCCGCAATTGCATGTCCGCCCCGCGGAACCACATCGGCATCGGCGCCGCCTCGATCAGCCCGACCAGCGCGCCGAAATCCTCGCGTGCGCGCGCGGCTTCCTCGCGCAATTGCAGCAATTCGGCTTCGCTCTCGCTGAAATCGAAGACCCAGATCAGCGCCGCCCCGCCGGGCGAAACCGCGGGGTCTGCCAGCGACCCCTGCATCGCCAGCGACTTGCCCGAGCCCGGCGCCACGGTGATCGCCATGCGGAACGGCTTGGCGGTCTTCTGCGTGCGGCGCACATTGCGCGTCAGATCGTCCATCTGCGCTTCGGTCAGGCCGCGGCCATCCGCGCCCGCCAGTTCGGACATGTATTCGGGGACCTTGTCGAGCCCGATCCAGCGCGCCAGCCGGTCGGGCGCCTCGATCCGCCCGTCGGCGCGGACCAGCAGCGGGATCGCGGGCGCTTCCTCGATCAGGCGCGAAAGGCGCTGCGCAACCTGCCTGCTGGCGATCGATTTCTGCTCGCGTCCGCTCGCGCGCAGCATCGCCCAGACTGCACCTGCGGTCCATAAGGCCAGCAGGAGGCCGACGATGGCCAGCAGTGCGGGAGAGGTTTCCATTACCGCCAGCTATGCGGACGCGCGCGGGGATGCAATGCCCCCGCGCGCGTTCGTGCCACGGTAGTGCCGCAGTTTGCGGCGATCAGTAGCGGTAGTGCTCGGGCTTGAACGGGCCATCGACCGGCACGCCGATGTAGTCGGCCTGCTTCTGGCTGAGCTTGGTCAGCTTCACGCCGAGCTTGTCGAGATGCAGCGCCGCAACCTTCTCGTCGAGATGCTTGGGCAGGACATAGACGTCGTTCTGATATTCGTCGCCCTTGGTCCACAGTTCGATTTGCGCCAGCGTCTGATTGGTGAAGCTGAAGCTCATCACGAAGCTGGGGTGACCGGTGGCGCAGGACAGGTTCACGAGGCGGCCCTTACCGAGCACGATGATTTCCTTGCCGTCGGGGAACTTCACCAGGTCGGTGCCCGGCTTGAGTTCGTTCCACTCGTAATTGTCGAGCGCGGAAATCTGCAGCTCGCTGTCGAAGTGACCGATGTTGCAGACGATCGCCTTGTCCTTCATCGCCTTCATCTGTTCGGCGGTGATGACATGCTCGTTGCCGGTCGCAGTGACGAAGATATCGGCAACACCGACCGCTTCGTCCATGGTCACGACTTCGAAGCCGTCCATGGCCGCCTGCAGCGCGCAGATCGGATCGATTTCGGTCACCAGCACGCGCGCGCCGCCATTGCGCAGCGACTGCGCCGAGCCCTTGCCGACATCGCCGAAACCGGCGACGCAGGCGACCTTGCCCGACAGCATCACATCGGTCGCACGGCGGATCGCGTCGACCAGCGATTCGCGGCAGCCATAGAGATTGTCGAACTTCGACTTGGTCACGCTGTCGTTCACATTGATCGCGGGGAACGGCAGCTTGCCCTGCTTGGCAAGGTGATAGAGACGGTGGACGCCGGTGGTGGTTTCTTCCGAGACGCCGACGATGTTCTGAACCGACTTGGTCAGATATCCCGGCTTGGCCTTGAGGAACGCCTTGAGCGCACGCTGGAATTCGATTTCCTCGGCGTTCTGCGGCTCGGGCAGTTCCTCGCCCGCTTCGATGCGCGCGCCCCACAGCGCGAACATGGTGGCATCGCCGCCATCGTCGAGAATGATATTGGCGGTGCGGTCGGCATCGTCTTCGGTCGACCAGTCGAAAATGCGACCGACATAGTCCCAGTAATCGGCGAGGCTTTCGCCCTTGATCGCGAACACGGGAATGTCCTGCGCCGCGATTGCAGCCGCGGCGTGGTCCTGCGTCGAATAGATGTTGCAGGTGGCCCAGCGCACATCGGCGCCGAGCGCGACCAGCGTTTCGATCAGCACGGCGGTCTGGATCGTCATGTGCAGCGAACCGGTAATGCGCGCGCCCTTGAGCGGCTTGTCGGCATATTCCTCGCGCAGCGCCATGAGGCCCGGCATTTCGGTTTCGGCAATGGCGATCTCGTCGCGGCCGTATTTGGCCAGCGCCAGGTCCTTGATAACGTAATCGGTAAATTCGGTCACGATGATGTCCTCGATTTTTCGGGGTGGTGACCGCACGCAAAAGGGGCGGCCGCCATATTGGCGCCGCCCCTAGCCCCTCCACGAACCGGGGGCAACAGCCCCCCGACCGTTGCGAACCCGAAGGGGCCCCGGCGCGCCGCGAACCGTCCCCCGTTGCGCGGCGCAGCAGCGAGCCGTTTCATCGCTGCAATCTCGCATTTCATGGGATAGGATAAAGGGATTACAGTAACTTAAAGCGGCGCGGTAAAGAGGTCTTAACGCTTGCACGGCGGTTCCGCGATGCCGCGCCCGTCGAGGAAGGTTGCGCGGGCCTTCGCGCCCGCCTACCCATGCGCCGGACGACATTAACGGAGTTTCCAACATGACGATTTCGGTGGGCGACAAGCTGCCTGATGTGAAGCTGGTCAAGGCGACCGAGAATGGCCCCGAACAGGTCAGCTCGAGCGAATATTTCAAGGGCAAGAAGGTCGCGCTGTTTTCGGTGCCCGGTGCCTTCACTCCGACGTGTTCGGCGCGCCATCTGCCCGGCTATGTCGAAAAGGCCGACGACTTGAAGAGCAAGGGCGTCGACGAGATCGTCGCCACGGCGGTCAACGACGCCTTCGTCATGGGCGCGTGGAAGAGCTCGGCCGGATCGGACGACATCACCATGCTGGCCGATGGCAATGGCGATTTCGCCGAAGCCGTGGGTCTGACGATGGACGGTTCGGGTTTCGGTCTCGGCAAGCGCGGCCAGCGCTATTCGATGGTTGTCGAAGACGGCGTGGTCACGCAGCTCAATGTCGAGGCACCCGGCGATTTCTCGGTCTCGAGCGCGGAGCACATGCTCGGCCAGATGTAGACCTGTTTCGGCCTGCGCCGTTACCGTATGACCGCCCCGCCCGGCCCTGCGCCGGGTGGGGCGTTTTCGTGAGTCCCGTGCGAAGGCCGCCCTCCCGCCTGACCAAAATATACAAGACACGGGCCAAAATACCCTGAAGCCTGTCCCGATCGACCCCCCATCAAGGAACCCGATCGGTACCCTCAGCTCCCTGCAAGCGGGCCCCCTCGCGACTGGGCAGGTTGAGGCACGACTCAATGCCTATGATAGAAAAAACAAGAGATTATGTCGCAGTTCTCCGACAGCAGGCCACGCAGCTGAACGAACTTGCCGATACGCTGGAAAAAGACCTTGGCTCCGCTGCCCGCCCAATCAAACGGGCTTCCGCTCCGAAAGTATCACCGGTCGAATTGGTCCCGGTCGCCCAAGCGATGTTCTCGCTGCGACGCAGGCGCGAAAAAATCCTGCCCCAGAAATTCCTCGGCGAACCGATGTGGGACCTGCTGCTCCATCTGTTCGAACGCACGGCGAACGACCACCCGGTATCGATCACCAAGGCCAGCTACGCGGCGCACGTTCCACCGACCACCGCGCTACGCGCCATCTCGGTCATGGAGAACGAGGGGTACCTCGTCCGGACCAAGCCCTGCGCGAATTCGCGCAATGTCCAGCTGAGGCTGACCGACAATGCGATGGAGGCCATGTGCAGCTATCTGCAATCGTCGGACCCGCCGCGGCTCTATACCGAGGCGCTGGTTCACAGGATCGGCGGGGTCGGCGTGGCGTGACAGCTTGAGTATGCCTTCGGTGCCGTTGAACCGGCACTCGGGGAAACCTGGTCAGCCGTACCCCATGAGCCGGAGCACTTCCTCGCGGCTGCGGTGGTCGTCGAGGAACGTACCCATCATGCGGCTGGTGACCATGCCGACACCGGGGGTTTTGACCCCGCGGGCGGTCATGCAACTATGCGACGCCTCGATAACCACGGCGACACCCTGCGGCTGAAGGTTCTCCCAGATGCAATCGGCGACTTCCGCGGTCAAGCGTTCCTGAACCTGCAGGCGCCGCGCGAAACCGTGCAGCACCCGGGCCAGCTTGGAAATGCCCACAACCCGGTCATGGGGCAGGTAAGCGATCGCCGCCTTGCCGATGATCGGCGCCATGTGATGCTCGCAATGCGACTGGAACGGGATGTCCTTCAGCAGGACGATCTCGTTATAGCCGCCGACTTCCTCGAAGACGCGGCCGAGATGGTAGGCGGGGTCTTCCTCGTAACCGAGGCAATATTCCTTCCACGCGCGCGCCACGCGGGCGGGGGTATCGAGCAGGCCTTCACGCGATGGATCATCGCCGGTCCATTCGATCAGAGTGCGAATGGCATCCTGGACATGGTCGGGCACCGGCAGCTTGCCGCGGGGATCGTCCTCGTCGGGTCCAACTAGGCTGCTCACGTTCCCTTGATCCTCCTGAACTTTTCGCGAAACCGCGCGAGCCTGCTGCCTTTGCGGAAAAGGCCGCCCTTTGCAAATGGCTCGAACATCTCTTCCGGGTGCTCGGGATCGAGCAGCGCGCTTTCGGCCAGGGTCTGCTCGACTCCATTGAGTTCGGGCGGGTGGTAACGCCGCAGATTGCGCCCGCCGTCTTCCTGCGAATGGTCGATCAAACGGGCCATCGACCCGTAGCGCGACAGCAGCTGGCCGACCTCCCCTTCGTCGATCCCGCAATGCTCGCCAAGCAGCGATCGCCGCAGGTCGGCTATGCCGGCACGCGCGTGATCGTTGCCCGCACGCGTGGCATCGATGAACACGTCGCATTCGCTGTCGAGCCCCATCGAGCGATTGTTGAGATTGGCCGAGCCGATCCGCAGGATATCGTCGTCGATGATCATGATCTTGGCGTGGACATAGATCGGGGTCTCGCCGGAGAATGGTGACCACAGCGAGAACCGGCGGTGCTTGTCCGCCTCTTCTATCGCGCGCACCAGTTCGGCGCGCGCGTGGTCCATCGCCTGCTGCTCCAGCCAGCCGTCGGCATGGCAGGGATGGACGATGACGATCTCGGGCGGTTCGTCTTCCTGCAGGCGGGCGATGATCGCCTCGGCAATCGCGCGCGAGGCGAAATACTGGCTTTCGGCGTAGATGAAGCGTTTGGCCGCTCCGATCTGCTTGAGATAGAGTTGCTCGATCTCGTCGACCGCATCCCAGTCACGATAGGAGGCGCGGGTGCGGGCGATGCCGATTTCGACATTCTCGAATTGCGCCTCCAGCGCATCGGGCCAGGGCGTACCGGGGCTTTCGGGCACATCGGGAAGTTCATCGCCGCCAGCGCAGGTCCAGCGGTCGTCCCCCAATTGTGCGAGGGCGACGGCGATTTCGCCTTCCATCATCATCGCGGCATCGTGCCACGGCTTATAGGGCCGCCCATGCGGCGTCTTGCGCCGCGGATCGTCTTCCTTGTGTTCGCGCGTGTCCCAGCGCTGGTCGGTCATGTCGATCCCGCCGCACACGGCGACCTGGTTGTCGAGCACCGCGATCTTCTGGTGGTGGGTGCAGCCGACCGGATGGGCGGTGTCGAATTTGAAAGTGATCCGCGAATGCCGGATCCACCGCGCGAGATCCCACCACATCGAGGCACGCCCGATAGTGGAAAGCGCACCGACGCTCCATTTCAGGATACGGATATCCAGCTGTTTGCGGTGCCGGGCGAGCCAGGCGATAAAACTGCCCAGGCGCGAGGGATAGCCGCGCTTCCACCCGCGCTGCCACCAGCGACGCCCGCGTTCGAGATGGATCCGCGTATCGAAGTCCCAGCCGATCAGCAGGATACGCCGGCGCGATTTGAGCATCGCTTCCTGTACGAGGGCGAAATAGTCGGCTGCGTCGACGATAACGCTGGCGCGCGTAGCCTTGGCATAGCGCCACACCCCCGGTTCGACCGAAGGTTCGAGCCCGGAAACCCGGCTCGGGTCGCTTGTGCCCGCTTTGCTCACCTCCCGCCCCCTGCCAGCGCTATTCCTTGGCGTCTTCCTTTTTCTCGGGCGTGACCTCGGCCTCGGCCATTTCCTCGCGCTTGCGGCGCTCGAACACCTTTTCCATGTGCTTCATGTCGTCATCGTCGAGATATTGCTCGAAGTCGGGGAAATGGTCTTCCTCTTCCTCGTTGATATGATGGCGGTACTGGTGGTCGAAATTCTTGAACTTCGTCAGCCAGCCACCTTCGGACATATCGGTAGCCGCCAGATCGTTGAGCGCTTCCTCGATCTCGTGGTGCTCGGCGACCGAGTGGCGTGTCTCGCCGGTGGTCGGCGGTTTGCGCAGCATGGTCGAATAGAGCGCCTGCTCCTCAGCCGCGGCGTGCGACTTGAGCTCCTTGGTGAGCTCTTCGAACAGCGTCACGCGTTCGCTGCTGTCGCCGCTCGTCTCGAGCAATTTGTCGAGCAGCTCGCGATGCTGGTCGTGATCCTGCTTGAGGCGCGCGAAGATTTCTGAGGCGTCGGTCATGGAAAATGATCTCCTTTCACCAATGAACCGGCTACCGGCGGCGCGGTTCCAGTCTTGTGCCGGCCGGCGCGCGGTCCCATCTCCATGGCCATGCACGATCGCCAGGCCCCGTCGAAACCGCAGATGCAGATGATGGCGCAAGCCGCACTCGCCGCCCTGCCCGCGCAGTTCCGCGAGCAGCTGGGCGATATCGTCCTGCAGGTGGAAGACTTTGCCACTCCCGAGCAGCTAGCTTCGGTCGGCATGGAGGAACGCTGGCACCTATCCGGCCTCTATGAGGGTGAGCCCCTGCCCGAACGGTCGATCTGGGAAAGCGGGCGCCTGCCACCGCGTATCTGGTTGTTCCGCGAACCGCTGATTGCCGAATGGCGCGAGACCGGCGTGCGCATGGATGACCTCGTTCGCCACGTGGTGGTCCATGAAGCCGGCCACCACTTCGGCTTCAGCGATGACGATATGCACTGGCTCGAGGACCAGGCGGACTAGCGCCGCACCCGGAAGGACCGGCCGCCGCGGTAGCATGGCTCTGGCCGCCCTCAACTCTCAAAGGGCGGATTTCGCTAAGCCAGAACCACAAGAGGCCACCCCTCTTGCGAGAGATGGCCTCTTGTGGCGCGCCCGGAAGGATTCGAACCTCCGGCCCCCAGATTCGTAGTCTGGTGCTCTATCCAGCTGAGCTACGGGCGCGCTTGGAGGGCGGCACATAGGCAGGTGCCCCCAGCTTGGCAATCCCTAATTCAAGGTTTTGCAAACAAGTGCCGCATGAGCTCGATATCGAGCGGCGGTTTGTCGAGCGACTCGATCTCGCGCGGCGCAAACCATGCGATTTCGCCCCCTTCGCGGGCCTCCACCGGACTGCCGTCCCACACCGACCTGTAAAGCATTATGACAATCGGCGGACGCGCTTCTCCAAGCGCTTCTTCGGCGAAGGCGACCGGCGAAACCTGCTCCGGCGCAAGCGCCAATCCAAGCTCCTCATCGATCTCCCGGACCAGCGCATCCCGCGGTTTTTCCCCGCTTTCTACCTTGCCGCCGGGGAATTCCCACAGCCCGCCATGGTGCTTGTGCGCGGGCCGCCTGTGCATCAGCCAGCGGCCCTTCCCGTCGCTGAGCGCCAGGGCCACCACACAGGTCCATGTCGGAATATTTTCCAAAACCTTCGCCGCCCTCAACCCTTTCTTAACCCGATCAGCCGTACTCACCGATTGTCAGCTTAGGCAAGTGACGAATGGGGCAACGAACATGGTCGAATTCCTGCGCAATCTGGGACGCGACACACGCGGAGCCACTGCCGTCGAATACGGGCTGATCCTCGCACTGATCTTTCTTGCCATGATTGGCGGGATTCAGGCCTTCGGCACTACGGCTACGGCCATGTGGACGAGCATTGAAGCCGCGGTTGTCGCGGTCACGAGCGGCTGACGGGGAAAATGGGATGCTCGGAGTGTTAGGATTTTTTCAACCACTTCGATGCAAAACCGAAAATGTTCGAACCGGATTTTCGGGACGGACCGGGTACGAAGACTGAACCAGGAGACGACACATGAAGTTTTTCCGTAAGCTGCGCCGCAATGAAGAAGGCGCAACCGCTATCGAATACGGCCTTATCGCTGCCCTGATCGCCGTTGCTGCGATCACCGCAATGCAGAGCCTGGGTGACGAACTCAGCACGACCTTCAACAAGGTCTCGACCACGCTGAGCGCCGAAAACTAAGTTCGACGCGATCGATAAAGAGAGGGCGGCGGGTTCATCCCGCCGCCCTTTTCTTTTGTCCTGCGTCGACGTGACGAATTAGCGCCCGCGGACGACGATCTTCACCTTCTGCCCCGCGTTGACACCTTCATTCGACGTCAACCCGTTGAGCACGCGGAAGCGCTCTACCTGATTGTCGCTATAGGCCATCCGGCTCGCCAGCGAATTGACCGTATCGCCGCTCCGCACAGTAACCACATCGATCACGCGCGGGATGATATTGGCCGCGGTCTGCGCATCGATCCGCCGCATCGAACTGAACATCTGGTTGAACGTCGATGCCTGGCCCGCCGGTGTGATGGCGAGGAAGTGATAGGCGACACTGTTCGAAAATTCATACGCGAACACCGTCACATCGACCTGCCCATTGCCCGAATTTACCCGCGCGGTTCCGTAAGCGACCGGCAGTCCGTTGACGGTCGTCTTCTGGATCGATTGCGGGCGGATCTGCTGCTGCTCGCTCACTCCGGCGAAGACGCTGGTGACGTAGCTGTCGAGATTGTTGCTGTACGGGGCGAGCGTGAACTGCGCCTGCCCGCTCTGGCCGTTGATCGACACGGCGCGCGTGCCATTGACCATATAGAAGCCCTGCGGCGCGGTGAAGGCGAGCCGCAGTTCGGGATGGATGAACTGACGGCCTTCGACCACGCCCTGCGCCGGGTCGTCGCCATAGGTCAGCCCGTCGATCCGGGTGAGGAAGGTGTCGCGATTGGTGATTCCGCCACCGACGCCCGCGGCTTGCGCGGTCGTCATGGCGCTCTGGACGCGGCTGGCCGGGTCGGGGTGGGTCGAAGCCCATTCGGGAATGCTGGCATTGTCGCGGCCCTGGACCCGGGCATCGAGCGCGTTCTGCATCGCCAGGCTCTGCAGGACGGTTGCCATCGCGCGCGGATCATAGCCCGCCTGGTTGAGATAGCGGATGCCAAGTTCGTCGGCTTCCAGTTCCTGCGAACGCGAGAATTTCAGCGTCAGCAATTGCGAACCCTGCAATGCGGCCTGGCCGATCTGCTGCCCAATCCCGCTATTACCGAGCAGGATGCCCGACAGGATGGCACCTGCTGCGCCAAGCAGCGTATTGCGCTGCGAGGCCGCTTGGCGGCGCTGCGAATGACGCGCGGCGACATGGCCGACCTCGTGCCCGAGCACGCCGGCCAGTTCGGCTTCATTGTTCATCAGCGCGACCAGCTGGCGCGTCGTGTAGATATATCCACCAGGGATCGCGAAAGCGTTGTTCACCGGGCTGTTGAGCAGCGAAACCGTGAAGGATTCGCGCGCATTGCCAAGCCCGGACTGGACCGCAATGTTCTTGCCCACCTGCTCGACATATTGCGCATGGCTGCCGCTCATCGCGCCGCCGAATTCGGCAAGAAGCTGCGGATGCGCTTCGGCGCCCATCTGTGCTTCGCTTTGCGTAATCGGGGTGGATGCGCTCGGAATGTCGCCCCCGCCCATGCAGCCGGCCAGCGCCAGCGACAAAGCGGTGACGGAGGTGGCGGCGGTAAATCTGATGCGCGACATAAAAGGTCTCCCCGATTGGCAAACGCGCGCGGGCCCACTTGAAGCGACCCGCGCGGCGGTGTTTCATACAAAAGGGAAAACCTGAACGGGGGGAAGTTTGTTCCCGCCTTGGCGGTTGGGGGTCAGCCCGCCAGCGTCAGGAAACGCTCTTCCCGCAAGCGTTTGAGTTCGTGCGGCGCATAACGGCCAAGCTTGTCGAGCTCTTCGGCGATCGCGCTTCCCAGCGTGCTTACCGCCAATCGCGGATCGCGATGGGCGCCGCCGACTGGTTCGGGCACGATGCGATCGATCACGCCGAGGCTGGCCAGATCCTGCGCGGTGACCTTCATCGCCTCTGCCGCATCGGGCGCCTTTTCCGCGGTCCGCCAGAGAATCGATGCACAGCCCTCGGGCGAGATGACCGAATAGACCGCGTGCTCCATCATCAGCACGCGCTCGGCGCTGGCCAGCGCCACCGCGCCGCCCGATCCGCCCTCGCCCACGATGGCTGCAACCATCGGGACAGGCAGTGCGAGGCAGGCCTCGGTCGAACGCGCGATCGCTTCCGCCTGGCCGCGCTCTTCGGCTTCGACGCCGGGGAAGGCGCCCGAAGTATCGACCAGCGTGACCACCGGGAGGCCAAAACGCCCCGCCAGTTCCATCAGGCGGATAGCCTTGCGATAGCCCTCGGGCTTGCCCATGCCGAAATTGTGCCGAATGCGGCTGGCGGTATCGTTGCCCTTCTCGTGCCCGATGACCACCACCTTGCGGCCGTCGAGCTTGGCAAATCCGCCGAGGATCGCCTCGTCATCGCCATAACAGCGATCGCCGCCAAGCGGGACGAACTCGTCGAACGCATGCTCGATATAGTCGCGGAAATGCGGGCGCGAGGGATGCCGGGCGACCTGCGTCTTCTGCCACGGGGTGAGCGCCTCATACGTGCTGGCAAGCAGCGCAGCGCTCTTTGTCTCGAGCCGCTGCAGCTCGGTGGAGATGTCGACGTCGTCGCCCTCGGCTGCATTGCGCAGTTCGGCAATGCGCTGTTCAAGCTCGGCGACCGGCTTCTCGAATTCGAGATAGGAAATCATGCGGTGGCGCTAGTCCGAAGCGCGCTGCTGCGCAAGCGGGTGCCGCTCGTTGACCAGTTTCACCAACCGTGCGGCATCGACATGGGTGTAGATCTGGGTAGTCGAGATATCCGCATGGCCGAGCAATGTCTGCAAGGCGCGTAAATCCGCCCCGCCCTCCAGCAAATGCGTCGCAAAGGCATGGCGCAGGACATGCGGGCTGAGCTTTTCGGGTGGCAGATCGGCGCGCACCGCCAGTTCGCGAAGCAGCTGGAACAACCGCACACGCGACAGATGCCCGGTGCGCGAGGGAAACAGCCAGGGGGAATCGCTATCGCGCAAGGGCAGCCACCGCTGCAGCGCGGCACTTGCGCGCTGGCTGACGGGGACCATGCGCGCTTGCCCGCCCTTGCCGATCACCGTCAGAAAGGGCGCGTCGCGCGGGACCGCCGATAGCGGCAGCGCGACCAGTTCGGTGGCGCGCAAACCCGATCCGTAGAGCAATTCGAGAAAGGTGAGCATGCGCACGGCGGCGGGCGAATCGGCAGTCGCCGCCTCTTCGGCGGCGGCGAACAGCGCTTCCACTTCGGCATGGGAGAGGATTCGCGGTAGCGGGCGGCGGGTTGCCGGGCGTGGCAGCGCATGTGTGGGATCGTCTTCGCGCAGCCCTTCGTCGATCACGAAGCCGAAGAATTGCCGCAGCGCCGAGATCTTGCGCGCGAGTGTCGACGGAGCGAGCGACGACCAGCCTTGGCCGAGCCGCGCCAATTGCGCCGGACTGGCCTGCTCGAGGTTTCCCCCGACCAGTTCGTCTGCCTGTTCGAGGTCTCTGCCATAGGCAAGGATCGTGTTTCTCGCCGCTCCCCGCTCTGCCGCGAGCATGGCGAGGAAATCGGCGATCGCGCTCACGTCAGGCGCGCGCGACCGCCTCCGCGGCGATCATCCGGGCTTCGGCTTCGAGACCCACGCGGCGCAGTGCCGAAACGATGTGATAAAGGTGGCGGGCGGTCATGCGGTCCCAGCTCGATCCTTGCATGCCGAGTCCGGCGAGCATTGCAACCAGCGCGGGATTGTCGACTTCGGCCGCGCGATCGATCATCCGCGTCCAGCGGGTCTGCGCGGAAAAATCCAGGCCCAGCCGCCCGCTATACTCGGCGATCTCGCCGCTGCCGATCCGCTCGAGCCCGGCCAGACCGGCAAGCAGCAGCCGCGAACGGCGCTGGCCCGCGGACCCGTCATCGTCGACGAAACTGTCCAATTCACCGTCAGTGACGCCCACCGTGCGGCGGGGATCGGCCAGTGCCAGCAAGGCCCATGCCTCGCCGCCCGCATCCACCGTACCCGACCAGCGCATGGCATCGCCATCGAGGCCCGCGGTCAGCATCGACGCAATCAGGGCGCCCGTGTCGTCACCAAGATCGGCATCGACCGGGAGGCGCGCCGCCGCGTAGGCGGTCAGGACCATGCGACCATACGAATAATCGCCGCCGCCCGACCAGATATCGCGGATTGCCGCCAGCCGCCGCATCGGGTCAGTCCCGACATAGGCTTCGCGCAGGCGCGAGGCGGTCAGCGCAGCATCGCCCTCGGCGCCTTCTTCGGCATAGAGCTGGCTGTAGAGATCCACCATCGCCGAGGCCGATAGGATGCCGCTCGCCCCCGCGATCTCCGCACCGCGTGCGCGCTGGGCCGGCGCGAGTGCGGGGGTCAGCGCTGCGGTGCGCACCAGTTCGGGGGCTGCATCGTCCAGCAACCCTTCGGGGATCGGTTCGCCCAGCGCATTGGCGAGGGCAAAGCGCCACGGAGTGATCGCGCCCGTACCGTCCCATTCGATCGTCACCGCACGTCGCCCGCGCCCGGCCGAACCGGCAAGGCGCTGCGCGAGCAATACGTCGATCCGGTCGTCTTCGGTGCGGGTGAGCAGGCGGCGCAGATCGTTCTGCGCGCGGGTCGCCTCGCCGGCGTAGGCGTTGCAAATCCCCGCCAGCATCTGCCATTCCTGATCGTCGCGCCCGGTTTCGACCAGGCGCACGGCCGGGCAGGCACCGACTATATCAGCGGTGCCGATATAGGCGGCAACCGCGGCATCGGTCAGCGCGGGCGAGTAATTCGCGGTGTCGACATCCTGCACCAATGCGCGGGCGACACTGTGTTCGCCCATCGTATTGAGCACTTGCGCGCGAAGGGCCGCGAATTCGACCGGGTCCATGCCTTCGGGCGCCGCCAGCCTGCTGGCCAGCGCGCGGCGCAGCAGGATATGGCCCCAGCGCGAAACCATCGGCTGCTGCATGCCCGCGAGCACCGCGCGGACCAGCGCCGCGGGCTGGCGCGCCAGCGAGCCTGCGGGCAGGCCGCCCTCGCTTGCATCCATCACACCCACCCGCTCCATCGACCGCCGGGCTGCAGGCGGGATATCGAACTTCGGCTTCAGCCCGAGCAATTCGTCGAGATCGTCGGTCGACATCGCCTCCAGCTCTTCGAGCGTAGGCAGATTGGACAGATCGAGATCGGCACGCGGCGCCGCGGACTGCGTCGGCAGCGGCTGGACGATCTCGCCCGCCTGGCTCTCGGTTGCCTGCTGTGCAGCGGGCTGCTCAGGTGCCGCCGGCGCGGGCGTGCGCGTGGCGCGCGGGGTAGGTGTCGGCGAAGGCGCCGGACTGTCGAAGCCGGGGGGCAGCAGGTCCACGGGCGCCTCCTGCGCCAGCACCATCGCGGAACTGAGCGCGAGCGCCGCGCCGCCGACAAGCCATGCCGATTTCATCGCGCTGCCTCCGGCAATTCGACCGCCTGCTCGATCGGGTGCAGCGGCTCTTCCCCGCCATCAACCAGCGCCACGGCGAGCAATAAAACGAACAGCACCGCCAAGAGGCCTCCGATCCTTCTGCCGCTCATCGCCAAGATTTTCACGTCCCGTTTCAAGTGCTGATACCTTGCTCGCGCCCTAGCCCAGTTCTAGGCACGGCGGCAATGACCCATGCAACGACCCTCACCCCTGCCGAGATCGGCGGCATCGCGCGCCGGATCGACCGTCCCGTGGTGCTGGTGGGACTGATGGGCGTGGGCAAGTCCACCGTCGGCCGAAGATTGGCAGCAATGCTCGACAGGGACTTCGTCGATGTCGATGAAGAGATCGAACGCGCCGCCGACCGCACGGTGAGCGAAATCTTCGATACGCATGGCGAGAGCTATTTCCGCGATGGCGAGCGCCGCGTGATCGCGCGCCTGATGGACGAGGCGCATGGGGTGATTGCCACGGGAGGCGGCGCGTTCGTCGATCCCGAGACCCGCGCCGCAATCCTCGAGCGGGCGATCGCCGTATGGCTCGATTGCGATATCGACACGCTGGTCGAGCGGACCGCACGCCGCGACAATCGCCCGCTGCTGCGCTCGGGCGACCCGCGCGAGATACTCACCGCGCTCAAGGACCGGCGCGGTGCCGCCTATGCGGAAGCACAGATTCACGTGGTCACCGACGACGCGCCGCATACCGAAACCGCGCAACGCATCCTGGAGGCGATCGACGCATGGCTGTGATTCCCGTCGAACTGGCCGGGCGCGAGTATGAGGTCCGCGTCGGGACCGGCCTGTTGGCCGATGTCGCAGGACAGGCGCGTCCGTTCCTGCGCAAACACCACGTCTGCATCGTAGCCGATGAAAACGCGCGCGCGCATTGGGGCGAGACAATCGCCGGGTCACTCGGCGCAGCGGGGATCGAACCGCGCTGGTACGATGTTGCGCCGGGCGAAGGCTCGAAAAGCTGGGACAGCCTCGCCCGGCTGACCGACTGGCTGCTCGCCCAGGGAGTCGAGCGCGGCGACTACGTCTTTGCCCTGGGCGGCGGGGTCGTCGGTGATCTGACCGGGTTCGCCTGCGCGATCCTCAAGCGCGGCTGCGGCTTCGTGCAATTGCCGACCACGCTGCTGGCGCAAGTCGACAGTTCGGTCGGCGGGAAGACCGCGATCAACACGAGCGCGGGCAAGAACCTTATCGGTGCGTTCCACCAGCCCGCGCTGGTGCTGGCCGATCTCGATATGCTCGGCACGCTCCCTGCACGCGAATTGCGTGCAGGCTATGCCGAAGTGCTCAAATACGGCGTGCTGGGCGACCGGCCGTTCTTCGAATGGCTTGAAGGACACGGCGAAGCGGTGGTTGCGCTGCAACCGCAACCGCTCGAACAGGCGGTTGCCACCAGCATTGTAGCCAAGGCCCGGATCGTGGCCGAAGACGAGCGCGAAACCAGCGGCGCGCGGGCGCTGCTCAATTTGGGCCACACATTCGGTCATGCGCTGGAGGCCGAAACCGGCTTTTCGGACCGCTTGCTGCATGGCGAAGGCGTGGCGCTCGGCATGGTGCTGGCAGCGCGTTATTCGGCGCGCCGCGGCGCGCTTTCGCTGGACGATGCCCGGCGCGTTACCCGCGCGGTCGATGCTGCGGGGCTGCCTGCGGAAATCTCGGCGCTGGGTCTCGAGTGCGACGGCCGCCAACTGGCCGATCACATGCTGCACGACAAGAAGATGGATGCAGGCACGCTGCCTTTCATCCTGCTGCGTGCGATCGGCGAAGCGCATCTGGCACGCGATGTCGAACTGGCCGATGTCGCCGCCTTCCTCGACGAGGAATTACAAGCGCATTGAGCTTAGCCGGAGGCGGCAGGCTCAGCCTGTCTGCGCTAGCTGAGACGCGGTGCCAGCCGGGTGATCTTGCCCACGCCGACCGGCTGGTAATCCGCCATCATCGCATCGTGTTCGGCAAACAGCCGCTCGATCTCGCCGCGGCGGTCGAGCAGCGTGCAGGCGATGCCCGGGGCCAGGCTTTCGCCGTCACCGATCTTGCCGAGGATGCTGGCGAGATCGCTCACCGTCGCCTCCTCGGGCGATTTGAAGAAGTGGCCCCTCGCGTCGAAGAACCCGGTACCCTTGCGTGCCATGTCGCTACCTCCCGCATAAAAGCATGAGCCGACTCAGAACGCACAGGATTCCCCGCGGCGGTCAGCCTTACCAGGGCGTTTACCAACAAAGCCGGTGAACTTGGGCAAATTCGCAATAACGATACTCTATCAGGCGCCGAAAATTGCGCGTTGATGTGAGAAAGCGCCAGTCCCGCCTGCCTATTCGAGCTCGAGAATCACCTCGTCTACTGCCAGGCTGTCGCCCTCCGCAGCGTTGATCTTGCCGACCGTCGCCTGCTTTTCGGCGCGCAGGATATTTTCCATCTTCATCGCCTCGACCGTGGCGAGTGGCTGGCCGGGATGGACTTCCTCGCCCTCGCCCACATGCAGTTTTACCAGCAGGCCGGGCATCGGGCAGATCAGCATCTTGGACAGATCGGGCGGTGTCTTCTCGATCATATGCGCGGCCAGATCGGCGATCCGCGTCTGCAGGATACGCAAGTGATGCGTCGCGCCGCGCGTGGTCACCGCGTAGCCGGTGCGCGTGGATTTGAGCTGGAGGGTATAAGCCTCGACCGGGTCGGCATCTTCGTCCGCCCCGTTCTCGAACAGCGCGACGTCGACCATCGGTTCGCCCGGCGTGTACTGCATCTCGATAGTGACCGGTTCGCCGTCGACGGTCAGCGCGTTCTCTTCGAGCCGCACCTCATGCGACGTCGATCCTTCCTCGCGTTCGCCGATCCGCACGGTCCAGTCGCCCGGAGCGTAAAGGTCGTCTGACAGCTGGCCCGCGATGCGCCGCGCACGGTCGGCATCGGCGGTGGCAACCACCCCGCCAACAGCGGCCAGAACCCTCGTCAGCTGGTCAGACGCGGGCGCGCCGGTGAACCCGTCGGGATATTCCTCGGCGATGAAGCCGGTGGTCAGTTCGCCCGAACGGAAGCGCGGGTGCTGCATGATCGCGCTGAGGAAATCGACATTGTGCCCCAGCCCCTCGATGCGGAAGGCATCGAGCGCCGCGATCTGCAGATCGGCCGCCTCGTCGCGCGTTTCGCCCCAGGTGACCAGCTTGGCGATCATCGGATCGTAGAACATCGACACTTCGCCGCCTTCGAACACGCCGTCGTCGACGCGAACGCCGTCGACGCCGCGGCGGCCGTTCTCCTGCCCATCATCGGCCCAGGGTTCGACCGGCGGCTGGTAGCGCACCAGGCGCCCGGTGGACGGCAGGAAGCCGCGATAGGGATCTTCGGCATAGACGCGGTTCTCGATCGCCCAGCCGTCGATTTTGACATCGTCCTGCGTCATCGCCAGCTTCTCGCCTGCCGCGACGCGGATCATCTGCTCGACCAGGTCCACACCGGTGATCGCCTCGGTCACCGGGTGCTCCACCTGCAAACGGGTGTTCATTTCGAGGAAGTAGAAGCTCTCGCCGGTCTTGTCGGCGCCGCTGACGATCAGTTCGACCGTGCCCGCGCTGTGATAGCCCACCGCCTGCGACAGCGCGACGCATTGCTCGCCCATTGCCTTGCGCATCTTCGGCGTCACGAAGGGCGACGGGGCCTCTTCGACCACCTTCTGATGGCGGCGCTGGATGCTGCATTCGCGCTCGTTGAGATAGATCACATTGCCGTGCTTGTCGCCGAGGATCTGGATCTCGATGTGGCGCG
The DNA here is from genome assembly GCF_024171405.1 of Qipengyuania citrea. Classification (GTDB taxonomy): domain Bacteria; phylum Pseudomonadota; class Alphaproteobacteria; order Sphingomonadales; family Sphingomonadaceae; genus Qipengyuania; species Qipengyuania profunda. Next base: position 617,323 of record NZ_JALJZT010000002.1, read on the forward strand.
GGTTGAGGATAAACTTCTCGATAAACACGCGGTCATCGCCGAAGCTGTTGAGGCCTTCACGCTTGGTCGCCTCGAAGCCTTCGCGCACGTCCTGTTCGGAATAGGCGAGCCGCATGCCCTTGCCGCCGCCGCCCGCGCTGGCCTTCATCATCACCGGATAGCCGATCTCGTCGGAAATCCGCACCGCATGCTCGGTATCCTCGATCTCGCCGACAAAGCCGGGGACGACGTTGACGCCCGCTTCCATCGCGAGTTTCTTGGACTCGATCTTGTCGCCCATCGCGGCAATGGCGTTCACCGGCGGGCCGATGAAGGCAATGCCTTCCGCTTCCAGCGCTTCCACGAAACTGGAGCGTTCAGACAGGAAACCATAGCCCGGGTGCACCGCTTCGGCCCCGGTCTGCTTGGCCGCGGCAATGATCTTGTCCGCCACCAGGTAGCTTTCCGAAGCGGTTGCGGGGCCGATATGCACCGCCTCGTCCGCCATGCGAACGAAGGGCGCGCGCGCATCGGCATCGGAATAGACCGCCACGGTCGCGATACCCATGCGCTTGGCCGTCTTGATGACGCGGCAGGCGATTTCGCCACGATTGGCGATGAGGATTTTCGTGAACATCGGTGTCAGTTCTCCGTTCCGGGTTTCGCTTCGCCGGACATCTGATTGCGCGTCAATTCGCGCAGTTCTTCGGTTCTCCGCTCGGTCAGAGCGGTCATGCAGGTGCTGTGGAGGAGCGGTTGCATCGTTCCCCCGCGCGCATCGTAGCTCGACAGCCGGCAGTGCGCGTCGCGGTACGCGATCCAGGCGCGCTGGGCTGCCAGCAGGCTTTCCCAATAACCCGGCTGGTCATCCTCGACCGCATAACCGTCCTCGCGCTGCATGATCGCACGCACTTGCGGCCACAGCGCGTTCAGTTCGGCATCGGCCTGCTCCCATTCCCGATGCGCGCAGATGTTCATCTCGCTTTGCACTTGCGGGTCGGCGCAGTCGGGCATGCCGGCAGCGGCCTGCGCAGTCAGCAGCAGGGACGACAGGATGATCATTCGGCCGGCTCGGCCACCTTGCAGGCGCGCATCGGTTCTTCCTGCTGCAGCGCCGTCAGGCCCAGCTTGGCGAACAATGCGGCGTCGGTGTCGTCGCCCGCATTGGGCGCGGTGAGCAGCTTGTCGCCGGTGAAGATCGAATTCGCCCCGGCGAGGAAGCACAGCGCCTGCGTGGCCTCGCTCATGCTCTCGCGTCCGGCGGACAGGCGCACCATGCTCATCGGCATGGTGATGCGCGCGACCGCCACGGTGCGGACGAATTCGATATCGTCGATCTTGGCGAGCGGGGTATCGGCCAGCATGTCGCCCAGCACCGTGCCCTTGACCGGGACCAGCGCGTTGACCGGCACGCTTTCGGGATGGCGTTCCAGCGTGGCGAGCGTGTGGACGAAGCCCACCCGGTCGCTGCGCGTCTCACCCATGCCCACGATCCCGCCGCTGCACACGTTGATGCCTGCATCGCGGACGTTCTGCAGCGTATCGAGCCGGTCCTCGTACTTGCGGCTGGAAATCACCCGCTCGTAATATTCGGGGCCGGTGTCGACATTGTGATTGTAATAGTCGAGGCCCGCTTCCTTGAGCATGTCGGCCTGTTTCGGCGTCAGCATGCCCAGCGTCATGCAGGTCTCCAGCCCCATCGCGCGCACGCCTTTCACGATCTCGACGATCGCGGGCATGTCGCGGTCCTTGGGATTGCGCCAGGCGGCGCCCATGCAGAAGCGCTGCGAACCCGCGTCCTTCGCCTGCGCCGCGGATTGCAGCACCGCGCGGACATCCATCAGCTTGGTCGCCTCAACCCCGCTGTCGGCCTTCACCGACTGCGAGCAATAGCCGCAATCTTCCGGGCACCCGCCGGTCTTGATGCTGAGCAGCGTGCACAGCTGGACTTGGCTTGGCGGGTGAAACTCGCGGTGGACTGTCGCGGCCTGGAACAGCAGTTCGGTAAAGGGAAGGTCGAACAGCGCCGCGATCTCGTCGCGGGTCCAGTCGGTGCGGATGTGGGTCATACAGGCTTCCTGGCAAGGTAAAGGCCGAATGCCATGACCGCCAGCCCGAGCGCGCGCTTGGGGGTGATCGCGCTCTGGATGGAGCCAAGCAGGCCGAAATGGTCGATAATCGCCGCAGCGACGATCTGGCCCAGCAGCACGAAGAAGATCGCATTGCCCAGCCCGATACGCGGCGCGGAATAGGCCACCGAAGTGGCGTAGAACAGCATCACGACGGCACCGATCCACAACCAGGGCCGTTCGAATGTGAACGTGCTGGCGGCGGGAAACCCGGTGAAAACCAGCATCGCGGTGGCGATGACAAAACCGATCGCGAAAGTGACCGCCGTTGCCGCGACCGGCCCGCCGAGCTGTTGGCCGAGCCCCGCGTTAAGCGCCGCGAAAACCGGAATGCCCAGTCCGGCCGCGAACATCATGGCAGCAAGCGGCAGGAAGGTAGGGGACGAAGATGCGCTCACTACTCAGTTGCCTCGTCCAGATCCTCGCCCGCAGGCGGCATGTTGTGGCCCAGCAGGCGCAGCACGTCGGCGGCGCATTCCACGACATTGCTGCCCGGGCCGTAGATGCCCTGCACCCCGGCATCACGCAGGAAGTCGTAATCCTTCTGCGGGATCACGCCGCCGGCGATCACCTTGATGTCACTACGGCCCGCCTCCTTCAGCAGCCCGATCAGTTCGGGGATCAGCGTCTTGTGACCCGCCGCAAGGCTGCTCGCGCCGATGGCATCGACATCCTTCTCCAGCGCCATGTCGCGGGTTTCCGCAGGCGTCTGGAACAGCGGGCCCGAAACGACCTCGAAGCCCATATCGCCAAAGGCGCTGGCGATGACATTGGCGCCGCGGTCGTGGCCGTCCTGCCCCATCTTCGCGACCATCAGCCGGGGCGCGCGGCCCAGGCGGCGCTCCACCGCTTTCACGCCTTCGACCACCTGCTGGTAGCGATCATCCTCGGCATAGGCCCTGGAATAGATCCCGCGCACGGGTGTCGGCAGCGTGTCGTAGCGGCCATAGGCGTCTTCCATCGCCTGGCTGATCTCGCCCAAGGTCGCATCGTGCCGCGCAGCCTCGACCGCCAATGCGAGCAGATTGCCTTCGCGCTGGGCCGCCCCGCGAGCCAGCGTGTCGAGCGCGGCCTTGCAGGCGAATTCATCGCGTTTGGCGCGGACTTCCTGCAGCCGCGCGATCTGGCTCTGGCGCACCGCGTGATTGTCGATGTCGAGGGTGTCGATCTCGTCCTCCGTCTCGCGGCGGTACTTGTTGACGCCCACGATCACCGTTTCGCCGCGATCGACGCTCGCCTGCTTGGCCGCGGCGGCGCTTTCGATCGCCGCCTTGGGTTTGCCGCTGGCGACATATTCGGTCATCCCGCCCGCCGCCTCGACCTCGTCGAGCATGGCCTTGGCCTGTTCGACCAGCGCGGCGGTGAGGCTTTCGATGTAATAGCTGCCGCCCAGCGGATCGGCGACATTGGTGATGCCGGTCTCCTCCTGGATCACCAGCTGCGTGTTGCGCGCGATGCGGGCGCTGAAATCGGTCGGCAGCGCGATCGCCTCGTCCAACGCGTTGGTGTGCAGCGACTGCGTTCCGCCCAGCACCGCCGCCATTGCTTCCACCGTGGTGCGGATGACGTTGTTGTAGGGGTCCTGCTCCTGCAGGCTCACGCCGCTGGTCTGGCAATGCGTGCGCAGCATCTTCGACTTGGGGTTCTGCGCCCCCAGCCCTTCCATGACATCGTGCCACAGCGCGCGCGCGGCGCGCATCTTGGCGATCTCCATGAAGAAGTTCATGCCGATGCCCCAGAAGAAGGACAGGCGCGGCGCGAAGGCATCGATATCGAGGCCCGCTTCCATCGCGCGCTTGGCGTATTCCTTGCCGTCGGCGATGGTGAAGGCCAGTTCCTGCACCGCGGTCGCCCCGGCTTCGTGCATGTGATAGCCCGAAATCGAAATGCTGTTGAATTTCGGCATGTTGGCCGAAGTATATGCGATGATGTCCGAAACGATCCGCATGCTCGGTTCGGGCGGGTAGATATAGGTGTTGCGGACCATGAACTCCTTGAGGATGTCGTTCTGGATGGTCCCGGCCAGCTTGTCCTGGGCGACGCCCTGCCGTTCGGCGGCAACGATGTAGAAGGCCAGAACGGGGATGACCGCGCCGTTCATCGTCATCGATACGCTCATCGTGTCGAGCGGGATCTGGTCGAACAGGATCTCCATGTCGCGCACGGTATCGATCGCGACGCCCGCCTTGCCGACATCGCCGACCACGCGCGGGTGATCGCTGTCATAGCCGCGGTGCGTGGCGAGATCGAATGCGACCGACAGACCCTTCTGCCCGGCGGCAAGGTTGCGGCGATAGAAGGCGTTCGATTCCTCTGCCGTGGAGAAGCCAGCGTACTGGCGGATGGTCCACGGGCGCCCGGTGTACATCGAGGCGTAGGGCCCGCGCGTGAACGGGGCGATCCCCGGCACCCCGGGATCGACCAGCGCGGCGGTGTCCTGCGACGTATACAGCGGCTTTACCGCGATCCCTTCGGGTGTGTGCCAGGTGAGATCGCGCCCCTTCACTTCCTTGTCGGCGAGGGGCTTCCAATCGTCATAAGTCGGCTTGTCGGTCATGCACGGTCCTAAACCACAATCGTATGCACAGGAAAAGAGCGGGCGCGGTGCAAACCACCCTCCTTCCCCGTCACCCCCGCGAAGGCGGGGGTCCAGATAACCTTGCGATCGATAGCCAAGGTAGATGGATTCCCGCCTTCGCGGGAATGACGATGATTCTATTGCCGAGTGGCGCTACTCGCCCTTGAAGTCCGGCTTGCGCTTCTGGAGGAAGGCCATGCCGCCTTCCATCGCATCCTTGCTCGCGCCCGCCAGCCGCTGGCCCTCGGCTTCGGCCAGTAGTACTTCGGTGATGGTGCCGTCCAGCGCGGTGGCGATGTTCTTCTTCATCGTGGCGTAGGCCAGCGTCGGGCCATTGGCGAGCTTGTGCGCCAGCGCCCGGGCTTCGCCGATCAGCGCATCGTCATCGCAGGCCTTGTAGATCAGCCCCCAGTCCTCGGCTTGGTTCGCGCCGATCTTCTCGCCCAGCATCATCATCCGCGTGGCGCGCGCGCGGCCGATCGCGCGGCTGAGCAGCCAGGTCGACCCGCCATCGGGGACGAGGCCGATATTGACGAAGGCCTGGAGGAAATAGGCGCTCTTGCCCGCAAGCACGAAGTCGCCCGCCAGCGCGAGGCTGCAGCCGACGCCCGCGGCAGGGCCGTTGACCGCGCAGATCACGGGCACGTCGGCGCGCAGCACCTGGTTGATCGCCGGGTTGTAATGGTTCTGCAGGGCGCGGTGGCTGCCGCCCTTGTTCTGCAGCGCGCTGCCCTCGCCCCGCGCGGCGAGATCGGCGCCCGAGCAGAAACCCTTGCCCGCGCCGGTGATCAGCACAGCGCGGCTGTCACCCAGATCGTAGAAAGCCGCGCCGATTTCGTCCGCCATCTGCGGCGGCATCGCGTTCAGCCGGTCGGGCCGGTTGAGCGTGATGGTGGTCAGCGGGCCGTCTTTCTCGACGATGATGGTTTCGTAGCTCACGCGTCTCTCCCAAAGGTTTCTTTTCGCTACCGACCTTGGCTGCGATGACGCCCGCGTGCAAGAGCCTTGCGTAGCGGGCCGGAATTCAGGCGGCCGCGCTGGGACGTGCCGACACGCGCTCGTGCCATGCCGCCAGCCCCGAACATTCGCCGGGCATTTCGAGGCCGACGAATTTGGCGAAATCGATCGTGGTCAGCAGCAGGATATCCGCGGCGGAGAAATCGTCGCCGGCAAGGTGGTCGCCCGCGCCGAGCGATTCGTCGAAGAAGCGCATCGCCTCGGCCACCCGCGGCCGGTTGGCCTCGCCCCATTCCGCATTGCGGCCCGGAAGCGCGGCGGTGAAAGGATGCGTATGCACCCACACCGCGCCCACCGGCGGCATGAGGATCATTTCGACCCGGCGGCACCACATCTCGATTTGGGCGATTTCGAGCGCGGTGGTGCCGAACAGCGGCGGCTCGGGATGCTCGGCTTCGAGGTACCGCATGATCGCGACGCTTTCGGCGATCACCGTGCCGTCATCGAGCTCGAGGATCGGCGTCTGCCCGCGCGGGTTCTTGGCGACGAAGTCCTCCGCCTTCTGCTCGCGCTTGGGGATCGAGACTTCCTTGCTCGGCAGCTCGATGCCCTTCTCGGCGGCGAAGATACGCACGCGGCGCGGATTGGGCGCCGGGTTCGGGCTGTCGTAGAATAGCATCGAAGTTCCTCTCATATTCCGCCGTCTTTTCCCGTCATCCCCGCGCAGGCGGGGATCCAGATAACGGTCGTTCAATCTCGCCAGGTCAGCTGGACCCCCGCCTGCGCGGGGGTGACGATAAAGGTTGGTGGGGCGCGATCAGTTCTCCCACACCCCTCAGTTCGACCAGTGCGCGTCGTCCTTGGGCGTTTCCATGATCTCGGTCAGCTGGCCCATCATGTCCTTGGGGTGCAGGAAGAAGATCGGCGTGCCGTGCGCGCCGATGCGCGTGGGGCCGAGGATGCGCTTACCCATGTCCTCGAACCACTTACGCGCGTCCTCGATGTCCTCGACCTCGTAGCAGACATGATGCTGTCCCCCGGCGGGGTTCTTGGCGAGGAAACCGGTCAGCGTGGACTGCTCGCCCAGCGGCTCGATCAGCTCGATCTGCGTGCCATTGGTCCCGTTCTCGCCAGGCGTGTCGACGAAGCAGACCGTCACCCCCTGTTCCTCGAGATCGAACGGCTCATGCGTAATGCTCGCGCCCATGACATCGCGATAATAACGCAGCGATTCCGCAATCGAGGGCGTCGCGACGCCGATATGGTTGAGACGGCCGAGTTTCATTCTATCCAATCCTCCGAGGATGCTAACATCTCCTCTTTGCGGCCTTCCATGACGTTAACGCAATCTGCGACTGCGTTAGTGCGAAATACAAGTGCCGCCCTCAAATAGCTGTAGCCCTCTCCAAAAGAAGCCAATTCCTCCACGTCGTTTGGTGATTCACCGCCTCGGGTATCTAACCAACTAAGAGCCTCGTTGATGCTCGAGTCCTCGAATTCAAACTTCTCCGCAAATCTTCGACATCTCTGGAACTGCTTTTCGAAGACCTTTGCTCCAGCAAGGATTTCCGATTTCGCCTCGTCCTCATCAATCTGGCTAACAGCTTTGAGTCCGAAAGCCCTCGCAGTCACGCACATATCGAGAAGCATCTTCCGTCTCTCGTCGCGCAATTCTCTTTCTTTGAGATAGTGGAGGATCACTGCACCGGCTACAGCAATGAGAGCTCCTAAAAGGGCTCCGACAAACCTCGCGGCATCTCCAGCCGAGAAATTGAACCCAGAAGCCGAAATTACTCCGATCACCACGCCCGCAGCTAAGCCTAATGCGGTCCCCGCATTGACTATCGAAGACGTCAGAGCGCTATAAAGTCGCTTCACCATCTAAAGCGGAATGTTGTCATGTTTCTTCCACGGGTTCTCGAGCTGCTTGGTTCGCAGCTTGCGTAGCCCCAGCGCAATCCGCTTGCGCGTGGAATGCGGGTAGATCACCTCGTCGATATAGCCGCGGCTTGCCGCGACGAAGGGGTTGGCGAAGCGGTCTTCGTATTCCTTGGTCTTCTCGGCGATCTTGTCGGGATTGTCGCGGTCCTGGCGGAAGATGATCTCCACCGCGCCCTTGGCGCCCATCACCGCGATCTCGGCGGTCGGCCAGGCGTAGTTGAGGTCGCCGCGCAGGTGCTTGGAGGCCATCACGTCATAGGCGCCGCCATAGGCCTTGCGGGTGATCACGGTGATCTTGGGCACGGTCGCCTCGGCATAGGCGAACAATAGCTTCGCGCCGTGCTTGATAATGCCGTTGTGTTCCTGGCTGGTGCCGGGGAGGAAGCCGGGCACGTCGACGAAGGTCAGGATCGGGATTTCGAAAGCATCGCAGAAGCGCACGAAACGCGCGGCTTTCTTCGATGAGTTGATGTCGAGCACGCCCGCGAGCACCATCGGCTGGTTGGCGACCACGCCCACCGTGCGCCCCTCGACCCGGCCGAAGCCGCAGATGATGTTCGCCGCATGGCCCGGCTGCACTTCGAAGAAATCGCCTTCGTCCAGCGTCTTACGGATGACTTCGTGCATGTCGTAAGGCTGGTTGGCATTGTCGGGGATCAGCGTGTCGAGGCTCGGCTCCTCGCGGTCCCAGGCATCGCTCGTCGGGCGCTCGGGCACGTCCTCGCGGTTGGACAGCGGCAGGTAATCGAAGAAATCGCGCGTCGCGAGCAGCGTCTCGATATCGTTCTCGAAGCTGTTGTCGGCGACCGAGGTCTTGGTCGTATGCGTCTTCGCGCCGCCCAGCTCTTCCTGCGTCACGACCTCATTGGTTACCGTCTTCACCACGTCGGGGCCGGTGACGAACATGTAGCTACTGTCTTCGACCATGAAGATGAAGTCGGTCATCGCCGGGCTGTAGACCGCCCCGCCCGCGCATGGCCCCATGATCAGGCTGATCTGCGGCACCACGCCGCTGGCGAGCACGTTGCGCTGGAACACCTCGGCATAGCCGCCGAGGCTGGCGACGCCTTCCTGGATGCGCGCGCCGCCGCTGTCGTTGAGGCCGATTACCGGCGCGCCGACCTTCATCGCGGTGTCCATCACCTTGCAGATCTTCTCCGCATGGCGTTTCGACAGCGAGCCGCCGAAGACGGTGAAATCCTGGCTGAAGACATAGACCAGCCGGCCGTTGATCGTGCCCGACCCGGTGACCACGCCGTCGCCGGGGATCTTCTGGTCCTGCATGCCGAAATCGACGCAGTCATGTTCGACATAGGTGTCGAGTTCCTCGAAGCTGCCTTCATCGAGCAATATATCGAGCCTCTCGCGCGCAGTCAGCTTGCCCTTGGCGTGCTGCGCGTCGATCCGCTTCTGCCCGCCGCCCATCTTGGCGGCATCGCGGCGGCGTTCCATTTCGGCGATATTGGCGGACATGCTCTCTCCGTGAATAGGTTTTGATGTGCGACTAGTGCCAAGCGAGGCGCAAGGTCAATCGCGCGGCGCGCTTCTCTCGGCGCTGATGAGGAACTCGACATTGCCTTCGGGGCCGGTGATCGGGCTTTCCACGATGCCCTGTACGGTAAAGCCCAGTCCTTCGACCCAGTCGCACACTTCGCCGCAAACGCGGCGGTGCAGTGCGGGGTCGCTGACCACGCCCTTCTTGCCCACTTCCTCGCGCCCGACCTCGAATTGCGGCTTGATCAGCGCGACGAGGCGGCACTGCGGCGCTGCGATTTCGAGCGGGCGATCGAGTACCTTGGCCAGCCCGATGAAGCTGGCATCGCACACCACCCAATCGCACGGCCGGTCGATCATGTCCGGCGTGAGGATGCGCGCGCTGGTCTGTTCGAGCACGGTGACGCGCTCGTCCTGCCGCAGTTTCCACGCCAGCTGGTTGGTCCCGCTGTCGACTGCGAAGACATGCTCCGCCCCGCCCTGCAGCAATACGTCGGTGAAGCCGCCGGTCGAACTGCCGATGTCCATTGCCACCGCGCCGCGCGGGTCGAGGTCGAAATGTTCGATCGCATGCGCCAGCTTGATCCCGCCGCGCGACACCCAGGGGTGATCGCGCCCGCGCACGTCGAGCGCCGCGTCCATTGGCAATTGCTGGCCGGGCTTGGCCAGTTTCTGTTCGCCGCTGAACACCAGCCCCGCCATGACCAGCGCCTGCGCGCGCGTCCGGCTCTCCACGAGCCCGCGGTCCACCAGCATTTGATCGAGGCGCATCTTTTTCGGCATTGGAAACATGCGCGTTAGCGATCATTGTGCAGGCATGAAACCGATCTATTTGCATCTGGGTGGCGCGCTGGCGCTGAGCTTCACCATCGCCGCCTGCGTGCCCGCTCCGCAGCCGACGCCCGCGCCCACGCCCGCACCGACGCCGGTTGCGACTACCCCGGCACCGCGGCCCCCGATGCCCGCGCCCGCCCCGGCAGAGAACTGGATCGACCGCCCGCAGACCGCCGGCAACTGGACCTATTCGGACCTCGGGGAGAATGCGCTCGCGCAATTTGTCGATAGCGGCGGCGCGCCTGCTTTCTCCTTGCTGTGCCTCGCCTCCGATGGGCAGGTCGGGCTGGTGCGGACTGCCATGTCGGGCGGCGCAGGCCAGATGATCATCCGGACCGAAACCGCCGACCGCGCGCTGCCCGCCCGCGCCTTCACTCCCGACAGCGCCGGGCGGCCCCGATCGATCGCCTATCTCGACGCGCGCGATCCGCTGCTCGATGCAATGGCGCTGACGCGCGGGCGATTCGCTGTGGAGACTTCGGGCTTATCCACACTTTACCTTCCGGCTTGGGCCGAGGTTACCCGCGTGATCGAGGAATGCCGCTGAGCGGAGTCGCAGGATCGGCAGCCTCCGGCACGACCGCGGCGAGCAGGCACAAAAATGGCCCGGAAACCGATCCGAGCCAGAAACGCCAATTCTGACGTGGGAAAACTTTTTTACAAGGGTTGTTTTAACCCTCTGGAAGACTCAAATATATCCACAAGATCAGCGGCGAAACGCGGTCTTGTTCCCCGGAGACGGGGTACTTTGGCTCTAAACAGCGCGAAAGGAGGTGATCCGATGTCTCATGGTTCAGCAGAGAGGTCGGCAAGTTTCCGCGCGGAGCACTATCGGTAAAACCAAACCCTTAGAGGCTTCGTGAGCGGCACTTCCCGCCGCTGACCATGCGAAGGGCAGTTCCACCTACGGGCGTGGGGCTGCCCTTCTCATTGTGTCGGGTCCAAACCGGACCGGTTTCCCGCCTTCGCCGCATCCCTCGGTTTTTGCCGGTGACAGGCCCCCATCAGACTCATCCTTGCCTCGCGCGCGCCTTCCGATTACCCGCGCTGCATGGATTTCGAGCATCTTCCCCACCCCGCCCCCGTCCCCGGCGAAACCCGCCAGCAGGCGCTTCTCGACCCCGGTTTCGGCAAGCTGTTCACCGATCACATGGTCGTGATCGATTACGATGCCGACAAGGGCGGATGGTACAAGGCGACGCTGGGCGCGCGCGAGCCGATCAGCCTCGATCCGGCGGCGGCCGTGCTGCATTACGCGCAGGAAATCTTCGAGGGCATGAAAGCCTACAAGCAGGAAGACGGCTCGCTTGCGCTCTTCCGGCCCGAGCAGAACGCACGCCGCTTCAATGAAAGCGCGCGGCGGATGGCGATGCCCGAACTGCCCGAAGAACTGTTTCTCGAATCGATCCGCCAGCTGGTCACCCGCGATCGCGACTGGGTACCGACGATTGCCGATGGCGCGCTCTACCTGCGGCCCTTCATGTTCGCTTCCGAAGCCTTTCTCGGCGTGCGGCCCGCGCGGCAGTACAAATATGTGCTGATTGCATCACCCGTCGGCGGCTATTTCAAGGCTGGCGCGCAGTCGGTGAAAATCTGGGTCAGCCGCAATTACACACGCGCTGCGCCAGGCGGGACCGGCGCGGCCAAGACAGGCGGGAATTACGCCGCCAGCCTGGTCCCGCAGGCCGAAGGCATCGAGAATGGCTGCGACCAGGTCGTCTTCCTCGATGCGGTCGAGAAGAAATGGGTAGAGGAACTGGGCGGGATGAACCTGTTCTTCGTGTTCGACGACGGCAGCGTGATCACCCCGCCGCTGACAGGCACGATTCTGCCCGGTATCACCCGCGACAGCCTGATCCAGTTGCTGCGCGAAGAAGGCCTGCAGGTGCGCGAGGAGCCTTACAGCATCGACCAGTGGCGAATCGACGCCACCACGGGTCGCCTGCTCGAGACCATGGCATGCGGCACCGCCGCAGTGGTCACCGCGGTCGGCACCGTACTTGGCCCCGATGGAGAGTTCACCATCGGCAGCGGGGGTACCGGCCAGGTGACCAACAAGGTCCGCGAGAAACTAGTCGCCATCCAGAAGGGTGCCGTTGCCGATACCCATGGCTGGACAGTAAAGCTCGGCTGATCAGAACCGCGGGCGGACCAGGAACCGGCGCGTGAAGGTTTCGCTCGGCCGCAGCACGATGATGGCGACGCCGGCCAGTGCAATGCCGCCGCCAACGACCAGCCGCCCGCCGATCGCGTCCCCCGTCAGCCACGCGCCGAAGACGATGGTCAGGATCGGCGTGAACAGCGTCAGCGGCACGATCAGATTGGCATCGTATTCGCGCAGCATCCGGTAATAGGCGGTATGCGCGCCGACCGAGACCACGATTGCGGCGAAGAACAGGCATGCGGCGAGCTTCCACGGCGACGTGGCCAGCGACGCGACCTGCCCGCTTTCCATCACCGCGGTCAGCGGCAACAGCACCGCTACCGAGGCGAGCGCCGCCCATGCCTGCAAACGGATCGATGACAGGTCGAGCCGTTTGACGAAGACCGTGCCGAGCGCACCCACGACTGCAGAGATGAAGACCAGCAACAGGCCGGTGCTGGTCTCCATCTGGTTCTCGCCCGCCATGGCGAACAGCACACCGCCGAACGCCAGCCCGATCCCGAGCCCGCGGCGCCAGCGAATACGCTCGCCCAGGAACAGGATCGCGAAGAGCACCGTCATCGGCGCGCCGGTCAGGCTGACGACCCCGGCAGCCGAGGGACTGGCCGTGACCAGCCCCATGAACAGCAGCGCAAAGGATCCCCCGCTGATCGCCAGGCCGATGAGCAGCACACGCCCGAGATTCTCGGGAAGCGGACGCAGCAGCGGGATGAGGACGATCGCCACGATCAGCGAGCGCAGCAGCGCATAGAACAGCGGCGGCGAAGCTAGGTCGACGATCGCCACCTTGCTGACGACGATATTGAGTGCCCAGACGATGTTGCACATCATCATGATCAGCAAGGCCCGCGCCGACATGGTCAGTCACCATCCAGCGGCGGGAGGGCCGCGGCCAGTTCGGCGACCCATGTATCGGCCACAGCATCGCTGGGCGCGCGCCAGTCGCCCCGCGGGCTCAGCGCGCCGCCCGCGCTGACCTTGGGCCCATTGGGAATGGCGCTGCGCTTGAACTGGCTGTAACCGAAGAAGCGCTTGAGAAACTTCTCCAGCCAGGCCGCGATCGTGGCGAGATCGTATTCGTTCTTAGACTTTTCGGGAAAATCGATCGGCCACAAACCCGCGTCCGCCTGCTTCCACGCATGCCACGAAAGGAAGGCGACATGGCTGGGCTTCTGCCCCCAGCGGATGATGTGGTGGAGGAAGAAGTCGTTGAGTTCGTAGGGGCCGATGATCGACTCGGTGCTTTGGATCGCACCGTCCTCGCCTGCGGGAACCAGCTCGGGGCTGATTTCGGTGGCGAGAATGTCGGTAAGCACGGCGTCGACGCCAGCATCGAATTGCGCGGTCTGCGTGGTCCAGCGAATGAGGTACTGGATGAGCGTCTTGGGCACGCCCGAATTGACCGCGTAATGGCTCATCTGGTCACCCACGCCGTAGGTACACCACCCCAGCGCCAGCTCGCTGAGGTCGCCGGTGCCGATGACCCAGCCGCCATTCTGGCCGGCCAAGCGGAAGAGGTAGTCGGTGCGCAGGCCCGCCTGAACGTTCTCGAAGGTCGTGTCATAGACCGGCTCGCCATCGGCAAAGGCATGGCCGATGTTTTCGAGCATCAGCCGCGCGGTGGGCGAGATGTCGATCTCCTCGGCGGTTATGCCGAAGGCCTCCATCAGCCGCCAGGCATTCGACTTGGTGTCGTCCGAGGTGGCGAAGCCGGGCAAGGTATAGCCGTGGATATCGCTGCGCGGCCGCCCCAGCCGGTCCATCGCCTTGGCTGCGACGATCAGCGCATGCGTGCTGTCGAGGCCGCCCGAGATACCGATGGTCAGGCTTTTCGGCCGGGTTGCCTGGATCCGCCGCATGAGCGCATCGACCTGGATGTTGAACGCCTCGTAGCAGTCCTCGTCGAGCTTATCGGCGCGGTTGGGCACGAAGGGGAACCGCCGGATCGGGCGGTTGAGGCCGATATCGGCGCGCGGCGCGGCGCGCTCGAATGCGATCCGCCGATACCAGTCCTCGGGCCGTCCGGCGGCCTCGGCGGCATCGTTGAAGGTCTGCATACGCATCCGCTCGGACAGGATGCGCTGCGTATCGATATCGGTGACGCACAGTTCGGGTGCCAGATCGAAGCGCACGCTTTCGGCCATCAGATCGCCCAGCTCGTAGATCATCCCCTGCCCGTCCCACGCGAGGTCGGTAGTGCTTTCGCCATGCCCGCTGGCCGAATAGGCATAGGCGCAGACCGACCGGCTCGAGCTTGCGCGGCTGAGCAAATGGCGTTCGTCAGACTTGCCGATGACGATATTCGACGCCGAAAGGTTGAGCAGGATCGTCGCACCCGCCAGCGCGGCCATGGTGCCGGGCGGATTGGGCGCCCAGAAATCCTCACAGATCTCGATGCCAAAGGTGAACCCCGGCAGATCGTCCGCGGCGAAGATCAGATCAGTACCGAAAGGTACCTCACGGGCGCCACAGCGGATCGTCAGGCCGACGCATTCGCGGCCATGCGCGAACCAGCGCTTTTCGTAATATTCGCGATAGTTGGGCAGGAAGCTCTTGGGTACCACGCCGAGCAATTCGCCCCGCGCGACGACCAGCGCGCAATTGTAGATCCGGCCATTGCGGCGCAGCGGCGCCCCGAAGACCAGCACCGGGCTTAGCTCGCGCGACGCGGCGATGATAGCCTCGACCTGCGCTTCAACCGCATCGAGCAGCGCGAGCTGCATATGCAAATCGTCGATCGCATAGGAAGACAGCGCCAGTTCGGGATAGAGCAACAGGTCGACATGCTGCGCATGCGCCTTGTGCGCGGTTTCGAGGATCCCCTCGGCATTATAGGCGATATCGGCTGTGCGCACCTTGGGCGTACTCGTCGCGAGGCGAACGAAGCCATGCGTGTGCATGTCGTAGAAGGGATGCGTCGCGCTTCCGCTCATGGGGGCGGTACCTTTCTGATCGGATGGTGCAGGAGCCGGTTCGAGCCAGTCGGCCGGCTGGCAAATGCCGAGTTCGGCCAGCCGTTTCTGGACGGTAGCGCGCGCGATCTTGCCCTTCGCCTCCCAGCCATAGACGGTCCGGCTTGGCCAAGGCTGCGGCTCGCCGAAGCGCGCACCGAAGTCCTCCGCACTGAGCGGAGGGCGCTGCGCTTCGCGCCACTGGCGTATCTTGAAGCCGGCCAAATGCATGGCCGCGGAGGTATCCTTTTAGGCTACCCTACGCAAGTTCGGACTGGTCTTCCTTGCGCATTTCGGTGCGGAAGCCGTTGAGCACGGGCCCCGCATGATGCGTTGCCTGGGCCTGGGCGGCAAAGGCGGCGAGCAATTGGCTGCCCAGTCCGCCCCCCGGATCGGTAAAGGCGTCGGCGCCCACACCGTCATCCTCGATGGTGAACCGCCACGTGTCGCCGCGCACGTGGAAGAAGACCGCGATCGTGCCGGTCCGATCATCGGGGAAAGCGTATTTGCACGCATTGGCGACCGCTTCGTTGAGATAGAGCCCGATCGCCACCGCCTCTTCGGGGGTCAGCGTCGCCTGGTCGATTTCGCGGAACAGCCGCACCGATGGCGGCAGGCTCGATCCCTCGATCCCGTCGAGAAGGTATTCCAGATAGGGCTTCATCGCGACATCGGGATTGTCCGACTGCTCCAGCGCCAGCGCCGAATAGGCATCGGCAAAGGTCCGCACGCGGCCCACCGCATCGTCGAGCGGGGCATGCAGTTCGCGCTGCGGGATACGGCGCTTCTGCAATTCGAGCATGCTGGCGACCAGCGCGAAATTGTTCTTCGTGCGATGCTCGAGCTCGGCCAGCAATGTCAGCCGCCGGTCGGCGCGCTCGCGGATTTCGTCCATCGTCGCATGCGCGGCACGGCGAAAGGCCTCGGCGAAGACGAGCACGATCAGCGCGCAGGCGGCGTTGAGGACCACGCGTGCGGGATCGGTAAGGTCGGCGAACAGGAACGAGCGCGATGGAGGCAGGATAAAGAACCACGCCCAGAAGAAGGTAATGGTAAAGGCGACCACGCCCGCGCGCCAGTGTCCGTAAAGCGTGGCGAGCAGGATCGTGGGATAGATCAGCGCGAAGGGCCCGGAGACCGGCGCCCATACGTCGACCAGCGAACGCAGGCCGACCATGGCTGCAGCGCACATGGCACCGAACACCACTTGGGCGGCAATCTTGCTGCGCTGGCTGAGGAACTGGCGACTGACATCGAAATTGGCGAGCCGGTGCATGGATACGACATTCCGGCGGAGAACCGATGCCCGCCGTTGCCCCGTTGCACGCGCGGACGCGCGATGGCTCCGCACCATCGGCGCGTTCCGTTTATCGCAAACTTCCGAAAAGCAGAAGCCCTTCTCGCGTCTGCGCGCTACGCTGCGAGCAATTCCTGCGCGCTCGGACTTTCCTGCAACAGGTTGATAAGCCCGCGTTCTTCGCGGGTCAGCCAGCGCGTGGCCCGCGGCAAGCGCAATTGCGCGCGCCAGCTTTCCTGATCCTCGAGCAGTTCGAACACCGCCGGGTGGATATAGCTCTTGCGGGTCACGGCGGGCGTATTGCCGAGATGGTCGGCGACGCATTCGAGCAGCGCCTTCATTGGTATCGCACCTTCGCCATCCCGAAGGCATGACAGCGCCTTTACGCTGGCATGCCAGGTGCGGAAGTTCTTGGCGGTGAAGTCCTGCCCCATGGTCTCGCGCAGATAGTCGTTCACATCGCTCGACCCGACCGTGTGCAGATCGCCCTCATCGTCGGTATATTTGAACAGGTGCTGCCCCGGCAGGTCCTGCATCTTGCGCACCATGCGCGCCAGGCTGCCATCGGACAGCGTCACTTCGCGCAGCTTGCCCGCCTTGCCCTTGTACCGCAGGCGCAGCACCTTGCCGGTCAATTCGGCATGGCGCTGGCGCAAGGTGGTGGCACCGAAACTCTTGTTGGCCTTGGCATAGCCTTCGTTCCCGACGCGCACCGCGCCCAGGTCGAGCAGGCGCACGACACTGGCGATCGCGCGTTCACGCGTCAGCTTGTGACCGCGCAGATCGGCCTCCACCCGCTTGCGTACCAGCGGCAAGAGGCTGCCAAAGGTGACACAGCTGTCGAACTTCTCGCCTTCGCGCGCGGCGCGGAATTCGGGATGGTAGCGATATTGCTTGCGCCCCTTGGCATCGATCCCGGTGGCGAGGATATGGCCGTTGGGTGCGGGGCAGAACCAGGCATCGGTATAAGCCGGCGGGAGCGCAACCGCATTGAGCCGGCGCTTCTCCGCTGCATCGGTCAGCAGCTTTCCCTCGGGGTCGTAATAGGCCCATCCCCTGCCCGCCCCCTTGCGAGTGATTCCGGGCAGGTCGTCGTCGACATAGATGAGCTTCGTCATGGCGAAGGGAAGAACCGTGGGAGAGTGTTCGCGGTTCCCCACCTTGCGACGAATAGAAGGCTGTTTTAGCCCATCCGCCTGAGGAGAACGATCTTGGCCGATTCCACCTATACCCCGCCCGAAGTCTGGACCCACGATTCCGAAAACGGCGGCCGCTTCGCCAATATTAACCGCCCCACTGCCGGTGCGCGCGAGGACCGCGAGCTGCCCGCGGGCGAGCATGACTTCCAGCTTTATTCGCTCGCCACGCCCAACGGGGTGAAAGCCACGCTGATGTTCGAGGAATTGCTCGAGGCGGGGCATGCTGGCGCCGAATACGACGCCTGGACGGTCAATATCGGCGAAGGCGACCAGTTCGGCTCGGGCTTCGTCGACCTCAATCCCAATTCCAAGATCCCGGCCCTGCTCGACCGCAGCGGGCCTGAGCCCGTTCGCATCTTCGAGAGCGGGGCGATCCTGATGCACCTGGCCGAAAAGTTCGGCGCCTTCCTGCCCACCGATCATACGCGCGCGGAAGTGCTCAGCTGGCTGTTCTGGCAGGTCGGCAGCGCCCCCTTCATCGGCGGCGGCTTCGGCCATTTTTATGCCTATGCGCCCGAAAAATTCGAATATCCGATCAACCGCTATGCGATGGAAACCAAGCGCCTGTTCGACGTTACCGACCAGCGGCTGGCGCAAAGCGAATTTCTCGGCGGCAAGGATTACACGATCGCTGATATGGCCACCTGGCCCTGGCTGTCGCCCTTTGTACTCGGCGGCATTTACGGCGAGGCGCGCACCTTCCTCTCGATCCACGAATACACCCATGTCGAACGCTGGGTAAAACAGATCGCCGAACGCCCTGCGGCGCGCCGCGGCCGGATCGTCAACAAGACCTGGGGCGATGAAGACGCGCAGCTGCGCGAACGCCACTCGGCAGCCGATTTCGACGGCAAGGCAATCTGACCGCCCCCCGTTTGGCTTGACTTAGCTCCTCCCATGCCGTCCCATCGCGGCGGTATGGGAGGATACAGATTTGCGTGATCCGGTGCGCCCGGTCGGCCGACTGGAGAAGATCGGCTATGGGATGGGCGATCTCGCGTCGTCCTTCTATCTCAACTTCTTCAATCTCTACCTGCTGTTCTTCTTCGTCGAGCTTGGCGGCGTGGCGCCTGCAGCCATGGGGCTGATGCTGTTCCTGACCAAGCTGATCGACGCGGTGACCGACCCCATGATGGGCGCGCTGGCCGATCGCACGCGCAGCCGCTGGGGCCGGTACCGCCCCTATCTGCTGTGGGGCGCGATCCCCTTCGGCCTGACCGGGGCGGCAATCTTTGCCGCGCCCGATCTCTCGCCCGGCTCGATGCTGATCTGGGCCTATGTCACCTATACCGCGACCATGCTCGCCTTCACCGCCGCCAGCGTACCCTATTCGGCGCTGATGGGCGTCATTTCCACCAGCGCCGACGAGCGCTCGAGCTTCGCCGCCTATCGCATGGTGTTTTCCGCCGCCGCGGTCATCCTGATCGGGGTGGTCGGGACGACGCTGGTGCGCGAACTGGGCGCGGGCGACGAGCGGCGCGGGATCATGCTGACCATGTTTGTGCTCGCCGGACTGGGCGTCGCGACCTACTGGATCGCCTTTGCCGCGAGCCGCGAGCGTATCCCGCCTGCACCAACCAACGGCCGGATTATCGATGATCTCAAGGTCCTCGTGCGCACGCCTGCGTGGATCGCCGTGGCAGTGGCCGCGCTGCTCGCCCCGGTCGCGCTCTCCGCGCGTGCGGGCAGCGCGCTGTTCTGGTTTCGCTATGTCGCGGGCGATGACGGCGCGCCGGTGTTTTTCTTCCTCGACCGGATCGGGCTGTTCTATTCGGCGCTCGCCATCGGCCAGCTGATCGGCGTCATCGGCGCCAATTACCTTGCCCGCAGGTTCGACAAGCCGGTGCTCTTGATCGTGGCCGGGGGGCTGAAAATCGCCGCCATGCTGGTTTTCTACATGCTGCCCTTCGATGCGGTCTGGCCCCAGACCTTCGTCCAGCTGTTCGTCGGCGTGGGATTCGGCATGATGATGGTGCTCGCCTATTCGATGTTCACCGATATCGCCGAATATCTCGAATGGTCGAGCGGGCGGCAGATGACCGGCCTGGTGATCTCCGCCTCGATCTTCGCGATCAAGGCGGGCGTGGCCTTCGGCGCGGCGCTGCCGGGTTTCCTGCTGGCACTGACCGGCTTCGAAGCGGGCGCGACCCAGTCCGCCGAGGCGCGCATGGGGATCGAGCTCGTTTTCGCCCTCGTCCCCGCCGCCGCGATCGTTCCGGCGGGTGTGGCGATGTATTTCTACCGGCTCGACCGCGCGACCATTGCGCAGGTCGAAACCGAACTGGCCGAGCGTCGACTCGTTTCGCCTTCCAACCCCTTCCCTTCCGCGCCCGAGACGTTATAGGGGCGCTCACTCGCTGGGGTGTAGCCAAGTGGTAAGGCACCGGTTTTTGGTATCGGCATTCGCAGGTTCGATCCCTGCCACCCCAGCCAGTTTCCATGTGATCCACGCGACAAACGCCAAGGTTTGCCGGCGGACCAAACCGCCCGGCGCCCTGCGGTAATACGCTTTCGCGAAATCGATCACCACTCCGAACTGCCGCGACGATCCCGAGCAAGCGCGCCGCACTGCCCGCGCGCTTCATCCGTAATCAAAGTGTATGGTTAGGGCATCTTAACCCTCGCCCCTTAAGCTCCTGCGCGGGAAGTAGATGGGGGTAGGGAACAGCCGATGACGGCGGCGTTCATTCTCGGGATCAACATGTTCATCGCCGCGCTGTTCGGCGTGGCGTTTGCGGTGGTCGCGCGCTCCAACCCGGTTGCCCGGGGCGCGGGTTGGCTGGCCGCCGCCTATGCGCTGGGCATCGTCGATGTGATGCTCGAGTTCATCATGCGTTGGACCGAACATCCCACGCCGGTCATCACCGGCATCTTCTTTACCTATCTGGCGGCACTCACCTGCGGCCTTGTCGGCGTAGCGAAATATTATCGTACTGGACCGCAGACCAGGCCTATAGTGGCCGTCTGGGTCCTCGCCGGAATGCTGACCCCCGCAATGCTGATGCTTCCTTACGGCACGGGCGCTCGCACGCTGCTCTATCAGCTTCCCTATTTCACCATGCAGGTACTGATGACCTGGATCGTGATCCGGTCCGGGCGCCGCATGCTGCTCGACCGGTTGCTGGTCTTCGTCAGCTCGGCGGCTGCGCTCTCCTACCTGGCCAAGCCGCTCATCGCCTGGCGGATCGGGGGTGCCGACACGCCGCAGAACTACCTCGCATCGGATTACGCAGCGATTTCGCAAAGCCTGGGTTCGGTCATCCTGATCGCGCTCGCGCTGGTGCTGCTGCTGGTCATGATGCGCGACATGACGATCGAGATGATCGCGCGCTCGGAAACCGATCCGCTATCGGGCCTGCGAAACCGCCGCGGGTTCGAGGTTCATGGCGAGCAGATGGTCGCTGACGCCCTCCACAGCCACCAGCCCCTGACGCTGGTGACGGTCGATATCGACCGCTTCAAGACGATCAACGACCGCTTCGGCCACCCGGTCGGCGACAAGGTGATCATTGCGGTCGCCGAGTTGCTTTCAAGTGCGACTGGAGAAGGGGATCTGGTTGCACGGCTCGGGGGCGAGGAATTCGCGCTCGTGCTTGCCGGGCAGGAGATCGAGCAGGCGGCGCGTTCGGCCGAATTAATGCGGCAGCGGGTGCAGACCGAACTGTCGCGGGCGGTCGGCAACGCGCAGGTGGTTTCGGCGTCCTTCGGCCTGGCCCAGCTTTCCCCGGACGAAGCGCTGTCCAGCCTCGCCCGCCGGTCCGACCTCGCACTCTACGAAGCCAAGAACACCGGGCGCAACAAGGTCTCCCTCGCCCCGCTCGAACAGGCGGCAACGCGGCCGGCACGTCCCGTGCTCGCGACGCGCAGGGCCGCTGCCTGATCGCACCAGGCCGGGTGCAAGGTGGTTCTTGCCCCCAATTCTCCTCCAGGTTTCGGTTGCAGCATGAAACCCGCTTGCTAGGCAGGGCAGCAAGAGGAGAGCATGTGTGCCCGAACAGGACCCCGAGAATATCCCCGTCATCGCCGGTGTCGGACAGGTCAACGACCGCCCCGAGAACCCCGGGGATGGGCTCGACCCCATACACCTGATGGCCGAGGCGCTGCGACGGGCCGATGCGGATGCGGGCGGCGACCTGCTTGCCGAATGCGATTCGCTGGCGGTGGTGGCGCAACTGGCCTGGCCGCAGCTCAACCCTGTCGATGGCAAGCTGGCCGAGGTACTGGGAATCGATCCCGCGCACCGGATGCAGACCGCGATGCCCAATGGCGACAGCCCGATCCTGCTGCTCAACGAAGCCGCCAATCGCATCGGGCGCGGCGAGGCGAAGATTTGCGCGGTGACCGGCGGCGAGGCTCTGCGCACTGCGGGCCAGCTGGCAGCGCTGAAGAAGCGCACGGATGGCGCAAAACCCAACGCGCTGCGCGATGCGAGCCACCGCGTGCGCAAGGGATATGCGCAAGGATACGGGCTGGTCGTGCCGACCGATGTCTATCCGCTTTACGAAAACGCCGGACGCGCCGCCTACGGGCAATCGCTCGCCGAAGGGCAGGCGGAAAGCGGTGCGATCTGGGCCGGGATGAGCGAGGTCGCAGCGCAGAGCGAAGGCGCCTGGATCCGCAAGACGGTGAGCGCGGACGATGTCGTGATGCCTTCCGCCGACAACCGCCCCATCGCCTTTCCTTACACCAAGCTCCAGGTCGCCAATTCGTCGGTCAACCAGGGGGCTGGCTTCATCGTTACCTCGCTGGCCGAAGCGCGGCGACGCGGGATTGCGGAGGACCGGCTGGTCTATGTCGGCTACGGCGCGGCAGCGCATGAAAGCGACAGCTTCCTGTCGCGCGATCGCTATGACGCTTCCCCCAGCCTCGCCACCTCGATCGAGCGGACGATGGCGCTGAACGGTGTCACCGCCGCCGACCTCGCGCATGTCGAGCTTTACAGCTGCTTTCCCTGCGTCCCGAAAATGGCGCGCCGCGTGCTCGGCTGGCCGCTCGAGCGGCCCGCGACCGTTTTCGGCGGATTGACCTTCGGCGGCGGTCCGATCGGCAATTACATGAGCCATGCGGTCGCCGCGATGGTTGAGAAGCTGCGCGGGACCGGCGACAAGGGGCTGCTGTTCGCCAATGGCGGCTATGCCACGCACAACCACACCATCCTCGTATCGGGTGCCCCGACGCAGGCCGCCTTCCCGCAGGAGTTCGACTACCAGGCCGAGGCCGACGCGCGGCGCGGGGACGTTCCGCCGCTGGACAAGACCTATACGGGTCCCGCGACGATCGAGAGCTACACCGTGCATTACGACCGCACCGGCACACCAAGCTCGGGCGTGATCGTGGCCCGCACGCCCACGGGATCGCGCACGCTGGCCAGCGTTCCCGCCGATGATGGCGATATGATCGCCTTCCTCACCGAAGGACGCGGCGAACCCGTTGGAAGCAGCGGCGTGATAACGCGCTCGGGTGAGGCGGAGGCACTGGCGCTCTGGTCGCGCGACTGACCGCTGGACCCGCGGCTCAGAACTGCAGCGCCTGCACCTTCGCCCCTACCGGCAATTCGGCTTGGCCCCGCGGGCAGCGGATAAGCCAGTCCCCCCGGGCCAGTCCACCCTGCACGCCGCTGTCCTGGTTGCCGAGCGGGCACAGCCCCTTACTCGCCCAGGCCGCGCGTGCGAAGGTCTCGCGATCGCCGGTAGCGGGCAGGCCCACCGCCAGCGGCATGCTGCGCCAGCAATGCGCGGTGCTTGCGCCCTGCAGCAGCGCGAGGATTGGCTGGAGGAACAATCGCGCAGTCACCATCGCCGAGGTGGGATTGCCCGGCAGCCCCAGCACCAGCGCTCCCCCCGCGCGGCCCAGCCACACCGGCTTGCCCGGCTTGATCGCCACCTTGTCGAAGAGCAGTTCGAGCCCGTGCGCCGCGAACATCGGTTTCGCAAAGTCACGCTCGCCAACCGACGCGCCGCCGGTGACCACCACCAGGTCGGCACCGCCGAGCAATTCACCCGCCTGTCGTTCGAGTGCGGGCAGGTCGTCGAGCCCGCGCTCGCAGGTGGTCACTATCGCGCCCTCGCTTTCGACCAGCGCAGCCAGCGCATAGCTGGTGCTGTCGGGGATGGCGTCGGGCGTGCGCTGCGCCGATCCGGGCTCGGCCAATTCGTCGCCGGTCGCGAGCAGCGCCACCCTCGGTTGCCGGTGGACGGCAATCTCGGACCTGTCTCCCGCCGCAATGGCGACCAGCGCTTTCGGGTTGCAGCGTGTGCCTTGCTCGAGGACGACATCGCCTTTCGCGAAATCGCTCCCCTGTTGGCGGATGTGGCGGGCCGGACCGAACCCGGCGGAGAAGCGCACGCCCTCGCCCTCACGCGAGGCATATTCCTGCATGATCACGCAATCGGCGCCCTCGGGCAGCGGCGCCCCGGTGAATATCCGCACGGCCGTCCCGGTGGCCAAAGGGTGTTCATAGGGGTGACCGGGCCGCGCCTCACCGACCACCCGCATCGGCGCGTCGGGGACGACGCTCTCCAGCCTTACCGCATAGCCATCCATGGCGGAAATCGTTCGGCGCGGTGACGGGATGTTGGCAGTAACATCGGCGGCGAGCGTCCGTCCCACAGCTTTGGATAGCGCAACCGTCTCAGCCTCGAGCGGAGCGATATGCCTAGGAAGCAACGCCATCGCCTCGTCGAAGGAAATCATGCGCGCTGCCAGTCACCCGACTGGCCGCCTTCCTTGGCGGTGACGCGGATGTCCGCGATGGTCATGCCCTTGTCGACTGCCTTGAGCATATCGAACAGCGTCAGGCAGGCGATGGACACTGCGGTGAGCGCTTCCATTTCCACCCCCGTGCGCCCTTCGGTCCGCACCGCCGCTTCGACGATGAATCCGGGCCGCGTATCGTCGAACGCGATCGTCACCTCGACTTGCGAGAGCGGCAGCGGGTGGCACAGCGGGATCAGGTCCGACGTCCGCTTGGCGGCCATCACCCCGGCCAGTTCCGCAGTTGCGATCACGCTGCCCTTGGGGGTCTTGCCCGCCTTCACCAGCGCTATCGTATCGGCTGCGCAATCCACCCGGCCCGCAGCCGTGGCGCGGCGCGCAGTAACGGGCTTGTCGCCGACATCGACCATCCGCGCACGGCCCTGCTCGTCGATATGGGATAGATCGGCCAATTTCGGGTCCTCGATTGCTACGGTCGGGCGGCGTTCGAGCATCATCGCGCGGCCCTGTCGAGCGGCTTCGCAAAAAAGGCCACTATCCACGGTCAGACGGTCCGCCAGGAGTGGGAGAAACCCGCCGACCGCCGCATTAACCTAAAGTTTGATTGACGTTACGATTTCGGCCCAAGGTTCATTGGGCTTGGTTCTGATTGATGAGGTGATGCATTGGTGCAGGATGCCGGCGTCGACCACCACTACTAGCGGATCAGCGCGACTTGCGGGTTGCTGGCTTAGGCGCAAAGAACCGCACTCACCCCGGCTTGGACAAGCCGACGACGCTTCGCGGGAGAATGCTGGCGCTTGGCGTAGCTGGCGCTTGCGCCAGCCGAACGGCTACGGGCGCGACCCGCTCACCGAAAACGGACAGGGGGTTTCGGCATCGTCGGCGGCATCCGCGTCGAGGTCACCGATCTGCCGGTCGACCAGGCGATGGATGTTCGGCGCATCGGGCTCGCGATACTGCCCCAGCAAGGCCAGCACGCCCTCTTCATCGAGCGGGCGCCCGAGATAGAAACCCTGTCCGAACTCTGCGCCCAGTTCGAGCGCGGTCTCGCGATCGCCGACGGTGGCGATATATTCGGCGATGCTTTCAAGCTTCATCGCCTCGATCATCTTGATAATGCCGCGGAGCATGTCGCGCCCTTGCGGTTCGCGCGCGCCGCGGATCAGCGAGCCATCGATCTTGACCTTGTCGAACTTGATTTCGCGCAGATAGACCAGCGACGCAAAGCCCGCACCGAAATCATCGAGAGCGATGCGGCAGCCTGCGCTACGCAGGAGTTCGACATTCCGGCGGGCGACGTCGAAATTCACCAGCATGGCGGTTTCGGTGATTTCGAACTGCAGGCGGTCGGGCGGGAAATTCTTCCGCTTGATCAGATTGACGATTTCCGCTGCGGCGTTCTCACTGCAGATATGGGCGGCGCTGAGGTTAAACGACAGGCGGCAAGGCGGGACCCATTCGGCTGCAAAATCGAGCGCCTTGCTAAGCAGCGAGAGGGTGATCTCGCCGATCCGGCCCAGACGCTCGGCTGCCGGGATGAACAATGCCGGCGAAACCTCGCCGAAGGTCGGATGATTCCAGCGGGCAAGCGCTTCGAAAGAGGTCAGTTCGCCCGTCTTGAGATTGAGGATCGGCTGATACGCGAGCGTCATGTGTTCGATCGTGCCAATTTCCATCAGCTCGGCTTCGATGGCGTGCAATCGACTGGTTTCTTCCTGGATCGCGCCATCGAACAGCTTGGTGGTCTCGAGATTCTCGCGCTTGGCGACATACAGCGCCGCATCCGCATCGCGCAGCGCGCGACCGACATCGGGCGCATCCTCGCCCAGCACGCATGCGCCCGCGCATCCGCCGACGCTGACCAGGGCGTTCGAGAGGCGCATGGGCTTGCGCAGTTGCACCAGCGCATCGTCACAGGTCGCGACCAGCGCGCCGAGTTCCTCGGGGCATGACGACCCGCCGATAAAGATGCCGAATTCGTCCCCGCCCAGCCGGCCGACGATCGTTCCCGCCGGTGACACGCGTTGCAGGCGGCGGGCGACGTGGCGCAGCACGACATCGCCGGCATGGTGACCATAGAGGTCGTTGATCGGTTTGAAGCGGTCGAGGTCGATCACCGCCAGTAGCCCGCATTGCCCCCCGTCCAGCTTTGCCTCGACATCGTGGATGAAGGCAAGGCGGTTGCGGACACCGGTCAGATTGTCGAACTCGGCCTGGCGCTGGGCAGTGCGCCGGGCATCGATCAGTTCGAGATTGGTCCGTTCCATCCCGACCAGTGCGGCATCGGCATCGAACTGCGCCTTGAACAGGCTGAGCTGCATCTTGTGGCTGGTCTCGGCGAGATACAGGCTGACCACGGTAAGCACGATGACCGCGACCGAAGCCGGCAGGTTGTTGCCCGCATAGATATACAGCACAGCGGCGACCAGGGGGAGCACGAAACAGAAGAAGATCACCCGCGAAGCGAAGACGATCCCCGTCAGCGCGGCGCCCTGCGTCAGCCCCGCCAGCAGCGCGAGCGAGAGGATCTGCAACCACGCCATGTTTTCATTGTTGAACGCGATGCTGCCGAACGCGAGCGAGAGATAGAACAGCGTCTGCGAGCAGGACAGCAACACGACCATGAAGCCTGTCACGCGTGCTGCAACCGGATTGACGTCTTCCGACGCGCCTTCGGGCAGCGGCAACACCCAATGCCGGAAGCGCGTGATAACAGCGAGCACCAGGATACCGGCCATGATCCGGGTGGGGGTCTGTTCCCAGGTCACCCATGCGATCCCGATAAAGGGCGCGATGATGGTCAGATAATAGATATGGATCGTGTTGCGCACCGACTTGATGCGTTCCCGACTGAACTTGGCGGCGATTTCGTTGTCGGATTCAAATCCGATCAACTTATCTATACGCCGCCAAAATTGCACTCGAGCCTTAAACATTAAGCCGAGGTGGCAGGCCGGAACGAAGGTATGGTAAACCGCATATCAGGGGAACTACGGTGTTGTGGAGCAGCGACGCCTGCCGAAGCACTGCCCCAATGGTTAACGGCACCAACGAAACCGCGCGAAAAACCGGATGGATCGTCACGACGCAGCAACCGTTCGGTTAGGCGAACTGGAGCACGGCCCGTCCCTCCATGCTCGTTCGGATCGCGAGCTCGCCCTTGCGACGTGGGAAACGACGCGCGCGAACTCGGATATGCGCAATCCCTACGCGCCCAAGCGCCGAAGAATGTCGTCGATCGCCGCGACGAGTGCGGCGTTCAGCGACGGGTCGAGCGCATCGGGGTGCGGATTGCGAAACTGGCCGCTGTCATTGTTGAAATAGCGGCCCGAGGCATGGTCGAACTCCGGCGACACGGCCGCCCGCCGCAGGATATCGGCCCCGATGCCGAGGTCCTTGCCGTCCATTCCATAGGCTTCCTTGACCATCTTGCTGCCGAGGAGCGAGCCGGGGTTCACTGCAATCACCGCCGGTCCGGCATCGGCGAACTCGTCCGCCATGTGGCGCGACCACATGGTCAGCGCGAGCTTGCTTTGCGCATAGGCGTCATTGTCGGAAAGCCGCTCCTCCCCCGCGAGCGCGGCGAGCGATACCGGGGCTTGTGCAGCCGAAGACAAGTTCACGATCCGCCCGCCCATGCCGATATGGAACGCCAGTTCGCTGGCTAGCACATAGGGCGCGATCGTATTGACCACGAAGCGGACGTCGAGCCCATCGCCCGTCATGGGTTTGGCGATGCTGAAGACGCCGGCATTGTTGATCAACACGTCGAGATCGGGCTCTGCGCGGCGGATTTCATCCGCGAGGTGCCGCGTCGCCGCAATCGAGGACAGATCCGCCTGGTAGGTGGCGATCCGGCCCCCGCCGTCCACGGCCGCGACAGCAGCGCGCGCCGCATCGAGCTTCGCTGCGCTGCGTCCATGCAGCAGGACGCTATGCCCCTTGGCGCGCAGCACCTTGGCGGTCTCAAGGCCGATGCCATCGGTCGCGCCGGTGATCAGGATGGTTTTGCTCATGATTGTCCGTTTGATATGCGTAAGGGCCGCCGGCCGAAATCCATCCGCCAGCCGTTATTCGGCAAGGGTGAAGGCCGCGCTCGTTCGAATGTAGAGGAGGCAGTCGTCTTCGGTGTCGCAGCTGATGGTGTGGACAGCCTTGCCCGTCGATCCGAAATAGCTGCCCGCCCCCAGCGCCACTTCACCCGTGGTCTGCGGATTGGTGTAGCGAATCCCGGCGGACGTAACGACAGCCCGCAAGGGCCCGGCGTTTGTGGCGATCCGCGATAAAGAACCGGCAGGCAGGCGCAGAAGCGATCCGCCTTCGCCGGTTTCCCGATCAGCCCACAGGAACGCCGTCTGCGCGCCGGATCCGTCGCTGACAGGAAGGAAGGTCACATCGTCACCATCGAGCCACACGAGATTGGACGCCGCAACATTGATCGGCCGCTCGCCATTGTCGAAGGCTTCGGCGGACGGTCGGACGAGATAGGGCCCGGAATCGATTTCAATATAGGCCATGTTGAACACGCCCCTCGCGGCGGTGACATGATCCTCGCCAGCGGGCTGTGTCCAGAATGATGACGGCGACAGCCACAGCGGCGCAGCCTCCGGGTCGTCATTGTGGATCGCCCCGCCGATCACGACGCCGCGATAGGTGACGTTGTGAATATGCGGCGGGGAGGAGAACCCTTCGTCGAAACGGACAAGGAAGCCGGAGGCCTCGTCGCGGGCCCGATCGCCCCACAGATCGCCGGCCCGCGGGCTGGCATCGCCGCGCGCCGCGTTGAGCGCACCCCATTCGACCGCATCGAACTCGACCACCTCGTAATGCGGCGTATCCGCGGCCGCGGCAGGCAGCGACGCCAGCATGGAGATGGCAGTGGCGGCGGCTATGATCGGCTTGGTCACGGAACTGCTCCTGTTGAGCCGGTCCAGCAAGACGGCTCTGGTGATGTTCGAGCATTTCGACATAATAGAGTGCCTTCTCGATACAAATGCGCCATGTGAGGTAACAGTATTCGTAGATCAGGTATAATCGATGGACACTGACAGCCTGCGTCTGTTCGTACGCGCCGCCGAGAAACTGAATATCAGCGCTGCCGGGCGCGATCTGGGACTGGCGCCTGCGGTAGCCAGCGCCCGGCTCGCGAGGCTCGAGCATGAAGTCGGCGCCCAGCTTCTCCACCGCTCCACGCGCAAAGTCTCAATCTCGATTGAAGGTGAGGAATTCCTGCCCTTCGCGCGCGAAATCCTGGCGCAGCGCGATGCGGCCATGGCCGCGCTCGGGCATGGCCGCGCGCGGGCCGAGGGCACGATCCGGTTCGCCGCCTCGAGCACTTTCGCACAGCTCTACGTCGCGCCGCTGCTGCCCGAATTTCTCGCCCGCAATCCCGGCCTCCGCCTCGATCTGCGGTTTTCGGATACGCCCTTCGATCTGCTCGAAGGCAGTTTCGATCTCGCGCTGCGCAACAGCGCGCTCGACGATAGCAGCCTGAAGGCGCGCAAGCTGGCCGAGGTGCGCGGCGTGCTGTGTGCTTCGCCGGACTATCTCGCGCGGCGCGGAACCCCCGCCTCCCCCGCGGATCTCGCGGACCATGACCTGCTCGCCTTTCGCAGCATGGGCACGAGGACACTGATTTCGAGCCGCGGCGAGAAAGCCGAATTCGCATGCCCCGAGGAAAACTGCCGGGTGGTGATCGACGATGGTGCGAGCATGCGCTTCGCCGCGATTGCCGGGCTGGGCATCTCTCCCCATGCCGACTGGAACGTCGAGCAGGCCCTGCGCGACGGTACGCTGTGCCGGGTACTTCCCGAGTGGCATGTGCAGGACAACACCGCGCTCTGGCTGGTCTATCCCAAGACCAATGTCCTGACCGCCAAGGTGCGCGTGCTGATCGACTTCCTCGTCGAGAAAATCGGTCGCGATCCGCCCTGGCTGCAGTAAACTGCGCAGTTCCCTTCCCGTCCCCCCTCCCACGAAGACCACGAACCCGACATGTCCATCCGTCCCGCCACCAGCCACGATCGCGACGCGGTCTGGCATATCCTCGAACCGGTGTTTCGCGCTGGCGAGACCTATGCCATCGATCCCGCGATCTCCAGGCAGGATGCCCTGGCCTATTGGATGGGCGGCGACAGCGAGGCCTTCGTCTTCGAGGACGCGGGCGCAGTCCTGGGGACCTATTACCTGCGCCCCAACCACGGCGGCGGCGGGGCCCATGTGTGCAATTGCGGCTATATCACGGCCACCGCAGCGGCGGGTCGCGGGATAGCGCGGCAGATGGGCGAGGACTCGCTGCGACGCGCACGCGAGCGCGGGTTTCGCGCGATGCAGTTCAATTTCGTGGTCGCCAGCAATGTCGGTGCGGTTCACCTGTGGGAAACGCTGGGCTTCGCCGCGGTCGGCCGGCTGCCGAACGCCTTCGACCATCCAGCCAGGGGCATGGTCGATGCGCTGATTATGTATCGTCAACTATAGAACAACCGACCAGGCCGATGAGTTGGCGGCTTGATTATATCGAAAACCGGAAAACTCTTTGCCGGCTACGGGCGGTTTTGTTGCTTTGCCAATGTAATTATCTCGACTGACAAGACACGCATGCTTCGCGCAGCGTGCACAACAGCCAAGAGGTAAGCATATGACCGCTCTCGCCCCCCTCGTCCGCACCGGCGCCGCCATCGTCGAAACGGCCAAGGCCCGTTACACCACCAAGTCCTACGACGCCTCGCGCCGTATCCCCAAAGCCGATCTGCAGGGCGTGCGCGACCTGCTCCGCTTCAGCCCCTCGAGCACCAATGCCCAGCCCTGGCACTTCATCCTGGCGGGCACGCCCGAAGGCAAGGAACGCGTGGCGAAATCGACCGCGGGCGGTTTCGGGTTCAACCGCAGCAAGGTGATCGACGCATCGCATGTGGTGGTGTTCGCGGCGCGCACCTCGATCGAGGAAGACTATCTCCAGCATATTCTCGACGTCGAGGATGCCGATGGCCGCTTCGTCGCCGATCCCGCAGCGCTGCGCGAACAGATGCACGGCGCGCGCTCGATGTTCGTCAACATGCACAAGGAAGCGGGCGATCTCGACGCCTGGAGCCAGGCGCAGACCTATCTCAACAAGTTCATGCTCGGTGTCGCCGCGCTGGGTATCGATGCCACGCCGATGGAAGGCGTCGATCTCGACCTGCTCGACGAGGAGTTCGGCCTGCACGAAAAGGGTTTCCGTGCGCTGGTCGTCGTATCGCTCGGCTACCGCGCCGAAGACGATTTCAATGCCGCGCTGCCGAAGTCGCGGCTACCTGAAACGGAGGTCATCACCGAAATCTGACCCCCCTCTCTTTGGTGATACCTTCGAAGGCCCCGTCGAGCGATCGGCGGGGCCTTTCAACGTGTGATCACACCTGGAGGGAAGCGGTAGAGCGTGTCGGGGAGGCTGTATTCCGCCCCTCCCCGACAGGCTCGCAATCACAGTCAGCCGACGCTTTCCATTGTCAGCACCTTGCCGACCCATTCGGGCGCCTCGACCGCTTCGGCCAGCAGCTTCGCGACATCGCCGCGCGCAGCCTCGCCCTTGGGATCGACATTCTCGCCCAGACGGACCTCGCCAGTGCCGTCCGCATCGGTCAACGATACCGGGCGCAGGATCGCATATTCGAGATCGGTCGCCTTGAGATGCTCGTCGGCCTCGTGCTTGGCCTGGAGGTAATGCGCGAGTTCGCTGTCCGGGTCCGGATTGTCCGCCCCGACGCTGCTGAGCATCACGAAGCGGCGCACGCCATTGGCCACCGACAGGTCGATAAGCCGCTTGGCACCGTCACGGTCGACCTTGTCGGTCATCTCCGCCGGCGTGTCTCCGCCCGAGCCCGCGGCGAACACGACCACGTCGCATCCCTTGGTCACATCATCGGCCAGATCGGTCAGGTCGGCTTCGCGCTGCTCCACCCCATCGGGCAGGCCCGAGGTATCGGAACTGGCGCGCACCATGGCGACGGTATCGAGGCCCCGGTCGTGCAATTCGCGCACGAGCCTGAGGCCGGTATTGCCGGTCGAACCGGCGACGAGGACTTGCATGGATATTCTCCGAATTTGTCTGCTGAGGGGCTGGTGATCGCGCTTACGAGGGCAGGAAGATCGCCTTGGCGTTGACGAATTCCTTCATGCCGAAGCCGCCATGTTCGCGGCCGTAACCCGAATTCTTGACGCCGCCGAAGGGCATGTTGGGGTCCGCCGCTCCGAACGAATTGATCCGCACCATGCCGGTATCGAAATGATCGCGCGCCAGCCGGATCGCCTTGTCTTCATCCCTGGTGAAGATGCCCCCGCCCAGGCCATAACGGCTGTCGTTGGCGATCCGCATCGCGTCCTCGTCATCCTTCGCGCGGATGATCGACGCGACGGGGCCGAACAGTTCGTCATCATAGGCGGGCATGCCCGGCTTGCAGTCGGCGAGCACGGTGGCGGGGTAGTAATAGCCCTCCCCTTCCTGCGGATCGCCGCCGCACAGCAGCGTCGCGCCCTGCTCGACGCTCTTGCCCACCTGCTCGACCAGCGTGTCGAACTGCTCCTGGCTCGACACCGGACCAAGCTCGGTATCCTCCGCGGTCGGATCGCCCATCTTGGCACGCTGCATGCGCGCGACGAAGGCGGTGACGAAATCGTCATAGACCGCCTCGGTCACTACGAAGCGCTTGGCGGACACGCAGGTCTCACCATTGTTATAGAGCCGCCCCTGCGCGCAGGTTTCGACCGCGAGGTCGATATCGGCGTCCTCGAGCACCAGATAGGCGTCGTTCGACCCCAGCTCGAGGACGGTCTTCTTGAGGTTCTTCGAGGCAAGCTCGCCGATATGGCTGCCCGCGCCGTCGCTGCCGGTCATGGTCACCGCGCGGATCAGCTTGTGTTCGATGACCTTGTCCGACAGATCGTGCCCGACGAGGATGACCTCGAACAAATCCTTGGGCAGGCCGGCTTCAAGGCACAGATCGCGCAGCAGCAACCCGCTGCCGGTGCAGATCGATGCATGTTTGAGGATCACCGCATTGCCCGCCATCAGGTTGGCGGCGAGCACGCGCACCGGCTGGTAGACGGGGAAGTTCCACGGCTGCACGCTGTAGATCACCCCGATGGGCGAGAAGGTCACGATCCCGCGCTTGCGCCCGCCGCTGTGCTGGCGTTCCTGATCGGCCAGTTCCTTGGGTCCATGTTCCGCAGTGTATTCGAAAATACGCGCGCAGATCTCGACCTCGGTCTTCCCGTCCTTGATCAGCTTGCCCATTTCGCGCGTCATCAGTTCGGCAAATCGGTCGGCATTGGCGCGCAGGACCTCGGCGATCCTGCGCAGGTAGGGCGCGCGCTCGTCATGCGATTTGGTGCGCCAGTCGAGAAACGCGGTATGCGCCGCTTCGATCTTGGCGAACACCTCGCTCTCGCTCATGGTCTCATAGGTTTCGAGCGGCTCGCCGGTGGCGGGGTTGCGGGTCTGTATCTGGGTCATATTTCGCTTTCTCGCTGTGGGGGGGGAGCGCTCGCCGATCCGCCCGGGACCGGCGCAGCTGCACGCCGCAAGGTTCAGCAAGACAACGGGAGCGACCACCCCCCGTTCCGTTCGCACCTGCAACAAACGCGTTCACGCGCCCGAGCGTGCGCCACGCAGGATGGTTTGGCGCAAGGGGCCGGACAGGCCCACGACAGGCGCCGATCACGGAGCAGTATTTTTAAGATGGGTCGTGCGCAGCAGCCGAAAGCTGCCGCTGCTGCACATGGCTATGCCAGTCGAATTGGTAGCGGAGGAGGGACTTGAACCCCCGACACGCGGATTATGATTCCGCTGCTCTAACCACCTGAGCTACTCCGCCCCATAGAGGCATGCCGGGGCGATAGCCCCCTCGGCAGGCGGCGCATTTAGGGCGGTCCGCGATTGCGGTCAACCGCGCAAATGCGCCTCGTCCGCGTTTTCTGCGGATGCTTGCGATGCCGCCTCGTTCATGCGCCGGACCTTGGCTGCCAGACCGCGGTTGAGCGCGTGCGTCAGCGCGGTATCGACCTCGGGCACCGCGCGCGCATAATGCGCCAGCGCATCGCGGTCGAAAGTCGCCACACGGGTGCGTTCGGTCACCACCACCGTGGCCGAGGCGGTCTGGCCCGACACCAGGCTCATCTCGCCGAGAAACTCCTCCGGGCCGCAGGTGCCCACGACCTTGCCGTCGCACTCCACCCGCGCTGCGCCGCGCGCCACATAGATCAGCGGCGGGTCGGGCTGGTGCTGGTTCATGAGCACCGCGCCCGCTTCGACATCGCGCCATTCCATCAGATCGCGCAGGCGCTGCTGGCGGCCGGCGTCTTCGATACCGAGCAGGCGCTGGAACAGGCTGGTTTCCTCTTCCAGCATCGCGCCGCGCCGCGCACGGCGGCGCAGCACCGATATCTGCATCCCGTTGATGATCAAAAAGACCGCGGCGATGATTGCCCAACCAAGCTGGTCGGTCAGCGCAAAATGCGCCAGCGCGGCAAGCCCGGCGACAAACATCGCATAGCGCAGCTGCCTGATCGTGGTCGCTGCCATCGCCGCGACCGCCAACAACGCCGCTGCATAAGCCAAGATAGTGGCGATTTCAGCCATCCCCCGTCCCCTCGTAAAGCACGGCTCTTATGCCGCGCTCCGGCCCCTGAATGCAAATTCCTTTACCGCTTCCCACGGCCCGCCGCGATAGCGAAAAAGCGCAAGGCCGCGAAAGGCGAAGCGACGGGGTTCGATCATCCCCGCCAGCGCCGCCTGCAGCGCCTTGGCCTCCTTGGCGGCGACCTTGTTCTGGATTGTGACGTGCAAGCGCGGGCGGTGCTGGTCCTGCTGCGTCAGCATGCCCCGAAAATGCTCGGCGATCATGTCGCGCAGCGCGAGCATGTCGAGGCTGGACAGCTTGATCGCAGTGCCGCCGCCGAGCGACAACAGCCCCTCGACCTGGCCCGCAACCGGCGCGAACTCGCCCGCAAGGCGCTTGAGATAGGTACAGGCCTCCGCCTCGCACATGGCCGGCAGCGCGTGGAACAGCGTGACATGCGCGTCGAGGTAGTTGCGCTCGGGCGGGAAATGCTCGGTTCGCAGCGCCGTGTACCGGGCGTGCAGGTCGCGCGGCAATTGCGCGGTGACGATCAGCGGGGCGGCGTCTGCCCCGCTCACATTTCCCCGCGGCGGCGGCGGATCTCGAACCATTCGGCGACATTGCGGTTATGCTCTTCCAGTGTCTCCGCAAAGGCATGTCCCCCGGTGCCATCGGCAACCATGTAGCGCGCGCTTGTTTCCGCCGGGTTCAGCACCGCCGCGATCGCTTCACGCCCGGGATTGGTGATCGGCCCCTTGGGCAGGCCGACCATGGTATAGGTGTTGTAATCGTTGATCGCGGCGATTTCGGACTGGCGGATGCGCCGCCCCAGCGGTTTGCCCTTGGTGAGCGGGTAGATGATCGTCGGGTCGGCCTGCAGCAGCATGCCGTCCTTCACGCGGTTGGAATAGAGCCCGGCGACCATCCTGCGCTCGCGCGCGACCCCGGTTTCCTTCTCGACGATCGAGGCGAGGATCACCGCGTCCTTCACATTGTCGACCGCGATGTCGGGCGCGCGCTTGGGCCAGGCTTCGGCGAGGTAGTTCTGCATCGCCGCCTGCATCCGCGCGAGCACCGCGCTGCGCGCCTCGCCGCGCTCGAAATCATAGGTATCGGGCAGCACCGAGCCTTCGACCGGGACGGGGATTTCGCCGGTCAGGTGATCTTCGGCCATCAGCCGTTCGTGGACCAGTACCGAGGGCAGGCCTTCGGGAATGGTCACGAAGCGCCGGATCACCTCGCCATGCTGGAAAGTGTCGAGGATCTGCGCATTGCTCGCCCCGGCGGGGAGCAGGAATT
Source organism: Qipengyuania citrea (assembly GCF_024171405.1). GTDB lineage: Bacteria > Pseudomonadota > Alphaproteobacteria > Sphingomonadales > Sphingomonadaceae > Qipengyuania > Qipengyuania profunda. The sequence goes on from NZ_JALJZT010000002.1 coordinate 653,454, forward strand.
CGCCCGCCATGATCGGGTCCGATGAGCCGAACAGCTTGGCGCGCAGCAGGAAGCCTTCGGGATTGGCGATCAGCCCTTCGTCGCCGAGCTTGTCGGCGACCGAAGTCAGGCTGGCCCCCGACGGAACGATGAAATTGGTGTCCTCGTCGATCTCGGCGGTGCCCCACCAGCCCGACAGGAACCAGATCGCCCCGATGGCGAGAACCAGCGCGAGGACGCCTGCGAGGAGGCACCCGGCCTTTTTCACGTCAATCGACCTGTTTGAGGATCAGCGATGCATTGGTGCCGCCGAACCCGAAGCTGTTGTTGAGCACCGCCTTCACTTCGCGCTGCTTGGCCTGCTTGGGGACCAAGTCGACACCTTCGGTGCCCTCGTCGGGATTGTCGAGATTGAGCGTGGGCGGGACGATCTGGTCGCGGATCGCGAGGATGCAGAAGATGGCCTCGACCGCACCGGCGCCGCCCAGAAGGTGCCCGATGGCCGATTTGGTGCTGCTCATCGATGCACCGCCCAAATCGTCGCCCAGCACGCGCTTGACCGCGCCCAGTTCGATCGTGTCGGCCATGGTCGATGTGCCATGCGCATTGACGTAATCGATATCCGCCGCGGTCAGGCCCGCCTTCTTGAGCGCCATGCGCATGGCCAGTTCGGCGCCCTTGCCTTCGGGATGCGGTGCAGTGACGTGATAGGCATCGCCCGACAGGCCATAGCCGACCACTTCGGCATAGATCTTCGCGCCGCGGGCCTTGGCGTGTTCATATTCCTCGAGCACGACCACGCCCGCGCCCTCGCCCATCACGAAACCGTCGCGGTCCTTGTCATAGGGACGGCTGGCTTCGGTGGGGCGGTCGTTCATGCTCATGTTGAGCGCGCGCGCCTGTGCGAAACCGGCCACGCCGAGCGGGTTGATGGTGCCTTCGGCGCCGCCCGCCAGCATGACGTCGGCATCGTCGAGCGCGATCATCCGCGCGGCATCGCCGATCGAATGCGCCCCGGTCGAACAGGCCGTCACCACCGCGTGGTTGGGGCCCATCAGCCCGTATTTGATCGAGACCTGACCCGAGATGAGATTGATCAGCCGGCCGTGGACGAAGTGCGGCGACACGCGGCCGGGGCCGCGTTCGTGCAGCACGATGCTTTCTTTCTCGATCCCCGGCAGCCCGCCGATGCCCGAGCCGATCGAGACGCCGGTGCGCAGCTTGAGTTCGTCGTCCATCTCGTCGAGGCCGGCGTCTTCAAGCGCCTGGCCCGCGGCATCGATGCCATAGATGATGAACGGATCGACCTGCCGCTGGACCTTGTGGTCGACGCGCTTGTCGGGGTCGAAGCCGAACTCGTGGTCCTTGGGCTTCACCTCGCAGGCGATGGTGCATTTCTGCCCCTCGGTGTCGAAGCGCGTGATTTGCGCGGCTCCGCTCTTGCCCGCGATCAGGTTCTTCCATGAAGTCTCCACGTCACCGCCCAGGGGGGTGACGAGGCCAAGTCCGGTTACGACCACACGACGCATGTAATTCTCCGCAGATAAGACAACAGGCCCGGCCCGCTATGGGGTCGGGCCTGTCCGGTCCCGCATATAGTGCGGGATTCGAAAAGCGCGAGGCTTAGCCCTTGTGCTCTTCGATATACTTGGTCGCGTCGCCGACGGTGGTGATCTTCTCAGCCGCATCGTCGGGGATTTCCACGCCGAATTCCTCTTCGAAGGCCATGACCAGCTCGACGATGTCGAGACTGTCCGCACCGAGATCGTCGATGAAGCTGGCTTCCTGGGTGACCTTGTCGGCCTCGACGCCGAGGTGCTCGACGACAATTTTCTGCACGCGGTCGGCAGTATCGCTCATTTGTGTCCCTCTCAGATTGGGGGTTTGTGAATTGCCTGTCGCCCTAATGAACGCCGCTGGCAAGCGCAAGGGGCTCGCGACAGCAGCATAATAAAGCGATTTCCCTACCAAACGCCAACCGCGCCCAGCTTATCCCGGCGGATAGCGGCGGTCGAGCTGGCGTTCGGCGCGCATCCGGCTCGCCACGCGGTCGATACCGGCTTGCGCATAGGCCCGCCCGTCGGCCGTCATCCGCGTGCGCTGGTACAGATCCGCCGCTTCTTCCAGCCGGCCATCGCGTTCGGCGCATAGTCCCGCATTGAACAGGAGCGACGCGTGATCGGGATAGGAGGCCAGCATCGCTTCGAACTGGACGCAGGATACCGCCTGATCGGACTTGGTCAGCCGGACCGTCTCCCTGAACGCGCTGGAATCGGCGTTCGCCAGGCCCTTGCGGCTTTCCATGATGCGCACATCCTCGCGCCTGAATTCGGGAGCAAGGTCATAGCGTACGCGCTGGGCAAACTCGTCCACCATCGAATCCATCATGCGCGCGGGCGAAGGCTCGGACTTGTCGTTCGCGCAATAGCGCTGCGATTGCACCAGGTCGTCGTCCGCCGCGTAGAGCGTCCCGCCTTCACGCGCGATGAGTCGCAGCGAAGGAGAGAAGCGAACGGTCATCTTGCGACAGCGGAACACATCGACCGTTTCCTCGATGCATTTCTTGTTATCGTCGCGGCGCACGCAGCGGGTGCGTTTCTCCGACCCGTCGCGGACTTCCGAAACCTCGCCGCTTGCGGTGCCCCGCAGCGTGGCTCCTACCGGACCGCTGAAGGCCTCCTCGGGCGCCGCGCCAGCCGCACCGTAGATATGGTAGGTGTTACCGCCGCCCGTCGCCGACTTGATCGTGAAATAGGGCTGCGAATCCAGCCGGACATCCTCCAACCGGTCGGTGATCGCAATGGCGAGCTGTTCGCCGACATCGCCGCCGAAGCGTTCGACCGTGATTTCCTCGACCTCGACCGCACCGGCCGTGCGCGCCGGGTAGACACCTTCGACGGTCAGCACCTCGGCCAGCGCGATATCCGGGCTGGCCAGTGCCAACCCCGCTATCGCCAACAGTGAATATGTCCGCATTCCATCCCCCGTTTCTCCGAGGGAAGGTCTAGGTCAGCGCGGTGACGCTGTCATGAACAAATCGGTCAGCTATTGTCAGGCTTCGGCGCTTCCACGGTCCGGACATGCACGTCGCGCAGCTGGCGCGGGCTGACGAGATTGGGCGCGCCCATCATCAGGTCCTGCGCCTTCTGGTTGAGCGGGAAGGCAATCACTTCGCGAATGTTCGGCTCGTCGGCTAGCAGCATCACGATGCGGTCGATCCCCGGGGCCGAACCGCCATGCGGCGGGGCACCCAGCTTGAACGCCTCGATCATGCCGCTGAAGTTCTCGTCGACATCGGCCTGGCTGTAACCGGCCAGTTCGAACGCCTTGTACATTATGTCGGGGCGGTGGTTCCGGATTGCGCCCGAGGACAGCTCGTAGCCATTGCAGACGATGTCGTACTGCCACGCGAGGATATCGAGCGGGTCCTTGGTTTCCAGCGCTTCCATCTCGCCCTGCGGCATCGAGAAGGGGTTGTGGCTGAAATCGATTTTCTTCTGTTCTTCGTCATATTCGAACATCGGGAAATCGACGATCCAGCAGAATTTGAAGCAGCCTTCCTCGATCAGGCCGAGTTCCTCGGCCACGCGGGTGCGCGCGGCGCCAGCCAGCTTGGCGGCGTCCTTTTCCTTGCCCGCGGCAAAGAACAGGCCATCGTTCTCGCCCAGCCCCAGCTCGGCATAGAGCTTTTCCATGCCTTCGGTGCCGTGGTTCTTGGCGATCGGACCGCCGAATTCGCCGCCCTTGCGGGTGACATAGCCAAGGCCCGCGAAACCTTCGCGGCGCGCCCAGTCGTTCATCTCGTCGAAGAACTTGCGGCTTTTCTCATGCGTGTTCGGTGCGGGGATCACGCGCACGCGGCCGCCACCGCCGACGATCTTCTCGAACAGGCCGAATCCGCTCTGCTCGAAATGGCTGGTGACATCGCTGATGATCAGCGGGTTGCGCAGGTCGGGCTTGTCGCTGCCGTATTTGAGCATCGCTTCGGCATAGGGGATGCGCGGGAATTCGCCCGCGGGGGTCACGCTCTTGCCGCCCGAGAATTCCTCGAACACGCCCGCCAGCACGGGTTCGATCGCCTGGAAAACGTCTTCCTGCGTGACGAAGCTCATTTCGAAGTCGAGCTGGTAGAACTCGGGGCTGCGATCGGCGCGCAGGTCTTCATCGCGGAAACACGGCGCGATCTGGAAATAGCGGTCGAAGCCGGCGACCATCAGCAGCTGCTTGAACATCTGCGGCGCCTGCGGAAGCGCGTAAAAGCGGCCCGGGTGCAGGCGGCTGGGCACGAGGTAGTCGCGCGCGCCTTCGGGGCTGGAAGCGCCGAGGATCGGCGTCTGGAACTCGCTGAAGCCCTGGTCGGTCATCCGGCGGCGCAGCGAGGTGATGACCTTGTTGCGCAGCATGATGTTGGCATGCACGCGCTCGCGCCGCAGGTCGATGAAGCGGTATTTGAGGCGCGTCTCTTCCGGATAATCCTCGGCCGAGTTGACGATCAGCGGAAGATCGTCCGCGCGGCTCTGCACGGTGACCGCGCGGGCGAAGACCTCGATCCCGCCGGTCGGCAGGTTCGGGTTCACCGCGGCATCGGCGCGCGCCTTGACCACGCCATCGATGGTGACGACCGATTCCAGCTTGAGCTTGTCGAGAACCGGCAGCGCCTCGCTGTCTTCGTCGGCGACGATCTGGGTGATGCCGTAATGGTCGCGCAGATCGACGAACAGCACGCCGCCATGATCGCGCTTGTTATGCACCCAGCCCGACAGGCGAACGGTTTCGCCGACATTGTCCTTGGTGAGCGCGGCGCAGGTATGGGTACGATAGGCGTGCATCTAAAGCTCGATCTTTCTGCCGGAGATTGGTTGGAACCGCGCGCGCATCCGGGCGCCGCACGAGAGCGCGCCCCTAACAGCCACCAAGGGCCGTTTTGTCAAGATTTCTCTGGGTCCAGGCTAGGCGAGTCGCGCCCGGCGCAAGGCGCGCAGCGTGCCGGCGCGCACCCACGGGCGCACCCCCGGCTCGGGCGCCCTCACCCCGCAGCGCGCGAGCAGGCCGTTCATGGCCCAGGCATCGTCCTGCATCAGGCTGCTGTGCGAACGCCAGGTTACCGAGAGCGAGATCGACGGTTCGGTCCCGACCGTGACCGTGTGCGGGGCCTTGAAGGGAACGTGGAGCGCATCGCCCGGGGCAAGGTCGAAGGGCCAGCCCTGCGCTGCCAGTTCGGGCCGCCATTCGAGCAGATTGGCGCCGCTGCGGTGGAAACGTTCATTGTCCGACCGGGACGGCAGGCCGCAGGATGGCGGCAGGATTGTGAACCGTTTGCGGCCGCTGATCTGGAACAGGATATTGTATTCCGGATCGAAATGCAGCGGGGTGACGAGCCCCGGTGAACTGATGAACAGGAACGCAGTGGGTTTGACGATCGCGCCGGTACGCGTTTCGACCACCGGCGTGATAGCCTGCAGGATATCGGCCACGAGCGGCGCGAAATCGGGCCATTTGTCCAGCTCGCGCAGCATGATCCAGCGCTTCGCGCCGTGGAGACCGTGCACCAGCGGCCGCAGATCCGCCGGGTATTCGGGCAATACGCGGAAGCGCTGCTGCGGCGTATCTTCGCGTATCTCGATCAGCGCGCGATCGGCTGCCGCGATGGTATCGGCCAGCCGCGACCAGTCGAAGCACGGTTCGATGTCGAGCCTGTGCGAAAGCAGGTGCGCGGCTTCGGGATAGGCCCCCCACAGCGGCGCGCGGTCGAAGCCGGGCGTGGCTGCGACGGCATCGAAAGCATGCTGGAATTCCATGCGGGACATGGGGTGCACCATGGCACCCAAGCGTTAAGACCAGCTTGACCGGACTTGCGGCAGGTCTAAAGCGGCGCGCATCGCGACGGTGTATAGTTGCCGCCGAACGATTGCGGGCCGCGCCAGACGCGCTAGCCTGAACCTGCGGGGCAAGCCCGCAACTCGATGGGCCCCGGCCCGGGGGCGGCACTCCGCCCGACAGAAACGAAAAGATACGATGAAAATACACGAGCTTATTACCGAGACTGCACCGCTGGCCGAATTGTGCGAGCGACTGGCGAAAAGCGATTTCGTCTGCGTCGATACCGAATTCATGCGCGAGAACACCTATTGGCCCGAGCTGTGCCTGGTGCAGATCGGCAATGAGGAAGAGGCCGCGGCGATCGACCCGCTCGCGCCCGGCATCGACCTCACCCCGCTGTGGGACCTGATGTGCGACAATGACGAGGTGCTCAAGGTCTTCCACGCCGGCGGGCAGGACGTCGAGATCGTCTATAATTTCACCGGCAAGACCCCGCAGCCGATCTTCGATACGCAGATCGCGATGATGGCGATCAGCCAGAGCGAACAGATCGGCTATGCCAATCTGGTCGAAAGCTGGCTGGGCCTGACGATCGACAAGGGTGCGCGGTTTACCGACTGGGGCCGCCGTCCGCTGACCGAGCGGCAGATCGAATATGCGATCGGCGATGTCACCCATCTGGCGGACATCTTCCCGCGCATCCTCAAGAAGCTGATGAAGACCGGCCGCGGCGTGTGGCTCGATGCCGAAATGGAAAAGCTCGCCGATCCGGCGAATTACGCCAATGATGCCGATCTCGCGTGGAAGCGCATCCGCTCGCCCGGGCGCAACCCCGCAGTGCTTGGGCGGCTCAAGGCGCTGGCCGCATGGCGCGAGAGCGAGGCGCAGCACAAGAACATCCCGCGCGGGCGCATCATGCGCGACGAGACGCTGGCCGATATCGCCAGCCACCCGCCCAAGAAACAGCCCGACCTGATCAAGGTCCGCGGCCTGTCGAATGCGTGGAAGGACAACGACATCGGCAAACGGCTTCTCAAGGTGCTCGACAAGGCCGAACCGCTGCCGAAAGAGGAAATGCCCGACAAGCCCAAGCGCGGTGCGCCGCTGGGCAAGGAAGGCGCACTGGTCGCCGATCTGCTCAAGCTGCTGCTCAAGATCCGCGCGCGCGAGATCGACGTCGCGTCGCGCCTGCTGACCAAGGCCGACGAGATGGAAGCCCTCGCCGCGGGCGCGCGCGACCTCAAGATCCTTACCGGCTGGCGCTACGACGTCTTCGGCAAGGATGCGCTCGAACTGGTCGAAGGCCGGCTGGCTTTCGCGGTCAAGGACGGCCGCCTGCTGATGACCCATGTCGATGAACTGCACGCCGGCATGGTCGAAGCGCAGGCAGCGGAATAGAACGCAAACAGTCATTGCGAGCGGCGCAGCCGCGCGGCAATCCAGCGCCGGGTTTACTGGATTACCGCGTCGCCTGCAGCTCCTCGCAATGACGGATATGGGTTAGAAATGTCCACTTATCTTCCCACGCTCAAGCAGCTCCAGTATCTCGTCGCGCTCCACGAGCACGGCCATTTCGGGCGCGCGGCGGATGCCAGCTTCGTGTCGCAATCGACGCTGTCGGCGGGCATTCGCGAGCTTGAATCGCTGCTCGGCGTGACGCTAGTCGAGCGCAGCCGCCGTGTGGTGCGCTTCACGGCACTGGGCAACCAGGTGGTCGACAAGGCGCACCGCATTCTGCGCGAGGCGGAGGAACTGGCCGATCTGGTGCAGGCGGCGGGCAAGCCGCTGGCGGGCCAGCTGCGGATGAGCGTAATTCCCACGATCGCACCGTTCCTGCTGCCGCGCTTCCTCCCGCGCCTGCGCCGCGAACGGCCCGACCTCGAACTGCTGCTGCGCGAGGAAACCAGCCATGATGCGGTCGAATCGCTCCAGCACGGCCGCGTCGATTGCGTGCTGCTCGCGCTGCCCTTCACCACCGGCGAGGTGGAAAAGGCGCATATCGCGCACGACGAACTCTACGTCGCCTTCCCCAAGGACGATCCGCGCGACCCGCCCGAATTCGTGCCCCCGAGCATGATCGACGAGGGGCGGCTGCTGCTGCTCGAAGACGGCCACTGCCTGAAGGACCACGCGCTGGCCGCGTGCAACCGGCCCGAAATGCGCGCCAGCGCGACGATGATCGGCACCAGCCTGCATACGCTGGTGCAGATGGTCGATAACGACCTCGGCCTGACCATGCTGCCCAAGATGGCGGTCGATGCGGGGATCCTCAACGGGACCGACGTGGTCGCCCGCCCTCTCAAATCGAAGAACGCCACCCGCGAAATCGCGCTGATCTGGCGCAAGAACTCGCCAAGGCGCGCGGATTTCGAACTGCTGGCCGAGGAATTGCGGGCTGGTTAGGCAGCTAGGGACGGCTTCTATCCAATTGTAATCAAAGAAAACTTGCACGGACCTTGTCGGCTTTGCTCCTCGCTCCGGTCATACCACTCACTGCGACCTCTGCGGGGAAGCTGCCCTCAAACGGTCACGCGAGAAGACGCTTGTAGGCGCACGTGTCGCAGTCGATCAGGTCGGACACACGATAGGGCCCGGGCCGCACCCTGATTACTCTACCTCTTGCTGGTCGATCGCCACCGTTGGAGTCGTTTTAATGGTCGGTGCCTCGATCTGCGGAATGTCGGCGTTTTTTCCGTCGAGATCGAGAACGCCAAGTAGATATGCGCCTACAAGGGTGCCGATAACCGTCGCCAAGATGCCGCTGGCCCAAGATATGGTCGACGGTCCTAACTTGCTGATCCACCCCTCCTCCTTCTCTTTGAGGTGGATCGCAGCGAATGGGAGAAACTTGGAGTGTAGCCAGTTGATGCCAAGCAACAAGGCAAGGCCGGTTCCCATAAAAATACCTCGGTCTCGAAGAGTTTCGAAGCTAGGCAAGAGTACCAGTGCAGTGAGCAGAAGGAACTGGTTAAGGCTGATTCCCCAGCGCGCATATGTCGTCACATAGGTGCGTCCATACGGCTCAACGCTGCGCTTTATCGTCTCTAGCTTGCCTAGCACCCATGCTTCGTCATTCCCCTGGGTCATCGCCCAATTGATCTGCGGCCCGAACTCAATGGTGACGGACTGATTGAACCCGGCCGCGTCCTGCTTCTGCGCGAAAATCCTCACGAGCGTTGCCGTTGTCGCCTTCCATTCCTGGTCCTTGAAGGTGTCGAGGTAGCGAGCTTGTTCCGTTCCCGTATTCACCGATACGACAACACTTGGAAAGTCGGATTGTAGGCTCTCTGCGAGATCGACGATCCCATCTCGATCAATCTCGATTGCACCGAAATTGTGTCGAGCAGTGTGGAGCTGTTCAGGCCCGGATTTTTCGTAAGTGTCGTCGTCAAAATTGTGAGGGAATATGTGGAAAGTCCCTCCGGTCCCGATTTGGGTCTCCCAGTCGCCTCGAATTTCGCCGCGAGCATTTAGCGTCCCGGTCGCGGTCAAATTTCCCAGCGTCACACCATCGATTTCTGCTGTAGGTGTCCCGGTAAGTTTCAACGTCGGCGCGTCAAACGTACCCTCGACAGAATACACGGCGACAACGCCGGGCTCGCTTATTCGAAGGGTTCCAGTGAGCGCATCGTCCTCACCTTCAAGTTTAATGAAGATGTTTCCAGTATTTGTGCCGAAAATTCTTCCAGCCCAGCGTTTGGTTAGCGGCATTTAATCCTCGCTCAACTTGCTAGAGGCTGTATCGAAGCCTTTTGAAGATCAATCCAAGCAAATGATGCTATCCACGTCACAGTGCTCGCTTCGCAGTGGTAATGTTTCTTAGATCGCATTCACGCGGCAAGCGAACTATGCCAGCGAGGGTCCATAGCGCCAAGTCGCTATCGCCTAGCTCCGTCCAACCAAATCGGGGTGCTGCCAGTCGTCACCCACGTATGCGCCCCACTGCCGCAGCAGTGTTCGGGCGACGAACGAAACATCGCGAACTTGCTTGTCACCACTGAATGCCCCTTCGAAGTAAGTGCCGACAGCCGCAACCTGCAGATCGATGGCATCGTTCACCCGCCTCTCCAGCTTTTTGCCTCGACCAGCGCCTTCTCCAATCCATGCTAGCGTATGGATGAGGACGCATAGCGAGTAGCGGAATGCGAACATGCTCATCGCATCCTTAACCGCCAACGCCTTTTCGCCTTGTTTCTGCTGGTTATCGATCATGAAGTTACGCGTGGCCTCCAGTAGCAAGGCCACCGCCTTCCGTTTCGTTGCATCGGACACCTTTTGTTTCGTGGCGATTGCTCGCCGTTCCTCGCGAGTGAACTCACCTGCTGCGCCCACAAGCGCATCCTCCCAGTCAGCGACTTCGTTACGCAGGCGTTCGATCATAGTGCTCGCGTATGTTTCGGCCTCCTGCATCATCGGCCCAAGATGCTCTGGCGGAGGAACACGCCTAAGATCGGCAGCCAGCTGACCCAGCCTCACACTCTCGGCGTAGTCGATCAACTTTACCGCATCGTCCTTGCTTCGGACCTCGTCGTCGAGAATGTCGCCAATAGGCCGTAACGCGAACACTTGGTTTGGGAACTTGGCAGCAATCGTCAATGACTCTCGCGAGGTCGTCAGCGCATTCTTCTTTTGCATTTCGATGATCGTCCAATCCGAGAACGCGACCGAATGACTCCGGTCCATCGCTAGGAATTCCTCCATCGCTGGCGCTCGCATTAGGTTTTTATCGAAGATGATAGTGATCATGCTGTCGAAGTGATGTCGGGCGCCCAGAATAGCAATGAAGTTTGCTAGATCGTGGTCATGTTGCTCCGGCGAAATGTATGACCACATGGCGAAGGGTTTGCCGATGTCAGACAGAAACCCGCAACCAGACTGACCCCCAATATTCCGTTACGAGCGAGCTGCATATTCGGGTCACGCGCAGTGTGTATGGTCCAGCAGGTTCGTCCGCCAAAACACGCCGGTCTCCTCCCCACTCCGTCTCGGATATTTCCTACAGCGAGCGCCCGCGCTAAAACCCCGCGCGCTCTTTCTCGCCGTCGAACCAGCCCGATCCCGCCCCTTTCGCACCCCCGCGTTTTTTGCGCATGGACCGTGTAACACCCGGTCCATGTCTACACAGTGGCCGAGGGCGAATCCTAATCCATGTGCTTGAGGCCGACGCGCAGGTAATCCCAGCCGGTGATCAGCGTCAGCACGGCTGCCGCCCACAGCGTGGCGAGGCCCACCGTGTGCGGGATATTCGCTTCGACGGCGCCGATCATCATGGTCCATTGCGGCAGGCCCTGGCCGAGGATCAGCGCCCCCAGCGCGACCATCTGGAAGGTCGTCTTCCACTTGGCCAGCCGGCTCACCGGAACCGACACCTGCAGCGGCCCGAGAAACTCGCGCAGGCCCGACACGGCGATCTCGCGCATCAGGATGATCAGCCCGGCCACGACATGCATGTCGCCGACATAGGGCCCGCGAAGCACGCCCTGCGCGGCGAGCACGAGGATCACCGCCGCGACCATGATCTTGTCCGCGATCGGATCGAGGAAGATGCCCAGTTTCGACACCGTCCCGCTGGTGCGCGCCAGATAGCCGTCGAAGTAATCGGTGATGCCCATCAGGCAGTAGAGGCCGAAGGCGAGCAGGAAGCCGGTTTCCCAGCCTGGCCACCACAGGAACCAAGCGAGCAGCGGAATCGCGAAAATACGCGACAGTGTCAGCATGTTGGGTAGCGTCAGCATCGTGGCGCCAGCCCTAGCGGCAATCGTCCCGTCGCAAAAGCCGCTGTGTGCCCTTGTCCGCCACCGCGATGGCACTAGACTTGGGCCACAAATGGGTTTCTGCCCGGGGGGTCATGCTTACATCCACGCATTTGCTGCGGCGCCGGCGGTTCCTGCCGCTGTTCGTCACGCAGCTGTTCAACGCCTTCAACGACAATCTCTACAAGACCACCATGGTCCTGTTCGTCGTTTACGCGGTCTATAATGACGAGACGACCGAGGCGGGGTTCAGCGGGCTCGCCTCGGCGCTGTTCATCCTGCCGTTCTTCATCCTGTCCGCGCTGGCGGGCCAGCTCGCCGACATGCGCGACAAGGCGAAGATCATCCGCACGGTCAAGCTGTGCGAGATCGGGCTGATGATGATCGGCGCGGCCGGCCTCTACATGGCGTGGCAGGGCATCATGGTGGAGACAGTGGCGATCCCGCTGCTGCTGCTCGCGCTGTTCCTGACCGGGGTGCAATCGACCTTCCTCGGGCCGATCAAATACGCGATCCTACCGCAGCACCTCAAAAAGGAAGAGGTGCTCGCGGGGACCGGCCTGGTCGAGGCCGGGACCTATATCGCCATTCTGGCGGGTACGATCCTCGCCGGACCGCTGGCGGTGGAGCATACCGGCTGGGCCGCGATCGGCATTATCGTGACCGCCTGCATCGGCTATTTCGTCAGCCGCCAGGTGCCCCCCGCCCCGCCCATGGGCGAGATCGAGAAGCTCGACTGGCACATCCTGCGCGCCTCGGCGAAGCTGGTGCGCGACACGATGCACAATCCGGAGGTCTATTACGCGATCCTCGCGATCAGCTTCTTCTGGACCATCGGCGCGGTGCTGTTCATCCAGTTCCCGCCGCTGGCCAAGAACACCATCATGGCCAGCCCCGAAGTCGCCAGCCTGTTCCTGGTCGTCTTCTCGGTCGGCGTGGCGATCGGATCGGTGGCGGTCAATGCGCTGCTCAAGGGGCGCGTCTCGGCGCGGTTTGCACCCGGATCGGTGATCGCGATGGGGGTGTTCGTGGTCGCCTTCTACGTCGTGGCGAAGCTGTGGGAAGCGGACCAGCCGACCAGCCTGCTGGGGGTGAACGAATTTATCGCCTGGCCGATGGCGGCGGTGCTGCTGCTGTGCCTGCTGGGAATCTCGGTCGCTGGCGGAATGTTCGTGGTGCCGCTCTACGCCTTCCTCACCACGCGCGTTTCGCCCGACAAGGCCTCGCGCACGATCGCGGCGAACAATATCGTCAATTCGGGCGCGATGGTGGGCGGGTCGCTCGTGGCGATGGGCATGAGCGCGATCGGGGTGCCGATTACCGAACAGATCCTGCTCTGCGCAGCGATGTGCCTGGTTTCCGCATGGCTTGCACGCAGACTGATCGCGGCGGAGAACCACGCGGCCGCCGAAGCCGTTGCTGCCGGCGCCTAAGCGCTACACGATAAAGGCGAACACCGCGGCGAGCGTGGCGAAATAGGTCGTTGCGACCCCGCGGACATCGTCGCGGGTCAGACGCCAGTCGACCGTCCTGCTCGCGGGGAGATCGGCGAAAGCCGCACGTCGCTGCGGCAGGCTTGCCCGGAACCAGTGGCGGGCGGCTTCACTCGAGAGGACCAGGGCGCGTCGCATAGGCCCTTGTTAACGCTTTCTTAACCTTTTGGAACCGCTTTTGGCCCAACTGTCCCCGACTGGAACGGCGCGCGTGCAGATCGACGATCGAGGTCGCAATTGCGCCGCTGCATCAGGCGGGCTAACCGGCGCTATCATGCAAGCGCCCAACACCCCGCCCGCCGCCCGATTGCTCGTCGATTGCCTTGTCGAACAGGGGTGCGACCGCGTCTTCACCGTGCCGGGGGAGAGCTTCCTCCAGGTGCTCGATGGTCTCGGCCAACAGGACGCGATCGACGTGGTAACCTGCCGGCAAGAAGGCGGCGTCTCCTTCATGGCCTGCGCCGATGGCGCGATGACGGGCCGCCCCGGCGTCGCCTTCGTCACGCGCGGTCCGGGGGCGACCAATGCCAGCATCGGCGTGCATGTCGCGATGCAGGATTCGCAGCCGATGATCCTCTTCGTCGGCGATGTCGACAGCGAGATGCGCGACCGCGAAGGCTTCCAGGAAGTCGATTTCGCGGCGTTCTTCGGACCGATCGCCAAATGGGCGGCGCGGATCGATTCCGCCGAGCGGATCCCCGAATACATCGCGCGCGCCTATGCCACCGCGATCTCGGGGCGGCCCGGCCCGGTCGTGCTGGCCCTGCCCGAAGACATGCTCAGCCGGGACACCGCCGCGATGCCTCGCCCGCGGGTCGAACGTCCGGCCCAGGCGCCCTGCCCCGATGCGATGCAGGCGCTGATGGCGCTGATTGCCGATGCCGCGGCGCCCGTGGCGATCATCGGGGGCGCGGGCTGGAACGCCAAGGCCCGCGCGCATTTCCAGCTCTTCGCCGAGCGGCTCGGCATTCCGGTGGCGACGGCTTTCCGCCGGCAGGACGCGATTTCACCCGCAAGCGCGGTCTATGCTGGCAATCTCGGCTACGGCCCCAACCCCGCGCTGGTCGAACGCGTCAAACAGGCCGACCTGATCCTCGCGATCGGTGCGCGGCTCGGGGAAGCGACCACCGATGGCTACACCGTCCCGCCGCTGACCGCGCCCGAGCGCAAGCTGGTTCACGTCCACCCCGATGCAAACGAACTCAACCGCGTCTACCCCGCCGATCTGGCCATCTGCGCCAGCATGGACGAATTCGCAGAAAGCGCCGCGCTTTGGGATGACGGCGAAACGATCGACTTTGATGCAGGGGCCGCGGCGCATGCCGAGTGGGAAGACTGGGCGACTGCGCACCCCAACGACCATGCGCTGGACATGGGGCAGGCGGTCCAGTTCATGCGCGACACGCTGCCCGCCGACACGATCATCTGCAACGGCGCGGGCAATTTTGCCGGCTGGTGGCATCGCTACTGGCGCTACGAGGGCTTTCCGACCCAGCTCGCCCCCACCTGCGGCGCGATGGGTTACGGGGTGCCCGCGGCGGTCGCGGCGGCGATGCGGTATCCGCAACGCACCGTGGTCGCGGTGGCAGGCGATGGCGACTTCCTGATGAACGGGCAGGAACTGGCCACCGCGGTCCAGCATGGCGCCAACCTGCTGGTCATCGTGGTCGACAATTCGGCTTACGGCACGATCCGCATGCACCAGGAACGCGAATTTCCCGGCGAGGAACGGATCAGTGCCACCCGCCTTGCCAATCCCGACTTCGCCGCGCTCGCCGAAGCCTTCGGCGGCTGGTCGGCGCGGGCGGGAACGACCGAGGAGTTCAAGCACGCGCTGGTCGAGGCGCAGGGCCGCGGCGGCGTGCGGCTGATCCACTGCACCATCGATATCGAACAACTCGCCGCCAGCGGCGCCAGTATCAGCGGCCTGCGCGGCCGCTAGCGCAGCGGGGGTCTATATCCCCGCCATCGCGCAGATCACCGACCATTCGTCGGGCTTGATTTCGGCCACCGACAGGCGCGAGAGCCGGACCAGTTCGCAATCCGCCAGCTTGGGTTCGGCCTTGATCTGCTTGAGCGTGACCGGATGCGGCAGCTTGGTTTTCGGCTTGACCTTCACCGCGGCCCATTTGCCTTCGGGATCGGTCGGGTCGGTAATTCCCGCCACGCTGACTTCGCAGATACCGACGATCTCGAGCCCTTCGCGCGAATGGTAGAAGAACGCCTGGTCGCCTACTTCCATCGCCGCGAGATTGTTCTTGGCCCGGTGGTTGCGCACCCCGTCCCACGTACCTTCCTTCTCGGCGATGAGATCGTCCCAGCCATATTTGAAGGGTTCGGATTTCAACAGCCAGTAACGCATCGGGGAACCTGCTCCGTCAATTTTGCTCGGGTTCGCAGCGGGTAGCGCGTGCAGCCCGCAGTGACCACCCACCGCAGTCCCCGGTTAACCTGTTTTTAGGCGGCCTTGCCTAAGCAAGCCCTGCAGCCACAACTCAGGGGGCGGGCTTGACCGCGAAAACTGCCAAGACACATGAGGATCGACGCACGCAAGCGGGCAGGAAACCTGCGCCTCGCGAACGTGATTTCGTCACTCTCGGGATCGCCTTTGCGGCGATTATCCTGTTCGTGGGGACGGCGGGCGTCGTCCTTCCTGACCTGATCAAGGCATGGACCGGCAAGGAGGCGTCGCCGGACACCGCATTAACCAATGCCCTGCTGCTCAATATCGCGCTGATCCTGCTCGGCTGGCAGCGCTACAAGGCGCTGTCCGACGAATTGGACACCCGCCGCGCATCCGAGGAAGAAGCGCGCCGTCTGGCCGATCTCGACCATCTGACCGGCTGCCATAACCGTCGCAGCTTCACCACCGCGCTGGGCGACCTGCTCAACGATCTTGAGCGGCGCGAACAGGCACTGGCGGCAATTGCCGTCGATCTCGACAATTTCAAACAGGTCAACGACCTTCACGGCCACCAGGCCGGCGACGAAGTTCTGCGCACGACCGCAGCGCGCATCCAGCGCCTGCTGCCCGATGGCGGGATCCTGGCGCGGCTTGGCGGTGACGAATTCGTCTGCGTCGTGCCCTATCACCCGCAGGTCCCCGATCGGGTCGACCAGCTTGCCACGCGGATGATCGAACAGGTCGCGCGGCCGGTTCCCTACGGGGATTCGCCGGTCGATGTGACCATGTCGATCGGCATCGCCTCGAGCACGCAGATCGAAGACATGCGCCACGGCACGACGTCGGCACAGAAGCTGATGCACAAGGCGGATATCGCGATGTATCACGCCAAGAAGCAGGGCAAGAACCGCTTCTACTGGTTCGAACCGCCGATGGAAAACGAGCTGCGCTTTCGCAACGAGCTCGAAGCGGGCATCCGCAAGGGCATCGCCAATGGCGAGTTCCGCCCCTATTACGAACAGCAGGTCGATCTTGAATCGGGCAAGCTGGTTGGCTTCGAAATGCTCGCCCGGTGGGAATCGCCCGAAATGGGCGTCGTCGGCCCTGATATCTTTATTCCGATCGCCGAGGAAATCGGCGTCATTGGCGAAATGAGCGAAGCGCTGATCGCGCGCGCTTTCGAAGACGCCAAGGAGTGGGATTCGCAGCTCACCCTGGCGGTCAATATCTCGCCTGTGCAGATGCGCGATCCGTGGTTCGCCCAGAAACTGCTCAAGCTGCTCGTGCGGCACAATTTCCCTGCCAATCGGCTGGATATCGAGATCACCGAAAGCTGCCTGCACGAAAATGTCGGCATGGTCCGCTCGATGATCAGCAGCCTGCGCAACCAGGGCGTCGGGGTCAGTCTCGACGACTTCGGCACGGGCTATTCGAGCCTGTCGCAGCTGCGCAGCCTGCCGTTCGACCGCCTCAAAATCGACCGCACCTTCATTTCCGAGCTCAAACAGGAAGAACATGGAGAAAAGCTGGTCGATGCGATCCTCGCGATGAGCGACGGACTCAAGTTGCCCGTGACCGCCGAAGGGATCGAGAACGAAGTCGTGCTCGAAGCGCTCAAGCGAATGGGCAAGATGAAGGGCCAGGGCTATCACTATGGTCGTCCCGAACCCGCTGGGCTGGTCCTCGAACGGCTGAGCCGGCAGGACCTGCTCGCCAAGGACAAGCTCGACAATGTCACCGAGGTCGATTTCACCGCGCAGGGTAGCAAGCGCGCCGGCTGACACGGCACTGGACGCTGCGGCGGCGAGTGCATAGATGCGCCGCACGATGCGTGTCGATTTCATCAAGATGCATGGACTGGGTAACGACTTCGTCGTGCTCGACGCCCGCACGCGTACCCTCCCCGCGATTGACGCGCCCGTTGCCCGCGCATTGGCCGACCGCCGCACCGGGATCGGCTGCGACCAGCTGATCCTGCTTGAGCCGAGCAAATCCGCCGACTTCCGCATGCGCATCTTCAATCAGGACGGCACCGAGGTCGGCGCCTGCGGCAATGCCAGCCGCGCAGTCGCGCTGCTCCATGGCGCTGGCGCCAGGGTGGAAACAGCGGGCGGCGTGATCGCGGTCGAACCCAGCGGCACTGGGGCCAGCGTCGACATGGGCGAACCGCGCTTCGACTGGGAGGCGATCCCGCTTGCCTATGGCATGGACACCGCCGTCATGCCGGTCGGCTGGGAGACCCTCGACCAACCCGGCGCGGTCAATGTCGGCAATCCGCATGTGATTTTCTTTGTCGAAGACACCGACGCGGTACCGCTCGAAACTTTCGGCCCGCAAATCGAAACCGATCCGTTGTTTCCCGAGCGCGTGAACGTCAATGTCGCGACAATCCTCGACCGCCAGCATATCCGCCTGCGCGTCTGGGAGCGCGGTGCCGGGATCACGCGCGCCTGCGGAACGGGTGCTTGCGCGACCGCCGTGCATGCCATGCGGCGCGGGCTGGCCGAACGCGAAGTGACCGTCACCCTGCCCGGCGGCGACCTCGTTATTGCTTGGGGCGACGACAATCGCATCCGCATGACCGGCCCCGCAGCGGAGGCCTATCGCGGCAGCTTCGAATGGGACGATTTCGCGTGAGCGAGGCGCAGGTTATCTCGCTCGGCTGCCGGTTGAACATTTCCGAAAGCGAACAGATCCGCGCGATGCTGGCGCAGGAACGCGACCTGGTGGTGATCAATAGCTGCGCAGTGACCAGCGAGGCGGTGCGCCAGACCCGGCAGGCGATCCGCCGCGCGCGGCGCGCCCATCCCGATGCGCGGCTGCTGGTGACCGGCTGCGCCGCCGATATCGAGCGCGACCAGCTTGCCGCTATGCCCGAGGTCGACGGTCTCGTCGCTAACACCGCCAAGCTCGATGCGCGCGCCTGGAACGTCCCCGCGGAAGCGCCCGCCATTCCGCAGGATCGCACCCGCGCCTTCATCGCGGTACAGAATGGCTGCGACCATGCCTGTACCTTCTGCGTCATTCCGCAAGGCCGCGGGCCCAGCCGATCGCTGACCATCGCGCAGGTGCTGGCCGAGGTCGAACGCCATCTCGACCATGGCGCCCCCGAAGTGGTCCTGACCGGCGTCGATGTGACCTCGTGGGGCCATGATCTGCCCGATACGCCGCCGCTGGGCGAGCTGGTCCGCGCGGTGCTCGACCGCTTCCCCGAGTTGGGTCGCCTGCGCATGTCCTCGCTCGACGGGATCGAGATCGACCCGCTGCTGTTCGATCTCTTCGCGGGCGAGGAGCGACTGATGCCACATCTGCACCTCTCGCTTCAACATGGGCACGACCTGATCCTCAAGCGCATGAAGCGGCGGCATCTGCGCGGCGATGCGATTGCGCTTGTATCCCGGCTGAAAGAGCGCCGCCCCGATATCGCCATCGGCGCAGACCTCATTGCGGGCTTCCCGACCGAGACCGAGGAGCATCACGCGGCCAACCTCGCGATCATCGAGGAGTTGCAGATCGTCCACGGGCATATCTTTCCCTATTCGCCCCGCCCCGGCACGCCCGCCGCGCGGATGCCGCAGGTCGAACGCGAAACCGTCAAACGCCGCGCCGCCGAATTGCGCACCCGTGCCAAGGCAACCCGCGACGCCTGGCTCGCGTCGCTCGTCGATAAGCCGCACAGTGTTCTCGCCGAGCGCGATACGACGGGCTACACCCCGCATTTCGCCCGTGTGGCCGTGCCCGAAGGCACACCCGCCGGGGCGATTGTCTCCGTGACGCCGACGCAAATCGAGAATGGCCTGCTGCAATGAATGACACATCGAGCTGGAGCGACCGGCTGTTCGGGGGCTTTCGCAAGACTTCCGAGAAACTGACGAGCAACCTCACCGAAGTCGTCGGCACGGCAAAACTCGACGATGCGACGCTCGACGATGTCGAGGATGCGCTGATCCTGTCGGACCTCGGCCCGGCGGCAGCCGCGCGGATCCGGACCAAGCTGACCGAAAAACGCTTCGGGCTGGAGATAACCGAGCGCGAGCTGAAAGAAGCCGTTGCCGAGGAAATCGCCGCGATCCTGCGCCCGGTGGCGAAACCGCTCGAGATTACCGCTTTCCCGCGCCCGCAGGTCCTGCTGGTGATCGGCGTCAACGGCAGCGGCAAGACCACCACCATCGCCAAGCTCGCGCATCTGTTCCAGGAAGACGACTACGCGGTCATGCTGGCGGCAGGCGATACCTTCCGCGCCGCTGCCATCGGCCAGCTGGCGACCTGGGCCGACCGCGTGGGCGTTCCCATCGTGCGTGGCCCCGAAGGCGGCGATCCGGCGAGTATCGTGTTCGACGCGGTCAAGAAGGCGACCGAGATCGGCACCGATGTTCTGATCGTCGACACCGCCGGACGGCTGCAGAACAAGCGCGAGCTCATGGATGAGCTGGCCAAGATCCGGAAGGTGCTCGGCCGTCTCAATCCCGAGGCCCCGCATGACGTGGTGCTCGTGCTCGACGCCACCAATGGCCAGAACGCGCTCAACCAGATCGACGTGTTCAAGGAAGTCGCGGGCGTCACCGGCCTGGTGATGACCAAGCTCGATGGCACCGCGCGCGGCGGGGTGCTGGTCCAGGCGGCCGAACAATACGGCCTGCCGATCCATGCGATCGGCGTGGGCGAGAAGATCGACGACCTGCGCCCGTTCGATCCCGACCTCGTGGCGCGCGTGATCGCGGGGGTCGCCTAGTTCAGCCCATCGTCATTGTGAGCAGGCGAAGGTGAACCCGATATTTCCGCGCGATTGCGCTGCACGTAACGACTGACTGAGAGAATGATGAGCGAGACCGACAGCAACACCGCGGCCAAGCCGAAACCCAAGACGGGCTGGCTCAACATTCTCGTCGATTATGGGCCGCTGCTGGTTTTCCTCGGCGTCTACAAGTTCTACCAGCCACCCGAAACCTCGACCTTCGGCGAGATCGCGGCGGTCATCTACGGCACGATCGCCTTCATGATCGCGGCCGTAGTGGCGCTGGTCTTCAGCAAGTTCAAATTCGGCCATGTGAGCCCCATGCTGATCCTCTCGACCGCGCTGATCGTCGGCTTTGGCGGGCTGACGATCTGGCTGCAGGACGAAAGGTTCATCCAGATCAAGCCGACGGCGATCTACCTGTTGTTCGCCGTGCTGCTGATCGGCGGCTGGCTCCGCGGCAAGGCGCTGCTGCAGATCCTGCTCGAGGCAGCCTTCGAAGGCCTCGACCGCGAGGGCTGGCTCAAGCTGTCCCGCAATTGGGGCATGTTCTTCTTCTTCATGGCCGCGCTGAACGAAGTCCTGCGGATGCAACTGGACTTCGAAAGCTGGCTGTGGGCGAAGCTATGGGTATTCATGCCGCTCAGCTTCCTGTTCACCTTCACCCAGCTCCCCATGCTGATGAAACACGGCCTGGCGCTGGAAGACCGTGACGAGGTGGTGAAAGACGAACCGCCGACTGCGTAACTGCACGGTTCAACCCAGTAGCACAGAGGGGCCGCCTTCAGGCCCTCCAAGCCGGTCCTAAATCTCGACCTGGCTCCCGAGTTCGACCACGCGGTTGGTCGGCAGGCGGAAGAAATCCATCGCGGTCGCGGCGTTGCGCAGCATCCAGGCGAAAATCTTCTCGCGCCAGATCGGCATGCCCGGCTTGTCGCTGGCGAGCAGCGTCTGGCGGCTGAGGAAGAAGCTGGTGTGCATCATGTCGAATTCGCCGCCGCAGCGGGACATTTCCTTCAGCCCCTGCGGGACGTTGGTTTCCTGCATGAAGCCGTAATGCAGCGTCGCCCGGTAGAAGCCGTCACCAAGGTCATGGATCTCGCACCTCTCGGTGGTGTCGACATAGGGCGCGTCCGCGATCAGCACGGTGAGGATCACCACGCGTTCGTGCAGCACCTTGTTGTGCTTGATATTGTGCAGCAGCGCGCTGGGCACGCCCGCAGTCTGGCTGGCCATGAAGATCGCCGTGCCGGGTACACGCGTCGCGGAATTCTTCGCGCTCTTGGCGAAAATCTCGATCGGCAGCGCGGTCTCGCTCATCCGGTCGCGCATCAGCTTGCGCCCGCGCGCCCAGGTGGTGAGCAGCGTAAAGGCGACGAGACCGACCACCAGCGGGAACCAGCCGCCGTCGGGCACCTTGGCCAGATTTGCGGCGAAGTAGGCCCCGTCGACGATCAGGAAGAACGCCACCACCGGTAGCGCAATGAACCATTTCCATTTCCACACGCCGACGAACAGCACGCCCATCAGCAGCGTGTCGATCGTCACCGCCCCGGTCACCGCGATGCCGTAAGCCGCCGCGAGATTGGAGGATGTCTGGAAGGTCAGCACCAGCAGGATGACCGCCACCATCAGCGACCAATTGACCACCGGAATGTAGATCTGTCCCGCCGCGGTCTCGCTGGTGTGACGGATCGACAGGCGCGGCATGAAGCCCAGCTGCATCGCCTGGTGGGTAATGCTGAACGCACCCGAGATCACCGCCTGGCTGGCGATAAAGGTCGCAACCGTGGCGAGGATGACCAGCGGCAGGCGCCATTCCTCGCCCGCCAGCAAGAAGAAGGGATTGCGCACCACTTCGGCGGCCTGTTCGGGCGGCAGGCCGGCGATCATTGCGCCCTGTCCGAAATAGTTGAGCAGCAGGCACGGCATGACGAAGCCGAACCAGCTCAGCCGCATCGGCCCGCGCCCGAAATGGCCCATGTCCGAATAGAGCGCTTCCGAACCGGTCACCGCGAGCACCACGGCCCCCAGCGCGAAAAAGGCCACTGCACCGTCGGTGACAAAGAACATTACCGCATAATAGGGATTGAGCGCCCACAGAATGTCGGGATTGAGGATGATCTGGTTGAGGCCGAGCCCCGCGATGGTCACGAAATAGACGATCATCACCGGCGCAAACAGCGCGCCGACCTTGGCCGTACCGCGGCTTTGCAGCAGGAACAGGCACACCAGCAGCACCAGCGCGATGGGGATCACCAGCGGATTGAGCCGCTGGTCGACCACCGTCAGGCCCTCGACCGCGGACAGGACCGAGATGGCCGGCGTGATCATGCTGTCGCCGTAGAACAGCGAGGTTGCGAAGACCCCCAGCAGCACGACCAGCCAGCCATAGCTCGACTTGCCGATATGGCGGCTGAGCAAGGCGACCAGCGCAAGGCTGCCGCCCTGCCCCTTATTGTCCGCACGCATCAGGATGGTGACATACTGGATCGCCACGACGACCAGCATCGACCAGAAAATCAGGCTGACCACACCAAGCACATGCAGGCGGTCGATAGCGATGCTCGCGGCCCCGGCGAACGTTTCGCGAAAAGCATAGAGCGGGCTGGTCCCGATATCGCCGAAGACGACACCGATCGCCCCCACCGCCAACGCAGTGCGCGAGCCGCCGTGGCCGTGGCCACCCTGCTCGGTTACGGGAGGCACGCCATCCTGCTGGAGCGGCGCAGAAGCGGTATCATTCATGCGGGATTGGGTTCCGACAACATCGTGTCACATGGCCTGCTTGGCGAAGTCGCGGCGATTAGCAGCAAGGCTTCGCACTCGCAACAAATCGCGCATCGCATTGATTATTTTTCGCTTTGTTGGGCAGCGGATGGCTCTGCAACACCCAACATCGTCTCCAGCCGGTCGAGTCGCGCGGCCAGCGGTGCCCGCCACTCGGCATTTTCGGGCGCCGCTTCGAGCAGTTCGCGCCACAGCGCGAGCGTGCGGCCCGGCTCCCCTGCCCGCAGGAATGCCAGCCCGAGGAAGTAGGTCGGCGCGGGATTATCGGGCGCAGCCTGCTCGCCGCGCGAATAGGCGAACAGCGCCGCCGCAGTCAGCTGGCCATCGGCATGTTCCACCAGCGCATTGCCCAGCGCCACCCAGGCCTCGCCGTCATTCGGGTTCTCCGCCACCGCATTGCGCAGGAAATTCGCCGCCTGGTCGTGCTGGCCGCGCCGGGTGAAGGCGTCGGCAGTGACCACGAAGCGCGAGGGCAGCCTACCCGCCGGATAGAATTCGCGCCGCGCCTCGACCATCAATTCGCCGGTCTGCGCGGCATTGTCGGTCACCGGAGTGGCGGGCGCGCCGGCCTGTCCCGGGTGGCCCTGCAACGCGTAGCCCGCGAGCCCGAACAGCAGCGCCGATCCGAACAGCATCCACAGGCTGCGCGGCAGCTTGAGCAGGACGACCGCGAGGCCGAAGACCAGCGCCGCAAGAACAATGATCGGCAACCAGCTCATGCGCGCCCCCGGAACCGGCGCAGCAGCACCGCGCCCGCGCCCAGTATTAGCAGCAGCGGGATGGCGAAGAGCGGCCAGGTCGTAGCGCTCACCTCGGGTTTGTAGCTGACATAATCGCCATAGCGCTGCATCAGCCAGCTGCGAATGTCGCCGGGGCTTTCACCCGCCGCGATGCGGATCCGCACCTGGTGGCGCATGTCGCCCGCCATGGGGGCGTCGCTATCGGCAATCGACTGCGACTGGCACTTGAGGCAGCGCAGCGTCTCCATCAGTTCCTGCGCGGCCTGTTCCTGCGCGGGATCGTCGAGCTGGCGATAGGCATAGGGTGCGGGCGGCATGCTTTGCTGCGCGGTAGCCGGCAGCGCGAACGCGAGCACCAGGGCGGCAAGAAAGGCGCGGATCATCGGGCCTGCTCTAGCTGTTCGAGCAACAAAGGTACGTCGCTCGCACGGACATCGCCGATATGCTGGTAGCGGATCACGCCCTCGCCATCGATCACGAAGGTTTCGGGCACGCCGGAAGAGCCGATCGCCAATTGGACTTCGGACAGGTCGTCGCGCCCGATGCGGCTGTAGGGATTGCCGTGCTGCGCGAGGAACCGGGCGATGTCTTCGGGCCGGTCGCGGATCGCGACGCCGACGATCTCCACGCCCTGCCGCTCGAGGCTTTCGAGATGCGGCGCTTCGGCGATGCAGGGCAGACACCAGCTTGCCCAGATATTGAGCAGGCGCGGCCGGCCATCGGCGAAGGTTGCGTTGGATACCCCTTCGATCCCGTCCATGGCCGGCGGAAGGTCGAAATAGGGCAATTCTTCGCCGACCATGCCGCTGGCGACGAATTCGTCCTTGGGCTGCGTCAGCTGATAGGCCGCGAGGCCGATGAACAGCGCAAACAGGAACAGCGGGACCCACAGACGCCAGCTCATGCGAGCGCCTCCCGGTCCGCGCGGCGTTCGGCAATGCGCATCGCGAGGCGGCGATGCCTCAGATCGCTCAGCAGCCGGCCGAGCAAGGCCAGCACGCCGCCCAGCGCCACCAATAGGCCGCCGTACCAGATCAGCGGGACGAAGGGCTTCCACCACAGTCGGACCTGCCACCGCCCGTCGGGTGCGCGGTCGCCGATCACTGCATAAAGCTGGCCGTTCCACCGCGTGACAAGCGCGCTTTCGGTGGTCTGCTGCGGCGGGGCCCAGAAATTACGCGATTGCGGGGTGAGGATATGCGGTTCGCCGCCATCATAGCTTGCCGCAAGCCGCCCCTGGATCGCGGTCCAGTTGGGACCCGCAACCGGCTCGACGCCCTGCAAGACGATCGTCCACGGGCCAACGGTGGCGCTGCCGCCTTCGGCCACGGCGGCGAGCCGTTCCTTGGTGAAGGCGCTTTCGCTCGCCATGCCGATCAGCGCCACCGCGATACCGAAATGGGCGACTACCATGCCCCATGTCGCAAGCGGGGTGCGGCCCAGCTTGCGGCGGCGCAGGGGCAGCAGGCTGGCGACCGCCAGTCCCAGCCCGAAGGCGAGCCCGAGCAGCGGCAACAGCGCGATCTCCGCGAGCAGGCCGAACAGGACCAGCCCCGCGAGCACCAGCGCGGCGAACAGTGCCACTTCGCGGCCGATCCGGTCGATCCGGTCCTGCCGCCAGCGCAGCAGCGGCCCGACCGCCATGACCGCGAGCATGGGGATGACGAAGATCGCCCCGACGGGATTGAAATAGGGCGGCCCGACCGACACGCGCACATCGAATGCCTCGGTCAGCAGCGGGTAGAGCGTACCCAGCAGCACGATGGCCAGGATGGCGCTGAGCATGACGTTGTTGAACACCAGCGCGCCTTCGCGGCTGGCCAGCGCGAACCGCTCGCCCTCGCTGATCGTATTGGCGCGCAGCGCGAACAGCAGCAGCGCCCCGCCGATGAAAATACCGAGCAGGACGAGGATGAAGGTCCCCCGCTCCGGATCGACCGCAAAGGCGTGCACGCTGGTCAGGATGCCCGACCGCACGAGGAAGGTCCCCACCATGCTCATCGAGAAGGCGACCACGCCCAGCATGATCGTCCAGGTGCGCAGCGCGTCGCGGCTAGCGAGAACGCTCGCCGAATGGAGCAAGGCAGTCGCCGCGAGCCAGGGCATGAGCGAGGCGTTCTCGACCGGATCCCAGAACCACCAGCCGCCCCAGCCGAGCTCGTAATAGGCCCAGTAACTGCCCGCGGTGATGCCCACTGTCAGCATGACCCACGCGCCCAGCACCCACGGCCGCATCGCGCGCGCGAAATCGGGGGTTACCTGCCGCGTCAGCAGCGCCCCCACGGCGAAACTGAAGGCGACCGACAGGCCGACATAGCCGAGGTAGAGCGTGGGGGGATGAAAGGCGAGACCGATGTCCTGCAGCAGCGGATTGAGCCCCATCCCCTCCGCAGCGGGGGTTGGCAGGCGTTCGAAGGGATTCGAACTGAGCAGCAGGAAGGCGTAAAATCCCAGCGAGACCACACCCTGTGCGGCCAGCGTGGCATTCATCGTGCGCTCGGGCAGACGCCGCTCGACCAGCGCGATCAGGGCACCGGCCAGACCCATCACGGTCACCCACAGCAGCATCGAGCCCTCGTGATTGCCCCATGTGCCCGACAGCTTGAACACCAGCGGTTTCATCGAATGCGAATTGGAAGCCACCAGCTTGACCGAGAGATCGGTGACCGCAAACAGCCACACCAGCATCGCGAAGGAGAACGCGACGAGCACACCCTGAACGATCGCCGCGGGGCGAATCAGCCCGGCCAGTTCGCTCGCCCCGTCATTGCGCACCGCCATGAAGCCGACGGCCATCTGCAGCGCGGCCAGGGCAGCGGCGAGCCACAGGGCGGCAAGACCCAGTTCGGCGATCATTCCAGCCCGACCGTCGTTTCCTCGGCCATCTGCGCGGCCTGGTGCTGTTCCATGTCCTGCAATTCGCGCGGCACGTAATTCTCGTCATGCTTGGCGAGGAGATTGTCGGCGATGAATATCCCGCCGGACCCCAGCCGCCCTTCCGCGACCACCCCCGAACCTTCGACGAACAGGTCGGGCGCGATACCGCTGAAGCGGACCGGCACGCGCGACCCGTCATTTCCCGTGACGGCGAAGGTCAGCGTGACCCCGTCGGCCGCGGTTTCGAGCGATCCTTGCTCGACCATGCCGCCCAAGCGCACGGCCTGACCGATCTCGGGCGGGTTGGCGAGCATCTGCTCGGGCAGGTAGAAATAGCTCGCCTGGTTGCGCAATGCATAGGCCGCGAGCAAGCCCGCCCCGACCAGCGCCACGAGCGCGAGGACGACCAGCACGAGCCGCTGGTGCTTGGGTTTGGGCGCGTTCATTTCCGGCGGCTTTCCTCACGGCGCTTCTCGGCGCGTTTCATGTCGAGCCATGCCCAGCCGACCATCGCCAGCGTGCCGATCACGCCCACTGCATAGGCGGCGACGACGAAGGTCCATTGATCGAGTGCTTCGCGCATCAGGCGGCTTCCATCGCGCGGCGGCGCAGGCGCGCCTCGGCCTGCACGTCGGCGAGCAGCGCGCGCATGCGCGCAAGTAGGACGCCGCCGAACAACAGCGAGAAGCCGGCCACCGCCACAAGCAGCGGCACGAAGAATTCGGCGTCGATCGCGCTCTTGCCCAGCGTGATGCTGGGGGGCTGGTGGAGCGAATTCCACCACACCACGCTGCGATTGATGATCGGGATGTTGATCGCGCCGAGCAGGCCGAAAATGGCCGGAATGCGCGGCGAAACACCTTCGCGTTCGGCGGCCTGCGCCAGCGCGATATAGGCGAGATAGAGGAAGGCGAGCACCAGCATGCTGGTCAGCCGCCCGTCCCACACCCACCAGGTCCCCCAGGTCGGGCGTCCCCAGATGGATCCGGTGGCGAGACAGATGATCGTGAAGACGAGGCCGGGCAATGCCGCAGCGCGCGCGGCCAGCGCGGCGAGCGGATGGCGCCAGACGAGGAATACGAGGCTTGCCACGGCGATCGCGGCCCAGCCGCCCATCCCCAGCCATGCGGCCGGGACATGCAGGAACAGGATGCGCACGGTCTCACCCATCAGGCGGTCGGGAGGCACCTGGAACAGGCCCCAATAGAGCGCGGCCGCGCTCACCACCAGGCCGCCGACCAGCAGCAGCGGGGTCAGCGGGTTGGCGAGCGCGAGGAAGCGCTTGGGATTGGCGAAGCCATGCATCGAATATACCGTCCGGCACCGCTTTGGCAGCGCGCCACCGGCCTCGCAAGGCCGCAGTTCAGCGGCCAATCAGTTCCTGTGCCATGCGATCGGCAACCTGGTCGGGCGAGACCCCCGTCTGGTCGCTTTCCTGCCAGATCTGTTCGAGCCGTCCGGGGATCAGCGCGATACGCTTGCGGACCTCGTTGATGTCGCACGGCGTCTTGTCCCGGCGACAGAGATATTCGAGCGTTACCGAGATGATCCCGCCGGCATTGATCACATAGTCGGGAGCATAGAGAATGCCGCGTTCGGCCAGCATCGGGCCATGTTCCGGGCGCTTGATCTGGTTGTTCGCACCGCCCGCCACGATCTGGCAATCGAGCCGCGCGATACCCTCGTCGTCGAGGATTGCGCCCAGCGCGTTGGGGCTGAAAACATCGCAGGAAACCGACATGATCGCATCGGCTGCAGCGGTGTCCGCACCGAGTTCGGCGGCGAGCGCTTCTGCGCGACCCGCGTCGATATCGGAAAGCGTCAGCCTGGCCCCATCGCGCGCCAGCAGGCGGGCAACCCCGCCGCCGACACTGCCCGTGCCCTGCAGCGCGACATGCACGCCTTCGATACTGTCCTTGCCGAGCTTGTGCCGCACCGCGGCCTTGATGCCGAGGAAAATACCGAGCGCAGTGAACGGGCCCGGATCGCCGCCCGCGGCGTCCTCGCCCTCGACCGGGAGGCCCGAGACATATTGCGTGCGCTGCGCCACCGCAGCCATGTCGGCTTCGGAAATGCCGACATCTTCGGCGGTGACGTACTGGCCGTTAAGCCGCTCCACCGCATCGGCGAAGGCCGCCAGCATTTCGGGCGTTTTGGCGGTGTCCTTCTGAGCCAGGATCACGGCCTTGCCCCCACCCATCGGCAGGCCTGCCATGGCGTTCTTGTAGCTCATCCCGCGCGACAGGCGCAGCGCATCGCGCATGGCATCGGCGGGTTCGGCATAATGCCAGAAGCGGGTGCCGCCGGCACCGGGACCGAGATGGGTCGAATGGAGCGCGATGATGGCGGTCAGGCCGCTTTTCGCATCGCGGACCACCTCGACCAGTTCATGGTCGTCGAAATCCGCTTCGGTCCAGAATGCCGTCATGCAGCGAGTCCCCAAAATGCTCTGATGGACGGCCATGATGGGGGAGAATATGGGGCGATCGACGGGGTTCGAACCCGCGACCTCCGGTACCACAAACCGGCGCTCTAACCAACTGAGCTACGATCGCCACATGCCCCCGGAACCGCCCGGGAAAGGGGGGCTGTTACGCATGAGCGGGACAGCGTCAAGCCGCCTGCGCAACGGCGCGTGCCTGTTGCACAATGAAGCCGAATAGGGAAGCGAAAATCGCAACCGCCGCAGCTGTGCGCAATTTTCTTTCGCGGTTGAAGCGCGTTGCGCGCGCGCTATCGTAAAAGTGATGACGGGACCGGGCGAATCTTCGAGCGAGATGCTGCTGGCGCGCGAGGGCATGCAACGCGTGCCGAGCGACAAGATCGAGCTGTTCCAGCTGCGCGATTTCGTCCCCCTCGACCTGCGTGCCGGATTGATCCGCCTGATCGAGCAGGACCGGCGGCCCTCGACGCTCGCCGATGCTGGCGACGACCGCTATTTCCGCACCAGCGAAACCTGTGACCTCGATACGACTGAACCTGCCGTCCAGGCACTCGAAGACTTGCTGTTCGAACTCAACGGGAT
The DNA here is from genome assembly GCF_024171405.1 of Qipengyuania citrea. Taxonomy (GTDB): domain Bacteria; phylum Pseudomonadota; class Alphaproteobacteria; order Sphingomonadales; family Sphingomonadaceae; genus Qipengyuania; species Qipengyuania profunda. Next base: position 683,070 of record NZ_JALJZT010000002.1, read on the forward strand.
CGACCCGGCGCATGGCGAACCGCTGCAGGGCCAGCGCTATGACGTGGGGCAGGAGTTCAAACCGCATTGCGACTATTTCAATCGCGGCGGAGCCGACTGGGCGACCTATTGCTCGGTCGCGGGCCAGCGGACCTGGACCTTCATGATCTATCTGAATGATGTCGAAGGCGGCGGTGCGACCCGCTTCAAGGCGGTCGGCAAGACCTTCCAGCCCGAGGCGGGGAAGCTGGTCTGCTGGAACAACCGGCGCCCCGACCTGCGCGAAAACCCTAATACGCTCCATCACGGGATGAAGGTGCGCAAGGGGATCAAATATGTGATCACCAAATGGTACCGCGAGAAGCCCTGGGGCTGGTGACGCGTTCGGCACGCGGCGTTTGCACAACGAGAAAGGGCGGCCCCAGCGGGACCGCCCTTGCGTAAATTCTTGGGGTTGGCTGCGTTCAGCCCTTCTTGAGCGACAGGCCGCCGAAGCGCTTGTTGAAGGCTGCGACGCGGCCGCCTTCCTGGATCTGCTTGGTGCCACCGGTCCATGCCGGATGGCTGGTCGGATCGATGTCGAGCGTCAGCGTTTCGCCCTCGTTGCCCCAGGTGGAGCGCGTCTGGAATTCGGTACCATCGGTCATCTTGACCGTGATCATGTGGTAATCGGGGTGACCTGCGGCCTTCATGATAAACGTCCTTCTAGCATCGGAACGGTTCCGACCGGTCCAGCTGTTATGGGAAAGGCGCGCGCATAGCGGCGAGCGCCCGAATTGACAACCCTATTCGGGCCCGTCGGCAATCATCGCGGTGAATTGCACTTCGCAGGTCACCTTGCCATCCACGCTCGCCTTGCCGGCGAACTTGCAGACCTTGGCGCGCTTCTGCACGAATTCGGCCTTGAGATCGAGCAGCACGCCCGGAGTCACGGGCGCGCGGAACTTGGCGTTCTCGATCGCCATGAAATAGACCAGCTTGCCCGAGTCCGCGAGACCGAGGCTCTCCACCGCGAGCACGCCCGCGGCCTGCGCCAGCGCCTCGATCTGGAGAACGCCGGGCATGATCGGCGCGCCGGGGAAATGGCCCTGGAAGAAATCCTCGTTGAAGCTGACCGCCTTGACCGCGTGGATACGCTCGTCGGCGACCAGTTCCTGCACCCGGTCGACGAGCAGCAGGGGATAGCGATGCGGCAGGCGCTTCAGCACCCCGACGATGTCGAAACCGGTCTCGCTCATCACCCTGCCCCTCTTGTCGTGCCTAGCGGCCGGTCGGCTGCGCGGGCTGCTGCTGCTGCTGCTGCGCGGCCTGCTGGGCTGCCTGCTGCTGCGCGACACCGAGGAGGACCTGCGACACGGTCTGCTGCGCGGACAGCGATTCCTGACGGGGACGCCAGTCGGCCGGCGGCGTGATCTGGACGCTCGGCATGCGCTGGTTGAGCGCGGCGACGAGGTCGTTGGTCACATTGACCGCTTCGGGTGCCCACTGGATCGCGTCCGGGTTCAGCAGCAGCTGGATGTTCTTCTGCTGGATGACCTGCTGCTGGACATTCTGGTAATCGTTGATCAGCTGCTCGATAGCATAGGTCTGCGCGAGCACGATCGGCTGCGAAGCCTGGCCAAGCTGCTGCTCTTTCTGCTGGAGCTGCTGCACGACCGTAGGGTTGGCCTGCGCTTCGGCCTGGCTCAGCTGGCCATTGTTGTCGGTATCGAGGCTCTGCTGCAGCGTCTGCATTTCCTGACGCAGCGTGCGGATCTGCGCGATCTGCGCCGAATACTGCTGGTCGATCTGCTGATAGGCATTGATGCGCGCCTGGCTGCGCACGATCACGGCTTCGGGGCTGCTGGTAGCGATGCCCGAAACCTGCGCGGCGGCGGGAGTTGCGATGGCTACAGTGCCCGCAAGCGCGGCGGCAGCAATGGTCTTGGCAAAAAGTTTCATCAGAATTGCGTTCCTACGTTGAAGGAGAAGGTCTTGGTGTCGTCTCCGACCTGCTTCTTGAGCACGTGAGATACATCGATCCGGAACGGACCGAAGGGCGAGTTCCAGTTCACGCCAATGCCCACCGAAATACGCGGTGCGGGGCTGTCGCCGACGAAGACTTCCTTAAAGAAGGTCCCGCCGATGACGTTGCGTTCGTTCTCGGTCCCATCGGGTGCGAAGCGATTGGTTACTGCCTGGAGGATGTCGTTGCCTTCATCGTCTACGCCGGGCTGCAGATAAAGCAGATTGCCGTCCCCGTCAGTGGCTTGCAAGCCATCGGGGTAATCCTGCAGGACCGGGCGGGTAACGCTGAACAACGACCCTACGTCCAGGAAGATCGACGGACGCAGGCCCATCTCACGCGCTCCGCTGCCGAGCGGAATCTCGAGTTCGGCGCGGCCGAGGTAATAGGCCTTGCCGCCCAAGGCATCGTCCACGCGGCTATCGCTGGCGAGCGCTTCCTCGATCGTCTGCGAGACCCGCGGCGTGGCGGCATCGCCATCGTCGTCCAAATACTGCAGGCGCACGATGCGCGGTCCAACACCGCGGATGTCGAACCCGCGCATTTGCGGCTCGCCGAGGAAGAAACGATCGGTCAGGCGAACGTCGTCCTGCCCGGCTACGTTATTGTCCTCGAGGCTGCGAATCCAGCCGCCTTCACCGGTCACCGAGAAGATGAAGCCCCCGCCGACGGGCCAGTACTTACCGGCGCGGGCGCGCGAACGGACATATTTCACATCGCCGCCGAGCCCGGCCAGTTCGGTCGTCCAGCTGATCGTCTCGCCACTTGTGGGACGCAGGCGGCTGTTGAGCGTGTTGTAGTTGAGCGTGAGCCCGACGATCGAGCTGGTCCGCTGCCCGATCGCCTCGCACAGATAACGACTGGCAAGGATCGGATCACAGGTCGCAACCCCGTCGCCATCGCGATCAGAGAAATACAGTCCTTCGTCGAGCGTCACGTCGTCGTAATTGAACGTATAGCTGGCAACCGCCGAGGTGTACTCGGTCAACGGAACGCCCGCACGCAGCTGGGCGCCGGTGGTCGACTGCGCAAAGGTGGTGTTGCGCTCGTTATTGCGGAAGTTGAAGCTGTTGGTGTCGCGGCGATAGATATCGACGCCCGCCGAGATATTGCGGTCGAACACATAGGGTTCGGAAAAGCTCACCTGCGCCGATTTTGAATAGCGCGAATAGTTCAGGCTGAGGCCGACCGTCTGGCCTCGCCCGCGGAAGTTGCGCTGGCGGATCGAGCCCGCAAGAATGAAGCTCTCGAGGCTGGAGAAGCCAGCCGACAACTGCAGTTCGCCGGTCGCCTGTTCTTCGACATTGGCCTCGAGCACGATCCGGTCGGGGGCGCTGCCCTCGACCTGGTTGATTTCGAAGTTTTCCTGGAAATAGCCCAGCGAATTGATGCGTGCGGTCGACCGCGCGACCGACAGCGAATTGAAGGCATCGCCTTCGGCCAGGCGGAATTCGCGGCGCACGACCTTGTCCTGCGTCAGCGTGTTGCCGTTGACGTCGATCCGTTCGACATAGACGCGGGGTGCTTCGCGCAAGGCGAAGGTCACGTCCATCGTCAGCGTGTCCTGGTTGCGGCTGAACTGCGGCTGGACGTCGGCAAAGGCGTAACCGAAGGTTCCGGCCAGCTCGCTGAGCTGCTCGACCGTGTCCTCGACCAGCTTGGCATCGTACCAGTCGCCGCCCTGCATCGGCAGACGCGCGGTCATCGCCTCATCGTCGAAATCGCGGATCTGCGATTCGACATCGACCGTGCCGAATTTGTACCGCTCGCCTTCCTCGACGACATAGGTGATGATGAAGTCGCGCTTGTCGGGGGTCAGCTCGGCGACCGCCGAAACCACGCGGAAATCGGCATAGCCTTCGGTCAGGTAATACTGGCGCAGCTTCTGCTGGTCGAAGGCCAGACGATCGGGATCGTAGCTGGTGTTGGAACTGAGGAAGCTGGTCAGGCGGGCCTGCTTGGTCAGCATCTCGCCGCGCAGCTTCCCGTCGGAGAAAGCATCGTTGCCGATGATGTTGATCTGGCGAACCTTGGACTTGGGTCCTTCGCTGATCTCGAACACGATATCGACACGGTTCTGCGACAGTTCGACCATCTTCGGCTCGACCGTGGCGGCGAAGCGGCCCTGGCGCTTGTACAGCTCGATGATGCGGGAGACGTCGGCGCGGACCTTCGAGCGGGTAAAGATCTGCCGCGGCGACAGCCGGATTTCGGGCAGCACCTTGTCGTTCTTCAGCCGGCGATTGCCTTCGAGGATGATGCGGTTGATGACCGGGTTCTCGACAATGGTGATGACCACATCGCCATTGTTGTTGACCACATTGGCGCTGGAGAACAGCTCGGTCGCGTAGAGGTCCTTGAGGACCTCGTCGCCCGCGGCCTGCGTCCACGTGTCACCGGGGCGCAGCTTGATGTAGGACAAGATCGTCTGCGCCTCGAGGCGCTGGGCGCCGCTGACAGCGATCGTGCGCACGACATCCTGCTGGACCGCCGGTGCGGCTGCCGGGACTGCGGCAGCCTCTTCCTGGGCAAGAACCGCGGTGGGTACACCTGCAAGCATGGTGCCGGCCAGCAGGCCGATAGCCAGCCGCGCGGCAGGGTTGCGTCGCGTGGCGGCAGAAGCAAAATTAGTCATCGACAAGGAGATTCCCGTCCTCGTTACACTTACAGCAGACCCGGCTGGTGCAGCCCCGATCCGGCATCGGGCCGCGTTGTGCGGGGCGGCCTTGCCGTCCCCTGCCCCATGCGTCCGTGGCGATCAAGCTTTGCTGCGGTCTATTGCCGGTTACCCGCTCCCTTTCCCCGGCTAATTCCCGAAAACGGGAAGCGTCACCAGATCGTTGATTGTGACGAACACCATCAGCATGAGCACAAGGGCCACACCGGCGCGGTACGCCACTTCGGTTCCACGGGGGCCGACCGGCTTCCGGCGGACCGCTTCTGCCGCGTAGAAAGCCAAGTGCCCGCCGTCGAGCGCCGGAATTGGCAGGAGGTTGATGAATGCCAAGTTAAGCGAAATCAGCGCCGCGAAATTGATAAAGGCCATCGCGCCGAGGCTGAGCTGTTCGCCCGAGAATTTCGCGATCTTGACCGGCCCGCCCAGTTCCTGGACCGACCGCTCGCCGGTGAATATCTGGCCGATGCCGGTCACCATCATGTCGACGATCCCGATCGAGTGATCGACCGCCAGGCCAAGCGAGGCAACCACGCCCTGCGGTTCGAACTCGAAGCCCGCGGCCGCCGGTGCGATGCCGATCAGCCCGATCTTGGATACATTGCCGAACCGGTCTTCCATCTCGACGCTGCGGACGGGCACGGCAAAGCTCTGCTCGGCGCCGTCCCGTTCGACCGTGATGTCGAGCGTACGCCCGGGATAGAGCATGATCGAATCCTGCAGGTCGCGGAAGTCCTCGATCCGCTCGCTTTCGACCGCCACGATGCGGTCGCCGATCGCGATACCCGCTGCGCGCGCAGGCGAAATTTCGGCGAATTCGGCGACGGTCAGCTGTTCTTCGGGATTGCCCGGAACCGGCTTACCGTAAAAGGCGAAGAAACCCGCGAAGATCGCCAGCGTCAGCAAGATATTGGTTGCCGGCCCGGCAAAGACGATCAGCGCGCGCTTCCATAGCGAGGCATGATGGAAGCTTCCCGCGCGCTCTTCCGCGCTCGCTTGTGCCGCGGCGTCGGCATCGGGAATGCTCGCCGGGTTCATATCGCCCTTGAACTGGACATAGCCGCCCAGCGGCAGCGCGCTGAGCTTCCACCGCGTGCCACGTTTGTCCGTGAAGCCCCAGAGTTCCTTGCCAAATCCGACCGAGAACGCTTCTGCATGGACGCCGAACCAGCGACCGACCAGATAGTGGCCCAGCTCGTGGATCGTCACCAATGGCCCCAGCAGCAGCGGGAAACCGATGACGTAATAGAGCCATAAAGGCAGGTTCAGTTCCAAGGTCAGGCAGGCTCCAGAATGCGGGTGGCACGGGTGCGGGCGTCTTCGTCTACGCGCAGGACCTCTTCGAGGGTCCGCGGCGCCGGGTGCAGATCACCCTGCTCGAGAACGCTCTCGACCAATACCGCGATGCGGCTGAATACAATCTGACGCTTCAGGAAAGCGGCCACCGCGATTTCGTTTGCGGCATTGAGCACCGCCGGGGCCGCTCCGCCCGCTTCGGCGGCCTGCCGCGCAAGTCGTGTCGCCGGAAAACGGTCTTCATCGGGGGCGAAGAAGGTCATCTCGCCAATTGCCGGCAGGTCGAGCGGGGCCATTGGCGTATCCATCCGCGCGGGCCAGGCAAGGCACGAGGCGATCGGCACGCGCATGTCGGACGGCCCCAACTGCGCCAGTGTCGAGCCATCACGGTATTCGACCATCGAATGGATCACGCTTTGCGGATGCACGACGATGCGGATGCGGTCGAGCCCGACGGGAAACAGGTGATGCGCCTCGATCAGCTCAAGACCCTTGTTGAACATGGTCGCGCTGTCGACGCTGATCTTGGCGCCCATATCCCAATTGGGATGCGCGATCGCCTGCTCGGGCGTCACTGCGGACAAATCCTCGACCATACGCAGCGGACCGCCGCTGGCGGTCAGTGTGATCGAGCGGACGTCCGCGATCTTGCCGCCCTGCAGGCACTGGAAGATGGCGTTGTGCTCGCTGTCGACGGGTAGCAGCGTGGCCCCGTGCCGGGCGACGGCGGCGGTCATTACCTCGCCTGCGGACACCAGCGCTTCCTTATTGGCCAGCGCAATCGTGCCGCCCTGTTCGATCGCCGCCATCACCGGGCCCAGCCCGGCGCAGCCAACGATGGCCGCCACGGTGATCGCGGCAGGACGCGCAGCCGCTTCGCAGAGCGCACTACGCCCGGCCGCGGCTTCGATCCCGCTGCCCGAAAGCGCGTCACGCAGGTCATCGAGGCACTTCTCGTCGGCGACGACGGCAAGTTCGGCCCCGAATTCACGCGCTGCCGCAGCCAGCCCCGCGACGTTGGAATTGGCGGTCAGCGCGACGACGTTCCAGTCCCCTGGATTGCGGCGGAGGAGGTCGAGCGTCTGCTCGCCTACCGAACCCGTCGCACCGAGGATGGAGATCGACCGTGTCACTGCGCGGCACCCAGCAGGACACCTGCGAGCAGCACGACGGGGATCATCCCATCGGTCCGGTCGAACACGCCGCCATGACCCGGGATGAGCATGGACGAATCCTTCACCCCCGCCTTGCGCTTGAGCCAGCTTTCGAAGAAATCGCCGGCCTGTGCTGCCACGGCAGTGAGCGCGCCAAGGCCGAGCATCTGGCCGAACCGGGTAACATCGATGGCAGCAGCCGCATCGCCGCGCATGGCGGGGGCGACGAAATAGCTCCAGACCGCGATCCAGATCGTCGCACCGACGATCCCGCCAAGCAGGCCCGCCCAGGTCTTCGATGGGCTGATCGAAGGCGCGATCTTGGGGCCACCCAGCGTGCGACCGAAGAAATAGGCAAAGCTGTCGACGAACACGACGGCGCCGATCACGCCGACCACCAGCGGCAGCGGGAACCGCGCCAGCATATAGCCCGCAAGCCCGATATAGATCGCGCCGCCGAGGATACCGGCGAGGCGGAAGGCCACGGACGGGGTGGCTTTCACCATCAACAGTACGAATTCGACCATGGTCGCAAGCGTGACGGCGAGGATGAACCAGCCCAGCCACGGGGCACCGGCGACCAATGCGCCGACTGCGAGCGCAATCATCACCACGGCGGAGACGACCCGTACGGGCAGATCGGCATTCTTGCGTACGGGCGATGCCGCAGATGTCTCAGCGTCCGCCAAAGCGCCTCTCCCTCTCCGCGAACTCGGCCAGCGCCTGCTTCAGGTGATCGGGCGTAAAGTCCGGCCAGAGGACGTCGAGGAACAGCATCTCCGCGTAGGCCGCCTGCCACAAGAGGAAATTCGACAGCCGCACTTCGCCGCTGGTGCGGATCAGCAGGTCGAGCGGGGGCAAATCCGCACTGTAGAGATGCCGGGCGATGCCCTCTTCGGTGATCTCGCCCTCGGCCGCCGCTTGCCGCGCCGCCTGGACGATTTCGGCATGCGAACCGTAATTCAGCGCGACCGCGAGCGTGCGCGAGCCCGGCGCGGTCTGCTCCAGCGCATCCTCGAGCATTTCGACGATATCGGGCGCAAGTCCGCGCCAGTCACCGAGAATATGCAGCCTGACGTCGTTGGCCACGAATTCGGGCAGGTCCGATTTGATGAACTTACGCATCAAGTTCATCAAATCGTCGACCTCTTCCTCGGGCCGCTTCCAGTTTTCGCTGCTGAAGGCATAGAGCGTCAGGCACTCGATCTCGGTACCCTGGAGACCGCGCACCAGTTCGCGCACCGCTTCCACGCCCTTGCGATGCCCCATCGCGCGGGGCAGATGCTTGCGCTTCGCCCAGCGGCCGTTGCCATCCATGATGATGGCCACATGGCGGGCGCTCGCCCCTTCCCCAGTCATCCTTTCACTCCGCGTCCTGCCCGCCTTACTGCGTCAGGATTTCCTTTTCCTTCTGCACAGCGGCGGCATCAGCTTCGGCTACATAGGTGTCGGTCAGCTTCTGCACTTCATCTTCGCTGCGCTTGCGCTCGTCTTCCGAGATTTCCTTCTTCTTCTCGCCTTCCTTGAGCGCTTCCATCCCGTCACGGCGGACATTGCGGATGGCGATCTTGGCCTGCTCGGCATACTGGCCGGCCAGCTTGGCCAGCTCCTTGCGCCGTTCCTGGGTCAGATCGGGCATCGGCAGGCGCACGTTCTGCCCGTCGATCATCGGGTTGAGCCCGAGGTTGGCCTTGGCGATACCCTTTTCGACCGCAGTGACATTGGCCTTGTCCCACACCTGCACGCTGAGCATGCGGGGTTCGGGCGCGCTGACCGTGGCGACCTGGTTAAGCGGCATCATCGAGCCATAGACCTCGACCATCACGGGATCGAGCAGGCTGGTGTTCGCCCGGCCGGTGCGCAGGCCGCCAAGATCGCTCTTGAGGCTCTCGACGGCACCCTTCATGCGGCGCTCGATATCGGCTTTGTCGTATTTGGCCATGGCGGCTTCCTCTGTCTTGTCTTTGCGTTCAGTTCTTGACGATCGTCTGCACGCCTTCGCCGCTCAGCACACGGGCGAGATTGCCCTTGTCGCGGATCGAGAAGACGACAATCGGGATCTTGTTGTCGCGGCACAAAGCAACGGCGCTGGCGTCCATGACCTTGAGGTCGTCGGCCAACACCTTGCCGTAAGTCACCGTATCGAAACGTTTGGCGTCCGCGTTCTTCTTGGGGTCGCTGTCATAGACCCCGTCAACGCTGGTGCCCTTGAGCAGTGCATCGCAATTCATTTCCGCTGCGCGCAGCGCGGCACCGCTATCGGTAGTGAAATAGGGCGCGCCGACTCCCGCGGCGAAGATCACGATCCGTCCCTTTTCGAGATGGCGCTCGGCGCGGCGCCGGATCACCGGTTCGCATACCTGGTCCATCTGCACCGCGCTCTGCACGCGGGTCTGGACGCCAAGCTGCTCGAGTGCGCTTTGCATCGCCAGTGCATTCATCACTGTGGCAAGCATGCCCATGTAATCGGCCTGCGCGCGGTCCATCCCCTGCGCTGCGCCGGCCATGCCGCGAAAGATGTTGCCCCCGCCGATGACGAGGCAGATTTCGAGGCCGGTTTCCTTCGCCTGCTTCACTTCCTGCGCGAGCTCCAAGACGAAGGCCGGATCGATCCCGAATTGCTGGTCGCCCATCAGCACCTCGCCTGAAAGCTTGAGGAGGACACGTTTCATCGTCGAAAGAGGCATGGGCGGAGAGGGATCCGTGTAGCGTAGGGAGTTGCGGGTCCTTAGCCATGAAGCAGGAAACGCGCAAAGGGAAAGCCGGGGTTCGGTGCGGGAGGGGAAAACGGCGGGCCCCGGTTCGCAGACCTCGCGCGAGCGAGACGCAAACGGCCCGCCGGACACGAAAGCGGTCGCCGAACCGAAGTCCGACGACCGCTCCCGAATTCACGCGTCCCGGAAACATCGGGCGCAGGAAACTGCACAGATAAAGAACTGACGGTCCAGCCCTTTATCGTGCGCGATACACAGAATTAGCCAGCGACGGCTGCCGCGACTTCCGCGGCGAAATCGCTTTCTTCCTTCTCGATGCCTTCGCCGAGCTGGAAGCGGACATAATCGACCAGTTCGATCTTGGCGCCGGCATCCTTGCCGGCCTGCTCGACGACCTGCGCGATGGGGGTCTTGTTATCCATCACGAAGACCTGGCTGAGCAGCGCGTTTTCCTTGGCGTACTTGCCGATTGCGCCTTCGACCATCTTGTCCTGCACGGCTTCGGGCTTGCCGCTTTCGGCAGCCTTTTCCTTGGCGATCGCGCGTTCACGCTCGATCACGTCGGCGTCGAGGCCTTCGGCGGTCAGCGCCTGCGGGAATGCCGCGGCGATGTGCATGGCCAGCTTCTTGCCGAGTTCTTCGAGCTTGGCGGTATCGCCTTCGCTCTCGAGTGCGACGAGCACGCCGATCTTGCCGAGGTCGGGGGCAACCGCGTTGTGCATATAGGGCACGATCACGCCGTTGGTGACCGAAACGGTCTTCATGCGGCGGACCTGCTGGTTTTCACCGATGGTCGCGACATTGTCGGTCAGCTTGTCCGAAACGGTGCCGCCATCGGGATAGGAAGCAGCCTTGAGCGTGTCGATGTCGTCACCCGAAACGCCCAGTGCGACCTGCGTGGTCTTGCGGACGAAGTCCTGGAACTTGTCGTTCTTGGCGACGAAGTCGGTTTCCGAGTTCACTTCGACGGCCACGCCCTTGGTGCCTTCGACAGCCACGCCGACAAGACCTTCGGCCGCGGTGCGGCTCGACTTCTTCTGGGCGGTGGCGAGGCCCTTGGCGCGCAGTGCGTCGACCGCGGCTTCGATATCGCCATTGGCGCCTTCGAGGGCCTTCTTGGCGTCCATCATGCCCGCGCCGGTCTTCTCGCGCAGGGCCTTTACGTCAGCAGCAGTGAATGCAGCCATGGTCGTTTCCTTCTTGGTATGGTGTGCGGGCACCGGGCCAGCTGGTGGGCGGCCCGGCGCGTAGCTCCGCTTTGTGACGGGCGCATGATGGCGCCCGGTCAATCGAGGGATCAGGCCTCGACGGTTTCTTCCGGCGGGTTTTCCATCGCGCCGACATCGGCACCCGAATCCTGCACGCTGTCACCCTTGCCGCTCTTCGCGGCATTGGCGACTGCATCGCAGTACAGGCGGATGGCGCGGGCCGCGTCGTCATTGCCCGGGATCGGGAAGGCGATGCCTTCGGGATCGACATTGGTGTCGAGCACCGCAACCACCGGAATGCCGAGGACGTTGGCTTCCTTGATCGCCAGGTCTTCCATGTTGGCATCGATCACGAACATCACGTCGGGAATGCCGCCCATGTTGCGAATGCCGCCGAGCGACATTTCAAGCTTGTCCCGCTTGCGGGTCAGGTCGAGCACTTCCTTCTTGGTCAGGCCCGCAGTGTCCCCCGACAGGCGCTCGTCGAGCGTCTTGAGGTACTTGATGCGTTCGCTGATGGTCTTCCAGTTGGTCAGCATGCCGCCGAGCCAGCGATGGTTGACGAAGTGCTGGCCCGAAGCGAGCGCGGCTTCGCGGATCGCGTCCTGCGCCTGGCGCTTGGTACCGACGAACAGCACCTTGCCGCCCGAACGTGCGGTCTGCTGGATGAAGTCGAGCGCACGCGCGAAAAGCGGCACGGTCTGCGACAGGTCGATGATGTGGATGCCGTTGCGCGCGCCGAAGATATACGGCTTCATGCGCGGGTTCCAACGGTGGGTCTGGTGGCCGAAATGCGTGCCGGCCTCGATCAGTTCCTGCATCGTGACGGTAGGAGCCGCCATAAGTAAATTCCTTTCCGGTTATGCCTCTGGAAAGCTGGAACCCGAATGCGGTCATGTCCCGCGGCGGGCACCGGTCTGTGCGCCTTCCATGTGGATTTGCCCGCTGCGCTGCAGCCGAAAATCGGCCGAATCCGCTGCGGACCGCGCGCACTTAGCGCCGATGAGTGGGAAAATCCAGACTCGATTTGCCGCAAAAAATGCGGGGCCGAACGGGAAAACGCTTGACAGTCGAGAACAAAAAGAGAACATTGTTCTCATTCGCCGGAACCTCCGGCGGGCGCTACGGGTTTTCCACTAGATTTCCCCGGTCTGTCAACAGGCTTGTCGGCAACCGGGCAGGGAGATTTCGCGATGTTCGCATTGTTCCTCATTACCCTTCTCGCTGCCATCGGCCTGGCAACGGCGACCGTGCTCGCCGACAGCGGGCTGCGCTGGTGGTCCGCTTTCGCTCGTCTGCGGAGTGAATTGAAGGGCGCACCCGCCCCATTGCCAGCACTGCGACCGGCCACGACTGCTGGCTCTCAGGCCGCGTTCGATCGGTCGGGTGCGGTACGGTCTGCCGGCGGCAGGGTCAGCTACGCCGCTTGACCCGCGAGTAGCGCAGCAGGCTGTAAGGAAGCAGCAACAAGTACCCGGCGCAGATGGCGCTCAGCGTCCACCAGGGTTCGACGAGCAGCGCCGCGAAGGTCAGGCCCACGAAAGCCAGCACTTCCAGCCGTATCCCGCGGCGCGGGCGCAGCGAGGTCCAGCTCGGCGTGGCCATGTTCGAGATCATCAGTAGCGCAATGACGGTCAGCCAGATGCCCACCAGCAGCGGATGGCGCAGCACGTCGAGACCGGTGGCCATCCACAGATAGAACGGTGAAAAGGCGAGCCCCGCCCCGATCGGTGCGGGAACGCCGGTCAGAAAGCCAAGCGATTTGTGCGGCTGCTCAGACACATCGATCTGCGCATTGAAGCGCGCAAGGCGCAGCGCGCAGCAGATCGCGAACGCCAGCGCGGCAAACCAGCCGAGGCGCGGCTCGGCCACCAGCGACCACAGAAAGATGATGATCGCCGGTGCGGTCCCGAAGCTCAACGAATCGGCAAGACTGTCGAGCTCCGCACCGAACCGCGACTGCGCCTTGAGCGCGCGCGCGATCCGCCCGTCGACCCCGTCCAGGATCCCGGCGATGATCACTGCCACCACTGCAGCAGACCAGTTCTCGTCAATCGCAAACCGGATACCGGTCAGGCCTGAACACAGCGCGGCCGCGGTGATTGCATTGGGGATCATCGCGCGCAGGGTCAGCGCCCTCGTGTGCACCTCGGTGGGTTGTTCGTCTTCCGTCGCCTTCGGGCCGAGGCGGGCTCCGCCCTCCGGGTCGGCGCTGGGGGCGGTCACTGCGACACGCCCTCGATCAGCCGCTGCGAACCGATTTCGGCCAGCACGGTTTCACCCGCGATGACCTTCTGGCCGAGCAGGACCCTGGAATCGGTCCCGGCGGGCAGATAGACATCCACCCGGCTGCCGAAGCGGATCAGGCCGATCCGCTGGCCCACGCCGACACTGTCGCCGGGCTTGACGAAGGGCACGATCCGCCGCGCGACGAGGCCGGCGATCTGCGTGAAGCCGATCTTCTGGCCGTCCATCCGTTCGATCAGGACGTGCTGGCGTTCGTTTTCCTCGCTCGCCTTGTCGAGGCCCGCATCGACGAAACTGCCGGGGATATATACCACGCGGCGCACGGTCCCGGCGATCGGGGTGCGGTTGATGTGGACATCGAACACCGACATGAAGATCGAAATGCGCGTGACCGGGCCCGGCGTCAGCCCGGCATGGCCGCTGCCATCGTCGATCATCAGTTCCTCGGGCGGTTCGACTTCGGCGATCAGCGACACCAGGCCATCGGCCGGGGCGACGATCAGATTGTCGTCCTGCGGCACCACGCGCTCGGGATCGCGGAAGAACGCGAACACGCCAAGCGACAGCAGCAACAGCGGCCAGCCAATGATTTCCCAGTCGAGACCGATCAGGAACACAAGGCTGACCAGCACCGCGATGACGCCGAACTTGCGACCTTCGGGATGGATCGGGGGCCATGACCAGCGAACATCGCCGCGGCCACGATTGTCGAGTAAATCACCTGCCATGTCGGCCAAGTAGGGCCTGCGGGCAGCAGTCACAAGATGTTATGCCACCTTACGCACGAACACCGCACCCGCTGAATAGCCCGCGCCGAAGCTGCAGATCAGCCCCGTATCGCCCGCGGCAAGGTCTTCATTATGCTTGTGGAACGCGATGATCGAACCCGCGCTCGACGTATTCGCATAGGTATCGAGCACCGTCGGGCTCTCGTCCGGCGTGGCCTCGTGGCCCAGCACACGCTGTGCGATCAGCCGGTTCATCCCGGCATTGGCCTGGTGCAGCCACAGCCGCCTCAGTGCCTGCGGATCGATGCCCAACCGCTCGGCTTCGGTGACGATCATCTCGGCCACCATCGGGACGACTTCCTTGAACACCTTGCGGCCTTCCTGGACGAACAGCTTGTCCGGCTTGCCCTCACCCTCGGGCGAAGCGCGGTTGAGGAAGCCGAAATTGTTGCGGATGTTGTTCGAGAACACGGTCTTCAGCCGCGTACCGAGAATATCCCAATGCTGCTTGGGCGCCACAGCGACATCTTCGACCAGCACCGCCGTGGCCACATCGCCAAAGATGAAATGGCTGTCACGATCGCGCCAGTTGAGATGGCCGCTGGTAATCTCCGGGCTGATCACGAGCACGCTCCTAGCATTGCCCGAGCGGATATAGTCGGCCGCGGTCTGGATGCCGAAGGTCGCCGAGGAGCAGGCGACATTCATATCGAAGCCGAAGCCGTCGATGCCCAGCGCCTGCTGGATTTCGATCGCCATTGCCGGATAGCCGCGTTCCATGTTTGACGCCGCGCACAGCACCGCATCGACATCCGCAACATCGCGGCCCGCCCGCTCGAGCGCCTGCCGCGCCGCCTTCACGCCGATTTCCGCCATCACCGAAAGTTCGTCGTTCGACCGCTCGCGCAGCCGCGGTGCCATGATTTCCGGATCGAGGATGGGCGCCTTCGTCATCACATGGCGCGCCTTGATTCCGCTCGCCTTTTCGATGAATTCGACCGAACTCGGCTGAAGCGCTTCGACTTCCCCCGAGGCAATGGCTTCGGCATTGTCGGCATTGAATATCTCGACGTAGCGATTGTAGCTTTCGACGAGCTCTTCGTTGGTGATGGTGTCTTCGGGCGTGAACAGCCCGGTGGAGGAGATGACGGGGCGCCCGGTCAAATTGCTATCGTGACTCATGCCGGCTGGTTAGTCCGGCTCCGGCCATCCCGCAAGTTCCGGTCCTGCCCGCGGTGCAGACACGCCTTGGCATCGCCGCGGGCACCCGATAGTGCTGGCGATATGCAGGATATGCAGCCTTCGCGCCCCCGCAACTTTTGCGATAGCTGCGCCATTCGCAACCGGGCGATCTGCGCCGAGCTGGACGAGCGCGAGATCGACCTGCTCAACACCATCGGGCGGCGCCGCACCCTGGCAGCGGGCGAACAACTGATGTGGGAAGGCGACGAGGCGGTGCTGGTCGCCAATGTGATCGAGGGCGTGCTCAAATTGTCATCGCACTCGGCCGACGGCAAGGAGCAGATCCTCGGCCTCGTCTATCCCTCCGATTTCCTCGGTCGGCCCTTCGGGGAAACCTCACCTTATGGCGTCGAAGCGCTGACCGAGGCGCAGATCTGCGTGTTCGAACGCGCGGACTTCGACCATTTTGCGCGCGAACATCCGCGGCTTGAACACAAATTGCTCGAACGCACGCTTAGCGAACTCGACCGGACCCGGCGCTGGATGTTGCTGCTTGGCCGCATGAATGCCGAACAGAAGGTCGCCAGCTTCCTGCTCGAAATGGCCGACCGGCTGGGCAACGGCGTTGCGGGCGCGCAGACGAGCCTGCTTCTGCCCGTGTCACGACAGCAGATCGCCGATGTGCTCGGCCTCACGATCGAAACGGTCAGCCGCCAATTGACCCGCCTGCGGAGCGCAGGCGCGATCGAACTCCCCTCGCGGCGCGAAATCATCCTGCGCGACCGCGCCGACCTCGAACTGCGCGCAGGGTAACGCCGATCACGCGGATTGCCGCCGGAAATCCCGACGACGTCAACGGATATGAGAGTTTCGGAAAGGGTGGCGGTGGTGGACAGGGCTGGTCGAGCGATTCCCCCCAATTTCAGCGGCTTGCTGATGTCCAACCTACCCTAGCAGCCCACGGAAACCCGCCGCATCCCGCGCGGCGTTGTCCAACCTTTCGGCCCCGATCTGGGCCAAACCATGCACCCAGGGCTGGCGCACAATTCCGCATAGCCGACCAGGGCCAGACCGCGGCGCAGTGCGATCGGTCCGCTCATTGTCGAAAATGGCAGAACCGCGTGCCCACTCACAACGGTCCAGGGTATGCGCGGGAAATGCCTAACTTTTCTAACATCTTCGAAAATTCAGCAGCTTACCTTGTAACATTTAGCTAATATCTATCTTATCAAATTACATATTCTAAAGGTAATATCGCCACCGGAAAAAACCGCGAAAATTCAATGAGGTAAGGAAATCGGTTCGAAAATGTTAGGCTAAGTAATACCGCACTTGTAACCGCAGGAGCGGCGGAATTCCGCCACTTTTCGACCGCGCAGCGGAGCACGTTAGGAAGGTTAGGCGATCGCCGCGACCGGACCCTGCCGCCAGCTGCAGCGTGACCAGCCAACTTTGCATAATTCGAAGCGAAAAAGGGGAGGGCGTGGCGTGGGGGCGAGCGCGGCGCGCGGGTCGGGCGGCATGAAAGTCGGCGGTCTGGATGCCCTGCCCGCGCTTGACCAGGCGCGCACGATCGCGGCAGGGCCGCGGGATGGTCCGCCGCCGCTCGCCTTCGCATTTGGTCCCGCTTCCAGATCCGCTGCCCGATGGCTGGACCGCGCACGATGGCGGCGCGATGCCGGTCGAGCCCGACAGCTTGCCGGCGGTCTGGTTTCGAGGCGGCCAGCGGATGCAGGCCGGCCTGCGCAGCGCGGCCAGCTGGGAAGGCTGGGCCGGTCGATCGACCGGCAGCTGCTGGACCTGGGAGGGGGACGCCTTCGACATCGTCGCCTGGAAGCCCACGCAATGAAGCCACGGGTCGAATTCGCGCTACTTCTGGCGCTGTTGCTGTTCTTGATGCTGGCGCCACTGCTGACCTAATCCGCGGCCAGGCAAAGCCGCTTTCCTACAAGGTCCGCGCGCCCCTAAATCGATTCGCATGAAGACACCCGAACAACGCCGCGCGGCGATCGAACGCCGCGCATCGACCTGGTCAGACCCTGCCGCTGCCGATCGGCTGCGCCAGCTGGCCGAGGAAACCGACTTCATTGTCGAAGTTGAACCATCTTTCCGCCACCGCGGATGACACCGAAGGGCCCCGCAACCTAGAATGGTCGCGGGGCTTTTCGTGTCTTAGGCCGCCAGGCGATCCAGCAGCTGCTTAAGATAGGGCAGCGCAGTAGGGTCTTTTTCTTCAAAGTAGGCCCAGGCGCGGGTCGGCAGCCACACCTCGCGGAAGTAAGACCGAAAATCAGCCAGGAGCCGTTCGGGATAGGCCTTCGGCTGCACCGGCTTTCGGCCATCCTGGAAAGACTGCACAAAGGTCGGCATTCGATCGGTATCGATGCCACATTCCTCGCGAAGATGACGCGCGAACATTGATCCAGACGAAATATCCGGCCAAAGCCGTTCGGGAAGTTCGTAACCTAGCTCTTCCAATGGGGCGATAAGCAAAAAGGTCATCTCGGTCAGAACCGAGAAATGGCCCACCGGCACCCCGCCCTGGTTGGCGAGATAGCGGGTGATGTGATACGAATTGATGCCCTTGCGGGGCGGCTCCTTGGTCATGGTCGTGATCCCTAAAATGGACGCTGGAAAACAACTTCCGATTGGGCTGATCGACCTTGACCTAATCCGCTGCAAATTGCATATCGCGGTTGAACCTAGGAGAGGGTCGACCAACCCTTTCGTGAAGCCTCGCCAGAGAAATCCGGCGAGGCTTCTTTCATAGAGAATCAGAACGGGGATTCGAAGGCAAGAAGTAATGATTCGGCGGGGAAAAAGTTGGGATAACCCATCGCGATCCCCCGCGCTTACCTACGCTACCATCCAATTGCCGCGGTTCCTCCATATCGAAGTCAGTCGGTGGACTGAATTGACGTTGCCGATTCGCGCGGGTCAGTCTTCGCTGGCAGCCGCAATCCGCTTGCCGGTCGGCGTTATCTGACTGCCATCGCTTGCGTCGTAGTTCGCGAACTGCAGCACTTCGCTTCCCGCCCAGTCATTCACCCGCAACAGGCGCCGGATGATCGGGACGACTTCGACCAGGTAAAACGTGTCCAGCGCTTCGCTGGGCTTGCCGAAGCCGGCCGCATTCTGGGGCACGATGCCCAGCAGGATCGGCGGGACGCGATGCGCGGCCAGCATGTCGTCGCGGCTGATGTTCTTGATGCCGCTGAATTCGTCCTTCGCCGCCAGTTCGCCGACCGGTAGCAGCTGGACGCTGTCTTTCTTGCCGCTGGGGATGTTGAGAAACATATTCTTGAAATTCCCCGCGCCCTTGCCGGCCTTGATCGCCTTTTCGATCTGGTCGGCGGTTTCCTGGTCGCTGAAGGCTTCGCTGACATACAGGATGAACCCCATGTGCGCCCCGTTCAGGTAATAGCGGCGGCGGAACAGCGTTGCGTTCTCATTCAACAGGCCGGATTGCAGCGCGGCCAGCCAGGCCGGCAATCCGTAAATCTCCTGGGCGACATCGGGCTGCTGAAGGTGAAAAATCCGCCCAGGCGCGAACTGATGTTCCTGCGCCACGCCGCTGCCGATGAAGAAGTAACCTTCGTTCGGGTCTTTCGGCGCGCGCATGTGCCGCGCGCTCGCATGGTCCAGCCTGGCGGTCCCGCCCCCGCGGTTCGGGATGTCCTCGAGATAGCCGTTGCCCATCTGCAGGAAGTCCAGCGCCCAGCGTTCGAAATCGTCGCTGGAAAGCTTCGCGGTCGGGACATGCGCGCCGACCAGCAAATTCACCTTCAGCCAGATCGCGCTGCTATGATGCGGCGCCATGTTGAACGCCTGGCAAAGCTTGTCCATCGGCAGCGGCGGTTCAAACCAGCGGCCATTGTGCCAGATCTCGAAATATTGCGACAATTCGCGCCGGTCCAGGACGCTTTCGGCCTCGCCGAAGCTGAAGGCCATTGCCTTCGATGCGCCGGCGCCGCCGCCATCGGGCGCGGCAGTCTCGGCAAGGTCAAGCTGGGTCTGTTCGGTCATGGTCTTCGGTCCCTTGGAAAAGGCGTTCAATCGGAAAAGGCGACGCGCGTGCGGCTTGTCCCGCTGGCTGCCGCGGCAGCGTCCAGCGGTTCATTCGAAAAGGCATGAAGCACCGACCAGGCCAGGTCGGCATGGCCCACGCCTCCGGCGCGGCTCGCGGTATAGGTGACGCGGTTGCCGCTGGCGGTCAGCGTCGGGCGGATGGCCATGAAGGCGGCCATCAGGTCTTTCCAGCTGGCATCGAATTCGACCCGCCCTTCGCGGAACAGCCGCTGACCCTTCAGGACCAACGCAGCCTTGACCGCGACCGTGTATTCGATCGCGCGAACGTTCGGATACCAGCGCTGGACCAGCTGCAGCACCGCCGCGCCGATGCCGCCGCTGGCATCGATCGCGATGTCCTGGACATTGAAGCGCTGCGCGATCGACCGGATGAAGTCGGCCTGCGCCTGAAAATCCATGTTGTTCAGGCGGAACTTGGCGAGGATGCGGAACTTGCCCACGCCTGGCTGGTCAGGCGGCGCGATCACGGTCAGCGCGGCATCGTCGCGGCCCTGATGGTTCGGGTCGTAACCCAGCCAGACCGGTTTGTCGCCGAAGGGCCGCGCGCGCGGGATGTCCAGCTTCGCCGGTTCGAAATCGCGCCAGGTATAGAAGCTGTCGACCCGCGCGGTCGCCAACAAAGCCCAGGGGAAGCTGCTTTCGCTGTCGTCGACGAATTCGCATTCGTAAAGATTGCGGAATTCGTCATCGCTCGCTTCGACGCGCAGTTCTTCGATGTCGACCAGGTCGCCCAGCCCGCCGGCGATGGCATCCTGCAGCGTGACCACCTGGCACCAGCTGCCATCGGGCATGATCTTGCCGCGCTGCAGATTGGCATGGCTGCAATCGAATTCGCGCTGGTCGCCCTTGGGCTTGCCGCGGTTCCATTCCTCGCCGGACCAGAAGGCGAAGGCGTCATGGGTCTTCGTGCTGGGCGTCGAAAAATAGGTGCGCTTGAATATCTTGTGGGTCGCCATCGCGGCGGCGACCTTGCGCAGTTCGGCGAAGCCCTGGGCCCAGAAGAATTCGTCGAAATAGAAATCGCCGCTTTCGCCCTGCGACGTATTCGAATTGGTCGACATCGGATAAAGGCCGACCTGGTCCAGCCCGCCGCCGATCGGTTCGCCGTCTTCGGTTTCCAGCCCGCCGAAGTCCAGCATGATCGGGTCGCCGACCAGATCGACGCCGGTAACGCGCTTGACCCAGCTGACAATCTCGCGGCGGAACTTGTTTGCCTGGCGGCGCGATGCCGAAAGGAAAATCTGGTTGCGCGGCTGCTCGCCGGCCAGCACATCTTCGGCGATCTTCGCCACCGCTTCGCGGGCGAAATACCAGGTCGCGCCGATCTGCCGCGACTTCAGAATTTTCCGCGTCCGGCGCTCGCGCTGTTCCCACCAGCCCGCCTGGTATTCGAAATTCTTATCGTGGAAGTCGTCCAGCAGCGCCTGCCACTGGTCCAGGGTCAGGAAATTCTTGCGCTTGTCGGCGCGCTTGGCCTTGGCCGCATCATCGTTTCGCGCGGCGATCTTCGGGTTAAGGTCGCCTTCCTTGCCGGTCTGGCGATACTTGCGGCAGCGCTCGACCCGTTCCAGCTGTCGCATACAGAAGTCGACCCGCTTCATGTCGCCTTCGGACAGATGCGGCTTGTCCATCAGGTTCGCGACATGAATTTCGAAGGCGTCTTCGGCGACATCGATCGCGCTGAAGTCATCCCAATTGCCGCGCTTTTTCCAGCTGGCCAGCGTCTGGTAATTGACGCCCAGTTCCTCGGCAATTTCGGCCAGCTTCCATTCGCGCCAATACAGCGACCGCGCATGGCGGCGCAGGAATGCCGGATTGGTCAGGTCGGTTCCGTCTCGGGCGGGAAGCAAGTGCATGGCGATGCCATGCACCCCTGCAGCGCGGGCTTGGCCATCGCCTTGCGCGGTCGAAGCGACATCCACCGCGCAGCGGCGTTGCGCGCAGGCGCATCTGTCGGCCCTTAGTGCGCTTCAGATTGCACACCTGCCCCCGCGCAACGGAGCCTAGACCGCCATGAAGACCAAAAAGTTCCTGCTCGCCACCGCCGGCGCCACCGTCGACGGGCGCACGATCGATGCCAACATGCTGACCGAAATGGCGGAAGGCTATGATCCGAAGACCTACGGCGCGCGCGTCAACATCGAACACATCCGCGGCATCAGCGGCCAGGCGCCCTTCCGCGCCTATGGCGATGTCCTGGAACTCTCCACCGCCGAAGTCGATGTCAACTTCCACGGCCAGACCGAAAAGCGCCTGGGCCTGTTCGGCACGCTCGACGTGACCGATGATGCGAAGGCATTGAACGATGCCGGCCAGAAGGTTTACCCGTCGGTCGAAATCGAGCCCAACTTCGCCGGCAAGGGCAAAGCCTATCTGATGGGCGTGGCGCTGACCGACAGCCCCGCGGCGATCGCCACCGAGCGCATGGCCTTCAATCGCTCCATTCCCGGCGCGCTGACCCTTGCGGCAGATCGGCCCGAACAGGCGTTCGCATTCGAATTCGCCGACGCCGAAGGCAAGCCGAGCGAGGCCGC
The DNA here is from genome assembly GCF_024171405.1 of Qipengyuania citrea. Lineage (GTDB taxonomy): Bacteria > Pseudomonadota > Alphaproteobacteria > Sphingomonadales > Sphingomonadaceae > Qipengyuania > Qipengyuania profunda. The sequence continues at coordinate 704,880 of NZ_JALJZT010000002.1, forward strand.
CGAAGGGCTGATCGGCAAGTTCGGCGCCATGCTCGACACCGTCTTCGCCAAGCATGGCGGCAAGGAAGGCGAGGTGCCCAAGCCGAAGGAAGGCGACGCCCCCCAGGCCGGCGACCTCGACTTCGCCCAGCTGCGCCCGCTGTTCGAAGGCTTCGCCCAGGATGTCGCCGGTTCGATCGACACGCTGCGCACCGAAATGCGCGGCGAACTCGACCAGTTCGCTGTCCGCATCAAGGGCATCGAAGGCAAGGTCGAAGGCACCCCTGCCGACACCTACAACCAGCGGCCCGCCGCTGCCGGCGCCAATGGCGACCAGCAGCTGACCGACTGCTGACCGCCCAACCCGCAACCCAAGCAAAGCCCCGCATCCGCTTCGCTAAGGAACCCGCTCCATGAAGACCACCACCCGCATCAAGCTTGCGGCCTTCGTTTCGCAGATCGCCATGCTGAATTCGCTGCCGGCGCTCGCCGAGCCTGGCAACGGCACTACGAAATTCAATGTCGCGCCGAACGTCGAACAAAAGCTGGAAGACCGCCTGCGCAATTCCAGCGAATTCCTGCAGGCGATCAATGTCATTCCGGTTTCGGAACAGGAAGGCGCGGTCCTGGGCGTCGGCGTCTCGCGGTCGATGGCCGGACGCACCGACACCAGCGGCGGCGCGCGCCGCAACCCCACCGCCATCGGCGGCGCGACCGAAAAGCACCGTTACCTTTGCCGCAAGACCGACTTCGACTGGTCGCAGCGCTATGCCGTGATTGATGCCTGGGCGCATCGGCCGGAATTCCAGACCTTGCTGCGCGACGACATCCTGGCCCAGCAAGCCGAAGACCGCATCACCATCGGCTTCAACGGGACCAGCGCGGCGGCCACTACCGATCGCGATGCCAACCCGCTGCTGGAAGATGTCAACGAAGGCTGGCTGCACAAGATCCGCACCGACGCGCCGGCGCAGGTCATGGCCGATGGCTTCGAAGCCGGCGCCATCTACATCAAGGCCGGCGTCGAACTCTACGACAGCGAAGCCGACAATGCGGCGACCGCGAAGGCGGACTATTCGTCGCTCGACGCGCTGGTCCTGGACGCCAAGCGCGGCATCCACCCGCGCCATCGCGGTTCGAATGACCTGGTCGTCATCGTCGGCCATGATCTGCTGGACGACAAATACTTCAACATTGCCCAGAAGACCGGCGCCACCGCCACCGAAGTCGAAGCGACCGATCGCATCATTCGGTCCAGCAAGATGCTGGGCGGGCTCGAGGCGATCCGCGTGTCGGGCTTCCCCGGCAATGCGGTGATGATTACCAAGCTGTCGAACCTGTCGATCTATTGGCAGGAAGGCACCCGCCGGCGCCAGCTGAAGGACGAACCCGAATTCGACCGCGTCGCCAACTATGAATCGGTGAACGAAGCCTATGTCGTCGAAGAATACGAACTGGCGGTCCTGATCGAAAACATCGTCAACGGCGAAAAGCCCGCGGCCTAGCTGATGCGCTGGGGCGGGCTTGATCGAGCCCGCCCCGCTTCGACCGGCTGACCTGGCCGGACCCCTGCCGACCAGGTCAGCCAACCCGAACCGAACAAGGAAGCCCCCGCAATGTCGACCAGCCCGTTTCTGCGCAACCGCCACCGCCGCCTGGCCGCTGCCGCCGGCAAGGCCGCGACCGCCGGCATCCCCCAGGCGCCCGACGAAGCCAGCGAAGCCGGCCAGGAATATGCGGTCCTGAAGGTTCGCCTGGACGACAATTTGCGCAAGCTGGCCGATGTCGCCAGCCATGAAGCGCGCCTGCCGCTCAAGGCGGAATTCCTCGCTACCTTCCGTCCCTGGGTCGAAGGCGTCGTCGAAGCCGATGCGCCGGTCCAGGATGAAATCCTGCTGACCAGCATGGTCTGGGCGATCGATGTCGGCGACTTCGAACGCGCGGTCGACCTGGGCGCGTTCGCGCTGAAGCATGGGCTGGCCATGCCCGAACGCTACAATCGCAGCGTCGCCTGTTTCCTGCGCGAAGACATCGCCGAAGCCGCGCTGGCAGATGCCGATGTGGTCAGCCTGGAAACGCTGGTCCGCGTCGACCATCTCACCGCCGACGCCGACATGCCCGACGCCGCCAAGGCCAAGCTGGACAAGGCGCTGGGCCGCGCCTGGGCGGCCAAGGCCGACAGCTTCGATGCCGCCGACGACAATGCCCCCGCCGGCGGCGCCGCCGCATTCGTCGACCAGGCGCTGGGCAAGCTGCGCCGCGCGCTTGGGCTCGACAAGAAGGTCGGCGTCAAAAAGGACATCGAAAAGCTTGAACGCCGCCTGCGCGATCTGCGCACCGAAGCGGCGGCCAACGGCGCCGCCCAGGAACAGCAAGCCGGCGACGCCGGCGGGTAAAAGGACGCCCCACGGCGCTGGGGAGGCGATTGCGCCGCGATGCGATGGCTTCGGCCTGCAGCTGACCGGTTCTTTCTCACCTCCCCACTTGCCGGCGGGACATGCGGCCTGATGCAGTGAAGCGTCGGGCCGTTCAAAAGGTCAGGAAACCAGCATGGCAGGACTAACAGCGCCAGCAGACAATCACACTAGCGAGGGCCGGGTTATCGAGGCCGATGGCTGGTTTCCTGGCATCGACACCGCCGCAATTCGCGCGGCCATCCGCCTGGGCGATGGCGCGATCGGCGACGAACGCCTGGCGGCGGCGATCGAAGGCGGCATCATCGCCGGCCTGCGCGCGCTGTCGGCCTGGCGCAGCGCCCGCGCCGCCGAAGGAATCCCCGACCTCGCCGATGTCGCGCCTGAAGACCAGGTCAACGGCAAGCCGCGCGCGGTCCTGATCTGGCAGCGCATCGTCGGTTTCTACACCGCTGCCGAACTGGCCGACACGCATCTGGACGTTAGCGCCACCGACGAAGCGCTGGACCGCGACAGCGAAAAGCGCGACGCCGCCGACGATTATCGGCGCAAGGCATTCGAAGCGGTCGCCGATCTGCAGGGCATCGGCCTGGCCGAAGGCGCCCCGGCCCCTGGCCGCAACCGCGTGGCGCTGATCTGATGCGCCTGTTGCGCGACATCGGCCTGGCGCTGAAGCTGCTACTGACCGGCCTGCTGGTGGCGCTTGTCGGGATCTGTGTGTCGCTGGTCATCGGCATCGTCGAAGGGGGCAAGATGCTGGCCGGCTTCGCCTGTTTCATCGCCTCTTGCGTTGCCGACGACTGGAAGGGCCGCCGATGATCGCCACCGCCCAGGCCGGCGAAACGGTCGACGCGATCTGCTGGCGCGTCCTGGGCCGGACCGCAGGCGTTACCGAACAGGTCTTCGAACTCAACCCAGGGCTGGCGGACCTGGGCGCGCAGCTGCCTGGCGGGACGAACGTTACCCTGCCGGACCTCGCCGCAACCGCGCTTCCGGCGCGGCAAATCGTCAAGCTGTGGGATTGATCGATGCAGAAGCCCACCTCCCTTCGCAAAGCCCTGGAAGCCGCGCTGGAAGAACTGCGCATCGATCCGACGCGCCTGGCGCTCTGGGTCGAAGATGGCGCGGTTCGCTCGCGTTCGACCGGCGACCTGTCCTTCAGCTTCGAATATCCGCTGTCGGTCCTGCTGCGCGACATGAAGACCGACATCGCGCTGGTCACGCTCGCCATCACCCGCTGGCTGCATGTCCACCAGCCCAACCTGCTGGCGGGCGGCAGCGGCGACAGCTTCAAGTTCGAAACCGACATCCTGGACAATGAAAAGGCCGACATCCTGGTCACGCTGCAGCTGACCGAACCGGTCAAGGTCACGCCCAAGGAAGGCGGCGGCTTCGATCTGGAATATCTGGCAGAACCCGACCCGCTGTTCGCCAGCGACGCCGGCTTCGCCGAAACCGCCGCGCCCCCGCTGCAGACTGCCGACACCATCGTCGCCGACTGATGGCTGATGGCTATGACAGCGAAGCCCTGGCCGCGCTCGACAGCTGGCTGGGGCGCGTCCTGCAGGGACTGTCGCCAGGGCAGCGCCGCCGCGCGGCGACGAAGCTTGGCCAAGCGCTGCGCCGGTCGAACCTCAAGCGCATTACGCAAAACACCGAGCCCGATGGCGGCAGCATGGAAGAACGCAAGCCGCGCCTGGACCGGCGCGGGCGCGTTCGCCGCAAGGCCGGTGGGCGCATGTTCCGCAAGCTGCGCCTGGCGCGCTTCTGGCGCATCGACGCGCGGCCCGACAGCGTCGAAATCATGCCGCACGGCAGCGACAAGCTTGCAGCCCAACACCACTTCGGCAAAAAGGGCTTCGTCGGGCGCGCGCCGGACGGGTCGAAGACCTTTGCCCGCTATCCCCAGCGCCGCCTGCTGGGCTTTTCCGATAGCGATCGCGACCTGGCGATCGACATCGCCGCGCAGCTGGTCGACCAGCGCCGCTAGATTGCCCGCCGGACCTGCGCGCAGCACGGTCGAAGACGCTTCCACCGCCCCCGCCCCTATGCGCGCGCGGAACAGGTCGGGCATCTGGTCCGCATGTCGGCATCCTCGTCAATCGCAACGTCAACCGCAGTCGAACTGTCGCGCCTGCCGCCGCCCGATGTCGTCGAAGCGCTCGAGTTCGAAACGATCTTTGCGGCGCGCCTGGCCGAATTCCAGGCCAACTATCCCGACCATGACGCGCTGGTCGAAAGCGATCCTGTCTTCAAGCTGCTGGAAGTCGGCGCATATCAGGAACTGGTGCTGCGCCAGCGAATAAACGAAGCCGCGCGCGCCTGCATGGTCGCTTATTCGCTGGGTAGCGATCTGGACAATCTCGCCGCAGTCTTCGGCGTCACGCGCCTGGTCGTCACCCCGGCGGACGAACAGACCGCCACGCCGGCAGTCATGGAAGCCGACGAAGCGCTGCGCCGCCGCGTCCTGCTTGCCGCCGATGCCTATTCCGTCGCCGGCCCGACCGCGGCCTATATTTTCCACGCGCTGACCGCGTCGGGCGAAGTCTTCGATGCTTCGGCCATCAGTCCCGCGCCAGGCGAAGTCCTGGTCACGGTCCTGTCGACCCAGGGGACCGGCACCGCATCGCCCGAACTGCTGGCCACGGTCGAAGCCGCAGTCGCCGGTGATACCGTCCGCCCGCTGACCGACCAGGTGACGGTCCAGGGCGCCGACATCGTCGACTTCGCGATCGATGCGCAGCTGACGCTTTACCCTGGACCCGACCGCGCGCTGGTCGAAGCCGCCGCGCGCGCCAGTCTCGCCAAGGAACTGGCCGACCGCCGCCGCCTGGGCCGCGATGTCACCAGGTCGGCGCTCTATCGCGCGCTGCATGTCGGCGGCGTTCATAACGTCGTCATCAATTCGCCCGCCGCGGACATCGTCCTGGATGACACGCAAGCCTGGAATGTCACCGACACCCAGCTGCTGGTTGGGGGCGTCATGCAATGACCTTGCTGCCGCCCCAGGCGTCCAGACTGGAACGCGCGGTCGAAGCCAGCTTTGGCCAGCTGGTCGAAGTTCCCGCGCCGATCCGCGATCAATGGAATCCGGCGACCTGCGCGCCCGAATTGCTCCCCTTCCTCGCCTTCGGCGTGTCAATCGACTTCTGGGATGCCGACTGGACCGAAGCCGAAAAGCGCAGCGCGATCGCCGGCGCGATCGATGCGCAGCGCCGCAAGGGAACGCCCGCCAGCTTGCGCGAAGTCCTGGACCGGTTCGACCCGATGATCGCGTTGGTCGAATGGTTCGAAGACAAGGTCCATCTGGCCCCCTACACCTTCCGCCTGGAACTGCCGACGCGCGCGGAAAGTGCCGTGGTTTACGATGAAGACCTGGTCCTGGCGCTGCTGCGCGACATCGAAGCGGTCAAGCCCCTTCGCGCCCATATGTTCGCTGTCCATCGTCTCGCGGCGAATGCCGACGCCTGGCTGGTCGGCGGCGCGAAAATCGCCGGGTTCGTCCGCGTCGAAGGCTACACCGACCTGACCGTCCCCGCTGACCCAGCCTGGTCAAACTATCTCGAAACCCAGCAAGGCGAGCCCATACGGAGCGCCGAAGGCCCGTTCCTGGAGGTTGCATAATGTCGGATCGGATCGACCTCATCATTACCAGCGCGGGCCTGGCGGCCCTTGTCGACGCTCAAAGCGGCAACACCGATGCTATTCGGGTCGTCGAAGTCGGCCTGACCGAAGCCATCTTCGACCCGGCCCCGACGCTCAATGCACTTCCTGGCGAATTCAAGCGGATCGACAGCTTCGCCGGCGAATCAGTGGCCGAAAACATCATCCACATGACTGGTGTCGACCAAACCACCGACACCTACGATCTGCGCGGGATCGCACTATACCTAGAGGACGGCACCCTGTTCGCCAGCTTCGGCCAGGCGGACCCGATCTTCAGCAAGGTTTCGATCGCCCAGTTCCTGTTCGCCTTCGATGTCCGCTTCAGCGGCGTCGTCTCTGGCGACATCGTCTTCGGCGATGCGACGTTCCTATATCCGCCGGCCAGCGAGACCATCAAGGGCGTGGCCGAACTCGCCACCCAGGACGAAACCGACGCCGGCGACGATGACGAACGCATCGTCACACCGAAAAAGCTGAAGACTGTCATTGATGCAGTTGTCGACGCACTGCAGCAGATGATCGCCACGCTGACCGGGCGCACGATTACCGGCAGCGGCCTGGCCACTGGCGGCGGCAATCTGTCGGCAAACCGGCAGATTACTGTCAGCGCCGCGATCGGCGCGGAAATCGCCGCCGGGACCGAAGCGGGAAAGGCAGTAACCCCGCTAGCGATCGCCAGCGTCCCGCAGACCTTCGGCGGCAATTCCAGCATTCGCGGCCTGGGCGGCTCGATCCTGAAGACCGGGACCGTGAATGTCGGCTTCCCCGGCGGCGGTTCGCACACCTTCGCCACCGCATTCCCCACCGCCTGCGACCGCGTCCTGCTGACGCCGCTAGGCAACCCGGATGGAAGCGATGAAGCCGACGAGCCCTGGTGGGTTGGCAACATGTCCGCTTCGGGCTTCTCGGTCTCGACCGCCAATGACGGCGTGACCGCCAGCTTCGCCTTCCTCGCCATCGGACACTGACCACCATGACTTACTTTTTCAGCCCATCGACCGGCGGTTTCTACACCCGAGAAAGCCACGGCAATGCCGTCCCCGCCGACGCGGTCAAGGTCTCGGTCAAGCGCCATGCTGCACTTATGAAAGCCCAGATGGCGGGCGCGCGCATCGAACCGGATGCCAAGGGCAGGCCGCAGGTCCGCCGCCCCGCGGCGGCCGATCTGCGCGCCGCCCTGGCCCGTGGCATCGCCAGGGAAGCCCGCCGCCGCATCCTCGCCATCAGCCCCGAATGGCGGCAGATGAACGACATCCGCCAGCCCAGCGACGCCGGCGCCGCTCGCTTCGCCGCGATCGATGCAATCCGTTCGGCCAGCGACCGGATCGAAGCCGCGCTGACCGACATCGCCGATGCGGATCTGGACCAATTCCAGATTAGCGAAAATCCGAGCTGGCCGGAGGTCCAACCATGACGAAAATACCCGATCTCGATCTGCTGGCCGGCGCCGACATGGACGGCAGCGAAACCTTCCCGATCGTGAAGGATGCGCAGACCAAGCGCGCGACGATTGCCGGCATCAACGAAGCCGCACTGTCGCAAATGATCGCGCTTTTCCCCCCGATGATCGATCGAACTGCCGGAACGTCCGGCAGTCTGGGGATGACCTTCCTTTTGCCCGATGAAACCTGCATCGGCGCTGCGGTCGTTTTCGGCAACCGTCTGGCTTTTGGGGTCGATGTCGATACCGGCGACGTTTTCCAGGGGAACATCGCATTCGATGACATTCGCCCTCTGCGCTTCGACGCCGATGGCATCCTTCCGCTGCTGTCGGACCCGACCGGCGCGACCCCTCAATTCCTGAAGGATGGTCAGGTCTGGGCGCCATCTGCGCCCGACACGCCTGAAATCGTCATTCGTCCGGTCAATGGCGTCGGTCAGGCATTCCTGCTCGATGATGGCGGCACGGCGGCGCGCCAGGCCACGTTCTCGCAGCTTGGGGTCGTCAGCGCCCGCGTCGATGGCCCTGGTCAGCTGCGGTTCGCGGCTGAAGACATCGGCGGCGGCGTCCATATTCAGACCGCGCCCTTCCTTCACACCCCGCGCGCCGCGCCGGTCAGCTGGGCGCATATCGTCGGCATGGGGCAATCGCTTAGCGTCGGTTACGATTCGACCGGCAGCCAGGAAATTGTCACTGTCAATGAAGCGGCGCCCGACGATGTCTTGATGTTCAACGGCGGCGTCATCCCGCTGCAGGTTTCGCCGACCGGCAGCAACAAGACTGTTGCGCTCAATGCCGCCGAAATCACCTCGCTTGTCGGCGCCAAGGAAGAACAGCGGGGCGGCAGCAACTGGGAAAGCCACCTGTCGACTATGGGCTGGGCAGCTGCCGGCCCCAGCGGCTTCAATTTCGCGCATCCGCTGACTGTTTCCGGTCATGGGTTCGGCGGCACGGCTTATGCGGACATGAAGAAGGGGCAGCAGTCGTTCGCCAACATGCTGGCGGCGGTCCAGGCGCATAGCGACCTGGCGGCGGCGGCGGCGACTTCCGCCTGGGTCCCTTGGCTGGATTGGGTCCATGGCGAAGCCGATGCCGGCGCCACGCAGGCGGCCTATCTGGGCTATCTCAATGAATTGTGCGCCGATGCGAATGCCGACATTCCGGCGATCACCGGCCAGGTCGAACCCGTCCTGATGGTCACGAACCAGATCGGGTCGAATAGCGGAGGCGCTGTTTCGCAAGTTGCGCTTGCGGCGCTTCAGTTCGGCACGGAAAACCCCCTGGGCGTGTGCGCCGGCCCTAAATACATGCTGCCTTTTTCCGATGCCCAGCATCTGCAAAGCGCCTTTTATCGCGTGATGGGCGAGTATCATGCAAAATTCGCGCTCGAGCGCCTGCGCGGCCATGCCGCTTTCCCGCTCCATCTGACCGGCTTCACGCGGGTCGATCCCCGAACGCTGAAGCTGAAGTTCCATGTCCCTGTAGCTCCCATCGCGATCGGCGGCATGGGCTTTGTCACCGACCCTGGAAACTGCGGCATTTCGGTCGACCAGGTCGGCCTGCAGGACATCGCCAGCGTGGAAGTGACAGGGCGCGACGAAATCACCGTTCGGATGGTCGCAGACCTGACTGCCGCCGGCGTCACCGTGGAAATAGCCATGCAGAATTTGGGCGAGCAAGGGCCGCAAACCGGGCCCCGTTCAATCATCCATGACAGCGACAATCGCATCGGCCCTGTCACCGGCACCCGCCTGGTGAACTGGTGCTGTCACTGCCGAGTGTCGGACTAATCGAAAGGAAACATCCATGCCCAAACTCGGTTCTTCGCAGATCATCGACGCGCCCCTGGTAAATGCGGCGCCTGGTCTGCCGATCGTTCCCGAACTGACCGACCACGAATTCCTGGTCGCTCGCACACCCGATGTCGGCCTTTGGGTCGACCCTGCCAACGCGCCCCCCAGCGGGATGCCCCTGCTGCGTGAAAAGCGGTCGGGCCTCAAGCTGGCGCGCTTCGCTGGCGACAAGACCACCACACTCGCGCCGAACATCGCCAACGGCCATCCGGTCATCCGGTTTACCGGCGACAATGCCCAGGGCATCCTGGTCCCTGCCGATTATGTGGTCCCCGCCGCCGCTTACACCCTGATCGCTGTGGTCGCCATTCGCGACTTGACCCAGGCGGCAGTCATCGCGGGCGATCCTTCCGGCACTGCCTCCCCGCGATTTAATTTTGCGCTTCAGGCGGGCGCCGGCAAGGCAGGCATTCGCATCGACCACGGCAACGCTACCGGCGACCGGCTTGTCGTCGACGCCGGCGCCGAAGGTGCGGGCCTGCCGCAAGATACCTTTGCCGTGATTGCCGCATCCGTCGATGGCGCGACCGACAGCGCGCGCTTGTATATGAACGAAACCGAAATTGCAGCGACTGGCAACTTCACCGTCGACAATCCGCGAGAACCGGGCCTGCACCTGGGAACAATCAACGGCAGCAACACCGGCGCCATCGATCTGGCGGAATTCGTCATTCTGCACCGGTCATCGCATGCCGATGCGACCGGCATCGCCAGTCGCATCGCGCTTACCGCTTCGCTGAAGGCGAAGTTCGGAATCGTCTGATGGCAATGTCGGCCAGGCGTTCGGCGATGCTGGCGTCCGCGCCCGTTTCTCCCCCATCCCAAGCGAGGGCAAATTATGGGCTTTGAACTGAAAACGCTGCTGGTCTGGGCCGCGCTCGCGCTGGGCATCACCGCGCCACTTCCCGACCTGGTCGGCGGCATGGTCGTGGGCCTGGCCGCGACCTATGCCGGCTTCCTGGTCACGCCGGCGGAATCGCGCATGACCGTTTGGGCCACTTTGTTCACCGGCCTGATGGTTTGCGTGGTCTTCGCCATAGCGCACCCGCAGCTGCCCTTCGGCCTTACGGATTTGCGCTTGCAGCTGGTCATGGCTGTGGCCGGCTTCACGTCGCGCTGGATTGCCGGCGCGATGGCCAGCTTCGGCAAGGGGGCGGTCGCGCGCGCCGGCAAGATACCTTCCGAACTTCGCCTACCCTGGGGGAAAGACTGATGGACACCATCCACCTGTTGACCGGCCTGGTCGAAATCGCCGTGGCGATCGCCCTTTGGCACCACGCCGCGCCCGCACTGCGCCGCCTGGGAACCTGGCGCGCCTGGATGACCTGGCTGCTGGGCCTTGCCCTCGCCCTGCTTGGGATCGGCCAGATCGATGCCTGGCTGACCGGCCAGACAATCCCCTGGCTGCGCCAGTGCGGCGACATCGCCCTGGTCATCTACGCCGCCTGGCGCTTCGTCCACATCATGCGCCATGTCCCACCCCCGCATTGGAGCGACGCACCATGAACGAAGCAATCACCTGGCCGCTGGTCCGCAACCGCATTCGCCGTGGGATGAATAACCACACCTTCGGCATGGTCCGCCGGAACGCCGATGGCAGTCGCCGCCCGCACCAGGGCTGGGATTTCGAAGCCGACATCGGCGAAACCTGCTTTGCCATCGCCGATGGCACGATCGAACTGGTCCGCAATGGCGGCGCCTATGGCCGGCAGATCATCCTGCGCTTCGCCTTCGACTTCGATGGCGATGGCGATGCCGACACGCTGTTCGCCGCCTATTGCCACCTGTCGCGCGTCGATGTCGCGCAAGGGCAGAAAGTCCGCAAGGGGCAGCCGATCGGCCTGACCGGCGACAGCGGCAACGCCCGCGGCATGGCGCCGGCAGACCGCCACCTGCATTTCGAAATCAGGACTAAGGCGATCGCGGGCCGCGGGCTCGCCAACCGCTTCAGTCCGCTGGCGGTCTTCGGCGAATGCCCGCTGGCGCGCCCGGTAGGGCGGATGGCGGCATGACCGGCTTTCTCGGCGCCCGACATGCCATCAAAGGCACCCTGCTGGCGGGCTGCGCTGGCGCATTCCTGTCGGTGGTGGCCTTCGCCGGCGTCCAGACCGCGCGCCTGGAAGGCTTCCATGTCTGGCCGGTCAGCGTGACGGGCTGGAAGAAAACCGCGCAGGATGCGCAGGCGACAATCGACCGCATCGAACTGGCGCAGATCGAGGCTGCCGAAGCCGCGCGCCTGGCGCGCATCGCCAAAGAAGACGCCTACCGCCAAATTGCCGAAAGGATCGACGACAATGCAAAGCAAAGCCTGGACACGGCACTGGATGCTGCCGATCGCTTTATCGCTGCTGGCGGCCTGCGCGCATCAGCCGCTGGAAGTGCGCCCTGCAGCGCCCGAACCGGCGCCGCGGATTACCCCGCCGCAGATCCTGACCGAACCGGTCGAACGGCCCAGCTGGATGCCGCAGGCGCTGGCGCTGGTGACCTGGGGGCACCCGCCGGCGGGCTCGTTCTGGTCAGCGCTGCCGATGTCCGCATCTGCACCCGCAACACCGTGAAGGCCGAAGCGGGGCGCGACCTCGCGCTGCAGCTGGAACATGCGAGTGCGAACGAATGAGGCTGTTCGACCCGCAGCAAGCATTTGACGAAATACCTGCCGACCTCGCCGCGATGATCCGCGTCGGGACCGTCCTGTCGGTCGACCTGGCCGGCGCGCGTTGCGTTGTCCGCTATGGTGACCCTGAAGGCGAAGACACTGCCGAGACGCCGCCGATCCGCTGGCTGGCGCCGCGCGCCGGACTGACGCGGGTATGGTCGCCGCCCAGCGTGGGCGAACAGGTCTTGCTGCTGGCGCCCGATGGCCAGCTGGGCGCCGCGGTCGCGCTGCTGGGCATCGTCCAGGATGCCTTCCCGCCGCTTGGCAATTCCGAAGCCGAAGCGATCGAATGGGCCGATGGCGCAAAGATCACCTATGACCCGACAGGTCACGCGCTGACCGCCATATTGCCGGCGGACGCCACCGCGGTCATCGAAGCGCTTGGCGGCATCACGCTGCGCGGCAATGTCACCATCGAAGGCGACCTGGCCGTCCAGGGCGCGGTCCAGGTCGACGAAACCTTGACCGCCGCCGAAGACGTGATAGCCGACGAAGTCAGCCTGACCGGCCACAAGCATGGCGGCGTCCAGTCCGGCGGCAGCGAAACCCAGCCACCCAGCTGACCCGACCGGCGGCAACGGTCGAAGCGCCTTTCACCGCTGCCGCCGCTGGCCTTTCGCGCGCGAAAGACCCCATGCCCTGCGCATGATCGGCATCAGCGCCACCACCGGAAAGCGCCTGGAAGGCGAAGCGCATCTGGCGCAATCGATCGGTGACATCCTCTCTACGCCTCTCGGCAGCCGCGTCATGCGCCGCGACTATGGCAGCCTGCTGTTCGAATTGATCGACAAGCCGGTCAACGGCGCCGCGCGAATGCTGATGCACGCCGCCACCGCGATCGCACTACGCCGCTGGGAACCGCGCCTGCGCCTGACGCGCGTCTCGTTACAGGGCGATGCCGCTGCCGGCCAGCTGACCATCCGCATCGAAGGCCAGCGGCTCGACCTGCCGCCGGCGAACTCGCTGACCACCTTGACCATCCCCATCGACACCACCCGCGGGCAACGCGCCCAGGCGGCAAACTGAAGGAACCCGAGACATGGCATTCCACCACGGCCTGACCCTTACCGAATCCGCCGGCGGAGCGCGCGCGCTGGGCGCCATCAGCCTGGCGGTCATCGGCATCGTCGCGACCGCGACCACCAGCGGCGACGCGCAAGCGCAGGCCGACCTGGACGCAGCCTTCCCGCTCGACGAACCGGTCCTTATCACCGGCGGCGTCGACATCGCTTCAGGCAAGGCCGGCGATGGCGGGACGCTTGGGCCGGCGCTGGCCGCGATCGGCGACCAGGCCAGCCCTGTCGTCGTCGTCGTCCGCGTCGCAGAAGGCGCCGACCAGGAAGCCACCGAAGCCAATGTCATCGGCGCAACCGATGGCAATATCTACACCGGCCTGCAGGCGCTGAAGGCCGCCGAAACGAAGGTCGGCGTCAAGCCGCGCATCCTGGGCGCGCCAGGGCTCGACAGCCAACCGGTCGCCGAAGAACTGGTCGCCATCGCCAAGGCGCTGCGCGGCTTCGCCTATGTCGGCGCGAAGGGCGCGGATGGCGTGGCGCCGGCGGACGACATCGACGAAGCGCTGACCTATCGCGACAACTTCGACCATCGCGAACTGATGGTCATCTGGCCGGACACCAGCCAGGGCGGTGGCGACGCCATTGCCCGCGCGCTGGGCCTGCGCGCGCAGATCGATGAATCGACCGGATGGCACAAGACGCTGTCGAACGTCCCGCTGGTCGGCGTCACCGGCCTGGCGCGCGATGTCCACTTCGACCTGGTCGACCCGTCGACCGATGCCGGCGTTCTCAATGCGCAGGAAGTGACCACCATCATCCGCCAGACCGGCTTCCGCTTCTGGGGCAACCGCACCTGCGCCGATCCTGCAGCGCAACCCGAATTCGTCTTCGAAAGCGCGGTCCGCACCAGTCACGCGCTGCAGGACATCTGCGCGCAGATCGTGTCGCCCTTCATCGACAAGCCGATGACCATCGGGCTTATCAAGGACCTTCTGGAAACCGGCAATGCGCGCTTCCGCCAGCTGGCCGCCGAAGGCCAGATCATCGGCGCGGAAATGTTCTTCGACCCCGATGTCAACAGCGCGCAGGAACTGGCTGCCGGTCGCCCGCGCTTCCGCATCGACTTCACGCCCGCGGCGCCGCTCGAGAACCCGAACATCGACCTGGTCATCACCGACTTCTACTATTCGGGCTTCGCCGACCAGCTGATCTAGCGCCGCGACCTCCCACCGCCACCTGACCACCCGCGAAAGGAACCCTGTCATGGGCATCCCCAAGAAACTGAAGAACATGAACGCCCATGTCGATGGCGAAGGCTATCTGGGTAAGATCGCCGAATTCGAAGAACCGAACCTGGCGCTGGCGACCGAAGACTGGCGCGGCGGCGGGATGATCGGGCCGGTCAAGATCGACCTGGGCCTGGAAGGCATGGAAGCGAAGCTGAAAATGGGCGGGCATGAAGCGTCGCTGATTCGCAAGTTCGGCACTACGCGGGTCGACGGCGTCCGCGTCCGCCTGACTGGCGCTTACCAGGCCGACGATGGCACCGCCGCCCAGGCGGTCGAATGCTACATCGGCGCGCGCTTTTCCGAAATCAGCCCAGGCACCGCCAAGCCTGGCGACGACACCGAACACGATTACACGCTGCCGCTCGCCTATTACCGGCGCGAAGTGAACGGTCGCACCGAAGTGGAAATCGACATGGTCAACGGCGTCTTCAAGGTCGACGGTTTCGACCGCTATGCCGAGATCATGGCCATCATCAGCAGCTGACCCGAAGGTTCGCCGGTCGGTCCTTTTGCGGGGCAGCCGATCGGCGGATGCGGGACTGGCCGGCTTGCCTCTCGGTCGCGCCAGTCCCGCCCCAGCGTCCCCGCATAGTCCTGGCCCGATGTCGCTAAGCGGCAGGCCGAAAGCAACAGGAAGTCCCCGCAATGACCGACACCGCCACCGACACCGCCCAGACCGCCCAGACCGCCAAGTTCGAATCGATCGACCTGGTCGCGCCGATCACGCGCGGCGACACCACCATCGCCAAGCTGCAGCTGCGCAAGCCCAAGGCGGGCGAACTGCGCGGCCTCACGCTTTCCGCGATCATGGAAACCGACATCTCGACCACGCTGAAGCTGTTGCCGCGCATCAGCGAGCCGGCGCTGACCGATGAAGAATGCGGCAACCTGGACCCTGCCGATCTGGCCGAGGCTGGCGGGACCATCCGCGGTTTTTTTATGACGAAGGGCGAGAAGGCGCTGATGGAAGCGCTGATGGCCGAGCAACAGTCGAAGACCTGATGGCGGACATCGCGGCCATCTTTCACTGGCCGCTGTCTGACCTGCAGGCGCTGGCGCTTGACGAACTGGCCGACTGGCACCGCCTGGCGATCGACCGGCTGAAGCAAATGAAAGGCGTGAAATAGGATGTCGAACAAGCTGTCGCTGCTGGTCAATTTCGTCGGCGTCGACAAGATGTCCGGCAGCCTGCGCAATATCATGGCGCTGGGCAAGAAGGGCTCGCGCTCGCTGGGCGACCTGCGCGGCGAAGGCCGCAAGCTGGAAAGCCAGCTACGCGATGTCCGCCGCGAAATCGCCGGCGCGTCGGGCAATGTCAGCGACCTGGTCAACCGCGAACGCGCGCTGGAATCCGCGATCGAAGACACCAACCGCCAGCTGGATCGCCGCAAGAAGCTTAGTGCGATCGAAGGCGACCGGCGGGCGATGGTGGCGCGCGGCGAAGACATGAAGGCGCGCGGGCGCGATCATATCGTCCAGGGCGCCGCGCTCGCCACCCCGATCATCCTGGCGACGAAGGCGGCAGCCGAATTTTCCAGCGGGATGGTCGACATCCAGCAAAAGGCCGCGCTCTCGAATGCCCAGACCGATCGCCTGGCGCGCAACATCGTCATCATGGCGAAGGACGCCAAGCAACTGCCCGAAGACATCCGCAGCGGCCTGGACCTGCTGATGGCGAAGGGCATGGGCCTGGACGCCGCGACCCAGGCGATCGGGCCCGCGGGGCGCCTCGCCACCGCCTACAAGGTCGACATTCCCGACGCCGCCGATGCGGCCTTCGCCAGCGTCAACAATCTGAAGGTCGCCGGCGCCGAAACCGCCAGGATATTCGACGCGATGGCCGCTGCCGGCAATGAAGGCGGCTTCGAAGTGCGCGACATGGCGCGGCACTTCCCTTCGCTGACCGCGCAGATGCAAGCCCTGGGCGAAAAGGGCGTCCCAGCGGTTGCCGACCTATCCGCGGCGCTGCAGGTCGCCATGTTCACCGCCGGCAATGCCGACGAAGCGGGCAATAACGTCAAGAACCTGCTGGCGAAGATCAACGCGCCGGCGACCATCCGCGCCTTCGAAAAGAACTTCGGCGTCAACCTGCCCGCGGCGATGAAGAAGCTGACCGACGAAGGCCATTCTTCGCTGGAAGCCATCGCCATGATTACCGACAAGGCGACCGGCGGCGACGACAAGAAGCTGGGCTTCGCCTTCGAAGACATGCAGGCGCGCATGGGCATCATGGCGCTAATCCAGAACCTGGACGAATACCGCCGCATCCGCGCCGCGGCGCTCAATTCGGGCGGCACGGTCGACCAGGCTTTCGCCCAGCGCACCGCGCGCGATGCGACCGTTCAATGGAAGGCGTTTCTGGGCAGCGCTTCGGCGCTGGCGATCACGCTGGGCAACACGCTCCTGCCGGTCGCCACCCAGGTATTGACCATGCTGTCGAATCTCGGCAACTCGGTCGCTGCCTGGGCGCAGCGCAATCCTGAAGCCGCGGCCACGCTGGCCAAGCTGGTCGCCGGCCTGGCGGTCTTCAAGATCGGGCTGGGCGCGGTCCTGCTGGTCACCGGCGGGCTTATGGGGCCGCTCGCCACGGTCGTTTCGCTGTGGCACAAATTCCGCGTCGTCGGGTCGCTGGCGGCCATGCTGCCGCGCCTGGCCACCGGACTGCGCCTGGCCGGCATCGCCTTTCGCTTCATGCTGGGACCGGTCGGCCTGGTCATATCGGCGCTGGTCATGCTGGGCATCGCGGTCTGGCAGAATTGGGACAAGATCAAGGCCGCCTTCGACGCGGGGAAAGCCTGGCTGGCGAATTTCGGGTCGAACATGCTGGCGGTCGGTCGCGACATCGTCCTGGGGCTCGCGCGCGGCATCGCCGGCGCGCATGGTGCGGTCTGGAACGCGCTGAAGGGCGTCGTCCAATCGGGCGTCGGCAAGGTCAAGAACCTTCTGGGCATCAAATCCCCGTCGCGCGTCTTCATGGCGATCGGCGGGCACACCGCCGAAGGCATGGCGGTCGGAATCGATCGCGGGCGCCGCAATGTCCTGAATGCAGCCGGCAGGCTGGCCACCGGCGCCGCGGCTGCCGGCGCGATGGCTATGGCGCCATCGGTCGCTGCCGCCGGAAACGGCCAGGCGCGACCGGGCGACCCCCGCAGCGGCGGACTGCAGGTCACCTTCAACATCACCCAGCAGCCTGGCGAGGATGCCGAATTCCTGGCCGATCGCGTCATCCGCAGGCTGGAACAGCAGGCCGGCATCGCCGCCCGCTCGAACTACCAGGACAGTTAGACATGGCCAGCAGACCGCCAGACACCACGCCGACCGCCCGCGAACTGATGACGCTGGGCATGTTCGTTTTCGGCATGTCGACCGTCGCTTATCAGGATCTGCAGCGCAGCCGCGAATGGCGCCATGCCGGCAGCGAACGGCACGGCGCGCGCGATGCCAGCCAGTTTATCGGCCCAGGGCCGGACACGGTCACGCTGGCGGGCCTGCTGGTCCCCGAAGTCGCCGGCAGCTTTTCCGCGCTGGAAACGCTCGCCGACATGGCCGACGCTGGCGACACTTACCCGCTGATCGACGGGCTGGGCCGGATATTCGGCCATTACCGCATCACCCGCCTGGAAGAACAGCACCTGTCGGTCATGGCCGGCGGCCTGCCGCGCCATGTCGGATTCCGCATCGAACTGCAGCGCGGCGACGATGAAGTCGACGCTGGGGCGAGCCAATGACCGTCCGCCAGGCGGCGCTGCAGCTGGCGATCGATGGCGGCGCCGATCTGACCGCCAAGGTCAATCCGCGCCTGGTCGACCTGACCCTGTCCGAAAGGCGCGAAGACGACGCCGACGAATTGAACATCGCCCTGCAGAATGCCGATGGCCAGCTGGCCATCCCCGACACCGGCAAGGCGTTGCAGCTGGCGCTGGGCTGGGCGTCGGGCGACGATGTCCCTGTCGGCATGGTCGACAAGGGCCGCTTCATCGTCGACGAAGTCGGCATGGAAGGGCCGCCCGATGTCGTCACCATCCGCGCCAGGTCTGCAGACCTCACCGACCGGCTGCGCCAGCGGCGGACGAAGTCCTGGAAAGACACCACGCTGGGCGCCATCCTGCAGGCCATCGCCGGCCGGCACGGGCGCACCGCCCAGGTCGATGGCGCGCTGGCGGGCATTGCGGTCAAGGCGATCGAACAGGAAGGCAAGAGCGACATGGCCTTCATCCGCGACCTGGGCCGGCGCCACGATGCCATTGCGACCTGGAAGGATGGCAAGCTGCTGTTCCTGCCGATCGGCAAGTCGGCGAGCGCCAGCGGCGCCGCGCTCGCTTCGGTCACGCTCGCGAAGCGCGATGGCTGGCGCTGGTCTTTCCGCCAGGCCGACCGCGACGCCTATGATGGCGCCGAAGCGCAATGGCATGACCAGGATGCCGGCAAACGGCGAACGGTCCAGACCGGCGGCGGCAAGCGCAGGAAACTGAAGCGGGTCTATGCCAGCGAGGCCGAAGCGAGAAAGGCCGCCGAGGGCGCAGCATCGCGCGCCGCCCGCAAGCCCTTTTCCTTCACCTATGACCTGGCGATCGCCGACCCCGCGCTGCAGCCCGACATGCGGGTCAAGCTAAATGGCTGGGGCGAAAAGATCGATGCCATCGACTGGCTGGTCAAGACAGTCGAAACCCGCTTCGGCGCCGGCGGGCTGCGCCAGTCGATCGAAATGGAAAGCGCCTAATCCAGCGCCAGCGCAGTTGTCCCTTCGGCGATCGCCAGGTCGCCGACCGTGCAAGTCTCGCCATCGAACGCGCCGCCGGCCACCATCATAGTCCCATCGCCGCGGCGGACGCGTAGCAGCGCCAGTTGGTCGCGCGGAACCGTAAAGTCGACGAACTCGAGATTGCCCGCCTGGTCCACCGGCAAGCGATCGCGGACGCGGTCCAGCAGCGCGTCCAGGAAGGCGGCATCGCGGGTGCGGCAGATGTCGCCCGGATCTTCGCGCCATAGGTCTGCAGCGCGGATGACATAACTCGTCGGTTCGGGCACCGGTGGCGACGCAGGTTCGCTGCACGCTGCCGCAAGAGCCGCTAAGATCATAATCATGCGCATCTGGCTACTTCACTCTAATCAGGCTGGAAGGCTCTCTATGACGCGATTGCGAAGGTCGCGGGCGTGAGCGATCAATTCGTCAATTGCTTCAACAGATTTTGCAGTTCTAAGGTCTATGCAGATGTCCTGCAGTTCGGCCTTTGCCTTTCCTTTGGGCTCCGCATGATCGATCTCTTCGAGAAGCGTATCCAATGTCATTGCACGCGTCTGCATCTCCATGGCCTTTGATTTGCGAGCCCTTGGATGATCCCAGATTACCCTCTTTGCGCCCAGCACAACTGCCATTGTCGCCCAGGACACCGGCTCTGGACCGATCAGACTTCCCGCAATAAGATCCCATGCGAATTCAGCCTGGGCCCCGGCCAAGCCGGCAATCGGAACCAGGACCCAGTCGCCCGGATGCTTGAAAAAACTTGCAAGGGAATCGAGCATCAGTCGCCCTTCTTGCTGGTTTCATTTTGAGGGCTCTGATCCTCGTCTTCATAAGGCGATGACCTGGAGATTATGAACTTCCCAGAACGTGTTGAGCGTGATGCTTTGCCCTCGTGCTTGGTGCTTTGTCCTTCTTGACGCTTCCTGCGATTTCGTTCGCGAAGTTTTTCGCTCATGGTCGAGGCAGATTCCACCGCGTCAGTCGCAAGCATAGTCTTTGCAGCGACAAAACTGCCGGTTATTCCCCTACCTCTGATGGTCATCACCGTTTGGTTAGAACCCTCCAAGGCCGAAATGGTCGGGATGGGATCAGGCTTAGGTTTCTCTTGGTAGTATGCTTTCACCTCGCCGGGATGCGCTTTGGCAGTTGGCTGGTCGCCCCACGTTTCGGACTGCGCCATATTCGCGCGCGCACCCTCGAAAGCCCCCTTCAGAAAGGCGATCCTTTCACCCCACCTTTGCAGGTCCAACGCAATCGCGATAAGTAAAATGGCACCGCCAGCTATCGCAATCGACAAGACAAAAGGCGCGCCCAAGTATGATGAGACAAACCCTATTCCTAGGAAAGCCATCGGAAGATCGATAGCGCAATTTTCTTCGATGTGCTCGGCTTTGGTCATACCTTCCTCACAATCGCCACCACGCGCCCGATCAGAAACAATTCCTCATCTACAGCCCGATCTTCAGGCACCGCAGAATTGTCCGAAAGGATGGCGATGCTGCCATCGGGCCGCGGTCGCAACCGCTTGACCATCCCCACCCCGCCGAAGCTGAAAGCCCATATTTGATCGGCGACGCGCAACGTGTCGACACTGCGATCAATCAACATCTGGTCATTGGAACCGATCGTCGGCGCCATGCTGTCGCCTAGGCCGTCCGCGATCACCAGGTCTTCGGCCTTCGCTTTCGTGTAGCGGCGAATGAATGACAGCGGGAACGGCTCGCTGCGCACATTCGCGTCGACATCGTCCAGATATGTGCCGCCCATGCCATAGGCCAGGTCGATGACGGGAATCTCTAAGGTGCGGTCAGCCACTTCGGCAGGATCAAGCTTGAAGGGAACTTTCTTGTCGGGCGCGTGGCCTGGATGCGGATTATCCGTGTCCCCCATCAGGTAATCTGGCGAAGTCTCCAGCAGCGCAGCGATGCGGTGTAGATGCTTCGAGCCCTGCGATTCTCCGCGCGCAAGCTTCCCGATCGATTGCGGCGTGATGCCGACGCGGCGGGCCAATTCGGCCTGCGACCAACCCCGGTCTTCCAGAAGAATCGCTAGACGCTCGCCGATCATGTTCTGATGCTACAACTTACGTTGACAACTCGCGCGGCGCTTTTGGTTGTTGACGGTAGCAACTTAGGTTGCCATAGCCGCAACCATGACGAAACCAACCCCTCTCGAAGCCCTGACCTCCGCCGTAGGCGTGGCAGGCTCGCAAGCTGAACTCGCCCGCATCTGTGAAGTATCTGCGACCGCGGTCTGGAAATGGGTTCAGTCCTCAAAGCGGATGCCTGCGGAATATGTTTTGCGCGCAGAAGCGGCGACCGGCGTCTCGCGCCATGACCTGCGGCCCGACATCTACCCGCGCGAAATCATGGTCGATCACCACGCCGGAGCCCGCTTCGAAGGTGTCGATCAACACGCATTTTCCCCTGTTGCGCCTGCTCGCCTTTCTAGCCGTGCCCATGCAACCCGCGACTTCAATCGCGACTGCGTATTGAAGGGCGCAGACCAATGACGAAGCGGCGGGAACCCCTCACCTATCAACACACCCTGACGAAGATCGCCGGATTGATCGGTTGGGACCGAGCGGGTGCGGTTTGCGGTGTGACCTCGCGTCAGGTCCGAAACTGGTCGGACCCCGATTGCGAAACCGAAATACGCCTGATCGACGCCGAACGACTTGATCGCGCCTTCATCGAATTGGGCGGCGACCACGCGCCTTTCCATCGGCTGTTTGCCTTGCGGCTTGAAATCACCGCACGGGCCGATGTCGACTGTCTGGTCGCGATCGCCAGCAGCATGGCGAAGGAAGGCGGCGAGGCAGTCGCAGCAGTCTTGGATCTGGCCCGAGACAACGACACCGCCGCGCACCGACGCGCCCGCAAGGAAGTCCAGGAAGCCATCGAAAGACTCACCGATTGCGCAGCAAAATTGGAAGGATGCGAACCATGAGTGGAGAGGGAGCGGCCTTGATTAAAGGACCGATGGTTCATGCCCCGCTAGAATTCCGCCTGCAGCCTGGCGGCAGTCGTGCGGGCGATGGTTGCTTCCTGCGCTGTCCTAAGTGCGACACCCAGGCAGCCATCCGCCGGTCCGAACGTCCGACCCCGACCGTGACCCAGATGGACTGCATCTGTTCGAACACGGCCTGCGGCCACACCTGGCGTGCCGACATCGTCTTCGTTCATTCCATCAGCCCTGGTCTGATCGACCGGCCTGACCTCGCGTTGCCGGTCTGCCCTCGCGAAGACGCGGTCCATGTCGTTCCGCCGCCGCGCGCGACCGACCCGAGCGCCCCGACCTTTTTCGAAGACGGGAACAGCGCCGCCTAGCGGCGGCCAAACCCACGGAACCGAAGACACGCCGCGGCGGACGCGATTCCGCCGCCTGGGAGGACTCACCCGATGCACGTTGAAGACACCGCCTGGCCACCCCGCTGGTCCGCCGCATCCGCCCGCCGCCGCCGGCGGTTCGATTGGCTGGCGCTGGCCCCCGCCCTGTTCCTCGCCGCTTATGGCGCCGCCGCAATTGGGGAGGCGTTCGCAAGATGAACCTGGGCGAACAAATCCTGCATGGCCTGAAGCGCGAATTCGGTTTCAAGAACGTCCGCGGCGACTGGCTGCAGGGCGGCAAGTGCCCGCAATGCGGCAAGCACGAAGTCTATTGCGCCGCGACCGAACCCAAGGTCGTCAAATGCGGGCGCACCGACCGCTGTGGCTGGGAAGACAGCGTCCGCAATCTTCTGCCCGACCTGTTCGAAAACTGGTCAGATCGCTTCCAATCGACCGAAACCAACCCCGACGCCGCCGCCGAAGCCTACTTGCTCCACGAACGCGGCCTGGACCTGCGATTGCTGCGCGGCACCTTCAGCCAGGAACTGTTCCGCTGCCCCAGGACGCGCCAGACATCGGCGACCGTCCGCTTCCCGATCGGCAACAGCTATTGGGAACGCATCATCGACAAGCCTGGCCGGTTTGCGAAGAAGGCGCACTTCAAGGCCGGTGGCAGCTGGGGCGGCCATTGCTGGAAGCCCAACGGGCTCGACATCGCGGCGCTGGCGCAGGCGAAGGACATCTGGGTCACCGAAGGCATCTTCGACGCTGTCGCGCTGGTCCAGGGCGCCGGCGTCGCCGCGGTTTCGAATATGTCGACGGGCCCCTATCCCGAACACTTCCTGAAGGAACTGGTCGACTATCTCGCTGTCGAAGGCATCGCCGAGCGTCCGCGCCTGGTCTTCGCGTTCGATGTCGGCCCTGCCGGCGTCACGTATTCCAAAAAGCATATCGCCCGCGCCAAGCGCGAAGGCTGGAAGGCGACCGCCGCACAGGTCCGGCCCGATGGCGAAGGGTCGAAACTCGACTGGAATGACCTTCTGCTGAAGCACCAGGCATGGAAGGGCGAAGCCGAAAAGGCGCCGCTGGCCGCCGCCGCGCTCGACACCTACCTGCACAACGGCGCCATCACCATCGCCGAAACTGCAGTCCAGAAGGCGCGCCTTATCGTCGACCGCGCAGCTGCCGGCGCGCGCGCCATGTCCAGCTTCGACATGCGCCACGGCAATCGCATCTGGTGGGTCAGGACGAAGACCGAAGAAGAAAGCGGCCAGACCCAGATTGACCTGACCGAAATCGCGAACTGCGCCTTCCGCCTGCTCTACCGCGAACGCGACGAAATCGCCGACGAAACCACCTACTTCCTGCAGATCGACTTTCCCGACCGCGCCGGCAGCGTAAAGGCGCGCTTTTCGTCCGCGGCCTGTTCGAACGCCGGCGAATTCAAGAAGCGGCTGATGGCGTTCGCGGGCATGTGGACCGGCAGCGGCGAACAGCTTGACCGGCTGATGAAGACCCAGACTCGCCGGCTCAAAGTCGTCGAACCCATCGGCTTCACCGGCTATTCGCAGGCGCATGGCGCTTGGGTCCTGGGCGACTTGGCAGTCGCGAAGGGCCGCGTCCTGTCGGTCAACTCTGAAAATTACTTCGATGTCGGCACCCATGCGGTCAAGCTGCGCACCGCCGAACGGATGCTGGCGATCGACTACGACGCCGACCAGATCGACTTCGCCTGGCTTGAAGACCTCTGGACCGCCTACGGCGCGCGCGGGCTCATTGCCCTGGCATTCTTCACCATGTCGCTGTTCGCGGTCCAGATCCGCGAACGGCACAAGTCGCTGGGCTTTCTGGAAGTCACCGGCCCGCCTGGGTCGGGCAAATCCACCCTGATCGAATTTCTGTGGAAGCTGCTGGGTCGCCACGGTTACGAAGGCTTCGACCCGAACAAGGCGACGCGCGCAGCGTTCGCCAGATCGATGGTCAAGGTCGCGAACCTGCCGGTCGGGCTCATTGAAAGCGGGCGCGACGACAATGGCCGATCGCATTCGCGCCAGTTCGAACCGAACGAACTTCTGGTCCTCTACAACGGACGCAGCCCGCGCAGCATCGGGCGCAAGTCCGGCGGCTTCGAAACCGAAGAACCGCCCTTCCTGGGCGCCATTTACCTGATGCAGAACGAACGCATCGACGCGATTCCGGCGGTCCTGGAACGCCTCATGTCGATGGCGATCGACAAGTCGCTATGGGGACCAGGGACCAAGGAAGCGGCCATGCGCTTGGAAGCCTGGCCGATGGAAGACTGCAGCGGCACGATCGTCCATATTGTGCGCAAGGAAGCGGACTGGCTGAAGTTCTTTTTCGACCGCTTCACGCATCACGATAACGACATGGGCAAGCGGGTCGAAGGGCTAAACAATGCCCGCCCGATCAAGTGCCATAGCCAGCTGGCCGCGGCGATCGAAGCGCTGCCGCACCTGTTCCCCAACTGCCGCGAAGCCTGGGTCGCCGATGCGCTCGCCGAAGTCGACCGCATGGCGCTGGACCGGCAAAAATCGGCCGGCGGTGACCATCCGCTGGTCGCGACTTTCTGGGAACAGGTCGACTATCTGATCGGCAGGGAAGCCGATGATCTGCACGGCGTCGGCGGCAGTCTCAATCGCCACCGCAAGGCCGAAGACTTCATCGCCATCAACCTGCCCGACTTCGAAGCGCGTTGCCGCCATGCCGGCATTTATCCGCCGCCGCTCGACCAACTGAAGAAACTGTTGCGCGGGTCGAAATCGCGCCGTTTCCTCGCCACGAAAGTCGTCAACCCGCCAGGCGAGAACACGAAGGCGCAGCAATGCTGGGTCTTCGAACAGCCGAAGGCCGGCCAGGCGGTCATCATATGACCGCGCCAGCTTTCCGCGACTGGTTTGGCATCCGCGCCGAAGACTCGCCGGTTCGCCGACATGACTTCGCCGACTTGCTCCGCATGGCCGAATCCATGCTGTCGACCAGGCGCCAACGTTTTCCCGCAATGATCGCCGCCGGCGAACTCGAGCCCGAAGCGGCCCAGGCCGAAATCGCGGCCTTCGAAGACCTGGTCGCCGACTGGCGCTTCATCGTCAGCGCCGGCGCCGAAGGCGCACCTGCTTCGTCGCTGTCGCTGTGGCGGCGGCGCCAGCTGCTGGACGCCAGCCTGCAGACCATCGCCGACCTTGCCCGCGAACAGCGCGGCTTTTCCGAAACCCTGGGTCGCCAGGCCGAAGCGGTCATCGCGCTTCGCTGGCACCTGGAGCCTGGGCGCGAACAGATTGCGCTGGCCAGGCTGACCCACCAGCTGCGCGCCGACGCGGCACAACGAAGGGAACCTGCAACATGCAACTGACTTGGAAAAAACAGCGCCAGCATGGCGAGCCCATGCACCCGCCGCGCATCGTCGCCGACAACGGTCTGCGCGGCGGCGCCTTCCTCGCTGCGGCTGCCGCGCTGGTCGCCTGGGGCGTCTTCATTGTCGCCATTGTCCTGGTGGCCGGAGGGCCGGCACAATGACCCAGCCCTTCGTTCACGAATGCGCGGTCTGTCACACCGTCCACAATTCGCCCGACCGTGAACTGCCGACTGGCTGGCGCAGGTCCGGCGGCTTGCCCGTTTGTGGCGATTGCGACCGGAATGCTCGACTTCGCCTTGCGCAGCCGGACCTGGCGAACGGCAGCGACCAGGCGATGCGTAGCGAAACCAGCATCCGCCTGCTGTCGGGCGCTTATCTCGACCTGGCCGACCCAGACTGCAGCGTCATTGCGCCGATCGACATCGCCGCCGGCCTGCGCCAACCCCGCTTCAGCGCCCAGACCCGCCAGTTCTACACCATCGCCCAGCATTCGCTGCTGGTCCTGCGCCTGGTTTCGTCCGCGGCCCGCGCGCTGGGCGGCGAAAAGGGTCTGCAGCTGCGCCGCTGCGCGCTGATGCACGATGCCGCCGAAGCCTTCCTGCATGACATCACACGCCCGCTTAAAATCCAGCTGGCGGATTATCGGGCGATCGAAGCGAGGATGGAAACGCGCCTGGCTGCGACCATCGGTTTCGAATTCACGCAATGGCGCCGCGAACAGGTCAAGCTGGCCGACCTGCAGGCGCTGGCGATCGAACAACGCGACCTGGTCGGCAACACCGACGCCTGGCCGATACTCGACGGCATCGATCGCGCCGAACTCGCCGGCATCAAGATCGGGCGCTGCTGGCATCCCGACGAAGCGATGGACCGCTTCCTGGCCGCTTTTGAAGATCTGTTCCCGACCGAAGAAAGGAAGGCAGCATGAAGCGCCGGAACCCCGCCATCAGCGCGCGCCATGCCGCCGCCCGCCAGATGCAGGACCAGCGCCGCGACGAACTCGCCGCCCTGCGCCTGCAGCGCCGCATGACCGATGCCGAACTGGAAGAAGAAGCGCGCCTGGAACGCGCCCTGGCACTGCGCGTCTGGCGCGAAGGCCAGGCCGCCCAGGAAGCCCGCATCGCTGCGACCATCGCCGCCCAGGCACGGCCCGAAAACCAAAGGAAGACCGCATGAAGCCCCAGCCCAACCCGATGCCCACGCCGATCGGTGCCATCCCGCGCCTGTCCATCGGGCGCGCCAGCGACATCAAGGCGCGCAGCGAATGCGACATCGAAGTCAGCAACGTCGCGGTCAGGACCACCGACCGCGAGGCATTCCTGGACATCATAAAGACCCGCGAAGCCCAGCTGGCCGCGCCGATCAAACCGCCCGCGAAGCCGGCGACCGCCGCCGCCGAGATCGCCAGCTTCGCCCTGGCCGCGAAGGAAGCGATCGAAACCGGCTGCCCACCCGAATTGATCGCCGCGCACCTGGAAACCGCCGCCGCCCGCGCCATCGCGCTGCTGGTCGACCTGCAGGGGGAAGGCTGATGTCCGCTCCCCGTTCAATAGGTCAATGGCTTCAGGCGATCGGCGATTGCGGCGTCCTGCGCGTCTCATTCCACGATGCAGCGCTGCACGATGCGGTCGCCCTGGACCTGGTCGATGTCGAAATCGTCACCGGCGACGACAAGGCGCTGGACTACCGCCTGACCGCGCGCGGCATTTTCGCCCAGGCCGAACAGGTAGCGCCGCAAAGGATGGTGGCATGATCGTCGTGAAGGTCGAATTGCATTCCGCCATCACCGGCGACCAGACTGAACTGGCGCGCATGATGATCGACAACATCGGCGGTGACATGAAGGTCGGCGACTATCGCGCCCGGACCTATCGCGGGCGATCGGCAGCAACGCTTGAACGGGCGATGCGCAGCGGGTCGACCACTCGCGAAGGCACCGTCCTGGGCCACCGCCGCCTGGCGCTACATGTCTGGCATCTGGTCGCCAAGGCGCTGACCGGCATGGGTTACGGTAAATGAACGCGCCCAGCATCATCGGCATCGATCGCGCAAGCTGCGCCGATCGGCATGTCGTCCAGATCCGGCGCGGCGATGTCATCGTCGCCACGCTCTACCTGGGCGACGCCTACGCCATCCGCCCGACGCTGGGCTTTATGGACTGCGATGTCATGGACCCGCCCTACTTGCTGCAGACTAGCGGTGGCGGTCACTTCCGGCTGCGCAGGCCGGCGATGGACCAGATTGCGGATCTGGACATCGACAAGGGCTTCGACCTCTCGATCATCAATTCGCTGCTGTGCGGCGCGCTGGTGTGCTTCTGCCACAATGACCAACTTCCCGCGCTTCTGCCGCTCGCGAATGGTCAGTTCCGCCAGTTCGCGCTTTGCGACTGGACTAAACAGCGCCCGATGCCGGTCGCGAACAAGCATTACCAGCCCGACCGCGAATTCTTCGTCCATGCATGGAACAAGGGCTTTCATCCCCAGGGCGACCTGGCCGACAAGCGCCGTTCGGTTACCGCCGACCATGACCCGAAGCTAAAAAAGCGCTTCGGCCATCCCACGATCAAACCGCCCAAGGTCATGGACAAGATCATGCGCAACGTCGCCGGCGATCGCATCTGCGACCCGTTCATGGGGACCGGCTCGACCGGCGTGGCGGCGGTCCTGGCGAACAAGCAATTCTTCGGCATCGAACGCGACCCGCGCTGGTTTGAAGCCGCGGTCACCCGCATCAGCGAAGCCGCGCAGGCGCTGGACTGATGACCGCGCCCGCCCGCATCTGCCAGCAGGACATCGACCGCGCCATCAAGGCCGTGGCGAAGGCCGGCATCGATCGGGCGCGCATCGTCCTGGACTTGGAGAATCGCAAGATCGAAGTCATCATCGGCGAATCGGTAGCTGCAGCTGCCGAGCCAGGGGACGACTACGATGCCGAAGACCGATAGCCTGCCCGACAACGTCAGGCCGGTAAAAGATCGCCACGGGAAAACCCGCTTCCGCTTCCGCCGGAAAGGCTGGCCCAGCGCCTATTTGAAAGGCGAGCCTGGCAGCGCCGAATTCCATCGGTCCTATGCCGCGATCGTCGAAAAGGGCGGCGCGGAAAAGTCACCGATCAAACCGCTGCAGGACATCAAGCCGCGCTCGCTCGACGATCTTTGGCGCCGACACCGCGCGACACCGCGCTGGAAGAAGAAGGCGGCGCGAACCCAGCTGGTTTATTCCCGCGTCCTGGACCGCTTCATGGACCGCATCGATCGCAAAGGTCGGCGCTATGGCAGCTGGCCGGTCGCTGCAGTTTCGGTCGCCTGGCTGGATGGCATCTTCGGCGACATGGCAGCGACGCCTGGCGCGGCAAACAATCTTCGCAAGTTTCTCGCCGGGCTGATGGATGACGCGGTCCGCCTGGGCTGGCGCGTCGACAATCCGGTTCGCTTCACCGAAAAATTCGACAGCGGCAAGGGCTTCCATGATTGGACCGACGCTGAAATCCAGCGGTTTCGCGATACGCACCCGCTTGGCACGATGGCGCGCCTTACCTTGGAACTCGCGCTTAACACCGCCGCCAGGCGCTGCAACGTCAACAAGATCGAGCGCGACCATATCACCGGCGGGCGCATCATCGTCGACCACGCGAAGGGCAACAATTGCACTTCGGTCCCCATGCTGGCCGCCACCCGCGCCGCGATCGAAGCGCTGCCGGCGCAGCCCATCCGCTTCCTGGTCACAACTCAATTCGGCAAGCCCTTTTCCGATGCCGGCATGGGCAACCGGATGCGCAAATGGTGCGACGCCGCCGGCCTGCCGCATTGCTCGCTGCATGGGCTCCGCAAGGCGATGGCGCGGCAGCTGGCCGAGTCCGGCGCGACCGATGCCGAAGGCATGGCAGTCACCGGACACAAGAAGGCCGCCACCTTCGCTTATTACCGCCAGGCGGCCAGTCAGCCCGCCCTGGCCGATCGCGCGATGTCCAACCTTGAAGCCCGCGCCGTTGTCCAACCTGCGAAAAATGACGACAAATCAGGCGATTAAGTAGCGGCTTGGTGGCAGGGCTTGAATCGAACCTAGCAATTAACGTTTTGAAATCAATTTAGTACTCATAGGCAGCGTAAACTCTACCCCACACTCTCCCCCACATTTTTGTTCATATAAGTGTAGTTCGGTTCAGCTTTTGAGCTTTGAAACTGAATTTTTCGGGGCTTGGTAGAGCGCCTTTCCTTCTTATCCCAGCCCGTTCGAAGTGCCAAGAAGCACTACCTCAAAAGAAGCTCTTTGCTGTTCCACACCAGCGTACCAGCATCTGGGAATGGGTCTATGAACGCCCATCCCCATTTCTTGGTATTGACGTATACGGGCTCCGCTGAATCACTGTGCCCAATGAGCGAGTTTTGCGGATGAATCATGGTCAGCAGGTGCAACCATTCCAGCGACTTGCTAGGAACTGACTGATGAAGACCGATCTCGATCACCTGCCCCCGCAAAAACAGCGCGAGCTGGAACGCGTCGTTCAGCTGATCTTCGAAGAGTTCGAGGATGCCTTCGCACTGGCTAAGCACGACTGGAAGAAGGCCGGGCGTATCCTCAAGGTCATCCTTTACGGAAGCTACGCACGCGGTACCTGGGTCGACGAGCCGCATACCGCCAAAGGCTACCAGTCGGATTATGATTTACTGATCATCGTCAATGACAAGCGGCTCACCGACAGAGTGAAATACTGGGCAAAGGTCGATGACCGCCTGATGCGAGAATACGGCGTGACGGGCACGCTCCACACGCCGGTAAATTTCATCGTCCACACCTTGCAGGAGGTGAACGACGGTCTCGCCCATGGCCGCTATTTCTTCATGGACGTTAAGCAGGATGGAGTCGCGCTCTACCAGTCGGACGACACCGAGCTGCATACGCCTAAACCCAAGACTCCCGACCAAGCGCTAGCAATGGCGCAGGAGTATTTCGACGAGTGGTTTCCAACGGCTATCCAGCGCTTTGAACTCTCGAAACTTGGCAGGGAGCGAGGCTTCCTCAAACCCGCTGCCTTCGACCTTCATCAAACTTCCGAGTTTCTCTATCACTGCGTGCTCCTGGTCTGCACGTTCTACACACCCCACGTGCACAATCTCGGGTTCCTTCGCACCCAAGCTGAGCGCATCGATCCTCGCCTCACCTACGTCTGGCCACGCGATACGAAGCGAGACCGCGCCCGCTTTGAGAAACTCAAAGAAGCGTACGTGAAGGCGCGCTACTCAAAACACTACCGGATCACGAAAGAGGAGCTTGAGTGGCTCGGCGAGCAGGTCGAAGAGCTGGGCCGCGTCGTCCACGAAGTGTGTTCTGAGCGATTGGAAAAACTCAAAGCCGAGACCGGGAACGGTTCTTAGACAATTGCTATCTTGGCTCGAGATTCGTCAAGATTACGGAGCGCTGAGCACATTTGTCTGTTCTGTTTCTGGAAAAAGCGGCAGGGTTTTGTCGTCAAAACCGGCCTCCCCCGCCTCCCGGGTAATTTCATAAGGCCCGAGCGCCTCGACGATCCTTGCCGTGAGTGTCTCGACCGCTTCGCGCCGGTTGAACGCTCTCGTTGCTGAAAGCACATCGCGGAGCGCGTAGGTCTCGACCGTACCGAGTGCAGCCCCGATCACATAGGTAAGTTCAGTATCGCTAGGTCGAATCAACATTCTTGCAGTTAGAACATAACAGGAACTAATTGCCAATGCGAAACTTCTACCCTGCTGCCGATTGACAGTAAAACATGCTCGCGGCAGGCGCTTTGCGATGTGCAATCTCTACCGAATGACGAAGGCGAACGACGAGGTCGCGCGCTGGTTCAATGCAGCCGATCAACTGGGCAATGCCAACTTTGGGGACGAAGTGTTTCCGGGATATCCCGGTGCTGTGATTGCAGATGGCAAGCTCTCGCAGATGTCCTGGGGTTTCCCGTTGTCGCTCAAAAGCAAGCGCACCGGCGAGCCGCTCAAACCGAAGCCGGTCAACAACGCTCGCACCGACAAACTCGACAGCTACATGTGGCGCTACAGCTTCGAGGAACGCCGCTGCCTCATTCCGTTGACGGCATGGGCGGAAGCCGAGGGCACACCGGGAAGCAAGACGCGCACCTGGCTAAGCCGTCCCGATAGCGAGTTGTTTGCAGCCGCAGGGCTGTGGCGCAACAGCGACGAATGGGGTCTCGTCTACTCGATGTTGATGACCGACAGCGCTGGCATTGCTGCGGAATGCCATTCGCGGATGCCGGTACTGCTGGAGCAAGACGACTGGTCGAAATGGACCAACGGCTCGACAAGAGAGGCGCGCAGTCTCTGCAAGCCATGGACCGGTGAGCTTGCAATCGAACGGACGGATCAGAGCTGGTAGAAGTGCATTCCGACTGCACGCCTGCCGTTTTTGGTGCGCTGTAATCGCTGCGCTCGCTTCGCGACATCATTGCCACGCATTTGCAACGAAGCTGCATCGCGTGCTGTTCAGATAAAGTGTCCGTGGACGTTTGGGGTGGGTAGGAAATAGGATGGCGAGATAAAAGCACCGCCGTCGGTCGGGGTGCAGGTGGTTGGTTTCGCTGATGATTTGCCGACGGCGCTGATGTTGCCCTGCTGGCGCTGCCCTATGAAATCCTTTTGTTTTCAATGCAGAGAGCGACGGCGCCTCCCAAATCGAGCAAGTATCTTGGCAAATGAGCCTTTGAGATGAGATCCGCATTCGTCCCCGAAGACACGTTGGGATACACTTTACCCTAAGTTGCCAGAAGAGCGGCGCGCCAGCGCACCAAAGGCTGCCCCAGCGTAAAAACGTCATGTGGCGCGCCAGCTCTCAATAGAGCGATACTCGCTGTCGATGGCGGGCCGGTCTGCTCCCCTCCATGATCCCCCAGGTCGGTCCGTCATCACCCGATAGATGAAAGGACCGACCGGCATGCCTTCTGCAGGCACGACAGACCATCTTCGCGAGCAACGACAGCGTCAGTCGATAGAACCGATAGCGATGCGGGTGCCCGAGGCCTGCCGCTATCTCGGGATCGGGCGCAGCACCCTCTATGTGCTCATCGGTGAAGGCGAGATAGAGATCGTCAAGCTGGGCAGTTCGACGCTTGTGCTGACTGCCAGTCTCCGATCGCTGGTTGAGAGACGGCGGAAGAATTCAGATGAGCCGACTGCAGAAGCTGTGCAATGACCATGCATCCTGATCTCATGAAGGCCATCGTACTCGCCGCCATCATCAGGATGCCGGACCACTCGAAGCGTCAGCTGGTGTCGACGGTTCAGCAGCGACGCGAGAAATCCGAAGATGCATTGGCAGCCAGCGTGGTCGTGGAACTTTCGCGGCGCTCCTAGTGCACTCGAGCTATGTCGGCTTCGCGCCCCAATATTGGACATTTGATCGGTCTCGTCGCGATCCTGAAACCTGCCACTGGACTAGGTAGTAGCTGAGGGCGGCTTCGTGCCCTCAATTCGGAAATCGGAGATACAAATGCCGATCTCGAAAGCCGACATTCTCCAAGTGCAAGGCAGACTGTTCGCGTAAGGCTTTTGACAACACCAGATCAATGATCTAGCAGTTTGACTTCGGGCACTTATTCCGGCGCCCGGTAAGGCAATGCGCCCAAGTCCGGCTCGATGAGCTGTGTGCGAAGGACGCGTTGATGAATTCTCCCGCTAATTCAGGTTCCGTAGAACAAACTCCGATCCCGTTTTCCGAAGGGGTGCGTGTCTGGGCGCGCGTGGCCGCGTTGAGCTTTGGTGGACCAGCGGGCCAGATCGCGGTGATGCACCGCATTCTAGTCGATGAAAAGCGCTGGATCGGGGAGAACCGGTTCCTGCATGCGCTCAATTACTGCATGCTCCTGCCCGGACCGGAAGCCATGCAGCTTGCCACCTATATTGGCTGGTTGCTCCACGGCGTTCGCGGTGGCCTCGTCGCAGGATGCCTGTTCGTCCTTCCCGGCTTCCTCAGCATTATGGCGCTTAGCGTGCTCTATGCCAGTTTTCAGGAGGCCAGCTTCGTCCAGGCGATTTTCTTCGGCATTAAGGCGGCGGTGCTCGCCATAGTCATCGAGGCCCTGCTGCGCATCGGGAAAAGGGCATTGAAAACTTGGCCCATGTATCTGATTGCCGCCGCAGCCTTCGTGGCGATATTCGCATTCGATGCACCTTTCCCGCTGATTATCGCGGCCGCCGCGCTGGTCGGTTTTCTTGGAGGGCATTTCGATCCTGCACGGTTTCTGGTCATTCGCGCCCGTGAAACGACCGAGGACGGGGAGAGCGAGCCGGAAGCCGTGCTTCATACAGGCGGTATGGCGAAAGCGCAGCCTACATGGCGCGGAGCAGTCCGCACGGCCTTGATCTGGGGCAGCATCTGGGCAGCTCCCATAATTGCGCTGATCCTTCTTGTTGGCCCAAATCACGTGTTCACGGAACTGGCGGTTTTCTTCTCCAAGCTCGCGGTCGTGACATTCGGGGGCGCGTATGCCGTGCTGGCCTATATGGCGCAGGAAGCCGTGCAGACGCATGGCTGGCTTGCCCCCGGTGAAATGCTCGATGGGTTGGGCATGGCGGAGACCACGCCGGGTCCACTGATCCAGGTCGTCCAATTCGTGGGGTTCATGGGGGGATATCGCGAAGCAGACATGTTAGGCCCGGTGGCTTCGGGCATCGCGGCTTCGGTCATCGTCACGTGGGTCACGTTCGTGCCGTGCTTCCTATGGATTTTCCTTGGTGCGCCATTTATCGAAAAACTGCGCGGCGTGAAGCTTCTGACAGCGGCGCTTTCGGCGGTGACGGCAGCAGTCGTCGGTGTGATCCTAAACCTTGCCATCTGGTTTGCGCTGCACGTTGCCTTCGCACGGCTTGACGAGGTTCGAGGTTACGGCGCACGCCTGCTCGTGCCGGACTTCGCCACGATCGACGTCGCCTCCGTCGTCATTGCCGCTGCGGCCCTGATCGCCATGCTGCGCTTCAAGATCGGGATGTTGCTCGTTCTCTTCGTGAGCGCACTCATTGGGTCGCTGTATTACCTCGCAATGATGGCTGGCACCTGAAATCACATCCAAGGAGAACTAAGATGAAGCAATTACGCAGAACATTGTTCGTCGGCGGCTTGGCTCTATCGCTATCAGCGATGTCGGCGGCTCTTCACGCGCAGGATAATCTCGGCAATCTCGAGGCACTGATTTTCGAGGCATCGCACTCGGAGGTCACCATGACCGACGATGGGGTCGCACGCATCGGTTGGACGCGCGCCGACGTGCCGGTGATGGTCGACGGCATGCGCCTCGATCCCCCGGCAGGTCTCGGCTCATGGGCTGCCTTCAAACCCGTCGATGGCGGAGTGATGGTCATGGGCGACACGGTCGTATTCGAGGATGAGATAACAGCCGCGATGGACGCTGCCCTCGCCAACGGGTTGACCGTCACCGCGCTGCACAATCATTTCATATTCGACGATCCGCCGGTCTATTTTATGCATATCGGCGGGCATGGGGAAACCGCCAAGATGGCAGCGGGTGTAAAAGCCGTCTGGGATGCCATCAAGGAAGTGCGCGCCGCCTCGCCGACGCCGCAGCGCAGTTTCGGTGGCATGACGCCGGATGCAAACGGCACGATCGAAGCCCTGGCGCTGAGCGAAATCTTGGGCACCGAGCCAAGCATCGCCGATGGTGTCGTGAAATACACCTTCGCTCGCCAAGGCCGCATGCACGGCGTTGAGATCGGTGGTTCGATGGGGCTTACGACCTGGGCGGCGTTCTCGGGCACCAACGACCTTGCCGCCGTGGATGGTGACTTCATCATGACCGAGGACGAAGTCCAGCCCGTGCTCCGCGCACTGCGCGAGCGGGATATCCATATCGTAGCATTGCATAACCACATGATCGGCGGTGAACCGATGTTTTACTTCCTCCACTACTGGGGAGTGGGTCCAGCAAAAGAGCTTGCAGCGGCGATTGCTGCTGCCCGTAACGCACAGGCCGAAACCGGATAGGCGCAACCATTCCGATAAAAATCAGTAAGGCAGCGATCGCTTGCACCTCATTGCGACAGGCATTGTCTTCGAAATGGCAGGGAACGTGAGTTATGTCGCTAGCTGGTGGGCTTGTCTTTGAATGCGATGTGGATGGGACACGGCGCCGCGATTTGAATCGCGACCGGATTGTCCGTTTTCTTAGGAAAGCTCCCGAAACCAGACTGTCTCGAAGCGGCCCAGAACTCGCCACGATATGGCAGCTAAACTACCGGCGCCCGAAACCAAGCCGGTCAGACGATTCATACGTCGGATTGGTTCACGGGAATTCTGGTCACTTTCACTGGCCGGGAAATGGGATGACATTGGCGCTATCAAGAAAGGTCGCCATACCTTCATCAGCGACTACCTGCTCGAACGCCCTGAATGCCGCGTCATCATCTGCGAACTGGTCATCCCAAACGATCGAGGTACCCTTCTCATTGACGACTTCGAGGGTCCATTGACCTTCGTCCTCCAGACGAAAAATGTTCACCTCGACAGAAACCCCATCTTTCGATTGGCTACCCGATAGGCCGGAAGTGACAAGGTTAGGGTCGCGTTTGCTCATATACTGCTGGATATTGCAGAAGGGCATCCGTGTAAATCGCATCGACGCCGCACAAATGACCGGCGAATTTTGCCGGCAATGTGGCGGGGCATGTCTGGTGTAAAATAAGAGAGGCTACTGGCCGAGGCAGAAACCCAACGGACCGTCAGCTTTGCCCTGTCCGGAGCTTCACAGCCGACATTCCGGAAACGGCCCAAATTCAGTCACCGCCCACGGGCAAATTTAGGCTGGTAGCTTTCGATTAAATCGGTCTCTTCGTCCTCGATTTCGTACGGGTCTTCAGGAAGCTCTTCGCTTGAAAACACGGTCAAAGTGAAGCCGTAGGAACCTAGACCGATCACCTCTTCATCAAGAACGGTGTATGACGAACCCTCGAACCAGTCCGAGACCGTAGTCTCACCGCTAGCTCTGGCGCCAGAGATCACATTTGCAGGTGCGGCATTGAACTGTCTGGTCGCCGAAGCAGGCAGGAGATCGCCTTTCCGAGGGTATGCCCGGGGTCCTAGTTGCTTGAAGCCCTCGGACAGGAATCCGTAGCATATCCTGTCAGCTTGGCTGACCACGACGGCCATTGGATAAGGACTGCATTCAGCAGACCTGATGGCAGAAGCGGTCAGAGAGCATTCGGACAGTTCGGCAAGCATTTCTATCCCAGAAAGGCCTATCGGCGCATCGTCGAGGGTGCTGCGAACAAGCTTGCCCGGGAGAAGCAGACCAGACGAAAAGTGATCTGCTTCAATTTCGATAGGCCGATCGCCTGCGGAGAACCCAGCCTTCGATGCATGCAGTGGACCGACCTTCTGCAATTCCTCGGGGTGGCCTGGAAGGAAATAATGCCCCAGCTCGTGACCGATGG
This sequence comes from Qipengyuania citrea, assembly GCF_024171405.1. Classification (GTDB taxonomy): domain Bacteria; phylum Pseudomonadota; class Alphaproteobacteria; order Sphingomonadales; family Sphingomonadaceae; genus Qipengyuania; species Qipengyuania profunda. The sequence continues at coordinate 742,071 of NZ_JALJZT010000002.1, forward strand.
TGAAGCGATGAAATCCAGGACTCTTGATCGCGGTAGAGTAAAAGATGCCGACATTCGGGCCGTCGAAAATGATGCCGCCACTAACCCCGGGCTGAGCGGCTTTGTGCTCTTCGACAAAAATATCCTCGTCAGCAGCGATCGCGAAGGGATCGATCGGGAAGGAATCGAAGCCGAACTCTCGGGCCTTTCGCTCGCCAAGCTTGCGCGCCCATTCCGGCCGAAACCCCCTCACTGATCCGACTGCTCGCGTCTCTCGCGCATGAGATTTATCATGAGCTGGATATGCTCGCGGTCTGCGTCAGTAAGGTCCTCTTCGCCGCGGAATGCAGTCGTGGCGCCAGCCATGTTTTCGGTCCGCCCGAGCAGGTAGTCCGAGCTCACATTGAGTGCCTTTGCGAGCGCCCGCACATTTGCAAACGAAGGTTTGCGGCGACCACGTTCAAAGTGTCCAATAGCGGCAACTTGCAGACTGGCCTTCTTGGCAAGATCCGCTTGAGTAAGCTCGCGCTTTTCGCGGGCCTTCGTCAACCGCTCTCCGAATTGATCCTCGTTCATCACGCTCCTTGACCTACGGGACAAAACTAGTTAAGCCTACGCAATGGTAGATAGAAGCGCGCCCACTCCGGGGCGCTTGTTTTTTGCCATATTGCCCTACGGTTTCGTAGATGTTTTTACGACGAATCAGCAGAATGTCAATCGAAAGGAGGTGATTTGGAATGGCGGGAAGGAAGAGCAATTCGGAAGTGACGAGCAAGAAGGCGGCTTCTGCGGCGTCCAAGGTTTTGCGCGACCCTAAGTCAAGCAAGGCCGCGAAGTCGGCAGCAGCGTCGGCGCTCACGCAGCGTCCCAACCGGAAGTAATCGCTGAAGCGGAGCGATGCCTCGCTCCGCTTCAACAACCAGCAAATGTTAAGGAAGAACTATTATGGCAAAGCGTTATGTGCGCCAGACTGGCAAAGACAAGGATGGCGACATCACTCGCCTTTGCAATTCCGGTCAACCGTGGTCTCCGCGAGCGAAGGTCGATGCGATCCGTGATATTGAAAACGGTACTCACGAGTACTGTGTCAATTGGACGCACTATCCGGAAACTCGGATCCGAGTCGTTCAAGGTCCCAACGGCAAATATCTGCGGACGGACCGGGACGAGACCAACAAAAACAATCTGGATGACCTGCCGGACTGCTGACTGGGGTGCGTCAGTGTTTGCAAAGGAGGCGATTACCGGATGAAGCAATCTACGCTGCTTCAGCCGGTTTTTCGCGTGCCGCAGCTTAACGCGGTTCAATGTCTCTTGGGTTGGGGACTTCGCCCACTGGCAGACGGTCCGTAATTGGCCCCAATCCGAAATCTCGCACAGTGTCCCAGCGTACTTGAGTTGGTGTTGCCTTGTCGTCGAGCGCACTGCCCTCCCCACGAGATCGAAGTCCAAAGCAAGCTGTGGACTGGTAAGCCTTTGAGCATGCAATGGCTTGGCGAGTCTGGCTGCCCCGCAGTTCGCTGTGCACGAGCGGCACAGGCCGGGTGTAATTGAACGGTAGATCCGCTACTTCGCTGGCAGCAGGGAGGGTGGCTGTGTTTCAGGGCGCATTATTTACTCGTGATTGGCTGAAGGAAGGGATTGCCGAAACCCCTGAATGGCAAAGCCTCGCAAGTGATGCAGTTGGACTGCTATGGAACGAGGCGCGGACACTTCTGCTGGACCACGCGGGACGGAAAAAGCCGACCGAGGCCGAAACCGAAGACCAACTCATCTATCCCTTGCTCGAAATGCTGGGTTGGCAACACAAATCTGTCCAGCAGAACATGACGACCAAGGGACGCAAGGATGTCCCCGATGCCCTGCTATTCGCGGATGAAGAAGCCGCAGAACGGGCAAAGACGCTCGACCCGTGGCAACGCTTTCGCCACGGCGCGGCGCTTGTGGAAGCGAAGCGCTGGGATCGACCGCTCGATCGCGAGGGACAGGGGGAGCAGGGCGTCCCATCCACTCAGATAATGCATTACCTGCGCCGTGCTGCCGTCATTGCCGATGGAAAGATGCCGTGGGGCATTCTGACCAATGGGCGGCAATGGCGGCTCTATTATCAGAATGCACTTTCAGTCGCCGAAGACTTCTTCGAGATAGACCTTGGCAAGGTATTCGGGTTGCCTGGATGCGACCCCGATCTTCTCGATGAGCAAATCGATCCCGATCACGCATTCCGGCTCTTCTTGCTGATCTTCGGGCGGGATGCCTTTCGCCCAAGCGAACAAGGTCGCAGCTTCCATCTGATCGCGATTGAAGATGCGCGGCGGTGGGAAGAAAAGGTTCGCAAGGATCTGGCGGATACCGTGTTCGACAGTGTATTCCCCGAACTAATAATGGCGATCCCGTTAGCAGACCCGTTTCGCCCTGAAGTGGTGGATGATGAGTACGCAGAGGATGTCCGCCAAGCGGCCATGTACCTGCTTTATCGCCTGTTGTTTGTCCTTTTCGCAGAAGACCGGAACCTGCTGCCTGACGAGCGCGGCCCTTATGCCGATTATTGCCTCACCCGGTTACGGGAGGAGATCAAGGAGCGGCATGTCCAAGGACAGGCGCAACTTGCTCGCAGCACTGCATACTGGTCTCGCCTCGAAACGATATTCGGAGCCATTTCCGAAGGCGATGATGATTTGGGCATCCCTCCTTACAACGGGGGCTTGTTCGCGACGGAAGGTGACTCGTTGCTCAGCCGCATCAAGCTTTCAGACGATACGCTCGCCAAGGTGATCTTGCCGCTTTCACACAGAGAGGAGGATGGACGTCTCCGCTACATCAACTACCGCGATCTTTCGGTTCAGCAGCTCGGGTCGATCTATGAATCGATTCTCGAATACGGTGTCGAAACCGAAGAAGGCGGAACGGTGCGGCCGCGCTCGGACAATGAGGCGCGGCACCGGTCGGGCTCTTATTACACCCCTGAGCCGCTTGTCTCGCTGATCATCGAAAAGACCGTTGGGCCACTCGTCGACGAGAAGCGCGAAGCGTTCGCAGCCGCTCTCGAAAGCGGCGCGACGGGGGACACGCTTCGCGGCCACGATCCCGCGATGTCTCTGCTTTCGCTCCGCATCGTCGACCCGGCCATGGGGAGCGGGCATTTCCTTGTCAGTCTGGTAGACTGGTTTTCAGACAAGGTTCTCACTGCGGTTGGCGACGCTGAAAGCATGGCCGGGGGCGACTATACGTCTCCGCTGGTCAAGCATATCGCCGATCTGCGAGAGGGGATCATCGCCAACGCGCGCGCGCATAACTGGCCTATCGTCGAAGAACAGCTGGACGACCGCCACATCGTGCGCCGCATGGTACTCAAGCGCTGCGTGCACGGGGTCGACCTCAACCCGATGGCAGTTGAACTCGCCAAGGTCGCGCTCTGGCTGCACAGCTTCACGGTCGGGGCACCGTTGTCCTTTCTCGACCACCATTTGCGCTGCGGCAACAGTGTGCTCGGCGCATGGGTGCAACCTACATTTGACTGGATGCGGGAACGCGGTGCCCTGATCTCCAATCAGCACCTTTTATCCCTAGCAGCTGTCGTACGGGACATGGGAGAGATCGAAGGGCTGACCGACACCGACATTACGCAGGTCGACCAGTCAAAAACGCTTTTTGCAAAGATATCCGAAACCAGCGCACCGCTTGAAGCAATTTTGAGTCTCGCCAAGGCAGACGACCTCATGGGTGTGCTGGAAACAACCGTGCGACGTCCTCGCGAGACGGCAAATGCCATACAGGCAGACGGCGAGAAGCGGCTGGCGCAAATGGAGGAAGGGCCGAGCAAGGAGAAGGAGGCGGCAAAGATTAAGCGTGCGGTTGCCAGAGCGATCGATGCCGAGCGCAAGTTCGACCGGGCCGAAGCGATGAAGCTGGTACACGAAGGATCTTTCGGTGACCCCAGCCGGATCGCGAGCGGAGAGATCGAGGTGCTTGCGGCGGATACGCGCACCGAACTTGGTCTCGGCGGACCAGAGCCGGTCCAGGGCAGCCTTATGCCGAGCCACCGGCCGGATGACCGGAGGCGCGCGCTGGCGGACAGTCTCGTGCGCGAAGCACGCGCAATCGCAGCAGAACAAAGGTTTTTCCATTGGGAGGTCGCCTTCCCTGGCGTGTGGAGCGACTTTTCCTCGCCGGAGCGATCGGGTGGATTTGACGCTGCTATCGGCAATCCGCCTTATGTCCGTCAGGAAGAGATCAGCGCGATTAAGCCTGCGCTTGCAAAAGCCTTCGATACTTATGCGGGTAGTGCCGATCTTTACGTCTACTTCTACGAGCAGGGGATCAATTTGCTCAAGCCCGGCGGGCGTATGGGCTATGTCGTGACCAACAAGTGGCTGAGGGCCGGCTATGCCGAAAAACTCCGCCGGATGTTTGCGGAAGAGGTCTGGATCGAGTTCCTCGCCGATTTCGGCCACGCGCGACATCTGTTCCCGGACGCCGACGTTTTTCCATGCGTCATATCGGTCCGGAAGCCCGATACTGACGCAGCGCCCGAGCAGTACGATCTTGCAGTCATCCCGCGTGACGATGTTCCCCGGGAAGGTTTGTCAGCGGCTGTCCAAGCGGCAACTTATCGCGCCGAACGCTCCGATCTGTCTGGAGAGGCATGGGTGCTGGAGCCACCAGAAGTCGCCGCTCTTCTCCGGAAAATTTGCGAGCGCGGAGTTCCGTTGGAGGAATATGCCGGGGTTAGCCCGCTTTATGGCATCAAGACCGGATTTAACGAGGCGTTTCTGATCGACACCGCCATCCGCGACCAACTGGTAAGCGAAGATCCGAAAGCTGCCGAAATCATAAAGCCTTACCTGCGCGGGCAGGACATTGAACGATGGCAACCGGAATGGGCTGGCCTATGGATGATCGTTATGAAGTCGAGTGGCGACCATGCTTGGCCCTGGGCAAACGCCGCATCGGAAAGCGAAGCTGAAGCACTTTTTGCGCAGCGCTATCCGTCGATCCATCGACGATTCAAGGCACTCGAGAGCTTCCGCAAAGAAGGCAAACTCAAAGGCCTGCGGCATCGCGAGGATCAGGGGCGTTTCTGGTGGGAGCTTCGGCCCTGTGCCTATTATGAAAAGCTGGAACAACCAAAGTTGGTCTACACAGAGATCACTTGGTCAAACAGTTTTGCTGTCGATAATAACAATCACTACATCAACAATACCGCCTATGCACTTTCCTCTGAAGATTCCTGGATACCAACGGTTCTCAATTCCCCACTGACTTGGTGGTACTCTTGGCGAAAGGCACAGCACGGTAAGGACGAAGCTCTCCGCTTCATGGATTCGTTCATTAGACCCTTTCCCATACCACCTTGCCTGCCAAATGATGCGCAGGAGGCGCCGGAAGTTTCGGCGGCGCTTCAAACTGCGCTCGGTGTTATTCGGAAAGCCGACAAGGCTATGGCGGATTGGATTGATCAGACATTCCAACCTAAGCGCCTCCCTCCCGTACTCCGCGAACCAAGCAAACTCGACAGCGATGGCTTTGTCGCTGCTGTTCGATCTGCACTGCCCAAACGGCAAGGACTGACTCCCACGCAGCTTCGTCAATTGCGCGAGGCCTTCAGCGAAACCGCTGAGCCCGCAAGGCAAGCGCGGATCGAATTGCTTGCATATGAGCGCAGACTCGCTGCCATGGTCGAACGCGCATACGGGCTGACGGACGAGGAAATCGCGCTGATGTGGCGTACTGCCCCGCCCCGCATGCCATTGGCGCCGCCACCAGGTTTAGACCTTAGGCCCCTTACCACTGAGTAAGTCTGTGATCCTTTCCGTAGACCTTTGTCGGCTGTTCGGTGTGTTGCGATCATCAGATCCCGGTTGTGTTTTCAGGCTGCCCTGCGGGCGACCTGCTCTATCCGCTTCGCGGACCGGGCCTGAAGTCCCGGCCCATTTGGGTGACGATCAGGAGCAGTTCTAGGTTGAGCGGGAGTTTCTGGAGGACGCGCTCTGTCCCGCGCTTCGCGCTCCTGAGTGCGCGGCGTTCTTGAGCTAACACGCAGGCACTCTTGCCTCTCTCATTGCCGGACGCCCGCTGGCGCACCGGTCGCGCGCGCAGGACGTCCGGTGGCTTCGCGCCGCCGCAAGGGTGCCGTTTCTTGTGCGGATCGCGGCTGCGATCCTTGCGCGGGAACGCCAAGGGCGTCGCCCTCTCGTTCCCGAAACCGCAAACAGACGCCCCCGGGTGGCGGGCTGACGCCCGCTGGCCCGCGCCAGGGCATCGGTTTACGGTTTTCCCTCCCCCTCCCATCCTCGCCGGAAGGCAGGCGGCATGGCGAAGCCATGCGCGCCGGTGGTGCAGGTGGTCTGTCTGTGGGGCACAGAGCGTTAGTCGTCTGGGTCGCGCGGTGGTTTCCATCTTGTTGTGCCGAGCGGTCGTCACCCGGTGTGTCCATAGGCTAATCGCGCGCCTGGCTTATCCTTAGTCCCGAGATTGTTCGTGAGGCGATAGGCAGCCTGCACTCCGTCAGCCGTCTTGTGGGCGAAACCTGCTTCGACCACCGCAATCGCAAAGGCCTTGTTCGCCGCCCAGTCGGCGAAGATGACAACTAGCTGAGTGCAAGATCACCGCGTGCGAATGCCGCCAATTGCGCCCTGTCCCATACGACCACCGACAACTCTTTAGCTGTTTTAAAGGCCGGTCCGGTGACCCCATTCACAACAATTAACATTGGAATGGCGCTTGAAGCCGCACAGACACCGGCAATTTCTCGCACCGCGCCAACCGATACTGGTTTTACGTGCCCTTTGCACTGACAGAAGAACGTCGTGTTGGCGTATTTGAGGACGAGATCGACCCCTCCGTCTCCTGTCGTAGCAGTTGTCGAAACTTTCCAGCCCCGCTCTCGAAAAACTCCGGCGGCTGCCCATTCCAGATCTCTGCCGCGTAAGGACCTCCAATAACCTTCGCCCGAGACCGTCTGGAAATGCTTCCAATTCTGGAATGCGACGCGGAAATCACAGGCGTCGTTGATATAGGCCTCATCGCCATAAATCGATTTCAGCATATAATCTGCGAAAGGCAGTACGAAGATCAGGACATAGCTAAAAGCAACTGGCCCCAGATAGCTCGTCAGGAAACTGCGCTCCTCGCTGTCATCGTGCAACGCGAACACGAACGCAGCGGCTAGGATTGCGAATATGATCAACTTTACGGCAAGCGAACGCCGCTCCCGTTTTTTCAGGAACGCGTCAAATTCTTCAAAATCAAAGTCTGGCGGCAGTCCAAAATCTGCCCGTGTAGGCTCAACCTTTTTCTCGCTCGAACTCCTGCTGACGGCATCGGCTAATGCAGAACGAGCTGCCACTTTCTTTCTGCGAGCTATCTCTGCTTTCGTGGGTTCCAGCATCATGACGCAATTCCGATATCAGAAGACTTTCAGGGAACCGTTAAAGCGCATGCTTCAACTGCCTGCCGCCCATCGCATCCAGCTTGAAGCATTTAGACATGAAAGCAGTCGCTCCCTCAAATTTGCCCTCTTATGACGCTACGTTGCCCGCGCAGTAGGCTCCCCAAGCCTCCATGAGCTTCACACGCATACCAGGATTCTCCTTAGTGCCGAGGTAAGTGGTGCGGCGATACGCCGCCTGAACCGCGTCTGGCGTTTTATGCGCGAGCGCTGCCTCGACAACTGCATTGGGAAAACCCTCGTTTGCCGCCCAGTCCGTCAATGCCGAGCGGAAACCGTGGACGTGAAAGGGTTCCTGCATGTCGCGCAGCACCTTGAGCAGCGTCATGTCGGACATCGCTTTGCCCGTTGCCCCAGAAAATACTACTTCAGCCCCCTCGACACGGAACGCATCCGCCTTCGCGAGTACTCCCAGTGCGGCTTTGGAGAGCGGGACCACATGCGCCTTGCTTCGCTTCATGTGTTCGGCGGGGATAGTCCAAAGGCGTTCTTCCAGATCGAATTCCTCCCACGTGGCGAGTCGGACCTCTTGCGAGCGCGTGCCGGTCAGGATGAGGAGATCGAGCGCGAAGCGTCCGAAGGATGGCTTGCGCCTGAGTGCGGTCAGGAATGATGGGATAGCGACGTAAGGCATCGCTTTTCGATTCTGGGTTTTCTTGATCTGCCGTGGCAGGCCCCTCCCCGCTTTCAGGCTACTGTTCCCAGATGGCGCTTCGGTCGACCGCCAGCCCTTGGCGTGTGCGTAATCCAGTACCGCGCAAATCCGGTTGCGTACCTGGCGCGCGGTTTCTGGGATTTCCTGCCAGATCGGCGTGAGTACATCGATGATGTCAGCTGCGGCGATACTGCCGGTCGGCATGTCGCCAAGCTTGGGGAAGGCGTAGTTCTCCAGGCTGGCCAGCCACTGGCGCGCGTATACAGCGCTCTTCCAGCCCGCCTCGTTTTCGGAGTGATACTGTGTAGCGGCTTCGCGGAAGGTCACCTTGGCGGCAGCCTCGTCCTTGCGCTCCGTAAGAACATCGCGCTTTTCCACCTTCACGGCCTTCCGCAGTTCGTTCGCTTTCTCCCGTGCTTCCGCCAGCGTGACCAGCTTTGCGCTCCCAACCCCGATGTCCCGTCGCTTTCCATCTTGCTGGAGTCGGAGCAGCCATGAAGCCGAGCCGGTTTTCCCAACTTTGAGGAAAAGACCTTCCCCATCCTGATACGTGCCCGGATTCGCTAAAGCTGCCTTTACCGCTACCGCCGTGAGCTTGCCCATTTCCTTCCCCACATTTCCGCAGGCCGTTCCGGAAAATACAAGTGTGGGGAAGCGTCCGTCTTTCCCCACACCTTCCCCACACTAGGCCTCGGATGCGGGTGGATCACGATGGCTCTGTGGGGACGGAATAGACGTAATATACCGCAGAAATCCAACGGTTTCCATGGATTTCTGGGGATGCAGATAGATGCTGAAAGAAAGGGGGGTGGTGGACAGGGCTGGATTCGAACCAGCGTACGCTTGCGCGGGCAGATTTACAGTCTGCTGCCTTTAACCACTCGGCCACCTGTCCACACGGGCCATTTCGCTGAGGAAATCGAGGGGTCGACAAGCCGACCCCGTGCCGAGAGGCGCCCCTTTGGCGAAGCGACGCTTGCCTGTCAATGCCCTCGCTGGCACAGGCCGCAACCAATGATGCAGACAGGACGAATTTGATGGCCAAAGGCGAACGCAGGCGCGCGCTCCGTGGACGGGCAGGACGAATGAAGGGCGGTCGCGGCAGCGGGCGCGCGAGCACCGGGCAGGTCCGGCTGTGGGGCCGCCATGCGGTGGAAGCCGCGCTCAAGAACCCAGACCGGGTCCATCAGAAGCTGTGGGCGACGCGCGAAGCGATCGACACGCTCGACGGCGAACTGCCGGCCGACTTCCCGATCGAATATGCCGATGTCGCCGATCTCGCCCGGATGGTCGCCAAGGATGCCCCGCACCAGGGGCTCGTGCTCGAATGCGCCGCGCTGGAAGATATCCATCTCGACGAGGTTCTCGACAGCGAGCCCACCCGTCCCATCATCGTGCTCGACCAGGTTACCGATCCGCATAATGTCGGCGCAATCCTGCGCTCGGCCGCGGCTTTCGGGGCGGCGGCACTGGTCACGCAGGATCGCCATGCGCCGCCCGAAGGCGGGGTGATTGCCAAATCCGCATCGGGTGCGCTCGAAACCGTGCCCTGGGTCCGGGTGATCAATCTCGCCCGCGCGCTCGAGCAGATTGCCGAGGCCGGATACTGGCGCATCGGCCTGACCGGCGCGGCGGAGGCGACGCTGGCAGAAGCGCTGCCGGCGGGGCCGGTTGCCCTGGTGCTGGGCGCGGAAGGCGAAGGGATGCGCCAGAATATCGAATCGCATTGCGACGCGTTGGCCAAGCTGCCGATTGGCGACCAGATCGAGAGCCTCAACGTCTCGAACGCGGCAGCCATCGCGCTTTATGCGGTCGCCACAAGGTAAATTCATTCGAATGGGGGGGAGTTCATATGAAACGCATCGTGATCGCTTTACTGGCACCGCTGCTGCTGGGCGGGTGCTTGCTGTCACCCGGCAAATTCGCCAGCGAATTGCAGCTGTTCGCAGACGACCAATTCGCCTTCACCTATGACGGCGAGATCCAGATGCTGGCGCTGAGCAAGCTCGCCGAAATGGCCAACAACGGCGACGAAAGCTTCGTCGCGGAATGTTATGACGCCGATTTCGAAATGGCCGAATGTTCGGAGGCGGAGATCGCCGAGCAGCAGGCGGAATGGGATGCGGGAGCCGAGGATCGCCGGGCCGAACAGGCCCGCGAAGCCGAAAAGATGCGCGCCGTCATGGGCGGTATCGATCCGGCGAACCCGCAGGCGGCACAGGAACTGGCCGCACGGCTCGAACGCCAGCGCGGTTGGCAGCGCGTTACCTATAAGGGCGATGGCGTGTTCGACGTGGCGTTCGCCGTTTCCGGCACTCTCACGCATGACTTCACCTTCCCCACGATCGAGGGAATGCTGGGCGCCAATGCGTTCGTCAGCGTCAACCTGCGCGATGGGGCGCAAGTCCGTGTCGATGCGCCGGATTTCAGCCGGCAACAGGACAGCAACCCGATGTTCGGTGGCGGCTCGCTTGCGGCGCTTGCCGCCATGGCCGAAGCCGATGAGAGCGGGGACATTCCCCAGATCGTCATGCCCGAAGGGACCTTCACCATCGTGACCGATGGCCGCGTGCTGGCCAACAATACCGACGAAGGCCCTGCCCCACACGCCGCGGGCCAGTCGCTTTCGTGGACGATCGGGGCCACGACACGGCAGGCGCCGACCGCGCTGATCGCCTTCGACTGATCGATACGAAAACGCCGCGCATTCCGGGTAGGAATGCGCGGCGAAGTTCGATCCCATTGTCGCACCGCGAGGCGTGGCGGCGCGCCGGTGAGAGAAACCGGCTTAGTTGACTGCGTCCTTGAGACCCTTGCCCGCCTTGAACTTGGGCTGGTTGGATGCCTTGATCGTCATCGGTTCGCCGGTGCGCGGGTTGCGGCCCGTCGAGGCCTTGCGCTTGGCTACCGAGAACGTGCCAAAGCCGACCAGGCGCACTTCGTCACCGCTCGACAGGGCCTTGGTGATCGCATCGAACACGCCTTCGACGGAGCTCGCTGCATCGCTCTTGGAAAGGCCGCTGGAATCGGCAACCGCGCTGATCAGGTCGTTCTTATTCATTAGGAAAACCCCCTTGTTCTTATCGGGAAATGGTATTGGCTGAATCGCCTCGGCGAAGACGCCCAAATTGAGAGTTTTTTGCCCGCACTGTCAAAGGCAAAATCGGCTAAAAACGGCGGCTTCCGGGGCTGAAGCGGTTAATATTAGGGTGAAGCACTTATTCACCATCCCGATACCTCACCCGCAGCGGCGGGACGGACCCCGGCATGCCGCCGGAGCCCGTCCGATTCGCTGCAGCGCAGCACATCTTTTGTTAATGTGCTGTCGGGGGCGGCGCGGGATGTGCGTGGCTCGGCTGGCTTGCGAGATCGTCGGCCTCGGTCCATTCGATCGGTTCGGGCACGCTGCACAGCGCCTGCGCGAGGACCTCGTCGACATGGCTGACGGGAATGATTTCCAACCCATCCTTCACATTGGCGGGTATCTCGGCGAGGTCCTTCACGTTTTCTTCGGGGATGAGGACCTTCTTGATCCCGCCCCGCAGCGCCGCGAGCAGCTTTTCCTTGAGCCCGCCGATCGCCAGCACTCGGCCACGTAGCGTCACTTCGCCGGTCATTGCCACATCGGGGCGCACCGGGACTCCCGAAAGCGTCGAGACGATCGAAGTGACCATGCCCACGCCCGCGCTCGGCCCGTCCTTGGGCACTGCGCCTTCGGGAAGATGGATGTGGATGTTACGGCGGTGGAACAGGCTTGGCTTGATTCCATAATGTGGCGCGCGCGCCTTCACGAAGCTGAAGGCCGCGGCGACGCTTTCGTTCATCACCTCGCCGAGCTTGCCGGTGGTCTTGATCTCGCCCTTACCGGTCGTGGTGACACTTTCGATGGTAAGCAATTCGCCGCCCACTTCGGTCCACGCCAGACCGGTGACAGCACCGACCTGCGCTTCGTCCTCGCCCATGCCGTGCTTGAATTTGCGCACCCCGGCAAAGTCGCTGAGGTTGTCGGGAGTGATCGTGACGCTCTCGACTTCCTTTTCGAGAATCTTGCGCAGGCTCTTGCGTGCCAGCCGCGCCAGTTCACGCTCGAGCGTGCGGACGCCCGCTTCGCGCGTATAATAGCGGATCAGATCGCGCAGCCCGTCTTCGGTCAGTTCGAATTCGCCGGCTTTCAATCCATGCTCGCCGATCTGCTTGGGTAGCAGGTGGCGTTTGGCGATCTCGACCTTCTCGTCCTCGGTATAGCCCTCGAGCCGGATGATCTCCATCCGGTCGAGCAGCGCCTGCGGCAGGTTCAGGCTGTTCGCCGTGGTGACGAACATGATGTCCGACAGGTCAAGGTCGAGTTCCAGGTAGTGGTCCTGGAACTTGCTGTTCTGTTCGGGATCGAGCACTTCGAGCAGCGCCGATGCGGGATCGCCGCGGAAGTCCTGGCCCAGCTTGTCAATCTCGTCGAGCAGGAACAGTGGGTTGATCTTGCCCGCCTTCTTGAGGTTGGTGACGATCTTGCCCGGGAGCGAGCCGATATAGGTGCGCCGGTGTCCGCGGATTTCCGCTTCGTCGCGCACGCCGCCGAGCGACTGGCGCACGAATTCGCGGCCCGTCGCCTTAGCAATGCTCTTGCCGAGCGAGGTCTTGCCGACGCCCGGCGGGCCGACGAGACACAGGATCGGCCCCTTCAGCTTGCGCGTGCGCGCCTGCACCGCGAGGTATTCGATGATCCGGTCCTTGACCTTCTCGAGCCCGTAATGGTCGGCATCGAGCACCTGCTGCGCTTCGCCGATGTCCTTCTTGACCTTGCTCTTCTTGCCCCAGGGCAATCCGAGCAGGACATCTAGGTAGTTGCGAATGACAGTTGCCTCGGCGCTCATCGGCTGCATCGCCTTGAGCTTCTTGAGTTCGGCTTCCGCCTTTTCGCGCGCTTCCTTACTGAGCTTGGTCTTGCCGATCTTCTCGGTCAGTTCGGCAATCTCGTTGCTGCCGTCCTCGTCGCCGCCAAGCTCGTTCTGGATCGCCTTCAATTGCTCGTTGAGGTAATATTCGCGCTGGGTCTTTTCCATCTGACGCTTCACCCGGCCGCGAATACGGCGCTCGACCTGAAGCACCGACAGTTCGCCTTCCATGAAGGACATGACCATTTCGAGGCGCTTGAGCGGGTCCTTCTCGACCAGTAGCGCCTGCTTGTCGGACACCTTGGCATTGATCGCCGCCGCAATCGTGTCGGCCAGTTCGCCGGCGTCGTCGATGTCGCCCAGCTGTTCGGCCGCTTCTTCGCCCAGCTTCTTGTTGAGCTTGGCGTATTCGCCGAACTGTTCGACCACCTGGCGCATCATGGCCACGACTTCGCTGCCCGATGCGGTGACCGCGTCGTTCATGGCCACCGCCGCTTCGACATATTCGCCGCGTTCGCTCAGCTGCTCGAGCTGCGCGCGCGAACTGCCCTGGACCAGCACGCGCACGGTGCCGTCGGGAAGTTTGAGCAATTGGAGCACCTGCGCCACCACACCGACATCGAAGAGGTCGTCGCGTTCCGGATCGTCGCATCCGGGATCGAGCTGCGCGAGGAGGAAGATGTCCTTGCTGCCTTCCATCGCCGCTTCGAGCGCAGCGACCGATTTATCGCGACCGACGAATAGCGGGACCACCATGCCGGGGAACACCACAATGTCGCGCAGAGGCAGGAGGGGATAGGTCTGGGTCATCAATCAAATTCCAAATCGAGGCCGTCCGTGGCCGTTCGCAAGGAATATGGTGAGCCGTGTCCCGCAACGCAACGCCATGCATCAAAGTCATGTGGATGGCGCACTATTACAATGAATCGCTCGTTAAGGTAAGGTATATGCGCCGGGAGGTGGGGAGAGGAAATTTATTTCCTTTTGGAGTCAGGACAATGCTGGGTTCGGTAATCTGCAAAGTTAGCGGCCATCGGGTAAACCGGCGTCGTGTGTGGCACGATGGATTGGATTTTCGTACCAATTGCGAACGGTGCGACCTTCCCTTGATCCGCGATATGGCGAAGGGGTGGCGGCCGTTCGACAGCGCGCGCGACCACCAGGCCCATCGCAAGGGGCATCCCCATCATGCGTGATGGAGCGCGCGCAAAATAACTCGGCCTTTGCGGCTCGGCGCGCACCCCATGGTATGCCGCACGAAGGGTCGCCGGGTCACCGTCTCGCTCTCGGAAGTCCGAACTCCGCGCTCACATGCCCGGCAGTTTGAAACCCGGTGGCAAGCCCACGTCCTGCTGGATTTTGTTCATTTCCTCGGCGGAAACACGATCGGCCCGGTCGCGCGCATCGTTGAACGCCGCGGTCACCAGATCCTCGACCATCTGCTTTTCTTCGGGTTTCATCAGGCTGTCGTCGATCGCAACGCCAAGAATGCGTCCGCGTGCAGTCGCGCGCACCTTGACCAGTCCGCCGCCGGCCGAACCCTCGACTTCGATATCGTCGAGTTTGGCCTGCGCTTCGCCCATCTGCTTCTGGATGGTCTCGGCGGCCTGCTTGGCCTGCGCGAGCATTTCTTCCATGTTCATGCTTTTCTACTCCAGGGTATTTCGCGGCGCTCGGGGGGCGCGCCGCCTTCTTCGATCAATTCGGCATCGGGGAAGGCATCGAATGCCGCCTTCACCAGCGGGTGCGAGCGCATGGCAGCGGCTGCAGCCGTGCGTTCCGCTTCGAGCACTTCGACCAGCGACGGCGCACCGGCACCGCCGGCCACTTCCTCGACCGTCCAGCGCTTGCCGGTATGGCGATGCAGCGCCTCGCGCAGGACCGGGGCGATATCGTCGGTGAACTTGCCGTCGCGCCCGTAGCGCAAGATGCCGTCGGCAAGCTCGACGACCCGCACCTGCAGACGCATAATGCTCGCTTCCTGCAACAGGCCGGATGCATCGATGGCGTCGACCAGTCCCTGCCAGTCCGGTTGCGCGGTAGCGGTCGGCGCTGCTTCTCCCCCCCCGCCAGCGGGCGCGGATGCAGGAGGCGGCCCAGCTTCCGCGAGCGCCTCGATCTTCTTCGCCAGCGTGCCCGGATCGGGCATTTGCCCGGCATGCAGCGTCCGCAGCAGTGCCATGCGCAGGGCGACCAGCGGATCGGGTGCCAGCCGGACCTCCTCATGCCCTTTGAGCAGCAATTGCCACAGCCGGTGCAGTTGACCTGCCGGCAGGCGCGATGCCCATTCGGCCAATTGCTCGCGTTCGTCGGCGCTGGCGCCTTCGGGTTCGCTGCCCGAGACCTGCGCGACGGTGATGCGGTGAGCGACGTCCATCTGGGCGCGCATCAGTGCAAGCGGTTCCACACCAAGCGCATATTGCTCGTCCACTGCTTCCAGCAGGGCCTTGCCCTCGCCTTCGAGGATATGGCCGAACAGTCTCCGCTGCGCGCCTTTGTCGGCGAGGCCGAGCATGTCGCGCACCCGCGCCGCGCTCACCCGTCCCTCGGTATCGAGATCGGCATGCGCGATCGCCTGGTCGAGGATCGAAAGCCCGTCGCGGACCGAACCTTCGGCGGCATTGGCAACGATATGCAGCGCCTCAGCATCGGCCTCGACGCCTTCCTTGCGGCAGATTTCCGCAAAATGCGCTTCGAGCAGTTCAACCGGGATCCGCCGCAGATCGAAGCGCTGCGTGCGGCTGAGCACTGTGACCGGCAGTTTCTCGACTTCGGTCGTGGCGAAAAGGAACTTCACATGCGCCGGCGGCTCTTCGAGCGTCTTGAGCAGCGCATTGAAGGCATTGCGCGACAGCATGTGGACTTCGTCGATGATGTAAATCTTGTAGCGCGCCGAAACCGCCGCATAACGCACCGCCTCGATGATCTCGCGCACGTCGTCGACACCGGTATGGCTCGCCGCGTCCATTTCGATGACATCGATATGGCGCCCTTCGGCAATTGCGCGGCACGGCTCGCATTGGCCGCAGGGGCTGATCGTCGGACCACCTTGCCCGTCCGGACCGATACAGTTGAGCGCCTTAGCGATCAGCCGCGCGGTCGAGGTCTTGCCGACCCCGCGCACGCCGGTCATCAGGAAGGCATGCGCCAACCGATCGCGCGCAATCGCATTGGCGAGCGTACGTACCATCGCCTCCTGCCCGATAAGTTCGGCAAAGGTCTGCGGACGGTACTTGCGTGCCAGTACGCGATAGGGCTGCGCCGGATCGGGTGTAACCGGTTGGGTCACGGGAGCGGTTGGGGGCGCGGGCTCAGGCTCGGCTTTCTGCTCGGGCTCGCCAGCTGGCGGACCGCCGAACATCGCTTCCTGTCCGGCGTCCTCGAGTTCCGCCACGCTCGGCGTGTCGGCCTCTTCGGCCCCGCTTTCCCACGGAAGGCCGTCAGGATTGTCCGGTGAATCACCCATGCCCGACTAGGTAGGCACTGGCGCGGCAAAAGTCATGCCATGGCGCATACGAATTGTGGGTGAAAAAGGAGCCGGCCGACCCGCCGCAATCCACCTGGGCTGCTTCCTTCCGGACCTGACCCGGTGAGCGAACGCAAACGTCCGACCGACTCCCGGCGCGCCATATGGCGGCGGGAGCGAGAAAAATCAATTACCGAAAATTGTCGGCGTAGGCCTGCAGCTTGAGGCTCTTCGCAGGCGTCGCGTGAACGCGCGCGACAATGCCGTATTTCTCGGCATAGGCCTTTGCTTCATCCTTGCTCGGGAAGGTCAACTGGACTTGTGCCTGCGTATCGCCGCTGCCGGTCCACCCCATCAGCGGATCGGCCTTGCGCGCTTCGGACTGCTCGAATTCGAGCACCCATTCGTCGGTACGCGCCCGGCCGGACTGCATGGCGTTCTTCGGTCGCTGGTAGATACGTGCTGACATTTCTCTCGATCCTTCAGGCGCCGGGCGGCAAACACCCCTCGCTTGGCTACCTCGCATGAGCCCTAAACAGGCTCCGCCCTTGCCTCGCCTTCGGCGTGGAAGTCAACTAGCGCGAGCGGTCGAAGGCGTTCCTGGTCTTCAAACTTGGCGCTTCGGTCCAGGGTTCCTCCGGCCAGCGATGCTTGGGATAGCGCCCCTTCATTTCCTTACGCACTTCGGCCCAGCTTCCCCGCCAGAAGCCGGGCAGGTCGCGGGTCGACTGGATCGGCCGCCCCGCCGGGCTGGTCAGCTTGAGTAGCAGCGGCGTGTCGCCAACCATGGGATGGCGCTCCAATCCGAACAATGCCTGGACGCGAACCTCGACGCTCGGCGCGTCGTCACCCACGTAGTCGATCTCGTGGGTGGTCCCTGCAGGCGAGGTGAAAGCGCGCGGCGCCAAGCGTTCGAGCCGCTGGCGGCTATCCCAATCGATCTGGCCGAGCACGGCGTCGACCAGCTTGCCCTTCGGCAGCGCCAGATCACGCCTGCCCTGAAGTAGGGGTGCGAGCCACACATGCGCATTGGCGGCGAGGCCCGCGCTGGAAAGGCTTTCGATGCCGGCATGACCGGCCCGAGCAAGCAGCGCTTGCGGAAGCAGCTTCGCCAGGTTCTCCAGAGCCTTGTCCACAAGCATGTCCACAATTGCGCGGGGGTCGGGTGCGGGATCGGGACCGCGCGCCAGCGTGATCGCACCGAGCCTGCGCTCGAGCAAGGCCTCGACCCGGTCCCCCGTCCAGCGCAGGACCTGTCGGCGCTCGATACGGTCAGGAAGCCAGCGTTCCAGCTCGATCTCTTCCAGAGCAATACCCGAGGTTATCCGCGCGCCCTTCGCTTGCCCCTGCGCATCGCCCACCACCATGAACGCCGCGCGGGCGAGCGGGGAAGTCGGATCGAGGACGAAACCCCTGCCGCCTGCCGCGAGCCACTGTTCACCGCTGGCATCGCGCCGCTTGGCAATGAATTCGGGCCGCCCAGCCGCCAGCAGGATCGCAGGCGGCGGCGCATTGCCAGTCGATACCGGACCGGCAAGGTCGGCGGCGCGCTTGGCCCATCGCCCGGCCAGCTTGCGACTGGCATCGGCCCGGCGACCGCGATCGGCATTCCAGCGCGTGAGGCGCGCTTCCAGATCCTCCCCCGGACCCCCCAGCCCGCGTTCCTGCAGCAACAGTGCCAGCCGCGCGGCTTGCTCAGCTGCGCCATGCTCGGCCCCGAACAGCACGGTCGCCGCACCTTGCGGATCGAGCGGCAGTTGCGCGAGCTTGCTGCCACGCGGCGTAATCCTGCCGGTTTCATCCAGCGCGTCCAGCGCCGCCAGCATTTGCCGCGCCGCCCCGACCGAAGCTTCCGGGGGTGGATCGAGCCATGCGAGGTCCGCCGGATCGCCGCTGCCCCATTGCGCCAGTGCCAGCACCAGCGGGGCAAGGTCGGCCGTCACCATTTCGGGCGGATCGTAGGCCGGCCGTCCGGCATGCCCCGCTTCCTCCCACAAACGGAAAGCCACGCCCGGGCCCTGCCGCGCTGCGCGTCCGGCACGTTGCGACGCCGCCGCCTGGCTGGCACGATGCGTCACCAGATGCGTGGTGCCCGCGACGCGGTCGAACTCGGCCCTGCGCGATAGCCCCGCATCGACCACTACCGAAACGCCGTCGAGCGTGAGCGACGTCTCGGCGATCGCGGTTGCGAGCACCACCCTGCGCCGCCCCCCGGGATCGCGTTTGATCGCCGCGCGCTGGCCCGCCGGGTCGACCTGTCCATGCAAGGGCAGGATGAGCGCAGCGGGCAGCCGCGCTTCGAGCCGTTCGCGCGTGCGATCGATCTCGCGAACGCCGGGAAGGAAGGCGAGGATGTCGCCTTCCTCTTGACGCCATGCGGTGCCGATGGCCTGCGCCATGGCGTCCTCGGCTGCGGCCTGCGGCGACGAGCCCAGCCATTCGATCCGCAGCGGATAGGCCCGGCCGGCGCTTTCGATTACCGGTGCATCATCCCCTAGCAAGCGCGCAAAGCGGCTGCCGTCGATAGTCGCCGACATGACCAGCACGCGCAAATCCTCGCGCAGCACCGCGCGGCTTTCGAGCGCCAGCGCCAGCCCGAGGTCGCTGTCGAGATGGCGTTCATGCGCCTCATCGAACAGCACCGCCGATATGCCGGACAGTTCGGGATCGGCGAGGATCGTGTTCACGAAAATGGCCTCGGTCACGACGAGCACGCGGGTTCGTGCCGAACGCTTGCTGTCGAGGCGGGTGAGATAGCCGATCGTTTCGCCAGGTTTCTCCCCCAGCGTTTCCGCCATTCGCTCGGCTGCGGCGCGCGCGGCAACCCGGCGCGGCGACGTCAGGATTATCGTCCCGCTGCACCAGTCCTGGTCGAGCAGCGCGGGCGCGACCGCAGTGGTCTTGCCCGCGCCGGGCGGTGCGACCAGCACGGCACCGGTCTGCTCGCGCAGAGCATCAAGCAATTCGGGAAGGACGGAGTGGATCGGCAGTGCGGGCACGCCAGTGGCCCTAGGACGGATCAGTACCCGCGCGCTACCGCGAACAGCGCCGCCTGCGTCATCGCCTGGCGCGCGGTGCTGTCGGGGAAGATCGACAGTGCATCGATCGCCCGCTGGGCAAAGTGCCGCGCGCGCAGTTTGGTATCGTCGACCGCGCCATGGCGGTCGATCAGTGCAATTGCCTGTTCGAGGTCATCGTCGCTGGTCCGGAAGCCGCCGATCGCGGCTTTCCAGAAGGCCCGCTCTTCCTCGTCGCCGCGGGCATAGGCGAGGATGACCGGCAGCGTCATCTTGCCCTCGCGGAAATCGTCGCCGCGATCCTTGCCCATGGTAGCGGCGTTCGAATCGTAATCGAGCGCATCGTCGACCAGCTGGAATGCAACGCCGAGATTGCGACCGTATTCGTCGAGCGCCTGCTCCTGCTCGTCGCTGCACTCGGCAATGACGGCGGCAATCCGGCTTGCCGCGGCAAACAGCGCTGCGGTCTTGGCGCGAATAATATTGAGGTAGCGTTCCTCGCTGGTGTCGATCTTGCGCTGCGCGGTGAGCTGGTCGACCTCACCCTCGGCAATGATCGCGCTCGCGCCCGAGAGGATCTTGAGCACCTTGAGGCTGCCGTCCTCGGTCATCAGTTCGAACGAGCGGCTGAAAAGGAAATCGCCGACCAGCACGGTCGCGGGATTGCCATAGATGATATTGGCTGCCGCCTTGCCGCGGCGCAGGTCGCTGCCGTCGACGACATCGTCATGCAGCAGCGTCGCGGTGTGGATGAACTCCACTGCGGCGGCGAGCTTGTGCTGGCGCGTGCCGCTGTAACCGACCAGTTCGGCCCCCGCGAGCGTCAGCATCGGGCGCAGGCGCTTGCCCCCGCCCGCGATCAGATGCCCTGCTAGCGCGGGAATCAGCGGTACTTCGCTCTGCATCCGGTCGAGGATGACCTGGTTGACCCGGTTCATGCCCTGCGCAGTGAGAGCCAGCATGGGTTCGATCGAGCCCTCGGGCTCTGCGCGATTCAGGGGGATTACGTCGGCAGACATTTCGGCTTGGCCATGGTCTGCCCAAGCTTTCTTGGCAAGACGGGATTTGCTGTTAGCGTGATCGCATGTCCGACGCCCCACAGACCGATGCCGTCCTTGCCGGCTTTCGCAAAAGCATCGACAATATCGATGCCGCGCTCATCCATATGCTCGCCGAGCGGTTCCGGATCACGCAGGCGGTTGGCGAATACAAGGCCAGGGTCACGCTGCCCCCCGCCGATCCGGCGCGCGAGCAGGAACAGATCATGCGGCTGCGCCGGTTGGCCGAAGACAGCGAGCTCGATCCCGAGTTCAGCGAGAAATTCCTGCGCTTCATCATCGACGAGGTGATCCGCCACCACGAACGCGCGGCGCGGCGCTAGATCCGGCTTACAGCGCGCTGCGCGGCAGGGTGAGCTTGACCAGCAGGCCGCCCAAATCCTCGCTCTCGCCCAGCTCGACCGAGCCGCCGTATATCTCGACCACATCGCGCACAATGGCGAGGCCAAGTCCGGTTCCGGGCTTACCCGTATCAAGCCGTGCACCGCGGTCGAAGATGCGCGGGCGTTCGCTTTCCGGGATACCGATACCGTCATCCTCGATCCAGATGATGCAGCGGCTGGCTGCCGGATCGGCGTCGATTGTGACGAACACGCTGCCCCCGCCATATTTGGCCGCATTCTCGATCAGATTGCCGAGGATCTCGTCGAGATCCTGCCGCTCCATCGAGACCGCGGCATCGCGATTGCCATCGAGGTCGAAGCGGGTTTCCTCGTAGATTCGGGTTACCGCACGCAGCACGCTTTCGGCGCTGGGCCAGACCTCGGCGCGCGCATGCCCGCTGGCGCGGCGACCAACCGCGCGCGCGCGCGCCAGATGATGCTCGACATGGCGCTGCATGGTCTTGGTTTCGCGGCAGACGAGGTCGGATAGCCGCGGATCGTGCGCGGTGGCGGCATTGGTCAGCACCGTCAGCGGGGTCTTGAGCGCATGAGCGAGATTGCCCGCGTGCATCCGCGCTTCCTCGGCCTGCTGTTCGGTATGCGCGAGCAGCGCGTTGATCTCATCGACCAGCGGCTCGACTTCGAGGGGAAGCGGATCGGTAATCCGGTTCGTGCCGTGGGTGCGCATGGCCTGGATTGCGTTGCGCACGCGCCGTAGCGGCGAAAGGCCGTACCAACTTTGCAGCATTGCCATCGCCAGCAGGCCAAGCGCCAGGGCGGCGAAACTCCAGACGAGGATCGAGCGGATCCGCGTAATCTGGTAGTCGAGTTCGCCGCGCGCCGAGGCAACTGCGAAGGTCCAGCGCGTGTCGCTATCGGGTAGGATCACGGTCCGTTCGACGATCCGCAGGGGTTCGTTCTCGAACTGGTCCGAATTGTAGAAATGCGGCTCGTTGTCGATGTGGTCGCCCTCGACCGTCAGGCTGCGATCCCACAGGCTGCGGCTGGGAAACGGCTGGTGCCCCTCGCCAGTGATCTGCCAATAAACGCCGCTATTGGGTTCGAGAAAGCGCTGGTCGCCAAGCGAACGGTAGAGCTGCACATCGCCGAAGCTGTCGATCTCGGCCGAGGTAATCAGCGCGGTCTGCACATACTCGAGCTGCTCGTCGAAATTGTCCTCGACCAGCCGGACCAGCGTCCGGTCGAGCGCAAAGCCGCCGCCCAGCAGCAGCACGCCGATCCATAGCGCGGCGATCGCCATCATGCGCCGCGCAAGACTGCGCTTCGCGGGCGGTGCAGCGAGGGTCACCGGGCTGTCGGCAGCCGGGTCTGGCGGCGGGGATCGCCCGACCTTCAGCACCGTGCCGGGCGCAGCATCAGGCGCGCGGCTGGTCGGCGGGGTCGTCGAGACTGTATCCGAGTCCACGGATCGTCGTGATCACTTCGGCGCCCAGCTTCTTGCGGATGCGCGTGACGAAGACCTCGATCGTGTTCGAATCGCGGTCGAAATCCTGATCGTAGATATGCTCGATCAGTTCGGTGCGGCTGACCACCTTGCCCTTGTGGTGCATGAGGTAGCTCAGCAGCTTGTATTCCTGCGCCGTCAGCTTGACCGGTTCACCCTTGAGCGTGACCCGGCCCGAGCGCGTGTCCAGCCGGACATGGCCGGCAGTCAGTTCGCTCGACGTGTTGCCCGATGCGCGGCGGATCAGCGCGCGCAGACGCGCGATCAGTTCCTCGGTCTGGAATGGTTTGGCGAGGTAATCGTCCGCTCCTGCATCGAGGCCCGCGACCTTGTCCGACCAGCTGTCGCGCGCGGTCAGCACCAGGACGGGGAACTTGCGGCCTTCCTTGCGCCACATGCCGAGCACGGTCAGCCCGTCGATTTCAGGCAGGCCGAGATCGAGGATCACGGCGTCGTAATCCTCCGTGCTGCCGAGAAAATGGCCGTCTTCGCCATCGGTGGACAGATCCACCGCATAGCCGTTCTGCTCGAGCGTCGACTTGAGTTGCTGGCCCAGGGTGGGCTCATCCTCGACGATCAGGATCCGCATAAATGTCCGTCCTCGGATTGTTTGAAGCGCGTTTCGTTCATGTAGATGAACGCGTCAACCTGAACGGAGTTGCACCGGGGCAAATCAGCGGCTGCGCCGAAGGACTTTCCCGGTGCGCGCATCGACATCGACATACATCACGCGGCCATCCCTGATAAACTTCAGGCGATAGGCCATCGCGGTCGAATCGTAAGCCGGGCCGAGATATTCCGCCCCACGCATGGTCGGCAGGATACGCGCCTCGATATCGCGCAGTTGCAGGATATTGCCCGCACTCATCTCGCGCCGCGCCTCGCCCTGTTCGGAACGGGGCTGCGCGACAGCGGGCGCGGCCATGATCGGGCCGGTAACGAGCCCCAAGGCGAGGAAAGAGGCGAAAATGCGTTTCATAATGCGAACCTGCCTAGCCTTGGGGCATTGAACAAGGACTGAATGTCCGTGCTTGCGCTCATCCGGCCTAGCGGGTCATCTCGAATTTTACGGTCAGCGAAACCATCGTGCCAACCAGACCCGGTTCGACCGGCGTCGGCCCCGCCGATACCTTGATCGCCTGGCGGGCATCCGATTCGGCAAAAGGCATCGGTCCGCTCGATGCGACGGATTCGCTCACTTCGAGCAGCCTCACGCCGCCAAAACCCGACCATTGGGCATATTCCTCCGCCTGTGCCCTCGCCTTGTCGAACGCCGCCTTGCGCGCCTGCGCGCGCGCCGGGCTGTCATCGTCGAGCGAGAAGCGCGGACCGCCGATATCAGTCGCTCCTGCAGCGACCAGCGCATCGAGCACCTCGCCGGCCCGCTTCACGTCGCGCAAGGTGACGCTCACGCGGTTCGAGGCCTGGTAGCCGCGGAACACCTGCTGGCGGGTCGACTGGTCGTAATCGTACTGCGCGCCAAGATTGATTCCGGTCGTCTGGATATCGTCTTCATCGATCCCGAGCGCCTTGATGCGGTCGATCACCGCGGTCATTTCCCGCGCGTTGATCTGCATCGCCTCGACCGCGGTGCGCGCCTGGCTGGTCACGCCGGCGCTGATGTCGACGATGTCGGGCTTGGCATCGACGGTTTCGCTCACCGACAGTTCGACCACCGGCCCCTGGCTGACGATCTGGACTTCGGCGGCCTGTACCTGCGAAGCGGTGGCGGCAATGGCCAGCGCGGGAATAGCGAAACGGATCATGGATTTGCTCCTCATTTGTCGAGCGTAATGTCGGCTTTACAGCTTTACGGCTTGCTGAACGGAAGTGTTCCCGCTTTTCTCGGCCCTTGCTTGCCGCTAGCCATAGCGCCGATCGAGAGGGAATGAATGACAGCCTGGAAATATGCGCTGGCCGCCTTGGCCATGGTAGCGACGCAGCCGCTGGTCGCGCAGATGGAGCCCGTGCCCGCGCGCGCCGCCGACGAGGGCGAAGGTCCCTTCGGCAAGCTGCTGATCCGCGGCGCAACGGTGATCGAGGGCAGCGGTGCCCCGCCGGCGGGACCGATCGACATCATGGTCGAAGGCAATCGCATCGCTGCGCTCTATCCCGGCGGCGCGCCCGCCGCCGAGGCGCAAGACGTGCAGCGCGTGATCGATGCCAAGGGCATGTATGTCCTGCCCGGCTTCGTCGATGTGCATGGCCACAATGGCGATGCTTCGAAAGCGCCGCAGCCATCCTATGGCTACAAGCTGTGGCTCGCGCATGGCGTGACCACCGTCCGCGGCGTCAGCTTCTACTTCGGCCCCGATACGCCCGACCTTTCCGATGCGCGCCGCAGCGCCGCCAACACCATCACCGCTCCGCGCCTGATCCCCTACGCCGTCTTTGGCGATAAATGGTCGCGCGGAGCGCCCGACACTCGAACCGAGGCGCGCGAATGGGTCCGCTGGGCCAAGGCGCAGGGCTATTGGGGTGTCAAATTCTTCAACGGCTATTCGCCCGCAGTCTTCGCGGCGGCTTTCGACGAGGCGGAGAAGCAGCAGATGGGCACCGTCGCGCATCTCGCGCAGACCGGGGTGGCCGAAGTCAACGCGCGCAAGGCGGTCGAACTCGGCCTCGACGACGTGACGCATTTCTACGGTCATTTCGAAAGCCTGCTGAAAGACGCCGCGCTCCCCTATTATCCCGAGGACTACAATTATTTCGATGAGCAATCGCGCTTCGCCTGGGTTGCCCGGCTTGCCCCGCAGGCCGTCGAACCCGGGAGCGAGACGTGGAACGATTATGTCGACCTGCTGATCGAGAACGGGGTGACGCTGAGCCCGACCTTCAACATCTACGCCGCCAGCCGCGACGTTATGCGTGCGCGCGGGTTCGACTGGCATGCGCAATATACGCTGCCGTCGCTGATGGATTTCTACGCGCCCAGCGCAACCAATCACGGGAGCTATTACAAGGACTGGACGAGCGAGGACGAAGTCGCATGGCGGAATTTCTACGCCAAGTGGTTTGCGCTGACCAAGGACTTCCATGACCGCGGCGGGCGCGTCACCGCCGGTTCCGACCCGGGCTATATCTACCAGACCTGGGGCTTCGCCTATATCGGCGAGCTGGAAATGCTGCGCGAGGCGGGCCTTTCGCCGCTCGCCGTCATCCGCGCGGCAACGCTCGACGGGGCGCGTGCGCTGTACGAACCGCTGGGCGAAGAACCGCCGATGGGCCGGATCGCCGTGGGCCAGCTGGCCGATCTGGTGATCGTGCCCGAGAACCCGCTGGCCAATCTCAAGGTGCTCTATGGCACGGGCCATACGCGGCTCAACCGCGAGACCGGTGCAATCGAGCAGGTCGGCGGGGTGCGCTGGACCATCAAGGACGGGATCGTTTACGATGCGCCGCAATTGCTCGCCGACGTCGCGCGGATGGTCGCGGAGCAGGAGGCGGCGCGCTAGCGTCTTGCGGAGCGGCGTCGGCGCGCCTACCTCGCGCGGCCTATGGCACAGCCCCCCATTCTCAGCCTCGAAGGCATCGCGCTGCAACAGGGCGGCAAATGGCTGTTCGGCGGGCCCGATCACGAGCCGCTGGACCTGCATGTAGGCCCGCGCGACCGCATCGCGCTGATCGGGCGCAATGGGGTGGGCAAGACCACGCTGTTCCGGATGATCGACGGGCAGGTCGAAACCGATGCCGGCATCCGCAAGACCAAGCCGGGCACGCGGATCGTCGTACTCGAACAGGACCCCGACCTGTCGGGCCATGCCACGCTGATGGCGTGGGCTCTGGCGGGCGAACACGCGCCGCAGGAGCACGAGATCGACGCCATCGCCGGCCAGCTCGGCATCGACATGGCGCGCGAGACCAAGGGCGCAAGCGGGGGCGAGAAGCGCCGCGCGGCGATCGCCCGCGCGCTGGCGCAGGACCCCGACCTGCTGCTGATGGACGAGCCGACCAACCATCTCGACCTCGGCGCGATCGACTGGCTCGAAAGCTGGCTCGAACGCTACAAGGGCGCCTTTCTCGTCATCAGCCACGACCGGACCTTCCTCAAGCGCCTGACCCGCACCACGCTGTGGCTCGACCGCGGAAGCCTGCGCCGCAAGGAAGTGGGCTTTGGCGGCTACGAGGCATGGGAAGAACAGGTCTATGCCGAGGAAGCGCGCGCGGCGGAGAAGCTCGACGCCAAGCTCAAGCTCGAGGCACACTGGCTCGAACGCGGGGTGACTGCGCGGCGCAAGCGCAACCAGGGCAGGCTCGAGAAGCTGGGCCAGATGCGCGCGCAACGCGCTTCGATGATCGACGCCGCTGGCACCGCCAAGCTCAAGCTGGCGACCGAGGAAGACTTCAAGTCCAAATCGGTGATCGCGGCCGAGAACATCACCAAGGCCTATGGCGACCGGATGATCATCAAGCCGTTCTCGCTGCGAATCCAGCGCGGTGACCGGATCGGCATTGTCGGCGCCAATGGCGCGGGCAAGACCACGCTGCTCAAGATGCTTACCGGCGAACTCGCACCCGACAGCGGCAAGGTCGACATCGCCAAGACGCTGACCGGGGTGATGATCGACCAGCAACGCCAGCTGCTCACCGCCGACAAGACGGTGCGGCACGTGCTCGCCGAAGGCGGCGATTGGATCGACGTGCGCGGCAATCGCAAGCATGTGCAGGCCTATCTCAAGGACTTCCTGTTCGACCCCAAAATCGTCGACATGAAGGTCAGCGTGCTGTCGGGCGGCGAACGCAGCCGGCTGCTGCTGGCACGCGAGTTCGCCAAGGCGAGCAACCTGCTGGTGCTCGACGAGCCGACCAACGACCTCGACCTCGAAACGCTCGACCTGCTGCAGGAGGTCATCGCCGATTACGAAGGCACGGTGCTGATCGTCAGCCATGACCGCGACTTCCTCGACCGCACGGTGACCATTACGCTCGGCCTCGACGGGACGGGCAAGGTCGATGTGGTCGCGGGCGGCTACGAGGACTGGGAGCGCAAACGCCGCCAGCCGATCGCGGGCAAACCCAAAGCTGAGAAGCAGGCCGAGAAACCCGCCGCCCCGCCGCCGCCGCCCGCAAAATCGAACAAGCTTTCCTACAAGGACCAGCGCGACTTCGAACTGCTGCCGACGCGCATCGAGGAGCTCGAAACCGCGATTGCCAAGGGCGAGGCGATCCTGTCCGATCCCGAACTCTACACCGCCGATCCGCAGCGCTTCGCCAATATCTCCAAGGGCCTGGAGAACGCCCGCGCCGAGAAGGATGCCGCGGAGGAGCGCTGGCTGATGCTGGCGGAGGCGGTCGAAGGGTGAGCCTCGAGGCCGAGATCGCGGCCTGCCGCATCTGCGCCGATCACTTGCCGCACGGCGTGCGCCCCGTGGCCAGCTTCTCGGCAACCGCGCGGTTGCTGATCATCGGCCAGGCACCCGGCTCGAAGGTCCACGAAAGCGGCATTCCGTGGGATGATGCCAGCGGCGACCGGCTGCGCGAATGGACCGGGCTGAGCAAGGACCAGATGTACGACCCTGCGCGGGTCGCGCTCGTCCCGATGGGGTTCTGCTATCCCGGCAAGGCGAGCGGCGGCGACAAACCGCCGCGCCGCGAATGCGCCGCCCAATGGCACGAACGCGTACTCGACGTGCTGCCCGAGGACCGGCTGACCCTGCTGGTCGGCACCTATGCGCAGGCGCGGTACCTGCCCGCGGCGCGCACGCTGTCGATGACCGACCGGGTGCGCCAGTTCCGCGACTACCTCCCGCACTACATCCCCCTGCCCCACCCGGCCTGGCGCTCGACCATCTGGATGCGCCAGCACCCTTGGTTCGAAGCCGAAGTGCTGCCCGTATTGCGCGAGGCGGTTGCGCAGCGCGTGTAGGACTGGACGGTTCGCTTCCAACGACATGGACCACATGGACCACTGTCCTGCGCGAAATATCCCGCCTCAGCCGATCCGGTAGAAAACCGCCACCCGGTCGAGCGCGAGCTTGAGCACCAGCTTGCCGCTGCGCGCGGGCCATGCCAGAGCGCGTTCCGCCCCCGGCAGCCCTTCGCCCGCACACGCGACACGCCATAGAATGTCGCTGAGCCCCGGCCCTGCCTCGCGCATCGCACCATCGAAGCGCGCCTTCGCCGCAAGCTGCCGCTCGGTCGGGGTAAGGTCGCGGTCCGCGGCGCCGCCATCGACCCGCACCGGGTCCCAGCGCATCGTGGTCGAAGGGGCGATCTGCGCGCGTTCGTAATCGGCGCGTAGCCGTTCCCCGGCATCGAACTGCTGGTCGGTCAGGTGCCCGCGTGAATGTAGCCAGCTGAGCGGGCTTTCGGCGAGATTGACGGTTACGCTGCGCCGTTTGCCGTGCGCGGCGGCGCCGCGGCGCGGCCCTTCCTCGGTCAGTTCGCGTTCGACAAGTGTGCGGCGCATGGCAGTCTCCCCGGTTCTGAAAGTTAGGCCTTGCGCCGAGCCGGTTCCTGTAGGAAACAGGAAAAACCAAATCGGTTATCTGTGGAGCAGCCAAGTGATCAACCGGATCCGCGACATCCGCAAGCAGAAGGGCCTGACGCTGGCCGACCTCGCCGAGGCCTGCTCTCCGCCGACTACCCCCCAGACGGTCGGACGGCTCGAGACCGGGATGCGCAATCTCTCGCTCAAATGGATGGAGCGGATCGCCGCCGCGCTCGAGGTTGATCCCGAAATGCTGGTGCGGAGCGAAAAGGCCGGTCATCCGCAGGTCGTCGCCGCGCTGGCAAAGACCGGACCCGAAGCGCTTGCTACGCCGCAGGATGCCATCCTCGCCACCGATCTGGGCGGCGATGGTTCGCTGATGGTGCTCGATATCGCCTATCCGCATGGCGAGTACCGCCCCGGCGACCAGCTATGGCTACGCCAGCTCAATCCCGAAGAGGCGGCGCGCGCGATCAACCGCGATGTGCTGGTCCCCAAAAAGGGCGGACGCTTCGCCTTCGGGCGGCTGATCGACCGGCAGGGAAAGATGGTCGGCCTGCTCCCTCCCGGGCATGGCGAGAAGCAGCAGGTTGTCGACAATCCCGCCTGGATCGCGGTGGCGGAAATGCTGGTGCGCCGGCTGTGAGCGTCGCCAAGACCCGCCGCGTGCTGTCGCTGGCGACGCTGTTTCCCAATGCCGCCAATCCGCGCTTCGGCGTCTTCGTGGCCAAATCGCTCGAGGCGCTGCAGCGCGATACGCATTGGGATGTCACGGTGATCAATCCGCTCGGCCTGCCCCCGGTCGCGCTCGGGCGCTACCGCGCATTGGCGGGTGCCGCCGAGGATGGGCGCGAGTTCGGGATGGCGGTTTATCGACCGACCTTTCGGCTGCTTCCGAAGATCGGCGGCAGGCTCAACCCCGGGCTGATCGCCAAGGCGGTGCTCCCCCTCGCCCGCCGCCTGCATGCGGACCATCCGTTCGACCTGGTCGATGCGCAGTTCTTCTATCCCGACGGACCCGCCGCGATGATCATCGCGCGCGAACTCGGCCTGCCCTTCTCGGTCAAGGCGCGCGGGGCCGACATCCATTACTGGGGCGCACGCGCCTATGGCCGCGACGCATTGCTCGAAACCGCACGCGAGGCGGCGGGTGTGCTGGCGGTATGCGCGGCGCTGGCCGACGACATGGCCACGCTGGGCATGGCACGCGACACAATCACGGTCCATTACACCGGGCTCGACCGCGACCTGTTCCGCCCGATGGACCATGTCGGGCTGCGCGCGCGGCTGGGCGAGACCTTCTCGATCCCCATCGCCAGCGGCGATCGGCTGCTGGTGAGTGTCGGCGCGCTGATCGAACGCAAGGGCCAGGCCCTGGTAATCAAGGCGCTGGCCGATTTGCCGCGGGCACGGCTGCTATTGGTCGGCAAGGGCGAAGACGAAGCGAGCCTGCGCGCGCTGGCGAAAGAAGTCGGCGTGGCCGAGCGGGTCCATTTCCTTGGCAGCTTGGCCCCGACAATGCTGCCGCCGATCCTGTCGGCGGCAGATGCCATGGTGCTGCCTTCGGCCAGCGAGGGCCTTGCCAATGCCTGGATCGAGGCGCTGGCCTGCGGAACGCCGCTGGTCATCACCGACGCGGGCGGCGCGCGCGAAGTGGTGACCGCGCCCGAAGCCGGGGTGATCGTCGCGCGCAATTGCCGCGCGGTTCGCGAGGGGATCGACCTCGTGACCCGCCGCCCCCGCTCACCCGAGACGGTGGCGGCGACGGTCGAGAAATTCAGCTGGGAAGCGAACGCCGCGGCGCTCGCCGCCCATTACGACGCGATTGCCTAGACCAGGCCGCGCGCCTTCTTTTCCTGCTGATCGGCCACCGTTTCGGTAGGCACGAAGCTGTCGCTGGTAACGCCCAGCCAGACGAGGATCGGCGCCGCCATATAGACCGAGCTGTAGGTACCCACGAACAGGCCCAGCGTGATCCCGGCGACCATGCCGAACAGGCTGGCCGGACCGAACAGCAGCAACGGCAGCAGAGCGATCAGCAGCGTCAGCGAGGTCATCACCGTCCGCGCCAGCGTTTCGTTGACCGACAGGTCAAGGAGCGCAGGCAATTCCATCTTGCGGAACTTCTTCAAATTCTCGCGGATGCGGTCGTAAACGACGATGGTATCGTTGAGCGAATAGCCGATGATCGCGAGGATCGCCGCGATGATCTGCAGGCTGAATTCCATCTGGAACAGCGAGAACATGCCCAGCGTCAGGCTGACATCGTGGAACAGCGCGAACAGCGCACCCACGCCGAACTGCCATTCGAACCGAATCCAGATGTAGAGCGCGATCGCCCCCATCGCGGCCAGCAATGCGTAAAGCGCGGTCTGGCGGAATTCGCCCGAGACCTTGCCCGACACATTGTCATTCCCGTCGAGCCGGAAATCCTCGTAATCGGTCTGCAGCGTCTCGACGATATCGTTCGCGGCAGCCTGAGCGGCTTCCTTGTCGGCCGATACCTCGTCGGGCAAGCGCACGCGGATCGAGACCTGGTTGTCTTCGCCGAAGCGCTGGACCACCGGATCGCCATAGCCGAGCGTGGCCACCTTTTCGCGCAATTCGCCCACCGGGGCTTCCACGCTCTGGGTGAAGGTCGCGCGCACTTCGAGACCGCCGGCGAAGTCGACGCCGTAATTGAGCCCCTTGGTGAAGACCAGCGCCCAGCTGGCCGCGATCAGCAGGATGCTGATCGCGAAGAAAGGCACGCGCCAGCGGAGGAACTTGATGTTAGTGTCGTCGGGGACGAGCTTGAGCAGTTTCATATCGTCGCCCTCCTTACAGCACGATGTCTTTGGGCTTGGCCTTGCGCAGCCAGTCGGCGACCCACATGCGGGTCAGCGTGACCGCGGTGAAGACGCTGGTGAACAGGCCGATGATCAGCACCACCGCGAAGCCGCGGATGGGGCCCGATCCGAACAGGAACAGCAGCACGCCGGCGATGAAATTGGTGACGTTGGCGTCGTAGATCGCACGGCTGGCTTCCTTGTAGCCGTTCTCGACCGCCGCAACCACGCGGCGCCCACGCTTGCGTTCCTCGCGGATACGCTCGTTGATCAGCACGTTGGCGTCCACCGCCGCGCCGATCGTCAGCACGAAACCGGCGATACCGGGCAAGGTCAGCGTGGTGTTGAGCGCGGCCATGATGCCCAGCAGCATGGCGACGTTGATGACCAGCGCGATCGTAGCGTAAACGCCGAAACGGCCATAGCTGGCGATCATCAGCGCGATGACCAGCAGCGAACCGACCAGCATGGCGAGCATGCCGCGCTTGATCGAATCGGCGCCGAGATCGGGACCCACGGTGCGTTCTTCGATCACTGCGAGGTCGACCGGGAGCGCGCCCGAGCGCAGCGAAATCGCCAGCTGGTTGGCAGTCTCGACCGAGAAGCCGCCCGAGATCTGCGCCGTACCGCCGCGGATCGGCTCGTTGATATTGGGCGCGGACAGTACCGTATCGT
Organism: Qipengyuania citrea; assembly: GCF_024171405.1. GTDB lineage: Bacteria > Pseudomonadota > Alphaproteobacteria > Sphingomonadales > Sphingomonadaceae > Qipengyuania > Qipengyuania profunda. The sequence goes on from NZ_JALJZT010000002.1 coordinate 774,369, forward strand.
CGAGGATGATCGCGAAGGGCTTGCCCACGTTTTCGGTGGTCAGCTTGGCGAAGCGGCGTCCGCCATCGCTGTCGAACTGGATATTGACCACCGGCTCATTGGTCTGCGGGTCGAAGCTCTGCTGCGCGCCGGTCAGATTGTCGCCGCGGATACCGCCGAGGCGGCGCACCGCGAGCGAGGATCCGGCAAAGGCCGACGTATCGGCATAGGCGAAGATTTCGGAGCCCGGCGGGGCGAGGCCCTGCTGCACGTCGCTGGGCAAGGCGTTCTGGTCGACAAGTTTGAATTCGAGCTTGGCGGTCTGGCCCAGCAGCGCCTTGAGCTGGTCGGGATCCTGCAGGCCGGGGACCTGCACGACGATGCGCGTATCACCCTGGCGGATGATCGTCGGTTCGCGTGTGCCGAGTTCGTCGATACGCTTGCGCACGACTTCGGTCGCGCTTTCCATCGCGTCACCGACCGCCTGATCGATCCCCTCGGAGGTGGGGGTGAGGATCATGCGATTGCCGTCCTCGACCGCCAGATCCCATTCGCGCACCAGACCGGTACCGTTGATCGACGGCAGCAGCAGTTCGCGTGCGCGGTCGACCTGCCCCGGATCGTCGAGCATGAAGCTCAGCCGTCCGTCACGGGTCGATACGTCACCGATGCGGATCCGCGGTTCGGCGCGGCGCATGGTGTTGCGCACATTCTCTTCCATGTTCTCGAGCCGCTGCGTCGCCACCTGCGCGGCGTCAGCCTCGAGCAGGATATGGCTGCCACCGGCAAGGTCGAGACCGAGGTTGACCATCGGGTCGGGCAGCACATCGGGCCAGCGGACGCTGGTGGCCGACAGCAGCGAGGGCAGCGCGGCGGCCACGCACAGGCCGGTAATCAGCCAGAGCCAGACCTTACGCCAGGTAGGGAAATCGAGCATGGAGGTGAGGCGTCCCTAGTCGTTCGCGGCGGGCGTGTTGCGCGACGACAGCACTTCGCCGATCGTGTTGCGCACCGCCTTGACGGTCATGCCCTTGGCAAGTTCGACGTGGACGAAATGCTCGTCCACCTTGGTGATCTTGCCGACGAGACCGCCGGCGGTGACCACTTCGTCACCCTTGCCAAGCCCGGCAACGCGTTCGCGGTGCTGTTTCTGCTGGCGCATCTGCGGGCGCAGGATGAGGAACCACAGGATCAGCAGCATGCCCAGCGGCAGTACCCAGCCGGTCCATGCGGGCGGCCCGGCGGCGGCGCTTCCGGCGGCGGCGAGAAAATCGATCATCGGAGGAATACCTGTCGGAAATTTGCGTGTCGGTCGGATCCGCAATTGGGCGATGCGCGCGACCGGTTCAAGCGGCCTGCGCAGTCCTTCTTGCGAAAGTGCGGCGCGGTTAGCAGCATTGCGATGCCGGGGCAACGAAATGCCTGCGAACTCCGCTTGCCATGCACAAACACCCGCCCTATAGGGCCGCCTCCACTGGTTTCGGGATGTAGCGCAGCCTGGTAGCGCACCATACTGGGGGTGTGGGGGTCGCTGGTTCGAATCCAGTCATCCCGACCAGTGGTTTCCCTCCCATTTCGCCGAACCGACGCGCCCAAGCGGCCGCGCAAACACGCGAATCATTTTCCTACACGAACCGATGTGGTTATCTGATCCGGTCTCACCAACCGGAGACGCCCCATGCCGCTTATCGAATCGCTCATCGGCCCGATCGCCTCGATCATCGACAAGGTGATCCCCGACAAGGAAGCGCGGGCGAAGGCCAAGCTCGAACTGCTCGCGCTCGAGGGCACGCAGGATCTGCAGCAGATCGAGGCGCGTCTGTCCGCTATCGTCGCAGAGGCACAGAGCGCCGACCCCTGGACCAGCCGCGCACGGCCGAGCTTCCTTTATGTCATGTATGCGCTGATCCTGTTCAGCGTCCCGATGGGCGTGATCGCCGCTTTCGACCCCATCGCCGCACGCGCGATCGGCGACGGCATGACCCGCTACCTCGCCGCCCTGCCCGAAGCGCTCTACGCGCTCTTCGGCACCGGCTACCTAGGCTACACCGCGGCGCGCCAATGGGGCAAGGTCAAGGGCGTGGATCAGTAGTTGGGGAGGCTGCTATTGGGTGGAAAGCGGACCACGCGAGAGGGTTCAATTGTCATCGGCAGCGAAGCGTTTCATAGTCGTTTGGTGAAAGCTATCTTCGTTCTCGCTTTGTTGACGCCACTTCTCGGTTGCGAGCAACCTCAACCTGCCATTTCGGATGAGGAATTTATCGCGTTCCGGGAATCCCATCCGGGCATGGTCCAAACCTGTCTAGACGAGGTTCGCTTTGGTGGTTTCATCGAGTGGCGCCCTGACGACCCTGATTGCTATGAAATGCTCCCAGCACAGCGATGGAATGGGCTTTGGGAGCATGGGTGGGAATGGACAAACTTCTGTCCTGACCCAGCAGATACTTGCGATTGGATGGCAAAGCGCGGCATTTGGCTTGAGTTTGCGGATAACGTTGAACTGGATGACATTCCACCTGATGGTATCCATCGCATCGAGTTTGTGGGGAGACGAACCAAGGTGCCAGGATACTTCGGCCACGCCGCCAGCTACGAGCACCTCATGATCATTGACCAAATTATCTCGCTTGAACCCGTCACCGCCCAGCGATAGTTCATATCCTTCGCTGACGCGCTTGAAGGTCCGTTATCAGGTCGTAAGCCGACCTTCCACTTCCTTGTCTCGGCCTTCGACGCTACCCCTTCCCCATGACCGACACCGTCTTCGTCCTCAACGGCCCCAATCTCAACCTGCTCGGCACGCGCGAACCGGAGATCTACGGCTCCGACACGCTTGCCGATATCGAGGCGATGCTTGGCGAGAAGGCGCGTGAGCTCGGGCTGGCGATCGACTTTCGCCAAACCAATCACGAAGGCGTGCTGGTCGACTGGTTGCACGAGGCACGCAAAGTCGGCGCCAGGGCGGTGCTGCTCAACGCCGCGGCCTATACGCATAGCTCGATCGCGCTGCTCGATGCGATCAAGGCGATCGAATTGCCCGTGATCGAGGTCCATCTGTCCGACCCTGCGACGCGCGAAGCGTTCCGTCACATCTCCTATGTGGGCATGGGCGCGGTGGACGAGGTCAAGGGACTGGGCGCGCGGGGCTATGCCGTAGCGTTGGAGAAAGCGGCCGCGCTCTAATTCGCCCGCACACCCCTTGCCCTATCGCCGCGCGGGTAGCATAGGCGGCGCAAACAACACACAAGGGGTTCCATGGCCGATCGTAAAGCCAGCGCCGGCAAATCCGGCATGAATGTCGACACCGCTCTCGTACGCGAGCTGGCCGAGATGCTGGACGACACCGGACTTACCGAAATCGAAGTCGAGGATGGCGACCGCAAGATCCGCGTTGCGCGCGGCGGCGGCGTGGCCATGGCCCCCGCCCAAGCGATGGCGGCGCCAGCCACAGCGGCTCCGGCAGCGCCCGCTGCTGCGGCGCCGACGCCCGATAGCGCGGGGGCCGCGCAAGCGGACACCGCCGGGGCGACCAAATCGCCGATGGTCGGCACGGTCTATCTGGCCCCTGAACCGGGTGCGGCCGATTTCATCAAGGTCGGCGACAGCGTCAAGGAAGGCCAGACGCTGGTGATTGTCGAAGCGATGAAGGTGATGAACCCGATCACGGCCGACAAGGCAGGAACGGTGAAGGCGATCCTCGTCGAAAACGCCCAGCCGGTCGAATTCGACCAGCCGCTCGTCGTCGTCGCGTAAGCCATGGGTATCTCGCGCATATTGATCGCCAATCGCGGCGAAATCGCGCTGCGTATCCACCGCGCGGCACATGAAATGGGTATCGAGACGGTCGCGGTGCATTCCACTGCCGACGCCGATGCCATGCATGTCCGGCTCGCCGATCACGCGGTGTGCATCGGTCCGCCGCCCGCGACCGACAGTTATCTCAACGTGGCCAATATCATTTCCGCGGCCGAGGTGAGCCAGGCCGACGCGATCCACCCGGGCTACGGCTTCCTGTCGGAAAACGCCAAGTTCGCCGAGATCGTCGAGGCGCATGATATCGCCTGGATCGGCCCCAAGCCCGAGCATATCCGCACCATGGGCGATAAGGTCGCCGCGAAGAAGACCGCCGGCGCGCTTGGCCTGCCGCTGGTCCCCGGTTCCGACGGCGCGGTCGAAACGGTCGAGCAGGGCCGCGCGATCGCGGACGAAATCGGCTATCCGGTGATCATCAAGGCTGCCAGCGGCGGCGGCGGGCGCGGCATGAAGGTCTGCGAAAGCGAAGACCAGCTCGAAACGCTGATGAAGCAGGCGGGCAGCGAGGCCAAGGCCGCCTTCGGCGACGCCACCGTCTATATCGAGAAATATCTCGGCGATCCGCGGCATATCGAATTCCAGGTCTTCGGCGACGGCAATGGCGGGGCAATCCACCTGGGCGAGCGCGACTGTTCGCTCCAGCGCCGTCACCAGAAGGTGTTCGAGGAGGCGCCCTCCCCCGTACTGGGCGAGGACGACCGCATGCGGATGGGCGAAATCTGCGCGCAGGCCATGCGCGACATGGCCTATCGCGGCGCGGGGACGATCGAATTCCTGTGGGAAAACGGCGAGTTCTATTTCATCGAAATGAACACCCGCCTGCAGGTCGAACACCCGGTTACCGAAGCAATCACCGGCGTCGATCTGGTGCGCGAACAGATCCGTATCGCCGAGGGCAGGCCGCTCTCGATCACGCAGGACGAAATCGAGTTCAAGGGCCACGCGATCGAATGCCGCATCAACGCCGAAGATCCCTGGACCTTTGCGCCCTCGCCCGGCGAAGTGACGCATTATCACGCGGCCGGCGGCATGCATGTGCGCGTCGATAGCGGGCTTTATGCCGGTTACCGGATTCCGCCCTATTACGACAGCATGATTGCCAAGCTGATCGTCTATGGCCGCACCCGCGAAGGCTGCATGATGCGCCTCAAGCGCGCGCTGGAGGAAATGGTGGTCGAAGGCGTCAAGACCAGCATCCCGCTGCATCAGGAACTGCTGCAGCAGGACGATGTGAAGAGCGGGAACTACTCGATCAAATGGCTCGAGGAATGGCTCAAGACGCGCGAGGGGTGAGGTCTTCAACCCCGGCACTGTAACGCGTTGGATGAGCAACTGCACCGGCCTGCTTCACCTGCGCGATGGTGCGCGTGACCATTTTATTTGCCCTTCCATCGCCTCTCGCCCAAGAGGATCGGAGTGAAATTAATTCCCTAGATGTGTTGGCTTTGGCGCTCAAAAGGAAACCCAACAGTCTAAGAAAAGGTTCTTTAACGAACATGTCCTTATTTGTTGTCCATGCGTACCAACATCCTCTTTGCGCCGGCATTCGTAGTTGCGACGGTCAGCTCCGCTATTTTTTTTACAGAGCCACCGCCAGCCGCAAGCCAAGAGGATCTGCAGTCGCCCGTTGGAGACGAAGCGAGCCCACCGCCGACGACACTCGAGGAGGTGCTCGACCTGCCGGCCTATCGATGGCTGAAATCCAAGAAACGACCAGGCAGGATCCGGTCGTACGATGGCGGAAGTGTCCAGTTCAGGGGATATTTCCTGGAAAGCGAGCTCACTCCAGAGCGGCTCGACGCCTTCAATCGCTACTCGCTGTTCCCGAATTGGATCAACGGCGACGATGAGCTGTCGGTCGACCGGCTCCAGACATTCCAAGTATCCTCGCAACCAGACCCTGCAGTGGCCTGCGTTGGGCTTGTTCAGGTTGTCGGATACATTCCAAGGGCTCAGCGGGATGAGGAATCAGCCGAACTGGTGGAGGCCTATTCGAACTGGTTGCCCAGTCGCCCCCTTGATCGCAATTGCGACTTCACCGAGCCGACCATGCCCCAGGACTTCGAGGAGCGACGGACATTCAAATTGGTCGGTGGGCCTGTGTTGCGGGAAAAACAAAGACCCTGTGCCGATTTTGCCGGGGACCGCAACGACCGGATCATTCTGTCGAAGGATATGCGCTTCGACATCCGGCGAATCGCAGTCGGCAGCAGTATGCCGAAAACCGACCTTCACTACCCCTCGACCTTTTTCGACATGCCCTTCCGCGGATTCACATCGGCGCTGCACCGCGGCGGTATGAGAAACCTGCAATACCTGGTCGACGGCAATTACGCCCCGAGACCGCAGGATGTCTCGATCGAATACCGAGTGGTGGAGGATGAGCAGGCCGATCGCTTCTGCATCGTCATGGATCTGCGGCAGGGCAACGCAGAGCGTCGGTTCAGAAGAGTGGAACCTCGGCAGGGACGGGCCCTGCCATGGCACGCCGGACCACGCGGCGGCCCCATGGTCTATGTCCCGGACAACGCTACCTTGGTGGATTTCGGCACCGAAATCGCGGATACCATCCTCGTTGAGAATGGCCTGGTTCCCAGAGCTATCGGGCAATAAACAACGGTGCTACGCCCTAAGGCGCTTTAGTCGAAGGTGAAACCCGCAGCCTCGGCTTCCGCGATCACCTCTTCGCCGGTCTGGCGCGGATGGTCACCTTCGATGCGGCCCCAGTCGGCGCGTTCGTCGACGAAGATCTCTTTCTCGATCGCATGGTGGGCCGCCGCATCGAACAGGCCCGCGGAAAAGCTGCGGTTGCCGGTCGGCAGGAAGCGGAACCACAGATTGCTGCCGCATTGCGAGCAGAAGGCGCGCTCGGCCCATTCGCTCGAGCGGTATATGGTGGCCTTGTCCTCGCCCGTAATGTCAGCGCGCTCGCCCGTCTGCGCAGTGTAGAACGAGCCGCCCCAGCGCCGACACATGGCGCATTGGCAGATCTCGATCTCATGCGCCGGATTTTCGAGCGCGATGGTGACCGCGCCGCACAGGCAATGGCCCTCGATCCGCTCGACCGCGCTCATAGCGGGACGCCCGGTTCGTGCTTGCTGGTGCGAATGGTCAGCGAGGTTTTCACGCTCTCCACATTGGGCGCCGGCGTGAGCTTGCTGGTCAGGAATTCCTGGAAGCTCTGCAAGTCCCTGCTGACGATCTTGATGATGAAATCGATCTCGCCATTGAGCATGTGCACTTCGCGCACCTCGGGCAGGTCGCGCATCGCGACCTCGAATTCGCGCAAGGCGTCTTCCGCCTGGCTCTTCAGACTGACCATCGCGAAGACGGTGATCGAGAAGCCCAGCTTCGACGGATCGAGCTCGGCATGATAGCCGCGGATCACGCCCTCTTCCTCGAGCGCGCGCACGCGCCGCAGGCACGGCGGTGCGGTCAACCCGACCCGGTGGGCCAGTTCGACATTGGTGATTCGTCCTTCGGACTGGAGTTCCGCCAGCAAACGACGGTCGATATCATCAAGATTGGCCATATACGCTGCCCCTGCTAACCCTGCGCCACGGGCGAGTCATCGCGAAACTTCCACGAAATGTTGGAAACGCGATGCAGCCCTCTTGGCTAACATTATTAGCTCTGCCAGCAATTGTCCCGCTTTGCAACGCGAAGGCAACTTTCCGTTCAGCCTAAGTTTTACACCTGTAGAAACGTTGTGCTGCGATGGGTTACGTGTAGCGGACCCCCACGCCACCCGGAGAATCAATGCATTTCGACGATCGCCTTGCCACTGTGCTGCGCCACCGCGCTGCGGGCGAGCGCGCGGCGAAGACGCAGTTCCGGCAATTGCTCGATCTGCTTGGCGAGCGGCCGCAAGGTGGTGATCCCGCGCTCAAGGCGGCGGCGTATCTGCGGCTGATCGCACTAGCCGAGGTGATCCCGACCGATGAACGCGCGGGCATTGTGGGAGAGAACGGCTGGCGCTTCCGCAACCCCGAACTCGTGCGCTGGTTCGGCGAAGCGCATCCCGCCATCGCCGGGGCCGCGCTGTATCGCGCGCAATTGACCGACAAGGAATGGGCCGCGCTGATCCCGCGCCTGCCGATCCGCGCGCGCGGCTTCCTGCGCCATCGCCGCGATTTGCCCACCGGTGCGGTGCGCGTACTCGACCGGCTTGGCGTATCCGATCGCGCGCTGCCGGCGCCAACCCCGGCGCCCCAGCGCAAACCGGCCGCGCAGGACACACGCGACCCGATCGATCTCGAAGAGCTCGAACCGCTGGTGCTGCGCCCCGCGAACGAGAATGCCGCGCCCGCGGATGAGCCTGGCGGCATCGTTGAAGCGGATCCGCAGCCGACGCCGGTGCCAGTCGCTGAAGACAACCCTCCCGCACCCGGGGCGGAAATGCCTGCCAAGTCCGATGGCATCCGCGCGCTGGTCGAACGGATCGAGACGTTCCGCAAGGCCCGTGCGCCCGGCGCGCAGGGGGCCAGCGCGCCGACACTGCCGATGGCGGGGCTCGAGGAGACGGCGCAGCGCAAACCGCTCGACGGGTTCAGCTTCGGCACCGGGTCCGAAGGCCGGATCGACTGGGCCGAACCCGAAATCGCCCCATTGGTGATCGGGATCGACCTATCGCAGCGGCGCGCAGGCAGCCAGGTGGGCGAGGATTTCGCCACCGCTTTCATCAATCGCCAGCCGGTCCGCGACGTGCCGATCAGCCTGCGCGGGGCCGACGCGATCGAAGGCGAATGGATCGTCGATGCCGCCCCGCGTTTCACCCGCGGCGATGGGCGCTTCTATGGCTATGTCGGGCGCTTCCGCCGCGCGCTCGCACCGGTCGACAACCGTGCCCAGCGCAGCGCCGATCGCCTGCGCCAGCTGCTTCATGAGCTGCGCACGCCGGTCAATGCGATGCAGGGCTATGCCGAGGTGATCCAGCAGCAGGTCTTCGGGCCGACCCCGCATGAATACCGCGCATTGGCCGCGACGATCGCGGGCGATTCCGCGCGCATCCTTGCCGGGTTCGACGAGCTCGACCGGCTGGCGCGGCTCGAGGCCGGCGAATTGGATCTGGAAGCGGGCGAGAGCGATTTTGCCGCCATCGTTCGCGCGCAGGTCGGCCAATTGCAGACTGTGCTGGGCCCGCGGGTTGCGCGGTTCGATGCAGAGATCGCCGAAGCGCCTGCCCCAATGGCGCTGGCGCAGAACGAAGCCGAGATGCTTGGCTGGCGCATCCTGGCGACGCTTGCGGGAGCGACCGGAGCGGGCGAGAACGTCGCGCTTGCCCTCGCGCTGGACGGCGACCAGGTCGCGCTGCGGGCGCAGTTGCCGACCAAGCTTGCCGAAACCGAGGACGTCTTCGTCTCCGATGTCCGCTCGGGTGGCAGCACCTTGAGCTCGGGCATTTTCGGCGCCGGCTTCTCGCTCCGCCTCGCGCGCGCTGAAGCCCGCGCGGCAGGCGGCGAACTGGTGCGCGAGGAGGGTGCGCTCATCCTCGTGCTCCCGCTCTTGACCGGCGTGGATGCGCTGCCTAGCCCTGCTGACGCACCTGATCGCGCCGCCGGCTAGGACCCACCGCCATCGCCCATGCCAACCTTCTCGACCCGCCCCACCCATCGCAGGTCGCGCGCTATGCGGACGGGTTCGGCCAGCGTTCGCTGCTGACGGTCGATACCGAGGAAGAATTCGACTGGAACGCCCCGTTTCGCGCCGATGGCTATGGGCTCGACCATGTCCGCGCGATCACCGGTTTCCAGGAGTTCTGCGAAGGGCTCGGCGTCTCGCCCGTTTACATGGTCGACTGGCCGATCGCGGCCGACCCGCTGGCGCGCGAGATCATCGGCGGTGCGGTGCGCGCGAAAAAGGCCGAAGTGGGCGTGCAATTGCACCCCTGGGTCAATCCGCCGCACGAGGAAGAAGTTACCACGTACAATAGCTTTGCCGGCAATCTCCCGCACGAGCTGGAGCGGGACAAGTTTTGCCGCCTGCGCGATGCGATCGAAGAAGGCTTCGGCACCGTTCCGCGGATTTATCGCGCGGGCCGCTATGGCCTCGGCCCGCAAACCGCCAAAGTGTTGAGCGAGACCGGCGTGGCGATCGATAGTTCGGTGCGCGCGCGTTACGATTATTCCGATGCGCACGGTCCCGATTACAGCCGCCATCCGGTCGTCCCTTACTGGACCGATGCCGAGCGCACATTGCTCGAGCTACCGCTTACCAGCGTATTCTGGGGCATGTTGCGCAAGCAGGGCCAGCAGATCTTCCCGCTCGCCCGCAAACTCCCGCTGCTGGGCGGCGCGCTGGCGAAGCTCGGGCTGCTCGAACGCATTGGCCTCACCCCAGAAGGCGTGACCAAGGAAGAGGCGCTGCGCGCGGTCGATATCGCGATCGACGACGGCCTGCCGGTACTGGTGCTGAGCTTCCACAGCCCCTCGCTGGCGCCCGGTCACACACCCTACGTCCGCACCGAAGAGGACCTCGACGCGCTCTATGACTGGCTGCGCGGGGTCTACGGCTATCTCGACATGCGCGGCGTCCGCCCGACCACGGTCGCGGAAATCATGACGGCAGTGGACGCCTAGCGCTTGCATGCCTCTCGCCCCGGGGCTAGGCGCGCTGTTCCGCAGGGCGTGCCTTGGGGCCTGTAGCTCAGTTGGTTAGAGCTGGCCGCTCATAACGGCTAGGTCGCGGGTTCGAGTCCTGCCGGGCCCACCAAGCTCGGCGTCTTGCGGGAAATCGGTCGGGGAGTGGCGCAGCCTGGTAGCGCACTTGTTTTGGGTACAAGGGGTCGCTGGTTCGAATCCAGTCTCCCCGACCAGTATTTCGTAATGCGTAGCCGCCGCCTGGGCGGCTTCGTCCGGCAGGCTTCCAGCCGCCGTTGCGGGAGTTCCGCCGTTTGAACACCGCCGCCTCTCCCGCCATCGACACCCGGCTGATCTGGGCCATCGCGCTGCCCGCCATGGTGACCAATGTCGCCACCGCACTGATCGGCGTTGGCGATATGTGGATAGTCGGGCGGCTGGGCGATGCCTCGACGCAGGGCGCGGTAGACGTCGGTGCCAAGCTGTTCGCGGCGCTGTTCACCGTGATGAATTTCCTCAAGACCGGCACCACCGGCATGGTCGCGCAGGCGGGTACGCGGTCGGGCGCGCAGGCGCAGGCCGAGGTGCTGATCAAGGGGCTGGTGGTCGGCCTGTCGATCGCCGCGCTGCTGCTGCTCGCCAAGCCGGTGCTGCTCCCGCTGTTGCTCGACGCGCTGGGTGCAGAGGCGCAGGTGCGCAGCGCGGCGCTGGTCTATGCCGATATCCGGTACTGGAGCGCCCCCGCCGTGATGGCGAATTTCGCGCTGGTCGGCTTTCTCGTCGGGCGCCGCCGCATGCGCGAGGTGCTGGCGATCGAGGTATTCTACAATCTGCTCAATGTTGCGCTGGGCCTGTGGCTCGCGCTGGCGCTCGACTGGGGCATCGCAGGGATCGGCTGGTCGAGCTTTATCGCCGAGTTTGCCAAGCTCGCCGTCGCGGGCGTCGTGATCTGGCGGATTGCAGGCAGCGACATCCGCGCCGCGCTGCACACCGGCACCAGCATGTCGCTCGCGACGCTCAGGCCCTTCCTGTCGGTCAATCGCGACCTGTTCCTGCGCACGGTGGTGCTGATCGTCGCCATTGCCGCGCTAACCCGGCTGGGGGCAGAACGCGGACCGGTGGCGCTCGCGGCGAACGGGATCGTGTACCAGCTCTTCGTGCTTTCCGCGCTGCTGCTCGACGGGTTCGAAAACGCCGCACAGGTGCTCAATGGCGAACGCGCCGGAGACAAGGACCGCGCTGGCTTCACGCACTATATCCGCGCGATCCTGTGGCGCTGCCTGGGCGTGGCGGCCGTGCTGGCGCTGTTGTTTGCCTTCTTCGGCGGGCCGATCACCGACAGTTTCGCCGCCACCGCCGCAGTCGCCGCCGAAGCGCGAACGCTGTGGCCGTGGCTGGTGGCGATCCCGCTGGCGGGTTTTGCCGGTTTCGTACTCGACGGCGTGTTCGTGGGCGCCAGCTGGACTCGCGCACTCCTGCTCGCAATGGCGGGTGCGGCGGCGGGCTATGGCGTGATGCTGTGGCTAACCTGGCCGCTTGGCAATCACGGGTTGTGGGCCAGCTTCGTCGGGTTCCTGCTGCTGCGTGCGGCGATGCAAGCAGCGCTCATGCCGCGCTTGCTGCGACGGGAACTGGGCTAGGCGCGTACTTCGCGCGGATCGGGACCCTGCTGGAGGGGGGATACCACGGCGCGTGGTCTGTCGTCGCCATCGGCGGAAGTGGAATTGCGGCCGCCTTCCTTTGCCCGGTAGAGCGCCGCGTCGGCACGCGCGAACAGCCTGCCATAACCTTCGTCCGTCACCCATTGGGCGACGCCGAAGCTAGCCGTCAGCCGGACGTCATCCGAAATGCCCTCGATCGGCAATTGCTCGAACCGCGCGCGGATACGTTCGGCTAGGTTAAGCGTGGGCTCCTCCGGGCAGTTCCACACGAGGATGCAAAACTCCTCCCCACCGATGCGCCCGGCAATGTCGGTATCCCGGATCGTCGAGCGCAGCAGGTCCCCGAAGCTGGCGATCGCCGTATCGCCGACCTGGTGCCCCCAGATATCGTTGACCCGCTTGAAGTGATCGATATCGGCCACGATCACGCTCACCGGGACGTCCTTGTCGCGAGCGCGGTTCAGCATGGCGATTGCCTGGGCTTCGAAGGGGCCCCGCATCTTCAAACCGGTCAGCGCATCGCGCTCCGCATCTTCGCGCACCGCCTTGGTCTGGTCGGTCAAGGCCGCCCCCAGCAAGATCAGCGCCAGAGATACCGCCGCAAGCGCCAGCGACACGACCATCAGGGCGTAGAACGGCGTTTCGCGATATTCGGCAGCGGTCATCGACCCTTCGACCATGATCGCGACCAGCGGGCGGACGAAGAACTGGAAGGTGCCGATGGCAAGAAGGAGAATTATCGCCTTGTCGAGCAACTCCGTGCCTGCCTTGCGCGCGGCTGTCTGGGTGCCGAGAGCAAGGATCAGGCCGTAACAGGCGTTGGCGGTATACAGACGGGCATTGTAATCCACCCCGAAGCTCGCGCCGATCATCAGGATCATGCCGGTAACGGCAATCGCGATATAGAGCCTGTGATTGATCGGCTGCCCGTACCGTGCGCATATTCCCCACACCAGGCTGATCGTGCCGAGCGAATAGCACAAGTGCATCAACACGATCGCGATGATCCCGTTGGGGTCGTCGGTGAAATGGAAAATGAAAAACCCGAGCGCGCTGGAGAAATATCCCACGGCTATGATCGCGATCCAAGTGGCGCTGGGGTCGCGTCGCCACAAGATGAAGAACGCAAGGGCGAATACCGTGCTAAGCATCGGATTCGCCAAAGCTAAAATGTTCTCTGACATGCGCTACCCCGACCCTCTCACCCGATCTCTAGGTGATAACAGTTAAGGCCCGATTGAAAAACATCGGTTTTGTTTTCGCAGGACAAGTGGATTGGCGCAGGGACATAGCGCAGCTTGACTCAGAGTCCTGGCTAGACGCTCGCTTCGCGCCGCTCCTCGACGCTTTGCGTGATCGAGGTGACCACGTTGCGTTTCTTACCCGCACTGTCGCGCACCGTACGGTTGCGGCCGCCTTCCTTGGCCCGGTAGAGCGCCGCGTCGGTCCGCGCGAACAGTCGGCCGTAACCTTCGCCCTCGATCCGCCCGGCAGCGCCGAAGCTGGCGGTGAGCCGGTGATCGTCGGGCATGCCCTCGACCTGTGTGTGCGCGAACTTGGCGCGGATGCGCTCGGCCATGGTGACCGCCGCGGTTTCGTCGCAATTCCACGCGAGAATGCAGAATTCTTCGCCGCCGATACGCCCGGCAAGGTCGCTATCGCGAATTGTCCCGGTGATGATCTGGCCGAATTGCGCGATCGCATGGTCGCCGACCTGGTGACCCCAGACATCGTTGACCGCCTTGAAGTGATCGATATCGGCCACCACCAGCGACACCGGCAGGCATTCCTGCTTCGCGCGTTCGAGCAGTTCGACGACATCCTGTTCGAAGGCGCGCCGCGTGCGCAGCCCGGTCAGCCCGTCGAGCTCGGCCTGTTCGCGCACCGCCTTGATCTGGTCGTAGACGCAGGCGCCGACCAGGACCATCGCGCTCATCAGCGAGATCAGCGCCAGCGACAGGTTGAGGACCGAGTAATAAACCGACTGGCGATAGCCTTCCGCCGCGATCCCCTGCTCGACCAGCAGCGTCAGAACCGGGCGGATCATGAATTGCGCGGCGAGGATCGAATGCGCGACGATGATCAGCTTGTCGATCGCCTCGCGCCGCTGCCCGCCGAGCAGCGACATCAGACAGACGAGATACATCGCGCCATAACCGACGTTGACGATGATCAGGCGTGAGGAAATTTCGGGTGTAGTGACCACGGCCACCCCCAGTGTAACCGCCGACAGCGCGTAGATCACCAGCAGGACGCCGAGATAGGGCGGCTGGCCCGCGCGCCTGGTCAGCGCCCAGATCGCCGTCGCAGTGCTCATCGAATAGAAGAACTGGGTAATGTGGAAGACGTAGGGCGAGCCGGTATTGAACAGATGCGTGGTCCCGAAGCCGATCGCGAAAAAAAGATAGGCCGCAGCGAAGCCGAGCACATAACTGCCCATCTTCCCCCGCCACCACATCACGAGAAAGACCGCGAAAAACACGATCGCCATCGTCGGTGTGATCAGGCCCATAATCTGTTCGCGCATGGACTGCCCCTGCCCTTCCTGCCATTGCAATAAGGAGGTTCGGTTAATAGTTGGTGTAGGTAAAACCCCCGAGTGCCGGCCCAATTCGGTTTTCTCGCCGGATTTGTCCAGATATCATTGCACCTTAACACGCATTTGCATTTCGAGCACGTGCGGGGCCCGCCCCGCAGCCTCGTGATACTTGCCCCGCGAGGCTCGGACGACTATCTGCGCCCCCAAACATGAGGGCCACTGTGCCCGCCCAGCCAATTCCATTTCTCGAAGGATTTTCGCCCGATGGCCGCCCAGTACGCTTTCGTCATGAAGGACATGACCAAGACCTTCCCCGGTGCGCCCAAGCCGGTGCTCAGCAACATCAACCTGCAGTTCTACCAGGGCGCCAAGATCGGCATCGTCGGCCCCAATGGGGCGGGCAAGTCCACCCTGATCAAGATCATGGCCGGGATCGACACCGATTTCACCGGTGAAGCCTGGCCGGGCGAGAACATCACCGTCGGCTATCTCGAGCAGGAGCCCGAGCTCGACGAGAGCAAGACCGTGCTCGAAAACGTCAAGGACGGCGCACGCGAAACCGCCGGGCTAGTCGACCGCTTCAATGCGATCAGCGCGGAAATGGGCGATCCGCAGGACGACACCGATTTCGATGCGCTGATGGAAGAAATGGGCGATTTGCAGGCCAAGATCGACGCGGTCGACGGCTGGACGCTCGACAACCAGCTCGAAGTGGCGATGGAAGCGCTGCGCTGCCCGCCGGGCGACTGGTCGGTGACCGACCTCTCGGGCGGCGAAAAGCGCCGCGTCGCGCTGACGCGTCTGCTGATTCAGAAGCCCTCGATCCTGCTGCTCGACGAACCGACCAACCATCTCGACGCCGAAAGCGTCCAGTGGCTTGAGAACCACCTCAAGGAATATGCCGGTGCGGTGCTGATGATCACCCATGACCGCTACTTCCTCGACAATGTCGTGGAATGGATCCTCGAGCTCGATCGCGGCAGCTACTATCCCTACGAAGGCAATTACTCGACCTATCTCGAGAAGAAAGCCAAGCGTCTCGAGCAGGAAAGCCGCGAGGAAAGCGGGCGCCAGAAGGCGCTGGGCCGCGAACTCGAATGGATCCGGCAGACCCCGGCCGCGCGCCAGACCAAGTCCAAGGCGCGTATCCGCAAGTTCGAACAGCTCCAGGATTCGCAGAAGGACCGCAAGCCGGGCAAGGCGCAGATCGTCATCCAGGTCCCCGAACGCCTCGGCGGCAAGGTGATCGAGGCCAAGAACATCACCAAGGCCTATGGCGACAAGCTGCTTTTCGAAGACCTCTCCTTCATGCTGCCCCCGGGCGGCATCGTCGGCGTGATCGGCCCCAACGGCGCAGGCAAGTCGACGCTGTTCAAGATCCTTACCGGAAAGGAAGAGCCCGATAGCGGGACAGTTGAAATCGGTTCCACCGTGCATCTGGGTTATGTCGACCAGAGCCGCGACCATCTCGATCCGAGCAAGAACGTGTGGGAGGAAATCTCCGACGGGCACGATTACATGAAGGTCAATGGTCACGACACCAGCACCCGTGCCTATGTCGGAGCGTTCAACTTCAAGGGCGCCGACCAGCAGAAGAACGTCGGCAAACTGTCGGGCGGTGAACGCAACCGCGTCCACATGGCCAAGATGCTCAAGGAAGGTGGCAATGTCCTCCTGCTCGACGAACCGACCAACGATCTCGACGTCGAGACGCTCGGCGCGCTCGAGGAAGCGATCGAGAACTTCGCCGGATGCGCCGTGGTCATCTCGCATGACCGTTTCTTCCTCGATCGCCTCGCCACGCATATCCTGGCCTTCGAAGGCGACAGCCATGTCGAATGGTTCGAAGGCAATTTCGAAGCTTACGAGGAAGACAAGCGCCGTCGTCTCGGCGATGCGGCAGATCGTCCCACACGTCTCGCCTACAAGAAGCTGACGCGTTAAGCCTCCGGTAAGGCCCGGCCATCCACGCCGCGGCCAAGGGGGGACTGAGTTGGGCAGGCAAAAGTTTGCGGTTTCGGCGGGCTCGGAACTGACGTGGGCGATCATCTTCAGCCTCGGCTGGCTCGTGTGCGCGATGATCGCACTCGAGCTCACCCAAGGTGCGGATGGCCTGGCGGCGGTCTGGCCTTCCAGCGGCATTTTCGTCGCTGCGCTGCTGCTGCTCGGCCCCCGCGGGCGCAAGCTGACCAGCATCGGCGTAGCCCTCGCCAGCTTTGCAGCAAATATGTGGTCCGGCGTGGGGGTCTTGCCCTCGGTGGGATATACCATTGCCAATCTGATCGAAGGCTGGCTGGTCTTCGTGCTGATGGGCGGCGGGCGTGCGGAACATGTCCTGCTGGCGCGTCCGCTCAACCTGCTCCGTTTCGCCGCCTCCGCATTGGTAGGCGGCATTGCCAGCGCAATCATGGCGGGCATCCTTTCCAGCAATTTCGATACCGTGTTCCTTACCTCGTGGATGAGCACGGTGACGCTGGGCATGCTCGTGGTGACCCCGGTCGTCATGTTCCTCCATCAGGACGAAGCGCACGAGACCCGCATGCTGTCGCTGCGCGGCTTCTGGACCTTCGTATTCGTCGCGCTGACCGCGCTGGCGGCCTTCGGGCAGGCCGAGTTCCCCTTGCTGATCCTGCCGCTGGTCGCGATCTCGATCACCACTGCGGCATTAGGTCTGAGCGGCGCGATGGTCGCGCTGCTGCTCGTGACCGCGATCGGCTCGGTCCTGACGATGTTCGATCTCGGTCCGGTGGGTGCCTTCTTCCCCCCGGTCGAGCAGCAGGTGCTGGTGTTCCAGGTCTACCTGCTGGCCCTGCTGGTCTCGACCCTGCCCGTTGCGCTGTCGCTCGCCCGCAACCGGCGCGATCTCGAGGAAATTGCCACCAGCAAGCGGCTTCTCGAAGCTGCGGAGCGCGCCGCCAAGGTCGGCCATTGGCGGCATGACCCGGATACCGATGCCATCTATTGGTCGGAAGAAGCCGGCAGGATGCTGGCGCGCGACCCCCTGCCTGCCACACTGACCGAGATGGCGGAGATGTTCCACGAGGATGACCGCCCGCGGGTGATGGGCTTGCTGGCGGGCGCACGCCACACCGGCATCCCGTTCATATTCGAAGCCCGCATCGATTCACGCGATGGCACGCCGGGCTATTTCGAATGCCGCAACGAGGTGGAAACGAACACTCGCCATGGGCCCGCGATCATCTTCGGCACCATCATGGATGTGACCGAACGCACCGAGGCCATGCGCGAACTCGAGCAGGCAAAGCTGCGGGCCGAGACCGAGGCAGCCGAAGTCAGGATCCTGGCCGAGACCGACCATCTCACGGGCATTCCCAACCGCCGCAAGGTGCTGTCCCGGATCGGCGGGCAGATAGCGAAAGCCTTTTCCGGCAGGCATCGGTTCACCATCGCGATGATCGACATCGATCACTTCAAAACCATCAACGACCGGTTCGGCCACGAGATCGGCGATCTCACGCTGGTAAAGGTCAGCCAGGTGCTGGAGGCGCATTTGCGCTCGGGCGAAATGGTGGGCCGCGTCGGCGGCGAGGAATTCCTCTTCGTCTGGCCGGGCAGTGACGCGCTTGCGGCACGCGAACGCTGCCTGGCCATCGGCCGCGCGCTGGCAGCTACCGAATGGCACAAAGCCGGCCTCGAACCGGTGACTGTCAGTATAGGCATCGCGGAATATGACGTGCGCTGGGACGAAAGCCAGCTGCTGCGGTCGGCCGACGACGCGCTATATCGCGCCAAGCACGCCGGCCGCGCGCGCTGCGTGATCTACGAAGAACCCGCCGTGATCTAACGGACCGCGTGGATCATCCCCCGCCCTAGGCGATGAATCGGCAGGCAGTGAGCGAGCTGCGCCGACTGCATTTGACTAGCACCGGCTGAGTTGCGACAATCAGGGGCAAGGCGCTCGATTACGAGTGCGTTCCCGGACGGCCCATGGCGGCCGCAAAATCCAATTTCGAAAAGGACATTTATGCCCACTCCCAAAAACGGTGACACCGTATCCATCGACTACGTCCTGCGCCGGAGCGACGGCGAAGTGGTCGGCAACACCGAGGAACAAGGCCCGCAGGACATCGAACTGGGCAGCGGCCAGATCTTCCCGCAGATCGAGCAGGCGCTGACCGCGATGGAAGTCGGCGACGAAGAAACCGTCGCGATCGAATGCGACAGCGCCTTCGGTCCGCGCCGCGACGAGCTGATCATCGAAATCCCGCGCGAGAACCTGCCGCCCGAACCCGCCCCGCAGCCCGGGATGGCGCTGCAGGCGCAGCAGCAGGACGGTTCGCCGATGACGCTCTATGTCGTCGATGTGAACGACCAGTCGATCAAGGCCGACGGCAACCATCCGCTGGCCGGTGAAGACATCACCTTCGCCATCACGCTGCGCGAGATCAAGCAGGCAGCCTGACGCAATACTGGCGGGCGGTCCGGGCCGACGGCCCCGATCGGGCACGTGGATGGCCGCCCGCCATCGTATCGATATATGCGCGAGAGATCGAAGCTTGACCGATCCCCGGCTCTAAGGCGCAATCCAGCGGCCGGCGCCGTTGCGCGCCAGTACCGCCCGGCGATGGCCGTTGTGGGCCAGCGAAAACCAGTCGATCTCCTCGGCCTGCATCAGCAGCACCGCGAAATTCTCGCGCGCGGGGACAAGCTGGACATCGTCAGGCTCGTCGCGCTCGAATTCGGGCGGTAGCCCCGAGGTGGGCACATCCGAGATCGCACCCGGCCCTTCTCCCAGATAGCAACGCCTCGCGAAATTGGTGCTTTCCGCCCAGGCCGCATCGACCATCGCCCCGTCGCGTTCGATCCGTGCGGTCCCGCGCAGGCGCAATTGCACCTTCGCGTCGCGATCATAGGCGAGCACCGCCATACGCGGATCGCCTTCGATTACCGCGACCTTGGGCGACCGGGCGTCGGTGTGAAAGCGCAGCGTCCAGTGATCGGCATCGAAGGCGCGCAGGACCATCACCCGCGCATCGGCATCACCCGTCGCGACTACCGGCGCATGCATGGGCGAATGGCGGTTTGCCGCCGCATCGGCCAGCCTGGCGGAGATATCGGCGCGGACTTCGTCGAGTGTATCGTACATGGCCGTAGCAATGCCTGCGCACCGAGCCGGAGCCAACCCCCAATAAATTCATAATTCTCCGCATAAACATGAACGGAAGCCCGACAGACCGGTTCAGTTTGGGGTCAGGCCGTTGTGTTACAAATTGCGACATCGACAAATGCCGCGGGTGGTGGAGCGGTACCAAGCGTAAGAAGAGGACACGCTCCATGAATCTGACCAAGCTCCTGAAAGGAAGCGCGCTGAGCGCTCTCGCTGCGGCGATGGCGATCACCGCCCTGCCCGCAGAAGCCGAAGCGCAATCGCGCGACCGGCAGGAACGCGCCCAGCGCGACCGCGGCGATCGTGGCGAAACTCGCCAGCGACGCTCCGCTCCGCGCGCAGAGCGCCAGGAGCGCAGCGAACGCCGCGCCCAGCCCCGCGAGGCACAGCGCCCGCAACGCGTGGAGCGAGTGCAGCGCACGGAATCGCGTGGCAACAATCGCGCGGACATTGCGCAGGCCCGTGGCTCAAGCACTTCGGACCGGCGCGGAGAAGCGGCTCGCGAACGCAACAGCCGGCGCGAGATCCAGCAGCGTACCCGCAGCTCCACGGGCGATCGCAACCGCGCCAATGCCGACCGCGACCGCGACCGCGCCAATGCTGATCGCAATCGCAGCGAACGGCGAAGCGAACAACGGACCGACCGACGCGAAGACGCGCGCCGCGAAGCCTATCGCGACGGTCGCCGCGACCAGCGCGAGCGCAACACGCGCGAGGAGCGCCGCAGCCGTAGCGATACCAATCGGACCAGTTCGCGCAGCGTGCGTCACGACAATCGCCGGGCGCGTTATTACGACGGACGCCAGTGGCGTGATTACGATCGCTGGGACCAGCGCCGCTGGCGCAACAACAATCGCTACGACTGGCAGCGCTATCGCTACAACAATCGCAGCACCTACCGGCTTGGTCGCTATTACGCGCCCTATCGTAACTACAATTATCGCCGCCTGAGCATTGGCCTGCGGATTGGCAGCCTGTTCTTCGGCAGCCGCTACTGGATCAACGATCCCTGGCGGTATCGCCTGCCCGAGGTCTACGGCCCCTACCGCTGGGTGCGCTATTACGACGACGTGCTATTGGTCGATATCTACAGCGGCGAAGTGGTCGACGTGATTCACAACTTCTTCTGGTAAGTCACGCCGCCGACCGGATTTCGTGAGCGGTCCCGCCGGCAATCAGGCCCCCGCCAGGTGACTGGCGGGGGCTTTTTCGTAGCCCGCCTCAGCCCGGCACCTTGCCGAAGGGCAACATGCGGAAAATACCGCCGTTGCGATCGAAGAAAGTATGCTTGAGCGCGCCGAGTATGTGCAGGCCTATCAGGGCAATGAAAATCGATCCACCCAGGGCATGGGCGTCGAAAATCTGACCTGCCAGATCGCTATTCTCGCCGACCGGGAGCGCGGGAATGGTGAACAGTCCGAAGACGTCGATCGTACGTCCTCCCAGCGAATTGGCCAGCCACCCGCCCAGCGGAAGACCGATCAGCAGGACATAGAAAATCGTATGCACCGTGCGCGCCAGTGCAGCTTCCCAGCGGGCGAGGTCAGCGGGAAGCGGCGGAACGCGGTGCGTGAACCGCCACATCAGCCGACCCAGGGTCATAGCGAGGATCACCATGCCCCAGGCCTTGTGATAGCCGAAAACTTCCGCCTTGAGCGGCATCTCCAGCGATCCAACGCGTTCGGCGATCTGCCAGTTCATGATCACCAGGATCGCGATTGCCCAGTGGAACAGCATGGCTCCCTTGGAATAGCGGCGTGCGTGCGTCTCGCTCATCATTCACTCCCTATGGATAGGACGCCATCCTATTGCTCGCGACCTGCCCGGCAAGCGGCTTACTTGAAGCCCTGCGCATGCTTGCTAACAAGGGCCCCGATGACAAAGACCGCTACCGTTCCCGACCAGGATGCTCTCAAACGCGTCGGCGCCATGGTGCGCAAGCGCCTTGATGCCGACCCGCAGGCATACAAGATCCCCACCGATCGGGCAGAAATCTACGCCATTGGCAATTTCCTCTCGCCCGATGAATGCCAGCGCCTGATGGGCATGATCGATGCCGTCGCGCGCCCGAGCGAGCTGCACGAAACCGCCTATATCGCCAAGTTTCGCACCTCCTATTCGGGCAATTTCGATCCGCACGATCCGTTCATCAAGGCGATCTCGCGGCGGATCGACGATCTGCTCGGACTGCCGGGCAAGACGGGGGAAAACATCCAGGGCCAGCGCTATCTTCCCGGGCAGGAATTCAAGCCGCACAATGACTGGTTCTATACCGACCAGGAATATTGGCAGCTGGAACGCAAGCGCGGCGGGCAACGCTGCTGGACCGCGATGGCCTTTCTCAACGAGGTCGAGGAAGGCGGGCATACGCATTTCGTCGAGATCGGCGCCTCGATCGAACCGAAACCCGGCGTGCTGATGGTGTGGAACAATGCCACGCCCGAAGGGCTACCCAACGAGGACACGCTCCATGCCGGGACCCCGGTGATCGCGGGACAGAAATACGTGCTGACCAAGTGGTTCCGCACGCGCAAACACGGGTAACCCTGCTCAGTCGAGCGCGCGCGCCGCTGCCGGTACGCGGATGGTGGCCTGGAACCCCGTGGGTTCGAAGCGCATCTCGACCCCGCCGCCAAGGCCCCGAATAACGCCTTCGATCAGCCGCGTGCCCGAACCCGTACCCTTGATCTCGGGATTGGCCGCAAGCGGGATCGCGCCCTGTCCGCGCGTCTCCTCCCATTCGATCACCAGCGTGCCTTCCGCGACCTCCCAGTCGATCGTGACCTTGCCGTCCTGATGCGCCAGCGCGCCGTATTTGAGCGCATTGGTCGCCAGTTCGTGCAGCGTCAGGCCCAGCGGCGTGACATGCTTGCGCGGCAATTCGATGAGTTCGCCGCCAAGGTCGATGCGGTCGCCGCGCGCACTGCGATAGGGCCGCATGACCGCTTCGACGAGATCGCGCAGGTTGCTGCGGTCGTGATTGAGCCCTTCTGCCGCCAGCGAGACCCGGTGCGCCCCCGCGAGTGCTTCGACCCGCCGCTCGATCTTGCTCGAAAGTTCGCCCACGTCCTGCGAATTGCGCGCCGACAGCCGGACGATGGCGACTAGGACGGCAAACAGATCGTCGGTCCTGTGCCGCAATTCCTCCGCCACGCGCTCGTTCTCGACAATCGTCTCGCGCGCGGCGAGCAGTTCGGTGATGTCCCATTGCGAACCGAACAAATACGCCAGATCGCCATTCTCGTCGTAGATCGGGCCGACATGGACCGCGTTCCAGAAAGACGAACCGTCCTTGCGGTAATTGAGGATATCGACGACCGTATATTCCCCGCTCCGCACCGCTTCGGCGAGCTTTACGACAGCCGAGGGCTTGGTGCCGCGCCCCTGCAGGAAGCGGCAATTGCGGCCGATAATCTCGTCGCGGTCATAGCCAGTCAGATCGACAAAGGCCTGGTTGCAATAGACCAGCGGGCAATCGTCCTGATGCGGATCGGCGATGGACAGCGCCATGCGTGTCTGTTCGGTCGTCTGCAGGAATAGCTGCGACGAGCCGATCTTGAGATCGGCAAGACGGCCGACCATGCGCGCTTCATGCTCGGCGCGTTCGACTGCCTTTTCGACCCCGCTGGAAGGTGGAGTCCGCCCGTTGTTGCCGTCCATGGCGCGACCCATGGCGCCTCCCCTCGTCTCTGCTTCCGATCTATCCGGCGCAGAGACTGTCGCGGTTGGACAGGGATTGCAAGTCCCGGCCCCGGCGTTTCTGTCAGGCTTGGTCGAGGTTCCTGGACCGGTCAGCCGCGCGCCAGCGCCTCGGCAATGAGCTTGCGCGTATTCGCGACCCCGTAAAGCGCGATGAAACTGCCCATGCGCGGGCCCTGGTCGCTGCCGAGCAGCGTCTGATAGAGCGCCTTGAACCAGTCGCGCAGCGAGGCGAAGCCATAGTCTTCGCTTTTGCCGATCTCATAGACCTGCGTTTGCAGGTCTTCGGCACTGGTATCTTCAGCGGCCCCCGCAAGATAGCTGTCGAGGGCGCGCAGCGCGTCCGTTTCGTTGGCGGTGGGCGCGCGCTTGGACAATGTCGGGACGATGTAGTCGCGCGTATAGGTAACCGCAGTACCGATCAGCACTTCGAGTTCGGGCGTGATGCGGCCATCGCCGATATAGCTGGCGAGGTAATCGCGCAGCGCATCTTCGCTTGCTTCGGCACCCAGCACGCTGGCGAGGTTGAGCAGCAGGCCGTAGGTCACCGGCAGGCTTTCACCTGCACCGGGCGCCTCCGCCTCCTCGAAGCCGCCATTCGCGCGCGCCAGATGCCACACCGGATTGCCGAGCTGCTTGTCGAGCTCCTGCTCGGCCAGCCGCTCGCGGAACTGCCAGTAATCGTCCACCGCGCGCGGGATGACGCCGACGTGCAGCTGCTTGGCGCTCTTGGGATTGGGGAAGATGTAGAAGCCGAGGCTCTCTTCCGAACCATAGGTCAGCCATTCGTCGATGGTCAGGCCGTTGCCCTTGGACTTGGAGATCTTCTCGCCGTTCTCGTCGAGGAACAGCTCGTAGATCAATCCCTCGGGCTTGCGCCCGCCCAGCACCTGCACGATCTTGCCCGACTGCACGCCGCTATCGGTCAGATCCTTGCCGTACATCTCGTAATCGACGCCCAGCGCATACCAGCGCATCGCCCAGTCGACCTTCCACTGCAGCTTGCTCATGCCGCCAAGCGCGGATTGCTCGACCACGCTGCCGTCCTCGTCAGTGAAGCGAATCGTGCCCGCCTCGGCATCGACGACCTCGACCGGCACCTGCAGAACGCGTCCGGTCTGCGGACTGACCGGCAGCACCGGCGAATAGGTCTGGCGGCGTTCCTCGCGCAGCGTCGGCAGCATGATGTCGAGGATCTGCCGATTCTTGCGCAGCACCTGCCGCAGCGCCTCGTCGAAGGCACCTGAATTGTAGCGATCGCTGGCCGAGACGAACTCGTACTGGAAGCCGAAGCGGTCGAGGAATTCGCGGAGCATCGCATTGTTGTGCGCGGCGAAGCTGGCGTGGTCGCTGTCGAAGGGATTGGGCACCCGGCTCAGCGGCAGGTGCAGATTGTCCTGCAACAGCTGCTGGTTGGGCACGTTATCGGGCACCTTGCGCAGCCCGTCCATATCGTCGGAAAATGCGACCAGCCGCGTCTTGCCGTCTTCGGGCTTCGCCCCGATCAGCGCTTCGAACGCGCGGCGCACCAACGTAGTGCGCAGCACTTCCTGGAAGGTGCCGATATGCGGCAGGCCGCTGGGGCCATAGCCGGTTTCAAACAGGACCGGCGAGCCGTCGGGCTTGACCCCATCGGGATAGCGTTTGAGCAGGCGCTGCGCCTCCTGGAACGGCCAGGCCTTGGACACGCGTGCAGCGGTGATCAGATCGGTCATGCTCATGTGAAACGCCATTGCGGGTGACCGCCGCTTTCGCAAGTGCGAAGTGTTGGACGCGTGTTGGAACGCGCGAAGCCGAGACCAGTCACATGGACCGCATGGACCACGGTCCTGGAAGAGAAAACCCGCCGGGCCCTTCGGCAGATGCGATAGAGGTAGCGCTCAAGAACAAAGGTCTGCGGCATGCGCCGGGGAGTATCCGGAAAGCGCGGTGTAGGACAGACGTTAGCTTATATCGAACAAGGCGCGACGAACGACGCTGCGGCCCGATATGCTGCGATGGGCACAGTCGCCAATAGGGGCGCCTACTCGTGGAGTAGACGCCCCTACCGCTGCGACACCTATCGAGGGTCAGGAGGGATTTAGGTCGTCGCAGGTCGCCAGCCGCGCAGTTCGGGCCAGACATTCGAGTACTGGCTGAGATCGATGCCCGGCTTGCGATCGGTGAAACGGGTACCAATCGATTGCAGGATGAGGCGGGCGCGCTTGGCACGGGCCTTGTGCGAGGCGAAGGGGTTGGCGCGATCGGGCCGCGCGTTGATCATCCGCTGGAGCAGGCGCCCGCGCTCGGCACGGCTAGGCGGCAATTCGCTTGGCAACTCGACTGCTGCGCCATTGCTGGTAGCGGGGGATAGCGACTTGCTCGCCAACGTGCTGCCCGCTTCAGCGGCATCCGCCGTCACAGCGGCTTCGCGCTCCACAATCGGCGACGCACCGACGATTGGCCGCTCGATAACCGGCGTGTCGCCGGTGCGACGACGGCGCCGCGAGCGGAACAGCAGCAGCGCTGCCAGACCGATTCCCCCTGCGCCAAGGAGCGCGAAGAGCAGGGCCGCGCTCGAGGCGTCCCCTACGGGCTCCTCAACCGGTACGATTTCGGCCGAAGGGGCAGACTGCACCGCGCTTGCGCCAACAGGGAGAGGAGCTTCCTCCGCTGCTGCTGCGGTATCCGCGGTGGCCACGGGTGCAAGAGTCGCTCCTGCAGCGGTTGTAGTTGCTGCCGCGGGTTCCCGAGCTTCCGCACGAGGTGGCGTCGGGGTAGCCTGCGTGGTCCGCGTGGTCGCGACCGGTGCGGGATCGTTCACGACCGGGGGTTCGACCACCGGTTCGGCCTGCGGCATGTCGATCACGATCGGAGCAGGTGCGGGCGCCGAAATTACGATCGGAGCGGGCGATGCGGCCGGCGTTGGCGCCGGCAAATCGAGCACGATCGGTGGCGCTTCCTGAGCCATGGCGGCTGGTGTATGGAGCGCGGCCATCGCGGCAATCGCGATAGGGGCGCTGGCGATCATATGGCGGGTCTTGGTCATGCCAATAGAACGGGCATGATTTCGCCACAGTTCCTGTCATCTGGCGTTCATGAAACTCCAAATAACTGATATTGCAGGTGTTCTTAAAGCCGTTTCGCGGCCAAGCACCGACCGCTTGCGACGAACCGAAACGCACTTGGCATAGTCTCGTCGCCCTCTGTTTACTTTTCGTTCCCGCCCTTACATGGTCTTTTCCGTGAGCCATTTGCTGCCCCTCCCCGCTCTTCATGCCAGCCACGCCGGAACCTGGCTGCGCGATCCGAATGGGTCGACGCGTGGCTGTTCGAAGGGCGAGGCGGTCATGGCCGCCGCCGATACGCCGCAGCTGCTGATGAATGCGCCGCTGGTGGCCAGCCGGCTCGGCTATCCCGACCTGTCGGGGCTCGACCTGCTCGAACTGTTTGCCTTCGTCCACCCGGCGACCTTCTGCGTGCCCACGCCCAAGGGGCTGGCACATGCGCTGGGGCTGGACGAACCGGCGGACGATGCGGGCGTGCCCCTGCTGCTGCAACAGGCCGCAGGCGTGCTGGTGGCGACCTGCGAGAGCGAGAACTGGTCGCAGCGCGAAGGCGCGTGGTCTTCGCTGCAATCGCTGGCGCGGCTGCGCTGGCCTTGGGCAGGTGTGCTCGCGCCGCATATCAAAAGGCCCGATCGGGCGGAGAAATGGCTGTTCAGCCGCCTGCCCGAATGGGAGGAGACGCCCGACCGTCCGCAGCCTGCTCAGGTGCTGATCGACGAACCCGCGATCGAGGCGCAGCTCGAACGGCTGACCGGCGAAGGCGCGGAACGGCGCGAGGGCCAGCGCGCGTTTTCAAAGGGTGCAGGGCATGTCTTCGGCCCGCGCGACAGCCAGAAGCGCCCGCATATCCTGCTCGCACAGGCGGGTACCGGGATTGGTAAGACGCTGGGCTATCTCGCCCCCGCTTCGCTCTGGGCAGAGCGATCGGGCGGGACGGTCTGGGTCAGCACCTATACCAAGAACCTCCAGCGCCAGCTGCGCCAGGAAAGCCGCCGCGCATGGCCCGCCAGCCGCGCCGACGGCTCGCCGCCGGTGGTGGTGCGCAAGGGGCGCGAGAACTATTTGTGCCTGCTCAATCTGGAAGACGCCTTGCAGGGCGGTTTCGCGGGACGTCCTGCAATCCTCGCGCATCTGGTTGCGCGCTGGGCGGCCTATTCGCAGGATGGCGACATGATCGGCGGCGACCTGCCCGGCTGGCTCGGCACGCTGTTCCGCAAGCGCGGGATCGCGGCGCTGACCGACCAGCGCGGCGAATGCGTCTATGCCGGGTGCCCGCATTACCGGAAGTGCTTTATCGAGCGCAGCGCGCGCAATGCGGCACAGGCCGATCTCGTCATTGCCAATCATGCGCTGGTGATGGTCAATGCCGCGCGCGGACGCGATGCCGCCACGCGTCCGACGCGGATCGTGTTCGACGAAGGGCACCACGTGTTCGACGCGGCCGACAGCACCTTTTCCGCCGCGCTGACCGGGCAGGAGGCGATCGAGCTGCGGCGCTGGATCATCGGCCCCGAAAAGAACAGCCGCGGGCGCCGCCGGGGCCTTTCCGCGCGTCTCGCCGATGTCGCCAGCTATGACGATGCGGGCGGCGAAGCGGTCGAGGCGGCGGTCGAGGCAGCCAATGCCCTGCCCGCCGATGGCTGGCTCGGGCGGCTGGCCGAAAGCGGCCCCATCGGGCCGATCGAGGAATTGCTCGCTGCCGTGCGCGCGACCACCTTCGCGCGCGACGAAAGCGGGCTCGAGATGGGCTATGGCATAGAGACCGAGACTGCGCAGCTGCCGGGCGAACTGGTCGAGGCGGCAGGCACTGCGGCGCAGGCGCTGGCAACCATCCGCACGCCGCTGCTCAAGCTTGCGGGACGGCTCGAAGCGATTGTCGAGGACGCGCCCGACTGGCTCGACGGGCAAGGCCGTGCGCGGATCGAAGGCGCGCGCCACTCGCTCGCCTGGCGGATCGACCTGATCGCGGCATGGGAAGCGCTGCTGTCGCGGCTCGGCGGGCCGGCCGATCCCGAATTCATCGACTGGCTGCAGGTCGACCGCAACGATTCGCGCGAATTCGATGTCGGGATCTATCGCCACTGGCTCGATCCGATGAAGCCATTCGCCAAGGTCGTGCTCGAACCCGCGCACGGGGTCATGCTGACCAGCGCCACGCTGACCGACCGCGACGAAACCGGGCCCGACTGGCCGCATGCCATCACCAAGAGCGGCGCGCCGCATCTGGAACTGCTACCGAAGACCGCGGAGGCGCAAAGCCCCTTCGATTACGCGGGCCGCGCCGAAGTGCTGATCGTCACCGATATCCGCAAGGGCGATATCCCAGCGCTGGCGGGTGCCTATGCGCGGCTGATCGAAGCGAGCGATGGCGGCGTGCTGGGGCTGTTTACCGCGATCCGGCGGATGCGCGCGGTCTATGGCCGGATCGCCGACCGGCTCGCGCGCGCCGGGCTGCCGCTCTATGCGCAGCATGTCGATCCGATCGATACGGGCACGCTGACCGACATCTTCCGCGACGATCCGCGCGCCAGCCTGCTGGGCACCGATGCGCTGCGCGACGGGGTCGACGTGCCCGGCCGGAGCCTGCGCTGCGTGGTGATGGAAAGCGTGCCCTGGCCGCGCCCGACGATCCTGCACCGCGCGCGCCGCGCTGCCGCTGCGGAACAGGCAGGCGGCGCCAAGCGCTATGACGACCGCATCATCCGCGCGCGGCTGGCGCAGGCCTTCGGGCGGCTGATCCGCACGCGCGAGGATGCGGGTCATTTCGTCGTGCTTTCGCCCGCCTTCCCCAGCCGGCTGCTGTCCGCCTTTCCCGAAGGCACCCCCGTCACGCGGCTGACACTCGAAGAGGCTTTACAGCGCGTCACCGAGGGTGTTGTTAGCCCCGACCTTTCGACAGCGGAGACCCTGCCCCAGTGATGACGCGCGCATGAAGATCCTCGGCCTGCTGCGTCATGCCAAGTCCGACTGGGGCCAGAGCGACAAGCGCGATTTCGATCGCGGCCTGAACGATCGCGGGCGCCGCGGGGCGCGGGTGATCGGCGATCATATCCGCGCGCATGGGGTGGATTGGGACCGGCTCGTTGCTAGCCCCGCCGAACGCGTCAAGCAGACGCTGGCCGCCGCGCTTCCCGCGCTTGCGCCGCAATGGGACGAGCGGCTGTACCTCGCCGGGACCGACACCATCATGGACGTGATCCGCGAAGCCGGGGGCGATGGTGATGCCCTGCTGCTTTCGGGCCACAATCCGGGGCTCGGCGACATGCTGTTCGAACTGGTCGCACCGAAGAACGAGAACGCGCTCTACGACGAGGCCAAGGTCAAATTCCCCACCGCCGCCTATGCGGTGTTCGAACTCGACATCGACGACTGGGCCGACCTGCGAACGGGCTGCGGCACGCTCGCCCACTTCGCCCGCCCGCGCGATCTCGATGCGGAGCTTGGGCCGGAGTATTGAAGCCGGCTGGTTCGGTTAGAGGTGCAGCACACTCGCTATGTTTTGCCGCTTCTGAGTGAAAAGCGGACATCGGATCCTCCGGCCTAGAACGTGCCACGTTCAGTTGTTGTGGAGCTTCCAGTTACATCTCGTAAAACGCCGCCCTCGTATCTGAAGACAAGCGCGGCTGCGTTGGATCCCTCTCGCAGCAACAGCACCTCCACCTTGATGGGTCCACATGCGGCTGTGCTAAACGGTCCAGCGCTAGCGGACAGGGTTTGATAGCTCGTTGGTTCAAGCTCCTTGAAGAACTCTACGGCTGCCTCCGGTCCAGTCTTCCGGGGGCCTGCGCCAACGTCACCATGGAACGTTGCGAACCGAGCATTCGGTGATATCGCTTTGCCTAGTGTCGCCGCGTCACCTTTCAACGCCAGCCCTATAAGTACCACCGAATGTCGCAAATAGGCGTTGTAAACTGATGCGACGTTACCCTCGCCGACTTGATCTGTTTCGCCACAGCGAAAATCGATAACGGGTGACTGAAAAGATACCGACGCAATCGACGCAATTAATATCCCGCTCATTCAACCTTCTCCGTGCTTGCGTTATCAGAATGTGAAGACGGAAATGCGGGTCGTCCGCTGTGCGGATGCTAGCGAGCCGTCTGCAACTACCGCAAAACCCGCGGCCCCGGTCCGCCCTCGGCGGCGATGTCGTCGGGGTTGTAGAGCTTGCAGGTCTTGAGGCTGAGGCAACCGCAGCCGATGCAGCCATCGAGATTGTCGCGCAGTGCCTGCAGTTGCGCGATGCGGCGGTCGAGGCTTTCGCGGATGGCTTCGCTGATCTTCCACCAGTCGAAGCTGGAGGGGTTACGTCCCTTGGGCAGGCTGCGCAGGTGATCGCCGATTTCCTCGAGCGAGAGCCCCAGTTTCTGCACGATGAGGATAAAGCTGAGGCGCCTGATATCGCTGCGCAAGAAGCGCCGCTGGTTGCCCGCGGTGCGGAAGGATTCGATCAATCCCTTGTCCTCGTAAAAGCGGATCGCCGAGGCAGAAAGGCCGGTCCGGCGCGCCAGATCGCCGATGCTGAGATGGTCGTTCGCATTCATCGATCAGAGTGATAGGCCATTTGAAGCTTGACCTCAAGTGAAGTTGAGGTTGCATATGCCTGTGCATCGCAAACAGGCGGTCCGGCCGAGCCATGGCCCCCGCCCCGCAAAGGAGATGCACCATGGCTACCGGACGACTGGAACACGCGAATATCTCGGTCACCGATCCCGAACGCAGCGCCGCGCTGCTGAAGGACCTGCTCGGCTGGAAGGAACGCTGGCGCGGCCCCTCGCAGAAATACGGGCGTTCGGTCCATATCGGGGCCGAACACGATTACATCGCGCTCTACACGGGCGACCATGTCCGCGGCGAGTTCGCCAAGGGCCACCCGCTCAACCATATCGCCTTCACCGTCGACGATATCGACGCAGCCGAAAAGGCGGTCACTGCGCATGGCCTTACCCCCTTCGGGCATGACGATTACGATCCCGGGCGGCGGTTCTATTTCTTCGATTGGGACGGGATCGAGTTCGAGGTGGTCAGCTATGAATGAGCCCATGCCCCGCGCGCCTATGTTTGCGCAACGCGCCGTTCGCCCGCGGGTCCGTGAAAACCCGACATCGCGGCCAGCGGAACCTCCTCGAACCGGCCCAGCCAGCGGCGCGCGATCTTGGCCAGCGGCACCGGGTTGAGATAATGCCGCTTGCAGCGCCCGTCGCGCTCGGAGGCGACCAGTTCGGCCGCCTCGAGCACGGCGAGGTGCTTGGCCACGGCCTGCCGCGTCATCGGCAGGTCTTCGGCAAGGGCGGACAGCGTCAGCCCGCCCGTTTCGCTCAGCCGGTCCAGCAGGAGCCGCCGCGTGGGATCGGAAAGGGCGGTGAAAGTGTCCGTCATGCGGCCATGGTTAAGAAGGCGCGGCCGAGTCGCTCAAGATTCGGCGCGTCTCCCCCGCCGACTTGTCCACCGCCGGAAACTAGCGCGGCAGGGTGCCGGTCTGGCGCAAGGCCTCAGCCAGCGCGATCGCCGCGCTGGTCGCGACGTTGAGCGATCGCACTTCGGCGCGCATCGGCAGGCGGACCATGGCGTGGCTGGCCGCGGCCACATGCTCGGGCACGCCCGCGCTTTCCTTCCCGAACAGCAGCACATCGTCGGCGCGAAAGGCGAAATCATAGGCCGACCGTGTCGCCTTGGTGGTAAACAGGAGCAATCGCCGTTCACCCAGCCCCGCGCTGAATGCCTCGAACCCGGAGTGGCGCGTGACCTCGACCTCGTCGATATAATCCATCGCTGCACGCCGCACGCGGCGATCATCCCAGGTGAAGCCCAGCGGTTCGATCAGGTCGATACCCGCGCCCATGCACGCGCCAAGACGCAGCACCGCGCCGACATTCCCCGCGATCTCGGGCTCGAACATCGCGATGCGCATACCCATCAGGCATTGCCTACGACAAAGCACGCCGCGGCAACCAGCGCGCCGGTCCAGCGATTGGCACGGAAGCGGTTTAGCGGATTGGCGCCATCGGTCCCGTCGAGCGTGGCAACCTGCCATGCCAGATGCGCGGCTGCGGGGAGCAGCGCGAGCAGTGCCACCCAATCTGCGCGGTAGAGCCAGAAGGCCAGCGCCCACAGCGCGACGGCGCCCGTATAGAACAGTGCCACCCCGCCCTGCACATGCCCGCCCAGCCGCAGCGCGCTCGAGCGGATACCGACCAGCGCATCGTCTTCGCGGTCCTGCATGGCGTAGATCGTATCGTAGCCAATCACCCACAGTGCCGCGCCGGCATACATCGCCGCGAGCGCATCCCAGTGGTCGGCGCGCAACTGCGTCCAGCCGACCAGCAGCCCCCAGGTAAACACCATCCCGAGCCAGGCCTGCGGCCACCAGGTGATCCGCTTCATGAACGGATAGGCGGCGACCAGCGCGACACTGGCGAGCGCCACGCCCTGCGCCAGCGGGCGCAATTGCAGCAGGACCAACAGCCCGATGGCGCACAGTACGAACAGCCAGCCCCATGCGAGCTTCTTCGATACCCGTCCGCTTGCCACCGGGCGCACCGCAGTACGCGCGACCTTCCGGTCGAGATCGGCATCGACGATGTCGTTATAGACACAGCCCGCACCGCGCATCGCGATGGCCCCCAGCAGCAACCAGGCGAGCAGCGCCAGCTGCCAGCCCGCGCCGGTCAGCCAGACGCCCCAGGCGCAGGGCCAGAACAACAGCCACCAACCGATGGGGCGGTCGAACCGCGCGAGCTGCGCCAGATCGCGCGGCATCTGCGGCAGCCGCGCGACGAGGCCGCGGTGTTCGCTATCGGGGACGACGGTTTCATTCATCAGGATGCGCCCTATCAATCTCGTCATCCCAGCGGAAGCCGGGATCGCTGCCGGCCTTCTTGCCAGAAGCGACCCGATCCCGGCTTTCGCCGGGATGGCGGATGTGATTAGAGGGGCCATGCCCGCTACCCCCGCCTGGCCGCCCAAGAGCGCACCCCGCCTGTTTGTCGAACAGCCGCTTTCCGCAAGCGAACCGGTGACGATCGAGGGCAACCAGGCGCATTACCTGTCGAAGGTGATGCGCGTTTCGCCCGGCGATGCGGTGATCCTGTGCGACAATGTCACCGGCGAATGGGCCGCCGAGGTGATCGAGGCCGGCAAGCGGCAGATCCTGCTCCAGCCGCGCGCCCACCAGCGGCCGCGCGAGCCGGTGCCCGATTTCTGGCTCTGCCCCGCGTTGCTCAAGAAGGACCGCTTCGATCTCGTGCTCGAGAAGGCGACCGAGCTCGGTGTGGCGCGGATCGCGCCGGTGCTCACGCGGCGCTGCGTCGCCGACAAGCTCAATGCCGAGCGCGCTGCCGCAATTGTGACCGAGGCGGCCGAGCAATGCGCGCGCACCGCGCTGCCCGAAATCGCGCCCGTGGCGAAGCTCGACGCATTGCTGCGCGACTGGCCGCAGGAGCGCGACCTGTTCTTCGCCGACGAGGAAGGCGGCGAACCTGCCGCCGATGCGTTCTGCTATGCCGATCGCCCCGCAGCGCTGCTGATCGGCCCCGAAGGCGGGTTCGACGAGGCCGAGCGCGCGGCGATTCGCGCGCATCCCGCCACGGTCGCGATCAGCCTCGGCCCGCGTATCCTGCGCGGCGAAACCGCGGCCATTGCCGGGATGGCGGTATGGATGGCCGAAGCGGGCGACTGGCTCGACGCAGATTAATTTCCTTTTCACGCAAGGTTCGGTTGCCTATCGCCACGCGTCATGAGCACGCGCGAAACATCGGGGACTGAAGACCCCATTATCGAAAGCCGCGACCAGCTGGTCGCCCCGATGCAGCGCGGCGAGAAGCCGAAGGCCGACTGGCGCATCGGTACCGAGCACGAAAAACTGGTCTATTGCTGCGATGAACATCGCGCGCTGTCCTATGACGAAGAGGGCGGGATCCGCGACATCCTGCTGTCGCTGCGCGAGTTCGGCTGGGAGCCGGTCGAGGAAGGCGGCAAGGTCATCGCGATGCGGGGCGACGACGGCACCGTCAGCCTCGAGCCTGCGGGCCAACTCGAACTGTCGGGCGCGCCGCTCGAAAACCTGCACGATACCTGCGCCGAGACCGGGCGCCATCTGGCGCAGGTCAAGGAAATCGGCGAACGCCGCGGCGTTGGCTTCCTCGGTATGGGCATGTGGCCCGACAAGACGCGCGAGGAACTGCCGGTCATGCCCAAGGGGCGCTACGACATCATGATGCGGCACATGCCCAAGGTCGGCAATCTGGGCCTCGACATGATGCTGCGCACCTGCACCATCCAGGTCAATCTCGACTATTCGAGCGAACCCGACATGGCGCAGAAGTTCCGCACCGGGCTGGCGCTGCAACCGCTGGCCACTGCGCTGTTCGCCAATTCGCCCTTCACCGAAGGAAAACCCAACGGTTACCTGTCGTATCGCAGCCATATCTGGAGCGATACCGATCCGCACCGGACCGGCATGCTGCCCTTCGTGTTCGAAGACGGCTTCGGCTACGAGCGCTACGTCGACTACATGCTCGACGTGCCGATGTATTTCGTCTTCCGCGACGGCAAGTACATCGACGCCGCGGGGCTCAGCTTCCGCGATTTCCTCGAGGGCAAGCTGTCCGTCCTGCCCGGCGAGAAGCCGACCGAAAGCGATTGGTGGGATCATCTGTCCACCGCCTTTCCCGAAGTGCGCCTCAAGAGCTTCCTCGAAATGCGCGGCGCCGATGGCGGCCCGTGGAGCCGGATTTGCGCATTGCCCGCCTTCTGGGTCGGCCTGCTCTACGACCAGTCCGCGCTCGATGCGTCCTGGGATCTGGTCAAGCACTGGTCGATGGAAGAGCGTGAGACCCTGCGCAACGCGGTACCCAAGCTGGCGCTCGACGCGCCGCTGCCCGGCGGCGGCAAGCTGCATGATCTGGCCAAGGAAGTACTCGCCATCGCGCGCTCGGGCCTCGCAGCCCGCGGCCATCTCAACACCTCGGGCGACAATGAAACCGGCTTTCTCGAAACGCTCGACGAGATCGTCGCCACCGGCAAGGTTCCGGCGCAGGTGATGCTCGACCGCTATCATGGCGAATGGGGCGGCGATATCGACCGCATCTACAAATACAGCTTCTGAGAAGCGTGGGAGACAAGCGATGATCCAGATCAACGGCACCATCAAGCTGGGGCGTTCGATCGACGCCGCGACGCGCAAGGCGATTGTCGAAATGGTCCGCGCCAGCCGCGCCGAGGACGGCTGCCTCGATTACGCTTTCGCCGGCGACCTTGCCGATCCGGACACGCTGATCCTGTTCGAACGCTGGCGCGATCGCGCCGCGCTCGACGCGCATGGCAAGTCCGAACACATGGCCGAGTTCCAGACCTTCATGGCCGCCAATCCGCCCAAGGCGCGCGAGTTGCGTGTCTATGAAACCGACGAAGGCCAGCCGCTCGGCTGATTACTCGGCGGGTTCCGCCGTCAGCGACGGGCGCGGCTTGATCCGGTTCCACAACCGCGTCAGCGGCGCGGTCAGCAGGCCGTGCTGCGCCATCCACGCATGATAGGCGCGGTATTTCGGGTCTTCGGCGAGCAGATGCGCTTCCTCGGTCTTGGCGCGCCAGAAATAGATGCCGTTCACGACCACTAGGAAGAAGCAGTTGCGGATCGCTTCGACCGGCGAGCCGCTGGTCACCAGGAACGGCAGGATCGCCGCCCACCAGAACAGGTTTTTCGAGACATAGGCCGGGTGCCGGGTGAAACGGTACGGGCCATTGGTCAGCACACCGCGATACGTGAGGTTGGAAAAGCGCAGCCCGAAGGCGAAGGTCGCCCAGGCATAGATGCCGGTCAGCACCACCAGCAGCGTGCCCCACAGCGCGATCAGCGTGTCATTGCCCGCCATCCAGTGCAGCCAGCCCGCGGTATCGTATTCGTAATTGATTGCCCGGCCGCCGCCGAGGATGCCCCACACGATGGGCGGGTAACAGATCAGCGCCGCGACCCAGCCGCCCAGCAGCGGGTTGCCCGAGCGGATATGCGCGTCGAGCGGGCGCATGGTGACGATATAGCCGACGGTGCCGATCATCACGTCGATCATGAACATCGCCTCGATGATCGTCAGCGCGATCCGTTCGGGCCGGGCAAACACCTCGGCAAAGTTCGCGGTCACGATATGGTTGAAGGCGAAGGGAGTGATCGAGAGCATGAAGGCGGTGAAGAAGGCCTTGATGATCCACGCTTTCCAGTGCTTCGCGATCTGGCCCATGCCCCAGCCCGGGCGCATCAGCAACAGCGCGCCGAAATGCCACGCGGCATCGCGCCGGTTCACCAGCGCGCGGTCGATCCACAGGACATAGGGCACCGAGAGCACCACCAGCGGCAGCGCGGCATAGGCGAGCACCTGTATCGCGAAGACATATTGCCCTTCCCAATACCAGCGACACAGGCAGTAAAGCCCCGCAATGATCGCCCAGGTCGCCCACAGGCCGACCAGCTTGACCAGCGTGACACCGTGATCGGGTTTGCGGCTACGCATCAGGGACCAATCGAGCCCGGTCGAGGCGCGCAGATGCACCTTGTCGACCAGGATCGACCATGCCGCCATCGGGATCGCCGCGGCGAGCAGGCCCACCAGCGCGGAATTGCGCCCGCCCAGCGTATCGAGCGGGACTGCCCAGTCGAAGGTTTCGGCAAGGGCGGGAAAGGCACGCGCGAACGCCACCCAGGCAAACAGCCCGGCCAGACCCACCAGCCCCACGGCCGCGGAGACATCGCTCTCTGGCCGCGCGAGGGGTGCTTGTTCCGCCGTGTTCATGACCGCACCTTGTTAGCCCGATTTGGTTAACACGGCGGTCACGCTAGCACGCAAATCACCGGAAAGCGGTAATCCTGCCGCTGTCGTCGAGGATATAGAGCGTGTTGTTGGCCACCACCGGCGCCAGCGACACCGGCTGGTCGAGATCGGTGAACAGGCTGGCCGAACCCTCGCCCGAACTGATGCGGTAGACTTCGCCTTCCGAATTCACCGCCCACAAATTGCCTCCGGCGAGCACCGGTCCCGACCAGAAGATCGGACCCTTCTTGTCCTCCTCGTCGCGCCAGCGCGGCAGCTGCGTCAGCCAGCGCACCTTGCCCGTGGCGCGCGCGATGGCGAGCAGGCGGGCATCGTCGGTCAGCGTGAAGATCCATTCGCCCGCGATTGCCGGGGTCGAAATCCCCGCAAGGTTGAGTTCCCAGATCCGCTGGCCGGTGACGAGTTCATAAGCGGCCATGCGGCCACCCTGTCCCAGCGCATAGACGCGGCCATTGTCGATGATCGGGTCGGCATCGATATCGGTAAGCGAGCCGACCTGCGTCGAGATCGAGGTCCGCGCCAAAGCGTCGGCCCACAATGTCCGCCCGTTTTCATAGCGATGCGCGATCAGTTCACCCGAGCTGTAGCCGGCGATGACCGTGCCCTGCGCGGCTGCCGGAGCCGCGACCCCGAACACGCCCGCCTGCGTCGACGAACCCGATTCCTGCCACCGGACCGAACCGTCGGCGGCATCGAGCGCGAAGATCTGGTTGTCCTGCGTCATCACGAAGACCGAACCGAAGGCAATCGTCGGTGCCCCGCGCAGCGGGCCCGAAGGCTTGACCTTCCACAGTACCGATCCGCTGGCAGCGGTCAGCGCGACCACGTCGCCCGCGCCATCGGTCATATAGACCTTGCCATCGTCATAGCTGGCGCCGCCGCCGAAGGCCGAGGATTTGAGATCGCTCGCGAGATCCGGATTGTAGCTCCACCGCTGCGCGCCCGACTGGGCATCGAAGGCCGTCAGGATGCCGTCGCTGCCGACCGCGAAGAGCATGCCCTGGCCGATGACCGGCGAGGCACCGAAGCGGCGGCGCTGGCTGGCGCCTTCGATCGAGACGGTGAAGGCCTTGGTGGGCGAACCCGACAGCGCCAGATGGCCATAGGACTTGCCCGCATTGCCCCCCGCCTGCGCCCAGGCATCGTTGACCTGCGCCGGGGGCAGGACCACCGACACGCCGGCCAGCGCCGGATCGACCTGTGCCCCGGTTTCGATACGCGAGAGGATCGGCTGGCGATCGCCCAGCGTCGGAGTGACCTTCTTGTCTCCGCCGCCGCCGAAGAGGCCGCCGCTGCAGCCGCCCAGCCCGATGGCCAGTGCCGCAACGAATGCCGTACGCGATAGGTTCTTGCGCTTCATCTGTATCCTCGTTCCGTATCTCTTGGCGGGCCGCAGGGGCCTATTCGGTTGCGGCCGCGGCGTTTTCGCTCGCGGCTTCGTCACGCTGGACCCCTTGCTCCTCGAGCACCGCATCGACATCCTCGATTGCATCGACACCGAGCACACCCGCCATCTGCCGCGCACGCGAGCGGACCGATTCCGGGCTATTCTCATCCTTGGCGATCTGGGCGAACATGGCCCCGGCCTCGGCGCGCTTGCCCTGGTCGAGATAGGCATGCGCCACGAACTCGCCCGCGCTGGCGAAATAGGGTTTTCCCGGTACCGCCAGAGGCTTGAGCGTGGCGATGATATCGGCGCTCTCCATGCTGTCGTAATTGAGCGCCACATCGCGCAGGCGGGCAAGGTCGCGCATCGCGGGCGCCGCGCTGGCGTTGTCCGCAACGCGTTTGAAGATCGTCGAGGCTTCTTCACTATCGCCGCGCTGTTCGGCAATGCCGGCGCGCATCATCGCCGCAGCGACCGCCGCGCCGCCGCCCTCGCGGCCCGCAAGCTCTTCCAGCCGGTCGTACCCGCTGTCGATATTGCCCGACTGGATCTGGTCGAGCGCGCCCACCAGCGCCTCGGAATCGCGTTCCATCGCAGCTTCCTGGCGGCTGTCCCAATAAAGATAGCCGCCGAAGGCCACGAGCCCCGCGATCAGCAGGCCGAACAGCGGCTTGCCCCAGCGATCGAGAAACTGCTCGGCATCGCTCTGCCGCACGGCTTCATCGACTTCGCGCAGCAGCGCTTCCTGCTGGGCATTTTCCTGCTTGGCGCGCTTCTCTTCGCGGGACAGTTCGTTCTTCGGTGTCAGGGCCACAGGGGCGGGCTCCATCTGGATAGATATCGGTTTGGGCGGCTCTTTAAGGCCCGGTGCGGACAAGGGCAATGGTCGCGACCGCCTGTCCCCGCTCGCGTGAACGCTGGCTGAAACGGCTTAGAGGTCAATTTTCATCGCACTCGAATAGAGGCGGCGATAGGTCGCGATCATCTTCGCCGCGTCGAATTCGGCAACCGCCTTCGCGCGGTTGGCCTCGCCGACCTCCTTGCGCAGTTCCTTCGACACGGCGAGCTGGACCAGCGCCATCCGCAGTTCTTCCTCGTCACCCGGCGGGGCGATGAACTCCGCATTGGGCTGCGACACCATCCCCGCGATATCGCCGACCGCCGGGGCGACGACCGGCAGGCCCGCCGCCATCGCTTCCACGACCGACAGCGGGAATTGTTCGGAATCGCTCGACAGCGCGAAGATATCGAACAGGCCGACGACCCGTTCCGGCGCGGCGACCGCGCCGGGCAAATGGACCCGGTGGTTGATCTGCAGGCGGTCGGCCTCGGCAAGGATGGCATCGCGCGCCTCGCCTTCGCCCAGGATCACCAATTGCCAGTTCTCGGGCAGGTCGGTGAATGCCCGGACCAGCCGCGGCAGGTTCTTGATCGTGCGGAGCCCCGCCAATGTGCCGAGCCAATATTCGCCCGGTCGCTTGATCAGCCGCAGCGCATCCTTCTTGGGGCGCATGGCGAAGGCCTTGGTATCGATCCCGTTGGGAATGCGGCGCACCCGGCCCAGCGGCTGCTGCCAATCGACCAGGGCGATCTCCTCGAGCCGTTCGGACGGCACGACCAGCCCGGCGCTCTTGCCCAGTGCAATGCGGCGATACCAGGTGCGGCTGGTCTTGAGCTTCTTCAGCTCGCTTTCGTCGAAGCCATCCTCGTGATGGATCAGCGGCGGCAGATTGTGCAGGTCCTTGAACAGCGTATGCGCCATCACCGCATCCATCGCGCCCCAATTGTAGGTGCAGACGAGATCGAAGCCGCGCATCGCCTTGGCCAGCTTCTGCAATCGTCCCGGTGTGGGCCGCCCCTTGAGGCTGGGGAACTCGGGCTGCAGGCGGACGTCGATGGTCCGGGCAATCCGTTCGGCCGCGCCCAAGCGCTCGGGTTCCGCCGAGACGATCGTATGCCGCGCCTTCTTGCCGAAGGCGTTGATCAGCTGGACCGTGCGCAATTCCTTGCCCCCGGGGGCGAAGGTCGAATGCAGGTGGAGGATATGCGGGACCGCCCCGCCGCGCGGCGTGTTCATGCGACACGTGCCAGCAAGGCGTCGATCGCGGCGCGGGCCTCGGGCTCATCGAGCGTCGGCGCATGCCCGACATGGGGGATCACCGCGCTGTCCGCCTCGGTCGCAACCTTTTGCATATCGGCGAAGCTGCGCGCGGACAGCAGCGTGGACAGTTCACCACGCAGCAGCAGCAGCGGCTTGCCCTTGAGCGCGTGGAACGCGGGCCATAGATCGACCGGCGCCGCCGCCTCGGGCGTGGCGAGGATCGGTTCGGCCAGCTTCATGTCGTAGTCGAACACGATCCGCCCGCTGCTCGACAGCGTCATCGTGCGCTTGGCCATGGCAATCCACGCGTGGAGATCGAAAGCGGGGAAGGATGTGCCATGCACTTCCTCGAGCGCGCGCGCCGCGTGCATCCAGGTGGGAAAGCTGCGGCCCTGCCCGACATAGGTCTTGATCGTATCGAGACCCGCGGTTTCGAGCACCGGCCCGACATCGTTGAGCACCGCCGCGGCGATCCGTTCGGGCTGCGCCTGCGCCAGCAGCATCGTCATCAGCCCGCCCATCGACGTCCCGATCGACACAAATTGCGTGATGCCTTCCTGCTCCAGCAGCGCCAGCAGGTCCGCGACATAGGTCGGCAGCGCATAGCTATCCGAAACCTCGGCATAATCGCTGTCGCCGCGGCCGCGCATCGAGGGGACCAGCACCCGCCAGCCCTGCACGGCGATATGCGGGGCAAGCGCTTCGAAATCGCGCGCATTACGCGTCAGGCCGTGCAGGCAAATCACCGGTGGGCGATCGCTGGCCGTGCCGTATTCGCGGCAATGCAGAGTGAGACCGTCGGCGCTGTGCCAGTGACGGTCGGTGAAGCTGGTATCCATGTCTGGCGGCGAAAACCTTAGTCGCTTGGCAATCCTGCCCTTGTATCGGGCTGTTTCGCCGCCCACTATCGCCGTATGCGCGCCGAACCGCAACCTGTCCCGAGCAATGTCGCAGCGGACGCGAGCTATCGCGCCGATACGCCGATCGAAACCATGGCTGAATGGATCGGTGATGAGGTCGCACCGGCGGCCTTTCCCGAAACCATCCTGCGCTTTCGCAACGATCGCCATGCGGCCGGTATCGGCCTGGCGCAATTGTCGGACGCGGACTGGGTCAAGCATTTCGGGCGGTTCGAGCCGTTGCCCGGCAATCTGCCCCGCCCGCTGGCGCTGCGCTATCACGGGCACCAGTTCCGCGTGTACAATCCCGAGATCGGCGATGGCCGCGGGTTCCTGTTTGCGCAGCTGCGCGACGGCGCGGATCGCCTGCTCGACCTCGGCACCAAGGGATCGGGCCCGACGCCGTGGAGCCGGAGAGGCGACGGACGACTGACGCTCAAGGGTGCGGTGCGCGAAATCCTTGCGACCGAAATGCTCGAAGCGCTGGGGGTCTATACGTCGAAGACCTTCAGCGTGATCGAGACGGGGGAGGAGCTGACCCGCGGCGACGAACCTTCGCCGACGCGCTCGGCGGTCATGACCCGGCTGAGCCACGGCCATATCCGCATCGGCACGTTCCAGCGGCTGCTGGCGCTCGAAGAGCGCGCGCATATGGCGCAGTTGGTCGATTACTGCCTCGAACAGTTTCCCGGCCCGCCCCCGCCCGAGGATGCGCCGGGGCGCGACGACCCCGCAGTGCGGCTGATGCATCTGGTGGTCGAGCGGATGGCGGATCTGGCAGCCAGCTGGATGGTCGCGGGCTTCGTCCACGGCGTGCTCAACACCGACAATATGAACATTTCGGGCGAAAGCTTCGACTACGGTCCGTGGCGTTTCCTGCCCCAATGGGATCCGGGCTTCACCGCCGCCTATTTCGACCATCAGGGGCTTTACGCCTTCGGGCGCCAGCCCGAGGCGCTGCACTGGAATTGCGGCCAGTTCGCGATTGCGCTGCGGCTGCTGGCCGATGCGCCGCCGCTGATTGCCGCGATGGAGCGCTTCGGGCCGCTCTACATGGAAGCGATCGGTCGGCGCTGGTGCTGGCGGCTGGGCGTTGCCAGCCGCGGGCCCGAGGGCGATGCCGCAGTGGTGGCGGCGAGCGAGAAGGCGTTGAGCGAAACCGGCGTGGCGCCCGACCGATTCTTTTTCACCCACCGCGCCGGGCGCGCCGCCGAAGGCGATCTGGCGGATGCGCTTGCAGGTTACGAACCGCTCGCCAGCGAACATCCGTATTGGGACGGGGCGGGCCCGCAGTCCATGCTGATCGACGAGGTCGAGGCGATCTGGGCGGCCATTGCCGAAGCCGACGATTGGCAGCCGCT
Organism: Qipengyuania citrea; assembly: GCF_024171405.1. GTDB lineage: Bacteria > Pseudomonadota > Alphaproteobacteria > Sphingomonadales > Sphingomonadaceae > Qipengyuania > Qipengyuania profunda. The sequence goes on from NZ_JALJZT010000002.1 coordinate 817,384, forward strand.
GAGCGACAAGGTTGCCGCCCTGCGCGACATGGGCGCGGCGCATGGCGCACCCCCGCTGCCCGCCGGCCATGTGTGGGACACAGCCACGACTTGAATTGACGTTGCGCGCCGGACCCCCCACTTAAGACGCACTTCGAGGCGCAAACAGGAATATCATACCGTAATGGCAACCGATCTGGTCTCAACCGAACCGGCGACCGGCAAGGAAATCTGGCGTGGCAAGTCGGGCAATGTCGATGCTACAATCGAGCGCGCGCGCAAGGCAATGCGCGACTGGGCGCGCGAGCCGCTGGCCCGCCGGATCGAATTCATGCGCCGCTTCGCCAATGAAGTGCGCAAGCATGCCGAACCCTTCGCCGAACTGATCGCGCGCGAAACCGGCAAGCCGCTGTGGGAAGCGCGGACCGAAGTCGAAGCCGTGATCGGCAAGGTCGAAATCTCGGTCACCGCCTATGCCGAACGGACTGGTCAGAAGAAGCTCAACAGCGCGCTTCAGGGCACTGCCGCGCTGCGCCACAAGCCGCATGGCGTGATGGCGGTGCTGGGCCCCTACAACTTCCCCGCCCATCTGCCGAACGGCCACATCATCCCCGCGCTGATCGCGGGCAATGTCGTGATCTTCAAGCCGAGCGAGAAGACCCCGGCAGTGGGCGAATTCCTCACCCGCTGTTTCCACGAGGCCAAGCTCCCCGAGGGCGTGATCCAGTGCATCCACGGCGGGGTCGAGGTCGGGCAGGCGCTGGTCGAACACTGGATGGTCGACGGCGTCCTGTTCACCGGCTCGGCGCGCGCAGGCATCGCGATCAACCGCAAGCTCGCCTCCGACCCGGGCAAGATCGTCGCGCTGGAAATGGGCGGCAACAACCCCATCGTCATGCTCGACACGCCCAAGATCGAGGATGCTGCGGCAACGATCGTCCAGTCGGCCTTCACCACCGCCGGCCAGCGCTGCACCGCCGCGCGGCGGCTGATCGTGGTCGATTCGGTGTTCGACCAGATCGTCCCCGCGGTGAAGGCGCTGACCGAAAAGCTGATCGTCGACGAACCCTTCGCCGATCCGCAACCCTTCATGGGCTGCGTGATCGACAACAGCACCGCCGACCTGCTGTCGGAAAGCTTCGTCGCGCTGATGAGCCGCGGCGGTTCGCCGATTATGCATATGAAGCGGCGCGACGAGAACCTGCCGTTCCTGTCGCCCGCGATCCTCGACGCGACCGACATCCATGAACGGCCCGACATCGAGCTGTTCGGCCCGCTGCTGCAGGTCGTCCGTGTGGCCGATTTCGACGCGGCAATCTACGAGGCGAATGCCACGCGCTATGGCCTCTCGGCCTCGCTCATCGGCGGCAAGCCGCAGGATTTCGAAATGTTCTGGAACGAGATCCGCGCCGGCATCGTCAACTGGAACCGCCCGACCAACGGCGCGTCCTCGTCCGCCCCCTTCGGCGGCGTCGGCCTGTCGGGCAACCATCGTCCGGCGGCCTTCTATGCCGCGGACTATTGCGCCTATCCGGTTGCCAGCAATGAGATGGAACAGCCGCGCGCCAGTATCGGCGTGGGCATCAAGGGAAGCTAGACCGCTCCTCAGTCGGTGGTGACGAGGTCGATCTCGGTCACGCCCTGCGGCAGCCGCCGACCGTAGACGACATAGGCCGACTTGCCCTTGGTCCCGCTCAGCACGTTGTCGCCCGCGCTGACGACATGCTCGGCGCTGTAGCCCGACGCCTTGGCGCGGGTGTGATAGAACGACAGCACATCCTCAAGCGCAACCGGCGTGAGGAAGGTGACCACGCGGAGCGCACAATCACCTTCGTCGGTCCCGGCTGCTTCCTGCGTATTGCCACGCGGATAGACGGGGAAAGCGGCAGGCAGTTTTGCCGCCCAGGCCGAGGTGTATTCGACCTTCTCGCCGCAATTCTCGCCCCCGGGGGCAACCGCGGCGCGGGCTGCAGCGACCATCGCCTGGCTCGGTTTTGCGTCTTCAGCCAGTGCCCGTGCAGCGGGAACCGCGATCAGCGCGCTGCGCCCACCGACCAGTTCGGCGGCACGGCTGCGCGCAGCCTCGATGGCGCGCGGCGATTTGTCGATATTGGGGATCGCGGGATTACCCGTTCCCGACAGCGCGGCATTCGCCTCGTTGCGGCCGGCAAGGTCCGGATCGGTCATCAACTCGTCGTTGAGAGCCTGTTCGCTGGCCGGGTCCATGGCGTCGCCTGCCGCCTCGTCCTCGGTCTTGTCGCCGCAGCTTGCGAGCAGGACGACGGGAACAAGGGAGGCGAGCAGGCGACGTTTCATCGGTAGACCTTCAGCTTGGGAACACGAACGGCATAAGACCGGACCGCCAAACTGTGCCAGCCCGGCGAACACCGTTGCACCATAGCGGGACATGCGCGCATGCAAAGGTTAAAGGGCGCCGCCCGCCTCCTCTGTGGGAGATCGGACGACGCCCTCACGGCTCGGTGGAACCGTGGTATCCGGCCGTGGGTGGGCACGGCCGGAACTGGTAAAGCTGATTATCCGCAGCGTGTGCTTGAGCGGTCGATCGAACGGCCGAGCAAGGCCCCGGCTGCGCCGCCGAGGATGGCGCCCAGCGTGCGGTCGCCGCCGCTGCCCGCCACTTCATGGCCGAGCAGCGCGCCGACCCCGGCTCCGACCAGCAGCCCGGTCGTGCCATTGTCGCGCTTGCAGTAGTAGCGCCCGTCATTTCCACGCCAGACGCGGGTATTGGCGCGGACCGGCTGACCGTATTGGCGGTCGTAGCCCATGTAATAGGGGCGGGACTGCGCGCCGCGATAATCGTTGTTGCGGTTGCGATCATGGCCGTGCGAGCGCTGTCGCTTGTGTTCGAAACTCATGTCCCCGATGACCGCAGCGTGCGCGCCGGGGGCTATGTGCGTGGCAGGGGCAGCGCTGGCCGGCACGGCGAATGCCAGACCCGCTGCGGCGATCGCCATCGAGGCGTTCCGAAACGATTTGAGCATGATAGGTCCTTTCCTGAGCGGGAGCCGAGAGGGGCACCCCTGCGATGCCGTTAAGCTTTAGGCACTCCAACCTGAACCGTTTGCAACGCCGCCGTCAGCTTTCGCGAAATTCGACGAAGCGAGGTTTGGGCGCCGACGAATTGCCGCTTGCGGGCGCCAGCGCACCCGCCTAGCGCGCGGGGAATGGATGCGAGCGCCCCACCCCAGCACGACCGGACGGGCCTCGCCGCGGCCTTTGGCGCCTATGTCATCTGGGGCTTCCTGCCGCTCTATCTGATACTCGTCCGCAGCGTCCCGGCCTTCGAATTCGTCGGCTGGCGGATCATCTGGACGCTGCCGCTGTGCCTGCTGATCGTGCTGGCCCGCAAGCAATGGCCCGATTTGCGCGCCGCGCTTCGCAATCGACGCACGGTCGCCTGGCTCGCCGCGAGCGCAACGCTGATCGCGATCAACTGGGTGGTCTATGTCTGGGCGATCCAGAACGGGCAGGTCTATGCCGCCAGCCTGGGCTATTACATCAACCCGCTGGTCAATGTACTGCTCGGCACGTTGCTGCTGGGCGAGAAACTGACCCGCGCGCAATGGGTAGCGGTCGGCCTCGCTGCCATCGGCGTATCATTGCTCGCAGCCGGCGCGCTGACGACCTTATGGATCAGCCTGACGCTGGCGCTGAGCTTCGGCACATACGGCCTTATCCGCAAGCAGCTGGATGTGGGCGCCGTGCCCGGCCTGACCATCGAATCGACGCTGTTGCTGCTGCCTTCGCTTGGTGTGGCATGGTATTTCGCGCAGACGCAGGGCTCGTCCTTCGCCGTGTCGACCGAGCTGAGCCTGTCGATCATGGCGGGCGGCCTGCTGACCGCCTTCCCGCTGCTGCTGTTCGCCATCGCCGCGCGCAAGCTGCCCTATTCGACGCTCGGCTTCATCCAGTTCCTCGCGCCCAGCATTGTCTTCATTCTCGGCCTGACCGTGTTCGGCGAGGAGCTGAAGCCCGCGCAGGCCGCGTGTTTCGCCTGCATCTGGGCAGCCGCGGTGATCTTCATGTGGGACATGGTCAAACGGTCACGCAGCCAGAGCAGGATCAAGGCCGCCAGCTAGGTCAGCGCCGATCAGGCTTGCAGGCGCCAGTCGAGTGTTTCGCCCGCATGGAACGGCACGATCCGGGCCTCACCGCCATCGACTTCCGCCGGCACTTCGACCGGCACCTTTTCCAGCGTGATCCGCTCTTCATTGGGCGCGAGACCGTAGAAGGCGGGACCGTTGAGGCTGGCGAAGGCTTCGAAATGCTCGAGCGCGCCTTCATCCTCGAACACCTGGACATAGCTTTCGAGCGCGAAGGGCGCGTTGAAAATACCCGCGCAGCCGCAGGCGGTTTCCTTGGTATGCCGGTGGTGCGGCGCGCTGTCGGTGCCGAGGAAATACTTGGCCGACCCGCTGGTCGCCGCGCCGCGCAGCGCCAGCCGGTGCTGTTCGCGCTTGGCCACCGGGAGGCAATAGAGATGCGGCCGAATACCGCCGACGAGGATGTCGTTGCGGTTGATCTGCAGGTGCTGCGGGGTGATCGTCGCCGCGACATTGGGACCCGCGCTTTCCACGAAGCCGACCGCCTGCATGGTGGTGATATGCTCGAAGATCACGCGCAGCGTAGGCAGCCGATCGACCAGCGGCTGCAGCACGCGGTCGATGAACACTGCCTCGCGGTCGAAGATGTCGATATCGGGCGTGGTCACTTCGCCGTGGACGCATAGCGGCATGCCGATATCGGCCATGCGTTCGAGCACGCCCATGATGTTGGCGACGTCGGTAACGCCGTGCGCGGAATTGGTGGTGGCACCGGCGGGATAGAGCTTGGCCGCGGTCAGCACGCCGTTGGCATGGCCTGCGGCGAGATCGTCCGCATCGCTTTCATCGGTCAGGTAAGCGGTCATCAGCGGAGTGAAATCCAGGCCCGCGGGCACTGCGGCTAGGATCCGGTCGCGATAGGCCGCGGCGAGCGCGGTGGTGGTCACCGGCGGCGCCAGATTGGGCATGACAATGGCGCGGGCGAACTGGCGCGCGGTCTGCGGGACCACGGCGCGCATGGTGTCACCATCGCGGAAATGTAGATGCCAGTCGTCGGGGCGGCGGATTGTCAACGATTCGACCATGTGGTTGCCTATGGCGTCGGGCGGCCTATCTGTCACCCATGACTGCTACCCGCCTGTTCGACCGCGCCGTAATCCGCCTGACGACCGAGGACCCGGAGGAAGACCTTGCCGGCTTCCTTCAGGGGCTCGTCACCAATGACGTTGCTGGCACGCTCCCCGCCTATGCGGGGCTGCTGACGCCGCAGGGCAAGATGCTGTTCGATTTCATCGTCTGGCCGGGCGCCCAGGGCGAGTTGCTGCTCGATTGCGAGGCCGATGCGGCGGACGATCTCGCCAAGCGGCTGTCGCTCTATCGTTTGCGCCGGAAGATCGAGATCGCGGTCGATCCCGAAGTCGCAGTGCACTGGCAGCGCGAGATGGGCGATGGCGGCGCGGCCGATCCGCGGCTGGGCGCGCTGGGCCAGCGCTGGCTCGCTCCCGCGAGCGAGAGCGATGAAGCGGCAGACACGGCGTGGCAGGCGCATCGCCTTGCGCTTGGCGTTCCCGAAGGCCGCGCGGAGCTGGGCGATATCCTGTGGCTTGAAACCAATGCGGTCGAACTCCACGGGGTCAGCTTTGGCAAGGGGTGCTATGTCGGGCAGGAAAACACCGCGCGGATGAACTGGCGCAGCAAAGTCAACCGGCGGCTGGTCGTAGTTCCGCTCGAACAGTCGGAGGAGAAACGCCGCAAGGCGGAATATCCCGACCTTGGCCTGGCAGTGGACCACCTGCGGGTGGCCGACATCAATCCTGAAATCGCACCCGACTGGATGCGGGGTGCGCTTAGCCCTGCGGAACCGTCGGATCAATCGAACGGGTAAGCATACGCTCGGCGCGGTCGCGCGCAGCGGTCTCCGGCAGGCCCAGCGACCGCGACAACGCCGTCCCGATCAAGGCATCGCCCATCGCCATAAGGACCAGCGCGAGCGTTTCCTCATGCACTTGCAGCGGGCCAGCGCCATGTCCCGCCTCTTCGGGGGCGATTTCGTCGACCAGTTGATGGATGGTCTCGACGATCGGCGTCAGCGCGTCTTCATTGCCGGTGAGGATCATCCAGCTGGCCAGCGCGCCCGCGCCTTCCTTGTCGAAGGCGTCGAAAGCGAGGTCGACCACTTCGCGCGGGCTGCCCAGCCCGGCGCGGCTGGCGCGGACCGCATCGATGATCGTGTTGCAGACCGTCCCCGCCAGATGTCCGGCAAGCGCCTTCTGCAGCCCCGCGGCCGAACCAAAATGATGCAGCAGATTGGCATGAGTACGCCCGATCCGCGCCCCGACCGCCTTTAGGGTGACCGATTGCGGGCCGGTTTCGATCAACAGCAGGCGGGCTGCCTCGAGCGCGGCGAGGCGCGATTCCTCGGGGCTAAGTCTTTTGCGTGTCGCCATATACCGCCTGCGTTAACCCATCGATCGGGCCGTGGGAAGCAGCTAGACCCCGTTATTGACAGTCCTGTAAGTAAGCGTTACTTACATCAATGTCAGTTAAATCTCGCGGAGCTACCCATGAACGCGCCCGTTTCGATCGATTCAGACTACCGTGCAACCGCGCCGACCCCGGCCGATCTCACCATCACCGTGCGCGACGAGCGCTTCAACCGCGGCACCAATCCGCGGCGCTGGTGGGCGGGCGAACCGTTCGGCACCGCCTGGCACAATGCGCTATCGGCCACTTTCCCGCGCGGCGAGGCGTTCTTCATCGAAGCGGTCAAGGCCCATCGCGAAGGCGCACCGCCCAAGCTCGATGCCGAGATCCGCGCTTTCGTGAAGCAGGAAATCAACCACACGCGCGAGCATATCGCCTTCAACCGGCTCGCCGAAGATGCCGGCTATGACATCAAGGCGATCGACGCCCGCGTGGCCGAACTGCTGGCGCTGACCAAGGATCGCCCGGCCATCGCCAATCTCGCGGTGACCATGGCGCTCGAGCATTACACCGCCATGATGGCAGCCGAATTCCTCGCGAATCCGGCGCACTTCAAGGATGCCGACCCCGAAGTCCGCGACATGTGGCGTTGGCATTCGGCGGAGGAAATCGAGCACAAGGGCGTTGCCTTCGACACCTGGAACCACGCGACCAGGGACTGGAAACCAAGCAAGCGCTGGCAGGTCCGCAGCCTCGTCATGCTCACCGTCACTGCGCGTTTCTTCAAGAACCGCTGGACCGATTCGCTCGCCCTGCTCGAACAGGACGGCATCACCGGCTGGAAGGCGAAGTGGGGCCTGTTCAAATACCTCACCGTCACCCCCGGCATCGTACGCCGCATCTTCCCCGCATGGCTCGCTTATTTCAAGCCGGGCTTCCACCCGTGGGACCATGACGACCGCGCGCTGATCAAGCTGTACGAAGGCGATTTCGAAGACGCCCTGATGCCCGCCGAATAGGCGCAGGCAGCCAATCGGGACGGGCTGGAAACAAGCAGGCCCCGCGAACGATCGCGGGGCCTTTTTCTTTGTCACGCCGCGATCGGCGCGACCCTCTCGCATTCGTCGAGGCACAGGCGATAGAGCGCACAGGACGCCTCCTCGCCGCGTCCCTTGCTGAACCGCGGCACCGCCCGCCCCGTGGGCACGAAGCCGAGCTTGCGCAGCACACGCCCCGATGCCGGATTGTCGAGGAAGTGCCCGGCGGTGATTTTGCGATGGCCGAGCAACCGCGCGATCTCGAGCACGCCGCGTGCCGCCTCGGTGGCATATCCCCGCCCCCAGAAAGGCCGTGCGATCCAGTAGCCGAGTTCCACCCCGTCTTCATGCTCGCCCAAGCCGACCGCTCCGATGACCCGCGAGCCCTTGCTACCGGGAAGCGTCATCAGGAAGGCGGGCATCCGCGGATCGGTTTCGAGAGTGACGAATTCACGCGCATGTTCGGGAAGATAGGGCCACGGCGCGCGCGCAAGATTGCGGACGATCGCTTCGTCGGCGATCCCGCCAAACAGCGCATCGGCATCTTCGGGCCAGGCAGGCCGCAACAGCAGCCTCTCGGTTACATGGAACATCGGTTATCTCCCCTGTGGTCCACGCTCCGGGCTCCTAGGCCGGACGCGTGACAATTGCGTGATGGCGAAAGAAAGTTTCGCCGCGAAATTGAAGAGGGAGAAACGACAAGAGGGAGACGGGTCGGCCCCATCTCCCTCTTCGGTTGCCGGATCATGGACCCGGCTGGGACCGTCCTGTCTGGACGATCCCGTTATCGGAGCGTCCTGTTATTCGGCGGCTTCGGCCATCATTTCGACCGAGACGAATTTGCGGTCGAGTTTGCCCTTGTGGAATCGCACAATACCGTCGGTAAGCGCGAACAGGGTGTGGTCCTTGCCCATGCCGACATTGGCGCCCGGATAGACGCGCGTGCCGCGCTGGCGCACGATGATGTTGCCGGCGACGACGTTCTCGCTGCCGAACTTCTTCACACCGAGGCGACGACCGGCCGAATCGCGACCGTTACGCGACGAACCGCCTGCTTTCTTATGTGCCATCGTCCGTGCTCCTTACTTCTTGTCTGCGGTCTTTTTGGCGGCGGCCTTCGCAGGCGCTGCCTTCTTGGCCGGAGCCTTCTTCTCGGCGGCTTCCTTCTTCGGAGCAGCCTGCTGGTCTGCAGCGTCGTCCTGCTTGGCCGCTTCCTTCTTCGGAGCTGCCTTCTTGGCCGAGCCGGTGCCGACATCGGTGATGCGCAGCAGCGTCATCTGCTGGCGATGACCGTTCTTGCGGCGATAGTTGTGACGGCGACGCTTCTTGAAGACGATCACCTTCTCGCTCTTGGCCTGCGCAATGATCTCCGCCGAAACGGTCACCTTGCCGGCATCCGAAAGCGTATCGCCTTCGCCTGCAAGCAGGATATCGCCCAGCGTGATGGTGTCGCCGGCTTCGCCAGCCAGCTTCTCAACCGCGATCTTGTCTCCGGCGGCAACCCGGTATTGTTTGCCGCCCGTGCGCACTACTGCGAACATGGTGGTTATCTCTCGTTCAAATTGCTGTGCCGTGATCTTGCGATTGCACGGCGCACCCGTCAGGCTGTCAGAGCCAGCCCCGGAAAGAAGCGTGCCGTTAAGCGATGGGTGGCCGCAAGTCAACGCCCGGTGCGAGGAAATTTGCATCCTCGCTGGCGCGCTGCGGCCCGCGTGATATGGAGACGGCGATGATCGACCGCAAGCATCTCGTCCTTCCGCTCACCGTATTCCTGCTGGCGGGCTGTGCCGCCGGCTCGGGTGATGGTTATCCCTCGCTCGCCGTGCGCGATGTCGAACGGGCAGAAGGCACCTTCGAACCTGTCCCCAGCCCGCGTCTCGATGTACCGCAAGTCCCGGTCGAATTGGCCGGCGGGCTCGATGCCCGGCTCTCCGCCCTGGTCGAACAGGCGCGGCAGGCGCACGCCGACTTTACCGGCGCCGTTCCCTCCGCCGAACGCCGGGTTCAGGCGGCATCGGGGAGCGCTATCGGCAGCGACAGTTGGGCAGCGGCGCAGGTCGCGCTGGCGGATCTCGATTCGGCACGCAGCATCGCTGCGATTGCGCTGGGCGATCTGGATATCCTCTACACCGCCGCCACGGTTCAGGCCGAGGATGCCACACCGATCGCCGCGGCACGCATGACGGTGATCGCGCTGGTGGCCGAAGAGGATGATGTTCTGGCGCGGCTGCGCGCGCAGGTCCGCTAGTCCCCGCACACAAGCAACGCGGAGCCGGTCACCCGGCCCCGCGCCTCTCCCCGGTATTCGATCGCTCAGACGAGCGCTGCGATCGTTACCGTGACTATGCCCCAGCAGAAGATCAGCGCCGGGAGGATCAGGACCTGCGCCATCGCGTCACGCGCCGTCACCCGGCCCGTATGCGTGGCGATGCCCTGGCTCGACAATTGCGCCCAGCTCATATTCCGGCCGCTATGCTCCGGCCCGATCCGCGTCCACAGCGCCGGGAGACCGAAGCCTGCAACGATGAACAGCGTGAAGATCGCCATCGGGATGATCAATCCCGGCGACGCGAAGCCGACCGCAGTAATCGCCAGAAAGCCGAGATAGAGCGCGACGGTCCCGACATAGAACCCCTTGGGCAGTTCGAAACTGCGGTCGGCCTCGTGCGCAACCTTGGGTGCGTCGCGGATGATGGCCTGTTCGGCAACGAGTTCACGGATCAGATGCTTGGACATGACGTGCTCCTTTGTTGGAGCCGTGATGCCGCCAGCCAAGCGTGCGGTCTTTGATCTGGATCAAGAACCGGCGATTAATTCCACCGCGCAAGGTCCGCGTGATCGCGCTCGCGCGGAGTGATCCAGTGCCAGCCGTCATCGCGCTTCTCGCGTTTCCAGAACCAGGCGGCGGATTTGAGATGGTCCATCAGGTAATCGGCCGCCTCGAACGCATCCCGTCGATGCCGCGCCGCAGCGGCGACCAGCACGATCGCCTCCCCCGGCCGCATCACCCCGATCCGGTGCCAGGCGAGCACGCCGCCCAGACCGAAGCGCGCCTGCGCCGATTGCGCCAGCGCCGCCATGCCCGAATGCGTCAGCGGTTCGTAATGCGTCAGTTCGAGCGCCCTCACACCGCCATCGGGCCGGACCTTGCCGAGGAAGGAAACGATCCCGCCCGCCTGCTCATGCGCGGCATTGAACGCCGCCAGCGCTTCGCCGACCGACAGCCCCTTGTCGAGCAGCCGGACGTCGAGCGGGGTTGCGAGCGTAAGCCTAGCCACCGCTCACCGGGGGAAGCAGCGCGACTTCATCCCCGTCGCGCGCGTCGAGCGCGGTCTTGTCGGCCAGCACCTTGCCGCCGCATGCCACATGCACGCGCGCGTCATCCAATTGCGCGGCGATCTCGGGACCGGCTGCGGCAAGCAATCCTGCCCAATCGAGTGGAGCGGCCACCTCACGCTCCTGCGTACCGGCGAGGTCGGACAACGGACCCAGGAAGAGAATGCGCACGCTCACGGCTCAGGTCTCCAGATACTGCCCGGTAATCCCCGGTGCTCCGGCAAGATAGGCGGCGGTCGCGTCGACTGCCGGACCCTCGCCTGCAACGATGTTGATCCGGCGCGGCGTATGCTTTCGGGCGAGCCCGGCTGCAATCGCCAGCCGCCATTCGCGATGCGTGTGATCGGCGGCAGGCAGCGCCAGAAGCACATCTTCGCCCGTTCGCAGGATTTGCTCGACATGCGCCAGCCAATGCTGGTGGAAGACTCCCGCCGCAGCCAGCGGGTCGTCGGGCAGCCCGTCGACCGTGATGCGCTTCATTCACGCCGCTCGCGGTGAAGCGTGATGCCGATCTTCTCGCCCGCCTCGGCAATCGCCAGCTTGACGATTTTGACCGTCACTGCGGTGATGCGCGCATCCTGCAGGAACAGCGTTTCGCAGACGTGGTCGGCGACCGCCTCGATCAGCTTGAAATGCACGCCTTCGGGCAGCGCCTCGGAAGCGGCGAACTTCAGATCCATGTAGTTCTTCGAATGCTCGAGCGAGGTATCGGGCTCGTAGCGATGCAGCGGCTTCATCCGCGCCTGGATCGTGAACCGCAGCGGCTGCGGCCGGCCGGTTTCTTCGGAATAGATGCCGGTAAGCACATCGTGCTCGAAATCGGCCACTTCGAGGATCAGCGAATCGTCCATGGCCAGCGTCCTAGCGCGGATTTGACCAGCGCGCGAAGATCGCGGTTGGAAGGAGCCGGCCATCGTCCTGTTCCTGCACCGCGAGGTCGCCATGTTCTATCGTGCCAGGCAGGTCGGTAAACAACTCTTGCAGCAGCCCCGCCAGCGCAAGGCTGCTCATGCGTACGGCGTAGACGGTGAGAAACAGGAACCGGCTGTCGCCATCGAGCAACTGGCGGCAATCGGAAACCAGCTCCGGCAGGCCGTCCTCGAGCCGCCACACCTCGCCATCGGGACCGCGCCCGAACTTCGGCGGATCGAGGATGATCCCGTCATAGCGCCGTTCGCGCCGCACCTCGCGCGCGGCATATTTCATCGCGTCCTCGACCAGCCAGCGAATCGGGCGATCATCCAGACCCGCCATGGCGGCATTCTCGCGCGCCTGGGCCACCGCCTTCTTGCTCGCATCGACATGCGTGACGCGCCCGAACCGGCTTAACGCCTGCGTTCCGACACCGGTGTAGCCGAACAGGTTCATCGTCTCGGCATCGCGGGCATCGCCGAGTTGCCGGCCCATCCACTCCCACACCGGGGCCATGTCGGGGAAGAAGCCGAGATGGCGGAACGGCGTGCATTGGGCCGTGAAACGCGCTTCGTCGCCCCAGCCCAGTGTCCAGCCATCCTGCGGGACGTCCTGTGCGAACTGCCAGCGCCCGCCGCCATCTTCATCGCTGCCGGGGACGAATTCGCCATGCGCATCCCATTCGGACAGGCGCGGGGACCACATTGCCTGCGGTTCGGGGCGAATGAAACGATAGGCGCCGTATTGCTCGAATTTGCGTCCATGGCCGCTGTCGAGTAGGCGATAGGCGTCCCAGCCCTCGCCCACCATCAGCACCGGATCGCGAACCAGTTCGGCCATCAGGCCGCGTGCTCGACGATATGGTCGCGGACCGCCTCATAGGTGCCGGGCAATTCGATATAGGCTTCTTCGCGTGCGAACAGGTCGCCGACCCGCGTCGGCAGCGCAGGCCGGTTGCCGGTGGCGCGTTCGACCGCGTCGGGGAACTTCGCCGGATGCGCGGTGGCGAGCGTCACCACGGGAGTATCGCCAGCCAGTTCGGCGTGGCGCGCCGCGTGGAGACCGATCGCGGTGTGCGGGTCGACGATCTCGGTGCATTCCTCGCTCGCCCAGCGCATCGCGCGCGCCATGTCATCCTCGTCCGCGCGCATGCTGGTGAACAGCGCGGCGGCGCCTTCGCGCTGCGCATTGGTCAGACGCATCGCGCGTGCTTTCTCGAACGCGTGCATCTGTTCGGCCATGGCTCCCCCGTCGCGTCCGCCGACGTCGAACAGCAGCCGTTCGAAATTGGAGCTGACCTGGATATCCATGCTCGGCGCAGCGGTCGGGGTCACAGTGCCGGTTGAATAATCGCCCGCGCTCAGCGCGCGGTGGAGGATGTCATTGACGTTGGTGGCGACGAGCAGTCTCTTGATCGGCAGCCCCATTCGCGCCGCGACATGGCCCGCGAAGACATCGCCGAAATTGCCCGTCGGGACGCTGAACGCCACCTTGCGCTCGGGCCCGCCCAATTGCAGCGCGGCGGCGAAATAATAGACCACCTGCGCCATCAGCCGCGCCCAGTTGATCGAATTGACCGCGCCGATCCGGTGCTTGTCGGTGACGTCCTTGTCGGCGAAGATGCGCTTCACCATCGCCTGCGCATCGTCGAAGCTGCCGTCGATCGCGATATTATGGACGTTGGGCGCACGCACGGTGGTCATCTGGCGGCGCTGGACGTCGCTGACGCGCCCCTTGGGGTGGAGCATGAATATCTCGACCCGGTCGAGCCCGGCCACTGCATCGATCGCCGCGCTGCCCGTATCGCCGCTGGTGGCGCCGACGATGGTCAACGTGCCGCCGTCCCGCGCAAGGAATTCCTCGAACAAGAGGCCGAGCAATTGCAGCGCCACGTCCTTGAAGGCGAGCGTGGGGCCGTGAAACAGTTCAAGCAGCCATTGTCGCTCGTCGAGCTGGGTTAGCGGGGTCACTGCCGCATGGGCAAACCGGCCATAGGCCTTTGCAGTAAGCTCGCGCAGCCGTTCGGGCGTCAGACAATCGCCGACAAAAGGCTGCATCACGCGCGCGGCGAGTTCGGCATAGGGCAGGCCGCGCATCGCGGCGATTTCTTCCTGCGTGAACTGCGGCCACTGTGCCGGGACATAGAGCCCGCCATCGCTGGCCAGGCCGGCGAGCGTGACGCCGGCGAAATCGAGCGACGGAGCGCTGCCGCGGGTGGAAACGTATTTCATCGGTTGGGCGGTTAGCGGGGCATGCGAAGGCGGGCAAGCAAGCGGTCATTCGCCAGTCGTGATTTCCGCTTTGTCTTCGAGCGCCGACTTCAGCTGCAGCAGGCCTTCCGCCGCGCGCTCGGCATGGGGGCCGATCCAGCGGGCGTGCAGCACCTGGATGGGCATGGCATCGAGATGGTTGAAGCGCTCGCGCCCCTTGCGCACGGGCACCACCAGCCCCGCCTCCTCCAGCACCCGTAAATGCATCATCACGGTGGTGCGATCGAGTTCGGAGAAGCAGCTGGCGAGCTGGCCGGTGGTGAGCGGACGGACCTTCAACTCATCGCAGATCGCACGGCGAATGCGGTTGGCAAGCGCCTTGAACACGCGGTCGAGATCGTCGTCGGGAGTTCTGTTCTCGTTTGACATGTTAGTTTTTTATAACATAATGGACCGCGACTCAAGGGAGAAGCTCGATGGAAATCAATTTTCGTGTCTCCGGCCGCATCGCCAAGCCGGTCGAGGAAGTGTTCGAAGCGGTCGCGGATCCGGCGCAGCTATCGCAATATTTCACCACTGGCGGCGCCAGGGGACGCCTCGAAACCGGGGCCACGGTGATGTGGGATTTCCATGATTTCCCCGGCGCCTTCCCGGTCGAGGTGATCGAAGTCGTCCCCAACAAGAAGATCGTGCTCGAATGGCCCGGGCACGAAGCCGAGAGCGGCGAGATCGGCGCCAAGGGCCGAGATGGCGACTATCGCACCACCGTCACCATGCTGTTCAAGCCGACGGACGATGGCCGCACGCTGGTCGAGATCGTCGAGGAAGGCTGGCACGAGACCGCCGAAGCGCTACGCGGGTCCTATATGAATTGCGAGGGCTGGACCGGGGTGATCCTCGCGCTCAAGGCGTGGGTAGAGCACGGCATCAACCTGCGCCAAGGGCTCTACAAATAGGTCAGCCCTACTTGCGCAGACGTGCCCTCAGCGCGAGCACGTAGATCACCAGCGCGGTGAGCGCGAAAAAGAACCACTGCCCGGCATAGGCAAGGTGATTGTTGGGCAGATTGGCAGGATCGGGGCGGGCGAGCGTTTCGAGACCGCCCTGCCCCTCGTCCGCGACCAGCTTCACCGTGTCGCCCTGGGGAGCGATCAATCCGCCGACGACGCCGCCATCCCACGAGGGTGGCTGCGGCTCGCGCGACCAGCCGATCGCGATATCGACCGCGCGTTCGCCTTCGTTCGCGCAGCGGGCGATGTGTGCCCATCCCGGCGCATTCAAGCGCGAGCGACCCGCGACGCTATCTATCGCGCGAACGTCGCTGCACTCGACCGTGGTGTGCCGGAACAGGCTGGCTTCGTACTCGCCTGGCGATGGCCAATCGACATCGGCCGAATTTCCCAACGCCGTTTCGTAGCGCGCGATCAGCGCTTCCTTCTCGTTCATCCGGCCAAGCTGCCAGACGCCCAGCGCGACCATCGTGGCGATCGCGGCAGCGACTATGACGGTCGGAACGATCGGAAAACGCATTACAGATTCCAACTCTTTGTCTCGCGCGCATCGCTTGTAGGCGCCATCGTCCCAGCGCCCACTCGCGGGCATAAACCGAGAAGGGCAGCCTCGGCGGTGCCGGGCTGCCCTTCGCGTTGTTCGAGCCTGTCGGCAGCCATCAGTGGACGGCGGCGCCCCAGCCACCCCAGACATAGACGGTGATGAACAGGAACAGCCACACCACGTCGACGAAGTGCCAGTACCACGCTGCCGCTTCGAAGCCGAAGTGCTGGCGCGGGGTGAAGTGGCCGAGATAGGTGCGGCGCAGGCAGACGATCAGGAAGATCGTGCCCACGAGCACGTGGAAGCCGTGGAAGCCGGTCGCCATGTAGAAGGCCGAGCTGTAGGTGTTCCCGCCGAAGGCGAACGGCGCATGGGCATATTCATACGCCTGGATGGCAGTGAAGATCGCCCCGAGGATGATGGTCAGCCACAGCCCCTTCTTGAGCCCGTCGCGGTCGCCGTGGATCAGCGAATGGTGTGCCCAGGTCACCGTGGTACCCGAACACAGCAGGATCAGCGTGTTGAGCAGCGGAAGGCTGAAGGGGTCGATGACCGCCTCGATCGCCGCGGGCGGGAAGACCCCGCCGACCACATCGGACAGTTCGCTTGGGAACAGCGCAAAATCGAACCAGCTCCAGAACCAGCCCACGAAGAACATCACTTCCGACGCGATGAACAGGATCATCCCGTAGCGCATGTGCAGCTGGACGATCGGCGTGTGGTCGCCGCGCTCGGCTTCCTTCACGATGTTCGAGAACCACGCATAGAACGTCGCGATCAGGCCGGCGATGCCGAGGCCGAGCACGAGATGCGCGCTCCCCATTTCGTGCATGTACAGGACCATGCCGCTGGTGAAGGTGAGCGCCGAAAGCGAGCCGATCAGCGGCCAGATATCGGGTTCGAGGATGTGATATTCGTGATTGACGTTACCGGCCATTGTACTCGCGTCCTGGGTTTCGCTTTGCGGGTGCCCTTAATGCGCCATCGCGCGCGGGTCTAGGGGCTACTCGGCAGAATCCAGCGCCCGGTGGAAAGTATAGGAGAGCGTGATCTGCTCCACCCCGTCCATGTTGGGATCGTCGAGCGCCTTGGGATCGATATAATAGAGCACCGGCATGCGCACTTCCTGCCCCGGCTGCAGGACCTGCTCGGTGAAGCAGAAGCACTGGATCTTGTTGAAATAGGCCCCGGCCTGCTCGGGCTCGACATTGAAGGTGGCGGTGCCGGTGATCGTCTGGTTCGAATTGTTCTTGGCCAGATAGATCGCCATGTCGCGCTGCCCGATGGTGACGGTATCGGTCACCTGCTCGGGGCGGAAGCTCCACGGGACGTCGCCCGCCGTGGTCCCGTCGAAGCGCACCGAAATGGTCTTGCCGCCTGCGCTTGCACCAAGCCGCTGGGCGATGTCCGCCTCGCTTTCGGTGGCGCGCTGGGTCGTACCGCCGAAACCGGTCACCTGGCAGAACAGCTGGTACAGCGGCACCGCCGCATAGCCCAGACCGAGCATCGCCAGAGCGCCGCCAAAAGCCAGCAGCGCGGTGCGGTTCTTGCGGGTTTCGAGAGTTGCGGTGGTCATGGCGTGGCTCACATCCGGGCGATGGTAATCACATAGAACAGCACGGCGAAGAACAGCAGGATGCCGCCCAACACGAGGTTGCGGCTCTTTTGCCGCCGCTTGAATTCGATTTCTTCTTCGGGGGTCATGCGATCCATCCCTGATAAGCCAGCACCCGGTCCGCCACCAGCGCGGCGAACAGGGCGAAAAGGTAGATGATGCTGAAAGCGAACAGGCGCTTTTCGGGCTTCATCGTGTCGTTGGCTCCAGTCTGCCGGAAAGCGACCGGGACCGAAAGCGCAAGGAAAGCAAGCGATAGCGCAAGCGAAGCAACACCGTAAACGAAGCTCGTCCCGCCGATGAACCACGGCGCGGCGGCGATCGGCACGAGCAGCGCGGCATAGATCAGGATCTGGCGGCGGGTCGAGGTTTCGCCCTTGACCACCGGCATCATCGGAATGCCGACATTGGCGTAATCGGTCTTCACGAACAGCGCGAGCGCCCAGAAATGCGGCGGGGTCCACATGAAGATGATCGCGAACAGCAGCACCGGCATCAGCGTGATTTCGCCGGTTACCGCGACCCATCCGATCAGCGGCGGAAAGGCCCCCGCCCCGCCGCCGATAACGATGTTCTGCGGCGTGCGCGGCTTGAGCCAGATGGTATAGATGACCGCGTAATAGAAGATCGACAGCGCGAGGATCGCAGCCGCGAGCCAGTTCACCGCAAGCCCCATGATCATCACCGAAGTGGCCGAGATCAACACGCCGAAATCGCGCGCATCGGTGCGGTTCATCCGCCCCGCGGGAAGCGGGCGTGCAGCCGTGCGCTTCATCCCCGCATCGATATCGGCTTCCCACCACTGGTTGAGCGCCGCCGCCCCGCCCGCGCCCAGCGCGATGCACAGGATGGCGCTGAAGCCGAGGACGGGATTGATATGGCCCGGCGCGGCGAGCAGGCCGCACAGGCCGGTGAAGATCACCAAGCTCATCACGCGCGGCTTGGTCAGCGCAAAGAAATCGCGCCATTCCGCGGGGAGGTGTGTGGGAACTGTCTGGGTCATGGAATCGGGCGGCATATAGGGCGTCAAAGGCGCTTTAGCCAGTCAATCAGGATCGAATTGACTGCATCGGGCCGCTCCTGCTGGGTCCAGTGCCCGACGCCGTCGAGAATATGCCCTTCGGCGCGCGGCGCAAACATCTTCACCAGAGCCACCGGGTCCTCGATCGCACCGAACAGGAAGGTGGCGGGATCGCGCGTGCCGCCGATGAACAATGCGGGCTGTTCGATGCGCTTGCCCGCCCAGCCCTGCAACCATGCGTAATCGACCTCGTGATTGCGGTATCGGTTGAGCGGGCCGCGAAAGCCCGAGGCAGCGAACTCCGCCTCATAGAAATCTAGATCGTCTTCGGTCAGCCAGGCGACCGGTGCAGGATCAGGGAGTCCTTCGAGGAAGGTCGCGCCCAGCGGCTTATCCCAATAGTCGCCCGGCGGGACATCGCCACTGATCGAATACATCATCCGCTGGACGAAATCGCGCGGGTCCTTCTCTGCCTCCGCCTCGGCGATACCGGGCTCCTGGAAATACTCCTGGTAAAAGAAGCGGCCCTGGCTGGTGAAGTGTTCGCGGAAGACCTCGGTAAAGGGACGGCTCGGCACCCCGGCGAAGGGCACCGACAGACCGGCAACGGCGCGGAAATGCTCGGGGTGCGTCAGCGCGGAATTCCACACGATCGGCGCGCCCCAGTCATGGCCGATAAGCACGGCGGGCGCATCGGGCGACAGCGCCTGCCGCAGTCCGACGAGGTCGCTGACGATGTGCTCCATCGCATAGGCATCGACCGGCTCCGGCTTGTCCGACCCGCCATAGCCGCGGACATCGATTGCGCAGGCGGTAAAGCCCGCTTGCGCGATCGGACCGATCTGGTGACGCCAGCTGTACCAGCTTTCGGGGAAGCCGTGGACCATGATCGCCAGCGGCCCCTCACCCTCGACGGCGCAGCGCAGGCTGACCGCCCCCGTATCGATGGCACGCATTTCGAGCATGGCACTCCCCCCGTGCAGATATCCGGCAGACAAAAGAAAACGGCCGACCCACCATGGGACCGACCGTTTGCTTGTGTCCAGTGCTTCGCGCCTAGCTCGCGGCGGGCGCAGCCTTGCTCATGTGATCGTGAGCGGTGTGATGATCCTCGATCACCGGCAGCGTCTCGAACTGGTGGAACGGCGGCGGGCTCGACAGCGTCCATTCGAGCGTCGTCGCGCCTTCGCCCCACGGATTGTCCGCCGCCTTCTTGCCCGCCACGAAGGCGTAGACGATGTTGACGAAGAAGAAGATCATCGAGCCGGCCATGATCACATAGCCGATCGAGCTGATCTCGTTCCAATAGGCATAGGCATCGGCATAGTCGGGGTAGCGGCGCGGCATGCCCTGCAGACCGAGGAAGTGCTGCGGGAAGAAGATCACGTTCACGCCGATGAAGAAGCCCCAGAAGTGCAGGTGGCTGAGGAGCTCGGAGTGCATCCGTCCGCTCATCTTCGGGAACCAGTAATAGAACCCGGCGAAGAGCGAGAACACCGCACCCATCGACAGCACGTAGTGGAAGTGCGCGACCACGAAATAGGTGTCGTGGACCACGTCGTCGATGCCGCCGTTGGCGAGATAGACGCCGGTAACGCCGCCGACCGTGAACAGGAAGATCATGCCGATCGCCCATACCATCGGGGATTTGAACTCGATCGAGCCGCCCCACATCGTCGCAATCCAGCTGAAGATCTTCACCCCGGTGGGGACCGCGATGACCATGGTCGCCGCAGTGAAATACATCTTCGTGTTCACGTCGAGACCGACGGTGTACATGTGGTGCGCCCACACGACGAAGCCGACCACGCCGATCGCGACCATGGCATAGGCCATGCCGAGATAGCCGAACACCGGCTTGCGGCTGAAGGTCGAGACGATCTGCGAGATCATGCCGAAGCCCGGCAGGATCATGATGTAGACTTCGGGGTGACCGAAGAACCAGAACAGGTGCTGGTAGAGGATCGGATCGCCGCCGCCGGCGGGATCGAAGAAGGTCGTCCCGAAGTTACGGTCGGTGATCAGCATGGTGATCGCGGCGGCCAGAACCGGCAGCGCGAGCAGCAGCAGGAAGGCGGTGACCAGCACCGACCACACGAACAGCGGCATCTTGTGCAAGGTCATGCCCGGCGCACGCATGTTGAAGATGGTGGTAATGAAGTTGGTCGCGCCGAGGATCGAACCGGCACCGGCAAGATGCAGCGAGAAGATCGCGAAATCGACTGCCGGGCCCTGGCTGCCGGTGGTCGAGAGCGGCGCATAGACGGTCCAGCCCACGCCTGCACCCGGACCCGTGCCGCCCGGCACGAAGAGCGAGAACAGCAGCGACATGAAGCCCGCCACCGTCAGCCAGAAGCTGACGTTGTTCATGCGCGGGAACGCCATGTCGGGCGCGCCGATCATCAGCGGGACGAACCAGTTGCCGAAGCCGCCGATCATTGCCGGCATGACCATGAAGAAGACCATGATCAGGCCGTGGGCGGTGATGAACACGTTCCACATATGCAGCGAGGTGTCGAAATCGGCGTTGCCGCCCATGAACTGCGCCCACCACTGCAGGTACTGGATGCCGGGTTCGGCCAGTTCCAGACGCATGATGCCCGAAATCGCGCCACCGACGATGCCCGCGATGATCGCGAAGATCAGGTAGAGCGTACCGATGTCCTTGTGGTTGGTGGACATGAACCACCGCGCGAAGAAACCGGGCGTATGATGATCATCATGCGCGTGGTCTTCGGTGTGGGCCTGGAAGCTGTCGGCGGTGGTAGCCATCGTGCTATACTCTCGAGCTAATCGTAAATCTTAAGCGGTCGGGGCGGCGCCGGCACCGGGTGCACCGGGGACCGAGCTTTCGGGTTCCTGCAGCGGCGCGACCGAAGCCGCGGCGTCTGCGGCACCGGCGACGGTGCCGCCCTGCGCCAGAACCCAGGCATTGTACTGCGCCATCGGGAGTGCTTCGATCGCAATCGGCATATAGCCGTGACGCGCGCCGCACAGTTCCGAACACTGGCCGTAATAGACGCCCGGCTCTTCGATCAGCAGCAGCTTCTCGTTGAGACGGCCCGGAACGGCATCGAGCTTGAACCACAGGCTCGGCACCGCGAAGGAGTGGATCACGTCGGCGGCAGTGGTCTGCAGACGGATCGGCACGCCGGCGGGGACGACCATGCGGTTATCGACTGCCAGCTGGTGCGGTTCACCGCTCGCTTCGGCCTCTTCCTCGGTCAGCATGTTCGAAACGACTTCGAAATCGCCATTGTCGGGATAGGCATAGCCCCAGTACCACTGGTAGCCGATCGCCTTGATGGTGATCGCATCCTTGGGGGGCGTCTTGTACTGCGCGCTCAGCAGGCCGATCGACGGCACGGCGATGCCAAGCAGGATCAGCGCCGGAACGACCGTCCAGATCACTTCGATCAGCGTGTTGTGGCTGGTCTTCGACGGCACCGGATTGGCGCGCTTGTTGAAGCGCACGATGACATAGAGGAACAGCAGCAGGACGAAGATGCTGATGATCGCCATGATCCATACCAGGGCGATGTGCAGCCCGTTGGCCTGCTTGCCGATCGGCGAGAACTGCGACTGCACGTCGATCGCGCCCGCGACCGGCATGCCTTTGCCTTCGGTCGGCTTCATCGGCGTGTAGGCGCTTGCGCCGGCAGCCACATCTTCGCTCGACGCGTCGGCGGCAACCGCCGGGTCGAGCGTATCAAGCTGTTCGGTCGCCGCGGATTCGGCGGCGTCCTGCGCCGCCGCGCCCTGCGCGCCGAAAGCCAGCATCGCCGCCATCGCCAGGCTGGCGACAATCCGGTGGAACCCGTGGAGGGAGCCGAAGTTCTTCATCGTCGTGGCACTCTTTCGTGTCGTGTCTCGTTCGGGGCCTGTGGCTGGGACAAATCCCGCGCTGCGTGGCGGGACGCGCCCCATGCAAGGGCCCGATTGCGCCCGCCCTATAGGCAGGGTTTGCGTATGCCTCAAGCGGCTGGCCGATAAAAATGTGCAAGCGCCTTTGCCTCTTGCGCAATCGCGCGCGAGACGCTTTGGACCACAGCATCATGACCGATGAAGAAATCCTCCACGAGTTCCGGGCCAGCGAAGCGCTGCTCGAGGGCCATTTCAAGCTGTCCAGCGGGCGTCACAGCGGACACTACCTGCAATGCGCGCGCGTGCTGATGAACCCCGACCGCGCCGGACGGCTGGCCTTTGCGCTCGCCCAGAAGATCCCGCGCGATATTCGCAGCCGGATCGATGTGGTGGTCAGCCCCGCGATGGGCGGGATCATCATCGGTCAGGAAATGGGCCGCGCGCTGGGCAAGGACGCGATGTTCCTCGAACGCCCCGAGGGCGAGTTCCACCTGCGCCGCGGCTTCCGGCTCGAGCCCGGCACCAAGGTGCTGATGGTCGAGGATGTGGTCACCACCGGGCTCTCCAGCCGTGAAGCGATCGCAGCGGTTGCGCGTGAGGGCGGCGAAGTGATCGCCGAGGTCGCGCTGGTCGATCGCAGCAATGGCGCCGCAGATCTCGGCGTACCCTTCTTCCCGCTCGTCGATATCAATTTCCCGACCTATGCCGAAGGCGAAGTGCCCGCCGAACTGGCAGCGATCGGGGTGACCAAGCCGGGTAGCCGCGCAGCGTGAATGCTCCCTTGCGTCTCGGGGTCAATATCGACCACGTCGCCACCATCCGCAATGCGCGCGGCGGCGATCATCCGGACCCGGTGCGCGCGGCGGAAATCGTCGCGGCGGTGGGCGGCGACGGGATCACCGCACATCTGCGCGAGGACCGGCGGCATATCCGCGATGACGATCTCGAACGGATACAGAAGGCGACCGATCTCCCGCTCAACCTAGAGATGGCAGGCACGGAAGAAATGCTGGCGATCGCACTTGCGCACAAGCCGCATGCCGCCTGCATCGTTCCCGAGAAACGCGAAGAGCGCACCACCGAAGGCGGGCTCGATGCTGCGGGATTGCACAACCAGCTCGCCCCGATTGTTGGGAAGCTCGCGGACAACGGCATCCGCGTCTCGCTGTTCATCGAGGCGAACGAGCGCCAGCTTGAAGCGGCGCAGCGCTTGCGCGCGCCCGTGGTCGAATTCCACACCGGCGAATATGCGCATGCGGGTCTCGACGGCGATCACGACCGCGAAGCGCGCGAGCTTGAGCGGATTGCGGCCATGTCCCGGCTGGCGCGCGAGATGGGGATCGAGCCGCATGCCGGGCACGGCCTGACCTATGAGAACGTGAAGCCGGTTGCCGCCATCCGCGAACTCGCCGAACTCAACATCGGGCATTATCTTGTTGGCGAAGCGGTTTTCGTCGGGCTGGAGACCGCCGTGCGCCGGATGCGCGACCTGATGGACGAGGCGCGCTAGGTGTCGCCCGACAATGCCTTGAATATCTGGCGGTCGATCCGGACCACCTTCGTCCTCTTCCTGGTCGTGGTTCCGCTCGTCATCCTCGCGAATCTGCACGGCGATGACAGCGCGGGACCCAGCTGGGACGAACTCGCGCTGCCGGCAGTAGGGTTGGTCCTGGTCGCAGGGCTTTTCGCTGAAGTCGGCCGGCGCCTGATCAACCACTTCGCCGGCACACCGATCTGTACCTGGACACCCCGAGCATGATCATCGGCCTTGGCTCCGACCTGTGCAATATCGAGCGCATCCAGAATTCGCTCGACCGGTTCGGTGAACGCTTCGAGCAGCGCGTCTTCACCGAGATCGAGCGCGCCAAGGCCCGCCGCCGCCCCTTCACCATCGCGGGCACTTACGCCAAGCGCTTCGCCGCCAAGGAGGCATTCTCCAAGGCGGTCGGTACAGGGTTTCGCCGCGGCGTGTTCATGAAGGATATCGGGGTGGTCAATGCGCAGTCGGGCGCACCCACGCTGGCGCTGACCGGGGGCGCGGCGATCGTGCTTGCGGAAATGGTGCCGCACGGCCATGAGACGCGCATTCATCTCACCCTCACCGACGACCATCCATGGGCACAGGCCTACGTCATCATCGAGGCCCTACCCAAGTGACCACCGGCGCTACGGCAGTGAACAAGACATCCGACAAGAAATCCGACGACAGGATCGACTGGATCGCGGAAATTCGCGGGCTTGCGCTGATGCTGCTGGCGGTGTTCGCCTTTCACAGCTTCATCGCCAAGCCGTTCTATATTCCGTCGGAATCGATGATGCCCAATCTGCTGGTGGGTGACCGGCTGGTGGTCAGCAAATATCCCTATGGCTGGAACTGGAGCTCGATCAGCTTCCACCTCGCCCCGCGCGGCGACTGGCGGATTGCCGGATCGACGCCCGAATATGGCGACATCGTCATCCCGGTGCACCCCGAGCGCGACGAGGATTACATCAAGCGGGTGGTCGCGCTGCCGGGTGACAGGATCGCGGTGCAGAACGGCCGCATCATCCTCAATGGCGCGCCGGTCGAACAGAAGGTCGAGCCTGCCATCGCGCTGCCGCTCGATGCCAATTCGCGCTGCGATGGCTTCGGCTTCGACGATTTCCGCGCGGAGAACGCCGCCGGCACGCCCGTCTGCCGCGTACCAGTGATGCGCGAGACGCTGCCCAATGGGGCGACCTATCTGGTGATCGACCACCAGACCCAGGAACTCGACAATTTCGCCGAAATCACGGTGCCGGACGATCACGTTTTCGTGATGGGTGACAATCGCGACCATTCGGCCGACAGTCGCGAGCTCAACCATTCGCGCGGCCTGCTCGGCCCGATCCCGCTCGAAAACATCGGCGGGCGCGCCGAATTCATCACCTTCTCGCTCGACGGCACCACCTCGCTCAATCCGGTGAGCTGGTGGACAAGCCTGCGCGAAGGCCGCGCCTGGTCGACCCTGCGTCCCGCCATTGCGGAACGAAAAGCCGCTTCCGAGCGCTAGGTTCCTGAAACGAAGGGGCGCGCATGGCCGACGAAACGCAGGACATTCACGACCAGGACCTCGGCACCAGCCCTTCGCGGATCAACGATCCACGTATCCGTCACGAGGTCGCCCGTGCCATCGTATGGGTGGGCGTGGTCGGCGCAGTGGCGCTGGCGATCTGGATCGCCCGCCCTTTGCTGGTGATCTTCGGTGCCATGGTCTTCGCCTCGATGATCGATGGCGGCGCACGCCTGCTTGGCCGGGCGCTCAACATCGCGCGGGTCTGGCGCGTCTCGATCGTACTGTTCGTCACTGCCGCTTTCCTGCTGTGGCTGGCCTATTTCGCCGGGTCGACGATTTCGCAGGAAGCGGCGCAGTTTCCCGCGATCATCGAACGGCAGATTACCGAGCTGATCGACTGGGCTGGCCGGCAGGGTTTTCAGGTCGACCAATCACAGCTGCAGAACTATCTCGGCAATATCGGCAGCGGCATCAGCACCGTCACCAAGGCGCTGGGCGGCATTCTCGGCGGCGCGGCGACCATTGTCCTGATCCTCGTGATCGGCGTCTATGTCGCGATCGATCCGCAGCTCTACGAACGCGGGGTTGCATGGATGCTCCCACGCGAGCAGCGCGACCGCTTTTACGTCACCGCAGCGCGGATGGGCCAGACCATGCGCCGCCTGATGGCGGGGCGCCTGCTCGGCATGGTGGTGGAGGCAGTGTTCACCTATGTGATGCTCGCCTGGGTCGCCCCGCTGGTGGGGATCGGCGCGGTGCCGATGGCGGCGCTGCTCGCCATCCTGACCGGCCTACTGGCCTTCGTCCCTAATCTGGGCGCGCTGATCTCGGGCGCGCTGATGGTGCTGGTCGGCTTCTCGGGCGGGGCGGAAATGGGCATCTACACCATCGCGGTCTATTTCTTCGTCCAGAATTTCGACGGCTATGTCGTCATCCCGATGATTGCCAAGAAGACGGTCGACCTGGCGCCGGCGCTGGTGCTCGCGTTCCAGTTGATCATGGGCATATTGTTCGGGATACTCGGCCTGTTTCTGGCCGATCCGCTATTGGCGATGATTAAGGTCGCGCTCGAACGCCGGGCCGAACAGGCGAACGAGAACCAAACCAGAGAGGGTGCCAAAGATGGCGCGTAAGTTCCTGTACTTCATTGCGGTCTGCATCGTGCTGGTCATCATCGGCGGGATCGCGCTGACGATCTGGTCGCGTGAAGCGACCGAGATCGCCTTCGTCCCGCGTGGCGACTTCGTCGAGCAGGCGCCGCTCGACGCCAATGCCTACCAGGACCCAGAGATGTGGTATTCGCGCCCCGGCCTCGGCACCAGCGATCCGGCGCGCTATCAGCCTGCGGTCGCCGACGCCCAACCCGACCCGACTGGACGCGAACCCTCGCCCGACGCACCCGCTGCCGAACAGAGCCTCGACCGCGGCGACCCGCTTGCGACCACCACCTCGACCACGGGCGAAGCGGCAGACCCGCAGGCGCTACCCGAGTTCGCGGTCTTCTTCGTTCCGCCGACCAGCTATATCCAGGCCGGCGGCGACTGGAACGCGACGCTGGAAGATGCGACCACCAACAATCGCGCGCGCGTCTTCCTCAAGGGACTTGCCAGCCCGTTCAATCGCGCGGACGAATTATGGGCGCCCAAATACCGTCAGGCTGCGGCAGGGGCCTTCCTGACCAACCGGCCCGAAGCGCAGCAGGCGATCGACGCCGCCTATGCCGACGTCGCGCAAGCGTTCGACTATTTCCTCGACAGCGTGGACGAAGACAAGCCGATCGTGCTCGCCGGGCATAGCCAGGGCGCCGCGCATATCCTGCGCCTGCTGCAGGACAGGGTTGCAGGGACGCCGCTCGAAGCGCGGATTGCCGCAGTTTACGTGCCCGGCTGGCCGGTATCTGTCGAGCACGATCTGCCTTCGCTGCCCTTCCCCGCCTGCGCCTCGGCGGACCAGGCGCAATGCCTGCTCGCCTGGTCGGCCTTTTCCGACGATGGCGATGCCGACATGATCATGCGCCGCTACGAGGCCACCGTCGGCTATGACGGCGAGCCGCGTGGCACCGGGCCCATATTGTGCGTCAATCCGCTGACCGGCAGCGCAAATGGCGACGCCCCCGCCAGCGCCAATCTGGGCACGCTGGTCCCCGACGAAACCCTTTCGAAAGGCGAACTGGTCGCGGGCGCAATCCCGGCGCGCTGCGGCGCGAATGGCCTGCTCTATATCGGAGATCCGCCCGAGCTGGGCGAAGGCGTGCTGCCGGGCGGCAATTACCACGTTTACGATATCCCGCTGTTCTGGAAGAACTTGCAGGAAGACGTCATTGCACGGGTGAAGGCATGGACGGCAGCGCGGGCCTCGTAACCGACAACGCGCTGACCTATGGCGACGTGCTGGCGGAAGGCGGCGCATTGCTCGGGCTCGATCTGGGCACCAAGACCATCGGCGTCGCCACATGCGATGCCGGCTGGCGTTATGCCACCGCGGGCAAGACGATCACGCGCAGCAAGTTCACCAGGGATTGCGGCGCGCTGCGCACGATCGTCACCGAGCGGAAGATCGCCGGCGTGGTGATCGGCCTGCCGCGCAATATGGACGGAACCGAGGGCCCGCGCGCACAGGCCAGCCGCGCTTATGCGCGCAACCTTGCGCAGACGCTGCACTTACCCGTGCTGCTGTGGGACGAGCGCTGGTCGACCTCGAGCGCCGAGGCCGCGATGATCGGGCAGGACATGAGCCGCGCCAAACGCGCCACCAAGATCGACAGCCATGCCGCGGCAATCATCCTGCAGGGCGCGATAGACGCGCTGGCCGGCGGCGGGTTATAGTGCCAGCCGCGATGCGGCTGATCGACGCCCTCAGGCACCTCGTGACCGGCGAAGGTGCGGATCCCGACACCGGGTTGGGCCACCGCGAACGCGCATTGTCGCGGGCGTTGGCGATCATCGCTGCGATCTTCCTGCTCCTCGGCTTCGCGCTGTTCGCGATGCTCTACGGCTGAAGCCGGCGCGGCGGACCTGCGCCTCGCGTGCCAGCATGACATTCCCCGCCAGTTCGGCCTCGCGCCACAGGGCGTCGCGCTCCGCCGCGCTGCTGGCGAGGCCCGCACGCGCTTCGAAACAGGCCAGCCGCATTCGTCCGCTGGGATGGTGGCGTCCGAAGTCTTCGGCCAAATCGAGGGCGTCGGCATCGCCCAGCGCCACTGCGCAGCGCAGGAAGGTCTCGCTGGCCGACGGATTCAGCACCCCGCTCACTTCCGACCTCTCGAGGTCGAAGCCATATTGGTCGAACCAGTCCTGCCCCGCCCCGACGCGCATGATGTTGAGCGAAACGGAGGTTGCCTCGGGCGGGAGCTGCGCATGAACATCGACATGCGCGCGGTAGTGCATCAGCCGCCCCTCGTGCAGCGCGCTGCGTTCGATAAAGCGCAAAGCCACGCGTTCGCCCGTAAATCCAGCGATCGAGGGATAGTCGATTTCGCAATAGTCGCTGCGATACCCGGGTCCGAAATAACCCGCGGTGAGGAAATCGAAATTGTGGTCGTGCGGCACGCCATAGACAAAGCTGCCCGCGCCGCTGCTGCGGAAACAGCTTTCATCCTCGCTTGGCCAGATATTGGCGCGGAGGAAACAGCCGCCGACCATTGGGGACAGCACGATGACCTGCGGTCCGTAGGCGCTGTCCTCGAATGTATCGCGATACCGTTCGCGCAAATGGTCGATCAGAAGGTCGCCGAGAAAGGTGCGATTGTTGGCCAGCCGCGCGAGCGCGGCTGCCGCTTCCATGGTGCTGCTGTCGTCCTGCGGATCGAACCCGTCGGCAATCGCTTCCACGGTTTCAGCGAGGCTCGCCGATCGGTTTTCGTGGTTCGCGATTATGCGGGGCATGGAGCGGGCTCCCATCGAGCGAGCTGCGGATGGGCTTCCACCAGCCGGGCGCGCAATGCGCCCGCCTCGGGGGCCAGATCATCGGTCGGATCGGTTGCAATCCTGCCGAGCGCGGCAAATCCCGCCGCGCTGTCGAGCGCCAGGCACTCGCGCAAGGCCTGCCAGCGCAAGTGATCGCTGCCCGAACGGGTCAACGCCGCCAGGACGGGCGCGGCATCCTTGCGGCGCATCCGGCCAAGCAAGGCCATCATCATCTCGTCGCGGCTTTCATGCCGGTCTCCGCTCGCCCGATGCACCAGCCTGCCGGTGGCGAGGTCGTACTGGCGGGTCGGACGGGGCCGTGGGGCAATCCGGGTGAGGCGGAGAGTGAGAAGACGTCCGTGAACCCGGCGGACCATCCGTGATTTGGCCGCGCCGGCAAAGCTGAGCCGGTCGCCTGCCTCGATGGTGCGGCAGCTTCTGTCGATGACCGCATGATCGGATTGCTCTCCGCGGATTTCGAGCAGCGCGATATCGGCCGCGCCCGCCAGCACGATTTCGTCCCATTCGCTATCGGGGAATGTCGCCACCGTGCTGGCATCCTGCACCGCTTGATCATCATGGAGCGCCAGACCCAGCGCGGCGCGCCCCTTCGCCGCCAGTTGGAGAAAGTGGAACCCCGGGCGCGACTGGTGGCGAAATGCCAGCTGCGCCAGCGGACACGCGCGGTGCACTTCCACCAGCCTCCCGACGAGCGGCGCAATGACGCGCATCGCCGCGCCGCCATTGGCAAAGAGGCCCGTGAGCGCCGGACAATCATCCAGCCTTGCCCCCGAACCGTAGGCCTCGAGATCCCGCAGGACAGGCGCCAGGCCCGCGTCCTTGCGGCACTCTGCAACAATTTGGACAACCGCCTCGCTCATGGCGCGCTGCGCGGCAGTGTCGCCACGCAGCGCGCCGATTTGCGGATCGATATGCATCTCGTCGTCAACCGGTCAGAGCAGCATTTCGACCAGCATGTGGTCGTAAACATAGACCATGATCGCCACGATGGTGTCGTCCGGTCCAGCGGACGAGAAGCTGCCGAACAGCCCGGTCGCTGCATCCAGGTCGGGCAGACTGCCCAGTTCGATCTCGGGAAATTTCATGTGGTTCTCCTACATTCGGGCGAACCCCGACCCCGTGTCCCCGTCCGCCACTGGCGAGACTGGCGAAGCACGCGGCCCGCTTGAAATTAAAACATTGTAAGCGCGTGAACTGCGCGGCTATCGCGGCAGGCGATGAGCGAGCAGCCGCGAAAATTCGATCCGTCCAAGGCGACGTCCTTCTTCGCGGGACGCGGCCATCCGGGCTGGCTGGGGCTGAACTATTCGGACCATGGCGACGACTGGGTCGAGCTCGAACTGCCATGGCGCGAGGACCTGCTGGGTGAAGAAGGCCAGCGCGTGCTCGCTTCGGGACCGATCCTCAGCCTGATGGACATGGCGAGCGGCATGGCGATCTGGCGCGCGATGGACGAATTTTCCGCCATCGCCACGCTCGACCTGCGCGTCGATTACGTGCGCCCCGCGCGCGAGGGGGCGAGCGTATTCGGGCGGGCGCAATGCTATCGCCTCACGCGCAGCGCGGCGTTCGTCCGGGGCCTCGCGCATGATGGCGATGCCGGTGATCCGGTGGCGCATATCCAGGCGGTCTTCATGAAAATCGCGTCGACGGCGAGGCTCTGACATGGCGGATATCCCCGAAATCGAGGCGCTGACGCCCTACGCCCGTTCGCTCGGCATTACGCTCGACAGCTGGGAGGATGGCACGCCAATTCTGTCGGTGCCATTCGACGAAATAGTCGAGGGACGCCCCGATCATTACCATGGCGGCGCGACCGGCGGCCTGCTCGAAACCGCGGGCTATGCCGTCTTGCGCGCCGAGCTGGCACGGCAGGACCGTGCCGCCATGCTCAAGCCGATCAACATCACCGTGCAATATCTCGCGGCGGGCAAGAGCCGCACCAGCTATGCCATGGGGCGGATCACCAAGCTCGGGCGGCGCAGCGCGAACATCACCGTCGAAGCGTGGCAGGACGATCGCAGCCGCCCGATCGCGACTGCCGTAATGAATGTCCTGATGGCCGAACCGACCGGCTAGTTACCCGCGTCCTCAGTCTCACGCAGCCGTTCGTCACGGCGGTTGCGGATCGCCTCGAAGCGGCGCTCGTCCGCGCGGCGGCGGGCTTCCTCGATCGCTTGTTCGTCCACGGCGAGGCCATCCTCGCCGATAGTAATGTCGACCGGGATGCCGTCGATCTCGGTCGAGAATACCGCCTCGCCATCGCGGATGCGCAGGCGCGAATTGCCATCGCCCAGCGGGATGTCATCGAGGCCGGGGACGTCGAGCGGCTCGATCGGCGTGCCGGGATCGTTTTGTTCGCGCGGCGCGGGCTGGCTCGGCGCAGCCTTCACGTTCATCGCCCCGTTCATGAAATCGCGCCAGATCTTCGCGGGCAGCCCCCCGCCGCTGATCCCGCCTGCGAGCGGCGAATTGTCGTCGTTCCCGATCCATACGCCGACCACCAGATCGCCCGCATAGCCGACGAACAGCGCATCGCGATTGTCCTGGCTGGTCCCGGTCTTGCCGAAGTTCGGCCCGCGCAGCATCGCCGCGCGCCCGGTGCCGTCATTGATGGCGGCGCGCAGCATCCCCTGGATATCGTCATGTGTCCGGCCGGATAGCGAACCGGGCCCGTCCCATAGCGTCTCCCACCAGCCCTTCTCTTCGCGCGCGAAGGCATGCGGTTCGACCGGGAAGGCATTGGCGGCAATGCCTGCATAAGCGGCGGTCAGTTCGATCAGCGTCATGCTGGTGGACCCCAGCGCGACGCTCGGATCGCCCTCGACGAAAGAGGCGCGGATGCCGAAGTCGCGCGCGGTCTGGATCACCTTCTCCGAACCCACTTCGTTGAACAGCCGCAGCGTCGCGACATTGCTCGACCGGGCAAGTGCATCGCGCAGCGTGATCGTGTCCGAATACCGCTCATTGGCATTGCGCGGGCGGTAGCTGCCCTCGGTGATCTCGGTATTCGCGATCTCGTCGTCGGGCGACCAGCCATCGCGCAGCGCCGCCAGATAGACGAAGGTCTTGATGGTCGATCCCGGCTGGCGCTTGGCCTGCGTGGCGCGGTTGAAGGGCGATTTCGCATAGTCCTTGCCGCCGATCATCGCCACGACCTCGCCATTGCGGCGCATCGCGACAAGCGCGACCTGCGCCCCGCCCAGCGGCGCGCGCTGCGTCACCTGCCGCGCGATATTCTGCAGGCGGCTGTCGAGCGTGGTGGTCAGCGTCTGGCGTTCATAGCCCTGCTCGGTCAGTTCGCGCGCGCCGGGCAGCGCCCAGTCGGCGAAATAGGTCCCCGTGGGCAGATCGTTGCGCGTGCGCACATCGAGCGCGGGCGGCTTCATCGCGCGCGCTTCGGCCTCGGTGATATAGCCCGCATCGACCATCGATTGCACCACGATCCGCATGCGCCGCTCCGCACGGTCGTAATGCCGGGTCGGGGCATAGGCGCTCGGCGCCTGCAACAACCCCGCGAGCATCGCCGCCTGGTTGGGTTTCAGGTTCTCCGGCTTGCGGTAGAAATAGTGCAGGCTCGCCGCGCGCAGCCCGTAAACATTGTCACCGAAATAGGCGTTGGAGAGATAGCGGCTGAGGATGTCGTCCTTGGTCAGCCAGCTTTCCAGCCAGAAAGCGATCAGCGCCTCGCGCGCCTTGCGCGTCAGCGTGCGTTCGGGGGTCAGGAAGGTGAACTTTGCCAGCTGCTGGGTGATCGTGCTGCCCCCGCCGGTACCGGTGAAGGCCGCCCGGGCAATCCCGCGCGGGTCGATCCCCCAATGCGAATAGAACCGGCGATCCTCGGTCGCGAGGAACGCCGCGATCACATGCGGAGGCAGGTCCGCGACCGCGACCGGTTCGTCGGTTATCGCCCCATTGCGTGCGATCGGCGTGCCATCGGCGGCAAGCAGCGTGATCTGCGGGGCGGCTATCGGTTCGAGCGATTTCGAAAGCGGCGCGGTTATCGCCAGCCATGCGACCAGTACGATGAACAGGCCGATTATCGCCGCGAGTATGCGCCCCAGCCACCAGCGCTTGCGGCGGCCGCGCCAGTAATCGCGTTGCCACCAGCGCAGGCGTTTTTTCTCTTCCGCTTCGAGCGCGCTGTCGAGGCGGTCGAGCCGGCTGTCCCAATCGTCGTAATCGAGCGCATCGTGGGTGGCGTAATAGCCGCTATGCGACGGAAGTTCCGCGTGCGGCTGCGGCCTGCGCCGGAAGAGGTTGAATACGCCCATCGCCTACTGTGTTAACTGAACAATACAGGCAGGGATAGGGGGTCTCGCCTTAACTCTTGCCAACCACGCTCTCGGGCAGGTCGTCGCCAAACACGCGCTGGTAGTATTCGGCCACCAGCATGCGCTCTTCCTCGTCGCATTTGTTGAGGAAGGACAGGCGGAAGGAGAAGCCGACATCCTTGAAGATGGCGTAATTCTGCGCCCAGGTGATGACCGTCCGCGGGCTCATCACGGTACTGATATCGCCATTGATGAAGCCCTGCCGCGACAAATCGGCGACCTTGATCATGTCGGCAAGGATCTTGGGATCGATATCGGGGTTCTTGGCCTCGACGATTCTCTGCTCGGTTTCAGCGGGCAGGTAGTTGAGGCCGACGACGATGTTCCAGCGGTCCATCTGGCCCTGGTTGATCTGCTGCGTGCCGTGATAGAGGCCCGAGGTATCGCCCAGCCCGACCGTGTTGGCGGTGGCGAACAGGCGAAAGCCCGGATCGGGGCGGATGACGCGGTTCTGGTCGAGCAGCGTCAGCTTGCCCTGCTGTTCGAGCACGCGCTGGATCACGAACATCACGTCTGGGCGGCCCGCGTCATATTCGTCGAACACCAGCGCCACCGGGTGCTGCAGCGCCCACGGCAGCAAGCCTTCGCGAAATTCGGTGACCTGCAATCCGTCGCGCAGGACGATGGCGTCGCGCCCGACAAGGTCGATCCTGCTGATATGCGCATCGAGGTTGATACGGATGCACGGCCAATTGAGCCGCGCGGCGACCTGTTCGATATGCGTCGATTTGCCCGTGCCGTGATAGCCCTGCACCATCACGCGGCGATCGTGCGCGAAGCCTGCCAGGATCGCCAGCGTCGTGTCCGGGTCGAACACGTAGGATTCGTCGAGGTCGGGCGTGCGCTCGTCCGGCTTGGAGAAGGCGGGCACCTGCCAGTCGATATCGATCCCGAAGGTTTCGCGCACGTCGACAGTGGTGTCGGGCGCGGGGAGGACGGTCTTGGCGGAAGCGTCGAAGCTCTTGTCGGTCATATCGTTCATCGCGTGTGGCGGGGTAGCGGGATGGATAGGTAGCTGCAAGCAACGAAATTGCACCCCGGCCCAAGCATCCCTCGACTCCCCTTGCAAGCGGTCGCATAGTCGCGCCGATGCCGCCGATCCCCTTGTCCGAACGCCTGCGCCTCAAGCTCGTCGAGCAGGTGCGCGGCGTGTTCAACGACGTGGAGAGCGGGCAGCAGCCGGTCCCGCCGTCGGACGAGGCACTGTTCGCCAGGGACACGCCGATCCGGATGGTCCATGCCGATATCGTGGCAATGATGGTCGGCGGGATCCGCGGCCTGCTGCTGCAGATGCTGCATCCGCATGCGCTCCAAGGCGTGCTCGACCATTCGAACTTCCGCAGCGACATGCACGGACGGCTGCGGCGGACCGCACGGTTCATCGCGGTGACGACCTTCGGCCACCGGGACGATGCACAGGCGGCGATCGACCGCGTCAACCGCATCCACGCTGCGGTCGGCGGGACATTGCCCGACGGATCGCCCTATTCCGCCAGCGATCCGCGCGTACTGGCGTGGGTGCATGTGGCCGAAGCGACCAGCTTCCTCGCCGCCTATCTGCGCCATGTGCGGCCCGACATGCCGGGCGACGAACAGGACGAATACTATCGCCAGTTCGCGGTTATCGCACTGGCGCTGGGTGCCGACCCGGTGCCGACGAACCGCGCCGAAGCCGAAGCGATCTTTCGCGAATTGCGCAGCGACCTGGCCGCATCGCCCGCCGCGCGCGAGGTCGCCGATCTCCTGCTCAGTCAGCGCCCCAAGGGCGCCCCGCCCGCGGTCCAGACGCTGCTCGGCGCCGAAGCGGTGGCGCTGCTGCCACCGTTCGCGCGCTCGATGCTCGGTCTCGAACGACCCGGGCTGGCGGCGATCCCCGCGCGTGCGGCGACCTGGGGCATGGGCAAGACGCTGCGCTGGGCGTTTCGCCAGACCTAGGCGATCGGCGCGGGCAATTCGAAGATATCGGCATAGGCGAGCGCCAGATCGCGGTCCCCCTCGATAACCAGTCCGGCATCGCGCTCTAGCTCGTCGGCTCCTACCCCGCCATAGAGCAAGCCCGCCAAAACGGGGGCGCCGGGCGCGCGGAACACCGCCTGGGCAATACCCGGATCGGCGCGCTCGATCGGCAGTCGGCCATCAGCCATGCGCGCGACGAAGGTTTCGCCCCCGATGTCGAAGCCGATCGTCGCCTGCATGCCCGCGGCCTTGGCGGGATCGAACATCGTGCGCATCGACAGCATCAGCGATACCGGCGAAAGCGGCAGCGTGGGATCGTGCCGTGACGACATCGCCGCCCAGCGCCCCAGCTCCTGCACCAGCGGTTCGGCGCGATAACCCCATTCGGTCAGTTCATAGACCTGCGCCGATACCGGCGGCGGCAGCTTGCGCCGGTTCAGCACGCCTGCTTCCTCCAGCCCTGCCAGCCGTTCGGTCAGTACCTTCGCGGAAATGCCCGGCAGCCTGGCGCGCAGGTCGGAAAACCGCCGGGCACCGAACATGAGTTCCCTGACAACGAGCAGCGCCCAGCGTTCACCCACCAGCTCCATCGCAAACGCCGTTCCGCAAGCGTCGTCGTACCATTTTCCGTGACCCATAGTTTCTTTTTGTAACTTCATAGTTGCTTTTAGTAACTCATCAACGCATCACACTCAAGGTCCGAGTCGGTCGGGCCCTTTAGGGAGAGCGTCATGAGCAAGTTGATATTCGTAAACCTGCCGGTCACGGACTTGGCACGATCCACGGCGTTTTACGAGGCGGTCGGTTTCACCAAGAACCCCAAGTTCAGCAATGAGCAGGCTTCGTGCATGGTGTGGTCGGACACAATTCACTTCATGCTGCTGAGGCATGATTTCTGGAAGACCTTCACCGACAAGCAGATTGTCGATGCGCCCAAAGCGGCGCAGGTCCTGCTGTGCCTGATTCGCGACAGCAGGGACGAGGTCGATGCCATGGTCGCGCAGGCCGGGGCCGCCGGTGGTCGGCTCGACCCAACGCCGGTGCAGGAAATGGGCTTCATGTACGGGCGCAGCTTCGAAGATCCCGACGGCCATATCTTCGAGATCAGCTGGATGGACCCGCAGATGGCCGCCGAAGGTCCGCCCGCCGAAGCGATGGCCTGACACCAGACTGGAGGAACGAACAGATGTATATCGACGGATTTGTGATGGCGGTCCCCACCACCAACAAGGACAAGTTCACTGCGCATGCCGAAATGGCGGACAGTGTTTTCATCGACTTAGGCGCGAAACGCGTGATCGAATGCTGGGGCGATGACGTGCCTGACGGCGAAACCACCGACTTCCGCAAGGCAGTGAAGGCCAAGGATGACGAGGCCGTGGTGTTCTCCTGGATCGAATGGCCGGACAAGCAGACCCGCGATGCCGCCATGGCGAAGATGATGTCCGAGGACTTCTCCGATGAGCGGATGGATCAGGAGAAGAACCCAATGCCGTTCGACGGCAAGCGGTTGATCTTCGGCGGGTTCGCCCCCGTCGCCGAACTCAAGGGAGCATGACCATGACCAACGCCCAGGGCGATTTCGTGTGGTACGAGCTGATGACCACGGATGCTGATGCGGCGCAGGCGTTCTACGAACCGCTGATCGGCTGGACCTTCACCGATAGCGGCACGCCGGATGTCGATTACCGGATCGGCAGCATGGCGGGCACCGAAGTGGTCGGCATGATGCAATTGAGCGAGGAGATGTTGCAGGGCGGCGCGCGCCCGGCGTGGATCGGCTATATCGCGGTCGACGATATCGGCGCTTCGATTGCCGCGCTGAAGGACAGGGGCGGCCAGCTGTTCATGGGACCCAACCACCTCGACGGCGTGGGCCATATGGCAATGGTCGCCGATCCGCAGGGTGCCCCCTTCTACCTGATGCAGCCCGAAGGCGAAGGCAGCGAATCCTTCGCCAAGCACGAACCCCGCGACGGGCATTGCGCCTGGAACGAACTGGTCACCGAAGACCCGGACGCAGCGGGCGTGTTCTATTCCGCGCTGTTCGGCTGGCAGAAGGGCGAGGCGATGGAGATGGGCGAATTGGGCCTCTACCAGATTTACAACCATGCCGATTACGGGCTTGGCGCAATGATGGCGCGGCCTGAACAGATGCCGGTGTCGCTGTGGTGCTACTATTTCCGCGTCCCCGAAATCGGCGCGGCGAAGGCTTATTTCGAGACAAACGGCGGGCAGGTCGTCAACGGGCCGATGGAAATTCCGGGCGGCGAATTTGCGCTCCAGGCGGTCGATCCGCAGGGTGCGATGGTCTCGCTGATCGGCAAGTAGGGAAGCTGGGAAAATGGCGGATTATACATTCTACACCAATCCGATGAGCCGCGGGCAGATCGTCCGCTGGGCACTGCACGAAGCGGGTGCGGATTACGAACAGCAGATCGTCGAATACGGCCCGACGGAGGGCAAGCCCGCAGCGTTCATTGCGGCCAACCCGATGGGCAAGGTGCCCACTCTGGTCCACCATCACCGCGATCACGATCATGTCGTGACCGAGGCTGCCGCGATTTGCCACTACCTTGCAGAAATGCACCCCGATACCGGCCTACTTCCCGAAGCACATGAAAAAGCGCGATATTTCCGCTATCTGTTCTTTGCCGCCGGGCCGGTAGAGCAAGCCATCATCGCCAATTCGATGGGCTGGGCGATCGATCCGCAAAAGGAAGGCTCGCTGGGCTTTGGCAGCTACGAACGCATGGTCGACGCCTTCGAAACCATGCTGACCGGGCGCGATTACGTGTGCGGCGATCGTTTCACGATGGCCGACGTCTATGTCGGCAGCCAGGTCGACTGGGGCCTTGCGTTTGGCACCCTGCCGCAGCGCGATGCCTTCGCCGCCTATGCCGAACGGTTGCGCACGCGCGAGGCGTACATGGCCGCAAAGGCAATCGACAACGACCTGATCGCACAGCGGGAGGCCGCCGATGCCTGAGGCACGCAAGGCGAGTGTATTTCTGTGGTTCGACAGCGAGGCGGAGGACGCGGCGCGGTTTTATGCCGAAACATTCCCCGACAGCCGAATCGACAATCTCGTGCGCCCCGTAAACGACGTGCCCGGCACCAAGGCCGGCGAGGTCCAGATCGTCGAGATGACCTTGCTCGGCATACCGTACGCGCTGCTCAATGCGGGGCCGCACCCCGTCCCCAACGATGCCTACTCGCTGCAGGTCTATACCGAGGACCAGGCAGAGACCAACCGCTACTGGGATGCGATTGTCGGCAATGGCGGCGAGGAAATCATGTGCGGCTGGTGCAAGGACAAATGGGGCTATCGCTGGCAGATCACGCCCCGCGCCTTGATGGCGTCGCTGACCGATCCCGATCCCGCGGCGTCGAAGCGCGCACAGGAAGCGATGCTGACGATGAAGAAGATCGACATCGCCGCGATCGAAGCCGCCAAACGCGGAGACTGATATGGCACGCAAGATTACCGGTTCGCTATTCGTTTCCCTCGATGGAGTGATCCAGGCACCCGGCGGGCCAACCGAAGACCCCACCAACGGGTTCGACCAAGGTGGTTGGCTGTTCAAGCTTCCGGACGACGGCGTGAACCAGACCTTGGGCGAGTTGTTCGGCGGCGCATACGATCTGCTGCTTGGCCGCCGGACCTACGATATCTTTGCCGCCTATTGGCCGTATATCGAAGGGCCCGAGGCAGCGCTGGGCAAGGCATTTTCCCACGCCAACAAATATGTGCTCACCGGTAGCAACGCCCCGCTGCCGTGGGAGAACAGCCGCCGCCTGACGGATTGGGAGGAGGTGGCCAAGCTAAAGGAGAGCGAGGGCCCGGACCTGATCGTGCAAGGTTCGGGATCGATCTACCCCGGCCTGCTGGGCGCCGGTTTGCTCGATCGACTGATCCTCATAACCTATCCGGTAATCCTGGGCCGCGGCAAACGCTGGTTCGGGGCGGAAACGCCGGCTCGCAAGCTGGGCATGACCGACCACTACGTCACCGACAAGGGGACAATCATTGCCAGCTATGCCCCGGACGGCGATTTGCCGGCATACCCTGCCGACGCGCTCACACCGAGCACCAGCGACCGCGAAGCGGAACGGCAAGCGCGGATTGCCAATGGCACCTGGTAGGCGGGTCAGGCGATCGCGCGTGATTTGCGCAGCATCTGATAGGCTTCGACTACGCGGTTGAGCCGCGTTTCGTGCTGGCGGTCGCCGCCGTTGCGGTCGGGGTGGTAACGGCGCACGAGTTCGGAATAGCGGCGGCGCAGGCCGCGCCGGTCGACGTCGAGCCCCAGCCCCATGGTTTCGAGCGCCTCGGCTTCCTCGCGGCTGAAGCGGCCGTCCATCGCCATTTCGGCTTCGCGGCGCGCGCGGCTCTTGATCCCGCTGGCGCGCGCGGAGATTGCATCGAGCGGATCGGTGAAATCGGCCCAGCGCGGCATGCCGTCCACCCCGGCGGTGGGGCGAAAGCTCGGGCTTTCGGTGCGCCAGCCCGCGCCCGGCGCCTGCGCGGCGAAGATTTCCTCGGCGCTCATGCCTTCGAACCAGTCATAGCCCGCATTGAATTCGCGCACATGGTCGAGACACAGCCAGCGCCATTCGGCGGGCCCGTCGAAACCGTGGCCCTGCCCGCTGGGCGCGCGAAATTCGCCCGGCTCGTCGCAGGTGGGATGGGCGCAGACCCGGCCCGAGCCTGCATGTTGTCCGTGAAACTTTGTCTGGCGCATTCGTTCTAGGATGGGGAGCGAAGTGCGCTAAGGAAACCCCCAAAGAGGAGATTCGAACCCGTGTCAGGACCCGTCCAGCAGGAAATGGAACGCCTTTTGAGCCAGGCATTCAGCCCGACCCGGCTCGAAGTGATCAATGACAGCGCCAAGCATGCCGGCCATTCGGGCGACGACGGCAGCGGCGAATCGCATTTCACCGTGGTGATCGAAGCCGCCGCCTTTGCCGACCAGAGCCGCCTCGAACGCCAGCGGATGGTGAACCGCGCGCTTGGCGACATCCCCGGCGAGCGTGTCCATGCGCTGGCCATCCAGGCTTCGGCCCCGACCAGCTAGGAGGTTCGCGAAGATGAGCCAGATCGACCAGGTCCTTGTCCCGACTACGCACGATCTCGGCCAGTTTACGGTCCACCGCGTGCTGCCCGCGCGCCAGCGCAGCATGGTCGGGCCATTCATCTTCGTCGACCAGTTCGGTCCCGCACAGCTCGATCTTGGCGCGGGCATGGATGTCCGCCCGCACCCGCACATCAATCTCGCCACGGTGACCTGGCTGTTCGAAGGCGCGATCGACCACCGCGACAGCCTCGGCACGTTTTCGACCATCCGCCCCGGACAGGTCAATCTGATGACCGCCGGGCGCGGCATCGTCCATTCGGAACGCTCGCCCGATGCGGAACGCAGGGGCGGACCCAAGCTGTACGGTATGCAGACCTGGCTGGCGCTGCCCGACGGGCGCGAGGAAATCGATCCTGCCTTCGAAGCGATTACCGACCTGCCGGTGATCGAAGACGGGCGCGCCACGGCGATCGTCATCATGGGCGAACTGTGGGGCGAACGCGCGCCGACGACGACTCACGCAGCAACGATCTATGCCGAGATCGTGTTGGGCGCGGGCGGCGCGATCCCGCTCGAAGACGATGCCGACGAACGCGCGGTCATGCTGGTCGGCGGCGACGCGAGCGTCGATGGCCATGCGCTGAAGGAATTCGAGCTCGCCGTGCTCCAGCCGGGGCGGGACATGACGCTGGCGAGCACAGGCGGTGCACGAGTGATGCTGATGGGCGGCGAGGCGTTCACCACCCCGCGCCATGCGTGGTGGAATTTTGTCAGTTCGAGCCGCGAGCGTATCGAGCAGGCGAAGCAGGATTGGCGCCAGGACCGCTTTCCCAAAGTCCCGGGAGACGAGGATGAGCGCATCCCGCTGCCCGAGGGCGCGCCGAAGACCGTAACCTATCCTTGAGGGGGGAGAATGATGAGTTTCGAAGGTAAGACCGCCTGGATCACGGGCGCGAGCAGCGGCATTGGCGCCGCGCTCGCGCGTGAATGGGCAGCACGCGGCGCGCGTATCATCCTGTCGGGCCGAGACGCGGCGCGGCTGACGCAGGTCGCCGGCGGTATCGACGGCGAAACGCTGATCCTGCCCTTCGACGTGCGCGACGAGGCCGCGATGAAAGCGGCAACGCAGCAGGCAATCGACTGGCACGGCGGGGTGGACATCTTCGTCGCCAATGCGGGTATTTCGCAGCGCAGTGCGGCGGTCGATACCGACATGGCGGTATACCGCGAGATCATCGACATCGACCTCACCGCGCAGATCGCCGCGACACAGGCGCTGCTGCCCCATCTCGTCGCGCGGCAGAGCGGCACGCTCTTGTTCATCAGTTCGATCGCCGGCAAGGTCGGCGTGCCGATGCGCACCGCCTATTGCGCGGCCAAGTTCGGGCTCATCGGTTATGCCGACGCGCTTCGGGCTGAACTGTCGCAGCAGGGTGTTTCGGTGCATGTCGTGTGCCCCGGGTCGGTCGCCACCGATGTCAGCCGCAATGCGCTGACCGCCAATGGCAGCAAGCGCGGACGCAGCGACAAGGTGATCGACAACGGCATTGCCCCGAATGAGGCCGCCAAACGGATCGTCGACGCGGTGGAGGCCAACCAGCGCGAGATCATCGTCGCCGAAGGCGTGGAAGAGGCGATGGGCGAACTGCGCCGGACACCCGATCAATTGCTCGACCAGGTCGCGGGCACGGTCGCGGCCGGATATATGGACAAGATGAAGGCAGACAATTGAGCATGCCGCTGCAGCAGAAGCGCGTGGTGCTGGCGAACGGCATCGAGCTCGACGTGGTGGACGAAGGCCCGCGCGATGCGCCCGTGCTGATCTTCCTGCACGGCTTTCCCGAAAGCCATCGTACCTGGCGCAACCAGATCCCGCATTTCTCCGACCGCTTTCGCTGCATCGCGCCCGACCAGCGCGGCTATCGCGGGTCGTCCAAGCCGCAGGAGGTCGAGGCCTATACGCCCGACAAGCTGGTGGGCGATGTGTTCCTGCTCGCCGATGCGCTGGGGGTCGAGACTTTCACCATCGTCGGTCACGATTGGGGCGGCGCGATCGCGTGGGGCGTGGCCTATGGCGGCATGGCAAACGGCCGCGTCACGCGCGCGATCATTGCCAATGCACCGCATCCGGTGCTGTTTCCCAAGCTGCTCTACACCAATCGCCAGCAGCGCGAGGCGAGCCAGTATTTTACCGAGTTCCGCGACCCGGCAAATGATGCGCTGGTGCGCGAACATGGCCTTGCCCCGCTGCTGATGAAGGCCTTCGAAGGCCAGGTCATGAGCAGGATCGAGGAAGATGAAGCCGCAGCAATGCTGAAGGACTGGTCCGATCCCGATGCCGCGTTCGGAATGCTGAACTATTACCGCGCCAGCCCGATGGAGGTGTTGCCGCTCGATGCGCCCTACGACCTTCCCGAGGATTACCAGCCCTACCCGCTGCCGAAACTTACGCTGCCGACTCTTGTGATCTGGGCGATGGCCGACGAGGCCCTGCCGCCGGCAAATCTCGAGGGGCTGGACGAAGTGATTGCGGACCCGGAAGTCGTGCAAGTCCCCGACTGTGGACATTTCGTTCAGTGGGAAGCACCCACCGCCTTCAACGCAGCGGTCGACGCGTTTCTCGAACGCACCGCCTGATCAGCCGGCCCATTCGATCCAAGCGCCGTGCGGATGCGCGGTGGCAAGCTGCTGCCAGCTGTCCCCGCCCGGCCAGTAGCGCACCGTCAATTCGTGTTGGTGGGTGTCGCGGTTGGCCTCGAGACTTACCCAGGCAAGCGGCGTGGTTTCGCCCGCGCGCTTGCCGGCCGCTTCCATCAGGGCGACGATCCGCTCGCGCTCACCCGCGGGGATATATTGCCAGACCACCGAATGCATCAGCACCCGCGTGGTCCCTTCGGGCTGCGGCTCGCCAAGCCGGGCCTCGAGAAAATCGGCCGCATTCATCCGCGCGATCTCGGGCGGGAAAGTGTTCGCGGCTTCGACCGCGGCGTCCATGCGCGCGAAACGCTCGGTAAACTCGGGCCAGATGTAGGCTTTCAGGCGCAAGGCTTGCGCCTGATCGGTGAGGTCCACGGGGGCGACATCGCACCCTCGCGCGCCGACGATATCGAAGCTGCGCGCAGGCGGCGCCTCCCCGCGCCATTCGGGCACAAGTTTCATGCGCGAGGTCTTCGGCCCCACCGCCACCCCGCCCAATTCGTAGCGATAGCGCCGCATCATCAGGTTGATCCCTGCGCTCGATCCAATCTCGAGCAGGTCTAGATCGGCGGGCAGACCGCGATCCACCAGCCACAGGAAAGCCGCGGCGAAATTGGCCGACCGCCCCGCCTCATTGGTCTGCGGCGGTCCGTCGAGCCAGGGCATGAGATAGGGTTCGTGCCGCTCGATCGCATCGGCGATCAGTTCGGCGGCATGGGTGGGGCCCAGCCCTTCGTAGATCGGGGCCAGCGCGGGTTCTTCCCCCCCAAGGTGCAGCGCATGCAGCCCGCCCGCGATACGCAAGGGCAAGGCATCGGCCAGCGCCGGTCCGGCCCAGCGCCGCACCCGGCGCATCACCGC
The DNA here is from genome assembly GCF_024171405.1 of Qipengyuania citrea. Taxonomy (GTDB): domain Bacteria; phylum Pseudomonadota; class Alphaproteobacteria; order Sphingomonadales; family Sphingomonadaceae; genus Qipengyuania; species Qipengyuania profunda. The sequence goes on from NZ_JALJZT010000002.1 coordinate 861,287, forward strand.
CCCGCCGCGTTCGGTGTCGAGCAATTGGTACAACGCCTCGCAGACCAGCGCGGTAATCGGCGCCCCGCTGTCGCGGCAATAGGCGACCTGGTTTTCGAACGCCCGCGCCACTGCCTCGGGGCCGATGGCCCCCGGTTCGGTTACGCGATACTGAGCCTTGTCGATCGCCATTGCCCTTTACACCCCCGCTGCCTATCTGCGCTTTCCATGAATGATCGCCTGACCTTCGCCGTTCCCAAGGGCCGCATCCTCGACGAGGCGCTGCCGGTCATGGCGCGTGCCGGCGTGGTGCCGGAAGATGGCTTTCACGACAAGGCCAACCGCTCGCTGACATTTGCCACCACGCGCGAGGACATGCACCTCATCCGCGTGCGCGCTTTCGACGTGGCGACCTTTGTGGCGCATGGCGCGGCACAGCTAGGTATCGTCGGATCGGACGTGATCGAGGAATTCGATTATGCCGATCTCTACGCCCCCGTCGATCTCGACATCGGCCATTGCCATTTGTCGGTGGCCGAACCCAGGGAAGGCGGCGCCAGTGTCGATGGCGCCAGCCATTTGCGCGTCGCGACCAAATACCCCAACCTCACGCGCCGCCATTTCGAGCGGCAGGGCATCCAGGCCGAATGCGTCAAGCTCAACGGGGCGATGGAAATCGCCCCCGCGCTAGGCCTTGCGGGGCGGATCGTCGATCTCGTTTCGACGGGCACCACCCTGCGCGAAAACGGCCTCGTCGAAACCAGCCGCATCCTCGACATTTCCGCGCGCCTGATCGTCAACCGGGCGGCGCTGAAAACCGATCCGCGGGTCGCCGCGCTGGTCGAGGGCTTTCGCGCCGATGCAGCGAAACGCGAGGCCGCCTGATGCAGTGGCTGAGAACTTCGGCTGAAGACTTCGAGAACGCCTTCGCGCGCATCGTGCGCAACCGGCGCGAGAGCGATGGCCAGGTCGGCCGCGATGTCGCGAACATGATCAACGAAGTGCGCGAGCGCGGCGATGATGCGCTGGTGGATTACACCACGCGCTTCGATCACCACCGGCTGAGTGAAGACAGCGACTGGCGCATCGACCCCGCCGAGTGCCACGCCGCCTATGACGCGCTCGATGCGGGATTGCGCGATGCGCTCGAACTCGCGGCCAGCCGCATCCGCGCCTATCATGAAGGGCAATTGCCCGAGGATCGCGATTATACCGACGATATCGGCATGCGGCTGGGTGCCCGCTGGAACGCGGTCGATGCGGCCGGTCTTTATGTTCCGGGTGGACGCGCGGCCTATCCCTCATCGCTGCTGATGAATGCGATTCCCGCCAAGGTCGCGGGCGTCGAACGGCTGGTGGTCACCACCCCGACCCCCAAGGGCGAGGTCAATCCGCTCGTGCTCGCCGCCGCGCATATCGCGGGCGTGGACGAAATCTGGCGGGTCGGCGGGGCGCAAGCCGTAGCCGCGCTCGCCTATGGCACCAAGCGGATCGGCAAGGTCGATGTCATCGCCGGGCCGGGCAATGCCTGGGTCGCCGAGGCCAAGCGCCAGCTGTACGGCGTGGTCGGTATCGACATGGTCGCCGGGCCCAGCGAGATCCTCGTGATCGCCGATGGCAACAACAATCCCGACTGGATCGCCGCCGACCTGCTCAGCCAGGCCGAACACGACCCGACCAGCCAGTCGATCCTGATTACCGATAGCGAGCAGCTGGCGCGGCAGGTCGAGGATTCGATCGATGTGTCGCTGGGCAAGCTGTCGACTGCCAAGACCGCCAAGACAAGCTGGGATGACCACGGGCTGATCGTGCTCGTCGACAATCTCTCAGAGGCACCGGCTCTCGCCGATCGGCTGGCCGCGGAACATGTCGAACTGATGGTCGATGACCCGCAGGCGCTGTTCGACCGGATGCGCCATGCCGGCAGCGTCTTCCTCGGCCGGCATACTCCCGAAGCGGTGGGCGACTATATCGCCGGCCCCAACCACGTCCTTCCCACCGGTCGCCGCGCGCGCTTCGCCAGCGGGCTGTCGGTGCTCGATTTCATGAAGCGCACCAGCTTTATCGATGCTTCCCAAGCCGCGCTGGCCGCCATCGGCCCCGCAGCGGTAAAGCTGGCCGAAGCCGAAGGCCTCCCCGCGCATGCCCTATCGATTTCCACGAGACTGAAATGAGCCAGAACCCAAAATCCCAGGCGCGCAGCGCCGCCCGCCTTGGCGCTGTCCAGGCGCTTTACCAGCAGCATATGGAGGGCACCAAGCTTGCCCGCCTGCTCGACGAATTCCACCAGCACCGCCTCGGCCGCGTGATCGAGGACGAGGAATATGCCGATGCCGACACCGACTTCTTCGATGATATCGTCGGCGGGGTGGATGCGCGGCGCGAGGAAATCGACGAGCGCCTGACCGCGCGTCTGGCGCAGGGCTGGACGCTGGCGCGCCTCGACAAGACCATGCTGCAGATATTGCGCGCGGGCACCTACGAACTGATCGCCCGGCCCGATGTGCCCAAGGCCAGTTCGATCAGCGAATATGTCGATGTCGCCAAGGCGTTCTTCGACGATCGCGAGGCGAAATTCGTGAATGGCATTCTCGATGCAGTGGCCAAAGAGGCGGGGCGCTGAACGAAAGCGCGTTCGTCGCCGCGCTGAAGGCGCTGGCCGACACCCCCGCCGCGCGCGGCCTCGACGATGATGCCGCGATTATCGAGATCGGCGGCGAACAGCTTATCCTGACACACGATACGCTGGTCCAGGGCGTCCATGTCCGCGAGGACGAGGACCCGGCCGATATCGCGTGGAAACTGGTCGCGGTGAACCTGTCGGATCTTGCCGCCAAAGGCGCCGCCCCCGTCGGGGTACTTGTATCGCACATGCTGGGTGAGGCCGACGAACGCTTCGTGACGGGCCTGCGCGAGGTGCTCGAAACCTATGCCGCCCCGCTGTTGGGCGGGGACACGGTGCGCGCCGATGGACGCCGCGTGTGGGGCTGTACCGCTATCGGCAGGGTCACGCACACGCCCGCTCCCGACCGCCGCAACGCCCGCGCGGGCGACGCGGTATTCGTCACCGGCACGCTTGGCCGGGCGATGCTGGGGCTGGTCGATCGCGGATCGGGAAGCGCCAACGACCTTGCCTATCGCCGCCCCCGTCCGCTGCTGGCCGAAGGGCATGCGCTGGCACCGCATGTCGGCGCAATGATGGATATCTCGGACGGCCTGCTGCTCGACGGCTGGCGTATGGCCAAAGCGAGCAATGTCGCCTTCGATCTCGATCGCGGCGCGATCCCTGTCGCCGACCCCGAACGAGCGGACGAATGCATGCGCTGGGGCGACGATTACCAGCTGCTGTTCACCGCGTCGCCCAACGCCGATCTGCCCGTACCCGCAACGCGTATCGGAACGGTTGCAGGCGGTCCGGCCCAGCTCGCGCTGGACGGGGACATCCTCACGCCCGAAGACGGTCTCGGCTACCGCCACTGATCGGTTGCGCCGCACGCGCCTGGCAGGTTCCGATTGCTGCGCATTTCGGCCTTGTCACGCAACCCGCGCCGCTTATACCTTTCCCCCACGCGCCCCGGCGTTTCCCACGGCGGGTCGCATAAATATAAAAATCAAACGGGAGGGGGAAATTTCGTGGACCTAGTTCTCATAGCAATTCTGCTGGGACTCGTGGCCGTCGTGTACGGCTTCGTCACCAGCCGCCAGGTGCTTGGCGCAGGCGCCGGCAACGAGCGAATGCAGGAAATCGCGGCCGCAATCCAGGAAGGCGCTCAGGCCTATCTGAAACGTCAGTACACCACCATCGCGCTTGTCGGCGTAGTCGTGGCAGTGCTGGTATTCGTGTTCCTCGGCGTCGTTCCGACGATCGGCTTTGTTATCGGGGCGATCCTGTCGGGCCTCGCGGGCTTCATCGGGATGAACATCTCGGTGCGCGCCAACGTCCGTACGGCGGCAGCCGCGCAAAGCGGCTTGCAGCAGGGCCTGACCCTTGCCTTTCGGGCTGGCGCGATCACCGGCATGCTCGTGGCCGGCCTCGCGCTGCTCGCGATCGCGGTGTTCTTCTGGTACCTCACCGGCCCGGGCGGACATGCGCCCAACAGCCGTGAAGTTATCGATGGTCTCATCGGCCTCGCCTTCGGTGCCTCGCTGATCTCGATCTTCGCGCGTCTTGGCGGCGGGATTTTCACCAAGGCCGCCGATGTCGGTGCCGACCTCGTCGGCAAGGTCGAAGCGGGCATTCCCGAAGACGATCCGCGCAACCCTGCGGTCATCGCCGACAATGTCGGTGACAATGTCGGCGACTGCGCGGGCATGGCTGCCGATCTGTTCGAAACCTATGTCGTCACCGTGGGTGCCACCATGGTCCTCACCGCGCTACTGTTCGGCGACGCGCTGGGCGACCTGCTCATGCCGATGATGACCCTGCCGCTACTGATCGGCGGTGCATGTATCGTCACCAGCATCATCGGGACCTATTTCGTGAAGCTCGGCAAGGGCAGCACGAATGTGATGGGCGCGATGTACAAGGGCTTCATCATCACCGCCGTGCTGGCGGTACCGCTGATCTGGCTGGTCATGGACCAGGCGCTTGGCGGGATGGCCACCGAAATCGGCGGCGCACCCGCCGGGATCGACCCGGGCGCCCCGCTGGCGGAAGAAGGCATGGCCGAACAGGTTCGCACCTTCACCGGCTGGGACCTGTTCTGGAGTTCGGTCGTCGGTCTAGCCATCACCGGTCTGATCATCTGGATCACCGAATACTACACCGGCACCAATTTCCGCCCGGTGAAGTCGATCGCCAAGGCTTCGGAGACGGGTCATGGCACCAATGTGATCCAGGGCCTGGCAATCAGCCTTGAATCGACCGCGCTGCCGACGATCGTGATCGTCGCCGGCATCATCGCCTCCTTCCAGCTCGCCGGGCTGATGGGGATCGCCTATGCGGCCACCGCCATGTTGGCGCTGGCAGGCATGGTCGTGGCGCTCGATGCCTATGGTCCGGTGACCGACAATGCCGGCGGGATCGCCGAAATGGCCGGTCTCGACGACAGCGTGCGCGAAAAGACCGATCTGCTCGACGCGGTGGGCAACACCACCAAGGCAGTGACCAAGGGCTATGCCATTGGTTCGGCGGGTCTGGGCGCACTGGTGCTGTTCGCGGCCTATACGACCGACCTCGCGGAGTTCTTCCCCGATGCGGACGTCGATTTCAGCCTCGAAAACCCCTACGTGATCGTCGGCCTGCTGCTTGGTGCACTGCTCCCGTACCTGTTCGGTGCGATGGGCATGACCGCCGTGGGCCGCGCCGCCGGCGACGTGGTCAAGGATGTGCGCGACCAGTTCGCGGGCGATGCGGGGATCATGGCGGGCACCAGCAAGCCCGACTATGCCCGCACGGTGGACCTCGTGACCAAGGCCGCGATCAAGGAAATGATCGTGCCCTCATTGCTACCCGTGCTGGCGCCGATCGTGGTCTACTACGCGATCTACTTCCTGGCTGGACAGGAGAACGCCTTCGCCGCTGTCGGGGCCCTGCTCCTCGGCGTGATCATCGGCGGGATCTTCGTGGCCTTGTCGATGACCGCCGGTGGCGGTGCATGGGACAATGCGAAGAAATATATCGAGGACGGCCATCACGGCGGCAAGGGCAGCGAAGCCCACAAGGCCGCAGTGACCGGCGATACCGTGGGCGATCCCTACAAGGACACCGCGGGTCCGGCGGTGAACCCGATGATCAAGATCACCAATATCGTCGCCCTGTTGCTGCTGGCAGCACTTGCGGCGGGCTGATCTCCGACCCAACCAAGTCGAGGGGCGGCGGCATCACCAGGTGCCGCCGCCCTTCCCTTTTAGCGCCATCCTTTTCAGCGCGTTAACCGAGTTTAAGCGCCTTGCTCCCTAAGCTATCGCCCCAAAGGAGGGCCGAGTGACGCATATTGACGATCTTGCGACCGGTGCATGGTCCGATCGCGCTCGGGAGCTTCCCGCAGATGCAGCCCTCACCGAAGGATTTTCGGTCCTGGAGTGGACGGGGGTTATCGGCAGCAGCTTTGCCGAACATTGGCGCCGCCTCGCGAAACATTGCGCCACGCCGAACCCCTTTGCCGAAGAATGGTTTCTGGCCCATTCGCTCCGACACCTCGATCCAGCCGGCAGCATATTGCTGGCCTGCTACGTATCCGATGGCGAACTGGTCGGATTGATGCCGCTGATGCGCGACAGGGACTATCACGGGCAGCCGCTGCCGCACCTTGCCAATTGGGTACACGCCAATGCGTTCTGCGGCGAACCGCTGGTCAAGGAGGGCTATGCAAGCCCATTCTGGGAGAGTTTGCTCGATTGGTGCGATGGCCATGCCGGCGCCAGCCTCTTCCTGCATCTGACGCACGTTCCGACCGACGGCGCCACATACGCCGCGCTGCAGGACATTTCCGCCACCACGGGCCGCAAGCTGAGGGTCGTCCAGAGCGTGGAACGCGCCGCCCTGCAATCCGGACCGGCGCCCCAGGAACATCTCAGATCTGCGCTCGATAGAAAGAGGCGCAAGGAACTGCAGCGCAAGCGCCGCCGCCTCGAAGAATCGGGGCATTTCGTCTTCTCGCGCCAGACTGACGAAACCGGTATCGATCGCTGGATCGACGAGTTTCTCGCGCTCGAACGTGCCGGCTGGAAGGGGGAACAGGGCTCCGCCATAGCTAGCGCGCCCACGACCGAAGCGCTGTTTCGCGCCAGCCTGACCGAAGCGGCCAAGCTGGGCAAACTGGAACGGCTCGCCTTCCATCTCGACGGGCGCCCGGTGGCCATGCTGACCAGCTTCGTCACCCCCCCTCACGCTTTCGGCTTCAAGACGGCGTATGACGAGAGCCTCTCGAAACTTTCACCCGGAATGCTGTTGCAGGTCGAAAACCTCGCCATTCTGGAATGCAAGAGTGTTACGCTGTCGGACAGTTGCGCAGCACCGGACCACCCGATGATAGGACAGATTTGGCCTGACCGCCGCGAAATCGCGATGCTCACCATCCCCATCGGCGGGCGTCTCCGCCGCGGGATCGGGGCCGCGCTGACGGCCATCGAGCTCTACCGCACGGGGAAAAGGCAGTGACCAAACATGATCCCGCCCTCTCCGCAGCAGCGATCCGCGTCTTCCCGCAACAGTCCCTGGCGGCCTTTGCCCGCGGCTATCCCGAGACGCCGCATGTCCTGCACCACCGGCTGGATGCCGACGCGCGCCTGTCGCTGGACCGGCTTGCGCAATTGGGCGAGGACCTGCCCGCCGCATCGGTCGAGTACAATCGCGGCGATTTGCCGATCGGGATCGACGGCAAGCCCGGTACCAACGGCATGACCATCGGTGAAACGATCCGGCATATCGCCACCAGCAACAGCTGGGCAGTGCTCAAGAACATCGAGCAGGTTCCCGCCTACGAAGCCTTGCTGATGGCGCTGCTCGAAGAACTGCGACCGTCGATCGAGGCCGCCACCGGCAAAATGCTGACGCCGCAGGGGTTCATTTTCATTTCCAGCCCGAACGCGGTGACGCCCTATCACTTCGATCCCGAGCACAACATCCTGCTGCAGGTGAAGGGCACGAAGGTGATGACGCAGTTCCCCGCAGGCGACACGCGTTACGCACCCGATACGGTGCATGAAAGCTATCATCTCGGCGGACCGCGCGAATTGCCCTGGGACGAGAGTTTGCGGTCCGGCGGCCTGGCCATCGCCCTCGAGCCGGGCGAAGCCGTCTATGTCCCGGTGATGGCCCCGCATTTCGTTCGCAACGGGTCGGAACCCTCGCTCTCGCTTTCGATCACCTGGCGCAGCGAATGGAGCTATGCCGAGGCTGGCGCGCGGTGCTTCAACGGCCTGGTACGCAAGCTCGGCATCACCCCCGCCCCGCCCCGGCGCTGGCCTGCCCGGAACACTGCCAAATCCCTTGCCTTCCGCGCGTGGCGCAAAGCCTTCGGGACCCCGGGATAGGCTGTCGATGGAGCGGATGGGGTCCGGCGATCGGCGCACTCACGACAGCGCGCTATTCGACGCTCTGGCCGAGCAGGGCCCGGCGCGCCGCAGTTTTCTGCGCGCTGCATGGTTCGACGCTGCCACGCCCACGCCCGATCGCTTTGTCCTCGCCGACAAGCACGGTGCGCCGCTTGCCGGACTGGCACTGACCGAACGCCGCAAGGGCCCCTTCACCCTGTGCGAAGTGGCTGGCGGGTACTGGCCGTTGCGCGGCGTGCCCCTGGCCCGCGATGTACAGGTGGTGCCGCTCGCACAAGCGCTGGGCGATCATCGCGAGCGGCTGGGTCGGATCTGGCGGCTGGGGCCCGTGGAGGCCGGCGACCCGTCACTCGAAATGCTGAGCGCCGCCGCCCGGATGGCCGGTTGGCACATGCTGTCGCGTCCGCTCGGGCGGGTCTTCGAACTGGATCTCGCGGCGCTTGGTGCGCAGGGCGATTGGCCATCGGCGAAGACCCGGCGCAAGAACCGGTGGCGCAAGCGCAGGCTCGAGGAAGAAAGCGGACCGCTGCGCGTGGAGTTCTTCACCGGGACCGACTGGACCCCCGCGCATCGCGACGCGATGGCGCAGGTCGAGGCGGCAAGCTGGCTCGGCCAGCTCGACCATGGCGGCGATACCAAGTTCCGCAACCCCGCGATGCGCGGCTATTGGGAAGCGCTCTGCGCGGACCCGCAGCTGGCCGCCATGCTGTTCGGCAGTCTAATGTGGCTCGGCGACACTCCCGCAGCCTTCACCTTCGGGGTTCAGGCGGGCGATGTCCGTTATTACATCGCCAACAATTACGACCAGCGCTTCACCCAGTTCGGGCCCGGTCGCGTCCTGCTGTATGACGACTTCGCCCGCGCCGCCGAGCAGGGTGTCGCGCGCATCAGCTGGGGGCTGGGCGACGCGGGATACAAGAGCGAAATGGGCGCGCAGCCGGGGCCCGAAATGGTCGATCTGCTGTTCGTGCGCGGCGCGCTGCTGTCCCGGCTGCTGTCCCCGTGGTGGGAGCGTGCCGCTTGACACGCTCGCAATGGTTCATCCTTACCAGCGCAGTCATCTGGCTCGGTTTCATGGTCGGCATGGCCGCTTATGAGCAAAGCGTATTCGACTGGCATTTCGCCCGCGAGGAAGTGCCGGTGCATGATGGCTGGCACTGGGCGCGCAGGCTGGTAACCGCAGGCTCGAGCTTCCTGCTCGTCGCGGCACTGGCCCAGGCGTGCCTACGCAGCGAGCGGATAGGCGGCGGCGGATTGGTGCTGGCCTGGTCGGTCACGCTGCTTTCGGTTGCTGGTGAGGCCCTGCTGGGGATAAGCCCTGCCGCCTTTGCCCGCGTCGGCGCAGAGGATAGCGCGATCGAATGGCTGTCCGCCATGCTGCTGTTCGGCGCCGCCGGATTGATGGCGCTGCGTTTGCGCACAGTGCTTCGCCTTACCCCGGCGCATGGTCCCCGCTGGATCCCGGTTGTGATCGCTGCGGGCTTCACCGCGCTGTTCGCCCTCATGGCCCTGGAAGAGGTCAGCTGGTTCCAGCGTCAGATCGGCTTCGACACGCCCGAAGCGGTTGCCGCGCGCAATTGGCAGGGCGAATTCAACCTGCACAATTTCCACACCGACATCACCGAACTGGCGCTGTATTCGGGCACCGGCATCTTCCTCATGCTGCTCCCCCTGCTGCGCGAAAGCGAAGTGGCGCGCTGGCCCCTGGTGCGCGTGCTGGCGCCCTTCCTGCCCGACCGCACGGTGGCGGCGGTCTCCGCCCCGATGCTGGTGTTCACTTACAGTCACTGGACGCTCCTGCCGGTGCAGGCGGCGTTCTGGATCGGTCTTGCCGTCTGCATCGCCTTTGCGCGCAGCAGCATCACGCGGCATGGCACGGTGCTATGGAGCACCCTGGCCGTGTGGGTCGCAGCGGGCCAGCTATTCATGCTCGCCTTCGGGCATACCATGGTGATGATCTTCGACAGCTCCGAATATCGCGAGCTTTTCATCAGCATCGGGCTGGCAGTCTACGCTTTCCGACAATCGCGCGCCCGTGACGCTTGACGCAAACGTAAAGCACCCGCAAACCGCTGGGCGTGAGCATTGAAAAGACACCAGAAGAGCTCGTCGCAGCCTTTATCCGCCTGCTGACCGTTTCCCGCGATGCCGAGGACGCCTTTAGCGGCCTCAAACAGCCCGATGGCGTGGGGCGCGTGTTTGGCGGGCAGGTCATCGCGCAGGCGCTGCAGGCGGCGCAGGCGACCGCGCCGGAAGGTCTCGAGGCACACTCGCTCCACGCCTATTTCCTGCGCGGCGGCAAGGAAGGTGTCGATATCGCCTACAACACCGCGCGCGATTTTGATGGGCGCAGCTTCGCCAACCGCCGGGTGGTCGCGAGCCAGCCGGACGATAGCGGCGCGCCGCGACCAATTCTCAACCTTACCGCCAGCTTCCAGCGGCCCGAGGACGGGCTGGCGCATGACGATGTGACCATGCCCGATGTCGCGCCGCCCGAAGAGCTGAAGAGCGATATGGAAATGCGCCACAAGATGGTCGAGCGTGCGGGTGACCGCATGACCGAGCAGCAGCGCAATCTCGTCCTGCGCCCCCGCCCGATCGACATGCGCACGGTCGACCGGCTACACTGGATGAACAGCGAACCGCGCGAACCGCGCGCGCACAGCTGGTTCCGCACCGTCGCCCCGCTGCCCCCGATCGAACAGAACGCAGCGCTGCACCGCGCGGTGATCGCCTATGCCAGCGATTACACGCTGCTGGGCACCAGCGCGCTTCCGCACGGCCTGTCGTGGATGCGCGGCGAACTGGTCGGTGCCAGCCTCGACCATGCGATCTGGTTCCATCGCCCTGCACGCGCGGATGAATGGCTACTCTATGCCACCGACGCCCCGTGGAGCGGTGGCGGCCGCGGATTCAACCGCGGCCGCATTTTCAACCGCCAGGGCGAACTGGTCGCCAGCGTCGCGCAGGAAGGCATGATGCGCAAACGGGTACAGAAGGACGCCTAGGCGCCCTACTCCGCCGCCAGCGCCTCCTCGATCGCGCCCAGCGGGACCAGCTTGAAGTTCTGCGCCTTGCCGTCGTTGATCCCGTCCTGCGCGATGAACAGGCCGCCGGGGAAGTTCGGACCGAAATCGCCGCGCATGGCTTCGATCCCGTCGGTTTCCTCGGTGCTGCCGAAGCGGCCCTCGGCGATCCGGAACCGTCCTGCCGGGGTCATGTCGGGCAGCGCGTAGCGCATGTAGGTGTTGTCACCCTGGCTCGAGGCATAGAGCCAGCCGCCAGAACTGCCCTCGGGCACGAGGGCCAGCCCCTCAAGATCGGCGACGAGCTTGCGCCCATCGACCGCGGCAACCAGCTCGCCCGTGACCGTGCCGGGGGCGAACCGCCAGACGCCGCCCGCTTCCTCGCCGATGTAGAGCATGCCGCTACGATGATCGACCGCGCAGCCCTCGGGCTGCGAGCGGACCTGCATGGTGCGCAGTTCGCGCGCGCGGGGAGTATCGCCCAGGGCGATTTCCCACTCGCCGATCCGCCCGCTCTTGGGCGCGGTGTAGACCACCAGCTTGTCATCGCGGCGTGTGCCGCAGATGCCGTAGGCTTCGCCCGGACCCGTGGCCAGGCGGGCCAGTTCGGTGAGCGCGCCCTTCGCCGTGTCGAGACGGTAAAGCACGATCCTGGCGCTGGCGAGATCGCTGCGATCGCTGGCGAAGACGATCACGCCCGTCTCGCCCATGTCGACGAGGTCGACATTGTTGAGCGCGGGATGCTCGCTGAAGCTCTTCACCTTGCCGTCGAGGCCATAGACATACAGCCCCGCCTTCTTGTCGGTCGCGACGATCAGGCTGTCGGCGGGCGATGCCGCATTGCGCCAGATCGCCGGATCGTCGGCGGCGTCCTCGTTGGTGGTGACCACCGGCACGGTCTCCGCCACTGCGAAGACCGGCACGGCGGGATCGCCGACGGCCGGGATCGTCGCGCAGGCGGCGGCGATCCCGAGGCTGGCAAGTGCGAAAATCTGGAATTCACCGCGCATCAGAACGTCACCCTCAAGCCACCCTTCATGGTCCAGTTGTATTCCTCGTATTGGTAGAGGTTACGCTGGCTGCCGAAGGTGTTGTAAGCGAAATATTTCGCGTTGTTGATGTTCACCCATTCGTAGAACACCTGCACGTTGTCGGTGACCCGCAGCTTGGCCGACAGGTCGAGCTGGAAGTGGTCGTCGACATAGCGGTCGAGATCCGCCGTATCGGCGAGCTCGTCGAGATATTTGTCGCGATAGGTGCCCGACAGGCGGATATCGATGGGCCCCTTGTCGTAACCGACCGAGAAGTTGGCGGTATGCTTGGCAGTGGCGGGCAGCGCAATCGAGCGCGGCCCTTCGCTGGCCAGCGTGGTGACCGTACCCTCGGCATCGGTGTAGGTGTAGTTCGCCTGCACCACGACACCGTCGAGCGCGCCGGCGAACGCCTGCGCAAAGCCCAGCTCGATACCGAAGATGTCGGCCTCGTCGCCATTGCGGGCGATGGTCGCTTCATCGAATGCGAGACCGCGGAAACTGCCCGCGACATCCGTGTTCACATCGACAATGAAGTTGTCGAGGCTCTTGTAGAAGACCGAGGCGAACAATGCGCCGTTCGAGCTCATGTAATATTCGACCGCCGCATCGAAGTTCCATGCCTCGGTCGGCAGCAGCGCGGGATTGCCGAACTCGCCTTCGCGCTCGCCGTCATCGGCTTCCTCGACTGCGAAATGCGGTGCCTGCTGGAACGGCGTGGGACGCACGATCGAGCGGAAAAAGCCCGCACGCAGGACGAGGTCGGTCTGCGCTTCGTACCGCACATTGAGGCTCGGGAGCCAGTGGTCGTAGCTCTTGTCGATCGAAATGGGCGAAACGAGTACGGTATCGTCACCCGCGATCGAGCCATCGGGCAGCGTTCCGTCTTCCTCGACCAGCAGGACATTGTTGCCTGCCAGCGTGTTGTCGGTGTGCTCGTAACGCAGGCCATAGACCACGCGCAGGTCCGCGCTTTCCCAGCGACCGAGCAGATATCCGGCCATGATGTCTTCATCGACCGCGAAATCCTCGACCGCGCTGTCATAGGCGCTGTCGGCTTCCTGCAATTCGAAATCGCCGAAGTTCGCGCGGAAGAAGTCCGACCCCGCGGTGAAGCCCGCAACCGGCGAGATGTCGGCCAGGCGATAGGTCTGGCCCTCACCCAGCGCGTCGTTCAGCGTCATCGCGTCGTTTTCGTAGAATGCGACATCCGCATCATAAGTCTTGTCGCGCCAGCGGCCCTTGAACCCGACCTGCACGGTGAATTCGCCATTGTCGGCGGCAAAGCGGCGGCCAATGTCGAATTTCGCCGACCATTCCTCGTCCTGCGAATCGGAGAGCGTGACGAATTCCACGTCGTTGAGTTCGAATGCTCCAGGATCGCTGAAATCACCACTCGGATCGGTGGCGGTATAGAGCGGGATACGCGGATCGCTGAAGTCCAGCCCCACGCCGAAGCCTTCTTCTTCATATTCGCGCTCGAACGAGATCGGGTCGAGGCTGCCGTTTTCGAGCTCGCTCGATTTCGCCCAGCTGGCCGAGTAATTGGCGAACCATGCACCCCAGTCGCTTTCGCCGCCGAAGACGAGCGAGCGGATCTTCTGGCTTTCGAAACGGTCCTTGATGTCGCGTTCGACAGTGATCGCGGCGTCCTCGTCCGGATCGGGATCGGTATCGCTGTAGTTGACCGTGCTGCCCGAACCCGAGACGATCGCATCGCCGAGATCGAAGATCAGGCGGCGGCGGCTCTCCTGGTCGTCGAACTGGCTGTACACGCCGCGAACATACAGCTCGGTGCTGTCGCCCGCGCGGACATCGAAGCCCAGCGTCGCACTGATCCGCTCGCGCTCGACATCATAGTCGCGATATTCGAGGTCTTCGGCATAGATGACGCCATCGTCCTCTTCCCAGCCATCGGCCTCGATATTGTCGGTTTCGAAGGTGCGCTTGTAATAGCTGACCCCGCCCGAAATGCCGAAATTGTCGCCTACGCGGGTGGCGAAATCGAGGCTCCCCTTCGGACTGATCTGGTCGGCGTAATCGTTATAGCTGCCCTCGATCTTGGCGGTCAGCAGGCGCTTCTTGCGGTCGAAGGCGCTGGTCGTCTCGATCTCGACCGAGGCGCCGATCGTATCGGCATCCATATCGGGAGTGAGCGACTTCTTCACTTCGATCGATTCGATGATGTCGGAGGAGATCACGTCGAGCGCGACCGAGCGCACATCGGCTTCGGGTGATGGCAGGCGCACGCCGTTGAGCGAGGAGGACACGAGGTCGGGTGCAAGCCCGCGCACCGAAACGAAGCGTCCTTCGCCCTGGTCGTTGAGGACATTGACGCCGGGCAGGCGGCGCAGGCTTTCGGCGACGTTCTGGTCGGGGAACTGGCCGATCGCATCGCGGGTCAGCACGTCGGAGACACCGTCGGCTTCCTTCTTGCGCGACAGCGCGCTCGACAGGTTCGCCGCCTGGCCGATGACGAGGATCTCGTTATCACCGAAGCCGGACATCGCGATGTCCGCGCGCACCGCGCCGGTGGCGGGAACGCTGACCATGCGGGTGACGGTTTCGGCCCCGACATAGCTGATTTCCAGCGTGTATTCACCCGCCGGGACATCGGCGAAGAGGAATGAGCCATCGCGCTCGGACGTCGCCACGCGGTCGAGCTCGACGATGCGGATCTGCGCGCTGCGCAAAGCGATGGTATCGCTGGCATCGGACACGGTGCCGGCGACTTCGCCGGCATGCGCAACGGCGGGAAGCGACAGCGCCGCAATCGCGGCTCCGGCGAACAGCGTGGTTCTGATTTTCATGAATTGCCCTCCAGGTAAGATGAAGGCGCAATATGAGCGCTGGTTGACCGGATCATTGCCGGACGAAGAAATCTGCAAGACAATCGAGCCGTTTGTGACCCGCAACTGTAACATCCGGACCGGCCGCCAGATCGGCGTTTGCGAGCGCTGATTTCGCACCTGCAAAATATCGCAAGCCAAACCGGCTCGGATACGCTATAGGCGGTCCCGAGCGTGCAGGTGCAAAACCCGCCGACGCACCCCTTATCCGCGCCAGCCGGGCGCATTGCTACACCTCCCCCTCCTCCTCGCGTCGCATCCCGCGATGCCTCCGTTCTATCGAGTCCTATGTCTTTCGAAACTCTCCCGCCGGTTCTCGGCGAAGCGCTGGCCGCCCGCGGCTATGCAGCCCCCACCCCGGTCCAGGCCGCCGTCATCGCCCCCGATGCGGCCGGCCGCGACCTGATCGTCTCCGCGCAGACCGGCAGCGGCAAGACCGTTGCCTTCGGTCTCGCGCTGGCACCCGAACTGCTGGGCGAAACCGGCAACATGCCGCTGTCCGAAAAGCCGCTGGTGCTGGCCATCGCGCCCACCCGCGAGCTCGCGCTGCAGGTCAGCCGCGAGCTTGGCTGGCTTTATGCCGGTGCAGGCCTGCGCATTGCCACCTGCGTTGGCGGGATGGATGCGAGCAAGGAACGCCGCGCGCTGCGCGGTGGGCCCGCGATCGTCGTCGGCACGCCCGGACGGCTGCGCGACCACCTCGAACGCGGCGCGCTCGACCTCTCGGGACTGGTCGGCGTGGTGCTCGACGAGGCCGACGAAATGCTCGACATGGGCTTCCGCGAAGATCTCGAGGAAATCCTCGACGCGACTCCCGATACGCGCCGCACGCTGCTGTTCTCCGCCACCATGCCGCGCCCGATCGAACGGCTGGCCGAACGCTACCAGCGTAACGCACTGCGCCTCTCGCTTGCCGGCGAGACGCGCGGGCATGGCGACATCACCTATCAGGGGATCACCGTCGGCCCGTCCGAAATCGAGAACGCGGTGGTCAACATGCTGCGCTTCCACGAAGCGGAAACCGCGATCTGTTTCTGCGCCACGCGCGAAAGCGTGCGCCGCCTCCACTCCACGCTGCAGAACCGCGGCTTCGGCGTTGTCGCGCTGTCGGGCGAGCATTCGCAGTCCGAGCGCAACCAGGCGCTGCAGGCGCTGCGCGACCGACGCGCCCGCGTCTGCGTGGCGACCGATGTCGCCGCGCGCGGGATCGACCTGCCCACGCTCAGCCTGGTGATCCATGTCGAGATCCCGCGCGATGCCGAAACGCTCCAGCACCGCTCGGGCCGCACCGGACGCGCAGGCAAGAAGGGCACCGCTGCGATCATCGTGCCCTACAATCGCCGCCGCCGGGTCGAAGGCATGCTCCGCGGGGCCCGCATCGAGGCCCAGTGGATGGACGCCCCCACCCCCGAGGCGATCCGCAAGAAGGACCACACGCGCCTCATCGAGAAGCTCACCGAACCGCGCGAGATCGACGAGTCCGATCGCGAGACGGCCGCCGAGCTAATGGCGCGCATGACGCCCGAGGACATCGCCGCCGCGCTGGTCCAGGCACACCGGGCGAAGATGCCCGAGCCCGAGGAGCTGATCGCCAACACCCCCGAAGCGCATGAGAAGGCCAAGGCCGAGCGCCACCGTCCCGGCTTCGAGGACGTGACCTGGTTCCGCATCGACATCGGCCGGCGCCAGAACGCCGAACCGCGCTGGATCCTGCCGCTGATCTGCCGCCGCGGCCACATCACCCGCAACGAGATCGGCGCGATCCGCATCGGCCAGACCGAAAGCTGGTTCCAGGTGCCGCGCGCGGTGGCGGGCAAGTTCGCCGATGCCGTGCAGCGCACCGCCTCGCCCGAGGACGAGCAGGATGCAATCGCGATCGAGGAAGCCCCCGAGGGCCCGCGTATCGAAGCGCGCGAGAACCGCCGCAAGCACGGCGGCGGTGGCGGCGCGGGCAAGATCCACGCGCGTCCCGCAGGCAAGGGTCCCGGCGGTCCGGGTGGTCCCGGCAAGGGCCCCGGTGGCAAGCCGCCGTTCAAGCGCGGCAAGCCTGGCGGCGGCAAACCCGGTGGCGGCAAGCCCTTCGCGGGCAAGCCCAAGTTCAAACCCAAGGGCAAGCCGGGCGGTCCGCGCAAGGACTGATCCGGCCCCCCGGCCCAGCGTCAATGCGTAAGCAATAGCGGGATGCGCACTCCGGTGAGCATCCTGCGCGTCACGCCGCCGAACACGCGTTCGGTCAGGCGCGTATGGCCATAGGCGCCCATGACGAGCAGCCCCGCCTTGCGCGTGGCGGCCTCGGCCTGCAGCGCGGCGGCAACGCCCTCGTCATGCGGCGCGACCTCGATCATCTCGCACGAGATGCCGTGGCGCGAGAGGTAGTCCGCCCCCGCAACTGGCGGCAGGTCGGGCTCCTTCGCCGCTTTCGCCGGTTTCGCGGATTCCTTGACCGTTGCGAGATAGACCGCGCTCGACAGCTTGAGCAACGGCACCGCCGCCTTGAGCGCGTGCGAGGCTTCGGCCGATCCGTCCCACGCGACCAGCGCAGGCGCTTCGGGGTCGATCCGCGTGCAGGTCTCGGGCAGCACCAGCACCGGGCAGGACGCCGACAGCGCCAGCTCGCCCGCGGTGAAGGACGGCGTATCCGGGCCTGCCGACTGATCGCGCGCGCTCACCACCACCAGGTCGTTCAGCGCGGATTCGCGCAGCAGCGCCAGCGCAGCCGGGCCGCCCGCATCGACCCAGTTCCACGACACGCCCTCATTGGCGAGATCGGCCAGCGTCGTCTCGCGCAGCCGTGCTGCCTCCTCGCGCCAGATCGGCACCATCGCGGCAAAGGCGGCGCCCTGGAAATCGAGCACGCCCACCGCTTCATAGGGGATCGCGTGCAGCAGCGTGAGATGCGCATCGAACCGCCGCGCCAGACCAAGCACGGCGTCGAGCCGTCCGGGAAAGCCGTCATCCCCGGCGGCGTTGAACAGGATCGTCTTCATGGCTCGTCTCCCAGTTTGCAGGATGGCCAACGGGCCGATTCCCCGCGTGATGCGGCCAGTATAGCAGCTATCCGGCACGGCTCCTTGATCGAGATCAAACCGTGCGCTGGCATGGACCGCGAACCGCGCGCCCGAAAAGCGTGACTTTTGCAGTGCATCATGCCCGCTCTGCGGCCGCCCGCGTGCGCGACAGCAGCGCAAGAAGCGCGGTTTCATCGGGCTTGCGGACCACGCCGACATAGCGCCCGCCGCGCAGCATGACCTGCCAGATACCGCTCGCCACCCGCCATTCGAGCTCGGGGATCGTGACCTTCCGGTGTGCCTCTCGCGCCGCGCGCGCAGCCTCCAGCGCCGCCTCGAGCCGCGCCCGCCCGGCCTCCGAACGCGGCCGCGCCAGCGCCACGTCCCACGCCGCCGCAAAGCCTTGCGCCCCGGGCCGCGCGCGCAGGCGATAGGCGGTCTCGCGCGCCATCGAAACGCCGCGCGCCGCCGCCGCGACCGAGCGCGTCGCGGCGAGATGTCCGATGAACTCCGCCTGCCGCACGGGCGTCCACCCATCGGCGCGATGACGCAGCGGGACGGCGTGGAACGGCGGGATAGTGATGGAGGGCCTGCGGGGGCGAGCGGCGCGCGGAGGATAGTGCTTCATCCGCGAGGGTAAGGCACAGGATAGGGCATGTAGGAAAGTCCTACCACTACGAACGTCATCCCAGCCCCACGACGTCATCCCAGCGAAAGCTGGGATCGGCCGCAATCAAAGAACCACGCCGAACAAATCGTCCCACCCAGGATTCGCAGCCTCGATCAATTCGATCTTCCACGCACGCTTCCACGCCTTCATCGCCTTCTCGCGCGCGATCCGGTCCTCGATGCTGTCATGCTCTTCGGCATAGACGAGCCGCGTCAGCCCGTATCGACGGCAGAAGGCCGAGCCCTTCCCCTCCCGATGTTGCATGATCCGTTGCGAGAGGTCGGCGGTCACGCCAATATAGAGCACGCCATCCTTGCGGTTGCTCATGATGTAGACCCATCCACTCATGCACCCCGAAAGCTAACAGCGTGTGGCGAGCGATCCCAGCTTTCGCTGGGATGACTGAGTTGGGATGGGAAGCGGTCTTTTGAACCGATGGGTTATCGACCCGAATTTCGCCGAACTATTTGGCCTCTCGGCCGAGCTTTCATGCAGATTCGCGAAATCTCAGGAGTGCGCCCGCTTGATAGAGCCAGTGACGCCCATCGTTTGCTTCATCAACTTTTCTATATAGCGATTCTATATCATCTGAGTACGTTTCCTGAACTTCGATAGGTAGTTTGCCAAATAGCACTGCTAAAGTCTTTCCAGTTTCTCGGTTGCGATAGGGATTTTCCAATACTTGTCCTGCCCGCTTTATTCCTTCTACAATACTTGGAGCCAAGGATAGTAGTTCATCGGGGCTCAGCTGAAGGACCTTTATTGAATGGACTGTCAATTGCAATGTGGGATCAGCTATCGCTTCTCGCACATCCACAATGTCGCGCTCCAGCTGCAATTTGATCGCCTGCTGCATCCTATTTTGAACTTCCTCAGAACCCGTTGCCCTACGCTCATCTGGAGCTGTGTGTGCAAGACCGAGCGCAATGGCCAGAACTCGCACATCGGCGCCATAACGTGCCTGGGTAGATACTATCGGGGTGAAGCTATCGCGAGAAAAACCTTTAAAGCAGTCCCAACTGGGGGCACCTGAATTGAGTACGCAACCTAAAATGGGCCTTGGGAACCATGGGAATGGCGCAGCTGTACCGCCTTTCAGAACAAATTCGTTCCCGTCAGGCATTAGGACCCGATTTTCGACTAGTTTGACAGGAAGGCCTTCAACTGAAGTTTCTGCTAGTATTGAGTTTATCTCAACAATCGGCTTTGATGGTTTGTCCGGCATTGTCAAAGAACAATGACGAGATGCTAGTCGTCTCCGACCTAGTGGTTCGCCATCGTGAAAACCGTAGACATGAATAAAGGCAGAGCGCATCACAGGGTCTCCACGAATTTCGTCACACATCTCCCTTTCGAGGAGGCGCGTTGAGAGATACCCTTGGGTTATATTTTCCTTTTCGGCATAAGCTACATGAAGGCCAAAATCCTGTGTGAGAGTTCCATTGTAGGAATTTGCACCGCCCTTAAAGACTAATGCATGCCGGTCCTGATCAAAAGGGATCGAGACAGAGGCATTCGTGACATCGAATTGGGAACGTAAATTTTGCAGGGCTCTGTGGTCGCTATACGCAATTGAAAAATACCAACCAAAATATGCGAAGGGTATTAAGAGCCACATGAGAGAAGTTCGAGCTACCGGCACCCCAAAGCGGCGAACAGGAGTTTCAAGTGCCAATCCGAGCATACCTAGATTGAGTAGCGCGCCCGTCCAAAGCGGGGCGCCTAACACCATCAAAACCACACCGATAAGCGGTATCATTTGCAAGCCATAGAGTATCGCGACAATGGGAAAAGCGAGCACTGAAACCGGCACTCTCGAGAGAATTCGCATTTGTGATATCCTCATCGATGCAACGTCGCATTGATGCCTGAAATTCGACGGTTACTTTTAACGCATAGATACTAAATCCTGCTTAATCTCTCGCATTCATTCGCGAATGTCGAAATAGACTTCCCAAACATAACGTGAGCTTCATCTCGGTACGTTGATGACTGAAATGGGGTCGCTTGCGGCCAGCCAGCCCTCACCCGCCCGCGTGGTAGAAATCATACACCTGCTGCGCCACGCCCGCGCTGATGCCCGGCGCGCGTTTCAGGTCGTCCAGCGCCGCGGCCCTTACCTTCCCCGCGGTGCCGAAATGCAGCAGCAGCGCGCGTTTGCGCGAGGGGCCGATACCCGGGATTTCGTCGAGCGGTGAGGCGGTGATCGCGCGGCTGCGTTTGGCGCGGTGGGCGCCGATGGCGTAGCGGTGGACTTCGTCGCGCAGCGTCTGGAGATAGAACAGCAGCGGCGAATTGACCGGCAGCGTCTTTTCGCGCCCGTCGGGGAAATGGAACACCTCGCGCCCCTCGCGCCCGTGATGCGGGCCCTTGGCGATGGCGATCAGCGGGACGTCCTCGATCCCCATTTCCTCCAGCGTGTCGCGAACGCTCGACATCTGCCCCTTGCCGCCATCGATCAGCACCAGATCGGGCCAGATCGCCTCGTGCCCCTTGCCCTCGGTGCGCGCGTCGAGATCGCGCCCGCTCTCGGCCAGCTTGCGGAAGCGGCGTTCCATCACCTCGCGCATCATGGCGAAATCGTCATTGGTCTGCGCGGTCTTGATGTTGAACTTGCGGTACTGGCCCTTCTCGAAGCCCTCGGGGCTGGCGACGACCATTGCGCCCAGCGCCTTGTCGCCCTGGATATGGCTGTTGTCGTAGACCTCGATCCGCTGCGGGACCTCTTCCAGTTCGAGGAATTCGGTGAGCTCGCGCAGCACCTTCGCCTTGGTCCCGGTCTCGGCCAGCCGCCGCTCGAGCGCCTCGACCGCGTTGCGGCTGGCCTGCTGCATCAGCTTGCGCCGCGTGCCGCGTTGCGGAATCGAGATCGCCACGCCGTGCCCCGCCTTTTCCGCCAGCGCCTCGGCAACGAGGTCCTGTTCGGGCAAGGCGCGGTCGACGAGGATGGTGCGCGGCGGCGGCACTTCCTCGTAGAATTGCAGCAATACGTCGGACAGCACCTCTTCCTTCTCGAGCTCGCCCGTATTGCGCGGATAGAAGGTGCGGTGGCCCCAGTTCTGCCCGCCGCGGATGAAGAAGGCCTGCACCCCGACCTGCCCGCCCTTGGCGGCCAGCGCGAAGACATCGGCATCGCCCACGCCCTGCGCATTGATCGCCTGGCTGCCCTGGATGAAGGTCGCCGCGCGCAGCCGGTCGCGCAGGATCGCGGCGGTCTCGAAATCGAGCTCCTCAGCCGCCTTCGCCATCTGTTTTTCCAGATCCTGCTGCACCGCGCTCGACTTGCCGCCGAGGAAGTCCTTCGCCTCGCGCACCAGTTTCTCATACCCCGGCTCGTCGATACGGCCGACGCAGGGCGCGCTGCAGCGCTTGATCTGGTAGAGCAGGCAGGGCCGGTCGCGATTGTTGAAGAAGCTGTCGGTGCAGCTGCGCAGCAGGAACAGTTTCTGCAGCGCGTTGAGCGTCTTGTTGACGCTGCCTGCGCTGGCGAAGGGGCCGTAGTAATTGCCCTTGGCCTTGCGCGCGCCGCGATGCTTGGTGATCCGCGGGAAGGCGTGGTCGGCGCGCAGCAGGATGAAGGGGAAGCTCTTGTCGTCGCGCAACAGCACGTTGAACGGCGGGCGGTAGCGCTTGATCAGCTGCGCTTCGAGCAGGAGCGCTTCGGCCTCCGAATTGGTGACCACGATTTCCATCGCGCGGCATTGGCTGATCATCCGCTGGATGCGGTTGGTGAGGCCCTTGATCTGCGTGTAATTGGCGACCCGCGCCTTGAGGCTGCGCGCCTTGCCGACATAGAGCACATCGCCGCGCGCATCGAGCATCCGGTAGACGCCCGGGCGCGGCTTGAGCGTCTTCACCGTTTCGCGGATCGCGGCAATGCCGGCTTCCAGATCGGGCTGCGCACCGGCCACGGTCTTGGTGGCGCGGTCCTCGTGGAACCGCTCCTTGCCTCTCGGATCATGCGGGGAACCGGCTTTCGTGCGCGACATGCAAAGGGAGATAGTGCGCCGCATCGGCTTGTGCAAAGCCGGTTTTGCCGCCATCCCCCGGGCGATGGACCCAACCAAAATTGCACCGCCGCGCACGGTCGGCTTCTGGGGCACCTCGCTGTTCCCGCTCAACGGGATGATCGGCGCGGGGATTTTCGCGCTACCCGCAGTGCTGGTGGCGGCAGTGGGCAACTTCGCCCCGTGGATGATGCTGGTCGGCGGGATCCTCTTCCTGCCGCTGGCGCTGTGCTACGCCTGGATGGCCACGCGGTTCGAGCATAGCGGCGGATCGGTGCTTTATGGCGAGGCCGCCTTCGGACGCTTCGTCGGCTTCCAGGCCGGCTGGGCGCGCTATGCCAGCGCGATCGTGACCGCGGCAGCCAACATGCATGTGATGGTCGCCTATCTCGCCGCGCTGTTCCCCGAACTGGCGGGGCCGGTCGCTTCGCCCGTCGCGGTGGCGGTGGGGCTGGCGCTGATCACCGCGATCAATCTCTACGGGATGCGCGCCTCGGTCGGCGCGTTGGGCGTGATGACCGCGATCAAGCTGCTGCCGCTGGGCGCGCTGATCCTCTCGGCATTCTTCGCGGGCGGCGAGATGGGGGCAGTGACGCTGCCGCAGTTCAGCCAGGTCGAAACGGTCATCCTGCTGACCTTCTATGCCTTCATCGGCTTCGAGGGCGTGGTCGAGGCGGCGGGCGAGTTCAAGCATCCCAAGCGCGACGTACCGCTGTCGATCGTGACCATGGTGAGCGGGGTGACGCTGCTCTACATGGCGATCATCTGGGCCTTCATCGCGATCGGCCCCGAGTTCGCGGGCGAGGACAATGCGCTGGCGGGCGTCGCGGGTGCCTCGATGGGGCAGATCGGGTCACTCGCGATCGTCGTCGCGGCCAGCTTCAGCATCGGGGCGAACAATTTCGCCAGCGGCGTGGCGCAGCCGCGGCTGATGTACGGCATGGCCGAGCGCGGCATGCTCCCGCGGTGGTTCGAATATGTCCACCCGCGCTTCCTCACCCCGTTCAACGCGATCCTGTTCTACGGCGTGGTGGCGATGCTGTTCGGCCTGTGGGAAGGCTTCGAAGTACTGGCGATCGCGGGGACGCTGGTGCGGCTGGTGACCTATATCGTGACCAGCTGCGCGCTGCCCGTGCTCGAACACCGCGAGGGGCGGATCGTCCCGTTCCATCTGTTCTGCGTGATCTTCGCGGTGGGCAGCTCGCTGTTTATCGCCGCCCAGGCGCAGGCGCAGGCGTGGCTGGTGCTCGGCGGGTTTATCGTCGCAGGCACGCTGCTGTATGTCATCGCGGCGCGGCAAAAGCCCGAGTACCCGATCGACGAGGCTTAGCGCGGCTGGCGGCGACACGCCGGGCGCCCCTATAATACAATACATCTATTACAGTGATCGCCTGATCGCTTCTAAAAGACGAAAAATGCGTTGATTAGATATACTTGGCGATAAACGCGCCGCTACCGCCCTGTAGTGGGCGGCGCAATTCTACAATTCTTCCGATCTTTTCAAAGACATTGTCCGCTCACTCGAGTCGGAATGAGTCAATGAGAACCGTCGATTATGGCGGCGTACGGTCGCGTCTGCAAAACATAGCAAACAGGAGACCGCCAATGTCCGGCCATGAACATCACGGAATGAAGCCCCTCGAAGGAATGAGCGCCTATTGCCGGCGCGGGCACCAGCCCGGCCACCAGCGCGACGATCGCTTCGGACGGTTGTTCCCCAAGCTCAGCCCCGCCTACATCCCCATCCACACGCTCGAGGCGATCGGCCGCAAGGGCGGGCCGATGGATGGAAAATCCAAGAACGACCGGACCGATACCGTCCCCGTCGGCATGGTTTTCTTCGGCCAGTTCGTCGATCACGACATCACGCTCGACGCGAGCACCACCTTCGACAGCGTGGTCGACGATCCGGGCGAGATCGCCAATGTCCGCACGCCCACGCTCGACCTCGACTGCGTCTATGGCGTCGGGCCCGAAGCGCAGCCCTATCTCTACGAACAGGCGGGCGCGTTCGCGGGCGCCAAGCTGCTGACCGGGAGCGACAATCCCGGCCAGGCGGGCGAGCGCGACCACGATCTGCTGCGTAGCCCCAACGGCCGCGCGATGATCGGCGATCCGCGCAATGACGAGAACCGCATCATCAGCCAGCTGCAACTGGCGATCATCCGCTTCCACAACCACGTTTGCGACACGCTGCATGCGGAAGACGGCTTCGAGGGCGAGGAACTGTACGAACACGCCCGCGAGGAAACCACCTGGCATTACCAGTGGGCGGTGGTGAACGATTTCCTCGCCGCCATGTGCGGCCGCCCGGTCGTCGAGCGTATCCTCGGCTGCGGCCGCGCGCATTATTGCGGCGACACACCTTTCATCCCGATCGAATTTTCAGTGGCTGCCTATCGCTTCGGCCATTCGATGATCCCGATGAAAATCCAGGTGCAGAAGGGCAAGTCGCCGCTCGAACTGTTCGGCGCGATCCTGGGAGGCGGTTTCGATGCGCTGGGTACGCCCGATGGCGTGGTCGACTGGCACGAATTGCTGTTCACCCCGGCCAACCGCCAGGTCGAACGCGCGCAAAAGCTCGACCTGCTGTTGGCGGGGGACCTGCTGCAATTGCCGTTCATCACCAATGCCGAAAACTCGCTCGCGACGCGCAACCTGCTGCGCGGCAATGCCTTCCTGCTGCCCGGCGGCGAGAAGGTGGCCGAAGCGATCGGCTGCGATCCGAAATGGACCGCCAAGGTGAAGAAACGGATCGCCAAGCTGTCCGACGCGGTCGATGGCGCGCTATCCGAACACGGCGTCCCGCTGTGGCTGTGGATCCTTGCCGAAGCCGAGGTGATCGGACGCGCGGAAAGCGACGGCAGCACCAAGGAAGGCGAAGCGCTCGGCCCGGTTGGCGCAACCATCGTCGCCGAGACGATCATCGGCCTGCTCGAAAATGACGACCACTCCTATCTCGGCAGCAACCGCAACTGGTCGCCGCGGCCTGAGTGGGACACGCTGGGCAAGCTGGTGACCGTCGCACAGCCCTAAAGGCTTGCACACCGCCCCCGCGCGGCTAGGGCGCTTCGCATGGAACATGGCTTCGATGCGATCGTCCTGGGCGCCGGGGCTGCGGGCCTGATGTGCGCGGCGCGTGCGGGGCAGCGCGGGCGCCGCGTGCTGGTGCTCGAACGCGCGAGCGCGCCGGGGAAGAAGATCCTCATCTCGGGCGGCGGGCGCTGCAATTTTGCCAACATCGGCGCGGGTCCGGCCAATTACCTGTCCGCCAACCCGCATTTCGCCAAATCGGCACTCGCACGCTACACCGCGCAGGACTTCCTCGAACTGGTCAAAAGCTACGGCATTGCCTGGCATGAAAAGACGCTCGGCCAATTGTTCTGCGATGGCTCGGCCAAACAGATCGTTGCCATGCTGCTCGAAGAATGCGCCAAGGGCGGTGTCGAGATCCGCTGCGACGAGGAGGTCACGCAGGTCGAACAGGGCGACGGGTTCACCGTCACCACGCAATCGGGCACCTTTTCCGCTCCTTCGTTGGTGATCGCCACCGGCGGGCCGTCGATCCCCAAGATGGGCGCGACCGGCTTCGCTTATGATCTTGCGCGGCAGTTCGGCCTCAAGCTGGTCGAGCCGCGCCCCGCGCTGGTCCCGCTGACGCTGGGCGGCGAGGAAGTGCTGTTCCGCGATATTTCGGGCGTGTCTGCACCGGTCGTCGTATCGGCCGATAAGGCCAGCTTTGCCGAAGCCGCGCTGTTCACGCATCGCGGGCTATCCGGCCCGGCGATCCTGCAGGCCAGTTCCTACTGGCGGCCGGGCGAACCCCTGTTCGTGGACTTCCTGCCGCAGCGCGACGCGGCCTGGCTGCTCGACGCCAAGCGCGCCAACCCGCGCGCGGGCCTGCGTGCGCAATTGCGCGACGCCTTCCCCGCTCGGCTGGCGGATATTCTGACCGACAAGCTCGCGCTCGAAGGCGAGCTGGGCAATCTGCCCGACAAGGCGCTGCGCGCCGCGGGCGAACGGCTCAAGCGGTGGGAATTCCGCCCCAATGGCACCGAGGGCTTTGCCAAGGCCGAGGTTACCGTCGGCGGCATCTCGACCGCCGAACTGTCATCGAAGACGATGGCCGCCAAGCGTATCCCCGGCCTCTATGCCATTGGCGAGGCGGTCGATGTGACCGGTTGGCTGGGCGGCTACAATTTCCAGTGGGCCTGGGCGAGCGGGGTCGCGGCGGGCGACGCGCTGTAATTTCGCGCGCCGCCCCCTGCCGCTAGAACATCTTGCGCAGATCGACGCCGATATAGCGCCCGACCGGGTCGATCCGGCGCGGGTCATAGGCTTCGGGGACAAGCCCGCTAGCATCGACCACGCGGCGCTGTCCGTCGAACACATTGTCGAGCACAAAAGCGACGCGGAAGCCCTTGAGGAAGCCCTCGTCGCGTTCGAGGATTTCCCCGAGATCGGCGAACAGGCGCAGGTCGAAGGTTACCAGGTCGCCGAAGAACAGATCGCTCGATCCGGGCAGGCCGCTACCGCGCAGTTCCGCTTCGCCGAGGTAATTGCCCGACAGGCGCACGCCATACCCATCGATGAACATCCCGGCTTCGAGCCGCGAGGTGTGCTCGGGGATCGCGCCGCTACCCAGCACGAAGCCGTCGAGTTGGTCGAACACCGGTCCGCCAGCCGCCAGCGTCACTTCGTTTTCGAGCGCGATGGTGTGATTGAGGTTGACGAAATAGCGCCCGCCCGAGCCGCCACGCCGGGCGAAGGGGTTCATCCCGCCGCCGCGCTGCTGGCTTTCGCCCTGCGGCGGACCACCCGCGCCATCGGCGGCACACGTGCGCTCGCGGAAGGCCTTGAGCCGCTCGGGATCGATCTCGCCATCTTCGCCGCGCAGCCGTTCGAGCATCTGCGGCGGCAGCTGGTCAAGCTGCGGCGGTTCGGCGCACAGCGCGGTGCGCAGCTCGGCAAAGCGGCCGATATCGGCCTCGCCCTCGGCGCTGCACAGCCGCTGGCGGAGCATTTCGACACGCGCCGGATCGGGCTCGCCATTCTCGTCGAGCAGGCGGGCCCGCATCCCCTCGGGCAGCTGCGACAGGTCGGGTGTGCCGGTAGTGGGTGCGGCGCACAGTTTTTCGCGCATCGCAGCAAAGGCCGCAGGATCGAAGCGCGAACCGCCTGCGCCGCCACCGGGTCGCCCGGCACTGCGACCAGCCGCTGGCGAACCGCCGCGGCTGCTTTCGTCGCTATCCGAACCGCCGAAGCTGCCGCGGGTCGACAGACCGAAGCTGAGCGTACGGCTGCGCGTTTCGTACAGCGTCACCGGGCTGCGGTCGATCGCCAGCAATTCACCCGCCCCATTGCGCGTCACGCGATCGGGAAAGGCCTGTTCGAAAGCCGAGGTGAACGCGGGCGAGGACAGCGTGACATCGCGCGAGCGGTTGATTGCATAATCGGCCTGCAACCGCGTGCCTTCCCAGAAGGGCAATTCCCAGTTCGCGCCGAATTTCCAGTCGGACTGCGTTTCGGCACGCAGGTCGGGATTGCCGCCGGTGATCACCGTGGCCAGCACATCCTGCCCGGTGGCGAAATCGAACACCGAGACGTTGGCCTCGTCGATTCGCGGCGAGCCCAGCGCGCTCAGCCCGGGGGCGACTTCGCGCCAGATCCGCGTCGCCTGCAGGTTGAGGTTTTCGAATGGCGACCAGTTCACGCCCAGGCTCCAGTCCTGCAGCGTGCCGAAGTCCGACAGGTGGTTGATGCCCGCCTGCCCGGAAACCGAGATGTCGCCCACGGCATCGAGGAAGCCGGTACGGCGGCTGGTAAGCGGGACGACGATATTGACGCCGCCCGACAGATCGCCGCGCGTCAGCTGCGTATCGAAGGCGGTACGCGTGTCATCGCTCTCGATCCGCTGCCAGTCGTAACCCACATCGAAGGTGGTCGCGATCTCGCCCGCCGGAATTTCGACCGCGATGCCGCGCAGCGTCACCAGATTGGTCGCATTCCACGTGGTCGAGCGCGAAATATCGTAGCCCGCAGCGGCGCTGCGATCGACTTCGCTGCGCGTCTTGGTGCGGCCGCCGTCGAAGGTAGCGGTCAGTTGGAAGTCGCCGACCGGCTGGGTGTAGCTGGCCGCGGTCGACAGCGTATCGGTGCGGTTGCGCCGTTCGATCGGTTCGAGCACGCCGTCGACCTGGCGCAGGCCCGACAGGCCGATGCTTTCCTCGCGCGAGCCAGTCAGGTTGAGGCTGATCGAGGAACCGTTGTCGATGAAGGCCTTGGCATAGTTCGCCGTCGCCTCGACGCCGTAGCTGTCCGAGACGAGGCTGCGGAACGGGGCTTCATCGGCGACACCGGGGATCGACGAAGCGGTCACCAGGTCGCGCTCGTCCTCGGTCAGCAGGCTGACGTCTTCGACCTCGAGATTGAGGTTGATCCGCGCGCCGTCATTGATCGAGAGGTAGCCGATCTCCTGCTCGTTGCGCCAATAGCCGCCGCGCGCGGGGGCCTCGGCCTCGACTTCCGCAGTGATTGAGGAATAGCTTTCCTGCAGCACGATATTGACCACGCGCTGGTCGGGCGAATAGCCGAAGCGCTGCGCCACTTCCTCGGCAAAAACCTCGATCTTGGCGATGCTTTCGGGCGGATAGGAACGGAATTCGCGGAAGCTGGATACGCGGATGCCGTTGATCAGGAACACCGGCCGGCCGCTGCCGCGCCCGCCGCGCGCGCTGCCCGTCGCGGGTTCGATCGCGGCGATGATATCGGCGATCGAGCTGCCGCCGAACGCCGCGATATCCTCGCTGTCATATTCGGCCACGGGTGGCTGGTCGACGATCAGCTGCCCACGGATGCGCGCGCCGGTGACGACGATCGTCCCGGGTGCGGACAGCACGTCTTCATTGACCTCGGGCGCGGGCTCGGCCGCCTGGCCGGTATCCTGGGCGTGGACCGCCGAGGCCCAGCCAAGTGCGAAGAGCGAAGTTGCGACAAATGATAGGGATTTCAAGCGCAGGGCCTTCCGTCTTAAATTATCCAACCGCCCCCGTGTGGCAGGCTATTGCGACGATGAATGCCGACAGGCAAGCGGGGTTTCCGTATCGGTTTGTCGCTGAACGAATAGGATATACGTTCCGTCGATGGCACTTGGATGCAGCGAGGCTTCCCTTTTCCCCCCGTCACCGCTAAAGGCCGCCGCTCATATTGCACAATCGAACGGATACGAAGACCTACATGGCGAAAGAAGAACTTCTCGAAATGCGCGGCAAGGTGGTTGAACTGCTGCCCAATGCGATGTTCCGCGTCGAGCTCGAGAACGGCCATGAAGTGCTCGGCCATACGGCCGGCAAGATGCGCAAGAACCGTATCCGCGTGCTGGTGGGCGACGAAGTGCTCTGCGAACTCACGCCCTACGACCTGACCAAGGCGCGCATCACCTACCGCTTTATGCCCGGTCGCGGCGGCCCCGGCCCGCAGTAACGGCACGTGGGCCAGCCCACACTCATCCTCGCATCGGCCAGCCCCCGCAGGCGCGAACTCATCGCGCGCCTCGGCGTGGAGCCGGCTGCGATCAATCCCGCCGATATCGACGAAACGCCCGCTGCCGGCGAACGCCCGCGCGACTATGCCATCCGCATGGCGCGCGAGAAGGCGCAGGCCGCCGCCTCGGAGGACGGCTTCGTGCTGGCCGGCGATACGGTGGTCGCCGCCGGGCGCCGCATCCTGCCCAAGGCGGAGGATGCCGCGACCGCGCGGAAATGCCTCGAACTGCTTTCGGGCCGCCGTCACCGTGTGCTGTCGGCGATCGCGCTGCGCGCGCCCGATGGCCATATGCGCGAACGGCTGTGCGAGACCACGGTCCTGTTCAAGCGCCTCTCCGACGAGGAGATCGACGCCTATCTCGCCAGCGGCGAATGGGAGGGCAAGGCCGGGGGCTATGCCATCCAGGGCCTGGCCGAAGGGCTGATCTCGCGCATCCAGGGCAGCCATTCGGGGGTTGTCGGACTGCCGCTTTACGAAACGCGCGCGCTGCTCAAATCCGCAGGGTTCCAGATTGTCTGACAGCCGCGGGCCTGGCAGCGACGGGCCCGAATGGCTGGTCGAACACGGGATCGGCGAAAGCCGCGCATTGCTGATCCACGGCGAAGAGGTGGTGGCCGCGAAATTGCACTGGCCAGGCGATCTCCCGGTCGACAGCACCGCGCTGGCGCAACTGGTGTCGAAGCCCGCCGGGGGTGCACGCGGGCTCGCGCGGATGGCGAATGGCACCGAAATCCTCATCGACCGCATTCCGCCCCGGGCGACCGAGGGCAGCGCGCTGACCCTGCGCATAACCCGCGCCGCGATTGCCGAGCGCGGGCGCTTCAAGCGCGCGCAGGGCCGCGTTATCGAGAGCGAGGCCGACGCACCGCCGCCGCGCGACAATGTCTTCGTGCTGGGCGTTGCGGTCCGCCGCCTGCCCGGGGGCGAGTGGGACGAGATCTGGCATGCCGCCGCCGCGGGCGAGGTCGCGTTCACAGGCGGCGCACTGCTGTTCAGCGTGACACCCGCGATGACGCTGATCGATATCGATGGCGATCTGGCGCCGCGCGACCTCGCGCTTGCCGCGATCCCCGCGATTGCGCGCTGGCTGCGCCTGTTCGACCTCGGCGGTTCGATCGGGATCGATTTTCCCACGCTGGCCGCCAAAGCCGACCGCAAGGCGGTCGATACCGCGCTCGACGCCGCGCTGGCGGGCTGGCCGCATGAACGCACCGCAATGAACGGCTTCGGCTTCGTCCATATCGTCGCGCGGCTGACGGGGCCCTCGCTGCTCCACCGCTTCGCCTCTGCGCGCGTGGGTGCTGCGGCGCGCATGGCGCTGCGCCGCGCGGAGTTGGTCGACGGGCCGGGCGTGACGCTGCTGGCCATCCACCCGGCGCTCAAGGCCAGGCTCAAGCCCGAATGGATCGCCGAACTCGAACGCCGCACCGCGCGCCCTTTGCGGATAGAGACCGATCCCGGGCTTGCGATCGAGGCCGCCACCGCCCAGATCGTGCCGCATGACGAGTAAGCCCCGCCCCTGCCCGATCTGCCGCAAGCCGCGCAGCGAGGAGCACACGCCGTTCTGTTCGACCCGCTGCCGCGACCGCGACCTCGCGCAATGGTTCGGCGATGGTTATGCGGTGCCGGCGCGCCCCGCCCTGCCCGAGGAAATCGCGGCGGAAGTCACCAAGGGGCAGGACGACTAATTACCCCCTTGCCAAGGCGGGCCAGCTTCGCCATAGGCGCGCTCTCATTGCTCGCGGGGCTGTTCAAGCCCCTCCGCCGAAGCAGTGTGCCCGGGTAGCTCAGGGGTAGAGCAGACGACTGAAAATCGTCGTGTCGGTGGTTCGAATCCGCCCCTGGGCACCACTTCGCTGCGATGGCTTCCCCTGCTTCGCCGCCCGCGCTAGTCAGCCGGGATGCATGACACCGCCAGCACCGCGCTTTCCGCTTTCGACATCGCCGCAATCCTTGTCGTCGCTTCGGCGCTGCTCGGCTGGTTCAACCATCATTTCCTCAAGCTGCCGCATGTCATCGGGCTGACCGTGATGGGCGCGCTGGGGGCAATCGGCCTGACGGTGGCCGATGCCTTCATTCCCGGCGTGACGCTCGACGACTGGGTCGCCGACACGCTGCAGCAGATGAATTTCACCGAGACGCTGCTGCAGGGCATGCTCAGCTTCCTGCTGTTTGCCGGCGCGCTGCATGTCGATCTCGACCGCCTCAAGGTCGCGTGGCTGCCCGTGCTGCTGCTCTCCACCGTCGGCGTGATGATTTCGACCGTGCTCGTCGGGCTCGCCATGTGGGGTGTCGGCATGCTGCTGGCGCTGGGGATCGCGCCGATCTGGTATTTCGTCTTCGGCGCGCTGATCGCCCCGACCGACCCGGTTTCGGTGCTCGGCGTGCTGCGGGAAGAGAAGGTTCCGCAATCGCTGCAGAGCGCGGTGGCTGGCGAAAGCCTGTTCAACGACGGCGTCGGCATCGTCGTGTTCATCATCCTGCTCGGCGCGGCGGTGAGCGGGAACGACTTCTCCTTCGCCGAGGGCGCACGGCTGTTCGCGATCGAGGCGGGCGGCGGCATCTTGATCGGGCTCGTCGCGGGCTATGTCGGCTACCGCGCGCTGGCGGGGATGGACGAATACACGCTCGAGGTGCTGGTCACGCTGGCGGTGGTGATGGGCGGCTATGCGCTGTGCAACTACCTGACGCTTTCGGGTCCGCTGGCGATGGCGGTGGCCGGCCTGCTGATCGGCAACCACGGCGTTACCTATGCGATGAGCGACGTGACGCGCGATTACCTCGTCAAGTTCTGGGAGCTGGTCGACGAATTGCTCAATTCGGTGCTGTTCCTGCTGATCGGGCTGGAAATGATCGTGCTGGTCGCGGGTTTCGACGAACTGGTGCTGGCGCTGGCCGCAATCCCGCTGACGCTGGCCGCGCGCGGGGTCGGCATTGTCGTCTCGACCAAGGCGATCCCCGCCGCACGGCTGCAGGACAAGGGCGCGGGCCGCGTGCTGTGGTGGGGCGGGCTGCGCGGAGGCATTTCGATCGCGCTGGCGCTGTCGCTGCCCGCCGGCGAGACGCGCGACCTGATCCTCGCCGCGACCTTCGCCGCAGTGCTGTTCAGCGTCCTCGTCCAGCGCGCCACGCTGGGCCGGCTGATCGAGAAGCTGAAACGCGACCACGCGCCCGCGGTCGAAGACGATACCGCCGCGACAGCAGGCGCGCCGCCTCCGCCTTAGGACGCGGCCACATCGTCTGCTGCGGCAGCGATTTCCGCCCAGACCCGGGCGAGATCGGCATCCTCGATGCAATAGGGCGGCATGACGTAAACGGTGTTGCCGAGCGGCCGCAGCAGCAGGTCTGCTTCGCGGAACCGGCGCAGCAGCTTCGGCCCGAGGTCGGACAGATAGCTGCCGCCCGGATCGCCCAGTTCCAGCGCGGCAATCGTCCCGCAGCGCCGCGCGTTGCGCACCATGGCGTGCTCCGCGAGCGTATCGAGATGCGCCTGCTGCTTCGCTGCCAGCGCCGCGATCCGCTCAGGCACCGGTTCCTCGCGCCAGATCGCGAGATTGGCATTGGCCGCCGCGCAGGCCACCGGGTTCGCGGTATAGCTCGACGAATGGTAGAAAGTGCGTGTGCGGTCGGTGGAATAATGCGCATCCCAGATCGGCTCGCACGCCATCGTCACCGCCAGCGGCATCGCCCCGCCAGTGAGCCCCTTTGACAGGCACATGATATCAGGCACAACATCGGCCTGTTCGCAGGCGGTCAGCGTCCCCGTGCGGCCCCAAGCGGTCATGACCTCGTCGGCGATGAACAGCGTGCCGTGGAAGGCGCAGATCGCGCGCATCTCCGCCAGCACCGCGGGCGGATACATCAGCATCCCGCCCGCCCCCAGCACCAGCGGTTCGACGATGAACGCCGCCGCCCCGCCCGCGCATTCGGCTTCGAGCGCGTCGAGGGTGGGCTGCGGATCATTGCCGGGAAAGGGCACGCGCCCGACATCGAACAGCATCGGCGCATAGGCGGCGTTGAACACCCCGCGCGCGCCCACCGACATCGCGCCGATCGTATCGCCGTGATAGGAATGCTCCATCACCACGATCCGGCTGCGGTTCTCCCCGCGGTGCGTCCAGAACCCGAGCGCCATCTTCAGCGCGACTTCGACTGCAGTCGAACCGCTGTCTGAAAAGAAAACGCGGGTCAGTTCGTCGGGCAGGATCCGGCACAGTTCACGCGCGAGATCCTCTGCCGGTTGGTGCGTCCAGCCGGCGAAGATCATCTGGTCGAGCCGCTGCGCCTGGTCGGCGATCGCCGCCATGATCCGCGGGTGGCAATGGCCATGCGTGGTCACCCACCAGCTCGAAATCGCGTCCACCACGCGGCGGCCGTCCTCGGTGTGCAACACCGCGCCTTCGGCATGCGTGACCAGCGGAACCGGATCGCCCAGCCCGTGCTGCGTGAAGGGATGCCATACGGGGGAGTGGGTCATGTGAAATCCGCCGGGTCAAAATTGTCGGTAAAGGCCCGGGCGAGCGTCGCCGCGTCGAGCGTGCCGAGCAGCGGCAGGCGGCCCAGCCGCTTCACCGCGCCGAGCCGGCAGATCGTCGCCTCGCTATCCTCCACCGCGTCGCCGACAAAGGCCACGCCGTGGATTGCCACCCCGCGCGCGCGCAGCGCTTCGATCGTCAGCAGCGAATGGTTGATCGTGCCCAGCGCGGTGCGCGCGACCACGATCGCAGGCAATCCCCAGCGCGCGAACATGTCGGCGTAGAGCAAGTCCCCGCCAAGCGGCACCAGCGCGCCGCCGGCCCCCTCGACCACCAGCGGGCGCTGCGCGGGGAGTGCCAGCCGGTCGGGATCGATGGCAACCCCGTCGATCTCGGCGGCGCGGTGCGGCGAACAGGGCGTCGCCAGGCGATAGGCCTCGGGCAGCACGCGGGTTTCGGGCAATCCCGCAAGCTTCGCCACCTGCGCCCGGTCGCCGCCCTCATCCAGCCCGGCCTGCACCGGCTTCCAGTAATGCGCATCCAGCGCGCCGGTGAGCGCGGCGGCGAAGACGGTCTTGCCGACGTCGGTATCGGTTCCGGTGACGGTGAATGCACTCATGCGAGAATCTCCGAAAGCGTGTCGGCCAGCGCATCGATCT
Organism: Qipengyuania citrea; assembly: GCF_024171405.1. Lineage (GTDB taxonomy): Bacteria > Pseudomonadota > Alphaproteobacteria > Sphingomonadales > Sphingomonadaceae > Qipengyuania > Qipengyuania profunda. The sequence continues at coordinate 896,534 of NZ_JALJZT010000002.1, forward strand.
GCGGCCGGCCGATATTGAGAGTGAGCGAGATGCGCAGGCGGCTGCTGCCCGCAGGGACGGTGGGCGGGCGAATACCGCGGATATCGAAGCCCGCGCTGCGCAGCGCCCCGGCAATCTGCATGGTGCGCGCCTCGTCACCCAGCACCAGCGGCATGATCTGCGATCCGCTGGTGCTGACGCCGAAGGGCGCGAGTTTGCGGGCCGCATAGCCGATCAGATCGTGCAGCGCTTCGCGCCGCTCCGGCTCCTCCTCCAAGATCCTCAGCGCCTCGCGCACGCAGGCAGCCATCAGCGGCGATGGTGCGGTGGAGAAGATGAAGCCCCGCCCGCGATTGATGACATGGTCGCGCATCGCGCGCGGTCCGCACAGCAGCGCGCCTTCGCTGCCCAGGGCCTTGCCGCAGGTGCGCAGCACAATTGCATTATCGCGCCCGTCGATATCTGCTGCCAGCCCCCGGCCGCTATCGCCGAACACGCCGGTCGCATGCGCGTCGTCCGCCAGCAGCACCGCGCCATGGCGATCGGCCAGATCGGTCAGGTCGGCAATCGGCGCGCGGTCGCCGTCCATGCTGTAGAGCGTTTCGACCGCAATCCAGACCTGGCCCGTGGCATTGCGCGCCCGCCAGCGCGCAAGCGCTTCGGCAAAGGCGCCGACGTCATTGTGCGGCACCGCAATGCATTCCGCCCGCGACAGACGCATTCCCTCGTGCGCGCTGGCATGGACCAGGGCGTCATAGAAGATCGCATCGCCGCGCTGGGGCAGTGCCGACAGCAGCACGCTATTGGCGCCGTAGCCATTGGCAAGGAACAGCGCGCTTTCGCAGCCGAAGAAGCGCGCGGCCTCCGCCTCCAGCGCCTCGTGTTCGGGATGATTGCCGCGCAGCAGCCGCGAACCGCCCGAACCAACGGGGACGCCGCGCTCGAGCGCGTCCATCACGGCGTTCTTGAGCCTCCCGCTGCCCGCCAGCGCAAGGTAATCGTTCGAGGAGAAATCGGCGCCGCCGGGAAGCGACAGGCTGCGCAGCCGCGCCGCGCGCGCCAGCCCCGCCAGATCATCGACCTGCGCGGCAAGCGGAGTGTTGGTGGTGCGACCCGTATCCATGCCGCGCGCGCTAACCACCGCGCCGCGTGCCTGCAATTGCTTTCGTCAATCGGCTTCTGTATGGCTCGCTACACGCCCCGGCAGTCGCAATCGCCAGTCGATTCCGTCGCCGGGGCGCAGGCTTTTCTAGCGTGAAGGAATGCATATTCATGGCTCGTCGGCGCCAGATCTACGAAGGCAAGGCCAAGATCCTGTACGAAGGTCCCGAACCGGGCACGATCATCCAGTATTTCAAGGATGATGCGACCGCGTTCAACGCCGAGAAAAAGGGCACGATCAACGGCAAGGGCGTGATCAACAATCGCATCAGCGAATATGTGTTCACGCGGCTATCGCACATCGGCATCCCCACGCATTTCATCCGCCGCCTCAACATGCGCGAACAGCTGGTGCGCCAGGTGGAAATCATTCCGCTCGAAGTGGTGGTGCGCAATGTCGCTGCCGGTACGCTGAGCAAGCGCCTCGGGATCGAGGAAGGCGAGCTGCTGCCGCACACACTGATCGAATATTGCCTCAAGGACGATGCGCTGGGCGACCCCAAGGTCTCCGAAGAGGAAATCGCCTGCTTCAACTGGTGCAGCCATGAAGAGCTGCAGGACATGTCGAGCATGGCGATCCGCATCAACGATTTCCTCTCGGGCATGTTCAGCGCGATCGATATCCGCCTGATCGACTTCAAGCTCGAATTCGGCCGCATCTGGGATGGCGATTTCAGCCGCGTGATCCTGGCCGACGAGATCAGCCCCGACGGCTGCCGCCTGTGGGACATCAACACCGGCGAAAAGCTCGACAAGGACCGCTTCCGCCGCGACCTCGGCGGCGAGAGCGAAGCCTACCAGGAAGTCGCGCGGCGCCTTGGCCTGCTCCAGAACGAAGACAGCGGCCCGGGCGAAGTGCTCGACATGAACGCGCATCGCGGGCGGCTCCGGACCCCGAGCAAGCCGAAGAAGTAACGCGGTCGGCCGCACCCGGCGCAAGCCGCCCGGCGCAGCGTTGGCATAGAAAAAGGGCCGGAGGGATCGCTCCCCCCGGCCCTTTTCTTGGTCGGTCGTCCGCGCGCTTAGTAGCTGACGCGGGCCGAGATACCGAACACGCGCGGATCGTTGACGAAGGCGGTGTTGTTGTTGAAGTCGATGCCGCCCTTCACATTGTCGGCATCGAGGATGTTGCGCACGAAGGCGGCGACTTCGAACGTGCCGTCACGCTTGGCATAGCCGACGCGCAGCCCGCCCTCGATCTGGTTGTTGGTGTTGAACTCGGCGCTTTCGTAGATGAACAGGTTGGTCTTGCCCTGATAGGCCCAGTCGGTGAAGGCGAAGATCTCACCCGCATTGCCCACCGGCAGGCCGTAGCGCGCGGTCACGTCGGCGATCCATTCCGGCGCGTTGGGGAACGGGTTGCCATCCACCAGCGCGCGGGTGTTGCCCGACAGGACCACGGTCGGGTCGGTCACGGTGCACTGCGCACAGATGCCCACAGCCAGCGTGTCGTCCTGGATCTCGGTCTTGTTCCAGCTGACGCCTGCAGTGACGAGGAAGTCGGGCGTGATCTGGAAGGCGCTGTCGAGTTCGAACCCGTAGCCGCGACCTTCCTCGGCATTGACCAGCTGCACGAGGTTGCCCGCGCCGCCCACCGCAGTGAACTGCGGATCGTCGATCGTGTAGTAATAGACTGCGCCGTTCAGACGCACGCTGCGTCCCGCGAATTCGGACTTGAACCCGGCTTCGTAGCTCATGATCTTTTCCGAGGTCGCAATCGACGGTGCCGAACCGAAGGCGACGTCGCGGCCCTGGATGGTCGGCGCGCGGAAACCGCTCGCCACGCGGGCATAGACGCTGGCGTCGGCGCCGACATCGTAGAATGCGGCGAGGTCCCAGCTGATCCGCTCGTCCTTGACGCTGCGCTCCTGCGCATCCGGACCCGAGATGAAGGAGGTCTGCGTCACCGCGAACTGCTTCTCGTCCTCGGTATAGCGCAGGCCGCCGGTCAGCTTGAGCGCAGGGGTGATTTCACCCGTCACCTGGCCGAATACCGCCCAGCTTTCATTGGTGTGGTTGACGGTGACCGGCGGCGGGAACGGGAAGCCGATGGTGGTGACGTCGAAATCGCTGTCGAAGTAGAAGCCGCCGACCTGCCATTGCACCGGGCCGTTCGAATTCGAGGCGATGCGGACTTCCTGCGTGAACTGCTCGAGATCGATCGAATCCTGCGTATCCGATTCAAACGGGATGAAACCGGGACCGGTCTCGATCACATCGCCATTTTCATCGCGAACGATCCATCCACCGTCGATATCGCCGCGGCTGCGGCCTTCGCTGTTGGCCCAGCTGGTGATGCTGGTGAAGGTCGCGAAATCGGCTTCGTAATCGACCTTGGCACTCGCGATCTCGGCCTTGTAGGCGGCTTCGTTACGCCCGCCGGCGTCGTAGAACACCGTGTCGCGGTCGTAATTGTCGTTCAGCTCGTTGTCGCCCGGGCCGAGGATATTGGCGCGGAACAGCGTCGACTGGCCGTCGAGGTCGCGGATCGAGTAGCTGCCGAGGATCGACAGGCGATCGCCGGGAGTGATGAGCAGCTGCGCGCGGCCGGCGACTTCGCTGTAGGCGCCATAGGCATCCTCTTCACCGGTGAAGCCGTTGTCGACCCAGTTGTCGCGCTGCTGCCACAGGCCCGACAGCCGCAGCGACACCACGCCGGGTGCGAGCGGCAGCGTCACGCCGCCATCGGCCGAGATGCTGTTGAAGCTGCCGTAGCTGACCGAACCGTCGACTGCGAATTCGTCACCCGGCTTGACCGTGTCGATCTTGACGATGCCGGCGGGCGTGTTGCGGCCGAACAGCGTGCCCTGCGGCCCGCGCAGCACTTCGATGCGCTCGACGTCGAAGATCGGGAAGGATTTGAGCGTGACGTTTTCCATCACGACGTCGTCCATCACCACCGAGACCGGCTGCGAGGCGGCGAGATCGAAATCGGTATTGCCGAGCCCGCGGATATAGAAGCGCGGTGCGGCGCGGCCGTTCGAGCTTTCGACGAACAGACCCGGCACGCGTGCGGCCAGCGCGGTGATTTCGGCACCGGCATCGAAGATCGTGCGCACGGTGCTGGCATCGAGAGTCGCAGCCGAAACCGCGACATCCTGCAGGTTTTCCTCGCGCCGGTTGGCGGTGACGATAATCGTGTTGAGCTGGCCCGCGCCGGCTTCTGCGGTGCCGGAGGTTTCGGCATCGACATCCTGCGCGAGGGCGGGTTGCGCAGCGAACGCCGCGAAGGCGAGCGTGCTGGCGCCGAGAAAACGGGCAGCGGTGGATCGAATGGTCATGTAGGGAAGTCCTGCTTGAGCGCGCACATGGGGGGCGGCATTTGGAGGGAAGCGGCACGATCGCCGTGCGCATCCCCTAGCAGGTTGCGCGGAAAATGGGCGTGCGACGGGCCGGATCGCGTCAGATTGATTGCAAATGTTGCAATCGCGCTACAATCCGTCGCGCATTTGTCACTCTGATGGCCATCCCCGCTGCGCATGCGCGCGGGCTTGAATGCGCGCGGGTGCTGCGCCATAGGCGCGCCAACACGAAAGGCCTGTCGATGAATATCCGCGTCCATGTTTCGCTCAAGCCCGGCGTCCTCGATCCGCAGGGCCGCGCCGTCCACCATGCCCTCGAAGGGCTTGGTTTCGACGGGGTTGCCGATGTTCGCGTGGGCCGGCTGATCGAACTCGAAGTCGCCGATGGCACGAGCGACGCGGCGCTGACCGATATGTGCGAGAAGCTGCTCGCTAATACGGTGATCGAAAACTACCGCATCGAGAAGGTCGGCTGATGGCCCTGCGCGCCGCCGTCATCACCTTCCCCGGTTCCAATTGCGACCGCGACATGGCGGTGGCGATCGAGCGGGTTACGGGCACTGCCCCGCTGCGGGTCTGGCATGCCGATGCCGAACTGCCCGAGCGGCTCGATTTCATCGCCCTGCCCGGCGGCTTCTCCTATGGCGACTACCTGCGGTCGGGCGCGATGGCGGCGAACAGCCCGGTGATGCGCGGGGTCAAGCAACAGGCCGAACGCGGCGTGCCCGTGCTGGGCGTGTGCAACGGCTTCCAGGTGCTCACCGAAGCCGGCCTCCTGCCCGGTGCGCTGATGCGCAATGCCAGCCAGAACTTCATCTGCCGGACCGTCCCGCTGACGGTCGAGAACAACCAGTCGCTGTTCACCGGCGGCTACGACCAGGGCCAGACGATCCATATCCCGGTGGCGCATCACGATGGCAATTACTTTGCCGACGAGGATACACTCGACCGGATCGAGGGCGAAGGCCGCGTGGCGTTCCGCTATGTCGAGAATTGCAACGGTTCGCGCCGCGACATCGCGGGCGTGCTCAATGCCGCGGGCAATGTGCTCGGCATGATGCCGCACCCCGAACGCGCGGTCGATCCGGCGCATGGCGGAACCGATGGCCTGGCGCTGTTCGAAAATGCCCTGAAAGCGCTGGCCGAAGCCTGATCAGGCGCTTTTGAGCCGCTGCTCCGCTGCCCGGCGGGTAAAGACGCCCGCAACGTCGTCGCGCGGCATCGGGCGACCGAAGTGGAAGCCCTGGATCTTGGTGCAGCCCATGCTGCGGATCATTTCCGCTTCTTCCTCGTTCTCGACGCCTTCGGCGGTCGTGGTCATGCCGAGACTGTCGGCCATGGCAACGACAGCGCGAATGATGGCAATCGATTCGGGGCTCTGCTGCGCGGCACCCTGTACGAAGGTGCGATCGACCTTGATGGTCGAGAACTTGAGCTTGCGCAGGTAGCCGAGCGAGGAATAGCCGGTCCCGAAATCGTCGAGCGCGACCGAGCATCCCAGTGCCATGCATTCTTCGAGCGCGTTACGCGCCACGCTGGCATCGCGCAGGAAGATGCTTTCGGTCACCTCGATCTCGAGCCGCTTGGGATCGAGCCCGCTGTCCGACAGCGCGCGCACGACCGTGGCGGAGAAATCGGTTTCGAGCAGCTGTTCGGGCGAGACGTTGACGTTGACCTTGATGTTGGTCGGCCAGTTCTCGGCTGCCTCGCGGCAGGCCTCTTGCATCACCCAGGTGCCGATCGGCACGATCAGGCGGGTATCTTCGGCCAGCGGGATGAACTTGCCCGGGCTGACGAAGCCGTGATCGGCGCTGTCCCAGCGGATCAGCGCTTCGAAGCTGACGATCTCTTCGGTCGTGGCGTCCACCACCGGCTGGTAGTGCAGCAGCATCTCGTCGCGTTCGAGCGCATTGCGCAGCGAATGTTCGAGCTGGCGTTTCTCTTCGGCATTGGCGTGGAGCGAGGGTTCGTATTCGCGGTGCATGCCGCCGCCTTCACCCTTCGCACGGTACAGCGCGAGATCGGCGTTGCGGAGCAATTCCTCGACCGTGCGCCCGTCGCGCGGACCCAGCGCCGAACCGACGCTGGCACCGACATAGAGCACCTGGTTTTCGATGTGATAGGGTTCGGAAAGCCGCTGGATGATGTCACGCGCCAGCGTGTCCATGCGTTCGCGGTTGGCAATGTCGCGGATGACCACTGCGAATTCGTCGCCGCCCAGGCGGCCCACGACCTCGCCTTCGACGACCAGGCTTTTCAGCCGCGCGGCGACTTCGCCAAGCATCCGGTCGCCGACCAGGTGTCCAAGCGAATCGTTGATTGCCTTGAACCGGTCGAGGTCGATCATGAGAAACGCACAGCGCGAGCGCCATTCGGCGGCATATTTGAGCGCCTCGCCCAGCGCCTCGTTGAGCATGCGGCGGTTGGGCAGCTGGGTCAGCGTGTCGTAGCGCGCAAGATATTCGATCTTCTCCGAGGATTCGCGCTGCTCGGTGACATCGGAGCCGACCCCGCGGAACCCCTGATAGGTTCCCATTTCGTCGACGATCGGTGTGCCCGACAGCTCCCACCAGCGGTCCTGGCCGTCGATCGAGACCCTGACCACGAGGTTGGAGAAATTCTTCTTTCGCTTCAGCTTATCGGCCAGCTCGTGCAGGCTCGGCGGGAAGCGGCCGGTTTTCCAGCCGTCGCCCGAAATCAGCTGGAGGAAGGATTCCCCCTCGATCTCGCTGGGCTGCTTGCCCAGCGAAAAGGCGAAACGCGGCGATACCGACTTCAGGCGCCGGCGCGGATCGATCTGCCACAGCCAGTCGGCCTGGCCTTCCTCGAATTCGCGCAGCAGCATCGAGACGACTTCGCTCTTCTCCTGCATCGCCGATTCGGCGAGCCGTGCAGCCACGCGGATTCGCGCGCTTTCGATAACGCCGAAGATTGCCAGCAGCGTCGTCAGGAAGACCACCGCGGCGAGCGCGTACTGGGAGGTGATCAGGCTGGCTGCGAGGCCGCCTGCTCCGGCGGCCAGCGTAAAGGTAATCGAGCTGAGCGGCGCGCCGAAGCGGCTCGCGCTGCTCGCCACGACCAGCATGGCAACGACGGCCCAGACGAGCACGACCGATGCCGGATCCGCAAGCCAGGCGCAAGCAAGCATGCCCGCCGACCACACCGCACCCTTGGTGCCCGTGGCCATCGCATGGGATTTCATCTCTCCGAGTTCGATAAAGCGATTGTCGGCATCGCCCAGCCCGAGGTCGGAGCGGGAGGCGAAGCCCACCGCAACAAGCAGCGCAAGCCCCCACAACCCCAGCACTACTGTCGGAAGCGAACCATAGAGCGTCACCGCAACCAGCACGAAGCTAGTCAGATGCAGGCCGATACGGACCTTCACCCGTTCCTGCAGCAAGGCATATTGCTGCCCGTGAACCACGCCCCAATCGGAGCCCTCGGGCGCTTCAAGCCCGATGACCTGCCGAGTCGACAGCGCAGGTGCACTGGTTTGTTGGGGGTTTACCGGCTCGCTCACCCGGGGACGATTAACCGCAAAACCTTATCCTCTGGTAAAAGACGGACCAAACAGTTGAGGCAGGAAAAAACGGTTAAACCGGCCCTAAGTTACTCCACAGTAACGGATTTCGCCAGATTTCTCGGCTGATCGACATCGGTGCCTTTGACGCAAGCCACGTGATAAGCGAGCAATTGCACCGGTATCGCGTAAACCAAAGGTGCGATCAGCGGATGGACGCGCGGCATCTCGATCGTCGCGAGACAGCCCTCGCCCGCAGCTTCCAAACCCTCGGCATCGGAGATCAGCACGATCTGTCCGCCACGCGCACGTACCTCTTCCATATTCGACACGGTCTTTTCGAACAGCGGACCCGAAGGCGCGAGCACGATCACCGGAACATCGTCGTCGATCAGCGCGATGGGGCCATGCTTCATTTCCCCGCTGGCATAGCCCTCGGCGTGGATATAGCTGATCTCCTTCAGCTTCAGCGCCCCTTCGAGCGCGAGCGGATAATCAGGTCCCCGGCCCATATAAAGAACGTCGCGCGCCGGGGCGATCAGATGCGCCATGCTAGCGATATCGTCATCATGGTCGAGCGCGGCGTTGAGCGCGGCAGGCGCTTCGAGCAGATGCGCGACCACTTCCTGCTCCTCGGCGCGGCTCATCAGCCCCTTCTTCACTGCCATATGGGCGGCGAGCGCGGCGAGCACGGCAAGCTGGCAGCTGAAGGCCTTGGTCGAGGCGACGCCGATCTCGGGCCCGGCATGCGTCGGTAGCAGCAGGTCCGCCTCGCGCGCCATCGAACTGGTCGGCACGTTGACGATCACGCCGATCGTCTGGCCGTTTTGCTTGCAGTGGCGCAGCGCAGCGAGCGTATCGGCGGTTTCGCCGCTCTGCGAAATGAACAGTGCCAGTCCGCCTTCCTCCAGCACCGGCTCGCGATAGCGAAACTCCGATGCCACATCGATATCGACCGGCACGCGGGCGAAGCGTTCGAACCAGTATTTTGCCACCATGCCGGCATAGAAGGACGTGCCGCAGGCAACGATGGTGATGCGCCTGACGCTGGAAATGTCGAAATCGAACTGCGGCAATGCGACCGAATTGTCCGACTGGCGCAGGTAGGAGCCGAGCGTCTGCGCGACCACGGTCGGCTGCTCGAAAATCTCCTTCTGCATGAAGTGGCGGTAATTGCCCTTCTCGACCGCCGCGGCCGAGGCACCCGAACTGCGCACCTCGCGCTCGACCGCCTGGTTCTCCGCGTCATAGATAGCGGCGCCATCGCGCGACACGACCACCCAGTCGCCTTCTTCGAGATAGCTGATCTGTTGCGTCAGCGGGGCCAGCGCCAGCGCGTCCGACCCGATATAGGTCTCGCCATCGCCATAGCCGACGACCAGCGGCGAGCCGCGGCGGGCGCCGATCAGCAGATCGGGATGGTCGCGGAAGGCGATCGCCAGCGCAAAGGCCCCGCGCAGGCGCGGCAACACCGTGGCGACGGCTTCCTGCGGACTGCTGCCCGTTTCGACCAGCCGCGACACCAGATGCGCGACCACTTCGCTATCGGTATCGCTTTCGAGCGTGCGGCCATCTGCGCGCAATTCGGCGCGCAGCTCCTTGTAATTCTCGATGATCCCATTGTGCACCAGCGCCACCTGCCCGGTCGCATGCGGATGCGCATTCTGCGCAGTCGGCGCGCCGTGCGTGGCCCAGCGCGTATGCGCGATCCCGGTGTCGCCGGGGGCGGGATTGCCCGCCAGTTCGACCACCAGATTGTTGAGCTTGCCCTCGGCGCGCCGGCGGATCAGTTCGCCCTGGTCGAGCGTGCAGATCCCGGCGCTGTCATAGCCGCGGTATTCCATCCGGCGCAGGCCATCGACCAGCCGTTCCGCGACGGGTTCTGCCCCGACGATCCCGATAATTCCGCACATGCGCCGTATTCTCCGATTGGCTGTGTGGCGCGAGACTTAGCGGTTCCTGACGGGCAATCAATCGGTCCGGCAGAATGGGCGCGCGCGGTACGCCTTCATGATGGGCAATCGCCGCGCGCGAAGGACGTGCTTACGCGTCACCCCCTATTAGGGAATAATCAAGGTTTCCAAATTATTCACCACGCTTCGAGAGGCGGACTTGGGCGCATAAGCGCAAGGTTCCGCTGGGCGAATCAAGAGTTTCTTCGGGGGTTACCGGAATGAGCGCATTCGGACGGAAAAACGGGCCGGCAGGTATGGGCGCCGGTGCCCGTCCGCAATTTGGTGTGGCCAAACCCATGCGGGGCGGCTCGCCCACCCCTTCGCCATCAAAGCCCGACCGGGACGATGGCGGAGACCAGTTCCCCCCGCTGCCTGAAAACGACGTACCTTCCGCCGCGCCTAACAGCACCGGCGATGCGATGTCGCGGCTCGAAGAGCGGATGAATTCCACGCATTCGGGCCAGAGCGAAGTCGGCGGGTTCGAAGCCAGCGTCCACAAGATCAAGGAACAGGTGCTGCCGCGCCTGCTCGAACGCGTCGATCCCGAAGCCGCGGCGACATTGTCCAAGGATGAACTGTCGGAAGAATTCCGCCCGATCATCATGGAAGTGCTGGCCGAACTGAAGGTCACGCTGAACCGCCGCGAGCAATTCGCGCTCGAAAAGGTCCTCGTCGACGAACTGCTCGGCTTCGGTCCGCTCGAGGAACTGCTCAACGATCCCGACGTCTCGGACATCATGGTCAACGGCCCCGACCAGACCTATATCGAGAAAAAGGGCAAGCTGATCATCGCGCCGATCAAGTTCCGCGACGAGACGCACCTGTTCCAGATCGCGCAACGTATCGTGAACCAGGTCGGCCGCCGCGTCGATCAGACCACGCCGCTGGCCGACGCCCGTCTAAAGGACGGCAGCCGTGTCAACGTCATCGTTCCGCCGCTGTCGCTGCGCGGCACTGCGATCTCGATTCGTAAATTCTCCGAAAAGCCGATCACGCTCGACATGCTCAAGGACTTCGGTTCGATGAGCGACAAGATGTGTACCGCGCTCAAGATCGCCGGTGCCTGCCGGATGAACGTGGTCATTTCGGGCGGTACCGGTTCGGGTAAGACGACCATGCTCAACGCCCTGTCGAAGATGATCGACCCGGGCGAGCGCGTGCTGACGATCGAGGATGCGGCCGAATTGCGCCTGCAGCAGCCGCACTGGCTGCCGCTCGAAACGCGTCCGCCCAACCTCGAAGGCCAGGGCGCGATCACCATTGGCGACCTCGTCAAGAACGCCCTGCGTATGCGTCCCGACCGCATCATTCTGGGCGAAATTCGCGGCGCGGAATGTTTCGACCTGCTCGCCGCGATGAACACGGGCCATGACGGTTCGATGTGTACGCTGCACGCCAACAGCCCGCGCGAATGCCTCGGCCGTATGGAAAACATGATCCTGATGGGCGACATCAAGATCCCCAAGGAAGCCATCAGCCGCCAGATCGCCGAAAGCGTCGATATCATCGTTCAGGTCAAGCGCCTGCGCGACGGTTCGCGCCGGACGACCAACATCACCGAGGTCATCGGGATGGAAGGCGACGTGATCGTGACGCAGGAACTGTTCAAGTTCGAATATCTCGACGAGGGCGATGACGGCAAGATCATGGGCGAATACCGCTCGTCGGGCCTGCGTCCCTACACGCTCGAAAAAGCGCGCCAGTTCGGCTTCGACCAGGCGTATCTGGAAGCGTGTCTCTGACGCGCGCCCTCTGGTGCAGACGATCTAAACCCGCGGAATTGTAAGAACGCGCCGCACAAAGGCGACTTCTTACAATCACGTACCGTCCGGCCGGCGTATACCCGCTTTAAGGGTAGGAACACGCCATGTTGAACAAGCTTCTCTTTCTGGGCCACCGCAAACCGAAGCGGGACACGCTGCGCGACCTCGCGCGCGAGCGGCATTTCGAGGCGCTGTACATGCAGAGCTTCACCGAAATGCGCGCGCGCAGCCCCAAGGCCGAGCACGCTATCCCTGGATGATCGCGGGGATCGACGCTGCCAGCAGTCCGCCGGCAAACACCGCAAAGGTCAGGAACAGCCCCGTCCACGGCATCCAGCCGACGCGGTTGAGCACCGTCCGCTTCATTCTGCGCCGCTCCATCGCAAGACAGAATAGCGCCGCCACCAGGAAGGCCGCGGCCCAATAGGCGGCGAGTTCGGCATCGCTTGCGAACAGCAGGAAATCGGGTTCTTCCATTACGCGGCCATATGGGCAGACCATGCACCGCCTGCAATCTCCCGTTTGCACACCGCCATGGCTGGGCTAACCGCCCCGTGCGATGCAGCCCGAAAGCGATCATCCCCACCATCGGCCCCTGCTCGCGCTGGGACTGCGTCTTGCCGCCGCTTTCGTGCTCGCCGCGCTGCTCGCCTGCGTCAAGCTGGCCAGCGACAAGGGCATCCATCTCGCCGAAATCATGTTCTGGCGGCAATTGCCGACGATCCCGATCCTGTTCGGCTGGTTCGCGCTGCGCGGCCGACTCGATGTGCTCGCCACGCGCCGCACCGGATCGCACCTGCGCCGCTCGGGCTTCGGCCTCGTCGGCATGGCGATGAATTTCGGCGCGGCGACCCTGCTGCCGCTCGCGGTCGCGACCACGCTCAATTACAGCTCGGCGATCTTCGCGGTGCTGCTGTCCGCGCTGATCCTGCGCGAACCGACCGGCGTGTGGCGCTGGAGCGCGGTTGCGCTGGGCTTTGCCGGCGTGGTGCTGATCGCACAGCCATGGGGCGGCGAACTGCCGCTGTTCGGCGCGGCGATCGCGCTCGGGGCCGCGCTGATGATCGCCCTGATTTCGGTCCAGTTGCGCGATCTGGGGCGAACCGAGCATCCCTTCACCATCGTGTTCTATTTCTCGCTCTTCTCGGTCCCGGTGCTCGCGCTGGCAATGCCCTTCATCGGCAAGGCGCATGCGCCCGAGGAGTGGCTGCTGCTGCTGGCCTGCGGGGTCATCGGACTGCTGGGGCAGGTGCTGCTGACCGCAGCGCTGCGCTACGGCGCGGTCGCGAATGTCATCGTGATGGATTATTCGGGGCTGATCTGGGCGACGCTGTTCGGCTGGCTGGTGTTCACCAGTCTCCCGCCCGTCTCCTTCTGGTTCGGCGCGCCGCTGGTGGTGGGGGCCGGACTGCTGATCGCCTGGCGTGAACACCGGCTCGGCCTGGCGCGCAGGGCATTGATGGAACCGAAGGAAGCATGATCCGTTGAATCTTTCGCACCCCGCGATGGGAGCCCTTTGGGAAGGAAACGATGATGATCAAGAAAATCCTGCTCGCCCTCGGCATCACCACGATGACGCTGACCGCCGCCGCCTGCAACACCGTGCGCGGTGCGGGCGACGACCTGCAATCGGCCGCCAACACGGTCGACGACGCGACCTGAGCCGAGCCAACAGTTGACAGCGAGACGCCCGCCCTCACCGGCGGGCGTTTTCGTATGCGGGCTATTTCCCCGTCAGGCGTTTCCACACCCAGCGCCAGAAGCGGGCCTCGAGTACCATCAGCCGCGCGATCACCGGCGGGATGCCTTGCCGTTCGAGGGCGGCAGCGCTCGGCACTGCGCCAAAGACGATCCGCAACATGGCCATGATCGCGGCGGCTTCGAACAATAGCAGTACGATAAGCCCGACCCAGCGCAGACCCGCGCCGAAACCCAGCAAGCTGTGCGCATCGGGAGGGACGATCTGGCCCGCCAGCCAGATACCGCCGCAAAACAGCGCAAGCATGCGCAGCGCGAGCGCCCGGCGCGGCATGTCGCGATAACAGATCGCGAACAGCACCGGCATGAAGATGCACCAGTCGAACAGGATGATCGCTTCGCCCAGCCGCGGTTGCTGGTTCCACATAGGCGCCCCGCGCAAGGACCAGGAGGCGGCAAGCCACACGGGCAGCAGCAGATAGAACCAGTGGCGGCTGGCGAGTTCACGAATGGATAGGGCGGTCATGAGACGTCTCCCTCCTGCGACACTCTATCTGCGGAACGCGGCGGTGCAAGGATGCTCATCCGGAGCAGGAGACAATCGGGCCGCCTGCGATCAGCCCGAATCAGACGGTTCGCGAGTGGTGGGCGGTGGTCGATTTGCGCGGGCAATGCGCAGCTGTCCCGGCAGCGACCTGCAATCCAGTGCCAATACGGCCGACAGTGCGACCTGAGCCGGGCTCGCATGGCATGAGTTCTGCTTTGGGGTGGAAAGCGGAAATCGCGAAAGCTAGACAAACGAGGCTATGAACCACCCTCAGATGCTCATTGAAATTGACGTCAGCCAGCTTGCAGACGCCTTCCCCATGTCGATGAGGACAAACGCGGTCGAAGTCGGCAAGGTGGTCCATGGCCTTCTTGATCCACGACAATGGGCCAAGTGAGCCTTCTAGTTGGCGGAGAGAAAATACTCGTGCCGCGACGGCTGCGATATAGCGAGGCCCAAAGCGCATCCTCGAACGACGGCCGTATCGCGCAAATGGCCGCCTGTCTCCAAACTCAGAGTTCCAACGGCTTTGACCGGCAGCGTGCTTTGCGATCACTTCTACCCGCGGTGCAGCCATGGTCTGCACCCTTTGTGGTAACCCTGATCGGTGAGTATGTCGTCGAGATCATCGAGGACATCGCAGGTGCGACCACTCCGTCAAATGTTGACGCGATGATCTCATTTATCTCCGAAAATTGTGACTATTGGGAACTGACTAAGCAGCGCGTGGCCAGTTACTGGAATGCCTACTACAGACATAAATACACAAAGCTGAATTACCCCGGATTTCAGCTAGTGAGGACACTTGAGACTAGCCTACGCGCACGCGCTGCATGATGTCCGGGTTCGGGTCGTTAGCCGGCATTCCCCCTTAGCCTCGCCGGTAGACCAGCGCCAGATTGTTGGCAGGCATCGCGTGGCGCGCAGTTCGGCGCAGGCCGTGGTCTGCGGCCAGCGCGTCGAGATCGGTAAGATCGCGCAGGCCCCATTCGGGATTGCGCTGTTTGAGCGACTGGTCGAACGCCAGGTTCGACGCCGCGGTTTCCTGTTCGGGTTCGATGAAGGGGCCGTAAAGCACCAGTGGTGCGCCGCTGGCCAATATCCGCCCCGCCCCCGCAAACAGCCCGACCGCCGCGTCCCACGGGCTGATATGCACCATGTTGACGCACAACGCCGCATCCGCCGCCGCGATCGGCCAGTCGGCCTGCGCGGCATCGAGTGCGATTGCAGGGCGCAGGTTCGCGCAGCCGCCTTCGGCCGCCCAGGCATCGACAGAGGCCAGTGCCTCCGCGTCCCGGTCGCTCGGTTGCCAGCCCAGCGCGGGAAAGCGCCGCGCGAGGAACACCGCGTGTTCGCCGCTCCCGCTCGCGATTTCGAGCACCAGCCCGCTCGCGGGCAATTCCTCCGCCAGCACCCCGGCCAAGGGCTCAGAATTGCGCGCGGTGGCGGGTGCGTGGCGCTTCAATTGACCTGCCTGTCGCGCCCTTCCCAATAGGGGGCGCGCAATTCGCGGCGCAGGATCTTGCCGCTGGCGTTGCGCGGCATTTCGGGAATCACGTCGACCGTCTTGGGGACCTTGAAGCCCGCCAGCCGCTCGCGCGTGAAGGTGATGATATCCTCGGCATCCACTTCGCTGCCCGGCTTGGCCACGACGCAGGCCTTGACCGCTTCGCCCCAGGTATCGTCGGGCACGCCGATCACTGCGACTTCGCCTACCGCCGGGTGACCGTAGATCGCGCTTTCGACCTGCGCGGGATAGACATTCTCGCCGCCCGAGATGATCATGTCCTTGATGCGGTCCTGGATATAGACGTAGCCGTCTTCGTCCATATAGGCGGCGTCGCCGGTGTGCATCCAGCCGTCCTTCAGCGCGCCGCGGGTGGCATCGGGCAGGTTCCAGTACCCCTGCATGTTCGACGGGCTCTTGCAGATCAATTCGCCCACCTCGCCGCGCGGAAGTTCGGCGCCGTCTTCGCCGACGACCTTGAGCTCGGCACCCGGTACGGCCTTGCCCGCACTGCGCATGCGCTGGTTGCCGTCGAGTGCGTGATCCTCGGGCGGGAGCATGGCAATGGTGCCGGTCGTCTCGGTCATGCCGTAGCATTGCAGGAAGCCCGCACCGGGAATGGTCTGGACCGCCTCGCGCAGGAGGTCGAGCGGGATCGGCGCGGCGCCATACATGACGTATTTGACCGCCGACATGTCGGTGTCCTTCGCGCGCGGATGCTGCACCACCATCTGCAGCGCGGCGGGCACGATGAACAGCCGCGTGATCCCCTGTTCGAAGCCGTCGAGCACGCCATCGGGCGTAAACTCGGACTGGACGATCCCGCGGATGCCCGCCGCGATCGCCATGATGCCAAGCCCGGTCCCGCCGATATGCGCGCAAGGCATGCAGATCAGGATCGCCTCGTCCTCGTCCCAGCTCGACCATGGCTGTGCCGCCGCTTCGGCGGGCTGGCGCAGCGAGAAGAGGTTGGCATTGGTCAGCACCGCGCCCTTGGGATTGCCCGTGGTGCCCGAAGTGTAGAGCTGGAGTACTGGATCGTCGGGTCCCGCACCGTCGAATGCATCGGCAGGTGCGGCGGCGATTTCGCGCTGGGCTGTCGGTGTGTCGATGATCTCGGGGGGCGTAGCCAGTTCGCCGCAGGCCTTGGCGGCAAGTTCGCCGAACCCTTCGTCGATGAACACCAGCTTCGCGCCCGTATCGCCGAGGATATAGGCGATTTCGGGCGCCGCGAGACGCCAGCCGATCGGCACCATGACCACCCCGATGCGCGCGGCGGAATAGAACAGTTCGAAATAGTGGCGCGCGTTCTTGCCGAGCCAGGCGATCCGGTCGCCCTTGCCCACCCCGTGCGCGGCGAGCATCGCCACGATCCGGCGCGAGCGGTCCTCCAGCTCGGCAAAGGTCAGCGCAGCGCCATCCTGTTCGAGCGCGACCTGATCGGGCTTTTCCTGCGCCCAATGCGTGATGAGCTCATCGAAAGTGAGCTTTTCGGTATCTGCCATATATCCTCTCCGCTGTTTTCAGCAGTTGGAGGCATCATGGCAGGTCGGTTGCGTTGCGCAACCCGATTCCGACAGGCGTTACTGCCAGCGTCCGCCAGCCCGCGCGCGGCGTTCGCGAATGGCCAGCCAGAGGAACAGGCCGAGCGGCCCGGCAAAGAAGGTCGCGAGCAGGATCGGTGCCTGCAGCAGCCGCGAAAAGCCCTTGGCATCGGTATCGCGCGCAATCCACAGACCGGCGAAGAGATCGAAGGCAAGGTAGTGGATCCAGCCGACGGTCACGCCGCCATCGCTGGAGAAAATCGCGCGGACGCCCTCGATCGTCGAGAAGCTGGCGGCTTCATCCGAGCCGAGGGGAACGGGGTCGAAGGCGCCCGCCAGGATGCCGACCAGCCCAACCGTATAGGCAAGGCACAGCAGCCCCACCCCGGCATAGAGCACCGCCGCCAGCAGCGCGGGCCAGCGCGGCAGCAGGATCAATCCGGCCCACATGACCATGGCGAGCGCATTGGCTGTCCCGAAAGCCGTATCCCACATCAGAGCACCTCATGTTCGATTTGCGGCAGCGTATGCGCCGCGCGCTGGATGGCGTCGTTATCATGCACGAAGCGGCCGCGTGCGGCCCGCTTTGCAAGCGCCAGCGCCGCGCGGGCAACGACATCGGCCTTGATACCACGATACTGGCGATATTTGCCATGGAGCAGCAGGTTCGCGACCGGCGCTGCCGCGATACCCAACCGCTCGGCAGGTCGGCGATCATTCTCGCGCGTGCCGCGCAGCAGGCCGGGGCGCAGGATGTCGAGCCGATTGAACCGCAGCTTGGTCAGCTCGCGCTCGACCTCGCCCTTCACCCGCAGGTAGAACGGCTTCACCATCGGATCGGCGCCGACCGAGCTGATATGGACGAAGCGTTCGACCCCCAGTTCGCGCGCCGCGCGTGCTGTGTCGAGCACGAGGTCCTGATCGACCGCGCGAAACGCCCCCTCGTCCGCGCCCGCCTTCTTCCAGGTCGTGCCCAGCGCGCAGATGATCGCCTTGGGCTGGACCGCCTCGATCACCTCGCCCCATTTGGCGGGCTCGGCCACGAACAGTTCCATACGGATACCCCGCGGCAGCGCCACCTCGCGCCGCGCGATGCCGGTAAGACGCAGGTCCTCGCGCCCGACGCATTGCCCGATTACGCTCGAACCGACGAGCCCGGTGGCGCCGATCAGGGCGATGCGAACCGCGTCAGACATTGCTCAACCCTTCGGGCGTGCTGCCGTAGATGCGGTTGCACTGGGTGATCGCATAACGATCGGTCATCCCGGCGATGAAGTCCGCGATATGGCGGCTGCGCTGCGGTACCTGCGCGGGCAGCGTGGCGAGCCAGTCGTCAGGCATGGTGCGCGGATCGGCGTGATAGGCCGCGAACAGCCGCGTGATCACGTCGCGCGCGCGCTCGGCGGTGGCGAGCTGTTCCTCGTGATAATAGAGCCGGTCGTACATGAAGCGCTTGAGCACGCGTTCGCGTTCACCCATCGCGGGCGAGAACCCGGCCAGCTGGCGGCCCGCGCCGCGCACTTCGTCGACGCTGGCAATACCCTGCACCTGTTCGCGCGTATGCGTGAGGACATCGTTGACCATCAGCCCGATCTGCGTGCGGACCAGTTCGCGCAGCTGGCGATCGCGCGGGGCGGAGGGAAAGCGTTTCTCCACCGCGCGCCACTGATCGGCCATCCAGTCGAGCGCGAGCAGATCGTCGAGTTCGAGGAAGCCGGCGCGCAGGCCGTCGTCGATGTCGTGATTGTCGTAGGCGATGTCGTCCGCCACCGCCGCGACCTGCGCCTCGAGCGAGGGCCAGGTCGCGAGATCGAGCGGGAACGCGTGGTCGATTTCGGCCAACGCCCAGCTCGGCGCGGCGACCGGGCCGTTGTGCTTGGCCAGCCCTTCGAGCGTCTCCCATGTGAGGTTGAGCCCGTCGTGGTCGCAATAGGGGCTTTCGAGCCGCGCAAGCGTGCGCAGGCCCTGCGCATTGTGGTCATAGCCACCGGCATGGACCATCGCTTCTTCAAGCGCCTCCTCGCCCGCATGGCCGAAGGGCGGGTGGCCGATGTCGTGACCCAGGCACAGCGCTTCGGTCAGGTCCTCGTCCAGTCCTAGCTCGCGCGCCAGCACGCGGCCGACCTGCGCGACCTCGAGACTATGCGTCAGGCGGGTGCGGTAATGGTCGCCATCGGGCGAGACGAACACCTGCGTCTTGGAACGCAGGCGGCGGAAGGCGATCGAATGGACGATGCGGTCGCGGTCGCGCTGGAATTCGCTGCGCGGGCCGCGCGATCCCTCGCGTTCCTCGGTGAATTCGCGCCCGCGGCTGGCGGCGGGATCGGAAGCGTAGGGGGCTGTGTGCATGCCCGCCGAGGCTTAGGTCAGCGCCGGGTGGGCGACAACGTGAACGAAAGGCGAACCCGGCGGGTTTTCGGCAGAATGTGCGCGCGGACAGCCGGGTTCGCGGGTTTGCGGATTCAGCCCAGGATCCAGTCCGCCGCGGCGCGGCAGTGGATATCGGTGGAATCGTAGACCGGCAGCACGTTGGCGTCGGTGTCGACGACCAGCTCGAGCTCGGTACAGGCCAGCACGATCGCCTCGGCGCCGTCCTTTTCCTTCATCGTGATGATCGTCTTGAGCGCACGCTCGGCATCGCGGGTCACGCGGCCGAGCATCAGTTCCTTGTAGATGATCCCGTCGACCAGTTCGACATCATTGGGATCGGGCGGGAGCAGATCGACGCCGTGGCCGACCAGCCGCTGGCGATAGAAGCTTTCGGTCATCACGAAGCGCGTGCCAAGCAGTGCGGCGCTCTTGCAGTCGGCGTCTTCCATCGCCTGGCCGACGCTGTCGGCGATATGCAGCACTGGGATCGAGACCGCTTCGGTCAGCCGGTCATAGACCTTGTGCATGGCATTGGCCGCGATCACCAGGCCTTCGGCCCCGGCGCTTTCGAGCCGCCGCGCGGATTCGACCAGCGTGGCGGCGATCGCGTCCCAGTCATCGGCATTCTTGGCCGCGGCGATGGGCGCGTAATCGAGGCTTTCGATCAGCAGCGGCGGGCTGGCCAAGGGGGCCGCCCGCTTCTGCACCGATTTGTTGATCCGTTCGTAATAGGCGCGGGTCGAGATCCAGCTCATCCCCCCGATAATGCCAAGCTTGCGCAACCGTTTGTCCCCTATTCCGCCCTGATGTTCGCACGATCGCGGTGTGCCCGCGTATCAGGGCCTTACAACGGGCGGGTCACGAGGCGGTTCCTTCGTCCGCGACATCTTGCGAGGCGAGCACTTCGCCCAGCCAGATCCGCAGGTCCGCAACGCTTTGTTCGGGCGCTTCTTCCATCGGGATATGGCCGACGCCGGGATAATTCGCGAGCGTCGCATTGGGCAGGTGTTCCATGTACCAACCGGCCGCCGCATAGGGGATCAGGCTGTCTTCCTCGCCCCACATCACCAGCGTGGGAACTGTCACCGCCGCGATCTGCGCAGCGTCGAAATTCCGGCGCGGCGTTGCAAAGCGCTGGCGCGTCGCATTGCGGTTGCCGGGATAGCGGGCAAGCTCCCAATAGCGGTCGACCGTGCCGGGGGTCACGACCGCCTGGTTGGAAACGCTTTGCGACAGGCTGCGCTCGACCAGCGAACGCGGCAGCAGCTGGCTCATCACATTGCCCACACCGGGCATGGCGGCCAGCTGGAAGGCGAGATTGCCACCACCGTCGCGCTCGACTGGCGCGCCGGCGGCATCGACCAGCACCAGTCCATCGAGCCGGTCCGGATTGGCGATCGCATAACCCATGGCGATGGCCCCGCCCATCGAATTGCCCGCCAGCGTGAAGCGTTCGACATTGAGCGCGTCGGCGACCGCGTCGATATCTTTCACGAAGGCATCGAGCGCGTAATCGCCATCGGCCGCAGGACCGGTCAGCCCATGCCCGCGCTGGTCGAAACGGATCACGCGGTAGTCGCTTTTGAGCGCGTCGGCCCAG
Source organism: Qipengyuania citrea (assembly GCF_024171405.1). Taxonomy (GTDB): domain Bacteria; phylum Pseudomonadota; class Alphaproteobacteria; order Sphingomonadales; family Sphingomonadaceae; genus Qipengyuania; species Qipengyuania profunda. The sequence continues at coordinate 917,480 of NZ_JALJZT010000002.1, forward strand.
GCCTGCCAGGTGTGGAGATCGGCATTCGAGCCATGCAGCAGGATGACGACCGGTGCATCGCGCGGACCTTCGTCGCGGACATGCACGCGGCGGGTCCTGTCGATTCCCAGCATCTGCGATGGCGGGGTGCCATATTTAGCATACATGGCGCCGGCATCGGTATCGGGTACGCGCAGGACGAAGAATGCGGCCACAAGGACGAGCGCCAACCCGCCCAGAATGCGCCAGAACCATTTCACGGGGCCATCTCCTCGATCCAGCGGCGCACGATGGTGAGCCCTTCTTCATCGACCGTCGCCTTGCCCAGTTCGGGCATCGCCACACCGGGTTCGGGGCTGGCCATGCGATAGGTGAGGATCGACGCATCGGGCGATCCGGGCACGATATCGAACAGGTGTCCGCCCGCCCCGCGCCCGGCCGCCACGGGTCGCTTGCCGATCCCCAGTGCCTCGGGCGCCTGTTGCTCCCACCTCAGGTCGAGCCCGCTGTTCGAGGCGGTCGCGCCAGGCTGGTGACAATGCGCGCAGTTCACGTCGAGATAGGCGCGCGCGGCGGCGGACAGCGGCGCGCTTTCACGCTCCTCCCACAGCGGCAACTGGTCGGCATCCTGCGGCATGGTATCGAGATGCCCGTCCGCGACCATCCGGCTCAACCAGGCGTGCGACAGATTGCGCGCCTTGGGGCCGATGGGCACCACTTCACCGCTCAGCCCGTGACATTCCTTGCACTGGTTCTTGTTGGGGACGCGGTAACTGATCGCCTGCCCTGCCGGAGTGGTCAGGGCGATCCGCGCACCGACCACTGCCAGCCGCGCATCGGTCTGCGCCTCGTTCCACAGATAGGGCAGCGCCAGCCAGCCGTCCGCGCGGTGCAGCAGCACACGCGTTTCGATCAGCCGCCGGTCGCTGCCCTCGCCGAAGGCAAAGGTCTTGATCAGCGCCGTACCCACCGGCAGGTCGAGCAAGCCTTCACCCTGCGCGCCGAACTGCGTCCCCGCTGCGCGGTAGACAAACCGCAGTTTCTCCGCGCCATCGGAATAGAGCGGCGTGTTCAGCCGGTACGGATAGACATGCGGCACGGGCACCTGCGCGCCCGGATCGTCGAAAAAGCCGTAGTCCGACAGCAGGCGCGGCATCCCGTCGCCCATGATCGCGGCATCATTGACGTATTCGGGCGGCGGCGGGGTCGCGCGCGCGACCATCGCGCCCGAAAGCGCGACAGCAGCACAGGCGAGCCAGCCGGCTGGCCTCACCCGCCAAGCCGTTGTTCGAGTTCGGCGGGTGCGCCGATCCCGCTGCGATCGAATTCGCTGGCGGGGGTCCCGACTGCCAGCGGACCGGGCTGCGCCGCGCCGAGGCCCTTGCCCGCTTCGGTCAGGTTGAGGTTCCAGCCCGCGGTCCCCTCGACTGCCGACAGCGACCCGAGGCCGTCCCACAGCACCGGCGGCAGTTCGCCGCCGAAGGCCGCGAGCAGCATGTCCGCACCCTCGAGCTGCGGATCGTAGCCGCCGCCGTCATAGCGGTTTTCGCCCACCACCACGTCGCGCGGCAGCGGATTGTACCGCTCGTCCTCGAACTCCTGCGTGTAAGCGATGACCATGATCGGCGCGGTCGGATTGCGCGACAGGATGTTGTCTTCGATCAGCACCTTGTCATTGGCCATCACCATGATCCCGGTGCCGCGCGGTACGCCTGCCACGATATTGCCCGGGGGCGCGAAATTGGGCGTGTCGTTGGCGATCACCAGGTTGTTCGCGACCACCACATTGCCGCCGCCCATCACGGGCAGATTGGGCAGGTCGAAGACCAGGATCCCGCCGGTGTTGCGCGTGACGAGGTTGTGTTCGACCAGCGCATTGCGGCTGTTCTCGATCTCGATCCCGGCGACATTGGCCTCGGCAATCGAATTGCGCACGGTGATGTTGTACGACTGGCCGACATAGATGCCCGCATCCGATGCGCCGGTGACCTTGACGCCATCGACCAGTACGCCGTCGCTTTCGACCGGATAGACGCCATAGGCGCCGTTTTCGGGATGCGGACCGCGCGTCCAGGTCACGCGGATGCGGTAATAGACGATATTGTCCGCGCCCTTGGATTTCACCCCGTCGCCCTTCGGGTTCTCGAGCGCAAAATCGCGCAGCGTTACGCCGTCGCTGGTCACCAGCAGCCCTTCGCCCGCGCCCTGCTGGGCGGTGAAGTCGAGCACGGTGCCATCCATCCCGGCGCCGCGCACGGTCACATCGTCGACATCGAGGCTGAGACCATCGGTCAGCGTATAGCGGCCCGCGGCGAGCACGATTTCGTCACCCGGCTCGGCAAGGATCAGCGCTTCCTGCAAGGCTTCCTGCGCGCCTTCACCCGGTGCGACATTATGCGTGGCGGCAAAGGCAGGCGCAGCGCTTGCAAGTAGCGCGGCGGCAATCGACAGTCTGATCATCATGAGTCTCTCCCTTGCAACCTATAGTGCCGCAAGGACCGGCGATTGCAAGCGTAGCGGACGCCTCAGCGTCCCGCGAAGGCACAGACGGCGGCAGAGCTGGCCGCGACCTCCAGCACCTCGCTGTCGCCCACGCGGCGAACACGTTCGAGCAATTCGGCGATGCTCAGCGGAACGTCCGCTTCGCCGTCTTCGGCGCGCAAGTTTTCCAGCTTGCGCAGCTGGGTAACCGAAAGCCGCTGCGCCATTCGTCCGGCCATGCATTCGGCCATCGGCTGCGGCAATCCGCGCGCGACGAATTCATCCTCCAGCCGGTCCTCGACCGTGGCCTGCAGCCCGCCGCCCACAGTCGCCCAGAGGACCAGCCCGCCGACGACCAGCAGCGCGAGTACGATCAGGATGCCTTTCATCTCAGTCGAGCGCTTTCACGATTTCCTCGACCATCTTCTTCGCATCGGACAGCAGCATCATCGTCTGATCCATGTAGAAGACGTCGTTATCGACCCCGGCATAGCCGACACCGCCCATGCTGCGCTTGATGAAGAACACCTGCTTGGCCTTGTCGACGTCGAACACGGGCATGCCGTAGATGGGCGATGACTTGTCGGTCTTGGCCGCGGGATTGACCACGTCGTTGGCACCGATGATGAAGGCGACGTCGGCCTGCGCGAACTCGCTGTTGATGTCCTCCAGCTCGAACACCTTGTCGTAATCGACCGATGCTTCGGCGAGCAGCACGTTCATGTGCCCGGGCATGCGGCCCGCCACCGGGTGGATGGCGAACTTCACTTCTACACCCTTTTCCTCGAGGATATCGGTCATCTCGCGCAGCGCGTGCTGCGCCTGCGCCACCGCCATGCCGTAGCCGGGGATGATGATGACCTTCTCCGCCTGTTCGAGCATGAAAGCCGCATCCGCCGCGCTGCCCTGCTTGTAGGGGCGCTGTTCGCGCGGTTCGCCGCCAGCCGCCCCGCCGTCCTCCGCGCCGAAGCCGCCCGCGATCACGCTGAGGAAGCTGCGGTTCATAGCGCGGCACATGATGTAGCTGAGGATCGCGCCCGAAGAGCCCACCAGCGCGCCGGTAATGATCATCGCGCTGTTGCCGAGCGTGAAGCCCATCGCCGCCGCGGCCCAGCCCGAATAGCTGTTCAGCATCGACACCACGACCGGCATGTCCGCCCCGCCGATCGGGATGATCAGCAGGAAGCCGATCAGGAATGCCAGCACGGTCAGCGCAATGATCAGAGGCATGGTTTCCGCAGGCCCGCTCGCCATCGCGAACAGCGCGGTCAGCACGATGATCGCCGCCAGCGTGCCGAGATTGATGACATGGCGCGCAGGCAAAAGGATCGGCGAACCGCTCATGCGACCCGAGAGCTTGGCAAAGGCGATGACAGAACCGGAGAAGGTGATCGCGCCGATGGCGATGCCGAGACCCATCTCGACCTTTGACACCGCGCCGATGCTGCCATCGACCAGCAGTCCGAAAGCACCCGGATTGAGATAGGCCGCCCAGCCCACCAACACTGCGGCCAGGCCGACCAGCGAGTGGAAGGCCGCGACCAGCTCGGGCATCGCGGTCATGGCGATGCGGCGGGCGATGGTGATGCCTACGATTGCGCCGATAGCGATGGCGGCGAGAATCTCCAAACTGGTTCCTATGTCGGGATAAACACTGCAATCGAAGCAGAACTCATTTCCGGTTTCATCAATAAGTGGGAAATGGGTCACAAGTGTTGTGATGACCGCTATCGCCATCCCGAGAATACCGTAGCGGTTGCCTGCACGGCTGGTAGCAGGACTTGAAAGGCCACGCAGCGCGAAGATGAAAAGCACACCTGATAAAAGATAGAGAAGCGGGACGATGTTGCTGTCACCGAAACTCGGGTGCGCACGTACCGCTTCAGTTGACCCAGCCATCAAAAAAGAAAGGACGCTCACTTTGAAGCCTCCTTTTCAGCGTTTGGTTTTTCCTTCTTCTTGTACATCGCGAGCATTCGCGCGGTCACCGCAAAGCCGCCGAAGATGTTCACGCTCGCGAGCACGATGCCGAGCAGCCCAAGCCACTTCGCCCCTGGTACTTCCGCCGCCGCCGCCGCGATTAGCGCGCCGACGATGATCACCGAGGAGATCGCATTGGTCACCGCCATCAGCGGCGTGTGCAGCGCGGGCGTGACCGACCAGACCACGTAATAGCCGACGAAACACGCCAGCACGAAGATCGACAGGATCGAAATGAAGTCCATGTGCGGCCCCTCCCCGGGCCCGGATTACGCGGTGGTCAGTCTCTCGTTCACGACCTTGCCGCCCTGCGTCAGCCGCACGGCATCGCCGATTTCTGCGTCGAGCACCGGCTTGCCGACCTCCTCGTCCCAGAAGGCGGACAGGAAATTGTAGAGATTGCGCGCGAACAGCGCCGAAGCGTCCGCCGCCAGATGTCCGGCGGTGTTCGAATAGCCGACGATCTTGACGCCGTGTTTCTCAACCACTTCGTCGGGCTTGGAGCCCTCGACATTGCCGCCTTGCGCAACGGCTAGGTCGAAGATCACGCTGCCCGGCTTCATGCTGGCAATCTGCGCATCCGAAATCAGCCGCGGCGCGGGCCTGCCCGGGATCAGCGCGGTGGTGATGACGATATCCTGCTTGGCAATATGGCTAGAGACCAGTTCGGCCTGCGCGGCCTTGTACTCGTCGCTCATTTCGGTGGCATAGCCGCCCGATCCTTCGCCTTCGATGCCCGCGACATCCTCGACGAAGATCGGCTTGGCGCCGAGCGACTGGATCTGCTCTTTCGTCGCCGACCGGACATCGGTGGCCGAGACCTGCGCGCCAAGCCGCTTGGCCGTGGCGATCGCCTGCAGGCCCGCCACGCCCACGCCCATCACGAAGACCTTGGCCGCCTGGATGGTACCGGCAGCGGTCATCATCATCGGAAAGGCGCGGCCATAGACATTGGCCGCAGTCAGCACCGCCTTGTACCCGGCGAGGTTCGACTGGCTGGAGAGCACATCCATGCTCTGCGCGCGGGTGATGCGCGGCATGAATTCCATCGACAGCGCTTCGAAGCCGCCCTTGGCATAGGCTGCGACCAGATCGCCATTGCGGAACGGGTCGAAGGTCGCCGCGATCAACGCGCCGGGTTTGGCCCCCGCGAGCGCCATGACCTCGGGTGCCTGCACGCCGAGCACGATATCCGCCTCCGCGACCGCCTGCGGCCCGGTGAGCACTTCGGCCCCGGCGTCGCGATAGGCCTGGTCGGTGATGGCGGCGGCCAGACCGGCGCCCTCCTCCACTGCGACTACAGCCCCGAGAGCAGCAAATTTCTTCGCCGTTTCGGGGGTCAGCGCGACCCGGTTCTCGCCCGGTGCGCGCTCTTTCAGCGCCGCGATGCGTAGCGCCATGCGGCTAGTCGGCAATCAGGATGACGACGACCAGCGTGATGATGGCGATCAGCGGGACCGACCATTTGAGCGTGTCGATGAACGAGCCGTAGGTCTGGTTGTGCGCCTTGTGGTCGTTGGCGGATTCCATGTCGATAAGTCCCTGTGTGGCAGTGATGTGTGAACGGGTGTTGCGGCGGGGTCTATCGCGGCGGGGCCGGGTGCTCAAGCCCCGCAATCACCGCCATCATCGAAACAGGCTTAATCCGGTCTTTACCCGTTTCGGTTAGGGCACTTTGCACAAGGGCGTGGTCTGCATGCCCGAGGGGTCCAAGGGAGTTTGGCGAGACAGATGGCGACACAGCAATCACGCGTGTTGATGCTGATCGACGACGAGCCGGCACAAAGCCGGCTGTTGTCCGCGCTTGCCGCGCGCGACGGCTGGCGCACGCTGACCGTTGCCGATGGCGAACAGGCGCTCGCGCTGCTCGCTTCGCCCGAAGGCCGCGACATCACGGCGATCCTGCTCGACCAATGGGTGCCGGGCGACCGCGCCTGCGACCTGATCCGCGATTTGCGCGCCGCGCGGCCCGATGCACCGCTGCTGATGCTTACCGCCAGCGCCTCGCCCCGGCTCGCCGTCGAGGCGATGCGCGCGGGCGCTACCGATTACGTCGTCAAACCGGTCGAACCCGACCGCCTGCTGCAGGCCTTGGCAAGCGCCACGCGCGCCGGACGGCCCACCGCCGAACTCCAGCCGCTGGCCGAGAAGCTTCCCCACCCGGTGGACTTCGACGGCATGGTCGGCACCGCCGCCCCCTTCCGCACCGCGCTCGCCAAGGCAGCAACCGCCGCGCGCGGGCACGCGCATGTGCTGGTCGAGGGCGAAAGCGGATCGGGCAAGGACATGCTCACCAATGCGATGCATGCCGCCAGCACGCGCGCCAAGGCCGCGATGCGCAAGGTCCATTGCGCCGGGATGCCGCCCGCCTCGCTCGAATCGCTGTTGTTCGGTCATGAACAGGGCGCCTTCGCCGGGGCATTCGACCGCCAGCGCGGATTGATCGAGCATTGCGACGGCGGCACGCTGATCCTCGACGATGTCGACCGCATACCCGCCGACCAGCAGGAGCGCCTCGCCGAAGTCCTCGCCACCGGGATCGTCCGCCCGACCGGCGCCGCGCACGGCTTTCGCGTCGATTTGCGCATTTTCGCCACCAGCGATTTCGCGCTGGCCGAGCTTGCCGCGACGGGCGGGTTCTCGCAGGCCCTTTACGACCAGCTTTCGGCCACCCGCATCCGCATGCCCGCGCTACGCGAGCGACTGGGCGACCTCCCCGGACTGACACGCTATTTCCTCGCCAAGATTGGCGAACAGCCGGGGCTCCAGCATCATTCGATCGCCGACAGCGGGCTGAGCCTGCTCGAAGCCTATGACTGGCCGGGCAACGTCCGCCAGTTGCAGGCGGTCTTGTTCCGCGCCTGCGTGTTCGAACAGCGCGAGGCGCTGACCGCGCACAGCTTCCCGCAGCTGGCCGAACTGCTCGGCGACCAGGCCGATCGCGGCGAGAGCCGCGCGCGCGGGCTCGGCGTGCTACTCTACACCGATGACGGCAATGTCCGCCCGCTGGAAGAGATCGAGGCCGACATCATCCGCCTCGCCATCGGCCATTACCGCGGGCGCATGACCGAAGTCGCACGCCGGCTCGGCATCGGCCGCTCGACGCTCTACCGCAAGCTCAGCGAGCTCGGCATCGACAACGCCGCCTGAGCGGACTAGCCCTTGGCCATGGGCAAGCTCGACGACATGCTGTGCGTGGTCACCGGCGGCGCACGCGGCATCGGCAAGGCGATATGCGCCGCATATATGGCCGAAGGCGCGCGCGTCGTGCTCACCGATATCGACGAGGACGAAGGTAGGAAAGCCGCCGCCGAGCTCGGCTGCAGCTTCCACCGCCTCGACGTCGCCAGCGAAGCCGAATGGGACGCGCTGGCTGCGGCCTTCCCCGCGATCGACGTGCTGGTCAACAACGCCGGGATCACCGGGTTCGAGGACGGCCCCGCGCCGCATGATCCCGAGAACGCCAGCTTGGCCGAATGGCACCGCGTGCACAGCGTCAATACCGACGGCTGCTTCCTCGGCTGCCGCTATGCCCTGCGCGCGATGAAGGCCAAGGGCACGGGGTCGATCATCAACATGTCTTCGCGCTCGGGCCTCGTCGGCATTCCCGGCGCGGCGGCCTATGCCGCGAGCAAGGCGGCGATGCGCAACCACAGCAAGTCGGTCGCGCTCTACGCCGCGCAGCAAGGCTGGGCGATCCGCTGCAATTCGGTCCACCCCGCCGCGATCCTCACCGACATCTGGGAGCCGATGCTGGGCGACGGGCCCGACCGCGACGCGAAGATGGCCGCGCTGGTCGCCGATACGCCGCTGAAGCGCTTCGGCACGGCCGAAGAGGTCGCCGCGGCCTGCGTCTACCTCGCCAGCGCCGACAGCGCCTATATGACCGGCGCGGAACTCACGCTCGACGGCGGTCTGCTCGCCGGCAGCGCCGCTTCGCCCGGAAGCTAGCCAGGCAGCTAGGCGGGCAGGTCGGCGAAGTCGGTCAGCGCGGCATCGCGCAGGCCGCGCCAGACATTGCGCGCCTGCACCGTCTCCGCGACATCGTGGACCCGCACCATCTGCATGCCCGCGCGCATCCCCTCGAGCGCCAGCGCCACGCTGCCGCCCAGCCGCTGTTCGACCGGCGCTTCCTTCGACAGCGCGCCGATTATGCGCTTGCGGCTGGCCCCCAGCAGCAGCGGATGGCCCAGCGCGTGGAACAGCGGCAGCGCGTTCATCAGCGCGAGGTTCTCCGCCAGGCTCTTGCCGAAGCCGATCCCCGGATCGAGCACGATGTGCTGCGCCGCGATCCCCGCTTCGAGCGCCGCGTCGCGCCGCGCGCGCAGCGCGTCGAAGACGTCGAACACCACGCTGGCATAGTCGGCGCCCGTGTGCAGGTCTTCCTGCGCGGCACCCGGCGCATGCATCAGCACCACCGGGCAGCCGGCGCGTGCGACCACTTCGGCGCTGCGCGGATCATGCGCGAGGCCCGAGACGTCGTTGACCAGATGCGCGCCCGCTTCCAGCGCGGCCTCCATCACCGCTGCCTTGCGCGTGTCCACGCTGACCGCCGCGCCCATTCCGGCGCAGGCCTCGATCGCGGGCACGACGCGCTTGATCTCGTCGCCTTCCCACAGCGGCTTGGCCCCCGGCCGCGTGCTTTCGCCGCCCACGTCGATCAGCGCGGCACCGGCCTCGACCATGGCGGCGGCGTGGTCACGGCCGGCCTCGGCATCGTCGAGGAAGCGCCCGCCGTCGCTGAAGCTGTCGGGGGTGACGTTGAGGATGCCCATCACCTGCGGCTGGTCGAGCGGCACGGTCCGCGCACCCAATTGCAATGGCGGATGCGCGAGCGTCAGATTGGCCCATTGCGCCTCGCCCTCGGCGCCAAGCTCTTCGGGCAGGCGGCCGAGCGCTTCGGCCATGGTGTCCGGCGCCGCAAGCCAGCGCTCGACCACCTCGCCATCTCGCCGCTGGATCACCGCGAAGCGGCTGGCATAGACCATGGTGCCTGCCAGCCGGATCGCATTGCCATGTTCGGACTGCGGTCCGGGGACGAGACCGATCGGCCGGATATAGACCTGCCCACTCATTGTTGGACTTCCCCAGAACAAGCACCGCGACATGGACCGGGTGTTACACGGTCCAATGCGAAAAAAGCCGCGGAGGGGTTTTGCGGTGCGAGGCGGAACGGGGCGTGAGCTGTGAGGCGCTGGATCATGCGCGGAGTGTTAGCGCGCGAATGCACTGTAGGACAGTCACCCTATGGCGGTTTGCTACTCCCCTGCCCCGGTACGGAGCGCAGTTCCTGCATGAAGCGGGCGCTTCATTTGCGGGAAAGCAGGCAATATGAGGGTTGGCGCGACGACTTCCGTATCGTTTGTGAAGCCTCCCGAATACCTAAACCGACTTTCCGAACACGGCCAGCCACTGGATGCGCACTCGAACGCTTCCGTTTTCTGGCAGCCGTGTAGCCGTCGCGATCATACGGTAGGGATTGTCCCACCATCGATGACATACTCGGATCCAGTGATCGTCGCCGCTCGATCGGAAGCAAGAAAAGCAACCAGATTTGCGATCTCCCCGGGTTCGGATGGGCGACCGATCGGCACGCCCCCAAGCGAGTCCATGATCAGCTGCTTTCCCTGCTCTACGCTTACGCCATGATCAGCTGCGAGGCGTGCTGCGAGAGCGATTGAGCTTTCTGTCGCGATCCAGCCGGGCGAGACGCGAACAACGCGAACGCCCTTGGGCGAAACCTCCTTCGAAAGCGCCTTGCTATAGGTCGATAGAGCGGCCTTGGCTGCAGCGTAGGCGGTTGTAGCCTCGGGCAATGGCAGCTCGTTCTGGATCGACGTGACGTGGATTACGACGCCGGATCCTCGCGTCGTCATCGAAGGAAGCAATGCCCGGTCGAGGCGAACTGCGGGCATCAAGTTGAGGTCGAGTTCTCGGTACCATTCTTCATCGGTGAGCGCTTGATACCCACCGGCCGGTGCAGAAGAACCGCCGAGCATGTGCACAACGATATCAACCCCGCCAAGGCGATCGAATACGGCGCGCGCCACGCGAGCGCATCCATCCGGAGACGTGAGGTCGGCCGCCACGAAGTTCGCCGCCTTCATGTCCTCTGGCTTGCTCCTCGCTGTAGTCAGGACGCGGGCGCCGAGTTCGGTTAGAAGTGCGACGGTCGCGGCACCTGCTCCGCGGGTCCCCGACGTAACGAGCGCCCGCTTGCCGCAGAGCGAGAGGAAGTCGCTCATGGCACGATCTCAAGTCGGGCGATCTTGTCGTCTGCGAAGGCGAAGATGTAACGCAGATCGACCGGGCTACCGGGGAAATTGCCCGCCAGATGTCCTGTCACGACAATCCGACCGTGCTCGGGAGCGATGGCGATCGGCTTGACGGTGTAGGTATATTGAGTGGAGGCATTTGCCATCCACTGGCGGATGGCTTCGCGTCCCGTGTAGGTATTCCCTTCGTCGATCACGACCGCGTCTTCGGCGAAGCATTGGGCGATCGCATCGGGATTTGAAGACTTGTCGGCCTCGAAATACTCGCGGACCACGTCAGGCAAATGAATAGGCATTATCATTCTCCAGATTGGTTTGGTGTTCGGCGAAGAGCACCGGCCTGTTCGGCACCATCCGAATAGGCCTTTACCTGCATCCCGATAATTGAGATAAATCTGGATGAGCCATCTGGATTTTGAGGACAATGAGCGGCTACAGCTTGAGCGATTTCGAAGCCGTCCTTGCGATTGGTCGCAAAGCATCGTTTCGCGCAGCAGCGGTCGATCTGGGGATCTCGACTAGCGCATTGAGCAGCGCAATCGCCAAGCTGGAGAGCCAGTTGGGTGTTCGCTTGTTCAATCGTACGACCCGTAGCGTTGCTTTGACAGAAGCAGGCCGCCGGTTTGTCGATCAGGTCACCCCCGCCTTACGGGACGTCCATCAAGCGCTCGACACCGTCCGATCGCAGCAGGACACACCTTCCGGGACATTGCGGATCAACACTTTCCCCACTGCCGCTCGCGAGATCATGGCACCACTCGTCTTGGAGTTCCTGAGACGCTTTCCCGAGGTCCATATCGATCTGGTCACGGAGGGCAATCTTACCGACATCGTCGCAGCCGGCTTCGACTTCGGTGTAAGGAGCCGGGACCTGGTTCCGTCAGACATGATCGCCATTCCGATCACTCCAGCCAGGCGGTACGTCGTGGTGGCTTCCCCAGCATATCTGGCTGAACGAGAACGCCCGCAAGTACCGGCAGACCTACTCTCTCATGTATGTATCCGCATACGCCTTCCGAACGGAGCAATGTACCGCTGGCATTTCGAATCCCAGGGCCAGCCAACGCAAGTCGATGTCCGAGGTCCGATCATCCTCGATGAGGCAAGCGTGGCTCGCATGGCCGTCCTCGAGAATGTCGGCTTCGGGTTCTTCATGGAATCGGATGTCCGGTCCGACATCGATGCGGGGAGGATGGTGCAGGTTCTGGAAAACTGGACCCCCGCGCTTGCGCCCTTGTGCCTCTATTATCCTAGTCGTCGCAACCCACCTGCGGCGGTCAAGGTCTTTGTTGATCTCGCCCGCGAACTCGCACGCGCGGCAAAACAGAACTAAAAGCCAGAAACCATGATTCAAGGCCCGAATGCCCCCTCTTGCAGGCTAGCGGCCCAATGACGTTCGGCCACCGGCATGGGCCTCTGCCGAGCGGGGACATGCAACTCCCGTTGGGTCTGCCTAATCATATTTCACCACCGCCAGTTGAGCTGGCGCGCGCGGCGCCGATGGGTTTGATTACGACGTCCTGTGCGAAGTGCCAGAAGGCCCAGCCATATCCGTTTCACGCGCTGCTTGGTGCTGTGCATTCGTAATTACTGCGCGCGCCGACAATTAGCCGCGGAAACGACACCCGACAGGCGTATCCTGCCGCCTGCGACTCGGGCCGACAGCGGCCGTTCGCCACCCATGCTTGCCGTATTTCACCCTCCCACACGCAAAGGAGACCGGAAATGCCGTTTGTCACCACTCAGGACGATGTCGAAATCTTCTACAAGGATTGGGGCCCCAAGGAGGCGCAGCCGATCGTGTTCCATCATGGCTGGCCGCTCAGTTCCGACGACTGGGACGCGCAGATGCTGTTCTTCCTGTCGCATGGTTTCCGCGTTGTCGCGCATGACCGCCGCGGGCATGGCCGCTCGGCGCAGGTCGATCACGGTCACGACATGGATCATTATGCCGCGGATGCCGCAGCCGTGGCGGCCGCGCTCGACCTGCGCAATGCGGTGCATATCGGCCATTCGACCGGCGGCGGCGAAGTCGCGCGCTACGTCGCCCGCCATGGCGAGCCCGAGGGGCGCGTGGCCAAGGCGGTGCTCGTCGCCGCGGTCCCGCCGCTGATGCTGAAAACCGACGACAATCCGGAAGGCACGCCGCGCGAAGTGTTCGACGGTTTCCGCGCCGCGCTGGCGGGCAATCGCGCGCAATTCTTCCGCGACGTTCCCGCAGGCCCCTTCTACGGCTTCAACCGCGAGGATGCGGAGACGATGGAAGGCGTCATCCAGAACTGGTGGCGCCAGGGCATGATGGGCGGCGCCAAGGCGCATTACGACGGGATCGAGGCGTTCTCCGAGACCGACCAGACCGGGGATCTGCAGGCGATCACCGTGCCCACGCTGGTGCTGCACGGCGAGGACGACCAGATCGTGCCGATCGCCGCCTCGGCGCACAAGGCGGTTGGCTTGCTCGCAAACGGCACGCTCAAGACCTACCCGGGCCTGTCGCACGGCATGCTGACGGTGAACGCCGAGCAGCTCAACGCGGACATGCTGGAATTCATCACCGGCTGAGGCGTGGCGCCCCCCGGTCCGCCAAGCGGCCGGGGGATGCGCGCGCTATCCGGCGAGGCCGCGCAAGAGGATCAGTCCTCCACCGCCAGCAGGTATAGCTGCCGCGCGGCGTCGATCGGCTTGGCTTCTCCTTCGACTTCGTAGTGCCAGAAGGTCCAGCCGTTGCAGCTGGGCGCGCCTTGCAGCTCCTTGCCGAGGCCGTGGATGCTGCCGGTCTGTTTCTCATGCGCGAGCGAGCCGTCGGCGCGGACGGTGGCGGTCCAGCGGCGTTTCTTGTCGAACACTTGCGTGCCGGGCTTGATGAAGCCGTTTTCGACCAGCGCGCCGAAGGCCACTTTGGGCGCGCTGCGGCCCGCCTGCATCGTGGTGAGCGCGCTTTCGTCGAGCGGGAGTTCCTTCTCGATCCGCTTGATCGCGGCGTCACGGTAATTGCCTTCGCGTTCGCAGCCGATCCATTCGCGGCCCAGCCGCTTGGCCACCGCGCCGGTGGTGCCGGTGCCGAAGAAAGGGTCGAGCACCACGTCGCCGCGCTCGGTGGTGGAGAGCAGCACGCGGTAGAGCAGGCTTTCGGGCTTCTGCGTCGGGTGGACCTTGTGGCCGCCCTCTTTCAGCCGTTCGGCGCCGTTGCAGATCGGCAGGACCCAGTCGCTGCGCATCTGCAGCTCGTCGTTGAGCGTTTTCATCGCGCGGTAGTTGAAATGGTACTTGGCCTTTTCGCCCTGGCTGCACCACAGCAGCGTTTCATGCGCATTGGTAAAGCGCGTGCCGCGGAAATTGGGCATCGGGTTGGACTTGCGCCAGACGATGTCGTTGAGGATCCAGAAGCCCAGGTCCTGCAGGATCGCGCCGACGCGGTAGATGTTGTGATAGCTGCCGATCACCCACAGCCCGCCATCGGGCTTGAGCACGCGCTTGGCCTCGGTCAGCCATTCGCGGGTGAAATCATCGTAGATCTTGAAACTGTCGAACTGGTCCCAGTGATCGGTCACCGCATCGACATGGCTGCCGTCGGGCCGGTTGAGATCGCCGCCGAGCTGGAGATTGTAGGGCGGGTCGGCGAAGACGAGGTCGACCGAAGCGGTGGGGAGCGAGCGCATGGCTTCGACGCAGTCGCCATCGAGAATGCGCCCGAGCGGCAGCAGTTCGCGCGGCGTTTCGGCCGGTTTTACAGCCGCTTTCGCGCGACTCTTCGTGGTCTCGATGACCCCCATCATATGCATCCCTGTCCTGAGTTATCCACAGGGTGAGTCCAAACGGAGTCGCGGTCAAGCACCAATATTCCGCGCGCCGCGAGGTGCGGCGGAATGCCCAGAGAGAACAGAAGGTGTCCGCTACAACATGTTGAGTCCCCCGCGAATCTGCGGACTCAAGATGCTGCGGTGTGGCCGCGAGGACTCTATCGCGCGGCCTTCGCAGCATTTCTTAGGCGATCGGCCTGCGCTGTGGTACAAGCGCTGCTGCTACCGGTCGCGAACGACGGGTCTGGGGGTCCCCTGGCAAAGGGCACCCGCCTCCTTTCCGCCTTCTAGCTACAGCCCCCGCCACTCGGGCCGGGTTGTTGTGCTATCCGCAAGGAGCCTGCCCATGAAACTCGCCGACCGCCTGTCGAACCTGTTCCGCGTCTCGCGTCGCAAACAGGACCCCGCGCCCGCCAACGATGCCCTGCCGTGGGTCGGCAGCGATCCGGAAATCGACCGCCAGATCGCCGAATGGCATGCGCTGATCGAACAAGGTCAACCGAGCGCCGGAGCCACCGGCAGCGACCAGCCGCGCAAATAAGCGTTTGGTATCGGCAGGCGCGCGTGCTAGTGCATAATTGCTGACGTCGAATTATGCGACGGACTTCGGGTTTTGACGACCGCCGCTTGCTTTCAGTAGCCCCGGCGCAAACCAGACGACGACTTCCTTTCATTGGACGATTTTAAGCACGACCGCTCCACATGTTGTGGCGCGGCAACCTCTCGCGTTCTCGAAAGGAACCATCATGAGCAAGACCGGAACCGTAAAATTCTTCAACACCGACAAGGGCTATGGCTTCATCCAGCCCGACGACGGTTCGGACGACAGCTTCGTCCACATCAGCGCAGTGCAGGCCGCCGGCATGCAGTCGCTCGATAAGGAACAGCGCCTCAATTACGAAGTCGAAACCGGCCGTAATGGCAAGGCAAGCGCCGTGAACCTCTCGGCTGCCGATTGATCTCACGCGGCCGCGCGGCGTCGTCCCCACGGATGACGCCGCGCAGCCCATCCCTTCTGCAGCAACGGAGATGATCGATGGCGAATCCGACCTACGAATTCTATTCAACCCGTGCTGCCGAATCCGCAGCGGAGGCCAAGGCGGCGACGCTGGATAATGTCCGCGATCGCGCCTTGCGGTCCGAAGCGACCTGGCAGGCGCTAGCCGATCAGGCCCGCGCCGTAGCGCGGCAGCGCAAGAAGATCGAAACCGCCAAGGCCGAAGCGCGCGAAGCCGAAGCCCGCGATCTCGCCGAGCGCGAAGTCGGCGTCCCTACGCCACCCTACTCGTAAACAGATCCGCCTGCGCCACGGGCGCAAAACTGCGCCTGTGCAAGGGCGTGGGCCCATGCACGCGCAGTGCCTCGACATGTTCGGCGGTGCCATAGCCGGCATTGCGTTCCCACCCGTAATGCGGGTGCCGCGCGGCCGCAGCGCGCATCAGCGCATCGCGATGTTCCTTGGCGATGATCGAGGCGGCGCCGATACACCTCTCCTTGCCGTCACCGCCGACGATCGGCCGGGCCTGTGCCCAGCGCCACTCGGGATGACGCCCGTGCGGGGTCATGTTCCCGTCGATCAGCACCGCTTCGGGTTCGCACCCCAGCGCCGCGACCAGCCGCGACACCGCCACGGTCATCGCCAGCATGGTCGCGTTGAAGATATTGAGCCGGTCGATCTCCGCCGGCTCCACCACCGCCAGGCCCCACGCACAGCGCGCCATGATCTGCGGCTCGAGCGCCGCGCGTTTCTTGGGTGAAAGCCGCTTGGAATCGTCGAGCCCGCCAGGGCATGGCTTGCATAGCACCACCGCGGCTGCGACAACCGGACCGGCCAGGGGCCCGCGCCCCGCCTCGTCGACGCCGATCACCAATGGCGCGGCACCAAGCCCTCGTTCGGGAGTTGCACTGAACATGAAAAAGACCTCAATCCTTGCCGCCACTTTATCGCCCCTCCTGCTCGCTTCAAGCTGCGGCTCCACCGGATCGGGGGATAGCCCGCCGACGCAGGCATCGCCTTCGGGCGAGACCGGCGGCACATGGGACGGCGGCTTCGTAACCACCGAACACGGGAGTTTCGCCGAACCATGGGCGGCGGCCTTCGTCCCGGGTACCGCGATGCTGTTCGTCACCGAAAAGGCGGGCACGGCGAAGATCGTCGATACGGCAAACGACCGGGTCATCCCCGTCACCGGCCTGCCCGAAGTCGATTACGGCGGTCAGGGCGGGCTTGGCGATGTCGCCTTCCTGCCGTCGCAAAGCGCCTCCACCATCGGTCGCCGCGCGATCTATCTCAGCTGGGCGGAAGCCGGCGAAGGCGATACGCGCGGCGCGGCCGTGGGTCGCGGCGAACTGGTCTGCGCAGCATCGGACAGCTGCCGCATTGACGGCCTCGAGGTCATCTGGCGCCAGACCCCCAAGGTTTCCGGACGCGGTCATTATTCGCATCGCCTGGTGCTGAGCCCCGACGAGCAGCACCTGTTCGTCGCCAGCGGCGAACGCCAGAAACAGACCCCCGCGCAGGACAAGCAGAGCCATCTGGGCAAGATCGTCCGGCTCACCCTCGATGGCAGCCCCGCAGGCGATGGGGCGATCGGCGGGGCGCTGCCCGATATCTGGTCGATGGGTCATCGCAACATCCTCGGCATCGATTTCGATGCGCAGGGGCAATTGTGGGAAGTCGAGCACGGCCCCAAGGGCGGTGACGAACTCAATCTCGTCCGGCGCGGCCAGAACTACGGCTGGCCGGTGCGGTCGAACGGGGTGAACTACGACGGCTCGGACATTCCCGACCATTCGGCGGATGACGGCTTTGCCAAGCCCGCAGTAAGCTGGACGCCGGTCATCGCGCCCGGAAACATGATCTTCTACACCGGCGACCTGTTCGACGGGCTGGCGGGCGATCTGCTGATCGCGGGCCTCAAGACCGAAGCGATCGTGCGCGTCGCAACCGATGGCGACACGGCGCGCGAGACCGCCCGCTATGATATGGACAACCGTATCCGGCAGATCGTCGAAGGACCCGATGGTGCGCTGTGGGTGCTCGAAGACGGCGACGGCGGACGGCTGCTGGAACTTCGCCCCTGATAAGGCGAAATTGATCGACACCGGCCATGGGCAGCCCTAATCGGCGCGGCCCATGGCTAGCCTCGTCCCCCTTTCCGCAATCGATCCGGCGCTGGTCGAGCAATTGCTCGACGCGGCGTTCGGCGAGGAGCGGCATGCACGCACCGCCTATCGCATCCGCGCGGGGATGGACTGGCTCGAAGGCGCGAGTTTCGCTGCGCTCGACGACGAGGATTACCTCGCCGGGACGATCCAGCTGTGGCCGGTGGCGCTGACTGACCCCAAGGGCCGCGCACACCCGATGATCATGGTCGGCCCCGTCGCGGTCATGCCCGGGCGACAGGGCGAAGGCTTCGGCAAGGCGCTGATGGCCGCCAGCCTCGGCGCCATCGACGCAGGCTTCGAAGAGGGCGCAGCCCCGCTGCCGCAAGTGATGATCGGCGATCCCGACTATTACGACCGCTGGGGCTTCTTGGCCGATCATACGGGCGGCTGGCACTGCCCCGGCCCCTACGACCGGGACCGGCTGCTGGCGCGCACGGGCAATCCGGCGGTGCTGCCTGCCGAGGGCATGCTGGGGCCGTGGAATTCCTGATGCGTGCGTGAAGCGCAGCCGCGCTTCCCTTGGCTGCGCAGCGACTGACGCAGTCAGCCGCGAACAGACGCCATCTTTGCGCCGTCATCCCTGCGCAGGCAGGGATCCAGATAACCTCGCCTGATGAGCTGACGTGAAGGCATCCGGGCCCCCGTCTGCGCAGAGGCGACGGGGTATTGAGTGAGCGGGAGTGTTCTGCCATCGCTCGCGTCGTGCCCTATACTCCGCCCCCCGAACTTGCCGGAATGTCGCTGGCCCAGATCGCGGAAGCGGTTGCCGCGCGCAAGCTGCCCCCGGTCGAGCAATGGTCGCCCGACAATACCGACGACAGCCATATGCGCATCGCCGCCGATGGCACCTGGTATCACGAGGGCTCGCCGATCAGGCGGGGGGGCATGGTCCGCGCCTTTGCCGGCCTGCTCAATCGCGAGGACGATGGCAGCTACTGGCTCGTCGTGCCCTATCAGAAGCTGTCGATCGCGGTGGACGATGCCTGTTTCATCGCGACCGACGTGTCCGAGACCGAAGGCGACCTCGCCTTCCGGCTCAATACCGACGAACTGGTGGTGGCGGGTCCGGGCCATGCGATCCGCGCGGCGGGCGATCCCGATAGTCCCGCGCTCTATCTGCACGTGAGGCGCGGCTGCGAAGCGCGGCTCAACCGTTCGACCTATGAACAGCTCGCGCGCATTGCGCTGGCGCGGGGCGACGACTGGACCGTGGCCAGCGGCGGCGAAACCTACTCGCTCCTGCCCGCATGAGCGCGATCTTCGATCGGCTGACCACGCTGTTCCAGCAGGGGCATACGCGCGAATTCGACGATTTGCTGTCCGACAGCCGTTTTGCCGATGCCAGCCGCACCGCCGACGCGGCGGTGCTGATCGCGGTGACCGAGCAGCCCAATCCGACCGTTCTCCTGACCCAGCGCCCACGCACCATGCGCGACCATCCCGGCCAGGTCGCCTTTCCCGGGGGCAAGCTCGACCATGGCGAGGACGCAGTGCAGGCGGCGCTGCGCGAAGCATGGGAAGAACTGTCGATCGAGCCTGAGCACGTCCGCCTGATCGGGACCACCGACCGCTACCAGACCGGGACCGGTTTCGACATCACCCCGGTGCTCGCCACGGTGCCGCATGACCTGCCCATCCGCCCCGATCCGCGCGAGGTCGAAAGCTGGTTCGAATGCCCGCTCGACAAGCTGATGGATGCATCGCAATGGAGCCGCAATTCGGTGTTCTGGAAAGGCGCGATGCGCGAATATCTCGAAATGAACCATGACGGCTACCGGATCTGGGGCGTTACCGCGGCGATCTGCTGGAACCTGTCGCGCCGGGTCGAATGGCTGCGGGCGCAGGATGACTGAGCACCTTCCGCAGGCCGAATGGACGCAGCGTGCCAGCCTCGCGAAGCTGGTCGAGGCGCTGGGCGCGGAGGATCTGCGCTGGGTCGGCGGCTGCGTTCGCGACACGCTGCTGGGCTATCCCGCCAACGATATCGATGCCGCCACGCGCCACCTGCCCGCAACCGTGATCGATCGCTGTCGGTCTGCGGGTATCCGCACCGTGCCCACCGGGATCGACCACGGCACGGTGACCGCCATCCTCGAGGATGGCCCGGTCGAGATCACCACCCTGCGCCGCGATGTGGCGACCGATGGCCGGCGCGCGACGATCGCCTTCTCCGAAGATTGGCGCGACGATGCAGCGCGGCGCGATTTCACCATCAACGCGCTCTATGCCCACCCCGAAACGCTGGCGATCGACGACTATTTCGGCGGGCTGGACGATCTGGCCGCGCATCGCGTGCGCTTCATCGGCGATGCCGCAACCCGGATCCGCGAAGACCATCTGCGCATCCTGCGCTATTTCCGCTTCGCCACGCGCTTCGGCGACGATTGGGATGCGGAAGCGAGCCGCGCCTGCAGCGAGCTGGCGCCCACGCTCAAGGGCCTCAGCCGCGAACGCGTGGGCTGGGAGTTGCAGAACCTGCTCGCGCTGCCCGATCCCGCGGCCACGGTGGACCGGATGCGCGAATTGGGCGTGCTGCAGGAAGTGCTCCCCGAAAGCGGCCGGCGCGAGGTCGCGCAGCTCGCCCGGCTTGTCGATGCCGAACGCAGCGCCGCAATCGCCCCCGCAGCCATGCGCCGGATGGCCGCGCTGCTGCCCCCCATCGTTCCGGTCGCGGAGACAGTGGCTGCACGCCTGCGCCTTTCGCGCAGCCAGCGCAGCCGGCTGACCTGTATCGCCCGGCGCGAGCCGCAGGACGCAGCGCATCCGCAGGGGCTTGCCTATATGGTCGGGCGCGAATGCGCGGTGGACCGCCTGCTGATCGGCGGGGCCGATCCGGCCCCGATCATCGACTGGGAGGCCCCCGCCTTCCCGCTCAAGGGCGGCGAGATCGTCGCCCGCGGCGTCGCCAGGGGGCCCGAGGTCGCGCGGATGTTGCAGTGCATCGAAAAGCGCTGGGTGGCGGAGCGTTTCCCCTCCCGCGAACGGGTCGAGCAACTGCTCGACGAAGAGCTGGCCGCGCGCTGAACCCCGCCTTCGCACGGCTTCAGCGTGGCTTAAGGTGCAATGCACCATAAATGCCCCGCGGTTGCGAAATGATGCAATCCGTGAAATAGAGAAGCCGTTCTCCCCTGGGGGACTGCGGGGGGCGCAGATCACCATTCTCGTCCGCTCTTTCCAGTTTAGTCGGCTCGATCGCGCGTTTCGCGTGTGGGAGAGCCGCGAGTTCCGAATAACAAGCCTTGGAGTTGCATATGAAAATCGCGAAACTGGCGCTCGCCGCCGTTGCCCTCACCACCACCGCCGCTGTCGCCCCGGGCGTCGCTACCGCGCAGGAAGCTGCCGCCGGTGTGACCGCCGGCGCCACCGTTTATGGCAATGACGGCGTCGAAATCGGCACGGTCGAAAGCGTCGAAGGCGAAACCGCGGTCCTCGTGGTCGACGGCATGAAGGCCCCGGTCCCGGCGGCTGCTTTCGGCACCGGTGAACAGGGCGCCACGCTCAACGCCACCAAGGCGCAGATCGTCGGCATGCTGGAGGCCGCGCATCAGGAAGCCATGGCCAAGCGCGACGCCGCGCTGGTTGTCGGCGCCGAAGCCGTGACCGCCAAGAATGCGCCGCTCGGCACCGTGCTCGAGATCGAAGGCGACAATGTCATCATCGCCCGCGGCGGTGACGAAACCAACAAGATCACGCTGCTGCGCGAACATTTCGCCGCTGCGCCCGACGGCGCGCTGATGGCGTTGATGACCAATGCCCAGATCGATGCCGCGATGGCTGCATCGGCCCCGGCTGCCGAAAGCGCTGGCGAATAATACGACAGCCCTTCAAGGGTCGCATGAAGGCCGGGGACGAGCGATCGTCTCCGGCTTTTTTGTTGGGTGCGTCTCTTCTGCGTGCGCTAGCGGCATCCGCCGCCAGCTTGCGGCTGTTCCGTCCCACGCCCCCCCTCCCGGCCACCCATAGAATACCGTGCCGTGGGTGGCCGGGAGGGGGCGTGGGACGGAACAGCAAGGTCAGGACGGATGTCCTGACCGCACCCGACAAACCTCAACCAAACTTGTTATCCCGCGGGAAGCCCTGCGGCGGGAGGCGGCCGGCGCCGCCGCGCGCGACTTTCCATTGCCACATCTCGCCCTCGGTACGGGTGCGGTCGCCCTTGCCGCCCATCTGCCATGACAGGCCGTCCTCGAGCCGGAAGGTGGTCGCATCAGCCAGCCCGCCATCGCGATAGCGTTGCAGCGTCACCCCTTGTCCGCGGGCGAGTTCGGGCAGTTCCTCGAGGTTGAACACCACCAGCTTGCGATTGTCGCCGACCACGGCGACATGATCGTGCCCTTCGGCGATCGCGCGCGCGACGACCAGCTTCGCACCGTCCTTGAGATTGACCACCTGGCGCCCCTTGCGCGTTTCGGCGAGCAGATCGTCGGTGGTCGCCCCAAAGCCCTTGCCGGTATCGGCGGCGAGCAGCAGCCGCTGCCCCGGCTTGTGCACGATCACCGTCATGA
This sequence comes from Qipengyuania citrea, assembly GCF_024171405.1. GTDB lineage: Bacteria > Pseudomonadota > Alphaproteobacteria > Sphingomonadales > Sphingomonadaceae > Qipengyuania > Qipengyuania profunda. The sequence continues at coordinate 939,668 of NZ_JALJZT010000002.1, forward strand.
TCTGCGCGCTGGCGTCGATATCGAGCGTGTTGCGCACCGGTTCGCCAAAGCCGCGCGCGCCGGGCAGCTTGTCCGCGCCCAGCGTGAAGAACCGGCCCTTGTCGGTCGCCAGCAGCAATTTGTCGGTCGTCTGCGCGTGGAAGACGAAGGCCGGCCCGTCGCCTTCCTTGTATTTGAACTCCTGGTCGAGCGGCAGATGCCCCTTGGCCCCGCGGACCCAGCCCTTTTGCGACAGGATCACCGTCACCGGCTCCTTCTCGATCATCGCATCCATGCTGAATTCCACCGCGGGCGCCGCTTCCTCGATCGCGGTGCGGCGGCGGCCGAGCGCGGTGTCGGGGCCGTATTCCTTGCGCAGCGCCCCCAGATCGCGCTTCAGCCGCGTGCGCTGGCGGGCGGGCGAACCGAGCAGCTTCTCGAGTTCGTCCTGCTCCTTGAGCAGATCGTCCTTCTCGCCGCGCAGCTGCATTTCTTCCAGCTTGCGCAGCGACCGCAGCCGCATGTTGAGGATCGCCTCGACCTGCCGGTCGGTCAGCTTGAACTCCTCCATCATCACCGTTTTGGGATCGTCCTCGGTGCGGATGATCTCGATCACCCGGTCGAGGTTGAGGAAGGCGATGATATAGCCTTCGACCAACTCCAGCCGCCGCGCGATCTGGTCGAGCCGGTGCTGGCTGCGCCGTTGGAGGATATCGATCTGGCTGGCGATCCAGTGGTTGAGCAGCTCCTTGAGCCCCATCACCATCGGCGTGCGGCTGGCGTCGAGCACGTTGAGATTGAGCCCGAAGCGCGTTTCCATATCGGTCAGCTTGTAGAGGCTTTCCTTGAGCAGGTCGGGATCGACATTGCGGCTGCGCGGGACCAGCACGATGCGGATCTGCTCGTCGCTTTCATCGCGCACATCCTCGAGGATCGGCAGCTTGCGATCGCCGATCGCGGCGGCGATCTGCTCGATCAGCTTGCCCTTGGCGACCTGGTAGGGGATTTCGCTGATGACCAGCTGCCATTGCCCGCTGCCAAGCCGCTCGATCCCCGCCTCGCGGTCTTCCGCCTTTTCGGCTTCGGCGGCGTGGAAGCTGCCGCGCACGCGGAACGACCCGCGCCCGGTCTCGTAAGCGGCGGCGACCGTCTCGGCGCTTTCGGCAACGATCCCGCCAGTGGCGAAATCGGGGCCCTTAAACAATTCCATCAGCCGCGCATGTTCGACATGCGGATTGTCGATCACCTCAAGCGTCGCATCGACGATCTCCGCGACATTGTGGCTCGGGATATTGGTCGCCATGCCCACCGCGATGCCGCTGGCACCATTGGCCAGCAGATTGGGGAACAGGCCGGGCATGATCTCCGGCTCTTCTTCCTCGTTATTGTAGGTCGGGATGAAATCGACCGTGCCCGCGTCGAGACCTTCCATCAGGCGCATCGCGGTCTTCGTCAGGCGGGCTTCGGTATAGCGGTAGGCAGCCGCGTTATCGCCGTCGATATTGCCGAAATTGCCCTGCCCTTCGACCAGCGGATACCGCAGCGAGAAATCCTGCGCGAGGCGGACCATCGCGTCATAGGCCGCGGTGTCGCCATGCGGGTGGTACTTGCCGATCACCTCGCCCACCACGCGCGCCGATTTCTTGAAGCCGCTGGAAGGGTCGAGCTTGAGCTGCCGCATGGTCCACAGCAGGCGGCGATGGACCGGCTTGAGCCCGTCACGCAGGTCGGGCAGCGAGCGCGCGGTAATCGTGCTCAGCGCATAGACGAGATAGCGCTCGGACAGCGCCGAATCGAACGGGGCATCGACAATCGCGTCGAACGGGTCTTTTTCACTGTCGAGAGTGGTGTCGTTAGCGGCCATGCGATCCGCCCTATCACCGCCACGCCCTACCTAGAAGAACGGAACGGTGCGCTTTCCCCACGCGTTGCAAGGGCAACATCAAATCAAGGAGTTCCCCTATGACAAAGCGCGTAATGATCCTCGCCACCGATGGCTTCGAACAGTCCGAACTGATGAAGCCCAAGGCCAATCTCGAAAAGGCCGGCATCGAAACCGAAGTCGTCAGCCTCGAGGAAGGCTCGATCCGCGGCTGGGACCAGAAGGATTGGGGCGAAAGCGTCGCGGTCGACAAGACGGTCGATGCGATCGAGAATTGCGATGGCTACGATGCGCTGCTGCTACCGGGTGGCCAGATGAACCCCGACATCCTGCGCATGAACGAGCGCGCAGTCGCCATCGTCCGCGAATTCGCCCTGGCGGACAAGCCCATCGCGGCGATCTGCCATGCCCCGTGGCTGCTGGCCGAAGCCGGCCTGATCGACGGCAAGACCGTCACCAGCTGGCCCTCGATCCGCACCGATCTCAAGAATGCGGGTGCCAATGTGATCGACCAGGAAGTCGCCACCGATGGCAAGTTCATTACCAGCCGTAACCCCGACGACATCCCCGCCTTCAGCAAGGCGTTGATCGACATGCTGGGCGAAACCGTTGCGGATGACGAGCTCGAAGCCGCCTGAGCCATACGACAATTTGAAGCATGACCCCGCTGCGCTCGCGTAGCGGGGTTTTGTTTGTTCGGGACCAATCGCAGCCGCGGTGCATTCGGACCGCATGGGCAATCGTCACACCAGCTTCATCCGCGCGCTCATCGCGCTGTTCTACGCGCTGTTCGCCTTACAGGCGGTCGCCCAATCCGATCGCACGGTCGCGGAGGATTCGAAAGCCTTCGTCTATGAGGTGGAGCGGCTCGACAACGGCACGCCCGCCGGCCGGATCCCGCTCGATCTCGATACACCGATGGGGCTCATGGAAAGCTTCATGGCCGCAGGCGCGGAGGAGGACTGGACGCGCGCCGCCGCGGCGCTCGATCTGGCGAATGTCGATGCGGCGGAGCGCGATCCGGACCGCTTCGCTGCGCGGCTCTACGACCTCATGCACCGGTCGGTCGCGTTCGACTGGGCCTTACTGCCCGACCGCCCCGACGCGGTCGACACCACCACCACCTCGAAGGACCCGATGGCGGGGGTTGCGCGCCGTTCGCTGACCATCGGCCATCTCGAACTGGCCAATCGCACGGTCCCGATCCGGCTTGCCCGCGTGCAGGCGCCGGGAGGCGAACCGGTATGGGTCTTCAGCCGCCAGACGGTCGAGAATGTCCCCGCGCTCTACGATATTTACGGGCCGACCCGGTTCGAGAAGAGCCTGCCCCCCGTACTCCGCCAGCAGGCGTTCTGGACGCTGGCGTGGTGGGAAGCGATTGCGCTGCCGCTGATTCTGTTCGTGGCGGCGCTGGCGGCAGCGCTGACCTATCTGGGCATCGCTCGCTTGCGGCGCCGGCAGGAAGAGGATTCGCGGCTCTATGGCGTGTGGCAGGCGATCCACGTTCCCGCCACGCTGCTGGCCTTCGCGGGCACCTTTGCGCTGGTGCGACTGACGCTGTTCCGCCTGTCGGGCCCGGTCAAGGACCTGCTCGATCCGCTCCAGCTGGTGCTGATCATCGCGGCCATCGTCGGCATCGCGCTGTCGGTGATCGAGGCGCTGTTCGATTTCGCGACCTCGCAGCGCACCGATGAACTGGAATCCCCCGAGAACAATCCCGACCGCAATTTCTACACCAAGATGAGCGCGATCCGGCGGATCGTGACCGTCATGATCCTGCTGGCCGGCATCGGCTTCCTGCTGGTCGCCAGCAATCTGTCGAGCACGCTAGGGTTCTCGATCATGGCCTCGGCGGGCATCCTGGGCCTCGTGCTGGCCTTTGCCGCGCGCAAGGTGCTGGGCGATATCATGGCGAGCGTGCAGATCGCTTTCGCCCAGACCGCCCGGATCGGCGATGCGATCCGCTATGACGGGCAATGGTGTTATGTCGAAAAGATCGGCTTCACCCATCTGCGGCTGCGGACCTGGGACGAACGCCGCCTGATCGCGCCGGTCAGCGATTTCACCAGCGACAGTTTCGAGAACTGGACCAAGCAGGAATCGCGGCTGATGATGCATGTCGAGCTGGAATTCGACAACCGTGCCGATGTCGAGGCGCTGCGCCGGCCGTTCCGCGAGTTCGTGGAGAATGACGAGGATGTCGTCGATCCCGAAGACGCGAAATGCCAGGTCATCGCGCAGAACGCGCAGGCGATGACGGTGCGCTTCATGGCCCGCTCGACCGATCCGAAATGCGGGTGGGACATGCATTGCCGGCTGCGCGAACACATGCTGCGCGCCGCTTCGGAAATGGATGCTGCGGCCGAGCGCGAACCGGTCCCTGCCTATCTTCCCCGCGAACGCGAAGTGCGGATGGATCTGACGGCGGCCGAAGAAGCCTGACCGCCGGCCTAGCGGCTCATATCGTAGCTTTCGGCAGGGATGCGTACTTTCAGCCCGTCGAGTTCGGGGGTGAGGTCGATCTGGCAGGACAGGCGGCTGGTGCGCGCGACGCCGGCGGCGAGGTCGAGCATGTCCTCTTCCTCCTCGCTGGCTTCATGGAGCAGGTCGAACCAGTGGGGTTCGACGATCACATGGCAGGTCGAACAGGCCATCTGGCCTTCGCAGGTTCCCTCGAGCGGGAGCCCCGCGGCCTGCGCCACACGCAGGAGGTTGTCGCCGGGTTCGGCCTCGGCGGTCACCACCTCGTCGGTCGCGGTAACGAATTCGATCTTCACAGCCCTTGCGCCTCCGCTGCAGCGTTGATCTTGCCCGCCGCTTCCTCGATCTCTTCCATGGTGGTGTAGCGCCCGAAGCCGAGCCGGATCGAGCTTTTCGCCTCCCTGTCGGACAGGCCGATGGCCTTCAGCACGTGGCTGGGACGGCCCGAGCCGCTGGCGCAGGCACTACCGGCGGAAAACATCACGTCGCGGACATCGCTCATCAGCCGGTTCACATCGAGCCCATTGCGGCGGATGTTGAGATTGCCGGGCCAGCGCGCGTCCTCGCTGCCGTTGAGCGTCCAGTCTCCGAACAGGCTGCGCGCGCGCGTCCACAGCGCATCGATATGGTCGCGGTCCTGCTCCACCCGGTCCCTCGCCTCGGCAGCCGCCGCGCCCATTCCGGCGATCAGCGCGGGGCTGAGCGTGCCCGAACGCAGGCCGAATTCCTGCCCGCCGCCGGTCTGCACCTCGTGCAGATCGACCCCGTCGCGCAGCCACAGCGCACCGACGCCCTTGGGGCCGTGGAACTTGTGCGCCGAAATCGCGATCATGTCCGCACCGGTCACTGCGATCCGGCCATAGGCCTGCACGGCGTCGCACAGGAACAGCGCATTGTGCTGCTTGGCCTTGCGATGCCATTCGATCGTCGGCTGGATCGTGCCGATCTCGTTATTGACCTGCATCACGCAGACCAGCCGCGTGTCGGCGGGCAGGTCCTGCTTCGTGTTGCACTGGCCGTTGCTCGCGACATTGAGCACATGGCTCTTGCCCGCAGCTTGCGCGGTATCGCCGACCGCCGAATGCTCGATCGCGGAGTAGGATACGGTGCCGCCCTCGCCCGACCCGCGGATCGCGAGGTTGAGCGCCTCGGTCGCGCCCGAAGTGAAGATCACGCGGCCACCCGCGGGCAAGAGCGCGGCGATTTGGTCGCGCGCCAGCTCGATTGCCGCCTTCGCCTGACGCCCCATGCGGTGCGCGCTGTGCGGATTGCCGAAGCCGGTCCCGCCGGGTCCGTCGAGCCAGCGCAGCATCGCATCGCGCGCTTCGGGCGCAAGCGGGGTGGTGGCCTGGTAGTCGAGATAGATCACAGGGCTCTCATACAGTCATTGCGCGCAAAGCGAAGCCATCCAGTTCTGGCCGGGCTGGATTGGCGCGGAGCCTGCGGCCACCCGCAAGGGCTGGTCGGCTATGCACCGGCCAGATCAAGCCAGACCTCGCAGAAGCGCTCCACCTCCGCGCGGGTGGTATTCCAGCCCACCGACACGCGGATGGTATTGGCGGCGATGTCCGGTTCGACCTGCATCGCTTCGAGCACGCGGCTGGTCTTCATCGTCCCGCTGGAGCACGCGCTGCCCTGCGACACAGCGATCCCCGCCATGTCGAAGCGCATCACCTGCGCGGTGGCGCTCATCTTGGGCATGGCGATCGCGCGGATATAGGGGGTCGGGTCGGACAGGCGGTCGGACAGCCAGGTGCCGCCGATCCTGCGGCATTCCCCGGCCAGCGCGTCGAGCGGTTCGAGCACCTGCGGATCGACATAGAGATCACCGCAAGCCTCGAGCGCCGCCGCCATGCCCATCACCCCGGGCAAGTTCTCGGTCCCGCGCCGATAGCCGCGCTCCTGCCCGCCGGAAGGGGCAAGCACGGCATAGTCCTTGACCAGCAAGGCCCCGACGCCGATCGGCCCGCCGAATTTGTGCGCCGAGATAATCGCCATGTCGCAGGACGGCAGCGCGAAGCGGCCCGCACCTTGCGCGCAATCGGCGAGCAGCAGCCCCCCGGCCTGGTGGACGATACCGCCGATGGCGGCGAGATCCTGGCGATTGCCGGTTTCCGAATTGACCTGTTGCACCGCCACCAGCGGGCGCTCGCGCTGGACTGCCTCGGTCAGCACTTCGAGATCGAGCGCGCCGTCGCTCCGCACCGGCAGGCGTTCCGCGGCGAGAGCAGCCTGCAGCACGCAGTCATGTTCGACCGAGGCCACCAGGCGCGCACCAGCCTGCGCATGGCCCAGCGCCAGCGCCGCCGCCTCGCTTGCGCTCGAAGTAAAGATCACCTCGCCCTGCCAGCCGAGCGCCGCCTTCACCCGCTCGCGCGCGTCTTCGAGCAGGCTGCGCGCCTTGCGCCCGGCGGCATGCGGGCTGCTCGGATTGGCCCAGAGCGCGAAGCCGTCTTGCATCGCCTGCAGCGCTTGTGGGCGCAGCGGCGTGGTGGCGGCATGGTCGAGATAGAAGGGCGTGGAAATGGCGGATGCTCGAAAATATTGCGAAATGGGTGTTAATCACTATATAGCGCGCCACTTCGCGCAAAGCTTCATCCGGTTCAAGCCGGGGGTGCCCGCGCCCCGACATTTTCCGACAGGGTATACCTCTCCATGCCGACCGTGATCTTTCCCGGCCCCGAAGGCCGCCTCGAAGGCCGTTTCTCCCCCGCCCCGCGCCCGCGCGCACCGGTGGCGATGATCCTCCATCCGCACCCGCAGGGCGGCGGGACGATGAACGAGCAGATCACGCAGCGGCTCTACAAGACTTTCGTCAATCGCGGTTTCGCCACGCTGCGGTTCAATTTCCGCGGCGTCGGGCGCAGCCAGGGCAGCTTCGACAATGGCGTCGGCGAATTGTCCGATGCCGCCAGCGCGCTCGACTGGATGCAGCAGGTCCACCCCGAAGCGCAGGTGACCTGGGTCGCCGGCGTCAGCTTCGGCGCGCTGATCGGCATGCAGCTGCTCATGCGCCGCCCCGAGATCCGCGGCTGGATCAGCATCGGTGCGCCCGCGAGCATGTACGATTTCTCCTTCCTTGCCCCCTGCCCCGCCAGCGGCATCTTCATCCACGGCGCGCAGGACACGGTGGTCCAGCCGCAGGCGGTGACCAAGCTGGTCGAGAAACTGCGGACGCAGAAGCACATTACCGTGCATCACGAAGAAATTCCGCGCGCGAACCACTTCTTCGAAAACGAGCAGGAAGAGCTGATGAAGTCGGTCGACAATTATCTCGACTTCCGTCTCGACCCGAGCTGTCCGATCAAGTGATCGGGCGGCCCCGGATGCGGGCCACACCCGGCGTTCGAAACGACTAAGGTTGCGTAATGCAACGCGAAATCGCTTCGTCCAAGGATAGTAATGTTGTAACATCTTTCATGTGAGGAGGCATCAAAGCCTCCCGCATGGAAGAGGAGCAACACCATGTCCTATACCGACCAGACCCGCGGGCCCTCGCCCGCCAGCATGGCGGCGGTGATCGGGGTTCACGCCGCCATCGGCGCGATCCTTGTCGCCGGGCTCACCGTGAGCGGTACGGTGCCCGATATCATCACGCCGATCGACGCGACCAATATCCCGATCGACCCGCCCCCGCCTCCGCCCAAGCCCCCCGAACAGGTGCAGCCGACCCCCCGCGACACTGCCCAGCCAGTTCCGAAACCGCCGGTGCCCCCGATCGACATCACGAACACTGCGTCGACCCGGCTCAAACCGCTGCCCATGCCGACCTTCCCACCTGTGGATTTTCCATATGGCAAGGAAGCCGCCAAACCCGAACCGATCAGCAGCTTCACCCCGGTCGGGGCCAAGCCGAGAAACGATCCGGCGGCGTGGCTATCGACCGATGACTATCGCCCGAGCTGGGTCAGGCGCGAACTGACCGGCCTGGCGCGGTTCCGGCTCGAGATTGCGGCAAACGGGCGCGTTACCGATTGCACCGTCACCGGTTCGACCGGCCATGGCGTGCTCGATACGGCGACCTGCACGCTGGTCACGCAGCGTGCGCGGTTCGAACCCGCGCGCAGCGGGACGGGCGAGGCGGTGGCGAGCAGCTACTCAGGCGCAGTGCTCTGGCAGCTGCCTAAATAGTCGCGCTTTACCCGGGGTCCTGCTCGAGCTTGTCGAGCGGGGCCTCGCCCTTTGCATCGGGCAACACCCAGATCGCCACATTGGCCAGCGCAACCGCGGCCAGCAGCACCATCAGCAGCGCATTTTTTACGTTGCCGGTCCGCCGCCAGAGAAAGAAGGCGCCCACCAGCAGGAGGATCGCGGCCAGGACGGTGATCGAAAGCACGGTGTCGAGCATGCCTTTCCCATAGCCCGCTGCCCCGCCGCCGCAAGTCATCAAACCGGAACGCGGCGACGCTCTACCCGTTCGAACAGATGAAGGAGACGGCAGCATGAGCATTTTCGGCAAGATCAAGGACGCGGTTTTCGGCAAGAAGGCCGAAGCGCAGGACACCCCCAAACCCGCGCCCAAGCCGACCGGCAATGCCTGGGCCGATGCCCCGGTGGTCGAACAGAAGGCCAGGCCGGTGGTCGATATCGAGAACAATCTCGACAATATGCCCGGCGCCGACACGCTCAACTGGCGCACCTCCATCGTCGATCTGATGAAGCTGATCGGGGTCGATTCCGATTACGAAAGCCGCAAGGCGCTCGCCGTCGAGATGGGCCGCGAGGATTATGCCGGCAGCGCCGAGGACAATATCTGGCTGCACCGCCGCGTCATGAACGAGTTGGCCGCCAATGGCGGCAAGGTCCCGCCCGAATTCCTCGATTGATTTGACAGGCTTGCACGCGGGAAGCACACCCGTGGGCATGACCCAGACCAGCACCGCCATCACCCGCCGCCAGGCCCTTGCCGGCCTTGGCGCAACCTCCGCCCTTGCCCTGTCGGGATGCGCCGCCACCGCGCGGCCCGAGGCGATCGCCCGCGCGCAGGCGATCGGTGCGCAGCGCCTGCTCGAAGTGGTCGGCTACAATCTGCTCGCGCACGAACCCGAACGGGCGACCGCGCTGGGGGTGGACACCGGCCGCTATTATAATTTGCGCGGCAAGCTCGAAGACCAGTCGCCCGCGGGCCAGGCCGCCTATGCCGCGACGCTCAGGCAGGATCTCGACCGGGTGCGTGCGCAGCCGCGCGATGGTCTCGACAGCGCGACGGTGACCAGCCTCGATGTCGTCGAAAGCGCCTATGAACTTGCGCTCGACGGCTTTGCGCTGCCCTATGGCGATACGCCGGTCGGCAATTGGCGCACTGCGCCCTATGTGGTGATCCAGAACGTCGGCGAATATCTGGCGCTGCCGCGCTTCATGCAGTCGAACCACAAGCTCGAGCATGGCGACGATGCCGACGCCTATATCGAACGCATGGAAGCGATGCCCGCCACATTCGATGGCGAGCTGGCGCGGATCCGCCAGGCACGCGGCATGGGCGTGGTCCCGCCCGCCTTCCTGCTCGACAAGGCGCTGCGCCAGATGGAACAGACCATCGCCAGCGCTGGCAAGGGTGAGCTGTTCGCCGACGATCTGCGCACCAAACTGCAGGCCGCAGGCATGCCCGAAAGCCACGCCAATCGCGCGCTGGCACTCGAAAGCGGACCGATCGCCGAAGCGCTGACCCGCCAGCTCGAGGAACTGCGTGCCGAACGCGCCGTCGCCAGCGATGCGCCGGGCATGTCCGCGCGCCCACACGGCGAGGAATTCTATGCCTGGGCGCTGCGTTCGAGCACGACCACGCGCCTGTCGGCCGATGAGGTTCACCGGCAGGGCCTCGAGGAACTCGAAACGCTGCATGCGCGCATGGATCCGATCCTGCGCAGCATCGGCTATACCAGCGGCTCGGTGGGCGAACGCATGCAGGCGCTGGCCGCCGACCCGCGCTACAAATTCGCCGAGGGCGACCCCGGCCGCGCCGAGATCATGGATTTCATCGCCGAGCGGGTCGAGTGGATCAAGGCGCAGATGCCGCGCGCCTTCAACACGCTGGTCGATCCGAACATGGAGGTGCGCCGCATCCCCCCGGCCGAGGAAGTCGGTGCGCCGGGCGCCTATGGCGGCGCGGGCAGCAAGGACGGCAGCATCCCCGGCCGCTTCTGGATCAATCTGCGCAGCACCGATCTGCACCGCAAATACGACCTCGCCGATCTCACCTATCACGAGACGATCCCGGGCCACGTCTGGGAAGGCGAATATTCGAACCGCCTGCCGCTGATCCGCTCGATCCTCGCCTTCAATCCGTTCAGCGAAGGCTGGGCGCTCTATGGCGAGCAGATCGCAGACGAGCTGGGCGCCTATGACGGGTTCGAGGTCGGCCGGCTGGGCTATCTGCAGAGCCTCGCCTTTCGCGCCTGCCGCATGGTGGTGGATACCGGTCTGCACGCCAAGGGCTGGAGCCGCGCGAAGGCGGTCGATTTCTTCGTCACGCGCAATGGCAGCAAGCCCGCGGAGGTCGAGAGCGAGGTCGATCGCTATTGCAGCTGGCCCGGACAGGCGACCGGCTACAAGCTGGGCCACAGCCGCATCGTCGACCAGCGCGCGCGGGCACAGGCGGCGCTCGGGTCAGCCTATGACTTCAAGGCGTTCAACGACGCGGTGGTGCTGGGCGGCAATGTCCCGATGGATGTGCTGGAAAAGAACGTCGGCCGCTATATCGCAAGGGCGGGCGCATGATCTCTCGCGGGCCCGCGCAGCTCATCGCTGCATCATCGGTAGCGGTCGCACTCGCAACGGGAAGCGAGGCCACGGCCAGCAGCCCCTATCAGGTCGAGGTGACGTGCGCGGTTGGCGGCGAGCAATTCGAACACACCGCGACCGCCAGCTATTCGACCTGGGGATCGCGGCCCGATGGAAAACCCTATGGTAGCTGGGTCTTCCCCGGCCCGCTTCCCGAATGTCCCGGCAACAAGCTGGTTATGTACCGCGAGTTCACGCCGCAGGAGGTCGCACAGCTCGAGACGCTGATCGCAAGCAACGACTACCGCGCGTTGCACGATGAAACCGACTATTTCCGGGCGCAGTGGATCGAGGATCGGCTTGCCATCGAGCTGCCGGAGCCCTGGCTGCTCATGCGCGCAACCTGGCAGACCGATCGCGATCCGGCCTTGCGGAAGCGTTATCTCGAAGCCTTTATCGCACGGGCCGCGCTGGTCGAGGTCGATGGCGCAGACCTCGATACGCTTGCACTGCGCTACCTGCTCGCCAATGCATACCGCGAGACTCGGTCGTTCGACGAGGCACTCCTGACGCTGGAGACCATTCCGCTGGCCGTGCTCGCTGTCGAGGTTCCGGATAAGAAAGAGGCTGGCTGGAATGCCTATCGCGAAGCCAAGGACCGTTTGTGGTTGGCAAGGCAGATCGCCATCATGCGCGATGTGATTGCCGAAGGGAATGCTTCGCGCGAACCGCTGCGCCTGATCCCCGAGGCCATGGCGGCCTATCGCTGCAAGGAGATGATCGGGTCCGGCGAGCCTGGGATCGATGAATTCTGCTATTCAGAGCAGGTCCAGGCGGAAATCGCAGGAAGAGCATCGGGGTCCGGCGCCGCAAGCGAGGCCGCGGCGGCAGCCTCTGACGCTGCGGACGCGATGGCAAATATTGAAGCCGCTGGCGACTGGGAGTAGCGAACCGAGCCATGGAAGCATTGGGCGAAAACCTCGAGACCATGCCGCGCGTGCCGCTGGCCGACCATCATGTCGCCGCGTTGCACCGGCTGGGCCGGATCAGGACCTATGCCGAGGGCGAAGTGGTGGTCGAGGCGGGCGATCCGATGGACAGCTTCGTCTATGTCCTCGAAGGCGAAATCGAGGTGGTCGATCCGCGCTCGCGCAACCGGCTGATGGAAAGCTCGATCGGCCCGACGCAGTTCATGGGTGAGATTGCCTTCCTCAACGCAGGGGCGAACATCCTTCCGATGCGCGCGGCCAAGCCGACCCGTACGCTCGAAGTCCCGCGTCAGGCGATGCTCGACCTGATGGCGCGCGTGCCCGAATTGTCGGACCATGTCATCGGCGTGTTTTCCGCCCGGCGGCGGCGGCAGTTCGAGCTGAAGAACAGCGCGGTCAAGCTGATCGGCGCAGACCGCGACGGGGCGGTACAGAAGGTCGAACAGTTCCTCAGTCGCAACCGCATCCCGTTCGAGAGCCTCGATCTCGACGGGAGCGACAGTGAAACGCTGGCTGCCTGCAACCTTACCGGTCACCGCCCCAGCGTCATCCTGGGCCAGGACCGCGTGCTCGACGACCCCACTCCGCGCAAGGTGGCGCAATATCTCCATCTCGATTTGGATGTCTGCCGCGAGACGCTTTACGACCTGCTGATCGTCGGCGGCGGCCCCGCGGGTGTGGCCGCATCGGTCTATGCGGGTAGCGAAGGGCTGTGCGCGCTGACAATCGAAGACACCGCGATCGGCGGGCAGGCGGGCACCAGCAGCCGGATCGAGAATTACATGGGCTTCCCCACCGGGATCAGCGGGGCCGACCTCGTCTATCGCGGGCAGATCCAGGCAATGAAATTCGGCACGCGCTTCGCCATGCCGCGCAGCGTCGAGGGGCTGGTCCGGCGCGGCGACGGGACGTTTTGCGCGCAACTGGACGATGGCGACGAGGTTTGCGCCAAAGCGGTGCTGGTCGCCACCGGGGTGCAATACCGCCGCCTGCCGCTCGACCGGCTGGAGGCGTTCGAAGGCGCGGGGATATTCTATGCCGCGACCGATATGGAGGCACGTTTCTGCCACAACACCGAAGCGGTGGTGGTTGGCGGCGGCAATTCGGCGGGGCAGGCGGCAATGTATCTCAGCCGCACCGCGACCTGTGTCCACGTTGTCGTCCGCGGCGACAGCCTGGCCGCGTCGATGTCGAACTATCTCACGCAGCGGCTGGAAGCCGACCCGGCGATCCAGATCCATTACGACACCGAGATCACCGATCTGCATGGCGATAGCCATCTCGAAGCCGTGACCTTCACCACCCCCGCGGGCGACCGCGTGATCGACACGCGCGCGCTGTTCGTGATGATCGGTGCCGCGCCCAATACCGGCTGGCTGTCGGGCCTAGTGGAAACCGATGACCGCGGCTTCGTGAAGACCGGCGCGCAGGTCGGGCGCGAGACGCCGTACGAAACCGCCACCGACGGCGTCTTCGCGGTTGGCGACGTGCGCTCGGGATCGGTCAAGCGCGTTGCCAGCGCGGTTGGCGAAGGCTCGGTCGTGGTGAGCCGGATCTGGAGCTATCTCGACCGGCTGGCGGTGCCCGCCAGCACGGTCTGAGCCGCGGCTACTTCTTGCCGAACAGTCCGCTGGCCATTCCGGCGATATCGTCGAGCGGATTGCCGTCGCCATCGAGGTCGAGCATGCTGGCAAACTTGGCCAGCGAGCCTTCGCCGCCGATCGCATCGCGGATCTGTTCGAGCAACTGCGTGTCCATCCCGGTCTTGGCCGAAGCGACCTCGATCGTGTCGCCCGGATCCTGATGCGCCTCGCCCAGCGCCGCGACGGCCTTCGCCGCGAGTTCGGGATCGATGCCGAATTTCTCTGCCATGTTGGTCACGGTCGGATTGTCACCGACCTGGCTGAGGATGCTGTCGAAAAGGCCCATCGCGCGTATCTCCTGCGGTAAAGTGCGCGCACAATGGCAGCTGGACGGACAATATTAAAGCCCCCGGTCCGCATCGCTGCGGCCGGGGGCCTCCTCTCCGACTGGTGCGCTCCCGAGCGGAGCGAAACGGTTCAGGCGGCGACCGACTTGCTGGGCGCCGCGTCGCGCACGCCCTGGTCGACATGCGCTGCAAAGGGTTCAAAATTGTCGACGAAAAGCTGCACCAGCTTGCTGGCGGTGCGGTCGTATTCATCCTTGTCCGCCCAGGTCGAGCGCGGGTCGAGAATGCCCGTATCGACGCCCGCAACCGCGACCGGCACTTCGAAACCGAAGTTGGGGTCCTTGCGGAATTCGGCGTCGTTGAGCGACCCGTCGAGCGCGGCGTTGAGCAATGCGCGGGTGGCCTTGATCGGCATCCGGCTGCCGACGCCATACTTGCCGCCGGTCCAGCCGGTGTTGACCAGCCAGCAATGCACTTCGCCCTTGGCGATGCGCTCCTTGAGCAGATTGCCGTAAACGCTCGGGTGGCGCGGCATGAAGGGCGCGCCGAAGCAGGTGCTGAAAGTCGCTTCGGGCTCGGTCACGCCGATTTCGGTGCCCGCGACCTTGGCGGTGTAGCCCGACAGGAAGTGGTACATCGCCTGATCGGGCGTCAGCCGCGCGATCGGGGGCAGCACGCCGAAGGCATCGGCAGTCAGCATGATGACGTTGGAGGGCGGCGGGCCCATGTTCTTTTCGGACGTGTTCGGAATCGACGACAGCGGATAGGCGCCGCGGGTGTTCTCGGCGAGGCTGTTGTCGTCGAGGTCGATTTCGCCCGCATCGTTCATCACGACGTTTTCGAGCACGGTGCCTTCCATCTTGGTGGTGGCATAGATTTCCGGCTCGGCCTCGGGGTTGAGACGGATCATCTTGGCATAGCAGCCGCCTTCGAAGTTGAAGACCGCCGTATCCGACCAGCCATGCTCGTCATCGCCAATCAGCGTGCGGCTGGCATCGGCCGACAGCGTGGTCTTGCCGGTGCCCGACAGCCCGAAGAACACCGCGGTCTTGCCGTCGGGGCCGATGTTGGCGCTGCAGTGCATCGGCATCACGCCCTTGGCGGGCAGTAGGTAGTTGAGAATGCCGAAGACGCTCTTCTTCATCTCGCCGGCATATTTGGTGCCGCCGATCAGGATCAGCTTTTCTTCGAGATTGACCGCGATCACGGTCTCGCTGCGCGTACCGTGGCGTTCGGGGTCGGCCTGGAAGCTGGGCAGGTCGATGATCGTGTATTCGGGCACGAAACCGTCGAGCTCGGCCTCGGTCGGACGGACCAGCAGCGTGCGGATGAACTGGTTGTGCCACGCCAGCTCGTTGATGACGCGCACGTTGACCCGGTATTCGGGCTGCGAGCCGCCGAACAGGTCGGCGACGAAAAGCTCGCCCTTGTCCGCTACCGCTTTGAGGAAATCTTCCTTGAGCGCAGCGAAATGCGCCGGCGTCATCGAAGCATTGTTGTCCCACCATACGGTGTCTTCGGTTTCGGCGTTGCGGACGATGAACTTGTCCTTCGCGCTGCGGCCCGTGTGCTTGCCCGTTTCGACCACCAGCGGACCGTCCTTGGCGCGGCGGCCCTCGCTGCGCTCCAGCGCGGCGGCGGTCAGCTCTTCCGAAGTCAGGTTGGGGTGAATGGTAGCGGAAGTCTCGATGCCCTGGTCGGCAAGCGAATGGGAAAGCGAAAAGGTCACTGAATTCTCCAGCGCGGGATGCGGGTTCGTCCGAAAGTGGCCTGCGCATACGAATGCGCGGCTGTCCTCAAAGCCAATAGTCCGGCTGCCAGCCGCCGTCAAACCACTGGCTGCCGATAAGTGCGCAGCATGCGACCGCCCGCGTTGTTTTGCCGCGGCAATGCGGCTAGTCATCGGGGCATGGAGCACATGGGCGCAGAGGCGATGCCGCAGGGCGAGACGAACCGCACGGTCATCGCGCTGGTCGATGACGACCGCAATATCCTCACCACCGTGTCGATCGCGTTGCAGGCCGAAGGATTCGCCACCCGCGTCTATTCGGATGGCGAGGCGGCGCTGGGCGCGCTGCTGTCGAACCCGCCCGACCTTGCCATCTTCGATATCAAGATGCCAAAGATGGACGGGATGGAGCTGCTCCGCCGGCTGCGCGAACAATCGCCGTTGCCGGTGATCTTCCTGACCAGCAAGGACGATGAAACCGACGAGCAGGCCGGCCTCGAAATGGGCGCGGACGATTATATCGCCAAGCCGTTCAGCCTGCGCCTGCTGCTGGCGCGTATCCGCGCGATCCTGCGGCGCAGCGGCGGCGACCATCCGCTGCTGTTGTCCGAGCAGTTCGACGACAAGCCGGGCGAGCTGGTCGAACGCGGGCGCCTGTTCATGGACCCGGCGCGTCACCACGTGACCTGGGACGGGCAGCCGGTATCGTTGACCGTAACCGAATTCCTGCTGCTCGAGGCGCTGGCTGCGCGCCCCGGCGTGATCAAGAGCCGCAACCAGCTGATGGATGCCGCCTATCCCGACGACGTCTTCGTCGACGACCGCACGGTCGACAGCCATATCAAGCGCATGCGCCGCAAGTTCCGCAGCGTCGATGACACCTTCTCCGCCATCGAAACCCTGTACGGCGCAGGCTACAGCTTCAACGAAGGCTGAGGCGAAGCGCAATGTCCGAAACCGGCAGTGTTCTCAAAGGCGATCCGCGAATCGAGAAGCAGCGCTGGTCGCGGCGGCTCTCGCTCACCAGCCGCATCCTGTTCGTCAACGTGCTGCCGCTGGTGCTGCTGGGCGGCGGGGTCATCTATGTCGATGCCTATCGCAAGCAATTGCTCGACGAGCGTTTCAAGCTGGCGCTGGTCGAAGCGCAGATCACCGCCGAAGCGCTGGCCGGCGCGACGCCGCAGCGACAGGAAGCGCTGCTGATCCAGATCGGCAAGGAGCAACGCCTGCGCCTGCGGGTCTACAGCCCAGACGGCACGCTCGAATCGGATAGCTTCAAGCTCGCCCCGCCCAGTTTCGTCCTGCCAAGCGCGAAGGAAGTCGACCAGAGCGCCTTCGCGCTGCGGCTCGATCGCTGGTTCGACCGGGTGGTGGGCGCGCCCGCCCTGCCCGACTATGTCGAGCCCGAGACCGACGATGTCGGCGACTGGCCCGAACTGACGCGGGCGCGCGAGGACAGCTTGACCCAGATCGTCCTGCGCGATGCTCCCGACGGCACGCATGTGATCAACGCCGCCGCACCGGTCGGGCTCGACGGCGATACGCTGCTGCTGACGCGCAACCCGGTCGACATTACCGAAAGCGTGCGCGAGGCCCGCTCGACGGTGGCGCTGGTCGTGCTGCTGGCGCTGGTGATCTCGACGCTGCTGTCGTTCTTCCTTGCGCAGACCATCGTGCGCCCTTTGCGCGAACTGGTCCATGCCGCAGTGCGCGTGCGGCAGGGCCGTGACCGGCAGGTCGAAGTGCCGCGCCTGCCGCAGCGACGCGACGAGATCGGCATGCTCGCCCGCTCGATCTCGGACATGACCGCCGCGCTGCGGCAGCGGATCGATGCGGTCGAACATTTTGCTGCCGATGTCGCGCATGAGATCAAGAACCCGCTCGCCTCGCTGCGCAGCGCGACCGAATCGCTCAGCAAGGTCGAGGATCCGACCTTGCGCGCGCAATTGCTCGATATCGCCACGCATGACGTGCGCCGGATCGACCGGCTGGTCACCGAAATTTCGGACGCAAGCCGGATCGATGCCGAAATGTCGCGGACCGAATTCGAGCCGGTCGACCTGGCGCAATTGCTCTGCACGATCGTCGAAAGCCGCGAGGCGCGCGACGAGAACGAAGGCCGCACGCTTGAAATTACGGGTGCGGACCGCCCCGCACGAGTCATGGGCGTGCCCGTGCGGCTCGAGCGCGTGATCCAGAACCTGCTCGACAATGCAGTGTCCTTTTCGCCGCCTGCGGGCCGCATCTGGGCCGATCTCAGCCGCCGCGACGACTGGATTACGCTGACCATCTGCGACGAGGGTCCGGGCATCCCCGAGGAAAAGCGCGAAAAGGTCTTCCGGCGCTTCCATTCGGACCGTCCGGCGGAAGAAGATTTCGGCAATCATTCGGGGCTCGGCCTCGCGATCGCGCGGACCATCGCCGAAGCGCATGACGGGACGCTGGTCGCCACCTCGCGCATGGACGGCGAAAGCGGGGCGTGCCTCCACCTGGGCCTTCCGGCCAAGCGCTGAGCATGGCGGTGCTCGCCAATATTACCGCTGTGGCAGTCGCCGGGCGGGTGCTGCTGATCGAGGGGCCGCCGGGGTCGGGCAAATCGACGCTTGCGCTGGCGCTGATCGATCGCGGGGCCACCCTGGTGGGTGACGATGGCGTGTCCATTACCCGCGATCGCGACACGCTGTTGGCCGCGCCGCCACCGAATACCTGCGGGATGATCGAGATACGCAATGTCGGCATCGTGGAGCTGCCCGTGACTGAGGGTCCGGTCGCGCTGCTGCTTACGTTCGATCCCGCAGCACCGCGTTTCCCGATGGACATTCCCGTGCGCGACATCGAGGGCGTGCCCATCCCGGCGCTGCCTTTCGCCCCCGGTGATGCGGTGCAGGCGCTGCGCGCCGAATATGCGTTGGAACTGCACGGGCTTCCCCTCCCCAAAGGCGATGAAAAGGCATAGGCACCCCCGCCATGGCTGATGATTCGCCCCCTTCGCAGCGCATCCTGCTCGTCACCGGACTGTCCGGCGCGGGCAAGTCGACCGCGCTGCAAGTGCTCGAAGATCTCGGCTGGGAAACGATCGACAATTTCCCGATTCGCCTGCTGGGCGGACTGGTCGCGGGAAGCGATGCGAACACCCGCCTTGCGATCGGTTTCGATTCGCGCACCCGCGGCTTCGTGCCGCAAGAGATCATCGCACTGTGCAAGCAATTCGAAGCGCGCGACGATATCGAACTGACCACGCTGTTCATCGATTGCACCAGCGCCGAGCTCGAGCGCCGCTATAACGAGACCCGGCGGCCGCATCCGATGGCCCGCGGGCGCACCGCGCTCGACGGGATCAAGTCCGAGCGCGAATTGCTCGACCCGCTTCGCCGCTGGTCCGATACCGTCATCGACACATCCGATTACGCGGCCAACCAATTGCAGCAGGTGGTGCGCGAACGCTTCGCCGAGAATGCCGAACCGGGGATGAGCGTGACCGTGTCCAGCTTCGGCTTTGCGCGCGGCATGCCCCCACTCGCCGATCTGATGTTCGACATGCGCTTTCTCGACAATCCGCACTGGATCGAGGGCCTGCGCGAACAGACCGGGCTCGATGAAGCAGTCGGCACGCATATCTCCGCCGATCCGGCCTTCGACCCCGCTTTCGAAAAGATCACCGACCTGCTGCTCGAGGTCATGCCGCGCTACGCCGCGCAGGGCCGCAGCTATCTCAACATCGCCTTCGGCTGTACCGGAGGGAGACACCGCTCGGTCTATAGCGCGGAACGTGCCGCCGAGGTCTTGCGTGAGGCCGGATTTTCGCCCACGGTCATTCACCGTAACCTCGGTTCGCGTCCCGCCGATCCGCTCGAGCGCCGCTAGACCCGGGGGCAAGGAATGATTAAGCGCCACGCTGGCATATTCTTCGGGCATCGCAACGGAACTGAAGCTGCATGATCGGCATGATCCTCGTTACCCACGGCAAGCTGGCCGAACACTTCATCGATGCGATGGAGCACGTCGTCGGCAAGCAGGAAGCCGTGGCCACCATCTGCATTGGCCCCAATGACGACATGGAGCAGCGCCGCGCCGACATCGCCGACGCGATCAAGGCGGTCGACGATGGCCAGGGCGCAATTATCCTGACCGACCTGTTCGGCGGGACGCCCTCCAACCTCGCCATCTCGCTGCTCGATACGGGCCACATTGAAGTGATCGCCGGGATCAACCTGCCGATGCTGATCCGCCTCGCGGGCGCGCGCAAGAGCATGAACGTGGTCGATGCGGTCAACGCCGCGCAGACCGCGGGACGCAATTACATCACGGTCGCGAGCGAATTCCTCGGCCAGGATATCGCCGGCGCTCGGAAAGCCTCTTGAACGAGCTGCGCAAGAGCCTTGTGGTGGTCAACCAGCGCGGGCTCCACGCCCGGGCGAGCGCGAAATTCGTCAATGCGGTGGCCGAACTTCCCGAAGGCTGCACCGTCCGCGTCGCCAAGGGCGAGAACGAGGCTGCCGGCGGGTCGATCCTCGGCCTGATGATGCTCGGCGCGGCCAAGGGCGACACGATCGACATCGTGGTTGCAGGCGAGGATGCAGATGCGGTGATGGCGCAGCTTTCGGCGATGGTCGAGGATGGCTTCGGGGAGCCCTGACGTGAGCCCGACACGCCGCGAAATCACCGGCTTTTCCAATCCCACGGTCAAGGCGCTGCGCGCGCTACGCGAAAAGAAGCACCGCAAGGCCGCGGGCCGCTTCCTGGCCGAAGGGCTGCGGCTGCTGACCGATGCGCGCGAATGCGGCTATCTGCCCGAAGTGCTGGTGCTGTCCGACAGGCGCGAGCCGCACCCGCTGCTGGCCGCGCTCGAAGAGGCGGTCGAAGCCGAGGGCGGCGAGATTATCGAAACCACGCCCGACATCCTCTCCAAGATCACCGGCAAGGACAATCCGCAGGCAGTCGCGGGGGTCTTCGCCGAATTCGACACCTCGCTCGCCGCGCTTGATCGCAGCAGCGCCGATATCTGGCTGGTTGCGCAGGCGCTGCGCGATCCGGGCAATCTGGGCACCATGCTGCGCACCGGCGATGCGATCGGTGCGGGCGGCGTGATCCTGCTCGACGACTGCGCCGATCCCTTCAGCGTCGAGGCAGTGCGCGCGAGCATGGGCGCGGTGTTCACGCAGCGCCTTGCGCAGGCGCGGTGGGAGGAATTCGAACCCTGGCTGCGCAGCGGCGCAGGGCAGCTTGTCGCCGCCAGCTTGCGCGATGCGCAGCCCTATCGCGGCGCACCCTATAGCGCACCGTGCTTCGTCATGGTCGGCAATGAAAGCCGCGGCCTGCCCGAACCATACGAGATGGCCTGCGACCTGCGCGTGACCATGCCGATGAAGGGCCGCGCCGATAGTCTCAATGCCGCGGTCGCCGCGGCGGTGCTGGGTTATGAGGTATTGGCCTCGCTCTGAGGGGCGTGCGGCGGCCCGCGACGGGACGAAGGGGATGTTAACCACAGTTCCCTAGTAATGGGCTCGACGCCCATGACCTCACCCGATCGCTTTGTCTCCCTCGACGGATTGCGCGGCATTGCGGCGATCGCGGTCGTGTTGTTTCATGTTTCGCTGGGGTACATGCCCGGCGGCTATCTGGCGGTCGATTTCTTCTTCTGCCTCAGCGGCTTCGTGATCGCGCTGGCGTTTGGCAAGCGGTTCGCAGACGGGCTGTCGTTTCGCGCTTTCGCCACGGCCCGCTTCGCGCGGCTCTACCCGATGATGTTCATCGGCGGCCTGCTCGGCATTATCCTGCATGGCGGCAATCCCAACATCCTGCTGCTCGTGCCCGATTTTCTGGGGCTGAGCCTGTTTCCGACCAACCCGCCGTTCTGGTCGCTGCTCGCCGAAGTCCTCGCCAATATTGCCTTCGCGCTGGTCCTCGTCGGATTGTCGACCCGCAAGCTGGCGCTGGTTGCATTGGTTTCCGGGTTACTGCTCGCCTTCGCGATCCTGTCGGGGCCGTGGCCGCGCGAGCTCGGCTCGCATTGGGACGGGGCCGGATGGGCGGTCCCGCGTACGCTCTATTCCTTCACCGCGGGGATGCTGATCTATCGCTGGCATGCGCAGGCTGCGCCGGTGCGGCGTATCACCCGGCTTGCATTGTTGCTGCCAGCCGCGCTGCTTGCCCTGACCTATTTCGGCGGACCCGACCGCGCGCTGTGGGACACCGCCGCGATCCTGTTCGGCCTGCCTGCGATCGTCTGGCTCGGCACGCGAATGGAGATGCCGTTCCAGCCGCTTTGGCGGCGGATGGGCGCGCTGTCCTACCCGCTCTATTGCATCCATGTGCCGCTCATCGCGCTGGCCGACGATCCGCTTGTTCGGCTGGCTATCGCGGCGCTGCTGGTGCCCGCGGCGCTGGCGCTCGATGCGTGGTACGACAAGCCCGTCCGGACGCTGCTCGCCAGGCGGTTTTCGCAAGCCAAGCCCGCCGCCATGCCCGCCCCTTAGATACGGGGGTGCCCTACTCCGCTGCTTCGCGGCCGTCGGCGATCTGCGCGGCGTCTTCAGCATTGTAGCGCGGGGTCGCCTCGACCTGGGGCACTTCGTCGATCTCGCGCTTGCCGATCTCGATGCCCTTGTCATGCAAGCGGCGCCCGGCGGAGAGCACGTTGCGCTCGAAACTGCCGACGAACTTGTTGTAATTGTTGACCGCAGTTTCCAATCCGCCGCCGACGCGCTTCATATGTTCCGCCGCGACCGCGAGGCGATCGTAAAGCTCCGCCCCGGCCTTGCCGATCTCGACCGCTTCCTGCGCAATCGTATCCTGCCGCCAGACCTGCGCCACGGTGCGCGCGATGGCGACGAGGTTGGTCGGCGTGGCGAGCAGCACCTTGTTGCGGAAAGCAAAGTCCCACAATTCGGGATCGTGTTCGAGCGCGGCGGCAACGAAATGCTCGCCGGGGACAAACATGACGACATAGTCGGGCGTGTCGTCGAACTGGCTCTGGTAGCTTTTCGAACCCAGCGTCTGGACGTGCCCGCGCATCGATTTCGCATGCAGGTCGAGATGCCGGATGCGTTCGTTCTCGTCATCGGCCTCGAACGCGGCCTGATAGGCGTTCAGTGAAACCTTGGCGTCGATCACCAGCTTCTTCTGGCCCGGCACATGGACCACCGCGTCGGGGCGCAGACGCCCTTCGTCGGTCTCGATCGAATGTTCGAGAATGAAATCGGTGTGTTCCGAAAGCCCGCATTGTTCGAGCACGTTCTGCAGCGCGCGTTCGCCCCAGCGGCCGCGCGCCTTGGGCGCATTGGTCAGGCTGTTACCGAGCCGCTGCGCCTCGCGCCGGACCTCTTCCTGGCCCAGCCGCATCTGTTCGATCTGCGCTGCGAGCGAGGAGAACGCATTGGTGCGCTTTTCCTCCAGCGCGGCGACCTGGTCCTCGTATTTCTTGAGCCGGTCGCCCACCGGCTGCAGCAATTCGCGGATCTTCGCTTCGGAGGTCTTCTCCGAATGCCCCAGCCGCTCGGTCGCGCGTTCGAGAAAGGCATCCTGCGCCTTGGTCAGCACCGCCGAACCGGTGTTCTGGAATTCCTTAAGCATTTCCTCCCGCGCTTCGATCAGCAGGCGTTTCTGCTCTTCGAAATTGGCGGTCTTTTCCTTCAGCGTCGCAAGCTCGGCGCTGAGCGCCCCGTTATTGCGGCGCATTTCATCTAGCACCGCCTCGTGCTGGCGGCGCGTTTCGCGCAATTCGCCGTCGAGCGCGTCGGCCCGCTCCGCCCGGACCGTGGCATTTTCCAGGTCGACGATCGCCTTGCGGAACTTCGCGTCGAGTTCCTTGGCCTCCGCATCGCGCTCGCCGTGGCGCGCCTGCCAGTCCTTGACCGGCGCGGAGCCGAGACGGTGACCGAGGAAATATCCCAGCGCGAGGCCGAGGACGAGCACGATGATGGCGATGAGGGTCGGATCCATGGCGCGACCCTACGCAGAACGGAGCGGGAACGCTAGGTGCACATTGCCACAATCAACACATGCGTCGCCCCTGCGCAGGCAGGGCCCCAGATAACTTCGCGAAAGAAACCCAACTCAGCTGGATCCCCGCCTGCGCGGGGATGACGCAATTCTGAGGGAGGTCCTTACGCCGCTTCGCGCAGCTTCTTTAGCTTCTTGAGCGCCATGTTGCGTTTGAGACGGCTGAGGTGGTCGATGAACAGGATGCCTTCGAGATGGTCCATCTCGTGCTGGATGCAGGTGGCCATCAGGCCTTCCATGTCCTCTTCATGCGTTTCGCCCTCGAGGTCCTGATAACGCACGCGGCAGGTCGCCGGGCGGTCGACATCGGCGAAGATGTCGGGGACCGAGAGGCAGCCTTCCTGGTAGCTGGCGAGGTCTTCCGCGGGATCGAGGATTTCGGGGTTGATGAACACCCGCGGTTCCTTCTTCGTCGGATAGTGGACGTGTTCGTGCCCGTCGTGATTGCACGGTTCGGGTTCCGCATCCTCGTCCTCGGGCTGGAGGTCGATCACCAGCACGCGCTTGGGCACGCCGACCTGGATCGCGGCAAGGCCGATACCGGGCGCGGCATACATGGTTTCGAACATGTCGGAGACGAGTTCGTTCAGCTCGTCGCCGAATTCGGTGACGGGTTCGGACACGGTCTTGAGCCGGGGATCCGGCACTTCGAGGATTTCACGGATAGCCATGGGTTGCCAGATAGTCGCGCCATGCGGATTCTTCAATTGTTCGTTGCGCACAGGCCATACCCCGTCTGCACGCGCCGGGTTTTACCCCAGCGGCCGCCGCGCGCGTAGCGCCTGTGCAAGCGTGCCTTCGTCGAGATAGTCGAGTTCGCCGCCGACCGGCAGGCCGTGGGCGAGCTGCGTGATGCGCACGGGATGCTCCTCGAGCCGTTCGGCGAGGTAATGCGCGGTCGTCTGCCCTTCGAGCGTGGCGTTCATCGCCAGCACCACTTCGTCCACCCCGCCCGCCTCCACGCGCGCCAGCAATTGCGCGATATTGAGGTCTTCGGGCCGCACACCGTCGAGCGCGGACAGCTTGCCGCCGAGCACGTGGTACTTCCCGGTGAACAGCTTCGCGCGGTCGAGCGCCCACAGGTCGGCGACATCCTCGACCACGCAGAGCGATTTCAGATCGCGCCGCGGATCGGCGCAGATCCCGCACGGGTTGGTGGTGTCGACATTGCCGCAGGTGTCGCATTCGACCAGCGCTTCGCCCACCGTGGCGAGCGCTTCGAGCAGTGCGGGCAGCGCGCTTTCGCGGCGCTTGACCAGCCACAGCACCGCGCGCCGGGCGCTGCGCGGTCCGAGCCCGGGCAGGCGCGCCAGTGCGGCGGCGAGGGTTTCGATCTCTTGCGATGCCATGGGGCGACAGATAGGGGCCGCAGCCAAACAGAGAAAGGCCAACCGCCCAATCATGCGCATAATCTTCATGGGAACGCCCGATTTCGCAGTGCCGACGCTGCAGGCTCTGGTCGATGCGGCGCATGAGGTCGTCTGCGTCTACACCCAGCCGCCGCGTCCGGGTGGCCGCCGCGGGAAGGAACTGACCCCCACCCCGGTGCACCAGCGCGCCAGCGATCTGGGGATCGAGGTCCGCCATCCCAAATCGCTGAGATCGGCCGAAGAGCAGCAAGCCTTCGCCGCACTCCACGCCGATGTCGCAGTGGTCGCTGCCTATGGCTTGATCCTGCCGCAGGCGGTGCTCGATGCGCCCGAACATGGCTGCCTCAACGTGCATGCCTCGATCCTGCCGCGCTGGCGCGGTGCGGCGCCGATCCACCGCTCGGTGATGGCGGGCGACAAGGTGACCGGCGTCACGATCATGCAGATGGAGGCCGGGCTCGATACCGGCCCGATGCTGGCGATGGCGCGCACCCCGATTGAGGGCAAGACCACCGGCGAGCTTACCGGGGAACTGGCCGAACTCGGCGCGCAACTGATGGTCGGCACCTTGCGCGACCTCAATATCCATGTGCCGATCGCGCAGGACGATGCCGATGCGACCTATGCCGCCAAGATCGACAAGGCCGAGGCGCGGATCGACTGGGACCGTCCGGCGGTGGAGGTGGTTCGGCACGCCCATGGCCTGTCGCCCTTTCCGGGAGCCTGGTTCGAACTCGATGGCCAGCGGGTGAAGCTGCTGCGCGCCGAGGTGGTCGAGGGGTCGGGCGCGCCTGGCGAAGTGCTCGACGAGCGGCTGGCGATCGCATGCAGCGAGGGAGCGATCCGTCCGCTCGAACTGCAACGCGCGGGCAAGCCGAAGATGGACCTGGACACCTTCCTGCGCGGCAACGCGGTGGCCAAGGGTGTCGTTCTCGAATGACTGCCGACCCTGTCCGTCACCCCCACAAAGGCGGGGCCCCAGATACCCTCTCGCCTGCCGCGATCGTCGGCTGGATTCCCGCCTGCGCGGGAATGACGGATGGGAGCGTAACGCCAGAATGACTCGCTTCGCGCTCACTCTCGAATTCAACGGTCCTACGCGGCAATGCGGTGGTGCCGGGTACAATCCTCGAATGACTGTCGCCTCAGCCCGTCACCCCCGCGAAGGCGGGGGCCCAGATACCCTCTCGCCAGTGCGCATGGTTAGCTGGATTCTCGTCTCAGCGGAAATGACGGGTGCGGGGAGCGTAACGCCAGAATGACCCGTTTCGCGCTTACTCTCGAATTCGACGGGACGCCCTTTTTCGGCCTCCAGCGGCAGAAAGACGGGCCGAGCGTCCAGCAGGCCGTCGAGGAAGCGGCCTTTCGCGTGCTGGGCGAAGAGGTGCGGCTGCACAGCGCCGGCCGGACCGATGCGGGCGTCCATGCGATCGCGATGCGCAGCCATCTGGATGCCGAGAAGGACATCAAGCCTTACCGCCTGATGGAGGCGCTCAATGCGCACCTCCGCCCCGATCCCGTCGCGGTGACGCATTGCGCGATCGTCCCCGACGACTGGCACGCGCGCTTTTCCTGCACCGGGCGATCCTATGTCTACCGGATTGCCAACCGCCGCGCGCCGCTGACGCTGGAACGCGGCCGCCTGTGGCAGGTGCCGCAGGATCTCGACGTGCAGGCCATGCACCGCGCGGCGCAGGCGCTGGTCGGGCTGCATGATTTCACCACTTTCCGCTCGGTCCATTGCCAGTCGGACAGCCCGGTCAAGACGCTCGACCGGCTTGATGTCGAGCAGGTGGCGACGCCGATGGGCACGGAAGTCCGCGTTCACGCTGAAGCGCGCAGCTTCCTCCATCACCAGGTCCGCTCGATGGTCGGCTGCCTTGCGCTGGTCGGCATGGGCCGCTGGCCCGAAGAGCGCATGGCCGAAGCGCTGGCCGCGCGCGACCGGCAGGAATTGGGATTGAACGCGCCCCCGCACGGCCTGTATTTCGTATCGGCGAGCTACCCCGCGGATAGTTGACCCAACGTCACCCTAGCCAAGCGCCACGAGCGCGCCTAGCGATAGGCCGGTTAGGTCCAGAATTGAATTGGGAGAATGCAGATGACCACAACCGGAAAGCAGCTTTTCACCACTCTTGAAAGCGACGGTACGCTGACCGTCGAGATCGCGCAGAGCGAATTTCCCGATCCCACCGGCAATCAGGTGCTGGTCAAGATGGAAGCGGCGCCGATCAACCCGTCGGACCTCGCGATCCTGACCGGCGCGGCCGATTTCGAGAATGCCGACTATTCCCCCGGCAAGGTCGTTGCCAAGATGCCCGAGCCGTTCAACTCGGGGCAGAAAGCCCGCCATGGCCAGCGCCTGCCCGCAGGCAACGAAGGCGCAGGCACGGTCATCGCAACCGGCGACAGCGACATGGCCAAGGCGCTGATGGGCCAGCGGGTCGCCTGCGTGCCCGGCACCGCCTACAGCGAATACGCGATTGCCGATGCCGCCATGTGCCTCCCGCTGGGCGATAACAGCGCCGAAGCCGGCGCGTCGAGCTTCGTCAATCCGATGACCGCGCTCGGCTTCGTCGAGAACGCCCGGATGGATGGCCACAAGGCGATCCTGCACACCGTCGGCGCATCCAATCTCGGCCAGATGCTCAACCGCATCTGCCTCGAGGACGGCATGGGCCTGGTCAATATCGTGCGTAAGGACGAGCAGGCCAAGCTGCTCAAGGATCAGGGCGCGACGCATGTCGTGAATTCTTCCGACGACGATTTCCTCGACCAGCTCAAGGCGGCGATCGACGATACCGATGCTTTCTACGGCTTCGATCCGATCGGCGGCGGCAAGATGGTCGACACCTGCTTCAAGGCAATGGAACAGGTCGCGGTCGGCAAGATGACCGAATATTCGCGCTACGGCTCGAACCAGCAGAAACGCATGTTCATCTATGGCCGCCTCGACTTCGGGCCGACCACGCTGACGCCCAGCTACGGCTTCGGCTGGACGCTCTCGGGCTGGCTGCTGACGCCGTTCCTGCAGAGTGCGGGAATGGAAACGGTGATGCGGATGCGCAAGCGCGTGCTCGACAACCTCACCACCACCTTCGCCAGCGGTTACAAGACCAAGGTCGATCTCGAAGGCATGCTGACCAAGGATGCGATCCTCGATTATCGCCAGATGAAAACCGGCGAGAAATATCTCGTGATGCCGCACCGCTGATCTACGAACATGCCCCCTCCTCTTCAGAGGAGGGGCAACGAGACTTGGCAAGCCGCAGGCGAGCCTAGTCGCAGTGGGGTGGTGATAGCGGCAAGCGCGACGCTGGCGCGTCGCCACCACCCCCAACCCCCTCCTCTTGAGAAGAGGGGGCCTTAACGCCCGTCGAAGGCGCGCTGGATGGCGGCGGGATCGCGCTCGCCGCCCGCCAGCAGCAGTTGCAGCAGGATGCGTGCCTTTTGCGGGTTGAGCGCCCGCGCCGCGACAAAGCCATTGGTTTCATCCTCGGGCTCGCGGTCGACCAGCCCTTCGTCGGCCCGGCTCGCGCGGACCACGCAGATGCCGCGCGCGGCCAGCCGTGCCAGTTCCTGCCGGACGCTCTCGGGCATATTGCCCTCGCCCACCCCGGCCACCACAATACCGCGCGTGCCCTCGGCCAGCTGCCGCGAAACCGCGGCGGCATCCAGCCCGGCATGGGCGTAGAGGATCACCACCTCGGGTAGCTCATCGGACCAGGCGAAGGCCGCGTCGGTTCCGCTGCGCCAGGGCGCGCCGAACCATTCGAGCGAAGCGGGTGTGACCAGCCCGACCGATTCGCGCGGGAAGCCGCGAAACGCCTCGGTCCCGCGGGTGCGGACCTTGTAGACGTCGCGCGCGCCGAACACGCGGTCGCCCATCACCACCAGCACCCCGCGCCCCGCGGCATCGGGATCGCTCGCCACCCGCACCGCATTGGCAAAATTGCGCAGCCCGTCATAGCCCACCGCATCGGCGGGCCGCATCGCGCCGACCACCACCACGGGCTTGTTCCCCGGCAGCGTCAGGTCGAGCAGGAAAGCGGTTTCTTCCAGCGTATCGGTGCCGTGGGTGACGATGATCCCGTCGCATTCCGGGTTGCTAAGCGCGGCCATCGCGGCGGTATGCAAGGCCTGCCACACCGCTGGCCCGATGTCGGCCGAATCGATATTGGCGATCTGCGTGCCCGACAATTCGGCCTCGAGCCCCAGCCCGCCGACCTTTTCAAGGTAATCCTCGATCCCGATCTCGCCCGACCGATAGTCATGCGCGATGGCGGAACCGGCGATCCCGGCAATCGTGCCGCCGGTGGCGAGGACGGTAAGCTTGGTCATGGGCGGGGCGAATAGCGGCCACGCGGCATTCTCGGCAATTGATTTTCAAGGAACAGCCGCTATGTGCGCTTCCACCCCGATGGACAGGGGGGCGCTTAGCTCAGTTGGTAGAGCATCTCGTTTACACCGAGAGGGTCGGCGGTTCGAGCCCGTCAGCGCCCACCATCTCCGTCCGCAAATCCGAGCGCTGCCGGGGACTGCCCGATTATTCCGCGATCGCCGCGTCGATGGCGGCGCGGGCTTCTTCGCCCGACCAGTCGTAATCGCCCTGCACGCGCCAGACTTCCTCCCCCGCCGCATCGTAGAGCACGGTGGTCGGCATCACCCCGCCGCCGAGCGTGAAGCCGAGTTCGTTGTCCGGGTCCATCCACGGTTCGAGCATGGCGTATCCGCCGGTAGCGAAAAAGGGTTCGACCACCGCGGCGCCCTGCATATCCTGGCTGACCGTCAGCACCCTGAGGCGGCCGTCATATTCGCTCGCCAGCGCGTCGAGCAGCGGCATTTCCTTGACGCAGGGCGCGCACCAGGTGGCCCAGAGGTTGAGCAGCACCGGCGTGCCGCGCAGGGCGGCGAGATCGAGCGTGCGCCCTGCCGGATCACTCACCGTCATCGCAGGCATGGGCGTACCCGCCTCGCTCGGGTCGATCTGCGCGGTTGGCGCGGATGAAGCGCTGCTTTCTTGCACCGCACCGGGTGCGCCCCTATCGCAGCCCGCGACAGCAAGACCGAGGACAAGTGCAAGCGTGAACGACAATCGGGACACGAAAAGCTCCAACAGCATGTGGGGCGGCAGGTTCGCCGAAGGGCCTAGCGCGATCATGCGCGAAATCAACGCCTCGATTCCGTTCGACAAGGCGCTGTGGCGCGAGGATATCGCGGGCAGCCGCGCGCATGTCGCGATGCTGGCCAAGCAGGGTATCGTCTCGCCCGAAGATGCCGCGACGATCGACAGCGGACTGCAGCAGATCGCGGGGGAATACGAACGCGATGGCGTCCCCGAGGACTGGGATCTCGAAGACATCCACATGACCGTCGAAGCGCGGCTGACCGAGATCGTCGGCGCGGTCGCGGGGCGGCTGCACACCGCGCGCAGCCGCAACGACCAGGTGGCGACCGATTTCCGCATGTGGGTGCGCACCGCCAACCAGCGCGCCATCGCGGGAATCGAAGCGGTGCTGCGCGCACTGGTTGCCCGCGCGGAAGAGCATGCCGACAGCATCATGCCCGGCTTCACGCATTTGCAGACCGCGCAGCCGGTCACGCTGGGCCACCATTTGCTGGCCTATTTCGAAATGCTGATGCGCGACCGCTCGCGCTTTGCCGATGCGCTGGCGCGGATGAACGAATGCCCGCTGGGCTCGGCTGCACTGGCGGGGACCGGCTTCGATCTCGACCGCGAGATGACCGCCGAGGCGCTCGGCTTCGCGCAGCCCACGCGCAACAGCCTCGATGCCGTATCGGACCGGGATTTCGCGCTCGATTACCTCATGGCCGCGAGCCAGTGCGCGCTCCACCTCAGCCGGCTGGCGGAGGAGTTCATCATCTGGGCCAGCCAGCCCTTCGGCTTCGTCAAGCTACCCGATACGCTGTCGACCGGCAGTTCGATCATGCCGCAAAAGCGCAATCCCGATGCCGCCGAACTGGTGCGCGGGCATGCGGGCCGCGTGATCGGCTGCGCCACCGCGCTGATGGTGACGATGAAAGGCCTGCCGATCGCCTATTCGAAGGACATGCAGGACGACAAGCCGCCGGTATTCGAGGCCGCGGGCCTGATCGATCTGAGCCTCGCCGCAATGGCGGGCATGGTCGCCGATAGCGGGTTCGAGACCGCACGGATGCGAAAGGCCGCCGAAGCGGGCCACGCCACCGCGACCGATCTGGCCGACTGGCTGGTGCGGCAGGCGGATATCCCCTTCCGCGAGGCGCACCATATCACCGGCGCCGCAGTCAAGCTGGCGGACGAGCAGGGCGTCGCGCTGGACGGCTTGTCGATTGGCGATCTGCAGAAAATCGACAGCCGTATCGATGCGCGCGTGTTCGATGCGCTGTCGGTCGATGCCTCGGTCGCTGCGCGCGGATCCTATGGCGGGACCGCGCCGGTTCGCGTAAGGCAGCAGGTAGCCGCGGCGAAACAGCGTCTCGGCATGGAGGTTTGATGCGCAAACGGGTCGCCCTTGCCGCTTTCGTGATGCTCGGCGCCTGCGGGCAGAAATCCGCGCTCCAGCCGGTCGAGGGGGCCGCCCTGCCGCCTGCGCCCTATGGCGCGGCGGTGCAGCCGACGGCGGACGAATTGCTCGCGGTCGAACCCACCGCGGCGCCCGACCGCAGCGTGGAACTGCGTACGCGATCGGAAGAGCGCGAGGATGACCCCTTCGAGCTTCCGCCCGAGTAATTTCAACGCCGCAAGCAAGCCTTGCTCGACATGCAGCGGGGCTTTGGGCAGAGGCGGTGCCCATGGATCATTTTGAGCTGAAAGACGGCGTATTGCATGCCGAGGGCGTGCCGCTGCCACACATTGCCGAAGAGGTCGGGACGCCGGTCTATATCTATTCGCGTGCCACGCTGGAACGGCATGCGCGCGTGTTCCGCGAGGCGCTGGGCGCGCTCAAGGACCCGCATATCGCCTTCGCAGTGAAATCCAATCCCAACCTCGCGGTGCTCAAGATACTCGCCAATGAAGGCTATGGCGCCGACGTGGTGTCGGGCGGCGAACTGACCCGCGCACTGGCCGCAGGGATGAAGCCCGAGGACATCGTCTTCTCGGGCGTGGGCAAGACCCATGCCGAGCTGCTGCAGGGGCTCGAGGTGGGCATCGGCCAGTTCAACATCGAGAGCGAGGAAGAGGGCTACGAGCTGGCTGCCATCGCCGCGCGGCACGGCAAGCGCGCCGCCTGCGCGCTGCGCGTCAATCCCGATGTCGATGCGCGCACGCATGAGAAAATCTCGACCGGCAAGCGCGAGAACAAGTTCGGCGTACCGCTCGACCGGGCGGCGGAGATCTATGCCCGGCTGGCCGAGGAAGACGGCCTCGATATGCGCGGCGTGGCGGTGCATATCGGTAGCCAGCTGTCGACGCTCGAGCCGCTCGAGACCGCCTTCGGCAAGGTCGGGGCGCTGATCGCCGAATTGCGCGCGCGCGGCTGCACCGTCACCCATGCCGATCTCGGCGGCGGGCTGGGTGTGCCCTACAAGGCGGGCGAGGAACTCCCTTCCCCGGCCGAATATGGCGCGATGGTCGCGCGCGTCACGAAGGATTGGGACGTGCGCCTGATGTTCGAGCCGGGCCGTGTGATCGCGGGCAATGCGGGCGTGCTGCTGACCCGCGTGATCCGCGCCAAGCGCAGCGGCAACGGCCCCCCCTTCGTGGTGGTCGATGCGGCGATGAACGACCTCGCGCGGCCCGCCATGTATGGCGCATGGCACGATTTCGACGCGGTCGAACCGAGCGGCGAGCGGATGACCGCGCATATCGTCGGGCCGATCTGCGAAACGGGCGATACCTTCGCGATGGACCGCGACTGCGATGCGCTGGTGGCGGGCGATCTGGCGGTGTTCCGTACGGCCGGGGCCTATGGCGCGACCATGGCCTCGTCCTACAATTCGCGCGGCTTCGTGGCCGAAACGCTGGTCGATGGCGATCGCTATGCCGTGGTCGCCGACCGCATCGCCGCCAGCGCGATCATGGATGCCGAACGCGTGCCCGAATGGCTCGACTGATGCGACGCCGCGATGCATAGCCTGCCGCTGTTCCACCGGATCGCCGGGCGACGCGTCGTGGTGGTCGGCGATGGCGACATGGCGGGCGCCAAGGCGCGGCTGGTCGAACGCGCGGGCGGAATACCCTGCGCCGAAACCGAAGCGCATCACGCCGCGCTGGCTTTCGTGGCGCTGGACAACCCCCGCGCGGCCGAGGCCGCGGCATTGCGGCTCAAACGCGCAGGCCTGCTGGTCAATGTCGCCGACCGGCCCGAATTGTGCGATTTCACCCTGCCCAGCCTGCTCGACCGCGATCCGGTGCTGGTGGCGGTGAGCACGGGCGGTGCCTCCGCCGGACTGGCGAAGCATCTGCGGCTGCGGCTCGAAGCGATCCTGCCGCAATCGCTGGGCGCGCTGGCCAGTACGCTGAGCGCGGCGCGCGAGCATATTCGCGCGCGGTATCCCGATGGCGACACCAGGCGGCGCGCGATCGACGGGGCACTGCAGGAAGGCGGCGCGCTCGATCCCTTCGCACCCGGCAGCGCGGCAGCAGTCGAGACATGGCTCGATCGCAAGACAGCCACCGAAGAAACGCGCGTACTCGACTTCACGCTCACCAGCGACGACCCCGAAGACCTGACCATCCGGCAGGCTCGCGCGCTGGGCCAGGCGGATACGGTGCTGCACGATCCCGCGATTGCAGAGGCGATACTGGTCCGTGCGCGCGCCGATGCGGTGCGCCAGCCGCTTCCCGCAGAGCCACCCGCGAGCGGGCTGACAGTCTTGCTGCGGCGCGGCTAGACGACCGCGAGTTCGGTCGCGCCGACTGCCGCGAAATAGCGCGCCAGCGCATCGGCAGTGCTGTCCGCCAGCGCGATATAGGCACGGCGGCGGTCATGCGGATCGGATACGCGCACCAGCAGATCGGCATCGACCATCTGCCCGATCCGGCGCAGGGCGGTGGTCGCAGGAACGCCCGCGGCGATGCATAGCGAGGTAACGCAGACCTGCTGCCGCTCGGCCCGCGCGGCGGCGAGATCGAGCAGGATATCCCACGCCGGATCGGCAAACAGCTCGGCATCGAGAAAGCGCATGCGCAGCTGGCGCGCCTTGATCAGCTTGCGCAGCACCGCGGCCTCGGGAAGACGCGGGCGATCGACCCCGTCTCGCGCGGCTTCATAGTCCTCCCCTTCACCGCGCCACGCAGGTGCGGGCGATTCGAAGCGGAACGCGCCGCCGCCTTCGCGCTGGCCGGGGGACAATTGCTCGAGCCGCTCGGCGATCTGGCCAACCTGTTCGGTCAGGCGGAGCAGCATCAGCCGGTCTTCCTCGCCCATTTCGCGCAAGCGCAGATTGGGCACCCGCGCGAGCACGCGTCCGATGGCGATGATGCGTTCGGCCCGGCCCGGATCGACGAGGATCTGCGGCGCCGACATCGAGAAACAGCCGAACACGCTGTCGAGCGCGCCCATGGTGGTGGACACCACAAGCTGCGCGCCCGCCTTGCCCCCGCGCATATCCAGCCGCGAGAGCAGCGCCAGCGCATCCGCGCTCGCTTCCGCGCAATCGACCAGCACGAGATCGCCCAGCGCACCGAGCGGCCCCTGCGCATATTCCTCGAGACTGCAGCATTCGCGCACGCGGAACCCCGCCGCCGCCGCATCCTCGCGCATTTCGGCGCGGATATGCGCGCGATCGGCAAGCACGGTCACCGCCAGTTGGCACCCGGCGGCATCGCGCACCGGCTCATATTGGAAATCCGCCTCCATCGACTCGTCCTCCCTTGCTCGAATACAGGAACAGGATGAGAACAAATGTGGATCACGTCAAGAAGACGGGCAAAATTCCCGTTGGCGATTGAACCATTCCCCACCCTGCTGCGACTATCGGATCATGGCAGCTATCGAAGCCTCATCGCCCGATGCCGGGCGGCTGTATGACGAGTTGCTCGTCACGCTGGTGCAGACGGGTGACCGGCGCGCGGGCGAACGGCTGGCGATCCGCTGGCAGCCGCGCCTGGCTCGAACCGCGCGCCGCCTGCTGGGCGATGACGAGGCGGCGCTGGTCGCGGTGCAGGAGACATGGCTGTCGATCCTGCGCAATATCGCAGGGCTGCGCGACCCGTCACGCTTCGCGCCCTGGGCCTTTGGCATCCTGCGCCGGCGCTGCGCCGACCGGATCCGACAGGCGCAGGCCGACCGTACGCGCCAGGGAGAAAGCGAGGACGAGCCCGTGCTCCCCGCCGCGGCGGACGACGCGCTGGCCATTCGCCAGGCTTTCGCCGCGCTGCCGGGGGACCAGCGGCTCGCCGCGCAATTGTTCTTCGTCGAGGGGCTGACCCTCGCCGAAATCGCCGAGGTGCAGGAGGTGCCGCCGGGCACCGCCAAGACGCGCCTCTTTCATGCCCGCCGCAAATTGAAGGCGGCCCTGTCCGGAGACGAAACATGACCGATATCGACACCCGTATCCGCGGCGCGCTCGACGCGGACGACGAGGCTTTCCTCGCCGCGCTCGATCCCGACCGCGGAATGTTCCAGCAGATCGGCGACAGCATGCGCGGTCCGCTCGGCGGCTGGGCCAAGCTCAGCTTTGCCACCGCGATCGTGATCGGCGTGGCGCTCGCCTATGCCTTCTACCGCGCGCTGACCTTCGCCAGCATGGAGCAATTGGTCGGCTGGGGCCTCACCTGTATCGCGCTGCTGGTGATGCAGGGCTTCCTCAAGGAATGGATGTTCGCACGGATGAACATGCTGACGCTGCTGGCGGAAGTGAAGCGGCTCCAGCTGCAGGTCGCGCTGCTCGCTGACAAGCGCGGCTAGGGGCGGATCTCGATCGGCGTGCCGTCGGGGATCAGGCTCCACAGCTCGGCGATCTCGGCATTCGACAGCGCGATGCAGCCATCGGTCCAGTCCCCGGGTATCCGCGTTTCATAGGGCAGGCCGTTGGGCTGGCCGTGGAGGAAGATCAGCCCGCCCGGCGACCGCCCGCGCGATCGCGCATAGGCGCGGTCCTGCGCATTGGGATAATCGATGTGCAGGCTGAGGTAATAGCTCGACTGCTCGTTGCCATAGGTGATCGTATAGCGCCCCTCGGGCGTGCGTTCGTCACCCTGGAAGCGTTTGTGGCCCTGCGGCGCATCGCCATATTGCAGGCCCGAATAGGTGCGGATCGCCCGCCCACCCTGATAGACCCACAGCTTGCGCTCGGACTTGTCGATCAGGACGAAATCGGCCCGCTCACCCGGCCGCGCCTGCTGCGCCTGCGCTGCCGGCACCGGCAGCACAGCGGCGCAAAACAGGACGGCGAGGAAGACGGCGAGAACGCGCATGGTGCCGGCACCATAGCGCGGATTTCTCATCAATCCATAAACGGATCGCGCATCAGGATCGTATCGTCACGCTCGGGACTGGTCGACACCAGCGCCACCGGGGTTTCGATCAGCTCCTGCACGCGCTGGATATACTTCACCGCATTGGCGGGCAGATCGGCATAGCTGCGCGCACCCGCGGTCGATTCGTGCCAGCCTTCCATGCTTTCGTAGATCGGCTCGACCGCAGCCTGGTCGGCGGCATGGCTGGGGAAATAATCGTAGACATTGTTCCGCAACCGGTAGCCGGTGCAGATCTTCACCTCGTCCAGCCCGTCGAGCACGTCGATCTTGGTCAGCGCGATCCCGGTCACGCCGCTGATCGCGCAGGTCTGGCGCACCAGCACGGCATCGAACCAGCCGACGCGGCGCTGGCGCCCGGTGACGGTACCGAATTCATGACCGCGCTCGCCAATGCCCTTGCCCACATCGTCGTCGAGCTCGGTCGGGAACGGGCCGCTGCCGACGCGGGTGGTGTAGGCCTTGACGATGCCCAGCACGAAGCCGGTGGCATTGGGCCCCAGCCCGCTGCCTGCCGCGGCCGTACCGCTGACCGTGTTCGAGCTGGTGACGAAGGGATAGGTCCCGTGGTCGATGTCGAGCAGGACGCCCTGCGCGCCTTCGAACAGGATCTTGGCGCCGGCCTTGCGGACCTTCTTCAGCCGCTTCCACACCGGCTGCGCATATTTGAGCACGAAGGGCGCGATCTCGCGCAGTTCGGCCAGCAATTGCTCGCGGTCGACCGGGTCCTGCTCGAACCCGGCGCGCAGCGCGTCGTGATGCGCGCACAGCCGGTCGAGCTGGGGTTCGAGATGGTCGAGATGCGCGAGGTCGCACACGCGGATCGCGCGGCGGCCGACCTTGTCCTCGTAAGCCGGACCGATACCGCGCCCGGTGGTGCCGATCTTGCCCGATCCGGCGGCCGCTTCGCGCAGCCCGTCGAGATCGCGGTGGATCGGCAGGATCAGCGGGCAATTGTCCGCCACGGCGAGGTTGTCGTCATTGATGGTGACGCCCTGCGCTTCGAGCTTCTCGATCTCGGCCTTGAGCGCCCACGGGTCGAGCACCACGCCATTGCCGATCACGCTGAGCGTGCCCGAAACGATACCGCTGGGCAGCAGCGAGAGCTTGTAGGTGGTGCCGTCGATGACCAGCGTGTGGCCCGCATTGTGGCCGCCCTGGAAGCGCACCACGGCATCGGCGCGGCTGGCCAGCCAGTCGACGATCTTGCCCTTGCCCTCATCGCCCCATTGGGCGCCGATCACGGTGACGTTGGCCATTCGATAGTTCTCGCAAATGTAAGGAAATCAAACGCCGCGGGCGTTAGGCTGATCTCAGGCACGGGGCAAGGCGCTTTGCCGGAAACATGGGGGCGCAAATCCGTTGGTACGGCAAAGGAGATCTTATGGCCGATTATCCCACTCTCGCGCTCAATGACGGCCGCCAACTCCCGCAACTGGGCTTCGGCACCTACAAGATCGACGAGGACGATGCACCCGAAGCGGTCAAGACCGCGCTCGATGTCGGCTACTGGCTGGTCGACACCGCAGCCATCTACCAGAATGAACGCGGGGTCGGCAAAGGCGTCGGCGACTGGTCCGACATTTTCCTGCAAACCAAGATCTGGAACGAAAGCCAGGGCTTCGAGCGGACCAAGAAGGCTGCCGACAAATGCCTCGAACGGTTGGGGCGCGACCATGTCGACATGCTGCTGATCCACTGGCCCTGCCCCGAAAAAGACCTGTTCGTGGAGACGTGGAAAGCGTTCATCGAACTGCGCGACGCAGGCAAGGCGAAGTCGATCGGCGTGTCGAACTTCCGCGAGCAGGACCTGCGCCGGATCATCGACGAAACCGGTGTGACGCCCGCGCTCAACCAGATCGAACTGCACCCCACCTTCCAGCAGCGCGAACTGCGTAAGCTGCACGAGGAACTGGGCATCGTCACGCAGTGCTGGTCGCCGCTGGGCCAGGGTGCGGGTATCGAGAACGAGACCATCGCCGTCATCGCCGAGGAAACCGGCCAGCCCGCCAGCGCCGTGATCCTGCGCTGGCACATGCAGCACGGACTGTGCGCGATTCCCAAGGCATCGAGCCGCGATCACATCGAGGCCAATTTCGCAGCGCTCAAGTTCACCCTCACGGACGACCAGATGGACCGCATAGACTCACTCGACGATCCCGAGGGGCGGATCGGTCCCGATCCGGGCGATTTCGAAGGCTGATCGCCGCTAGAGGATCGAACCCGACTTACTTGACTGTATTATATGGACATGACACCTCCTCCGGAAATTTCAGGAGAGTGTCATGTCCATTTTTCTTGCCCTGCTCGCTGCCACGCTGCCCGCCGCGCCGGTTGCGGCCGAGGCGACGGATCCGGTCTCCATCGTCGACCATGCGGCGCGTGAACGCGGCGATCCGAGCGAGGTGCTGGTGCTAGGCACCGCGCATCTCAGTTCGCTATCGGCGGATTTCGACACCGCCCGCTTCGATCCCCTGCTGGGCCGCCTCGAGGACTGGCAGCCGGATGCAATCGCGATCGAGAACCTTGATGGACCGCAGTGTGATTTCCTGCGCGCCTATGCGCATGCCTATGACGACACGGCGGAGACCTATTGCCCCGATCCTGCACCGGCACGCGAGGCGCTGGGCATGAACGCAGCGCAGGCGCACCGCGAGATCGGCGCACTGCTTAGCGAGGGGGCAACCTAGCGCTCGGCATCGCAGCGGCGGCGGCTGGCCGCGCTATTCCTGGCGATTGGCGATCCGAACTCGGCGCTGGTCCAATGGCTCCGCCTATCCGAAGCCGACCGCATTGCGGACGACGCGCTCACCGCCGAGCTGGTCCAGACGCTTGCGAAACGGATGGCACGCCTGAACGAATCCAGCCTGATCGCCGCGAGGCTGGCGGCCCGGCTTGGCCATGAACGGGTCTATCCGGTGGATGATCATACCGGCGACATCGCGGGGCATCCGATCAATGAAGAGACCTTCGGCACGCAGATGCGCCAGATCTGGGACAATCCCGCCAGTGCCGAGCGGCTGGCGGCCTATCAGGAATGGCAGGAGCAGGTGGAAGACGGCACGCTATCGGTGCTCGAATGGTATCGCCACCTTAATACCGATGAACAGGCGCGGCTGGCGATGAGGAGCGATTTCGGCGCCGCGGCAGGGTCGCCGCTGCCGGGCAATGCGGGGCGCAAATATCTCGCGTATTGGGAGACCCGCAATCTGCGCATGGTCGCGAATTTGCGCCAGGTGATCGGCGACGAGCGCCGCGTGCTCGCCATCGTCGGCGTCTCGCACAAGCCCTATTACGAACGCTACCTACGCATGACGAGCGATGTCAGACTGGTCGATACAAGCGTGGTTCTGAAGATCGACTGATCGGCGGGGGTGCCTGCACGGCCAAGCCCTGCTAACGGGACGCGGTGATGTCCAAGCCCCCGATCCGCATCGCCGCGCTCTATCAGTTCGCGCGGTTCGACGACCCGTCCGCGCTGCGTGCGCCCTTGCTCGCCGCGTGCGAGAGCAACGCGGTGCGCGGGACGCTGTTGCTGGCGCGCGAGGGGATCAACGGGACCATCGCCGGCAGCGACGAGGGAATCGCCGCGGTGATCGCGCATATCCGCATGCTGCCCGGCTGCGGCGCGATCGAGGTCAAGGAATCGCGCGTCGCCACCATGCCCTTCAACCGCACCAAGGTCCGGCTGAAGCGCGAGATCGTGACCATGGGCCAGCCCGATCTCGATCCGCTGGCAGGGGTCGGCACCTATGTCGCGCCCGAGGACTGGAACGCGCTGATTTCGGATCCGGAGACGATCGTGATCGACACGCGCAACGATTACGAAGTGCAGATCGGCACCTTTGCAGGCGCGATCGACCCGCAAACCACCAGCTTCGGCGAATTTCCCGAGTGGTTTCGCGCCAAGCGCGCCGAATTGGAGGCCGAGGGGCGCAAGCCCAGGATTGCCATGTTCTGCACCGGCGGGATTCGCTGCGAGAAATCGACCGCTTTCGCGCGCGCCGAGGGGGTGGACGAGGTCTATCACCTCAAGGGCGGCATCCTCAATTATCTCGAACACGTGCCCGAGCAGGACAGCCTGTGGCGCGGCGAATGCTTCGTTTTCGACGAACGGGTCAGCGTCGGCCACGGACTGGCGGCGGGCACCCACGGCCTGTGCCGCGCGTGTCGCAGGCCGCTGAGCGAAGCCGACATGGCGCATGCCCACTTCAGCGAAGGCGTGTCCTGCCCGCGTTGTCATGACGAGCGCAGCGACGAGCAGCGCGCGCGTTATGCCGAGCGCAACCGGCAGGCGCGGCTCGCACGAGAACGCGGCGAAGAACACATCGGGCGGCGCGGCGAAGCTGGGCGCGATGGCTGAACCGATCCTCTACAGCTTTCGCCGCTGTCCCTATGCGATGCGTGCACGCATGGCGCTGCGGATCGGCGGGGCATCCTACGAACACCGCGAGGTCGTCCTGCGCGACAAGCCGCCGGAAATGCTCGAGGTGTCGCCCAAGGGCACGGTGCCGGTGCTGGTCGCCGGACCGGGCGAGGTGATCGAGGAAAGCCGCGACATCATGCGCTGGGCGCTGGGGCGCAGCGACCCCGAAGGCTGGCTCGAGCGCGACGATCCGGAGTTGGTCGAAACCAATGACGGGCCGTTCAAACACCATCTCGACCGCTACAAATACGCTACCCGTTACGACGATGTCGATCCGGCGCAGCATCGCGCGGCGGCGCTGGAGATACTGCGCACGCTGGACGAGCGGCTTTCCCGGTCAGCCTATCTGCGGGGCGAGACGCGCGGCTTTGCCGATATCGCGATCTTTCCCTTCATCCGCCAGTTCGCCAATGCGGATCGTGAATGGTTCGATAGTCAGGCGCTGCCGCACCTTCAGACCTGGCTCGCAGGCCTGATCGATTCCGACCTCTTCGCCGGGATCATGGCCAAGCACCCGCAATGGGTGGCGGCCTAGAGCGGTTTGGGCTCGGTCCCGTCGAGCACATGCGAGCAGCCGAGCGCGCGCGCATCATCGCTGTCCGACACCGCTGCCACGGTCCGCCAGCCGATCGCCCGCAGGCGTGCGCCGACATCGCGGTCGTGGCCCAGCGGCAGGAACAGGATCTCGCGCTCATCGGCCTCGGGTCCGCCCAAGGCATCGAGCAGCGGATCCATATAGAGCGAGAACCCGGTCGCGGGTTCCTCGCTGCCCTTGATCGTATAGGTCCCCCCACGGCCCAGCGCGCCCCGCGCGCCCTCGCCATAGAGTGTGAAGCCGAACCAGCTCTGGTATTCGAACCCGTGCCGCTCGGTCGGGTCGAGCGTGACCCGCGCGCGGTCGCCGATGGTCGCGGCAATTTGGCGTAAGCCGGTGATCCGGCTGCCCAGCGCGCCGTCCACATCGATCTCCGCCAGCGTGTCGATCGCCTGGTCGAACGGGCCGGTGGCATACAGCAGCGGGAGATAGGCCTCGCCGCCTGCGTCGCGCAGCCCGCCGGCATCCTTGGTATCGAGCTCGCGGCGAACCGCAGCGCGGCGTTCGGCATCGAGCGGCAGCGTGTCTTCGGCCAGCGTATCGACCAGGTCGGGCAGCGTGAAATCGACCGAGATATTGGCCACCCCCGCCGCCTTGAGCGCCGCGATCGCCACCGAGACCATTTCGCTGGCAGCGGCAACACTGTCGGTGCCGATCAGTTCGGCCCCCACTTGCAGCCGCTGGCGTGCCGGGTCGAGCTGGTCCGCGCTCAACAGCGCGATATCGCCCGCATAGCACAGGCGCAGCGGACGCGGCGCGGAGGCCATGCCGGTGGCGGCAATGCGCCCGACCTGAACGGTCATGTCGCTGCGTAGCGCCAGCGTGCGCAGGCTTTCGGGATCAGTGAAGCGCACCATGCGGCGCGTCGCGACACCATCCATCCGGCCTGCCAGCGAGTGTTCGAATTCGACCAGCGGCGGACGCACGCGGTCGTAGCCATGGCTGTCCATCGCATCGAGCATCGCGCGCTTGGCAGTGGTGATCGCGCGGGCGCGCGCCGGCAGCGCGTCTTCGAGGCCGACGGGCAGGAGGTCGTCTTGATTGGTCATCGCGCCGCGCCCCCTGCCCTATCGTTTGTCAGAATGCCAGTGGCATCACGACCTTGACGCCTTCGAGTGCGCAGGCCTGCTCGACCACCTCGGGCGGGATCGGCGCATCGACGCTGAGCAGCACGGTGGCCTCGCCCCCGGCCTGGCGGCGACCGAGGTGGAAGGTGCCGATATTGATACCCGCCTGCCCGAGCAACGAACCGATCCGGCCGATGAAACCGGGCGCGTCTTCGTTGACGATATAAAGCATGTGGCCCTCGAGTTCGGCCTCGATCCGCACGCCGAACAGCTCGACCAGCCGCGGGGCATCGGCCCCGAACAGCGTACCCGCCACCGACCGGTCGCCCTGGTCGGTGCCCACCGTCACGCGGATCAGCGTGTTGTAGACGCCTTCCTTCTCGTGGCGGATCGAGCGGATGTCCAGCCCGCGTTCCTTTGCCAGATAGGGCGCGTTGACCATGTTCACCGTGTCCGAATACTGGCGCATCAGCCCGGCCAGCACCGCGCCTTCGATCGGCTTGCCCGACAGTTCGGCTGCCGCGCCTTCGCGCTCGATCGAGATCTTGGTCAGATTGCCATGCGCCAGCTGGCCCACCAGGCTGCCGAGGTCTTCGGCCAGACCCATATAAGGGCGCAGCTTGGGCGCTTCCTCGGCGCTGAGGCTGGGCATGTTGAGCGCGTTGGTGACACCGCCGCTGACGAGGTAATCCGCCATCTGTTCGGCCACCTGCAGCGCGACATTGACCTGCGCTTCGGTGGTGCTGGCACCGAGGTGCGGCGTGCACACGAAGTTGGGCTTGCCGAACAGCGGGCTGTCCTTGGCCGGTTCGCTCTGGAACACGTCGAGCGCGGCCCCGGCAACCTGCCCGCTGTCGAGCGCATCGGCCAGCGCCGCCTCGTCGATCAGGCCACCGCGCGCGCAGTTCACGATCCGCACGCCCTGCTTGGCCTTGGCGAGGTTTTCCGCCGACAGGATATTGCGCGTCTCGTCGGTCAGCGGCGTGTGCAGCGTGATGAAATCGGCCTTCGCCAGCAGCGTATCGAGATCGGCTTTCTCGACCCCGATTTCGACCGCGCGTTCCTCGGTCAGGAAGGGATCGTAGGCGACGACCTTCATGCGCAGGCCGAGCGCGCGGCTGGCGACGATGCTGCCGATATTGCCCGCGCCGATCAGGCCCAGCGTCTTGCCGGTCACTTCGACCCCCATGAAGTCGTTCTTGGGCCATTCGCCCGCCTGCGTGCGGACATTGGCGGCGGGGATCTGCCGCGCCAGCGCGAACATCATCGCGATGGCGTGTTCGGCTGTGGTGATCGAATTGCCGAACGGCGTGTTCATCACCACCACGCCCTTGCCGCTGGCATAGGGTATATCGACATTGTCGACGCCGATGCCCGCACGGCCGATCACCTTGAGGTTTTCGGCAGCGTCGAGGATTTCGGGCGTGACCTTGGTCGCGCTGCGGATGGCGAGGCCATCGTACTGGCCGATCACGGCCTTGAGTTCATCGGGCGTCATGCCCGGCTTCACATCGACATCGCAGCCGCGCTCTTCGAAAATGCGCGCGGCGTTCGGGTCCATCTTGTCGGAGATGAGGACTTTGGGTTTGGTCATTTTTCGTCACTCCCGCG
This sequence comes from Qipengyuania citrea, assembly GCF_024171405.1. Taxonomy (GTDB): domain Bacteria; phylum Pseudomonadota; class Alphaproteobacteria; order Sphingomonadales; family Sphingomonadaceae; genus Qipengyuania; species Qipengyuania profunda. Next base: position 983,873 of record NZ_JALJZT010000002.1, read on the forward strand.
ACGGCAGGAGTCCATCCCACCTGTCGCTCATATACTGACGTTATCTGGATCCCCGCCTGCGCGGGGACGACGGATTAGCTCGCGGATTTGACCTGCTCGTAGGCCCACTCGATCCACGGTAGGAGACGCTTGAGGTCTTCCTGCTCGACCGTGCCGCCGCACCAGATGCGCAAGGACGGCGGGGCGTCGCGATAGCCGTTGAAATCATAGCCGACGTCGCGATCTTCGAGGAGCTTGACGATCTTCTTCGGGACCGCGGCCTTATCGTCGTCGGAAAGGCCATCGTACCACTCGCCCTGGAAGACAAAGCACACGCCGGTGTTGGTCCGCTTCGCCGGGTCGGCGACCATGTTGCGCAGCCAGGGGGTCGCCTCGATCCAGTCGAGGACGATCTTGGCATTGGCATCCGCGCGTTCGAACATCGCCTTGCGCCCGCCCATCGCCTGCGCCCATTCGAGCGCGTCGATATAGTCTTCGGTCGCCAGCAGCGAGGGTGTGTTGATCGTCGCGCCCTCGAAAATGCCGGTGTTGATCTTGCCGCCCTTCTTGAGGCGGAAGAGCTTGGGCAGCGGCCATTCGGGATCGTATTCCTCGATCCGCTGCACCGCCTTGGGGCTGAGGATCAGCATGCCGTGCTGCGCTTCGCTGCCCATCACCTTCTGCCAGCTGTAGGTCGTGGCATCGAGCTTGGCCCAGTCCATCTCCATCGCGAAAACAGCACTGGTGGCATCGTTGATCGTCACGCCTTCGCGGCCCGGCGCCAGCCAGTCGGTGTCCGGGATCTTGGCGCCCGAAGTGGTGCCGTTCCAGGTGAAGACGACGTCATTGTCCTGCGGGATGCTCGCCAGATCGGGAATCTCGCCGTAATCGGCGTCCATGACCGTAAGTTGCGGCAGCTTGAGCTGCTTGACCGCATCCTGGATCCAGACATTGCCGAAGCTTTCCCATGCCGCGACGGTCGCCGGGCGATCGGGGCGCAGCATGGTCCACATCGCGCATTCGAGCGCGCCGGTGTCCGATGCCGGCATGATGCCGACGAGGTAATCCTCGGGCACGCCGAGCATTTCCTTCGACAGGTCGATGGCATATTTCAGCCGCGACTTGCCGAGCGCGCTGCGATGCGAGCGGCCAAGCGATTCGGTTTTGAGATTGGCGGCAGACCAGCCTTTGTGCTTGGCGGTCGGACCGGACGAAAAGAAGGGGCGCTCGGGTTTGAGCGTAGGTTCGGCAGTCATGTATTCTCTCCTTGCAGAGAGCTCGCGCGGCGTTGGGACCGCGTGGCCCGCCGCCCGCACTAATGTTGCGCCGCAGCAAGTCAATGCGAAATAGCTATGCATCGGTGAAGCGCCTTTGCGACACGACCGGCGCCATCGCCCGACCGGCTGGCTTGGCGGCGCGTTTTGCGCGCCTTTCCAGCATCGTAGGCGCGGCCCATGCGGCGGATGGACGGCATCGGACAACTTCCCTAAAGCCTCGCGCAATGGATGTGACCGATCTCCGCATCGCGCTTTTCAGCGGGAACTACAATTATACCCGCGACGGGGCCAACCAGGCGCTCAACCGGCTGGCTGACTATCTGCTGCGCCAAGGCGCGGCGCTGCGCGTCTATGCCCCGGTGGTGGCCGAACCCGACTTCCCGCCGACGGGCGATCTCGTCGATGTGCCCAATGCCCGCATGCCGGTGAAGGGCCGCGGCGAATACCGCCTGCCCCTGCGGATCGACGCCAAGGTGCGCGCGGACCTGGCGGAATTCGCGCCCAATATGCTGCATCTGTCCTCGCCCGATCCGGTGGCACATGGCGCGCTCAAATGGGCGCGCGAGCGCGATTTGCCGGTGCTGGCATCGGTCCACACGCGGTTCGAGACCTATCCGCGCTATTACGGGCTCGGTTTCCTCGAGCCCGCGGTCGAGGGGATCCTGCGCCGCTTCTATCGCCGCTGCGATGCGCTGGTCGCGCCCTCGCAAAGCCAGATCGCCGAACTGAAGGCGCAGGAGATGCATGACGACATCTCGATCTGGTCACGCGGCGTGGACCGGACGGTCTTCGACCCATCGAAGCGCGATCTCGAATGCCGCCGCGCGCACGGCCTTGCCGATGACGATGTGGCGATCGTCTTCCTCGGCCGGCTGGTGATGGAAAAGGGCCTCGACGTCTTCGCCGAGACGATCGTGCAATTGCGCAAGCGGCAGGTGCCGCACAAGGTCCTGGTCATCGGTGACGGTCCGGCGCGCGGCTGGTTCGAAAAGGCGCTGCCGGGCGGCATTTTCGCCGGATTCAAGACCGGCAAGGAGCTTGGCCGGGCGCTCGCCAGCGGCGACATCTTCTTCAACCCGTCGATCACCGAAACCTTCGGCAATGTCACGCTGGAGGCGATGGCCTGCGGGCTGCCGGTGGTGGCCGCGGGCGCGACCGGCGCCGCGAGCCTGGTCCAAGAAGGCGAGACCGGGCGGCTGGTCGCGCCGGGCCGGCCCGAAGTGTTCGCCCCGGCCTGCGCCGATGCGCTGGCGCCTTATTGCCTGGATGACGCGCTGCGGCTCGCCCACGGCGCCAATGGCGAGCAGGCGGCGCGCGCCTATTCCTGGGATGTGATCAACCAGGCCGTGGTCGATACCTATCTGCGACTGCTCGAAGCGCGCACGGCCGCGCGCTAGGCCCTCAGCGCAGCACGCCCGCCGCGCCCATCCAGCGCGAATACCACAGCGAGAACAGCGTCGAGATCCAGATCGCCGCCATCAGCCCGGGGTTCTGGAGGCTGTCGGGGATTTGGGACACCACCAGTTCGAAATAGGTGGTGGCGATCAGTCCGATGGTCGCCACGACGAAAGCGGCGAACGCCAATTTGCGGCGCAGCAGCAGCAGGACCGAGCCGGTGAAGGCACCCCATACTCCCAGCGCCCATGCCGCATCGGCCCAGGCGGGGAAGCCATCGAAATAGGCGATCTGGTCGGGGGTCATGCCCAGATCGGCCAGACTTCCTGTTTGCGTCATCGTATAGCTGTAGCAGCCGATCGCATTGAACAGCAGCGTCGCGATGCCCACGACCCACAAATGCCACGGCGTTTTGATTGCCTGTTCCATCGAACTCTCTCCCCAAATGAGACCCGCGAGCGAAGACTAACGCTTCTCCCGCGGATCGCCAAATGGGTCGGGGTCAGAGCCGTTCGATCTTCTTCGCCAGATCGTCGACCAGATCGACGATTTCCTGCACCGTCTCCTCATCGAGCTTGCCCGAGCGGGCGCGGTTCTTGAGCACATTGGCGAGATTGCCGACCGCACGGAACATTTCCGGCGTGGCATAGGCGCGGCGATGCTCGCCATGACCCGACAGGCGTTCGAACAGCGCCGCGACCTCATCGGCGCGCTCTTCCAGCTCGGTCCGGCCGGCGGCGGTGGCTTCATAGGCCTTGCGGGTCTCGTCGCCCGCGGCCTGCGCGATCGCGCCTTCATCCTCGAGCAGCGCGAGCGTGGGATAGATCGTCCCCGGGCTCGGCGCATAGGAGCCTTTGGTCAGCTCCTCGATCGCCTTGATCAATTCGTAGCCGTGGCGCGGCTCGTCGGCGAGCAGCTTGAGCAGGACGAGCCGCAGCTCGCCCGAACCGAACATGCGGCGGCGGCGGCGTCCGCCCCCGCGCGGGCCGAAATCGAACGTCCAGCCGGGGCCGCCGAACTTGGCCGAAGCGCCCAAGCCATCGCGGCAATCCGCCTCGTTCATCATCGCCGCCACGAAGGGCCAACCGCCCATTCGGCGCATCCTGCGCCATTTGTGTGCCTTGTGCATTGTCATATCCTCGTATGATCTTCGATAGCTCTAAGATATATCTTAAAGCCGAGTCTGCAAGAGGGCACTGCAAATCCTCGGCGAACACCCTATGTCAGCCGACCAATGGCCGACCTGTTTCCCGACGACCTGCCCCAGGCAGCTGCACCCGACACCCTGCGCGAGGATGCGCCGCTGGCCGACCGGCTGCGTCCCGCAAGCCTCGACGAGGTGATCGGGCAGGACCATCTGACCGGGCCCGAAGGCGCGATCGGGCGGATGGTCGCGGCTGGCCGCCTGTCGAGCATGATCCTGTGGGGGCCGCCCGGCACCGGCAAGACCACCATCGCGCGGTTGCTGGCGGACAGCGTGGGGATGCGCTTCGAAAGCGTCAGCGCGGTATTCAGCGGCGTGGCCGACCTCAAGAAAGCCTTCGCCGCTGCCGACAAGGCCGCGCAAGCGGGTCAACGCACGCTGTTGTTCGTGGACGAGATCCACCGCTTCAATCGCGCACAGCAGGACGGCTTCCTACCCTTTGTCGAACGCGGCACGGTGACGCTGGTCGGGGCGACGACCGAAAACCCCAGCTTTGCGCTCAATGCGGCATTGCTCAGCCGCGCGCAGGTGCTGATCCTCCAGCGGCTCGACCATGAAGCACTCGGCCAGTTGCTCGACCGCGGCGAGACGCTCGAGGGGCCCCTCCCCCTCACGCCCGAAGCGCGCGATGCGCTGGTCGCCAGCGCCGATGGCGATGGGCGGTTCCTGCTCAACCAGGCCGAAACGCTCTACAATGCGCAGATCGCCGATCCGCTCGACCCGGCGGCGCTGGGCCGTTTCCTCCAGCGACGCGTCGCGGTCTATGACAAGGACCGCGAAGGGCATTACAACCTCATCTCCGCGCTGCACAAGGCGGTGCGCGGAAGCGACGTCCAGGCGAGCCTCTATTACTTCGCGCGCATGCTCACCGCGGGCGAGGAACCGCGCTTCCTCGCGCGGCGGCTGATCCGGATGGCGGTGGAAGACATCGGCATGGCGGACCCGCAGGCGCTGGTGCAATGCATGGCGGCGAAGGACGCGTTCGAATTCCTCGGCTCGCCCGAAGGCGAACTCGCGCTGGTACAGGCCTGCATCTACCTAGCCACCGCGCCCAAATCGAACGCTGCCTACAAGGCGCAGAAAGCCTCCTTCAAATCGGCGAGAGAAACCGGCAGCCTGATGCCGCCGCAGAATATCCTCAACGCGCCGACCAAGCTGATGAAGGACATAGGCTACGGGTCGGGCTACAGCTACGATCACGACGCGGAAGAAGGCTTCTCGGGCGACGATTACTGGCCCGAGGAGATGGAGCCGCAGAATTATTACCAGCCCGTCGAACGCGGGTTCGAACGCGAGGTAAAGAAGCGGCTCGACTATTGGGACAAGCTGCGGCGCGAGCGTGGGCAGGTTTAGCCATTTCCTCGCGATCGACTGGTCCGGCGCCAAGGGGCCGGTGCAGAAAGGCATAGCGCTGGCGCTGGCCGATGCGGCTGGCGGCCCGCCCGTGCTGGTCGAGCGGGGCCGCGGCTGGTCGCGCGCCGATGTGCTCGCGCTGCTGCGCGAGGACCTGCCCAACGATACGCTCGTCGGCATGGACCTCGGCATCGCGCTGCCCTTCGCCGATTGCGGCGCCTATTTTCCCAAGCGCGACGTGCTGCTGCCCGACGCGCGGGCGCTCTGGGCGCTGATCGACGATATCTGCGCTGGCGATCCCAATCTGGGCGCGCAAAGCTTCGTCGATCATCCCGAGTTCGCGCCCTATTTTCGCAACGGCAGCGATACCGGCATGCATTTCGGCTGCGACGGCGCCGCGCATGGACGCGGACGTTTCCGGGTCACCGAACGCGCGCAGGCGGAGATGGGCTGCAAACCCTATTCGAACTTCAATCTCGTCGGCGCGGCACAGGTGGGCAAGTCGAGCCTGACGGGGATGCGGGTGCTGCACCAGCTCCGCGGGCGATTGCCCGTGTGGCCGATCGACCCGCTGCCGGAACGCGGCTCGGCACTGGTCGAAATCTACACCAGCCTTGCCGCGCTGGAAGGCGGGAGAAGCGCCTCGAAAGCAAAGATGCGCAGCCATGAAGAACTCGACGCGGCGCTGGCCCGCCTGGGCAGCCCGCACGTCGGCGGTGAGGGGCCGATCGACGACCACTCCTCCGACGCACTCCTGACCGCGGCATGGCTGCGGCGTATAGCGGACGAACCGGGTCGCTGGACGCCGTCGGCGCTGACCCCCGAACTTGCGCGGACGGAAGGCTGGACCTTCGGCGCGCTCTAGATTTCGGGCAATTGCCCGCTGAAAACCGACCAGCCGGTCCTCCGCGCAATTTCTGCCAGCGCCTTGGCGCCGAGCAGGCTCGTCCCCGCGCGATTGAGCCCGGGCGACCAGACCGCGATCGCGGCACGGCCCGGAACGCTGGCGAGGATTCCTCCACCCACGCCCGATTTCCCCGGGAAGCCGACTTCGAAGGCGAACTGGCCCGAATTGTCATAGTGACCGCATAGCAGCATGAGTGCATTGATGCGCCGTGCGCGGCTAGCGGAGCACATTTTCTGCCCCGTCACCGGGTCAGTGCCGTCCAACGCCAGGAACAGCGCACTTTCGGCCAGCTGCCGACAGCTCATCGAAAGCGCGCATTGACGAAAATAGACCGACAGCACCTCTTCCACCGGGTTCAGCAGCCTCCCGAAATCGGCGAGGAACCATGCCAGCGCGCGGTTGCGTTCGCCCGCCTCGCTTTCGCTGCGCGCGACATCCTGGTCGAAATCGATCTGTGGGTCGCGGCCCATCCGCCGCAGGCGATCGATCAGGTCGCGCACCGCCTCGTCCACCCCGCGCCGGCCGATGAAACGGTCGGTGGTGACGATGGCGCCCGAATTGATGAAAGGATTGCGGGGTATGCCCTTCTCCTTCTCGAGCTGCACGATCGAGTTGAAGGCATCGCCCGACGGTTCGCGGCCCACCGCGTCCCACAGCGCCGATCCCTCGCGTTCGAGCGCTAGTGCCAGTGCAAACACCTTGGAGATCGACTGGATCGAGAACTTCTCGTCCGCATCGCCGGCGCAGGCGACCTGGCCGTCATCGGTCGCCAGCGCGATCCCGAACTTGCATGGATCGACCGCCGCGAGGGCGGGAATGTAACGCGCGGGCGTGCCCCCGCCGCGCTCATCCGCAAGGGCATTCCACGTATCGGTGACGATTGCCTGCAAATCCATGCGCGCCGCGATAGGCGGGGCCGGTGTACAGGGCAAATGGTGAAAGCATCCTGGTGGAGCCGAGCGGGATCGAACCGCTGACCTCGTCATTGCGAACGACGCGCTCTCCCAACTGAGCTACGGCCCCGTTCCAGGTTTGCGGCACACCCGCAGAGGGGATGCGCGGCGCGCCACCTAGCGAATGGCGGCGCGCCTGAAAAGCATCAATCTGCCTAGTTCTGCGAGCTGTCGTCCCCGTCGCCGCTGTTGGGGATCGGCTGGACGACGGGCACCGAGGCGCGCGTTTCGTCGACCGGCACGATCGGTATCTTCGCTCCGGTATCGGGGTCGATGACCTTGGTTTCCTGCAGCGGGGTCGCGCTCAGCGATGCCGGATCGGCACCCGGCTGCGGCGTCTGGAACGGACGTGCGTTCTGGACCGCGACATAGCCCGGCTGCGAATCTCCATAGCGATCGCCATAGCGGGCATCCCATGCGGAGGATTCGCGCTGGTATTGCTCATAGGCGACGAAGAACCGTTCGAACGGTCCTTCGAGAGCGGAGAAATTCGCCAGCGCGAAGCCTGCCGGGTCGACTTTTTCCGAAGCCAGATATTGCTGCGAGATGCCCAGCGCGGTGCGACAGAAGTCCGACCGTGCGGGCGGCAGCGCGAAGTAGTTGTAGACCATCGTCATCTGGCTCTCGCGCGCCATGATGGCGGGCCGGCCCCGGCCGTATTCCTGCCGGTACTCGGCATCGATGCGGTCGTTCACCTGCTTCAGCGGGCGGGCGTGATCCTTGATGTAGCTGCTGTAGGCATCGAGGATCGGCTGGTATTGCGGGTCGAGGCAATTGAGCGCGGCGACGTTCCAGGCCGAGCGGAAGTGCCAGACCTTCTCGTCGTCCGAAATACCGAGATTGACCGTTTCGCGCAGGCCCAGCGAATTCACCGGCGGGATGGCCATGGCATAGGATGCCTGGCCCGGAGGCAGTGGGCGATACGGCACCGCTTCGACCGCCGGGGGCGGCGGTGGCGGTGGCGGCGGTGGCGGCGCGGCGCAGGCCCCCAAGACGGCGAACCCGGCAGCTGCGGCTGCCATGCGAATGGTGATGTTTGAACCGCGACTCATAGCGCGTGGCACTCCTCGATAAATCTGGCATTCATCCTGCGCTGCCGTCCCTTGACGGAGGATGAAGACACGCGTCCTAGCCCTCGCCGGGTGCAAAGAAAATGCCCGAGGCGCTGGTTACGCCCCGGGCACGTTCAAACGATTCCTGTGTGCGACGAGTGGTTTACTCGCGGCTGCCCATGAAGCGCAGCAGGAACAGGAACATGTTGATGAAGTCGAGATAGAGGCTCAGCGCGCCCATGATCACGGCCTTGCCGGCGAATTCAGTACCGCGCAGGTACTGATATTCGCGCTTGAGCCGCTGCGTATCGTAGGCGGTAAGGCCTGCGAAGATCAGCACGCCGATAAAGCTGACGGCCAGCGCCAGCGTGCTCGACTGCAGGAACATGTTGATGACCATCGCGATCAGCAGACCGATGACGCCCATCACCAGGAAGGTACCCATGCCCGACAGGTCCTTCTTCGTGGTGTAGCCGAACAGGCTGAGACCGGCGAAGGCACCCGCGGTGGCGAAGAACGTCGCGGCGATGCTTTCACCCGTGTAGACGAGGAAGATCGTCGAGAGCGACAGCCCCATGACGGTGGCGAAAGCCCAGAACATCAGCTGCAGCGTCGCCTGGCTGAACTTGTTCACGCCGAAGCTCATCGCGAAAACGAAGGCGAGCGGCGCGAGCGCGACGATCCACATCAGCGGGCCGCTGGCGAAAGTCAGCGCCAAGCCGCTGCGGGCAGTCAGCAGCGCGACCAGGCCGGTCAGCAACACGCCCGAAGCCATGTAGTTGTAAATCTTGAGCATGTGGGCGCGCAGGCCCGCATCAAAGGTTTCCTGCCTGGCAACGGCGTCGCCAGCGCGTGGCACCGAGCCGAAGCCCTGCCTCTGGTCGGTGTCGTTCCAATTGGCCATGTCTATGCAACTCCTTTTGGCGGCGCGGTCATACGCGCCGCTCGTGAGGGGAATATCGGCACTTTACCGCTCGATTTCAAGCGAAACCGGAATTTGTAAGGCTAACGCGATTTAACCGATCGGAAGGGCGGCTCAGGCCTCGCCGACGGCATCCACCATCGCCGCCTCGAGCGCCTCGCTCGGGGTGCGCCCGCCCCACAGCACGAACTGAAACGCCGGATAGAAACGATCGCATTCGTCGACAGCGATTTCGACCAGCGCCTGCGCCTGGCCCAGGCTGAGCATCCCGTCGTCGCCCAGTATGGTGGCATTGCGATAGAGCAGGACGCCGCCATTCGACCAGATCTCGAAATGGCCAAGCCACATCTGCTCGTTGATCATGCTGACGAGCTCATACGCAGGGGTCAGCTTGTCCTTGGCAATACGGATGTCGGGCAGACACAGGATCTGGAGCACCATGTCTTCCGGACGCCAGATGCCGCGCAACTGGTACTTGGTCCAGCTTCCCTGGATCTCGCCGCTCATTTCTGTCGCGGTCGATTCGCATGGCCAGCCACGCGCTTCGAACAGGGCTACCAGCAGGTCGAGCGGCGCAGCGTCCTCTTCGACCTCGTAGCGATCTTCTGATGGTCTCATCGGAGCTGTTCCATGCGCGTCATGACTTGCTGGATGCAGAAACGCGGGGCCGCTTGGCAATGCATGCACGCCTCGACGCTGGGGAGAACCGTTAAGGGTTGTGCAAAGCTTGTGAACAAAACCGCCGCGCGCGTTAACCTTTGCGCGGGTTTACAGCTTTTCGATCACTTGGCCCTCAGCGCTGGTGAAGGTGAAACAGTCGACGCCCAATTCCTTGAGTTCCTTGACCATTTCGCGCGCTTTGGCGGCACTGTCATAGGGACCCGAAAGCAGGCGATTGGCCTCGACCCAGGGGGTGACGAACGGCCCCTTGCCGTCGAGCTTGCCCTCCGCCTTGCGCGAAATCCGGCGCCAGTCGAACTTGAGCGCCGAAACATCCTTGCCGGTCGCGACCTGCACCCAGTGCCGTGCCGGATGGGCGGGCGGCGGCGGCGGCTTGGGTTCCTCGCGCTCGCGCGGGATGGCGATGCGCGTGATATCCACCGCGCCGCTGGCCGAAGGCGTCGGCGTGCCGGGCGCCAGCGTGAAACCATCGAAGGCATCGGCGACCGATGCGGGCTGCGGCTCGGGCTCCGGTTGGATGGGCGCGGGCGGTGGCGGTGGCGGTGGCGGTGGCGGCGGGACTGTCGTTCCCATCGGAACCGATGGCGGTGGGTCTGCGCGCGCTATGACGACCGGGGCAGTGTTCGGCTGCGGCGCGGGTTCTGGTTCGGTAAGCGTTGTCGTCAGCGAAGGCGCAGGGCTCGGCGCGGGGATCGCTGACGCGGTCGGAGCAGACGGGGGCACATCATCTGGCGCTGGTGCTGCTACAATAGCCGATGCGCCGACGCTCGCCCCTGCGCTCGTCGCCCTGCTGCCCGTCAGATCGGGACGACGCCGGGTCTGGCGCGTGCGCGGATCGGCAGCGGCGGGCGAAGGCGTGGAGGCCTGCCGTACAGGCGGCGGTCCGGCACGCGCGATCTGCACCGCATCGCCCGCATAACCGGCAATGCCGGCATCGTCCGTGCCGATGCTGGCGGTGCGCGGGAAGACGCCCAGATTGCCCGCTGCCGCCTGCTGCGCCTTGGTCAGCCGCGGCATATATTCGAAATAGGCCGCCATGCGTCCGCCGATCCCTGCGGGGAGCATGGTGTTGGCGATGTCCTTCGCCTCGCGCGCGTCACCCAGGATCGCCAGGCCGAAAGCGCGGGTGCGGAAGGCGGCGACATCGCGCTGTTGCAGCAAGGGAAGCAAGGCGCCTTCGAAGCCCTCCCGATCGCCCGAAATTGCCAGGCTCAGGGCCAGGCGGCGGGTCGCTTCGGGACCGGCCCCATTGGCCAGTGCGAGCCGGTACAATTGCTGCGCGCTGGCGGAATCGCCGACGAGGTCGAAGGCCAGCCCGCGATCCTCGGCCATCCGCGCATTGGCGACACCCGCCTGCTCGGCCTCGGCGAACAAGCGCAGGGCCTCAACCGGACGGCGCGAGCGGGTGTAGGCCTTGGCCAGCCCCACCTTGCTGCGCGAATTGCCCGGCGACAGCTCGTTCGCGCGGCCGAAAAAGCCGATTGCCGCGTCGATGTCACCCAGTTCCAGCGCCGCTTCACCCGCATCGAGCAGTGCCGTGACATCGAGCGAATTGCGCGCCAGCCGCGACAGCGCGTCACCCAGCCGGCGCTCGCCTTCGGCGGGCAATGGCTGCACGATCTCGCGCTGGGCCGAGACACGCTCGGCCTGCGCTGCCAGAGCCAGCAACGCCACGGCAGCAGCAAGTCGCCCGGTCGAAATCATGTCCTGTTCCTCGCCGCGCGGGCGTTAACCCGCGCTGACGCGGCCTTACCTACTGGTTGTTCTGGCGTCCGAGGAAGCGCGGGATGTTGAGGCCGCCACTGCTGCCGCCATCATCATCTTCGTCTTCGTCATCCGCGCCTTCGGGATTGCTGGCCCCGCGCGATAGATTGGCCATCCGTTCGAACAGCGTGTTCCCGGGCAGCGAGCCGGAGCCCGCCCCGCCGCTGGAACCCGAACCGCTGCGCGCCGGCTGTTCGTCGCCAGCGCCTTCGCCCGGGAACAGCGGTTGCTTGCGCCCCGGCTTGGTCGCGAGCGGGCTGCCCGTGTCGCGCTGGTCGTCGCCGAGCTCGAATTCGTCCTGCGATCCGCCTTCGGTTTCGCGCATTTCGCCCGACAGGTCGAGCGGGGGGCGGTCTTCGTTCCAACCATCCTTCGCCGGCGTGCTGCCGAATTCGCGGTCATCGGCAGGCGCCGGGACGCCATCGTCATCGTCATCGTCGCCTTCGAAGCGTTCGGTATGTTCGTTGCGCAGGCCTGCGAGCGGATCGACGATGCCGTCGACATCGTTGTAGCCTTCCTCGTCATCCTCGTCGAACGATCCGGAAGTCGCCGGCGAGAGGCCGAAGCCCTGGCCGACATCCTCTTCCTCGGCTTCGTCGGTGAGATCGAACGCATCCGCATCGGCCGCAGTCGGCTCCGGTTCGGGAGCGGGCTGCGGCTGGTAGGACGGCTGTTCGGGCTCGGGATCGGCCGAAAGGCCTTCGTTGAGTTCGAACGGCTCTTCCTCGGCCACGTTGTCGCTCGGCAGGTCGAGCACCGGACGCCGCGGCGCGCTGCTTTCGCGCATCGAGAATGCCCGCGCGGGCGCTGCTGCAACCGAACCGTCGGGTTCGATCCCGGTAGCGACGACCGACACGCGGATCTTGCCGTCGAGGTCGGGATTGAAGGCCGAACCCCAGATGATGTTGGCGTCTTCGTCGACCAGCTCGCGGATATGGTTCGCGGCTTCGTCGACTTCGAGCAGCTTCATGTCTTCGCCGCCGATGATCGAGATGATGACACCCTTGGCGCCGGCCATCGACACGCCGTCGAGCAGCGGGTTGGCGATGGCGCGTTCGGCGGCTTCGAGTGCGCGGTTATCGCCTTCGCCCTCGCCGGTGCCCATCATCGCCTTGCCCATCTCGCTCATCACCGAGCGGACGTCGGCGAAGTCGAGATTGATCAGGCCGGGCATGACCATCAGGTCGGTGATCGAACGCACGCCCTGCTGGAGGACCTCGTCCGCCAGCATGAAGGCTTCCTTGAAGGTCGTTTCCGCCTTCGCGACCAGGAACAGGTTCTGGTTGGGGATGACGATCAGCGTGTCGACGTGCTTCTGCAATTCGTCGATGCCCGCCTCGGCTGCGCGCATGCGGCGCGTGCCTTCGAACAGGAACGGCTTGGTCACCACGCCGACGGTCAGCACGCCGCGCTTGCGCGCCGCTTCGGCAATAACGGGTGCCGCACCGGTGCCGGTGCCGCCGCCCATGCCTGCCGCGATGAACACCATGTTCACCCCGTCGAGCGAATCCTCGATTTCCTCGACCGTTTCCTCGGCCGCGGCCTTGCCCACTTCGGGGCGCGCGCCTGCGCCAAGTCCGCCGGTAATGTCGGGGCCGAGCTGGATGCGTTTTTCGGAGGGCGACGTACTCAGCGCCTGGGCATCGGTATTGGCGACGATGAAGTCGACGCCCTCGATCTCTGCCTGCATCATGTTGGCGATGGCGTTGCCGCCCGCACCACCGACACCGACGACCATGATCTTGGGACGAAGATCGTCGTCTGATGCCGGTCCGATATTGATACTCATCAAGAGTCCCCTGGGTATTCGAAAAGTCGCTTACTGGCTTTATGTCACAACTTTGGCACAAAGCGAATCGCACGTCGAAGTCATGATTGCCTTATCCACAAGGCCTAAAGGCGTGTTTGCGCGGCGGTTCAACCCTCAGAAATACTCGCGCACCGCGAGTAAGACACGGTTGATCAGACCCATGCCGCGATAACGCTTGGTGGGCTGGTATCGCGGACCCACCGAACGGATGTCGACCGGGTCGTCGGACGCATACAGGCACAGGCCCGCAAGCGTGGCGAAACCAGGCGTGGCATGCGCCTCGGGCAGGCCCTGCAATACGGGCGGTTTGCCAATGCGGACCGGGCGGCCGAGCGCGCCCTGCATGAATTCGGCGATCCCGTGCAGTTCCGCCCCGCCGCCGGTGAGCACGACTTGCCCGCCCTGCGCACCGGAGAAGCCCATCGCCTTGAGCGCCTTGCCCACTTCGGCGGTAGTGATGCCCAGCCGATCGGTGACGATCGAAACGAGTTCGGCACGGGCAATGCGATTGTGTTCGTCCGCGCCGCGGGCCAGCCGTCCGCCGGGTTCTTCGCCGGGGCCGTTGACGGCGATCATCTCGCGGTGGTCGGTCGGCGTCGCGATGGCCGAGCCCGACACGCATTTGAGCCGTTCGGCCTGGCTCCGGCGAATGCCGAGCGAAGAGGCGATCGCGTCGGTAATGTCGTTCGACCCGATGGGGATCGATTTCAGCCCCAGCAGCATGCCCGCCGCATGGACCGAGACATTGGTCACCTGCGCGCCGATTTCGACCAGCGCGACACCCAGGTCGCGCTCTTCCGCAGTGAGGCAGGCATAGGCCGCCGCCAGCGGGCTGGCGACCACACCTTCGACATCAAGATGCGCGGTCTGCACCGCCTCGATCAGATTGCGGACGGGTGGACCTTCGGCCAGCGTGACATGGACATCGACCCCCAGCGCCTCGGCATGGAGGCCCTTGGGATTGGCGACGCCATGCGCCCCGTCGAGCGTGTAATGCGCCGGCTGCGCATGCAGCACCATGCGTCCGTCGGGGTGCAGGTGGTCGCGCGCGGCATAGAGCAGGTGCTCGATGTCGTCTTCCTCGATCCGGCGCCCGCCGATGGCGATCTCGACACTGGAAATCTTGCTCGACAGCCCCGCCCCCGCGCAGCCGATCCACACGCTCTGGATCGAGGTGTTGGCATTCGCTTCGGCCTTCTCGATCGCGGTGCGGATAGCATGGCTGGCCGCGCGCATATCGGTGACATAGCCGCGCTTGATCCCGTCGCTCGCGCGGTGGCTCGAGCCGAGCACGACCATCTCGCCGCCTTCGGCCTGGCCCATGATCATGGCCGAGACGCGGAACGACCCGATGTTCACGGCGCCGAAGACACGGGTGATGCGTGGCTGCTCGGAGGCCATTATTCGGCCTTCCCGTTGAGCGCCATCTGCTTGGGACACGGCCCGTCCGCACAGCGCAGATAGGCACGGTCGGGCACCCGCATGTCGATCGCGATGGGCTTGCCCCCGATGAGCCGGTGCATCCCGTCGAGCTGGGCGAATTTCACCAAGGCGGGCGCGCCCAGATCGCCTTCGGGCAGCGCGAGCAACTGGCCGGTCTTGAAGGTCAGGTTCCACCGCCGGTTGCCGACCCATTCGGCAGACGCAATCTGCGGCTTGAGCGCAGGTGCCGCATCGAGCAGCCGCCCGAGTTCCTCGACCTGGCGCGCGGCGCCGGGCCCTTCGATCAGCAATTTGCCTTCTGCATTCTTGGAGCTGATCGGTTCGAGTTCGTTGCCCCGCGGGTCGATCAGCACCAGCCGGTCGGGCTTGCGCAGCACCGCATGCGGCACGCGCTCGACGATATCGATCTTGAGCGTATCGGGTAGCTGGCGCGATACCCGCGCATCGGCCACCCACGGCAGGTCGAGCAGGCGCGCGCGCACCGCATCGAGCTCCACCAGCGGCATTGGGCGGTCCTGCTCCGCCAGCACCCGCTCGTAAACCTGCTGTTCGTTCATCCGCTCGACGCCCGAGACGCGCACCCGGCTGACCTCGAACCCCGAGCGAGAGGCCGACTTGGCCAGTTCCGCCTTCGCCATTTCGGGCACACCGGCGTAGCTCGCGATCGTCCAGGCGATACCCAGCCCCGCCGCGATGATCACGAACAGGAAGAACCTGTGCCACTGCTCCTCGGTGAAGGGCAGCGCGGCCATGGCGCGGTCGAACAGTCCGCTCGTATGCTTGCGCGCGGCATGCGCCTTCTGGCTGCGATTGCGTGCCGCCGCAGACCGGCGCACGCCCGTGGGTGAGCGTCTGACCTTAGCCATCCTTGCCCCCGGAGCGGGCGGCGTGATCGCGCAGCGCCGCAGCCACGATCAGCTCGCACAGCGTCGCATATTCGATCCCGGCGTAACGGGCCTGTTCGGGCACGAGGCTGAGCGGGGTCATCCCCGGCTGGGTGTTGGTTTCGAGCACGAACAGCCCGTCCTCGCCTTGTTCCTCGTCCCAGCGGAAATCGGTCCGGCTGGTCCCGCGGCACCCGAGCACCCGATGCGCGGTCAGCGTATGTTCGAGGCACAGTTCGGCGATCCGCGCCGGGATCTCCGCCGGGCAGATGTGATCGGTCATGCCGTCGGTATATTTGGCGTCAAAATCGTAGAACCCGCTCTTGGGCTTCAGTTCGGTAACCGCCAGCGCGCGCGGGCCGTCGGCGAAATCGACCACTGCCGCGGTCAGCTCGCGGCCCTTGATATAGGGTTCGGCAAGCAGTTCGGCGAAATCCTGCCACGGCCCCTTGGCATCGGCTGCGATGGGATTGCCGTAATTGCCTTCGTCGGTGACGATGGCCACGCCGACCGAGCTGCCTTCATTGACCGGTTTGAGAACGTAGGGGCGCGGCATCGGGTCGCGCTGGTGCAGGTCCGCGCTCTTGACGATCCGCCCGCCGGGCATCGGGATGCCGCGCGGCACCAGCGCCTGCTTGGTCAGCTGCTTGTCGATCGCGACGACCGAGGTGGCGAGGCCCGAATGCGTATAGGGCACGCCCATCAGGTCGAGCATGCCCTGCACGGTGCCATCCTCGCCGGGCACGCCATGCAGCGCGTTGAACACGACATCGGGCGCGGCCTCGGCGATCCGCGCGGCGACGTGGCGGTCCATGTCGATCCGCGTTACGCGGTGACCGCGCTCTTCCAGCGCCGTGGCAATGCCTTCGCCCGACATCAGCGAAACCGGGCGCTCATTGGCCCAGCCGCCCATCAGGACGACGATATGGAGTTTGGGGAGATCGGTCATTGTCGGTCCTTAGGGTCGCCCCACACGCTGGATTTCCCATTCGAGTTCGACACCCGAATGTTCGTAAACGCGGCGTTTCACTTCTTCGCCCAGCCCTTCGATATCGGCGCTGGTGGCATTTTCGACATTGAGCAGGAAATTGGTGTGCTTCTCGCTCACCTGCGCGCCGCCCTTGCGCAGGCCGCGGCAACCCGCTGCATCGACCAGTTCCCACGCCTTCCTGCCCGGCGGGTTCTTGAAGGTCGATCCGCCGGTCTTGGTGCGCAAGGGCTGCGAGTTTTCACGCGCTTCGCCGATCGCATCCATCTTCGCACCGATTGCGGCGGGATCGCCCGGTTCGCCCTGAAACCGCGCCGAAATCACCACCGCGCCATCGGGCAGTGCCGAATGGCGATAGGTATATTGCAGGTCCGCGACGGGCAGCGTGAGGCACTGGCCACCGGGCATCACCACAGTGCAATCGATAAGTACGTCACTGACTTCGCGGTCATAGGCGCCGCCGTTCATGCGCACGAAACCGCCGACCGTGCCGGGGATACCGCGCATGAACTCGAGCCCCGCCACGCCGGCATCGCGCGCCGCGCTGGCAACAAGGATGCCATGCGCACCCGCGCCGCAATCGACCACGCAGGTCGCTTCGTCGATCGCGACATCGGCAAAGGACTTGCCCAGCTTGACCACGACGCCGGGCACGCCGCCATCGCGAACGATCAAATTGGAGCCAAGCCCCAATGCCATGACCGGCAGATTGCCCTCGAGCCGCTGGAGGAATTCCTTGAGGTCTTCTGCGTCGGCGGGCTCGAACAGCCAGTCGGCCTTGCCCCCGGCCTTGAACCAGACGAGCTTGGCGAGCGGCGCATCGGGGATCAGCTTGCCGCGCAGGCCCTGCGTGTCGATCGGCGCAGCCACACCGCCCTCGACTTCGCAATCAGGGGCCATGCAGCTGTCGCGGTTCCACACATCGCCCGGCTGGTCACCCGCGCTCATGCAGTGCTCGCTTTCGCAATGCCATTGGCGAGGCCCGCTGCCCATTGGGTGATATCGCCCGCGCCGAGGCATACGACCAGATCGCCCGGTTGCAGATCGGCGGCCAGCTTTTCGGCCAGGTCTTCCTCATCTGCGACCGTCTGCGCGGCGCGGTGGCCGCGCGCCTTGAGCCCGGCGACCAGCGCCTCGGCATCGACCCCCTCGATGGGATCCTCGCCCGCGGCATAGACCGGCGTCACATAGACCTCGTCCGCCTCGTTGAAGCAGCTCTGGAAGTCTTCCATCAGATCGCGCAGCCGGGTGTAGCGATGCGGCTGGACAACCGCGACGACGCGGCCCTTGCCCGCGCTTTCGCGCGCGGCGGACAGCACCGCCCTGATTTCGACCGGGTGGTGACCGTAATCGTCGATGATCGTCGCCACACCGTCGCCGCTGGGCACTTCGCCCACTCGCGTAAAGCGCCGCCGGACCCCGCCGAACGCGGAAAAGCCGTTGCAGATAACATCGTCGGGGCAGCCCATCTCGATCGCCACCGCAATCGCCGCCAGCGCGTTCTGGACATTGTGGCGTCCCGGCATCGGCAGGCGCACGCCCTCGATCCGGCGATCCTCCTGTCCGCGGCGACGCACGATGACGTCGAACACATTGCCGCCTGCATCGGGGCGAATGTTCACGCCGCAGATGTCCGCCTGCAGGTTGAAGCCATAGGTCACGACATTGCGATCGCGCACCTTGCCGATCACCGCCTGCACTTCGGGGTGGTCGATGCACAGGATCGCCGCGCCGTAGAAGGGCACGTTGTGGATGAACTCGACGAAGGCGTCCTTCACCCCGTCGAAATCGCCGTAATGGTCGAGATGCTCGGGATCGATATTGGTGACCACCGCAATGGTCCCGTCGAGCCGCAGGAAGCTGCCGTCGCTCTCGTCGGCCTCGACCACCATCCATTCGCTGTCGCCCAGCCGTGCGTTCGAACCATATTGTTCGATGATCCCGCCATTGATCACGGTGGGGTCGATATTGCCCGCATCGAGCAGAGCGGCGATCATGCTGGTGGTCGTCGTCTTGCCATGCGTACCGGCCACGGCAACGGTGGATTTCAGCCGCATCAGTTCGGCCAGCATTTCCGCCCGGCGGACCACGGGGATGCGGTTTTCCAGCGCGTAGGCGACTTCGGGATTGGTCCGCTTCACCGCGGTCGAGGTAACGACGACCGCCGCGCTTTCGACATTTTCGGGAGCGTGGCCGATCGCAACTTCGATCCCGCGCTGGCGCAGGCGTTCGACGGTCGCGCTGTCCTTCACGTCGGAACCCTGGACCGCATATCCGAGATTGTTCATCACTTCGGCAATACCGGACATGCCGATGCCGCCGATGCCAACGAAATGTACGGTGCCGATATCGGTAGGGACGCCCCTCATTCCGCAGCCTCCCGCACCGCGCCCTGGCCGGCGGGCACACCCTGCGACGACCCGCGCGCATTGTTGCCGCCGACGCGGATGACATCCATCAGCTCCGCCCCGCCGAAGCTCTCGACGAGATCGGCCAGGTCCTCGACCGCCTTGGGCCGTCCGCAATTCCACGCGGCATGTGCAGCCTTGGCGAGACCCTGCGGATTTTCCGCCAGCACCTTGATCTGCTTGGCCAGTTCCTTGCCGGTGAAACGCTCCTGCCGGATCATCCGCGCGCCGCCCGATTTCGCCAGTTCACGCGCATTGGCGGCCTGGTGGTCATCGGTCGCAATCGGCAACGGGATCAGGATTGCCGGGCGACCGACCGCAGTCAGCTCGGCAATGGTGGATGCGCCCGCGCGCCCGATGAACAGGTGCGCATCGGCAAGGCGGGCGGCCATGTCTTCGAAATAGGTCGCCAATTCGGCGGGAATGCCATGCGTGCGATAGCGTTCGCGGACCGCGTCGAGATCCTCGGGGCGACACTGCTGCGTCACCTGCAACTGCTGGCGCAGCGCGGGCGGGAGCATGGAAAGGCCGTCGGGCACCACTTCGGACAGCACCCGCGCGCCCTGGCTGCCGCCGGTGACGAGCACCCGCAGCAGACCGTCTTCGGTAAAGGGAGGGAACGGTTCGTCGCGCAGGCTGAGCACGCCCGCGCGCACCGGATTGCCGACAAGGTGGACCTTCCCGGCGTGTCTCGCGTCGAGCCGCTCGACTTCGGGATAGGCGGTGGCGATGGCGTCCACCCGTCCGGCGAACAGGCGATTGACCCGGCCGAGCACGGCGTTCTGCTCGTGTACGACGGTGGGCACGCCGGCGCTGGTGGCAGCGAGGATCGCGGGCAGCGAAGGGTAGCCGCCAAAGCCGACCACCGCGCTGGGCTGGAAGCTGTCGAACAGCCGCAGCGCCATGCGCCGCCCTTCCCATACCGCCTTGAGGCCCTTGAACCAGCTGAGCGGGTTCTTGCCGAACCGGCCCGCAGGGATGACATGCGCGGGCAGGAAATCGGGCTTGCCGGGGATTTCGGCACCGCGCTTGTCGGTGATCAGCGCGACATGATGACCGCGCCTGTGGAGCTCGGCCGCGAGCGCGAAGGCGGGCAGCAAATGCCCGCCGGTGCCCCCGGCAGCGAGGACGAAATGGCGGCTGGCGCCGGTCATGGGTGAATCTCCCGGCGTGCGGAACCCGTAGTGTCTTTCATCGGGGCCGTCTGCCCGAAGCCGAGCCTGTCGCCAAGTCCAATGGTCCGGCTTTTCAGGAACGGGTTGCGGCGGGTGATCGCCAGCATCAGCCCGACATTGAGGCAGATGGCGATGGTCGAAGAGCCGCCATAGCTGACCAGCGGCAGCGTCATCCCCTTGGACGGGAACAGCTGCAGATTGACGAGGATGTTGATGAACGCCTGCCCGCCGAGCAGGGCGATCAGCCCCGCACCGGCCAGCAATGCGAACAGGTCCTCCTCGTCGATCAGACGCATCAGCACACGCACCACGATGGCGAGATAGAGCAGCACGATCAGGCCGCAGACGATCAGGCCGAATTCCTCGCCGATGACGCTGAAGATATAATCGGTATGCGCCTCGGGCAGGCTCATCTTGCGAATGCCGAGGCCATAGCCTGCGCCCGTCCACCCTCCGGCGAGCAGCGTGCGGCTGGCGAGGTCGACCTGGTCGAACGCGGTCCCGCCGCCGAGGAAGGCGTCGATCCGGTGGCGCGCATTGTCATAGAGGAAATAGGTCGCGGTCAGGCCGATGATGCAGCCGCCGACCACGCCGCCCAGCCGCTTCACATCGACCCCCGAGAGCACCACCATGACGAACCACACGCCGCCGAACAGGATCGTGCTGCCCAGATTGGGCTGCATCATCATCAGCACCGCAATGAGCGCGAGATAGGCGGTCGCGATGCCCAGAACCGGCAGGTTGGGATCCCGCATGCGCCACGAGAGGATCCACGCCATGGCGATGGCGAAACCGGGCTTGAGGAATTCCGACGGCTGGAACTGCATGCCGAGATTGATCCAGCGCCGCGCGCCGTTGATCTCCACCCCGATCAGCGGGACGAGGAACAACAGTCCCGTCATCACCGCCGCGAGCACGATGGCAAGCCGCCGCGCATTCTCGCGCGTGAGCATCGATATGCCGAGCAGCGTCCCGATGGCGAGCACCTGCCAGGCGAGGTGGCGGTAGAAGAAATACAGCGGGTCGAGCGTCTCGCTCGCGGTCGACAGGCGATCCGCGCTGGCGGGCGAGGCGGCGGCGACCGCGATGGTGCCGAAGCTCATCAGCAGCAGCACGAGCAGCAGCAGCACGCGGTCGATCTCGCGCCACCAGATCTTGATTTCGGACCAGCGCGACAGCTTGCCCTTGGGCATGTGCGCAGGCTGGCGCTTGCCGGGGACATAGGGCTGCATCGTGTTCATGCCAGCCGCTCCACCAGCGCGCGAAAATGATCGCCGCGCTTCTCGAAGTCGGCATATTGGTCGAAGCTGGCACAGGCGGGCGAGAGGAGGACCGTGTCGCCCGGCGCAGCGCTTTTCGCAGCGTTGGCGACCGCACGGTCGAGCGTCTGGCATTGTTCGACCGGCACGCGGCCGTCGAGCAGCGCCGCAAAGTCCGGCCCGGCCTTGCCGATGGTGTAGGCGGCTTTCACATGGCCCAGCTCGGCCTCGCATTCGCCCAGCCCGGGCTCCTTGGCGAGCCCGCCGACGATCCAGTGGATATTCTCGAACGCCGCCAGCGCGGGGGCGGAGGCAGCGGTGTTGGTGCCCTTGCTGTCGTTGACATAGGCGACGCCGGAAACTTCGGCGACACGCTCCATGCGGTGCGCAAGGCCGGGGTAGCTCTTGAGTCCGGAGCGGACCTGCTCGGGCGCAATCCCCAGGATGTCGCAGACTTCGATGGCGGCTGCCGCGTTCTCGCGATTGTGCGGTCCTTGCAGCGATGGCCAGTCGGCTTGCTCGCCCGGCGCGATGCCCCTGTTCTGGAGTACATCTTCGAGAATGCTCGCAATCGAGCCTTCGGCGAACTGCCCCAGCACCCGCGCATCGGTGAACCGGGCGATCGAATTCTGGCCCCGCGCCTGCATTCCCAGCAGACGCGATTTGCTGGCGGCATATTTGCCGAAATCCCCATCGTACCGGTCGAGATGGTCGGGGGTGATATTCAGCAGCACCGCCACATCGCAATCGAGCGAATAGGTCAGGTCGATCTGGTAGCTCGACAGTTCGAGCACATAGACCCCAACGCCTTTGTCATTGGGGGCTAGCGGTTCCTGCTCGAGGATCGGCAGCCCGATATTGCCGCCCATGGTGGTCGGCACGCCCGCCTCTTTGAGGATGTGGTGGACCAGCGCCGTCGTAGTCGATTTGCCATTGGTGCCGGTGATCCCGACGACCTTGTGCGGCGGCAGGTCGGCCCGCGCTTGCGCGAAAAGTTCGATATCGCCGATGACCGGCACGCCGAAACTGTCGGCATGCGGCTTGATCGGATGCGTGTTGAGCGGCACACCGGGGCTGACGACTACGCCCGCATAGCCGGTAAGGTCCGCCGCCAGCGGGTCGCCGATGGCGCAGCGCCCGGCATAGGGTTCGCGCGCTTCACCACGGTCGTCCCACACCAGCACATCGGCGCCGCTCGCCAGCAGCGCCTCGACCGTCGCCCGGCCGGACCGCGCGAGGCCAAGCACCGCGTATTTTTTGTCCTTCCAGGCAGGTGAGGTGATCATCGTAGCTTGAGCGTCGCGAGCCCCAAGAGTGCCAGCACGATGGCCACGATCCAGAACCGGATCACGACCTTGCTCTCCGACCAGCCAAGCTGTTCGAAATGGTGGTGGATCGGTGCCATGCGGAAGACCCGCCGTCCGGTGCGCTTGAACCAGACCACCTGGATAATGACGCTCAGCGCCTCGAACACGAACAGCCCGCCAACGATGGCGAGGACGATCTCGTGATGCGTCGCCACGGCGATCGCGCCCAGCGCGCCGCCGAGCGCGAGGCTGCCGGTATCGCCCATGAAGACCGCCGCGGGCGGGGCGTTGAACCACAGGAAGGCGAGACCCGCGCCCATGATCGCCGCGCAGAAGATCGCCAGTTCGCCCGCACCCTCGACATGGGGAATGCCGAGATAGGTCGAGAAGTCGACGCGGCCGACGAGATAGGCGATCAGCGCGAAGGTCCCCGCGGCGATGATGACCGGCATGGTGGCCAGCCCGTCGAGCCCGTCGGTGAGGTTCACCGCATTGCCCGCGCCGACGATGACGATCGCGGCGAAGGCGTAGTAGAAGACACCCAGCTCGACCCCGAAGTCATTGACGAAAGGGACATAGACGAAGGTGTTGATCTGGCTGACGATAATATAGCTGGCGATACCCGCGACCGTGAATTCCATCAGCAGGCGGATGCGCGCCGAAACGCCCTTGTGGCTGGCCTTGGTGACCTTGTCGTAATCGTCGAGGAAGCCGATCAGGCCGAAGCCCAGCGTCACGGCGAGACAGGCCCAGATGAACGGATTGCGCAAATCCATCCAGATCAGCACCGACAGCGTCAGGCTGATCAGGATCATCAGCCCGCCCATGGTCGGCGTGCCGCGCTTGGCGAGGTGGGTCTGCGGCCCGTCCTCGCGGATCGGCTGGCCCTTGCCCTGGCGGATGCGCAGCATGGCGATGAAACGCGGGCCAATGACGAGGCCGATGACCAGCGCGGTCATCAGTGTCGCTCCGGCACGGAACGTCTGGTAGCGCACGAGGTTGAAAAAGCCTTCGAAATTCAACCATTCGGCGAGGATGTATAGCAAATCGGCCTCTCGTCGCGCCTAGCCGGCGCGGGTGAAATGATCCACGAGCCGGCCAAGACCGACCGAGTTGGAGCCCTTGACCAGCACAGCATCGCCCGCGACGACGCCGAAGTCCTCGAGCAACCCGATCGCCTCGTCGGCGGTATGGCAATGCGCCCAGGCGATGGGCTTGCCAAGGACGGAGCTTTCCGGTTTCCCCAGTTCGCGCGCCAGGGCGAGCATCTCGTCGCCGACCAGCAACGCATAGTCGACATCGGCGGCGAGGATGGGTTCGGACAGCGCGGCATGGAACTGCGGACCGAAATCGCCCAGCTCCTTCATCGCGCCCAGAACGGCGATGCGGCGGCCCGAGGGCGTCTGCCCGAGCTGCGCGAGGGTGGCGCGCATGCTGGCGGGATTGGCATTGTAGCTTTCGTCGATCAGCAGCGCCTTGCCGCCGGGAACGTCGATCCCGTGGCGCGCACCGCGTCCCTTGAGCCCGCCCATTTCGGCCAGCGCGAGACCGGCAGCGGCCATATCGCCGCCCGCCGCCCGCACCGCTGCCATCACTGCGAGCGAGTTGACCACCCAGTGATCGCCGGGCTCGGCGACGGTGTAGCACAGCCGCCCTTCGGGAAATTCGCAAGTCACGAGGCTGCCGCCGTTGGCGCTGGGGATTGCATCGAGCAAGCGGACATCGGCGAACCGTGCGCGGCCGAAGCTGACGACATTCGCCCCCGCCCGCAGCGCGGCCAGCTTGAGCGGTTCGTAATGTTCGCTGTCGGCGGGGATCACCGCGGTCCCGCCCGGTTCGAGACCAGCGAAAATCTCGGCCTTGGCGGCAGCGATCGCCGCCATGCTGCCGAGGTTCTCGATATGCGCCGGGGCGATGGTCGTGATGACCGCGACATGCGGGCGGACCTGCGTGGTCAATTCGGCGATCTCGCCGGCATGGTTCATGCCCATTTCGAACACGCCGAACCGGCTGCGCGCGGGCATCCGCGCCAGGCTGAGCGGCACACCGACATGGTTGTTGTAACTGCGCGTGGAGCGATGCGCCGCGCCGCGGCTGGCACGTTCGAGACTGGCGAAGATCGCTTCCTTGACCCCCGTCTTGCCGACCGATCCGGTCACCCCGATAATGGTTGCCTCGACCCGGCTGCGCGCCGCACGCGCCAGCGCCTGCAGCGCCTTGGTGGTGTCGTCGACGAGGATATGCGGCCAGTCGACGGGCCGGTCGACGATCGCCCCCGCTGCGCCATTGGCGAAGGCGGTGCCGAGGAAGCGGTGGCCGTCCATCGCCTCGCCCTTGAGCGCGACGAACAGGTCGCCATTGACCACATCGCGGCTGTCCATCTCGACGCCCGCGACCTGGAAATCATGGCTGGCAGTGCCGCCCACGGCCTCGGCAATGCTGCGCGCGTCCCACAGCGTCAGCGGCAGGCGGTCGCGCGGGTCGGCGGGCCATTCGACATAGGCCGGATGGCGCAGGATTGCCGCGCTCATGCATCACCTCTGGCGATCTGCGCGGCGCATTCGCGCGCGACCTCTACGTCGTCGAAGGGTAACACCCGCATGTTCTCTCCCGATCCGATGATCTGACCCGTTTCATGTCCCTTGCCGGCGATCAGGACGATGTCCTGCGCACCCGCTTCGGCAATGGCTGCGAGAATGGCTTCGCGACGCCCGCCTATCTCGCGCGCCTGCGGCGCACCTGCAAGCACCTGGCGGCGGATTTCCGCAGGATCTTCGCCGCGCGGATTGTCGTCGGTAACCATGACGAGGTCGCTCGCCTTGGCCGCTGCCTCGCCCATCGGCGCGCGCTTGCCATGATCGCGGTCGCCGCCCGCGCCGAAAACGGTGATGAGCCGCCCGCTGACATGCGGGCGCAGCGCCGCGATGGCGGCTTCAAGCGCGTCGGGTGTATGCGCGTAATCGACATAGACGGGCGCGCCCGAGGGCGCGATCACCGCACGTTCCAGCCGCCCGCGGACCGGCTGGAGCCGCGCGACCGCATCCCAGACCAGCCCGGCGTCGCTGCCGGTGGCAAGCGCCAGCCCGGCGGCGGTCAGCGCGTTGGAGACCTGGTAGGCACCGATCAGCGGCAGGTTGATCGTCCGGCTCTGCCCCGCATGCTCGACCGTCAGCGACTGGCCCAGCTGGGTCGGTTCGCGGCGGGTAAGGCGAATGGCATCGCCCTGCTCGCCGACGGTCATCACCGCAAGACCGCGCCGTGTCGCATGGTCGACCACGCGCGCATTCCAGCCGCAATCGCCCGCGCCCATCCAGATCACTGCCGTCGCGCCATCCGAAACGACTTCGTCGAACAGCCGCATCTTGGCGGCGAAATAGTCTTCCATGTCGGCATGGTAGTCGAGGTGGTCGCGGCTGAAATTGGTGAAGCCTGCGGCCTCGACGGGCACGCCTTCGTTGCGAAATTGCGAGAGGCCGTGGCTCGACGCTTCATAGGCGACATGCGTCACGCCTTCGCGGGCCAGCCCGGCGAGGTTCGAGAGGAAGGTGACGATGTCGGGTGTGGTCAGCCCGGTGGAAACGCTTTCGTCGGGCGTGGTGACGCCCAGCGTGCCGATGCTCGCCGCGCGCTCGCCCGCCATGCGCCAGATCTGGCGCGTCATCTCGACGGTGGAGGTTTTCCCATTGGTGCCCGTGACCGCAACGATATGGTCAGGCACGGGGGTGAAGAACCGTGCTGCCAGCGCAGCGAAGGCCCGGCGCGGCGTATCGTCGGCGATGTGGATCGCGCCTTCCACCGTCGCTTCGGGCCGCGCGACCACCGCCACCGCACCGCTTTCGATCGCGGCGGGGATGAAATCCTCGCCATTGACCTGCGCGCCCTGGAAAGCGCCGAACACGGTGCCCGGTGCAACCTTGCGATTGTCGATGGCGAAGCCGGTCACCATAACGTCGGCATCGCAAGCGACCCCTGCCGCGGTGCAGAGCTTGGCGAGCTTCACTTGTTCGCCTCCGGGATCAGCGGCTTGATATCCGAAATGTCTACATCGCGCGTATCGTCGGGGCGCACGCCGATCAAAGGCCCGATGCGCGGTACCAGCCGCCCGACGATAGGCGCCGCGTTCCATGCGGCAGTGCGCTGGTAGGAGCTGGCCAGCGTCCCGCGCGGCTCGTCGAGCATGGCGATCACGACATAGCGCGGGCGGTCCATCGGGAAGGCAGCGGCGAAGGTCGAAACCAGCGCGGTCTTGCGATAACCGGCGCTCCCGCCGGGCTTTTCGGCCGAGCCGGTCTTGCCGCCGACGCGGTAGCCCGGGGCATCGGCATTCTTGCCGGTGCCATAAACGGCGATCGCGCGCAGTAGCTGGCGCATCCGGCTCGAGGTCGAGGCCTTGAAGACGCGGCGGCCCTTGGGTGCTTCGCCCGGGCCGAGCTTCTTCAGCGTCGCGGGGCGCCAGATGCCGCCATTGACCATCGCCGCATAGGCACTGGCAAGATGCAGCGGCGTGACCGCGATACCGTGGCCATAGCCGACAGTCATCGAGCGCAGCCGCGGCCATTTCTCGCCCGGCCAGATCGGGAAGCCCTTGGCGGGCAGTTCGATATAGGGCCGCTCGTTCATGCCGAGGTCCATCATCGTGCGGCGCATGCGGTCGGGGCCGAGTTCGTCGACCAGTCGCGCGGTGACCGTGTTGGACGAATGGATCAGCGCCTCGACCGCGTTGAGATCGGCGCCCAGATCGTGGCTGTCCTTGATGCTGAACCGTCCAACCCTGACCGGGCTGGCGTCCCAGCGCTTGCCCAGATTGCGGACGACGCCGGCATCGATCGCAGCGGCGACCGACAGCGGCTTGAAGGTCGAGCCCAGTTCATAAACCTGATTGGTCACGCGGTTGAACATCAGCTTTTCGCCGCGCGCATCGATCTTGTTGGGATCGAATTCGGGGAGCGATGCCAGCGCCAGCACTTCGCCGGTGTCGACATCGAGCACGATGCCCGCGCCGCCCTGCGCCTGGACCAACTTCATCCCGCGGCGCAGTTCGTCCTCGAGCGCGCCCTGCACGCGGGAATCGATCGACAGCGCAATCGGCGTACCGCGGGTCGAAGGGTTGGACAGGTGATCGTTGAGCACCTGCTCCATGCCGACCCGGCCATTACCGTCGGCAGCGACATAGCCGAGCACATGCGCGGCCATCGAACCCTGCGGATAGTGGCGGTCGTTTTCCATCGGCATTTCAAGCGCGAGCTCGCCGATTTCCTGCACCCGGTTGGCTTCCTCGGGCAGCACGCGGCGGCGGATATAGCCCTGCTTGCCCGCGGCGAATTGCGCAGCAACTGCCTGTTCGTCGAGATCGGGGAAGATCGCTTTCAGCTTGCCGATGACCGTCGCGGGATCGCGCACCAGCGGCGCTCCGTCTTCGCCCAATGCTTCCGGGTTGAACCACAGCGCATAGGCGGGAAAGGCGCGCGCCAGCGGCACGCCATTGCGATCGGTAATCTCGCCGCGCGGCGGCAGGAGGGCTTCCTCGAGCGAGGTGCCGCGCAGGCCATCGTCGGACATGCCGAGATAGCCGATCCGCACAAGCGCGAGCAGCGCGACAAAGGCAAAGCTAAGCGCGATCCACAAGACCCGCCAGCGGGCGAGCGTGAGCGATTGCTGGCGAATGGTGACGAGCTGGACGCGACCCGAAGCGACCGCCATGCTCACCGCCCCCTGCCCGCTCCTGCTGCCCGCGGCGATGGCGGGGCCGAAGCCGGAAAAGGCGTTCACTGGCTCACCTCGGCGACCGCGGCCATGCCGACCGCGGGACTGGCCAGCCGTTCGGCAAGACCGCCGGCAGCAGCAAGCTCGCGGCGTTCGGGACGCGAGGCGCTGTCCGCGCCCTCGTCATCCATCCACTCGGCAAACAGGCTCTCGCTTTCGGGCGCGGGCCGGTTGAGCGCGACGCGGACCGGCGCGGGGGCATCGATCCCGCGCGGCGTCCCGAGCACGGCAAGTTGGCGCTCGCTTTCGAGATATTGGTCGGCGCGCGGGGCGGCATAACCGAATTCGACCGCATTCCAGTCGGACAGCTGCTGCTGGCTGGCGCGGGTCTCGAATTCGGTGTCGAGCATGAGCTTGGCCTGCTGCGCGGCAATGATCTGGCGCTCGGCGAGGCGCACGTCGCTTTTCACCGCATTGACCTTGAAGGTCAGCGCGAGCAGCAGCGCGAAGCAGATGCCCAGCACCAGTGCCCAGCCGATCTGACGGATGCGCGAGCCCCCGACCATCACGCGGCTTCCCGCGCCGGTGTGGCGGTACGCGTGGCATGGCGCAGCACGGACGAGCGCGAGCGCGGATTGCGCGCGATTTCGGCTTCGCCCGGCTTGATTGCCTTGCTGACATTGGAAAAGACCGGATCATCCTGCGCCGCCAAGGGGACATGACGCGAGGCACTCGGGGTTGAGGACGCCTCGCGCAGGAAGCGCTTGACGATCCGGTCTTCGAGGCTGTGGAAGCTGACCACCGCGAGGCGGCCCCCTTCGCGCAGCAAATGCTCGGCCGCCGACAGGCCATGAGCCAGTTCGTCGAGTTCGCCGTTCACATGAATCCTGACCGCCTGGAAGGTCCGCGTGGCGGGGTCCTTCTTGTCATGCGGCTTGTAGCCGAGCGCCTTGCGCACGACCCGCGCCAGCGCGCCGGTCGTCTCCAGCGGACGCGCGGCAACGATGGCGCGCGCGACGCGGCGCGACTGGCGCTCCTCGCCATAGAGATAGAGCACGTCGGCAATCGCTTTTTCGTCCGCCGAATTGAGGAAATCAGCCGCGCTTTCGCCGTCCTGGCTCATGCGCATGTCGAGCGGTCCATCGGCCGAAAAGGCAAAGCCGCGCTCCGCCTGGTCGAGCTGCATCGAGGAGACGCCGATATCCATCACCACCCCATCGACCCGCGCGACGCCTGCCGACGTCATGACGTCAAGCATTTCGGAGAAGCGATGCGGGTGGAGAACGAGGCGCGGCGGGCTCTCGCCCGTTTCGTCCCAGTTGCGACCCGAAGCGATGGCATCGGGATCGCGGTCGAAGGCATGCACGATGGCGCCGCGCTCGAGCAGCGCGCGCGTATAGCCGCCCGCCCCGAAGGTCGCGTCGACGATCACGTCGCCCGGCTGCGGATCGAGCGCGTCGATCACCTCGTCGAGGAGCACGGGAATATGCGGCGCGGCGCTCATTTGCCCTTCGCCTTCGCATCGGCGAGGAAGCTTTCGCAGGCCGCCTTCGCGCCCGCCCAATCGTCGCCCATCTGAGCGAGTTCACCCGGGTTCCACAGCGTGAAGAACCGGCCACCGCCCTGGAAGTAGAGCCCGTCCTCGATCTTGCCGAGCATCCGCAGATGGTCGGGCATGACAAAGCGGCCGCTGTCGTCGAACGGCATTTCCTGGAAGCCGAAAAGCTGGCTGGAGCGCGTATCGCGGTCGAATTCCTTGCCCAGGCGGACGGCGAGTTCCTCCTCGCGGTCGAGCTGGGCTTCGAGTTCGGGTTTGCGCGAGAGGCCGAAGCCGACGAGGCAGTTCCAGCCGGGGTGCTTCATCAGGCACAGCACGCGGCCATCGCTGCTGTCCTTCACCGCCTTGCGAAACAGGGGCGGAAGCACAAAGCGGCCCTTATCGCCTGCTGGCGAATAGGCCTGACCGCTGTACCCTCCGAACGACACTGTCTCCAAACCCCAATACCGGTTTAATTTGCCTCCTCACCGGGCAAAACCTTCCTCCCTCGCCCAAGCATGGGGGCGAGCCGCTTGGCCCACGGGCCGAGCGCGCAGAGACAGTCCTTGTCCGATGTGATTGCGGTTTATCGCGGGTCAGCCGGGGATGGAAGGGAAAATTGCGGGATTTCACGGGATAAGCCCGTAGGATATTGTTTTACCGTCATATTTTTCCCGCGTCCGGCCTCGAATTCGTTACCAGTTCCTTAACGAAGGGACTGGAAACGCGTGGCTTTGTGCGGAGTCGAGCGAAGAATCCCGCAATTTCCCCGGGCCTCACCCGTGAAATCCCCGGTCAGTCGGTATCGGCTGGTTGGTCGAGGCTCACTGGCCCGAGCACGGCCCACAAGGCGTCCTTGCGCTCCTGCGGAACGGGGCTGCTGCCGTCCCAGTCGAGCACCGCCGCATCGGCGAACAGGACCGCCACCCCGCTGCCGCGCGCGCAGCGGGCGAGCAGTCCGTCGGCAAGAACCGCGCAGGAACTGCTTTCCTGGCGCACAAAACGGCCGCGCAGCGCCACCGGGACGGCTTGCCCCTGCACTTCGGCCATCCGCTCCCCGCCGGGCTGGCTGTCGTCGAACAGCAGTTCGACCCCCCAATGCGAGAAGATCGGCGACAAGAGCACGACATCCTGTGGCCGGCGCCGGTCGCCGATCGGGTAGCGCGAGTGGCGCGTCAGCATCGGATCGGCGAGGATCACCGCCTGTCCGCCCTGCGTCACCCATTGATCGAAAGAGACATTCTCCGATGGTGACAGCGCGCGTGGCTGCGCCAGGATCACGCGGTCGAGCCCGGCCAGCGCCTCGGGTTCAAGCGTATCGAGCGGGACCAGTTCGAAGCGCGTCTCGAGTTCCTCGCGCACCCAGTCCTTCTGGTCCCCGCCTTCCAGCATCGCGCCGAACTCGCCCTCGCCCCAATAGAGCGGCAGGCTTGAGAACAGCCCCACGCGCGGCTTGGAAACCGCATCATGTCGCGCCTCCCCCGAAGAGCAGGCCGCGGCGAGCAGCGCCATGAGCAGGGAAAGCGTGCTAGTTAGCAGCGGGAGGCGGCGCATCGGTCGTGGTCTGCGGCCCGGAGGTCGGCGCGGCATTGGGCGTCGCGCTGGGTTCGGCCGGGAGATCGGGAACCACGCCCGCCTCGACCAGCGGGTCGTTCTGCGGCGCGGCCTGCGTCGGTTCGGTGGTCGGCGCGGCAGCGGGCACGGTCGTCGCATCGGTTTCCGCGGCGCGGTTCTGGATGATGCTCGCCAGCCCGACGAGCAGGATCATCATGACGATGCCGGTGATCCCGATCTGCAGGCGCTGCACGGTGCGCTCGCGCCGGGCATCGCTACCCGGCACTTCGGGCAGCTCGCCCACCGGCGGCTTGCGGCTCATGTCGAAAAATTGGTGCACGCGCATAAGCGTAGGGACCCGTGGCGGGCAGTCAATCGCCGCTTTGCAACCAATCGAACACCGGCAGGCCCTTCGCGGCCAGCCATTCGGCGCTGTAGAGCGTCGAGAGATAGCGGAAGCCGGTGTCGCACAGGATGGTGGCGACACGCGGGTTCTCGCGCCCTTCGGCCACCAATTGCTTGCCCAGCGCAATCGCGCCGGCCACGTTGATGCCCGAGGACAGGCCGAGGCACAGACCTTCTTCGCGAAGCAGGCGGGCGACCCAGGTCAGGCCTTCCTCGTCCGAAATGCGGAACTGCGTATCGATCGGCGCACCTTCGAGATTGCCGGTGATACGCCCCTGCCCGATGCCTTCGGCAACCGAAGACCCTTCGGCCTTCAGCTCGCCATTGGCGAAGTAGTTATACAGCGCCGCGCCATGCGGGTCGGTCAGCGCGATGGTGACGGTTTCGTCCAGTTCCTTCAGCCCCATGCCGACGCCGGCGATAGTGCCGCCCGTGCCCGCCGCGCAGGTAAAGCCGTCGATCCGGCCCTCGAGCTGGTCCCACAGTTCCTTCGCCGTGGTTTCGATATGTGCCTTGCGGTTGGCGGTATTGTCGAACTGGCCCGCCCAGACCGCGCCGTCGAGCTCTTCCGCCATGCGGCGCGAGACGTGCTGGAAATGGTTGCAATCGGCATATTTGGTCGGCGGAACCGTGACCAGTTCCGCACCCAGGGCGCGGAGCGTGTCCATCTTTTCCTTCGACTGGTTGTCGGGCATCACGATAATCGTGCGATAGCCCAGCGCATTGGCCACCAGCGCGATGCCGATCCCGGTATTGCCGGCGGTCCCTTCGACCACCGTGCCACCGGGTTTCAGTTCGCCGCGTTCTTCCGCATCACGGATGATGTAGAGCGCCGCGCGATCCTTCACGCTGGCGCCGGGATTGGCGAATTCGCATTTACCAAAGATGTCGCAGCCGGCTTCCTCGCTCGGTCCTTGGAGGCGGACCAGCGGAGTGTTGCCGATGAGGTCGAGCGTATGCTCGCGTACGGGAATTGCAGTCATGGGTCGGGAATTAGGCGCGCCGGCCCGAACCTGCAAACAACATCAGTCTTCAGGCGCGATAGTAACCTTCAACCCGTCGAGTTCCGCAGTGAAGGGGATCTGGCACGACAGGCGCGAAGTCGGCTGGCGGTGATCGGTGGATTCGAGCAGGTCGTCCTCGTCCTCGCTCAGTTCGGGCAGCTTGTCGGCAAACGCCGGATCGACATGCACATGACAGGTCGCGCAGGAACAGCAGCCGCCGCACAGCGCCAGCAGCTCGTCGAAGCCATTGTCGCGGATCGCTTCCATCACGGTCAGGCCGTCGGCGACGTCGATCTCGCTGGTTTCGCCTTCGCGGGTGGTCACGGTCAGTTTCGGCATTGCGTGTTTCCTCGGTTGCAAAGGGCTACTGGTCGACCCTATGCGTCGCGCTGCTATTCAATCGCGACGGGGAAGGCAAGCGCACTCGCCATGGGGCTGACCAACGCACAATTGCGCACGCACCTCGATACGGTCGCTGCATCCGACCCCGTTGTGGCCGGGGCGCTGGAGCGCTGCGGCTATCCCGAAGAACGCATTCGCCCCACCGGCTACCGCACGCTGCTGCGGACGATCGTCGGCCAGCAGGTCAGCGTCGCATCCGCGAATGCAGTGTGGACCAAGCTCGAAGCCGAACTGGGCGAAGCCATGCCCGCGCACGAAGTGCTGGCGCGCGATTTCGACACGCTGCGCGCCTGCGGCCTGTCGCGCCAGAAACAGGGCTATGCCCGCAGCCTGTGCGAACTGGTGGCCAGCGGCGAACTCGACCTCGCGAGCCTTCCCCAAGACGATGAGGAAGCGATTGCCGAGCTGACCCGGATCAAGGGGATCGGGCGCTGGTCGGCGGAAATCTATCTGCTGTTTGCCGAAGGGCGGCCCGATATCTGGCCCGCGGGCGATCTGGCGGTCCAGGAAGCGGTTGGCCGTATGCTCGAACTGGCGGCGCGGCCGAGCGAGAAGGAAACCCGTACCATCGGCGAAGACTGGCGGCCCCATCGCGGCGCAATGGCCATCTTCACCTGGCACGCATACACCAATGCCGCGCTGTAGCGCGCACGAGGGAGAGAGAGACAGTGAGCGAGCGCAAGGCGATTTTCATCACCGGCGGCGGGTCGGGTATCGGGCGTGCGGTCGCGCTGTATTTCGGTCAGCGCGGCTGGTTCGTCGGCCTGGGCGATATCGACAAGGCGGGCATGCGCGAAACCGAGGACATGATCGGCAACGGCTTCGTCTATGGCCACGTCCTCGACGTGCGCGAGCGCGCGGCATGGGACGAAGCGCTCGAGGCGTTCTCGGTGGCGGCGGGCGGCCGGATCGACGTGGTCTTCAACAATGCGGGCATCCCGCTTGGCGGCTCGCTGCTCGAAAATAGCGCCGAGGAAATCGAGCGCTGCCTCGATATCAATCTCAAGGGCGTGCTGTTCGGCGCGCAGGCGGCGCATCCGCATCTGGCGAAGACTGCGCCAGGATCGTGCCTGCTCAACACCGCCAGCGCGGCGGGCATCTATGGCACACCGGGCGCGAGCGTCTATTCGGCGACCAAGTTCGGGGTGCGCGCGGTGACCGAGAGCCTCGATGGCGAATGGGCCGAAGACGGCATCAATGTCCGCTCGCTGATGCCCAGCTTCATCGACACGCCGCTGCTCGATCACAATCCCAACGCCCGGTCCAATGAAGGCATCCGCCAGCGCGTGACCGATTCCGGCCTCGAGATCACGCCGGTAGACGACGTGGCGGCGGCGGCTTGGGCCGCGGTGCATGGCGAAAGGCTGCACACCACCGTCGGCAAGACCGCCAAACGCATGGCCTTTGCCGCGCGTTGGTTGCCGGGTCGGGTGCGCAAGGGAACCCGCGCTGGCGGGCGCCCGATGGGCCGGTAAGTCCTAGCCGAGCAGCGCGTCGATCTTGCGCGCCATTTTGACGTCGCGCAGCGACAGCCCGCTGGCGTCATGCGTGGTCAGGGTGATCTCCACGCGGTTGTAGACATTCGACCATTCGGGATGGTGGTCGCGCGTCTCGGCGATCATCGCGACGCGGGTCATAAAGGCGAAGGCTTCGGAAAAGTCGGCAAATTCGAAGTTCCGCACGATTGCCTTGCCATCACGGGCGAGGCTCCAGCCGGTCAGCCCGCGCAGCCAGCTGCCACGCTCTTCCTCGGTCAGCTGTTCAACGGTCATGGCTGCGATTCTCCTCTACTTGTCGGTGGCGCGCCTTTTGCCTATCGCCACCGCCCATGCAACCTCGCCTCGTCGCAAAGGATATTGCCTGCCGCCGCGGCGAAAGGCTGCTGTTTCGCGGGTTTTCGCTGACCTGCGATGAAGGCGCTGCCGTGCATGTGACGGGCGCGAACGGGATCGGCAAATCGAGCCTGATCCGCATTCTCGCCGGATTGCTGCATCC
This sequence comes from Qipengyuania citrea, assembly GCF_024171405.1. GTDB lineage: Bacteria > Pseudomonadota > Alphaproteobacteria > Sphingomonadales > Sphingomonadaceae > Qipengyuania > Qipengyuania profunda. The sequence goes on from NZ_JALJZT010000002.1 coordinate 1,019,234, forward strand.
GTTGACCGGCTCGGTGGACCACGCCGGGGCGATGGGACTGGTCGACGAACGGCTCGCGCTCGATGCCAATTTGCCGCTGGGCAAGGCGCTGGCATTCTGGGAAGCGCTCGACGGATGCACCCAGCCGGGCCGCGCGCTCGAACTCCTCCAGCTCGACCCGCTGATGGAGGTACCGGTGCGCTACCTCTCGACCGGGCAGAAGAAGCGCGGCGCGCTCGCGCGATTGCTCAACCGCAACTGCCCGATCTGGCTGCTCGACGAACCGCTCAACGGTCTCGACAGCCAGGCACAGGCGGCTTTCGAGGCACTGATCGCGCAGCATTGCGCGGGCGGCGGGATCGCCGTGGTCGCCTCGCACCAGCCGATCGCCCTGCCCGCGCCGCAAGTCATCCAGCTTGCCGGGTATGCCGCATGATCGGCACGCTGCTCAGGCGCGATCTCGGGCTGCTGCTACCCGGCGGGCGCGGCGGCGGCGGGGTGCTGCCGCTGCTGTTCTTCCTCGCAGTGGCGATGCTCTATCCGTTCGCGGTCGGGCCCGACGCGCAATTGCTCGCGCACACCGGCGGCGGCGTGATTTGGGTGGCGGCGCTGCTTGCCGCGATCCTGCCGCTGGACAAGCTGGTTTCTGCCGATCTCGACGCGGGCATGTTCGACCAGCTGCACTTGCGCGGGGTGAGCGAAGAAGCGGCGATGGCGGTGCGGCTGCTCGCGCACTGGCTGGCCTTTGCGCCGCTGCTGCTGCTCGCCACGCTTCCTGCGGCGGCTTTGCTGGGCCTGTCTGGAGAGACGGTGCGCACCGTCCTGCTGGGCCTGCTGGCGGGCACCCCCGGCCTCGCCGCGGTCGGCCTTGCGGTGGCCGCGCTCACCGCGAGCCTGCGTGGCGGTGCGGCGCTCGCGGGCCTGATGGTCATTCCGCTGGCAGTGCCGATCCTGATCTTCGGTGCAGGCGCACTGTCACGCCCCGATCCGGGCGCGTTGCTGCTTACCGGCGCAATCAGCCTGGGGCTGTGCGCGGTGACACCCTTTGCCGCCGGGGCGGCGATACGCGCCGCGCGCGAAGGCTAGTAAGGCGGCTTGTGCAGCCCCTTGGGGCTTTCGGTGAAGATCTCGACGCCGTCATCGGTAATGCCGATCGAATGTTCGAACTGCGCCGAGAGCGACTTGTCACGCGTCACCGCGGTCCAGCCGTCGCCCAGCACCTTGGCATGCGCGCGCCCGGCATTGATCATCGGTTCGATGGTGAAGAACATGCCCGGCTTCATTTCCGGCCCCGTCCCGGCGCGCGCCGCATGGATCACCTCCGGCGCATCGTGGAACAGCCGGCCCAGACCGTGGCCGCAAAATTCCTGCACCACGCCATAGCGGAACTGGCGCGCATGCGCTTCGATCGCCGCGCCGATATCGCCCAGCCGCGCGCCCGGCTTGCTCGCCGCATCGATCCCCAGCATCAGGCATTCATAGGTCACCTCGACCAGCCGCTTGGCCTTGATCGAAGGTTCGCCGGCGAAGAACATGCGGCTGGTATCGCCATGCCAGCCGTCGAGCAGCGGGGTCACGTCGATATTGACGATGTCGCCGTCCTTCAGCGCCTTGTCGGACGGAATGCCGTGGCAAATCACATGGTTGATCGAGGTGCAGCAGCTGTGTTCATAGCCGCGGTAGCCCATCGTCGCGGGCACCGATCCGGCATCGAGCATCATGGTGCGGACATAATCGTCGATCGCGCCGGTGGTTACGCCCGGCTGCACGAAAGTGGTCAGCTCGTCGAGAATTTCGGCAGCCAGCCGCCCCGCCTTGCGCATGCCCTCGAAACCTTCGGGGCCATGCAGCTTGATCGTGCCGTCGCGATAGACGGTCTCGACCGCCTCGATTACCTGATATTCAGTCATGCGGCCCACATAGGCGCTTTGCGCGGCAATTGCGAGATGCCTAGCGGCTCACGCTGAAAGCCCTGGCATGCGCGGGCTTCACTGCATCGACGACCGAGGCGGTGACGGGGAAATCAAGCTCGTAATCGCCCTCGGCATAGGCGCCCGCGACATAGGGGCCGAAATACACCGTGATCCGGTCGAAGGTCTTGCCGTTGGACGACCCGACCAGCACGCTGGCCTCGTCGAGCCCGGGGCATTTGTCGAACATGTCGTCGCTGCCCTCCTCGATCTCCATGCCGCGCCGTTCTTCGCGCGCGGTGTTGAGCGTGTCGCACAATCGGTTGCCCAGCGCCTGTTCGAGCGCGACGGGCGAGTTGAACAGGTCGATCCCCTTCATCGCCGCGCCCGCTTCGCGGTCCCAGACCAGCGATTGCATGCCGTACATGCCATGCGCCCCGCCCGAATAGGTCGCCAGATGCCCTGACAGGCTCAGGTAACCGGGCAGATCCGCCACCACTTGCCATTCCTCGCTGGCGCTGTGCTGGCGCGGCGTCCACTCGCTCCCCTGCGACGAGTTCCAGTCCTCGTCGGCTTCCTGCTCGAGTTCGGCGCGCATCGCGTCGGCCTTCTGCCCGAGAAACGCCGCCAGCGCCGGTTCGGCGGCGACTTGGGCGGGCCAGGAATAGGCGAACTGGTACCGCTCGGTTTCCTGCTCGACCGCATAAGCTTCTGCCGCCGGCGCAGCGGTGGCCGCGGCACTTGCGGTCGCACGCTCGCTGACTCCCGCCTTGTCGGCATACTCGGCGCTGTCGGAACAGGCCGCACTCGACAGCGCGAGGGAAATCAGGAACAGGGGCGCACGCATCGCGGTTTCCTTTGCGAAAGACGAATTCATTAGAGGCACCTCCGATATGGCCGACAAACAGCCACTGATCCAGCCCGACCGCGGGCAGGATGCGATTTCCATTCACCTCGTCAACCGCGACGGCCTGGGCGACTGGCTCAAGCAGCTTTCGACCAGCCAGCGGGCCGCGCTCGAGGCGCAGAAATTCGACGGCGGCGGCTACCAGACCGCGATCGTGCCCGACGGTGATAGCTGGTTCGCTGTGGGCGGCGTGGCCGATCCCGAAAACCTCTCGAGCTGGTGCATGGCGAAGCTGGCAGAGAGCCTGCCTGCGGGCACCTATCGCCGCGCGAAGGGCGCACCCGGTCCCGCGGTACACGGCTGGCAGACCGCGCAATATGTCTTCGACCGCTACAAGCGGCCCGAACGCCCGGTCGGCCCGCGGGTGCTGCTGACACAGGATGTCGGCGCGATCGACGGCGCAATCGCCGAGGCGCAGGCCGTGTGCCTCGTCCGCGATCTCGTCAATACGCCTGCCGAGGATATGGGCCCCGCCGCGCTGGAAGAGCAGTGCGAGACGCTCGCCAAGCAGCATTCGGCCACGCTCAAGGTGACCATGGGCGATACGCTGGAGCAGGAATATCCGATGATCCACGCGGTCGGCCGCGCCGCCGCGCGCCATCATGCCCCGCGGCTGCTGCATCTGACCTGGGGCAAGGAAGGCGACCCGGTCCTTGCCATCGTCGGCAAGGGCGTCTGCTTCGACAGCGGCGGGCTCGATGTGAAAAGCTCGACCGGCATGCTGTTGATGAAGAAGGACATGGGCGGCGCGGCGCATGCGATTGCGCTGGCCGGCCTGGTCATGGGCAGCGGGCTGCCGGTACGGCTGCACCTGCTGGTCCCTGCGGTCGAGAACGCGATCAGCAGCAACAGCTTCCGCCCCGGCGACGTGCTGCGCTCGCGCAAGGGTCTGAGCGTCGAAATCGGCAATACCGATGCCGAGGGCCGGCTGGTGCTTGGCGATGCGCTTCAGCGCGCCAGCGAGGAAGGGCCCGCGCTGATCCTCGACTTCGCCACGCTGACCGGTGCCGCCCGCGTCGCGCTCGGCCCCGATTACCCCGCGCTGATGGCCCGCGAGGACGCGACCGCCGCGGCGCTGATCGACGCCGGCCGCGCGCATGACGACGAGCCGTGGCGCCTGCCGCTGCCCGATGCCTATCGCGAATGGCTCAATTCGGACATCGCCGATACCAACAACGCGCATGGCAATGCCTTTGCCGGGGCGAGTGTCGCGGGCCTGTTCCTCGACAAGTTCGTCGGCGACGGCATCGACTGGGCGCATTTCGATACCTTCGCCTGGCGCCCGCAGGCCAAGCCGGGCCGTCCCAAGGGCGGCGATGCCTATGGCCTGCGCGCTGCATGGCACATGCTGAAGGGCCGTTTCGGTGGAGCCTGAGGCCCCGCCGTCTTGCGGGAAAGCGCGCGCGGGGTTAAGCGCCCGCAACGTTCACAACCGGATTTTGCACACAGCGTGACTGCCCCTGCCCGTTACTCCCTCCCCGAAGGTATCGTCGGACTGAAGGGCCCGGTCGACAAGCCCGCCCCCGGAACGCTGCCGCTGCGCGGCGATCTGGCGCATGTCGCATTGGCGGATCGGTATCTCGCCGCGCACTATGTGATCCCGCATGTGCGGACCATCGGCAGCGCGCCTGCCACGCTCAAGCTGACCATGCGCGACGATGCCGACGACGGCGCGACCCTCGCTGCCGGTGAGGAGATCGAACTGCTCGACTGCGCGGGCGATTGGGCATGGATCGCCTGCGGTCCCGAGGGGCCGAGCGGCTATGTCCGGCTTGGCATGCTCGCGCCCGGCCAGTGACGCACACTGTCTTCATCGACGGTGCCGCGGGCACCACCGGCCTCGAAATCGCCGAGCGGCTCGAAGGGCGCAGCGAGTTCACCCTCATCCGGCTCGACGATGCGCAGCGCAAGAATGCCGAAGCGCGGCGTGAAGCGCTGAACGAAGCCGATATCGCCATCCTCTGCCTGCCCGACGATGCCGCCCGCGAGGCGGTGGAACTGATCGATCCGGCCAATGGCACGCGCGTCATCGACGCTTCCAGCGCGCATCGCACCACCGAGGGCTGGTGCTATGGTTTTCCCGAACTGGTCGGCAGCGAGCGGGTCGCCGATGCGCGGCGGGTGAGCAATCCGGGGTGCTATCCCACAGGCTTTCTCGCGCTGGTCGCGCCGCTGGTACGCGCAGGTCTCCTCCCCGCGGACTGGCCCTATACCGTCAATGCCGTCAGCGGGTATTCGGGTGGCGGCAAGGCATTGATCGAACGGTTCGAGACCGAAGGCGCGCCGGCATTTCGCGCCTATGGCTATGATCTTGCCCATAAACACCTCCCCGAAATGAAAGCGCATGCCGAGCTTGCGCATCCGGTGTTGTTCGCGCCTTCGGTCGCCGCGGCCTATCGCGGGATGATAGTGGAAGTCCCGCTACATCTCGGTGCGATGGAAAACGATCCGCATGCCGACAGCCTGCGGGATGCGCTCGCCAGCTTCTACGAAAATTCGCCAGTAGTGGCGGTGCACGGCAACGCTCCGGTCGGGGAACTCCTGCTCGACAGGCAAGCCCCACCGTCGGACGACATGGAACTGTTCGTGTTCGGCAACGAAGGTGGCTGGAACGCTCGCCTCGTCGCGCGGCTCGACAATCTCGGCAAGGGAGCCAGCGGAGCCGCAGTGCAGAACCTCAATCTGATGTGCGGCCTGCCCGAAACCGCCGGCTTGCGCTTGCCCGTTGCCTAAAAAACAGGCATCGCCTGTCTGCGCTTCGGGCACGATTGCCCGGACGCGATGCTCGAACCTGCGCACTTACGCCCTGCCGCCCAATTGGCACGGTTCTTGGAACACGGGCGAGCGCGACGCGTAAATTACGTGCATTACGGCTAGCAGAACTCTCGGGGGGACACCGCCAGGTGAAAAAGATCGAAGCGATCATCAAGCCATTCAAGCTCGACGAGGTGAAGGAAGCCCTGCACGAAATCGGCGTGTCGGGGATCACGGTCACCGAGGCCAAAGGCTTCGGGCGGCAGAAAGGCCATACCGAGCTTTATCGCGGCGCCGAATATGTCGTCGATTTCCTGCCCAAGGTGAAACTCGAGGTGGTCGTGCCCGAAGGCATTGCCGACCGCACCGTCGAAGCCATCGCCGCCGCCGCCCAGACCGGGCGCATCGGCGACGGCAAGATTTTCATTTCGTCGATCGAAGGCGCGCTGCGGATCCGCACGGGCGAGCGAGACGACGACGCCATCTGAATAATCGCGGGATCAACCCGCTCCAGCAGTTCCAGTTCAAACGGAGGCAATACCAATGGCAAGTGCAAGCGACGTCCTGAAACAGATCAAGGACGAAGGCATCGAGTGGGTCGACCTGCGGTTCACCGACCCCAAGGGCAAGTGGCAGCATTTGACCATGGTCGCGGGCGTGCTCGGCGAAGACGAACTGGAAGACGGGCTGATGTTCGACGGCTCGTCGATCGCCGGCTGGAAGGTCATCAATGAAAGCGACATGATCCTCAAGCCCGACCTCGAGCGGGTCTATGTCGATCCCTTCAGCGCCGAACCGATGCTGATCGTCTTCTGCGACATCGTCGAGCCCTCGACCGGCGAATGGTATGCGCGCGACCCGCGCTCCACCGCCAAGCGCGCCGAAGCCTATCTCAAATCGACCGGCGTCGGCGACACGATCTATGTCGGCCCCGAAGCCGAATTCTTCATGTTCGATGATGTCCGTTTCGAAGACGGCTATGCCGGATCGGGCTTCACCCTCGACGATGTCGAACTGCCGACCAACAGCGGCCGCGAATATGAAAGCGGCAACCTCGCCCACCGGCCGCGCGCCAAGGGCGGCTATTTCCCCGTCGCCCCGGTCGACAGCGCCGTCGACATCCGCGGCGAAATGGTTTCGACCATGATCGAAATGGGCCTGCCCTGCGACAAGCACCATCACGAAGTGGCCGCCGCGCAGCACGAGCTCGGCCTGACCTTCGGCACGCTGGTCGAAACCGCCGACAACATGCAGATCTACAAATATGTCGTGCACCAGGTCGCGCATATCTACGGCAAGACCGCGACCTTCATGCCCAAGCCGATCAAGGACGACAACGGCTCGGGCATGCACACGCATATGTCGATCTGGGAGGAAGGCAAGCCGACCTTCGCCGGCAACCAGTATGGCGGGCTGAGCGAGAATTGCCTCTATTACATCGGCGGGGTCATCAAGCACGCCAAGGCACTCAACGCCTTCACCAACCCGACCACCAACAGCTACAAGCGTCTGGTGCCGGGCTTCGAGGCGCCCGTGCTGCTCGCCTATTCGGCACGTAACCGCTCGGCCTCGTGCCGCATTCCCTATGGTGCGGGCGACAAGGCCAAGCGCGTCGAGTTCCGCTTCCCCGATGCGATGGCCAACCCCTATCTCGCCTATGCCGCGCTGCTGATGGCCGGTCTCGACGGGATCACCAACAAGATCCATCCGGGCGAAGCGATGGACAAGAACCTCTACGATCTGCCGCCCGCCGAACTGGCCGACGTGCCGACCGTCTGCGGCAGCCTGCGCGAAGCGCTCGAGGCGCTGATGGCCGACCACGAGTTCCTGCTCAAGGGCGACGTCTTCACCAAGGACCAGATCGAAGCCTATTGCGAGTTGAAATGGGAAGAAGTCCTGCGTGTCGAAACCACGCCCTGCGCGGCCGAATTCGACATGTACTATAGCTCGTGATCCGATTCCGCCGGTAACGGCAGAATGATTTTGACTGGGCGGCTGGAGCGATCCGGCCGCCCTTGTCTTTGAACTAAATCAAAAAGTGCGTCCCTTAAGCAACAATAAACCATAAAACATGACGGGAGGGGAGCGCAAAGCCCTTCCCTTTTCGTCCCCCCCGGTTCTAGAACATTCGCATTGCGCGGCTTGGGCGCGCCTTAACGAATATTTCCTGGAGGGACACTCGGAATGAAATCCACGTTCAATCGCACCGGAAGCCGCCTTTTGGCTGGCGCCGCAACCATCGCCTTGTCGACAGTCGCGCTGAGCACGCCGGCTCACGCCATCGTCCCCAACGACAATTATACGCCCGACGATATCGTCGATAACGACGAAGACTTCAGCGGCGTTGGCATGTTCTTCCGCAACGACGGCTTCGTCTGCTCGGGTACGCTGATCAATCCGCGGACGGTGCTGTTCGCCGCGCACTGCGTTAACGATGTGGCCGAAACAGATTTTCGCGACGATGCGCTCCGGGCGGCGTGGTCATTCAACGTCAATGCGCTGCCGGGCTTCCAGAACTGGATCGGCAACGCCTTCACAAGCAATCCCGATCTCGCAGTCTTCGACGTCAACCGTATCTATTACGATCCGAGGTCGGTCGCGCGTCCCGACGGCCAAGGCTTCCTAGAAGGTGATATCGCCCTCGCCAGCCTCGACACGCCAGCAGCCGACCTGCCGACCTGGTCGCTGCTGTTCTCGCCCTTGCCGACGCCCGAGGAAATCGACGACACCGATGGCACTGGCTATCACGTCAACATCACCGGCTACGGCCGCACCGGCTCGGGAACCGCGGGCGACAATCTCGGCATCGACTGGCGCCGCAAATCGGCCGAAAACATGCTCGGCTCGCTGACCTCGTTCGACGACCGCAACACTTTCCTGTTCGGCGCGGCCTTCGGCGATCTGCCGCAGGTCCTCTACCGGCTCGACTTCGACGATCCCAACAAGACCAATCCGTTCGACTTCAACCTCTACAAGGATGAACCGCGCGAACGCGAAGGCACGACCGCAGGCGGCGACTCGGGTGGCCCGCTGATCCTCGATGCCGCGAACAACACGCTGAGCGACGAAGACCTCGTCATCGCGGTGCTGTCGGGTGGTTCGCGCTTCTTCGGCCCGCAGGTCTTCTCCAGCTACGGCACCGAAAGCTTCTACCAGCCGCTTTACCTGTTCTGGGATTATATCGTCGCCACCAACCCCTATCGCTATGTCTCGGCGGTCGAAGGGGACGGCAATTGGGAAAATGCCGATCACTGGGTCACCACGCTTGATCCCGTCTACCGCATTATCGACGAGAACGGCGATGTGGTGAACGGCCTGCCGACCACGCCGGGCAACGGCGTCACCGGCGATGCGCCGCAATTCGGCGAAGTCTGCTTCGATCCCGAAGGCGACAACCCGGGCGACGGCTGCGAAGACTTGTCCACCGGCGATCCCACCCCGCCCGCGCGCACCGCCGACGGTACGGTCAATTCGGGAATCGGTGAAGCCGATGGCGACATGCTGGATGCGCTGGGCGGCGGGGAAACCCAGGCCTCGCCCGAAGCTGCGGGTGGCCGCGGCGCGCTGGCGCGCAACGGGCTGATCAATGCCAATGAAGCACAGAACGGCGCTCCCGAATTCGCCGAGGAAAACCCGCATGCCAGCGATGGCGGCAGCCCCGAATTCTCGGACGATGCGCTGCCCGATCCCACGCTCGACAACGGCCTGCCCGGGGCGACCGATTTCGTCCCCGACAACATCGATCCGGTCGTAAGCGCGGATGCTGCGGTCAATGTCGACCCGCGCTATTTCGATGTGACGCTGGCCAACGCGGGCACCACCACGCTGAGCAGCGACGTCACCATCGACCGGCTCACCGTACGGAGCACTGCGGGGCTCAACATTACCGCAGACGCCAGCCTGACCTCGCTGATCGACGTCACCCAGTTCGGCGGCACGATCACCGTTGATGGCGGCCTTACCTCGGTTGGCGACTACACCCTCTTCGGCGGCGCGCTGCAGGGCGGCGGGACGATTACCGCGCCCTTCGTGACGGCCTTCATGGGCGCAATCTCTCCTGGGAGGATTGGGACCATCGATACGCTGACTATCGATGGATCGCTGATCATGACTACGGCGTCGACGCTGATGATCGACATCGGACCGAATGGCACTTCCGACCTCGTCGCAGTCACAGGAGAGGCGGCGTTTGGCGCCCCGGCTGACCCTGACGCGGAGGAAGACGAAGAACCGACCGGTCCCATCGTGGCTGTTGGTGCAGGGATACTCGGCCAAGTTAACGGCCTTGGCCAAGTCTATACGATCGTGACTGCTGAGGGGGGCGTGATCGGGGAATTCGTACCCGACGATATTTCGCCGATCCTTCGCCAGTCGTTCACCTACACCGACAACGCCGTGCTGATGGAAATCCTCGCGGCCAGCTATCGTACGGCGGTAACAGCGAATCCGGTGCAGCGCAGCTATGCCCGGCTCTTCGACCAGAACCGTGGCAACGCCGCGCTGGCCGAGCTCTACCAGCTCGATTTCGCAGATGCGGCGACGATCCAGTCGACCTTCGACGGGCTGGCTCCGGTGGCCGAAACCGCGGTCCAGCAATTGGCGACGCAGTCCTTCCACAACCTCCAGTCGTTCAATGCTTCGCGCCTGCGCGAATCGGATCTCGCCAGTTCGGGCGGGACGATCGCCACGCTCGGCAGCCCGATCCAGACCGCCCAGATGTCGGTCTCGCGCGGAAGCCAGCCGATCACGGCGGGTGCGCTCGGGCTCGACCAGAGTGACGAGCCGACGCGGGTACAGGAAGGCGCCATCCGCGAGGATATGGCGATCTACATCGCCGGCGGCCTGCTCCGGGGCAGCGGGGCATCGATGCCCGGCTACACCCAGAGCGATACCGACGTCGATGGCTACTTCTTCGGCGGCGGGATCGAGTACTTCCCCAGCGAACGGTCGATGATCGGCCTGTCGGGCTTCTACTCGGACCTCGAGGCGGATGTGGCGCTCAACCAGCAGGCCGATGCGAAAGCGCTGGCGGTGTCGCTCTATGGCAGCGCCAAGACCGTCGACGGCTTCGTCGTCGATGGCCAGGTCAGCCTGATCGATCTCGATATCGATACCGAGCGGACCGTGTCGTTCCTCGGTGGTTCGCAGACGCTGACCAGCGAAAGCAGCAACCGCGGCTTTGCCGCCGCACTGGGCCTGGCCTACGATTTCGAAGGCCCGCTGGGCACGATCTCGCCGGGCATCGAACTTCGCTACGTCGATCATTCCTTCGATCCGGTGAGCGAAACGGGCGGTTCGCTGGCCCTGACGATCAACCGCGAGGACGTGGAAAGCCTGCAGGGCCGTATCGGGCTCGATTACCAGAGCGCGGGTGGCCCGATCCAGATCGATGCCAATATCGACTTCGTGCATGAGTATGAGGACGGACCCTCGGTCTTTACGGCGCAGTTCGCCAGCGGGACCGGACCGGCCGTTCCATTCCTTCTTGCCGACCAGGCCAAGGACTGGGGCGAAGCAGGCTTCTCGCTGCAATATGTCAGCGGGGGCGCACAGTTCGGCGTCGGCTTCGACACCACGATCGGACGCGACAACGCCGATGCGCAAACCTACCGCGCGATGGCGAGCTTCAAGTTCTAAGCGAAGCCGGACTTTCAGTTCCGACAAGATGGGCCGTCCGGGAAACCGGGCGGCCCTTCTCTTTGGATGAAAGCGTTTTCCTACTCCGTCCGCTTGTGCCTACTCGGTCGGCCTCATTCATCATGGAGGCCGTAGATGAACCGCAAACCGCTATTCGATGCCATCCGCAAGCTTCTGGGCCGCGGATTCCGGCCAGCCGAGGTAGAAGCGCTGGACAAGGCGATCGATACCGTCGCCGGACGCGCTCAAAGGGAGGGGCACGCAGCATGGGCCCCCAGGGGCTCGCGCTTATCCGGCAATTCGAAGGCTGCGCGCGCCTGCGCCCCGACGGAATGGTCGAAGCCTATCCCGATCCGGGCACGGGCGGCGAGCCATGGACCATCGGCTGGGGCGCGACCGGGCCCGGCATCGGTCCGGGCAGCGTATGGACACAGCAGCAATGCGATGCGCGGCTCGAGAGCGACGTCGCACGGCATGCACGGGATGTCGCATTTGTGCTGGGCGATGCACCGACCACGCAGGCCCAATTCGATGCCATGGTCAGCTTCCATTACAACACCGGCGCGATTGCGCGATCGACGTTGCTGCGCTGCCATTTGGCGGGCGATTACAGGGCGGCGGAGGAGGAATTTGCGCGGTGGAACCGGGCCGGCGGACGGGTACTCAAGGGCCTCGTCCGTCGCCGTGCAGCCGAAGCGCGCCTCTATCGCTCACGCTGAAATCCGCGGAATTCTGCCATCCACGCCGAACGATTAGCCGGAACCCGAATGCTCCCGCCGCCGTTAGGCGAGCAAAGGAGTATCCCAAATGCGTATCTTGGTCGCAGGAGCGGCCGCCATCGCACTCGCGACGAGCGGCGCTTACGCCGCGCCCGGCAAGGGGCAGGGAAACGACAAGCCGAATAACGACCGCGGGGCCGCCCAGTTGGAACGGGTCCAGCCAGACCTCGGGCGAGCGAACAGCGTCCGCCAGCGCGCAAAGCCCGATACCGAGCGACGCGAAAACCGCACACCCGGCAAGCCCATCGCACGCGATCGCGGCAATGGCGCGCGCGCCTTCCTCGATCGCGACCGCAACCGCACACTGATCGCCGGATGCCCACCAGGGCTTACGCGCAAGAACACCGATTGTGTTGCACCGGATCAGGCCGGCACCTCCCCGGTCCGCAACCGGCGGTGGAACGGCTACGCCTACGATCCGGGCCTGTTCGGGTTGAGCCATTACGATGCGGGTCGCTATCACTACGAAAGCGGTTACCTGCTGCGCCGCACGAGCGAAGGCCGGGTGACCGGCTATCTCCCCGTGCTTGGCGGGGCGCTGGCGATCGGCAATGTCTGGCCAGCGAGTTACGAGAGTTATGCGGTCCCCGACTATTTCGTCGACTATTACGACCTCGGCCCGATGACGTCCTATCGCTATGCCGAGAACGTCCTCTACCGGGTCGATCCGGAGGATTCCGCGATCACCTCGGTGGCGGGGCTGCTGACCGGCGACACATTCGCCGTCGGGCAGCCGCTACCGGCAGGCTACGATGTCTACAACGTGCCCTATTCCTACCGCGCGCGTTACGCCGATACGGCGGATGCCTGGTACCGCTATTCGGACGGGCATGTGTACCGGATCGATCCCGCAACACAGCTGGTCGCGGCTGTGATCGACCTGCTGGTCTGAAAGTGCACCCATGACACCCTTGGTGAGAACAGGTTTTGCAGCGCTGGCGCTGGCGGCGCTGTCGCTCGTGGGCGGTTGCAGCGAGGCCGAGGACAAGACATCCGCGCCGGTCACGCAAAATGACGCGACGCTGACGCTGGCCGCGGCATTGGGCGCGAACAAGGCGCTCGGCACCTTGCAGAGCGCGATCGAGCAATCGGAGCTTTCGGGCGTCCTCGACGGGCGGGCGAGCTACACGGTGCTTGCCCCCAAGGATCGGGCGTTCGCCGCGCTGGGCGAGGACGGCGCGGCGCTGCTGGAAGACGAGCAGCGCCCAGTACTGATTGCGATATTGCGCGACCACATGCTGCCCGGTCACCTGACACTCGAAGCGATCGGCGCAGCGATCGACCGGCGCGGCGGCCCGGTCACCATGACGACGCTCGGCCAGACCGAGGTCCAGTTCGCCAGATCGGGCGAAACGCTGACGGTTACCATGGACGGCGGCGCTAGCGCGCGTGTTTCCGGCACCGCCATTGCCGCCAATAACGGGGTGCTGATCCCGATCGACACCGTGTTGCTCCCGCCCCGCGGCTGAGCGGCGCCTAATAGTCGCGGCTGATTTCCGCGACCACGCTTTCCCGGCCCACCGTCGAAACCGCCGCCAGCAGCGATAGCCAGCTGGTCACGCGGAACTCCAGCTCGGTCGCGCTATACCCGCGTCCGTCGGTGATGATCTCCGCATAGAAGCGGCGTCCGAAGTTCTTGCCCAGCGCCACGCCGGTGCCGCGGCCCAGCGCCGGGTCGGCACTGACGATCCGCAGGCGATCGAGGCCGATGGCGCTGCGCAGCTGGTTGATCGGATCGAGCCCGCCGCCGCCGCGCAGGCTGGCAACCGCCGCCCCCAATTGCAGTGCATCGGTGGCCGACAGGCTGGTGACCGATCCGCCGAACAGTAGCCGCGCCAGCAATTCCTCTTCGGGCAAGGAGGGGTTCGAGCTGAAGGCGATTTCGGGCTGGGTCGCGCTGCCCTGCACCGTGGCTTCGACGGTCAATCCGTCGCGTTCGGTCTCCGCCACGATATCGAGCCGCGGATCGACCGGCACATTGGCATCGAATTCGATCTCGCCGCGGGTCAGCTCGAATTGCGTTCCGGCAAAGGTGTAGTCGCCGCGCACCACTTCGGCGCTGCCGCCAATGCGGGGGTCGTCGGTGGTCCCGCGCAGGATCACATCGGCCGACCATTCGCTGTCGAGACCCATGCCATCGACATTGATCCGGCTCGCCGCCGTGGCATCGATCAGATAGCGCCACGGCCGAGATGGGGCGACCTGCGGGGCGCGGTTGGCGGGGGCGTTGATCTCGCGCGTGGCAATCTGCGGCAGGCGCAGATCGTCGGACGCGGTGCCCAGCCGCCAGCTCGCCTCATTGACGCGTACGCGGCCCGCAATCGTCCCGCCGAGCCCGTTGGAAACAATCCGCAGCGGTCCGGTGATGGTGGCGCTGAGCCCGCCGGTATCGAGCAGGCGGGCATTGCGCGCCGAGGCACGCAGATCGATGATCGGTCCGCGGATTTCGAGCACCCGGCCTTCCACCGCTTCGCCCAGCGTGCGCAAATCGACGATCCCGCTGCCGCTCACGCTCCCACCGTTCACCGCAGTGCCGGCAAAGCGCGCGATCTGCAGGCGCGATCCGCGGAACCGCCCGCGCAGCGTGATGTCGCGAATATCGGTGCCCGACAGCGAGCTGCGTAATTGCAGCGTGTCGCCCGAGATCGAGCCGCGCACGGTGGGGTCCTGCAAGGTCCCGCTGGCATCGGCAGCGATCGCGATCGGGCCGGTGATATCGAAGGTGTCGAGCGCCGCCAGCCGCCACAGGCTTTCTGCCGCGCCGCGATAACGCAATTGGGCCAGCAGGCTACCGGCACGCAGCCGGTCGATCAGCATCCCCTGCGCGGGCAATCCGGTAATCTGCGCCTGTACACGGCCGCGCTGGATATCCTCATTCTGCAGCAGTGCGCGGGCCTCGAGCTCGCTTTCGGTCAACCGCGCAACCAGCGCCACATTGACCGGACGCGAAGTCAGCACGAGTCCCGAACGGGTGAGCCCGTCGATCTTCACCTTGGCGTCGCTGACTGGCAGACGGTTGGCGCCGATGCGATAGTCCACCGTACCCGAGATCATCCCGCCCAGTCCGGTATCGGGCCGCACGATATCGATCAGCGACAGCGGCATGCGTGCAAGCTTGAAGTCGAAATCGAGATCGCCGCCGCCAAAGCTGCCCGAAGCGATCATCCCGCCATCGCCATAGGACAATTGCGTTGGCGCAAGACGCCAACCGCCATTGTCGAGGCTGGTAAGCACCGCGCCGCGCGGCATGGAAATGCGGCGTCCGGCAAACTCGCCCTGTGCGGCCAGCGCGATCTGGTCGGGGCGGATGCCCGCGTTTACATCGAGGACGAACCGGCCGCTGCGCCGCCCCGAAAGCGATGCATCGACGCTGCCTACGCCGTTCTCGATCTCGCCCTGCGCCGCCAGCCGTCCGATAAACAGCGTGCCATAGGAGAGCCCGACCGCAGTGCCCGTGCCGGAAAAGCTCGTATGGCCTTTGCGGATCAGTCCCGAGGCGTCGATATCCGCGCGTGCGATCCGCAGCGGCGTCTCACCGCCAAAGCGCGCATTGCGGGCCTTGAGCGCGATATCCAGTCCCTGTCCGCCGCCACGCGGTGCCAGCGCGACAGTGCCGTCGAGCCCGCCCCCGGCGAAGGCGAGCGTTCCGTCGGAGCCGCCATCGACCAGCGTCAGCCCGCCGGTGACATTCGTTTCGGATACGCGCATGCTCTCGATCGCGATCCGGGTCGGCCCACCCTCGGGCGCCAGCAGCGCCAGCTGTCCGGCGAAAGGCCCGAGGAGCGACTCGCCCTCGGTATCGATCGCAAAGCCTTCCTCGCTTGGCGCGATTGTCAGGCGAACATTCTCGAGCCCGGTCGCGGGGCTGGCGAAGACCAGCGCGGCGCTGGGCCCAGCGTC
The DNA here is from genome assembly GCF_024171405.1 of Qipengyuania citrea. Lineage (GTDB taxonomy): Bacteria > Pseudomonadota > Alphaproteobacteria > Sphingomonadales > Sphingomonadaceae > Qipengyuania > Qipengyuania profunda. Next base: position 1,035,100 of record NZ_JALJZT010000002.1, read on the forward strand.
GGTCACGCTGGCTTCGACGGTGAAGGGGCCGTAATCGACATGCGTGCCGCTGCCCGCCACCTGGGTGGTACCATCGCGGACGCTGCCGTCGAGCGCGAGGCTCAGCTTGCTGGCATCGACGCGCAAACGGTTGAAGTCGAGCGGCGCATTGCCGCCGACCGCGACACCGCCGCGAACGCGGATCGGTGTCCCGGCGAGATTGGCCAGCGTGGCATTGGTTACCGGCGCGATCCGCGCGTCGAGATCGGCCGCCAGCCGCCAGGGTGCCCCCGACGCCAGCACGAAGTCGATCACGGCGGTCCCGCCCAGCGTACCGACATTGTCGAGCGCTAGCCGCTCCGCGCGGACCGGACCGCGCAGCTCGTAACGGCCGCTCGCCAGATCGCCGCGCAGCGCGAGATTCGCCGACGTGCCGGGGAAGGCTACGCTCAGATCGTCGGACAGCAGCGTCGAACCGCTGAGCACCAGAGTGCCGCGGCCCACGCCGTCGACCAGCCGCGGATCGACCCAGGCATTGCCGCTGGTGACCTTTGCGACCGCGACATCGAGCGGCAGCGTCCAGCGCGTCCCGTCATACCCCGCAGTGCCCTGTTGCCGCAGCCCTGCCAGCACGGTGCCTTCGAGGTCCAGTTCGCCGATGCGCAAATCATGGACCACCGCCAGATCGTCGAACGCGCCGTCGAGCGTGGCCGAAAGGCGCGTGTTGCGGAGCGCCATACCTTCACCCAGCACATTCGGATCGCGCACGCGGGCGACAAGCTCCAGCTGCTCGGCGCGGTTGGCTGCGAGGTCGACCAGTCCATTTGCATCGAGGCTCAGCCCGCGCCCGATCAGGGTCGTCCGGCCATCGAAAGCGCGGTCGTCGATCGCCAGATCGGCCTTCAGCGCGACATCATCGCCCAGCGCGCGCGCGGGGATACCCGAGAGGAAATCGGACGGATCGAACTTGCCCAGCAGGCCGAAGCGGCCCGCCTGGTTGGTGACACGCATGGCCGCCACGCGCTCGTTCTCGCTACGCACCAGCAGCCCGCCAGTCCATTGCGACCAGGTTCCATCGCCGCGCAGCCGCGCGGTGTAGGCGCGGTCGAGCCTGGCCAACGCTGCCAGCGGGCCATCGGCGGCCGCAGCAAGATCGAAGGAGAGATCGAAATCGTCGCCATCGGGTTCGGCGTCGAGCAGCAGCGCCAGCCGGTCCCGCTCGCCCAGCGCGCCGTCCACATCGAGCAGCAGGCGCCGGTCGGTGACCGTCGCATTCCCGCTCAGATCGACCCGCTGCGCCTGATCCCCGGCAATGCCGGGTGCGAGCGTGAGCCGGTCGATCGTGAAGTCTTCTACCGCGATGTCGAAACCGGGCAGGATCGGTCCTTCTTCCTCGCTCGGCAGGAATTCGGGGATCCGCGCCAGCGTCGCGCGGCGCGCGGCGAAGGTGTCGATCTCCAGCCGGTTCGACAGCCAGGCGCCGGGGTTCCAGTCGACCTCCGCGCGCGGGATCGTCAGGAACACGCCCTGCGGATCGGACAGCCGCACATCGTGCAGCACCGCTGCGCCGTAAAGATTGCCCTCGATCCGCCCGATCTGGACGTTCAGGCCGTTGGGGAAAGTCCGCTCGGCGATCCGGTTGGCAAGGAAACGTTCGCCCAGCGGGGTGTTGAGCATGGCCAGCGCGCCGACGATGACCAGCACCAATGCGCCGACAATGCCCAGCAGCCATTTGCGACCACGCGGCCGGCGGCGGGCGGCGGGCTCGGTTTCGCTCAACGCGTCCTCGCTCATCAGAAGGCCTGTCCGAGCGAGATATAGACCCCGACCGCGGAGTCTTCGGGTTCGGGATTGAGCGGTATGCCCACGTCGAAGCGGATCGGGCCGAAGCCGGTCGCGTACCGCAAGCCTATGCCCGCGCCCATCTTGATCTCGGCGAAATCGGGCGTGGTCGAGGTGGACACGCTGCCCAGATCGAAGAACGGCACGACCGACACCGCGCCATCGAAGAAGCCGGTCCCGATCCGCGCCTCGAGCGAGGCTTCGACCAGGCTGCGCCCGCCGGTCGGCTCCATGAATTCGTTCTTGGGTCCGATCGCCTGATAGCCATAGCCGCGCACCGAGCCCCCGCCGCCCGCATAGAGCCGCCGCGACGGCGCGATGCCGACGAGGTCGGCGCCCTGGATGCTGGCGAAGGCCCCGCGCGCCGCGATCACCGTGCGCGCGCCGACCGACTGGTAGAACGCGCCGTCAACGCGGTTACGCAGGTAATAATACTGCTCGCCCTCGGTGCGCGAGGTTTCGGGGGCGAGGAACCCGGTCACCCGGAACCCGCGCGTCGGGTCGAGCAGCGAGTCGCTGGTATCGATCGTCGCTCGGCCGAACAGCGAGGCGACGAAATAGGTCTGGCGGGGCCGCGCCACGCCATCGACGATGCGGTTACGTTCGTCGGTCGCAAGCACTTCGGCGCCGATGCCCCAGGCGAGCGGTTTCTGGAACAATAGCGTCGAGGTGCGTTCATAGGTCCCGGTCAGCGCCACCGTGCGCGCATCATAGGCGGTGGTATCGATGCTCGACGCATAGGCATCGACGGTGAGCACCTTGTCGCGGCCGCCGAAATTGTTCTTGCGGAAGGTCACCCCGGCCAGCTGTTCGCGCGTGCCGAGGATGCCGCGCAGCCGCAGCGCGCCTTCGGGCGGGAAGAAGTTGCGGTGTTCCCAGCTTGCCTGGATACGTACGCCCTCTTCGGAGCCATAGCCGATCGCGCCCGCGATCGTCCGCAGTTTGGCGCGTTCGAGCGTGACGTCCATTGCCACCACGCCGGGTTCGTCACCCTGCGGCGGCGACACTTCGCGCGCTTCGACGCCGACGGTCGATACCAGCCCCGTGGCGGTCACCGCGCGGCGCAGGTCGAAAGCGAGGCTGCGCTGGTAAACATCGCCTGCATCGAACCGCGCGATGCTGGCAAGATGGCGGCTGGAGAGAAACGCCTCGTCGCTGCTGACGACCTCGCCGAAGACATATTTGCCGTTCGGGCGAACCGGCATGGTCAGGTCACCCTCGACCCGCTCGTGATCGATCAGCAGTTCGGGATTGTCGATCTCGGCAAAGGCGTAACCGGTCTCGCCCAGAGCGCGATCGAGATCGAACCGTTCGGCGAGGATATCGTCCGATTGGAGATAATCACCCGGGCGGATTTCGAAGGCGTCGCGCAGATCGCCGGCATCGGGCGCCGCGGCCAGATCGCCCAGCGCAATCGCGCCATAGGTGTAGCGCGGCCCCGGAATGACATCGAACCGCACGCGCGGGCGCTGGTCGGCCGCCTCCTCGCCCGCATTGCGCGTGGCGATGGTGCGGACGATCTCGCCGTCGTAATAGCCATAGACGCGCAGCAGCGTGCGCAGCAGTTCCTCGTCCTTGCGCGCGCGTGCGGCAAGCTGGGCGACATTCTCGTCACCATCATCGAGTTCCTCGATCGTCGACAGCGCCTCGAACCGGTCGATGAAATCCCCGCGCTCGCTGAACGGCGGTTCCTTCTGCGGGAAGCCCAGCACCAGCGTATCGGACAGTTCTTCCAGATCCGCTTCGTCGAAAGCGATCTGCGGCACATCGGCCAGCAGGTCGGCAAAGACGATATCGGTTTCGGGTTCGAGCGGCTCGAGCGGTTCGAAGACGATATCTTCGGGCCATGCCACCGACATGCCCGGAATTTCGGAGACCGCGGTCTCGGCCCGGAGGTCGCTCGCGCTGTCGTCCACGGCCATTTCGGTAGGCGCGTCAGTGCCTTGCTGCGCCCAGGCCTCGGGATCGCTGACCGCGCTGTCGGGGATCAGGTCTTCGAGCGAAGGCGGAGCATCGGCATCCTGCGCCGCGAGCGGCTGGACGCCCGCGATTGCAATCGCGGCAAGACAGGTAGCCAGCGCGTGACGCGCCAGGTCAGTCGGCAATCCGGTACTCGGCCGCGAGCCCGTCCTTGGCCGGCAGCGCTTCGTCGCGGCGGCTGGTGCGCGGGGCGGTAGCAGCGGCGATGAGGCGCTTCTGCTCGTCATCGGACATGCGCTCCCATCCGCCGCGGGTAAGTCGTTCGAGCGGACGATAGCGGACTTTGTATTGCATCCGCTCAGCCCCATCGACCCAATAGCCGAGATAGACATAGGGCAGGCCGCTGGCGGCAGCACGGCGAATATGGTCGAGGATAATGTAGTTCCCAAGCCCGGCGCGATCCCCATGCTCAGAGTTGTAGAAGCTGTAGATCATCGACAGCCCATCACCCTGATAATCTGTTAGGCACGCCCCCACGAGGCGGCCCGGTTCGGTGCCGATGCCCGGCTCCCGATATTCAATGACATAGCTGGTGACACTGGTGTGTTCCACCATGTCGGCAAAGTCACTTTCCTCCATCTGCGTCATCCCGCCACCGGGGTGGCGGGCTGCAAGGTAACTCTGCAACAGCTCGAATTGTTCCGCAGTTGCCCAGGGACGGCATTCGGTGGCGATCAGATCGTCATTGGCCTTGAGCGTGCGCTTCTGCGACGAGGACGGCTTGAACTCGTCTGCTACCACCCGCACCGAGACGCAGGCCTGGCAATCGAGGCAGGACGGGCGGTAGGCGACAGTCTGGCTGCGACGGAAGCCGATCCGGCCAAGCGCTTCGTTCAGTTCGTCGGCATTGTCGCCGCGCAGTTCGGTAAAGACCTTACGCTCGCTCTTGCCCGGCAGATACGGACACGGCGCAGGGCTGGTCACGAAGAAGCGGGGGAAGCGAATCGGTGCGGTCACTTTGGGTTGCATCCTCTCAGAGGTTAACAATTCCTTACCTGTCGCAGACATTAATGACAGAGCGGGTCTCTGGTTAAAACCCTCTTAACCATGAAAAGCGCAAACCGCCCGTCGAACGGTCTCTTCGAGACTGGGATATCGGGCCGCGCCGAGCGCTGGCCCGCGACCGGGATCAGGCCAGTTCGGCCAGTTCCACGGTGTAGCCTTTTTCGCGCAGGTTGCGCACCAGCCGGTCGATCTGCTCGCCATCGCGTGCTTCGCATTCGATCTCGGCAGTCAGCCCCTTGGCCGGCAGCGTGGTGAAGATGCGCTGGTGATAGATTTCGATGATGTTGACGTTATGCGCGTTGAATTCGCGCATCACCTTGAACAGCGCGCCGGGGCGATCCTGCAAGACGACCTGCAACCGCGCCAGGCGGCCCGACCGCGCGAGATCGCGCAGCAGCACATTGGCGAGCAGGCGGGTGTCGATATTGCCGCCGCACAGCACCAGGCCGATGGTCTTGCCGGCGAATTTCTCCGGGTTGGACAGGACCGCCGCAAGCCCTGCCGCGCCCGCCCCTTCGACCACCGTCTTCTCGATCTGCAGCAGCAGCGACACCGAATGTTCGAGCGTGGATTCCTTGACCAGCAACACCTCATCCACCAGTTCGGCGATGATCTGGCGGGTGAATGCACCCGGCGCCTTGACCGCGATCCCTTCGGCCAGCGTATCGCCCCCGCAGGGGCGATCATCGCCGGTGACGGCGGAATACATCGAGGGGTAAAGCTCGGCCTGCACCCCGACCATCTCGATCTCGGGCTTGAGCGCCTTGGCCACGGTTGCCATCCCGCTCATCAGCCCGCCGCCGCCGATCGGCACGACGAGGCAATCGAAATCGTCCTTCTCGGCCAGCATTTCGAGCGCCACCGTACCCTGCCCCGCAGCGACCAGCGGATCGTCGAAGGGATGGACGAAGGTTAGCCCGCGTTCCTGCTCGAGTTCGAGCGCATGGGCATAGGCTTCGTCGAAAGTCTCGCCGAACAGCACCACATTGCCGCCAACGCTCTGCGTCTGCATCACTTTCACGCTGGGCGTGGTTTCGGGCATCACGATGGTCACCGGCACGCCCAGACGGCGGCCATGATAGCTCAGCCCCTGCGAGTGATTGCCGGCCGAGGCGGCGATGACGCCGCGTGCACGCTGCTCCTCGTCGAGATGCAGTAGCGCATTGAGCGCGCCGCGTTCCTTGTAGGCGGCGGTGAACTGGTGGTTCTCGAACTTGAGCCAGATGTCGGCTCCGGTAATTTCCGACAAGGTCTGCGAGCGCAGCATCGGCGTGCGCACCACCGCGCCTTCGATCCGTGCCGCGGCAGCGCGGACATCGTCGAGGGTGAGGAGGTCGGTGGCCTTGGTCGCGGCCCGCACGGGAGATGCCTTTGTCATCCTTCGCCCCTACGGCGCGCGGCCACAGGGCGCAATCGCCGAAAGGGTTTGCCTCAACCAAGCTTTGCCTTATCGCGAACCATCGAATTCGAGACGGGACCGCAGTGAAATGACACGCAAATTCCTCGCCGCCATGATCGCCCTGACGCTCGCCGCACCGGCGCAGGCCGATGTGCTGATCGACAATGTCGAAGGTATCACCATCGGCGAAGACGGCACGATCCAGCGCTTCACCGCAATGGTCATCGACGACGACGGCAAGGTCGCGCAGATCCTTTCCGCCAAGGACAAGAAGCCGCAGACCGATTACCGCGAAGATGGCGAAGGCGCGGTGATGATCCCGGGGCTGGTCGATGCGCATGCGCATGTCATGGGGATCGGGATCGGCGCGCTGACGCTCGACCTGTCGGACACCACTTCGCTCGAAGAGGCGCTCGACAAGATCCGCCGCTTCGCCGCCGAAAACGAGGCCCGGCCGTGGATCCTCGGGCGCGGCTGGAACCAGGAAAAATGGGGCCTTGGCCGGTTCCCGACCGCCGCCGAACTCGACCGCGCGGTATCCGACCGTCCGGTCTATCTCCAGCGGGTCGACGGCCATGCCGGCTGGGCCAATAGCCTCGCAATGCAGGCAGCAGGCATCGACGCGAACACCAAGAGCCCGGCGGGCGGGCGCGTCGAACGGCTTCCCGGTTCGCAAGCCCCCGCAGGCGTGTTCGTCGATGCCGCCGAAGCGCTGATGATACGCGCGATCCCCGCACCGCGCCCCAACGAGCGCGATCTCGCCTTTGCCGAGGCGCAGAAGGTGCTGCACAGTTTCGGGATCACCGCCGTGGCCGACATGGGCACGTCGATCGAGGATTGGCAGGCGTTCCGCCGCGCAGGGGACACAGGCGCGCTGACGCTGCGCATCATGGCCTATGCCGCAGGGCCCGACCAAATGGAGCTGATCGCGGGCGCACGTCCTTCGCCGTGGCTGTACGACGACAAGCTGCGGCTGAACGGGGTCAAGATCTACCTCGATGGCGCATTGGGCAGCCGCGGGGCGTGGCTCAAGCGGCCCTATGCCGACGATCCGGGCAATACGGGCCTGCCGCTGACCGGTCCGGCCAAGCTGCGCAATATCCTCGTGCGCGCCGCACAGGGCAATTTCCAGCCCGCGATCCACGCGATCGGCACCGCCGCCAATGAAGACGCGCTCAACGCGATTGCCGAACTCGCCGAAAGCTTCCCCGGCGATCGCCGCTGGCGGATCGAGCATGCGCAAATCGTCGATCCCGTCGACCTGCCCAAGTTCGGGCAGCACGGCATCATCGCCTCGATGCAGCCCGTCCACCAGACCAGCGACCGCGTGATGGCCGAAGCCCGGCTGGGCGCCGACCGCCTCGACGGCGCCTATGCCTGGAACACCATCCTCGGGCTTGGCGGACGGCTGGCTTTCGGGTCGGACGCCCCGGTGGAATCGCCCGATCCCTTTGCCGGCCTGGCCGCCGCGGTTACGCGGATGGATGCCGCTGGCGAGCCCTTCGGCGGCTGGCGCGCGCAGGACCGGGTCAATCGCGAACAGGCGCTGGCGGGGTTCACCAGCGAAGCCGCCTATTCCGGTTTCGCCGAAGGCCGCTTCGGGCGGCTACTGCCCGGCGAACGCGCCGATTTCGTGCTGATCGACCGCGATCCGATGCTCGCTTCACCCGGCGAATTGCGCGCCACCAAGGTGCTCGAGACCTGGGTCGGCGGGCGTAAGGTTTACGACGCCGACTGAGTTTCCTCGGCCTGCTCGTCTTCCGCCTTGCGGCGCTTTTCGGTCAGCCGCATCAGCAGCAGCGAGCCTTCGAACAGCAGCAGCAGCGGGATGGCCAGCAGCAGCTGCGATCCCGGGTCGGGCGGCGTGATGATCGCCGCCACGGCCACGATCAGCACGATCACGTAGCGCCGCGCGGATACCAGTTGCGCGCGCGTGACGATCCCTGCGCGGTGCAGCAGCAACAGCAGCACGGGGAGCAGGAAGCTCATCCCGAAGGCGAGGATGAACTGCATCACCAGCCCGAGATATTCGTTCGCGGTCGGCAGCGCCTGGATCTCGAGCCCGCCGGCCGTCCCCTCGAAACCGAGGAACCACTCGAAAGCGGTCGGCATGACGACGTAATAGGCGAGCGAGGCGCCCATCAGGAACAGCACCGGCGTGGCCAGCAGGAAAGGCAGGAAGGCCTTCTTTTCCTTCGCATAAAGCCCCGGCGCGACGAACGCCCACAGCTGGTTGGCGATGACCGGGAAGCTCAGGCAGAAGCCGGCAAACAGCGCGACCTTCAGCTCGACGAAGAACACTTCGTAGAGCTTGGTGAAGATCAGCTGCCCCTCGCCCGCGGGAAAGGCGTTCTTGAGCGGCTGGATCAGGAAGCCGAGGATCGGATCGGCGAAATAGAGGCACCCGCCGAAGGCCAGCGCCAGCGCCAGCACGCAGCGGACCAGCCGCGCGCGCAGTTCGATCAGGTGGTCGAGCAGCGGGGCCTGGCTTTCGTCGATATCCTTGATCACCGCCATCTCAGCCGTCCTTGCCCGGCGGGGGCGGATCGAGTGGCGGCGAGCCCGGCGGCGGGGACGACGGTTCGTCCGCATGTTCGGGTGCCTTCACCGGGGCGGCGCGCTTGATCGCGGCTTCGGCGGCGGCGTCGGCATCGGGCACGTCATCGGCTGCGGCAAGCGGTTCCATTTTGCCCTCGAGCAAATTCTCGGGCGCCCCCCCTTCGGGGGCCGAGCCATCGGGATATTCGGCCATGATCTGCTTGTTACGCGCGGCCCACTTCTCTTCCATTTCCTCGATCTCGGCCTGGCGGACGACCTCGTCCAGCCCGGCGCGGAAATGGCTCGACATGCGGCGCAGCTTGCCGATCCAGCGACCGGCATGTTTCAGCGCCTTAGGCATGTCACTGGGACCGATCACGAGGATCGCCACAATGACGATCACCAGCAATTCGCTGGCGCCGATATCGAACATGGCCTGCCTCCGCCTGCTAGCGGATCACTTGGTGTCGGAGGTCTGCTTGACCTGGTCGGGGGTCAGCCCCTCGTCGGCCGGCTTGGCGTCATGCCCAAGCTGCTTCGCGGGCGCTTCTTCCTCGTTCATGCCTTGCTTGAAGCTTTTGATGCCCTTGCCGAAATCACCCATCATTTCGGAAATGCGACCCCGGCCGAACAGGACGAGGACGACGACGGCGATGATGGCGAGCTGCCAGACACTGAGACCCATGGGACCTTCTCTTTCAGATTGCTTGGCACCGAATATAGGCGTTGCGGCGGGTTAGCGCCAGTCAGGCTTCGTCGGCAGGCTCATCAACCTCTTCGGCGGCGCTCTGCCCCTCTTCGGTGCCCTCCTCGCCGATCAGTTCTTCATAGGCATCGTCGACGGGGTCGAGCAGTCCCGTAGCGCGCAATTCCGCGATTCCGGGCAGGTCGCGGCGGCTCGAAAGGCCGAAATGGTCGAGGAAATCGGGGGTCGTCGCGTAGATCGTCGGCCGTCCCGGAACCTCGCGCCTGCCGGCGATCTTCACCCATCCCGCTTCCATCAGCACGTCGAGCGTCCCGCCGCTGGTCTGCACACCGCGGATCGATTCGATCTCCGCGCGGCTGACCGGCTCGTGATAGGCGATGATCGCGAGCACTTCGGTGGCGGCGCGGCTGAGGCGGCGCACCTGTTCCTTCTCGCGCCGCAGCAGATGCGCCAGATCGGGTGCGGTTTCGAAATGCCAGCGCTTCGCGCGTTCGACCAGATGCACGCCGCGCTTCTCGTAATCCGCCGCCACGCTGCGCAGCGCCTCGCGCACATCGCCCACTGCAGCGCCGCCGAGAAATCCCGCCAGCGCCTCGGCCGTCATCGGTTCCTCCGCCGCGAACAGCGCGGCTTCGACGGCGCGGGCGAGCTCGTCCATCAGGCGGGCACCCGCCGCAGGTGGAGCGGTCCGAAGGTATCCTCCTGTTGCAATTCGGCCCGGCCCAGCCGCGCCAGTTCGAGCGCGGCGACAAAGCTCGAGGCCAGCGCCGAACGTTTGAGCCGCGGCTCGGCATGCGGCGGAAGGAAATCGCGCAATTCCATCCAGTCGAGCGTCACCCCGAGCATGTTGGAAACCCGGTCGAGCGCCGATTCGAGCGTCATCACGGGGCGTTCGCGCACCATGTGGATGGCGGGCGCCGTGCGCGCCTTCACGCGTCCATAGGCCTCGATCAGCGCGAACTGGTCGCAGTGCCACAAGGTCTTGCGCGCAATTTCCAGCCCCTCGGGCGTGCCGCGCAGGAAAACGTCGCGCCCGATCCGGTCGCCGCCCATCAGCCGCGCCGCCGCATCGCGCATCGCGCCGAGCCGCTGGAGCCGCAATTGCAGCTTGAGCGCCAGTTCCTCGGGGCTGGGATCTTCCTGCTCTTCCTTGGGCAGAAGCATGGCCGATTTGAGATAGGCCAGCCACGCGGCCATCACGAGATAGTCGGCGGCCAGTTCGAGCTTCAGCGCCTCTGCCTGGTCGATATAGCCGAGATACTGATCGACCAGCGAGAGGATCGAAATCGAGCGCAGGTCGACCTTCTGCCGCCGTGCGAGGTCGAGCAGCAGGTCGAGCGGCCCTTCCCACCCGTCAAGTTCGAGATAGAGCGTGTTCTCGTCGACCGGCGCCTCGGCGGCAATCCCGTCCCACTCTTCCTGAGCGTCGTCGGCCGGATCGGCGAAGAGCAGTCCGTCGCTGGTCACGCCGCCGGCTCCTCCGCCAGCGCGAGCAGCGCATCGCGCTTGGCCAGCAATTCGGCCGTCTCGGGGCCGTCCTGCGGTGCCCGCATTGCCGCATGGACACGGTCGAGCCGCGCGGCGGATTTTTCCGCCAGCGTTCCGCCAAGCGCGGCGATGGCTTGCTGGTCGGCCATCTTCGCCCAGCAGTTGAGCACGATATCGCAGCCCGCTGCGAGGGCGCGCTCGGCGCGTTCGGGGATCGTCCCGTCGAGCGCTTCCATATCGATATCGTCGGACAACAGCAGGCCATCGAAGCCGATCCTGCCGCGGATCACATCGTTTATGACCTTCTGCGACAGCGTGGCGGGCGCTTCGGCATCCCACGCTTCGAACACGATATGCGCGCTCATCCCCAGAGGATGCGCTGCCAGCGTGCGGAAGGGTTCGATATCGGCTTCGAGCTCGGCGTCGCTCGCAGTGACGACGGGCAATTCCTTATGCGTGTCGCAGGTGGCGCGGCCATGCCCCGGCATGTGCTTGAGGCAGCCGACCACGCCTGCGCGGCCCATCCCGTCGAGCACGGCGCGGCCCAGCGCCGCCACCTGCAAGGGATCGCTGCCGAGGGCGCGGTCGCCGATCACATCGTCGGTCTCGGGGCGGCGCACATCCAGCGGGGCATGATAATCGACCGTGATCCCCATCTCGGCCAGCTCGCGCCCCATCGCTTCCGCATTGGCACGCGCGGCCTCGATCGCCGAAGCGGGCGCGATATCCCACAGCCGCGCGAACGCCTCGCCCGCCGGATAGCGCTGCCATTCGGGCGGTTTCATCCGCGCGACACGCCCGCCTTCCTGGTCGATCGAGACGATCAGCTGCTCGCGCCCGTGGATCGCACGCAGATCGTCGGTCAGCCTGCGCAGCTGCGTACGATCGGCGCAATTGCGCGCAAACAGGATGTAACCCGCAGGGTCCGCCTCGGTGAAGAAGGCGCGCTCGTCGGCCGTCAGTGCGAGACCGGAGATGCCGAATATGGCGGGTGTCATCGCCCGAAAGTGGAACCTTGGCCCGAGTCCCGCAAGCTAAGCCCCTGCGGGAGGTGTGGAAATCAGTTTGGAGACGCGCCTATTTGACGAAACAGGCGAGCCCGTCGGCCTTGAGCGCGGCGCACAACCGGCTTGCGCTGGCGCGGTCGCCCGTGATCGCCTGCAGGCGATAGACCGTGCCGATATCGACCTGTGCCTCGACCACGCGGTGGCTGACGCCGTTGAGCGCTTCGGTCTGCCGCATCAGGTTCGACCACGCGGCTTCGGCATCGGCGCGGCGCGGATAGGCGCTGACCTGCACCGAAGTGCCCGCCACCGGGGTCGCGCGGGTGCCTTCATTGACCGTCGAGGCGATGGTCGGGCCGGAAGATGTGCCCGCGTCGACCGGCTGTTTGGTGGTGGTCTCGGCCAGCTTGCCTTCGCGCGTCTGCCCCTCGCCCACGGCAAAACTGGTGTCGCCGGTGCCGGCAAAGGTCTTGCCGCCCGGGTCCTCCGGCTTGGTCTTGTAGGGTTCTTCGGGGGCCGCGATCACGCTGCCATCGGGTTCGGGTTCGTCCGAGGCCTGGTTGGTGAGGAACCAGATGCCGCCGACAACCGCGCCGAGCAGCACCAGCGCGAGCACGCCGAGCAGGATCAGGCGCGAGGTATCGAAACCCGCGGCGTGGTCATCGTCCTCGGCCGCTTCGAGCCAGGGCAGGCTGTCGTCTTCGGCAAGGTCGAGCTGGTCCTCGGCCCCGCGATCCCCGCCCATGTCATACGGTGTCGATCCCACCATGCTCACATCTCCTCGACCGCTTCGACCCCCAGGATGGCGAGGCCGTTGCGGATTACCTGCCCGACTTGCGCCGCCAGGAACAGGCGCGCGGCGGTCAGTTCGGCGTCGCCTTCCTGGATGATCCGTTTTGCCGGATCGTCGTTACCCGTATTCCAGAAGCTGTGGAAGGCAGCGGCCAGGTCGCCGAGGAAAAACGCGATGCGGTGCGGCTCGCGCGCCTTGGCCGCGGCTTCGACCACACGCGGGAATTGCGCCGCTTCGCGCACCAGCGCCAGTTCGTCGTCACCCAGCCGGTCGAGATGCTCGTCGCTCGGCGTCACCCCCGCCTTGCGTAGCGTCGAATGGATCCGCGCATTGGCATATTGGAGGTAGAAGACCGGATTGTCCTTCGACGCCTCGACCACCTTAGCAAAGTCGAACTCCATCTGCGCGTCGGGTTTGCGCGTAAGCATGGTGAAGCGCACGACATCCTTGCCCACTTCCTCGACCACTTCGGCCAGCGTGACGAAGGTGCCCGAGCGCTTGGACATCTTCACCGGTTCGCCATCGCGCAGCAATTTGACCATCTGGACCAGCTTGACGTCGAACGGCACATCGCGCCCCGCGCCCTTGGTCAGCGCCGCGACGGCCGCGCGGATCCGCTTGACCGTACCAGCATGGTCGGCGCCCCAGATGTCGATCAGCGCATCGGCCTTTTCGGCCTTCTGGAAATGATAGGCGAGATCGGCACCGAAATAGGTCCACGCGCCATTCGATTTCTTGATCGGGCGGTCCTGGTCGTCGCCAAACTCGGTCGAGCGGAACAACGGCAGTTCGACCGGCTCCCAGTCCTCGGGCGGCGCCTTGCCTTTGGGCGCTTCGAGCACGCCGTCATAGACGAGACCCTTCTCGCGCAGCCACGCCTCGGCGGCTTCGGGCTTCTTCGCGGCCTGCAATTCGGCTTCCGATGAAAACAGGTCGTGATGGATGCCGAGCAAGGCGAGATCGGCACGGATCATCTCCATCATCGCAGCGACCGAACGCTCGCGGAACAGGGCGAGCCATTCGTTTTCGGCAGCATCCTTGTAGGCAGGGCCGAATTCCTGCGCGAGCCGCTCGCCTACCGGCTTGAGATAATCGCCGGGATACAGCCCTTCGGGAATGGCACCGATATCGTCGCCCAGCGCCTCGCGGTAGCGCAGATGCGCCGAGCGGGCGAGGACATCGACCTGCCCCCCGGCATCGTTGACGTAATATTCGCGCACGACCCGGTAGCCCGCCCATTCGAGCAGGCCGCACAGCGCGTCGCCGACGACCGCGCCGCGGCAATGGCCCATGTGCATCGGGCCGGTCGGATTGGCGGAGACATATTCGACATTGACCGTCCGCCCGTCGCCCAGCGCCGAGCGGCCATAGTCGTCGCCCTGAGCGGCGATCGCCAGCAGTTCGCGGCGCCACGCATCGGGCGACAGGCGCAGATTGATAAAGCCGGGACCGGCGATTTCGGCGGCGTCGATGTCGGGTTCACGCTGCAGATGCTCGACGATCTTCTCGGCGAGTGCGCGCGGATTGGTCTTGGCCTGCTTGGCCAGCACCATCGCGGCATTGGTCGCCAGATCGCCGTGCGAGGGATCGCGCGGCGGTTCCACGGTCACATTGGCGCGCGGCGTATCGGCGGGCAGTACGCCCTCCATTTCGAGAGCGTTGAGAACGGCATCGATCCGGGCCGCAAAAGCCGCGTGAAGTGTCTGCATGTCAGCCATGCCGCGCGCCTAGCCTATCGGCGCAAAATGGCAAGACACGAGCGCTGCTAGCGCGTGGCGTTGTAGCGCAGCTGCGCTTCGGTCAGCTGGAAACCGACCAGCAGTTCGAAGGTCGCGCGCTGCACCGCGGCACGCACCGCCGGATCGGCCAGCGGATCGAGCGCGGCATCGGGATCGCCAGGTTCGCGCTTGCGCGTGATCTGCTCGCGGATTTCGGCGGGCAGCGTAGCATCGGCGCGATTGACATAGGCGCCGGCGGTACCGCGTGCCTGCGCGCGTTCCTGCCCGTCGGCGAATTGCAGCGTTACATTGCCGACGCGCTTGGTGACGACCGACGAACCGCCGCGCAGCACGGTGGAGAAATAGGGCAGCGTGACCGTGCGGCTGCCGCGCGTATCGCTGCGGCGCGCAACGACGTCGAAGCTCGCTTCCGTATAGACCCGGTCGCCCGCTTCTTCATTGCAGGTGGAGCGCAGATTGGTGATTGCCGCGGTCACGTCGAGATCGGCCATGGTCGCCCCCGCAGTGCGGAAAGTAGTGATATCGCCCGTGTAATCGGGGATGCCGACCGCCGGGCAAGTGCTGCGAACCGCGGAAATGCCGACGCCCTGGTCGACAATCAGGTCGCCTTCCCTGGCGCAACCGGCCAACGCCAGGCCAAGGGCAAGCGCGGGAAGAAGACGGTTACGGATGTTCATGCGGCTAAATTCCCTTTTGCGGTCATTCGAAATCGTAGCCCGGCGGGCTGCGGGATGCCCTAGCTTGGCCTGCACGAAAGCGCTAGAGGGCGGGACATGAACGCCCCCTTTCAATCCTCGCCCGGTTCGCCCGGCAGCGACCCGCGCCAGCCGCTCAAGCTCCTCATCGCTGCGCCGCGCGGCTTTTGCGCAGGCGTCGACCGCGCGATCGAAATCGTCGAGCGCGCGCTGCAGAAATACGGCGCACCGGTCTATGTCCGGCACGAAATCGTGCACAATCGCTATGTGGTAGATAGCCTCAAGGCCAAGGGCGCGATCTTCATCGAGGAACTGGACGAAGTGCCTGACGATGCGCCGGTGGTCTTCAGCGCACACGGTGTGCCCAAGACCATCCCGGCAGAGGCCGAGCGGCGCAAGATGCTGTATGTCGATGCGACCTGCCCGCTGGTGAGCAAGGTCCACCGCCAGGCCGAACGCCAGATCGAAAAGGGCCAGCACATCCTGTTCATCGGCCATGCGGGCCATCCCGAGGTGATCGGGACGATGGGCCAGGTGCCGGAAGGCCGGATCACGCTGGTCGAAACGATCGACGATGTGGCGACACTCGACTTCGCGCCGACCGATGATCTGTCCTATCTTTCGCAGACGACGCTATCGGTGGACGACACGCGCGACATCATCAATGCGCTCGAAGCCCGCTTCCCGCAGATCATCGCGCCCAAGGCGGAAGACATCTGCTACGCCACCAGCAATCGCCAGGCCGCGGTCAAACAGATCGCCGCGAACTGCGACCTGGTGCTGGTGATCGGCGCGCCAAACTCTTCCAACTCGCTACGGCTCGTCGAGGTTGCCGAACGGCTCGGGACCAATGCCCGGCTGATCCAGCGCGCCGACGAGATCGATCCGGCATGGCTTGAGGGGGTTGGCACCATCGGACTCACGGCAGGCGCCTCGGCACCCGAAAAGCTGGTCCGCGAAGTGGTTGACCGGCTGTGCGACTGGCGGCTGGTCGACGAGGAGGTGATAACCGCCACCGAAGAGAACATGGTCTTCAAGCTGCCGCGCCAGCTGACCGACTAACGTGGCCGTCTATACCCATCTCGGGGCCGAGGAACTTGCGCGACTCATCGCGCATTACGATGTCGGCGAACTCGTCTCGTCCAAGGGCATTGCCGAAGGGGTGTCGAACTCCAACTGGCTGGTCGAAACTACGCGCGGGCGCTTCATCCTGACGATGTACGAACGGCGGATCGAGACCGCCGACCTGCCCTTCTTTCTCGGCCTGCTCGACCATCTTTCCGCGGCGCGATGCGCGGTGCCGCGCACGATCCATGACCGCGACGGCGCCGCATGGCGCATGGTCGGCGACAAAGCAGTCGCGCTGATCGAATTCCTGCCGGGTGTCTCGCCGAGCAACCCGACACCGGCGCAGGCACGCGCTGTCGGGGTCGCGCTGGCGCAGGCACACCTCGCCGCGCATGATTTCCCCATGGCACGCGAAAACACGCTCGCCCCGTCCGATACGCTGGCGATCCTCACGCAGTGCGGAGCGGCGGCACTCGCGACGATCGACCCGCATCTGCCTGCGATGCTGGAAAGCGGCGAGGCGATCGTGCGCGAATGGCCGGAAGATCTGCCGCGATCGATTATCCATTCGGACCTTTTCCCGGATAACGTCCTGATGCTGGACGACCGGGTCACCGGGATGATCGACTTCTATTTCGCCTGCACCGGCGCGATGGCCTATGACCTGGCGGTGACGCACGCCGCCTGGTGTTTCGACGATGCGGGCGAGACTTGCGATCACGCGCTGGGTCGCGCGCTGATCGAGGGCTACGAGAGCGTGCGGGTGCTGAGCGAGCCGGAGCGCACCGCGCTGCCGCTGCTGGCGGAGGGCGCCTGCCTGCGCTTCATTGCCAGCCGCGCGCAGGACTGGCTCGATACGCCCGAAGAAGCGCTGGTCCGCCGCAAGGATCCGATGGATTTCACGCGGCGGCTGGAATTCTATCGCGCAAACGGCCAGAGGGCGTTCGCATGAAGAAGGTCGAAATGTTCACCGATGGCGCCTGCAAGGGCAATCCCGGCCCCGGAGGCTGGGGCGCGCTGCTGCGGATGGGCCAGCATGAGAAGGAACTGTCGGGCGGCGAACCCGATACGACCAACAACCGCATGGAAATGACGGCGGCGATCAAGGGGTTGAGCGTGTTGATCGAACCCTGCGAGGTCGATCTCCATACCGACAGCAAGTACCTGATCGACGGGATCACCAAGTGGGTCCACGGCTGGAAGAAGCGGGGCTGGATCAATGCCAGCAAGAAGCCCGTGCGTAATGCCGAGCTATGGCATGAGCTGATCGAACTGACCGCGCACCACCGGGTCCACTGGCACTGGGTTAAGGGCCATTCGGGTCACCCCGAAAACGACCGCGTCGACCAGCTTGCCAGCGATGCAGCGGAACAGTTCGCCCGCGCGGATTGATCAGCTGTTGTCGACGGTTTCCGCGCCGGGGCCGTTCTTCTTGATCGAATCGATGGCGTTCTGCGCACTTGCCTTCGAGGCATATCCTTCGGTCGAGAACATCACTTCCGAATTGTATTTGAAACGGGCGCGAAATTCGCCGGCCTTGTCCTTGTATATCTCGAAGTGGTGGCTCATCGATTTGTCTCCGTCATAAGCTTGGATTGGGGGCGCACCCTAACAAATGATGCCGGCTTTCCCTAACAAATGATGCCGGCTTTGCTAGCCAAAGCGGGCCGCTGAATAGAGTTCGGGATCGAGACCCGCAGTCATCGCATCGGGTTTTTCGTCCAGCAACAGCTGGCGCCCGAGCCGCGCGGCGGCGGGCGAAGTCTGGATCCCGAAGCCCCCCTGCCCCGCGAACCAGGCGAAACCATCGACCTTGGGATCGGGGCCGTAAACCGGCCGGCGGTCCGGCGTGAAGCTGCGCAGGCCGGCCCATTTGTGCTCGACCGCCTCGACCCGCCAGTCGACCACTTCCTCGAGCCGCGCGATCGCTTCGGCCACTGCCAGTTCTTCGGGCGCGGCATCGCAGGGCGCGCTCGGTTCCTCGTCATGCGGGCTCACCCACAGCCGTCCGGCTTCGGGTTTGAAATAGAACCGCCCGCGGATGTCGAGCACCAGCGGAAGGTTCTCGGGTACCGGGGGATCGACACGCACCTGCACCACCGTTCGGCGATAGGGGCTGATCGCGGCAGGCTGCGCGCCGGCCAGCCGGGCGACCTCGTCCACCCATGCCCCGGCCGCATTGACCAGTACTGCGGCGTGATGGGTGTCGCCGCGCTTGGTCGTCAGCGCCCACTGCCCCTCGGCGCGGGTGGCCTTGGCAAGCCGCGCGCGGCATTCCAGGCGGGCACCGCCGCGCTGCGCTTGGGCAAGAAAATGCGCGTGGAGGCGGGCCACGTCGATATCGGCGCACATCGGCTCCCAGATCGCATCCGACCAGTCGTGCCGGATACCGCCGATCCGCCGCTGCAATTCCGCGCGGCCGAGATGCTGGATCGTCGCCCCGGTCGGAACGAAGCGCTGCATGAACTGCGTCACCAGCTCCTCGTCGCCCTCGCGCCCGATATACAGCGCACCGCGCTGGTGGAGGAACCCGCCGTCGCGCAGATAGGCACCCGATGCGAGCGTCAGCGGCACGATCTCCGGACCGCCGTAGCATTCTTCCCAAAACGCGGCGGAACGCCCCGTGGCGTGATAGCCGGGCCGCTCCTCGGCCTCGAGCATCAGCACGCTTGCCCC
Source organism: Qipengyuania citrea (assembly GCF_024171405.1). Classification (GTDB taxonomy): domain Bacteria; phylum Pseudomonadota; class Alphaproteobacteria; order Sphingomonadales; family Sphingomonadaceae; genus Qipengyuania; species Qipengyuania profunda. The sequence continues at coordinate 1,054,012 of NZ_JALJZT010000002.1, forward strand.
GCCATCGGTCAGCTCGGCGGCGAGACTGGCGCCGGCGATTCCGGCGCCGATGATGGCAAAGTCATAGCTGGTCACGGGTTCTCCTGCGGAGCCACGCGATCGAGGAATTCGGCCATGCCCGCAAGGGCCCGCTCGCGCACCGGATCGACTTCGCGCAGGATTTCGTGGCGTGCCTCGTCACCGAAGGCGATCAATTCGCCCTTGGGCAGGCGCTGCACCGCGCGCACGGCGGATGCGTGGCTCACCAGCCGATCCGCCGCAGTGCTCACCACCAGCACGGGCACCTGGACCTTTTCCATCGCTCCGCGTTCCTCGAGCCGCCGGCTCGAGGCATAGGCGCGTTCCACCCAGCCCCAGCTACCCGGCCCCATGACCAGTTCGGGGCGCTGCTCGCGCCACCACAGCTCGTCGGCATAGCGTGCGCCGTCATGGGTGAGCAGGTCGCTGCGATCGGCGGGCATTTCGCCCGGCTTCTCGCTCCATTTCCAGGCCGGACGCGTTGGCTTGCCGATCTTCGTCATCAGCCGCGCTGCCGCATGCAGTACGCCGAGCGGCAATGGCGGCCCGGCCATCCCGACCATCGGCGCGCTGAGAATTGCGGCATCGGGCGCGACCAGGCCATCGACCAGCGCGCGCAGGACCAGATGCCCGCCCATCGAATGGCCGGCCAGGATATGGGGCCCCGGTGTGGCCGCCTTCCATGCGGTCCAGAGATGCGCAAGATCCGCGGCCCAGTCGGAAAAATCATCCACATGGCCGGTCACCGCGTCATTGCCGAGCCGCCCCGACCCCGCCTGTCCGCGCCAGTCGGCAGCGGTGACGCGCCAGCCTGCACGATGCCATTGCTCCAGCGTCTCGAGATACTTCTCGTAGAAGTCGCCGCGACCGGGAAGGAACAGGATCGAACCGCGCTGGCCGCCGTCTGCGCCGGGCCAATCGATCCGCCGAATCGCGTGGCCATCGGCCAGTGCGAAGGTGGATTCGCGCGCTGCCGGCGGGATCGCGCGGCGATCGATGGGTTCCTGCGGCGCTGGCATGTCGGCGATCACGACCTCCTCTATGGTTACTTTTTGGTAAGCACGTTCCTGTAGCACCCCATCCCGAAGGGTTGCCCGGGGAGCGTCATGCAAAGCCAGATTTTCACCTACGTATTGCTTGCCGGATTGGCAATCGCACTCCTCTGGGTGATCGTGACCGACCTCAAGAGCCGGACGATCAGCAACCGGCTGACCATGACGGTGGCCCTCGGGGCGCCGCTCTACTGGCTCTCGATCGGGCTGCCACTATGGCCCGGCGTCGCGTTCCAGATCGGACTGGCGCTGCTGGTCTTCGCCGTGTGCTGCGTGCTGTTCGCGATCCGCCAGATGGGCGGCGGCGATGTCAAACTGCTCACGGCGCTCGCGTTGTGGGTCCCGCCATCGCAATTCACGCTGCTGCTGGTCGCCATGGCGATGCTCGGCTGGGTGCTGACCATGGCCATCGGCGCATGGCGGGTGGCGCATTCGAAGACGATCAAGACCAAGCCCGCGCGCGATACCGTGGTGCTCATCATCGGCACCGCCATTGCGGCGCTGTTCGCCAGCGCAGTGCTGGGCGGGCCCAAGCTGCCGATGCCGCCGGGTCTCGCCGGGATGGGCACGACCAGTCCGGCCGCCGCGATCGCGCTGATGCTCGCCCCCTTCACGATATTGCTCATCGTCACGCTCGGTTCGATCCGAATCATCCGCCGCCACGACCGCGATCTGTGGGTCCCCTACGGGCCAGCCATATCGCTCGCCGGCATCTGGATCGTGGTCAGCGGGCAGTTGCTCGCAGGCCACGTCGCCGCGGCGGGCGGTTGAAAACGCGATCTTAACCAATTCGCCCTTAGAGCGTGAAACCATACTTGCCCGCGATAGGATTTGCCGGGCTGAACTAGGGGGCTAGATAGCCATGGATAGGAAGAAGCTGGTTCTGCTGATTGCCGCACTGGTCGTTGCGGTCGGAACGGCGCTTGTCGCGCGGAGCATGTTCGCCGGGGCGAGCGCACCGCAGGCCGAAGCCGCACAGGCCCAGGCGCAAGGACCCAAGGTCCTCGTCGCACAACGCGCGCTGCCGGTCGGCACGATCATCACGGCCGACGCAATCGGCTTCCAGATGTGGCCCGAAGAGCTGGTCCAGGACGCCTACTTCCTCGATGGCGAAGCCGATATGAGCAAGCTGCTCGGTACCGTCGTGCGCCATCCGATTACTGCGGGTGAACCGGTCACCCAGGGCTCGCTCGTCGCACCTGGCGACCGCGGCTTCCTCGCCGCCGCGCTGGCCCCGGGTATGCGCGCCATCACCGTTCCCGTTAACGCCCAATCGGGCGTCGGCGGCTTTGTCTTCCCGGGCGACCGGGTGGACATGGTCCTGACCCAGCAGGTCGAAGGCAATGAAGGCACCAGCCTGAAAGCGTCGGAAACCATCCTTCGTAACCTTCGCGTGCTGGCGACCGACCAGTCGACCGTATCGGAAAAGGCCGAAGACGGTTCGACCGTGGTCAAGGAATTCCGCACCGTGACGCTCGAAGTGACGCCGGTGATCGCGGAAAAGGTCGCCGTCGCGCAGACCATTGGCTCGCTGAGCCTGTCGCTGCGTTCGCTCGCCGACAACCAGACCGAGCTCGAACGCGCGATCGCTGCCGGTGACGTCACCATTCCCGACGATGCCACGCCCGAAGAGGAAGAGCGCCTGCTGCGCCAGGCAATGGCCCGCCCCGACGATGGCAAGAGCAGCTATGTGACCGGCGGCGATGTCTCGCGCTTCCAGCGCCGTACCATGCCCTCGCAAGGCACCGTCGCTCCGGCTGCACCGGGAGGTGCGCCTGCGGGCATCGGCGGACAGCCGGTCCGCCAGGGTCCGAGCGTGCGCGTCACCCGCGGCAAGGACACCGAAGAGGTCCCGGTCGGCAAGACCGGCGTGACTGCCTTCGTCGGCCAGCAGGCCGCCGGAACCGCGCAAGCCGCGAGGACGGTACCCGTCGCCCAGGCGGCCATGATCAAATGAGCCCGATACAAAATACGGAACGCCATTCAGGGGGCAATTCCATGAAACGTCGTCTTACTACCAAATTGCTGCTCGCCAGCCTGGCCATCGCGCCGCTGGCAGCCGCGCCGACGACCGTTGCGACGGCCCAGTCGGTCGTCAGCCCCGGTTCGGAGATCGTCCTTTCGATCGGTCGCGGCGAATTGGTCAATGTGCCGGGCACGATGGCCGACATCTTCGTCGCCGACGACAATGTCGCCGACGTGCAGGTCAAATCGCAGCGCCAGCTCTATGTGTTCGGCAAGGCCGGCGGCGAAACCACGATCTACGCCAGCAACCGCGCCGGCGATATCATCTGGTCCGCCAATGTCCGCGTCGGTTCGAATATCGGCAGCATCGACCAGCTGATGGCGCTCGCCATGCCCGATGCCAACATCTCGGTCGCGACGATGGGCACCAACGTCATCCTCCTGACCGGCACGGTTGCCGCACCCGAGGATGCCGAAGAGGCGCAGCGCCTCGTCGAAGCCTATGTCGGCGAAGACGCGAATGTCATCAGCCGGCTGCGCATGGCGACGCCGTTGCAGGTCAATCTGCAGGTGCGCATCGTCGAGGTTAGCCGCAGCTTCGTTCGGGCTGTCGGTGTCAATCTGACCAGCGTCGACTCGACCGGCGGTTTCCAGTTCGGCGTGGGCCAGGGCCGCGAAGGCGCGGTGACGATCGGATCCGCAGGCGAAGGCAGCAATTTTACTGCCATCAGCCCGGGCACGACTCTCGCCGGGTTTGGCAAGTTCCTCGGTCTCGACCTCGGTGCTGCACTCGATCTGGCTGAAACCGAAGGCTTCGCAACCACGCTGTCGCAGCCCAATCTGACGGCTCTGTCGGGCGAAACCGCAGAATTCCTTGCCGGCGGCGAATTTCCGATCCCGCTCAGCCAGGGACTTGGCGCGACGAGCATTGAATATAAGAACTATGGCGTCAGCCTCGCCTACACCCCGACCGTCCTTGCCAATGGCCGCATCTCGATGCGCGTTCGCCCGGAAGTGTCGGAACTGACCAGTCAGGGCGCAATCACGCTCGAAGGTTTCCAGGTGCCGGCGCTGACTACGCGCCGCGCGGAAACCACCGTCGAACTCGGTTCGGGCCAGAGCTTCATGATTGCCGGGCTGCTGTCGAACAATGCGACCAATTCGGTCGACAAGGCCCCGGGTCTCGGCGACGTGCCGATCCTCGGCAATCTGTTCCGCTCGACCACCTACCGCAAGGGCGAAACCGAGCTGGTGATCGTGGTCACGCCCTATCTGGTGAAGCCGGTCGATGCCAATGACATCAAGCTGCCGACCGACGGGTTCCGCAAGCCGACCGAATTCCAGCGCCTGCTGGGTCTTCAGCAGAGCGACGGCGTAACCGGCGGCGACCGCCCCAAGCCGCGCGCGGTCGAGACCGCTCCGGCAGCCCCGGGCATTTCCTACGGAACCCCGGGCGACAGTGACGAGCAGCAGGCGGCTGCCAAGCCCGATGCGCGCCGTAACGAACGTACCGCGTCGGCGCAGCCCGGCTTCAGCTTCGAATAAGAGGGACGAGTACCATGGCAAAGGCAATCACTCGCAAGCTCACCGGTTCGCTGGCCGTCTCGCTCAGCCTCGTGCTCGGTGCCTGTGGCGGTTTCCCGACCGAGAACCGCTCGCTTTACAGCGCGCGTCAGCCGGTAGTGGAACGGACCAATTTCACGCTCGATGTGAACACTGTCGGCGATGGCCTGGCGGTCAGCGAGCAGCAGCGCGTGTCGGGCTGGTTCGAGGCCATGGGCCTCGGCTATGGCGACCGCGTCTCGCTCGACGATCCCACCGCCAATCCGGCGTTGAAAGACGACCTTGCGGCGCTTGCGGGGCGGCACGGGCTGCTGGTTACCGAGGGTTCGCCGGTCACCGCCGGCTATGTCGAACCGGGCCAGGCCCGGATCGTCGTGACCCGTTCGACCGCCAGCGTTCCGGGTTGTCCCGACTGGTCGGCCAATAACGAGGCCAACGAGTATAACGCGACCTATCCCGGCTACGGCTGTGCCGTGAACGGCAATCTCGCCGCCATGGTCGCCAATCCCGAAGACCTGATTTCCGGTCAGCAGGGCACCGGCCAGACCGTCGTCACGACTTCGACGAAAGCCATCCGGAGCTATCGCGAGAAGGCGCCGACCGGCGCGGGCGATCTGACTGAAGTCAGCACCAATGAAGGAGGCTAAGCAGCCATGAGCGCTTCACTTAAATCGAGCATGGCGGGCAACCGCGACGCCTTTGCCGCCTATATCTGCGACGAGACCGCCCTCGACGTGCTGCGTCCTGTGGTGATCGAACTCGGCTGGCAGCCCGAAAAATGCAACAAGGGCGGTCTGCGCAATGCGATCCAGTCGCTGTCGGTGGCGGCCAGCCCGAACATCCTCATGGTCGACCTGTCGGAAAGCGGCGACCCGCTGAACGACATCAACGCGCTGGCGGAAGTCTGCGAGCCGGGCACGGTGGTGATCGCCATCGGCCAGGTCAACGATGTCCGCCTTTACCGCGACCTGCTCGCGAGCGGCATTCACGACTACCTGCTCAAGCCGCTGTCGGCCAGCGCAGTGCGCGATTCGCTCAATCAGGCGCAAGCGGTGTTCCTGGCCCCGCGCAGCGGCGAGGACGAGGGCGTCAAGCGTCACATCTCGGCGGCCGTGATCGGTACGCGCGGCGGCGTGGGCGCATCGACTTTGGTGACTTCGCTGGCATGGATCTTCTCGGTCGACCAGCGCATGCCGACCGCCCTGCTCGACCTCGACGTGCATTTCGGGACCGGTGCGCTCGCGCTCGATCTCGAACCGGGCCGCGGCCTGACCGACGCGATCGACAACCCCGGCCGGATCGATGGCCTGTTCATCGAACGCGCGATGATCCGTGCGAACGAAAACCTTGCCATCCTGTCGGCGGAAGCGCCGATCAGCCAGCCGCTGATGACCGATGGCGCGGCCTTCCTGCAGTTGCAGGAGGAATTCAAGCACCAGTTCGAAATGACCGTGGTCGATATGCCGCGCAACATGATGATCAATTTCCCGCACCTGCTCAACGACGTGAACGTCGTCGTGCTGGCGACGGAAATGTCGCTCGCTTCGGCGCGCGACACCATCCGCATCCTGTCGTGGCTCAAGACCCATGCGCCGCAAGCGCAGCCGCTGATCGTCGCCAACAAGGTGCAGCCGGGCGTCGCGGAAATCAGCAAGGCCGATTTCGAGGCCTCGATCGAACGCAAGATCGATGTAACGATCCCGTTTGACCAGAAGGCGGCGGCCAATGCCGCCAAGCTGGGCAAGACCTTCGTCGATGCCAATGCCGGTGCCAAGGCCACCTCGGCGATCAAGCAGCTCTCTTCGCGCATCATCGGCATGGGCGACGAGGAAGCCGAGAAAGCCGCGGAAGCAGGGGCCAAGAAGTCGCTGCTCGGCGGGCTCGATTTCAAGAACCTGCTGGCGAAGAAGAAAGACCCGCGGACCGCAGTGCCCGCGGAATGACGGCTTCCGGGGGCGACCCCGGATCCGCGATCGGATAATCGGAGAGTACGCATGAACATCTTCCAGCTGGTGCTGTTGGCCTTCGGGGTCCTGGCTTTGCTGGCGATCGGCTACGCTTTGTTTTCCGGTCCGAACACGGCCAAGGCGAGCCAGCGCCGCCTCCAGCAGGTACGTTTCCGGCATTCGGAAAGCACCGACACCAAGGTCGAGTCGCAGCTCAAGAAAGCCATTGCGGCGCGCAGGCCCAAGATGCGCGGCGTTGCCGGATCGTCTTCGCGCGTGGAGGCCCTGGCCATCCGGCTCGACCGGACCGGCAAGGGCTGGACGCTGAGCCAGTATGCCTATGCCTCGCTCGGTCTCGGGGTCGCGGTCGCGCTGCTGATGTATCTGCGCAGCGGATCGCTGGCCTTTTCGCTGGGTCTCGGCGTACTGGTCGGCGCAGGCCTGCCACACTTCCTTGTCAGCCGGGCGATCAAGAAGCGCACCAATGCCTTCAATGCCAAGTTTCCCGACGCGATCGAACTGCTCGTTCGCGGCCTGCGTTCGGGTCTGCCGGTAACCGAAACCCTGTCGGTGGTATCGCAGGAAGTCCCCGGCCCTGTCGGGGCCGAATTCAAGGGCATCGTCGAGCGCATCAAGATCGGCCGGACCATGGAGGATTCGCTCCAGGAAGCCGCCAACCGGCTCGAGATTTCCGAATTCAACTTCTTCTGCATCACGCTCGCCATCCAGCGCGAAACCGGCGGTAACCTCGCCGAAACGCTGTCGAACCTGGCGGACGTCTTGCGCAAGCGCGCGCAGATGAAGCTCAAGATCAAGGCGATGAGCTCGGAATCCAAGGCCTCGGCCTATATCGTCGGCGCGCTGCCCTTCATCGTGTTCTTCATGATCTGGTGGATCAATCCCACCTATATCGGCGGTTTCTTCGAAGATGACCGCCTGATCGTCACCGGCCTCGGCGGCCTCGTCTGGATGAGCATCGGCGCCTTTATCATGGCCAAGATGGTCAGCTTCGAAATCTGAGCTGGGGAAGGACTAGCGTAATGGATCCCGCAACCGGCCCCACCCTCTTGGGCTTCGACATCTTCGTGATCGGCTCGATCCTGTCCGGGGTCGCAGCACTCGCCGTGCTGTTCGCCATCTACACCGCGATCACGATCAAGGATCCGATGAGCAAGCGCGTGAAGGCCCTCGAAGGGCGCCGCGAGGAGCTCAAGATGGGCCTCGTCACCGCGAGCGCGAAGAAGCGCCAGAGCCTCGTCCGCAACAGCGACACGACCGACAAGATCAAGGACACGCTCGGCAGCATGAAAGTGTTGCAGCAGAGCCAGATCCTGACGGTCCAACAGAAGCTCGCCCATGCCGGTATCCGCAACAAGGAACTGGCGATCGTCGTCATCGGCCTGCGCGCCGTGCTGCCGATCCTCCTGGGCGGCTTCGCTTTCGTCATGCTGTATCTGGTCGAGGTCTATCCCGAATGGGAGATGAAGCGTGTGGCGGCGCTCGCCCTGGCCGTGTTCGTCGGCTACAAGGGTCCCGAAATCTACCTCGGCAACCTTGCCAAGAAGCGCTCCGACGCGATCCGCAAGGGCCTGCCCGACGCGCTCGACCTGCTGGTGATCTGCGCCGAGGCCGGCCTGACCGTCGATGCCGCGTTCAACCGCGTCGCCAAGGAACTGGGCCGCGCCTATCCCGAGCTGGGCGACGAGTTCACCCTGACCGCGATCGAGCTGTCCTTCCTCAACGAACGGCGCCAGGCGTTCAACAACCTCGCCTATCGCGTCAATCTCGACGCGGTGAAGGGCGTGGTTACCACCATGGTCCAGACCGAACGCTATGGTACGCCGCTGGCCTCCGCGCTGCGCGTGCTGTCGGCCGAGTTCCGCAACGAGCGCATGATGCGCGCCGAGGAAAAGGCCGCCCGCCTGCCCGCGATCATGACCGTGCCGCTGATCATGTTCATCCTGCCGGTGCTGTTCATCGTCATTCTCGGCCCGGCAGCCTGTTCGATCGCCGACGCCTTCAGTGGCGGTATCGGCTAGCACACGACTCCTGCGACCAGTCGCAAACCCGGGAGCCTGGCCGACAGCCTAGTCGGCCAGGCTTTCCGCGTCGAAGTCGCCCGCCTGGTCGCGCACCCGCGCAAGCATGTCGAGCAGGCTGGCCCGCTCGTCCTCGCTCAGCACGGCGAACAGCTGCCGTTCGATCTTGAGCGCCAGCGGCATGATCCCCGCATGCACCGCCCGCCCTTCGGCTGTCAGTTCGAGCAGATGCGAACGCCCGTCGCTCGCATTGGGCGAACGCTGCGCCAACCCGCGCTCCTCCAGCCGCTTGCACGCGCGGTTGACGGGCACCTTGTCCATCAGCGTCTGCTGCGACAATTGCCGCTGGGTCAGCGCACCATGGTCGCCCAGCACCGCCATGATCCGCCATTCGGTGGTCTTGAGCGCAAACCGCTTGCGATACTGCTCGGCAATCCGGGTCGAGACCGCATTCGAGGCGATCGACAGTTGATAGGGCAGGAATTCTGCAAGGCGTTGGGCGGGCTGGCGTCTGGACATGCGGTTACATTTAGATGACGGCCCCGACTTGGCAAGGCCGTTGCGATTGTAACCTTTTGCTGGGACTCAGCTGTAGCCCGGTTCGTCCCACCACGGGTAGAAATCGGGCATGTTGCCGCTCACCGTATCGGGATATTCGGGCGCGCGCTTTTCGAGGAAGCTGGCGATGCCTTCCTTCGCATCCTCGCTGCGACTGAGGCGGTAAATCGCGCGGCTGTCGATCCGGTGCGCGTCCATCGGATGGCCCCCGGCACCCAGCCGCCAGAGCATTGCCCGGGTCATCGCCACCGAAACCGCGGAAGTGTTGTCGGCAATCTCGCGCGCAATGCCGCGAGCCGCGTCCATCAACTCGCCCTGCGGATGGACCGAGCGCACTAGCCCGCGATCGAGCGCTTCGCCGGCATTGAATATCCGCCCCGTCATGCACCATTCGAGCGCGGTCTGCATGCCGACCAGCCGCGGCAGGAACCAGCTCGAGGCGGCTTCGGGCGTGATCCCGCGGCGTGCGAAGACGAAGCCGAAGCGCGCATTGTCGCTCGCCAGCCGGATATCGAACGGCAGCTGCATGGTCGCACCCACCCCCACGGCCACGCCATTGCATGCCCCGATGAGCGGCTTCTTCGAATTGAACAGCCGCAGCGTCAATCGCCCGCCGCCATCGCGCACGCGTTCGTCGGACAGGTCATCGACCGGATTGGGATCGGAGAAGACGTGTCCCCCGCCCTCGGGCGTAAGGTCCGCACCGGCACAGAAAGCCCGGTCGCCATGCCCGGTTACGATCACCGCGCGGACGCTGTCATCGGCATCGGTGGTGTCGATCGCGTCGATCACTTCATCCATCATCATGCGGGTGAAGGCGTTCATCTTCTCGGGACGATGCAGCGTGATGGTAGCCACGCCGTCGGCGATATCGAGCTTGATCTGCGTGTAGGACATGGTTTGGGTTTCCTCTCCGGTCATTCCGTCAGGATGGAACACATGGAACACGGTCCTGCGGGTAAAAGCAAAGCGCCCCCGCCCGCGCCGTTTTCGGCATGCGGACGGAGGCGCTGGAATAATTCATGCAAGCGAGGCTAGGTCTCCCGCCTGCAATGGGAAAGCCGTCTGACGATCACCGCGGCGCCATACGGATGGCACCGTCGAGACGCACGTCCTCGCCGTTGAAATAGCCGGTTTCGATCATGCACATGGCGAGCTTGGCATATTCGCCTGGCAGGCCGAGACGCTTGGGGAACGGCACCGAAGCAGCGAGCGCTTCCTTCACCTGCGGCGGCGCGGCGTTCATCAGCGGGGTTTCGAAAATGCCCGGCAGGATGGTGTTCACTCGGATGCCTTCGCGCATCAGGTCGCGCGCGATCGGCAGGGTCATGCCGACGACGCCGCCCTTGGACGCGGAATAAGCGGCCTGGCCCATCTGGCCGTCTTCGGCCGCGACCGAAGCGGTGTTGACGATCGCGCCGCGATCCCCGTCTTCGCTCAACGCGTCGAGCGTCATCATGCCGGCGGCCGATTTGGCGATACAGCGGAAGGTGCCGATCAGATTGACCTGGATGACGAAATCGAAGGCCGACAGCGGGAAATGCTTGATCTCGCCGCTCTGCTTGTCGCGGCTGGCGGTCTTGATCGCATTGCCGATGCCTGCGCAATTGACGAGGATGCGTTCCTGGCCATGCGCTTCACGCGCCTTGGCGAAACCGGCGTCGACGTCGTCGTCGCTGGTCACGTTCACCTTGCAGAAGATGCCGCCGATGTCCTTGGCGACCGCTTCGCCTTTCTCTTCGTTCATGTCGAAGATGGCGACCTTGGCGCCCTTGGCGGCGAGCCCACGCGCAGTGGCTTCGCCGAGACCCGATGCACCGCCGGTGACGACGGCGGGGGTTTTGCTACTTACTTCCATGGATTGTCCTCTCAGATTTCAAGTGAATTAGAGCGCCTCGACGATGGTGACATTGGCGACGCCGCCGCCTTCGCACATCGTCTGCAGGCCGTATTTCTTGCCGCGCGCCTTGAGCGCGTGAACCAGCGTTGCCATCAGCTTGGTGCCCGACGCGCCGAGCGGGTGGCCCAGCGCAATCGCGCCGCCGTTGACGTTGAGCTTGGCGGGATCTGCATCGAGGTGCTTGAGCCATGCCAGCGGCACCGGGGCGAAGGCCTCGTTGACCTCATACAGGTCGATATCGCCGATGTTCATGCCCGCGCGCTGAAGCGCACGCTCGGTGGCGAACAGCGGTTCTTCGAGCATGATCACCGGATCGCCCGCGGTCACGGTCAGATTGTGGATCCGCGCGAGCGGGGTCAGGCCGTAATCCTTCAGCGCCTGCTCGCTGACCACCAGCACCGCGCTCGATCCGTCGCAGATCTGGCTGCTGCTGGCAGCGGTGATCTTGCCTTCGGGGCTGAGCAGCTTGACGCCCGCGATGCTGTCCAGCGTCGCGTCGAAGCGGATGCCCTCGTCGACCGTGTGGCATTCCTCGCCTTCGGGGGTTTCGATCTCGACGCCGACGATCTCGTTTTCGAAGGCGCCCGACTTGGTCGCTTCGATCGCCTTCTGGTGGCTCGACAGCGCAAAGCGGTCGAGGTCATCCTTCGAGAAGCCGTGTTTCTGCGCGATCATTTCCGCGCCCATGAACTGGCTCCACTGGATGCCGGGATATTTCTCTTCCAGCCCGGGCGACTTATAATTGCCCAGCCCTTCCTTCATGTGGAACATCGCGGTCGAGCCCATCGGCACGCGGCTCATGCTTTCGACACCCGCGGCAATCACGACATCCTGCGTGCCGCTCATCACCGCCTGCGCGGCGAACTGGATCGCCTGCTGGCTGGAGCCGCACTGCCGGTCGATAGTGACCGCGGGGACGCCCTCGCCCAGATGCTTGCTGGCGAGCACCGCGTGGCGCCCGACCTGCATGGCCTGTTCGCCGCCCTGGCTGACACAGCCCATCACCACATCGTCGACCGCCTTGGCCTCGAGACCGCTGCGCTCCATGATCGCATCGAGCGACCTGGCGGCGAGATCGACCGGGTGCACACCGGCCAGGCGGCCACCGCGCCGTCCACCGGCGGTCCGGACGGCTTCGACTATATAGGCTTCGGGCATCGGCTTCCTCATACGGTTATAGGTTTTGAAACGGGACCGTTTGCCTAGTCCCGCCTTACGTAAACGTCAAGCAAGCTGGAAATGGGGTCGTTTGCGACTATTGCCGAGCCGGCCATCCCCGGTGAAACTTTCACATACTCCGGTGTGACATCGACGTCACACCCGTTACGCCAAACCCCCGAAGGTGTAACAAATGCTTTGCATTGGGCGCGTCCCTAAAGGCACATGCCGTGTTCCACTGGAGGGACTGCACATACGTATGGCTGTTTAGGTCATGCGAATTCTTTAGTTCCTCCCAGGGGTTCCTTGGAGATCCGACCTCAGGGGTCGGTCGATCAATAGAGGGATTATCAGAGTGAAACTTCAAACCTACTTCAAAGCCAGCGCGGCACCCGCCGTTCTCGGTCTTGCGCTTCTCGCGCAGCCGGCGATGGCACAGGTCGGCCCGGCCGACGAAAGCACGGTTGGCGACGTCGGTGAAACGGCGACTCCCACCGGCGCGATCGTCGTTACCGGTTCGCGTATCGCACGTCCCGACGTCGACAGCGCCAGCCCGGTTACCGTTATCGGTGCCGGTGAAGTCGCCGACACGGGTACGGTCCGCGTCGAAGACCTGGTCAACTCGCTGCCGCAGGTTGTCGGCGGCCAGAACGCCTTCATCGCCAACGGTGCATCGGGTACCGCCACGGTCGACCTTCGCGGTCTCGGCACGTCGCGTACGCTCGTCCTCATCAACGGTCGCCGCCTGCAGCCGGGTGACCCGGCTGCGCCCGCAGCCGATCTTAACCAGATCCCGGCGTCGCTCATCGAGCGTGTCGAAGTTCTGACCGGTGGTGCTTCGGCTACCTACGGTGCCGACGCTGTGGCCGGTGTTGTCAACTTCGTCATGGACACCGACTTCGAAGGCGTCCGCCTCGATGCGACCTATGGTTTCTACCAGCACGACAACGGCACCAGCCAGATCGTCAACGACAATGGTTCGACCATTGGCGACCTCAACGATGCCCGCGGCTTCACACCGCCGAGCGGCAACGATGTCGGTGGTTCGCAGTACAATGTCGAACTGACCCTCGGCTCGTCGTTCGACGATGGCCGTGGCCACGTCACTGCCTATGCAGGTTATCGCGAAGTCGATGCCCTGCTGCTCGGCGACCGTGACTATTCGTTCTGCGCCCTGACCGGGTTCGGCGGTTGCGGTGGTTCGTCGAACGCGATCAACGCAACCATCACCGACGCCTTCTTCAACTACACCTTCACCACGGGTCCGACCCTGGTGGCGGACGGTTCGGATGACTTCGGTGCACCGTTCCAGGCGTACAACTACAACCCGATCAACCACTTCCAGCGTCCGGATACGCGTTACACCGCAGGCTTCTTCGGTGATTACGAAATCTCGCCGGCAGTCACGGCCTATGCCGAGTTCATGTTCATGGACGACCGCTCGCAGGCCCAGATCGCTCAGTCGGGTACCTTCTTCGCCGAAGCCTACGACATCTCGTGCGACAGCCCGCTGTTCAACGCGGCACAGGGCGACTACCTGTGCGGCCTGATCGACGGCAATGCCGACTCGGGTGACACGGTCGTCGACCGTGTCATCCCGCTGTACATCGGTAAGCGTAACGTTGAAGGCGGTCCGCGCTTCGATGACCTGCGTCACACGGCCTATCGCCTTGTCGCCGGTCTGCGGGGCCCGATCAGCGATTCGATCAGCTACGATGCATCGATCCAGTACGGCACGACGATCTTCCAGCAGAAGTACAATAACGACTTCTCGGTGTCGCGTCTGCGCAATGCCCTTCAGGCAACCACTGATGCCGACGGCAATGTGGTCTGTCAGTCGGTCGTCGACGGTTCGGATCCGAACTGCCAGGTGTACAACCCGTTCCAGGGTGCTGGCATCGTGGCCAGTGGCGACCCGCGTGACGGTATCACCCAGGCAGCGATCGACTATGTCAGCATCCCGCTGCTTTCGACCGGTGAAACCGAAGAAGTCATCGCCAATGCGTATATCTCGGGCGACCTCGTTTCGCTCGGCAACGCAAGCCCGGTTGGCTTCGTCCTCGGCGCCGAATATCGTGAAGAGTTGATCTCGACTTCCAACGATGCCGGTTTCCAGACCCAGGACGGTGCCGGACAGGGTAGCCCGCAGCTCGACGTGTACGGTCGCTTCGACGTGAAGGAAGTCTTCGGCGAACTTCGCGTTCCGATCATCGAAAACGGCTTCGTGGACCTTCTGGCTCTCGAACTCGCTTATCGCTATTCGGACTATAGCACTGGCGCTTCCACCGATACCTACAAGATCATCGGTGAACTGGCTCCGGTCGACTGGGTCCGTTTCCGTGGTGGCTACAACCGCGCAGTCCGCGCCCCGAACATTCTCAACCTGTTCGCTCCGAACCGGATTGCGCTGTTCACGGGTAACGATCCCTGCGCCGGCGCTACCCCGGTTTACTCGGAAGCACAGTGTGCGAACCTGGGTGTCCCCAACGCTCGCTACGGTAGCGTGCCGGTCAGCCCCGCTGGCCAGTACAACCAGTTCATCGGCGGTAACCCCGACGCTGAACCGGAAAAAGCCGACACCTACACCGTGGGTCTGGTTCTCGAACCCGACGCGATTGTCCCGGGCTTCGTGATGGCGGTCGATTACTACGACATCAGCATCGAGAACGCGATCTCGACGATTGGTGCGCAGACGACCATCAACCAGTGCGGCATCACCGGTGATGCGCTGTTCTGTGACAACGTCAACCGTGCCCCCGGCAGCCTCGCGCTGTGGGTGAACGGTGGCTTCGTCAACAACACCACGCTGAACATCGGTGGTGTGGAGACGAGCGGCGTCGACATCACGGCTTCGTACAACCGTTCGATCGGCGCTGGTCGACTGAGCCTGTCGTTCAATGGTTCGTGGCTCAACGACTTCACCATCGACACGGGCATCGCTACCGCCAACACCGATGGTCGTTACGACTGCACCGGCCTCCACGGTAACAACTGTGGCACGCCGCTGCCGGAATGGCGTCACCAGGCGCGTCTGGGTTACACCTTCGACTTCGGTTTCGGTGCCTCGATCCGCTGGCGTCACTTCGGTGCCGTCGATTGGGATCAGACCAGCACGGATGACGATCTCGGCACGGGTGCAGATGCCTCGGTTGGCGACATCGGTGCGCAGAACTACTTCGACCTGACCCTGTCGTATGACCTGGATCCGGTGAATCTGCGCCTCGGCGTCAACAACATCTTCGACAAGGAACCTCCGATCATCGCTTCCAACTATGGTGGCTCGAACGGCAACACCTATGTCGAAACCTACGACCCCGTTGGTCGTCGCATCTTCCTCAGTGCCTCGCTTCAGTTCTAAACTTTAGCGCTCTGAGAAAACAGGAAAGGCGGGCTTCGGCCCGCCTTTCTTTTTGCCTGGCCGAGATTTGCCCGGACGCCAGACGCGGGCATACACCCGCGGCTAAACCGTCCGATCAAGCCAGTCTGAATTTGGAATCAGCGCAGCGCGGCGTCGAAGGCGACGGTCAGCCGCTCGCCCGCCGAAAACGGCCGGGTCCCATGCCATGTCCACGAGGGGAACAGCGCCAACCGGCCCTTCGCCGGCTCGATCAGCCGCAGGGGTGCCCAGTCGAGTCCGAACTCGCGCGGCGGTTCGCCCAGCGCCAGCCAGCCATCCTGACCCGCCTCGCCTGCCCCCAGCGTATCGGGCAAGGCGAAATAACACGCCGAACTGATGTCCCCGAGATTGTGGAAGTGCGCGACGTGAAAGCCGGCATCCTGCAGCCGGACCGACCAGGCCCCGGTGAAGCGGCGGACTTCGCGCGGCAGCGACAGCCAGGGGTGGGCCGCATCGCGCGGCGGCAGTGTCGCAAGATATTCGCTCACGGCATCGACCAGCGCGGCCTTGAGTTCCGCAATTTCGGGCGCGGTCCGCGCAAACAGCATGCCATCGGTCTGGGTTCCGCCCCGCAAGGATTGTTCCAGCGGTTGGCGCTGCGACGTGTGGATGCTGCGCAAATGCTCCGCCAGCGCATCGACGTCCCTGATCCGCGACGCGATATCGGCCGTTCCGACCAGCTCGCCATCGCGTTCCAGCCAGTGCCAGCGGTCGGGATCGCTTCCCCGCCATGCCAGCGAGAGATAGGGCAGCACGTCGCGGGCATAGCCGGCGCGCAGCAGGCGTTTGCCAAGTTTCGCCAATTCATCCCAGCGATGCATCCGCGCCAGCCAGCGCGCGCGCAGCATGTCCGCGCGGGGATCTTGCCATGACGCCACAGCCGCGAGATCATGCTCGCGTTCGGCAAAATCCTCTGCCTCGCATGCGGCCTGTGCGGCCATGAATGCGACCTCGCGCGTGTCACCCAGCGCAGTCCGCGCGCGATCGACGATCGCCAGCGCCGCCTGCGCGCCCGAGTGGCGCTCGGCCAGACGCGCATATTCCGCCCAGACTTGCGGCGGGCAGCCGGGCCGGGCCACCGCCTGTTCGAACCCCTCCATCGGGTCCTCGCCCGTGGCTGCCTCCCAGCGCAGCTGCGCGCGGGTCCGCAGCGCATCGAGCCGGAATGGCTGCGCGGCGATCACTTCGCCCAGCAGGCGATCCCCCTCGGCGCTGCGGCGTTCGGCATGCAGCGCGGCGGCGTGCTTGATCGCCAGCACGGCATTGCCCGGATCGGCAGCGCTGGCGCGCGCGAAATGCGCCGCGCTCGGCGCGCCCGTATCGAACTGCGCCAGCGCGCGTATCCGCAAGGCGGAAGGATCGCCCGGCGCCGCTGCCAGAACGTGCTCGCTGGCCGCAATCGCGCGGTCGGTTTCGAGCGCGTCGCGCTCGAGCATGGCAAGGTTGCGCCAGCCGCGCAGATGCGCGGGATTGTCGCGGGCAATCTGCCGCAGGTCCTCCAGCGCCGCCGCGCGGTCGAGCTTCTGCGCTTGCAACACCGCCCGATCGACCGCGGCATCGACCAGCCGCGGTTCGAGCTGCAGCGCGCGATCATAGGCCTTCACCGCCTCGTCGGGGCGCCCCGCATCATCCAGCGTGCTGGCATATTCGGCCCATAGCGGCGCCTCGCGCGGAGATAGCCGCAGCGCCTTCTCGAGCAATTTTGCGGCGCCGCGCGCATCGCCTTCGGCGCGTGCCAGCCGCGACGCCAGGTAAAGCACCGCCTTTTCACGGGGCATCGCCTTGCGCACGGGGGCGAGGAACGCCCTGGCTTCGGCCAGCTGCCCCCGCTGTAGTGCCTGCTGCGCCGCCTGAAGCGCCCGCTGCGCGGCTGCGGCATCCATCAGTCGATACGCTTGACGCCGCGCCAGCCGCGCTTGCCGGCAATCGACAGCCTGAGTGTGCCCAGAACGCCCTTCTCGATCGTCACCTTCTCGCCCGGCTGGAAAAATCCGTAGCGCAGCGAGCCCGAAGACTTGGCTTCCCAAACGCTCCCATTGTCGAGCTGGAAACGCAGGATGTTGTAGGTCTGGTTGAAATCGACATGGGTGATCGTGCCGTCATAGCGGTCGGCCCGGTCCTGTTCGTCCGCAACGGGGTTGCCGAAATTGTCGCGGCGCAATTCTTCACGCTCGGCTTCGGCGACCTCGTCGACCCCGAAGATGGTGTTCATCGCATCGTCGAAACAGTCGAGACGCTGCGCGTTCTTCTCCATCGCGCGGCATTCGAGCAGCAAGGCGTCGTTACCCGTTTCCTGCGCGCTGAGGCCGACGGGTGTGGCTACGAGAATGGCAGCAAGGCCGAAGAGACGCAGCATCTGGGAGTTTCCTCTCTCGAATATGGTTCGTGACATCGCTCGCGAACCTAACAGATTGCCCTTCGGTCACAAGATGATGCGTAACCGGGAGCGATCTTTACGCCAGCATGATTGTTGCAGATTTGCGACAGTTTCAAACAGGATCACTTTTTGGTTCGAAATTCGACGAACGGCCATTGCTAGCGTGCGGGTCTCAAGTTCAATGGGCGCTGTGCACTAATGCACGGTCGCAAATCAGGGAATACAGATGACCCATACAACCCCGCTTCTGCGGGGCCGGCGTCTTGCGCTCTTCACAAGCGCAGGGATCGCAGCCCTCGCCATTACCACCCCCGTTTTCGCTCAGGATGCTGATGACAGCATCGTCGACGAGCAGGTCGAAGCCGCCCCCACACCCGGCAACGCCATCATCGTCACCGGTTCGCGTATCGCCTCGCCCACGGTCGAGTCGCCCGCGCCGCTCCAGATCGTCGATAGCCAGGTTATCGATGATGCCGGGGTTACCAACATTCAGGAAGTGCTGCTCGAAAACCCCGTTTTCGGCACGCCCGCCCTCAGCCGCACCAACTCGGCTTTCCTTACCTCGGGTACCGGTGTCGCCACGGTCGACCTTCGCGACCTCGGCTCCGACCGTACGCTGGTTCTGATCAACGGCCGTCGGGTCGTCGGCAGCGTTGCAGGTTCGGCCACGGTCGACCTTAACGTGATCCCGACGCAGTTCATCGAACGCGTTGACATCCTTACCGGTGGCGCTTCGTCGCTGTACGGTTCGGACGCGATCGCCGGTGTTGTGAACTTCGTTTACAAGACCGATTTCGAAGGCGTCGAAGCCAACGCCCAGTATGGCATCACCGAAGAAGGTGACGACGCGCGGTACCAGGCCAACCTCACCGCGGGTACCAACCTCGCCGGCGGCGATGGCAACATCATGGTCCACTTCGGCTATTCGAACGAAGAAGGCCTGCTGTCGAACAAGCGCGCCAACACCCGCGTCGACGATCTCGATTCGATCTATTTCGGCGGCGAGTTCGGCGTTCCGACGGAACCCTATTACTCGAGCTTCCCTCCGCAGGGCCGCTTCGTCACCCCCGGCGGGACGTTCACCTACGATCCGGACGGAAACCTGCAGGACTGCTTCACCACCAATGGCCCGACCTGTGCGTCGACCATCGGATCGGGTACTGGTCCGAACGGCTTCAACCGCCAGGACTTCCGCACGCTGGCCGTTCCGGTTGAGCGTTACCTGTTCGCCGCCCGCGCCAATTACGCGCTGTCGGACAACGTCAGTGTCTTCGCTGAAGGTACCTTCAACAAGACCACCTCGTCGCGCATCATCGAGCCGTTCCCGCTTGAATCGGGCGGCGCCAACGGGATCTACCCGACCGATGGTGGCTACAACATCGAGAACTACCTTCCCGGCACCAGCACGATCGTAGCCAACCCGTTCGTTCCGGCGGAAATTCTCGCTGCTGCGACCGATTCGAATGGCGACGGACTGCGTGACATCGGCTTTGCCCGTCGCCTGTCTGAATTCGGCGGCCGCACCGGCTCGACCTCGCGCGATTTCTATCGCTTCGTGGTCGGTCTCGAAGGTGGCCTGTTCGACGACAAGTTCAGCTGGGACATCAGCTACAACTACGGCGACGTCAGCGAAAACCAGGTCTCGTCGGGTCAGGTCAATGTGATCAACTTCCGCGATGCACTCGCCGTGCGTTCGGAAGTCGGTGACGAGAACGGTAACGGTATCGCTGGTGAAGCGATCTGTATCGACCCCGAAGCGCGTGCAAACGGTTGTGCTCCGGCCAACATCTTCGGCGCAGGCAGCATGTCGCAGGATGCCGTGAACTACATCCAGGCGCAGGGCACCTACCAGACCGGGATCACCCAGCAGGTCGTGCAGGCCAACCTTTCGGGCTCGCTCTTCGAGCTTCCCGCAGGTTCGGTCGGCATCGCTGTCGGTGCGGAATACCGCAAGGAAAGCTCGTTCTCTGACAATGATGCGCTGACCAATGCCGGCCTCAACGCCGGTAACGTCCTGCCCGACACCAGCGGTTCGTTCGACGTGAAGGAAGCCTACGGCGAAATTCGCGTTCCGATCCTTGCCGATACCCCGTTCTTCGAAATCCTCGAAGTCGGTGCAGCGGCGCGTGTATCGGACTACTCGACCGTCGGTACCACGTTCAGCTGGAACGTGACCGGCACCTGGGCGCCGATCGAAGACGTCCGTTTCCGCGGCACCTACGCCAAGGCGGTTCGTGCGCCTAACGTGGGCGAGCTGTTCTCGGGTCTGTCGCAGACCTTCCCGAGCGGCCTGACCGATCCCTGCGAAGGCATCGGTGCCACCGGCGGCGGCGCACTGGGCGACAATTGTCGTGCAGCTCCGGGCGTAGCGGCAAACATCGCTGCAAACGGTACGTTCACGCTGAACCAGTCGGATATCCAGGGTATTTCCGGCTTCAACGGCGGCAACCCGGACCTGCAGGAAGAAACTGCAACGTCGTGGACTGCGGGTGTGATCATCAACCCGCGCTCGTTCGACGCTCTGCGCAACCTCACGATCACCGGCGACTACTACAATATCGAAGTAGAAGACGTGATTTCGGGCTTCCCGCGGCAGTTCAGCCTCGACCAGTGCTATGGCCAGGGCAATGCTACGTTCTGTGACCTGATCACGCGCCGTCCGACGGCGACCGCGGTCAACAGCGCGGGTTCGATCGATCTGATCAACTCGCTGTCGGTCAATGCTTCGGTCCTCAAGACCTCGGGCATCGACGTGACCGCGAACTGGTTCACCGGTCTCGGCCTGATGGAAAACGATCGTCTGACGATCCGTGGTGCATACACGCACATCCTCGAGAACGACTTCTTCTCGCTTCCGGGTGGCGACGCCGACCGGACCGATGGTGAAGTTGGCACCTCGAAGGATCGTTTCACTGCAAATGTTGCATATGGAACGGGCGATTTCCGCACGACGTTCACCGGTACCTTCATCGGCAGCGCCTACATCGACGACCAGTTCGATGGCTCGCGCGTCTATGAAATCCCGGCTGAATTCTACCTCGACATGCAGACGACGTTCTTCGCTGGCGACCGGTACGAATTCTATCTCGGCGTCGACAACCTGCTCGACAACGATGCCCCGAACATCCTCAGCGGTGTGACCGGCAACGTTACCGGGTCGGACACTGCCGCAGACGTCTACGATGTCTTCGGTCGTCGCTATTACGCTGGTGTTCGCCTCACCTTCTGAGGCCTCGGCAGCTAACGACACAAAAGAAAGGGCCCCGGGAAACCGGGGCCCTTTTTCGTGTCGGTACTAGGTCGGCGCGGTCAGGTGATCGTCATCGCCAGTTCGCCGTCGCCTTCGTCGATTGCGACCTTGGAGCCGTCGGGCACCTTGCCCGACAGGATCATGTCGGCCAGCGGGTCCTGCACATAGCGCTGGACCGCGCGCTTGAGCGGGCGCGCGCCATAGACGGGGTCGTAGCCCACGCGGCCGAGCCATTTCTTCGCTGCCTCGCTCAGTTCGAGCACGATCTTGCGATCCGTGAGCAGCTTCTGCACCCGCGCAACCTGGATCTCGACGATCGGCGCCATGTGTTCCTGCGCCAAGCGGTGGAACAGGATGATCTCGTCCAGCCGGTTGAGGAACTCGGGGCGGAAATGCCCGCGCACCACATCCATCACCTGCGGCTCGACATCCGCGACCTTCTGGTCATCGTCCATATTGGCGAGATACTGGCTGCCGAGATTGCTGGTCAGGATGATCAGCGTGTTGCTGAAATCGACCACGCGGCCTTGCCCGTCGGTCAGCCGCCCGTCGTCGAGCACCTGCAGCAGCACGTTGAACACGTCGCTATGCGCCTTCTCGACCTCGTCGAACAGCACCACCTGGTAGGGGCGCCGGCGGACCGCTTCGGTCAGCACGCCGCCTTCCTCGTAACCGACATAGCCCGGGGGCGCGCCGATCAGCCGGGCGACCGCGTGCTTCTCCATGAACTCGCTCATGTCGATGCGCACCATCGCGCTGTCGTCGTCGAACAGGAAGCCGGCGAGCGCCTTGGTCAGTTCGGTCTTGCCGACGCCGGTCGGGCCGAGGAACAGGAAGCTGCCCAGCGGCCGGCCGGGATCCTGCAGGCCTGCGCGCGCACGACGCACCGCCTTGGACACGGCATCGATCGCCTGGCTCTGGCCGATCACCCGCTTGGCGAGGATGTTCTCCATGTCGAGCAGCTTTTCGCGCTCGCCTTCCATCATGCGGTCGACCGGAATACCGGTCCAGCGGCTGACAACACCGGCGATATCGTCTTCGGTGACCTCTTCCTTGAGCAGCGCATTGTCGGTGTGGCCGGACGCTTCCGCGAGCTTCTTCTCCAGCTCGGGGATCCGCCCATATTGCAGTTCGCCCGCCTTCTGCAGGTCACCGCCGCGCTGCGCCTGTTCGAGTTCGATCCGCGCCTGGTCGAGATCTTCCTTGATCCGCGCTTCGGCGTGGATCTTGTCGCGCTCGTTCTGCCAGCGCGTGGTCAGTTCGCTCGATTGCTGTTCGAGTTCGGACAGTTCCTTGCGCAGGTTTTCGAGCCGGTCCTTCGAGGCGGTGTCGGTTTCCTTCTGCAGCGCCTGCTCCTCGATTCGCAGCTGGATGATGCGGCGGTCGAGGTTCTCGATTTCCTCGGGCTTGCTTTCCACTTCCATGCGGATGCGGCTGGCGGCCTCGTCCATCAGGTCGATCGCCTTGTCGGGGAGGAAGCGGTTCTGGATATAGCGGTTGGACAGCTGCGCCGCGGCAACGATCGCGCCATCGGTGATGCGCACACCGTGGTGCAGTTCGTATTTGTCCTTGATCCCGCGCAGGATGCTGATCGTGTCCTCGACGCTGGGCTCGTCGATGAAGACCGGCTGGAAGCGCCGCTGCAGCGCGGGGTCCTTCTCGACATATTTCTGGTATTCGTCGAGCGTGGTCGCGCCGATGCAATGCAACTCGCCGCGGCTGAGCGCGGGCTTGAGCAGATTGCTCGCATCCATGCTGCCCTCGCTTGCGCCCGCGCCGATCAGCGTGTGCATTTCGTCGATGAACAGGATGATCTGCCCTTCGGCACCCTTCACCTCGTCGAGTACGGCCTTGAGCCGTTCCTCGAACTCGCCGCGGTACTTCGCCCCGGCGATCAGCGAGCCCATGTCGAGCGCCATCAGCGTGCGGCCCTTGAGGCTGTCGGGCACATCGCCATTGGCGATACGCAGCGCGAGGCCTTCGGCGATCGCGGTCTTGCCGGTGCCGGGTTCGCCGATGAGCGCGGGATTGTTCTTGGTCCGGCGCGCGAGGATCTGCACGGTGCGGCGGATTTCCTCGTCGCGGCCGATCACCGGGTCGAGCTTGCCGTCGCGCGCTGCCTGCGTCAGGTCGCGGGCGTATTTCTTCATCGCGTCGTAGCTTTCTTCGGCGCCCGCGCTGTCGGCGGTGCGGCCACCGGTGACTTCCTGGATCGCGGCCTCGAGCGCCTTGGCGTCGATGCCCGCGGCAGTCAGCGCCTTGCCTGCCGAATTGTCGGCCAGCGCGAGCGCCTGCAACAGGCGCTGGACGGGGACGAAGCTGTCGCCCGCCTTCTCGGCGAGCTGTTCGGCCTGGTCGAGCGTGCGCACGGCGTCATTGTCGAGCCCCGGCGTCTGCTGCGCCCCGCCGCCCGAAACCGCCGGCACCTTGGCCAGCGCATTGTCGACTTCGGTGATGGCCACGCCGGGGTTGCCGCCGGCACGCTGGATCAGCTGCGCGGCCATGCCCTGCTCGTCGTCGAGCAGCGCCTTGAGCAGATGCGCGGGCGAAATCCGCTGGTGATTCAGGCGGATCGCAACGGTCTGTGCAGCCTGCAGGAAGCCCTTGGCGCGGTCGGTGAATTTCTCGAGATTCATGCAAACACCCCAGTTATGAATTGTCGCCCGGATATGGTGTTGCGATTATGCAACACAACCCCTCCCCGCGAATTTTCACGAGGTGTGTTAGCTACATATAGGGGTCGCGGGAGGCTTGTGAAGCCAGCCCGGGCGCAATTTAGGCCAGCCGCGCACCATCCGCGACACCCGGTTCGGGACGGGCGAGCAGGATCTCGCCGTCGCTGTCGGGGAAACCGAGCACCAGGATTTCGGACATGAAGGGGCCGATCTGGCGCGGGGCGAAATTGACCACCGCCATCACGCGCTGTCCGACCAGGGCGTCGGGCGTGTGATGCCCGGTGATCTGCGCCGAGCTTTTACGCTCGCCGATCTCGGGTCCGCAATCGACCCACAGCTTGATCGCCGGGCGGCGTGCCTCGGGGAAGGGTTCGGCGCGGGTTACCGTGCCGGCGCGAATGTCGAGAGCGGCGAAATGCGCGAAATCTGCATGGTCCATGACGCCGGTCTATGCCGAGCGCTAGCGTGCATCAACCTTCGGCCAGCGGCTCCAGCCCGGGAACCATCACCGTGCGGTCGCCGCCGAAATCCTCGCGCACCACGACCAGTCCCTGCCGCTCGAGATGGTCGAGCAGCCGCCGGATACGGCCGGGCGAACTGGTGCCATAGGCGCGTGCGAGCTCGGCCTCGTCGACCTGCGTCTCGCCCGCATGCGCGGCCTTGGCGATCACGAGGAACGGGCCGAGCAGGTCTTCTTCCACTGCACCGGCCAGCTGCATGATCCGCGCCTGCAGACCCTCGTCGAGATCTTCCAGACCGGCGCCGGCCACGGCGAACCGGCGGCGGAAGGCGCGCATGTCGGGCATCGGGCCGATCAACCGTTCGCGGCGGCAGCGGGTGAGGAAGGTCTGATATTGCGCGCTGGCGGACTGGAAGGCGATCCCTTCTTCCTGCGCCAGCTCGCTGATGATCTGCGCGATCCGCGTGGCGACCACATTGGTATCGACCGGCTCCGCGCGGGGCTCGACCTGGCGCTCCTCCGCGCGGGCGATGCTGTCCTCGATCTCGTCGACCGGCGGCGCGGGCGGCGGGGCAGGTGGCGGCGGCGCCTTGGCCACATCGGCCGCGAGGTCGGTGGTGAGCAGCGCCGCCATATCGGCGGGCGCGGTATCGGGTAGCGCCATCAGCCCTTCGCTGCGCGCCTGGTGGCCGGTCTTCACCGGGCCGATCTTCACCGCGAGTGGCAGCCGCGTGATCGCCGGGCCGAGCGCAAGGAAATGCCCGCGCTCGAGCTCGCGGATCCGCTCCGCCTGCCGTCGCTCCATCCCGAGCAGATCGGCTGCGCGTATCATGTCGATATCGAGGAATGTCCGCCCCATGAGGAAGTTCGACGCTTCGGCTGCGACGTTTTTCGCCAGCTTCGCCAGGCGCTGCGTGGCGACGACCCCCGCCAGACCGCGCTTGCGCCCGCGGCACATGAGGTTGGTCATCGCCGCCAAAGTCATCCGGCGCGTATCCTCGGCCATCTCGCCCGCGGCGGCGGGGGCGAACATCTGCGCTTCGTCGACCACCACCAGCGCCGGATACCAATGTTCGCGTGGGGCATCGAACAGCGCGGTCAGGAATTGCGCCGCACAGCGGATCTGCTGTTCGACCTCGAGCCCGTCGAGATCGAGCACCACGCTGGCGCGGTGTTCGCGAATGCGCCGCGCCAGTGCCTCGATCTCTCCCGGCGAATAGGCGGCGCCGTCGATCACCACATGGCCGAACTCGTCCGCCAGCGAGGGGAAATCGCCTTCGGGGTCGATGACCACCTGCTGCACCATCCCCGCGCTTTCTTCGAGCAGCCGCCGCAGCAAATGCGACTTGCCGCTGCCCGAATTGCCCTGGACGAGCAGACGGGTGGCGAGAAGCTCCTCGATATCGAACTCGACCGGCTTGCCGGACGATTCGTGGCCGATGGTGATCTGGGCTGTCACGCAACAGCGATTAGCCAGTCGAATCCGCAAGGGGGAACAGCGCCGCGGCGGTTTTGCCCAATCGCATTGCGTCACCCCGCTCCCCTCGCTAGTCGGGTTGCAAGAGAGGACGGAAATCTATGAGGAAATCGCTGGGGCGCATTGGTTTTGCGCTGCTTCTGCTCGTGCTGGTCGCATTCATCGCGCTGGCGACGTGGGAACCCTTCTGGGCCAAGCGCGACGATGTCGCCCTGCCCGACCGGACCTACACCGCCGAAATCAGCCGCGATGAATTCGGCGTACCGCATATCTACGCCGCCACCGATGCCGATGTCGCCTATGGCGTGGCCGTGGCGCATTCGGAGGATGATTTCTCCACCCTGCAGGATGTGATCGCGATGAGCCGCGGGCGCTATGGCGCGATCGCGGGCGAGGAGGGCGCGGCCTTCGACTATGCGTATCACCTGCTCGACGCGCGCGGCACGGCCGAGCGCGAATATCCGCTGCTTCCCGCAGACACGCGCGCGTTGTTCGATGCCTATGCCGTCGGCCTCAACGATTTCGCCGAAGCGCATCCCGGCGAAGTGAAGCTGGGCAACCTCTTCCCCGTCGACGGCGTCGATGTGGCTGCGGGTTTCGCGCTGCGCCAGCCGTTCTTCTTCGGCCTGGGCGGGATTATCGAACCGCTGGTGTCGGGCGAGCCGCTGCTGCCCGAATACGGCCCCGCGATCCCGCGTGATACCGGCGGGGCAGCCCCGGCCATCGAGCCTGCCGAAGTCATCCGGACGGAGGCCGCACCCGGCCCCGACTTGGCCCGCGCCGGGCCGCTCCCCAGGGGCGAAGAGGCCGCGCTGGCCGGGTCCAACGCATTTGCAGTCACGCCCGAGAAATCGGGCGGCCCGACGATCCTTGTGTCGAACAGCCACCAGCCCTGGCGTGGCGGCGTGGCGTGGTACGAACTGGTCGTCGAGAGCGAGGAAGGCTGGCATTATGCGGGGGCGAATTTCCCCGGCAGCCCGTTCCCCTTCCTCGGGCATAACGAACATCTCGGCTGGACCAATACGGTCAACACGCCCGACATGACTGATATCTACCGGCTCGAGATGAACGAGGACGAGACGCAATACCGCATCGGCGACCGGTGGCGCGAGCTCGAGGCGCGAACGGTCACCCTGCCCGTCAAGCTCGGCCCGGTCACCCTGCCGATCCGCCGCACGGTCTATCGCAGCGTCCATGGCCCGGTGATCAAGAACAACGAGGGCTTCTTCGCGGTGCGTTATGGCGGGATCGGCAATCTCGGCCAGCTCGATGCCTATTACCGGCTCAACAAGGCGAGTAGCCTCGAGGAATTCGAGCGAATCCTCGCGCGGATGGACATCCCTTCGACCAATTTCATCTATGGCGACGAGGCGGGCAACATCGCCTATGTCTACAACGCCGCCATCCCTGACCGCGCGAAGGGATATGACTGGCGCACGGTGCTGCCGGGCGACGATCCGCGGGCGATCTGGTCCGGTCCGGTCGCCTATCAGGAACTGCCGCGTTACGTGAACCCGGCCAGTGGCTGGCTCTACAACGCCAACAACACGCCCTATACCGCCGCGGGGGCCGGGAGCGATCTTTCGCCCGAAGATTTCGCCCCCGAACTCGGCATCGAGCTCAAGCAGACCAACCGCTCGCGCCGTGCGTGGAAATTGCTGAGCGAGGCGGGGCAGCTCGACCGCGCCACGCTCGAGGCGATCAAATACGACACGGGCTACGACCGCAGCGGCTATGTCGCCAAGCTGTGGGACGAACTCGAAGCGCTCGACCTGTCGGACGATGCCGAGCTCGCGCAGGCACGCGACATGCTGATGGGCTGGGACTTCACCGCCGACAGCATCGGCGAAGCCGATGCGCTGGCGCTGTTGATGATCCGCGAGTTCATGTCGTCCAGCTACCAGAACAAGCCGTGGCCCGATGCCCGCGCCGAGCTGGAGAAACAGGTCGCGCATCTCAACACCCATTTCGGGCGCATCGACCCGCCGATGGGTGATTTGCTGCGCCTGCGGCAGGGCACGGTCGATCTGCCGCTCGATGGCGGATCGGACACGCTGCGCGCCTCGACCCTGTGGGACATCGACGACGATGGACGCCTCTCGGTGCGGCATGGTGACAGCTTCATCCAGTGGGTCGAATGGCTGCCCGGCGAACGTGTTTCCTCGCGTTCGATCCAGCCGTTTGGCGCCGCCACCACGCGGCCCGATTCCCCGCATTACACCGATCAGGCTGCGCTGTTCGTCAAGCATCGCTTGAAGCCGGTGCATTTCTGGCGCGAGGATGTGCTGGCCAATGCAAAGTCGCGCACGACCGTGACCAATCGTCGCTGACGCGTTAGCATCGCCCAAACCCGGATTTCGAACACACCATCGAGGTATCATGCGTATCAAGCCCCTCCTGACCGCCAGCGTGCTGGCCCTCGCTCTCGGGGCCTGCGCGCCCGCCATGACCGCCAGCGCGCCGGAAACCGCACCCGCCGTGGCAACGGCCGATGCCGCCCCGGCAGAACTCGCCGCGCTGGTCGAACAGGTCGACATTCCGTTCGAGAAATTCACGCTCGACAACGGGCTCGACGTGATCGTCCATACCGACCGCAAGGCCCCGATCGTCGCGGTGGCGGTGTGGTACAATGTCGGTTCGAAGGACGAGCCGAAGGGCAAGTCGGGCTTCGCGCATCTGTTCGAGCATTTGATGTTCAACGGCAGCGAGAACGCCCCTCAGGACTATTTCCAGTACCTGCAGGAAATGGGCGCGACCGATTACAACGGCACGACCAATTTCGACCGCACGAACTATTTCCAGACCGTGCCCCGCCCCGCGCTCGAACGCGCGCTGTGGCTCGAAAGCGACCGCATGGGCTATCTGCTCGGCGCGGTCACGCAGCAGAAGCTCGATAACCAGCGCGGCGTGGTGCAGAACGAAAAGCGCCAAGGCGACAACCAGCCCGGCGGGCTGGTGTTCTACGAGATCGTCAACACGCTCTTCCCCGCGCCGCATCCCTACGACCACACGCCGATCGGCTCGATGGCCGACCTCGACAGCGCCAGCATGGACGATGTGCGCGACTGGTTCCGCGACAAATATGGTCCCAACAACGCCACCGTGGTGCTGGCCGGCGACATCTCGCCCGCAGAAGCCCGCCCGCTGGTCGAGAAATACTTCGGTCCGATCGCGCGTGGCCCGGTCAACAACCCGGCCGAAGCCGCCGTCCCCGAGCTTGCCGAAGACGTCCGCACGGTGATGCGCGACCAGGTCGCTGCGGTCAGCATCGACAAATACTGGACCGCGCCGGGCATCACCGATCGCGAACTCACGGCACTGACCGTGGGCGCGCGGATCCTCGGCGGGTTGTCGTCGAGCCGTCTCGACAATGCGCTGGTGCGCGACGAGCAGCTGGCGGTGAGCGTTTCGGCCGGAAACTACGCTTGGCAGCGCGTCGGCATCCTCAACGTCGCCGCCACTGCCCGTCCCGGCGTTGACGAGGCCGAAGTCGAGCGCCGTCTCGACGCGCTGATTGCCGAGTTCATCGCCGAAGGCCCGACCGAAGACGAGGTCCGCCGCGCGGCGACCAGCTCGGTCGCCAGTACGATCCGCGGTCTCGAACAGGTCGGCGGCTTCGGCGGCAAGGCCGTGACCCTGGCATCGGGCGAAGTGCTGGCGGGCGATCCGGGCTTCTATGCGCGCGAGTTCGAAATCCTCGCCACGCTGACCCCGGGTGAAGTCCAGGCGGCAATGCAGCGCTGGATGACCCGCCCCTCGATGACATTGATCCTCGAACCCGGCGAGCGCGGCGACGCTTATGAAGAAGCGGCCAGTGTCGCCGAGACCGACACGCAGGCGGACGAGGGTGCGGCCGAAGAGCTGACCGTCACCAAGGAACGTCCCGCCCCGCCGATCGACTCGATCGCGCAGCTCGACTTCCCCGACGTGCAGCACACCACGCTGGCGAACGGAATGACGCTGCATTACGCGCAGCGCGACGCGATCCCCGCGACCTATGTCACGCTCTCCTTCGATGCGGGCAGCAGTGCCGACCCGGCAGACAAGCGCGGGCTTGAAAGCCTCGCGCTCGGCCTGTTCGAGGAAGGCACCACCAGCATGAGCTCGCGCGAGATCGCCGAAACCAGCGAACGGCTGGGCGCAAATATCTCGCTTGGCGGCGGTGCCGATCGGTCGAGCTTCACGTTGTCCGCGCTGTCCGCCAATCTCGTGCCCTCGCTCGAACTCCTGTCCGACATCGTCCGCAACCCGGCCTTCGCGCAGTCCGAGATCGACCGCGTCCGCGCGCAGCGGATCACCAGCGTCGAACAGGAATTGCGCACCCCGGCCTCGATCGCGCAGCGCACCGCCGCCCCGCTGATCTATGGCGCGGACAGCCCCTATGCCGGACCCGAAAGCGGCACGGTGGAATCGCTCTCGGCGATCACCCGCGCCGACATCACCGGCTTCAAGGACCGCTGGATCCGGCCCGACAATGGCGAAATCTTCGTCGTCTCGGACCGCCCGCTGGACGAGATCGTCACGGCGCTCGATGCCGTTCTGGCCGACTGGGAAGCCCCCGCGAATGCGAAGGGCGAGAAGAGCTTTGCCGCAGCCCCCGCAGCGCCCGCCGAAAGCCGCATCGTGCTGGTCAACCGGCCCAATTCGCCGCAGAGCTACATCTATGGCGGCCAGCTGACCTCGGTCGATCCGCGCGGCGAAACCTATGTCGATTTCCTCAACGCCAACAACGCGCTGGGCGGCAATTTCCTCGCCCGGCTCAACATGAACCTGCGCGAGACCAAGGGCTGGAGCTACGGCGTGCGCGGGGCCCCGCTGACGAGTGAGAACGCGGTCGCCTATACCGTGCGCGCGCCCGTCCAGGCCGACCGCACCGGCGATGCGCTGGCCGAACTGATCCGCGAAACCGGCGAATTCCTCGACACGCGCGGCGTGACCGATGAGGAGCTGACCCGGATCGTCACCGCCGAGATCGGCGAACTGCCCGGTCAGTTCGAAACCTCGGGCGCTATTCTCGGCGCGATGCAGAGCAATGCGCTGTATGGCCGGCCCGACGATTACTACGAGATCATCGCCGACCATTACCGCGAACAGACCACCGCCAGCCTCGATGCCGCAGCCCGCGCAGCGATCGATACCGACCGCTTCGTCTGGGTCGTGGTAGGCGATGCGGCGGTGGTCGAACCGCAGCTCGAACAGCTCGGACTGCCGGTCGAACGCGTCGAAATGGCGGGAACCGACTAATTGACATTCGTGTCAGCAGGCCCGATTGAAATGGTACTTTGAACCCCCAAGCGAAGAGAGGAATTTCCATGTCCGTAGCAGGTACCTACGATACCGTCGTCAAGAGCCCGATGGGCGACCAGAAGGGCACTTTGACGGTCGTGCCGAGCGACGATGGCAACAGCTTCACCGGCTCGATGGCCGGTGGCATGGGCTCGATGGACATCACCGACGGCACGATCGAAGGCGATACGCTCAAGTGGAAGATGGACATGACCGTCCCGATGCCCATGACGCTCAACTGCACCGCCACCGTGACCGGTGACCAGATGACCGGCACCGTCAATGCGGGCGCTTTCGGCGACATGCCGCTGACCGGCGAACGCCAGGGCTAAGCCTCGCAGCTACCCAACACAAAGGGCCGCCGGAGCGATCCGGCGGCCCTTTCTATTTGCGGCGAGGCGAACGGGTCCTAGCGGACCACGTCCATTTCCTCGATCAGGGCGTGGGCGCCGTCGACCTTGTCCATCACCCACAGCATGTAGCGCGTGTCGACATGAATCGTGCGCGTGGTGCGCGGGTCGAAATCCCAGTCCGAATTGACGCTTTCGAAGGTTCCGTCGAACAGCAGGCCGACCAGTTCGGCGCGCGCGTTGAGCGTGGCCGAGCCGCTGTTGCCGCCGGTGCTGTCGAGATCCGACAGGAAGTTGACCGGCACCGAACCGATGCTGTCCAGCGCATAGGGGCCGTAATCGCCCGCACGGATGCTGGCGAGCTGGCCTTCGGGCGCATTGAACGGCTCTTCGCCGGTATCCTTTTCGAGGATGCCTTCGAGCGTGGTGAACGGCAGATAGGCCATCCCGTCGCGCGGGCTGCCGCCCAGCACCTTGCCATAGGTCACGCGCAGCGTGCTGTTGGCATCGGGATAGGTCGCCGCGCCCTGGCTGCGCTGCCATTGCGTGATCGCGTCCATATAGGCGGGACGCAGCGCCAGCGCGCGGCCTTCGCGTTCCTCGCTCTCGGCCTCGAGCTTGCGCTCGTAATCGTAGAGCGCGACCGCCAGCTGCATGAAGGGATCATGGCTCGCCTCGAGCTCGGCGGCGCTCGCTTCCATCAGCGCAAGCCGTGTCTCGCTCTCGTCCAGCGTGGTGCCCGCGTAATAGCCATCCACGATCGCATCGAGCTGCTTGGCATCATCGACGCCCGTCAGGCCCAGCGCCTCGTCGAACACCGCCACGCGTTCGGCTTCCGGCTGCGCGAGATAGCCCTCGAGGAACAACAGCCATTCGGCCTTGTCGACCGCCGCGTCATAGCGCCGGTCGAGCGCTTGCAGGCCCTGGCGGAAGAACGCCATGTCGCGTTCCTGGTAGCCGCTTTCGCGCTGCGCATCGGGCAGCTCGCGTTCCTTGGCGAGGCGATAGAGCCGCTGCGCCGCCGACAGCAGCTGCGCGCGCGTCGCATTGCCATACCAGAAATTGGTCCGCGCGGCGGTGGCGCTTTCACCGGTCAGCGTGTCGAGCGAAGCCAGCGCCTCGCCATAAGGGCTGCGCGCAGCATCGGCGGCGATCCACGCATCGAGCGCAGCCTCGCGCTGGCGCCGGCGATCGACGAGGCCCACCCGGCGCGCGCCATCGATCTGCCCGCGCAGGTTCTTTTCGTAATTGTTGAGCCCGGCAAGCCGCGATTCGTATTTCACGCGCGCGTCGGAGCCGACCGGCGCAGCCTCCTCGATCGTGTCGATCCAGTCGTTGAGCAGCGTGACGAAGGTCGGATAGGTCCATTCGAAGGTGTTCTCGACTTCGCCCAGCCGCGCATAGCGCTGGGTCGAACCGGGATAGCCCGCGGCCATCACGAAATCGCCGTCATCGAGCCCGGCTGCGCTCACCTTCAGATGGTGTTCGGGCCGGTAGGGGACATTGTCCTCGGCATATTCGGCGGAGGAGCCGTCGGGCGCGACATAGGCGCGGTAGAAGGCGAAATCGCCGGTGTGGCGCGGCCACATCCAGTTATCGATATCACCGCCATATTTACCGACCGCATCGGCGGGGGCATAGACCAGCCGCACATCCTTGACCTCGAGCCGCTTGATCAGCGTGTATTCCTTACCGCCATAGAAACCCGCGACGAGGCAGCGATAGCCCGCTTCCTGCTCGCATTCGGCGGTGATGTCCTTCACCCGCTGGTCGACCGTGTCATAACGCTCGGTCGGCGAAAGCGTGTCGATCCCGTCGCGCACGCGCGCGGTCACATCGCTGATTTCGGTGGTGACATAGACGCGCGATCCGGGCGCGGCGGGCAGTTCGTCGCCCTTCGCCTGCGCGAGGAAGCCATTCTCGAGATAATTGTTCTCGGCGGTGGAGTTGTACTGTACCGATCCGCGTGCGCAGTGATGGTTGGTGACCACCAGCCCCTCGGGCGAAACGAAGCTCGCCGAACAGCCCTGCAGCTGGACGATCGCGCCCATCGGGAAGCCGGTCAGGTCGGACAGCTTCTCGGGCGAAACTTCGAGCCCCATGGCGCGCAGATCGTCGGCGATTTCGGGCAGCTGGCCGGGGGTAAACATCCCCTCCTTGGCAGCCAGCGGAGCGGATGCGACGCAGGCCATCAGCGCTGCGAACACGGCAGTGTTTCTCATCGGGATACAGTCCTCATTCCAGATGCGCGATGACGCGCCAATGGCGCAGAGGCTAGGCCCCCGCCGACGGCGGAGCAAGCGCGCGCTCGGCAAGCTTCATCTGGGCTCGACCGGCGCCGCCGAAACGGCCCGGTCAGGCGGTCAGCCCAGCTTGTCCTTGAGGATCTGGTTGACCACCGCGGGATTGGCCTTGCCCTGCATCGCCTTCATCGTCTGACCGACGAAGAAGCCGAACAGCTTGTCCTTGCCGCCGCGGTACTGTTCGACCTTGTCCTCGTTATTGGCGAGGATCTCGTCGATCGCGGTCTCGATCGCGCCGGTGTCGGAGACCTGCTTGAGGCCCTTCTCATCCGCGATCTTTTCGGGCTCGCCGCCTTCCTTGAGGACGATTTCGTAGATTTCCTTGGCCTGGCCGCCCGAAATCTCGCCCTTGTCCTGCATCGCAAGGATGCCGGCCTGCGCTTCGGCGGTGGCATTGGCCATATTGGCCTCGTCGCCGAGCGACTTGACCACGCCCGGTGCGACCGAGAGCGCCCAATTGGCGACCTGCGTCGCGACCTTGGCCTCGCTCTTGCCGATCTTCGCAGCGGTGGCCGCAAGCAGCGTTTCGAACCGCGCGAAGGTTTCCACCTCGGCGGTCAGCTCGCGCGCATTGTAGGGCG
The DNA here is from genome assembly GCF_024171405.1 of Qipengyuania citrea. GTDB lineage: Bacteria > Pseudomonadota > Alphaproteobacteria > Sphingomonadales > Sphingomonadaceae > Qipengyuania > Qipengyuania profunda. The sequence continues at coordinate 1,088,367 of NZ_JALJZT010000002.1, forward strand.
TCAGGCCCAGCTCGTTTTCGTAGCGCGCGCGCTTGGCGTCGGGCAGCTCGGGCAGCGAGGCGCGGCATTCGTCGAGGAAGCCGTCCTCCAGCTCGAGCGGCAGCAGGTCGGGATCGGGGAAGTAGCGGTAATCATGCGCATCTTCCTTGCTGCGCATCGACCGGGTTTCGTTGCGGTCGGGATCGTAAAGCCGCGTTTCCTGGACCACCGTACCGCCATCCTCGATCAGATCGACCTGGCGGCGTGCTTCCTGTTCGATAACTGCCATGACGAAGCGGACCGAATTGACGTTCTTGGTCTCGGTGCGGGTGCCGAGTTTGCTGTCACCGACCTTGCGGACCGAGACGTTGACGTCGGCGCGCATCGATCCCTGCTCCATATTACCGTCGCACGATCCGACATAGCGCAGGATGCTGCGCAGCTTGCGGACATAGGCGCCGGCCTCTGCGGGCGAGGTCATATGCGGCATGGACACGATCTCCATCAGCGCGACACCGCAGCGGTTGAGATCGACATAGGACATGGTCGGATGCTGGTCGTGCATCAGCTTGCCCGCATCCTGCTCGACATGGATGCGTTCGATGCCGATGACCTTGTCTTCGGGGATGCCGGCCTTCTCGTCGGCTTCGATCAGCAACTGCCCCTCGCCCACGATGGGGTGGTAGAGCTGGCTGATCTGATAGCCCTGCGGCAGATCGGCGTAGAAGTAGTTCTTGCGGTCGAACCGGCTGTATTTGTTGATCTGCGCCTCGATCGCCATGCCGGTGCGCACCGCCTGGCGGATGCATTCGCGATTGGGCACGGGCAGCATGCCCGGCATCGCCGCATCGACAAGGCTGACCTGCGTGTTCGGCTCCGCCCCGAATTCCGTACTCGCGCCGCTGAACAGCTTGGCGTTGGAAGTGACCTGCGCATGGACCTCGAGGCCGATCACGACCTCCCATTCGCCCGTGGCGCCCTGGATGCGGTAAGTGCTCATATCAACTCTCACGTCATCCCAGCGAAAGCTGGGATCTTTCTCGGTCACGTCCGACCTGGCGGACAGCGATCCCAGCTTTCGCTGGGATGACGAAAATTACCACCACTTATCCGGCTGCGCGTCGAACCCGGCGCGCTGCTGGATCGCTAGTCCCGTGTTGAGCACGCCCTGCTCGTCGAAGGGCTTGCCGACGATCTGCAGGCCCAGCGGCAGGCCGTCCGCATTGACCGTGGCGGGCACGCTCATCGCGGGCAGGCCGGCCAGCGATGCCGGCACGGCGAAGACATCGTTGAGATACATCGTCAGCGGGTCTTCATTGAGCGAACCGAGCGGGAAGCTGGCGGTCGGCGTGGTGGGCGCGAGGATCGCGTCGCACTGGCCGAACGCCTTCTCGAAGTCCTGGCTCACCAGCGTGCGGATCTTCTGCGCCTGCGTGTAATAGGCATCGTAGAAGCCGGCGCTCAGCACATAGGTGCCGATCAGGATGCGGCGCTTGACCTCGTCGCCGAAACCGGCGGCGCGGGTGGCGGCATACATGTCCTGCAGGCCCGCCCCGTCGGGCAGGTCGCGCAGGCCGTAGCGCACGCCGTCATAGCGCGCGAGATTGCTCGAGGCTTCGGCGGGGGCGACGATGTAATAGGCGGGCAGCGCGTATTTGGTGTGCGGCAGCGAGATATCGACGATTTCGGCGCCCGCATCGCGCAGCCATTCCTTGCCCTGTTCCCAGCTCTTGAGGATTTCCTCGTCGGTCCCGTCCATCCGGTATTCCTTCGGGATACCGATCTTCTTGCCCTTGAGGTCTGCCGACAGGCCCGCTTCCCAATTGGGCACGTCCATCTGCAGGCTGGTCGCGTCCTTGGGATCGAAGCCGGCCATGGCTTCGAGCATGATCGCGCAATCCTCTACGCTGCGTGCCATCGGGCCCGCCTGGTCGAGGCTGGAGGCGAAGGCCACCACGCCCCAGCGGCTGCAGCGGCCATAGGTCGGCTTGATCCCGCAAATGCCGGTGAAGGCGGCGGGCTGGCGGATCGAACCGCCGGTGTCGGTGCCGGTGGCGGCGGGCGCGATCCGCGCGGCGACCGCGCTGGACGAACCGCCCGACGAACCACCCGGGCTCATCGCGGCATTGGTGCCGTCCTTGCGCCAGGGCGAATTGACGTTGCCGAAATAGCTGGTCTCGTTCGACGAACCCATCGCGAACTGGTCGAGATTGAGCTTGCCCAGCATGCCCGCACCCGCATCCCACAGCTTCTGCGAGACGGTGCTCTCGTAGTCGGGGGTGAAGCCTTCGAGAATATGGCTCGCGGCAGTGGTCTGCACACCCTTGGTGGCGAACAAATCCTTCATGCCGATCGGCACGCCGCCCATGGCGCCCAGATCCTCGCCCCTGGCGCGCTTGGCATCGGCCGCATCGGCCGCCGCCAGCGCATGGTCGGGCGTGGTCACGATAAAGGCATTGAGGTCGGCCGCTTCGGCGACGGCGGTGTTGAAAGCTTCCGCCACTTCGCGCGCGGTAAAGCTGCCGCTGGCTACGCCATCGCGGATCGCCTTGACGCCGAGTTTGGTTAGTTCGCTCATGCTTCGTCACCCTGGACTTGTTTCAGGGTCCATTTCGCCGCAATCACGGTGTCGTCCTCAAAAGAGCTGCGTTCCTGTTCTTGGATCCTGAAACACGCGCGGCTTCGCCGCTGTTCAGGATGATCGAATGAAAATGCGTGGCTTTTCATTCGATCACCTTGGGCACGCCGAAGAAGCCGTGTTCGGCGGCGGGGGCATTGGCCAGCACATCCTCGCGCCGTCCGCCAGCGGTCAGCGGGTCGGCGTCGACGACATCGTCGCGCAGGCGCAGCGTGTTGGGGATGACCGCGGTCATCGGCTCGACGCCGCTGGTATCGACCTCGCCCAGCTGTTCGACCCAGTCGAGGATGTTGTTGAGTTCGGGGACCATCGTATCGAGTTCGTCATCGCCCATCTTGATGCGGGCGAGCGAGGCGATCTTGGCCACTTCTTCGCGTGTGACTGACATGCTCGCGCACTAGCCGCGCCGGGGCCGCGCTTCAAGCAGCGATGCTGCGGTGCAATGCTATTCGAAGGGATCGCCCGCGGGCTGGCCGTCGATATAGACCCGCCGCCCGCTCCATTCGCGGATTTCGACCTGCGATCCCGCGCGCTGATCCGGCGCGTCGAACTCCCCCCTGATCGCCGCTTCGCGGGCTGCCGTTACCGCTGCCGGATCGGCAGGCTGGGCAAGATCGAACTCTTCCCACGCGATGCGCCCATCCTCGACCAGGGCAACGCGGCGCCGCCCATTGTCGCCGGGCCCGGCATCCAGCACCACGCAGGGGTTGTCGCAGCGCCACGGCGAGGCGCGCACATGGCTTTCAACGTGGCGGCGCAGCGTCTCGTCCTCGAACTGCATCCGCAAATTCGCGAGCCGTTCGTTGCGCTCGGTGCCTCTCTCGACATCCCGATAGGTGCGGGCTTCCTGCGCGAGGGCGCCGGCGGCAAGCTCTGCCGTCTCGGCATCGTCACTCTTCGCGAGCCGCTCCAGGGCTTCACGCCCCGCATCGCCGAAGTCCCAGCGCAGCCCGTCGAAATCGAACTCGTCCACCGTGACCTCGCCCGCATCGAGCCGCGCAATCTGGTTCCTTGCCGAAATCGCGCCGAAATCGAACAGCGGCAGCGCGAGGATGAAGGCGAGCACGCAGGTCGCCACCGCGAGATGCATGTTGGCGCTGCGCACGCGCTCCATCCACCCTGCCATGCGCCCGCGGATCGGTGCGGCGAAATAGGCGACGCCGTAGGCCACCGCGACCGCGACCGCGACGATGCCCCACAGCCGTTCGGGGCTGAGCCCGTATTCGGCAATCCGCGTGCCGGTCGAGATCGCCGCGAGCAGCGCCAGCGGGAAGATCGCCAGCGCCAGCACCAGCGAAGCCCAGCGCAGCGCGCGGTTGCCGCTGACCTCGTGGTCGGCATTGCGAATCACCGCATTGACCAGCACGAAGGCGACCACCGCCACCGAGAGCAGCAGCGGCGTGGGGCTTTCGGTCGCGTTCCACAGCACCGCTATGCCGCTCGCCAGCACGGCCAGCAGGAAGATCGCCAGCGCAGCCGCCAGCGGCACCGCGATGATCGAGAACACCAGCATCACCACCGATTGCAGCGTGCCAATGACCTTCAACTGGTTGCGCAGCACGCCCAAGGCGGCGCCAAATGCCGCACCCGAGAAGGTCCAGCCGAACCATGGTTCGTCGACCACGTTCTCGACGATATCGATATCGATGGCCGAGAACAGCGCCGCCAGCAGCACCACCAGCAGCCAAGAAACACCGGTGAAGACAAGCGCCCCGGCGCCGCTGATGGCATCGGTCCAGACATGGAAGTGGGTCTGGTCATAGGCCGTCCGCCAGCGCAGCCGGTGGAACCCCGCCTGGAACAGCGGCAAGGCCAGCGTGATCGCGACCAGCCCCGCGGCAAGCCAGAAAGATTCGTCGGCATAGCGGTCCCCCGCAGCCGTGACGCGCCAGGCGATCCCCGCCATGACCAGCGCGACCAGTCCGGCAAAGACCAGCGGCTCCTTCCAGCGGATGCGATCGACGGTAAAGGCCAGCGCCAGCGGACCAAAGGCAAATGCAGCGACCAGCGCGGCGCGCCACGGGGGCATGTTGTCCGCATTCCAGTCGGAGAACAGATGGACACAGAGCCCGGCGATGCCGAGCAGTGCCGCAAGAAGCCACGGGCGCAGCGGCCAGTCGGCATGGGTGGCGGGCGCGTGGGCCTGGGTCATCTCACTCATACGCCTCCCCCCTTTGTGGCTGGATTACTGACCCGGTGGCGGCCCCGCCTGGCCTTCGGCGCCCTGCTCGCCCATCATCTGCTGCAGGGCAGCGGCGCGGGCCTGGAAATCGTCGCGGCTCATGAAATCGACCACTTCGACCTCGAACACCAGGTCGGCATTGGCCGGGATCGGCGAGCCCGGGGGCGGTTCGGCGCCATAGGCCTGATCGGCGGGAATCGTCAGCACGTAGCTGCCGCCCTTCTGCATCTGCTGCAGGCCCTCGATAAAGCCGTCGATGATCGCGCCTTCCTCGAGCAGCAGCGGATTGCCTTCGGGGAACAGGCCCGGCGGCACCGGCAGCGGCTGCGAGCGGTCGAATTCGGTCCCGTCGGCGAGCTTGCCGACATAATTGACGAACACCACGTCGCCGACCTGGGGCGAATCGCCTGCACCCGCGGTCACCGTCTCGACATCGAGCCCCTTGGGCATGGCGGCCCAGGCCAGACCGGCGCCGATGAGGACGGCGAGGATCACCCCGAGCCACAGCTTGGTCAGCGAGCCCTTGGCGACGGGCTGGAGGGGAACGCGGGTAATCTCGGTCATGGGTAATTCTTCCGGATACGCAAAGGGCGCGGATTGCTCCGCGCCCTCATGGCTTAGCTTCGATATCGCATCAACGGCTTATTTGACGCCGTCGCGCTCCATCCGCTTACGCTCGAGCTTGCGCGCGCGGCGCACGGCAGCGGCCTTTTCGCGGGCGCGCTTCTCGCTCGGCTTCTCGTAGTGGCGGCGCAGCTTCATTTCGCGATACACACCTTCACGCTGCAGCTTCTTCTTGAGCGCGCGGAGGGCCTGGTCGACATTGTTATCGCGAACCATGATCTGCATAAACTTCAATACCTCGACTTTGCGGGCCAGAGCCCGCGCAAAAGCGGGGTATGCCTCCTTGAATAGGGTTTCGCTTGTTCAACGAAAAGCGCGCCGAATCCGTTCCGGACCGGCTCGAACGGAGGCGCACATACGGATTCTCGCGACTGAAAGCAAGTATTACTCGCTCGCTGCAGCATCGGGATGACGAACGCGCAATTGGCGGCTAAGGGCAGCGGCAATGTCCACCTTTACTCCATTTGTCGCCGCACTGCACGTCTTTGTCGGCGGCGGGTTCGGCGCAGTGCTGCGCTGGCAGCTCGGCCGCGCGATGACCGGCTGGCTTGGCGTGCCTATCGTCACCGCCTTTCCTTTCGCCACGCTCGCGGTCAATGCCGCGGGTAGCCTCGCCATGGGCCTGCTCGCCGGATGGCTGGCGCGCCACGGCGGCGGGGGCGGCGAACAATTGCGCCTGCTGCTGGGGGTCGGCCTGCTCGGCGGGTTCACCACCTTCAGCGCGTTCAGCCTCGAAATGGTAATGCTGCTCGAACGCGGCAATTATCTTTTCGCCCTGCTCTACGGGATCCTGTCGATCGCTATGGGCATCACCGGGCTGATGGTCGGGCTTGGCGTGATGAGGATGGCAGGATGAAAACCTCCGACGAAGTACGCAGCTTCACCGTGGACGCCGACGATGACGGGATTCGCGTCGATCGCTGGTTCAAGCGGCACCTGCCGCAGGTCGGTTTCGGTACGGTCAGCAAATGGGCGCGCACCGGGCAGGTCCGCGTCGACGGCAAGCGGGTGAAGCCCGACGACCGGCTGGCCGAGGGGCAGCAGATCCGTGTGCCCCCGGGCGGCGATGCGCCGCATAAGCAGCCCAAGACCAAGCGCGAGCTCAAGCCCGCCGAGATCGAGCAGGCCGAGGCCATGCTGATCGAGCAGACCAAGAGCGCGCTGGTGATCAACAAGCCGCCGGGCCTTGCGACGCAGGGCGGGACCAACACGTTCAACCATGTCGACGGTCTGCTCGACGCCTATGTCGAAGGCGAGGACGAACCGCGCCCGCGGCTGGTCCACCGGCTCGACAAGGATACCAGCGGCGTATTGCTGGTGGCGCGCACGCCGGGCAGCGCGGCCTATTTCTCGAAGCGCTTTTCGGGCCGTTCGGCGAAAAAGATCTACTGGGCGCTGGTAATCGGCGTACCCGATGTGAAGGAAGGCGTGATCGAGGCGCCGCTTGCCAAGCAGCCCGGATCGGGCGGCGAGAAAATGCATGTCGACCACGAGGGCGGCCAGCCGGCCAAGACCAAGTACCGGGTCGTCGATGCAGTGGGCAAGAAAGCCGCCTGGCTCGAACTGCAGCCGCTGACCGGTCGCACGCACCAGCTCCGCGTGCATTGCGCGGCGATGGACCACCCGATCGTCGGCGACGGCAAATATGGCGGCAAGGAAGCCTTCCTGACCGGCTCGATCAGCCGCAAGATGCACCTCCACGCGCGGCGGTTGATCATCGACAGCCCTGACGGCGGCAAGCTCGACGTGACTGCGGACCTGCCCGAACATTTCGCCGCTTCGATGGAGCAGCTCGGCTTCGATGTGAACCTGTCCGATGCCACCCCCATGCGCGACGATCCGCCGCCCAGGACTCGCGAGGAAAAGAAGCAGCAGGCGCGCCAGCATGCGAAGAACTATCGCAAGTCGCAGCGCTCGCCGCGGCGTGCGCGCGGTGCAGCGCCGACCAAGCCGAAGAAGCCCCGGGGCAAGGCCTGATGCATCCCAACCCGCTCTACCACGGTGACGATCGGCCAGCCATCGAAGCGATGATTGCCCAAATCGGCGTGGGGACCGTGTTCCTGCAGACCCCCGCCGGTCCGCGCGCGGCGCGCACCCCGCTCGTCATGGGCGGGCATAACCGCATTCACTTCCATCTGGCGAAAGCCAACGCGCTGTTCGAACATCTGGACGGGGCCAGCACGCTGGTCACCGTGGACGGGCCCGGCGGCTATGTCTCACCGCGCTGGTATGCCGATCGCGATACGGTCCCGACATGGAACTATGTCGCGGTCGAGGCGGTCGGAACGGTGCGCCGGATGGCCGACGACGAGCTCGAAACCTTCCTCCATCGCCTGATCGCGCTGCAGGAAGACCGCCTGGGCGCGGACCGCTGGAACGCCGACGAAGCCAGCGAAACCGTGTGGCAGCGCCTGTTTACAGGGATCGCGGGTTTCGAACTCGCGGTCGAGGAATACCGCCCCACGATCAAGCTGTCGCAGGACAAGCCCGCCCCCGTTCGCGCGGCCATCGCTGCGGGCCTCGAAAGCGCAGGCAATCGCGACCTCGCGGCGGCAATGCGCGAGCTGCCCGCATGAGCCGCTTCGTCGTATTCGATTGCGATGGCACGCTGGTCGACGGGCAGGCGGCGATTTGCGAGACGATGGAGCTCGCTTTCGCCAATGCGGGTCTGGTCGCCCCCGAACGCAACAAGGTGCGCCGGATCGTCGGGCTCAGCCTGCCCTATGCGCTGCGTGAACTGGCCCCCGAGGCCAGCGACGACCAGCGTCACGCGGTGGTCGAAGCCTACAAGCTGGGCTATCGCGACCTGCGCCTGTCGGGTGCGCTGCGCGAGCCCCTGTTCGAGGGCATCGCCGCGCTGATCGACGAGCTCGACGCCGAAGGGCGGCTGCTGGGTGTCGCCACGGGCAAGAGCGACCGCGGGCTGCACGCCTGTCTCGACACGCATGGCATCAAGCACCGGTTCGTGTCCTTGCAGACCGCCGACCGCCATCCGTCCAAGCCGCATCCCGCCATGCTGGAAGCCGCGCTGGACGATGCAGGCGTGTCCCCGGGCGATGCAGTAATGATCGGCGATACCAGTTTCGATATGGAGATGGCGGTCGCGGCCGGCGTACGCGCGATCGGGGTGTCGTGGGGCTATCACGAACCGCAGGAACTGTTCAATACGGGCGCCAGCGCCGTCGCCGAAACCGCACAGCAATTGGGAGATTTGATCCGTGGACCAGCATGATCCGGCCAAGGCGCGCTTCCTGACGATCCAGGCCGTCCGCCTGTCGGGCGTGGCGCTGGCGGTGCTCGGCGCGCTGGTGCTGGGGAAGGTCCTGCCCCTGCCCGAATTCGTCGGCTACATCTTCCTCGCGCTGGGCGCGGTCGACGTATTCATCCTGCCGATCTTCCTCGCCAAGCGCTGGAGAAGCGGCGAGTGAAGCGGTTCTACAAGGACGTCAGTGTCGAGCGGAGTGCAGCGGGCTATCACGTCGCGCTCGACGGTCGCCCGGTCAAGACGCAGCGCGGCGGGAGCCAGATCGTCGGCTCGAAGGCGCTGGCCGAGGAACTCGCCGCCGAATGGGCGGGCCAGGGCGAGACGATCGACCCCGCGCGCTTCGCCTTTCGCGACATGGCCGATTATGCGCTCGATGTCGTGTCCGCCGACCGCGCGGGGATAGCCGCCAAGCTGCTGCGCTACGCGGAAACCGACACGCTCTGCTATCGCGCCGATCCGGACGAGCCGCTGTGGCACCGCCAGCGCGAGGTTTGGGACCCGCTGGTCGATGCACTGGAAGCGCGCGAGGGTGTGACGCTCGAACGCGTCAGCGGCGTCGTCGCCCGCCCGCATCCGGCGGCAACGATGGAAACCCTCAAGGCGCGCATCGAAACCCACGACGACTTCACGCTCGCCGCGCTGGAGCAATTGACCGCGCTCGCCGCATCCTTGTGCATCGGCCTTGCCGCGCTGGATGACGATGCCGAGGGAGAAGCGCTGTGGGCCGCCGCCAATCTGGAAGAAGACTGGCAGATCGAGCAATGGGGCGCGGATGAAGAAGCCGCTGCGCGCCGCGCGAAGCGGCTGGAGGCGTTTCTGAAGGCGATGGCCTTCGTGCGGCTGGCGCGCGCCTGAACCGGTCTAGCCGACCCAGTCGGCGATTTCTCCGGCCACCTGGTTGGCCGCCTGATTGAGCGCCGGACCGACGAAGGCGGTTTCGGGCGCGGTAACGGGGACGCGCGCTTCGAAGCGGCGCGTCATCGGCTCCGCGTCATTGGTGTTGCGCACCGCATCGAAGGTCACCACGGCTTCGCGCGTGCGCGCGTCATAGCCGAAAGCGCGCAGCGAGCCGTGCAGGCGATCGGTCGCGTTCACGCCCGGATCGGCACCATCGATGACCACGCGGCCAGTGCGCGAACGGATCGTTTCCGCGACCAATTGCCCGAACAGCCGCGCAGGCCGATCGACCCAGACGGCGTCCTGCAGATAGGCGAGCTGCGTATCAGTGACCTGCACCGGCACGCGGGTGACATCGAGGGCGCGGGTCGCTTCGAATTCGACCATGGCCAGCGCGGTGCCCTGCGCGGCAACCGCGCCGGCGCCCGCGGGTGCAGTCGCGGTGGGCGTCAGCGTCAGCAGGCTGTCGGGTGCTTCGCCGCCGAAGCTGAGGCAGCCACCGAGCAGCAGGACCGGGGCCAAGGCGGCAAGTGTGATGGTGCGTGTCATGCTCTGGCCCCTTACGGCTTGTAGTCGGGCAGCGGCTGGCTCGAAAGCAGCGCGCCCGCGCCCTTCTCGTCGATCGTCTCGGTCACGTCGCGCAGCGCCTTGCTGGTCGCGCGCAGGTCGCGCAGCGTCGCTTCGGCGGCGGGCAGCGTGCTTTCGGTCAGCTGCCGGGTGGCCGGGCGTGCTTCGTTGAGCGTGTCTTCGAGCGCCTTGGCCGCGCCGCTGGCGGATTCGAGCGTCGAGCGCAGGTCGCGTGCGATCGCTTCGCCTTCCTGGTTGAGGATGCGATCGGTCGAGGCGGTGACCTTCTCGAACTGGTCGAGCGCTTCGCTTGCTTCGCGCAAGGTCACCTGCAGTTCGGCCATCGTACGTTCGAGCTGCGGCGCGGCGGCGGCAAAGCCCGCGCTGGCGGCATTGGTGTTGGCGAGGATCTGCGAGATTTCTTCCTGGTTGCGGTCGCTCAGCAGGACGGTCAGCCGCTCGGTCAGCGTGGCCAGCCGCTCGAGCAGCAGCGGCGCGCTGGCGAGCACGGCACCGAACCCGCCGCCGGTGGTGGGCGGAATGATCGGCACGCCTTCGGTGCAGGCGGTGGTCTCGCACGAAATCGGCGGCGCCCCGCTGCGCGCGCCATCGAGCGTGATCGTCGACACGCCGGTGAAACTGCCCTGGATCGTCGCGGTGGTGCCGACCAGGATGGGCACGCTTTCCTTCACCTTGATCCGCACGCGGACGAATTCGGGGTCCTTGTCCCACAGCACGATTTCATTGACCTGCCCCACGGGCACGCCGGCGAAATCGACCGAGCTGCCATTGGCGAGACCGGCGACCGACTGCTTGAAGAAGATGTCGTATTCGTTCTGCGCCCCGCCGCCGAGGCGCGCGAGCCAGACGATGAACAGCGCGAGCGCGCCGAGGATCAGCAGCGTTACCGCACCGACCCAAACGTGATTTGCCCGCGTTTCCATTGGTTTCGCCCTATGCCTTGCCCGCAGGCGGTTTGTCCAACGCTTTGACCGCATGCGCGGCCACCGGTTTGTCCATGTGCCGGCGCAATTCGTCGAGCGCCTGCGCGGTCAGCGCCGCGCGTCCGCGTGGACCGTTGAAATATTGCTGGATCCACGGATGGTCCAGCTCCATCAGATTGGGAACGGTGTCGACCGCGATCACCTGCTTGTCCGCCAGCACCGCCACGCGGTCGCAGATTTCGTGCAGCGTATCGAGATCGTGGGTGATCAGGAACACGGTCAGCCCGAGCGTTTCCTTCAACTCCAGCGTCAGCCGGTCGAAAGCCGCCGCACCGACCGGGTCGAGCCCCGCGGTCGGCTCGTCGAGGAACAGGAGTTCGGGGTCGAGCGCAAGCGCGCGGGCGAGCCCGGCGCGTTTCTTCATCCCGCCCGACAGTTCGGAGGGAAACTTGGCCACCGCTTCTTCGGCAAGGCCCGACAGCACCACCTTGTACCGCGCGATCTCGTGCCGCAAATCGGGTTCGATATCAGGGTAGAACTGCTTGAGCGGGACTTCGACATTCTCGCCCACGGTCAGTGTCGAGAACAGCGCCCCGCCCTGGAACAACACGCCCCAGCGGTTGCGGATGCCGATATGCACATTGGGATCGGTATCGATGATCGACTTGCCGAACACGCGAATATCGCCCGCAGTCGGCCGTTGCAGCCCGATGATCGAGCGCATCAGCACACTCTTGCCGGTGCCCGAGCCGCCGACCACGCCGAGGATCTCCCCGCGCCTGACCTTGAGATCGAGGTTCTCGTGGACGACCTGCGGGCCGAAAGCATTGGTCAGCCCCTCGACCACGATCGGGTAATCGCCGCGATAGCGTTCGTGGCGGCCCAGTTCGCGCCCGGTTTCGTCCTGCGCCATCAGCCCCACCCGATTTCGGTAAAGAACACGGCGAAGAAGGCGTCGATCACGATCACCGCGAAAATGCCCGTCACCACCGCCATGGTGGTGCGCAGGCCAACGTCTTCCGAATTCCCCTTGACCTGCATGCCGTGATAGCAGCCCGCCAGCGCGACGATCAGACCGAACACCGGCGCTTTGACCAGCCCGACCCACAAATCGTAGATCGGGACCACGTCCTGGATCCGGGTGAGGAAGGTCCAGAACGGAATGCCCAGCATGAACTGACCGACGAACGCGCCGCCGATAATCGCAACCCCGGAGGCATAGAAGCCGAGCAGCGGCATCATCAGTACCGCGGCAAGGATGCGCGGAACGACCAGCGCCTCCATCGGCGAAATGCCAATGGTCTGCATCGCGTCGACTTCCTCGGTCAGCCGCATGGTCCCGATCTGCGCGGCAAAGGCGCTGCCCGACCGGCCCGCGACCATGATCGCGGTCATCAGTACACCCAGTTCGCGCAAGGTGATGCGCCCGACGAGGTTAACCGTCAGCGTCTCGGCGCCGAATTGCTGCAATTGCACCGCGCCCTGCTGCGCGATGACGACGCCGATCAGGAAGCTCATCAGGCCGATGATCGGCAGCGCCGACACCCCCACCAGTTCAAGCTGGCGGACCAGCGCGAGCACGCGAAAGCGGCGCGGATGACGGATCAGGCTGCCGATGGAGATCAGCAGCGCACCCAGAAAGCCGATCACGCCGTATGCACCGTGGCGGGCGTTGAACAGCTTGTCGCCCACCGCCTGCGGCACGCGCTCCCACACGGGCAGGCGCGGGGCGGTAATGTCTTCCTCGACGCTCATGCCCTCGAGCGCGCCGACTAGCCGCTTGGCGCGATCGCTCGCACCGACGATCTCGGCATCGTGCGTCTTCGACAGGCTGCAGGCCACCCATGCGCCGACCGTATCGATTTCGCTGATGGCAGACAGGTCGATGGTGCCGATGGGCCCATCGAGGACCCGCAAATCCTGGTCGATCGCACCAATGGTCGAGACCAGATAGGGCCCGGAGAGCACGAGGACCGTAGCCCCGTCATCATCCTCGATCAGTTCGTATTCGGCGAAACCACCCATTGCGGCGTCGTATGCGAGCAAATCCTCCACTTGCCAAGCGGCTATCGCGCGAGTTCACCTGCAGCGTTGCATCGCACCAAGGGCGCTGGCAAAGGCCAGTCGCATGAGCACCGAGCTACCCACGACCTTCGACCCAGCCGAAATCGAGCAGCGCTGGTACGCGCATTGGGAACAGGAAGGCCTCTTCCGGCCCGACCGCCCCGACGCGCAGCCCTATACGATCGTCAATCCGCCGCCCAACGTCACCGGCAGCCTGCATATCGGCCATGCGCTCGACAATACGCTGCAGGACATCATGATCCGTTACGAACGGCTGCGCGGCAAGGACGCGTTGTGGGTGGTGGGCACCGACCATGCGGGCATTGCCACGCAGATGGTCGTCGAACGCCAATTGGAGGCGAAGCAGGACAAGCGCACCAATTACAGCCGCGAGGATTTCGTGGCCAAGGTGTGGGAGTGGAAAGAGGAAAGCGGCGGCACGATCACGCGCCAGCTGCGCCGCCTCGGCTGCTCGATGGACTGGTCACGCGAACAGTTCACCATGGACCCGCATTTCAGCGCGGCGGTGACCAAGACCTTCGTCGATCTTTATAACGACGGGCTGATCTACCGCGACAAGCGGCTGGTCAATTGGGACCCCAAGCTCAAGACCGCGATCAGCGATCTCGAGGTCGAAACGCAGGATGTGAAGGGTTCGTTCTGGCACTTCCGCTATCCGCTTGAAGACGGCGTCACGCTGGCCGACGGACGCGACTATATCGAGGTTGCAACCACGCGCCCCGAAACCATGCTGGCCGACATGGCGGTGGCGGTGCATCCCGAGGACGAGCGCTATGCCAGCGTGGTCGGCAAGCATGTCGTGCTGCCGATCACCGGGCGCCGCGTGCCGATCGTGGCCGACGAACATGCCGATCCCGAACTGGGCAGCGGCGCGGTGAAGATCACCCCCGGGCACGATTTCAACGATTTCGAAGTCGGCAAGCGCGCCGGGTTCAGGCCCGCCGAGATGCTCAACATGCTCGATGGGGAAGCCAATGTCTGCCAGACCGCCGACGGGCTGGTGCCGGAAGAATTCCTCGGCCAGCACCGGTTCAAGCGTGACGGGGTGGATGGCGCGCGCGAACTGGTGGTCCAGCGGCTCAAGGAAAGCGGCCACCTCATCCCGCATATCGCCAAGACCAAGAAGGGCGAGGAACAGGAACTCGACGCCGAACCGCGCACCATCGCGACGCCCTTCGGCGACCGCGGCGGCGTGGTGATCGAACCCTGGCTGACCGACCAGTGGTATGTCGATGCCGAGAAGCTGGCGGTAAAGCCGATCGAGGCAGTGAAGAACGGCGAGGTCGAGATCGTCCCCAAGAGCTGGGAGAAGACCTTCTTCAACTGGATGGAAAACATCCAGCCATGGTGCGTCAGCCGGCAGCTGTGGTGGGGGCACCGGATCCCGGCGTGGTACGATGCTGAAGGCAAGGCCTATGTCGCACTGAACGAGGAGGAAGCGCAGGCGCAGGCAGGCGAAGGCGCCGCACTGACCCGCGACGAGGACGTGCTCGACACGTGGTTCTCCTCCGCGCTCTGGCCCTTCGCCACGCTCGGCTGGCCGGAAAATCCCTCTCCCCCTGCGGGAGAGGGAGGAGCGCCGACAGGCGCGGAGGGTGAGGGGGCGGCGACCATGGTCGCCGCTGACACGGCGAACCCCTCTCCCAACCCTCTCCCGAACGGGGAGAGGGCTTCGCTGGTCGCCAAGCACTATCCCAACAATTTGCTGATTTCCGGCTTCGACATCCTGTTCTTCTGGGATGCCCGCATGATGATGATGGGGCAGTACACCACCGGGCAGAACCCATGGCCCAAGCTGTATCTGCACGGCCTCGTCCGCGCGGCGGATGGGCAGAAGATGTCCAAGTCGAAGGGCAATGTCGTCGACCCGCTGGGGCTGATCGACCAGTACGGCGCCGATGCGCTGCGCTTCTTCATGGCGGCGATGGAAAGCCAGGGCCGCGACATCAAGATGGATGACAAGCGGATCGAGGGATACCGCAACTTCGCCACCAAGCTTTGGAACGCGACGCGGTTCTGCCAGTCGAACGGCATCGGCGCGAGCAGCAGCATCGCGGCGCCCAAGGCGAGCCACGCAGTCAATCGCTGGATCATCGGTGAAGTCGTGGAAACCAAAGAGGCGCTCGACGCGGCGCTGGCCGAGCTGCGTTTCGATGCGGCGGCAAACACGATCTATCACTTCGTGTGGGACCGGTTCTGCGACTGGTATATCGAACTGGTCAAAGGCAATTTCGACGAGGAAACCAGGGCGGTCGCCGGCTGGGCGCTCGACCAGATCCTCGTGATGCTGCACCCCTTCATGCCCTTCATCACCGAAGAACTGTGGTCCAAGCAGGGCGACCGCGCCGATTATCCGCTGATCACTGCAAAGTGGGTCGATCCGCAGGCCGAAGTGGATGCCGAGGCTAAAGCGGAAATCGACTGGCTAATTGCGCTGACCAGCGCGATCCGCACCGCCAAGAACGAGCTGGGCATTGCGCCGGGCGCCAAGCTGGAAGCCTTCTGCCCCGCGCCCAGCGTGCTGGCGAAATCGGTGGTCGAGGCCAATGCCGGCGCCATCGAACGGCTGGCGCGGCTGACCGCGATCCACTTCGCCGAAGCGCCCGCTGGCGCGGCGATGCAGATCGCAGCGGGCGAGGATGCGCTTGTCATTCCGCTCGAAGGCGTGATCGACATCGAGGCGGAGAAGACCCGCCTGTCGAAGGCGCTGGAGGCTTCGGCCAAGGAAGCCAAGTCGCTCGAAGGCCGGCTCGGCAATGCGAACTTCGTCGAACGCGCCAAGCCCGAAGCGGTCGAGAAGGCGCGCGCCGACCATGCGCACCACACCGCCGAAGTCGCGCGGCTCGAAGCCGCCCTCGCGCGGCTCGGCTGACAAAACACGCCTAACCCTCTCGTCACCCCGGACTTGATCCGGGGTCAGGCTTCTTCGCTCGGCCTTGTGCCCGCAACGAAGAACAGCCCGACCCCGGCTCGGAGGCCGGGGTGACGCGTGGTGGCGATTTCCTACGCAGCCCGATTGTGTCATGAACGCGCCAATGGCCCACGCCCCTACCCCAACCTCCGACGCGCATCTTCAATCGACCCGCTCGATCAAACCCCGCATGACTGATCGGTTCGTTTTTCGCGCCTGGACCGTGGTCCATGCGGTCCATGTGTGCCCCGCGCACGACGAACCGAATGAGGGTGCCCGATGCCACTAGTCCTCGCCACCCAGGCTCCCGGTGAGCCGGAGATCTTCGCCAGCGTGCAGGGCGAAGGGCCGAGTGCGGGCATGCCCTGCACCTTCCTGCGGCTGTCGCGCTGCAATCTCGCCTGCGTGTGGTGCGATACCGCCTATACATGGCATTTCGCGGGCGACGAGCGGCCGCACCGCGACGGGGTCGAATTCGACCGCACGGCCAACCAGCTCACGCTGGGCGAGGAGGAGGTTGCCGCGCGTATCACCGCGCTGGGCCAGAAGCGTCTGGTGATCACCGGCGGCGAACCGCTGCTGCAGGCGCCCGCGCTCGCGCGGCTGCTGGGCCATCTGCCCGATGTCACGGTGGAGATCGAGACCAATGGCACGACCAAGGCAAGCCCCGCACTCGACATCCGCATCGATCAGTTCAACGTCAGCCCCAAGCTGGCGCATAGCGGCAATCCTGCGGAACTGGCGCTCATCCCCGAGCGGCTCGATGCCTATGCCACCGATCCGCGCGCCTGGTTCAAATTCGTGATCGCTGCGCCGGCGGATCTGGGCGAGGTGCTGGCGCTGCGCGATCGCTATCGGTTCAAGCCCGACCACGTCTTCCTGATGCCCGAAGGCACCGACAGCGAGACGCTGCGCGCCCGCGAACAATGGCTCGCGCCGCTATGCGTCGAACACGGTTTCCGGATGAGCGACCGGCTGCACATCCATTTGTTCGGCGATACACGGGGCACTTGAGACGTCAGTCATTGCGAGCGTAGCGAAGCAATCCCGTTCCAAGCGTTCGGGCCAGTGCCGAGTACTCTGGATTGCCGCGTCGCCGGCGGCTCCTCGCAATGACTCATATGGGCGGATTAGCCCTGCGAGCGCCAGCGCTGGACGGTGCGCTGGACCATGTCCTCTTCGCCGCCGGCATTGTTCCACAGTTCGACGAAGCTGGGGTCTTCCGACGCGGGCCGTTTCGATTCCTCGAGATTGTCGAAGCTCATGCGGATCGGGACGGCGACACCCTCGCCGCAGATGATGCACTCGCGGTTGCGCAGTGCGGGGATCGCATCGAGGAAGCCGCGCGCGCCTTCGGGCATCGCCGCGCGGACGAATTCCTGGTCGCGGTCGTTGTTGAGGCGCATCGAGAGGATCGTGCCGCATTGCGACAGCACGCCTTCGGCAAGGTCGGACGGACGCTGCGTGATCAGGCCCAGGCTGATGCCGTACTTACGGCCTTCCTTGGCGATGCGCGACAGGATGGTGCCGACCGAATTGCCATCGGCGTTCTTCTCGTTGGGGACGTAGCGGTGGGCTTCTTCGCAGACCAGCAGGATCGGCGAGGTCCGCTCGTCGCGGCCCCAGATGGCGAAATCGAACACCAGCCGGCTGAGCACCGCCACCACGGTCGAGGTGATGTCCGACGGGACGCCCGACACATCGATGATCGAGATCGGCTTGCCGTTCGACGGCATGCGGAAGATCTTGGCGATGAAATCGGCCATCGTGTCGGCCACCAGCATGCCCGAGAACATGAACTGGTAGCGCGGGTCGGCCTTGATCTCGTCGAGCTTGTTCTTGATCCGCATATAAGGCGCGGAATTGGTCGATTTGTCGAGCTTGCCCATCGCGTCCTGGATCTCGTTCGAGAGGTCCGAGAGCAGGTAGGGGATCGGCGAATCCACGGTGATCTTGCCCATATGCTCGGCCAGCCGGCTCTTCTGCCGCGCCTTGAGCAGGCACTTGGCGAGGATGTCGGCATCGACCTGGTGGTCATTGCCGGTGCTGGTAATCAGCACTTCGCAATGTTCCTCGAAATTCATGATCCAGTAGGGCATCTGCAGGTTCGAGACGTCGAGGATCACACCCGTGTTGCGAAACGCCGAGGCATATTCGCCATGCGGATCGATCATCACGATATGGCCTTCGGGCGCGGCCTCGCAGATGCGGTGCAGGATCAGCGCGGCGCTGGTCGATTTACCCGTACCGGTCGACCCGAGCAGCGCGAAGTGCTTGCCGAGCATGGCATCGACATAGATGCCGGCGCGGATGTCCTTGGTCGGATAGACCTTGCCGATGGTGATCGCGCTGCGCCCGTCGCTGGCATAGACCTGTTTCAGATCCGCGGTCGTCGCGGGATAGACCATCGCGCCGGGGACCGGATAGCGCGTCACACCGCGGCGGAAGCGGTGGAGCTTGCCGGTGAGCTTTTCTTCGGTGCCTTCGCCGAGGAAGTCGATATTGGCGAGGATCGACCCCGCCTTGCGGTCCTGGCGCTGGTTGCGCACGCTGGCGAGCAGCCAGCTGTTGCCCACGCGGATCTTGATCTGCGAGCCGACCTGGCCGGCCATGGCGACCGACGGATCGGTATCGTCGGCACATTCGTTCAGCCGCTGGAGGTCGATCGCGATCTGCGAGCTGGACCCGGCGATCTCGAGCACGACGCCGATCGGCTTGCCCGCGTTCTCGCCAATCTCCTCGGGTTCCTTGGCCGGCTCGGGTACCTCGCTGGTCTCGGGCGAAGCCGCAGGTTCGGGCGGGCGCGGCGGGGCTTCGCCGAGCGTCACAGGCGACGGCACGGGACGTTCCGCGGGGTCGTCCCCGCGGGGCACCGCGAGCGGCGCGGGCTGTGGCTCAGGTTCGGGTTCGGGCTGGCTTGTCTCGGCGGCGGGCTGCTGCGGCTGATGGACATAGCCCGAAGGCGACACCGCCGGAGTGGAGGATTGTTCGGCGCTGCGGCGGATGCGGTCGCGCAGCGAATTGCTGCGCGGCTGGGGCGGCTCCGCGCCGTCTTCCTGCGCGGGGTCGAAACTGCGGTAATCCGGATTGCCTGTGTCGTTCATCGATCTGGCTGTGCCCCAACGTCAAACGCGCCCATTGCGCTGGCAGCCTGCCTGACCGAAACTGCTTAAGATGTGGTCAACGATAGTGCCCGGGAAAGGTTAGATCAGCGCGAATAATCGCCCGGCCGCCCAGCCCATTCCGACCGACAGCGCAACCGCCAGAAGGCCGTAAACCAGTGCCCATTCCTGCGAGTAGACCGCGACGATCCGTTCGAAGCCGACTTTCTTGACCTCGACCTCTGCCAGCGCCGAGGCGATCACCCGGCCATCGCGCACTGCGAAGGTCTCTGCCGTATAGGTGCCGGTGGAGACATTGGACGGCAGCGAGATACGGGACTGGTAGAGCACCTGTTCGCTGATCTGGACCCCGCCGAAATCCTGCTTGTAGAGCTGCTGGCGGGTCTTGAGGTCGACCAGCCCGGCTTTGAACCGCGCCTGTTCCTCGGGGTCGATCACCCCGCTGGGCGACAGCTGGATGTAATCGGTCCCGAATTCGTAGATCGCGGCGGTTTTCTCGTCGACGATCGCGTCGATCGGCTGCGAGGATGCGACCGCGAAATAGGACGGGACCGAGCGGAAGTCGCTGGTCGCGGCATTGACCCACACGCCGACAAAGCGTTCCTTCTCGCGCAGCCGGACGGGTTCGGATGGCCCCTTGAGCACGACCACGATGTCGTAATCGCTACCAGCCGCGCGGCCCTGCGGATCGAGCACTGCGCCGAACAGCAGCAGTTCGGTGCCGGTGAACCCCTGCCGCACCTGCACCTCGTGCTGGCTGACTTCGGGCACGAGGATCGGATCGCGCTGGCCCATTAGCGCAAAGGCGAAGAGGAGGAGCAGCAGCGCCCTCACAGCGGATACAACGTGTAGATTTCCTCGGGCTGGTAGAACAGGCCGAGGAACATGCGGAAGGCGACCGCCAGGACGGTCGCGGCGAGGATCAGGCGCAGCACTTCGGGCTTCGCCTTGACCGCGATCTGCGAACCGATCTGCGCACCCGTGACCGAGCCGACCAGCAGCAGGAAGACCAGCACGATATCGACCGCCTTGGTGGTCAGCGAGTGCATGATCGTGGTCGCCATGGTCACGAACAGGATGTTGTAGAGCGAGGTGCCGACGACGACATTGGCGCTCATCCCGAGGATATAGAGCATCGCGGGCACGAGAATGAACCCGCCGCCCACGCCCATGAGCATGGTCAGCACGCCCACGACGACGCCCACCAGCAGCGGGGCGATCGGGGAGATATAGAGACCCGAGCGGTAGAAGCGCCAGCGCATCGGCAGGCTGGCGACAAGAGGGTGGTGCCGCCGCCGCGCGGCTTGCGAACCGCCCTTGCCCCAGATCGTCTGGACCGCTTCGCGCGCCATCAGCATCCCGATGGTACCGAGCAGGACGACGTAGAGCGCGCTGATAACCACATCGATCTGGCCGATCGCGCGGAAGAACCGGAACAAAAGCGCGCCGAAACCCGAACCGATCACGCCGCCCGCCACCATCACCGCACCCATGCGATAATCGACCCCGCCGCGCCCGCCATGCGCCAGCACGCCGGTTACGCTGGCCCCGGTGACCTGGGTCGAGGCCGAAGCCGCGGCCACGGTCGGCGGGATGCCGTAGAAGATCAGCAGCGGCGTGGTCAGGAAACCGCCACCCACGCCGAACAGACCCGACAGGATCCCGGTCAGTCCCCCCAGCGCGACGATCCATAGCCCGTTGACGGACAGGTTCGCGATGGGGAGGTAGACGTCCATGCCTGCGCCCTATCGCAGCCGGGTGACGGATAAAAGCTGAACTGTGTCAGAAACCGGTCGAAAGCGTCACGACCCCGGCACGGCGATGGGGAACTGCACCGTCGCAGATACCGCGCCATGATCGAAGCGGCAGAGGCGACAGCCTAAACTCCGCCCGCCTTTGATTCAACACGCAGGCTAATGGACTGCGCCTTGGCGAGCACGCTCAACGCGATCGCCAGACCCAACCAGTCTGCCGTGTCCAAATCACCCTGAGAAACCAGCTGCGTCAGCGTGATCGCATAGACCACACCCGAGAATGCGCCTAGGGCAAGACGCCTTACCGCTCGCGGCATTTGCTGGTTGATCATGAGCGCGAAGGCTTTGACTGCGAGCAGGCACAGCAGCCCAAACCAGATGAACGAGGCCAGCAGCCCGATCATCCCCGCCGACATGTAATTAAACAGGAATAGATTGTGCGGATAGAGATATCTGATGTCGTGGAATGACAGCGGGATGCCCATGCCGCCGCCCAGCATCCCGAGCTCGCCCAGCTTCACCAGCACGCGGTCGAGGTCGGCAAACCTCGGGTTGTTCGTGACCCGGTAGATGTATTCCTCGAAGGTCCCCTGCGCCGAGGCGCTAACTGCGATATACATGATCGCGCTCAAGCTCACCCAGATACCGGCGAAAGTGAGCCATGCGCCGAGCTTCCAATTCCCGTGCATGAAACCGAAATAGGAAAGGTGCGCAATTATCAGGAGCGCACCGTAGATTTGCACGCGGTCGCTGAAGGCGATCATGATCACGAACACCGCGTTTATAAGGGCAAGCCACACCGCCCAGTCCCGCTTGACACTGCGGTATCTGGTGAGCGCCCGGTCAGCGGCGACGACATGAACGGCCGCAATCGCTGTGGTGACGAAAGCGCTTCCGAATGAATTGGTTGCTTTCGGCGCAACAGTGGAGAAGAAAGTGGAAACTCCCTCGACCCCGAGGCCCTTCATGCCTCCTACGAAATAAAGCAACTTGAAATTGCGCATTTCGCCGCTCAGCGCCACATCGATGAGGATCGCAAGAGCATTCTGTCCACTGAGCGCGTGCCCGACGAATAAGGCGAGGTGAAACGCCACTGCGCCAGCGAAAGCTCCATAGGCCAGAAGATCTGCCAGGCGCGTCAGGCTGAGCCGCGACGCCATCAAGCAGAATGCCAGCGCTATTACGCAGTTCGTGAAGCTGATCATGAGGGAAAGCGCACCCGTCGCGACCAAGGGCGACCACGCCAGCGAAATCAGCAGCACCGCGAGTTGGGTGAAGAACGCGAATGCCACCATCCTCACGATGCTCATGCCCTGGGTCGACCCCGGAAGCATCGTCGGTGTCAGCAACAGCAGCGCAGCAGCGAAGATATGGATTGGCTTCAGGAAGGGTGTTCCGAGAAAGGCCAGCGGCAGAAACCCGAGGCCCACGAGCGCGATGCAAAAGAGTAGCACGAACCACAGAAGCTGGTCCTTGCTGCTCGGTTTACGAGCTGCCGTGCGTACCGGTACCGAAGGCGAGTGGGGCATCATGCCGCTGCAGCAAAGCCTGGCGCGATACTATGCGCACGCAACGTTGTAGCAGGAGGTAGGGTCATCGACGTTCAATTCGCTTCGTATATTCGCGGTACGGCAACCTGCTCAGTACCCATCACGGGTTGTGCATCCAAAAAATACAGGAAACGCGGCGCGACGATTGGACCTCAAAGGCACCTCCAACCCGTATCGCACGCATGGTATCTGCACAAGTGCATGTCGCTTCGGACTCAAGCCTCCCCGGGCGCCTGCGACGGAACTCGCGACGGATAATCTGTCAACCTGCCAGCATATGCCGTTCGCTGGCTAGCTAGTCGGTTGGTCTGCGAAGAAAAGGCTAGCGGCGCTTCCTCCAGCTCCTCGGCCGGTTCTTGCGGCGCTGATACGCTACGAATGCGCCGATTGCCGCACACATGAGAAGCGCAATGAGCGCGTATGCAAGGATAATTCGAAGTTCCATGACTCGGTCGTGATAATTGCTCTTCTACGGGATGGTTAATAGCAGAATAGCGCCGCCGAAGGCGAATTTTAAGACTGTGTCAGAAACCGGTCGAAAGCGTCACGACCCCGCCATTGCCGGGCTCGGCATTGCCCGCCACGCGCCAGCGATAATCGGCCTCGATCCGCGCGGGCGCCGCGCCGAGGTGCAGGTCGATGGTGAGGCTGGGGCCGATGTCGAGCCGCGCCGCACCCTGCTGCGCGCCGCCCCACGCACCGCCGCCCAGCGCCACGCGGCCAAGATCGAACTGCGCGACCTCGCGCTCGGCCACGAAAGCGCCATCGGCAAACGCGGTGGCGAATTCGCCGCCGACATAGCCGGCCTGGCCATATCCGCGCGCCACCAGCTGTGCGGGCAGGTCGATACGGTCGAAACCTCCGGCCACGAAGGCTGCGGGACGTATTTCGGGGCTGTCGCCCGGCCGGATGGTCAGACGGGCCTCCGCATGAACGGCAAGCGGGATGCGTCCGAACGGTTTTGCGCGCAGGCCCAGCGCGCCTTCGGACTCGCCGCCATCGACCAGCGCGCGGCTGGCGCGAAGATAGGCGGCGGGGGCGTGCGGCGTACCGGGTGCGAGGCGGTAGGACAGGACTGCGCCAAGCTGGCTTGCGCCATAGCTGGCTGGACGCGTGCCGCCCTCGGAAAGCTGGAGACCGTCCTCGCGCAGCACGACCCAGCCATCGAAGCGCCACGGGGATGATGCCCGGCGCGGGATCGACCGCGTCGCAGGCTGCAGCATGCCCTGCTCGCGGTCGAGCAGGGCGGCAACGCTGCGCGGTAGCGGCAGGCTTGCCATCCCGGCGGCGAACAACAGATTGTGGCCCGCGGCGCGCCGGTGCGTGTCGAAATGCTCGAGGGGATCGGATCGCTCGAAAGGCGGCCGCTCGGCAGTACTTGCCACCGGGCTAAGGAAAACAGGCAGCGGTGCGGAACGCCCTGCGGCTTCATCGGCGAGGCGATCATTGCTCGCAAGGAGAGCGATGATGCCGTCGTTCAGCCCGGCTGTGGTGCCTGGCTGGCGCAGGTCGGCGCTGGCGAAGTGGAGCGGCTCGGGCAGTCCGAGCGCCTGCGGCCACGGGCTTTCCCAGGTGAGCACGCGCAGCAGGCACCAGCCCGCCAGTAAAAGGCCGAGGAACAGCACAGGCTGACCCTGCCGCCGGGCGACCGCATGGGTCATGCAGCACCCCTACCCGGCAGGACGAGCGCCGGGTGATCGCGGTGCTCGGTCTTGTCCCAGACGATCGGCGCACCGCGCAAAGTGCCGACATAAGCGGCGAGCGCACGCCGCCCGGCCATGATCGAGACGATGTTCGACACCAGTGTCCGCGGGATCGCGAGCAGGCCCTGTCGCCAACCATACTCGCGCGCGGTGAAACAGGCCCGCGCCGCGAACCGTCCCGCCAGCCCGACGAAATTGATCCAGAACAGCACGCTTAACAGCGGCGTGGTCGGGGGCGGTTCGACCAGTCCCAACTGCTCTAGGATCAGGCCCACGGCGACGAGGCACACGAGCAAATAGGCCACGACCAGCAGGATCGCTGCCAGCGGGCCGCGCCGATCGCGCAACTGCATCCACAGTTCGACCGGCTCGCTGTCCCAACCCAGCCGGTCCCACCCCTGCAGGGCAATGCCATGCATCCAGCGCGTCTTCTGCCGGATCGATTGGTCGAGCCGCGAGGGAAAGAAGGCACGGGTCGCGATCAGCCGTCCATCGGCCCCGCGCACGCGCAGGAACCGGCCCTGTCCGCCCGCCTGCGCGATCTTCAGGCCAAGCTCGTAATCCTCGGTCAGCGAATCCTCGGCGAAGGGTTTGCCGCCCTGCCGATGCGCGAGCTGGCCGAGCGATCCGCGCGCGATGGCACAACCCACCCCTGCCCCCGGGATCGCCGCGCCCAGCGCATCGCGCACCACCAGCGTCTTGCCATGCGCTTCGGCAAATTCGTCCGAATAATGCGACCCGATCCACGGCGAATGACGCTGCGGCAGCGCGAGCACCGGAAGCTGGACGAAATGCGCGTGCCACTGCGCCTGGTCGAGCAGGTCGAGCGCGGCGGGATCGACCATGTCTTCCGCATCGTGCAGCACGACCATCCGTGCTCCCACGCCCGAGCGCTGCTCGTCTTCCGCCAAAGCGGCATAGAGCCGGTTCAGGCAATCGGCCTTGGACGTCGGCCCATCCTTGCCATGCACCACCAGCCGGACGCGCGGATCGCCACGCACTACAGCAACCACCGAAGCCATGGTCGAGACGTCGTTGCGATAGCAGCCGACATAGACCGTGAGTTCGTCCTGCGGCCAGGCATCGAGCATGTGCACCAGCGTGGGTCCGATGACATCGGCTTCCTCCCACGCGGGAATGAACACCGCAGCGCGTCCCGCCAGGCAATCGATTTCGGCGAATTCGGTTTTATCGAGCCGCGGGGTGCGGATGCGTCCGGTCAACCGGCACCAGAGATAGGTACAGTCGAGCGCAAATTCATCGATTATGCCGAGCGTGAAAAAGGCTGCCGCGAACAGCAGCAGCTCGTGCTGTACGACCAAAAACCATTCAGCGACCGTGAATGCCCCAGATACCAAGCGTACCCCCTGCCTTTCTGAATAACCGCGTGCTTCAAGACTTGCAACGCGGGCCGCTTTGCGAAAGAGAGCGTGCCCAAGATGACCGAACGCCCTTCAGCATTTCGCCTCGTGTTTGCCCCCGTCCGCGCGCTCTTCGTCAGCGACGCCTCTGCGGGCATCCTGCTCATCCTCGTCGCGGCCGCTGCAATGCTCGCGGCCAATTCGCCGCTGGCCGGCGAATACGAGCAATTGTTCTACGGTGAATTGCCCTGGACCCCGATCCCCAAGCTCGACGATCTGCACCTGTGGATCAACGACGGGTTGATGGCGGTGTTCTTCTTCGTCGTCGGGCTCGAGGTGAAGCGCGAATGGATCGAAGGGCAGCTGTCCACCGCGCAATCGCGTCGCCTGCCGATCCTGGCGGCGGCTGCGGGCATGGCGATCCCGGCGCTGGTCTATGTCGGCGTGGTCGGCGGCGATGCCGAACTGCTGCGCGGCTGGGCAATCCCTGCGGCAACCGACATCGCCTTCGCGATGGGCGTGCTCGGCTTGCTGGGCAATCGCTGCCCCGCATCGCTCCGGCTGTTCCTGCTGACCGTGGCGATCGTCGACGATATCGGCGCGGTCATGGTGATCGCGCTGTTCTACACGGCGAATATCAAGCTCGGCTGGCTGGCTGCCTCGGCGGGCGTGGTGGTCGCGATGATGGTGCTCAACCGGATGCGCGTGGCGCGTTACTGGCCCTATATCCTGCTAGCCTTGGCGCTGTGGTACTTCGTGCTCAATTCGGGCATCCACGCGACGATCGCTGGCGTGGTTGCTGCGCTGTGCATCCCGATGGTCGGTCCTGACGACCAGACGATGGTCGAACGCATGGAGCATGGCCTCGCCCCGTGGAGCGCCTATCTGGTGGTGCCCGTATTCGGGTTCGCCAATGCCGGCGTGCCGCTGGCCGGGATGGGGCTCGAGCACCTGCTCGCTCCGTTGCCACTGGCGATTGCCGCAGGCCTTGTCATCGGCAAGCAGGTGGGCATCTTCGCCGCCATCGTGGCCGCCGACAAGCTCGGTTTCGCACCCCGCCCCGACCAGGCCACCTGGCCCGAGATCTGGGGCGTCTCGATCCTGTGCGGGATCGGCTTTACCATGTCGCTGTTCATCAGCGGGCTGGCCTTTGCCGGGCAGCAATTGCTGATCAACGAGGCGAAGATCGGGATCCTGCTCGGATCGCTGATCTCCGCCATCGCCGGTTATGTCATCCTGCGACTGTCGGCGACGCATCCGGATGATGCGCGCTCCCCCTATATCGACTGACCTGGCCGATGAGGCACCGAGAGCTTACCAGCTCCCGGTGTTCTCCATGCTGGCCCAGGGTTCCTGCGGGTCGAGATAGCCGTCCTGCAGCAGTTCGACCGAAATCCCGTCGGGCGTCTTGACGAAGGCCATATGCCCGTCGCGCGGCGGGCGGTGGACCGTATGTCCCGCATCGAGGATCGCCTGGCAGGTCTGGTAGATGTCCTCGACCCGGTAGGCGAGGTGGCCGAAATTGCGCCCGCCCGCGTATTCTTCGGGCGCGCTGCCTTCTTCGGCAGGCCAGTTATAGGTCAGCTCGACCTCGGCCACGCCTTCCTGCCCCGGCGCGGCGAGAAAGATAAGCGTGAAGCGCCCGGCCTCGACATCGAAGCGGCGCACTTCCTCGAGTCCGATCAGCTTGAAGAACGCCACCGTCGCATCGGGGTCGCTCACGCGGATCATTGTGTGCAGATATTTGGTCAAGCAAAACTCCATTCATCGCTATTCAAACACGGTTCATCGCTCGAGCCCTATCGCCAGTCTTGGGAGACACAGGTCAGAGAGGAAGGCGAACATGCCCGAAGAAACCGAAAGCGTGCACAATGGTGCCACACCGCGACATGGCGATGCAACGCTGAAGCGCTGGCTGGGAAGCGCGAGCATTGTCGCGCTGGGCCTGATCGTCGGCGGCTTCGTACTTGGCGACGGGTTGGTGCGCATGAAAGCGGCCGAGCGCAGCGTGACCGTGCGCGGTCTGGCCGAGCGCGAGGTTACTGCGGATCTGGCAACATGGACGGTGTCGTTCGCTTCTACCGCAACCAATCTGCAAACCGCACAAGCCAATACCGATCGCGACGCCGAGGCAGTGCGGGCCTTTTTTGAAGAGCTAGGCTTTCCCGCAGAGGAGCTGACCCCGGCCGGGATCAATGTTTCGAGCTACACCAATGACGGGACCGTGTTCTACACCGTGCGCCAGCGCACCGTCTTGCGCACGCGCGATATCGACCGCGCCCAGCGCGCGGTTCGCCGGCAGGCCGAACTGGTGCGCGATGGCGTGGTGCTCGAAGACGGATCGGGGATCAGCTACACCTTCACCGGGCTCAATGACATCAAGCCCGAAATGGTGGCCGAGGCGACCAAGGACGCGCGCGCTGCGGCGGAGCAGTTCGCGCAGGACAGCGGCGCTGCGGTTGGCGGCATCCACAAGGCGACGCAGGGCTATTTCTCGATCGACGCCCGCGATGGCGAGGCGGGCGGATGGGGCATCGGCGATACGCCGTTCAAGAAGGTCCGTGTGGTGACTACGGTCGATTTTGCGCTCGACTGACGCGAAAAGGGGGGCGCGCTGGCATGCGCCCCCCTCCGGGGAATTCCCGCCAGTGAATTCTCAGAAACTGGCGGAAATCGTACCCACGATGGCATCGTCGGTGAAGTCGTTGATCGAAGGGCCTTCGACGCCGATATAGGCGACGCCTACTTCGAAATTGCCCTGGGCAACGCTCGCGCCGATCGACCAATCGAGACCGGTATCGTCGGTGTCACCGGCGAGCAGCGGCGGGGCCAGAGCACCGTCGGTGTAGCCGATGTGGCCCGAAATGCTGAACGGGCTGTCGGCGATGCCGAAGCCGACATCGGTATAAAGATAGAGGTTATCGTCCCCGCCAAGCGAATCCTGCTCGGGCGCATAAGCGACCCCGAAGGTGGCCTCGGCCGGTCCGAAACTGGTGCTGATCGAGGCATAGGGTTCGATATAATCGGTATCGAGCCCCAGATCCTCGGTCGGATAGATATAATACAGCACGCCGATATCGACGCTCACCGCATCGCTCAGATTGCCGCCCCAGCCGGCGTAGACATCGAATTCGAGATCGCCATAGGACGGGCCACCCTTGATCGATGACGCCCAGGTGCCGACGTAGAATCCGCTTTCATGTCCGACGTCGAAGCCGCCCTGGATGGCAGGTTCGCCGCCCGAGAGCGAGACGCCGCGGAAGCGGTAGTCGGTGGTCAGTGCCACATTGGCGGAGGTGGTGAACCCGCTGTCGTCTTCCGACTGAGCCATGGCGGGAGTTGCGAGAGAAAGGCCCGCGGTAGCGAGCGAAACGGCCATGAGGCCGCGAAAGGACGTGAGCATTACAAACTCCTGTACGAGTGTCGCTTCGTCCCACCTGCGAATCCGTCGGGGCCATTTTGTTAGGCTCCTCGTCCGGATACGGTCATAAACCTGCACACTTTGCCCGGTTGACGCAAGCTTCAGCCGCGAGGTTTTCGCATACGCAACAATAGCTGTGCTTTTCTCGCAACTGCAACAGTAGCGGTGCAAGCGCATTTGTTGCTCCCGCCGCAGCTTGCGCCTATCTGGTCGGCTTCAAACCAGAACCAGGCTCGAAGTCGCACAATCCTGACATGCTGAAACTCGCAAAACTGTTCAACAAGGGCGCGTCGGCCAAGCCCCTTCCGAGAGTCCCGGAGGGCGAGCGCTTCTACGTCATCGGCGATATTCACGGCCGCTGTGACCTGTTCGACGAACTGATCCTCGCTATCGAAAACGACGATAGGAAGGCCGGCGATGCGCGCAGTACGGTCGTTATGCTGGGCGATCTGATCGATCGCGGTCCCGAAAGCGCGCGCGTGATCGAAACCGCACGCCAATGGCGCGACCACCGCGCGGTCCGCTATATCGCCGGCAATCACGAGGAAATGTTCCTCGAGAGCTTCGAAGATAAGGAAATGCTCCGGCATTTCCTCAAGCATGGCGGGCGCGAGACCGTGCTGAGCTACGGCATCAAGAAAAAGCGCTACAACGAGCTCACCATGAAGGAACTGCAGGCCGAGCTGCACGAACTCGTGCCCGCGAAACATCGCAAGTTCCTCGCGGAGATGGAAGATATCATCGTGGCGGGCGACTATGTCTTCGTCCACGCCGGGATCAATCCCAAGCACAGCCTCGAAGACCAGAACCAGTCCGACCTTCGCTGGATTCGCGAACGGTTTCTCAAGCATCGCGAGCCGTTCAGCCATGTCGTGGTGCATGGGCACACGATCTTCGAGGACATCGAGCATACCGATTACCGGATCGGGATCGATACCGGCGCCTTTCGTACCGGCAAGCTGACCGCCCTGGTCCTCGAAGGCGACCAGCGCCGGGTGATCCAGACGCAGGACATCGATGGTACGATCGCAGTCACGGACAAAGAATTCGCCTAGCAATTGGTTTCGATCATTGGCGCGGTGCAGTGCGTGCGCCAGTCCCATTCCAGAATCCGGCATCCTGCCTTGAAGGAGTTCCCCGCGTGCCGATCGATCATCCCGAAGGTCTGGAAAATCCCGTCGCCAAATGGACCGTCGTCGCGACGATGGTCGCTCTGGTCCTGCTGATCGGCATTTCGATCTGGGCGGCGTTCTCGATCCGGCTCGATACCTTTGCCCGCATCGACGAGGGTACCGACCGCATCCATATCCGCGGCACGGAAACCAAGTTCGTCGGCTATGCGACGGCCCGCTATGCCGGACGCGACGTGCTGATCGAAGGCCTGCCGACCATCGAGCAATTGCAGGAGCTGCCGCTGGCATGGCGCGCGCTCTGCGTGGTGCGCGACGATCCGCGGACCGATTGGTCCAAGGCCGATCCGATGCTGAAAGTGCATTTGCATTCCGACGACATGAACGAGGCATGCCGCCCATTCGAAGGGCTCGAAGTCGATGGGCAACTGGTCCCCGAAGAGACCCCCACGCCCTCGCTATTGCCCGCAGTCGAAGATTTGCCAGGGGGCCTGTAAGCCGGGTTCTGTCCCGCACGCGGTATCCCGAGGGACCGGCCGTGCGGCGGCAGCCATTCGTCTAGGCTGCGGATTGCTCCGCAGCTCAAGCAGCCAACCCGGGCGGTCGATGCGAAACGCACCTGCCCGCTTGCGCGGACGCGCCGCCCCTATTCGGCCTTGCTCCGGGTGGGGTTTGCCGTGCGGGCCGCGTTGCCGAAGCCCCGGTGCGCTCTTACCGCACCCTTTCACCCTTGCCTGAGCCTGCAAGCAGGCCATCGGCGGTTTGCTCTCTGTGGCACTTTCCCTCGGCCGATCTCAGAAGAAACCGGCCGGGCGGGCGTTACCCGCCACCCTCGTTTCGTGGAGCCCGGACTTTCCTCGTACCTTGCGGCACGCGGCTGCCCGGCCCCCTGGCACCGTGGCAGATAGGGCAAGGGGTCGAGAGTGCAAAGTATAAATAGGGACGCTTGCCTTGGCGGCGGCATGGGTCCCCCACGCGGGACTCATCCATCACGCGTACCCGCTTCATGACGAATTCGTTAACCTCTACGACCTAGGCGGCCCGGCGGTCTGCAATCCATGCGGGCGCGCGCGCGAGGATTCATGCTGATAGTCGGCTGCATTATAAACGATCACAATCTCTGGTTCGTCCTCATGGCTGCGGTGATGTGCATCGCCGGGTCAATGGTTTCGGCGACCCTGTTCCGCCGCACGCTGTCCGAGGACGGGATTGCGCGGGTCCACTGGTGCTTCTTGTCCGCCGTAACGGCGGGTGCCGCCACCTGGGCAACTCACTTCATCGCCATGCTCGGCTATCAGCCGAACACGCCCGTCACGTTGGACGGGGCACTTACCGTTGTCTCTGCCTTGATCGCAGTCGCGGGCATCGGCGCCGGGCTTGCGCTGGCTTCTTCAAAATTCGCCCGGCTCGCTCCCCTCCTCGGCGGGTCGATCATCGGCCTTGCGATGGGGGCCATGCATTACGTGGGTATGTTTGCCTATCGCGTAGACGGGATCGTGCATTGGGACTGGCGATACGTGGTAGCATCGATGGTCATCGCCATCACCTGCTCCTCGCTAGCAATCCGTGTGTTGCGCCGTAGTTTCGGCGCTCTTGGCATCTGGCATGCTGGAACCCTGCTGATGCTGGCGATCATCGGACTGCATTTCGGCGGTATGGCGGGGTTCTCGGTCTCGGCGATGCCCGGCTTTTCGCAAGGAGCGAACAGCGAAGCCTTCGCCGCTCTGGCAACCGCAATCGCGATGGTCGCGCTGCTGATTGTCGGGACCGGTATTTCGACCTATCTTGTCGAACGCAAGACGAGTTCCGACGGCGAGAGCCGGATTGCGCACATCGCAATGCACGATGCGCTCACCAATCTCGCAAATCGTCACCAGTTCACCGAAGCATTACGTCTCGAATGCGACAAGATCGAGCTGTTCGGCCGCCCCTTCGCACTGATGATGGTCGATCTGGACCGCTTCAAACCGATCAACGACACGCTCGGCCATCCAGTCGGTGACGTGGTCCTCCAGCGCCTGGCGCACAGGCTTACTCTGGCGGTTCGGGACGGCGACATGGCGGCGCGCATCGGCGGCGATGAGTTCGCCGTCTTGTGCTTCGGCATTGGCGACCATCGCCAAGCCTCGATCATTGCCGAGCGAATCATCGAAATCCTGTCGCGGCCGATGATCATCGATGGCAACGTGGTCGAGCTCAGCGGGAGCGTCGGAGTGGCCTTGGCTCCGGACCATGGGGTCACCCCCGACGTCCTGATCCAGCATGCGGATATCGCGCTGTACTCGGCCAAACATAATGGCAAGCAGACCTATCGCGTGTTCGAACCCACGCTCATGGAAGCCATCCAACGTCGCCGGGCGCTGGAAGCCTCACTGCGCCGGGCGTGCATGCGGGACGAGTTCACGATCGTCTATCAACCTGTCTTCGCCTCGCAGAGCGGCGCGATATCGGGCGCCGAAGCCTTGCTGCGCTGGACCTGCCCCGATCAAGGAGAAATTTCGCCGACCGAGTTCATCCCGATTGCCGAAGATCTGGGCTTGGTCACGCGGATCGGAGCAGATGTCCTGCGGCAAGCATGCAAAGATGCAGCCTCCTGGCCCGGACACATCGATCTGGCGGTCAATGTTTCGCCGGTGCAGTTGCTCGATCCGCGACTGCCCCAGATCGTGACCCAATCACTGGCCGACTCGGGTCTGGCGCCGCATCGGCTCGAACTCGAAATCACCGAGACTGCACTGCTCAACAACGATCTGGCGGCGCTGCGTACGCTCACCCATATCCGCGACCTTGGGGTACGTATCTCGCTTGATGATTTCGGGACCGGATATTCCTCGCTGAGCTACCTGCACCGCTTTCCGATCAGCCGGATCAAAATCGACAAGAGCTTCATTCAGAAACTGCCCGACGATGTAGGCAGCGCGTCGATCGTGCGGGCGATCGCCCAATTGGGTGCCAGCCTGAACATGAAGATAACCGCGGAGGGCATTGAAACGGACTCGCAATTGTCCTTCATCCGCGATCACGGATGCGACGAGGTCCAGGGCTTCCTCACCGGCCGCCCAATACCGCCCGCAGCCTTCCTTGCCCTAGCCGGCACCCAAACCGATTTTGCCGAAGCCTAGGTCCGGGAGAAGATCATGCCCATCAGCAGGCTATTGTACACCAGCCGCTCCTGCCTCACTCCGGATGAACTCACGGTCGAACAGCAGGTCAGCAATATCGCGGCACGTGCCGCCATCCGGAACAAGGAGGTCGGTGTCACCGGGGTACTCGTCTTCGTCGAAAACCAGTTCATCCAACTGCTCGAGGGCGAAGGTGAGGTGGTCGCAGAAGTCTTCGAGCGGATCTGCTGCGATTTCGATCACGCTCAGTTGCGCCTGGTCGATCTGGTCGGGGTCAAGGACCGCATGTTCGCCCGCTGGCACATGGCCGAACTCTCAGGCGGAGAGGATCCAGCATCCCCGCTCGACGAGGAACTGCAGAACATCCGTTTCCTGATGGGCGTGAATGCACGCGTCGCGGTCGACAAGATGCAGGAATGCCTGCTCGACTGCGATGCAAAGGGATTGCTGCCACCGACCTGATCGGGCGGCGCGGTCGCCGGATTACCGGGCGTTCCCCCGGTCGCGATCGAGCAGAAGCTGGAACAGGATCGCGCGCACTTCGCCGTCGATTTCCCCGTCGATTTTCTCGGGGCGCCAACGACGCTGGAAGGCCTCGACCGCCTTGTGCCCATCGGTGATATCGTAGCCGAAGCGCTCGAGCGCGAGGTAGAACGAGGCGTCATTGTCGAACGGATCGCCGCGTTCGAGCTTCTTCGGGCGCGGCAGGCACAGGCCATACTCGGCCAGCCGCTCCCACGGGAACAGCTCGCCCGGATCGATCTTGCGCGCCGGGGCGACATCCGAATGGCCGACCACATTGGTGCGCGGGATATCGTATTGCTTCACGATCCGCGCAACCAGCGGCACCAGCGCTTCGAACTGCGCATCGTTGAACTCGCGATAGCCATATTTGTGGCCCGGATGGTCGAGCTCGATCCCGATGCTGGCCGAATTCACATCCTTGTGCCCGCGCCAGTAGGACTGGCCCGCATGCCAGGCGCGCTTTTCCTCGGGGACCAGCCGGACGACCTCGCCCCATTCGCCGATCAGGTAATGCGCCGAGACCTTGGCCTCGGGATCGCACAACCGTTCGATGGCGAAGCCCTTGTCCTCCATCTCGGTATAATGGATCACCAGCATGTCGATCGGCATGGCGCGTTCGTCGTGGTTGGGCGAAAGTACTTCGCGGTCGACGAGTTCGTCCTTGCTGGCGGGGAGCCCCTGGCCCAGCTTGCCGAAATCGGAGCTCACCCGATCAGCCCTTCACCCGCCGGCAGGACCGCGCCGAGCACCAGCGCATCGGGACCCTTGTGATATTGCAGCCCGCCCCCGCTTTCGGTGGCCAGCAGATTGATCATATGCGCAGCCGCCGTACGGCTGGTCAGGTCCGCGCGGTCGAGCGAACCGTCGAGCGCCTTGCCGATGGTGTCGTCGAAAGCGATCTTGGGCCCAATTGCGCGGACCACGATCTCGCACGCGCCGTCGCGCATTTCGGCCCCGATATCGAGCGTCCCGCCACGCACCAGCGCATCGATTGCGATCTGCGCGAAATTGAGCAGCACCTTGACCGCGGGCTTGCCCAGCGTGGGTTCGGCCAGCGCCCATTCGATCGTGATATTGGGCTTGTCGGCAATCAGCGCCGCGATCAGCGCCTTCGGTTCGGCAATCTCGACGCGTTCACCAAAACCGCCTGCGGCCCCGAAGGCGAGGCGGAAGAATTTGAGCTTGTTGGTGCTGATCAGCGCGCTCTGCTCGAGCAGTTGCATCACATTGGCACGCATTTCGGCATCGGATTCCATCGCCAGCAGCTCGAGCCCGTTGGACAGCGCCCCGACGGGGCTGAGCAGGTCATGGCACAAGCGCGAGCACAGCATCGCGGCAAGATCGATCGATTGGCGGTCGTCCATTGAGTTTCCGAGTGGTGAATATTCGATTACGGTCTTAGCGAGGGGCAAGCTCATAGGGAAGCTTCGCGAACCCTGCATCCCCCGAACGCCACAAGGTGATTCGCCCTGCCGCGATTATCGCCCAGATCGCCCCGTCGCCTGCCGCGAGCGAGCGATCGGTGGCCGAGGGCTCGGCCACGCCATTGGGGTGCGAATGGTAATAGCCCAGTACCTGCGGACCGCCCTCGCGGGCCTGGCGATAGGCATCGACCAGAGCCTGGGGGTCGATCTCGAACCGGCGCGCGGGTTCGGGGTGGACATTGCGCGCGGGCCGGATCGCAGTGATCGCTTCGCCGCTGCCCAGCAGGATGCCGCAGCATTCCTGCGGATGCGCTGAACGCGCCTCGGCGAGGAGGCGTTCGACGACATCGCTTGAGACTTGGGCCGGCATCGCGCATGGCCCTAGCATGGCCGATGCCGATATCATCACCGGAAAGCTGACCAGCAGCGGCCGCCTCGACAAGGCACTGGCCGAAGCGACCGAACTGTCGCGCGAACGGATCAAGGGCCTGATCGCCGAGGGCGCCGTGACCGTCGGTAAGACGGTGGCGCGCAGCGCATCGGCCAAGGTCCAGGGCGAGGAACGCTTTGCCATCGTCCTGCCCCCGCCCGAACCGCTGGCCGCCAAGCCGCAGGACATCCCGCTCGATGTGGTGTTCGAGGACGCGCATCTGGTGGTGGTGGACAAACCGGCGGGGATGGTGGTTCACCCGGCAGCGGGCAATCCGGACGGCACGCTGGTCAATGCGCTGCTGCATCATTGCGCGGGTCAGCTGTCAGGGATCAACGGCGTCGCGCGGCCGGGGATCGTCCACCGCATCGACAAGGACACCTCGGGCCTGCTGGTCGTCGCCAAGTCGGATGCAGCGCATGAAGGACTGGCGCGCCAGTTCGCCGACCATTCGATCACCCGCCGCTATCTCGCGGTGTGCGCCGGCCACCCGAACCCGCCCGCGGGCACCATTGCAGGTCGGCTCGGCCGTTCGGACCGCGACCGCAAGAAGATGGCGGTGCTGCCCGACGACACGTCCCGCGGCAAGCACGCGGTCACGCATTACGAGACCCTCAAGGCGCTGACCCACGCATCGTTGATAGAATGCCGCCTCGAAACCGGGCGCACGCACCAGGTCCGTGTTCACTGTGCGTCAATCGGTCATGCGCTACTAGGGGACCCTGTCTATGGACGCACCCCGAAGGCCCTCAGGCCCCTGCTCGAAGAGCTCGGTTTCGCGCGCCAGGCATTGCACGCCGCACGGTTGGGATTCAGACATCCTATCAGCGGCGAAAGCTTGGATTTCTGCGCCGAACCGCCCTCCGATATGCGGGAACTGATCGACCAAACCGCACGTTGAAATCGACGAAAGGCGTGTGCAATCTGGGCTGCGTCCGCTATAGGTAACCTTAGTGGCCCGAAGGTCGGATGCCCATCAGGGGTCCGCCACACGAGGTCGACGCTAGAAAGGTCAGGGTACAAGTGAGCAATACCAAAACTTTGAGCGTTCCGGCGCTCGGCGGTGAGCAGAGCCTCAACCGCTATCTCTCCGAAATCAAGAAATTCCCCGTGCTGACGCAAGAGCAGGAATACATGCTCGCGAAGCGCTACGAGGAACATGACGATACCGAAGCTGCTGCGCAGCTCGTTACCTCGCACCTGCGTTTGGTGTCCAAGATCGCCATGGGTTACCGCGGCTATGGGCTGCCGGTGTCCGACCTCATTTCCGAAGGCAATGTCGGCCTGATGCAGGGCGTCAAGAAGTTCGAGGCCGATCGCGGTTTCCGCCTCGCGACCTATGCGATGTGGTGGATCAAGGCGAGCATCCAGGAATATATCCTGCGTTCGTGGAGCCTGGTGAAGATGGGCACCACCGCTGCACAGAAGAAGCTGTTCTTCAACCTGCGCCGGATGAAGAAGAACCTCGACGCTTACGAGGACACCGATCTTCATCCCGACGATGTGACCAAGATCGCCACCGATCTCGGCGTGCCCGAGCAGGAGGTGGTCAATATGAACCGCCGCATGCTGATGGGCGGCGATGGTTCGCTCAACGTGCCGATGCGCAATGGCGAAGAAGGTTCGGGCGAATGGATGGACTGGCTCAAGGACGATGGTCCGTTGCAGGACGAGCTGGTCGCCGACGCGCAGGAATCCGAAGTGCGCCACGACATGCTGGTCGAGGCGATGGACAGTCTCAACGAGCGCGAGAAGCACATCCTTACCGAACGGCGCCTGACGGAAAACCCGCAGACGCTGGAGGAACTGAGCCAGGTCTACGACGTCAGCCGCGAACGCATTCGCCAGATCGAAGTGCGCGCGTTCGAAAAGGTGCAGAAGGCGATGAAGACCATCGCCGGTGACCGGCTGCTGGCCGGCGTGGCGTAAGGCAGACGCAAACCGACACTGAAAAGGCCGCCGATACCCTGGGTGTCGGCGGCCTTTTCGTATCACCAGTTCTAACCGGCGGGTGCCAAGTCCAGCACCGCGGCGACCATTGCCTCGGTTCCCAGAGTCACGCTCTCGCGCGGGGCGATCTTGAACAGCGGCGAGTGATGCGACGGGACCGGCGGTCCGCCATTTGCTGCCGCGTCGAACGCAGCCTGAGGGGTACCGCCGACCGCGAAGTAATAGCCGGGGACGCCATACTCCTCGGCCACGAAATAGGCGAAATCCTCCGCTCCCATGCCGCGCTGCTGGAACGGGATGAAGACATCCTCGCCAAGATCACGCTGCATCACCGCATTCAGCCGGCGCGCCAGCGCGGGATCGTTATTGGTGACCGGGGTCCCTTCCGAAACGCGGACCTGCACGGGCATATCGTCGGGCAGGCCATGCGCTGCGCCGATATTGACCGCGATCCGTTCGATCGCGGCAAGCAGCTGCGCCCGCGTGCCCTCGTCATTGGCACGCACGGTCAGTTGCAGATCGGCGCGGTCGGAAATGATGTTGTGCTTGGTGCCCGAATGGAAGGCGCCGACCGTGATCACAGCGGGTGACAAAGGCTCGACCTCGCGGCTGACGACCGACTGCATCGCAGTGACGATCTGCGAGGCGATATAGACCGGGTCGCGGCCCGCGTGGGGGCTGGCCCCGTGCGCGCCCACGCCGGGCACCATGATGTCGACCGAATCCGCGCTCGAATACTGAATGCTTTCCGAGGCCGAAATCTTGCCCGCGGGCAGGATCGAGGCGACATGGAATGCCAATGCGTAATCGGGCGTGCCGAAGCGGTCGTAAAGCCCGTCCTCCAGCATTGCCGCCGCGCCGCCGACGCGTTCCTCGGCCGGCTGCACGACGAACATCAGCGTACCCGACCATTGTTCCCTGGTCGCCATCAGCCGCCGCGCGGTGCCGACCATCGAGGTGATATGCACATCGTGGCCGCAGGCATGCATGACCGGGTATTCCTGGCCATCCTGCCCGACCTGCGTCGCCGTGGACGCATAGTCGAGGCCGGTCTTCTCGGGCAGCGGCAGCCCGTCCATATCCGCGCGCAGCAGGATCAGCGGCCCGTCGCCATTGCGTACCATGCCAACCACGCCCGTTCCGCCGACGCCTTCGGTCACCTCGAGACCCGCGGCGCGCAATTCCGCCGCCATCCGCGCGGCGGTTGCGGTTTCGAGGAAGGACAGTTCGGGATTGGCGTGAAAATGGAGGAACAGGTCTTCGAGGTGGCTGTCGTAATCCGCCGCCACTGCCTGCTTCACTGCCGCGGGATCTGCCGCTGCGGGCGTCGCCGCCCATGTCAGTGCCACTGCCGAAGCGGCCAGTCCGAAAATTGCCTTGCGCATGAAAATGTTCCCTCCAGGCCCCCGTGGCCGCGCGGCGAAGTAAGCATGCGTGGCGGCGCGCGGCAAGCAGGCAGATTGCGTTGCCCTGTCCCCGCGGCTAGATGCGCTGGCATGCGCTGGCTGGTCCGTTTCCTGTTCAAGACATTGATCGGCTTCGTGGGCCTCAGCCTCGCGCTCGTCCTGCTGTTCAAATTCGTGCCCGTGCCGGTAACCGCCACCATGCTGCTCGACGGCAATGGCATCACCAAGGACTGGACCGCGCTGTCCAATATCGACCGCAATATGGTGCGCGCGACCATCGCGGCGGAGGACGGGAAGTTCTGCACCCATGACGGGTTCGACCGCGAAGCGATCGAGAACGCCATCGCCAGCAATGCGCGCGGCGGACGGATCCGCGGCGGCTCGACGATCAGCCAGCAGACCGCCAAGAACGTCTTCCTGTGGCAGGGCGGCGGCTATGTCCGCAAAGGCTTCGAAGCGTGGTTCACCGTGCTGATCGAACAGATCTGGGGCAAGCGGCGGATCATGGAAGTCTATCTCAACGTCGCCGAAACCGGCATCGGCACCTACGGCGCGGAGGCTGGCGCGCGCCGCTATTTCGGCAAGTCCGCCGCCTCGCTCACCCCGCTCGAAGCCGCGCGGATGGCCGCCGCATTGCCGCTCCCCAAGGAACGCTCGGTCGTCAATCCCCGCGGCTGGCTGGCGCGCCATGGCAATACGATATCCGCACGGATCGGGTCGGTATCCCGTGACGGCCTCGATTCCTGCGTCTATCGGTAGGGTCGATGGGAGCGGGTCACAGCCATTCGCATGATCACGGGCATGGGCACAGCCATGCCCCCGCCGATTTCGGCAATGCCTTCCTGATCGGTATCGTGCTCAACACCGCATTCGTGGCGATCGAGGCGGTGTATGGCTGGATTTCCGGTTCGATGGCGCTGATCGCGGATGCCGGGCATAATCTCTCCGATGTCCTCGCCCTGCTGCTCGCATGGGGCGCCAGCGTCGCTGCCAGACGCCCCGCGTCGGAGCGGTTCACTTATGGGTACAAGAGCTCGACCATCCTCGCCGCGCTGGCCAATGCCGGGCTGCTGCTGGTGGCTATCGGTGCGATCCTGTTCGAGACGCTCAACCGGATTGCCGAACCCGCCCCGGTCGCGGGCGAAACCATGGTGGTGGTCGCCGGGATCGGCATCGTCATCAATGCCGGCACCGCTGCGCTGTTCATGCGCGGACAGCACGATATCAACATCCGCGGCGCGTTCCTGCATATGGCAGCCGATGCGCTGGTCAGCCTCGGCGTGGTCATCGCGGGGCTGGCAATCATCATGACAGGGGAGCGCTGGATCGACCCGGCGGTAAGCCTGGCCATCGTGGCAGTGATCGCCTGGGGGACCTGGGGCCTGCTGAAGGACAGCGTCGCCATGAGCATGCTCGGCGTGCCCAAAGGCATTTCGGAGAACGAGGTGCGCGCCTATCTGTCCGGCCTGCCCGGGGTCGCAGCGGTGCACGATTTGCATATCTGGCCGATGAGCACGACCGAGACCGCGCTGACCGCGCATCTGGTGATGCCGGGCGGCCATCCGGGCG
Organism: Qipengyuania citrea; assembly: GCF_024171405.1. Classification (GTDB taxonomy): domain Bacteria; phylum Pseudomonadota; class Alphaproteobacteria; order Sphingomonadales; family Sphingomonadaceae; genus Qipengyuania; species Qipengyuania profunda. The sequence continues at coordinate 1,128,926 of NZ_JALJZT010000002.1, forward strand.
ATCCGTTCCTGCTCGAACTGGCGCATGAACTGGAGCATCACCACCGCATCGGCCATCCGACGATCCAGATCGAAACGACCCGCGCCAATTGCGGGGCGGGCTGCTGATGCAACCCGTCAGCCAGGAAGCCCGCGATCGGCTCAAGGCTGCCATGAGCCGGCTCGCCAGCGGCGACCGCGCGGCGCTGGAGGACATCTACCGCGCGACCTCGGCGAAACTATTGGGCATCTGCTACCGTATCTTGGGGGACGAAAAGGAAGCCGAGGACGCATTGCAGGACGTCTATCTCACCCTCTGGCGGCGCGCGGATCGCTACGATCCGGACCGCGCCAGCCCGATCGCCTGGCTGGCGACGTTCGCGCGCAACCGCGCGATCGATCGCCTGCGTACGGGCAAGGTGCGCCGGGGTTCGGTATCCGAGGACGAGGCGGCACCGCTGGCCGACGAGACACCGCTTGCCGAAACCATGCTGATCGACGCCGAACGCGAAGCCCGCGTGCATGGCTGCCTCGACACGCTGGACGACACCCCGCGCGATGCCATCCGGACCGCATTCTTCGAAGGCCGTACCTATGCCGAGCTGGCCGACCGCATGGACGTGCCGCTGGGAACGATGAAAAGCTGGATCCGCCGCGGCCTCGCCAAGCTCAAGGCCTGTATGGAGGCGGGTGAATGACCGCCGACCAGACCCTCGCCGCCGAATATGCGCTCGGCCTGCTCGAAGGCGAAGATCTGCTGGCGGCGCGTGCACGCGTTGGCAGTGACGCCAAGTTCGCTGCCGAGGTCGATCAATGGCAGGAACGCCTCGCTCCGCTGGCCGACCATATCCCCCCGCGCCTGCCGCGCGCGGAGGTGTGGGAACGGATCGAAGCCGAGCTGTTCCGCGATACCGGCAGCGCCGAAGTGGTTTCGCTGCGCCGCAGCCTGCGCCGCTGGCAATGGGCGGGCGGGCTGAGCGCAGCCGCCGCCGTGGTGCTCGCCTTCCTTGCGCTGCCGCAATTGACCGGCCCCGGCGATACGCTGCCCGATATTGCGCAGGGCCCGGCTACCGCTGGTCCGCCGCTGGCCGCCAACATGCCCATCGCGGGAACGCCGCTGCGGCTCGACTTTACCTATCTCCCCGCCGAAGACAGCCTGCTGGTCGGGGCGATCGGGCTGACGGCGGACGGGGTCCACGATCACGAAATCTGGTTCGTCCCGCCCGAGGGCGAGCTGGTATCGCTGGGTATCGTGACGCCTGGCAAGGTGGTCGCGCACGATGTACCCGATGCGGTTGCGCAGGCCTTGCACGATGGTTCGCAGCTGGTGCTGACCCGCGAACCGCTCGGCGGCAAGCCCGCCGATGCCGGGGCGGGTCCGGTGGTCGCGGAGGCCCGTTTCACCGCTATCTGAAAATAAATCGAGCGGCTGCGTGCATCCGGCGCGTAGCTCCTTGCGTAACTCGGTGCACAGGCTGGACGGGGCCTGGCGCATAAGGAGAGTTACACATGCCGATTTCCAGCACGCTCAAGGCCGCGGCCTTCGCATCGATCGCCGCCATGGGCAGTTTCGCCCTCATGACCGGGACCCCGGCGTTTGCCGACCACCACGCCAAGGCAGCCGAAGCCAACCAGCCGAACATTGTCGAAACCGCAATGGGCACGGGCGTTCACGCCACGCTGGTCGCGGCGGTCAAGGCCGCCGATCTCGTCGAGACGCTGTCTGCCCCCGGCCCCTATACGGTCTTCGCCCCAACCGACGATGCCTTTGCCGCTTTGCCCGCAGGCACCGTCGACACGCTGCTCAAGCCCGAGAACAAGGACCAGCTGACCTCCATCCTGACCTATCACGTGGTCGCGGAACGGGTTCCCGCCGCGGCGCTGACGCAGGCGATCCGCGGCGCGGGCGGAAGCTATGAATTCACGACCGTCGCCGGCGAGACGCTGAGCGCGCGCTTCGACGGGCACACCATCGTGGTCACCGACGGCGCGGGCCGCGAAACCAAGGTCGTGCAGGCCGATGTCGATACCGCCAATGGCGTGATCCACGTGACCGACGGCGTGTTCCTGCCCGGCTAAGCCATCCCCACGGGTGCCGATCGGGTCACTTCCATCTCCGCCCGGCACTCCACTGTCCCCGTCCGGCGCTCAGCAGAGGCCGGGCGGGGTTTTTTGTGGCAAGGACGAAGCCTGCTCAGCCGATAAAGCGCGTCATCTTGCGCTCGAGCAGGTCGATTAGGTGGGGGTCCATGTACCGATAGCGATCGGGTATCCCGAGGCAGACGATCGGTGTCGAACCCAGCGACGATCTGAACTGCCGCCGGACGGCGGTCCGGTGTCTCTGTTCCATCACGAAAATGCGGTCCGCCCAGCGCACCAGCTCGTCATCGAGCGGCGTGTCGGCTTCGGATGCAATTCCGGCAGAAAGGACATCCACGTCCTTCCTGCCGGAAAAAATATGCTCTGCTGTCGGACTTCGCCAGCGGTTCTTCCCGCAGACGAACAGGAAGCGCTGCCTGGTCAGGCCGCCTCTTCCTCGTCCTTCTTGCCGCCATGGACCTGGATCGGCTCTTTCTTGCCTTCGACCACGTCCTTGTCGATCACGATTTCAGTGACGCCGTCCATGTCGGGCAGGTCGAACATCGTGTCGAGCAGAATGCCTTCAACGATCGAACGCAGTCCGCGCGCACCGGTCTTGCGCTTGATCGCGCGTTCGGCGATCGCGCGCAGCGCTTCGTCGGTAAAGGTCAGCTCGACATCCTCGAGCTCGAACAGCTTGTGATACTGCTTGGCGATGGCGTTCTTCGGTTCCTGCAGGATCGTCACCAGCGCATCGACATCGAGGTCGTGCAGCGTGGCGATGACCGGCAGGCGGCCGACGAATTCGGGGATCAGACCGAATTTGAGCAGATCTTCCGGTTCGCTCTTCTCGAGCAGTTCACCCACCCGCCGCTTGTCCGGATCGGCGACATGCGCACCGAAGCCGATCGAACGCTTCTGCAGGCGGTCGCCGATGATCTTGTCGAGCCCGGCGAAGGCCCCGCCGCAGATGAACAGGATATTGGTCGTGTCCACCTGCAGGAATTCCTGCTGCGGATGCTTGCGTCCGCCCTGCGGCGGGACCGAAGCGGTGGTCCCTTCCATCAGCTTGAGCAACGCCTGCTGGACGCCCTCGCCCGATACGTCGCGCGTGATCGAGGGGTTTTCCGCCTTGCGCGTGATCTTGTCGATCTCGTCGATATAGACGATGCCGTGCTGGGCCTTCTCGACATTGTAGTCGGACGACTGGAGCAGTTTGAGGATGATGTTTTCCACGTCCTCGCCCACGTAACCGGCTTCGGTCAGCGTGGTCGCATCGGCCATGGTGAAAGGCACGTCGAAAGTGCGCGCCAGCGTCTGCGCCAGCAGCGTCTTGCCCGAACCGGTCGGACCGACGAGCAGGATGTTCGACTTGGCCAGTTCGACATCGCCGGCCTTCGCGCCATGCTTCAACCGCTTGTAGTGGTTGTGCACCGCGACCGAGAGGACGCGCTTCGCGCGTTCCTGGCCGATCACATAATCGGCGAGCGTGGCGCAGATTTCGGCCGGCGTGGGAACATCGCCTTCCTTCTTGCCGGTCAGCCCTGCCTTGGTTTCTTCGCGAATGATGTCGTTACACAGTTCGACACATTCGTCGCAGATGAACACGGTCGGGCCCGCGATGAGCTTCCTCACCTCGTGCTGCGACTTGCCGCAAAAGCTGCAATACAGGGTCGATTTACTGTCGGTTCCGCTCAACTTGGTCATATCCTAACGTCTTTCCCGCGTCCCCATCAGAAGGCTCCAGACTGTAGGGGCCATGGGGTATGGGTCAATATCCCAGGTATCACACACCCCTTGCCACAGTCTGAAGCGGCAGGGTTGCCCAATTCCTACGACATTCTTGCAACAGTCCCGCGCGGGCACACTACCCGCGCCGGAACCTGAGTGCCGTCCTATTCGGGCGCGCCGCCCGAACCTTCGGCATCGCCGTTTTCGGATTCGGGACGGGTTTCGAATACCTTGTCGACGATACCGAACTTCATCGCCTCATCGGCTTCGAGGAAGGTATCGCGGTCCATCGCCTTCTCGATATCGTCGAGGCTCTGGCCAGTGTATTTCACATAGAGGTCGTTCATGCGCTTCTTGATGCGCAGGATCTCGCGGGCCTGGATCTCGATATCCGAGGCCATCCCGCGCGCGCCGCCCGAAGGCTGGTGCACCATGATCCGCGCATTGGGCAGCGCGATCCGCATCCCCGGCTCGCCCGCGGCAAGCAGGAACGAACCCATGCTCGCGGCCTGACCCATACACACCGTCGACACGCGCGGCTTGATGTATTGCATCGTGTCATGGATCGCCATGCCGGCGGTCACCACGCCGCCCGGCGAATTGATGTACATGCTGATCGGCTTCGAAGGGTTCTCGCTTTCGAGGAACAGCAGCTGCGCGGTGATGAGCGAAGCCATGCCGTCTTCGACCTGCCCCGTCACGAACACGATGCGTTCGCGCAGCAGGCGGCTGAAGATGTCGAAGCTGCGTTCGCCGCGGCTGGTCTGCTCGACCACCACGGGCACGAGCGCACCGGTTACGGGATCGGTGGTGAACTGGCCCTGCGCGCCGTGGGCGTTGCTGCCGAACAGGTCGATCATGAATAGTCCTTTTGTCGGGTCAATTGGCCGCCTATGTCGCCATGCATCCCGGGATGTTCAAGGGCCTTAACCCTCGAAAGCCGCGGATATGTCGGATGCGGCCAAGATCGGGGCACTTTCTCGGCCTATATGGAGAGGCATACACTACAGGTTGCTGTCCGGAATCCGTTTGTCGGACGTGGAACGACATCGGTCGAGGCGCCATTGGCCCGCTCGCCTACACTCGTAGACGAACGCTCGACGAGATGGCGGGGAGGCTAATAAACCATGACTTTACGTTCGTTGACGCTGGCAGCGTCTACCCTTGCGCTGATTGCCGCTGCGCATGCGCCGGCCCACGCCCAGGGCAGCGACGATGTGGCGGATACCGCCACCCCGGCAACCGCGCCAAGTGCGGGCGCGCAGGTGTTCGAGCCGGCCTATTTCGACCAGTTCGCACCGCGCAATGCGCTCGACATGGTCGATCGCATCCCCGGCTTCTCGATCAGCGGGGGCAATGACCAGGGCCAGCGCGGGCTTGGTCAGGCGACGCAGAACGTGATCGTCAATGGCGAGCGCCTGTCGAGCAAGTCCGAAAGCGTGCACGACCAGCTGCGCCGCATCCCCGCACCCGATGTAATCCGGATCGAGATTCTCGACGGCAATGCCACCAGCATCCCGGGTCTGACCGGGCAGGTCGCCAATGTCGTTTACACCACCACCGGCTCATCCGGGCAGTTCGAATGGACGACCGGTTTCCGCCCCTACAACACCGCGGCGCAGCTCTTCGGCGGTGAAATCTCGGTGATCGGCAGCAGCGGCGCGCTCGATTACACGGTCTCGCTGTCGAACGAGAACAACCGTTTCGGTGCGGATGGACCGGTCACCATCACCGATCGCGACGGGGCGCTGATCGAACTGCAGGACACCAAGTTTTCGGGCCGGTTCGACAATCCCAAGCTCTCCACCGCATTCTCCTACGATTTCGGCGGCGGCGTGCTGGCCAATCTCAACCTCAGCTACGGGGTCGACTACTATTCGCGCCAGGAACCCGAAACCGGGACGCGCGCATCGGGCGAAACTCGCACCCGCGAATCGCGGACCGATGAAGATGGTCCCTTCTACGAGCTGGGCGGCGACATCCAGTTTCCCTTCGGCCCCGGCTCGCTCAAGCTGATCGGCCTCGAGCGGTTCGAGCGCGATAATTACGCCTCGACGCTGATCGACAGGTTCTCCGACGGCAGCCCGTCGCGGGGCTCGCGCTTCCAGCAGACCAACGGCGAAGGCGAGCGGATCGGGCGCTTCGAATATGACTGGCGATTGTGGAAGGCCGACTGGCAGCTGTCGGGCGAGGCCGCCTTCAACCGGCTCGACCGGCGTTCGAGGCTGTTCGAACTGGCCCCCGGCGACGAATTCGTCGAGCGCGCCTTCCCGCAAGGCACCGGCGGGGTGACCGAAGATCGCTACGAAGCCAGCCTCAGCGTCTCGCGGTCCCTGTCACGCACGCTGTCGGTCCAGCTGATCGGAGCAATGGAATTCTCGACCATCGAGCAGACCGGCTTTGCCGCCAATTCGCGCAGCTTCAAGCGGCCCAAGGGATCGTTTGCCGCGACGTGGAAACCGCGCGACGATTTCGACGTCTCGGTCACGCTGGCGAAACGCGTCAGCCAACTGTCCTTCGGCGATTTCCTCGCCTCGGTATCGCTCAACAACGACAATCAGAACGGCGGCAATAACGAGCTCGTCCCCTACCAGAGCTACAATGTCGAGATCGAAGCCAACAAGACCTTCGGTCCGTGGGGCTCGATCAAGCTGGAAGCCCGCAAGGCGTGGTTCGAAGATTTCATCGACTGGTTCCCGCTGCCCAATGGCGGCGAGGCGCGCGGCAATATCGGCGATGCGGACCGGCTCCATCTGCAGGCCAATGCGACGCTCAACCTCGACCCCGTCGGATTTCGCGGTGCGCGGCTCGATGTCGAGGTGATCAAGCGGTTCATGAATGTCACTGATCCCTTCACCGGTCTGGAGCGCCCCTTCTCCTACGACCAGGAAGGCGCGTTCGAGATCGATTTCCGTCACGATATTCCCGGCAGCGCCTGGGCGTGGGGCGCAAGCCTCGATCACGATGACCCGGCGCCCTATGCGCGGCGATACGAGGAGGGCCGCGAATGGGAAGGCCCTGTGTGGGGCGGGCTGTTTATCGAGCACAAGGATGTATTCGGCCTCACGGTTCAGGCCCGCGCGAGCAATCTGCTGGGTGCGCGCAACTACTTCCGCCGCACGGTCTATGACGGCGAGCGCCCCGATGGCGATATCCGCTTCGAGGAGTATCAGGACCGCCGCATCGGCCCGATCTTCCGCCTGACCGTGAGCGGGGATTTCTAGGGCCTCGCGGACCCCTCCCGCGTTCCACGCGTTAGGCGGAACAAGGGAGACCATCTTGGAATTCGATCCGCGTATTGTGATGTTCGTCGTTTTCGGCGCGGGGCTGACGCTGGCCGTCACGCTCGAGCGGTGGCTGGCGCGCTACTGGCTGTCGCTGCCGATCCTCTATGTCGCGGTCGGTTTCGCGGTGTGGTCGCTGCCGCTGGGGCTGCCGCATTTCAACCCGACGGTCGACGGCTTCGATGCGATGACGCTGGAATATGCCACCGAGTTCATCGTCATCGCTTCGCTGATGGCCGCCGGGATCGCGATCGACCGGCCGGTCAGCTGGGTCAACTGGCGCCAGATCTGGCCGCTGCTGGTGATCGCCATGCCGCTGACGATCGGCGCGGTGGCGCTGCTCGGCTGGTGGGGCCTGGGACTGGCCCCCGCGAGCGCGATCCTGCTAGGCGCAGCCCTGGCCCCGACCGATCCGGTGCTGGCGCGGAGCGTCCAGGTCGGCCCGCCGGGCGAGGACCAGCGGCACGACGTCCGGTTCAGCCTGACGGTCGAAGCCGGGCTCAACGACGGCTTCGCCTTCCCCTTCACCTATCTGGCAATTGCCGCGGTCGGGATGACCGCACTGGGCGGCTGGACGCTCGAATGGGCCGCGCTCGACCTTGGCTGGCGGATCGTGATGGGCTGCGCGGTCGGCTGGGCCGTGGGCCGCATCGGCTCGTGGTATGTCTTCGAACGCGAAGCCGATTCGCCCATGGAAGAGATCGACGAAGCCAGCGAGAGCGCCGCCCAGCCCAGCTATTCGACCAGCGAGGGATTGATCGTGCTCGGCACGCTGCTGCTCGCCTATGGGCTGGCCGAACTGGTCGAGGGCTACGGCTTCCTCGCGGTCTTCGTCGGCGCCGTGACCGCCCGCCAGCGCGAGAACCGCAGCCGCTATCACAAGATCAGCCACCACTTCATCGACCAGATCGAGCAGATCGTGCTGGTCGCGGTGCTGTTCGGCTTTGGAGCGATGCTGGCAAGCGGCGTGCTGTCCGCGCTGACCTGGCCCGCCGCGCTGGTGGGGATTGCGCTGATCTTCATCATCCGCCCGATTGCGGGTCTGCTCGCAGAGCTGAACTGCGATCTGCCGGTGGTCGGCAAGCTGGCGGTAGCGTTCCTCGGGGTGCGCGGAATGGGTTCGATCTATTATCTCGCCTATGGCCAGAACCACGCCGACTTTGCCCAGATCGACCTGTTATGGGCCACGGTCAGCTTCACCATCCTGCTATCGATCGTGGTCCATGGCGTCGTTTCGGGGCCGCTTATCCGCCATGTCGAGAACCGCCGTGCGCATGTCCATGCCGGGCAGGATACCAGCATGGCCGCCCTATCGCCCGAGGCGGCAAAGCCGGAATAACATCGCCCAACGACAAGGGGCGGCGAACCGTAGTCCGCCGCCCCTCGCGTAACCCGTTGGTGCGGGATTATTTCTTTGCGGCGGCCTTCTTGGCGGGCGCTTTCTTGGCGGCCGGCTTCTTGGCAGCGGGCTTCTTCGCCGGAGCCTTGTCCTCGTCCTTGGCGGCAGCAGCCTTCTTCGGCGCGGCTTTCTTGGCCGGCGCCTTCTTGGCGGCGGGCTTGTCGTCCGCGTCCTTGGCAGCATCCTTCTTGGCCGGAGCCTTCTTCGCGGCGGCCTTCTTGGCCGGGGCCTTCTTCTTCGGCTTTTCCTCGGTGGTCTCTTCCGCTTCGATCGCGGCTTCGAGTTCCTCGCGGGTCACTTCCCGGTCGGTGATCTCGGCCTTGTCGAACAGGAAGTCGACGACCTTGTCCTCATAGAGCGGCGCGCGCAGCTGGGCGGCGGCCATCGGTTCGGACTGGACGTACTGGACGAACCGCTCGCGGTCTTCGGCGCGATATTGCTGCGCTGCCTGCTGGATGAGCATGTTCATCTCGTTGGCATTGACCTCGACGCCGTTCTTCTGGCCGATTTCCGACAGCAGCAGGCCAAGGCGGACACGGCGTTCGGCGATCTTGCGGTAATCGTCCTTCTCGTCGTCCATTTCCTTGAGCATGGCTTCGGCATCGTCCGACTGCGCGGCTTCCTGCTGGAGCTGGGCCCAGATCTGTTCGAATTCGGCTTCGACCATGCCCTGCGGCACGGCGAAATCGTGACCGGCGGCCAGCGTGTCGAGCAGCTGGCGCTTCATCTGCGTGCGGGTGAGGCCGGCAGTTTCCTGCTCGAGCTGGCCGCGCAGCAGTTCCTTGAGCTTGGCGAGATCCTCGAGGCCGAGGTTCTTGGCGAACTCGTCGTCGATCGCAGTGTCGGTCGGGACCTTGACCTGCTGGACGGTGATGTCGAATTCGGCATCCTTGCCCTTGAGGTTTTCCGCCGGGTAATCGTCGGGGAAGGTCACCGTGATGGTCTTGGTGTCGCCGGTCTTCACGCCCGTAAGCTGTTCTTCGAAGCCGGGGATGAACTGGCCCGAGCCGATCACCAGCGGGGTGTTTTCGGCCTTGCCGCCTTCGAATTCGGTCCCGTCGACACGGCCGACGAAATCGATGATCAGCTGGTCGCCGTCGCCGGCCTTCTTGGTCTTGGCAGCGTCCTTATAGCTCTTGTTGTTCGACGCGATCCGCTCGACCGCTTCCATGACCTGCTCGTCGGTCACCGGAACGGTCAGGCGTTCGAGTTCGAGGCCATCCACTTCGGGGGCGTCGATTTCGGGAAGGATTTCGACTTCGACGCTGAGCGAGGCATCCTTGCCTTCTTCATAGCCCTCGTCGATCTCGACCTTCGGCTGCATCGCAGGGCGCAGCTTGTTGTCGGCCATCACCTTGTCGACCGATTCGCGGATCATGTCGTTGACCATCTGCGCGTGCAGCTGTTCGCCGTGCATCTTGCGGACCAGGTTCGCCGGCACCTTGCCCGGGCGGAAGCCGGGCATCTTCACCTGCGGGGCGATCTTCTTGACTTCGCTGTTGACGCGCTCGTCGATTTCCTTGGCAGGAATGGTGACGGTGTAGGCGCGCTTGAGGCCCTCGTTGGCGGTCTCTTTGATCTGCATGGGTTGAAACTCGTGACTTTCCAAAAGCGACTATGTGCAAGGGGATTCGCGCGGCGGCGGCACTGGTGCGGGCGAAGGGACTCGAACCCCCACATCTTTCGATACTGGTACCTAAAACCAGCGCGTCTACCAGTTCCGCCACGCCCGCTAACCCGAACGAAGCTGCGCGTTGGCGACATGCGCTACGCGTGTAGGCGCGTGCCTCTAGTAGGATGCGACCAAATGCGCAAGCGCGGCGACGGGTGAGGGAACGGCTTTGCGCGCGCACGTGTTTTGTAATCATGCACGACTACGATAAACCCAAGCCGCCGGCCAATACTCCGCCGGTCATCGATCCCGGGGCACAGCCGGAAAGTCCGGCCGGACCGAAGGCCGATGGCGAGGTGCCTGCCGAAGACACAGAAGACGAAAAGGTCGAAGTCGAGAAAGCGCTCGGCAACGCGCAAGAAGGCGGTCGCGACGGTGCGGGTGAAGCCGCGCTCGACAGTCCGCCACCCGATTGAGGATACCATATATGGCGACGCAACCCGACCCCGATCCCGACACCATCAATCCCGGTGCACCCGACGAGATGCCGCCCGCGAGTCCGCCCGACGAGGCACCGATGCATGAACCGCCCGGTTTCGAGCCGCCGCAACCCGACTTCGACGAGCCCGACCGCGGTCCCGATGAAACACCCCCGCCGCCCGATTGATCTTGCCCGCGCGCGCGCGTCGCAGTATCGGCGCGCGCCATGAGCGAAGAAACCAAGAGCCAGACCCCGCCCGATCACCTTTCGGTCAATCCGGATAGCGAGCATTTCAAGATGGAAGCGCTCGAGCGCGGCGTCGGCATCCGCTTCAAAGGCAAGCAGCGCACCGACATCGAGGAATATTCGATTTCCGAAGGCTGGGTGCGCGTTCAGGCAGGCAAGACCGTGGATCGCCGCGGCAAGCCGCTGACGATCAAGCTGACGGGTCCGGTCGAAGCCTGGTTTGAAGATATGGGCGACGAACCGCCGGTGGCCAAGGCCGACTGATCAGTCTGCGAAATCGGCGAAGGCGCTGAGAAACCTCTTCGAGGTTTGCTTGCGCGCCGGGGCCATTGCGATCTGGCGGCGCGGCTGCGGCTTCCGATCGCTATAGATGAAGCCATCGACCGGCCAGGCCGTCGTCCCGACCTTGCCCAGCGGGGCGTACCAGACGCGCACCTCGCTCCAGTCATTGTTGGGCGAAACGTCGACCGCGAGCACATCCTTTTCGATCTGACCGCGGCGGCCATTGATCGGCGACCAATTGGCGTGATCGAGCAGCACCCGCCGCGAATCGAGCACGCGGCTGACAGCGGCCACATGACCTAACTGCATATTGCGATGCGCGCTGAAGGCCATCACTGCGCCGGGACGCGGGGTGGACCCGGTGGCGTAGCGGCCTTGCGCCTGGTCCCACCAGGTATGTGCATCGCCGTATATCTGGATACCTGAGACATCGCGCGCATAGGGTACGCACTGGAGGTAGGCGTCCAGTTCCGCGCCTTGGGCGGCGAAGGTGTCGAAGTCCTCGGCAAGCGCAGGTGTGGCGCAGGCAAGCAAGGCGATCACGGCAAGATTCTTCCTCATACCGGCAGGATTATGCCGGTTAAGCTTATCGCGATCTTTCCACTTACGGTTAACGTGATTTAACCATGATCCCTGCTGCCGCTTGCAAAGCGGCGCGCAAAGCGCCACTTGCCGCGCCATCATGGTGCCCTCCTCCTCCAAGCCAACGGTGATCATCATCGGCCGGCCCAATGTCGGCAAATCGACGCTGTTCAATCGGCTCGTGGGCAAGCGCCTAGCGCTGGTCGACGACCAGCCCGGCGTCACGCGCGACCGGCGCTTCGGCAATGCGGAAATCGCCGGGCTCGAGTTTCAGGTGGTCGACACTGCCGGGTGGGAGGACGAAGACCCCGCCAGCCTGCCCGGGCGGATGCGCATGCAAACCGAAGTCAGCCTCGAGGGCGCCGATGCCGCGATGTTCGTGTTCGACGCGCGCGTCGGCCTGACCCCGCTCGACGAGGAAATCGCCCGCTGGCTGCGCGGACAGTCGGTCCCCGTAGTGCTCGTCGCCAACAAGGCGGAAGGCACGCAGGGCGACGCCGGCATCTACGAAAGCTTCTCGCTCGGCTTTGGCGAACCGGCCGGCATCAGCGCCGAACACGGCGAAGGCATTGGCGACCTGTTCGAACGCCTCTGGCCGATCATCGGTGACAAGGCCGAGGCGGCTGCCGAAACGCTCGAACTGAGCGAAGAGGATGAAGAGGCGCTGCTTGCCGGACCGCTTAAGCTGGCCATCGTCGGCCGCCCCAATGCGGGCAAGTCGACGCTGATCAACCGCATGCTGGGCGAAGACCGCCTGCTGACCGGTCCCGAAGCCGGGATCACGCGCGATTCGATCGCGGTCGATTGGGAATGGCATGACCCGCGTAGCGGCGAAGACCGCGAAATCCGGCTGATCGACACTGCGGGCATGCGCAAGAAGGCGCAGGTCATCGACAAACTCGAACGGCTTTCGGTCGCCGATGCCCGCCGCGCGGTCGACTTCGCCGAGGTCGTCGTGCTGCTGCTGGATGCTACCCGCGGTCTCGAATCGCAGGATCTCAAGATTGCCAGCATGGTGCTCGAAGAAGGGCGCGCGCTGATGATCGCGATCAACAAATGGGATGTCGCCGAAGGCGCCAGCGCGCTGTTCAACGGCATCCGCGAAGCGCTCAACGAAGGTCTGGCGCAGGTCCGCGGAGTGCCGCTGTTCGCGGTCAGCGCGAAGACCGGCAAGGGTATCGACCAGATGCTCGGCGCGGCGTTCGACCTGCGCGAAGCATGGAGCCGCCGTGTGCCCACCGCCGCGCTCAACCGCTGGTTCGACGATGCGCTTGAAGCCAATCCGCCGCCCGCCCCCAAGGGCAAGCGGATCAAGCTGCGTTATATCACGCAGGCCAGCATTCGCCCGCCGCGTTTCGTGGTGTTCGGTACGCGGCTCGATATGCTGCCCAAGAGCTATGAACGCTATCTGATCAACGGCATCCGCGACAAGCTGGGCTTCGACGCGGTGCCGGTCCGCGTGGTGCTCAAGAGCCCCAAGAACCCCTTCCAGAAGGATTGAGTTTGCCGCTGCTCGACATCCTGTCCGGCGTCGGCGCTTTCGACCTGATCGAGCGCACCAGTTCGACCCTGCGTGTGCAGCAGGTCGTCCAGCTCAGCCTCGCGCCGGCCTTCCTGCTTGCTGGGATCGGCGCGGTGATGAACGTCATGACCAACCGGCTGATCTGGGTCGCCAACAAGATCGAGCGGATTCTTAACGCGGGGGAAGATGGCGATGTCAAAGCCATGCGCGCCGAACTGCCCGCGCTGGAAATGCGCCGCAATTACGCCCAGCGCGCGGTCATGTTCAGCACCGCTTCGGCGCTGGCGATCAGCGTGGTCATCGTCCTATTGTTCGTGAGCGCCTTCGTCACCACGCCGCTGGGCACGCTGGTCGCTGCGACATGGGTGATGTGCATGGGACTGCTTGTTGCAGGGCTCGCGTCCTTCCTGATGGAAACCCGCACCGCCGCCCGCCGCAACCGCGAACGGATCCGCGAACGCCGGGCTGCCGCCAAGTCCTGACGCAGTTTGCGCCCCGCGCGCGACCGACCGAAGTCATTTGCGCGACGATTGGCGTAAAAACGTCGGCCACGGTTCATCTCCACCTGTCATAAACGCGGCGGGGCAAGGAGGTGAGATATGAGCAAGCTCCGCGTTTCAATCCACGGGCATCCCAATCGCGCGGACGACCAGTTCGCCCTCGAAGCACTCGACATCGCCACTGCATTGACGATTGCCGATATCAACGTCGGCACGGGCGATGCGGAAATCTGGGATGGCGAGCAGCGGCTGGCCCGCCTGTCCAAGCACGGCGGCGTCCACGCGACCTTCTGGCGCGTCACCTGACCGGCGGTATCTCGGGACCGAACACCAGCGGGACGAGGCGTGGCAAGGAGGCTGAGACTGCGTGGCTTCGAATGAGCCGGCTCTAGGTCAGCCCGCTTCGCCGCCGCCCACCGGCTTGCTGTTGAGCTGAACATAGTTTTCCAGTCCCATCCGCGCGATCATGTCGAATTGCGTTTCGAGGAAGTCGACATGCTCTTCCTCGCTGGCGAGGATGTCTTCGAAAATCTGGCCCGTGGTAAAGTCGCGCACGTCCTGACAATAATCCGCCGCTTCCTTGAGCAGCGGGATCGCTTCCATTTCCATCGCCAGATCGGCCCTGAGGATTTCCTCGACCGTCTCGCCGACCTTGAGCTTGTGGATCGCCTGGAAGTTGGGGAGCCCGTTGAGGAACAGGATCCGCTCGGCGAGGATGTCGGCATGCTTCATCTCGTCGATCGATTCGTGCCGCTCGTATTCGGCGAGCTTGGTCACGCCCCAATCGGCCAGCACGCGATAGTGCAGCCAGTACTGGTTGATCGCGGTCAATTCGTTGGTGAGCGCCTTGTTGAGGAACTCGATGACCTTGGAATCGCCTTTCATGGCCGTGTCTCCTGGCTGCTGGATGCGGCGCAGCTATGCGCTTTTCCACCGGCGCTTGGCAAGGTCGAAGGTCGAAAAATCGGCGTAATTCCGCCAGTTGCGAGCAATTCTTGTTAGCGGAAAGTCACGCCGCAGCAGAGACGAGACCGAACTCGCGTTCTTCCTGCAGGATGTCGTCGGCATCGTCGAGACAGGTTCCGCAGCACGGTGCCTTGCCCAGCGCGGCGTAGCACGCCTCGGCATCGCCCGAGACGTGACGCGCCGCGCGGCGCAGTTCGCTTTCCCGGATCGCGTTACAGATGCAGACGTACACTCGACAACTCCTGCGATTGACTCGCATGAGCAGTTCTAGTGAGAGTCGTTCTCATTATCAAGCGTCGTTTTCCACGGCACGCTCAGCGCCGCAGCGGGAACATTTGCCAATAGGTCAGGCAGCGCCACAACCATTCGAGCGGGCCGAACCGGAAACGCCCCAGCCACGGTTTCGACCAGAGCAGCATGAGCGCCCAGGTGGCGAGCATGACCAGATAGAGCTCGCTGCGCCCCAGCTCGCCATAAAGCCCGCCTGCCCAGCCGTGGAACACCAGCAGCATAATCAGCGATGTGCCGATGTAATTGGTGAACGCCGCACGTCCTGCCGCCGAGATCCGCTCCGCCAGCCAGCCCGATGTGCACGTGCCGATCACCGCGAGCACCGCGGCGAAGCCGAGGATGACGGGCAGGCGCGGGAGCATCGAAAAGCTCATGAAAGCGGCGAGCGTGCTCCAATAGGAGAACCCGATCCCCTTGACCCACAGCGCGATCAGCAGGGTCACCGCGCTTCCGATCGCGATACCGGCCAGTCCCCAGCGCAATTGCCGGCCCGGGTTTAGGCCGCCGCTGAACAAGCCGAAGCGGTAAAGCGCCATGCCGATCAGCATCAGCGGTACGGATTCGAACGCGAAGAGGAACAGTCCGAACAGCGGGTCGCCGCCATGCTCCGTGATGTTGTGGCGCACGTAGTCCGGGTAGGAGCCTTCGGCGATGACCTGCCGCTCGGCCTGTCCCTCTTCGAGCGTGGTTTCCTTGTCCGCGGGCAGTTGCTCGCGCAATTCGGCATAGGCGGGCTGTTCGCCGAGCGACGTCTCGGCGATGAAATAGGGGGCAGCAGTGAAGCTGGCGACCATGGCGATCCCCGCAGCATATCCGAGCAGACCGACGATCAGCTGGGTCTTGGCCGCCCAGCGTATGCCGATCATCGTGACAAGGCCGAACACGGCATAATAGATCAGAATGTCGCCGCGCCAGATCAGGTAGAAATGCACCAGCCCGAACAGCAGCAGCCAGAACAGGCGGCGGACCTGGAGCTCGCGCCCCTCGCCCTTGGCCCAGGCCTTCTCCATGAACAGATACAGCCCCGCGCCGAACAGCAGCGTGAACAGGCCGCGCATCTTGCCGTCGATCAGGACGAATTGCGCCACCCACATCCAGTCTTCCGCGTCGCTGTGCGGGACGAGGAAGCCATCGGGGTACATATAGGCGGAAAACGGCTGGCCGAAGGCAACGATATTCGCCGCCAGGATACCCATGACGGCGATGCCGCGGATGAAATCGAGACTGACGATGCGGTTGCCCGCGAGCGCGCTCGGCAGCGGATCGTCCCCTGCAGTATCGGCGATCGCCGCCCGATCGTTCGCTTGGCTCATTTGGTGCCCCCTTCGCCTGCGGGCCTTAGCCCCGACAAGCGGAAGAGCAACCCATGTCCTTGCGCGCTACCGGGTAACGAGGCAGCCCTGCCCGCTACGCTTGAGCGAAGCACAGGCCGCCGCCGCCTGATCGCGCGTGGCATAGCCGCCTGCCAGCAGCTTGGTCAGCCGCCCCGATTTCTCGAGCAGGCGGGTGCGCCCGGCAATTTCGCTGCGACCGGCCAGCTGGCTCCATAGCCGTTCGGCATTGCCCGGCACGCCAAACGCGCCAAGCTGGACCTTCCACGGACCAGTGGCTGCTGCCACGCGCGTAACTGCCGCGGGGGCCGGCGCGGGAGATGAGGGAACCGGGCTGGACGCCACGACCACCGCTTCGCGCGAGAGAGCTTCCTCATCCTGCCGCGCGACGACTGTCGGGCGCGAGGCGGGGAGCGTGTAATCCGCCCCCGCGGTTGCCGGTGCAGAGGCCGCAGTACTGCCCGCGACACGCGGAGTCCCGGCGGGGCGCGTCGTCGGCGCGGGAGCGGTGACCACCGGCCCGGTCGGCGCATCGGTGCCCAATGCGAGGTCGACCGCGGCCAGTTCGCGCGCGCGCGCCGCTTCGGCCTCGGCCTTGAGCGATGCGGCGAGCGGCTGTGCGGCCTGTCGGTCCTCGAGCGAGATATATTCGTCCATCTGCGCCAGCGCGCCGCGTGCCTGCGGCAAGCCCGCCGAATTGGCCAGCGTCAACAGCGCATAGGCGCGGCGCCAGTCCTTTGCGACGAGATCGCCGTTGAAATGCGCGATGCCGAGCAGATATTGCGCGCGCGGATCGCCGCGTGAGGCAGCGGCCGAAACATAGGGCAGCGCTTCCTCGCGCGCGCCGCGCTGGAATAGCAGCAGCCCGTAATTGTCCGCCGCCTTCACATGTCCCTGCGCTGCGGCCAAAGCATAGAGCGCCTCGGCCTGCTGCGGATCGGCGTCGAGCCCGCGGCCCAGCCGGTAAGCCTGCGCCATGTTGAACTGCGCATCGGGGTCGCCCTGCGCGGCGGGCCCGGCCCATTCGCGCACTGCGGTGGCGAAATCGCCCCGCGTCCAGGCATCGACACCGGTCTTGACGTCGGCCTGCGCCGGAACCGAAACCATCGTTGCCGCGGCCATTGCGCCGGCCAGCCATGCTGCTTTCGCCACTCGTAGCATCGTACCCTTCCCATGCGACGACGCGCGGGAACGCGCCGGATCAGCGGCATCCTATAGTAAATCACTCGTTAGCAAAGTGTTGCGAGGCGTTTTGCAGCGTTCGGCCCTGACCAAAGTCGCATCCGGTTAACCCAAAATTAGGGGTAGTCTGCGATTTCCATGACAAGAGCGCTGCAAAGCAAAGCAGCACGAGTGAATTGAATACTGGCGCAAACCAGGGGGACCAAGTCTTGCGTGTACTGGCATTGGCATCGCAGAAGGGCGGATCGGGCAAGACCACGCTCTCGGGACATATGGCCGTTCAGGCCCAGCGCGCCGGCGCCGGTCCCGTCGTCCTGATCGATATCGATCCGCAGGGGTCGCTGGCCGATTGGTGGAACGAGCGCGAGGATGAATATCCCGCTTTCGCCCAGACCACCGTCGCCCGCCTGGCAACCGATCTGGCCATTCTGCGCCAGCAAGGTTTCAAGCTGGCGGTGATCGACACCCCGCCGGCCATCACCATGGCCATCCAGTCGGTTATCTCGGTCGCCGAACTGATCGTCGTCCCGACCCGTCCCAGCCCGCACGATCTGCGCGCCGTGGGCGCCACGGTCGATCTGTGCGAACGCGCCGGCAAGCCGCTGGTGTTCGTGGTCAATGCCGCGACGCCCAAGGCCAAGATCACCTCGGAGGCCGCCGTCGCGCTGTCGCAGCATGGCACGGTCGCGCCGATTACCCTGCACCACCGCACCGATTTCGCCGCCTCGATGATCGATGGCCGCACGGTGATGGAGGTCGACCCCGAAAGCCGCTCGGCCGCCGAGGTCACCGCGCTGTGGAAATATATCGCCGACCGTCTGGAAAAGAACTTCCGCCGCACGGTTTTCGCCGCGCCCAATTCGCAATCCGCGATGCCCGGCGTCCATCGTCCTGCCGGTGGCTTTGGCCGCCGCGTAGCCCAGTAACAGGAAGGGCGGAGACTCCCGGATGTCTGACGCCAATTTCGCCTCTCTTTCCTCGACCCTGCTGGCACGCAAGGGCGGCGCGAAGCCTGCCATGCGCCCCCAATCGGGGATTCTCGGCCCGGTCGACGGCAAGGAAGCCGCCGCCAGCCTCGAGGATCTCGGCTGGAACGACATGGGCGAGAGCGAGCAGGCCCCGGCCGATCCGGCCGAGGAAAAGGTGGTCGCGATTACCTCGCGCGCCGCGAATGAAGCGGGCGCACCCAACCAGGTGCGCGAATCGCTGACCAAGATCCAGGCGCAGCTCGAACGCCCCGCCCAGCCCCGGCCGATGGTCCGCAAGGCCGCCGCCGCGCAGGGCAAGCGCGCAGCCTTCACGCTGCGACTCGACCAGGAACGCCATCTCATGCTGCGTCTCGCCTGCACTGTCCGCGGTCGCAGCGCGCAGCAATTGGTGACCGACGCGCTTGACGCGTTGCTCGCCGAAATGCCCGAAATCGCAAGCCTCGCTGCCCAGGTCCAGCGCGGCGAATAAGCACATTAACGACGTGGGATCGCCTTCAAGGGGGTAATTATGAGCATCGAGACGAAAGCCAGGAACAAGCGGTTCGTCCAGCTCGCCGTCACCACGGCGCTGGCGACGACCGCGCTTACGGCGTGCACCGGCAAGGCTGCACCGAGCCATTCCTATTCGGCTGCGCATGCCGAACAGGCGCTGAGCAAGGGCCGCACCTCGAAGGCCGTCCAGCACGCCGAAGCGGCGGTACTGGCCAGCCCGCGCGACGCCTATTCGCGAACGCTGCTGGGCAATGCCTATCTCGAAGACGGGCGCTTCGCATCGGCCGCGACGACTTTCGCCGAGGCCGTCGAGCTGGGCGACACCGCCCCGCGCACCATCATCAGCTATACGCTGGCGCAGATCGCCATTGGTGATCAGGTCGGCGCGCTGGCCACGCTCGATCAGTTCGAAACCGCGCTCGACCCGGCCGATTTCGGCCTGGCCATCGCGCTCGCCGGTCGCCCCGACCACGGCGTCCATGTGCTGAGCAATGCGCTGCGCGCGGGCCAGAACACGCCGAAGGTTCGCCAGAACCTCGCCTATGCCTATGCGCTGCAGGGCAATTGGCGCTCCGCACGCATCATGGCGGCGGAAGACGTGCCCGCGGGCGAAGTGGGCGACCGGATGGCCCAGTGGGCCGCGGTCGTCCGCCCCGAAGCCTTTACCACCCGCGTTGCCAATCTGCTCGGCGTAGAGCCGCAGGCCGATCCGGGGCAGCCGCAGATGCTCGCCCTCGCCAATCATCCCAGCTTCAACATGCTGGCCGCGCAGGAAGTGGGCGAGCTGGAGGCCGTGGCCGAGCCGCAGGGCGATTTCGCCTTTGCCGAGGAACTTCCCGCAGTGGGCGCCGCGCCGACCATCGACGATCGTGGCGACGCAGCGCTCGCCGACGGCGGCCTTGCGCCGAGCATCGGCGGTGTTCGCTATGTGTCGCGCGAAGTGGTCCAGCAAACACCGGTCCAGTCGCGCAAACCCGTTGCCCCGCGCATCGCGGGTACCGCAGCGCCCGCCAGCACTGCCCGCAGCGGCGACTACAACGTCCAGCTTGGCTCGTTCTTCTCGATGTCGGATGCCAATGAAGCCTGGAAGCAGTTCCAGAAGCGCTATCCCGAACTCGGCGATGCCGAGCGCGTGATCACCGAGGCGCGCGTCAATGGCAAGATCTACTACCGCGTCGCGGCTGCCGGTTTCGCCAAGGCATCGGCCGATTCGATGTGCCGCACGGTCAAGGGCAAGGGCGGCGGCTGCATCGCCTATGCCTCGAGCCGGCCGCTGCCCGGCGCGATCGACGTTGTTGCCGGTGACATGCGGGTCGCCGCACGCTAGTCGGCCCACCAAACCAGACCACCGAGCGACCCCGTCCGGAGTAATCCGGGCGGGGTTTTTCGTGGCGCCTAGTGGTGGATTCGCACCCCGCCCTTGAACAGTGTCTTCACGCGCCCCTGCGTCGGCTGGCCGTCGAACGGCGTATTGCCGGCGGTGGCTTCCATCCGGGCGCTCTGGATTACCCAGGGCTGGTCGGCATCGACGATCGCGATATCGGCTTCGAGCCCCACCGCGATCGCACCGGCATCGACCCCGAGGATGCGCGCAGGCGCCGTCGCCACCAGCGCGAAGGCCCGCGCCATATCGATAACCTCGTCGCGCACCAGCGACAGCGTCATTGCCAGCAGCGTCTCGGCCCCTGCCATGCCCGGCTCGGCATCGGCAAACGGCAGCCGCTTGTCTTCCGGGCCGCGCGGATCGTGGCCGCTGGCAATGACGTCGATCGTCCCGTCGACGATCGCCTCGCGCACCGCTTGGCGGTCGTCCTCGGTGCGGAGCGGCGGCGACAGCCGGGCGAAGGTCCGGAAATCGACCGTCGCCAGATCGGAAAGCATGAAATGCGCCGGCGTGACGCCGCAGGTGACGGGTAGTCCGCGCGCTTTCGCTTGGCGGACGATGTCCAGCCCCGCCCGCGTGGTGACTTGGCGGAAATGGATCCGCGTGCCCGCCAGTTCGGCCAGCGCAATATCGCGGGTGAGCGCGATTGCCTCGGCTTCGGCAGGTGCGCTTGGCAGGCCGCGCCGCGTGGCGATTTCGCCCGCCGTAGCGACCGCGCTGCCGACCAGCGCGGCATCCTCGGCATGGGCGACCACTACAAGGTCGAGCATCGCGGCATATTGCAGCAGTCGCAGCATCGCCCCCGAATCCGCGATCCACTGCCGCCCGGTGGCAACGCCGCGCGCACCGGCAGCGCGCATCAGGCCCAGTTCGGCAATCTCGCGCCCTTCGAGCCCGCGGGTCGCGGCGGCGAGCGGATGGACCCAGAAATCGGGCTTGCCGCTCTTGGCGATGTAGGAGACCCGACTGGGCAGATCCAGCGGGGGGGATTGGTCGGGCATCAGCGCCGCACGCGTGATCCCGCCGAAATGGAAGGCGGGCTTGTCGATCGCAAACACGCCGAGATCGACCAGGCCGGGGGCGACCAAACGGCCCCTCGCATCGACGATTTCATCGCCATCCTGCGTTTCACTGCCGATCGCCTCGATGCAGCCGTCGACCAGCCGCAGCGCACCTTCGCGCACGCCGTCGGGTGTGACCAGCCGGCCACCGGTGATCGTCAGCGGGGTTTGCTGCTTCATGCCGCGTCTCCCCAGCCGGTTACACCGCGGGCACGGCGGGTAAGCACGTCGAGCGCGGCCATGCGGATCGCGACGCCCATCTCGACCTGCCGGGTGATGATCGACCGGTCGATCATGTCCGCCACCTCGCTGTCGATCTCGACCCCGCGGTTCATCGGACCCGGATGCATCACGAGCGCATCCTTCGAGGCTTTCTCCAGCCGCTTTGCAGTCAGTCCGTAAAGGTGATGATACTCGCGTGCAGAGGGGATGAACTGGCCGCTCATCCGCTCGGTCTGCAAGCGCAGCATCATCGCGACATCCGCCCCGTCGAGCGCCGCGTCGAAATCGTGGAACACTTCTGCACCCATCGCTTCGATACCCACCGGCATCAGCGCCGGCGGCGCACAAAGCCGCACAGAGGCACCGAGCGCCTGCAGGCAGAGCAGGTTGGAGCGCGCGACACGGCTGTGCAGGATATCGCCGCAGATGACGATCCTGAGCCCGGTAAAATCGTCCGCCGTCTCGCCCCGGTCGCGCAGGGCATGCCGCAGCGCGAGCGCGTCGAGCAAGGCCTGGGTCGGGTGTTCGTGCTGCCCGTCGCCCGCATTGAGCACCGGGCAGTCGACCTTGTCGGCAATCAGCTGCGTCGCCCCGCTCGACCCGTGGCGGATGACGATCGCATCGGCGCGCATGGCGTTGAGCGTGATCGCGGTGTCGATCAGCGTCTCGCCCTTCTTCACGCTCGACTGCGCGGCATGCATATTGACCACATCGGCGCCAAGGCGCTTGCCCGCGATTTCGAAGCTCAGCAGCGTCCGCGTCGAGTTTTCGAAGAAGGCGTTGATGACCGTGAGACCCGAAAGCACGTTCTCGTGCTTGGTCGGCTGCCGGTTGAGCGCGACCCATTGCTCCGCCTCGTCGAGCAGGAAGAGGATTTCGTGCCGCTCCAGCTGGCCGATCCCGATCAGGTCGCGGTGCGGGAAAGCGAGCGCACCCGCCGGATAGCGGGCCGCAGGGGGCGAAGTTTCCGTCGATGTCATTGAGACCACGCCCTTAGTCGAGGGGTATCATGTGCTCAAGCGCTTTCCGGTGGCAAAGCGCCACGCCCTCCCCTAACTCTCCCGCAACAGGAGATTTTACGCATGCAGTTCGCCGGAAAAGTGTGGCGCCTTTTGGTCGGCATCAAGGACGGGCTCGTCCTTTTGTTCATGCTGTTGTTCTTCTCCGCCCTGTTCGCAGTGCTGACTGCGCGCCCCAGCCCAGCTGCGGTGCGCGACGGAGCGCTGCTGCTCGATCTCAACGGCGTGGTGGTCGAGGAACGGACGCGGATCGATCCGCTCGAGGCGCTGCTGTCGGGCCAGACCCCGATGGGCGAATACCAGGCGCGCGACCTCGTCCATGCGCTCGACGAGGCGGCGGGGGACGAACGGATTTCGGCCGTGGTGCTCGATCTCGACCGCTTCATGGGCGGCGGGCAGGTCCATCTGCAGGAAATCGGCGAAGCGCTCGACCGCGTGCGCGCGGCGGAAAAGCCCGTACTCGCCTATGCCACCGCCTATAGCGACGACGGCATGCTGCTGGCCGCGCATGCAAGCGAGGTGTGGGTCAACCCGATGGGCGGCGCGGTCGTCGCCGGCCCGGGCGGCGAACGGCTCTATTACGCCGGTCTGCTCGACCGGCTGAAGGTCAACGCGCGGGTCTACAAGGTCGGCGACTACAAGAGCGCGGTCGAACCCTACAGCCGCGCCGACATGTCCGACCCGGCGCGCGAAAACGCCCGTGCGCTCTATGAGACATTGTGGGAAGAATATCGCGCCAATCTCAAGAAGGCGCGGCCGGCGGCGGATATCGAACGCATCACCACGCAGCCGGTCGCCTGGATCGAAGCCGCGCAGGGCGACCTCGCCACGGCCGCGCTGCAGGCCGGGCTGGTCGACCAGATCGGCAGCCGCGCCGACTTCGAGCAGCGCGTCGTGGAGCTGGTCGGCGAAGACGAATGGGGCGACGGCGCGAATGCCTATCCGCACACCAGGCTCGCGGTGTGGCTCGAGGACAATCCGCTGCCGACCCCCGGCCGCCCGATTGGCGTGATTACCGTGGCGGGCGAAATCGTCGATGGCGAGGCCGGCCCCGGGGTGGCGGGCGGCGACCGGATCGCCGCGCTGCTCGACGAAGCGCTCGAGGACGAGCTGGCCGGACTTGTCGTCCGCGTCGATTCTCCCGGCGGATCGGTGCTTGCCAGCGAATTGATCCGCGAGGCAGTGCTGCGCCACAAGGCGCAGGACATCCCGATCGCAGTCTCGATGGCCAATGTCGCAGCGAGCGGCGGCTATTGGGTTTCCACCCCCGCCGACCGCATTTTTGCCGAGCCCGAGACGATCACCGGATCGATCGGCATCTTCGCGGTCATCCCCACCTTCGAGGAAACCGCAGCCGCAGCCGGTGTCACCAGCGACGGCGTGCGCACCACGCCGCTGTCGGGCCAGCCCGATCTGATCGGCGGCTTCACCCCCGAAACCGACGCGATCCTGCAGGCCTTCATCGAAAACGGATATGAGGATTTCCTCGACCGCGTCGGCGAAGCGCGCGGCATGACACGCGACCAGGCCGATGCGGTCGGCCAGGGCCGCGTCTGGGATGGCGGAACCGCACGCCAGTTGCGGCTGGTCGATGAATATGGGGGCATGGAAGAGGCGCTGGCGTGGACCGCCGCGCAGGCCGACCTCGGCAGCGACTGGCATGTCGTCTACCTCGGCACCAACCCGTCGACCTATGACACGCTGCTGCGGCAATGGCTGATCGGCGATGGCGAGGAAACCGGATCGGGCGGCGATGTCTTCGCCCGCATGGCGCGCGGACAGGCGAGCGTGGTGACGCAGGTCGCCGCCGATGCCGACCGCCTGCTCGGTGCCAAGGGCGCGCAGGCCTATTGCCTCGCCTGCCCTTCGCCGGACGCCGGGCAATCGCAGGCCAGGGCGCCCGACGGCTGGCTCGCGCGGATCGCTGCGCTGCTGTTCGGCTAGGGTGCTTGCCATGCGCCGATTCGCACAGTAAAGGCGCGCCCCTGCCCTGCCGCGGCTCCGCCCGCGCGCACCATCGGGCGGGCGCGTAGCTCAGTGGTAGAGCACACCCTTCACACGGGTGGGGTCGCAAGTTCAATCCTTGCCGCGCCCACCATCTTTTCAGTGACTTAGAGGAGATGGTCGGGGTTTCCATGAAAAGAACGTGAAAAACGTGGGTGGTCCTCGGCGAACATCGGCGGTTATCTCCCCGCCACATTCCGTCAGGCTGCTCTTGGTGGAATCTGCCGGTCAGCTAAGCGCCCCCATCCCGGACGTTTACGGCTACTTTTGGATGCCCTTTTAGCTATCGCGCGCCGCGAATTCGAAAAGCAGACGCAGAGCCGGAGACTACCAGCGGTCCGCGGGCTGCTTGGCTAAAAGTGCCCTTCAGCAGTCAAGATCAGAACGCGGTTCTCCAACCAGCCACACGCCTGTAGCCGCCACCAGTTCCATCGAACAGATCGGCGCGCCATCTTGGTAGAGATCGGCTTGGCCGGCTTTGACCATGGCCTTGGCCTTGTCCAGAGCGCCGGCAATCGAGAGACATTCGAAGTCGATCTCTTCAATCACTGAGTTGTGATCATCGCGGGCGCGCAGCTTGTAACTGTGCATCACTTGCTTTCCGCCCCGTTTCGCGCGAACTCTGTTGGCCGCCCCGGCCGGAGCCGGACTTGTTGCCGCCGCCACTTTCCTTGTTGATGGTCGCCCAGGCGCGGCGTTCGGCCTCTTCCTGCGAGATGCCGCGGTCCTCGTAGCTCTCTTCGATATGCTCGGCCTTGCGCTTCTGCTTGTCGGTGTATTTGTCCTTGTCTCCCTTCGCCATCACGTTTCTCCTCGTGTCGTGTCGAGACCCGTCCGCACTAAGAAAATATATGAGCAACCCCGTATAGGGCAAGGGTCCCACGAAGATATTGCCTCACCTTTGCAACGGGTTATCGTAGGAGCGCTGCCCGGCTGTCTACATAAGAAAGCATCCGACCCGGCGATTGCAGCACTCGGGTTGGTTGTCCTATCAGCTTGCGGCGAGCGCAAAGGCCCCATCCCGGGACCGGGGCAGAAAGCGGAATAGCGAACCATGGAACTCAACCCTGTCACATCCCTCGAATGGCTCGATTGGGATATCATCAGCCGGCTTGGCGTGGCTGCAATTCTCGGTCTGGTCCTGGGGCTCGATCGCGAATGGCGCGGCCATGCCGCCGGCATGCGAACGCATGGCCTGATCTGTGTCTCGGCAGCGGCCATGGTCGTGTCGATCATGGCCCTGTACCATCAGCTCGACGGTCCGCGGATGGACCCCCTGCGCCTGTTCGAGGCAGCCGGAGCGTTCATCGGGATAATCGGGGCCGGCCTGATCGTCTTCAGCAAGGGCCAGCTCCACAATCTGACGACGGCGGCGCATCTATGGCTGGCGACCATGGTGGGTATTGCCTGCGGTGCTGCGCAATGGCCCCTGGTGGCGATTCTGACCGTTGTCAGCCTGATCATGATCACGGTCCTGCGGGTTGCGGAGGACAAGTTCGGCAAGGAGGATCGTAACATCGCGCGCTCAATCGGAAGGTCGCCCGACGAATAGGCGTCCGCGCCGGACCCGCATCTTCGTCGGGGCAGCCCAAACTGGTCAGCCGCGCTGTGCCGCCCCCTTACTCGGGCAGCCGGGAGGTCACATCATCGGTTTGCCGCCGGTAACGGCGATTGTGGCTCCCGAGATGTAGCTCGCTTCATCGCTCGCCAGCATGACGTATGGCGGCGCGAGTTCGGCGGGCTGCGCGGGGCGGCCGAGCGGATAATCCTTCCCGAATTCGGCGACGTCCTCTTCCGGCATGGTAGAGGGGATAAGCGGTGTCCAAACCGGGCCTGGCGCGACACAGTTCACCCGGATTTCCCGGTCTGCCAGCAGTTGCGCGAGGCCGGCCGTGTAATTCTGGATCGCTCCCTTCGTGGTCGCATAGGGCAGCAGCGTGGGATTGGGCTGGTCGGAATTGATCGACGCCGAATTGATGATCGAACTGCCCTCACCCATGTGGGGCAAGGCGGCTTTGGCGAGATAGAACATCGCGTGGATGTTGGTGGCGAAGGTCCGCTCCCACTCCTCGTCGGGAATGTCCTCCAATGTCTCGAAAGTCATCTGGTGGGCAGCGTTGTTCACCAGCACATCGATCCCGCCGAAGGTGCGGACAGCCTGGGCGATTATCGCCCGGCAATGCGCCGCATCGCTGATATCGCCACGCATCAAGGCGCATTTGCGCCCCGCTTTTTCGACCCATTCCTTCGTTTCCTGCGCGTCGTGATCCTCGCACAGATAGGCTATCAGCACATCCGCGCCTTCGCGCGCGAAGGCGATAGCGACCGCGCGACCGATCCCGCTGTCACCGCCGGTGATGACGACCCTTTTTCCTTCGAGACGGCCGGAGCCCTCGTAGCTGTCTTCGCCGTGATCGGGCTTGGGGTGCATTGCCTCGGTCGCGCCCGGAACCCGCTGTTGCTGTTCAGGCAGGGGCGGCTCGATCCGGTTGGTGGTTCCTTGTCCCATGATGATCTCCCAGGAGATTACGGAGTGTGAGAGTTCCGGGCCGTCAGGACTTCGTCCCGGGGTAGGTGTCGCCTGCGAGAAGTTTGGCGAGATGCGCGGCATTGATCGCGCACATCTGCGCGGTCTCGGTCACCGCATCGGGGGTTTCGGCCAACTCCTTGAAGTCGGTGCTGCCCATCGCCTCGCCGACCCAATAGCAGGCCGCGCCCGCCGGGATCGTCCAGCCGGTGTCGTTGAGCGACTGGAACAGCTGCGCCGAACTCCAGTGCGCGCCATCCTCATTGCCGACGATCGCGGCAATCGCCACCTTGCCAAAGCTCGGCATCCGGCCCTGGTCGTCGGTTTCGCTGGTGAAGGCATCCATGCGTTCGAGCACGCGTTTGGCGACCGACCCGATCTGGCCCATCCAGATCGGCCCGCCGAAAACCAGGATGTCGTGGCTCAGGATTTTCTCGCGAATACCCGGCCAGTCGTCACCCTCGCCCTCGTCCGACGTCACGCCCGGCGGGACGTTGTAATCGGCGATGCGGATGGTTTCGGACAGTTCGACATCCTGCTCGGCCAGATGCTCTTTCAGCACGGCGATCATGGCGTCGGTCGAGCTTGCTTCGCCCGAAGATTTCTTGAGCGAGCAGTTCAGGGCGATGGCGGTGAGAGGCATAGGTGTTCTCCTCGGTTTCTTGCAGATTGGCGAAGGCGCGCGGGCCTAGCGATCGTCGGGTTCGGCCATGCGCCGGTGCATCTGTGCCAGCACCGTGTCGGGGATCACGCCGGCGAACATATCCTGGATCTTGTTCATGAAGCCGCTGACGGTGTGCGCGTCCCCTTCGAGAAGGGCCTTGTAGCCCGCCTCGGCGACCATGGCGGGATCGTCCTTGCTGTCCGATTTGCCGACATCGGTGTTCTCGAGCCCGGCGCGGTCGAAGAACTGGGTATCCGTCGGACCCGGCATCAGGCACGAGACGACGACGTCGGTATCCTTGAGCTCGTTGCGCAGCCCGAAGCAGAAGTAATCGATGTAGCTCTTGGTGCTGTTGTAGACGAGCTGGAACGCGCCGGGGATGTGCCCCGCGATCGAACCGGTCACGAGGATGCGGCCGGCGTTTTTCGCCCGCATCTTCTGCCCGACATGGTGCAGCAGCCAGGTCGTGCCGGTGACATTGGTGTGGATGACATGGGCGATGTCCTTCCACTCCTGATCGAGGAACGCTTCGCCCAGCCCGTGGCCGGCATTGGCCAGCAGGACATCGGGCGTACGGTCGCCGAGCGCCGTCACGAGGGTTTGGAGGCCATCGCGGGTGGCGAGATCGGTTTCAACCGTCTCGACACCTGCGGCACCGCACTGCCGCGCGGCGGCTTCGGCCGCGCCAAGATCACGGTCGGCGGCGAGGATGAGGTCGCAGCCATCGCGGGCCGCCAGCTTCGCGAGCTCAAGCCCGATGCCGCTCGAAGCACCGGTGATCACGCATAGCCCGGACAGTCTGTCGATTTTCCCGGCCATGATCAGTTCTCCATCCCAGGCTTCAGAATGACCTTGGTCCATTCATTCTGCTGCTCTTTGAAGTTCTTGTAGCCCTCGGCCGCCTGTTCGAGCGGCAGCCGGTGGCTGATCAGGAACGTGGTATCGAGCGTGCCATCCTCGATCTTCTCGAGCAGCTGCTTGGTATATTTCTGGACATGGGTCTGGCCGCCGCGGACCTGCAGACCCTTCTCCATCATTGCTCCGAGCGGCCATTTGTCGGTCATCCCGCCATAGACGCCGGGGATCGAGACCTTGCCGCCGAACCGGACCGCGAGAATCGCCTGCTTCAGCGCGCTCGCGCGGTCGGCGCCCATGCCGACCTTCTGCTTCACCACGTCGAACATGTTGTCGATCGCGAAGCCGTGCGATTCCATGCCGACCGCGTCGATCACCGCATCCACGCCGATCCCGCCGGACATTTCCATCAGGGCCTCGCGCACATCGGTCTCGCGGAAGTCGATAATCTCCGCGCCCAGCTGCTTCGCCAGCGCGAGACGGTTCGGATAGTGGTCGATCGCGATTACCTTGGATGCGCCCATCACAATGGCCGACTGGATCGCGAACAATCCGACCGGGCCGCAGCCCCACACCGCAACCGTATCGTCAGGCTGGATGTCGGCATTTTCCGCCGCCATCCAGCCGGTCGGGAGGATGTCCGAGAGGAACAGCACCTTGTCGTCCTCCAGATGGTCGGGAACGACGATCGGGCCGACATCGGAAAAGGGCACGCGGGCGTATTCGGCCTGTCCGCCGGAATAGCCGCCGGTCAGGTGCGAATAGCCGAACAGCGCGGCCATCGGCTGGCCGTACAGCGTCGCCGACATATCCTGCTTTTCAGCCGGGTTGGAATTGTCGCAGGCGGAATACTGCTGCTGCTTGCAGTGGAAACAGCCGCCGCAGCTGATCGTGAACGGCACGACGACGCGCTGCCCTTTCTTCAGATTGCTCGCAGACCCCGTCTCGACGACTTCGCCCATGAATTCATGGCCCAGCACATCGCCCGGCGCCACGCCGGGAATGACGCCATCGTAAAGGTGAAGGTCGGACCCGCAGATGGCCGTGCTGGTGATCTTGATGATCGCATCGCGGGGATTGATGATTTCCGGATCGCTGACCGTGTCCACGCGAACGTCGTTGGTTCCATGCCAGGTAAGTGCTCGCATCATCCGTTCTCCTGCTTGGCTGCACGGGTTTCGTCCCGCGTTCGCGCCGATGTCGCTATTTCCCCGGTTTCCATGAGCATCTTGAAACGCTTCAGATCATGCCGGGCCTGGACCTGCGGCTCGCGCAGGAACAGCTTCGCCACCGCTCGGCCGAGCGCGCCTGCAGGCGGGTCGTAGGCCATCACCAGGCTGACCCTGGTTCCGCGCTCGCCCGGTGCATCCTCGAAGCGAACTTCGCCGCTGGTCTCGATCTCGGAATCCTCGACCGAGCGCCAGGCGATCACCTCGTCCTGCTTCTTGCTGGCGATTTCGGTTTTCACCGCTACCGTCTGGCCCGCGGGGGCCTTGATCCGCCAGGTCGATGCCCCGTCCGCGCCGGCTTCGATCGCCTCCACATTCTCCATGAATTGCGGCAGGTTGGAGAAGTCCGACCAGAATGCGAACAGTTCGGCTCGCGGCTTGCGGATGGTTACCGATCGGCCGACCTGCGCGTTGTCGCCTTCAGGCCGGCGTTTGGTATGGTTGGCGGCATCGTCATATCCGCGATTTTGGTGCCTGTTGGACAGGAACGCTCCGAATGCGATCGCTCCGGCAGTAAGAACGACGCCGCCCAATCCGGCGCCGATTTTCGAATTTTGAGACATAGATTTTCTCCGCGACATGATGACGCAGCGAATTCCCGCTCAAACAGTTCCGGACATTTTCGGCGAGGCGTTGGTGGGTTGGGGTCAATCCTACCGAGGCACTGTTCGGCGGTGCTGCGGGCCGCGTGCGGGCCTCAGCCGTGCTCGCCCAGCGCCTCGCGTAGCGGGGCGAGCCATGGCTCGTAGGGTTTCCACGCATCCTGCCCGCTACGGTTGATCGGCTGGCGGACCTGCTCGCTGCTCGCGGTGCGCACCGCGCGGCGGGTCGTGTGGAAGGCAAGGCATTGGTCCTCGAACGGCAGGCCGAGATAGTCGAGCATGCGGCGCGTCTGCCCTTCGAGATCGTCGAGCACGTCTTCGTGCTGCACGCGCAGGATCTTGCCCGGCAGCACCGCGTCCCAATGGTCCATCAGTTCGACATAATCGGCATAGTAACGGCCGATCTCGGGCAGGCCGTAGGTGAACTCCTGCCCCTCGGCGAACAGCTGCTTGAAGCCCGAGAAACAGCAATCCATCGGCGCGCGGCGCGCGTCGATGATCTTCGCATTCGGCAGGATCAGGTGGATCAGGCCGATGTGGCGGAAATTGTTCGGCATCTTGTCGATGAAGAACGGCGCGCCCTGCCGGTGCACGCGGGTATCCTCGATGAACTTCGCGCCGAAGGCGGAAAACTGTTCGGCGGTCAGGTCATGCAGCACTTCGGGATAGCGCGACTGCCCTGCCCGGCGCCCGCGCAGGCGGTGGGCCAGCGCGAGGATGTTGGGCAGTTCCAGCGTCCCGTCGATCTGGCTGTGGCTGGCGAGCACCTGCTCGAGCAGCGTCGAACCCGCGCGCGGCAGGCCGAGAATGAAGATCGGATCGGGTGCCGGATCGCCCGCGCCGTCATGTTTGGCAAACAGCTCGGGCGTGCAGATGTCGCGCTGCCGGGCCAGTTCGGCGCTCATCGCGTCGGCGCTGTAGCGGGTCTGCGCGCGCTTGAGCGTATTGCCGCGCTCGTAGTGCACGAAGCTGTCCGCGTAATCGCCGCGGTCTTCTAGCGCCTTGCCCAGCGCAAAGGACAGGTGGACCCGGTCCATGAAGGCGAGATCGGGACGCGCCGCCTGCTCGCGCATCCGTTCGATCTCGTCGTCGGTGAAGCGATAGGTCTTGAGATTGGCGAGCGCATACCACGCATCGCCATGGTCGGGTTTGGCCGCGAGCGCCGCCTGATAGCTGGCAACCGCATCCTGCTGAGCGCCAGTGGTCTTGAGCGCATGGCCCTTGCTGGTCAGCGTCGCGGGATCGCGCGGCAGCTTGGCAAGCACGGCATCGAACAGTTCGAAGGCGCGTTCGTAATCGCCGGTCTGCATGCTCTCGATCGCCAAATGCGACTGGAATAGCGGATTGTCGGGATCGCGCGCATGGAGCGCTTCGGCCTGTTCGCGCGCCGCCGCGAATTTCTGCCGCCGCCGCAGCGCATCGATATAGTCGAGCCGGATCTGGATGTTGTCGGGTTCGAACGCCTGCGCGCTGTCGAGCAGGAACTCCGCATCGTCGAGAATCCCCAGCTTGATGCCGATCTGCGCCAGCAGCCGCATGCCTTCGACATTGCGCGGATTGGCACGCAGGAAGTGGCGGCAGATTTCCTCCGCCCGCAGCAGCCGGCCTTCGTGGAGATGGTGGGTGACCGCGACCAGTTCGCGCGGGAGCGCGGCGATACGTTCGGCCTGCGCGCGGGCCGCCTGTGCTTCGGCGGGGCGTCCGCGGGCCTGTTCGAGCTCGGCCAGCGCGCGCCAGCTCGCATCGAGCGCGGGATTGAAGCGTGTGGCGCGGCCGAAAGCAGCGATGGCGGCGGGGACATCGCCCGTCGCGCGCGCAAGGTGCCCGGCTTCCTGCCATGCGCGGCCGTATTCGGGCATGGCGGCGTGGAGCGCCGCCAGATGCCGGTCGGCCTCGTCGAAAAGTTCGAGATAGCGCGCTGCGACCGCGGCCAGATACAGCGCTTCGCCATCAGCCGGATCATCGACGAGCAGAGGTTCGACCAGGGCCGATCCCTTGGCGAAATCGCCCGCCTGCAGCGCCTGCTGCGCCTGCGCCAGCCTGTCGTCGCGTGTCGTCATTGCCTGCGACCCTTACAAAGGGAAACGGCGGAGGCGAACCCGTGTTCGCCCCCGCCGCCCCGTTTTCCAAAGCCAGCGATCAGTAGTCGTAGCCGACCCTGATACCGACCGTCAGCGGACGGTTGGTGCTGATCCGTGCGCGATCGTTGACGTAATTGCCCGAGATCTGCGCGCGTTCGTCGAACAGATTGTCGCCGAACAGCTCGAACTTCCAATTGTCCGAGGTGATCCCGGCGGCGAAATCGACCACGGTGTAGCTGTCGAGCTCGAGCTTGTTGATCTCGATCACATCGGTGAACTTCGACGCCGAATAGCTGACCTGCGGCTGGACATAAGCGCCCAGCGTCGCGGACAGGTCCCATTCGTAACGGACGCGCAGATTGCCCTGGAACGACGGCGCGAACGCAAGGTCCGAACCCTCGACGACATCGGACGTCGGGATCAGCACTTCGGTGATCTCGGTATCGAGCACCGAGACGGCACCCGCGACCGTCAGCCCCGGCGCCGAATAGGGCGCGAAGGTGAAGTCCGCCTCGACGCCCTTGATCCGCGCATCCGCGGCATTGGCCGAGAAGAACAGATTGGTGATCGAGGGATCGAAGATCGTCGTCTGCAGACGGCTGATGTCGACATAGAAGGCGCTGCCGTTGAAGCGGAACTGGCCATCGGCAAGATCGAGCTTCCAGCCCAGTTCGTAGTTCTGGACCTCGTCGGTCTCGAGCTCGAACGGCACGGTGAAGCCCGCGCCATTGGTCGCGCCGCCGGGCCGGTTGAGCATGCCGGGACGGAACCCTTCCGAATAGGTCAGGTAGAACAGCAGGTCTTCGGTCGGGGTGACCGTTGCCGTCGCCTTGTAGATGAACCCGTCGGTCTTGGCCGTATCGGGCGCGCGGACGGCGTTGAACACCTGCTGCGCCTGCGTTGCCGAAAGACCTGCTGCCTGGATATCGGCAAGGCTGTCATCGAGGTCGAAGGTCTGCCGCAGCGAGGCATCGCACGAGCCGATGAAGGTGTATTCGCCGTCGCCATCGTACAGATCGTTCAGATCGGTGCCGAAGGCGTTGGCATCGGTGGCCGCGCCGCTGTTGCAGAAGCTGCCATTGGCGCTGCCTTCGAAATCGACTTCGATATCGTAATAGCGCGCGCCCAGCGTGACGGTGAGCAGGTCGGGTACGATGTCGAAGCTGGCTTCACCGAAGATGCCCCACTGCTCGTCCGTCCGGCGGATGTCGTTGCGGAAGATCGTTTCGGCGGGGAACGGGCCGGGATCGGTGGTGAACCCTTCCTGCGGGAAGTTCGGGGCAAACGGGCCGAAGGGCTGCGCAAGGACATTGCCCGGATAGGCGAAGTCATTGCGTTCCTTCAGCTCGAGGTCCGAATAGAACCCGCCTGCCGTCACGCGCCAGCGGTTTTCCGCCGGCGTGCTGAAACGCAGTTCCTGCGTGAACACAGTCGTCTTGCTGGCCGAGGTCACATAGAGGTTGGGTGCCTGGCAGGTCCCGCTCGGATCGGCCGCGCCGGGATAGCTGACGCTGCCGTCGCAGATGTAATACGGCAGGTACTGGCCGACGAAGAGATAGTCCGAATAGTCGACGCGCTGTTCGGTCTCACGATCGGTGTAGGCACCAGTATAGACCACATCGAGCATCGCCAGGCGGCCTTCGACCGTCCAGCTGGTGTTCGAGAAATCGTCTTCGAGCCGGTCTTCCTCGTAGCGCTGGATTTCGAGGTCATCGAGACCGCCGAGTTCGGGATCGGCGAAGAACACGCCGTCGCTTTCGACGCTCTGGCGCGAATGCGCGACGGTCACGGTCCAGTCGGGGGTGATTTCCCACAGCGCGGTCGCCCGGAAGCCGGCGTATTGCGTGTCGTTGAAATCGTCTTCGACCATGCCGGCGTTGTCGGCATCGATGAAGTTCACGTTCGACAGATCGGCGCCGGCCTGGAAGCCGCCGCGCAGCGGGCTGACGGGCACGCCGTTCGAACGCACCGTTCCGGCGGGACGGAAGCGGGCGCTTTCGCTGGCGTTGCGGGTGCCCGCGACATTGTCGACATAGCCGCCCTGATCGTCGAGATAGACCACACCACGCAGCGCGAAGGTGTCGGTGACGGGCACATTGACCATCGCATCGACCTTGTAGCTCGACTCACCGCCCTTGGTGAAGGACACGCCGGTGTTGAACCCGGCATCGAAGCCGCCAAGGTCGGGCTTGTTGGTGATCAGGCGAACGACGCCGGCCTGCGAACTGGCACCGAACAGCGTGCCCTGCGGACCCGAGAGCACTTCG
This sequence comes from Qipengyuania citrea, assembly GCF_024171405.1. Lineage (GTDB taxonomy): Bacteria > Pseudomonadota > Alphaproteobacteria > Sphingomonadales > Sphingomonadaceae > Qipengyuania > Qipengyuania profunda. The sequence goes on from NZ_JALJZT010000002.1 coordinate 1,163,788, forward strand.
ATCCGCGCCAGATCGGCGGCATAGACATCGAGGTTGCGGCCCGGCTGCGCGAGCGGCTGCTCGTCGAGATACATGGCGACATTGGGCGCGAGACCCGCGACGCCCGCAGTGGTGAGGTTGGGCGTGGTCGAGGCAAGGCCGCGAATATAGATCGTGCTCTGGCCCGGGCCGCTACCGCCCGCAGTGACGGTCGGCAGTTGCTCGAGGTAATCCTCGAAGGTGTCGATGGCGAGCTCTTCGAGCCCTTCTTCGCCGATCGCGGAAACCGACACGGGCACGTCCTGCAAATCTTCGCTGCGCTTCTGCGCGGTGACGATGATGACGTTGACGCCGCCCTGGCGTTCCTGCGTGGCAGGCGCGGTGTCTTGCGCCGCAACAGGTGCGGCGGATGCAATAGCCAGCGCGCCCAATGACGCACCGCTTACAAGATATTTCATTTCGGGAAGCCCTCGCTCTCGATTATGTCTCAATTGCCTCGCGGACAGACCCCGGTCCGACCGGCAAAAACAGGGCGCGAATTCAGATTGAACTCTTCGCCCTCGAAAGCAGTAACAAGCTAAATCGAACGCGACCACCGGAGACACCGGATAGGCGGGGGATTATGGTCACGCCTGTGACATCGAAACAACATTTAATTCCGCCAGACAGATTACTTTTTCACTCTGTCATGAAAATCCCAAATATTCATTTTGGGGACTTATAATTTGAAATTGCGCCTGGACTTTACTTATATGATGCGCAAATACCCACCAAGTGGCCGCGGATATCCATTTCGATCCGCCACCAATTGCCCAAAACTCTAGGAAAACGGTTACTTGCCGGCAGCGATTTCGTTGCAGGCCTGCGCAGTAGTGGGCACCCCGTGATGCTTGCGCCGCAGGTCGTAGGCCACCGCCTTGAGGATCGCGACGCCCATGATCGCCACCACGAAGCTGAACGGCAGAGCGCCGATGATCATGGTGATGCGGATCGCATCGATCCCGCCGAGGATCAGCATGCTGCCGACCACGAAGGCCAGTGCCGCACCCCAGAACAGGATGTGATGACGCCGCTCGCCTTCGCTTTCCCCAGCCCCATTGATCGTGTTGACGATCAGGATGGCGCTGTCGGCGGAGGTGATGAGGTAGGTCATCAGCAGGAGCACCACGAGGCCCGACACGACCGAAGCTATAGCGGGGTCGAGAAGCACCGCCAGCGTGGCGAACAATTGGTCCGAGATCCCCGCCTCGAGAATGCTGCCCTGCGCCGCGCCGCTCAGTTCGAGATCGATCGCGGTCCCGCCGACGATGGTCATCCACGCAAAGCACATCAGCGAGGGCACGAGGATCACGCCGAGAACATATTCGCGGATCGTCCGTCCGCGCGAGATGCGCGCGATGAACATGCCCACGAACGGCGCGAAGGCGATCCACCAGGCCCAGTAGAATACCGACCAGTCGAGCTGCCATTGCACCAGCGCATCGCCGAATTCACCGCCGCCCTGGAACAGGGTCAGCGAATTCGGAACGAGCGTGCGGATGTAATCCCACGTGCCCACACCCAGCAGTTTCAGGCCGTAGAGGCCCGAGCCGGCGACGAGGAAGAGCGCCAGCAGTGCGAAAGACAGGCCCATGTTGAGATTGGAGAGCCATTTGATCCCCCGGCCCACGCCGGAGAGCGCGCTCAGCGTGGAGGCACCGACCAGCACGAAAAGCGCGACGATCACCGCGAGGGCGGAGGACGACCCGTCGGGATCGAGCAACCAGTCGCCCAGTCCCAGGCGGGCGAGACCGGCGACAAACTGCTCCACGCCAAGGCCCATTGTTACCGCCACGCCGAGGATGGTCGCAACGACCGCGACGATATCGACGACATGGCCCCACCCGCCCGAGAGACGCAGGCCGAACAGCGGTGCGAGCGCCGAGCGGATGGTCAGCGGCAGATCGCGGCGATAGGCGACATAGCCGATCGCCAGCCCGACCAGCGCATAGGTGCCCCAGGCGGCGAAGCCCCAGTGGAGGAAGGTATAGACATAGGCGGGACGGATCGCTTCGGCGGTCTGCGCCTCGATGGTACCGCGGATAATGTCGGGATTGTTTGCGAAATGCGCCATCGGCTCGCCGGTCGAATAGGTGAGCATGCCGATCCCGATGCCCGCGCCGAACAGCATGGCGAACCACGAGAAGCGCCCGAACTCGGGTTTCTCCCCGGGATTGCCGATGCGCAGGCTGCCCGACTGCGGGACGATCGCGAGCACGAAACACACCAGCATCAGGAACGCCACAAGATAGACGTACCAGCCGGAGAACGTGGCGATGATGCTCGAATTGGCAGCGGTGAGCGTCTCGCTCGCGCTGACCGGAAAGAAGATCGCCCACATGATCAGCAGCGAGACGATGATCTTCGAGGGGATCGTCACTTCACGACTGAAGCCATCGTAAAATCCGCGGGAGGCGGTCTTGATCGGTAAATCTATCAGCGGAGGCTCGACTGGATAATCGGTCTCGGCTGTCATGCTATCTCCTGCCCTTGCACACCCTGGCGGGTGCGAAGTGGTCGTATGTTTCGGGGGGACCGTGTGGGGGAAGCATAGAAAGCGGGGCGCAAGATGCAAACGTCTTGTCCCCGAAACGCAGAAGGGCCGCCCATCGGGGCGACCCTTCGCTAGTCCAAAACGGACGAGACGGTGTCAGGCAGCCTTGGCCTTGGCCGTGCCCGCGGGCGCCGTCGAGGTGTGCGGCGGGGTGGTGGTGTCGTCGCCCGCCTGCTTCTTGTCGATGACCTTCTTGACGACGTAGCCGCCAACGCCGAGCGCAACCATTGCAGGCAGGCTCATGCGGCGCAGGACGCTGGTGGCGACCACGCCGAGCGCGGCACCGCTGGCGCCCCCGATACTGCCGGTTTGCTTGGCGAGCCTGTCGCCGACGAATGCTCCGATTACCTTGCCGATCATGTCGATTTCTCCTTTGGAAAACCAACGGCCCCGCCGCCCGGTGGTTCCAGAGAAGCGAGGCTAGCGCCCGATCCCCTGCGTCAGCAAGATATTGGCACGGCGCGCGATTTCCGCGAAATCGGGGTCGCCCTCGCGTCCCCAGATGACATAGCGCAGACCGAGGAACACATTCATCCCCATCAGCGCCCAGGCTTCGGGTGTCCCCAGCCCCGGGACGAATTCGCCACTCTCGCCGCCCTGCCTGAGCCGCTCCTCGATGCGGGCGCCGATGGTTTCGTAATGCGTACGGTAGCTGTCCGGATCGACGAATTCGGCTTCGTCGATAATGCGGTAGATTTCCTTGTGCTCGGCGGCGAATTCCAGAAAGGCGCGCAGCGCGGCGCGTTCGATCTCGAGTGCACCCATCGACGGGTCGAGCGCCTCGCGCGCCGCCTTGCCGACGCCCGCGCTCATATCGGAAACCAGCGCGCGGAAGACCGCATCCTTGCTGTCGAAATAGGTATAGAACGTGCCCAGCGCGACGCCGGCACAGCGGGTGATCCCGCTGATCGAGGCTTCGTGAAACCCCTTGTCGGCAAATTCGGTCGCGGCTGCATCGAGCAGTTTGCGCAGCGTTATGCGCCCACGCTCGGTGCGCGGCGTCTTGTCGCTCGGGCGGTGCGTTGCGGCCAATGTCGATCCCTTCGAATGCGCGGCCAGCCTATCAAATCGCACCCCCTGCGCAACAACAAACTTGAAAGGTGGTTCAGGTTTCAGTATTATGCCCTCAACAAGATAATCGGGAGGGAGATACCGAAATGCGTCCGACACAGATTCTAACCGCCAGCCTGCTTTGCGGTGCAGCGACCGCGGCACTTGCCGCAGCCCCTGCACAGGCCCAATCCGCCAGTGACGAAATCGCCGAGGCCGCACCCGCTGCCGACGACAATGTCATCATCGTCACCGCGCGCCGGCGCGAGGAGCGGCTGATCGACGTGCCGGTGGCCGTTACCGCAATCAGCGGCGAAGAGCTTTCGCGGCGCGGTGCGCTCGACATTACCGATGTCGGCCAGAGCGTGCCCAACGTCACTCTCGAAGCCAGCCGAGCGACCAATTCGACGCTGTCGGCCTTTATCCGCGGGATCGGCCAGCAGGACCCCGTTTCGGGCTTCGAACAGGGCGTCGGCATCTATCTCGACGATGTCTATCTCAACCGCCCGCAAGCCGCCGTGCTGGATATCTATGATGTCGAGCGCATCGAAGTCCTGCGCGGTCCGCAGGGCACGCTCTATGGTCGCAACACGATCGGCGGCGCGGTCAAATACGTCACGCGGCGCCTGCCGCTCGATCCCTCGATCGAAGTGCGCGCGACTTACGGCACCGACGACCAGGCCGAAGGCGTAATTACCGCCTCGGCGCCGATCAGTGATCTGGTTCGCGTCGGCGGATCGGTCGCGCGGCTGTCGCGCGGTGGGTTCGGCGACAACCTCACCACCGGTCTGGAAAACTACAATAAGGATATCTGGGGCGGCCGGATGAGCCTCGAGGTCGGCGGCTACGGCGAGCCCGGCTTCATCCGCATCCAGGGCGATTACACCAAGGATACGAGCGATCCGCGCGGCGGCCATCGGCTCATCCCTGGGCTGGTGTCGGGCGCGCCCGTGCTCGACAATGTCTTCGACACGCGCGGGGCGCTCAACGATCCCGAGCAAGAGGTCGAATCCTACGGTCTGGCGATGCATGCCGAAATCGAGCTGAGCGACGCGCTGACGCTGCGGTCGATTTCCGCCTGGCGCAAGGATGACAGCTATTCGCCGATCGATTTCGATGCGCTCCCCGCGGTCGATCTCGACGTGCCCGGCGCCTATCTCAACGAACAGATCAGCCAGGAATTCCAGCTTCTGTGGGATAATGACGGACCGTTCGCCGGGCTGCTCGGCTTCTACTACCTCGATGCCAAGGCGGACACGCTGTTCGATGTGCGTATCTTCACCACCTTCGCCGGCCTGACCGCTTTCACCCAGGCGAATGTCGATACCGAAACCTTCGCCATCTTCGGCGACTTCACCTATGATCTGACTGACCAGTTCAGCCTGTCGGTCGGCGGACGCTATACCTGGGACGAACGCAGCGCGGAAATCTTGCGGCAGAACTATCTCGGCGGCGGGTCGCCCGAGTTCGGCGGGGCGGGCGTACCCTTCGGGGCCGCAAGCACCGATTTCAACGGCAGCCGCGAGTTCAAGAAGTTCACGCCGCGTGCCTCGCTCAGCTTCATGCCGACGCCCGATCACAATATCTACGCCAGCTATTCGAAGGGCTTCAAGGGCGGCGGCTTCGACCCGCGTGGGGTCGGCACCAACGCACCGGCAGCTACGCCGGGGGCGCCGACCGATGCCGAAGTGGCCGCGTTCCTCAGCTTCGCACCCGAAGAGGTCGATAGCTACGAAATCGGCTACAAGGGCAATATCGGCATTCTCAACATCGCCGCCGCAGCCTTCTATGCGGACTACACCGATGTGCAGATACCGGGTTCGGTCGCCTGTGAAGTGGGCGGATTGCCCAGCTTCTGCGGCGTCGTATCGAATGCCGGCAAGGCGACCTTCAAGGGGGTCGAACTGGAAGCCAATGCCCGCTTCGGCGGTGGTTTCGGCCTTGCTGGGTCGCTCGGCTACATCGACGCGCAATACGATGAATACATCACCAATATCGGCAACACGCCGACCGATGTCGCCGGATTCCGCGTGGTCCAGAACACGCCAGAGGTAACCGGCAGCATCACTGCCAGTTACGATACGCCGGTTGGCGCAGGCGATCTCTATCTGGGAACGACGCTGTCCTATCGCAGCAAGACCAGCCAGTTCGAAATCCCCAACCCCTATCTCGACCAGGGCGGCTATGCGCTGCTCGACGCGAGCGTGGTCTATAGCGCGCCCGACGATCGCTGGAGCGTGGGGCTGTACGGGAAGAACCTGCTCGACAAGGAATACAAGACCAGCGGCTACACCTTCGTTGCCACCGATCCGGTCACCGGCGACATCGTCAATGGTGCCAATGGGTTCCCCGTCCCGACGCTCGGGCCCGAGGGTACGCTTACGGCGTTCTACGGCAACCCGCGGCAGGTCTTCGCCACGGTTACCTTCAGCTACTGATCGACTGAGATTGGCAAAGGGGCGGGAAGTTCGCTTCCCGCCCCTTTTGCTTGCCTATTCGGCCAATCGCATGCGGGGCAACGCCGGAGCGTCGCCCACCGGAATGCCGTATGTCTCGGTATAATCCGCAAATAGCGCATCCACCTCGCCCTCGCCCAGCCCGAATTCCTCGAGACTGTAGCGATGCGGGTGCCGCTTGAGCCGGGCCGAACGGTCGAGATAGTCTTCCATCCCTGCGACCGCGGGTTCCATCTCGAGATCGAGGAAGCGGTAGACGCGCTCCATCGTGCCGCGCCAGTCGGTTTCCATGTCTTCGTACTGGACATCGATCATCCTCTCGCGCGGGATCGCGTCGCGCGCGGCGCGCATCCGGGCGATCATGGTCGCGGTCTTGCCCAGCCAGTCGCGGCCGGTCTGCGCGGGATCGTTGTGATCCGAATAGATAATGGTCTGGTTCCACGCGAGCGAGGCAGCGCTGCCGACCACCTGTTTGGGATCGCGGTGGGTGAAGATCAGCCGCGCGTCGGGGAAGACTTCGAGCAGCGCGGGCAGGTCGAGCATGTGCTGCGGCGTCTTGAGGATCCACGGGCGCAGCGAACTTTCCTGCTGCGACCAGCCGATCAGGCGCAGCAGGTTGGCCATGTGCCGATAGGCGGGAATGGCGCTCTCCTCGTGGCACCATTCGGCATAGGAAGGCACGTTCCACTGCGCTTCCCATTTCATGCCGTACATCGAGGCGGCAACGAGGCCGAGTTCCTCCTCGGGCTCGTAGGCGCCGGTCGGATGGATCGACAGCGTGCGCGGATTGGCGAGCCGCGCGACCTTGAGGATGCGTGCGGCCAGCTTGGGCCGGAAGTCCTCCGCCTCGCCGGCGAGCACCTGCTCGAACTCGGGCCGCGGCACCGGGCTGATCGTTTCGAAACTGCGCAGATGGGCAAAGCGCTGGTCGGCTGCGAGCAGGCGGTGAAGCCGCGTGGTGCCCGACCGCATCGGGCCGACGATGACCACCGGGTTCTTGAGCGGGCGGGCGAGGATTTCCGGGTGCCGCTTGAACCACATCTGCGTGTAGAGCCGGTCGCGCAGCACGTGGTGAAACATCTTCATGGCGGAAAATTCGCCTGCCGCGTTGAGCTGGGCTTCGCGTTTCACGCTGTCGAGCAGGACGTCCAGGGGGCGTTCGAACCAGCGATCGCCGAAATCGTCGAGCCCGGTGGCCTGTACGGCCTCTTCCATGAGGAAGTCCTTTTCCAGCCGCGCCGGGTCCATCAGCCCGAGCTTGCGTCCGCCCCGGAGCACCCCGTCCGCAATATCGATAAAGCGCGTGCGGCGCGGCGGCTGGATCGGCTGGTCGTTCAAGCTGGCAGCCCTTTCAAGCTCTTCGATGTCCCCCTGAACGTCCGGGGCCTAAAGCGGTGCCCGCAAAAGGACAAGGTCGCCCCGCGGGAAGTGGCTGGCCAAGCGGGAAACGAAACGGCATAGGCCGGGCCATGCACGACATCGCTTACATTCGCAGCAATCCGCAGGAATTCGACGCCGCCCTCACCCGCCGCGGGGCCGAACCGGTGGCCGACCGCATCGTCGCGCTCGACGCGCACAAGCGCGAGGCGACGACCAAGGTCCAGCAGGCGCAGAGCCGCCGCAACGAGGCGTCGAAAGCAATCGGCCAAGCGATGGGCCAGGGCGATAAGGACAAGGCCGAAGCGCTCAAGGCCGAGGTCGCCGAGATCAAGGCCTCGATGCCCGAATGGGAAGAGGCCGAGCGCGCTGCGGCAGCCGAGCTGGACCAGCTGCTGGCGACTTTGCCCAACCTCCCCGCGGAGGATGTGCCCGATGGCGCGGACGAGAGCGACAATGTTGAACTGGCGCAATGGGGCGAGAAGCGCAGCTTCGATTTCGAACCCCGCGAACATGCCGATATCGGCTCCGCGCTGGGAATGGACTTCGAAACCGGCACCAAGCTGTCGGGTGCGCGCTTCACCTTCCTGCGCGGCGACATCGCGCGGCTGCACCGCGCGCTGGCGCAGTTCATGCTCGACAAGCAGACGCGCGAGAACGGCTATACCGAATGCAACCCGCCCGTGCTGGTGGGTGACGACGCGATGTACGGCACCGACAAGCTGCCCAAGTTCGCGGAGGATAGCTTTCGCACCACCGATGATCGCTGGCTGGTCCCGACCTCCGAAGTCCCGCTGACCTATTCGGTCGCAGGCGACATCCTTACCGGTCTCGCGCAGCCGATCCGCCTGACCGCGCATACGCTGTGCTTCCGCTCCGAAGCAGGCTCGGCGGGCCGCGACACGCGTGGCTTCATTCGCCAGCACCAGTTCGAGAAGGTCGAGATGGTCAGCATCTGCCGGCCCGAGGACAGCGAGACGGAGCACGAACGCATGACCAAATGCGCCGAGGGCATCCTCGAGGCACTGGAACTGCCCTATCGCCGCATGCTGCTGTGCACTGGCGACATGGGCTTTGGCGCGCGCAAGACCTACGACCTCGAAGTCTGGCTGCCCGGGCAGGGTGCCTATCGCGAGATTTCCTCCTGCTCGAACACGGGCGATTTCCAGGCGCGCCGGATGAATGCGCGCTATCGCCCCGAACGCGAGAAGAAGACCGCTTTCGTCCATACGCTCAACGGTTCGGGCCTCGCAGTCGGCCGCACGCTGGTGGCGGTGATGGAAAACTACCAACAGGCCGATGGCAGCGTCGCCGTCCCCGAAGCGCTGGCCCCCTATATGGGCGGTGTCACCAAACTGGAGCCTGCAGCCTGATGCGTATCCTTCTGACCAATGACGACGGCATCCACGCGCCGGGTCTCGCGGTGCTCGAGAAAATCGCGCGGCAGTTCTCCGACGACATCTGGATCTGCGCGCCCGACGAGGAACAGTCGGGCATGGGCCATGCGCTTACCCTCACCCGCCCCGTACGCCTGCGCAAGCATGGCGAACGCCGCTTTTCGGTGACCGGCACGCCGACCGATGCGGTGACCATGGGTCTGCGCAAGGTGATCGAGGCGCAGCCCGACGTGATCCTGTCGGGCGTCAACCGCGGCGCGAACCTCGCCGACGACATCACCTATTCGGGCACCGTCTCGGCGGCGATCGAGGGCGCGCTGGCGGGCGTCCGCTCGATCGCGATGAGCCAGGTCTATACCAAGGAGACCCGCAACAGCGATTCCGCCTTCGCCGCTGCGACCGAATGGGGCGCGCGGGTGCTCGGCCCGCTGCTCGACACGCCGCTGCCCAAGCGCACGCTGGTCAATGTGAACTTCCCCCCGATCGCGCCCGATGCGGTCAAGGGCGTTCGCGCGGTGCGGCAGGGGTTCCACGATTATTCGCGCGGCACGGTCGTCGAAGGACGCGACCCGCGCGGCTTCCAGTATTACTGGTTCGGCCTCGAGGCGATCGAACACACGCTCGACCACGGCACCGACCTCGAGGCGATCGACGAGGGCTATATCTCGGTCACCCCGCTCCAGCTCGACCTGACGCACCATTCGTCGCTCGGCGCGCTCGCGGCACGCTACGAAGGCTGAGCCGACGCTATGCTATTGACCCTGCGGTCTTCCGCGCGCACCTAGGCGGCGCATGAGCAGCGAGAAAAAGGTCGACCGGATCGCCGCAAGCACGCGGGTGCGGACCTATCGAGGGCCCAGTTTCCAGCCCTTGCGCCGCGCGGTGAAATTGCCCGTCTGGGGCGATCTGGGGATCCGGCTTGGCGCGGCGCTGTTCCTGATTTTCGTCGTGGTGCTGGTCCATTGGTGGGACCGCGAGGGACTGGTCGACAATCTCGACGGCGAGGTCAGCTTCCTCGACGTCGTCTATTTCACCATGATCTCGATCACCACCACCGGGTTCGGCGACATCGCCCCGATTTCGGACCGTGCCAGGCTGGTCGAGGCAGTCATCGTTACCCCGATCCGCTTTGCGGTGTTCTTCATCTTCGTGGGCACCGCCTACAATTTCCTTATCAAGCGCAGCTGGGAGAAATGGCGCATGGCCCGCATCCAGGAACAGCTCTCGAACCATATCGTGGTGCTCGGTTACGGCATCTCCGGCTCCGAGGCGGTGGGTGAACTGATCGAACGCGGCACCGATCCCAGCTGCATCGTGGTCATCGACCCGAGCGAGGATCGGCTGCACGAGGCCGAAGCACTCGGCTGCAATGTGATGGCGGCCGACGCCACGCGCGACCAGACGCTGAAGGCAGTGCGCATCGCCGAAGCGCAGAACGTGCTGGTTTCGGCCGGGCGCGACGACACGACCATCCTGATCACGCTCACCGTGCGAGCGCTGGCGCCGCACGTACCGATCAGCGCAGTGGTTCGCGCCGACGATAACGAATCGCTCGCGCGGCAGGCGGGCGCGAACAATGTCATCAACCCGGTTCGCTTCACCGGCCTGCTGCTGGCCGGCAGCGCCAAGGGCGAACATATCGCCGACTACCTCGCCGATCTCGCGAGCGTGTCAGGCCGCGTCCAGCTGGTCGAACGCGAGGTCACCGAAGAGGAATGCGGCAAGACCATCGGCGAGCTGACCACCGGCGGGCGCGGGCTGCGCGTCTATCGCAACGGACAGGCGCTCGGCTTCTGGGAAGAAGAATGCCAGAGCCTGCTCGCGGGCGACATCGTGGTTGAAATCATCCCGACCCCCAATGGCGAAACCCGCGGCGACGGGCACGACCGCGACGATCTGGACAATGGCTAAGCGCTAGCGGAAGAGCAGGAAGACCCCGCCCATCGCCGCCATGCCGACGATGAAATGGCCCGCATCGATCAGGAAATGCGCGAGGGTCTTGCGCAGGTAGAGATAGTTGATCCCGATCGCGGGCACCATGATCGTGGCGCCGAAGCCGAGCGCCATCATCATCACCGCCCGATCGCTTGCGCCGCTGCGCGCGATCCCGTGCCACAGCGTCAGCGAAATCACGAGTTCGGCCAGAAACGTCAGTCCGAAAATCAGCGCCATATTGCCGCTCTGGATTTTCTCGTCGCTCATTCCCGCAGCCTTCTGCCAGGCCTTGGAAAACAGCACGCCATACCAGATCGCGCCCACCAGAAAGAATGCCAGCGCGCCCAGCAACACCGCCAACCAGTTGATTTCGGCCATATCCCATCCTCCCCATGTCTCTCGATGCGCAGGAAGCTAGCCTAATTGGGCGCACGGGTGTAGGGGCGCGCGCAATCATGAGCACGACCACCACCGCAATCCCCGACCAGAAGAAGGTCGGCATGGTATCCCTCGGCTGTCCCAAGGCACTTGTCGACAGCGAGCGCATCCTCACGCGGCTGCGCGCCGACGGCTATGCGATGAGTCCCGATTACGCCGGGGCCGACGTGGTGCTGGTCAACACCTGCGGCTTCCTCGATTCCGCCAAGGAAGAGAGCCTGCAGGCGATCGGCGAGGCGATCGCGGAGAACGGCCGCGTCATCGTGACCGGCTGCATGGGCGAAGAGGCCGACGCGATCCGCGCCGCGCACCCGCAGGTGCTCGCAGTGACCGGCGCGCATCAGTACGAACAGGTCGTCGATGCAGTGCATACGCACGCCCCGCCCAGCCAGGGGCCCTATGTCGACCTGATCCCGCAGCCCGACATCAAGCTGACTCCGCGCCACTACAGCTATCTGAAGATTTCCGAGGGCTGCAACCACTCCTGCGCCTTCTGCATCATTCCCGATCTGCGCGGGAAGCTGGCCAGCCGCCGGATCGACGCAGTGCTGCGCGAAGCCGAGAAGCTGGTTGAGGCGGGCACGAAGGAACTGCTGGTCATCAGCCAGGACACCAGCGCCTACGGTGTCGATACGCGGCACGAGGAACGGCTGTGGAAGGGCAACCCCGTCCGCGCGCATATGACCGACCTCGCGCGCGAACTGGGCCAGCTCGACATCGGCGGCGGCACACCGCCCTGGGTGCGGCTGCACTATGTCTATCCCTATCCGCATGTTGACGCGGTCATCCCGTTGATGGCCGAGGGCCTGCTGACGCCCTATCTCGATATTCCGTTCCAGCATGCGAGCCCCAAGGTGCTGCGCGCGATGCGGCGCCCCGCAAACGAAGCCAAGTTCCTCGAACGGCTGAAGGGTTGGCGCGAGATCTGTCCCGAGATCGCGATCCGCTCCAGCTTCGTGGTCGGCTTCCCCGGCGAGACCGAGGACGATTTCAAATATCTGCTCGACTGGCTCGAAGAAGCCCAGCTCGACCGCGTGGGCGCGTTCCGCTTCGAACCGGTCGAAGGCGCGCGGGCCAACACCCTGCCCGATCCGGTACCTGAAGAGATCAAGGAAGAACGCTACGCCCGCGTGATGGAAGTCACCGAGCGGATCAGCGCCGCCAAGCTGGCGGCCAAGGTCGGCAGGAACATCCCGGTCATCATCGACGAAGTGGGCGAACCCGACGAGGACGGCGATGTCGGCGCGACCGGTCGCAGCGAGGCCGATGCCCCCGAAATCGACGGCGCGGTGTACCTGCGGAACGTGCCGCAAGGCCTAGCCCAGGGCGATATCGTAACTGTCTCAATTGAGGACAGTGATGCCCACGATCTGTTCGGGGTGGTAACCGAGTAAGCCCTCAATGGGCCGTTAACCTAGTGAAGTCACGCAATAGGCGTGGATGCAAGACATTGTTATACAACATATAATCTGCTGCGCGCGGCAACGAGACCGGCGGCAAGCGTGAATTCCCTTCACTCCAGTTCCTAAACCGGAATTTACCTTCGCAACCCGCGGCCCGGTTGGGTTACGAGGGATTCGCGCCCGCACCATCAAAACTTTCTTAAACTTAAGAGCGCCATAAGGGCGTTCGATGGGTGACCAACGCATCTCGAACCTTGCCGGGCCAATCCTCGCCCTTGGCCATTCGCTGTTCAGCGGACGGCTGATCGAGCGCCTGCGCCACATGCTGTGGGCGGGGCTGGTGAGCCTGGCCCTGTACGCCGTCTTCTTGCTGCAGCCCGCCGAACAGATCCTGTGGATGATCCAATCGCGGGTTGCCGATCGCACCCCGACCGGCGACGTGGTCTTCGTAGCTTCGAACGACGCGCTGAACGATCCGAACATCCCCCAGAGGCGGTACGAAGTGGCCGCCGCGCTCGACGAGCTGGACCGCCGCGGTGTGGGGAAAGTCTTCCTCGACGTAGCCTTTGCGGAATCGAACGATCCCGTCGCCGACGACCGACTATCGCGCGCCATCGCCGATCTCGGACCGCGGATCACGCTGGTCGACCGGATCGTAGAAGGAACAGGCGTCGAAGAGGTTCGCCGCGCCACATCGCCCACAATTGCCGGACCTGTAGCCCGGGTCGTATCCGATCAAACAGATCGCGACTGGCTGGGTTTTGCATGGAACCTACGCTACGCCTACACCATCGAGGGAACGACGATCCGTTCCTTCGGGGCCGCGATCGCTGGCGTTGAGGGAAGCCCCAAGTCCAGGTTCACGGTGGATTATGGGTTCCGCCATGATCTCATCCCCACCCTGCCCATTGCTGCTTTGGCGACGAGTGCCGAAGACGCGAAGATGCCAATCGAGATAACCGGGAAAACGGTTGTGGTGGGGCACACGGGCCAGGTTCCGGGAAGCCAGCAGCCCATCCCGCGCAAGATCGATGCAGCAGCCAGCTATGTCGATATCTATGCTGGTGAGACGCTCAAGGCAGGCCACACCGGCATCCTGCGCGGACCAGTGGTCCTGTCCCTGTTTGCCGCGCTTCTCCTCATAGCATTGCTGCTTTGCGCGAGCCGCAAGCATCGCTGGGTTGCCTATGGCGGGATCGTCCTTGTTGCACCGACGATCCTTATTTTGACCGCGAAGATCGGCGTCCGCGTCGAACTTTCCTACGCTCTTGCATTTCTGGCGATTTACGCCGTCCTGCGCTCGCGCATGCGCTGGAAGCGTCGCGTCGAAATGGTCAATCCGGACACCGGACTGCCGAAACTGCGCGCGCTCGAGGCGCGGCTGGTGCGCGATTCGATCGGCAACGGTCACATCGTCATCGCCAAGATCCAGAATTACGAACGCGTTTTGAAAACGCTACGGGCGGACGACAAGGGCAGCTATGTTCTCAAGCTCGTCGACCGGCTGCGCGCCGCCGATCCAAACCTCGCGGTTTACAGCGAAGGCCATAGCCTCGGCTGGCATGTGGCGAGCGACGAAACCGATGCAGTCGTAGAGCATCTCGAAGGACTGCGCGCGATCTTTGCCGCCCCGGTCCAGGTCGGCGGATTCTCGGTCGACGTAGGGATTACCTTCGGGGTCGCATCGATCGAGGGCGATCCGCCCGCGCGCCTGGCTGCTGCCGTCGCGGCGGCCGAGGAAACGTCCGAAGCCCATAATCCGATCGCCATCGCCGAAACCGGAACCGAAACCGACCTTCTGTGGGACATCTCGCTCCGCGCGCGGATCGACGAGGCGATGGAAGCCGGCGAGATTTACTGCGTCTACCAGCCCAAGATCGACCTCGCGTCGAAATCCATGGTCGGGGTCGAAGCGCTGGTACGCTGGCATGATCCGGCCCGCGGTTTCATTTCGCCGCTGCACTTTATCCAGCAGTGCGAAAAGGCCGGGCGGATGGAGCACCTGACCCGCTACGTCCTGCAAAGCGCCTGCTCCGCTGGTCAGCTCCTGCATTTCCGCGGCCGGACCATCTCCATGTCGGTCAACATCTCGGCCACCCTGCTGGGCGACATGCGCGTGGTTGGACTGGTGCGCAATGTGCTCCAGGCGACGCGGTTCGATCCCCAGTATCTGACGCTCGAGATCACCGAGACGGCGCGCATCTCCGATCACAACGTGGCTTCGAGCATCCTTCAGGAACTGCGTTCGATTGGCGTGCGCATTGCCATGGACGATTTCGGCGTCGGTGCGGCCAGCTACGAAGCGTTCTACGAATTGCCGTTCGACGAGATCAAGATCGACCGGCTTTTCATTACCAATATCGCCAAGGACCCGAAGGCTCGAGCCATCGTGTCGAGCATCGCGGCAATGGGTCGCGAAGCGCGAATCACTGTGGTGGCAGAGGGCCTCGAGAACCCGCAGGACATCGCCTTGCTCGAGCATGTCGGGTGCCAGCAGGTGCAGGGTTTCGCGTTTTCTCGTCCTCTCTCATTGTCCAATCTTTTGGAATATCAAGACTTTACGTCAGACAGGGCCATCGCAAACATGGTTTAGACTTTACAAACAGACATGGTTAATGAAATATAACTCTTGAGCAATCAGGAGGTACGACCATGTGGAATTTCTGGGAATGGCTGTTCGACGGCTGAATTTCATAACTTAAGTGATTCAAAGGGCCCCGTTTACGGGGCCCTTTTTCGTTTAGCAGGTGCGAAACGAACCTGCGGCTGCGGCGTTGACCCTTCATATGCCGATCTCCATCGAAACCCGCTTCGCCTTCCACCTGCCCGCACCAACCGATGTGCTGCTGCAATTCGAGGTGGCTGCCATCCCCGAACAGACGATCCTGTCGAGCGAGACGCGGCTGGGGGACAGCGAACATTGTGCCCGCGTCCCCGCGCGCGACCATATCGGCGAACGGATCTGGATCCGTGCCGAGGGCGATTTCGAAGTCGACTATCGCGCACGCGTCGAACTCAACCGGCAACTCGATACGCTGGAAGATATGGCCGCCCTCGCCCCGCACGAGCTGCCCGGCGAAGCGGTCGAATACCTCTTCGACAGCCGCTATTGCCCGGCCGACGATTTCCAGTCCTTCGTCGAAGCGCAGTTTGCCGGCACCACCGGCGGTGCGCGGGTGGCCGCGATCCGCGACTGGATCGCCGAACATTTCACTTACACGCCCGGCAGTTCGACCACCGAAACCGGGGCGGCGGAAACCTTCATCTCGCGCAAGGGCATCTGCCGCGACTATGCGCATGTTCTGGTGACGCTCGCGCGCGCCAGCACGATCCCCGCGCGCTATGTCGCCTGTTTTGCCCCCGGCGTGCAGCCTCCCGATTTCCATGCGATAGCAGAGGTCTTCCTGGCCGACCCAAGCCGCGCCGACGGGGGGACCTGGCAGCTGGTCGATGCGACCGACATGGCCGACCCGGCCGAAACCGTAAAAATCGGCGTCGGCCGCGACGCCGCCGATGTCAGCTTTCTCACCAGTTTCGGCCCCAACGACTTCCGCTCCAGCTCGGTCAGCGTGAAGAAAGAATAGGAATGCAGGCGGCTGGTGTGCATGAGTTGGCGCTGGTAACCGCATCGACCAGGAGTGACCAACCGATGATTGCCTGCCCCCGCGCATGAGTGTGAACGCCGACCGCCTGCTGCTCTTCGGCGCGACCGGAGACCTCGCGCAGCGCATGCTGCTGCCCTCGCTCTGCGCGCTGGATGCCGACGGCCTGCTCGAGCCGGACCTCAAAATCGTCGGCACCGCCCGCTCGGAAATGACCACGCGCGAATATCGCGACTGGGCGCGCGCCGCGCTGGAGAAAAATCTCCCCGACCACCGCCGCGGCGGTGTCGCCACCTTCCTCAACCGGCTCAGCTACGTACCCGTCGATGCCACGACGCCCGATGGCTATGACGAGCTCGCCAAGGAAGTCGGCGCCTATGACAAGGGTCTGGCGATCTTTCTGTCGACCGCGCCCAGCCTGTTCGAACCGACCATCGACGGGCTCGTCCATGCCGGGCTGACCGAAGGCAATGTCCGCATCGGGCTGGAAAAACCGCTCGGCACAGATCTCGCCAGCAGCGAGGAAATCAACAATGCGGTCGCCAAGGCGTTCAGCGAAGACCGCATCTTCCGCATCGATCACTACCTCGGCAAGGAGACGGTGCAGAACCTGCTCGCGCTGCGCTTTGCCAATCTGCTGTTCGAGCCGGTCTGGAACGCGACCTATATCGACCACGTCCAGATCACCGTCGCCGAAACGATCGGGCTGGAATCGCGCGTCGCCTATTATGACGACAGCGGCGCCTTGCGCGACATGGTGCAGAACCACATGCTGCAATTGCTCGCGCTGGTAGCGATGGAGCCACCGACGAGCTTCGATTCCACCGCCGTGCGCGACGAGAAGGTCAAGGTCCTGCGCGCTCTGCGACCGATCGCGAAGGGCGAAACCGTGACCGGCCAGTACCGCGCGGGCGCGGTCGATGGGGCCGCGGTCCCCGGCTATGACGAGGAACTAGGCAAGCCCAGCGACACCGAGACCTTCGTCGCATTGAAGGCGCATGTCGACAATTGGCGTTGGAAGGGCGTGCCCTTCTACCTGCGCACCGGCAAACGCCTGCCCGAACGCGTGACCGAAATCGTGATCCAGTTCCGCTGCGTCCCGCATTCGATCTTCGAAGGGCGCGGTGCGAGTACCAAGCCCAACCGCTTGGTTATCGGCATCCAGCCCGAGGAAAACGTCCAGCTGTCGATGATGGCCAAGGTGCCGGGGCTCGACCGCGAGGGCATCCGCCTGCGGCAGGTCCCGCTCGATATCGCCATGCCCGACGCCTTTTCGGGCACGGTCCGCCGGATCGCCTACGAGCGCCTGCTGCTCGACCTGATCGAAGGGGACCAGACGCTGTTCGTCCGCCGGGACGAGGTCGAGGCGCAATGGGAGTGGATCGATGCGATTCGCGCATTGTGGGAGCATGGGGAAATCACCCCCAAGCCCTATGGCGCGGGCAGCTGGGGGCCCAGCGCGGCCATCGCGCTGGCCGAACGCGACGGAGTGACCTGGCATGACGAATAAACCGCTCAACGACACGATCCACCGCGTCACCCAGCGGGTGATCGACAATTCGCGCGACAGCCGTAGCGACTATCTCGACCTGATGGACCGCGAAGGCGACCGGCAGGTCAACCGCGGCTCGCTATCCTGCTCGAACCTGGCGCACGCCTTTGCCGGGGCGGAGGAAGACCAGGCCGCGATCATGGCCGCGCGGGGGCCGAACCTCGGCATCGTCACCGCCTATAACGACATGCTCTCCGCGCATCAGCCTTACCACCGCTACCCCGAGCGGATGAAGATCTGGGCGCGCGAGGTGGGCGCTACCGTTCAGGTCGCCGGCGGCACCCCCGCCATGTGCGACGGAGTGACGCAGGGCGAAGCGGGGATGGAACTGTCGCTGTTCAGCCGCGACACGATCGCGCTGTCGACCGTCGTCGCGCTGAGCCATGCCATGTACGATGGCGTCGCGCTGCTGGGCATTTGCGACAAGATCGTGCCGGGCCTGCTGATGGGCGCGCTGCGCTTTGGCCATCTCCCCGCTATCTTCGTGCCCTCCGGCCCGATGGGGACCGGCATTTCCAACAAGGAAAAGCAGCGCGTCCGCCAGCTCTATGCCGAGGGCAAGGCGACCCGTAAGGAACTGCTGGCAAGCGAGATGGGCAGCTACCATTCCGCGGGCACCTGCACCTTTTACGGCACTGCCAATTCCAACCAGATGATGATGGAGATGATGGGCCTGCACGTGCCCGGTGCGGCCTTCGTCCAGCCGGGCGCCAAGCTGCGGCAGGAACTGAGCCGCGCGGCCACGCACCGGCTCGCGGCGATCGGCAAGTCGGGCGACGATTACCGCCCCCTCGCCCGCGTGGTCGACGAAAAGTCGATCGTCAATGCGGCGATCGGCCTGCTGGCCACGGGCGGATCGACCAACCACGCGATCCATATCCCTGCGATGGCGCGCTCGGCAGGCATCCGCTTCGACTGGGCCGATCTGGCGG
The DNA here is from genome assembly GCF_024171405.1 of Qipengyuania citrea. Lineage (GTDB taxonomy): Bacteria > Pseudomonadota > Alphaproteobacteria > Sphingomonadales > Sphingomonadaceae > Qipengyuania > Qipengyuania profunda. The sequence continues at coordinate 1,182,502 of NZ_JALJZT010000002.1, forward strand.
AATTGTCCTCTGTCATTCCGCTCGTCGCACGCGTCTATCCCAATGGTTCGGGTGATGTGAACCATTTCCACGAGGCGGGCGGGATCGGCTATGTGATCGGCACGCTGCTGGATGAGGGCCTCGCCCATTCCGACATCATGACCATCTGGGATGGCGGGTTCGAAAGCTATTCGCGCGAACCCGGCATGGACGGCGATGCGCTGACCTGGCGCGACCCGGGCCCCTCGGGCGACAGCGAGATGCTGCGCCCGGCCTCCGCGCCGTTCGAACCCGACGGCGGCATGCGTCTGGTCGAGGGCAACCTTGGCCGTGCCTGCTTCAAATCCTCCGCCGTCGAACGCGAGCGCTGGATCGTCGAGGCACCGTGCCGCGTGTTCGAGACCCAGCATGAGGTGAACGAGGCGTTCAAGCTGGGCGAGCTCGACCGCGACGTTGTCGTCGTGGTCCGTTTCCAGGGTCCCCGGGCCAATGGCATGCCCGAACTGCACAAGCTCACTCCCGCGCTCGGTGTCCTGCAGGACCGCGGATACCGCGTCGCGCTGGTCACCGATGGCCGCATGTCGGGCGCATCGGGCAAGGTCCCGGCGGCGATCCACTGCACACCCGAGGCGCGGGGCGGCGGTCCGCTGTCGCGGCTGCGCGATGGCGATATCGTGCGGGTCTGCGCCGCCACGGGGACGCTATCCACCGAGGCCGATCTCGACAATCGCGATCCCGCCATGGCGCCCCCGCCCGAGACCGGCATGGGCCGCGAGTTTTTCGCGATGTTCCGCGCGAATGCCGATGGCGCCGAACAGGGTGCCTCCTCGATGCTGGCGCTGGCCGGGCTGTGAGCGTGGATCTCGTCAGCGTCGATATCGGGGGCACCCATGCGCGGTTCGCACTGGCCACCGTGCATGACGACGGGACGATCGTTCTCGGCGAACCCGAAACGCTGCACACCGACGAATATGCCAGCTTCCAGACCGCATGGGAGGATTTCCGCAAGCGGATGGGCGGCACCCTGCCCCCGCGCGTGGCGATGGCGATCGCGGGGCCGGTGGGGAGCGATGTCATCCGCTTTACCAACAATCCGTGGATCATTCGCCCCGCGCTGATCAAGCAGAAGCTGGGCGTCGAGAACTACTTCCTCGTCAATGACTTCGAAGCGGTCGCACATGCAGTGGCGCGCGCGCCAGAGGAGCAGTTCCTGCACCTTGCCGGGCCCGACGAACCGCTTACTGCCGATGGCACGATCAGCGTGCTTGGTCCCGGCACCGGTCTGGGCGTCGCCCACCTGTGGCGCTCGGGCAGCGATTACCGCGTGCAGGCGACCGAGGGCGGCCATATCGATTTCGCCCCGCTCGACAGTATCGAGGATGCGATCCTTGCCCGGCTGCGCAAGCGCCATACGCGCGTATCGGTCGAGCGGGTCGTCTCCGGACCGGCGATCGTCGACATCTACGAAACGCTGGCCGCAATGGAAAAACGCAAGACGCGGGACGAGGAAGATATCGCGATCTGGACCCGCGCCATGAGCGACGAAGAAAGCCTCGCCGCCGCAGCGCTAGACCGGTTCTGCCTGTCACTGGGCAGCGTCGCGGGCGATATCGCGCTGGCGCAGGGCGGCTTTGGCGGTGTCGTGATCGCGGGCGGACTCGGCTATCGTCTGCGCGACCATTTGCCCAAATCGGGTTTCGCCCAGCGTTTTCGCGCGAAGGGGCGCTTTGCTCAATTGATGGCGACCATTCCGGTCAAGCTCATCACCCATCCCCAACCGGGCCTGTTCGGCGCGGCTGCAGCCTTTGCCAGGAGACACGCTTGACCATTGCCGACATCATGCAGACCGCGCCGGTTATTCCAGTGATTGTGATCGATGAGTTGGAGCATGCCGAACCGCTCGCGCGCGCGCTGGTGGCGGGCGGGCTGCCAGTGCTGGAAGTGACGCTGCGCACGCCTGCCGCGCTCGATGCGATCCGCGCAATGCGCCAGGTCGAAGGCGCTGTGGTCGGCGCGGGGACGGTCACCAACCAGTCCGAGCTTGCCGCTGCAGTCGATGCCGGCAGCCAGTTCATCGTTTCGCCCGGGCTGACCGAACCGCTGGGCAAGGCTGCCATTCGCGCGGATATTCCCTTCCTGCCGGGCATCGCCAATGCGGGCGACATCATGCGCGGGCTGGATATGGGACTCACTCATTTCAAATTCTTCCCCGCGATGGCCGCCGGCGGCCTGCCCGCGCTCAAGGCCCTGGCCGCACCTTTCGGACAATGCCGCTTCTGCCCGACCGGAGGTATCTCGCTGGCCAATGCGCCCGAATGGCTCGGCTTCGATCCGGTCCTGTGCGTCGGCGGTAGCTGGGTCGCCCCGCGCGGCGCCGTCGACGAAGCGGAAGTCGAGCGTCTGGCGCGCGAAGCCGCCGCGCTGGCTGCTTAGTACCACCGCCGATCCGTCCCTGTGCGGGGCGTTCTTTCCAGCCTAGGTGGAAAATTCACCCATTCATGCGCATAATGGGTAGATGGACGTGATTCTGAAATGGATCGGCGGGGGAACCGTCGTCGCAGCGCTGGTGCTGGCGGGCGTCGCTGTGGGTGGCCGTGCAACCGCCGAAGCGGAAACGCCCGATGTGGTGGCCGCCGCGCCCGAGCCGGCGGTAGAACCGGTCGAAGTCCATGGCGCGCTTGCAGCCAAGGCAGTGGCCGATGCCAAGCGGCTTTACACTGTCCGCAGGATCCTGCCGATCGACGGACCGATCAAATATGGCGAGTGGCATTGGGACGACGAAGGCGTCCCCGATGGCCCGCTGCTGGTGACCGTCGACCTCGAAGCGCGGGTGATCTCGATCTTTCGCGGCGGGTATGAAATCGGCGCCGCGGCGGTGATGCTCGGCACGGACGAGCATCCGACCCCGACCGGTGTCTTCCCGATCCTGTGGAAGCAGCGGCACAATGTCTCCGAGAAATACGGCAATGCGCCGATGCCCTGGAGCATGTTCCTGACCACCGACGGGGTCGCCATCCATGGCGGCAGCGTGGTCGAAAACGGCTATGCCAGCCATGGCTGCATCGGCGTGCCCGACGACATCGCCAAGCGTCTGTTCGCGATCGCCAAGAAGGGCGACAAGATCGTGATCACCAGGGGCGAGCAGATGACCGTCGGCGACAGCATCATCTGATGTGTGTCAGCCGCTGCGACGCGGCGGTTCGGGCGTACAGATAAATCTATCGCCGCGCCGTTCGACCAGCACACCCGCGATATTGCCGCGCCGATCCGCCGCTTTCAGGAATGCGGCGACCTCGCCGTGCGAAATCTCGCCGCCAAGAATGGCAATGGCACGTGCGACCAGCCGCGCGGAGGTATCGCGCGTGGGGCCGACCGGCACCGCAACGCGTGCATCGCCGATCACAGCCGCATCGTCCCACAATTGGTCCGCGACTATCTCTAGCGCCTGTTCCGCCTCCTCCAAATGCGACGCGGAACGGGCCAGCGCCATGGGGTCGATCCAGTCGGCTGCCTCCAGCGCACGCCGGATACGCACCCGATCGTAGCTTTGGTCGCGGTTGCTCGGGTCCTCGGCAAATGGAGTTCCCAGACGCTCGACGAGATCGCGTAGCTCCTGCTTGCGGAACGCGAGCAGCGGGCGAAGCACGGGAACCGCGCAGCCCGCGATCATCGTCGACGAGCGGATGCCTGCAAGCCCCGCCAACCCGCTTCCGCGGTTGAGGCGCATCAGCAGCGTTTCGGCCTGGTCGTCGGTATGGTGCGCCGTGGCGATCGCGGCCAGTTCGCGCGCCTGCGCCCATTTGCCCAGTGCCGCATAGCGCGCCGCACGCGCGCGGTCCTGCACATTGCCCTCATCCACGCTGACATTGAGCAAACGGCACGGGATGCCCCGGTCCGAGCAGACCCGCGCGACCAGCGCGCATTCCTCGGCTGCCTCGGCGCGCAGGCCATGGTCGACCGTCGCGACCTCGATCGCATCGCCGAGCAGGTCATGCGCCAATGCCAACAGCGCCATGCTGTCGGGCCCGCCCGATACCGCGAGGCCCAGCTTTCCGTTCAGCTGGAAGCGGTCAAAAGCCGCTTCGAAGCGCGCTAGCAGCGCGGGAGCGATATCCCCGTCAATTGCACGTCACCTTGCCGCGATTGGCCTCGTACTGGCTCTGCAAGCGGCCCGCGGCGAGCGCGGGATAGGTTTCGGAGAATTCGGCCAGCGCGATGCAGGCACGCCGCGTGTCATCGAGCGCGATCATGGTCTCGGCAAGATACAGGAGGCTGTCACCCGCGCGCGCGCCGGTCTTGTCTTCCTGGTAGTTTTTGAGGAACCACGGCGCCGCTTCCTTGGCCTTGCCGTCATCCAGATAGGCCCGGCCGAGCAGGTTGCGGCCATAGGTCGTGCGCCAGTGATCGGGATTCTGCTCGACGAACAGCGTCAATTGCTGCTGCGCTTCGGGGAAGAAGCCCGCATCCCACAGGCGGAAGCCATAGGAATATTCGTCGTCCGCCGCATCGTCGGTCTGCGGTTTGGCAATCGCCTGCACTGCGGCGACACGTTCCTCGCTCGGCCCAGCGGGCGTCGCCGTCGCGGCAACATTGCGCGTTGCGCCCGTACTCGCGGCAGGCGTGGCAGTGGGCGTCGGCGCCGCGACCGTGGTCGATCCCCTACCACCTTCGAGCGTATCCATCCGCTCGCTCAGCAGGCGGATCGCATTGGCGTTTTCCTCGTTCAGCGCAGTCTGGCGCTGGAGTTGCGCTTCGAGCGCGTCGAGCCGCGTCAGAATGTCGGTCACCGCCGTGGTCGACGTGCTCGGCGCGGTCGAGGAAACAGTCGGCTGCGCCGAGATCTGGGGTTCGAAAAAGCGCCCGTCACCGCCGGGGAAGACCTTGCGCTGCAGCGCCCGCACCTCGGCTTCGAGCCGGCGCATGCGCGCTTCGTCATTGCCGTCCTGCGGCAGCGCCGGCGTCGCAGTCGCCAGCAAGGCAAAACCCGCCCCGAGAAACGACAGGTTGCGGGTAATCGATCCGAAAGTCATCGGGAGGCTCCTGGTGGGATGTCCGTAGGCGGCGGAAATTGCCCTAGCCCCGCGAATCTGTCGAGGCCATGAAACGCGCTTATCCCCCCTTCGGAAGGGGAAAATTAACCGCCGTCGGCGGCAGGAGAGGCGGGAGTTGCCGGTCGTTCGGCGCGCGCCAGCAGGGCTTCGGCGGTGATCGGCGCGTCCTTGATGACCTCGTCTACTTCGGACAGCTTGGGGACCGAACGGCCGCCCACGGTGATCGCCAGCGCATAGGGCCGACCGGTCCAGACCTGCGGCCCTTCGGCATCGGCGGGCACGGTGAAGCTGTCACCCTCGGCCATCTGCGCCTCGTACAGACGCTCGCCATTGGCGTCGTAAAACTTGACCCAGGTACCATCCATCTCGCTGGTGAAGACCACCGGACCCGCAGCCGCGGGGGCCGCTGCCTGCGCGGGTGCATCGCCGTTCGCGGCCGTGTCCGCAACCTCGGCCTTCGGGTCCTGCAGCGGCGCAGGCCCCATGCCGGGGGCAAAATAGCTGCTGTAGAAGGCGTAGATCCCGCCCAGCAGCAGCACGGCTGCGAACAGCGCGAACCACGCCAGTCCGCGCCCCGGGACGCGCGCCGGATCGCCGGGCTCGAACTTGGCGGGCGCATCGCCGGCATCTTCGCCATCGGCCAGCTCCAGGCGGGCCTGTTCCACGATCTCGCGTTCATCGAGCCCAACCAGCCGGGCATAGGTGCGCGAGAAACCGACCGCATAGGTTCGTGCGGGGAGATCGGCGAGCCGACCGTTCTCGATAGTCAGCAAATGGCGCTGCGGTATGCGAGTCTCTGCCGCGACCTGCGTCAGCTCCATCCCCGCGTCCTCGCGCGCCTGCTTGAGCCGCGCGCCGACGGTGCCGGCTGGTACAACCGGTTCCTGTTCAAGAATTTCTTCGTCGCTCATGCGATCCCCGATAATGCGATCCTGCGGTTTTCCCGCATGTGGTCTTGACGCAGGAAAAGCGAACCCGCGGTACGCCTGTCAAGCATGCATCATAACACAGTTGGTATCTATGGACGAGAAGAGGCGGTTTCGCGACGAAATCAGTCGAGATCGATATCGCGTTCGCTCGCCCATTTGTGCAACTCGGCGCGCATGTCTTCGGGCGGGGAAGCCAGCAGGCGCGTCATATGCTCGGTCAGTTCGGCCAGATCGACCTTGCGCACCAGTTCCTTGATCGGGCCCACCGCGGCGGGCGTGATCGACAACCGCCGATAGCCGATCCCGAGCAGCGCCAGCGCTTCGAGCCGCCGCCCGCCCATTTCGCCGCAGACGCCAAGCCGGACATTCTGCCCGACCAGCGTCTGCGAAACGCGTGCTAGGAAGCGCAGGATAGCCGGGCTGAGCCAGTCGTAGCGCTCCGCTAGCTTGGGGTTGGCGCGATCGGCTGCAAACAGGAACTGCGTGAGATCGTTGGTCCCGACCGAGATGAAAGACAGCTTGGGCGCCAATACGTCGAGCATGTCGGCCAAGGCCGGCACTTCGAGCATGCAGCCATATTCGATCGTTTCGGGCACCAGCTTGCGCCGGTCGCGCAGGAAGGCGAGCTGTTCGTCGAACACTTTCTTCCCGGCATCGAACTCCCATGGCTCGCTGACCATCGGGAACATCACCGAAAGCGTGCGGCCCGCCGCGGCTTCAAGCAGCGCCCGCGCCTGGGCCTTGAGCAGCCCTTCGCGTTCGAGCGAGAGCCGCAGCGCGCGCCAGCCCATCGCCGGATTCTCTTCCCGCTCGGCCACGGCATTGGCGAGATAGGGGACCACCTTGTCGCCGCCGATATCGACCGTGCGGAAGATAACCGGCTTGTCGCCCGCCGCGTCGAGCACATCGCGATAGAGCCGCATCTGGCGGTCGCGCTGCGGGAGGGTGGAGGACACGAGGAACTGGAATTCGGTGCGAAACAGCCCGACGCCGTCCGCGCCGCTCATCGCCAGCGCGCTCATGTCGTCGCGCAGGCCCGCATTCATCATCACGGTGATGCGCGTCCCATCGCGGGTGAAGGGCTCGACATCGCGCAGTTCGGCGTAGGCAGCCTGTTTTTCGCGCGTCCTGGCGAAGCGGGTCTCGAATGCCTCGAGCACCTGCTGGTTGGGGCGCAGAGTGACCCGCGCCCTGTCGGCATCGAGGATCACCTCGTCGCCTTCGGCCACCCGCGTCCGGATACCTGTGACGCGGCCCAGTACCGGAACGCCCATGGCGCGCGCCACGATCACGACATGCGCGGTGAGCGAGCCTTCCTCCAGCACCACACCCTTGAGCCGGCGCCGGTCGTATTCGAGCAGTTCGGCCGGACCGAGATTGCGCGCGAACAGAATCGTGTCACGCCGCAGCCCCTGCGTCGCCGCCGTGCCAAGCTGGCCAGACACGATCCGCAGCAGGCGATTGGAGAGGTCCTCCAGATCGTGCATCCGGTCCTGCAGCAGCGCATCGTCGATCTCGCGCATGCGCATGCGGGTGCGCTGCTGGACGCGTTCGATCGCCGCCTCGGCGGTCAGCCCGCTGTCGATCGCCTCGTTGATCCGGCGGCTCCAGCCTTCGTCATAGGCGAACATCTTGTAGGTCTCGAGCACTTCGACATGCTCGCCGCCCTTGCCGAATTCCGCTTCCTTGCCGAGCGCGTCGATCTGGTCGCGCATCTTGTCGAAGGCGCGATAGACGCGCTGGCGCTCGGCTTCGATATCCTCGGCCACGACCTGATCGATCTCGATCCGCGGCTGGTGGAAAACCGCGTGGCCTGCCGCAAGGCCTTTCACCAGTGCCAGTCCCTCGAGCACATCGTTCTCGACATGCGTAACCTCGAGGTCGATCGGCCCTTCGCCATCGACCAGTTCCTTGTGCGCGATCAGTTCCGACAGGACCATGGCGGTGGTCTGCAACGCCTCGATCTCGATTTCCTCGTAGCGGCGCGGATCGACATGCTGGACGCACAATACGCCCACAGCGCGTTCGCGGTAGACGATCGGCACACCGGCAAAGGAGTGGAACTTTTCCTCCCCCGTCTCGGGGCGATAGGCGAAGTCGGGGTGGGCCTTGGCCTCGGCCAGGTTGAGCGTTTCGATATTGTTGGCGATGGTCCCGGTAAGGCCCTCGCCCACGGCCAGCCGCGTGACGTGGACCGCTTCGGCATTGAGGCCCTGCGTCGCATACAGCTCCAGCGCGCCTTCGCGCAGCAGGTAGATCGAGCAGACCTCGCTCGACAGGCTCTCGGCGATGATCTCGACCACGCGGTCGAGTTTGTGCTGTGCATGGGTACGCCCGGCCATGACCTCGTGCAGGCGCGTAAGTATCTGGCGGGCGGAAGCAACTGCGGACATGCCTCAGCCTATAGCAAATAACTGGTCGGGCGGAAGCGGGGCACGTGGCCCCGCCCCCCGTTTGCCATTGTCAGCAGGAAGCGATCTCTTCCTTGATCCGGAGTTTCTGCTTCTTGATCTGCTGGATCATCGCGATGTCGGGTGCCGGTCGGATCTGTTCCTCGTGCAGGCGGACCTCGAGACCGGCGTGCTTGGCTTTGAGCGCGTCGACATGGGATGATTGCATCGGGTTGTCTCCTTGACGGTTGTTTGACCCCAGGAGCGACTCGTACGCTTGCGCGGAACGAGCCGCAGACCAGGTAACAAACCACAGGATTGCCAATTTACAAAGAGCCTTGTTGTGGGCATGCGACAAAGCGGTCGCGAGGGGCGATTGTCCGGAAAGGTCGGCGTGAACGAACAGGAACTGCGCAAGAGGCTCGCGCTGCTCCGCAGCGAGCATCGCGATCTCGATGTCGCGATCGCGGCACTGACTCACGCGGGCGAGCAGCGGGGCTTTACCGACCAGTTGCAGATGGCCCGGCTGAAAAAGCGCAAGCTCGTGCTCAAGGATCGGATCGCCGCGATCGAGGATGTGCTGCTGCCCGATATTATCGCCTGATTCCCGTAGCTTGCGCCGCACCCGCTGTCTTGTGAGCGGCGCCGTGGTTAATCCGCTGGAAGGAATGACGCGAAATGCGTAAGAAAAGCGCATGTCGGCCCGCGATATCAACGAAGAGATCATCGAAGATCTCTACAGCGCAGCGCTTATGCTCGCCGATGATGCGCGCGCGGCTTTCGACCTGCGCTGTGACGATACCAGCGCCGATCCCGACGACCTGACGCGCGTAGCGCTGTCGATCGAGGGGCTGCGCGCGACCACCCGGTTGATGCATGTGCTCGCGTGGTTGCTCAACCAGCGTGCCTATATGGCGGGCGAGCTGTCCGAGCAGCAGCTTGAGCGCTGCGGCACCCTGCCCGAGGAACGCGAAGCCGATGCCGACAATCTTGCCCGGCTCGAACCGAGCACCCGCGCGCTGATCGAGGACAGCGAGCGGTTGCATGCGCGCGTGGCACGGCTCGATCGCCACCGGCGCTCGCAAGTCGTGGCAGCCACGCCGGTTGCCTCGCTGCAAGGGCGGATTGCGCAGGCCTTTGCCACCGGCTGATCAGGCGGCGGTCAGTGCCCGCGCGTAACGTGCCAGGCGGGCTTCGCGCACGTCCCCGGTCATCTGCGGATTGAACGTTTTTCCGCCGCCGCGCATGGCCTGCGCGGCCTTTTCGAGACTAACCTGCATCCCGCATCCCACAGCAGCGAGGATGGCGGCGCCGAGCGCGGTCGTCTCGACGAAATCGGGCCGTTCGACTTCGAGAGCGAGAATATCGGCCAAGTCCTGCGCCATCCAGTCGTTGGCGCTCATCCCGCCGTCGATATGCAGGCGGCACCAGGGGGCCCCGTCCGCGGCGAAGGCGCTTGCCAGATCATGCGTCTGGTGTGCCATCGCCTCGAGCGCCGCACGCGCAATCTGCGCGCGCCCGCTGGCAAAGCTGAGGCCCGAAATGACCCCGCGCGCATCGGGGTTCCAATGCGGCGCACCCAGCCCGGCGAGTGCGGGCACGATCACCACCTCGCCGCTATCCTCGATCGAGCGCGCCAGATCCTCGGTCTCGGCAGCGCTGCCGATCAGGCCAAGCTGGTCGCGCAAATACTGGATAAGGCTGCCCGCGACGAAGCATGAACCCTCGATCGCGTAGGTTCGCACACCGTCCTGCTGATAGAGCACCGTGCCGAGCAACCGATGCTCCGAGCGCGGGATGTCCTGCCCCATATTGGTCAGCACGAAGGCCCCGGTGCCGTAGGTCGCCTTGGTTTCGCCGAAACCAAGGCACCCCTGCCCGATCGTCGCCGACTGCTGATCGCCCGCCAGCCCGCAGATCGGAACCGCCGCGCCCAGCCACTGCGCAGCGCAGGTCGCCAGCTGCCCATGCGTGTCGACCACTTCGGGCAAGGCGGCGCGCGGCACGCCGAACAGTTCGCACAGATCCTCGTCGAACTGCGCCCCGTCGAGCGGGAGCAGCAGCGTGCGGCTGGCATTGCTCGCATCGCTCAAATGCGCGCCGCCCGACAGTTTGTAGACCAGCCAGCTCTCGACCGTGCCGAGGGCCAGCGTGCCGGTTTGCGCAGCCGACCGGACACCCTCGTCATGGTCGAGCATCCAGCGCATCTTCGTGCCCGAGAAATAGGGATCGAGCAGCAGGCCGGTGCGCCGCTGCACTTCCGGTTCATGGCCATATTGCTTCATGCCCGCGCAGAAGCCCGCGGTCCGCCGGTCCTGCCACACGATCGCACGTGCCAGCGGCTCGCCGGTCTCGCGGTCCCAGGCAACCACCGTCTCGCGCTGGTTGGTGATGCCGATGGCGGCGATCCTGCCGACATCGTCTCCGGTCACTTCGCGCGCGCAGGCGAGCGTCTTGTCCCAGATCTCGGCGGCATCGTGCTCGACCCAGCCGGGCCTGGGATAATGCTGCGTCAGCGCCTGCTGCGCGACCGCTTCCATCGTGCCGTCGGCGGCGAACATCATGGCCCGTGTGGAGGTGGTCCCGGCGTCGAGGACGAGGATGCAATCGGCCATGCTGTCTCCCATGCAAGCGGCGAGACGTGACATGGCGCAGCCTAGTCCCCATATGCAAGGGCATGGCTGGACCTCCTCCCAAACCGTGGCCGACCGGCAAGGCGATGCAACTCGAGCCGCTGGTGCGGCGCGTGCTGGCGCCGAACCCCTCGCCTTATACCTACACCGGGACGCAATCTTACATCGTCGGTATCGGCGATGGCTGCGCAGTGATCGATCCCGGCCCGGACGAGACCGAGCACTTGCTCGCGCTCGATGCCGCGATCGGCGAGGAGCACGTCTGCGCGATCATGTGCACGCATACGCACCGCGACCATTCGCCCGCAGCCAGGACGCTCGCCGCGCGCACCGGTGCGCCGATCGTCGGCTGTGCCCCGCTGGTGCTCGACGACAGCGGCCCGCGCGCCGATGCCTCCTTCGACCGCACCTATGAACCCGACAGGGTCATGGAAGATGGCGAACAGATGACCGGCCCCGGCTGGACGCTGACCGCGGTTGCCACGCCCGGACACGTGTCGAACCACCTGTGCTTCGCGCTGGAGGAAAGCGGCGCGCTGTTCACCGGCGACCATATCATGGGCTGGTCGACCAGCGTCGTGATCCCGCCCGATGGCGACATGGGCGACTATATGAAGAGCCTCGAGCGGCTTTATGGGCGCGAGGATCGGGTCTTCTACCCCGCGCATGGCGAGGCAGTCGACAAGCCGCGTCAGCTCGTGCGCGGGATGATCGGGCACCGCCGCCAGCGCGAGAACCAGATCGTCCGCCTGTTGGGTGACGGCCCGCACGAAGCCCCCGATTTCGTCGGCAAGATGTACAAGGGCCTCGACCCCAAACTGCACAAGGCGGCCGAAATGTCGGTAACCGCGCATCTGATCGATCTGGAACAGCGCGGCCTTGTCGCCCGTTCGGGCAATACATGGCAGACGATCTGAAAACCGCCGAACAGACCATCGCGCCTGAACTGGGCGAGGAGCGCCCGCTGGCGCGCGTCCAGGCGGTGCCGTGGCTGATCGTCATCGTTCTGCTTGCGGCAGTCGCCTGGCTCGGCTGGCGGGCCTTCTTCTACGAGGAAGAAGGCGACCCGGTGGGCAGCGCGATGCTGGCGTTCGAGAAGCAGAATTCGCTGACCGTCTTTTCCAGCCGCTTCGAGGTTGTTGCCGAGAGCGTCGACCGGCGCGGCGTGCTGAATATCGACCTGCTCGAAAGCCGGCAGGCGGCGATCATTCCAGCGACGGTCGAATACCGCCTCGACCTGTCGACCATGGACCGCGACCGGTTCGCCTGGGACGCGGAAAGCGAAACCCTTTCGGTGGTGCTGCCGGCGCTGCGCATCTCGCGGCCCAATCTCGACGAGGCGGCGCAGAAAACCTTCACCGAAGGCACCTATGTCAGCCGCGATGCGAGCGCCGACCTTGCACGCAACAATTCGCAGCAGGCCGAACGCAAGGCCGCTGCCTTCGCCAAGAACCCCGAAGTGCTCGCACTGGCACGGCAGGCCGCAAAGGATGCGGTACGGCAGAACCTCGCCATTCCGTTACAGATCGCCGGCTATGGCGATGTGACGGTCGCAGTCCGGTTCGACGGGGAAGCCCCTCCCGGAAATTGACGCCTCCCGAACCGCCGGGTAGCTTCCTCCAAAAATAGCCAGGTCGCGTTTTTGGAGGAGATACGGGATCATGGCGACCATTCATCCGCCGCAGGTTGCAGCGCCGCGCGAACAGACGCGGTTTTTCTTTGTCATGGCTTTGGTCATGGCGCTGGTGATCGTGGGCGGCTTCACCCTCCAGCTGGCGATGGGCCGGTCCAGTTTCGCGGTCCCTGCCGCCTATCACCTGCATGCCGCGGTCTTCATGGGCTGGATCGGGATCTATCTGATGCAGCACGTCACCGCGCTGCGCGGGCAATGGGCATGGCATGCCGGTTTGGGCCGGATCGCCTATCTCTGGATCCCGCTGATGCTGGTCTTCGGCAGCGTGCTGATGGTGGTGGTTGCGCGGCGCACCGGCGGGCCGTTCTTTTTCCACGTGAGCGAGTTCCTGTGGAGCAACATGATGCTGCTGTGGTGCTTCGGCGGGCTCGCCTTCTGGGCGCTGCGCCGGCGGCGCTACACCGGTTGGCACAGGCGCTTGATGCTGTGCGCCATGGCGATCCTGACCGGACCCGGTCTCGGCCGGATCCTGCCCCTGCCGCTGATGATCCCGCATGCCTGGACGATCACCACGCTGGCTACGATGGTGTTTCCCGTGATCGGCATGATCGCCGACAAGCGCGCCAACGGACGCGTGCATCCCGCCTATCTGTGGGGCCTCGGCATCTACGCCGCCGTGTTCGTCCTGTCGTTGCTGCTCGCCCATTCGGAAGCGGGCATGGCGATTACCCGCAGCGTCATCGCGGACACGCCGGGCGAACTGCGTCCGATGGAGGCGTTTCTGCCGCCCGGCTTCACAATGTAGGAACGCCCTCGCCTTCCGGGCCGTTCAGTCTATAAGCGCCCCAAACGCAGCAGACGGGACCCCACATGACCGCACAGACCGACCTGCCCACCGGCCAGGACCTGCTCGCCGAGATCAATCGCCTCCGCAAGGAGAAGAACGCGATCATTCTCGCGCATTACTACCAGACCGCCGATATCCAGGACCTTGCCGATTTCGTCGGCGACAGTCTGGAATTGAGCAAGAAGGCCGCCGAAACCGATGCCGATGTCATCGCCTTCTGCGGCGTGAAGTTCATGGCTGATACGGCCAAGATCCTCAGCCCCGAAAAGATCGTGGTGCTGCCCGACATGGACGCGGGCTGCAGCCTCGAGGACAGCTGCCCGCCGGACAAGTTCAGGGCCTTCCGCGAAGCGCATCCCGACCATATCGCGCTGACCTACATCAATTGCTCGACCGAGGTTAAGGCGCTCAGCGACGTGATCGTCACCAGCTCCAGCGCGGAAACGATCATCAGCCAGATTCCCGAGGACCAGAAGATCATCTTCGGCCCCGACCGGCATCTGGGTGGCTATATGAGCCGCAAGTTCAACCGCGAGATGCTGCTGTGGCCGGGCGTGTGCATCGTCCACGAGGCCTTCAGCGAGACCGAGCTTCTGAAGCTCAAGGCGCAGCATCCCGATGCGCCGGTCGCCGCGCACCCCGAATGCCCGCCGACCATCGTCGATCATGCCGATTACGTCGGTTCGACCAGCGGCATCCTGCAGTTCGCGGAAACCTTCGAGGGCGACACGCTGATCGTGGCGACCGAGCCGCACATCATGCACCAGATGGAAAAGGCGCTGCCCAACAAGACCTTCATCGGCGCGCCCGGCGCCGACGGCAACTGCAGCTGCAACATCTGCCCCTACATGGCGCTCAATACGATGGAGAAGCTCTACGCCTGCCTGCGCGATCTCGAACCGCGGATCGAGATCGAGGAAGGCCTGCGCCTCAAGGCCAAGCAGAGCCTCGACCGCATGCTCGAAATGGCCAGCGGCACGATCGGCAAGGGCGATCTGGGCCGCGTATAGGATACTATTTCAGGGAGAGAATTGATGGTCGCACGTCTGGCGCTGGCCGCCGCGCTCGTTTTCACCGCCGCACCGATCGCAGCGCAGGAGGGCGATGCGGAGGATTCGCATATCTGGCTCGAGGAAATCCAGGGCGAACGCGCGCTGGCCAAGGTCGACCAGTGGAATGCCGATACCGAGGCGGTGCTGACCGCGCAGGCGGAATATCCGCTGGCCAAGGCCTGGGCCAGGCAGATCCTCGACGATACGCGGCAGATCGCGATGCCCGATGCGATCATGGGCGATCAGGTCACGAACCTGTGGCGCGATGCGGACAATCCGCGCGGGTTGTGGCGCACCGCGACGCTCGAGAGCTATCTGGCGGGCGCCCCCGAATGGCGCACACTCATCGATGTCGACCAGCTGGGTGAGGACGAGGGCCAGAGCTGGGTATGGCACGGCGCCAACTGCCTTGCGCCCGAATACACCCGCTGCCTGGTCTCGCTTAGCCCGGGCGGAACCGATGCCGACGTGGTCCGCGAGTTCGACATCGCGACCGGCGCCTTTGTCGAAGGCGGGTTCACGCTTCCCGAAGCCAAGTCGAATGTCGCCTGGTATGACGAGAACACGCTGTTCGTCGGCACCGACGAAGGCGACGGATCATTGACCGATTCGGGCTATCCGCGTCTCGTCAAACTGTGGGAGCGCGGAACCGATTTTGCGCAAGCCCGGCTGATTGCCGAGGGCGAACAGACCGATATCAGCATGAGCGGCTTCTCGGTGCTCGACGGCGAGACCCGCTATCGTTTCGTGCGCCGCGGCCCCAGCTTCTGGACCAGCGAATATGCGCTGGTGACCGACAGCGGCGACACCGTCGCGCTGCCAATGCCCGAGGATGCCGAGTTCGAAGCGGTGCTTGGCGGCTTTGTGATCGGCAAGCTCAATTCCCCGATGGAAACATCTGCGGGCACCGAACAGCCCGGCGCACTGCTCGCCTGGTCGCTCGACGACGTGCTCGACGGGGGCGATCCGCAGCCCTTTGCGGTCTTGCGTCCGAGCGAAACGCAGGCGGTCGAACAGGTCGCGGCGTCGGAAAACAAGCTGTGGGTCAAGGTGCTCGACGATGTGTCGGGCAAGCTGATCGAGCTTACGCCGGGTTCGGATGGATGGTCCGCACGGGCCATGGACTTGCCCGCCAACAGCACCATCCAGATTGCCGAGACCACCGGTACGGGCGACACCGCTTTCGTCACCGTGGAAAGCATGCTGACCCCGCCGACGCTCTATGCCGTGCCCAGCGACGGATCGCCCGTCGCGATCGCCAGCGAGCCGGCACAGTTCGATGCGAGCAAGTTCAGCGTTGAGCAGAAGTTCGCCATTTCGAAAGACGGTACCAAGGTGCCCTATTACCTCGTTCGTCCGAAAGATGCCGAAGGTCCGCTGCCCACGCTTATTCACGCCTATGGCGGGTTCCGCGCGGCGCAGACGCCCAAATACCTTACCGCCGAACCCTATCGCAGCGGTCCGCTTGGCCTGTTCTGGGTCGAAAGCGGCAATGCCTATGTCCTCGCCAATATCCGTGGCGGCGGTGAATACGGGCCGCGCTGGCACGAAGACGCGCTGCGCGAAAAACGCCAGAACAGCTTCGACGATTTCCATGCGGTGGCCGACGATCTCGTCGCCAACCGGCTGGCTACCCCGGGCCGTATCGCCGCTTCGGGCCGCTCGAACGGCGGCGTGCTGGTCGGCGCGGTAGCGAACCAGCGCCCCGATCTATACGGCGGGATCATTTCGGGCAGTCCGCTGATCGACATGAAGCGCTACAACAAGCTGCTCGCGGGCGCATCGTGGATGGCCGAATATGGCAATCCCGACGTACCGGCAGACTGGGCCTTCATGCGCGAATGGTCGCCCTACCAGAACATGCGCGATACGCCCGACGTCCCCGCGGCGTTCTACTATCTCTCGACGCTCGACGACCGTGTGCATCCCGGCCACGCGCGCAAGGCGGCGGCCAAGCACGAAGCCTGGGGCCAGACCTTCTATTATCACGAGTATCGCGAGGGCGGACATTCGGTCGGATCGGACCATGAAGAAGACGCGAAGCGCGCCGCATTGCTGCTCGCCTATCTCAATCGCGAGATCGGTAGCGGAGCGGACTAGGCACGGAGATGGGCTTCGCGCGTTCATCCCCTGACCGCAACTGGCAGGGGATGGGCGCGTGACCGCCGACATACGCTTTTTCTGGGCACGACTGAACGCGAATTACTGGTTTTATCCGGCGCTGTTCTCGATCATGGCGGGCGCGCTGGCGTTCATCATGGTCTGGCTCGACCGTGCGGGGCTGGCCGAATTCCTCAACGAAGTCGACTGGATCGTGCCCGCGCGCCCCAAGGGGGCGGCGGACATGCTGACCGTGATGGCGGGGAGCATGATCGGCGTCGCCTCGACCGTGTTTTCGATCACCATCGCCGCGGTCGCCTATGCCAGCGGCAATTACGGTCCGCGGCTGCTGACCAATTTCATGGAGGATCGCGGCAACCAGCTGAGCCTGGCGACCTTCATCGGCAGCTTCGTCTATGCGCTGATCGTGCTGCGCGCGGTGCGGGCCGAAGATGAAACCCCCGCCGCGCTGGCCGATGCCACCGCCACCGCCCTGCCCGGCTTTACCCCGCAATTGTCGCTGCTGGTCGCCTATGTCCTGATGGGCCTGTGCGTCGCGGTGCTGGTGTTCTTCCTCAACCACATCCCGTCGAGCATCCGCATCAACAAGGTGCTCAAAGGTATCGGGGAACGGCTGCTCGAGGCGGTCCGCGAGACCTATCCGGTCGAAGACGAGTTCTACGAAGCAGTCGAACCCAAGGGCGGCAAACCCTTGACCGCACGCGGCACGGGCTATGTCCAGCTGGTGGACTTCGACGAATTGGTGAAGATCGCGCGCGATTGCGGCTGCACCATCTCACTGCGCGTGCGCACGGGCGACTTCGTCCATCGCGACATGCCGTTCCTGGATGTCGATGGCTGCGATCCCGCGACCATCGATGAACGCATCCGCGGCTGTTTCACACTCGGCTCCACCCGGACACCCGAACAGGATCCCCAATTCCTGATCGACGAACTGGTCGAGATCGGGCTGCGCGCGCTGTCCCCCGGGATCAACGATCCCTTCACCGCGATCACCGCGCTCCATTGGCTGGGTGCCGCGACCGCAGAGATCGGACGGCGGGACTTGCGCAAGGATATCTGCGGCGAGGATTGCGACGATTGTCCGGTGATCCCGCTGCCCGACGATTTCGCCCACTACGTAAGCCGCGGATTCGGCGCGATCCGCAGCGGGGTAGCGAGTTCGCCCACCGCAGCGGAAGTCATGCTCGATACGCTTGCCAATGCCGCGGTGCCGATCCGCGACGAGCGCCGCCAGACGCTGCTCAAGGACCAGGCCGACAAGCTCGCGCGGCAGACGCGGCTGGTGCTTGTCGGCCCGGACCTCGACCGGTTCGAGCGTCACGTCGCACGGTTCAACAAGGTCTTCTGGTAGGGGCTAGCGAACCCGGCCCGGCCGCCCCGCGCGCGCCAGCACCAGCGCGGTACCGACCAGCACCATCCCGACGACATCCAGCGGCGCCAGCAATTCGCCGAATGCCAGCCAGCCGACCGTGGCGGCAATGGCGGGCTGGGTCAGCAGCGCCATCCCGATGATAAGCGGCGGGAAATGGCGCAGCGAGAAGACCAGCAAGCCCTGCCCGACAAGCTGGCTGCTGAGCGCGAGCACCAGTACCGGCGTCCACCCCGCGTCACCCGGCCACACCGGTTCGCCCGCAGCCAGCGCGATGGCGAGCAGCAGCGGCGCGGCGATGAGGCTGACCAGCAGCAGCACTGCCCACGGCCCCAGTGCGGCCCGTGCCCGCTGGGCGGGAAGCAGGTAGAAGGCATAGAAGATACCCGCTGCGAGGCAGAACAGGTCGCCCACGAAGGTGGTCGCGGAAATCTCGAGGCTGCGGCCCAGCAATATGCCCGCGCCGAGCAGCGCCGCGAGCACGCCCACCCCTTCCTGCCCCGACGGCGCACGCCGCGCCGCGATGATGCCCCAGGCCATCAGGATCACGCTGCCCGAATTGCCGAACAGCGTGGCATTCGCGAGCCGGGTCCGCTCGATCCCGACATGCCAGCTGGCGAGGTCGACTGCGAAAAACGCGCCGGCGAGCAGGCACAGCAGCACCAGCCGACCGTCGATCGGTCCCGGCGAACGGCCGCGCCAGGCAAGCAGCGCCAGCACCGGGAGCGGCAGCAGAAGCCGCCAGAAACCGGCGGAGACGGGGCCGGTGTCGGACAGCCGGACGAGCCATGGACCCAGCGCCAGCGCGATGTTTCCCGCGACCAGCGCGGCGAAGTGCCATGCACTCGCCTGAAAGCCATTCTTGTCAGGTGTGGCGGTTGCGCTGCCCATGACCCGCCCCTAGCTCAATGGCCAACACGCGCTAGCAAAAAGGATTTGCCCGCATGCACGAAAGCCTGTTCCAGCCGCTCACCATGGGTGCCCTCGAAGCGAAGAACCGTATCTTCATGGCACCGCTGACCCGCGGCCGCTCGACCCAGCCCGGCTCGGTCCCCAACGAGATGATGGAAACGTACTATCGCCAGCGGGCGAGTGCCGGCCTGATCATTTCCGAAGCCACCGGGATCAGCGTCGAAGGCCTCGGCTGGCCCGCCGCACCGGGGATCTGGAGCGACGAACAGGTCGAAGGCTGGAAGCCTATCACCGACGCCGTCCATGCAGAAGGCGGGCTGATCGTTCTCCAGCTGTGGCACATGGGCCGCCTGGTGCACCCCGATTTCCTCGGTGGCAATCCGCCGGTGTCCGCCAGCGCGACCACCGCGCCGGGTCATGCGCATACTTTCGAAGGGCGCAAGGATCACCAAGCCGCGAGGGCCCTGTCGGTCGATGAAATTGCGCGCGTGGTCGAGGACTATCGCCATGCCGCCGAGAACGCGAAGAAGGCCGGCTTCGATGGCGTCCAGCTGCACGCGGCGAATGGCTATCTGGTCGACCAGTTCCTGCGCGACAGCACCAATCTGCGCGATGACGATTATGGCGGCAGCCCTGAAAACCGCAGCCGCTTCCTGCGCGAAGTGCTGACCGCGCTGGTCGATGTCTGGGGTGCGGACCGCGTTGGCGTCCGCCTGTCGCCCAATGGCGAGACGCAGGGCTGCGACGACAGCGACCCGGCAGCTACCTTCGGCGCCGCCGCCCGGGTGATCGAGGAACTCGGCGTCGCCTTCCTCGAATTGCGCGAACCGGGTCCCGACGGCACCTTCGGCAGCACCGACGTTCCCAAGCAAAGCCCGCTGATCCGCGAGCTTTATACCGGCGCGCTGGTGCTCAACAGCGACTACACGCCCGAGGGTGCGGTGGCTGATCTCGAGGCCGACCGGGCCGACGCGATCAGTTGGGGCCGCGACTTCATTTCCAATCCCGACCTGCCGGCACGCTTCCGGACGGGCGCGGAGATTGCGCCGAATGTGAATGTGCCGCATAGCTGGTATGGTCAGGGACCTGCCGGATACATCGATTACCCGATGCTAACTAAGCAGGAGCAAGCTGCGGCCGAGTGAGTCGCCGTGCGGCGACACTTCGGAGGCTGAATGCGGTCGTGGATACTCATCCCGGCAGATAACGAGAAGGCGATCGGCTCGGCAGCGGGCACGGGGGCCGAGGCAGTGGTCATCGACCTCGCCCGGCCCCTTCGTGCTGCCCAGCAGGCCACCGCCCGGATCGCCGCGACGACCTGGCTGCGGCTGCATCGCGAACAGCTGGTGGCGCAGCGCAAGTTCGAACGCTGGGTGCGCATCCCCGCGCTCGGCACCCCGCACTGGCGCGATGATCTGGATGCCGCGATGGATGGCTCGCCGCACGGGATTGTGCTGTCGCACTGCCGCGGCGCGGACGATATCCGGCAATTGGCTTCGGTACTGTACGAATTCGAGGACCGGCTCGGGCTGGCGGCAAACATCACGCGGATCATGCCCGAACTGGGTTCGACCCCGGCCGGCGCGCTGACGATCCGTCGGCTGGCCGACGAGCTGCACCCGCGCGTGTCGGCACTGACCTGGGATGCGGTCGGGCTGGCCCATGCCATCGGCGCGCGCCGGCTGCGCGGGCCCGGCGGACGGTGGGGAGACGCGCTGGCGCAGGTCCGCGCGCAAATCCTGCTGATCGCCCATGCCCGCGGCATCGGCGCGATCGAACACCCGTTCCGCGATGTTCGCGACGGCGAAGCGGCTATCCGCATTGCCGATGCGGCACGGGCGGACGGGTTCACCGGCATGTTCGCCATCCATCCGGGGCAAGTCGAGGGCATCAATGCCGCCTTCGCCCCCCTCGAAAGCGAAATTTCCGACGCGCACAAGATCGTCTCGACCTTTGCGACCAATCCCGGGGCGATCTCGTTGTCGGTGGGCGAGCGCCGCGTGGGCCAAGCCGATCTGGAACGCGCCAGGCGGCTGCTCGGCGAGGACTAGTCCCCGGCGGGGTCGTCGCCCGCTTCTTCCGCGATCACCGGAGCAGGCGTAGGTTCGCTGGCTTCCTCGGGTTCGGCCGACGCTTCGCTGGCTGGCGCCGCGGCAGACGGCTGGCTCGGCGCTTCGCGTACCGGTGGCGACTGCGAGCGCAGCCGGTCGAGCGGAATCATCGCATCGCTGATCGTTCCGCCGATTACTTCACCCTTGGCGTTGCGCTCGGCCTCGACCTCGGTCTCCGCCGGGGGCGTATCATCGCCGCAGCCGGACAGGATCGCGGTGGCAGCGACAAGCAAGACAGCCGGACGTATCATCATGGCAGCGCATTGGCCTTTCCTTCGAGCGCCGCGAGGAAATCCCCGAAGCGCGCCCGCAATGCCTCATCGAAGGCCGCGGGCGCAAGATCGATTCCCAGCCGTTCGAGGCTGGTCACGCCGAACTCCTCGATCCCGCAGGGGACGATCCCGGTAAAGTGCGACAGATCGGGCGCGAGATTGACCGAGAAGCCGTGCATGGTCACCCAGCGCCGCACCCGCACGCCGATGGCACCGATCTTGGCTTCGCGGCCGTCGACATCTTTCGTCCAAATGCCGACCCGGCCCGCGCTGCGCCAGCTGGTTACGCCGATATCGGCCAGCGTGGCGATCACCCAGCCTTCGAGCGCATGGACAAAACCGCGCACGTCGCGTCCGCGTTCGCGCAAGTCGATCATCGCATAGCCGACCCGCTGGCCCGGCCCGTGATAGGTATAGCGCCCACCGCGTCCCGCCTCGACCACTTCGAAGCGCGGGTCGAGCAATTCGGCCCCATCGGCGCTGGTCCCCGCGGTATAGACCGGCGGGTGTTCGAGCAGCCACACCATCTCGCGCGCCTCGCCCTCGGCGATCGCACGATTGCGCGCGGTCATCACCTCGAGCGCATCGCGATAGCCGATGCGGCCCGGCTCGGCGCGCCATTCGACGGTTTCGGGGGGTGCAGACGACATGCACGATTGCGTGGCGACTGGCGAAGCGCTTATCAAGAGGCAAACGGGAGAGCCGCTGCATGAAATTCGATCTCGACACCGCGTGGAAAGACACCATGGGGCTGCTGTCACGCAATTTTGGCCTGCTGGCGGTGCTGGCCGGCGTCTTCTTCTTCCTGCCCTATGCCGGGTTCATGATCGCCGTGCCCGAAATGGGCGCTATGCAAAGCGCGCAGGCAGGCGGTGACTTCGAAGTCGTGATGGCGGCGGTGACCGAGCTGTATCTCGAATATTGGTGGGTGTTCCTGCTGCTCGCGCTGATCCAGGGCGTCGGACTGCTGGGGATGCTGGCACTGGTCCGGCGACGCGCCAACCCAACCGTGGGCGAAGCGCTGGCGACCGGCGCGCGCTCGGTCCCCAGCTATATCGCGGCGCAATTGCTGCAGACCGCGCTGATCGTGATCGTCGCGACGCTGCTTCTGACCGTCGGCGCGCTCACCGGCTTGAGCGCGCTTGCGGTGCTTGGCGGGATCATCGCTTTCGTCATCACCTGCTATATCGTGACCAAGCTGTCGCTTGCCGCCCCGGTCATTGCGATCGAGGGGCAGCTCAACCCGGTCAAGGCGCTACAACGCTCGTGGTCGCTGACCCGCGGCAACAGCATGCGCCTGTTCCTGTTCTACCTGCTGCTGACGGTCGCCTTCATCGTGGTATCGGCGGTCGTCTCGCTGGTCCTCGGCCTCGTGTTCGCGCTTGCCGGGGAACAAGGCGCGCTGCTGGGCGAGGCGATCGTATCGGGGCTGCTCAACGCGGTGATGATCGTGCTGATGGTGTGCGTGATGGCAGCGGTGCACACGCAGTTCAGCCGCTTGGCTACCGCCCCGCAGCCCGACGCCGAAGACTAGCTTTCGCGATCCTTCCAGCCCCAGAAGAGCTGGCAGGGAAGCACGTTGAGCAGTTCGAACCCGCGATCGATGCGGCGGAAATGGCGCGCCATGAAGTCGCGCGCCTTGGCCGAGAACTGGTAGACAAGGAAGGCCCCGCCCGGGCGGATCACGTCATAGGTCGCCTGCGCAATCGCGGGGCCGACGCCATCGGGCAGGGTCGAGAAGGGCAGGCCCGACAGCACGTAATCGGCGCCGTCATGGCCATGCGCCTTGACGATCTCGACCACATCGGCGGCCGATCCGTGGACCGCATGGAAGCGGCTGTCGCGGAAATGCTTGCGCAAATAATCGACATAGAGCGGGTTGGTGTCGATCACGATCAGCGTACCGTCGCGCCGCAAGCGGTCGAGCACCGGCTGGCAGAAAGTGCCGACCCCGGGGCCGTATTCGACGAACACCTCGCACTGGTCCCAGTCGACCGGGGCGAGCATCTTGCGGATGGTGAAGCGCGAAGACGGGATGATCGAGCCGACCATCCGCGGTTCTTCGACAAAGCCACGGAAGAACACTCCCCACTGGCCGAAGAAACGCGCTGCGCGTGTACGCAGCCGGGGCCGCGAAATGGTGCCAACGCCCTGATGTCCGGTCAAAATCGCGTACCCTGTGATTGTTTCACTAAGGCGCCGGTTTGCCAGTCCCGCTGCACCATTGCAAGGAGCCGAGCGCGCGCCTACCGCCTTGGCGATGGCCGATGTCGAACCCACCGCCCCGCTGGCACCGCCGCCGCCGGCGCCCGCTGCGCGCACCATTCCGCGCGGG
The DNA here is from genome assembly GCF_024171405.1 of Qipengyuania citrea. Taxonomy (GTDB): domain Bacteria; phylum Pseudomonadota; class Alphaproteobacteria; order Sphingomonadales; family Sphingomonadaceae; genus Qipengyuania; species Qipengyuania profunda. The sequence continues at coordinate 1,206,139 of NZ_JALJZT010000002.1, forward strand.
CGGATGGCGCTGCTGTTCGCGGTCATGCTGACCACCGCGGCGGGCAATACCGCGATGCAGTCTGTAATGCCCTCGATCGGCACTTCGCTGGGCGTGAACGATGTGTGGATCAGCCTCGCCTATAGCTGGTCGGCGCTCCTGTGGGTGATCTGCGCACCGATCTGGGCGCAGAAATCGGACCAACGCGGACGCAAGGCGATGATGGCGCTGGGCATGCTGGGCTTCATCGCAAGCTTCTTATTGTGCGGGCTCATGCTGTGGCTGGGACTGGCGGGTATCCTCCCGGCATTCTGGGCGTTGATGCTGTTTGCTGCGGCGCGCAGCCTCTATGGCGGGTTCGGCAGCGCCGCGCCGCCCGCGGTCCAGGCCTATGTCGCCAGCCGCACACCGCGTTCGGAACGCACGCAGGCCTTGTCGCTGATTGCGTCGAGCTTCGGGCTCGGCACGGTGATCGGCCCCGCGCTTGCGCCGCTGATGGTGATGCCCGTGCTGGGCCTTGCCGGACCGTTCCTGGTCTTCGCGCTGATCGGGCTGGTTACGCTGATCGCGCTGCGCCTGCGGCTGCCCGACGACGAACCGCAGTTCGCCGCGCGCGGCAGCGCCTATGACGCGCCTTATTCGGGCGGTCCGACTGCCGAGGTTTCGAAGGACGAGGATGAGGGCGACGAGCCTGAACCGGGTAAGCTGCGCTGGTTCGAACCGCGTCTGCGCCCCTGGGTCATCTCGGGCCTGCTGGGCGGGCATGCGCAGGCCATGATTCTGGGGATCGCGGGCTTCCTCGTGCTCGACCGTCTTGGGCTGCGCGGCGATCCCGCAGCGGGGGCCGGACCTGTCGGGCTCGTGCTCATGGCGGGCGCAATTGCCACGCTGCTGGCGCAATGGGGGCTCATCCCGCGGCTCGACCTCGGGCCGCGCGCGGCTTCGTTATGGGGCATCGCCATCGCCGCGGCGGGTACAGTGGTCCTCGGTCTGGGCCAGACCATTCATACCATCGCCCTGGGATATTCGATCGCCTCGCTTGGCTTCGGCCTGTTCCGCCCCGGGAATACGTCAGGCACATCGCTGGCGGTGACCCGCGCCGAGCAGGGCCAGGCAGGCGGGGTCACCGCCTCGGTTGCGGGCGCGAGCTTCATCTACGCCCCCGCGCTTGGCGTCTGGCTCTACAGCCATTCAGACTGGCTGGGCTTCGGGCTGATCGTCGCGCTATGCGCGATCGTGTTCGTCTATGGCTCTCGCGCGCTGCAAGCCGACGCTGCGCTGACGCAGGACCGCCGCTAGAGAATTTCGAGCACGGTGTCCTGCGGCCGGCACAGGCGGACGCCCTTGTCGGTTTCAACCAGCGGACGCTCGATCAGGATCGGGTCGGCCGCCATCGCCGCCAGCACATCCTCCGCCGCAGCCTCGGGCAGGCCGCGCTCCGCAGCATCGGTTCCCCGCAGGCGCAGGCCCGCGTTCGGAGTGATGCCCGCATCCTTGTAAAGCTGCGCCAGCTTCTCCGCGCTCGGCGGATCCTTCAGATATTCGATCACCTCGACCTCGACCCGCGACAGGTTCTCGAGGATGGCCAGCGTCTTGCGCGAAGTGCCGCATTTCGGATTGTGCCAGATAGTCGCTTTCATCGGTACGATCTCCTTTTCCGGCTCGCTACGCCAGCCAAACCCCGACGAAAAGAGGGCATTGTCGAAAATCCCAGAGACTTCTTGCAAATGCGACTGACTCGCAATATCAGCGCGGCGGACGCAAAACATCATCAACAGGGAAAATCATGGGATCGACATTCGAACGCACTGCGCGCGCCTCCGGCATGGCAGCACGCCAGCGGCTGGCCACACTCAAGCTGGGCTCGGCACTCGCCGCGCTAGCCGCAGCGAGCCTTCCGGCGCTGGCTATCGCTGCCGAAGAGGATTTGCCGGGAGACGACCAGATCGTGGTGACGGCCACGCGCACCCCGCTCCAGATCGAGGACGCACCGGCCACGATCACCGTGATCGACGACGAGCAGATCGCCGATGAACTGGCCACTGACATCAAGGACCTCGTGCGCTACGAACCCGGTGTATCGGTGCGCCGCGCGCCCGCCCGCTTCGGTGCCGCGCTGGGTGCGACTGGCCGCGCGCGCAACGAAGACTTCATCATCCGCGGCATCGGCGGCAATCGCGTGCTGATCCAGGTCGACGGCATCCGCAGCCCGCAGGGCTTTTCCTTTGGCGCGCAGGATGCGGGACGCGGCGGCTATACCGACGTCTCGTTGGTCAAATCAGTCGAGATCCTGCGCGGCCCGGCTTCCGCCCTATACGGCAGCGACGGGCTGGCCGGCGCAATCAGCTTCACCACCAGCGACCCGGTCGATCTCGTCGAAGCGGGACAGCGGTTCGGCGGATTTGTCCGCGCCTCCTATTCGAGCGCCGACGAGGAGTTCACCGAAACCGCCGCGATCGCAGGCCTGTTCGGCGATCTTTCGGCCATGCTGTCCTACACCCGCCGCGACTTCCACGAGCTGGAAAACGCGGGCGAGGTCGGCGGTCTGGGTAGCGGGCGCACGCTGCCGAACCCGCAGGACGGGACCTCCGACGCATTCCTTGGCAAGCTGGTGTGGGATACCGGCGCGCACCGGGTGCGGCTGTCGGGCGAATATCTCGAGACCGAAGTCGCCACCGATGTCCTCTCCGGGCAGGGTCCGGCCTTCCTCTTCGGCCCCTTCCCCAGCTGGATCGTCGACGATCTGACCGCCCTCGACACTACCGAACGCGGCCGCGTGTCGCTCGACTGGACCTATGTCGGCGAAGGCGCGATCGATTACGCGCATGCCGCGGCCTATTACCAGACGGGCGAGGACGTGCAGTTCACCGACGAGGACCGCTCGCCCGTCAGCGCCACACCGCGCCCCGATCGCGAGCGGCTGAACACGTTCGAGAACGAAGTCTATGGCGCCTCCGCAGAAGCGCGCAGCGTCTTCGGCAGCGACGCCTTCCGCACCACGCTGGCCTTCGGCGGCGATGTCAGCTGGACCCGGCAGGAAGGGCTGCGCGACGGGACCGAACCGCCGTTTGGCGAGGTATTCCCGACGCGCGCCTTCCCTGCCACCGACTTCATGCTCGGCGGCGTGTTCCTCGCCACCGAATTCACCTTCCTCGACGGGGCGGTGACGCTGTTTCCCGCGCTGCGGTACGATTTCTACGATCTCGATCCGACCGACGATCCGCTGCTGCCCGATTTCGCGGGGTCTGCGCAGAGCGATGATCGCCTGTCGCCCAAGCTGGGCGTGACGGTGAAGCTGGCGGACGATGTCCTGCTCTACGGCAATTACGCCCAGGGCTTCCGCGCGCCGACACCGTACCAGGTGAACAACTTCTTCGAAAACCTGGCCTATGGCTACACCTCGCTGCCCAATCCCGATCTCGGCCCCGAGACCAGCGAGAGCTGGGAAGCCGGGATCAAGTTCTCGACCGAGGCAGTGTCGCTGCAGATTGCCGTCTTCACTGCCGACTATGACGATTTCATCAGCCAGCAGGTGGTCGGCGGGTCGTTCACCCCGATGGACCCGGCGCAGTACCAGTTCGTCAATTACGATGCGGTCGAGATCGAGGGCGTCGAGGCCAAGGCGAGTTTCCGCATGGAGAACGGCTTCTACAGCCGCTTCGCGATCGCCTATGCCGATGGCGACATCCTGTCCCCGGGCGCGGCATCCCGCCCGCTCGACACGATCGACCCGCTCAATCTGGTGGTCGGCATCGGCTATCGCGAGCCGCAAGGCCGCTTCGGCGGCGAGCTGATCGCAACGCATCACGCACGCAAACCGCTCGACGAGACCGACGGCGGCTATCGCCCCGATGCCTTCACCATCCTCGATGCCACGGCTTTCTTCGCCGTGACCGACGCGCTCAAACTGCGCGCGGGCATCTTCAACATCTTCGACGAGAAATACGCCTACTGGCAGGACGTCAGGGGTCTCTCGGCCACATCCACCACGACCGACGCCTATACCCGGCCCGGCCGCAATGCGAGCGTTTCGCTCAGCTTCCAGTTCTGAGGGAGGACACCATGACCAACGTACGAACTTTCTTCCGCACCGCCCTTCTCGCCACCGCACTCGTCGCCGCACCCGCACTGGCCGACGGCCCGATCGCGGACCGCGGCGAAGCAGTCGAAACCGCGCAATTCGAGCGCGACCGCGCCACCATCCTGAGCATGGCAGGCGACTACAAGGTCCGCTTCGACATGCAGGAATCGACGCCCTGGATGGCGGGCTACGAACCGCTCGAACGCAAGATTTCGGGTGGGCACGAATCGGTCCGCGTGATCGAGGATACCGGCACCAGGATCATCCTCCAGCACCTGCTGGTGGTCGGGTCCGAGGGCGAGGAATTCGTTATCAAGCACTGGCGCCAGGACTGGGAATACGAGCCCGAGAAAATCCTCGCCTATACCGGCCCCAACAGCTGGGAATGGATGGAAATGCCCGAACGGCTGCGCAATGGTCGCTGGTCGCAGACGGTCTATCAGGTCGATGATAGCCCGCGCTATGCCGGGTGGGGCGAATGGCAGGACAGCCAGGGTATCCGCCGCTGGCGTTCGAACTGGACGTGGCGTCCGCTTGCCCGCCGCGATGCGGTGCGCGGCCCGGTCTACGATCGTTATGCGTCGATCAACCGCCACCAGCTGACCCCCACCGGCTGGATCCATTGGCAGGACAACACCAAGATGATGCCCGACAGTGCGGGTGAGGACGGACTTGCGCCGGTGGTGCAGGAATATGTCCTCAACACCTATGACCGGTTCGACGGTTACAACGTCGCGGCCGCCGACGAATACTGGGCGGCGACCGCGGATTACTGGGCAGCCGTACGCACGCAATGGGACGCGGTGGCCGAGGCAAATGGCGGGATCGCGATTGCCGAGGAAGCGCAGACCGGAACGGTCATCTCGGGCCGCCTGCTGACCATCGCCAACGAGATCAAGGATGGCGCGCTGAGCGAAGCCGATGCCATCGCCGAGGCACGGCAGCTTATCACCCAGGCCACTGCCGAAGGCGCCGCAGCGGCGGCTGAAGTGGCCGAGGCCAACGGCGAATATTGATCACACCGCCGGGTGCGCGGCTGCGCGCCCGGCTATTCGCGCGGTTCGGGGGCGCTGATTGCGGGGACTTCCTGCGCGGCGTCCCCCGCGCTGATTCCGGGCGCGGGTGCGGCGCTGATCGTCTCGGCACGACGCGTCACCCGCCCCGCACGCTGGATCGAACGGACCAGCCGCGGATAGACCCCGCAGCGGCACAGATTGGGGATCGCCGCCTTGATCTCGGCTTCGGACGGCGCAGGGTTCTTGGCGAGCAGCGCGCTCGCCGCCATGACGATGCCCGGCGTGCAATAGCCGCACTGGATCGCCTGTTCGGCCACCATTGCCTGCTGCACCGGATGCGAGCGGTCCCGGCTCAGCCCCTCGATCGTGGTGATGAAGCGCCCTTCGGCTTCGGCAATGGTGATCAGGCAGCTGCGCAGGGCCTCGCCGTCGACATGGACCATGCACGCGCCGCAATCACCCTCGCCGCAGCCGAACTTGGTGCCGGTAAGGTTGGCCGCATCGCGCAGCGCCCACAGCAGGGGGGTGTCGGGATCCATCAGGAAGCGGAGCGGCTTCCCGTTGACGGTCATGCCGGTCATGCGCGCTGTGCCTTACGTCCTGCGCCTGTGGCCGGGTTTAGGATTTCCAGCTGTCGTCGATCTTCGACACGCGGCGCTTCCACGCTTCGAAATCGAACACGCCCGCGCCGCCCTGCGATTGCATCACCGACAAGTCGCGCTGGTGCACGTCGACGACTTCCTGCGAGATCACATTGGCTTCGCCCTGGCTGAGCGTGGCGACCTGGATTTCGCAGGCCCGCTGGAGCGCCCACATCTTCACGAACATTCCCTGGATGGTCTTGTCCATCACCACCGGGCCGTGATTGCGCAGCATCAGGATCGAATGATCGCCGAGGTTCTGGACCAGCCGTTCGCCTTCTTCACTGCGGACGGTAACGCCCTCGAAATCGTGATAGCCGATCTGCCCCTGGAAATTGCAGGCGTAGAAATTGGTCGGCACCAGCCCGTCCTTATGGCTGCACACTGCCATCGTGGCAGTCGTGTGGACGTGGCAGATCGCATTGGCGCGGGTGCCCAGCTTTTCATGGAAATAGGCATGCTGCGTGAAGCCCGCCTTGTTGACCATATATTGCGACGGGCCGACATTGTTGCCCTCGACATCGATCTTGACCAGGTTCGACGCGGTAACCTCGTCGTAGAGCAGCCCGAAAGGGTTGATCAGGAAGACGTTTTCCTCGCCCGGCACCGCCACCGAGATATGGTTGTAGATGCTTTCGCCCCAGCCGAGATGGTCGAAGATGCGATAGCATGCCGCAAGATCTTGCCGCGCCTGCCATTCGGCATCGCTGCATTCGAAATCGCGGGTCTTCATTTGCGTCGCCATGGCAAGCTCTCTCCGTAAGGGGTTTTGTTTGAGGACCTGTATCGCACGGGCGGGCGCGAGTCGGCAAGATGGCAGGACTTGGCGCTATGCAAGCCAGCCCCGCCCCGCTAACGCCGCCCGCGATGAGCGAGATGGCCAAACTCACCCGCGGGAGTATTCGCGGCCATCTTGTCAGCCAGACGATGCCGATGATCTTCGGCGTCGCGGCGATCATGTCGGTCGGGCTGATCGATGCCTATTTCATTGGCCAGCTGGGCGCGCAGGAACTGGCGGCAGTCAGCTTCATCTTCCCCATCACCATCGCGCTTTCGAGCCTTGGCGTCGGCGTCATGGTGGGGATCAATTCGGTTATCGCCCGCGCGCTGGGCGAAGGCGACGTTCCGCGCGCGGAGCGGCGGGCGAATTTCGGCGCGGTGTTCGCGCTGGGCGCCGGACTCGTGCTCGGGCTGGGGCTTTATCTGCTGCTCGATCCGCTGTTCCGGCTGATGCAAGCGTCGGAAAACCTGCTCCCGCTCATCGGCCAGTACATGCGTCCCTATGCGCTCGGGCTACCGATCATGCTGCTGCAGATGGGCCTCAACGGCGTGCTGCGCGGACAGGGTGAGGCGCGCAAGACCAGCTATGTCTCGCTGACCTATTCGGTGGCCAACTGGATCCTCGATCCGATCCTGATCACCGGCGCATTCGGCATTGCCGGTTTCGGCATCGCCGGTGCCGCCTATGCCACGATTGCCGGGTTCTTCATCGCGATCCTCGTCGCGCTGTGGCTGATCCGCGGCGCGAAACTGCACATCCACCCCGCCGCGATCCGCGATTGCGATGTCGGCGCTTCGAGCAAGGCGATCCTCTCGGTCGCCGCGCCCGCCGCCTTTTCGAACGCGATCAATCCGATCGGCCTGTCGGTCCTCACCGCCCTGCTTGCCAACCAGGGCGAAGCGGCGGTGGCGGGCTTCGGTGCGGCCGGGCGGCTGCAGAGTTTCGCGGTCGTGCCCCTGCTCGCCCTGTCGGGATCGATCGGGGCGATCGTGGGACAGAACTGGGGCGCGCGGCGACCCGATCGGGCACGCCGGGCGATGTGGTGGTCGGGGCTGTTCTGCATCGGCTATGGCCTGGCGATCGCGCTGGTCCTGTTCTTCACCGGCGACTGGTTTGCCGACATCTTCACCGACGATCCCGCAGTGATCGAGGAATTCTCCCGCTATCTCGCGATTTCGGTCTGGGGCTATGCCGGTTTCGGCCTGCTGATCGTGGCCAATGGCGCTCTCAATGCCGTCGACAAGGCGGGCTTCGCGCTCGCGCAGAGCGCCGCGCGCGTGTTCCTGGTGATGCTGCCGTTCGGCGGGCTGCTGCGTGCATATTGGGGCTCGCCCGCGATTTATGCCGCCGAACTGGTCGCCAACCTGGCCGGCGGGGCGCTGGCCGCGTTCATCGTCTGGCGCGTGCTGCGCGCACCGTCCGAAAAGGGCGGCGCCGCCCAAACCAATAGTTAACCATCCTCGTCCATAGCCGTTCGCATCGTACGAGGGGCTTACAATGATGGATGACCTGCTGGCGGATTTCGTGGCCGAAACCCGCGAAATGCTGGAAGCGAGCGGCGGCGAGATCGTCGCCTGGGAAGCCGATCCTTCGGACAAGGCGCGGCTCGATACCATTTTCCGCTTCGTCCACACGGTGAAGGGCAATTGCGGCTTCTTCGATTTCCCGCGGCTGGAAAAGCTCAGCCACGCGGCCGAAGACACGCTGGCCGAATGCCGTTCCGGACGCCGCGAACCCGACCGCGCGCTGGTATCCGCCGTCCTCGCAATCATCGACCGCATCAGCGAGATGACCGATTCGATCGAAGCGGGGGAGGAATATCCCGAAGGCGGTGACGACCAGTTGATCGCCGCATTGCAGGCAGGCGCAACCATCGAAGTCACCGGCGGCGCATCGTCGCAGCCCCCTACCGAAACACCGGCCGCAGCAAGCGAGGAAGACGCCGCGCCGAAAGCCGCGCCCAATGCGGGTGTCCAGCGCTCCATCCGCCTGCCGACCGAATTGCTCGACGAAGTAATGAAGGGCGTGTCGGACATGGTCCTTGCGCGCAACGACCTTGCGCGCCGCCTGCGCGAAGCGGGCGAACAGCCGACTATCGATGGCCCATTCGATCGTCTCAGCGCGATCCTTGCCGACGTCCGCACCTCGATCACCCGTATGCGCATGCAGCGGCTCGAACATCTGTTCACCTCGCTGCCGCGGCTCGTCCGGGACCTGTCGAACGAGCTCGGCAAGCAGGTCATGGTCGATTTCGAAGGCGGCGAAGTCGAACTCGACCGCGAAATGGTCGAGATGGTCCGCGACCCGCTCACCCATATCATCCGCAATGCCATCGATCACGGGCTCGAAGGCCCGGGCGAACGCCTCAAATCGAACAAGCGCGAAATCGGCCTGCTCAAGTTTGCCGCGCGTCAGGCGGGCAACCAGATCACCCTGACCATCACCGACGACGGACGCGGGATCAACACCGATCGGCTCGCGGCCAAGGCCGTCGCGGCAGGCATCTACAGCCAGTCCGAAGTCGACAAGATGTCCGAACGGCGGCGGCATTACCTGATCTTCGAACCCGGCCTCTCGACCGCCGACCAGGTCAGCTCGGTATCGGGCCGCGGCGTGGGGATGGACGTTGTGCGCGCCAATATCGAACGCGTCGGCGGCTCGATCGACGTTGCCACCAAGCCGGGCGAAGGCACCAGCTTCTATCTCAAGCTGCCGCTCACGCTGAGCATCATCGCCGCGCTGACCGTGGGAAGCAGTGGCCAGCGCTACGCGATCCCGCGCAGCTATGTCGAAGAAATCGTCTTCGGTTCGAGCGACCATGTCGACTTTGCCGAAGCGGGCGAACGCCAGCTCATGACCTTCCGCGGCAAACGTGTGCCGTGCCTCTCGCTCGGCGAGATCCTCGGCACCGAAACCAACCGGGACACCGACTGGCAGGACAAGACGCTCGTGCTTATCCGCCTTGCCAGCGAGGATGTCTTCGCGCTCGCGGTCGACCGGGTCTACGACCACGAAGACGTCGTGGTGAAGCCGATCGCACCCGCAATCATGGAGACCCGGCTCTATGCCGGGACCACGCTGCTCGACGATGGCCGCCCGATGATGCTGCTCGACCTGCCGAGCATCGCCGAACAGCGCCAGCTGGTGAACGAAATGCGCAGTTCGACCCGCGTGGACGAAGAAGAACAGGTCGAACGCCGCAAGGCCCATCCGGTCATGCTTTTCACCGGCCTCGACGGGCGCCGCCGCGCGGTCCGCCTCGAACTGGTCCGCCGCATCGATACGATCGCGCGCGAAGCGATCGATATCGAGGGCGCCCGCGCCCAGGCGGTCATCGACGGAGCGATCTTCTCGCTCGTCGGCCAGGAATATGGCGACCTGCCCGAAGACAAGTGCCGCCTGCTGCGCCTCTCGGATGGCGAATGCGAAGTGGTCTATGCGGTGCGCGAGGTGCTCGACGCTGCCGATATGGATGGCGACATCATCCCTTCGCATGGCGATACTTCGGTCGAGGGCGTCACCCTGATCGGCGACCAACCGGTCCCGGTGATCGACGGCCATGCGCTGTTCGCCAAGCACCACGCGCCGCGCCGCACCGAGCAACCGATGTCCTGCCGCCTGCCCGCCGATAGCGATTGGGCCCGGACCATTCTCGAACCGCTGGTCGAAGCTGCCGGCTACCGCGTTTCCACCGACGAAACCGAGGAAGCCGACCTCGCGATCGAACTCGCCGAAAACGCGCCCATGGCAAGCGGGCCGGCGCGCCGCGTGATCCGCCTGCGTCCCGAACCCGAATTACCCGAGACCGCGGACGACACCATTTACCGCTACGACCGCGACGCATTGCTCGACGCGCTCAAGCAAGCTCGCATGGGGAAGACAGCATGAACGAACTCCTGCTCATGTGCCTGATCGCCGGGCGCCGTGCGGCGATCCCCGCGATTCGCGTCCAGTCGGTGATAGAGATCGACGACATCACGCCCATCCCGGGCGTACCGTCCTTCATCCGCGGGCTGACCGCCTTGCGCAGCCAGGCGCTCACCGTGATCGATTGCCCGGTCGCGCTCGGCTTTACCGGCCGGCAGGATACCTCGGGACAGCGCGCCGCCGTGGTCGATGTCGAAGGGCATCTCTACGCGCTGCTGGTCGATGAAGCCTATGATGTGGGCGAGGCACGGAGCGATCCGGTCGGGGTTCCCGGCGGCTTTGGCGAAGGGTGGCAGGCCGCCGCGCGCGGCATGGTCGAAACCGATGGCGGCCCGACCCTGCTGATCGATGTCGAAGCGCTGGTTTCAGGACCGATCGCGCAGGCGGCTTAAGCTAATAGTTACCTACTGACTCTACGAATTGCTGGGAAACACCAGAGGGTATTAGAATGAAATCTTGCCTTATCGTCGACGATTCGCGCGTCATCCGGAAGGTTTCGAGGCATATCCTCGAGACGCTGGGCTTCCATGTCGAGGAGGCCGAGAACGGCCAGGAAGGCCTCGACAAATGTGCCGAGGGGATGCCCGATGTGGTCCTGCTCGATTGGAACATGCCGGTGATGACCGGTATCGAATTCATCACCCAGCTGCGCCAGCGTGAGGGCGGCGACAAGCCCAAGGTCGTGTTCTGCACGACCGAGAACGATGTCGCGCATATTCGCGAAGCGATCAGCGCGGGCGCCGACGAATATGTGATGAAGCCGTTCGACCACGAAACATTGCAGATCAAGCTCCAGCTTGTCGGCATGGCCTGAGGAGGCGTGACATGGGCGCGCTTCTCCGTTCCGAACCCGTAGCTTCCGACCCCTCCAACCCCACTTGCGCCGATCCGGTGCGGGTAATGATCGTCGACGATTCGCTGACCGTGCGCACGGTGTTCACGCGCATGATCGGGCTCGAAACCGACATGGAAATCGTCGCGACCTCCAATACGGCGGAAAGTGGGCTTAGCGAGCTGGCTTCGGTGACTGCCGACGTCATGCTGCTCGACCTCGAGATGCCCGGCATGGGCGGGCTCGAGGCGCTTCCCAAGATCATGGAAGTCGCACCCGAGACCAAGGTGCTTGTCATCTCCTCGCTCACCGCCGACGGCGCGGAAGCGACCGTCAAGGCGCTTTCTCTGGGTGCCGCCGACACGATGCTCAAGCCGCGTCCGGGCGGTTTCAACGACGATTACAAGTCGACCCTGCTGGGCAAGATCCGCGCGCTCAAGGGCATTGCGCCCGACGCGAACTCCGCCTCCCCCGCTATCAAGGGATTCGGCAAGCCGCCCCAGATCGTCGCCATCGGCGCCTCGACCGGCGGGATCCATGCGCTCAACCTGTTCCTCGCCCAGGTGCCGAAGAATTTCGACCTGCCGATCCTGGTGACGCAGCATCTTCCGCCCAGCTTCATCCCCGTGTTCGCCCAGCAGATGGAAATGGCTGCGAAACGGCCTGCGATCCTCGCCGACGAAGGCGTGCGGATCGAACGCGGCAAGATCTATATCGCGCCCGGCCATGGCCATATGGTGGTGCGCAAATCGGGTGGCTTTCACACCCTCGGGCTCGCCTATCATCCGGTGAAGAGCGGCTGCATGCCCTCGGTCGATCCGATGTTCGACACGCTGGCCGAAGCCTATGACGGGCATGTCGCCGGCGTCCTGCTGTCGGGCATGGGCCGCGACGGTAGCGATGGCGCCCAGTCGATCGTGTCGGCGGGCGGAACGATCTTCGCCCAAAACGCTGAAACCTGTGCTGTCTGGGGCATGCCCCGCGCCGTGACCGAACTGGGACAGGCGGCTGCCGTTCTGCCCCCGGCCGAACTCGCCGACGAGTTGCTCGCGAGCGCGGGAGCCGACGCATGGCGGTAGACGACGCTTCGCATCGCATCATCGGTGAACTTCTTGCACAGCGTACAGGACAGCAATTGACGGAAGGGCGCCGCTGGCGTGTCTCGAGTGCGCTGTCCGGCCTGTTCCGCGAATTCGAGATCGAGAATGTCGATCAGCTTGCCTGCATGCTGGAACGCCCCAGCGAGCAGCAGTTGGCCACCAGGGTGGTCGAGGCCCTGCTCAACAATGAAACCTATTTCTTTCGCGACAACGCCTATTTCTCGGTGCTCGCCAACCAGGTCCTGCCCGACCTTGCGCGCAAGCGCGAAGCACGCAAGCGGCTGACGATCTGGTCGGCCGGCTGCTCGACCGGGCAGGAAGCGCTGAGCCTGGCGATGATCTTCGCCGAACAGCCTGCCCGCTGGGCCGACTGGACGATCGAGATCCTCGGGACCGATGTGTCGAGCAAGGCGATCGATACCGCGCGCGACGGGCTTTATACCCAGTTCGAAATCCAGCGCGGGATCAGTGTCGCGCAGATGCTGAACTTCTTCGTCGAGGACAAGGGGCATTGGCAGGCGACCGACAGGATCCGCGCAATGACGCGTTTCCAGCAACACAACATCCTCGACTTTCCGCCCTCGCCGGGCCGGTTCGATCTGGTGATGTGCCGCAATGTCCTGCTCTATTTCGATCCGCAGACCCGTGCGACCGCTTTCGACCGGCTCGCCAGCGGTATTGCGGCCGATGGCTGGCTGATGCTCGGCGCGGGTGAAACGGTGGTCGGGCAGACCGAAAGGTTCAAGCCAGCCGAATTCGGATCGTCGCTTTATGCGCCAATTCACGAGGACACGTCCTTGGCCGCCGCACCGCGCCAGCGGGCCGCCGGGTTCTGACTTCACCCGTCGAAGCTTCGCCAAGGTAAACCGCTGATTTACCCTTATTTAGCGAATGAACTCTAAGTCACTGCAAGGATCGTAATAAGAGGCGTGTGTTGAGGGATGACGGTGGGCTCGTACCAGTCTGACGAATGCGGCGGCACGCGGACGATCATCTTCGGTCCGATGGCTGCACTCGTGGGCATTTTCATCCTGACCTGGCTGGTCGCGCTGGCCAATCGTCACCTCGACTTCAGCTCGCCGTCGGTCATTCTCGGCTTCGGTGCACTGGCGTCCAGCGTCGCAACCGCCATCTGCGCCTATCTCGGTGTGCGCTACCTGCGCCGCGTGGATCAGCTCTCACGCAGCGACAGCCTCACCCTGCTGCCCAATCGCCGCGCGCTGCATTTCGATATCCAGCAGGAATACCGGCAGGGCCATGAGGTCGCGCTGGCGATGATCGATCTCGATGGCTTCAAGCAGATCAACGACCATTACGGGCATTTCGTCGGGGACGCCGCGATCCGCGAATGCGCCGAAATCTTCCTACAGGTCAGCGATGGCGAGGCGACAATCTATCGCCTTGGCGGCGATGAATATGCGATGATGATCGGCGGCCCGGTTGCCGGAACGCTGCTCGAAGGATTGTGCCGCCGGATCATCGACCGGCTGACCAAACCCATCCATGTCGAGGACCGCCGGCTGACACTGGGGGCCAGTATCGGTCTCGCTCGCCGGACCATGCAGGACGACGTGCCCTCCTCCGAATTGCTCCGCCGCGCCGACATTGCGATGTATGCCGCCAAACAGGGCGGCAAGATGCGTTGCACCTGGTTCAACACCAGCTTCGACCGCAGCCGCGAACAGCTCAAGGAAATGGATGACGAGCTGCGCCATGCGCTCGCCAATGACGAGTTCCGCGTACACTACCAGCCGCTGGTCGACAGCAATACGCGCGAGATCGTGGCGGTCGAATGCCTGCTGCGCTGGGCGCGCCCAGACGGCAAGGAACTGGGACCCAACGTGTTCATCCCCGTCGCCGAACAGAGCGGGCTGATCAATGCGATCGGCCTGTGGGTCATGCGCCAGGCCTGCTGCGATGCGCTCGCGTGGGACGACATCACCTTGTCGGTCAACATTTCCGCGGCGCAATTGCGCAATCCCGAATTTCCGATCCAGCTGGGGCACATCCTCGAGGAAACCGGCTTCGATGCCCACCGCCTCGAACTCGAGATTACCGAGACCTGCCTCGTGCTCGACCCGGTGGTCGCCGAGCGCAGCCTGGCGGTCATTCGCAGCTTCGGGGTCAAGATCTCGCTCGACGATTTTGGCACCGGTTATGCCTCGATCGGCTTCCTGCGCCAGTTCCGCTTCGAAAAGCTCAAGCTCGACCGCAGCCTGGTGGTCCAGGCGAGCGAGGACGACGGCAGCCGCGCGATGATGCTCTCCAGCATCACCGTGGCGCGCGCCATGAAAATGGCGGTCACCGCTGAAGGCGTCGAAACCGAAGAACAGGCCGCGATGGTCCGCGCCGCCGGGTGCGACCAGATCCAGGGCTGGCTCTATTTCAAAGCCATGCCGCCCGAGGAAATCGGGCAGCATCTGGGCAAGCCGATCGCGCTCGCCCGCAAATCCAAGAACAAGGAAACCAAGGTCGCATGAGCGCGCTTGATGACATGGTCAACGGCATGGTTGCCGAACACGAAGTTTCGTCGCCCGGTACTGTACCCGAAAGCTCGGCCTATCGCACCGCGCCGGACGAGGAAGTTGCCAGCGGCTGGAAAGGCTGGCTGTCCAACCGGTCGGTCGGCGAGAAGCTGCAGAGCATTTCGCACGCCAATATCGCCGTGGTGCTGCTGTGCCTGACCGCCACCTGCCTCGGCGGGTATTTCGCGCTGGAAGCGCGCACCGAACGCATGGCGATCACTGCCGCGGCCGTGTCCGCCGAGCGGATGGTGGCAGATACCAATGAAGGCCGGCTGTTCGTGCAGCGCTATGCCGTCTCGGGCGAGCGCAGCGATCTGGTCGCCGCGCAGGATGCATTCAACGACACCGACCGGGCACTGAGCGCGCTCGAGGGCCAGGTGACCGATGTCGCCCCCTCGGTGCTGCCGCAGATCGACCAGCTCGACGCAATGCTCACCCGGATGCGCCTGCGCATCGATGCTGCGCAAAGTTCGCGCGGCACGCAGGAGCAGTGGCAGGAATTTTCCGACAGCGTGTATCTCGAAGGGCAGGATTTCGTCGATCTCGCCATCACCTCGCGTGAGGAAATCGAGCGGATCGGCGAAGAGTCGGACGCCGAGTCACAGGGAATGGTGATGTGGATGTTCGCTGCCTTCTTCATGGTAGCCGCGATCGGCATTGCGATCGCGATGCTGAGCGCGCGTTACCTCGGCCGCGATGTGTCGACCACGCTGCACCGCATGACCCATGTCGCGACGCGCCTCGCCAATGGCGAGAAGGACATGCATATCCCCGCGACCGGCCGCTATGACGAGATCGGCGATCTGGCCCGTGCATTGGAGGTCTTCCTCCAGCGCGCCTGGCAGCTGGAAAAGCTTTCGCAGGAACGCGAGGCCGAACGCCGCGAGCGTGGGCAGGACATGGTCCGCTTCGCCGAACGCTTCGAAACCACTGTCGGCGAAGTCGTCAACGGCGTGGCCTCGGCCTCGGCCCAGCTTCGCGTCACTGCCGGATCGATGGCCACCGCCGCCGAGCAGGCTTCGACCAAGACCTCGAACGTCACCGTCTCGATGGAGCAGGCCTCCAACGGGGTTACCGCAGCCGCGGCAGCGTCGGACGAATTCGCCATGTCGATCAACGAGATCAGCCGCCAGGCGTCGCATTCCGCCAACCTTGCGCGCAAGGCCACCGATGCCGCGAGCGGAGCCGATGAAACGATTTCCGCACTGGCCAGCTCGGCCGAGCAGGTC
This sequence comes from Qipengyuania citrea, assembly GCF_024171405.1. GTDB lineage: Bacteria > Pseudomonadota > Alphaproteobacteria > Sphingomonadales > Sphingomonadaceae > Qipengyuania > Qipengyuania profunda. The sequence goes on from NZ_JALJZT010000002.1 coordinate 1,222,250, forward strand.
GGCCAGATCGTCGAACTGATCCAGTCGATCGCGCAGCGCACCAATCTGCTCGCGCTCAATGCCTCGATCGAGGCCGCGCGTGGCGGCGAAGCCGGACGCGGGTTTGCCGTCGTCGCCAGCGAAGTGAAGGAACTGGCCGCGCAGACCAGCCGTGCGACCGAAGAGATCGCCGACCAGATCCGCGCGATGCAGGATTCGACCGGCGCCAGCGTCGGCGCGCTGCGCTCGATCGCGGGCCAGATCAAGGAACTCGAGACCACCGCCACGTCGATCGCCAGCGCGGTCGACCAGCAATCGGTCGCCGGACAGGATCTGGCGCGCAGCATCGACCTCGCCGCGCGCTCGACCGATGAAGTGTCGACCAATATCGGGCAGGTCCGCGAAACCAGCCTCGCGACCGGTGCGGCGGCGAGCCAGGTGCTCAATTCCTCGACCGAATTGGAAGCGCAGGCCGGCACGCTCAAATCGCAGGTCGCGCAGTTCCTCCAGCTCATCCGGGCAGCTTAACGCGATCTCAAGCATTCCCCCTTAGGGTTGATGCAGCCTTAAGAGGGGGATGCTTGGGGATGAACGCGCATAGTTCGATTATAGCGGACGACTTGGCCAGCGAAATCGCGGAAGTCGAAATCGCCGATGCCATGGATGGTGAAGAGCTGACCGGGCTGAGTGGCTGGTTCATGCGGCGAACGCTCGCAGCCAAGGTCAGGATCGCTTCGGTGTTCTCGCTCGGCGGGCTGGCCGCGATCACCACCTTCGCCCAACTGGGCTTCTTCTTTCCATCTTTCGCCCCGACCGCGCAGGTGCTGACGCTGGTCGTCGCGGGAATATCGCTGCTCGTCGGGTTCGCCAGCATGCACTTCGTGCTGCGGCACATCGTCGAGCCCTTCATCACGCTCAAGGACGGCATGGCGCGCCTCGCCCAGGGCGAACGCGACATCGAAGTGCCCGACACGCACCGACAGGACGAGATCGGCGACCTTGCGCGCTCGCTCTCGGTGTTCCTGCGCTCGGGGCACAAGCTCGACGAGCTCTTTGCCGGGCGCAAGAAAGCCTCTGCCGAGCGCAAGGCCGAACTGATCCGCATGGCCAACGATTTCGAGGGCGGCGTGAGCGATGTCGTCAGCGGCGTGGCCACGGCGGCCAGCCAGCTCAATTCGACCGCTTCGGGAATGGCCGCGATTGCCGACCAGGCAGCCGACCAGTCCAACCAGGTCACCGCCTCGATGGAGCAGGCCAGCGGCGGGGTTACCGCTGCGGCTGCCGCATCGGACGAATTTGCCATGTCGATCGGCGAGATCAGCCGTCAGGCCTCGCATTCCGCCGAACTCGCGCGCAAGGCGACCGATGCCGCCAATGGTGCCGATGTCACCATTTCCGCGCTGGCCAGCTCGGCCGAGCAGGTCGGCCAGATCGTCGAGCTGATCCAGTCGATCGCCCAGCGTACCAATTTGCTCGCGCTCAATGCCTCGATCGAGGCCGCGCGCGGCGGCGAAGCGGGGCGCGGTTTTGCCGTCGTCGCCAGCGAAGTGAAGGAACTCGCCGCACAGACCAGCCGCGCGACGCAGGAAGTCGCCGAGCAGATCCGTGCGATGCAGGATTCCACCGGTGCCAGTGTCGGCGCGCTACGTTCGATTGCCGGCCAGGTGAAGGAACTGGAATCGACCGCCATCTCGATCGCCAGCGCGGTCGACCAGCAATCGGTCGCCGGCCAGGATCTGGCGCGCAGCATCGATGTGGCGGCACGCTCGACCGAAGAGGTATCGGCCAATATCGGTCAGGTTCGCGAGACCAGCCTCGCGGCGGGCGCTGCCGCGAGCCAGGTGCTCAATTCAGCTTCCGAACTCGAAGGCCAGGCGGGCGCGCTCAAGAGCCGCGTCGATGCTTTCCTGAACCATATTCGCGCCGCCTGACCGCGGCTGGACAGGCGCCGAAACCGGCGGCGCGGGGTCGTTTCCCGCGCCGCCTTTTTTCGGGTTATTCCCACCAATAGGGCAGGCGCCGGGCAGAACCGGTCTCGACCTCGTTCATGGTGCGCGCATCGTACAGCCGCCCGCCCAGCATGACGCGGTCGATCTTGTCCGAATTGCGGATGTTCTCGCTCGGGTCGGCGGACAGCACGAGCAGGTCGGCGAGCTTGCCCACTTCGAGGCTGCCGATATCGCGGTCCATGCCCAGCGAACGGGCGGATTCGATGGTCCCGGCACGCAGCGCCTCGACCGCGGTCATTCCGCCGCGGGCAAAGCTCCACAGTTCCCAATGCGCGGCGACCCCGGCCTGCTGGCCATGCGCGCCAATGCTGACCTTGACCCCGCGTTCGGCGAGCTTCTTCGCTTCGCGCGCGGCTTCATCGTCGACGAAGGCCCAATCGGGGGCGGTTACGCGGCGTGCGGTCTGCGCAATCAGCTGGCGCGGCGGCGTGTGGACCATCAGCGGGGTGTCGAACACGTCGGTCGCCTGGCGCCAGTAGGGATCGCCGGCGAGACCGCCATAGGTCACCACCAGTGTCGGCGTGTAGTTCGACTGCGATCCCTGCCAGAACTGCAACACGTCCTCGTAGAAGACCTCGCCCGGGACATTGTGCTCGATGGTCGAATTGCCATCGGCGATCAGGTTCATGTCCATGCCGAACAGCGAGCCGCCCTCGGCCACCACGAGCATGTTTTCCGCGCGCGCCGCTGCGACCACCTGCTGGCGCTGGTCGCGCCGGGGCTGGTTGTAGTTCTTGATCGAAATCCCGCCCTGCGCCTTGATCCGCTGGATATGCGCCAGCGCATCGTCATAGCTGTCGATCCGGGCATAGACGCTGGGCGCCTTCGCGCCGTAGACGATTTCCGCAGTCGAGAAGATGCGCGGGGCGAGCAATTGCCCCGCCCGCTGCCGTTCCGAAGCCGAGAAGATCATGCTCGCGCTCGACGAGGGATCATGCAGCGTCGTCGTGCCCATCGCGAGGTTCTGCACGAGCGACCAGTTCTGCTGCGGGACCAGATCGCCGACGCCCTGCGGGCCATGCGCATGCGCATCGACCAGGCCCGGCATGATCGTCTTGCCGCCGGCATCGATCACCGTCGCCCCTTGCGGGACCGTGACACTCGACGCGGGGCCGATCGCGGCGATCCGGTTACCCGTGATGACGATGGTGCCATTGGCGATTTCGCCTGCGCCCTCGCCCGCCATGGTGAGGATTTTCGCGCCGGTGATGGCAACCGTGCCGCGCGGCTTGTCGGCCGCGATGGTCCGTTCGAGCGAGGTACCGCTGGTCGGCGGGACGAATTTGGGGGCGTCCTTGTCCTTGGGCGCGTTGGCGAACATCGACGCGACGCTGGCACGATAGAGCACCGGCCCCATCGTCCAGGTCAGCATGTCGCCATCCTGCGTCCAGCCGATGTAATCCGCCCCGCCCTTCGACGCGCGCACGACTGGCAGCGAACTCGCCTTTTCGCCCACGGTCACCGCCTGCCCGCCGGGCATCAGCGGCGTGGCGAAGACTTCGTAATTCTCGCGGAAAGCGACGAAATCGCCGCGCGGGCTGACGTGGTATTCGGTCGCCAGCTCGCCTTCGGCATGGACCTGCCGCGCCTCGCCATCGAGATCGGCGCTGAGCAATTGCAGCTTGCCGTCCTTGCGGCCGAGCATGAACACGCGGTCGCTCGATGCGCCGAACTGCGGGTTCGAGGTATCGCGGGCAACCAGCTGCGCCGCCCCGCCACTCGCGCTGACGCGGTAGATGCCCTCGTTCTCCGAATATTCGGGTGCGGTCAGATACCCGCCCGAGCGCTTCTCGAAGACGATGGTCGAGCCATCGGGCGAGAAGCGCGGCTGTGCGTAATGCCCGGGCATGCGGGTGACGACGCGTGCGCCCGAGCCATTGGCATTGGCGCTCATCACCTGGCCGAGCCCGTCATCGGTCCAGCGGATATAGGTGATCCGCCGCCCGTCGCGCGACCAGGACGGCCAGAGTTCGAGCGCCGCGTCGTTGCCCGAGGTCAGCCGCCGTGCGGTGCCCCCTGCGACCGGCTTCGCGTACAGCTTGCCGAGGCTTTCGAAGACCACCGTACGCCCGTCGGGCGAAACGCTGGCGAAGCGCGGAATTTTGGCGGTGAAGCTGTCGGGCGCCACCGGGATGGCCGGATGCGGCGCATCGGCCACGCCGCGCGTATCGTTGACGGTGAAGGGAATCACGCTGTCGCCGCTGCCATCGGCGGCCACGCGGCGTAGCTTGCCCCCGGCCCACAGCACCAGCGCATTGCCGTCGGGGGTCCAGTCGATCAGCGGGTAGAACCCGTGGACCGCCCAGGTTTCCTGCATGTCCATATCGAGATCGCCATAGATCATGCGCTGCTCGCCGCTGGCGAGGTCCTTGATCCACAGCTCGGTCTGGTCCTTGTCGCGGCGGATGAACGCCAGGCTGTTGCCATCGGGCGAGGGCTGCGGGCGGACCGCACCGCCAAAGCCGCTGACCGCGGTGGTGACTTCGCCTGTCGCCAAATCATAGCGTTCGATGGCGAAGGTGCCCTGCGTCGAATCCTGCGCATATTCGAAGATCGGCCCCGGGGTGACATTGCGAGAGTAATAGACTGCGCCGCCATCGGGCGAATAGACCGGTTCGCCCAATTCCTTCTGCAGCGTTTCACTGGCGCGCGCGACCAGCTTGACGCCGCCGCCGCCCGAGACGTGGTAGAGCCAGATCTCGCCGGTGCCGAGCGAACGCTGGGTGGTGAAATGCTTCTTGGCTACGATGTAATTGCCATCGGGCGACCAGCTTGCCTGGTTCAGCAGGCGGAACTCCTCCTTGGTGAGTTGGCGCTTGTCCGATCCGTCGGCGTTCATGATCCAGATGTTGTCGCCGCCGCCGCGGTCGCTGGTGAAAGCGATCCGGCGGCCATCGGGCGAGAAGCGCGGCTGCACTTCCCATGCCAGCCCTTCGGCGATCCGCGTCGGCGTGCCGCCCGTGATCGGCATGGTGTAGACGTCGCCCAGCAGCGAGAAGGCGAGCATCCGGCCGTCGGGCGAGACATCGACATCCATCCACGTGCCTTCGTCGGTGCGGATCGGCACTTGCCGGATCGTTGCCCCGCGCGGCGCGGTGACGTCCCATTTCTCGGCCTCGCCGTCGTCGGCGGCCGGATTTGCAGTCGCCGGGGCGGCATCGACCGTCATGCCGCTGCCTTCGGCGGGACCACTTTCTGCCGAGGCGTCGACCTCCTGCTCCTCGACCGGATTGGGGCTCGGCTCGGAATCCTGCGCATAGGCCGCCTGGCTGGCGAAGAGGACGGCAAGGACGGAGGCAATACTGGTTTTCATGGCTATCTCTCTCACAGGAACAGGCAAGGTCAGCGCACGCTGGCGCGCTCGACAAGATGGACCGCGACGCGCCGCTCGGGGCGCTCCGCTTCGGAGGCAAGCGCGGTTTCGACCAGCAATCTGCCGGCCAGCGCAAAATCGGGTTCGACAGTGGTCAGCGGGGGCGCGCTGAAGGCGCCCGAGCCCAGCCCGTCGAAGCCGATCACGGCAACATCGTCGGGGACCGAAATCCCGCGCGCGGCGAGTTCTTCGAGCGCGCCCAGCGCCATGGCATCGCAGGCGAAAAACAGCCCGTCGAAGCGCGCGCCGCTATCGACCATCTGGGCCGTGGCATTGCGGCCCTGCGACACGCGGTCCTCGCCCGCGCTCACCACCGCCTCGCCCGGTGTCAGGCCCGCGGCTTCCATGGCGCTGCGATACCCCTCGTACCGCTCGCGGAACTGGCGCTGGGAAGAGGTCGGATCGCCAACGAAGACGATCTGCTTCGCCCCGCCCTGCACCAGCCGTTCGACCGCCAGCTGCCCGCCCGCGCGGTTGTCCGAGCGAACCCAGACGCTGTCGTCGAAGGGCGAGCCCCAGAAGGCCATACGCGGCGCTTCTTCGGCGCAATTGCGGAAATAGTCCCACGCCGCTTCATTTGTCGCAGTGCCGATGACCACCACGCCATCGGCATGGCGCCGTGCGACATAATGGCCGAAGAATTGTTCGGGCTTGGCCTGGAACGACACCAGCGCTTCATAGCCTGCCTCGGCGGCGGCGGCGCAGGTGCTGCCCAGCAGGCTGTAATAGAACGGGTTGATCGCGGTTGGCCCCTCCCCGTCGCGGCCGATGACGACGATCGCGATGGTCCCGGTCTCGCCCCGGCGCAGCCCCGCGGCGCGGGCATTGACCTGATAGCCGAGTTCCGCGGCGGCGCGCTCGACTCGGCTGCGGGTCGCTTCGGTAATCGTCTCCGATCCCGCCAGCGCGCGGCTCACGGTTGACTGGCTTACTCCCGCCCGCTCGGCCACGTCGATCGATGTAACCCGCCGCGGCTCGGGCTTGTCGCTACTGGACATGCTCTGACGGCTCTCCCTTTGCGGCTGCCCTACCGCAGGCTTTTGCCGAAAGCGAGAGCGAAGCGCCATGCTGCGGACCCCGCGCGTGGGAGCGGTTAGGTTGCGTGCTGCAACTGAGGCTGGCGCTACGCCGCAGTCTAGGTTACGTTCGCGTCTCTTGGGAGAGAACAATGAAGAATACGGCGACCGATTTCGACGTGATGATCGTAGGTGCGGGGATTTCCGGCATCGGCATGGCGGCGCATATGAAGGAAAAGACGCCGGACCATGGCTTCGTCATCGTCGAACGCCGCGAGAATCTGGGCGGGACCTGGGACCTGTTCCGCTATCCCGGCATCCGCTCGGACAGCGACATGCATACGCTGGGCTTCGATTTCGAACCGTGGAAGCACGAGAAATCGATCGCCGATGGCCCCGCCATCCTCGATTATCTCGACGACATCGTCGACGAGCGCGACATCCGCAAGCACATCCGCTTCGGGCACAAGGTGCTCGCCGCCGACTGGCGCGAGAGCGAGGCGCGCTGGCATGTCACGCTGGAAACGAGCGAAGGCGAGCGCAAGCACCTGACCGCCAATTGGCTCTATCTCGGATCGGGCTATTACGATTACGACGAGGCCTATGATCCGGGCTTCGATTTCGGCGACTTCGAAGGCACGGTGATCCACCCGCAGTTCTGGCCGCGGGACCTCGATTATACCGGCAAGAATGTCGTCGTGATCGGTTCGGGCGCGACCGCCGTCACCATCGTCCCGTCGATGAGCGACAAGGCGGCCAAGGTGACGATGCTGCAGCGCACGCCGACCTGGATGTTCAGCCGTCCGGCCAAGGACGCCATGGCCAATTTCCTGCGCAAGATCCTGCCCGAGAAGGTCGCCTACCGGATCACCCGGTGGAAGAATATCACGCTGCAGGACATCGGTTTCAAGCGCGCGCGCACCAAGCCGCAGAAGATGGGCGAGGCGCTGCACAAGCGTATCCGCAAATCGCTCGGCGAGGATTGCGATCTGGCGCCCTTCACCCCGCCCTACAATCCATGGGACCAGCGGCTCTGCCTCGTCCCCGACGACGATCTGTTCACAGCGCTGAAGAGCGGCAAGGCCGATATCGTCACCGGTCATATCAAGGCCTTCGAAAAGGGCGGTGTGCGGCTGACCGACGACCAGTTCATCCCTGCCGATATCGTGGTCACCGCGACCGGTCTCAAGCTGGCGGTGGCGGGCAAGATCGCGCTGTCGAAGGAAGGCCAGCAGATCGATCTGTCCAAGCACTTCTATTACAAGGGCTGCATGTTCTCGAACGTGCCCAACCTGGCAGTGGTGTTCGGCTATCTCAACGCCAGCTGGACGCTGCGCGCGGATATCAATTCGGATTATGTCTGCCGCGTACTCAACACCAGCAGGAAGCGCGGCGTCGACGTGACCGAGCCGATCCTGACCGCGCAGGCCGAGGCCGCGATCGAGGAGGACGACATCTTCGATTTCTCCTCCGGCTATATCCAGCGCGGCAAGGCGATCATGCCGCGCAATGCGGTGGCCTATCCCTGGCGGCTCAACCAGGAATATGTCAGCGATCGCAAGCGCATGAAAGACGACCCGGTCGATGACGGCGTGCTCGAATTTCGCCGTCACGGGGCCAATGCCCGCGGCGCCGACGAGCAGCTCGAAGCAGCGGAGTAGCTTTCGCCTGCCAACCGCGTTACGCCAGCCGTCATGACCGAACGCATCTACACTGCCGGCCTCGTCGTGATCGGCGACGAGATCCTCTCCGGCCGCACGCATGACAAGAACATCGCGCAGATCGCCAGCTGGCTGCAGGTACAGGGCATCCGCCTGTCCGAGGTCCGCGTGGTGCCCGATGTCATCGAGCGGATCGTCGAGGCGGTGAATGCGCTGCGCGAGAGCTACGACTATCTCTTCACCACCGGCGGGATCGGCCCGACGCATGACGACATCACCGTCGATGCAGTGGCCGCGGCACTGGGCGTCCCCGTAGTCGTCCATCCCGAGGCGAAGGCGATGCTGGAACGCTATTACGCCAGCATCAACAAGGAACTGACCGAAGCGCGGTTGCGGATGGCCCGTGTCCCTGAAGGGGGCGAGCTGATCCCCAACCGCATGTCGGGCGCACCCGGGATCAAGCTGGGCAATATCCATCTGATGGCCGGGGTGCCGCATATCACCGCGGGCATGCTCGATGCGCTGACCGGCACGCTGGAAGGGGGCGCTCCGCTCCTGTCCGAAACCGTCGGCTGCTGGACACCCGAAAGCGAGGTCGCCGATATCCTGCGGCAGGTCGAAAAGTCCCACCAGGACTGCCAGATCGGCAGCTATCCGTTTTTCCGCGAAGGCCGCGTCGGCGCCAATTTCGTCGTCCGCTCGACCAGTGCGGAAAACCTCAAGAGCTGCGTCGACAGCCTGTGCGACGGGCTTGCCACCGCCGGGTTCGACTTCACCCCCGGCGGCATCTGACCGGATCGAACGGTCATCGCGCTGCTGCCGGGTGCATGCTAGGGTGTCGCCGATGACCGCGGTCTACATCACCATCGATACCGAGTATTCGGCGGGGCTGGCCATCCGGCTGGGGCTGCATGCGCGCGAGGCGGTATATGCCCGGTCGATCGCCGGCCACACCGCCGATGGCGCGGTAGGTATCGAGCATCAGATGGAAGTGATGGATGCGCATGGGATCAAGGGCGTGTTCTTCGTCGACCCGATGCCCGCGCTGGTCTGGGGCACCAGGGCGATCGCCGAAGTGGTCGAGCCGATCCTGGCGCGGGGTCACGAGGTGCAATTGCATCTTCATCCGGAATGGATGGAAATCGCCGGGGACGCCAATCCGCTGAATGGCCGAACCGGGCGCAATCTGCACGATTTCACCGAGGACGAGCAGGTCGAACTGCTCGAACTGGCACGCGAATATCTGATGCAGGCAGGGGCGCCTGCCCCCACCGCCTTTCGCGCGGGGAATTACGGTGCCGACGATGCCACGCTGCGCGCCCTGCACCGGGTCGGCATTCGCTATGACAGCAGCCATGTGCCGGGGATTGCCGGGTCGGACTGCCGCATCGGCCTGACCTCCGCCAACCGCGAGGTGGTCCGCCGCGAGGGAACGATCGAGGTGCCGGTCGGGTCGATCCGCAGCTTCCGCGGCCAGCGCCATGCGCAGATCACCGCGCTGTCGCATTGGGAAATGGCCGCCGCGCTGCGCTTCTGCGTGCGCGAGGGCGTGGCGATGTTCAATATCGTCAGCCACAGTTTCGAGCTGATGAGCCACGACCGCACCCGGGCCAATGCGATCGTGCGCGGCCGGTTCGCCAGGTTCTGCGAGACCGTTGCCGCGACACCCGGCGCGCATGGTGCGACCTTCACCAGCCGCCCGCCGCAGATCGGCGATGGCACCGGGGCGGCAGGCATGCCGCATAGCGAAATCCGCAGCGCGGCGCGGGTCGCCGAACAATTGGCCTCCAACGCATTGTACGGGGCATCGTGAGCGACGGTTCGATGCACTCCTACCGGATTCCCTTCTTCATTGGGTCGCGCCGCCTGCTGACGGTCGAGCGCGAGGTCGCCACGCTGGCCTTCTCGCTCAGGGATATCCTCTCCGAGCGGACCCCGGCGGTGCCGTCGCTCAACAATGTCGAGGGCTTGCGCGTACTGTCCGCCCCCCAAGCAGGCGAAGCGCGGCTGCGTGAGGCGATGCCGGGCTTCCTGATCGGCGGGCGCGAGGAATATGCGCGCAGCTATATCGACATGGCGCGCGGCTATGACCAATACTTCGCGCGGTTCTCGGGCAAGACCCGGAACACGCTGCGCCGCAAGCGGCGCAAGTTCGAAGAAGCTTCGGGCGGCGTGCTCGACCTGCGCACTTATCACTCGCCCGATGAAATGGACGCGTTCGTCCGGCTGGCGTTGCCGCTGTCGCAGCGTACCTACCAGGCGCGGCTGCTTGATGCGGGCCTGCCCGAAAGCGAAACCGCCCGCGCCGAAATGCGCGAACTTGCCTGGCAGGATCGGGTGCGCGCCTTCCTTTTGTTCCTCGATGGAAAGCCGGTCGCCTATCTCTATCTGCCGATCGAACGCGACACGCTGGTCTATGCGCATCTGGGCCACGATCCCGACCATGCCGGCCTGTCACCCGGTACCGTGCTCCAGCTCGCGGCGCTCGAAACTCTGTTTGCCGAGAACCGCTTTCGCTATTTCGATTTCACCGAAGGCGAAGGCGCGCACAAGGCGTTGTTCCGGACCGACAGCGTCCACTGCGCCAGTTTCCTGATGCTGCGCCCGAGCTGGATCAACCGGACGCTGCTCACCGGCCTGGAAGCCTTCGACCGGACGGTCGCGACGGGTAAACGGGTCGCGCAGCAGACCGGCGCGGAGACCGCGCTGCGGCGATTCCTGCGTTAAAGGTCGATGTCCTTCTGCGGACGTTCGGCAACTTCCTCGCGCAGTTCGCGCGCGCCGCGCTCGGCCGCGCGATCGACCGACCTGGAGGTCTTGCGATTGCGCAGCCAGGCATAGACGAGCGCTGCGAGAAGTAGGATCGGGCCAAGGACGGTGGCGACGGGAAGAATGGCTTCCATGGAAAATCTCCTGCGTATCTTGCCCCATCAATGCCCCAGCTCCGCGATCTTTCCGATCGCCCATGCAAAAGGGCCGGCAGGTCTGCACCCGCCGGCCCTTTCGGAAATGTATTCGGCCATAGGAAGGCGCAGCGTTCCCGCGCCATCGTTACGGGCGTAAAAGCGTCAGGCGCCTTCGACTTCGGCGAGGTCGACCTTGAGGCCGGGACCCATCGACGACGTCAGCGTGATCTTCTGGACATACTTGCCCTTGGATCCCGACGGCTTCGCCTTGACGATCGCATCGGTCATCGCCTTGAAGTTCGCCTTCAGGTCTTCGTCCTTGAACGACAGCTTGCCGATGCCCGAGTGGATGATGCCCTGCTTCTCGACGCGGAATTCGACCTGGCCGCCCTTGGCGTCCTTCACGGCCTGTTCCACGTTCGGGGTCACGGTGCCCAGCTTCGGGTTCGGCATCAGGCCCTTGGGGCCCAGCAGCTTACCGAGGCGGCCGACGACACCCATCATGTCCGGCGTGGCGATCACGCGGTCATAATCGAGATTGCCGTTCTGCATGTCTTCCATGAGGTCTTCGGCACCCACCTTGTCCGCACCGGCAGCAAGAGCCTTGTCGGCATTGTCACCCTTGGCGAAGACGGCAACCTTGACGTCCTTGCCGGTACCGCTCGGAAGCGACACCATGCCGCGGACCATCTGGTCGGCGTGGCGCGGGTCGACGCCGAGGTTCATCGCGACTTCGACGGTCTCGTCGAACTTCGCCTTGTATTCGCGCAGCGTGGCGATGGCCTCGTCCACGCTGTAGAGCTTCTCGCTGTCGAGCTTGGCGACAGTCTGCTGCTTCTTGGTCTGCTTTGCCATGGTCTTAGCCCTCCACCACGTCGAGGCCCATCGAACGCGCGCTGCCTTCGATGATCTTGGTGGCCTGTTCGATGTCGTTCGCGTTCAGATCCTTCATCTTCTGCTCGGCGATTTCGGTCAGCGCCGAACGCTTGATCGATCCGGCAGAAACCTTGCCCGGCTCCTTCGAGCCCGACTTGAGCTTGGCGGCCTTCTTGATCAGGAAGCTGGCCGGCGGGCTCTTGGTGGTGAAGCTGAACGAACGGTCGGCATAGACCGTGATCGTGGTCGGGATCGGCATGCCCTTTTCCAAGCCGTCGGTGGCGGCATTGAAGGCTTTGCAGAATTCCATGATGTTCACGCCGCGCTGACCCAGCGCAGGGCCGATGGGCGGCGAGGGATTGGCGGTGCCGGCAGGCACCTGCAGCTTGATATAGCCGTCGATCTTCTTGGCCATGAATGGCCTCCTTTCTCACTGTTGCCGCGGCACTTTCGAACCGCGGCTCATGGTAAGCGGTCCAGCGGTCCGCCTTGGCGAACCTCCCGCACGGGTTTCCCGAGGATGACTTGGGAAGGCGCGCACATAGCGATCTGGCCCCCGAATGCAAGCGATTCGCCGCCTCGGTGGCGTTCAAGAGCGGGTATAAGGGAGGTGCCCAACTATCGCGCCACGCCCACCATGCTACCACAAGTTCCCGCTAGTGGAGCACACATGCAGAACTTCATCGAAATCTGGCAATATATGCCGCATGGCATGTGCCTGCTGTGGCAACCCTGGCTGGTGGCATTGTGGGCCGGCAGCGACCTGCTGATCTTCCTGTCCTATACCGCCATTCCCTTCGCGCTGCTGACGGTGTTGCGCAAGCGCAAGGACATTCCCTTTTCCGGCCTCGTGGTGTTGTTCGCGAGCTTCATCCTGCTGTGCGGCCTCACGCATCTGATGGGTATCGTCACCCTGTGGTATCCGATCTATCCCTGGGTCGGAATGCTGAAGCTGGCGACCGGCCTCGTGTCGGCGGCCACTGCAGTGGTCCTGTTCCGGCTGATCCCGACACTGACTGCGCTGCCCTCGCCCGCGCAGCTGGCCGAAGCCAACCAGCAGCTCGAGGCGGAAGCCGCCGCCCATGACGCGACGCTGGCCAAGCTGGAAGAACTCGTCAGCGAGCGAACCGAGGAATTGCGCGTGGCCAACGCCAATCTCGCCGTCCAGGCGCGCGAAGCAGTGCACCGCAGCGCCAATCTGCTCTCGGTCGTCACCTCGCTCACCCGGCAGACGGCGCGCGGGCACGAGCGGACCGATGAATTCGTCGATACGCTGCTGGGCCGCATCCATTCGCTGGCCCGCGCCACCTCGACCGTTATCCGCGGGGACGACAACTATTCGGGCGACCTTGCGACAATCGTCAAGCTGCAACTCGAACCCGTCCTGCTGACCTATGGCGAGCGGATCGACATCCAGGGTCCGCCCACGCAGATCATCAGCGAAGCGGCGCAGCAGATTTCGCTGGCGATCCACGAACTGGCGACCAATGCGCAGAAGTACAGCTTCGCGCGCGATCCCGGTGCACGGGTGGCAATCGCCTGGACGGTCGAGGATCGCGACGGAAGCCAGCTGTTCACGCTGACCTGGCGCGAGGACCTTCCCGGCGGCGGCACAGCCGAAGAACCGTCTGCGGAACAGGCCGGGTTCGGTACCACGCTGCTGACGCGGATCGTCCCGCGGGTGCTGCGCGGGACCGCCGTGCGCACGCTGGCCGACGGCAAACTCGAATACCGTCTCGAAGCGCCCGCGTCCGCCGTGCTGGCCGACCCTGCCGATACCGCAGCGGCCGCGCTCGCCGCGCGGCTCGTCGACGAGAATTTCGACGACGATTAGGCGGCATTCCCGGCGCAGCACGCGGCGCGCCGGTCGGGCGGGGTGCACCCCTGATCGACCTGCGTTCGCGCGGTGCGCGATTATCGTCTATGGCTATGGATCATGAGCAAAGCTCTGACCTCGATCGCTGTTGCCGCGCTGCTGAGCATGGCTTCCGCCTCTTCCGCCCAGGACCCGTCAGCGGCAACCGTGCGCATGCCCGAACTGCCGTCTGCCGGGTTCGACGAGACGCTGGCCATCGGCGGCGAGGAAATCGGCGCACGCAAGCTGCGCAGCCGGATGACCGTCGATGTCATGGTCAACGGCACAGGCCCGCATAAATTCGTCGTCGACAGCGGGGCGGACAGCTCGGTGGTGGGCGAAAGGCTGGCCGGGCGGCTCGCCATGCCCGCCGGTTCCCCGGCGATGCTGCACGGTGTGACCGAGAGCAAGCTGGTCGACCGCGTATGGGTCGACGAGATCGTGCTCGGCCCCACGGCGACGACCGATCTCGAACTGCCGGTACTGGACGAACGCGACCTCGGCGGAGACGGAATGATCGGGCTCGACGCGCTGGTCGAACAACGCCTGCTGCTCGATTTCGAGAAACGCCATATCAGCGTGGACGACGGCTTCACCCCCGAACCGGTCATGGACGGCGTGATCGTGGTGCGCGACCGCCTGCAGCGGGGCCAATTGATCCTGACCGAAGTCAGGGTCGGCCGGCAAACGGTCGAGGCCGTGGTCGATACCGGGTCGGAAATCACCATCGGGAACCGGGCGCTGCGGAACCGGCTGGCGCTGAAACGCGCGGGCAATTTCAGCAAGATCAAGGTCTATGGCGTCACCGGCAAGGAGATGGAGATCGACTTCATGCTGGTGAAGGAGATGAAGCTCGGCCCGATCATGCTGCGCAATGTACCGATCGCCTTTGCGGATATTCCGCCGTTCGCGGTCTTCGGGCTGGAGGACAAGCCCTCGCTGCTGCTGGGCACCGATCTGATGGAGAACTTCCGCCGGGTGTCGCTCGATTTCAAGGACCGCAAGGTGCGTTTCCAGTTGAAGAAGTGCAAAGCCACTTCGCTGGTCCTGCGCACTACCACGATCGCGTCGCGCCTGCGCGCGGACCGGTCGACCGCGTGCAGCTGACCCGCGCAACCGATATTGCACCGCCGCTGCAGCGCGCTTAAAGGCGCGGCCGATGGAAGGCGTGCGTTCTACCAAGGCGATCTGGCTGTTGCTGGCGGCAACGCTGTTCCTGCGCGCGCTGGTCCCCGCCGGGTGGATGCCCGATACGGGCAGCGGCAGCGACGTGATCGTGGCCAAGATGTGCAATTCATCGATGGTGGTCACCATCCCGCTCGACCGCGAGCCTGCGCCCGGCGACAGCACCGCGCATCAAAGCGGGACCTGCCTGTTTGCCGGTTTCGCCGGCGACGCGCCCTTGGCACCCGCAGATCTCGCGCTGGTGGCTGCGCCGCCGGTGGAGCAGCAACCCGTTGCCATCCTCGCGGCGCTGCTGCTGCAGCGCACCGCCTTCCTGCTGCCGCCCGGTCGCGGACCTCCTGTCGCCGTCTGACCGGCGTTTCCCGTCGTCTTGGGGAGCGCCGCATCTCGGCACACCCATTTCACGACAGGAATATTCAATGAAACACGCTTTTGCGCGCGCCGTCCTGGCGTCGCTGCCGCTGCTCGCCGCCTATCCCGCCTATGGCCAGCAGGCCCCAGAGGGTCCGCCCTCAGCGGAAGAACCGATCGTCGTCACGCCGGTGGCGGTCTATCCCGCCGCCGGGCTGATGAACGGGCATACCCATGACGGGGGCGAGTTCATGATCGGGCTGCGCTACACCCGCAACAGCTATTCGGGTGCCAACCAGTCGGGCACCGATGCGGTGTCCGATGCCGAAGTGCTTGCTGCGGGCTACACCGTTGCAGCGAGCGAGATGACCATGGACATGGTCATGCTCGACCTGATGTATGCGCCCAACGACACGCTTACCTTCATGGTCATGCCGCACTGGATGCGCCACGAAATGACCATGGTCGGGATCGATCCGGCCAACACCGGCATGCCGATGGGCGGGATGGCGATGGGCGATATGGACCATGGCCACCACGGGCTCACCTTCGGCCAGAGCATGACCCATTCGACCCAGGGTTTTGGCGATACGCTGGTTTCGGTGAGCTACCGCCTCGCCCACACGACGGGGCTCAAGGCGCATGCGACGCTGGGCGTCTGGGCCCCGACGGGCAAGGTCGACCGCAAGAACGCCGACGGCACTTTCGCGCACTACATGATGCAGTCGGGCAGCGGGACGTGGGACATCGAGCCCGTAGTGACCGTAACCGGCCAATCCGGAATGATCGGTTATGGCGCACAGGCAAGCTATCGCTGGCGCACCAAGGATGCGAACGAAAGCGGCTTTGCCTTCGGCGACAAGGCGCAGGCCAGCGGCTGGGTCAGCTATCTGTTCGATAGCGGCTTCAGCCTGACCAGCCGTCTAACGTGGGAGCACAAGGGGCAGATTCTCGGCCATTACAACGGCCCGCACAACCATCGCACCCCGTCGGACATCCCGGCCAATTACGGCGGCGACACGGTGCTGGCCGGCTTCGGGGCGAATATCGCGCTGCCCGTGGGCGGGCGTCATCGTCCGCAGGTCGGGATGGAAATCGGTGTGCCGCTCTACCAGGACCTCAACGGCATCCAATTGCCCGAGGATTGGCGAGCTTCACTCTCGCTGAGCCAGACCTTCTAAAACGAAAAAGCCCCGCCCGGTCGATCCGGGCGGGGCTTTTCAGCTCGTCGAAACAGGCGCTTACTTGACCAGTTCGACCTGTTCGAAATCGAGTTCGACCGGCGTCGCACGACCGAAGATCGAGACCGAGACCTTGACCTTCTGCTTGTCGAAATCGAGTTCCTCGACAAGGCCGTTGAAGCTGGCGAAGGGGCCGTCGAGCACCTTGACCTGGTCGCCGATTTCGTAATCGACGCTGATTTCCTTCTTCGGTGCCGAACGCGCTTCCTCGACTCCGCCGAAATAGCGCGCCGCTTCCTTTTCGGAGATCGGCTGCGGCTTGTTGTTGTTGCCGAGGAAGCCGGTCACCTTGGGCGTGTTCTTGACCAGGTGATAGACATCGTCGGTCATGTTCAGCTTGGCCAGCACGTAGCCGGGCATGAACTTGCGTTCGATCTGCACCTTCTTGCCGCGCTTGATCTCGGTGACGGTCTCGGTCGGAACCTCGACCTCCTCGACGCCCTCGGACAGGCCAAGGCGTTCGGCCTCGGCGATGATCGCGTCGCGGACCTTGTTCTCGAAGCCGGAATAGGCGTGGATGATGTACCAGCGTGCCATGTGTTCTCGTTACCCTGTCGAAATGCGGATCAGGCGAGCGTCAGCAGCCAGCGCACCACGGCACTGAACAGCGAATCGACGCCGAGGAAGAAAAGCGAGAGAATGACCATCATGATGAACACGAAGATAGCGGTGCGCACCGTTTCCTCGCGCGTCGGCCATACGACCTTGCGCCCTTCGGCCTGCACCTGCCGGAGGAATTCCGCCGGACTGGTCTTCTTCTCGTCTGCCATGCTCACGTCTCTCGCGTAAAAATCGTGCCGCCTTCCGTCACGTCCCTTTCAGGTAGGGTCTTTCGCCGCCCCGGTTCAAGACCGGGAGGGGCTTTTATCGATCCCAATGTCGGAAGACGGCGCTGCATCTAGTCCCGCGCGGCGCAAAAGGCAAGCCGGGGACGCGCCCCATTCTCCCCCTTTGCAAGCGACCGCAGCGCGACTAGCTTGCGCGCTTTCCAATTCCGGGACGCATGAGGGGAATTATCGACATGGCAACAGGCCAGGCGCCGAGTCTGGGCGAGCGGTTGATCCAGCCGGTCACCAACATATCCGATTTCATCTGGGGCGGGACGTGGAACGGCGAGGCGGTAATCCCCTTCCCGCCGCTGGCGATCATCCTGCTGGGGGTTGGCCTGTGGTTCATGGTCGGGCTGCGCTTTTATCCGATCGTCCGGCTGGGCAGCGCAATCAAGGGCCTGTTCGCCGGACGCAAGGGCACCGGCGCAGGCGAGATTTCCCCTTTTGCCGCGCTCTCGACCGCGCTGTCCGGCCAGGTCGGCACCGGTAACCTCGCGGGCGTCGCCACGGCGATCGCGCTGGGCGGGCCGGGCGCGATTTTCTGGATGTGGGTCACTGCCCTGTTCGGCATGGCGCTGGCCTTCGCCGAAGGTTCGCTGGCGATCCGCTACCGCGAGAAGACCAGCGACGGCGTCTATCGCGGCGGCCCGATGAGTTACATCATGATGGGTCTCGGCCCCCGGTTCACCTGGCTCGCGGTGGTCTTCTGCCTCGGCACGCTGTTCAGCGCGCTAGTGACCGGCAATTCGATCCAAGCCAATGCGATGGCCGACGGGATGAACGAATTGTTCGGCCTGCCCGAATGGCTGGGCGGCCTGGTAACGGCGGGACTGGTCTTCATCGTCATCATCGGCGGCATCAAGTCGATCGGCAAGGTCGCCGAAAGCGTGGTCCCCTTCATGGCGGCGACCTATATCGTCATGGCGGTAGTCGCGCTGATCCTCAATTTCAGCGATCTGGGCGAGACCTTCGGCCTGATCTTCAACGGTGCCTTCAACCCGCAGAGCGCGGTTGGCGGGTTTACCGGCGCAGCGATCATCATGGCAATCCGCGCAGGCGTTGCGCGCGGCCTGTTCTCGAACGAGGCGGGTCAGGGTTCGACCCCGATCGCCCACGCGGTGGCGCAGACCAACGATCCCGAACAGCAGGGCCGCATGGCCATGCTCGGCACCTTCATCGACACGGTGGTGATCTGCACCATGACCGCGCTGGTGATCCTGACCGTGCGCGGCGATTTCACCGCAGGCGGCGAAGCGGTGGCGCATGCCTGGCAATCGGACCGGGTCGGCTTCGAGATGACGAGCGGTGCCTTCGCGGCGGCATTCCCGATCGAGATCGCCGCGATCCCGATCGGTACGCTGATCGCCTCGATCGCCTTGATCCTGTTCGTCTTCACCACGCTGCTGACGTGGAGCTATTACGGCGAGCGGGCGATCACCTTCCTCTACGACCGGGTGAAGGGATCGACGCGCGAAGGCGAACGGAAGCTGCACATGGCCTGGCGCGTGCTGTGGTGCGTGGTGATCTTCATCGGTGCCGCGCAACCGAGCGAACTGGTCTGGCGCCTCGGCGACATCTCCAATGCGGCGATGGCCCTGCCCAACCTGTTGGCATTGGCGCTGCTCAGCGGCGTGGTGTTCAAACTGGCGCGCGGCCAGCGCGATGCCGGGCCGACGCACACCGCCAAGACGCCGGAAGAGCCCGAAGAATACTAAGCGGCGCTCTAGCGGCACAGAACAGGGGCCGGGGGTCGACATGACCTCCGGCCCCTTTCCTTATGGCAGATGGGCACCCGGTGACGCCCGGACCGGCGCAGGAGCGACGCGGCTACTTTGCCGGCTCGCCCGACTTGCCGCCGCGGCTCCAGACCAGCGCCAGCAGCGCCAGCGCCGCCAGCGGCATCAGATTGACCCCGAGCGGAAAAGCCAGCGCGCGCGTGGCGTAGGGCGCAAGATAGAGCAGTAAGAGGCCCAGCTTCTCATAGGGGCGAAAGCCGCGCTCGAGACCCTGCACGACCAGCCACAGCGTCGGGAAGATCAGGAAGGGCAGGTCGTAATTGAACAGATAGGGCGATGCGAGCGCGGTCGCCGCCAGGACCGCTGCGCCCGTTGCCCGCACGTCGCCGCCAAAGCGCCGCCATGCGCCAAGCGCGACCGCCACGCCAAGCAGGCCGGACACCGCGCCCGCCGCTACTCCCGCGCCATCGCCCCACAGCAATCGCCCCTGCGAGTAGAATGTCGTCATCCGCAGCAGGAAGTCGGGATTGATCCCTTCCATCAGCAAGCCGCTTGCGCGCCAGCTGGTGGTGTAGGCGGCAGTGGTCTCGCTGCCGAAGACGAGCCACGAGGCCGCGCCCAGCATCAGCGCGGTGACGCCAGCCGCGCAGAAGGCGCGCCATTTGCCGGCAGCGGCAAACCAGAACGGCGCAAGCAGCGCGAGATGGGGTTTGATCACCAGCGCGCCAATGGCTGCCCCGGAGAGGATCGGCCGCCGCGCCAGGTGCTGCGCCGCCAGCACCAGCATCGCCCCGGTCAGCAGGCCGGTCTGCGCATGGCCTGCGGCGATCAGCGCACCCGGGTAGGCGATCACCAGCGGCCACAGCCGCGGGAAGGCACGGATGCTCGCCCAGGCCCACAGGCCCCAGGTGACCGCTACCCACGCGATCCAGGCGAGCGCAAACGGCAGCATGCCGAACGGCGCGGCGATGAAGAGAAAGGGCGGCGGATTGACGAAAGCGAACCAGCCTTCGCTGCCGGTGCCGGTCTGTACCCGCTCCTGCTCGGCAAGGTCGTAGGCCGCCGCGGGCGCGCCTTCGGCGGTCACCTGGCCCGCACCCCAGAAGGCAAGGAAATCCGTCCCGGCGGGGCCCATCGCCTTGAGATAGGAATTGGCCAGCAGCGCCAGGCTGGCGAGCGCCAGCAGCAGCGCATAGCCGCGCACCCGCTCGCGGGTCAGCCAGTCCGCCCGGCGCAGCCAGTCCATCGCCGCTTACCCCTCCATCGCGTCAGTTCGCAGCCGAGGTAGCGCGCCGAGCGAGAGGGAGCCAGTTCGGGCGGGAGCCAATCCCCCGCCCGAACCGTGGTTCAGCTTGCCTTCGATGCGATCCAGCGGTCGATCTTGGCTTCGAGCACCGGCATCGGCAGGCTGCCCGTATCGAGGACTTCGGCGTGGAATTCGCGAATGTCGAAGTTCTCGCCCAGCTGCTCTTCGGCCTTCTCGCGCAGTTCCTGGATCTTGAGCGCGCCGACCTTGTAGGCGAGCGCCTGCGTCGGGATGGCGATGTAACGTTCGACCTCTGCGACCACTTCGGTGCGGGTCATGCCCGAATTGGCGAGCATGAAATCGATCGCCTGCTCGCGGCTCCAGCCCTTGGCGTGGAGGCCCGTATCGACCACCAGCCGCATCGCGCGCAGCTGTTCGTCCTGCAGCGTGCCATAGCGGTTCCACGGATCGTCGAAGAAGCCCATTTCGTAGCCCAGCGTCTCCGAATAGAGCGCCCAGCCTTCGACATAGGCGGTGTTGCCGCCAAAGCGCATGAATGCGGGCAGCGCCTCGTTCTCGCGCGCGAGGCTGATCTGGAAGTGATGCCCCGGCGCACCTTCATGCAGGTAGAGCGTCACATTGCCCGTGGTGAGGCGGCTGGGCAGGTCATAGGCGTTGAAATAGAACGTGCCGGGGCGCGACCCATCGGGCGCACCCGACTGGTAGGAACCGCCCGCCTGGAACTGCTCGATCGAGGGATCGTAGGGCTTGATCTCGAGCGGGGTCTTGGGAACCAGCGAGAAATATTCGCCGATCTTGGCATCGACTTCCTTGCCGATGTCGTAATAGCTCTGCGTCAGTGCCTCGCGGCTTTCCGGCTTGAACTGCTCGTCGGTGCGGACGTAGTCGAAGAACTCGCCGAGCGTGCCGGTGAAGCCGACCTCCTGCTTGATCTCTTCCAGACCCTGCTTGATCCGTGCGACTTCGCTGAGTCCGAGATCGTGGAGGTAGTCGGCGGTAAGCGGCAGCGTGGTCGTGTTCTCGATCATCTGCGCATAGAGCTTGTCCCCGCCCTTCATCTGGCTGAGGCCCACGCTGTCGCGCGCTACCGCCAGATATTCGTCGCGCAGGAAATCGCGCATTGAGGCATCGGCCGCGTAAAGTTCGGCGGTCTTTTCGGCATAGGCCTCGGTCAGCCGGGCCTTGTCCGCGTCGGAGAAGTCTTCGGGGAAGTTCTTCACCGGCTTCATGTACTGCGATTCCTCGATCGGGATCGCCAGCAGCGTGTCGAGCTGCTTGATCACGAGGCCGATGGTGAGCTTGGTCTCGACCACGCCGCTTTCCATGCCTTCGCGGAACTTGCCGATCGCGCGCTCGGAGATCTCGATATAGTCGTCGTGGCGCGAGAGGTTGTCTTCGTAATTCGCCAGCGTCTTGAACTGCGCCGCGGAATCGCCGCTCGCGAAATTGGGATAGAAGGTGTGGAAGCCGGTGAAATGGTTGACCGGGCGCACTTCGGTCAGCGCGCGGATTTCATCGGTCTGCCCGCGCAGCGCCGATCCCTGGTTATATTTGAACACATCGTAGGCGAGCTGGTCGGTGTCGCTCAGCTTGCTGCGATCGATCAGCGCCAGCTTGGCAAGATTGAGCTGCGTGTCGAGGCGGTTGGCATAGAAGGACGAATCGGTCAGGAAATCGCCCAGCCGGTCGGCATTGCGATCGTCGCCGCGGAACAGCCGGCCCAGCGGATTGAGTTCGAGGCTGCGCGCATCGGATTCGGCGAACAAAGCGACCAGCTTGTCGTGCTCGGTCGCTTCGGCGGCGGTTCCGGTCTCGGCATGGTGATCGCGCGCGAAGGCCGGATTGGCGGCCAGCGCGAGCGAAAGAGCGGCACCCGAAGCGAGTGCGTGGCGGACGAGTTTCATGGTAATTCCCCTGCTACCTGTATTACTTTGTTAAAACACGCTTCCGCGCCCGCACGCAAGCGCGCGGTGCGACGAACGCGTGACAGTGTTCGACCAGCGCCATGCGGAGCGGTGCCGCGCGCAGTGCCGGGTTCGATCAGTCGATGATCCGCCCGCGAACCATCACCCAGCCGACATTTTCAAGCGTGGCGGTATCGTCCAGCGGGTTGCCGTCGACCGCGATGAGGTCCGCCGAATAGCCCGGCGCGAGCCGGCCGATCTGGCCTTCCATTCCCAGCACCTTGGCGGCATTGGTCGTCGCGGCGGCAAAGGCATCGCGGTGGCTCATGCCCTGTTCGACCATCAGCGCGAATTCGCCCGCATTGCGGCCATGGCCGAACACGCCCGCATCGGTGCCGAAGGCGATCGGCACACCCCAGCGCAGCGCCTTGCCCATGAACACGCGCGCAGTATCGGCAACGTCGCGGATCTTGGCTTCGACCACCGGCGTATAGACGCCCTGGCCCAGCCGTTCGGTGACCCCCTTGAACGCCATCAGCGTGGGCACCAGCACGGTGCCATTCGCTTTCATCGCGCGTGCGGCGGCTTCATCGAGATAGGTGCCGTGTTCGATCGAATCGATGCCAGCGCGGCTGGCCGCCTCGATTCCGCGGGCGCCATGCGCATGCGCCATGACCTTGAGACCGAGCGAATGCGCGGTATCGGCGATGCTCTTCATCTCGGGATCGGTGAAATGCGCTTCGAGCCCGCGGCCCTGCTGGCTCAGCACGCCGCCCGTGGCGGTGATCTTGATGATATCCGCACCGTTCTGGCTGGCGAGGCGGACCTTCTCGGCGCATTCGACCGCGCCGGTGCAGGTGAACCCGCTGTCGAGCAGTTCGTTGACCTCGGGGCGAAAGCCGCTGACATCGCCGTGCCCGCCCACGATCGCGAGCGAGGGGCCCGCGGCGATGATGCGCGGTCCGTCGATGAAGCCTTCTGCGGTTCCGCGCCGGAGCGAAAACGCGCTGGCGGGGCCGCTGCCCGCTTCGCGTACCGTGGTGAACCCGGCAAGCGCGGTCAGCCGCGCGTTCTTGGCGCCGACGACGACATCCCATTCATCGGGTTCGACCGCGCCCTTCCAGAAATCGCCGCCCGGATCGCCGGTCAGATGGACATGCAGGTCGATCATGCCGGGGGCGATCGTCTTGGTCTTGAGATCGACCGTCTTCGCATCGGCGGGGCCGGGCGCGAAACCATCGGTGATCGAGACGATCCGCCCGTCGGTCACGGTAATGGTGGACGCCCCGCGCGGCGCGCTGTCGGCATCGACGATCACCGCGCCCGCATGGATCACGGTGGTATCGGCCAGGGCGGGTGTAGCGACCAGCGCTCCGGCGAGCGCGAGCAGTGCGGCAGTTCTCATTCTCTATCCCCTTGGTTTCGCAAGGGGATGCCTGCACGGCCCGCGCGTATCAAGCCATATCAGAAAGTATAGCCGATCCCGAGGGCGCCCATCCACTGATCGGCACTGCCGCGGATCGCGGTGAACGGCGTGCGCTTGGAATCGCCCAGCTGGCGCGAATAGCCGCCCAGCGCGATGAGCGCGAGACCGCCATTGGTCAGGTCGCCATCGAGATCGATGCCGGTCAACAGGTTCACGCCGACGCTATTCCAGCCGCCATCGGCCTGGAAGGCAGGCAGCGCGCCGCCCGCCGGGACCGAATAGTAATAGTCGGCATAATCGTCGTCGACATAGGTGCCGCTGACCGACAGCGAAACCGCCGCGCCGCGGCTGACCGGGGTGAAGTAGGTGACGCTCGGATTGACGGTCATGCCGTCATGCGCCCCGGCAACATCCCACAGCGTATCGATGTTGAAGCTGAGGCTGTCGTAGGGGTTGAGCACGCCCGGCAGGCTGACGCCGATCGTGGGGCCGACTTCGAAGGCAGTGTCGAGTTCGCCATAGGACAGCACGACCTCGTCCTCGATCTGCGAGGCCCGGTTGCGGTTCAGCTTGGCCGCCACGCCTGCGGAAATCTTGGCGCCGTCGCTATCGTCATTGACGAAATCGAGCGCTGCGCCGCCGGGACGCGGACTGATGCGGACGCCGCCGATCTTGCCCTGGATGATCGGGATTGCCGACACGACATAATCGTCCGACCCGTCGTAGCTGGGCGAATAAACGGCTCCGGCGCCGATCGAGATCCAGGTGTCGTCGTAAACGACATCTTCGCCGCCCTCGGGCAGTGCCTCGACATTCTGGGCCAGGGCAGGTGTTGCGCAGATGAGCGCAAGCGAACCGGTTGCGGCGAACAGTGACTTCATGATGGATCCCTCGATAAATCTATTTGTCGTCCAACTATCGTCACAATGCCACGTTCCCGTCGCTTGTACCAAACCGTTTGCCGCATGTGCGCTTCACCCCTAAGTCCTGCGTCAATGAGCGGGCGCATGATCGATCTGGCTATCGTCGGCGGCGGGCTGGCTGGCGGGCTGGCCGCGCTGGCGGTTCACCGCGCACATCCGCACATGCGCATCACCCTGTTCGAAGCGAAAGACGCGCTTGGCGGCAACCACCGCTGGAGCTGGTTCACCAGCGATCTCGATGCCGACGGTACCGCGCTGCTTGCTGCGTTTCGCAAGACCGAATGGGATGCGGGCTATACGGTCCGCTTCCCCGGCCATGAACGCCGCCTGTCATCAACCTATCGCTCGCTTGCCAGCCACGATTTCGACGCCGCGCTGCACCGCGAACTGCCGCAGGAGGCGGTCCGCACGCAGGCCAGCGTCACCCGGCTTGCCCCCGATGGCATCACGCTGGAGGATGGCGAGCACGTCCCCGCGCGGGTGGTGGTCGATTGCCGCGACTTCGAACCTTCGCCGCATCTGCGCGGCGGCTGGCAGGTGTTCATGGGTCGCCACCTGCGCACCGCCACGCCGCATGATGTCGCCCGGCCGATCGTGATGGATGCCCGCGTCCGGCAACACGGCGCCTACCGCTTCGTCTACACCCTCCCGCTGGGGGCAGAAGAGCTGTTCGTCGAGGATACTTATTACGCCGATGATCCCGTGCTCGATCGCAATGCGCTGTCGGGCCGGATCGACCGCTATTGCGAAGCCGCGGGCTGGCACGGCGATATCCTCGGCGGCGAAACCGGCGTGCTGCCGGTCATTACCGGGGGCGATTTGTCCGCCTATCGCCGTGATCTCGGCCCGCCCGGCGTGGTGCGCGCGGGCGCGCGCGGTGGCTTCGTCCATCCGCTGACCAGTTACACCCTGCCCTTCGCCGTCGCCAATGCGCTGGTGCTGGCGCGCGAGGCGCGGCTGCCCGGCGAGCAGCTTGCCGCATTGTTCGACAAGCGCGCGCGCGATCACTGGCGCGCGATGCGCTTTTACCGCAGCCTCGGCCGGATGCTGTTCAATGCGGCGCGGCCCGAGGAACGCTATCGCGTATTCGAACGCTTCTATCGCCTGCGCGAACCGCTGGTCGAACGTTTCTATGCCGGACGCACGACCCGCCTCGACAAGCTGCGCATCCTCTCGGGCAAACCGCCCGTATCTGTCTTCGCTGCCATCCGGGCGCTGCTTGGCAAGGGCAGGCCGCTCGTCCATGAAAGATCGCCATGACCCCCGACACCGCCACCCCCTCTTCCATCAACGATCCCGCCGAACCGCGCGAGCCTGCCCTCACCGGCCGCACGGCCTGCGTCATCGGCGCGGGCTTCGGCGGGCTGGCGCTGGCGATCCGGCTGCAATCGGCCGGAATCCGGACCACCGTGGTCGAAGCGCGCGACCAGCCCGGCGGGCGCGCCTACTTCTGGGAACGCGAAGGATTCACCTTCGACGCGGGCCCGACGGTCATCACCGATCCCGACTGCCTCAAGGAATTATGGGCGCTGTCGGGCCACGACATTGCCGAGGATGTCGAGCTGATGCCGGTGACGCCGTTCTACCGGCTGACCTGGCCCGACGGGACGCAGTTCGACTATTCGAACGATGAAGAACAGCTGTTCCGCGAAATCGCGCAGCTCAACCCGTCCGATGTCGCAGGCTACCAGCGCTTCCTCGAATATTCCGCCGCGGTTTACGAAGAGGGCTACGTCAAGCTGGGCCATGTGCCGTTCCTCGACTTCAAATCGATGCTCAAGGCGGCGCCCGCGCTGGCCAAGCAGCAGGCCTGGCGCAGCGTCTATTCGATGGTTTCGAGCTTCGTCGACAATGAAAAGCTGCGCGAGGCGCTGAGCTTCCACACGCTGCTGGTGGGCGGCAACCCGATGAAGACCAGCAGCATCTATGCGCTGATCCACAAGCTCGAAATGGATGGCGGCGTGTGGTGGGCCAAGGGCGGCACCAATCGCCTGATTGCGGGCATGGTGCGCCATTTCGAACGGCTCGGCGGGACCGTGCGGATGCATGATCCGGTGGTCCACATCCACACGCTGGGCAAGCAGGTCAGCGAAGTCGAGACGCACTCGGGCTGGCGCGAGCGCTTCGATGCCGTGGCCAGCAACGCCGATATCATGCACAGCTACAAGGACCTGCTCGCCGGGTCCAAGCGCGGCGCGGATTACGCCCGCAGCCTGTCGCGCAAGAGCTACAGCCCGAGCCTGTTCGTGGTCCATTTCGGGATCGAGGGAAGCTGGCCCGGCATCCCGCACCACATGATCCTGTTCGGACCACGCTATAAGGGCCTGCTCGAGGATATTTACGACCACGGCGTGCTGCCGCAGGACTTCTCGATCTACCTGCACCACCCGACGGTGACCGATCCGACCATGGCGCCCGAGGGGATGAGCACGTTCTACGCGTTGGTCCCGGTCGCGCATATGGGCAAGCTGGCGGTCGACTGGGAGGAAATGGGCCCGCTGCTCGAGAAGCGCATACTCGATGAACTCGAACGGCGGCTGATACCCGATCTCCAGTCGCGGATCGTCACCAAGTTCCATTATGCGCCGCGCGATTTCGCGATGGACCTGAACGCGCATATGGGCAGCGCCTTCAGCCTCGAGCCGGTGCTGACGCAGAGCGCCTATTTCCGCGGGCACAATCGCGACGATGTGCTGGACAATTTCTACCTCGTCGGGGCAGGGACTCATCCCGGCGCCGGGATTCCCGGCGTGGTGGGCAGCGCCAAGGCGACTGCCGGACTGATGCTGGAGGACCTGGCGGAATGAGCCGCAGACTGAACCGTATTGCCGTCTATTGCGGCTCCGCCTCGCCCGACGACCCGCGCTATATCCAGCTGGCCTACGACGTGGGCCGCGGACTGGCCGAACGCGGCATCGGTGTGGTCTATGGCGGCGGACGCCTCGGCCTGATGGGCGCGACCGCGCGCGGCGCGCTGGAAGCCGGCGGCGAAGTGATCGGCGTAATCCCCGATGCGCTGGCCAATAGCGAAGTCGCCAATCACGATTGCACCGAGCTCTACACCGTTGGCGGCATGCACGAGCGCAAGCAGCGGTTCACCGACCTCAGCGACGGCTTCGTCACCATCCCCGGCGGGGTCGGCACGATGGACGAATTATGGGAGGCGATGAGCTGGGCGCAATTGGGCTATCACGACAATCCGGTCGGCCTGCTCAACGCCTTCGGCTTTTACGACGAACTGATCGCCTTCAACAGCAAGATGGCGCAGGTCGGTTTCGTGCGGCCGGTGCATCAGAATATCCTGGTGCACGATACCGCGCTGGCGGGGCTGATCGACAAGATGGCGTCATACGAACCGCATACACCGATCTTCCAGATGAAGGCCGACGACCTCTGAGCAAGCCGCGCACCCTCGTCCAGTCGCGCTATCTGCGTGCCACCCCGGCCCGCGCCGGGGGTGGCCGCGACCGCGCGGTGCTGGTCGACAAATCGCTCGAGTCGATCGAGCAGGGCTCGCACAGCTTCGCCGCAGCCTCGAAGCTGTTCGACCGGGCCACGCGCGAGCGCAGCTGGCTGCTCTATGCCTGGTGCCGCCGCTGCGACGATATTGCCGACAATCAGGACAAGGGCGGCCCACTGGGCGACCAGGGCAATCTGAAAGACGCCGAGGACCGGGTGCAGGCGCTGCGCATCCTCACCAAGCGCGCCTTCGAGGAACAGCCGACCGCCGATGCCGCTTTCGACGCCTTCGGCCTCGTCGCCGACGAATGCGGGCTGACGCTGGCCGAGGCGAACGACGTGATCGCCGGTTTTGCGCTCGACGCCGCGCGTTGGAGCCCGACGACCGAAGCCGACATGCTGCGCTATTGCTATCACGTCGCGGGCGCGGTGGGGATCATGATGGCCCGGATCATGGGTGTGCACCCGGACGATGGCGAAACGCTCGACCGCGCCTGCGACCTCGGCCTCGCTTTCCAGATGGCCAATATCGCGCGCGATATCGTCGAGGATGCCGAAGCCGGTCGCTGTTACCTGCCGCGCACCTGGCTCGATACGATGGGATGGCAGGCGGGCGAACACGCGCTGCCTGAAAACCGTTTCAAGCTCGCCAGCCTGATGCCGCGCCTGATCGCGCTGATGGAAAAGCACGAGGCGGCGGCCAAGCTGGGTGCGAAGCGCCTGCGCTTCCGCCAGCGCTGGGCGGTGCTGGCCGCGGCACGGATCTATGGCTCGATCGGGCGCAAGGTCCTCGATCGCGGGCAGCTGGCCTGGGACACGCGAACCCGGGTGAACGGGCTGGAGAAGGTGTGGCATATGTTCGCCGCCTTCTTCGAGGCGATCTGGAACCGTCCGGCCCAGCCGCAAGAGCCGATCATCTGGTCGCGCCACGATTTCAAGCCGGTGGCCGGCTGGTAGGCGCCCGCGGTTTGAATTCGGTGCAGCCCGCGATGGCTCCGTGAATTCAGCCGACACTCGGGGACGGCAGATCGCTGCGCCAAGCCCTCGCAATGACCCCGGAAATGGGTTAGCGGCAGCGCCATGATCCAAAAGCTCCTTATCGCCAATCGCGGCGAGATTGCCTGCCGCATCATCCGCACCGCGCGCGCCATGGGCGTGGCCACGGTCGCGGTCTATTCGGACGCCGACGCCAGGGCGCTGCATGTGCGGCAAGCCGACGAGGCGGTGCATATCGGTCCCTCGCCTGCGGCCGAAAGCTATCTCGTCGGCGACAAGATCATCGCTGCGGCGAAGCAGACCGGCGCGGACGCGATCCACCCGGGTTACGGCTTCCTGTCCGAAAACGCCGGTTTTGCGCAGGCCGTGATCGACGCGGGGCTGATCTGGGTCGGCCCCAAGCCGTCGAGCATCGAGGCGATGGGGCTCAAGGATGCCGCCAAGACGCTGATGATGGAAGCCGGCGTGCCGGTAACGCCCGGCTATCTCGGCACCGACCAGTCGGCCGAACGGCTGAAGAAGGAAGCCGACGCCATCGGCTATCCCGTGCTAATCAAGGCGGTCGCGGGCGGCGGCGGCAAGGGTATGCGCAAGGTCGACAAGGCCGAAGACTTCGAAGCGGACCTGCAAAGTTGCCGCCGCGAGGCGAAGGCCAGCTTTTCCAACGATGAAGTGCTGCTGGAAAAGTGGATCACCTCCCCGCGCCATATCGAGGTGCAGGTGTTCGGCGACAGCCACGGCAATGTCGTCCACCTGTTCGAACGCGACTGCAGCCTCCAGCGCCGCCACCAGAAGGTGATCGAGGAAGCCCCCGCCCCCGGCATGGACGAGGCGACGCGCCAAGAAATCTGCGCCGCCGCCGTGCGCGCCGCCAAGGCAGTTGATTACGAGGGCGCGGGCACGATCGAATTCATCGCGGATGCAAGCGAAGGCCTGCGCGCCGACCGCATCTTCTTCATGGAGATGAACACCCGCCTGCAGGTCGAACATCCGGTGACCGAGGAAATCACCGGGGTCGATCTGGTCGAGTGGCAGCTGCGCGTCGCGAGCGGCGAGCCGATCCCGCTCAAGCAGGAAGAGCTGCGCATCGACGGCCACGCCATCGAAGCGCGGCTCTATGCCGAGGACCCGGCCAGCGGCTTTCTCCCCTCGACCGGCCCGCTCGACCATTTCGACCTCGGCAGCGCGGGACGGATCGAAACGGGTGTCGCCGAGGGCGATATGATTTCCCCGCATTACGATCCGATGGTGGCCAAGCTGGTGGTGTGGGAAGAGACGCGCGACAGGGCGATCGAGACTCTGGCCGACATTGCCGAGAGCGTCGAAGTGTGGCCGGTCAAGACCAACGCCGCCTTCCTTGCCAACGCCCTGCTCGAGGACGATTTCGGCGAGGCAGAACTCGACACCGGCTTTATCGAACGCAAGCTCGACCGGCTGGTCGGCGACGACGCACCCGATGATGCGATCTGGCAGGCCGCAGCCGACTTCACCCTGCTCGATGCGCTGGAAGAAACCGCTCCGGCAGCGATCGGCTTTCGCCTCAATGCCGCGCCCCGCGTTGCCACCACGCTGTGCTACAAGGGCGAGAGCCGGACGATTGCAGTGACCGGCGAGCGCGATGCCGCGCATGCGACCGGCTTCGTCGAAGACGCGCGCACCGTGGTCTTTGCGGACGGCCAGAGTTTCGAATTCGCGCTCGAAAGCCGCGGCAGCGGGGCCGCTGCAGCTGGCGACGGGGCGATCCTCGCACCCATGCCGGGCAAGGTCATCGCGGTCGATGTGGCCGCGGGCGACACAGTCACCGCTGGCCAGCGCCTGATGGTGCTCGAAGCGATGAAGATGGAACACGCGCTCACCGCGCCGTTCGACGGGACCGTGACCGAACTCGCCGCCACCGAAGGCGGGCAGGTGCAGGTCGAGGCCGTGCTGTGCGTGGTCGAGCCTGCAGAGGAATAGCCGTCATCCCAGCGAAAGCTGGGATCGCTATCGAAGTCGTGCCCGGTGGAAAGCGATCCCAGCTTTCGCTGGGATGACGGTTTGCTTATGGGGTGGGGATGACCTGGGAAGCTGAACTCGAAGAACTGCGCCGGCGCGAAGCGCTGGCCGAGCAGATGGGCGGACCCGACAAGGTCGCCCGCCAGCATGGCCGGGGCAAGATGGATGCCCGCGCACGGCTCGCCGCGCTCTGCGACGACGGAACCTTCCGCGAAATCGGCAAGATCGCGGGCAAGGCCAGCTACGACGAAGGCGGCAATCTCCAATCCGTCCTTCCAGCCCCCTTCTTGTTCGGCAAAGCCCGGATCAACGGCCGCCCGGTGGTTGCCACCGCCGACGATTTCACCATTCGCGGCGGCGCGGCGGATGCGGGGATCAGCCGCAAGATGGTGCAGGCCGAAAAGATGGCGCACGAGCTCAAGCTGCCGATCATCCGCATGATCGACGGCACCGGCGGAGGCGGCAGCGTGAAGACGCTCGAACAGATCGGCGCGACCTATATCCCCGCGGTTCCCGGCTGGGGCGACGTGGTGACCAATCTCGACACGGTGCCGGTGGTCGCGCTTGCTCTCGGACCCACCGCGGGCCTTGGTGCGGCGCGTGTGGTCGCCAGCCATTATTCGGTCATGGTCAAGGGCCTGAGCCAGATCTTTGCCGCGGGCCCCGCGGTGGTTGACGGGCTTGGTGATAGTTACAAGGGTTCGACTGACCACCAGCAGGCCAAGGAAGACCTCGGCGGCAGCGGCATCCATACGCGCAACGGCGTGGTCGACGACGAGGTTGCCAGCGAGGCGGAGGCTTTCGCGCGCGCACGGCATTTCCTGGCGTTCATGCCCGAACATGTCGGCCAGCTTGCCCGCCGGTCCAATTGCACCGATCCGGTCCACCGGCGCGAGGAGGCGCTGCTGGACCTCGTCCCGCGCGATCCCAAGGCGGTCTATTCGATGCGCCGCTGCATGGAGATGGTGTTCGACCAGGGCACCGTGTTCGAAATCGGCCGCATGTGGGGCCGCGCCTGCATCACCGCGCTCGCCCGGCTCGACGGCTGGCCGGTGGCAGTGCTCTCCAGCGACCCGTCCTATCTCGGCGGTTCATGGGATGCGAAATCGAGCGAGAAGGTCGAGCGCTTCGTCAAGCTGGCGGACCAGTTCCGCCTGCCGATCGTCCATCTGGTCGACAATCCCGGTTTCATGATCGGGCGCGAAGCGGAAATGGCAGGTACGATCCGCTACGGGGTGCAGGCGATGAACGCTGTCTACAAGGCCAGCGTCCCGCTCGCCTCGGTCGTCCTACGCCGCGCCTACGGGATTGCGGGCAGCGCCATGTCGAATGCCGAAACCTATCAGTACCGGTTCTGTTGGCCGTCGGGTGACTGGGGCAGCCTGCCGATCGCGGGCGGTCTGGAAGTGGCCTATAAATCCGAGCTCGAAGCCGCCGCCGACCCGGAAGCCGAACTCGCTGCAATTCGGGCGCGGCTCGACCAGGTAACCTCGCCCTTCCGCAGCGCCGAACGCTTCAATGTCGAGGACATCATCGACCCGCGCGACACTCGTCCCTTGCTGTGTGAATATGCCGAGCTTGCGTGGCGCAGGCTGGCCAGCGAAGCCTAGGTTTCCTCGACATCCGGATCGGGCGGCCCGAACAGCGCACCGCGTTCTGAAAAGAGCACCAGCAGCAGGCTGACGGTGGCCGTTACCAGCAGCGCCAACGCCAGCGGACGCGCCGTGCCGTCATAGGCATAGCCGATACCCGCACCCAGCAACGCCCCGGTGGTCATGCGCAGGAAGCTCTGCGCGCTGGAGGCCGCCCCCGCGATATGGGGAAACGGCTGCATCGCGATCGAGCCGAAATTGGCCCCGATAAAACCGAGCAGGCTCATGTTCGCCGCCATCAGCGGGATGAAGGTCCACAGGCTCTCGTTCGGCTGATAGGCGAACCACAATTGCAACCCGGCAACGATGATGAACACGAATAGCGCGGTATGGCTGACGCGGCGTGCGCCAAGCCGTTCGACGATGCGGCTGTTCGACCAGTTCGCCAGCGCCATGCAGCCCGCACACAGCGCGAACAGCAGCGGGAACATGTCGCCCGCCCCGAAAGCCTCGCCGATCAACTGCTGCGAGGAATTGATGAAGCCGAACAACCCGCCGAACACCAGCGCGCTCGCCAGCGTATATCCAACCGTCGACCGCAGCGTGACCGCACTGCGCATGTTACGCGCGATGACGGCAAGATCGATGCGCTGCTTGTCGTCCTCGTGCAGCGTTTCGGGCAGGCGGACATAGACCCAGACGGACATCAGCGACCCGAAGACCGCCATCGTCACGAAGATCCAGCGCCAGTCGCCCAGCAGCAGGAGCACGCCCTGCCCGATGCTGGGCGCCACGGCGGGGACCAGCAGGAAGATGACGAAGATCAGGCTCATCATCCGCGCCATCTTGTCGCCGCCCACGCGGTCGCGGATGATGGCCGGCGGCAGCGCGATGATGCCTGCTGCAAAGAAACCCTGCAGCGCACGCAGCACGATCATGGAGGTGAAATCGGTGACCAGCGCGCAGCCGAGCGACAGCACGATGTAGAAGCCCAGCGCGGTAAACAGCACCGGCCGGCGACCGAAGCGGTCGGCGAAGGCCCCCGGAATCAGCGTCCCGATCCCGGCAGCGAGCAAATAGACACCGACGATGAACTGTCGATCGTTGCCCGGCGCACCCAGCGACAGGGCGAGATCGTCCAATGCCGGGAGGATCGCATCGATGCCGAAGGCATTACATGCCATCAGCAGCGCCATCATCGTGATCAGCTCGCGCTCGCCAATGTGCTTGCCTTTGACAGCGTCGGCTATCGGACGTTCGCCGCCGGCAAGAGGTTCGCTTCGCATCTGCACAAAATGTCAGGTGGCGGACAAGGTTCCGCTTTGCAACCCGTAGGGCTATCTATTCGCGCATGAGCGAAGGCCAGGGCAATCCCGATGACACCGATGGCGAGGCCGACGGCCTTCGCAAGATCATCCATGTCGACATGGATGCCTTTTTCGCCAGCGTCGAGCAGCGCGACAATCCCGAGCTGCGCGGGAAACCCGTTGCCGTGGGGGGATCCAGCGGGCGCGGCGTGGTCGCTGCCGCCAGTTACGAAGCGCGCCGGTTCGGCGTGCGCAGCGCCATGCCCTCGGTCACCGCCAAGCGGCTGTGTCCCGACCTGATCTTCTGCAAGAGCCGCTTCGACGTCTATCGCGAGGTCAGCCAGCAGATCCGCGCGATCTTCCGCCACCATACCGACCTGGTCGAACCGCTCAGCCTCGACGAAGCCTATCTCGACGTCACCGAGGACAAGCTGGGCATCGGCAGCGCAACGCGCATCGCCGAGCTGATCCGCCAGGAAATCCGCGCCAAGACCCGGCTCACCGCAAGCGCTGGGGTGAGCTACAACAAATTCCTCGCCAAGATCGCCAGCGATCAGAACAAACCCGACGGACTCTGCGTGATCCGGCCCGGACAAGGCGCGGCCTTCGTCGCCGAACTGCCGATCCGCCGGTTCCACGGCGTGGGCCCAAAGGGGGCGGAGAAAATGGCCCGGCTGGGGATCGAGACCGGCGGCGATATCGCGGCCAAGGAGATCGAGTGGCTGCGCGCGCATTTCGGGAGCTTTGCCGACTATCTCTATCGCGCCGCGCGCGGGATCGACCTGCGCCCGGTCCGCTCGAGCCGGATCCGCAAGTCGGTCGGCGGCGAGCGGACCTTCA
Source organism: Qipengyuania citrea (assembly GCF_024171405.1). Lineage (GTDB taxonomy): Bacteria > Pseudomonadota > Alphaproteobacteria > Sphingomonadales > Sphingomonadaceae > Qipengyuania > Qipengyuania profunda. Next base: position 1,256,977 of record NZ_JALJZT010000002.1, read on the forward strand.
GCCGCGACCTGTCCGCGGGCGCCGAACTGCGCGAGACGATGGAAGACATCATCGATATCGTGTGGGGCTATATCGAGCGTGCCGAGGCCCGCGGCCGTACCGTAACGCTCAAGATGAAATACAGCGATTTCCAGATTTTCAGCCGCGCGAAAACGCTCGACCGGCCGATCGCCAGCAAGGCCGAATTCGCTGCCGTCGGGCGCGCGCTGCTCGAAGAGGTGCTGCCACTGCCCATGCCGATCCGGCTGATGGGGCTGACGCTGTCGAAGCTCGAACGCGGCGGCAGCGACGAGGACAAGCGCCCCGACGCGCAGCTATCGCTGCTCTAGGTCCCGCGCCGACGCCCGCAGGTCAGTTCTTGCGGTTCTGCCACAGCGCGAGCCGCGCCGTGGTGCGCGCGCTGAGCGGTTCGGGCAGCGAATGGATCGGGAAGAACCGCGCTTCCACCACTTCGCGCCCGTCCACCCGCGGCATCGCATCGACCACGCCGGCAAAGATATGCGCGCTGTGCGGGGCGCCCGAGAGTTCTTCCTCGATCACTCCCAGCGGTTTCAGCCCTTCGATGGTGCAGCTGATTTCCTCGCGAATTTCGCGGTGCGCGGCCTGTTCAGGAGTCTCGCGGCGCCCGATCCCGCCGCCGGGCAGGAACCAGCCCGCCGGACCGTAGCTGTGGCGGACGAGCAGGATCTGGCCGCCGAGGTCGTGCGCGATCACGCTCACCCCCGCGCCCGTCCTGCCACTGGCCTTGCGCCAGTGATGGCGTAGCCGGTGGGCCAGACGGAGCGCCAACCGGTGCAGCGGCTTGGGTATCAGGTGAAGCATGTGACCGGCTGTTTAGCTGCGCCCAGCAGGCGCGCAACCGGGAAATCATGTTTGCCCACAAGGGCTTGTTCGAAAATGGCACGCTTCTCTTCGCCGCGGATAACGAACAGCAATGCAGCGCTGGCGAGCAGCGCGGGCATGGTCAGGCTGATCCGGTCGAAGGGCGCCTCGGGCGGCAGCGGATCGGGGGTCAGGCGCACGATGCGGCGCGGGTCGTCGACCCGGGGATCGGTATTGGGAAAGAGCGAGGCGATATGGCCATCGGTGCCCATGCCAAGCCAGGCGAGCGCGAAGGGAGGCACCGCCTCCATTTCGGTCAGCGTGACCACTTCGGCCCCGGCAGGTTCGAACAGATCGCGCAACCGGCCCGTGTTGGACGCGGCATGGTCTTCGGGCACCACGCGGTCGTCGCCCGGCCAGACGACCAGCCGGGTCCAGTCGAGATCGTGCGCCAGCAGCGCTTCGATGATCGGGAACGGGGTCGAACCGCCGGGCACGGTGATCGTCACCGGCCCCGCGCTTGCGCTCAGCGCTTCGCCCAGCCGCGCCGCCAGCCAGTCGGCGATGGCGGCATCATTGCAGTTCTCGACGATGGTCACATTATCCATGCGCCCCTGATACACCAAGGCCGCCCTTCCCCAAGGGGAAAGGCGGCCGGTGTGCCTGTATGAGGCGGATCGCTTACTTGCTGGTCTGGTTGAGGAACCAGATGCGTTCCTCGCATTCGTCGATCCAGTCGTCGACCACACCGCTGGTGGCGTTGTCGCCCGCTTCTTCGGCGGCTTCCTTCACCTCGAGCAGACGCCCATGCAGCGTCTTGTTGTCGTCGCGCAGTTCCTTGACCATCGTGTCGGCCGAGAGCGTGACATCGTCCTGATCCTTGATGCGGGTATTCTTCATCACGCTGCCGATCGAGGTGAGCGTATATTCGTCATTCTTGCGTACGCGCTCGCCAAGATCGTCGACCGTGCCGACCAGCTGGGCAGCCTGTTCGTCGAACAGGACGTGCAGGTCGCGAAAGCGCGGCCCCGCGACATGCCAGTGGAAATTCTTCGTTTTGAAATAGAGTGCTACGGTATCGGCCAGCGCGCCATTGAGCGCGCTTACCAGACCAGCTTTCGAGTTATCGCCGACGTCTGCCATTTGATTTGCCCCTTCATGTTTGTGGAATTCACTACACTAACGCCGAACGTCGATTTGGGTTTCTCGATTATCGGTAGTGGCAGTGATCGATTTATCCGATAATGCCCCTCGCGCTCAGCCCCGTGATCGCGGCAAGGATGAACAAGATCAGCGCCAGAGCGATCCTGATCGCGCGCAGGGGCAGCTTGTCTTCCAGCGCCAATCCGAGCGACCAGCCCACCGCCACCGCGCCGCCGCCGCCCAACGCCCCGCCCAGTCCCGCGAGCGGCCAATAGGCGAAGACCACCGCAAAAGCCGCGACGAGGAAGCGCGAGGCATCGGTCAATTGCCGCGCGAACAGCACGATAGCGATCGCGCCGAGCGAACGGGTCGGTTCCCTCGGCGTTTTCTCGCGATTGGGCCATGCGCATTCGGCCGCCGCGAGCAGCAGGGCGATGGCGACGAACATGGTCGCCGCATCTTCCGACATGGTCCGGGCCAGCCAGGCACCCGCCCATGCCGCAATGCCCGCGGTGACCGCCGAACTTGCCAGCGCCACGACCAGCAATGGGGTGGACGCGCCCAGCACGCCTGCAAGCCGCGCGACAAGCAATTGGTCGCGCGCGCCCGTGGCGGTCAGGAAGCTGGCGACCATGGCAAACAGCAGCGATGTCACGGCGGTCTCGGCTCCCCTTCCTCTACCCGTCAGCTTGCGATAGCACGGGCGCAAGGGAAACATAGAGGGGAGAGCAAGAGTGGAATTGGAACAGGGCATGGCAGCCGTCGTCACCGGCGGGGCATCGGGCTTGGGCAAGGCAAGCGCGCAGGCGCTGGCCGATGCCGGGCTCAAGGTGACGATCTTCGACGTCAATGACGAAGCCGGCGAAGCCCATGCCAAGGCCATCGGCGGCACCTTCGCGCATGTCGACATCACCGACGAACAAGCGGTGGTCGACGGTTTCGCCACGGCACGAAGCGCGCATGGCCAGGAACGCGTGACAGTCCATTGCGCAATGACCAGCCGCCGCGGCAAGACGCTCGGCTGGGACAAGGCAAGCGGCGGCTACAAACGGCTGTCGACCGAGGATTACGCGTTCGGGGCCGAGGGCATCCTCGTCTCGTCCTACCGGGTCGCCAGCCTGTCGGCGCTCGGCATGGCCAATGCCGAACCGCTGAACGAGGATGGCGAGCGCGGCTGCATTACGCTGACCGCCAGCGTCGCCGCGCAGGATGGGCAGATCGGGCAGGTCATCTACGGCAGCTGCAAGGCCGGGGTGAACGGGCTCGTCCTGCCGATGGCGCGCGATCTGATGGATCTGGGCATTCGCGTAAACTCGGTCATGCCCGGCATTTTCGCGACCCCGCTGATGCTCGGCATGAAGGACCGCAACCCGCAGATGTGGGACCAGCTCAACGCCAGCGTCCCCTTCCCCAAGCGGCTCGGGCATCCGGAGGAATTCGCTTCCCTGATCTGCGAGATTGCGCGCAACAGCTACATCAACGCGCACCAGTTCCGGCTCGACGGCGCGATCCGCATGCCGCCCAGATAGTCAGGGCCGCGCGGGGCCTAGATGCACCAGTCCTTCTGCTGACCCTGCGGGGCCTTGCCGTCGAATTTCTCGCGGCCATGGATCATGTCGGCGGCCAGCCGGTGCACCGCCCGGCTGCCCGTGCTCTTGCACCAGAACGGGAATATCCCGTGTGCGATACACGCCAGCCCGGCGACGATCAGCCGTCCCCCGAAGCGCAATGCGCTGATGAGGTGCTCGCCATAGCTCTCGCCGATCGCATGGGGATGGTCGGTGAAGATCGACATCGGGATTGCTCCGCTGGCTAGATGACATGCGCGAACGACAGCGCGAGGATGAAAGCGACGAGTGTCGATCCTACCACCGGCACGAACGAGCGCCAGCCATGCGCGAGGATTCCCGACAGATTGGCCTTGATCGCGGCAGAGGTTACCGCGAGCAGCAGGAAGAAGCTGGCCGCGCTGGCACCCCATTCGCCCGCCGTGGGCGGGAGTGCAACGGTGCTGTTGAGCGTCACCAATGCGACGAACCCCGCGATGAACCATGGGATACCCCGGCGCAGCGAAAGCGCGGGCCCGGTTCCCGCATCGCGCGTCCCGCCGCGCTGCAACAGCAACCCGACCACGATCAGCAGCGGCACCAGCATGGCCACCCGCGACAGCTTGACCACCGTCGCGACTGCCCCCGCCTCGTCCGAAAAGGCAAAACCGCCCCCGATCGCCTGCGCGACATCGTGGATGGCCGCGCCGATCAGGAACCCCGCCTGCCGGTCGTCCAGCCCCAGCGCCCCGGCGAGCGCGGGATAGGCCACCAATGCAAGCGCGCTTGCCAGCGTGGTGCCGAGCACCACGATTGCGAAACCTTCCTGCCCCACGCGCTTGCTGCCGATGATGCTCCATAGCGCCAGCGCCGCGGAGATCCCGCAGATCGCAGTCGCGCCGCCGGCCAGCAGGCCGAACTGCCAGTCGAGCCGGACCAGCCGCGCGGCAAGGATGCCCGTACCGATCACGCACGCCATGATCGCGAGCAGCGCCAGGAACGGTCCCGCCCCGAGGCTGGCGATTTCGGCAAAGGTCACACGCAGGCCAAGCAGGACGATGCCGACCCGCAGCAATGTCTGCGAAGCGAGGTCGAGCCCCGGCAGGAGCCGCGCATCCTCGCCTGCGAAATTCAGCGCGAAGCCCAGCAACAGCCCGATCAGGATCGCGGGCGCGCCGTAATGCTCGCTCAGCCACAGCGCCGCGCAGGCGGCAATTGCGACCAGCAACAGCCCCGGCACCACCGCCAGCCACGAACGCTTCGCTCCGGGCGGCTCAAGCTGGAGCTCGCCGTAGAGATCGGCCATCCAATAGCTGTCGGTCTTGTCGCGCATGGCCCCCATTCGCATGCATCGCCCCCGGCGGCGATACCGCCGGCGCCGCCGATCCCCCGCAATTCGGACCTGGTGAGTGGAGCGGGTGAAGGGAATCGAACCCTCGTCGTCAGCTTGGGAAGCTGCTGCTCTACCATTGAGCTACACCCGCAAGGCATTGGCAATCGCGGAGAAATCGAACTGGCAACCGCGAGGGTCGCCAACTGGCTCGCTCACGCTGCGTGCCATGCGCGGGCCGCTTGCCACGATCCCCGGCATTTGGTCAATACGGGACTGAACGGCGCCCGCGCCCCGCGGGGATGGGGAGCCGCCCGCGCCGCTTCCCACGCGCGGTTAGGAACGCATACGCGCCCGGAGCGCTGTTTCGCCTGAAGGGAAGGCACATGGCAGCACGCGCATATTGGCAGGGGCAGATCAGGCTGGCGCTGGTTTCGATCCCGGTCGAAATCTACTCGGCAACCAAATCGGGGGCGAAGATCCGGTTCAACCAGATCCACGAACCCAGCGGCAAGCGCATCTCCTACGAGAAGGTCGTGCCCGGGATCGGCCCCGTCGACCGTGACGAGATCATCAAGGGCTACGAGGTTTCGAAGGGCAATTACGTCCTGCTCGACGAGGACGAGATCGACGCGGTCAGGATCGAGAGCAAGCGGACGCTGGAACTGGTGCAGTTCGTCGATGCCTGCGAAATCGATCCGCTCTATTTCGAAAAGCCCTATTACGTCGCGCCGCAGGACGAACTTGCCGAGGAAGCGTTCATCGTGCTGCGCGAGGCGCTGCGCAAGGCGAAGAAGGTCGCACTGGGCCAGCTGTCGGTGCGCGGCAGCGAGAAACTGGTCGCGGTGAAGCCCTGCGGCAAGGGACTGCTGCTCGAAACGCTGCGCTATGCCGATGAAGTGCGCGCCGGGCAGGCGTTTTTCGACGATATCGACGATGCCAAGCCGAAGAAGGAACTACTCGAACTCGCGAACACGCTGATCGAGCAGAAGAGCGCGCCTTTCGATGCGAGCGAGTTCGAGGATCGCTATGGCCAGGCGCTGCGCAAGCTGATCGACAAGAAGGCGAAGTCGAAGAGCAAGACCGCGGTGATCGAGGATGTCGACGATCCCGATACCGGTGGCGGCTCCAACGTCATCGACCTGATGGCAGCGCTCAAGAAGTCGGTCGGGGAGGAGAAGCCCAAGAAGACCGCGCGGCGTAAGAAGTCCGCCTAGGCTATGGCTGCGCGCAAGGACCCCCTCGCCGAATACAACGCCAAGCGGGATTTCTCGCTGACCCCCGAACCAGCGGGCGAGCCGCTCGCCAGCGAGACCGGCAACCGCTTCATCGTCCAGAAACATGATGCGACCCGCCTGCACTGGGACTTGCGGCTCGAGGTCGATGGCGTGCTCAAGAGCTGGGCGGTGACCAAGGGGCCCTCCCCCGATCCCGATATCAAGCGGCTGGCGGTGCGAACCGAAGACCACCCTATGTCCTATGCCGATTTCGAAGGCGTGATTCCCAAGGGCGAATATGGCGGCGGGACGGTGATGCTGTGGGACCGCGGGACGTGGCAGCCGATCGAAGGCAAGAGCGCGAGCGACCTCGAGGAAGGGCATTTGCACTTTTGTCTCGAAGGCGAGCGGATGAAGGGCGAATGGCTGCTGATCCGGCTCAAGCAGAAACCCGGCGAGAAACGCGAGAACTGGCTGCTGCGCAAATTGCAGGACGACAATGCCGAAGCGGGCGACGGGCTGGTCCAGCGCGAATTGACCAGCGTACTGACCGGGCGTTCGATGGCCGAAATCGCCAGCGACAAGCAGGGCGAATACCCGCTGGCAGGAAAGAAGGACGATGCCTTCCTCGCGCAGATGCAGAAAGCCTCCGCGCGCAATGCCGGCAAATCCAAGCCCAAACGCCGCAAGGCCGCCCCGCTGCCCGATTACCGCAAGCCGCAGCTCGCGACGCTGGTCGACGACGTGCCCACCGGCAATCGCTGGATGCACGAAATCAAATTCGACGGCTATCGCACGCTGGTGGCGGTCAAGGGCGATACCGTCCGCGTGTTCACCCGCAACGGCAAGGACTGGACCGACAAGTTCGGCCCGCTGGTCGAGGCGATTGCCGCGCTCGACCTGCCCTCGTGCCTGATCGACGGCGAAGTCGTCGCTTACGACGGCAAGGGCAATCCCGATTTCTCCACCCTGCAACAGGTGCTCAAGCGCGGGCACGGATCGCAGGGCAAGCAGGACAAGCTCGCCCTGCATGCCTTCGACCTGCTCGAACTCGATGGCGAGGATTTGACCGGCCTGCCCAATATCGAACGCAAGGAACGGCTCGAAGCGCTGCTCGATTCCGCCGACCCGCCGATCCACGTCGCCGAACACGTGCTGGGCGCGGGCGAACATCTGTACCGCGCGATGTGCGATGCGGGACAGGAAGGGATTATCTCCAAGACCGTCGATGGCAAATATGCCGGGCGCCGCAGCAAGGCCTGGGTGAAGGTCAAATGCACCCGGCGGCAGGAATTCGTGATCATCGGGTGGAAGAAGTCGAGCGCGAAGGGGCGGGCGTTCGCTTCGCTGCTGGTCGCGCAGCATGAGGGTGACGACCTCGTCTACAAGGGCAATGTCGGCACCGGCTTTTCCGCCGACGATCTCGACGAACTCGCGGGCAAGATGAAGCGGCTGGCGCGCAAGACCCCGCCGGCGGAAGTCGACCGGGCCTCTTCGCGCGGGGTCACCTGGGTCACGCCCAAGCTGGTCGCGGAAATCGCCTTTGCAGAGTTTACCGCCGACGGGAATGTCCGACACGGCAGCTATCTGGGTCTGCGCGGCGACAAGGATGCGAGCAGCGTGCAGCCGGAAACGCCTGCCAAACCGGCCGAAACCAGCGATGCGGTCAAGATTTCCAGCCGCGACCGGGTGATCTTTCCCGACAGCGGCCAGACGAAGGGCGCGCTGGCGGACTATTACGAAGCGGTGGCGGCGATCATGCTGCCCTTCGCCGCGCGGCGCCCGATCAGCCTGGTGCGCTGCCCTTCGGGCCGGGCGAAGAAGTGTTTCTTCCAGAAGCATGACAGCGGCAGCTTCGGCGATGCGGTGCACCCCGTGCCGATCCGCGAGAAGGACGGCGGGCACGAGGATTACCTGTTCGTCGACGATGCGCGCGGGCTGCTCCAATGCGTGCAGATGGGGACGATCGAATTTCACGCCTGGTGCGCGCGCTCGGATGCGGTCGAACGGCCCGACCGGATGATCTTCGACCTCGATCCCGACGAGGGGCTGGGGTTCGACGAGGTAAAACAGGCGGCGCGCGACATCCGCGCCCAGCTGGCCGATCTCGGCCTGACCAGCTTTGCCATGCTGACGGGCGGCAAGGGCGTGCATGTGGTGGTGCCACTGACGCCCGGCCATGACTGGGAGGCGCACAAGGATTTCTCGCGCCGGTTCGCCGAGGCGCTGAGCATGGCCGAGCCCGAGCGCTTTACCGCCACGATGAGCAAGGCCAAGCGCAAGGGGCGTATCTTCATCGATTGGCTGCGCAACCAGCGCGGGGCGACTGCCGTGGTGCCCTATTCGGCGCGGGCGCGCTCGGGTGCGCCGGTGGCCATTCCGCTGGCATGGAACGAGCTCAAGGCGATGGAGAACGCACATCCCTATTCGATCGACGATGCCAAGACCCTGCTTGATCGCGCGCAATCGAAATCGCTCCACGGCTGGGGCTTCGCCGACCAGCGCCTGCCCGACCTGTAGGCCGCGCCTCGGCGATTCCATAAATTTGCTCAAATGCGGACACCTTTCGCGCGGAAAGGGTTAATCGGGTAAAGGAGGCGTCCTTGGCCGAGACAATATCCGTAAATGGAACCCAGCACCCGATCCCCGAAGACCCGCGGGTCTCTCTTCTCGATTTCCTGCGCCGCGATGTCGGCCTGACCGGCACCAAGAAGGGCTGCGATCATGGCCAGTGCGGGGCGTGCACGGTGATCGTCAACGGCATCCGCATCAACAGCTGCCTGACGCTTGCCGCGATGCACGACGGCGACAGCGTGACGACCATCGAGGGGCTGGGCACGCCCGACGCGCCCTCGCCCTTGCAGCGCGCATTCCTTGAGCATGATGGCTTCCAGTGCGGCTATTGCACGCCGGGGCAGATCTGTTCGGCCACCGCGATGATCGAGGAGCTGGCGAATGAATGGCCGAGCGATGCGAGCAGCGATCTCAACGCCATCAGACTGAGCGACGAGGAAATCCGCGAACGGATGAGCGGCAATCTGTGTCGCTGCGGCGCCTATGCCAACATCGTTGCCGCGATTCGCGAAGTGGCCGAGGAGGAGATGACATGAGGCCCTTCCAGTACAGCCGCGCGCGGACGCTGGCGGATGCGGCGCAAATGCTCGCCGAACCCGAAACCACCGCAATCGCCGGCGGAACCAATCTGCTCGACCTGATGAAGCTGCAGGTTGAGACCCCCGGGCAACTGGCGGACGTCAACCGGGTGGGCTTTGCGGAGATCGAGGACACCGATGATGGCGGGCTGCGTATCGGCGCGCTGGCTACCAACACGGCGACCGCGGTCCACCCGCGGGTGCGGTCGGACTATCCCGTGCTCGCGCGGGCGATCCTGGCCGGGGCGACGCAGCAATTGCGCAACAAGGCCACCACCGGCGGCAATCTGTGCCAGCGCACGCGCTGCTTCTATTTCATGAATATCGACCAGCCGTGCAACAAGCGCGAACCCGGTAGCGGCTGCGGCGCGATCGACGGGATTGCCAAGCTGCATGCGATCCTCGGCACCAGCGAAGAGTGCATCGCTACCTATCCCGGGGACATGGCGGTGGCGCTGAGCGCGCTCGATGCGACGGTCCATATTGCCCATGGCGATGCCGGGCGGAGCGTCCCGGTGCGCGATTTCCACTGCCTGCCGGGTGATACGCCGTGGATCGAGAATGTCCTCGAACCGGGCGAAGTGATCACGGCGGTTACGCTGCCGCGCCCGGTTGGCGGAACGCAGCTTTACCGCAAGGTGCGCGAACGCTCGTCCTATGCCTTCGCCTTGGTGTCGATCGCCGCAGTGGTCGAAATGGAAGGCGGCAAGATTGCACGCGCCAATCTCGCCTTTGGCGGCCTTGCCCACAAACCGTGGCACGATCCGCGGATTGCCGAAACGCTGGTCGGGCAGGTCCCGTCTGCCGAACTGTTCGATGCCGCGGCCGACGTGCTGCTCGAAGGCGCACGCGGATATGGCGAGAACGACTTCAAGATCCCCCTGGCGCGGCGCACCCTGCATGCGGTGCTGTCGCAAGCGACGGAGGAGGCCGCATGAGCGCGCATCTCAAGCAGGACGAGCCCGATACCGCCAACCGGCTGGATTCGATGAAACAGGGCGTGATCGGGAAACCGCTTAGCCGTGTCGAAGGGCTGGCCAAGGTCACGGGGACCGCCCCCTACGCTGCCGAATACCCGGTGGATGGTTGCGCCGAAGGCGTGCTGGTCACGGCCACCATCACCCGCGGCGAGATCGTCCGGATCGACAAGGACAGCGTGCTGGACCGTCCCGGTGTCATCGCGGTGATCGACGATGAACGGCTGACCACACGCGCCGCCCAGGGCACCGCGAACGAGGCGCCGCAGCAATCGCCGCAGACCGTCTGCTATTGGGGCCAGCCCATTGCGCTGGTGGTAGCGGAGACGTTCGAACAGGCGCGCGACGCGGCGAAGCATCTCGTCGTCGAATATCGCGAGGAGCCGGGCGCGCCGCTGTTCCCCGCCGAGGTCGAGGCGGAGGAACAGGAGGACGAGACCGTCCGGCAAGGCGATCTGGCGCAGGCCATGTCTGCCGCCGCGCATAGCGTCGACGTCACCTACACTACCAAGGGGCATGCTTCCGCGGCGATGGAACCGCATGCCGCCATTGCCGAGTGGGATGGCGAGAAGCTGACCGTCCATGCATCGCTGCAGATGCTGAACTACAATATCACCGAGCTGGCGGATTCGCTGGGCCTCGAGGAAGACAAGGTCAGGCTGGTCTCGCGCTTCGTCGGCGGCGGGTTCGGCTCGAAACTGGGAGTGAGCGAGGAAACCGTCGCCGCATCGCTTGCAGCCATCGAACTCCAGCGCCCGGTGCGCGTCGTCATGTCGCGCCAGCAGGTATTCCAATGCATCATGCGCCGGTCCGAAACGACCCAGCGCCTGCGGCTGGCGGCGGATACGGAAGGCCGGTTGACCGGCTTCGGCCATGAGGCACTGGTCTCGAACCTGCCGGGCGAAACCTTCGCCGAACCCGTGCTGCAATCCTCGCATTTCCTTTATGGCGCCGACAATCGCGAGCTGATGCTCAACGTCGCGCGCATCCACCTTATGACCGCCGGCTCGGTCCGTGCACCGGGCGAAGCGGTCGGGATGCCCGCGCTCGAAGGCGCGATGGACGTGCTCGCCGAGGAGGTGGGTATCGATCCGGTCGAACTGCGGCTGCGCAATATCCCCGAAGACGATCCTGAAGAGGGCCTGCCGTTCTCGTCGCACAAGCTGGCCGAATGCCTCAGGCAGGGCGCCGATGCATTTGGCTGGGACGCGGGTCCGCGCAAGCCGCGCATGACGCGCGAGGGCGAATGGTGGGTTGGGACCGGGATGGCGAGCGCCGCCCGCGTCCACAATGTCGGCGAAGCCAAGGCGCGCGTGACGCTCAAGCCCGATGGCACCGCACTGGTCGAAACCGACATGACCGATATCGGCACCGGGACCTATACGATCCTCGCCCAGATCGCAGGCGAGATGCTCGGTCTCGATACCGCCGACGTGCTGGTCGACCTTGGCGACACACGCCACCCGCGCGGTCCGGGTTCGGGCGGCAGCTGGGGCGCGTCTTCAAGCGGTTCGGCGGTCTATGTGGCGTGCAAGGCGCTGCGCGAGGAACTGGCGTCGCGTGTCGGCGTGGCCGAGACAGAGCTCGATCTCGCCAATGGTCAGGTCGTCGGCGGCCAGACACTGGTGCAATTGCTGGGTGGTGCAGACCTCGCACAGGAAGGCCATTACGAACCCGGCGCTATCGAAGACGACTTTACCGCGGCGGGATTTGGCGCCTTCTTCGCACAGGTGCGGGTCAACCATTATACCGGCGAAACCCGCGTCGATCGCATGCTGGGCGCGTTCGGTTTCGGCCGCGTGCTCAACCGCAAGACCGCGCGTTCGCAATGCCTCGGCGGGATCACCTGGAGCATCGGGGCGGCGCTGACCGAAGCGCTCGAATTCGATCCGCGCGATGGCCATCTGGGGAATTGCGATCTCGCCGAATACCATGTCCCGGTACACCGCGACGTGCCCGATCTCGAGGTCATCATGGTCGAGGAACGCGATCCCGCGGCCAGCCCGATCCAGGCCAAGGGCATTGGCGAGCTGGGCATGTGCGGCGGCGCGGCGGCGATTGCCAATGCGATCTACCACGCCAGCGGCGCACGGCTGTTCGATTATCCGATGACCCCCGACCGCGTGCTGGCGTGCATGCCCGATTGATGCGGGCCGAGTGGACAATTCGGCAGGATATCGACGAGGATCACGCCGCGCTAGTCGCAGCCTGCGAGCCCGGCGTCGGGCTGTGTACCATTGTCGGGATCGAGGGCAGTTTTTCGCGGCGGCTGGGCGCGCAACTCGCGGTGCTTTCCGATGGGACGACCGTAGGCAGCCTGTCCGATGGCTGTCTCGAAGCGCAACTCGCCAGCGATCTGCGCGGGCAAGCGGGCCCGCGCGTCATCCGCTATGGAAGCGGTTCGGCGATGGTGGATTTTCGCCTGCCGTGCGGCGGCGGGCTGGATATCCTGCTCGATCCTGCACCCGACCGCTTCGCATGTCGCGAGATCGTGCGAATGCTCGACAGCCGCCGCCCGGCCATACTCCCGCTGCCATCCCCGTCCCCGCTGGCTGAGCGTCGCTATCACCCGCGTCTCAAGATCGCGGTTATCGGCGAGGGGCCAGAGCTCGACGCCTTTGCTCGGCTTGGGGACGCAATGGGACTGCATGTCGAGCTACATCGCAAAGACGACCTTACGCTCGGCTCGCCCGCGCCGCATGTCACGCTTGATCGCTGGACCGCCGCGCTGCTCCTGTTTCACGATCACGAATGGGAAGCCGCACTGCTCGAACAATTGACCTCGGGGCAGGCATTCTACATCGGCGCGCAGGGCGGCGAGAATGCGCGGATCGAACGCGCGTTGACGCTCGCCGCGCGCGGCGTGGACGAGCAGGCCATCGCGTCCATTCGCAGCCCGATCGGCCTGATCCCCTCGTGCAAGTCGCCCACCACGCTGGCGCTGTCCGCGCTGGCGGAGATCGTTGCCGAATATGAGCGATTGCGTGCCGCCGATTGACCCCGGGGTGGGCTTCATCCTGCTCGCGGCTGGCCGGGGACAGCGGTTCGGCCGCGACAAGCTCACCCAGGACTTCCGCGGCCAGCCGCTATGGTCGTGGGTCGCGCTGGCGGCGGAAGAAGCCGGGTTTGCGCAGCGATACCTTGTCAGCGGCCCGCATTCGGCCATCCCGGCGCGGAGCGGTTGGCATGCGGTGATCAATAACCGTGCCGCCGAGGGCATGGGGACGTCGATTGCAGCGGGCGTGCGTGCTGCACAGCACTGTTCGCGCGTGGTTATTGCGCTGGCCGACATGCCGCTGGTCGAGCCTGCCCATCTGCGCCTGCTGGCCGAATCCGTCGGCCCGGTATTCACCCGCTATGCCAGCGGCGTCGAAGGATCGCCCGCAGGCTTTCCGCGCAGCGTCTTCGACCGCCTCTGCGCCTTGCAGGGCGAGGCTGGTGCGCGGAGCCTGAGTTTGCCGGACGCAACCGCGATCACCCCGGCCAGCGCCACGGCGCTGGCGGACATCGATACGCCCGAAGACCTGCTCGCGCTTTCGTCGCGGCACACTGCCGGGCGCCGCTAACCCCTTCGGCCACCCCCTGTTCCCAGCTTAAACAATGATGGGTTGGGAGGCGGCGATGGGCTCCGCCCGTTAGCGGGGTGAAGCCAATCAAGGGGACCTGTTTTGCATATCGTATCGCTCGCACTCGGCGGCTGCCTGAAAGGCGAGCCGGTCCGGTACGGGATCACCGAAGATACGGGGGGGCACATCACCTACATCCTGGGCGAGATGGAAGCGCTTGCCCGGCGCGGCGATGTGGAAATGGCGGAAATCATTACACGGCGGTTCGACGATCCGCGGCTCGGGGCGATCCATGCCGAGGCCGAGGAATGGCTTGGTCCCAAGCTGGTCATACGGCGCATCGACAGCGGCAACCGGCGCTATCTGGCGAAGGAAGCGCTGAGCGCCGACCGCGCCGCCTTTACCGAGGCGCTGATTGCGGAACTGGGGCAGCGCGAGCGGTTGCCCGACCTCATCCACGCGCATTTCGCCGATGCAGCGGATGTGGCACGCAAGGTCGAAGACGCGCTGGGCATTCCCTTCATCTACACTGCGCATTCTCTCGGCATGGACAAGCGCCGGGCAATGGATACTCCTAGCGCCGCGCTCGAGGCGCGGATCGCGGAAGAGGACCGGGCGATCGCGGGTGCGCGGGCAATCATCGGTTCGTCGCGCGACGAATGCGAACGGCAGCTTGCGGCTTATCCTTCGGCCCGGATCGGCAAGATCCATCGCCTGATCCCGGGGATCGACCACAGCGCCGCGGGCGGGGAAATTTCGTCGGCGATCGAACTCGTTTCCGCGTTTCTGCGCGAACCGATGAAGCCCGTGGTGCTGGCGATCGCCCGCCCCGTCCACAAGAAGAACCTCGTCCGGCTCGTGGAAGCCTTCGGCAAGTCGCCTACGCTGCGCGAACAGTGCAATCTGGTGGTTCTCGCCGGGCTACGCGACGATCTGCAATCGGGCGAAGCGGAACAGCAGGATGTGCTGCGCGGTCTCGTCGATGCCATCGACCGCCATGATCTCTACGGCAAGGTCGCCTATCCCAAGTCGCACACGCGCCAGCAGGTCAAGGAACTCTATACTCTCGCCGCCCGGACGCGCGGCGTATTCGTCAATCCGGCGCTGATGGAGCCCTATGGCCTGACACTGGTCGAGGCAGCCGCGCACGGCGTGCCTGTCGTCGCCACCAAAATCGGCGGCCCGCAGGACATCGTCGGCGAGCTCGAGCATGGCTTGCTGGTCGACCCGGGGAGCGAAAACGAAATCGCCGAGGCGATCGAGCGATTGGTGACCGATCGCCGACTGTGGGAAACCTGCTCGCACAATGGACAGGCCAACAGCCGGGAGGTCAACTGGGATGCCTATGCGGGCGGCTTCATGGCAATCGCCAGGCAGGTCACCGCGCCCGCCACCGCGCTGCGCCCGAGACCTGCCCATTTGCTGGTCAGCGATCTCGACAACACGCTGACCGGGTGCGACCGCGGCGCGCTGCGCATCGGCCAGTTCTTCCAGCGGCAGGCGCAGTTCGGCTTCGTGATCGCCACCGGTCGCTCGATCGTGGAAGCGCGGCGGCTGGTGCGCGACTGGAAGCTGCCCGATCCGCGCGCCTGGATAACTTCGGTCGGCACCGAAATCTATGTCGAACGTGGCGGCGATCTGGTGCTCGACACCGACTATGCCAACGGCATCGGCTATGAATGGCATCCCACTGCCATCGACGAGGCGCTGGGCGATCTGCCGGATTTGATCCCGCAGGCGAGCTACGAGCAACGCCCCTTCAAGCGCAGCTACTTTGCCGGCTCGCCCGGGATGGCGGCGCAGGTCGAGGACCGGCTGCGCAGCCATGGCATTCCGGCGCGCGTGGTGTTCAGCCACGACCGCTTGCTCGATGTCCTGCCCCCCATGGCAGGCAAGGCAGCGGCGATGGGGCATGTTGCCCGCATGTTCGACGTGCCGGTCGAACAGGTCTTTGCGGCCGGCGACAGCGGCAATGACGAGGATATGCTGACCGCCTGCCAGAACGCGATCATGGTCGGCAATCACGCGGCGGAGATCGCCGCCTTGGCGAGGCGCCCCAATGTCTATCTGGCGCGGCGCAGCCACGCAGCCGGCACGCTCGAGGGCATTCTTGCACAGCACCGCGCGCAGCGGCTTCGCGAACGCCGGGATACGAGGATTTCAGCATGAGCATGACCGGACCCATCGGCTATTTCGTCCATCACCAGGGGCGCGGCCATGCCGAGCGCGCGGCGGCGATCGCCAATGAATTGATCGGGTCGCGCGGTGTGAGGCTGTTCTGCGCGCGGGACGACATCTTCCCCGCGCTCGACAAGCGGATCGAAATTCGGAAAATCCCCTCGCTATTCGAACCCACCGGGCAGGAAGCGCCCGCCATGGCCGCGCTCCCGATGCCCGAGACGGTTCACTGCGCCCCGCTCGGCTGGCCGACGATTACCGATGCCTTTGGCGCGATTTCGGGGTGGTTTGCGCAGGCCCGCCCCGCCCTCTTCGTGACCGATGTCTCCGCCGAACTGGGCCAGTTGGCGCGGCTGTGTTCGGTGCCGCATGTCGCGGTGCTCCAGCATGGCGAGCGCGGCGATGCCGGGCATCTCGCGGCCTATGACAGCGCGGTCGGCCTGCTGGCGCCCTATTCGGAACGGATCGAACAGCACGACCGCCCAGCCTATCTGCGCCGCAAGACGCACTATGCCTCGGGCGTGGGGATCGACTGTTCGCCGTTCCCCACCAAGCGCGAGGCGCGGCGCAAGCTCGGACTGGGCGAGGAGGACGAGATCGTGCTGGTCATCGCCGGCGGCGGCGGGGAAGGCACCCCGTCAACGCCGCTGACTCTGGGCGCGCGCGCCGAGCCCGAGGCCCGCTGGATCACCATCGGCAAGGTCCGCAGCGAATGGCACGAAACCCCGCCGGGCAATCTCGACCATCGCGGCTGGGTCGAAAACCCGCGCGACTGGATCGCCGCGGCGGACCGGGTCGTTTCGTCCTGCGGAAATACCACCGTCCATATGGTGCTGGCAGCGGGCAAGCCCTGGGTGGTCATCCCCGAATGGCGCTATTTCGACGAGCAGTTCTGCAAGGCCGAAGTGCTCGATCGCGAAGGGCTCGCAGCGGTATCGCGCCATTGGCCCTCGCACCCCGCCGCATGGGAGCGGCTGTGGACGGCCGCGGCGCTGATCGATGTCGAACAGCAGCGGGCGATCATCGAACCACGCCCGGCCCAGGCCGCAGCGGCCTGGCTCGACAGTCTCGCGACCGAGCTGTGGCAGGGGACGGAAGGCAAGCCCGCGCTGGAGATCGTGGCATGAAGATATCGGTATGCACGCTCGCGCATGGGCGCGAAGACCATCTGCGCAATCTGGTCAGCGGATTGAACCATTCGCGCCGCCCGCCTTGCGAACTGGTGGTCGCGGTCATGCAGGACAACCGCTACGATCTTCCGAGCACAAGCTTCCCGGTCCGGCAGGTATTGCTGGGGAGCCAGGGCATCTGCCTCGCGGAGGCGAGGAACACCGCCGCCGAACATGCGCGCGGCGAATTGCTGATCTTCCTCGATGTCGACTGCATCCCCGCGCCGGGATTGATCGAGGACTATGCCGCCGCCTCTGCCTTCAACGAAGGCGTGCTGATGGGCGAGGTCGGCTATCTCCCGCAGGGCGCGACCGAGCAGGGTATCGACTATGCGCAGTTCGAACAGCTCGCGGTCACGCATCGCGACCGCGCCGGTCCGCCGCGCGGGATGGTCGGGCACTGCGGCGACTACCGCTGCTTCTGGTCGCTCAATTTTGCGCTGCCCGCCGCAACCTTCCGCGACCTCGGCGGGTTCGATCCGCGCTATGTCGGCTATGGCGGCGAGGATACCGATTTCGGTCGCACGATTGCGGCGCATGACGTGCCGCTGTGGTGGGCGCGCGGGGCGAAGGCCTATCACCAATATCACAAGCATCACATGCCGCCGGTGCACCATCTCGACAGCGTGGTCGCCAATGCGCAGGTTTTTGCCGAGAAATGGGGCGAGCCGACGATGCAGCACTGGCTTCGCGCGTTCCGCCTCATGGGGCTGATCGAGCCCGATGGAAACGGCGGCTGGATCAAGCTGCGCGAACCGGGCGAAGCGCATTTCGCACTCACCCGGCAGCAGGAACACCAGCCTTATGCGAGCAGTTCGGTCGTGCTCGAAGAGCTCGAGGCCCAGGCGAGCCGCGGCAAGGAAGCGAGCCGGGCCCCGGCGATGACCTTGGCGTAGCAACGCTCGTAGCCTGCGATCATCGCTTCGATCGAGAGCATGCTGGTCGCCCGTTCGCGGCACGCGGCGCGATCGATCGAACCAAGCCGCCGGATGGCATGCGCCAACGCGCCGACATCGCCGCCTTTGACCAGGATCCCGCAGTCTCCGACGACTTCGGACAGCGCCCCGCGATTGAACCCTGCGACGGGCGTGCCGCAGGAGAGTGCTTCTGCCGCCACCAGGCCGAACGGTTCGTCCCACAAGGGCGTGACCAGCGCGCCCCGGGCCTGCGCGACTTCCTGTCGCAGGTGTTCGGCGGACCGGTGTCCGTGAAATTCGATCCCCCCGTCGAGGAACGGTTCTACCTTGGCGGCGAAATAAGCAGCATCTTCGACCGGCCCGAAAATCTTCAGCCGTGCCCGCGCTTTGCGCGCCGCCTGGATCGCTTCGGCCAGTCCCTTGTCGGGGACGATGCGGCCTACCCATGTCAGATAGTCGCCCGGCTCACCCGCGGGCACCCAGCGGTCAGTATCGATGCCGTTGGGGATCACCTCGAGATCGGGACACCCGCGGTCGGCCCATAGGGATTGCTGATCGCGCGAGGTCACGGTGAAGCCGATATTCGGCTGCGCGCGCGCCGCTTCCACGGCATCGAACATCGTCCCGAAGGGCGGGACATGCTGCGAGGTTACGCAGGGAATTCCCGCTTGCGCGCACCAGGCGATGATCTCGGGAAACAGCGAGTTGTTATGGACCACATCATACCCGCCCCCGCCGATCTTCAGCAGCACGCGCTCGAAGGCGGCACGCTGGTAGGCAGCGAGTTCGCTGGTGCCGCGATAGACGCGCCAGGGCAGCACCTCGTCATAGGGCGCCGCACAGATCGGTACCAGATTCTCGTCATGCGACCCTTCGGCGGCGAAGAGATCGACCTCGTGCCCGGCTGCGCGTAGCCCGCGGCACAGCATGTCGCAATGCGCCTCCATCCCGCCGCCGAAGGGTTCGGCGATGGCATGGCGGATATGGGCGAGGACCGCGATTTTCATGGGCGGATCGGGCTGTTGAAAGACATGACAGGCAAACGCACCATGAGCCGCGCTTCGGCAAAGCTAACATTTATGCAATGTGCTACCGGAACGGCGGACACGGCATTGCATTTTGTCGACAGGAGGACACGATGGCGCTCACCGACGAGCTGGACCGCTATCCCAAGACTGGACGGTTCCTGACCGGGCGCTTGCGGCACGACATGACCGATGCCGAGAAGTCCGAACTCGAAGGTCTGGTCGCGCGGACGCTGACGCTGCAGGACGGCGAGCGGCTGATCGCGCGCGGTGAAGAATGCGATTGCTCCACGCTGTTGATCGACGGCTTCGTCCTGCGCACGCTGGAAAGCGAGGACCGGCGCTATGCGGTGAGCTTTCACGTGCCGGGGGATTTCGTCGACCTGCATTGCTTCGCGCTCAAGCGGCTCGATCACAACATCGATTGCGTGGGTTCGGTGAAACTCGGCCAGGTGCCGCATGCGGCGATCGCGGAGGTGATGGCGAACCGCCCGCATCTGGCGCGCCTGTTCTGGTTCTCGACCCTGCTCGACGCGGCGATGCATCGCGAGTGGATCATGAAGCTCGAACAGCTCACCGCTCCCAAGCGCATTGCGCATATCTTCGCCGAAATCTGGCGCCGGCTCGAAATGGTCGGCATCGGCTATGCCGATGGCTTCGAGACCCCGCTGCGCCAAAGCGACATTGCCGATATGTGCGGTGCGACCTCGATCCACACCAACCGCGCGCTGGCCGACCTCAGGAAGAACGGCCTGGCCGATTTCCAGCGCGGCAAGGTACGGATTGCGGACCGCACAAGGCTGGAGGCCTATGCCGGCTTCAACCCCGATTACCTGTATGGCGACGGCGCCTTGTCGCTGCGCGAATTCGCGTGAGCCACCGCCCCAATCGCTTCGTGTTCGTCGCCGGGCTGCATCGGACCGGAACGAGCCTGCTGGCGCGTATTCTCGGCGCGCATCCGGCGGTCGGCGGCATCGAAGGCGCGCCGGTGCCCGAGAACGAGGGATGCTATCTGCAGGGCGGTATCTCGCATACCGCATGCGATGGACGGCCGGGGCACTATGCGACCGACCCGCGCCAGCATCATACCGAAAGGTCGCGCTGGAATACGCTGGAAACGCAGCGGCGTATGCTGTCGGACTGGTCGCCATGGCTGGACCGGGGCAAGCCCTGGTGGCTCGAGAAATCGCCTGTGAACCTGACCCGGATGCGCTTGTACCAGCAGCTGTTTCCCACCTCGCAATTCATCGTGATCCTGCGCCATCCCGAAATGATGGCGGCAGCGCTGGCGAAATGGGTCGATCACGAACCGGACGCGCTCATCCGCTATGCGCTCGATGCCTATGATCTCGTGGCCGCAGACCTGCCATACCTGCATGCCTCGCTGGTCATTCGCTACGAGGATCTCGTCGCCCGCCCTGATGTTACGCGGCAGGCGCTGTTCGCCTTTCTCGACCTCGCCGATCACGACCCCGGCATCGCACTGCGCGATGGCAATGCCGACTACGCAGCCGCACACCGCGCGACCGGCGACCTCGCGGGGCGCCTCACAAACTGGGGCTATGGCGCCGGCGGAAAGGTCGCGGACTTCACCCCGCATTGCGCGCATCCCCTGCGCCGGGTCCAGGAAGCAACCGCGCGGGTCTTGACCGCGCAAGCGGACGAAAAATGATGCCGGGGCGCAAAAAGAACAGAAAGCTAACATGCGTTAATAGACGGTGTTTGCGCGACTTGCTTTACCGCGCGCGATGAACGGGACCACCGAACTCCTGGGAACGGCAAGCTTCCCCCTGACCGGCAATTTCCTCGCCGGACGCCTGCGTCACAACCTCAGCCTCGACGATCTGCAATATATCGAGGGGCTGGTGGAGAGCGTCGAGGAGCATGACGACGGTGCGCGTCTGCTGTCCCGCGGAATCAAGACCGATCGCAGCACGATCCTGATCGAGGGATACATCTTCCGCACCATCGAGAGCGGCAACAAGCGGTTCATCACCGGGGTCCATGTCCCGGGGGACTTCGTCGACCTGCACGGCTTTGCGCTCAAGCGGCTCGATCACAATATCGACGCCGCGGGCAAGGTGAAGGTGGGTTCGGTCAGCCATGAGACGCTGCGCACGGTGATGCGCGATCGGCCGGGCGTGGCGCGGGCAATGTGGTTTGCCACGCTGCTCGACGCCGCGATCCATCGCAAATGGATCCAGACGCTGGAGCAGCTCGACGCGCCGCGGCGCATTGCGCATCTCTATGCCGAATTGCATACCCGGCTGGAGCTGGTCGGGCGCGGCGTGACGCGCGCGCTGCGGACCCCCTTCACCCAGTTCGACATGGCCGACATGTGCGGGGTGAGCGCGATCCACGCGAACCGCGCCGTGGGCAAGTTGCGCGAGCTGGGTATCGCCGAAATCCGGCGCGGCGATCTGTACACCAACGACTGGGCCGCGCTGAAACGCTATGCGCAGTTCGACCCCGATTACCTTTATGGCGACGGACCGCTGAAGGTGAAGGAAGACTGGGACTAGTCTTTCAGGTCATCCGGGCAGTGAACGTCGGACAATGCCTCAGCATCGCCCCAGCGCACATCCTGGCGCGGGATCACCGACAGCTCGCCATTGGTTTCGAGCACTACCCAATTGGCATCGGCGTTGGCAGTGATGCCGTTCTGCCGAAGCGCGGACCTGATCTCTTCCTCCGAAATCCGCGTACGCTCCATCGCGTCGCGCAGATAGTCGCCCTTGTGCGTCAGCAGCGTCGGCTCGGCCTTGACGACGGCGGCGGCGGTCTCGCTTTGCTGGACCATCCGCGTGGTCAGATACTGGCAGGCTGCCAGCACGATGATCGCGGTCACCGCATCGAGCGTCGCGACATTGCGCAGCAGGATCCCGCTCGCAGCCAGGCTGCCGACCGCGACGTTGATGATCCAGTCGAAATTGTTGAGCTCGCTGGTCGTGCGCTTGCCGACCAGGCGCACCATGATGATGATCAGGACGTAGAAGAGAAAGGCATTGCCGGCGATTTCGAGCATCCGGGGCCAGCCGGACCAGAGATTGAGCGCATCAGCCACTCGTGCTCACCTCATAGTCGATCGGCCTGAACGATCCGCCGTTGGAATCGTAGGCCGAACAGGCGGTAAGGCCGATGATCAAATCCATCTCCGCCCGCATCACGATCGTATCGCCCGGCTCGCTCAGCGGCGGCTTGACCGTCAGCACACCGCTGTCGCCATCGACCGGGACATTCATGAACAGGTTGAATGCGGTCGGGATATCGTCCGGCCCGATACCATAGGGCTCCAGCGCCTCGGCCAGATTGCCGAAACAGCCCCGGTGGAGCGGCTTGTCGGGATAGAAATGCTTGAAAGTGTCTTCCGAACACGGGGTCAGCAGGAAATCATGCCGTTTGACCGTATCCGACGTGATCGACAGCATCGGGTTCGACCGGTTCGACCACAGGCGGTGCCCCCGGCCCAGCCGGATCGTCTCTTCATAATCGAAGGTGCGGCCGTTGGAAATGACTTCGCGGACATCGTGCGCGTTATAGGCCAGCAGGTCGGACACCTGGCTGCCTTCGGGATCGCAGACGGTGAGCTGCGCGCCTTTCGGCAGTTCGAACGCCACGCCGCTGCGCGGTTCTATGCGGTTCATTGCTTCTCCATTCGGGGATCGCGGAACGGGCAGGTCCAGTCGTCATCGACGGCCCGTCCGCTATATTGACGCGCTTCGCTGCTCTCGCCGTGGCGGGCGAGCATCGGGTTGATATCGCCTGCCAGAGTGCGGTCGCGCTCGAGGATTGCCTCGCGCATGCGTTCATATCGCCCGTCCTCGCGCAGCGCTTCGAACTGGTTGTGCAGGTTGAAGACCATCGTCGGATAGGCAAAGCGCCGCGCCGGGCGCGAGGCATGCGGGTGCAGGCCGACGACGAAATAGGCTTCGCCGCCAAAGCTGAGCGAGAAATGCGGATCGGTCGGATCGGGGCTGACGCTGGGGTCGTAGCTCTGGCCGAGCCATTTGTCCTTTTCGGCAAAGGACTGGAGCCGTTCCCACAACAGGCTTTCATATTCGCTCTCGTCGAGCGAGCCGGGTTGCTCGAACACCACCGCCATGCTGCGCAGGCCCTCGGGATCGTTGCGATACCGCTCGGCCCATTCGATCAGCCGGTCGTGGATCCGCAGATCGTCCCAGCCGCTGCGCATGTCGTGCGCGACGAGCACGTCGAGCAGGTCGCGCGCCTGGGCCGATTTTGCACCGACGCAGGGGAACGCCGTATCGGCGATATGCGCGCGGAACTGTGCTTCGATATCGCGGGCGACGCTATCGTCGACCGCCAGAACGCCGGGTTTCATTGCGACGACACTCCTTCGGGCACGAATTGAAGGCTGGTGTCCTTCGTGCGGCCCATCGACCAATTGGCTTGCAGGCGAACCTTGGGATTGGGGGCGCACCAGATCTCGCCCGACCCGTCGAGCGCGGTGACCCAGATCAGATTGTGTTCGACCCCATAGTCGATCACGGCAAAGGCCAGCCCCGCACCCTTGTCGGTCACCAGCACCGGAAGCGGTGGATTGAGTTGCGTGAACACCGGAAACCTCGCGTTTAAGCCCAACAGAAGGCCGCAGGGCCCGCGCGCCGCGCCAGCCCCACGTATGCAACCACGCGCCCGATCGGACGCGCGTATCACTACCGGCCCAACGCATTTGCGCGCTCGTTGATCCGAGACTGACATGCGTTAGCTTGCACCCGGAACGGGTAGGCACGCGTATCGCGAAGCCGTCCGGCACGACGTTTGGCTTTCCCCGGCCGCCGCGCTAGGCCGCGCGCAAACCGATATCGAAGGACGGGTTTCATCACGCCATGATCAGCGACGACAGGATTATTCTCGGGCTGCTCGCCCTGGTGCTCGGCTTTGTATTCGCCACGCGCGACCGACCCGGCTGGCAGCGCTTCTACGTCTTCGTGCCGATCATCCTGGTCTGCTATCTCGTCCCCAGCCTGATGACGACTTTCGGGCTGATCGATGTGTCCGAAAGCAATCTGTGGCCGGTGGCGAAGGATTATTTCCTGCCTGCCGCGCTGTTCCTGATGACACTGTCGATCGACATCAAGGGGATCCTCGGCCTCGGCAGCAAGGCGATCGTCATGTTCCTGACCGCGACCGTCGGCATCGTCCTCGGCGGGCCGCTGGCGCTGTGGATCGTGGCGCAG
The DNA here is from genome assembly GCF_024171405.1 of Qipengyuania citrea. Classification (GTDB taxonomy): domain Bacteria; phylum Pseudomonadota; class Alphaproteobacteria; order Sphingomonadales; family Sphingomonadaceae; genus Qipengyuania; species Qipengyuania profunda. Next base: position 1,281,221 of record NZ_JALJZT010000002.1, read on the forward strand.
TTCGAACCTTCGATTATCGGTGCGGGCGACACCGCCGCATGGCGCGGGCTGGCGACGCTGGCGGGCAGCTGGATCGGCGGCGGCGCCAACCAGACCGCGATGCTCGAGGTCTATGGCTACCCGCTCGAAGGCTTTGCCGCGCTGCTGGCGGTCGACATCATCGTCGCCGAGATCTGGATGGTGTTCCTGCTCTATGGCGCGGGCGCGCACGAGCGCGTCGACAAATGGCTGGGCGCGGACAGTTCGTCGATTGCCCGGCTGCGCGACACGATGGCCGATTACACCGCGAGCATCGAACGCGTCGCCAAGGCGAACGACTACGTTCTGCTGTTCGGCGTGACCTTCGCCATCGTCGGGCTCGCGCATCTGCTCGGCGGCTGGCTGGGCGGCTGGTTCGCCGCGATGCAGGGCGAGGACGCCACGCTGGCGAGCGAATTCTTCTGGGTCGTGGTCATCGCTACCACCGCGGGGTTGGCCGCCAGCTTCACCCGCGCCCGCGAGCTCGAAGGTATCGGCGCGAGCAAGTTCGGCGTCCTGTTCATCTTCCTGCTGGTGGCGGTGATCGGCACACGGATGGACGTGACCAAGATTGCCGATGCGCCCGCTTTCATGGCGATCGGTTTCATCTGGATGCTGTTCCACGTCGTCCTGCTGCTGGGCGTGGCCAAGCTCATCAAGGCGCCGTTCTTCTTCGTCGCGGTGGGCAGCAAGGCGAATATCGGCGGTGCCGCGTCGGCGCCGGTGGTGGCGGCGGCATTCCATCCCGCGCTGGCCCCGGTCGGCGTGCTGCTGGCCGTGCTGGGCTATGCGCTGGGGACCTATGGCGCGATCCTGTGCGCGCAGATGATGGCGGCGGTCGGCTAGCCGCGCGCGGCAAAGGTTTCACCCGATACCGGTTGCTTTCGGACCTTGCGCGCGTATGGGCCGTTGCAAAGAAAAGAGAGGAACTTTCATGCGTCAGCTTGACCATTTCATCGTCGGCGGAGCGAGCGCTCCCGCGGCCCGCACCCACAAGATCTGGAACCCCTCGACGGGCGAAGTCCAGGCCGAGGTTCCGCTGGGCGACGCCGCCTTGCTCGACCGCGCGGTCGCCGCCGCCAAGAAGGTCCAGCCCGAATGGGCGGCGACCAACCCGCAGCGCCGCGCGCGGGTGATGTTCGAATTCAAACGGCTGGTCGAAGCCAACAAGCAGGAACTGGCCGAACTGCTTGCCAGCGAGCACGGCAAGGTGGTCGACGATGCGCATGGCGACGTGCAGCGCGGGCTCGAAGTCATCGAATATGCCTGCGGCATCCCGCAGGCGCTGAAGGGCGAATATTCGCAGGGCGCGGGCCCCGGCATCGATGTCTATTCGATGCGCCAGCCGCTGGGCATCGGCGCGGGCATCACCCCCTTCAACTTCCCCGCCATGATCCCGATGTGGATGTTCGGCATGGCGATCGCGGCGGGCAACGCCTTCATCCTCAAGCCGTCCGAACGCGATCCCAGCGTGCCGATCCGCCTTGCCGAACTGTTCGTCGAAGCGGGCGCGCCCGAGGGACTGCTGCAGGTCGTCCATGGCGACAAGGAAATGGTTGATGCCATCCTCGACCATGAAGACATCGCCGCGGTCAGCTTCGTCGGGTCGAGCGACATCGCGCATTATGTCTACAAGCGCGGCGTCGCTGCGGGTAAGCGCGTCCAGGCGATGGGCGGCGCGAAGAACCACGGCATCGTTATGCCCGATGCCGATCTCGACCAGGTGGTGGGCGATCTCGCCGGGGCCGCCTTCGGTTCCGCGGGGGAACGCTGCATGGCGCTGCCGGTGGTCGTGCCCGTGGGCGAGGACACCGCCGAGAGGCTGCGCGAAAAGCTGATCCCCGCGATCAATGCGCTGCGCATCGGCGTTTCGACCGATCCCGACGCGCATTACGGCCCCGTCGTCACGCCCGAGCACAAGGCGCGGATCGAACAGTGGATCGACACCGCCGAACAGGAAGGCGCCGAAGTCGTGATCGACGGCCGCGGGTTCACGCTGCAGGGGCACGAGAAGGGCTTCTTCGTCGGCCCGACGCTGCTCGACCGCGTAACCACCGACATGGAAAGCTACCGCGAGGAAATCTTCGGACCCGTCCTGCAAATCGTGCGTGCCGACGATTTCGAGCATGCACTGCGGCTGCCGAGCGAGCACCAGTATGGCAATGGCGTCGCCATCTTCACGCGCAACGGCCATGCGGCGCGCGAATTCGCGCACCGGGTGAATGTCGGCATGGTCGGGATCAACGTTCCGATTCCCGTCCCCGTCAGCTATCACAGCTTTGGCGGATGGAAACGTTCGGGCTTCGGCGACACCGACCAGTATGGCCAGGAAGGCCTGAAGTTCTGGACCAAGGCCAAGAAGGTCACCCAGCGCTGGCCCGATGGCGGCGGCGACGGATCGAACGCCTTCGTCATCCCTACTATGGGGTAAGCGCCGCGCCAGGCGAACTTGGGAGAGAAACGATGAACCGCATACTGTTCCCCGCCGCCTTGCCGCTCGCGGTACTGCTCGCGGCCTGTTCGGGCGGCGCGGACGAGGCGGCCGCGCCCGACCCTGCCGAAACGATGATGCCGGTCGAACCCGATGGCGGGATCGGCGACGGCGCCGGACCTCCCGGACGCGTCGTTGCAGAAACCATCCCCGCCGCTTTCCGCGGCGTGTGGGACTATGTCGAGGGAAGCTGCGATCCGGCTTCCGACATGCGGGTCGAGATCGGGCCGAAGACCATGCAGTTCTACGAATCGCATGGCGATGTGACCGGGGTCGAAGTCGGCAGCCCGCAGGACATCGTCGTTTCGCTGGCGATGGAAGGCGAAGGCGAAACATGGGACATGGCGCGCAAGTTCACCCTGACGGACGGTGGACGCACGCTGACGTCCGCGCCTGTCGGGGAAGAGCAATTCGAACCGATGCCGCTCAAGAAATGCGAATAGGAGTGTTGCCATGCGTACCCTGATCTTCACCGCACTTGCCCTGCCCCTGGCCGCCTGCACCGGCTATTCCGAACCCGCACCCGCACCGCCCGCCCCGCCTCGCGACGCCATGTTCGGGGCCTGCGACGCAGCCCCGGCGCAGGCGCATGTCGGCCGTGAAGCGACCGAGGAAGCAGGCGCCGCGATTCTGGCGGAAAGCGGCGCCGAAGTGCTGCGCTGGGGCCCGCCCAATTCGGCATGGACGATGGATTACCGCACCAACCGGGTAAACGTGCGCTATGACGAAGCACGGCTGATCACCGAGATCACCTGCGGATGACGCGCCGCCGCGCCTTCACCGGCTCCCCGTTCGAAGCGCGGTTCGGCTTCGCCCGCGCGGTGCGTGACGGCAATCGCATCCTCGTCGCCGGGACCGGACCGATCGAAGATGACGGCAGTTCCACCCCGGGCGGCGCCGCGGCCGAGGCCGAACGCTGTTTCGTGCTCATCCTGCGCGCGATCGAGGAACTGGGCGGAAGCGCGAAGGATGTTGTGCGCACGCGGATGCTGCTGACCGATCCGGCCGATCAGGAAGCGGTCGGCGAAGTCCACGCGCGGTTCTTCGGCGAGGCCCCGCCCACCGCAACGATGGCAGGTGTGGCATGGCTCTGCCGACCGGAATGGAAAGTCGAAATCGAGGCCGAAGCAATCATCGAAGGCTGACCGCAGCAGCCCTTTTCACGCCCCCTCACCACCGCTAGGTCACCCGCCATGACAGGACAATTCCAGCTTACCGAAGAGCAGCTCGCGATACAGGAAGTGGCGCAGCGCTTCACTGCCGACAACATCACTCCGCATGCCGGCGAATGGGACCAGACGTCGCATTTCCCGGTCGATGTGATCAAGCAGAGCGCGGAGCTCGGCTTCGGCGCAATCTATGTGTCCGAGGAAGCCGGCGGTATCGGCCTGGGGCGTCTCGAAGCGGCGCTGATCATGGAGGCCATGGCCTATGGCTGCCCTGCGACCAGCTCGTTCATCTCGATCCACAACATGGCCGCCTGGATGATCGACCGTTTCGGGGGCGAGGAACTGAAAGGCCGCTACCTGCCCGAGCTCGTCACCATGGACACGATCGCCAGCTATGCACTGACCGAACCTGGCAGCGGATCCGACGCAGCGGGGCTCAAGACCAGCGCCAGGCTCGATGGCGATCACTACGTGCTCAACGGCACCAAGCAGTTCATCTCGGGTGCGGGCTTCAACGACGTCTATGTCACCATGGTTCGCACGGGCGAGCACAAGACCAAGGGCATCACCTGCCTGGTGATCGACAAGGACACCCCCGGCGTGTCCTTCGGCAAGCCGGAGAAGAAGCTCGGCTGGAATGCCAGCCCGACCGCGCAGCTGATCTTCGAGGATGCACGGGTGCCCGTCGCCAACCGCGTCGGCCCCGAAGGCGACGGCTTCCGCTATGCCATGATGGGGCTCGACGGCGGCCGCCTGAACATCGGCGCCTGCTCGCTCGGCGGGGCGCAGCGCTGTCTCGACGAGGCGGTGAAGTACACCAAGGAACGCCAGCAGTTCGGCCAGGCGATCGCCGATTTCCAGAACACGCAGTTCATGCTCGCCGACATGGCGACCGAATTGGAAGCGGCGCGCGCGCTGCTCTATCTCGCGGCCGCGAAGGTCACCGACAACGCGCCCGACAAGAGCAAGTTCTCCGCCATGGCCAAGCGGCTGGCGACCGATAGCGGCAGCAATGTCGTCAACAATGCGCTGCAATTGTTCGGCGGCTATGGCTATCTGAAAGAATACCCCATCGAACGCTTCTGGCGCGATCTGCGCGTCCATTCGATCCTCGAAGGCACCAACCAGGTCATGCGCATGATCGTGGGCCGGGAGATGCTGCGCCAATGACCGAAACCGTCGACATTCACACCCACACCCATGGCCGCACCGGCCATCTCTCGCTCAACCGCCCCAAGGCGCTGCATGCGCTGACGCTCGACATGTGCCATGCGATGAGCGCGGCGCTCGCCGATTGGGCGGGCGACGACGGCGTCGAGGCCGTCATCCTCGACCATGCCGAGGGGCGCGGCTTCTGCGCGGGGGGCGACATCAATCTGCTGCGCCATTCCGCGCTCAACGATGGCGGGAAAAGCGGCCGCGAGTTCTTCCACGACGAATACCGGCTCAACCACCAGATGTTCGAATACGGCAAGCCGATCGTGGCCTTCATGGACGGCATCACCATGGGCGGCGGCGTCGGTATCGCGCTGCCGTGCAAATATCGCGTCGCGACCGAGAACACGCGCTTTGCCATGCCCGAAAGCGGCATCGGCCTGTTCCCCGATGTGGGCGGCGGCTGGCACCTGTCGCGGCTGGGCGGGCGCTTGGGCCAGTTCCTCGCGCTGACCGGTGCGCGGCTCGACGGTGCGGAATGCGTCTGGGCGGGTATCGCCACGCATTACCTGCCGGCTGAGAAACTCGCCGAAGCCAAGGCGCGGATTATCGAGCATCCCGACCGGATCGGCGGGATCCTGTCCGAACTTTCCACCACCGCGCCGCCCGCACGGCTGGAAGAGAATGCCGCGCTGATCAAGAAGCACTTTGCCTCGGATCGCTATGAGGACATCCTCGCCAGCCTCGAGGCAGACGACAGCGAATGGGCGGCGAAGGAACTCGCCACGCTGCGCGGCAAGAGCCCGCAGACCTGCAAGGTCGCGCTGCGCCAGCTGAGCGAGAGCGAACAGCTCGGCAGCTTCGCCGACAACATGCGCATGGAATATCGCATCGCCAGCCGCGTGCTGACCCGGCCCGATTTCGCCGAGGGCGTGCGCGCGGTGATCGTCGACAAGACGAACGACCCGAAGTGGAACCCCGCAACCCCCGAGGACGTAAGCGAAGAACTGATCGACAGCATCTTCGCCCCGCTTCCCGAGGGCGAGGAATGGACGCCGCTCGAACGGTGATATTCGTCGCCCCTGCGCAGGCAGGGGCCCATACGCCGTTGCGGTTCCGCGCGGCCGACAAGTCATCTAGGCTCCTGCCTTCGCAGGAGAGACGTGGAGAGAACATTGGCTTACGAAACCATCACCGTCGAACAGCGGGACGCGGTCACGCTGATCACGCTCAACCGTCCCAAGGCGCTCAATGCGCTCAACAGCACGATCCTGAAGGAATTGACCGAGGCCTTCGCCGCCTATGAAGCGGACAAGAGCCAGCTTTGTGCAGTCCTGACCGGTTCGGGCGACAAGGCTTTCGCCGCGGGCGCGGACATCAAGGAAATGAGCGAGAAGGCCGCGGCCGATTTCTACCTCGAGGATTTCTTCAGCCCCTGGACCAGCGAGATCGTCAAGAAGACGCGCAAGCCGTGGATCGCGGCGGTCAATGGCTTCGCGCTGGGTGGCGGCTGCGAGCTCGCCATGATGGCCGATTTCATCATCGCGAGCGAAAACGCCAAGTTCGGCCAGCCCGAGATCAAGCTGGGCGTTGCGCCGGGCATGGGCGGATCGCAGCGCCTGACCAGGGCGGTCGGCAAGTCGAAGGCGATGGAGATGTGCCTCACCGGCCGGATGATGGACGCCGCGGAAGCCGAGCGCAGCAATCTGGTCGCGCGCGTCGTGCCGCATGACACGCTGCTCGACGAAGCGCTGAAGACCGCCGCGCAGATCGCCAGCATGCCGCCGATGGCGGCGATCGCAAACAAGGAAATGGTCAATGCGGCCTTCGAAACCAGCCTCGACCAGGGCCTGATCATCGAACGCCGTATCTTCCAGATCCTCGCTGCGAGCGAGGACAAGGCCGAAGGCATGGCCGCCTTTGTCGAGAAGCGCGAAGGCAAGTGGAAGGGGCGGTAAGCCACTGGTGCGAAAGCACCGCTTTCCTACGCCCCCGCGAAACTGTTAAGCCCGTTTCCGGCGGGGCGGTTGCCACCTGGACCGGGGGGGGCGTCATATTGGCAAAGCTGTCGCCTTCGCCCCAAAAATCTACCAGAATTCAGCATCTTGCGATGTTGGATTGGGGCGACACACTGTCGCCTTTGTCGCCCGAATGTCGCCAGGGGACAGCAATTTGCGAGAGGATAGATCATGAAAATCGCCTTTATCGGCCTCGGCAATATGGGTGGCGGGATGGCCGCCAACCTCGTCAAGGCGGGGCATGCCGTGAACGCCTTCGACCTTTCGGAAGGAGCACTCGCGACAGCTAAGGACAACGGCTGCACGCCCTTCACCGACGCTTCCGAGGCCGTACAAGGCGTCGATGCGGTGGTTTCAATGCTGCCCAATGGCGGGATCGTGAAGTCGGTTTACGAAAGCAGCGTGATCGGCAAGGCGCCCGCAGGCGCGGTGCTGCTCGACTGCTCGACCATCGATGTCGCCACCGCGAAGGAGGTCATCGCCAAGGCCGAAGCCGCCGGTTACGACATGGTCGATGCGCCGGTTTCGGGCGGCATCGCTGCGGCGAATGGCGGCACGCTGACCTTCATGGTCGGCGGCACCGAAACGGCGTTCAAGCGCGCCGAAGAGGTGCTCAACGCGATGGGCAAGGCGGTGATCCACGCGGGCGATGCAGGCGCGGGCCAGACCGCCAAGATCTGCAACAACATGCTGCTCGCCATCTCGATGATCGGCACCGCCGAGGCAATGAAGATGGCCGAGAAGCTCGGGCTCGATCCGCAGAAATTCTACGAGATCAGTTCGCAGTCCTCGGGCTATTGCTGGTCGCTCAATGCCTACACCCCCCTGCCCGGCGTCGGCGTCGAAAGCCCGGCGGACAAGGACTACCAGGGCGGCTTCGCCACCGGACTGATGCTCAAGGATCTCAAGCTGGCGATGGAAGCGGCCGAGACCGCCGATGCCTCGACCCCGTTGGGTCGCCACGCGAAGGAGCTTTACGAGCAATTCGCCGAGGATAATGCCGGGCTCGATTTCAGCGCGATCATCAAGACGCTCTGATCTCTTCCAGCACCCGCGCGAGCCATTCGCGCGGGGCATTGCGGCGGCCGATATCGGCAACGAATTCCTGCCCGCGCGCAACGCTCTTGAGCCGACCGCCGCGCAGCCAGCGGTCGGCGCGGTCGTGATAGCTCAGCCCGCCGCGCTTCAACCACGCCGGGCGCGACCATAGCGATGGTGGGCCTTCGGGCGCCGTCAGCCGCAGCGCATTGCTCGCCCGCCGGGCTTCCACGCCGGGCCCCGCATAGATCACGTCGTTGCGCGCATGAAGCGCCAGCGCATGCGGATGGCCGCGCGCGACCAGATAGTCGGGTGCACCCTGCGCAAGATGGGTGATTTCGGCCACTTCGAGATAGCCGAATATCCGGTGGTGGAGATCGCCGCGATCCTCGCGGAACAGGCCGAAGAACAGGAACACATCCCCCGGCCCCACACCCCGGTTCGCCAGATGGGTCTGCGCCGCGCCGCACTGGCCGAACAGGCAGGTCCCATCGGCGAGGAACATCGGGTCGTGGTGGCACAATGTCTTTGCATCGACACGCCCGCGGCTGGCCCGCGCTGCCAATTCGCCCAGCCCGAGATCGCCATAGCTGGTGCGCGAGGCGGTGCCCGCAGGGATCGGCAAGCTGACCGGTCGCCCGCCCACGATTGGCGACGGTCCGCCGCCCGAAGCGCTGTCGAACCCCTTGCGGGAGAAGATAATTCGCACGCCATCCCCGTGCCTTAAGCGCGCGGCAGTGACAACCGCGCCGTTCGGCCCTATTTGCGCGCCCATGACACACGACAACAATGGCAAGGTCACCGCGCTGATCATGGCGGGCAAGCGTTCGGGCGTGCTCGATCCACTCGCCGAGCGCGCCAATGTGGCCCAGAAATGCGTCGTTCCCGTCGGCGGCATGCCGATGGTCGAGCGCGTGGTGATGAATGTCGCCGCGAGCCCGCGCATCGGCGAAATCCGCGTGGTGGCGCATGAGGTTGACGAGATCGCCGCCATTCCCTCGATCGCCAAGCTCCAGGCCGAAGGCCGGCTGGTGTTCAAACCGGGCGCGTTCAATCTCGTCGACAGCGTCTTTGCCGGGGCCGAGGGTGCGGACTATCCGATCCTCATCACCACTGCCGACAACTGCCTGTGGCTGCCCGAGGACTTTACCGAATTCGCCGACAAGGCAATCGCCAGCGGTGCGGGCGCTGCGGCTGCGCTGGCGCACAAGGAAGACGTGCAGGCCGCAGACCCCGAAGGGCAGAAGAAGTTCTACGAATTTTCCGATGGCGGCTATTCGAATTGCAATGCCTATTGGATCGGCACCCCGCAGGCGCTCGCGGCGGCCGAGATCATGCGCGGCGGCGGGCAGTTCGTGAAGTTCCCGAAGCGCATCGCCAAGGCTTTCGGCGTGATCAATCTGATCCGCTTCTTCCTCGGCTGGGGCACCAAGGAAAAGCTCTTCGCGCAGGTTTCGCGCCGGTTCGGCTTCGCCATGGTGCCGATCGAAATGAGCCACGGGCACTGCGCCATCGATGTCGACAACGAGCGGACGTTCCAGGTCACCGAAAAGCTGCTGACCAAGCGGCTCGCCACTATCTGACGCTGTCGGCCGGACGATGCATCGCCTGCTCCGCAATATCGGTTGGTTGCTGACCGGGCGCGGCCTCAACGCCGTTTTGAGCATCATCTACCTGGCGCTCGCCACGCGGACGCTGGGGCTCGACCATTTCGGCTATTTCGCGATCATCCTCGCGCTGGGACAGACGGTCACCGGGCTGGCCAATTTCCAGACCTGGCAATTCGTCGTGCGCTGGGGCGCGGACGAGGACGGGCCCGCCGATGCGACCGGCTTCGCGATTGCGCTCGACCTGCTGTCGGTTGCACTGGGCCTCGTGCTGGCAGCCGCGCTGGTGGGGAGCGCACCGCTCTGGCTGCCGCTGCCCGACGAGCTGTTACCGGTGGCCTTCGGCTATTGCGTGATCTCGCTGCTCGCGATCCGCACCACCCCCACCGGCCTGCTGCGGCTGCGCTTCGCCTATGCACGCACCACCGCGGCCGAAGCGGTGCAGCCGGTGGTGCGCGCGGCGGGCGCGGCAGCTGCCGCAATCGCCATGCCGACCGTGACCGGCTTTATCCTCGCCTGGGCCGCCGCAGAAATCGCGGTGGCCGTATCCTTGTGGATCGCGGCCGGCCGGCTCGAGCGGATCAACTTCTCGCGCATCAGCCTGCGTCATATTCCGCGCGCGCATCCGGGTGCCTGGCGCTTCGTCTGGTCGACCAATATGTCGGGCAGCCTCAATGTCGGCGCCAAGCAGGTGCTGATCCTGCTGGTCGGCGCAATCGGCGGCGAAACCGCAGCAGGCGGGTACCGCGTTGCCAGCCAGCTGGGACAAGCGCTCGTCAGCCTCGCGCAGACGGTCTCCAAGGCGATCTATCCCGAACTGGTCCATGCCCGGGAAACGGCGCATGACATGGCCCGGCGGATGGCCAATATCGCGCTGATCGCCGGGGTGCTGGCGGTGCTGGTAACGCTGTTCTTCGGCCGCACCGCGCTGGTCCTGATCGCGGGGCCCGAATTCCGCGTGTTCTGGACCATGGTGATCCTTGCCATCGCCGGCGCGATCGAACTCGTCGGGGCCAGTCTCGAATCGCTGCTGGTCAGCGCGGGCCGGGCAGGCACCGCCTTCCTGATCCGCGCAATTCCCACGATCATCGGCCTGGCGCTGCTCGAAGTGGCGATGGGCTGGAACGGGCTGAAGGGCGCTGCCTTCACCGTCATGGGCGCATCCGCGCTGTCGGTGCTCGGCTTCTGGGTCGCGATCATCTCGCTGGCGCAGATCACGATCACCGTGAAGCCCGCACCCGAGCTGCCGCCCAAGGGTTAGCGAATTCCGAGCGCTTCCGCTTCGGCGCGCAGCCTTGCGGCGGCGGAGGGATTGGCCGCGACCGCATCGCTCAGCGCCTTGCGCGCGCGATCAGGCTGACCCAGCGTGGTGCGCGACCGCATCAGCATCACCCACCCGTCGAGGTTCGACGGATCGGCGACCAGCTTCTGTTCGAGGCTGGCGACCATGCCTTCGGCCATCTGGCGCTGCTCGCCCGGGGGCATTTGCGAAGCGGCGGCGAGCTGTGCCGCGTTCGGCCCGGGAATCGCGCCGGTCGCGGTCAGCCCCGCGCCTGTCGCTGCGGGGACTGACCGCGCAGCCTGCGCGCGTTCGAGCCGCGGAGCGACCTCGAGCTTGTTGATCGTCGCCACCTGCTCGATCGTCCGCGCCAGATCGGCTTCCCACGGCGCGCCCGGCGGCGTGTCTTCGAGCAGGGCGAGCCACGCGGCAATCGCGCCTTCGTGGTCGCCATCGAGATCGCGCTTCACGGCAAGGAAATAGCGCGCCCGCGGATCTGCCGGATCGAGCGCGATTGCGCGGCGGAAAGCGGCGAGCGCTTCGGGCGGCAGCGGATCGCGCTTGCTGTCCATCACCAGCGCTTCACCGTATGCCGACCACAGTACTGCAGTGTCGGGTTCGAGCGCAGTGGCTTCGCGGTAGGCCGTGGCCGCCGCGCCGAATTCACCGCGTCCATAGCGGGTGAAACCCAATTCCTGCCATGCCGCGGCATCGCCGGGTTCTTCGGCAACGCGCGCCTCGAGCGCTTCGAGCGCTTCGAGCGGTGTGGCCGCAGGCGATTCGTCCGTATCGGCATCAGCCCCGTCGAGCGCGCGGTAGCCAACCGCTGCGAGGATGGCTGCCAGCGCCAGGCCGAACAGCAGCACACCCCCTGTCACGCGGTTGCCGGTCTTTTTCTCGCCCATCACGTCCCCCTTGCCCGCTGGCTATCGCGGCTGGGCCCGACAAGCAATTGCCACCGCTTGAGTTTTGCCTATGATGCCGCCTCATAACAAAATACGGGTTCGCAAGCCTCCGGGGGGGATTGCGGTTTGGGCGATAGAGTTCGTGTAGCGATTGTAGGCTCCGGCCCCGCCGGGCTGAGCGCGGCTGCGCATGCGGCAGAACGCGGCATGAGCCATGTGCTGCTCGAAAAGACCGACCATCTTTCCGATACCATCTACAAATACCAGAAGGGCAAGCACGTCATGGCGACGCCCAGCAATCTGGTGCTGCGCAGCGATCTGGATTTCGATGCCGGCAAGCGCGAGGTGATCCTCGACACCTGGGACCGGCAGGTGGCGGACCGCCAGGTCACAGTGCGCACCAATGCCGATGTCACCGGCATTTCGGGACAGGCGGGCGCGTTCACGCTGGCCTTGCAGGACGGTTCGACGGTCGAGGCCGAAGCGGTGGTGCTGGCGATCGGGACGCAGGGCAATCCCAATTTGCTCCGGCTGCCGGGCGGCGACCTGCCGCACGTCCAGTACCAGCTTGATGATCCCACAGAATATGTCGACGAGCACATCACCGTGATCGGATCGGGCGATGCGGGGATCGAGAACGCGCTCGGCCTCGCCGCCGACGAGGCGCAGGGCAATGTCGTCACGATCCTCAACCGCCGCGCCGATTTCGCACGCGCCAAGGGCGCCAACGTCAAGCTGCTCGAAGAGGGCGAGGCCGACGGGCGCATCTCGGTACGCCGCGAAACCAGTCCGCTGGAGGTCCGCGCGGGCGAAATCATCCTCGAAACGCGCGACGGACAGGAAACCATACGCTGCGACCGGATCATTGCGCGCACCGGCTCGCAGCCACCGCGCGCCTTCGTCGAAGGATGCGGCGTCGAGTTTGCGAGCGAGGACCGCACTGCCTTTCCCAAGCTGACCCCCAGCTTCGAGACCACGCAGCCGGGCATCCATGTGATCGGCGCGCTGGCGGGCTATCCGCTGATCAAGCACTGTATGAACCAGGGCTATGACGTCATCGAATTCCTTGATGGCAACACCGATCTCAAACCGGCCGACGAACCGATCCTGGCCGAGAAATTCGCCGCGCTGCCGGGCGGCCGCTCGGTCGACGACTGGCTCGAGGCGTTCCGCTCACAGGTCGTCATCCTGCAGGAGCTGAGCCCGCTGCAGATGCGCGAGCTGATGCTCAACAGCCGGGTCCATGCCTATGACCGCGGCGAAGTGATCTTCACCCGCAACGAGCCGGGTTCGTCGATGTTCGCGATTGCCGAGGGATCGGTGCTGGTCGAGGTCAATCCCGAGGACAGTTCGGTCACCGTGCCGATCGAAACCGGCTCGATCTTTGGCGAGGTCGGGCTGATTTCGGGCCGCAAGCGCGGGTCCACCATCCGCGCTGCAGAACCCACGGTGGTGGTCGAATTCTCGCGCCTTGCCGCGCTCAAGCTGCTGGCCACTGCGCCCTCGGCCAACCGTGCGGTCAACCGCATCTCGATCGAGCGGCAGGTGCTGCAGATCTTCGGTGCTGGCCTGACCCCGGCCGACATCGCCGAACTGGTCGAGGCCGCCGAAGTGGTCTCGGTCCCCGCGGGCGAAGTGGTGGTGGAAGAAGGCGCCGACGACAAGGACATCTATATCGTCCGCGTCGGATCGATGGTGGTGGAGAAGGACCTCGGCGGCAAGCCGGTCTTCCTCTCCTACCTTCCTGCCGGCTCCTATTTCGGCGAAATGGCAGTAATCGACGGGTCGAAACGCTCCGCCAGCGTCCGCGCGGCGATCAAGAGCGAGGTGATCCGCTTCCCGGGCGAGATGTTCAACGCATTGCTCGACGCCAAGCCCGATATCCGCACCCGTGCGCTCAAGGACATGGCGGCGCGGCGCGAGATCAACGACTTCGTCGAAAGCCGCAAGGCGAGCTTCGGCGGCGCGGTCGACATGTATTCGCAGACCGCGCAATTCCTCGTCGAGAACGGGCTTGGCGAGGCAACCGACGTGCTGCTGATCGACGAGAAGCTGTGCGTCGGCTGCGACAATTGCGAGAAGGCCTGCGCCGACAGCCATGACGGCCTCAGCCGGCTCGACCGCGAGGCGGGGCGGACCTATGCGCATCTGCACGTGCCGACCTCGTGCCGGCATTGCGAGCATCCGCACTGCATGGCCGACTGCCCGCCCAATGCGATCAAGCGCGGTTCCGATGGCGAGGTGGTGATCGACGAGACCTGCATCGGCTGCGGCAATTGCCAGCGCAACTGCCCCTATGGCGTGATCCGGATGGATGCCAAGCCGCCGCCCAAGCCCGGCCTGCTCAGCTGGCTGCTGTTCGGCGCGGGGCCCGGCCCCGGCGAAGCCAGCTATGCATGGCGCACGCGCAAGGCCGCCGAAGTGGGCGAGACCGCCAAGCTGGCGATCAAATGCGACATGTGCAGCGGGATCGAGGGCGGTCCCGCCTGCGTGCGCGCCTGCCCGACCGGCGCGGCGATCCGCGTGAGCCCCGAACGCTTCCTCACCGTCGCACGGCTCGAAGAAGGGGCCGACTGATGGCAACCGTCTCCTCCAGCGACGATGCCACGGGCCATGCCGAGATCGAGCAGCGCCGCTCGGCCAATCACGAAAGCTTCCTCGCCCACCGCGCCTATTACTGGGCCCGGGTGGCGGCCTTCCTCGGGCTCTTCGTGGTGCTCACCTATGTCCTGATCGACGTCGATCCGCGGCACAATGGCGGGAGCTGGTACGGATATACGCTGGGCACACTGGGCGCGGGGCTGATCATCTGGCTGGCGTGGCTGGGCATTCGCAAGCGCCGCCCGACGCCGGGCAGCTGGAGCCTCAAGGCGTGGACCAGCGCGCATGTCTATCTCGGCCTGTCGCTGGTGATCATCGGAACGCTGCACACCGGCTTCCAGCTTGGGTGGAACGTCCATACGCTGGCCTGGGTGCTGATGATGCTGGTGATCATCTCGGGTGCCTATGGCATCGCGGTCTATGCCTCACTGCCGCAGGCCCTGTCCGAAAACCGCCGCGAGATGACGCGCGAGCAGATGATCGAAAGCCTCGCGGCGATCGATAAGCAGCTCGAGGCCGCTGCTCAGCCGCTGTCGCGCGACGATGCCGACCGGGTGATCGCCGCACTCGAACAGGATGTCTTCTCTTCCGGGATCGCCGCACGGTTCCGCGGATCCAGCCGCCGCGATGCGACCCGCGCGGCGCTGCAGCATATCTCGACCGGGCGCGCCTATGATGACGACCTGCATGACCTCGCGCAGCAGAAGGTCCGCTCGCTGCTCGGCAAGCGCGCCGCACAGATCGACCAGATCCGCCGCCAGATGCAGACCAAGGCGCTGCTCCAGATCTGGCTCTATGTGCATGTGCCGCTGACCATCGCGCTGCTCGCGGCCCTGACGGCGCATGTCGTCAGCGTGTTCTATTATTGGTGACGGGCGGATCATGACATTCCTCATCCGCACCATCGACCTCACCGCCACCGGGCGTGAAATCGTGCGCGACCGCGTTGTCGAAGGCGACACGCTGGCAATCGGCCGCGCAACGACCAACGATGTCGTGGTGGCCGACCTTGCGGTCGAACAGCACCATGTCTCGGTCACCCGCACCGACCGCGGCCATTTGGCGATCGAGGCCGCGGGCAGCCGCGATTTCACTTTCGACGGGCACAAGCGCAAATCGGTGAGCATCGACCCGGCGGCGGGCGGTGCGCTGACGCTCGGCCTCTATACGCTGACCTTCGGGCTAGAGGCGGACGGGCGCACGCTGGTCACGGTGACGCAGGAAGAGCGCGAGTTCGGGAATCGCGATGCGGTGCGCGGCTTCGATCTTGCCAGCGTCATGCCGAGCAAGCGCGCGGCTGCGTGGATCGGCGTGCTGGTGATCCTCATCGCCTTCCTCGCCGTGCCGATCTGGACCAATCTCGCACGCGCGGACAAGCAGCCCGGCGCGCATGGCGTGGACCAGGTGGCATGGGACGACAGCTGGAGCACGGGCAAGCTGAGCCTCGCGCACCATTCGCTCGAGAACAATTGCGAGGCCTGCCACGTCGAACCCTTCGTCTCGGTCCGCGACGAGACCTGCCTGTCGTGCCACGAAAATATCGGCGGCCATGCCGAGATGGACCGGCTCGCTGCCTCACGCGGGCCGATGGGTACGGGCGAAGCGCTGCTATGGGACGTCGCCGGGGTCTTCGGCAAGGAAGGCCCCGAAGCCTGCACCACTTGCCATACCGAGCATGAAGGCGCCGGGCGGATGGAGCCTGCGGCGCAGCAATTCTGCTCGAGCTGCCACGAGGCGATGGACACGCGGCTAAGCGACACCGCGCTCGGCAATGCGCATGATTTCGGCACGGACCACCCCGAACTGCAGGCGCTGGTGTTCACCGAGGCCGGCAGCGATCGCACCGCGCGCGTAACGCTCGACGGCAAGGCGCGCGAAAACAGCGGGCTGCGCTTCCCGCATGACATGCATCTCTCGGAGACCAATGGCGTCGCGCGGATGGCGGGGACGCTGCCCGATTATGGCGAAGCGCTGGTCTGTGCCGATTGCCACCGCCCGACCGCCGACCGCATCGGCTTCCTGCCGGTGGAAATGGAAAGCGATTGCGAAAGCTGCCACAGCCTCGTTTACGACAAGGTCGGCACGACCTTCCGGTCCCTGCGCCATGGCGATGTGGCGCAGATGCGCGCCGACCTGGTCGCGATGGACCGCGCCCCGCGCGAACCGATCACCAGCGGGCTGAGGCGCCCGGGCGAGTTCAAGCGCGGCGGCCGCTATTTCCAGGATTTCGGTGCGCCTGCGCGCAACTATCTCGGCGTCGCCCGGGCGCTGTCCGAGGATGGCGTCTGCGGCGAATGTCACATCCCCACCACGGTCGACGGGCAGCCGAGCGTGGTGCCGGTGTTCCAGCGCAGCCATTATTTCCTCAATGGCCGGTTCGATCACAAGGCGCATGAGCAGGAGGAATGCAGCAGCTGCCACGCCGCCGACACCTCCGCCAGCGCTACCGACCTGCTGCTGCCGACGCTGAACAGTTGCCGCGAATGCCACCAGGGGGCCGACGCGGTGACGGCGGATGTGCCGTCGACCTGCGCCATGTGCCACAGCTATCACCCGCCGACCTTCCAGCGCCGCGAGGACGGCCCGCAAAGCCCGGTGCCCGATCGGGTGGCCCGCCTGTCGCGGCAGCGCGAGGGCAGCGAATGAGGGTCGGTGTGGCATCAGGGGGAGAGACGCTTTGCTGATCGCTCAGATGACCGATGTCCATATCGGTTTCGATCCGGACGCGCGTCCGGAAGAGCTCAACCGCATCCGCTTCGGCGCGGTGCTCGAACGGTTGGCAAAGACCCCGCACACGCTCGATTTCCTCGTTCTGTCGGGCGATCTCACCGACCATGGCGACCGCGACAGCTTTTCCAAGATCGCTGCGATGCTGGCCGATATTCCCTGCCCCATGCTGCCGCTGGTGGGCAATCACGACGACCGCGAGGAGCTGCTCCGCGCGTTTCCCGACACGCCCTGCGAAGGCGAATTCCTGCAGTATGTGGTCGAGCAGGACGGGTTGCGGATCATCTGTCTCGATACGTTCGAGCCGGGCCGTCATGGCGGCGCCTTCTGCGAAAAGCGGCGCGACTGGCTACGCGCGGCGCTGGCGAGCGGCGGCGGCAAGCCCTGCGTCATCTTCATGCACCACCCGCCGATCGTCGCCGGCATCGACTGGATGGACCCTGCGCCGGACGAGCCATGGATTGCCAACTTCGCCGCTGCCGTGGACGGGCACCAGGATACGATCCAGGCAATTCATTGCGGGCATCTGCATCGCCGCGTCGCAGCGCGGTTCAAGGGCATCCCGCTCGGTATCACGCCTTCGGTCGCGCCGCTGGTGGCGCTCGACCTGCGCCCGATCGACGAGCATGCAGCGGACAATCGCGCGCTGATCACCACCGAGCCGGCCAGCTACGCGCTGCATTACTGGGACGGCACGGACCTGGTGACGCATTACGAAAGCTGCGGTGAATGGGAAGTGCTCGCGCATTATGGCGAGCATCTCAAACCCATGGTGCGCGAGATGAAGGCCGAACGCCGGTAGTCTGGCCAAGCCCCCTGATGGGGCAACGCCCAGCGATGTGGCTTCCTGATCGGGGGAATATTCCGGGGCGCTCAGTCGCCCGGCGCCGCCCGGTCCGGGTCCAGCCACGGTCCGCGCCCGCCGACCCATGCGCCCATGTCGGGCTCGTCCGAAACCTTCCACGGCACGCCGGCGCGGGTGAGGAACAGCTTTTCCATCTCCTCGCGGTTGAACGGGCGTGATCCGAGCCGCCCGAAGACCGCCATCTGACCGCCGGTCTCATCGACCCCGCGGTCGCGGTCGATCCCCTTGCTGAGCGCGCGCGCGGCCCCCTTGGTGCGCGCCCAGGCGATCAATTCGGGCTTGGGCGCGGGGCTGAAGCCATAGAAATTCGGCTGGCTGTCGGGCGTGGTCAGCTGCAGCACCTTCAACCCGTTGCGCCCGTCGGCGACATAGGCGAACAGCGTGGCATTGGTCGAACCGACGATGACGTCCTCGGCATCATTGAGCGTCCCGCCCAGCGTGACCTTCTGGTAGATGCGGGGCGATAGCGGGCGCGTCACATCGAGGATCACCAGCCCGTCCTGCTTGGCCGCGACATAGGCATAGGTACGCGCGACATAGACCCGCTGCGCATCGGCCAGCGGCACACTCGCCTGCGGCATGGCGACCGGATTGCGCATGTCGGTGACGTCGAACAGCTTCACCCCCTCGGCATCGGTCACCCAGAGATAGCGGAACTGGATGGTCGAGGCGCGGGCATCGGTAAGCGCGCGCACGGCCATCAGCTGTGGGTCTGTCGGGGTTGCCAGATCGACCACCACCAGCCCGGCATCGGCGGTGATGAAGGCGATGTCGCCGGCGAGCGTCACATGCCGCGCACCCGCGAGCACGCCATCGGGGTTCCACGCCGTGCTGCCATCGGCAAACCGCGTGCGGTCGAGCTGGTTGTTGCGAAATTCGCCATCGGCCATCGTCACGATATCGACCAGCACCAGCCCTTCGACCGCGTCGGTGACCACCGCATAGTCGTAGATCGGCCTCATCGGCTGTTCTTCATTGACCTGCAGCAGCGTCATCGGCGTACCGTCGGCATTGAGCACCGGATTGCCCGCGGCATCGTTGACGGGGGTTGCCGCCATCGCCCGGTTGCGGTCGGGCCGGACCGGCTGGGTGGTCGCCAGCGCCATGCAGGTGGCATTCTTGGTCTTCACATGCGTGTCGTGCCCCATCGCGCTGAACGGCGCGGTGAGGATGCGTTCGGAGACGCCCTTATTGGCGATCGAGGCGACATCGTAGACGCGGAAGCCGCCCTTCCCTTCGGCGACGAACATGTATTCGCCGCGCAGCTGCAGACAGCCGACGCCATCGCGCGTGCCTTCGTGGACATTGGCGAATTGCTCGAATGGCTTGGTCTCGCCGCTGGCATCGCCATCGAAGGTCTGGCCGCGAACCCAGTCCTTCAATTCGCGATCATTGTCCTCGACATGCATGCGCCAGTAATCGGGATAGGCGTATTTGTGCAGATAGCTGCCCAGGACGGTCTGCGGTTCGTCCCATTCGGTCACACGCACCGCCTCGAAGCCGGTATCGAGCCCGACCCAGGCGTTGAGTCCGACGAAATTGACGAAATTGGTGCCGAGCAACAGCAGCTGGCTCATGATCGCATTGTTATCGTCCGCCGCCGACAGATGGCAGTCGGTGCAGGTCTTGGTCTCGGTCAGGCGCACCGTATGCGGGAAATGCGGCGCGAAGGCCTGGCTCGAATAGCCCGAGGCCGCGACCGGGGGCTGCTGCACATAGATCCGCTCGCGGTTGATATTGGTCGAGGACAGCACCAGCGCGCTGGTCGAACGGATCGGCGCGACCTGGTTGCCCTTGGTGGTCTGGTGGCGGCCTAGCTGGAACATCTGGTCGCGCGCCACCTGCGGATTGTAGGTCGCGAAATTGCGCGTTTCCTCGGTCCCGTAATGGTGCGACTTGGTTTTCCAGTTCGCCTCGATCGGCAGATGGCACCCGCCACAGCTGGTGGTCCATGACAAATGGCAGGTGAAACAGGCCATTTCCTCGGTGCCATGCGCGCGGTCTTCGGGCGCGATGCCGGTGCCGAATTCGAACAATCCGGTTTCCGCGCCTTGCTTGCTCATCAGCTTGGCGCGCGCGGCCTTGGCGTTGAATTCGTGCGAGACGGGATCGACGCTGTCGCGCACGAGACTGACTTTCCATTCAAGCTCGGGATCGACGATCGAACGCTGGACGAGCACCCGCCGGCCATCGTCGCCATAGGTCCATTCGAACCGCCGCTTGCCATCCGGATTGCGCAGCAGCGAGAGATCGTTGCCCTTGGGCGGCGCAGCGGGGCCACTGGTCAGCAGCGTGGGATAGGCGTCGGGTGTGCCGTGGCAATCCTTGCAGCCGATCTCCACCGCATTGGCGACCTCGGCATAGATCAGCCCGTTACCGTGGCTGTCCTGCGCGAAATGGCAATCGGCGCATTGCAGGCCCTTTTCGGCATGGATGTCCATCATGTGGACGGTCTTGCCCGGATTGATGCCCGGTTCGACGAACTTGCCTTCGCCTTCGCGCCGCCACTTCTCCGGATCGTCGGGCGGGACAATATTGTCGTCCTTGTCGAGCAGATTGCCTTCGCGATCGCGTTTCAGGATCGCGCGAAAATTCCACCCGTGCCCGTGATAATCGGCGAACTGGGTGTCCTTGAGCTCGGGATTGAGGTCGTAGACATTGCGCAGGAAGTCGAGATCGGCCCACTTGCCCTTGGGGGCGGCGGCTTCGGGGTTGCGATCGAGCACCGCGTGCACTTCTTCGGCGGTGGGGTATTTCTGCTCCTTGGGCCACATATGCGGCGCATCGCTCTCGTAATCCCACATCGTGTAGCCGAGGTAGGAATTCAGGAAGATGTTCGGCTGGTGCATGTGGCAATTCATGCATTGCGCGGTCGGGATCGACCGGGTGAAGGTATGCCGGATCGGATGGCCGCGTTCCTTGTCCGGGCCATCGCCGGGCCGATCCACCGCGTGATCGTCATGCCCGGGCTGCTTGACCGCACCATGGCCCGCGTCGTCGCCTGCGCCGTGACCCCCGCCATGCGCGTCCCCGCGCGCGCCTTCGTAAAGCCCGGCGATGGTTGGATCGACAGTCGCGCTCTGCCCGTCGCGGCCATATTGCGCATAGGTCAGCGAATGACGCGGCTCGCGGTCGTTGGCATAGACCACGTGGCAGCTCGCGCAGCCCGAATGGCGGTAATCGCCCGGCTGGTCGTTGGTCCCCATGAACCACATGAAGGGATCGTTGAGGCGCGTCTTGTGAATGTTGAGCACGGGAATCGCAACGCGCAGGCCCGTGCCCGCACCGCGGTTGGACTGCTTGAGATCGGGCCGCCCGGGCTCCTCGAGCCGCTGGATCAGCCCGGTGGGATTGGGAATGCCAACCTCGGGAAATTGGCTGGCGACATTGCGCCCGCCGCGTTCGAACACGCGGAACACGTCACCCGGCGGGATCACATGCCAGGTCGGCAGCGGGTAGAGCGCCGCCAGCGCGCCGCGCGCCTCCTGATTGTCGGTCACACTGGCTACCGGCGCACCGGGGCTTTCGATCTTCGCGGGCTCGCCCTCGCGCGTGTACGCTTCGCCGAGGATGTAGCGTTTGAAGGGCAGGATGCCGTTATTGTAGGACGCGCCGCCCCACAGCATCGCGCCGGTCGCCATGATCGAGCGTTCGGAGGCCTCGATCGTCTCGATATGGCAGGCGCCGCAGGCTTCGCGCACCACGCGATAGTCGCTCGGGTTGACGAAGCGGATGAAGACCGGGTCTTCCTTATTGAGCAGGCCATAGCTGCGCTTGGGATTGGCCGACGAGGGCCAGTGCCAGCTTTCGGGATATTTGGGCAGCACATGCGCCGCATCGCGCGCGGCAGTATAGGCGGGGTCGTCATGCGGCAGGTCGCTGTCGCCGAAGACTTCTGCATTGCCGCCGTGGCAATCGATGCAGCCCAGCCGCACGGCGGGCGTTTCGTGCATCGTCGATTGGTCGGTGCGGACATGGCAGGAAACGCAGCCCGCCGATTTCGCCGCCATCTGCGCCTCGGTCTGGACCCGCGGCGCAGGCGCGGCGGTGACGAGGCTGTAGTCGCGCTTGACGGGGTTTTCCTTCTCCGCCGCGCGCAGGCCCACGGCCCCGGCGAGAAGCATGACCGCAATAGCCAGCAGGAGGCGGGAAAGACTGCGCATCAGTAGGTCAGCACTGCGTTGGCGAGCACCGAATAATAGGCACGCGGATTGCCGAGCGAGGTGAACAGGTCGTCGAAACCGTCACCGGAAATCAGCGTCGCCGCGGACAGGCGAAAAACAATGTTCTGCGTCGCCTTGGGCCGCCAGATCGCGGCGGCGGACAGGTCCCAGCCGATCGCCTTGGGGATCGAGCCTTCGTTGCGCAGCGCCTGCAGCGTGGCCGTGTTCTCGAACCACAGGTGGTTGGCATTGGCGGAAAGGCGAAACTCGGGCGTAATATCGAAATCGGCGCCGGCGCCCAGCAGCATCAGCCCGGGATTGTTGAAATTGGACTGCCCCTGTTCCTTCGAACTGCGCAGCGAATTGAGGATGCCATTGCGCCCGTTGACGCTGATCGCGCGGCCGCCGCCGGCAAAGGGGATCGTCTGGCGGATCCAATAGGACGTATCGGCCCCGGCAAAGACGGGATTTTCGAAGATCGCGTCATAACCGGTCTCGACATCGTCATAGGGATCGTCGTCGCCGCTGCCATAAGCGGCGGACAGGCGGAAGCGGATCCAGTCGCGGTCGTAGCTCGCCTCGAGCGCGGCGAAATAGGCGCTGATGTCGGCGGGCCGGTCGGTGAAGAAGGAATTGCGGTCCTCGCCGAAGACATAATAGGCGCTGCCCGTCAGATTGATGCGCCCGATCCGGCCGTCGGCATTGTAGCCGAGGTAGAAGACATCGTAATCGCGCCCGCGCAGCGACCCCAGCAAGGCGGGGCGCACCGGGAAGCCATTGTCGTCGATCTGGACGTCTTCGGCTTCGCGATTGGCATTCCACACGAAGGTCAGCTGGCTTGTCAGCGCGGGGATCAGGAAATCCTGCCGGTACGCGTTGACGTAGAACACATAATCATCGCGCGGCGTCTGCAGCACCGCGTTGAGCCCGCTATTGGTGTCTTTCTCGAGCCGCCAGAAACCGCCGAAATTGTACTGGAAGCGGTTGTTGTCGCGCGTTCCGAAAAACCGCACGCCGAGCTGGTTGTCGTTGAACAGGAAGCCGCGGAAGTCGGCCTGGAAGGGCTGGATGCCGATCCGCACGCTATCGAAATCGTAGCGGTCGGAGACATTGCGGAAGTGATAGTCGAAGAAGGCTTCCTGCACGCCGACGAAGTGGTCGAAACGATGCGAGGGCTTGCTCGGTTCGACGAACAGCACGCGCCGCTCGGGCACATCGACATAGTTGAGATTGGCCGCCAGCGTGACGCGGTATTCGACATCGGGCGGCTTGTAGGCGGTGCTGCCCTTGAGCAGCGCGGCGCCGACGATAAAGCTCTGCGACAGGACATAGCTGGTGTCCTTCCCGAAAACGTCGATGCTGTCGGGCCGCTCGGTCGTCTGCACTCCCACCGGGATTGGGAAGGTGCGCGGTTCGAACACCGTGTCGCTTATCGCATTGACGATGAAGAACCAGTCGTCGCCGGTGATCGGCAGCCACGGCATCTTGTCCGGATTGATCGGCCGGTCGCCCTTGTAGGTGTTCTGGTTATAGGGGTCCCACCAGCGTTCGGTCACCAGGCCGAGACTTTCGACCAGCCGCCAGCGGTCGGGGATCGGGACCTGGTCGATCGGAAACGCCTCGGGCGGCGGCGCGCGCACCGCGCCCTCATTTGTCTGCGACACCGGATCGGGCAGCGGCCCGGTATAATCGGGACGGCGGCGACCATCGATGATCGCCGGGTCGACCGCGGCGGGTTCGCCCGGTTCGGGATTGACCGCCGGCGGCGCTTCGGCAGGCGCGGGCTCGGGCGGCAGTTCCGCCTGGGCAGCGAGCAACAAAGCCAGCGGGGTAAGCGCGACTGCTGTCATCACAGCCCCTCGCAGACATTCTGGCGGGGATCGTCGAGAAACGGCGCGAAGGGGCAATTGACGTAGCGCAGCCGCACATTGCGTCCGTTGACGTTGACCACGATCCGGTCGGCGCGGATCTCGAAGCGCGCATTGCCGATACCGCCCGTGCGCTGCCCGCCATTATGCAGGCCGAGGAAGCTGACCATGTCGTCCTGGTCGATTCCGTCACCCGAAACCCCGATACCGCCGACGAGCTGGTCCCCGCGATAGATCGGTACAGAACCGGGGAAGATCTGGATGCCATTGGCCAGCCGCTTCCCGCCGCCCGGCGCATCGGGTACCTGTGTGCAGGTGCGCGGCGTATCGGGACTGGCCCCGCCCGAAATCACGAAGCCGAGATGCTGGACGAGATTGGGGACGATCAGCTCGGTCTGCAGCCCGGTCATGAACGGGCTGAACTGGCCCGGCAGTTCGACCGATAGCGGGCCGGCCACATCGCCCACCTCGCCATCGGGGAAATAGGGCCGCGACAGATTGCCGCCCGACCGATCGGCAAAGGCAAAGGTCCCGGTCAGCGCGTTGGCATCGCCGAGGAAGCTGCGCACCCGCTGGACATAGCGAGCGGCTGCTGCCCCGGCGGCCTGCAACTGCGCCGCCGCAACGCGGTTCGAGAAGAAGGCCGCGGTGCGCGCCTTCTGCAGCGATACGTCGGTGCCGAAGATCGGCCCGTCGGGCGAACGCACAATGCCGAGCACCGCGCCATGCGTATCGACGACGCTGATGGTCGCCTGCATCCGGCTGTCGAGCGGGCGGCGGATCTGCGCACGCGCGCGGCTGAGGACGGTGAACGCCTCCTCCATCATCGCGCGCACTTCGGCGGCGCTCAGCGGATCGGCAATGCTTGCGGCGTCGGTCCCCGCGCGGATCGGGAAGCGCGGCGTCCCCGCCGCGTCGACCAGCACATAGGCATCGCGATTGGCAAACTCGCCCGCGGTGCTGCGGCGGATGCCCGAGGCATTGGTGCCATAGGCGGTCCCCGCGCGGATCGAGCCGTCATTGTAGCCGAACACCGGCACAAGCGTACCCGAGGGGCCGTTGACCGCGCCGAAACTGCGCTGCAGCGGTCCCAGCTCGCTGGCCGGGATATCGCTATAGCGCAGGCTGGTGCCGTCGACCGGGATGCGGTCCGCCTCGATTTCTCGCGGCGGGGTGAATCCCTGCGTGCCCGCAAGTGCCGCGAATTCCTCGGCGGCGCGATCCACATCGATCGTATCGGGATCGAAGCCGTAATCGCCGTCGCCCGCAACGCCGATGCCGCCGACCACAACGCCGTCCTTGTACAGCGGGAAACCGCCCGGATCTGCGGCCAGCCCCAGCGGCGAGCGCTGCGGGCCGATCATCCCGTCGCTCATCCGCGTGGAAAGGTCCGAACAGGGCAGCTGGCTGAACTGCACGCCGAACAGCGGCCCGCTTTCAAGCCCCACGGTCGAGGCGGCGGGCGGGAAATGCTCCTGCACGATCTGGCTGGCAGTGCGGGTCGAAAAGGCATTGCCCCCGCTCGAGAGATAGGCCCCGGTGATCGCCTTGGCGATGGCGGCGGTGGCGGTGGGCACCTGGACGCCCTGCAGCCCGACCTCGTCACCCGGCGCGGCGCGCCCGGCGATCGTGCGCCGGCTGATGCGGGTGTTGCCGGGCGTGCCGGTCATGGCGAAGACGCCGAGGACATTGCCCACCCGGTCGACCACCGCCACGGTGGCGGGGAGGCCGCGTGCCTGCGCCTCGCCCACGGCTTGCGCGATGATCTGCTGGACATCGCCGACCGACAGCGCGCGCTGCGCCGGATCGGTGAACAGCCGCCCCCCGGTGGTCGGCGTAGGACTGGGTGTCGGAGACGCCGTGCCGCCTCCGCCGCCGCCCGTCGATCCGCCATCGCCGCCGCAGGATGCCAGGACCAGAGCAAGGGCCCCCGTCAGGCAGCCAAGCGCGCGCCGCCGCATTATCGCAGGCTCCCGATCGCGGATGTCGCGCTGGCCAGCGCGCTGCGGAATGCGGCGGGACGATAGGTCTCCGGCGCGGCCACTGCGGCATAGGCACGGTTGATATTGGCGCGGATCGCAGCCGCCGCGCCGACCGTCACGCGGCCTTCGCGGACCAGCGCATTGAGCAGCGTATCGACCGCCATCACCGCCTGGACCGACCCGGCGTAATCGGTAAAGCGCGGCGCGGTCGCCTGCGAGGCGATCGCCGCGATCACCTGATAGGCATCATTGCTGCCGAACGAGCGCGCGGCCAGCGCATTGGACAGCGCCTGCGCCCGCTCTCGCAAAGCAATCGCGGCCTGTTGCGCGCTGCCCCGGTCGCGGGCCATCGCGCGGTGGAATTCCACGCTCGCGTCACCGAAAGCCTCGCCAGCGCCGGGCGCCAGCGCCCGGCCCACTGCGGACAGCATGATGATGTTTTCATCGTTGAACGGCGCATTGCCGAAGGGGATCGGGCGGCCGGGATTGGTCTCGAAAGTCAGCCGCCGGGCGGGCCCGTCAGTGATCGCGCGGTGGCAGCTGTGGCAGTCGTAGAAATAGAATTCGGGGAACATCCCGCGCATGCCGAAGCCGGGCCGCGCGAACAGATCGGTCGCCCGCGCAACCGCTTCCGCCTGGCCCACCGCCCATAGCCGTACGCTGTCGCTGCGCCCCTTGCGGCGGGCATAGTCGGCATCTTCGGTGTGATGCTGCTGCAGCGAGGAGAAAAGATCGAGCTCGAACGAAATCCGCGGGTGGCCCGCAGCCATCATCGAATGGGTGACGAACTGGCCCGTATCAGTGCTGCCGTAATGGCAATCGAGACAGATTTTCGCGCGCACCTGCGGATCCTCGAGCGGCACCAGTCCCGCGCGCACATTGGAAGCATGGCTGGCGGCCTTCTCGTAATGGACCTGCAGCCAGCCCTCTGCCGCGCCATGGCAGCTTTCGCAGCCCACCCCGTCGCTGGTGTGGAAACGCGCGCCGCGGCGCGATTGCGGGACATAGGTTGCATGGCAGCCGAGGCAGGCGGGCGCGGAGGTCGCCGCCCCCAGCCCCAATGTCTGCGCGATCTGGCGCCCGCGGCGGCTGGCGAGCACCGAATAGGCGCGGCTGTGCGCCCCGCTGGCCGAAGACGGGGCCTGCCAGGTCGCGATCTCGTCCTGCCGGACGACCGCACCATTGCCTTCGGAGCGGCCATGGCAGGTCGAGCCGGCACAGGTCGCCACGCCTTCGAAGTTTGCAGTCGAGGACTGGGCGTTGGCGGCGGAGGAATCGGGGCTCGCGGGCGCAACAGCGGCCAGCGCAAGCAGCAGCGCGAGCGCAAACGCCCGCACGGCTCCGCCCCGTCCCCCTTGCCAGCGTGCTGCCCGGCGTTTCATCGGCCCTCCCCGATTGCCCTAGTCTGCTGCTGCCGCCCCCCGCAGCAGCCGCCATGCCCCGTACCGCGGGGCCACCGGTAGATACCTAGCTCGCCAGTTTCTCGCTCAAGAGGTCAAGCTGGCCCATGCAGCCGAGATTGGCCAGCGCGACGGCCAGATCTTCGGGATCTTGCGGCGTTTCGTCCAGCGCAATGAATTCGAGGCGCTGCTTCGCCCCGCCCGCCGGACCCGACAGGTCATAGAGCCGGTTCTGCGCCAGCGGCAGTTCGTCGGCGCTGAGCGAAGCGGTGGCGGAGCCGTCCTCGAAGGTGAAATGGAGGTGGAAATCCGAAATCGCCGAACCCAGCACCCAGGTTTCCCCGCCTTCGATCGAGGGACGCCAGAAGGTAATGGCATCGCCTGCCGGGAGGCAGACCTTGCCCGGACGGCTGATGTCGATGTTCCACAGATTCGAATTGGTGGACGATCCGGTAGCCCCGCCGCGCACCGCCCCCGTCCGGACGCGGGCGCCCGACTGCTGGCGGGTCAGCATGGCAAAGGCGGTCCGCTTGCTCGCGCCGCGTGCCCCCACCCGGTGCGTGCCCGGACCCGAGATGACGCGTGTCCCGCTGCCGGTCAGCACAGTGATGCTGTCGCCGGTGCGGAGCGTAACGCTCGCCGCATCGTCGAGCTTCTTGCCTACCGGATAGGTTTCGGCAGACGGCCCGCTGGACTTGACCACCACCCCGGCCTGCGCGGGTGTCGATCCAAGAAAACCGAGCGCTGCAAACGAGAGCGCGGCCCCTGCGAGTATGTTCTTAACCGAGGACATAAGCCCCTCCATCATCCAGGTTCTGAATTCGATATAACAGGTTTTCCAGCGCCGTGTCAGCCGGATGACGGCTGACGACATCGGCGATGATCTCCGCTGCCCTAGCATCGTCCGTCCCGACCAGCTTGTATGCATCCGCCAGCAATGCCCGATCGGCAGCGGGGAAATCGGGTACCGGCTCCATCAGCTCGACGGCGCGCGCGCGTCCGCGCAGGACCACGCGGCCCATCGGACGCCACCAGTCGAGCCCCGCCCGGTCGGCGAATTCGCGGCTGGCCATGACGCTGGATGCCAGCGCCTTGTTGGCCGCCTCGAGCCGTGCGGCAGTGTTCATGCTGTCCCCCAGCGCGGTATACTGGATGCGGTTCTCGCCGCCGAAATTGCCGACCACCGCCTCGCCAAAATGCAGCCCCACGCGGGTTTTGCCGATCTTGGGTAGCCCGGCGTCCATTGCCGCGACTTCTTCGCGAAACGCCTCGCCCGCCTGCCAAAGCGCATAACCGGCGCGGGCGGCGCGCTCGCCATCGTCGGGCCGCGCGATCGGCGCGCCCCAGAAGGCGACCACCGCATCGCCGACGAATTTGTCGATCACGCCGCCATGATCGAGCACCACGTCCGACAGCATGTCGAGATAGCGGTTGAGCAGCTTGGCGACCATTTCCGGCTCGATCGCATGGCTCATCTTGGTGAAGCCCTCGAGGTCCGAGAACAGCACGAAGAGTTCCTTCTTCTCGCCATGGAGCGAGAGCAGCTGCGGGTTTTCGAGGATTTCCTGCGCCATTTCGCGCGGGAGGTATTTGCCCAGCGCGCCTTGCGCGAAATTCCGCTGCACCGCGCCGCTCGCGCGCGCGGCCGACACCACCGCGGTAAAGGCAATGATCCAGCCGAGCAGCCAGCCGGCAGCGGGCACGCCGAGCGTATCGACCCCCTGCCATTCCATCACGAAAGGCACGCCGATAAAGGTGCCGAACTGCGCCGCGAGCAGCAGGTAGATGCGCCAGCTACCCCATTCGAGCAGACCGGTGAGCACGGCAGTGGCGACCACCAGTATCGCCATCAACCATAGGGTGAGCCCCCCCACCTGCCCGCGCCGGTCGCCGTCGAGCATTTGCGCGATCATATCCGCATGGACGCGCAGCCCGGCGGGATTTTCGCCGATGACGCTGGAGAGGGTGGTCTGGACGCGGTCGTAATCGATGATGTCGCCGCCGACGAGGATATAGCGCCCCTCGATCTGTTCGCGCAGCATGGCGCGCACCTCGGGAATTTCCATCAGCACTGGGTCGAGGAAATTGTCGATCTGGAGACGTCCGTACATCGGCTCGTTCTCGAACGCGGGATGGCGATAGCGGAGCGCCCCTTCGTAGCCTGGCAGCGCCAGCTCGCCCTCGCCCGCGGCACGGAGCATGGCGCGGCCCAGCACCGGCGGCAGGTCGGGTTCGATGCTCGGCCATTTGCGCGTCACGCCATTGGTGTTGTCGAGCCGGATGCTGGCGGGGGTCGCATTCGACCCTTCGAGCTGGGCGAGGAACTCCTCGAGATAGACCTGCTGGTCGTAGACGATATCGGCTTCGTTGGTCGCGAAATTGGCATAGCCGACGAGCGTCGGGGTCTGCATGCCGCGCAAGGTGGCGAGCAGCTCGGCATCCTCGTCCTGCGGCTGGTCGAACAGAATATCGAGCCCGATCGCCTTGGGCTCCATCCCGTCGATGATCTGCAGCGCGCGCGACAGCATCCCGCGATCGAGCGGCGAGCGTTTGCGCGCAGCGATCAGCGTCTGGTCGTCATAGACCACCATCGTAATGCGATCGTCCTGCTCGATCTTGTCCGCCAGGATGGAGCTGCGCCAGTCATAGAGCGCGCGTTCGGCGTCGCCCGTACCCGGCGTGGTGATGTCGACATTCTCGGCGCCTTCGATACGCCATTCGTCGGGGACCACCTCGTGCGGGATGTTCCAGCTGTAGCGCGCGATCAGCAGCGCCATGAGCACCAGCACCGCGGTCAACACCAGACGACGCGGGCCGGCCTCGCGCACATTGCGCCAGCCACGGATCAGCAGATTGTCGTCCCTGTCCTCGCTCAACCCCCGCCTCCCCGCGGTCCATCGAACGACCCATTTTTATTGTGTTATCCGGCGGTTGTAGAGCAGTAACGCAATGCCGCAACCCCCGTTAGCGTCATGCCATATCGGGATCGTTCCACGCCAGCACCGGCTTGCGCGCGGCCTGCGTTTCGTCGAGCCGGCGGCGCGGGGCGTAATGCGGCGCGGTCTTGAGCGTTTCGTCACCCGCCTTGGCCTGCTCGGCTACGCTGCGCAGTGCCATGATGAACTGGTCGAGCGCCGCCTTGCTCTCGGTCTCGGTCGGTTCGACCAGCATCGCGCCGTGCACCACCAGCGGGAAGTACATCGTCATCGGGTGATAGCCCTCGTCGATCAGCGCCTTGGCCAGGTCGAGCGTCGAGACGTCGTCGGCGAAGCCTTTGTCGCTGAACAGCGCTTCATGCATGCACGGCCCGCTGTGGCCGAAGGGTGCATCGAGCACGTCTTCGAGGCTGCGCAGGATGTAATTGGCATTGAGCACGGCGTCTTCGGACACTTGCTTGAGACCATCGGCACCGTGGCTGAGGATATAGGCCAGCGCGCGGGTGAACATGCCCATCTGACCGTGGAACGCGGTCATGCGGCCGAAGTGTTGCAGCGGGCCGCCGAAGTGCTCCTGAGCGAATTCCTCTGCATCCTCTTCCTCGACAAGATGGACAACGCCGTCCTTAGTGCGCGCAGTGTAAGGCAGCGGGCCAAAGGGCGCGAGCGCTTCAGATAGTACCACGGGGCCCGAACCCGGGCCCCCGCCGCCGTGCGGTGTCGAGAAGGTCTTGTGCAAATTGATATGCATCGCATCAACGCCGAGATCGCCAGGGCGAACCTTGCCGACGATCGCGTTGAAGTTCGCCCCGTCGCAATAGACGAAACCGCCGGCCTCATGGACCGCGTCGGAAATCGCCTTCATGTCGCGCTCGAACAGCCCGCAGGTGTTGGGGTTCGTGATCATCACGCCCGCGACATCGGGGCCGAGCCGCGCCTTCAGCGCCTCCAGATCCACGCGGCCTTCGGGCGTGGCGGGGATGTCCTCGACCTTGTAGCCCGCGAAGGCGGCAGTGGCGGGGTTGGTGCCATGCGCGCTCTCGGGCACGAGGATGACCTCGCGCGCATCGCCCCGCGCCTCGAGCGCGGCGCGGATGCACAGGATGCCGCACAATTCGCCATGCGCGCCCGCCTTGGGGCTCATCGCGACGCCGTGCATGCCGGTAAGCTTGACCAACCAATATGCGAGTTCGTTGACGACTTCGAGTGCACCGCGAACAGTGTCGACCGGCTGCAGCGGATGGACGTCGGCAAATCCGGGCATCCGCGCAATCTTCTCGTTCAGTCTGGGGTTGTGCTTCATGGTGCACGAACCCAGCGGGAAGAGACCGAGATCGATCGCATAGTTCTGACGCGACAGGCGCGTATAGTGGCGCACGGTTTCGGGTTCGGAGAGACCAGGCAACCCAATGCGCTCGGTTCGCTCGAGACCTCCGAGACGCGACGGCGGGGCGGGGCTCGGCGGCGTCGGCTGCTCCACACCGGCAAGGCCTAGTTTGGTCGCGAATTCGAAATCTACGCCGGTTGTTTCAATATGACCGATTTCGAACAGCAGCGGTTCTTCGAGCATCAGCGCGCGATTGCCGGTGGCAGTGTCGGGACCGCTCATCGCATTGTGACCTTCGACGGGCGTGCCGGGCTTCCAGCCCGATGCATTGGGCGCGTTCATGTCTGCACCTCCTCGAGTGCGGAGGCCAGTGTTTCGATGTCCTCCTCGGTGGTGGTTTCGGTAACCGCGACGAGCAGGCCGTTCGACAGGCTTCCGATGTCGGGGAAAAGGCGGCCCAGCGAAACGCCTGCCAAGATGTCCTGCCTAGTCAATTCGCGAACTATGCTGCGTGCATCGCCATCGAGCAGGATCGTGAACTCGTTGAAAAATGCATCGTTCAACACTTCGACGCCCGGCACCTTGGCCAGGCGTTCGGCGGCGATGCAGGCGAGGCGATGGTTTTCCATAGCGAGGCGCCTCAAACCCTTCTCGCCGAGCAGCGTCATGTGGACATTGAACGCCAGCGCGCACAGCCCCGAATTGGTGCAGATGTTCGAGGTCGCTTTTTCGCGGCGGATGTGCTGTTCGCGGGTCGAGAGCGTCAGCACGAAGCCGCGCTTGCCCTCCGCATCGACCGTCTCGCCGCACAGGCGCCCGGGCATCATGCGGACATGCTTTTCATCGCGCACCGCGAACAGGCCGAGATAGGGCCCGCCGAACTGCAGGCCCACGCCGATCGACTGGCCCTCGCCCACCACGATATCGGCGCCCAGCTCGCCGGGCGACTTGATCGCTCCCAGCGCCACCGGCTCGGTGTTGACCGCGATCAGCAGCGCGCCCTTCTCATGCGCCGCCTCGGCAATACGCGCGAGGTCGGGCAGGCGACCGAGGATGTCGGGGTATTGCACCACAACACAGCTCGTGTCCTCGTCGATCCGGGCGATCAGGCCGTCGTCGTCGGGCTTCGGCGTCAGGCTCGGAGGGGCACCGGCGATCTCGTCATCGGTGAACTTGGCCATCGTCCGCACAACTTCGGCGTAGTGCGGATGGAGAGCGCCCGAGAGCACGACCTTGCGCTTCTTGCCGCGCGCCACACGGCCCGCCATCGCCACCGCTTCCCAGCAGGCGGTCGAGCCGTCGTACATCGAGGCGTTCGCCACCGCGCAGCCGTAGAGCCGCGCAACCTGCGTCTGGAATTCGAACAGCATCTGCAGCGTGCCCTGCGCGATTTCAGGCTGGTAGGGCGTGTAGGCGGTCAGGAACTCGCCGCGCTGGATGATGTGGTCGACGCTGGCCGGGATGTGATGCTTGTAGGCCCCTGCCCCGAGGAAGAACGCCGCATCGGCTGCGGCAAGGTTCTTCTTGCTCAGCCGCCGCATATGCTTTTCGACCGCCATTTCGCTGGCGTGCATCGGCAGGCCTTCGATCGGGCCGGAGAGCCGCGCCGCCTCGGGCACATCGGCAAACAGCGCATCGATATCGGGCGCTCCGATCGTGTCGAGCATGGCCGAACGGTCGGTATCGGTCAGGGGTAGGTAGCGCATCGTGGTTCCTTCACGCCCCGCGGGGCATCAGCGGATCAAAGCCCGTCGCAGAAGCTCTTGTAGGCGGCCAGGTCCATCAGACCGTCGAACTCCGACTTGTCGCCGATGGTCATCTTGAAGAACCAGCCGTCTTCTTCCGGAGCGGTGTTGACCAGCGCGGGGTCGTCTTCGAGCGCGTCGTTGGTTTCCATGACCTCGCCGCTGATCGGCGCGTAGACATCGCTCGCCGCCTTGACGCTTTCGACCACGGCGGCATCCTTGCCCTTCTCGATCACGCTGCCGACATCGGGCAGTTCGACGAAGACGATGTCGCCCAGCTGGCCTTGTGCGTAATCGGTGATCCCGACGGTGGCGGTGTCGCCCTCGACGTCGATCCATTCATGTTCATCGGTAAAATAGCGGGCCATTTCGATCATTTCCCTCTGTGGTAGCGATGGGGGACGAAGGGGAGCGAG
This sequence comes from Qipengyuania citrea, assembly GCF_024171405.1. Lineage (GTDB taxonomy): Bacteria > Pseudomonadota > Alphaproteobacteria > Sphingomonadales > Sphingomonadaceae > Qipengyuania > Qipengyuania profunda. The sequence continues at coordinate 1,314,931 of NZ_JALJZT010000002.1, forward strand.
GCGACCGTGGCGGGGAGCCTCTTCTTCCGCACCTCGACTTCGAGTTCGGTGCCTTCGGCGGCAAGCGCGGTCTCGACATAACCCATGGCGATGGGCCGTTCGAGCGTGGGGGAGAAGCCGCCGCTGGTGATGCGGCCGACCTGCGTATCGCCCGAATAGACGAGCGCGCCTTCGCGGGCGGGCATCCGGCCGTCGATGGCGAGGCCGACGCGTTTCTGAGCGGGTCCCTCGGCGAACGCCTTCATCACGGGTTCGTGACCCATCCAGCCGCCTTCCTCGCGCCGGCGCTTGGTCAGCGCGAAACCGAGATCGGCTGAGACGGGGTCGGTTTCGGTGGTGATATCGTGGCCGTAGAGCGGCAGGCCCGCCTCGAGCCGCAGGCTGTCGCGTGCGCCCAGACCGATCGGGCGCACTTCGATTTCGGCGCACAGGCGATCGGCGAGGCTTTCGGCGAATTCGGCGGGGACCGAGATTTCGAACCCGTCCTCACCGGTATAGCCCGAACGCGTGATCCGCAGCGGCCATTCGCCGAAGTCGTGGACCACGCTTTCCATGAAGACCATGTCGTCGATGACATTGCGCATCACGCGGTTGAGCGCGGTCGCGGCATTGGGCCCCTGCAGCGCGATCAGCGCGTGCTCGTCCATATGGGTGAGCGTGACATCGTCATCGAGATGTTCGCGCAGATGGGCGATGTCGTCCCATTTCATCGCGCCATTGACCACGAGGTAATAGGCCGGTTCGCCCCAGCGTCCCTCGGTGCCCGCTTCCTCGTCGCCTTCGATCCACGGCGTCGCATTGGTGACCATGAGGTCGTCGAGGATGCCGCCGTTCTCGCCGATCAGCAGCGAATAGCGCACCTTGCCAGGCTTGAGCGATGCGATCGCCCCGGGGAGCAGTTTTTCGAGTTCCGCGGCGGCCTTGTCGCCGGTGACCATCAGCTGGCCCATATGGCTGACGTCGAACAGGCCCGCCTGGCTGCGGGTCCAGCCGTGTTCGATAACGATGCCTTCGTACTGGATCGGCATATGGTAGCCCGCAAAGGGCACCATCCGCGCGCCCTTGCGGCGATGCCACGCATCGAGCGGCAGCGTTTCGGTTTCGGCGATCATGTCTTCGGTGTCGTCGCTCAAGTCCCGTCCCTCACAAGCATGGGGCGCGCCCTCGCGGTGCGCCGAAAACCATGCCCCCTCTGTCGGGAAACCTGAGAGACTGGCGCACATATGGGTGCGCTTACCCCTTCGGTGGCCACGCGCAGGCGCGCGGCGCTTTCCAGAGTGCCGATGGAGCGCACGGTCCGTTTAGCCTGAGAGTTTCCGGGGCGGTTGCTCCTTCGGCGCCGGATGGACGTCGCCATCCGGGCTCTCCCGTGCGCGCCTGCCGCAGAATCGCTCCTGCCGCCGACCTGTGCTGCACTGCGATATTACCGCAGCGCGGTCAATCCAGGTTTGGCCGCAACCAGCGTTCCGCCGTGGCGATATCCACATTGCGGCGGGCGGCATAGTCTTCCAGCTGGTCGCGCCCGACGCGGGCCACGCCGAAATATTGCGCTTCGGGATGGCCGAAATAGAACCCGCTGACCGCGGCGGTGGGATACATGGCGAAGTTCTCGGTCAGGCTGATGCCGGTATTCGCCTCGGCATCGAGCAGTTCGAACAGGATCGGCTTGAGGCTGTGATCGGGACAAGCGGGATAGCCCGGCGCGGGGCGGATCCCGCGATATTGCTCCTTGATCAGCGCTTCATTGGTCAGCTGCTCCTGCGGGGCATAGCCCCACAGATCGGTGCGCGCATGCTGGTGCAGCCGTTCGGCAAATGCCTCGGCGAACCGGTCCGCCAGCGCCTTGAGCAGGATGTCGGAATAATCGTCCTTGTCGGCGAGGAAGCGTTTCGAATGCTCCTCGATCCCGTGGATGCCGACCGCGAAGCCGCCCAGCCAGTCCCCCGCCGGGTCGATGAAATCTGCGAGGCACATATTGGCGCGGTCGCGCGATTTCTTCACCTGCTGGCGCAGGAAGGGCAGCGTCACATGCCGCTCTTCCTCGGCCAGGTGCAGAGTGACATCGTCGCCATCGCGCGCGCAAGGCCAGAAGCCCGCGACCCCGCGCGGGGTAAACCATTTCTCGGTCACGATGCGGTCGAGCATCGCCTCGGCATCGGCCTTGAGACTGCGCGCGCTTTCGCCGACCACCGGATCATCGAGAATCTTGGGATAGGTGCCGTGCAATTCCCACGCGCGGAAGAACGGCGTCCAGTCGATATAGCTGCGCAGTTCGGCAAGGTCCCAATCATCGAACACATGCACGCCCGGGTGCAGCGGAGGGGCGGCCTTGTCGGACAGGAACGCGTCGTAGAAATTCGCCCGCGCATCCGCGAGACTGAGCAATTCGCTCTGCCCCTTGCCCGCACGCGTATCGCGGACATGGGTATAGTCGGCAGCGGTGGTGTCGACGAATTCATCGCGCTGCGTGTCGGACAGCAGCCGGCTGACCACGCCGACTGCGCGGCTGGCGTCGAGCACGTGGATGACCGGCCCGGGATAGGCGGGATCGATGCGCAGCGCGGTGTGCACCTTGCTGGTGGTCGCCCCGCCGATCAGCAGCGGCATGGTCATTTCCGCGGTCTTCATTTCCTCGGCGACGGTGACCATTTCGTCGAGCGAAGGAGTGATGAGACCCGACAGGCCGATCATGTCGGCATCGTGTTCCTTCGCCGCGGCGAGGATCTGCGACCAGGGCACCATCACGCCCAGGTCGATCACTTCATAGCCATTGCACTGCAGCACCACGCCGACGATGTTCTTGCCGATGTCGTGCACATCGCCCTTCACCGTCGCCATGATGATGATGCCCTTGGCGCGGGCGCCTTCTTCCTTCCCCGCTTCGATGAAGGGGATCAGATGCGCGACCGCCTTTTTCATGACGCGCGCCGATTTGACCACTTGCGGCAGGAACATCTTGCCGCTGCCGAACAGGTCGCCGACGACATTCATGCCGTCCATCAGCGGGCCTTCGATCACTTCGATCGGGCGGTCGAACCGCTGGCGCGCCTCTTCGGTGTCGGCCACCACATGCGCGTCGATGCCCTTGACCAGCGCGTGTTCGAGCCGGCGTTCGACCGGCCAGCCGCGCCATTCCTCGGCGGCCTTTTCCTCGGCCGCGGTCTTGCCCTTGTAGCTTTCGGCAAGGTCGATCAGCCGCTCGGTCGCATCGGGGCGGCGCATCAGGATCACATCCTCGCACGCTTCGCGCAGCTGCGGATCGATCTGGTCGTAGACGTCGAGCTGGCCCGCATTGACGATCGCCATGTCGAGCCCGGCGGGGATCGCATGGTAGAGGAAGACCGAATGCATCGCGCGGCGCACCGTCTCGTTACCGCGGAAGCTGAAGCTCAGATTGGACAGCCCGCCGCTGGTGCGCACATGCGGGAGCTGCGCCTTGATCTCGGCGAGCGCCTCGATAACGTCGAGCCCGTAGCGGTCGTGCTCCTCGATCCCGGTCGCGACTGCGAAAATGTTCGGATCGAAGATGATGTCCTCGGGCGGGAAGCCGATCCAGGTGAGCAGGTCGTAGGCGCGCGCGCAGATGGCGACCTTGCGCTCCTTGGTGTCCGCCTGACCGGTCTCGTCGAACGCCATGACGACCACTGCCGCACCGTAGTCCATGCATTTGCGGGCTTGCTCGAGGAACTGCGCCTCGCCCTCTTTCATGCTGATCGAATTGACGATCGGCTTGCCCGAAACACATTTAAGCCCGGCCTCGATCACGTCCCATTTGGAACTGTCGATCATCACCGGCACGCGTGCGATGTCGGGTTCGGCGGCGATCAGCTTGAGGAAGGTGGTCATGGCATGCTCGGCATCGAGCAGGCCTTCGTCCATATTGACGTCGATTACCTGCGCACCGTTTTCGACCTGCTGGCGCGCGACTTCCACCGCGGTATCGTAATCGTCCGCCATGATCAGTTTCTTGAACCGCGCAGAGCCGGTCACATTGGTGCGTTCGCCGATATTGACGAAGCGGGCGGTGGATTGGTCGGTCATCGCTCAGTCCCGGTCGAGTTCGCGTGCGAGCACGACATCATCGTAAAGTGTGCCGCCGACATCGAAGCGGCGCGTCGCGATCTTCCTGAACCCCTGTTTGGTATAGAAGGCGATGGCGCGGCGGTTGTCGTCCTTTACGCCGAGCAGCAGACGCTGATGCCCCCGCGCACCGGCCTTGGCCGCATCGAACAGGTCGCGCGCGATGCCGCTGCCGTGGAACCGCGACAGAAGGTAGATCTTCTTCAGCTCGATATCGCCGTCGCGCGCGGCATCGAGTTCGGGCCGGTTGAGCAGGGCGTAGCCGACCGGGGCATCGTCGACTTCCGCCAGCCAGGCCCGCGCGCCTGTGTCCAGGAGCCGGGCGATATAGGCGGGTGCATGCTGCGTCTCGCAATGCGCCACCAGCGCATCGCCCGCGATCATTCCGGCGAAGGTTTCGAGGAAGGTGGCATTGGCGATCAACGACAGCCGCCCAGCATCAGCGACGCCTGCGGTGCGGATGACCGCGCGGTTCGCAAGCGGATCGCTCATGCCGCCACCGTAAACGGCTCGAGCCCCGCGAGACGCATGTCTGGCTTCGTGCTCGGCGGGACACGCGGTGCCAGCCCTTCGACCGCTGCCGCCATCGCGGCGATATGCGCCGGGGTCGAGCCACAGCAGCCGCCCAGCGCGTTGATGCGGCCGTTCTCTGCCCAGACCCGGGTCAGCGCGGCGGTGGTTTCGGGCAGTTCGTCATATTCGCCCAGATCATTGGGCAGGCCGGCATTGGGATAGGTCATCAGATAGGTGTCGGCGATATCGGACAGCAGCTGGACATGCGGGCGCAGCTGTTCGGCGCCGAAGCTGCAATTGAGCCCGATGGTCAGCGGCTTGGCATGCCGCACCGTGTACCAGAACGCCTCGACCGTATGGCCCGACAGATTGCGCCCCGACAAGTCGGTCAGCGTCAGCGAGATCATCAGCGGGAGATCGCGGCCAAGCTCGCGCTCGAGCTGTTTCACCGCCATGATCGCGGCCTTGCAATTGAGCGTGTCGAACACGGTTTCGATAAGGATGAAATCGGCCCCGCCCTCGACCAGCGCGCGGCACTGGTCGACATAGACCGCGACGATTTCGTCGAAGGTAACTTCGCGAAAACCCGGGTCCTCGACATCGGGCGACAGCGACAGCGTCTTGTTGGTCGGCCCCACCGCCCCCGCGACAAAGCGCGGTATGCCATCGGTGCGCGCGTCGATCGCCTCGCGGATGATACGCGCTGCGGCGACATTGATCTCATGGACCAGGTCCTCTGCCCCGTAATCCGCCTGGCTGATCCGGTTGGCGTTGAAGGTGTTGGTGGCGAGGATATGCGCGCCTGCATCGATATAGCTGTCGCAGATCGCCCGGATCACCTGCGGCTGGGTCAGGTTGACGAGGTCGTTATTGCCCTTCTGGTCCTGCTCCAGCGCGGTGCCCGCAGCATAGTCTTCCGGCCTTAGCCCGGCCTGCTGGATTGCGGTGCCATAGGGACCGTCCTTGATCAGGATCCGCTGCGCCGCGGCAGCCTCGAATTGCTCGCGCTTGGTCATGGCTTCGCTTTCGGACGCAGGCCGAGCATGTGGCAGATCGCATAACTCAGCTCGGCGCGGTTGAGAGTGTAGAAATGGAACTGGCGCACCCCGCCCGCATAGAGGCGGCGGCACATTTCGGCGGCGATGGTCGCGCTGACCAGCTGGCGCGCGGCGGGCTGGTCGTCGAGCCCTTCGAACAGCCCTTCCATCCAGTGCGGGATCGCGGTGCCGCATAGCCCCGACATCCGCTGGACCGCGGCGAAGCTCATCACCGGCATGATCCCGGGCACGATCTCGCCCTCGATCCCGGCGGCGGCGGCCTTGTCGCGAAACTCGAAGAAGCATTGCGGATCGAAAAAGAACTGCGTGATCGCGCGGGTCGCGCCGGCATCGAACTTGGCCTTGAGATTGGCGATGTCGGCCTGCGCATCGGGGGAATCGGGATGAACCTCGGGATAGGCGGCGACCGAAATCTCGAAATCGGCGATCTGCTTCAGTCCGGCGATCAGCTCGACCGCATTGGCATAGCCGCCCGGGTGCGGCGTGTAGCGCGAATGGCCGTCGGGCGCGTCACCGCGCAGCGCGACGATGTGGCGGATGCCTTCCTCCCAATAGTGCCGCGCGACCGCATCGACCTGTTCGCGCGTTGCATCGACACAGGTCAGATGCGCAGCGGCGGGGATATGCGCTTCGTTCTGGATGCGCACGACCTGTTCATGCGTGCGTTCGCGCGTCGAACCGCCTGCTCCATAGGTGACGCTGGCGAAGCGCGGTCCAAGCGGGGCGAGCGTTTCGACGCTGTGCCACAGCGTTTCGTTCATCTTGTCGTTCTTGGGCGGGAAGAATTCGAAGCTCACCTCGACGTCGCCGGGCAGGCCGGAGAACAGCGGGGCGTCGAGCGCGCGCTGGGCTTCGCGCATCTGGTCCATCGTCGGGCTCATGATGCGGCCTTCCTGTTTGCGGCGCGCCGCTGCGCAATCCAGATCTTCACCACCAGTTCTCCATCCTCCAGCGCCATCGGGGCCGCTGGCTCGAACCCTGCTTCGTCGAGCAGGCTGGCCATCTGGCCATCTTCGAAGCCCAGCCGCGCATGCGCATGGCGATCGCGCAACTCCTCGCGCTGGTGCGCGGCGAAATCGACGATCGCGATCCGTCCTTCGGGGCGCGTCACACGCGCCGCCTCGGCCAGCGCCGCGCCCGGGTTCTGCGCGAAATGCAGGACCTGATGGAACAGCACCGTGTCGAAACTTTCCGCGGCAAACGAAAGCGAAGCGAAATCGCCCTGCACCAGTTCGACCCGTTCGGTCGGCAGGTGCTGCAGTTTGGCGCGCGCCACCCGCAGCATCGCGAGGCTCTTGTCGAGCGCTACGATCCGCTCGGCGCGTTCGGCGAAAAGTTCGGCCATACGGCCCGTGCCGGTCCCGATATCGAGCAGGCGTCCGAGCGACCTCGTGCCCAGAGCTTTGCCCAGCGCTGCCTCCACCGCCTCGTCAGAGGAATGCAGGCGGCGCAGTTCGTCCCAATCGTGCGCGTGGTCGGAAAAATACACCTGCGCTTCGCTTTCGCGATGCTGGCGGATCGCTGCAAGCTTGCGGCGGTCCTGCTCGCATTGCTCGGCAAATGGCGCGTCGGTCGCTTCGGCTTCGACCAGCAGATCGGCAACTGCCGCGCATAGCGGAGGCGCCTCGCTGGCATTCGCACAAGCGCGCAGGAAGACCCAGCTGCCTTCGCGGCGGCGTTCGGCCAGACCCGCGTCGCACAGGATGCCGATATGCCGCGATACGCGGGGCTGGCTCTGCCCCAGCACCTGCGCCACTTCGCCCACAGCCAGTTCCATCGAACCCAGCAGGCGCATGATCCTGAGACGGGTAGGGTCGGCCAAGGCCCGGAAGAGAGTATCGGTGCGCATTGCAGGATGGATATAAAGATATTTTTATATCTGTAAATCACCTCCCTTCACAAGTGGCTTGCGGCGCGACCCACAAGGCGAAGAACCTACCAAAACAAGATGTTTACCTATTTGTGGGACACGGGCCTGCCATGGCACGCCGCCCCACCGATTACGCCGCCGAACGCGAGCGTTTCGTCGAAGACCTGCTCGCCATCATGTCGGTGGAGGAGAAGGTCGGGCAATTGGCGCTCGAACGCGCGCCCGATCCAGCCGATACCGACGCAATCGATCGCGTGCGCGACCAGCTCCGCCGGGGCCAGTTGAGCGGTCTCGTGGGTCCCGGCTCGCCCGCCGAGTTTGCCACTCTCCAGAGTATGGCCATCGAAGAAACCCGCTTGGGCATTCCCCTGCTCTACGCCGCCACCCCCGGTCGCGGCGAAGCGGTCATCATGCCCAGCCCCTTCGCGCTGGCCGCAAGCTGGGCGCCCGAGGTGGTCGAGCGCGCCGCGCGCATCGTTGCCGCCGAGGCGCGGGATAGAGGCAAGAACTGGCTGCTCGGGCCCTCCGTCGCGCTGAGCACATCGCATACCGACGAGGATCTTTCCGCGAGCTGGGGCGCATCGGGGCTGCTGGCCCGGTGCCTGGCATCGGCCAGCGTGCGCGGGCTGCAGTTCGAGGATCAGGACGGCGGCAGCATGCTCGCCTGCCTGCGCGTGGATAACCCCTCGTGGACGGGTCGCCGCGGCGCGCACTTGCCCGCGGACCAGCTGCGCCTCGTCGCAGGTGTGCTGCGCGAATCGCCCCCGGCCAGTATCGCGCTTGGCCGGATTGCCTCTTCGCTCGACAACGGCGACCAGTCGACCAGTGCGACCTTTGCCATTGGCGGGCCTGGCGGTTTCGAAGGGATCGACCTCGCCGAATGGACGGAAATCGCCAAGGCGGCGGGACAGGATCTGACCGGCGCACCCTATGCCGACATCTCTGTCGCCGCAGTGGTGGCAGCGGTTGCAGACGGGCGCGTGACGCCGCTGCAGCTCGACGATGCCGTGCGCAAGGTGCTGGGCGCGAAATACGACCTTGGCCTGTTCCGCAGCGCGGGACCGGAAGAAACCGAAACGCCGAAGCGGTCGGCGGCGGGAGCGCGAACCGTTGCGCTCGATGCCGCGCGCCACGCGATCATCCTGCTCCGCAACGACCCTGCGCTGCTTCCGCTGAGCATCGATTCGGGCGAAATCCTCGTCGTCGGCCAAGCTGCCGGTGACCGGTCGCTGCCCACCGGCGGATTGCCGCAGGAAGGGGCGAGCCTGATCGACGGGTTCGACACCCGTGAACTGGCGCACAATTTCGTACCCGGGCTGGCCTTGCGCCGGGATCAGGCAGGATCGTCATCGGGTGATCTGATCGATGCGGACCATATGGCGATCGGCATGGCCAGCGAAGCCGCCCGCCGTGCGGGGACGGTCATTGTCACGCTCGGCGAAACCAGCACACTGACCGCAGCGCAGCAGACGCTGCTCGAGGCGCTCTATGCGGTCAATCGGAGCATCGTGCTGATCACGCTCGGAGCGCGCCCGCTCGATCCCGATATCAGCGGCGCGAAACTGCCCTGCATTATCCACGCGGGTCAGCTGGGCAGTATGTCGGGCCATGCCATCACCGATGTCCTGACCGGCGAATTCGCGCCCTGCGGCCGCCTGCCGATACCGCTGGTCGACCGCGGGCGGGTGGGCCTGACCTTCGGGCACGGGCTCAATTATTCCGAATTCGGGCTCGGCCAGACCACGACCGAACTGGGGCACGACCGGCTCATTGTGAGTACCCTTCTGCACAATGTCGGGGGCCATGAGGGCACCGAAACCGTCCAGCTTTACCTGCGCCGCCCCGGCGGACGCGGTCAGGGGCGAACCGAACTGGCCGATTTCCAGCGAGTCTCGCTCGGCGGCGGGGAAACCCGCCAGATACTGTTCGAAATCGGCGGCAACCAACTTGGCCGGTTCGAACGCGACGGACGCTTCGTGATCGATCCGGGCACCTATGAAGTCTCGGTCGGGCTGAGCGAGGACCGCGCCCACGCGATCGAGATCGCAGTTCCCCAAGCGGTCGCCGATGCGATGGGCAAGGCGCGCGCCTCCGAACCGTTGCCGGCCCTGTTCGGCAAACTGCGCAGCGTCGGTTAGCCGCCTTCCCCAAAGCGCCAAGAATTCCGTTTCGGCTTCGCCCGCCAGCGTGTAGGGCACCGCCATGCGCGACGCTTTCGGCCGCCAGATCGACTATATTCGCCTGTCGGTGACCGACCGCTGCAATCTGCGTTGCACCTATTGCATGGCGGAAGACATGCAGTTCCTCCCCCGCCGCGACCTGCTGACATTCGAGGAAATCGAGGCGCTTGCGCGGCATCTGGTCGCGCGCGGCGTCCGCCGCATCAGGCTGACCGGCGGCGAACCCCTGGTGCGCAAGGGCATCATGGATCTGGTCGGCAGACTGGCGCGGCTGCGCGGGGACGGTCTCCAGGAACTCACTCTCACCACCAATGGCACCCGCCTGCCCGACATGGCGCAGGATTTGTACGATGCGGGCTTGCGGCGGATCAATGTCAGCTTGGACACACTCGACCGTGAACGCTTCGCCCAGCTGACGCGGCGCGACGAGTTCGACCGGGTTATTAGCGGGATCGAGGCGGCCCGCGCAGCGGGTCTCGGGATCCGCATCAATGCCGTGGCGATGCGCGGTCTTAACGATGACGAACTGCCCGCGCTGCTCGGCTGGTGCAGCGAGCGCGGGTTGGACCTAGGCCTGATCGAGGCGATGCCGCTGGGCGAAGTGTCGCTCGACCGGCAATCGACGCATTTGCCGCTCGACGACGTCCGCGCCGAGATCGAACGCAGTTTCACGCTCGTCCCCTCGCTCCACCGCACGGGCGGACCGGCACGCTATTTCGATGTCGCGGATACCGGCACCCGGCTGGGCCTCATTACGCCACTGAGCGACAATTTCTGCGCGGGCTGCAATCGCATCAGGATCGGCGCAACGGGGACGGTCTATGGCTGCCTCGGGCACGACCAGAAGGTCGAACTGCGCGATATTATCCGCGCCGGCGGCGAAGAGGCGCTCGACGCGGCGCTCGACCGGCTGCTCGCGGGCAAGCCGCTGCGCCATGCCTTCGACGTTGACCAGCGCGAACCCGCGCTCGCCCGCCATATGAGCGTGACTGGCGGATAGGTGAGGCCCGCGGTCCGGACCCCCGCGATTCCCGCGTAGGCAAAATCGCTTCGCCGCGTTAGGAACCCTGCAATGACACGATCGCCCTGGTACAGCCGCCTCGCCCTTGTCCTAGCGCTTCTGCTGCCGGTCTATTTCGCGGTCGCCGCGCTGGGCACCAAGTTCGGGCTGTGGAGCTGGCAGACGGGGCTGCTGACGATGACGATCAAGGCGGGACCAATCCTGCTCGGCATCGTCGCACTGGTGGCGTTGGTGGCGCTGGTCGCCACGCTGCTGCGCAAACCGCGCCGCGGCTGGCTGCTTGCGTTGATCGCGCTGCTTGTGCCGCTCGGGATTTTTGCTGCGCTGGGCTATGTTCGCGGCCAGGCCGCGGATATTCCGCCGATCCACGACATCGCCACCGATGTCGCCAATCCGCCCGCCTTCTCGCAAGCGGCAGTCGATCGCCGCAATGCGAGCAATGCCAATCCGCTCAACGACTACACCACCCCGCTCGGCGAACTGGATATGTGGGCGCAAACCGAAGCGCCGCTCGCGAACCAGTCGCATGCGCAGGTCATCACGCAAGCCTATCCCGATCTCGTATCGCTCCCCATCGGCACGGCCGACCGCGCGGCAGCTGTCGCGGCCGTAGCGGAGGCAATGGAGGAACTGGGCTTCGCGGATGTCACGGCCAATGCTGCAGCCGGGCGCGTCGAAGGCGTCGCGGAGACCTTCTGGTTCGGGTTCAAGGACGACATGGTGGTGCGCGTTGCCGATGGCGAGATCGATTTCCGTTCGGTCTCGCGCGTCGGAATGAGCGATCTGGGCGCCAATGCGGCGCGGATCGCGAAGTTGCGCGACGCGGTCACCGCGCGCCTCAATCCCTGAATTGCATCACCGCCAATGCGCTGCGCTGGAACACGGTCAGCACGCATAGTCCGGCGTAGCCATAGGCAATCGGCACGAACCATGCCGGGAACAGCGCAAAGGCGATGAACACCGCGATCGTTTCCGCGCCTTCGGCAAGTCCGGTGGAATAGAAGAAGCTCTTGCGGCCATGCGCGCGGGTTTCTTCGCCGCGCTCAGCCGCGACAACCGCAAAGGCCAGGAAGCTGACCCCGGTCAGCACGAACGCAGCGACCAGCACCAAGGCGGCTTGCGTGTTGGCGGGATCGAAAAACCCAAAGGCCATCGGAACCGACACGTAGAAGGCGAAATCCGCGACGATATCGAAATAGCCGCCCAGCGCGGTGGGTCCGTGGGCGCGCGCGACGGCACCGTCGAGCCCATCGAGCAGCCGGTTGGCGATGATCAACACCAGCCCGATTGGAAGCTGACCAAGGGCAATCGCGCCAGCGCCCGCCAACCCGAGCACGAGACCGAGGAACGTCAGCATGTTTGCCGTCACGCCGCCCGTCGCCAGCGCACGTCCGATGCGATTCAGCGGCGGGTCGATCAGCGGGCGCAGCTTGGCGTCGAACATCGGTCGGCCTCCTTCCAGCTCATACCCAGGTGATCAGCCCGATCCAGGCACCGGTCATCGCCGTCGCCATATTCCCCGCGATCCAACTGCGGACGCCCAGTCCCGCCACTTCGCCGCGCCGCTCGGGGCATAACGTGCCGATCGTCGAAACCAGCAGCCCGATGCTGGCGAGATTGGCGACGCCGCACAGCGCATAGGTCACGATCAGCAGGCTGCGCGGTGCGAAAGTGCCGCCCGGCAAAGCGGCGAGTTCGAGATAAGCGACATATTCGTTGAGGATCGCCTTGGTGCCCATCAGGCTGCCCGCGGCCTGTGCCTCGCCCCACGGCACACCGATCAGCCACATCAGCGGGGCGAACAGCCACCCGAACCCGCGCTTGAGCGTCAGCGGATCGCCGTCGACCAACGGCAAGAGCGCGAGCACTTGGTCGGCCAGCGAAACCAGCGCAAAAACCACGATGATCACCGCGATTACCGCGAGGAACAGCTGCATCCCGTCCATCGTCCCCTTGATAATCGCATCGATGCTGGATTCGTAGCGCAACCCGGGCACCTTGAGCGCGGCCTCCCCCTCGTTCTCTCCGTCGACCGCAGCCTCACCCGGCACCATCAGCTTCGCGATCAGCAGTGCTGCTGGAAGCGAGATGAGCGAGGCCGAGATCATATGCCCCACCGCATCGGGCACGGTCCGCGAGAGCGTGGTGGCATAAAGGATCAGGATCGCCCCGCTGATCGTCGCCATCGCAAGCACCATAACCTGGAACAGGTCCGCGCGGCTCATCCGGGCGAAATAGGCGCGCACCACCAGCGGGCTCTCGACCACGCCGAGAAACATGTTCGCACCGCCCGACAGACCCACGACGCCGCTGACCCGGAGCGTTCGGCGCAGGAGGAAGGACAGGCCATTCACCAGCCAGCGCAATACGCCCCAGTGCCACAGCAAGGCGGCAAGCGCGGAGAAGACGATCACCAGCGGCAGGATCTGGAAGGCGATCACGACCGGGGCGGCTACGCCTTCCTTGAGCGCGAAAGGCAGCGGGGCACCGCCGAGATAACCGAACATGTAGGACGAGCCGTCGAGCGTCGCGCGCTCGATCGCAGCCACGACCTCATTGGCGAGCGTGACCGCATCCCAGACGATCGGCACACGCACGATCAGCAGAGCGAGGAACGCCTGCAAGGCAACCGCGCCTGCGATCCACCCCCATGACGGGCGGCCCCGGCGGTCTTCGGACAGGCACCAGGCAAGCAGGATCAGCAAGGCGATGCCGATCAGGCCGCGAAACTGGTCGAAAATCTCCACTGCCGCCCCTCGCTGGCCGTTCAGCCCTTTCGCTTGACCAGACTGTCCAGCGCCAGCGTGTCATGTTCGCGAAACGCGATCAGCGCAAGCGCGGCGCCCGCCACGGTGATCGATGGGAAGAACAGCAGGTTTGCTTCCTCGGGACTGGCGAACAAATACCGTCCGAAGGGATCGAGAAAGTGGCGCCAGATCGGGAAGGCGCCGCCAACGAGGATGATGGCAGCACCGACCAGCGCCACGCGCCGGAACAGGCCGAGGACGACCAATGCGCCGATCACCACCTCGGCGCTGGCGAAGGCGAGCTGGATATTGCTCGCCGCGCCGACCCCGCCGTAATACTTCTCTGCAAGCTTGGTGCCCATGCCGTCGCCGAACAGCCTGACGCTGCCCCACAGGACCAGCAGCATGCCGGTTCCGACACGCATGATGAGCAGGGATATCTTGCCGAGCATGGTATTCTCCAGTCCGCTTGGACGCGCTTAACCGCGGCGCCAATTGTGATACTTCTCGACCAGCGCGAGCAGTGGCTCGGGCTTGTGCGCCTTCTTCCATTCGCCCGCGGCGAATTTGTTCGCCTCCGCCATGGTCGGATAGGAATGGATCGTGCCAAGGATCTTGTTGAGCCCCAGTCCGTGCTTCATCGCGAGCACATATTCGGCCAGCAATTCGCCCGCATGCGCGCCGACGATAGTCGCACCGAGGATGGTATCCTTGCCGGGCGGGGTGAGCACCTTCACGAAGCCGCGCGTTTCGCTTTCGGCAATGGCGCGGTCGAGATCGTCGAGATCGTAGCGGGTGACTTCGTAAGCGATGCCCTGCTCTTCCGCCTCGGTCTCGTTGATGCCGACCCGCGCGATCTCCGGATCGAGGAAGGTGACCGCGGGGATGACGCGGTAGTCCGCCTTGAACCGCTTGAACTGACCGAACAGCGCGTTGACGCTGGCGAACCAAGCCTGGTGGCTGGCCGTATGCGTGAACTGGAACGGACCCGCCACATCGCCGGCGGCGTAGATATTGGGAAACTTGGTTGCGAGGAATTCGTCTGTGACCACCGTCTTGGCCGTGTCGATGCCTGTGACCACCGTCTTGGCCGTGTCGATGCCGATGTCTTCAAGACCGTAGCCGGTAAGCCGGGCGGCGCGCCCGACGGCAACGATCAGGCAGTCGAAATCGATACCGACTTGCACCCCCTGGCCATCGGCAAAAAGGGTCCCGTCCGCGACCCTGATCGCACGGTGATCAGTCAGTACAGACACGCCCGACGCCTCCAGCGAGATCTTCGCGGCAGCGGACACCTCGGGATCTTCGCGGCCCAGCACACGGTCTGCCATTTCGACCTGTGTCACGCTTGATCCCAGCCGGGCCAGCGCCTGTGACAGCTCGCAGCCGATCGGCCCACCGCCCAGCACTGCGATGCGGGCAGGCACGCGGTCCATCTGCACGAAGGCATCCCACATGGTGTCGCTGGTCAGATACCCGCTTCCCTCCAGCCCCGCGATCTGGGGGACGAAGGGTTCGGCGCCCGCGGCAATCACGATGGCGCGCGTGGTCAGGCGCTGCGTCGCCCCGTCCTTGCGTGCAATCTCCACCGTCCACGGATCGACGACCTTGGCATAGCCTTCGACCACATCGACCCCGAGGCCGGTATAGCGTTCAACGCTGTCATGCGGCTCGATGGTCTTTATCGCACGCATCACCCTGGCGATGGTTTGCCGGAAAGGAACCTCGGGTTCGGATGGCTCGAGGCCGTAACGATCCGCGTGGCGCATCTGTTCGGCGACCTTGGCGCTCTTGATCAGCGCCTTGGACGGCACGCAGCCGGTGTTGAGACAGTCGCCCCCCATCCTGTTCGCTTCGACCAGGGTCACCTTCGCCTTGACCGTCGCGGCGATCAACGAGGACACAAGGCCGGCCGACCCGGCACCGATCACCACCAGATTGCGGTCGAAGCTCTTCGGCCTGGCAAAGCCGGCATAGACCTTGCGGCGCTTGATCCAGCCGATGATCGCCTTGGCAATCCAGGGGGCGATACCGAGCAGGGCGAAGGAGGCCAGCACGGCGGGCGAAGCGATGCCTGCCAGACTGTCGATCTGCGCCAGCTGCGTGCCCGCATTCACATAAACGATCGTGCCCAGCAGCATGCCTACCTGGCTCACCCAGGCGTATGTGCGAGCCCTGATCCGCGTCAGCCCCATGACCAGGTTGACGACGAAGAACGGAAACAGCGGGATCATGCGGATGGTGAAGAGATAGAATGCGCCGTCGCGTTCGAGTCCCTGGTTCACTGTCTTGAGCCGCGCGCCGAAACGCTGTTCGATCGTATCGCGCAGGACATAGCGCGAAGCGAGAAAGGCCAGTACGGCGCCCAATGTCGAGGCGAAGGAGACCACGATAGTGCCGACCACGACCCCGAACAGCGCGCCTGCCGCCAGCGTCATCACCGCTGCACCGGGCAAGGAGGCCGCGGCCACTGCGACATAGGTCAGGAAGAACAGCGCGATGACCTGCAGCGGATTGCGCTCGTAATAGCCGCCGACCTCGCCTGCGACCTGCTTGATGCCGTCGACGGTAAGATAGTCGCCTAGCCCGAAGAAGAAGTAGGCCGCGACCAACACGGCAAGGGCCAGAATGATGAGAATCTTTTTCATGGGTTCTTTCTGTCGCTCGCCTGTTCGTCGCCGTGGGCGAGCGGGTTACACCGGATCGGTCGGTTTGGCGAAAGATGTCACCCAGCGCCGGTCGATCCAGCGCTTCAACGCGGCTGCCCAGCGCCCCTGCACAGCAAACGGGCCATAGCTTGCGATCGCTTTTCCCGATCCGGTCGAGAGAAGATAGAGGCTGGCGGGCCGGGGGCGGTAGCTGCGCAGTCCCCCCTTACCGGCGACGAGGCAGCGCAAATTGGCAGCGAGGACCGGGCCCGTATGGACGGCATGGACGCCCGAACGCGGCACCCGGCGGTCCTGTCTCGCCGCGACATCGCCCGCCGCAAGGATATGCGGATGCGACAGCGAGCGCTGGTAGCGGTCGACCGCGATGTATCCGTCGTTGTCGACTGCGAGCCCGCTCTCTTTCGGCCATCGCGGGGCCGCCGCGCCCAGCGAGGCGACGATGAGGTCGACCGGCTCAATGCTGCGCCCCCCGGCGGTGAGCGCGCCGGCCTCGATCCGCGCATCCTCTTCGATCGAAAGGATATCCTGTCGCGCCAGCTCACGCCGCGCCAGCACGGTGGTCCGGCGTCCGAGATTATCAAGCAGGCCAGCCCGCCCGGCTACCAGCGTGATACGCGCGTTCCCACCGGCGAAACGCCGGCGCAGGGCGAAGGCCAGTTCCACCCCGCCCGCACCGCCGCCAGCCACCACTATGTGCCTGGGTATATCGCGCGTAATGCTCTGCCACTCGGTCAACCGCGCAAGGAAGCTGCCGATCGGCCGGACGTCGACGATCCGTGGATCCATGCCGAGAACAGCCTTGGCTCGCCCCACGCCGCCGACATCGATCGAACAGATGTCGAAACCGACCGATCGGCCATTGCCCGTGGCGATCGTCCGCTGCTCCGGATCGATCGCGGCGCAGCGGTCGAGGATCAGTTCGACCCCCGCCCGCCTGGTAAGCGCCACGAGATCGATGCGTCCATGTTCATCATCATATTCGCCCGCAACCGTTCCCGGGACCATACCCGAATACCGCGTGTAGCGATGTGGCGAAATCAATGTTGTGCGCGCCTCGGGACCGCCGCGGCGCACCCAATCGGCCAACACCCCGAGATGCGCATGCCCGCCACCGATGAGCATGAGTTTGGGTCCGGCCGTCCGCATCCCCTCCGTGGGTGTGGCGGCTCGGTATAGAAGTCAATCGGATTGGGAACCGTGGCCTTCACCTATGCGCCGAGGATGCTCGTCACCGATCCGATCAAGTAGTTTCCTGCGGCTTAACCACAAGACACCTCCTGAGCGCGTCGTTGACAACGCAAGACAATCGGGCCACGGAATTGCCGATGGCCCGCGGAGCAAAGCGATCGACGATCGTCGATGTCGCCAAATTGGCGGAAGTGTCGCCGAAAAGCGTGTCGCGCGTTTTCAACGACGAACCGCATATCACGCCCGCGCTGCGCAAGAAGGTGCTGCGCGCGGCCAAGGAACTCAACTACCACCCCAATGTGATGGCGCAGGGCCTCGTGCGCCAGCAATCCTATCTCATTGGACTCGTCTATGAAAAGCCGAGCCCCAGCTATGTCGTCGAATTGCAGCGCGGCGCGCTCGAGCGGCTGCATGGGGAGCGGTATCGGCTGATCGTGCTGCCGGTCGAATCCGTCGCCGACCATCCGCAGGACGTTGTCCGTACCATCCGCTCCGCCGCGCTGGACGGCGTCATCCTCGCGCCGCCCGCGTCCGACCATGCCGAGGTTCTCGACGGGCTCACGCAGGCGCGCATTCCGTTCGCGCGGATCACCCCGCAGTCGCACGAGGGCTTGGGACTGGCGACGACGATGGACGATATTGCCGCAGCCCGCGAGATTGCGGATCATGTGCTTGGCTACGGCCATCGCCGGATCGCGATCATCAAGGGCGATCCCGACCACCCGGTAAGCGCACAGCGGCTGATCGCCTATCGTGCGGCCTTCGATGCAGCGGGCGTGGACTACCTGCCCGAGCTCATCGAAACGGGCGATTGGAGTTTTGAGTCGGGTTATGAAGCGACCAAGCGGATCCTCTCGCGCAAGCTGCGCCCGACCGCCATTCTCGCCGAGAATGACGACATGGCGGTCGGCGCGATGTCGGCCGCGCGCGAGCTGGGGTTCGATGTCCCCGCCGATCTCAGTGTGGTTGGCTTCGATGATTCCGAGATTGCCCGCGTCGTCTGGCCGCGGCTAACGACAGTGCGGCAGCCGGTCGTCGAAATGGCGCATACCGCTGCGGACATGCTGCTGCGCCAACTGGCGGGCGAGGACCCGGGGCCCACCGTCATCCATACCCACCGGCTGATCGAACGGCTGACCGTCGGTCCTCCGCCGGCTTAGACGCGATCACAGTGCCCGTTGTAGGCCCGTCAGCCTCTAACGGTTGGCCCAGCCTGCTCCGGCACCGAAATTGGGGCGCCGCGTCTCCTTCGGATCGAGCAGTCGGTCGAGGATCGCATCATGCGTCGGCGCCGCTGCGCGAAAGGCGCCCATCGCGTCGCGCAATTGCACGATCACCTTTCGCACCTCCTCGAACGGCGCGACATCGACTAGCGGGTCGATCGCCGCCGGGCGCAAGCCCATACCGGCGGCGACATAGAACCAGCTGATATCGGAGAAGAGTTCGCGGTGCTTCGACATGATCCGCCCGGTGCGCTCGAACAGCGCGATCTTCTCTACCAGCGTATCGGGCAGCTCGATATTGCGGACATGGTCCCAGAAGGGCTCGCCCTCGCGCTGGTTGGGATAGTAATGCAGCAGCAGGAAATCGCGGATGTGCGCGTATTCGCGTTCGACATCGCGGTTGTAGCTGTCGATCAGCACCGGGTCGAAGCTGCGGTCGGGAAACAGGTCGAGCAGGCGATTGAGCCCGGTGTGGATGAGATGGATGCTGGTGGATTCGAGCGGTTCGAGAAACCCCGCCGACAGGCCGAGCGCGAGGCAGTTGCCGATCCACACGCGTTTGCGCAGCCCCGGGGTGAAACGCAACACGCGCGGATTGGCAATCGGCGGACCGCCCAGACCCTCGCGAAGTTCTTCGGCTGCGTCGTCATCCCTGATGAAGTCGCTGCAATAGACGAGGCCATTGCCCGTCCGGTGCTGGAGCGGAATACGCCACTGCCACCCCGCCGATCGCGCGGTGGCTACCGTATAGGGCGCGCGAACCGATTGCGCAGCGGTCGGTGCGGCGACCGCACGGTCGCAGGGTAGCCAGCGGCGCCAGTCATCGAAGCCCGCCTCCAGCGCCTCTTCGATCAGCAGCCCGCGAAAGCCCGAACAATCGATGTAGAAATCGGCCGAGAGCGATTCCCCATTGTCGAAATGGACCGCGGCAATGTGCTCGCCCTCGCCGCGTTCGGCACGCAGTATCCGGCGGTCGAGCCGCTCGACTCCCGCCGCCTCGGCATGTTCGCGCAAGAAGGCGGCCACCAGACCGGCATCGAAATGCAGCGCATAGGCCACTGCGCCGCCCGGCCAGTTGCCATCCGGCGAAGGGAAAGCGAACTTGTCGTCATCCGCCAGCGCGACCGATGGACAAAAATCCGCCAGTCCCTCGTCATGCCCCTCGGCGAGGTTCTTCCAGTAGTAGTGATGGAATGGTCGCTGGTTGATGGTGACACCCAGATTGCCAAACGGATGCCAGTAGCTGTGCCCGCGGTGCAGCCAGTCGCGAAACTGGATACCCAGCTTGAAAGTCGCTTGGCAGCGGCGGATGAAGGCAACCTCGTCCGCGCCGATATTGCGCAGGAAATCGAAGATCGGCGGGATCGTCGCCTCGCCCACCCCAACGGTCGGGATATCGGACGATTCGACCAGCGTGATGCGGCAGCCGCTGCCCTGCAGTACGCGCGAGAGCAATGCAGCGGCAGACCAGCCCGCGGTGCCGCCGCCGACGATGCAGATCGATCGCAGGGCCTGCGGCGAGGCCTCGCCCGTATGCGTGTGATTCATCACCCGGTCTCCCACATGCGTCGTCGGAAAATCGATGGCGGCCCGTACCGATCGGGGCCGCCATCAGTTCCGGGAGGGACCGAAATCAGAAGTTGAATTTCACCCCGCCATAGATCCGCCTTGAACCGGATTCGAAGCGGAAGGGCAATTCGGGAAATTGCAGGTACACGCTGGTATCCGCCTTGGTGATATTGATCGCCTCGGCAAAGACCTCGAAATTGTCGGTCAGCTGGTAGCTGATCTGCCCATCGAGCTGGCCGAAGGATTTCTGGTAGATCCCCAGCGTCCGCGTAACCGACCCGTCGGCGAAACCGAAATTGCCCAGGTACTGCTTCGAACGCCAGCTATAGGATGCGCGCGCGGCGAACCCGTAGCGTTCGAAATAGACCTGCCCGTTCGCCGAATGCTTCGACACGCCCGGCAGCGGGAGGTTGTCGGTGAAGTCGGTGCTGAAATCGGTTTCGGTGTCCGAGAAGGTGTAGTTCGCGGTGAAGCCCAGGCCGAAGTCGAAGGCATATTGCGCCGCCAGTTCGAAGCCCTTCACGCGGCCGCCCGAGCCATTGGCTGGCTGCGACACCGGTCCGAGCCGTCCGCCGGCCTGATCGTTGACGAAAACGGCAACCGTTTCGTTGACGATGAAGCTGTCGACCTCCTTCCAGAACAGGCCAGCCGAGAGCAGTCCCTGGCTGCCGAAATAGTGCTCGAAGCCGAGGTCGAACTGATACGCCCGGAACGGATCGAGTTCGGCATTGCCGCGCGCGCCATTGGTGAACTTGAACAGATCGTCGGCGGGATCGCGGGTGAAGTCGGTCGAGAAGCCCTGACCCAGCGAAACCAGCGGTTGGCGGGCGACCACGCGTGCTGCGGAGAAGCGAACCTTGCTGTTCTCGCTCACGTCGAACACCGCGTTCGCGCTCGGCAGGAAGTCGGTGTAGCTGCGCATCACCGTATTGGTGGTGAAATCGCGCAGCACGCCGTTCCAGCTATCGGTGCCCCAATAGCTCGGATCGGCATTGGCCGGCTGATTCTGGTCGATGGTCAGGTCGGTGTTGACGATGCGCAGGCCCACATTGACGTGGTACGGATCGTCGACCCCGCCCAGATCGGCCATGATGTAACCCGACTTGGTTTCTTCCTTCACCCGATAGGTCTGCAGCGGGTCTTCGAAGAAGCTGAACGGCGTGTCGGGATAGAGCGCCTGGATCCATTCGAGCGCATTGGTCATCCGCGACCGGTCGGCGACGAGCACCGTATCGCCTTCGATCCTGCCACCACCGGCAAAATTCGTGATCGCCTCGACGCGTTCGGGATTGCTCAGGAAGGTTTCATAAGGCGTGAACACTGCGGGCGAATCCCCGAAGCGGCTGCATCCGGCAAACGCCGCAGGCTTGTTGACCTCGGGCAGATCGCAGATCTTGAAGCCGATCGCCCCGTCCTGGAAGTAGCTATAGGGCGTCCAGTTGTAGGAGAAGCCGTCGACCCGTTCGGATTCGGGGATCGCGGTGGCGTCGAGTTCGCCCTTGCCGCTCAGATCGGCAAGATAGCGCCCCGATGCGAAGTCCACCGTGCGCTGGCCATAACGGAAGCCCGCGCTGATCGTGACGGTATTGGTATAATCGTTGTCGACATCATAGGCGAAGTCCGCGCGAAGCGAGTGACCTTCGATGTCGGAACGGTCGCCAAACGCCCAATGCGACTTGAAGAAGCCGAAATCGGGATTGTTGAACAGGTCCTGCGGGCCTCCCGGCGCGATGCCGAAACTGGGAAACTCGCCATTGCGATAGGTGAAGTCGAAAGTCGGCGGCGCAGCCGAATTGGGTGTGAAGCCAGGCTGCGGTCCCGAAGTGCCCGGCCCGCGCACGCCATAGGCGGTGTAGCGCACGTCGTTATTGGCGACCTCGCGCTTCATGCTCGACGAGGAGTAATTCGCCATCATCGAGACGCGGAAATTGGTATCGTTGTCCCAGTCGAGGCCGAATTGCACATTGTCCGACTTGATGTTCGACACATCGACGAAGGAGATCGCCTCGGCCGATTGCGCGCGTACCGTACCTTCGGTCAGCACGCCGTTGCCATCGATCGAATAGTCTCCGACGAGACCCTGCGATTCGCCCTGTCCGAAGGGGAATTTGACCGAGGCCTCGCGCGTGTCGATCTTCAGGTCCGAGTGGAAATATTGCGCGCTGACCTCGAGCTCGTCGGTCGCGCGGTAATTGATGCCGATCGAAGCACCCCACCGGCGGCGATACTGGTCGCGGTCGGTGACGTAGCGATATTCAGGTGCATAATAATTGGTCGGCACGGTCGCGGTGTCGCGGCGTCCTTCGTCAAAGGCCCAGTTGCCGCGATTGTCGCCGCCCAGCACGTTGACGTGATTGTTCGTCTTTTCGTAGCTGAAAGTGGCAATGACCCCGAGGCGGTCGTTGAAATTGTAGCCGAGGACTGCGGCGCCCGCCGGCTCCCAACCCGAAATCTCGCTGCCCTTGCTGCCCTTGACGTTGCCGGCCAGCGTGAAGCCTTGCTTGAGGTCGAGCGGATTGCGCGTCTTGAGGTTGACGATCCCGCCAAGCCCGCCTTCGAGCAGTGATGCATTGGGCGATTTGAAGACCTCGATCCCCCCGATCAGTTCCGAAGGCACGCCTTCGAGACTGTCGTTGCGGTTATAATTGCCTTCGCCGACCTTGTAGACCTCGAGGCCGCTGACGAAGAGCTCGCCGTTCAATAGCGTGACGTTCTGGTCGAGGCCGCGGATGCGGACTTTCGAACCCTGCCCGTTTTCACGGTCGATCTGGATACCCGGCAGGCGCTGGAGCGATTCCGCGACATTCTGGTCGGGGAATTTGCCGATGTCTTCCGCAGTGACCGATTCGATGATGAGATTCGAATCGCGCTTGGCATTCAGCGCGTTTTCGAGCGATGCGCGAAAGCCGGTGACGATGATGACGTTGTCCGTCTCGTCGGCGGCCTCGGGCCCGGTGTCGGTCACATCCTGCGCCAAGGCTGGCGCTGCGGTTGCTCCCATTGCAAATATCGACGCGGCGGCCATCAAGGCCGCACGGTTGCGCAAAATCCCGCTGTTCATCTCTCTCTATCCCTCCCAAGCCGCATCTTTGCGTGCGGACTTTCGTACGTATCGGCAGCTTGACCCACGACTCGCGGGGCAGCTTTCCGTTCGCGACTTACTGGTTGCATATTTCTGTCAACGTTGTCAAACATCGCCTCACATTTGGACTGAAGCCGGGCGTCTGTGTGACTTTTCTGTCAAGGTTGTCAGAGGCGACCCGGCCTCGAGTGTACCGGCCAGAGCCGGATGATGGGACGGGGTTTATGCTTTCGAAAACAATCTTTTCTGGCGCCGCCACGGCGGCGTTCGCAGTGTCGGCACTGTCGGCCCAAGCGGCGATCGACGAATCGATAACGGCTCCTGCATCGGAAGCCATCGTCCACCCGGAGCAATGGCCCGAAGTCGCCTTTCCCACGGTGCTGACCGAAGAAGGCGAAGCGCATGTTCAGGCGCTACTCGCGCAGATGACGCTGGAGCAGAAGGTCGGTCAGATCATCCAGGCCGATATCGCCAGCGTGACTCCTGAAGAGGTTCGCGAATACCGGCTCGGATCGGTGCTCAACGGCGGCAATTCGGGGCCCGGAGGCGATGACCTTGCCCCGGCGGAAGAATGGCTGGCGTTGGCGGACGCCTTCTACGCCGCTTCGATGGATACCGCACCGGGCGAACCCGCGATCCCGATCGTCTGGGGCACCGATGCAGTGCACGGCCATAGCAATATCGTCGGCGCGACGATCTTCCCGCACAATGTCGGGCTCGGCGCGGCGCGCGATCCCGATCTGATCGAGCGGATCGGGCAGGTTACTGCGGTCGAGATCCGCGTCACCGGGCAGGAATGGACCTTCGCCCCGACCGTCGCGGTGCCGCAGGATTACCGCTGGGGCCGCGCCTATGAAGGCTATTCCTCGGACCCCGCGCTGGTTGCCTCCTATGTCGGCAGCATGATCCGCGGCCTGCAGGGACCGCCATCGACCAAGCCGATCCTTTCGGGCCCGCACGTCGCGGCCAGCACCAAGCACTTCCTTGCCGATGGCGCCACCACCGACGGCAAGGACCAGGGCGATGCCGCCATTTCCGAAATCGAGCTGCGGCTGATCCATGGCGCGCCCTATCTGCCGGCGATGGAAAACGGGGTTGCCACCGTGATGACCAGCTTCTCGAGCTGGAACGGCGTCAAGCTTTCGGGGCACCGCGGGTTGGTGACCGACGTTCTCAAGGGGCGCATGAATTTCGGCGGCCTGGTGGTCACCGACTGGAATGCGCATGGTCAGGTGGCAGGCTGCAGCAACGCCAGTTGCCCCAAGGCCGTCGATGCCGGAATCGACATGTTCATGGCGCCCGACAGCTGGCGCAGCCTCTACAACAGTACGCTGGCCGAGGCGCGCGACGGGACGATCTCGATGGCGCGGCTCGACGACGCGGTTGCCCGCGTTCTCCGCGTCAAACAGCGCCTCGGACTGTTCGAGGCGGGCAAGCCTTCCGCGCGTGCGCTGTCGGGAAAGTACGAGCTGCTCGGTGCCGACGAACACCGCGCGGTGGCCCGCGAGGCGGTGCGCAAATCATTGGTGATGCTCAAGAACAACGGCGTGCTGCCGGCCAAGCCGGACGGGCACATCCTTGTTGCAGGTGATGGGGCCGACGATATCGCGCGCCAATCGGGCGGCTGGACGCTGAGCTGGCAGGGAACCGGCATGGACAACAGCCAGTTCCCCGGCGCGACTTCGCTGTGGCGCGGGATCGAACAGGCGGTGGAGGCCAGCGGCGGCAGCGCCGAACTGGCGCCCAATGGCGAGTACGAGCAGCGACCCGATGTCGCGATCGTCGTGTTCGGTGAAACGCCCTATGCCGAATTCCAGGGCGACATCGCCTCGCTCCAGCTGCGCCCCGAGCTGCGCCGTCCGATCGAGACCATGCGCAGGCTGAAGGCGGAAGGAATTCCAACCGTGGCGGTGATGATCACCGGTCGCCCGCTCTATGTGAACGAAGCACTGAACAGTGCCGACGCCTTCGTGGTTGCCTGGCTTCCGGGGTCGGAGGGCGCCGGGGTTGCCGATATGCTGTTCGCCGGGTTGGACGGCGAACCCGCTTTCGAATTCCAGGGACGGCTGCCGACCGCCTGGCCCGCGACCGCGCAGCACGGCGGGCCCACGCTGTTCCCCTTCGGCTACGGCCTCCGCTATGCCGAAGGCGCGCGGGCATGGACGACGCTGGCGGAAGACAATGGCGTCGATGACGATGGCAGCGGCGGCGGGGTCTTCTTCGACAAGGGCGTACCGGCTTCGTCGTGGTCGCTCACCGTCGCGCGCGCCGATGGCAGCGATTCGCTTCGCGTGACGACCGTCCCCGCGACCGCGCTGTCGGGGCGTGCGCGGATATCGGCCACCGACCATGACGTGCAGGAAGGCGCGCGCAGCTTCGCCATTGATGCGCATCCGGCAGGAGCCGCGGTCGAACTCGGGACTCATGACGCGGTCGACCTGTCGCGCGAGACCAATGGCGATGTGCTGCTGCTGACGACGGTCCGGCTCGACGCACCGCTTGCCGCGCCGCTGCGCATGTCGGTCCTCTGCGAAGGAGCATCGTGCGGCGCGGATGTCCCGATTGCCGAATTCGGTGCGCTGCCCGTAGGGCAGTGGCAGACGGTAGGCGTGCTGCTTAAATGCTTCCGGGCGGCGGGCGCGGATATGACGCGGATCACCGCGCCATTCCGTCTGACAACCAGCGACGCGGCGCAGTTCAGCCTCGCGCGGATCGCGCTCGGCAGCCTGTCCGAAGCCGATGTGATCGCGCAATGCCCGACCGAGTAAGGACGGCGGCAAGGTGCGCGCCTTGCTGCGCGGGGCACCAGCGCGATTAGTCGGCCGGGCTTGCGGGGCGCTCACGCACCGCCAGGATCATCACTGCCCCGGCAAGCGTCAGCACGGCAAAGGCGAGCATCACAAGCGTGAAGTCCTCGGGCGTGGCCAGCTGCCACACGATCAGCGTTCCGATCATCGAGGGCAGCGTGTTGGCCAGATTGACCAGCCCCAGATCGCGGCCCCGGCGATCGGGTTTGGGCAGCAATTGCATTGCGAAGGTCGCATGCAGGCTCAGAAAGACTGCCGTCCCCGCAGCGAAGACGCAGAAGGCTATCGCTCCCAGCCAGGCATCTGCCGCCGCGGCCATTCCGAGCAGGCCCATCGCCCCGACCGCTGCCGAGACAAACAGGAACGGGCGGCGCACACCCGAACGGTCGGACCACCGCCCGGCGATCACTGCTACCGGCAGGGGGATGATGTAGGAGACCATCAGCAGCGTCCCCACCCCCGCGGCAACATCGAGATCGTCCGTCACGAGCGTCTGGAAGTAATAGAGCAGATATAGTCCCAGCGTGGCGCAGGCCAGCTGGACCAGCAGGCGCGAGCCCGAGGCGATGAGGAGATCGCGCCGGTCCCAGCTTTGCACCGGTTCCGGCATAGGGTCGAAGCGGCGCGCGCGCAGCGCCAGCAGTGGTAGCAGCAGCCCCACCGCAGCCACCGGAACCAGCGCGAAGCGCGCCATATCGGACAGTGCGGGCACCGCCAGAAGCATGACCGCGAAGGTCGCCGCGACCGGATTGCCGAGCGAGAGAAGCCCGCCCGCCAAGCCCTTCTGGCTGCTCGGAACTTCCTCCGCGATGATCGCGAACAGCGGGGCGAGCACCGCATAGATCGCCGCCTGCGCCAGCGCAATGGCGATCAGCAATTGCGCCGGTGTTCGGGCCAGCGCCAGTGCTGGATAGGAAAGCGCCAGCGCGCACAGGCCGATCACGACCCACCGCCGCCGCCCGCCGCCCGCCTCGACCGATCGATCGCTCAGCCAGCCGAAGAGGATATTGGCCACGCTCGCGGCGACACCGCCGATCAGTACCGCAGCGGTGAGCAAGTCGATCTTCGCCGATTTGTCCAGCGCCTCGACCTGGAGCGGCAGCAGCAGCGTTACCAGCGGCATATAGGCCACCACACCGCCGGCATGCGCCAGCGCGACCGCGGCCAGCAGGGGATTGGTCCGTATCTTGGGCAAGGGCCGCTCCATCTCGCGGCAACCTGCCCCCCGCATCGGCGGAAGGCAATGCGCCCGGCGTTGCGCGGGTTAAGCGGTCGCAGGCCGCCGTGCGTAGAAGCCGAACACCGCGATTATCGCATAGCAGGATGCGGGCAACACAAGCGACAGCGCAAGGCTGCCCGTCAGGTCGGCGAGCGCGCCCGTGGCCAGCGGGACCACCGCCCCGCCGAAGATCGCCACATTGATGATCCCCGAACCGTCAGCCGCGCGGCTGCCCAACCGCTCGCAGGCAAGCGAGAAGATGGTCGGGAACATGATCGAATTCATCAACCCGATCGCCAGCAGGCTGTAGGCGGCCAGCGTGCCGCTGCTGTTGGTCGAGATCGCGATCAGCGTGATTGCGCCGATCGCCACCGCGGTCAGGATCAGGCCCGGGCTCACCATGCGCAGCAGCGCGGAGCCGATGAAGCGCCCGACCATCGCGCCGCCCCAATACAGGCTGACCATCCAGCCGACGATGTTTTCGGGTTGGCCGAGCACGTCGTCGAGCATCAGGTAATTGATGACGATCGAGCCGATCGCCACTTCGGCGCCGACATAGAGGAAGATCGACAGCGCGCCAAAGCCGAACCGCGGCCGCTTGAGCAGGTCGAAGCCCGCGAGCCCGCTCGAGGGTTCGTGCTTTTCGCCCTCCAGCCGGTTCCGGAACAGCCACACTGCGCCCGCCACCACGGTGATCGCGATCGCGATGCCGAGATAGGTCTTCACGATCATCGCCGATTCCGCGGTGCGATAGGCCGCCAGCGCGGCGCCTTCGAAATCTTCGGCGGAAACATCGGCCAGCGTGCCGAGGATCAGTCCCGCACCGACCAGCGGAAAGAGGAAGGTGCCGAAGGAATTGAATGCCTGCGCAAAAGTGAGGCGGCTGTGCGCGGTCTTCTGCGGGCCGAGCAGGCTGATCAGCGGATTGGCCACCACCTGCACGATCACCACCCCGCTGGCGAGAATGAACAGCGCCAGCAGGAACAATGGATAGGTCGCAGTGGTGCTGGCGGGGATGAACAGCAGACAGCCCAGTGTCATCGTCAGCAGTCCCGCCACCGCGCCGCGCATATAGCCGATCCGCTTGACCAGCTTCGCGCCGGGAATGCCGATCACCAGATAGGCGGCGAAGAAGCAGAACTGGACCAGCATCGCCTGCGTGTAATTGAGCGTGAACAGCTCTTTCAGCTTGGGGATCAGGACATCGTTGAGGCTGGTGATCCCGCCGAAGATGAAGAACAGCGCGAAGACGAAGGGCGGCAGGCTTGGCGCATGCACATGGCCCTCTGCCTCGTCACCCACGGGATCGCTTGAAGAATAATGCTTCGCGGCTTCCGCCGCGGCCCCCGTTGCCGTCACCACGTATCGTTCTCCCATTTCGCCGCCCGCATCCCACTGTAAGGTGCGGGCTAGCGCGGGCGGAAATTAGGAGCGCAGCGCTTTTCTGTCAACGTTGACAAAAAATAGGCCCGAGTTGGTGGCGAGGCGATTTGCGCAAGGGCCTGCCGCCGCGCAGCAAGGGTTGAAAACCGTTTGAGACAGGCCCCGCGAAGCAGGCAAGTGCACTTCGCGTATCGGAGCCTGTCCGAAGAACGATGGCCGAATAGATGGGCTGCGTGACGAACGTCCCGAATGGCGGCGATATTCAGCGCCGCAGCCGCGCCCGTTTCTTAACGGCGTTGTGCCGCATGCAAGAATAAGCGAGAACCCGAGCGATGTCGCTCTCGCTCAGAGGCTTGTTCATCGCGCTGCCGATCGTTGCGCTGGTCATCGGTGCCATGGCCTGGAGCATCTATGTCGGCAGCATCGACGACGATCGCGCCAATGCGCTGCGCGAACTCGACATCGCCAATGCCGCCGCTGCCGATACGCTCCGCCGCGAGATCTCGCTGATCGCCGAGACCGAGGAGAAGGCGGTCGCCACCATGGCGCGCAAGCTGGAGCAGCGCAGTCCGACCACCATCGGCGATATCTTCGTCCCTGCGGCAGACGGAGCCTTCCATAGCCGCGACGATTTGTGGGACGGCCGCGCCTCCGCAGGAGCGATCCAGCTGCGCGGCATTGGCGGCTTCCTCGCCCCGCCCGAACCGGACGACGACCGCCGCGCGACCGTCCTCGCCGCCTTCGACACGCTGCGGCAGATGACCAATGGCCTGCCGAGCGATGTCGAAAGCCTCTATTTCTTCTCGCCCGCCAACGACCTGCTGATCTACGCGCCGCAGCGCCCCGACGAATTGTCCTTCTATCGCACAGCCCCGGCCGATTTCGATTTCCAGGATGCTGAATTCAGCCGGATTACCTCGCCGGCAGAAAATCCCGCCGGGATGCTGCGCTGCACCAGCCTGCAACGCCCGCTGTATGACGAGACGGGCGACAATTGGACCACCGGGTGCATGCTGCCCATCCGCGTCGATGATCGGCATGTCGGCGCCTGGGGTATCAGCATCCCGCTGGACCAGTTTACCCGGCGGCTGACGCCCCCGCCCGAGGACGCCTTCACCATCATCGTCAGTCGGGACGGAAAGTTGATCCATCACTCGGGCGTAGCCGGGGACGACAGCCGGCGGCTCGAGGCGAATGTCGACCTCGCGACTTCGGAAGAGCCCCTCCTGCGCGCCATCTGGGATTATGTAAACGCGGGGATCGACGACCAGACGGTCTTCGCGCAGCCGCTCGATGCCTATGTCTCGGCGCGCGAGTTGCAGGCGCCCGACTGGTACGTGCTGACCGTGCTGCCAGAACAGGCGTTGAGCGCGCGCGCATGGTCGCTGGCGCAGCGGGTCATCCTTATCGCGCTGACCGGGGCGCTTGCGCTCGGCCTGGTGCTGTCGGCGATCTTCCACCGGACCGTCGCCTCGCGGATCGCCCGGCTCGCGACGCGGATCGACCGGGTCTCGGCCACCGAGGGTGTGGCGCTGGATGCGGGGACCAGGGACGAGATCCGCCAGCTCGAGCATGCCTTCGAAAAGATGGAAGATCGGCTGGCCACGGCGCGCTCGCGCGAGCAGCATTCGTTCGACGTGCTGGTCAATGCGGCGGAACGCTATGCGATGGTGCTGTTCGACGACCAGGGGCAGCTGATCCGGGCGAGCAAGGGCGCGCTCGACCTGTTCGGCGAAAAGGAACTGGTCAAGCTGCTCAGCGAATGGGGCCTGTCGGCCGAGTCCGCGCCTGCGACCGGCCATCCGGCGGGGCCGGGCCCGCAACCGCGGATCATCGCGCGCAAGCTGGCCGACGGGCGCGAAGTCTGGCTCGAGGAAATCCTGATCTCGCTCGAGGATCATCTCGGCGCGCCCTTCGGAACGGCGTATATCGGGCATGACATTACCGAAAAGCACACCGCACAGCGCGCGATAGAAGAAAACCTGCTCTATCTCGAGCTGGCGCACTCGAGCGCGCAGGCGGGGCATTTCGCACTCGATCCGCACACCATGGAACTGTCGCTTTCGGGCTGGCTGCGGGAAAAGCTGGGCGTTGAGACGCCAACCATCCCGCTGGCCGAGCTTGCCGCGCTGATCGATGAGAGCAAGCGCGACGAAACCATGGCGGAAATCGCCGCGGCGATCGAAGCACGAACCGAATTTTCCTTCGAAACGCTGGCGATCGGTGCCGAGGGAGACCGTTTGCCGATCGTCGTGCGCGGGACGGCGGTGTTCCAGGATGCCGACAATACCGAAGAGCTGGCTGGCTTCTACGGGATCGCACAGGATATCACCGAGCAGAAGAAAGCCGCCGAGGCGCTGTTGCGCGCGCGCGACGAGGCCCGCGCCGAAGCGCGATCCAAAACCGACATCCTCGCGGTCATCTCGCACGAAATCCGCACGCCGATTTCGGGTATTCTCGGATTGATCGACCAGATCCGCCGCGAACGGTCCGAAAGTGAGCGCAGCCGCGCGCTGACGCTGGTGGAGGATTCGTCCGAAGCGCTGCTCAAGACGCTCGATGCGACGCTCCAGCGGACCCGCTCCGAGCGCGAACAATCGGTCTCACAGGACGAGGAGTTCAGCCCCGCCGCGCTGGTCGAGCGCGTGGCCGAGTTGTTTCGCCCGCTGGCCCGCCGCAAGGGCCTCGCCATCGATGTGCTGGCGGGTTCCGAGGGCCGGGCGTGCGGCCAGCCGGCGCGTATCCAGCAGGTGCTCGCCAACTTCGTTTCCAATGCGATCAAGTTTACACCGATCGGCAAGGTGACCCTCTCGTTCAACGCGCCCGAACCCGGGTCCGATCTCTGGACATTCTGCGTCGAGGACACGGGCGGCGGGATCGATCCCGAGCGGATGAAGACGATCTTCGAGCCATTCTCCGGCAGCGCGCCCGACACGCTCGGCCGGTCCTCCGGCAGCGGGCTGGGCCTGTCGATCACGCGCGATCTCGCCCAGCAGATGGGCGGCACGGTTGCGGCCGAAAGTTCGGCAAGCGGCGGGACGCGGATGACGCTGACGCTGCCCCTGCAGACCGTCGGGCCTGGCAAGGAACAAGCCCCCGCCCGCGGCACTATCGCGATCAGGCTGGCGCGCGCTTCGCTCGCCGTGCGCGTCGAAGTCATCGCGCATGCGGAGGGCTTCGCCGTTCTCGACCCGGCTTCGGACGATCCCGGGGCTACCGCCGATATCGTGGTCAGCGACGATGCGGAATTCGTCGCGCAATGCGGTGCCGAATGGAGCATCCAGCTCGTCGAAGCGGCGGAGAGCGCGCGCGACGGCAAGCATATGGTGGCCAGCGAAGCGGATCTGCTCGACATGCTCCCCCGCATCCTCGACGAGGTCGCCGATGGATAAGATGGACGACATCCCCGCCGAGCGCCGCGCCGAGATCCTGGCCACGCGGCTGGAGCGTAGCGAACGCGCGCTAAGGGGTGCCGAAGCCGCGCTCGAAAAGCGGATGAAGGAGCTGTTTCGCGCCAATCAGGACCTCAGCCTGCGTCAGAGCGAACTGGCGCGAAAGCTCGAGATCGAAAGCGCGCTCCTGCTTGGCGCCCTGTCGACCATCCGGATGGCCACGCTGTATGGCGAACGCGAGCGCGGGTTCACCATGTCCGAAAGTGCCGGGCCGATCCTAGGGCTGGCCGATGGCGAGGAACCCACGATCGAGAAGCTCGCCGCGACGCTCCATCCGCTCGATCGCGACCGGATCATGCGTGTGGGGCTTGCGTTCTTCAGCGAGGCCGAGCCGGGGGTGGCGCATGCCTATGAACATCGCATCGTCCGGCAGGACACGGGGGAGACCCGCTGGCTCAGATGGTCGATCACGCGCGAGACCGGCACCGAGGATCGTCCCGGCCATCTGATGGCGACGATGCGCGACATCACCGAGGAACGTCAGAACGAGCGCGGTGTGCGGGCGCTGCAATTGCGAGCCGAGCGAAGGGTGCGCGAGCTTGCGCACCTCCAGCTGGAGCTAGCCGGTGCGAAGGATCGGGTGGAAGAGGCGCTCAGCGCGCGCAACCGGTTCATTTCCGAAATGGCGCATGCCATTCGCACCCCGCTTGCGGCGTTGAGCGGCGGGCTCGAATTGCTGCGCTCGAAGGTCCGCGAGGGCGGCGAGAAAGATCTGTCGGTCGCGCGCGAGGCAGCGGAGCAGCTCGGCGAACTCGCCTCCCGGCTGATCGAGGAAGCGGCCTCGGATGGCGAGGCGGAACCGGTCGCCTATGCCAGCGGGGTCGGCACGCCCACACCGGAAACCGCATCGGCGCTGCCCGACCAGCCGCGCATCCTGCTGGCCGAGGATACCGAGAGCAATCGCTATGTCGCCGAGCGCATGCTCGCCGATCTGGGCTGCCTCGTCACCTCGGTAGAAAACGGCGCCGCCGCAGTCGAGGCGATCAGGCGCCAGAGTTTCGATCTCGTCCTGATGGATGTGATGATGCCGATCATGAATGGCGAGCAGGCCACGCAGGCGATCCGCGGGCTCAGCGGGCCGGCCGCACGCACCCCGATCATCGGAGTGACCGCGCATAGCCTGCAGTCGGAGCGCGAGCGTCTGCTGTCGGCCGGGATGACCGCCTGCATGGCGAAGCCGGTCAAGAAGGAAGCGCTTGAAACCGCGATCCGCACCGCGCTGATCTCGGGCCGCGACGTTCGCCAGAACCAGGCGCGGTTCGATCACGACCTCTTCCGCCGGACCTTCACCGATCTGCCCGACGCCTATCGCGATCGGATGCGCGATGCCGCGAAGAAGGACATCACCAAATATGCGGGCGAAGTGCTCACCGCGGTCGAGGCCGATGACGAGGAGGACCTGTCCCGCGCGGCGCATGCGCTGACCGGGGTATCGCTCAATATCGGGGCGGTCGGGATCGTCGAAGAGCTTACGCATTACCGCGAGGCGCGCGCGCTAGGCGAGGCGTCGATCGAAGCCTTCCGCGAAGCGGTCGCCGCCTGCCTCCTGGCCGTCGACGACCTCTACGAAGCGCTGATCGCGGGGGATAAGTAGGCCCCACGTCCACCGGTCATTGCGGGCACGGAGGAATACTCCGAGGAATTTATTGTCCCCGGAGCGGCGAACGCCATGCAAGGATGCTCCATCCATCTGAATTGAAGATGTTTTTCCGGCGCGGAAGACGGTGACGCTTGTCGATCATGGCGTTTCGCAATTTGCGGCAGTAGTCATGCAATTTGCAAGTCGCATCCTCGCAAATTGCGAAACGCTACTTGAGCGAAGCTCCAGAACCGCGGAACTGCGTCGTTTTTAGGTTTGGCACGGACCTTGAATACGTCTTGGTAACCATATGCCGAGGCCCCCATCCCTTCTTTTCGCCATTCCCTTCACCCGTTCGCCGCCTCGCAGACCAGCCACGGCGTCTCCGCGCGCAATCCGTGCGTATCGAAGTCACGCGGCGATCTGCTGCGCGGCATTCGGGAAACGCTCGCCGGGTACCTGCTGAGCGCAGCCGTCGCCGCACTCGCGGCCAGCGCCGTCCGGGCGCGCGCGCCCGGCGCGATTGTCGCCTGATCCAACACCAAGGAAACCAGCCATGACCTCCCCCCGCATGTCTGTCGTGATGCCCGTCTCCAATGTCGAGGCCTATATCGCAGAAGCCATTGAGTCGGTCCTCGGCCAGACCTTCGAGGACTTCGAACTGATCGTCGTCGGCGACGGTGGGCAGGACGGGTCGATGGATCTGGCGCGCAGCTTCGACGATCCGCGTATCCGCATCGTTTCGCAGGAAAATCGCGGCCTCGCCGGCGCGCGCAATACCGGCATCGCCGAAACGCAGGCGCCCTATATCGCGCTGCTGGATCCCGATGACCGCTGGCACGAGGACAAGCTGAAGCTGCACTTCGACCACCTGCAAGCAAACCCGCATATCGGGGTGAGCTATGCCGGCTCGCGGATGATCGACGAGCGCGGCGCGGTCATCTCGGCTGCGATGCGGCCCAAGCTGACCGATGTCGCCGCCGGCGACATTCTGTGCCGCAATCCGATCGGCAATTGCAGCGCGCCGGTCCTGCGCCGGACAGCGCTCGACCGCGCGGCATTTCCCCACCCGCAGGAGCGGAACCGGGCCTGCTGGTTCGACGAAAGCTTCCGCCAGTCGGAAGATATCGAACTGTGGGTGCGTCTCGCTTCGCTGCATGGCGTCAGCTTCGAAGGCATCGAAGGGCTGCTGACCGATTGCCGGATCATCGGCGGCGCGCTTTCCGCCAATGTCGTCAAGCAGTACCTCAGCTGGTCGCGCATGATCGATATCGCGCGTGACAATGACCCCGAGCTGGTCGCCAGGCACGGCGATGCGGCACGCGCCTACCAGCTGCGCTACCTTGCGCGTCGGTCGGTCCAGCTCGGCAATGCGGATCTGGCCAACGATCTGATCAGCCGCGCCGCCAGCCTCGCCCCGCGAATCTTTCTCGAGGAACCGGTCAAGTCGACGGTGACCTGGGGCGCTATCAAGCTCGCCCGGCTGACCGGCCCCGAACGCTTCCGCCGCCTCGCGCGCCCCTATCTCAAGGCGACGGCATGATCCGGATTACCCATCTCCTCGACGATGTCGGCACGGGCGGGGTCGCCCGCGCGCTATCGCTGTTCGACGACCCGCGCATGATGCGCGAGGCCGAGTCGCGAACCATCCGCATGGGCCGCGGACCGGCCGGCGCCGTGCGGCTCGATAGCGAGCTCATCGTCATCCATGTGCCGCCCTCATGGGGCCGGCTGCCCTATCTGGCGGCGCTCAGGCTCAAGAACCCGCATGCCCGGATTATTCAGGTCGAATATTCCTACACTCGCGCTTTCGAAGCGGAGGCGGTGTCCTCCCCGGGGCGGTTCCGCACGCTGCTGCAGACTGCCGCACGGCCGGTCGATGAAGTGATTGCCATGTCGGGCGCGCAGCGCCGGTGGCTTGCCGAGGCAGGCGTTCCTTCTAGAAAGCTGCACACGATCCATCCGTGGAGCGGCCGCGAAGATCTGTACAAGGTTCCCGATCTCGAGCCGCCCGGCGGCCCGCTTCGCCTGCTCGCCTATGGGCGGCTGGCCCCGGAGAAGAACTTCGCCGCACTGATCGAAGCCATGGGCTCTTTCCGTGCCGACGAGGTCACGCTGACGCTGGCCGGTTTGGGCCCCGAAGTGAAACGGCTGGTGGAACTCGCCAGTGAGCGTGACAACGTCCGGCTGCTACCTGCCACCAATGCGATCGACGCTCGGCTTGCGGCCTGTTCCGCGGTGGTCGTTCCGTCGCGCTACGAAGCCTCTGGCCTGGTCGCAACCGAAGCCCGCATGGCGGCCCGCCCGGTGCTGGTCGCCGATATCGACGGCCTGCCCGAACAGGTTCGCAGCGGCGGCGGGGTTGCCGCACCAATGCGCAATGCCGCCGAGATCGCCTGCGCAATCATCCGGCTTAAAGGTGCGGACTTGCCTACGATGGGCCGGGCCGCACGCGCCGGGGTCATGCAGCAGCACGATGAGATCATCACGGGTTGGCAGGCGGTTTTACGCCGTGCCGAACCCCTTCGAAAGAAAGCCGGTGTGCAACCGGCCATGGCTGCCAGCGCCTGAATTGCGACCCCAGGCGCCGCAGGGCCGCCTCGTTCCCTCCGCTATGCGGATGGGGGCGGGGCGGTTTCCCTTTGGGGGCGACGCAAAAGGCCATGCGCGGCGCGCAGCCGGCTGAGATGGGCGCGGGGCTCGTCGAACAAGGGTGGCCTGGAACCGGCACCCCGCGCCGGTCACGGCAAGATACTGATAATCTGACAGCTTCTCCGACGGGCTACAGTTTCGGCGGTTGGCACGATGCGCGTTTCGCAATCTGCAGTGCGTGCCTGCCGCATTTTGCGAAGCTGGAGGTGCGGAATGCAGTCGGCCGCCGAGGCGCTGCCATTAAACCGTTGTTTCTGAATCTTTTTAGATTTTGGCACGGGTCGTGAAAAGCAGAGTCCCGAACACTTCGAATGGGGACAACACATGCTACTTCTAGTTCTCGCAAACGCAGCAGCTCTGGCAGGCGAGCAGCCATCCGACACCGGCCGCCCGCAGAGCGCGCCGATGTCCTTCGAGCGCGATGCCAACCACAACCGCGTCATCATCTCGGGCTCCGCTTCACAGGGCAGCAGGCTGATGGCCAATCCCGCTCGGCGGCACCGCCAGGATAGCCGTGCGATTGCGATCGCCAACATGGTCAACGTCACGGTTCACGGCAGTAACAACACGGTTGTCGTGAACGCGCGTCAAGCCAGCTCGGGCAATCAGAAGGCCGTTGTCGCGGCCAGCCCTTCCTCGCTCGGACAGGGAGGGTAAGGTTATGATCGGGGGAAAGAAACTCGTTCATCGGGCTATCGCTCTGGCAGCGACCGGCCTGACCCTGGGGGGATGCGCAAGCTTTGCCGACACGCCGCCCCAGCGGATCACGCCCCTCAGCGGCGCGCGCGTTACCGATGGTGACACCGCCTATTCGGGC
This sequence comes from Qipengyuania citrea, assembly GCF_024171405.1. Classification (GTDB taxonomy): domain Bacteria; phylum Pseudomonadota; class Alphaproteobacteria; order Sphingomonadales; family Sphingomonadaceae; genus Qipengyuania; species Qipengyuania profunda. The sequence goes on from NZ_JALJZT010000002.1 coordinate 1,352,040, forward strand.
ATTCTGCGCTGCATGGCTTCGCACACGAGCGGTATCGCACAGCCGCGGATCGCAGTGGGGGAAGTTGCCGATTACACCGGTCGGCTTGACGGGCTGAACGGCTCGGTCGCTCCCCAGGGGGCAGCGCTCATGGTGATTTCCGCTCTGGCCAAGGCAGGCTTCCCGCTTGCCGAGAGACTGGACCTGCGGATTGCCTTGCAGGAACTCGATTATGCCAACAGCAAGCTGCTCGGCCCTGACGGCCAGCCGACCGATGACTATCGGCGGATCTATTCGGGGTCGATTGCGGAAGCCGATCTGATCGTCCTGGGCGGCATCACCGAACTGGATTTCAACATCCGCAGCGATGTGGCCGAGGCCTCGATCGGGCCGGTGGGCGGCGGAGCCCGTTCCTATGTCATGTCGGTCGGTGTGGACCTGCGCCTGATCGATGCGCGCAGTCTGCGTGTCGTCAACGTAGCCAGCCTGCAGAAACAGATCCGCGGCCGCGAAATCCGCGCCGGAATCTTCGAATTCATCGGCAACACCACCCTGGATCTCGGCGTCGGACGCCGCCGCCAGGAGCCGGTGCATGGAGCGATCAGGGCGATCATCGAAAAGGCGGTGATTGACCTGATGCGCGAACAAAGGGGCGCCGACGCGCCCCGCTGTCCAACCAACGTTCAATCGGTGAGCTACGCCGTAGAACAAGCGGCGAGCCCGCAAACTCAATTTGAAGGAGACTGAAAATGACGAAGTTTTACCTGATGACTACGGCGGGCCTGCTCGCCATGGCCGCAGCCCCTGCAACCGCACAGGTCGCGCTGCCGACCGAACCCGACCCGCTGGTTGCAGTCGATGTCGATCTTTCGACGGGCGCGCTCCTCGGTGACCAGTCGGTTCTCGATGCCGTCGTCGAAGTTGGCGGCGGCGAGCTGCTCGACGTCTATCTCGGCCTGCTCGAAGGCTCGACCGGCGGGACCAACTTCCAGCTGCTCGACGGATCCATCCTGACTGCCCTCGAGACGCTTGGCGGCCCGGAACTGGTCAGCGCGTTCGAAAGTCTCGTCGGCACCACGGCCCGGACCGCCGATTATGTCACGGACCAGTCCAATTCCGCCACTCAGGATTCAATCCTCAGCGCTACGGCAAACTCGGTTGCCAGCGTGAATGCAACCGCGGCGAGCATCGGCAACAGCTATGCGCTCGATGCGGCTGCGAATGTCGTGGCGGATCTGGCCCAGATCAATCAAGGCTACGGCACCAGTTCGGTTGCGACCGTCTATAACGCCGTCAGCGAAGTGACCGAAACCGCCGCTTCGATCGGGAACACCGGATCGTTCAACGCCGACGGCGCGCTCCTCGACCTGTCGATCGATCAGAACAATCTTGGCGGTCAGACTTCGAATCTGGTTACCATCCAGAACATGGTCGCCGAGGCCACGAGCACGGCAGCATCGATCGGCAATTCCCTGGCCGTGGAAATGCCCGGCGGCAGCAAGCTGACCGCAACCCAGAGCAATTCCGGTACGATGATCGCCGATCTGACGGGCATGATCGCATCTACCGTCGATTACACCGCGACCGCGGCGTCGATCGGCAACAGCTACGCCCTGACCAGCCTCGACAGCGGTATTGCCGGCAATGTTTCCAGCTCGCTGAACCAGTGGAACGGCGCCGGTCAGATCGCCAAGGTCACTGCCAACATTGCGGCCAGCACGAACGCCGCCGCGACCGCGGCCGCTATCGGCAACAGTGTCAGCATCAACGTCGAATAGCTTCCCCCCGGGTGGCCCGCACTGCAAGCGCAGTGCGGGCCACCAAACTTCATGGATTACCCAGTCAGCCAAGAGGCTGTCATGAACTCGGCACCCGCCACAGCGCAAAGCGCCGCGAGCATCAAGCGATGCGCTGCATTGCGAACCCTCCAAAACAGCCAGATCGCCAAAGCATCGTTGCAATATGCGAGAGTGACTTTTGCAAATTGCAAGGAAATGCTGCATATTACGGAAATCATGACGCCGTTATCGCCCGATACGCCTGTCCTCATTCCGGCACAGCCTTTGCATCGATGCACTCACATCGCAGCACAGCATTCGGAGATTACGGTGAAAGGCATTATCTTTTCGGAACTGGTCGGTTTTCTCGACCGCGCCGGCGGGCCCGAACTCGCCGAGAAAGTGTTGGCCGATGCCGACCTGCCGCATGGCGGCGCCTATACGCGTGTCGGCCAGTATCCATGGCAGGAAGCCGTGCGCGTCGTCGAAGCCGCCTCGCGCGCGACGGGGGCCGAATTCGCCGATCTGTGCCACCAGTTCGGCGCGTATCTCTTCGAGCGCTTCACCGTGCTCTATGGCGATATCGTCGGCCGCTATGCCAGCGCAGAGGAACTGCTGTCGCATGTCGGCGATCACATCCACGAAGAGGTCAGGATCCTCTATCCCGATGCGCAGCCGCCGCAGGTTACCGTCCATGACGAAGGCGACGTATTGCGCGTGGAATATGCCTCGCACCGCCCCTTTGCGCATATCGCCCATGGGCTGGTGGCCGGCGCGATGACCCATTTCGGCGACCACCGCGCGCTCAACTGGGTCGGCGCAAATGACGAAGGCTCGCGCGCCGAATTCGCACTTACGGGATAAATATGTCGAAACCCGCCATTCTGATCATCGAGGACAGCGCCTCGCTCGCCCTCGGCTTTGCCGCCCAATTGGAAGAGGCAGGGTACGAAGTGGCGCTTGCCGCCACGCTTGCCGAAGCGCGCGATGCGCTGGCGAACACGCGGTATTCGGCTGCGCTGCTCGACCTGCAGCTGCCCGACGGGGATGGTCTCTCGCTGCTCGAGCAACGCGACGAGACGTCACCCGCCTTTGTCGTCATCACTGCCGATGGTTCGCTGTCGCGCGCGATCGCCGCTATGCGGCTCGGGGCCTTCGATTTCCTCGTCAAGCCGGTTGCGGGGACCCGCCTGCTGGCGACGATCCGGGCCGCGGTCGAACAATCGAAAACCGCGCCGGCCAAGGCCGTCATCAAGCCGGTCGAGGACGGCACACGCTTCCATGGCTTTATCGGCCAGTCGCCCGTCATGCGCGCAGTGTTCCGCACGATCGAACAGGTCGCCGATTCGCGCGCGAGCGTCTTCGTCACCGGCGAGAGTGGGACGGGCAAGGAAGTGACTGCCGAGGCGCTGCACGCGGAATCGCGCCGCCGGAACAAGGCTTTCGTCGCGATCAATTGCGGTGCGATTCCGGAAAATCTGCTCGAGAGCGAACTGTTCGGCCATGTCAAAGGCGCCTTCACCGGAGCGATCGAGAACCGGATCGGCGCTGCCAAGGCCGCCGATGGCGGAACGCTGTTCCTCGACGAGATTTGCGAGATGGAGCTCAAGCTCCAGGTCAAATTGCTGCGGTTCATCCAGACCGGGATGATCCAGCGGGTCGGATCGGCCCAGGCCGAACCGGTCGATGTCCGCATCGTCTGCGCCACCAATCGCGATCCCTTGCGCGAAGTCGCCGAGGGGCGCTTTCGCGAAGACCTGCTCTATCGCCTCAATGTCATCCCGATCCACCTACCGCCGTTACGGGAGCGCGGCGACGACATCGTTCTGCTGGCGGACCGGCTGACCGAATCGATCGCCCAGGAAGAACGCCGCCCCGGACTCCAACTCAGCGCGGCGAGCCGGGCGAAAATTCGCGCCCACTCCTGGCCTGGCAATGTGCGCGAGCTGCAGAACGCCCTGCGGCGGTCGGTGGTGATCGGCGAAGGCGACGAGATCGACATCTCGGTGCCGACGGGTCATTCTGCAATCCCGGAGGCCTTGCCTCCTGCCTCGTTTGAGCCGGCCTCTTCCGAGTTTGCGAGCACGCCCGCGCAGCCATCGGTCTCCCCGTCGACCGAGCTGGCCTTCGATGGCATGACTTTGGCCCAGATCGAGCACCTCGCGATCGAGGCGGCACTGAAGCGACACGGCGGCAATGTAACCCGCGCCGCCAAGGAATTGGCGGTCAATCCCTCAACCATCTACCGGAAACTGGAAAAGCAGCGCACCCAAACCGGTTAGGCGCATCGCCTGATCCCCGCGTCAGGGCGGTGAGGCGCTGGCGATCATATCCATGATGTTGCGTGCCGCCTCGCGCTCGGCCGGGTCCTCGAACGCGACATCCAGATCGGGAGCGGCGTCGAGCATGTAGAGTAGCGTCCACAGCGCAAAGCGTCGCCCGCTGTCGCGCTCGAGCCCGAAATCGACGCGCATGCGATCGATCCCGGCGGGCAGTGCGACCGGATCGACTTGGGCCAGATCGGGTGTGCCGAAATAGCGCTGCAACAGATCCTGCATCTCCATTTCCCCGCGCTAGCGCACCGGGCGCGGGCTGCATACTCCCTGCCCCCTAATTCCTTTGGGCACAGCGCAATTGGCTGTTAAGGGGCCGCGCATGCTTACCATCGACGGTGTCACAGTGCGGCTTGGCGGCCGGACCATTCTCGAACGCGCCAGTGCGACGGTGCCGGTGGGCGCGCGCGTCGGGCTGATCGGCCGCAATGGCGCGGGCAAATCGACGCTGATGAAGGCGCTGATCGGCGAGATCGAACCCGATGACGGGGACATTACCAAGCCGTCGCGCGCGCGGATCGGCTATATCGCGCAGGAAGCGCCCAGCGGCACGATGACGCCCGAGGAGGTCGTGCTGGCGTCGGCCACCGAACGCGCCGAACTGCTGGCCGAGCTGGAAACCTGCACCGACATGGACCGGATGGGCGATGTGCATGACCGCCTGCTGGCAATCGATGCCTACAGCGCGCCTGCCCGTGCGGCCAAGATCCTCAACGGTCTGGGCTTCGACGAAGAGATGCAGCAGCGCCCGGTCGAAAGCTTTTCCGGCGGGTGGAAAATGCGCATCGCGCTGGGCGCGCTGCTGTTCTCCGAACCCGAGATCCTGCTGCTGGACGAACCGTCCAACCACCTCGATCTGGAAGCGACGCTGTGGCTCGAGAATTTCCTCCGCTCCTATCCCGCGACTTTGGTGGTCATCAGCCATGAGCGCGACCTGCTCAACAAGGTGGTCGATCACATCCTGCACCTGCAGGGCGGCCAGCTGACGCTGTACTCGGGCGGCTACGATGCATTCGAGAAGCAGCGCGCCGAACGCGCCGCGCAACTGGCGGCGGCAAAGGCCTCGCAGGATGCGCAGCGCGCGCGGCTGCAGGATTACGTCGCGCGCAACAGCGCGCGTGCCTCCACCGCCAAGCAGGCGCAATCGCGCGCCAAGATGCTGGCGCGGATGCAGCCGATTGCGGCGCTGATGGAAGACCCCACGCTGAGCTTCGACTTTCCCGATCCCGAAGAGCTGCGTTCACCGATGATCACGCTCGAGCAGGCGGCAGTGGGCTACGGCGAAGCGCCGCCCATCCTGCGGCGACTCAATTTCCGCATCGAGGCGGACGACCGCATCGCGCTGCTTGGCCGCAACGGCAATGGCAAGACCACGCTGGCGCGGCTCCTCGCATCGCAACTTGCGCCCGCAGAGGGCGAGGTCAACGCGCCCGGGCGGCTGAAAGTGGGCTATTTCACGCAGTATCAGGTCGAGGAACTGGCCGGCGAAGACACGCCGCTCGACCTCATGAACCGGGCGATGGAAGGCGCGGCGCAGGGCGCAGTACGCGCGCAGTTGGGCCGTTTCGGCTTTTCGGGTTCGCGCGCGCAGACGCGGGTGGACAAATTGTCCGGCGGGGAACGGGCGCGGCTGGCACTAGCGCTGATCACGCGCGATGCGCCGCACCTCCTGATCCTCGACGAACCGACCAACCATCTCGATGTCGATGCGCGCGAGGCGCTGATCCAGGCGCTCAACGACTATTCGGGCGCGGTCATCCTGATCAGCCATGACCGCCATATGGTCGAACTGACCGCCGACCGCCTGGTGCTGGTCGATGAAGGCACGGCGCGCGAATATGCCGGCAGCATGCAGGATTACATCGACTTCGTCTTGGGCCGCAAACCGAAGGAAAATCGCCGCGGCGGGGCAGGCAAGAAACGCGGGTCCAATGGCGCGGACACGGCGGCGCAGGCGCGCTCGGCGAAGGCGGAGCTGACCAAGGCGGAAGAGGCGATGGCGCGGCTCACCGCCGAGCTGGAAAAGCTCGACCGGCTGATCCTCGACCACACGCAGGATGGCGCGAAGATGCAGGACCTGCTCACCGCGCGCGCCGAGGCCGCAGACACGCTGGCCGCGACCGAGGAGAAATGGCTGGCCGCCGGTGCCGCGCTAGAGGCTGCGGAACACGGCTAGGTTGCCGTTTCCGGTGCCGAAAACAGTCTCTCAGCTCTCTTCGCTACCGTTCAAACGGCCCAGGGCCCCGTGATCGCCAGCGTGCGGGTGGGCGAATAGGCGTTGACGAAGAACCATTTGCCGTCGGGCGAGAAACACCCGCCAGCCAGTTCGGTCTGCATCCGCAGGCGGCCAAACGTATAGGCCCGGCCATCGGGCGTGATGCCGCGCAAATGGTTGTCCACGACATCGGTATACTGGTCTTCGCAGACGATCAGGTGGCCGTTGGGGCCGACGGTGAGGTTGTCGCCGTAATTGAGCTGGTCCTCGCGCTCGCTCTCGAAGAACAGTTCGATCGTGTCATTGCTTCCGCCCCGCCCCGGGACGAGCTTGAAGATCTGGCCGAGCTTGCGCTGTCCGCCATTGGTGGAGCAGATGAACAGTTCATCCATGCCCATGTGGATACCTTCGCCCCGGGCGATCAGCGCGGCGCCGCGCGCGGCCGAGCGGTGGCGCAAATCATCCGCGGGCGCTTCGACATCGTCGCAATCGATCCAGCGGACCGGATAGCTCGCGCCGACAGGCATATCGGGCGCCGACCAATTGCGCGTATCCGCAAGGCCATCGACGACCATGGCCTGCAGCTGGCCGCCGTCGTGCAGACGTCCGGGCGTCTTGGGAATAAACCGGTAAAGCACGCTGTCGCCGCGATCCTCGGTCAGGTAGACGACACCTGTCGCCGGATCGACGCAGGCGGCTTCGTGGTTGAACCGGCCCATCGCCTTCAGCGGCACCGCGTCGACCAGCCCCGTCGCCGTGGCGGGTACTTCGAACACCCAGCCATGGTCGAGCGCGAGCCCGTCGCCATAGCGCTGTCCCGGGCCGGTCGGCGCTTCTTCGCAGGTCAGCCAGCTGCCCCATGGGGTAATGCCCCCCGAACAATTGCGGATCGTGCCCGCCAGCGTGCGGAATTCGCGTTTCACTTCGAGCGTGCGCGCATCGAGCACCAGATTGGTCGTGCCGCCGGGGACGATCGATCCGTTGTGTGTGCCATAGCCATGGGCGAGCGGGCCGCCCGCACCATCGCCCGGGACGAGTTCATGATTGCGGATAAGGACGATCTCATCGCCGCCAAGCGACAGGCAGCCCATGCCATCCGCCTTGTCGGGTACCGCCCCGCCATCGGCCATGGCATCGCCCAGGCTCGACAGCAGCCGGTAGGTAAACCCGCGGGTCAGGTCGAGCATTCCCGCCGGATCGGATACCAGCGGCCCGTAATCCGCAAAAGCGGCGGGCGCCGTCATCGCCGAACCGGTCCGGCCCGCGCACCCGTTCAGCAGCAATCCGCTGAAGGCCGCGCCGGTCGCGCCCATGAATCCTCGACGATTGATCTGCACTTCGCTTCTCCTCGCAAGCCCCGGGCACCACGCTGCACTGGTGCCAAGCCCGTGCCCGGCCCCTATGCTGGATTAGCGACAGTTCGGTGGCAAGCGTCTTGAGACCGGCGCATCGCCAGCCCCAAGACGCCCGCCCCTCCCCGAGGTCAAACGATCAGAACTCGCCCGCCACGCCGACCCGCGCGGCGGTATTCTTGCCGCCGCTGTAGGAAACGCCCATCGTGACCGCGAGCGGCGTGTCCGAATTGACCCGCGCCGCCACCGATGCGCCCAGGCCCAGCTCTCCGCGATAGACCGAGGCGTTGGCCGCATAGCTGACCCGGCCCACTTCGGAGGGCATCGGCGCCGGGGTCAGCGCCACCGCTGCGGCGATCCCGCGGTTGGTCTCGCGCCGCTCGACGGCGGCCAGGTCGAACAGCGTATCGACCCGCCCTTCGAGCGAACCGATCCGCCCGGCCGTGCTTTGCAGCAAGCCGATATCGAGCGTGCTGACGCCCAAATTGCCCGCGGCATCGGTGGTCACCAGCGACACCGGCCCGGACTGGCGGGCAGCGCTTTCGGCCGAATTCAGCCCGGCGAAAGTATAGGTGCTGTCGCTGCCGCCCAAGGCCACCTGTCCGTCCATCGTCGCAACCGCGCCATTGCCGATCGCGACCGCGCCCGCGCCATTGGCGGAGGCTGCGTTGCCCAGCGCGATCGCGCCATTGCCCACCGCGCTGTTCAGATTGCCGATGGCAACCGCGCCGGTGCCGGTCGCGGTGTTGTCCGCGCCCAGCGCCACCGCGCCGGTCCCCGTCGCCACATTGGGATCACCGATGGCCACGGCGCCATTGCCCGACGCGATATTGCCCGCCCCGATCGAGACCGCCTGGCCGTCGATGGCCTGGGCATTCGACCCGATCGCCACCGACCGGTCGCCGCTGGCGAGGCTGCCGGGACCCATGGCAAGCGCATCGGTGCCGGTGGCGGACGCCGCCGGGCCGGTGCTGTTGCTGTCGAAGAACGCCAGCTCGGCACTGTTCGCCTCGGCGCGGGCCAGGGCGGTATTGGCATCGGATTGCGCCTGCTGCGCCTCGGTGCGCGCCAGATTGGCGGTTGCCTGCGCATCGACCGCATTCTCGAAGGCGGCATCGGCCCGCGCCTGGGCCGCTGTCGCACCCGAACCCGCTTCGTCGGCAGCCCGCTGGGCCGCGCGGGCTTCGGCGCGCGCCGTGTCGGCAATGCTCTGCGCGGTGGCCGCATTGTCGAAAGCGGCATCGGCGCGATCCTGCGCGGTTGCCGCTTCGGCGCGGGCGGTGTCGGCCGTGGTCTGCGCCGTCGCGGCATTGGCCAGGGCGGTGTTTGCAGTTCCCTGCGCGGCAGCGGCGTTGGTAAGCGCGGTATCGGCAGTCGCCTGCGCGGTCGCCGCATTGGCCAGCGCTGTATCCGCCGTCCCTTGCGCGGTAGCGGCATTGGTGAGCGCCGTATCGGCAGTCGTCTGCGCCGTCGCGGCACTCGTCACCGCGCTATCGGCAGTCGCCTGTGCCGTGTCAGCAGTCGTTTGGGCGGTCGCGGCATCGGCAAGTGCCGTATTCCCCGTGGCCTGGGCCGAAGCGGCAGCGGCCACCGCGCTGTCGGCGGTTGCTTGCGCCTAAGCAGCAGCGGTCACCGCGCTGTCGGCGGTCGCCTGCGCCGCTTCCGCCGCAGTCTGCGCGGTCGCGGCATCCGCGAGCGCGGCATCCCCGGTAGCCTGGGCAGCCGCCGCATTGGTCACTGCGGTATTCGCCGTCGTCTGTGCTGCGGCGGCCGCTGTCGCCACGCTGTCGAGCTGGCCCTTGTTGACCGCATCGGTCGCCTGCGTTCCGGCGGCAAGGTTGACGATCTGCCGCTCGCTGCCGGTGCTTCCGACAGAGACCGTATCGGCCCGGTTGGCGACCGAGCCCCTGCCCAGCGCAACCGCATTGGCCGCACTGGCCTGCGCGCGCGCGCCCACGGCAATGGCGCTGGTAAAATCGGCCAGCGCATCATTCCCGATTGCGATGGCATCATTGGCCGACGCCAACGCGCCAGCACGATCGCTGTCGGTACCATCGGTCCCGATCGCGATCGAGCGGTCACCGCTCGCTGTCGCAAAGTTGCCGGTGGCGGTGCTGTACTTGCCGCTCGCTGTCGCAAAGGCGCCGGTGGCGGTGCTGTACTCGCCGCTGGCCGAGCTGTCCCCCCCGGTCGCAGTGCTGTAGTAACCGCTGGCGCTGCTGTACGCTCCGGTGGCGGTGCTACTTGTATCACCTGCAGCGCTATAGGCACCTGTGGCGGTGGCGCCATCTCTACCATTGGCGGTAGCGAAAACGCCCGTAGCGGTGCTGTCCAAACCCGTAGCGGCACTCCGGTTTCCCGTGGCGGTGCTACCCGCTTCGGTCGCCGTCGCGTCAACGCCGCAGGCGAGAGAGGACAGGCCTTCGGACGATGCGTCGCCGTCATCGTCGGTGGCCGTATCGATGGTGCCATTGTCGTTCCTGTCGAGAAAACAGGTTTCGGCCATGGCCGGACTTGAGATGGCGATCGCGCCGACGCTGGTCGCGACGAACAGGCTGCGCCGAAGCGCCTTTGTTGAAATAGACATGAATTTCCCCCTCCCAAATAGTCAAGCAATCGGTCGGCAGCGGCTGGGGACCGCTTCCGGGCATGGACAAGCGCTTGGCAACGCACCTCGTCGCCGCGCCGGTTGGCCGGCGGTGACGGTGACATTGGTGCAGGCGGGGCTGCCTTGCCGGGGCCCGCAGTCCCGGCGCGTTACGCGACCGCCACCGGCTGGCACACGCGACGACGGCGGCGACCCACAGCGCGGTGCGCGGTTTCCGCCCCCTCGTTTACGTCATCTTCCCCAATCCCCGAAACCTTTGAAAACAGGGTCAAGCGGCTAAATAGTACGGTGCGAGTTCAGCAATTTCGGACCATTTCAGGCAAGAGGGATTCCGGTGAATGGCAAGCATGGCATCTGAATGGAGTGAAAACCTGATCGAGCTCGAAGGGGGCCGCGGCGATTCGGCAGCGAGGTGGACATCTGGCAGCTTGCCGAATTGCCCGAATATCTCGATCCGCCGTGTTGGGCGGTCATTGCCGCGCGGCTGCTGCTGTCGCTTCCGTTCGAGGAGGCGGTTCCGCAGGTCCTCGAATATATCGGCGAGGCCGCCAGGGCCGATCGGACGTGGGTGATGCGGTTCAATGACGATGTCACACTGCTGCGCAATTCGAACGAATGGTGCCGCGATGGCGTGTCGTCCCATGTGGCGGATCTGCAGAATGTGCCGGTCACCATGATGGGGGAGATCCTCGCCCCGCCGCGCGAGGGGCGCAGTGTCGCGATCAACGATGTCGCGATGCTGCCGCGCAGCCTGCGCAGCCTGCAGGTCGAATTCAGGCACCAGCAGATCCAGAGCACGCTGACCGTCCCGGTCCATAATGATGACGGGCGGCTGATTGCGTGTATCGGACTCGATGCCGCGCGCAGCCGGCGCCGCTGGACGATCGACGAGGTCCACGCGCTGATCCAGATCGCCGCATTGATGGGCGTGGCGAACACCGAAGGCGCCCCCAGACGCAAGCCGAAGGGCGAGGAATTCTCGGTTCCGATCTATCTCAAATCGGGCAGGTCGGCCCGCGGCGTTCCGGTTGCGTCGATCGCCTCCGTTCGCGCCGACCGGGACGGGTCGCTGGTCGGCCTGCGGGACGGTGCGCAGCTGGCCGACGACCGCCCGCTGCGCTGGTGGCAGTCGGTCCTGCCCGACCAGGATTTCCTGCGAATCCATCGTTCGGCGCTCGTGAATATCCGGCTGGTCGACCTCCTGCGCCGCCGCGCGGGTGGTCAGGATCTGGAATTGCTCGTCAAGGGCTGCCCCGCGCCGGTCCCGGTCTCCCGCACCTCGACCGCCGAACTGCGCCGCCGCCTGGGCGCGTGACCAGGAGCGGAAGCAGGAAGTCTGGCAGGCGGATACCCCTCAGAACGAATATTTGGTCGAGACCTGGACCTTCTGGAGATTGCCCGACTGGCCGTCTTCGGTGGTCCGCTCGGCATACATGTATTCGATCCCGATATCGATCGGACGCACGGGCGAGTAGATGAGGTTTGCCAATACGTTCCAGCTTTCGTCCGTGACCGCGCCCGAGGTCAGCAGGACCGGGTTGTCGGCCTTGAAATAGGACCCCGCGACACTCGAACGCAGCTGGTCCGACCATTGGTGGCGAAAGGCGCCGAAGCCCGAATAGGTGAAGATCGGGTCGAGATCGCCATTGGCATCGACCGCGGCATCGTTGACGATGTTGAGCCCGATGTAGCGGCCCAGGCCGTCGCCGGCCGTCCCCATGAACCGGAAATCGTCGCGCTCGCCCAGCTGGACCTTGCCCGAGACGCTCAGGCCATAGCCCAGCGCGCTGTCCGAACCGCTCCCGAAGTCATCGTCTGCGATACGCAGGTTCCTGAGGATGCCCGCTGCCGTGAGAGAGCCCCAGTCGCCGGTGAAATTGTAGCGCGCCACTATGTCGGGAATGGTATCGTCGCCGGGCAGCACGCGCGCGCCATTGCTCGCAGTCACGGTTGTTTCGGGCTGCTCCGCCGCCAACATGAAGCCGCCGGCGGTATAGCGGATCATCGGCTGGCGGACGAACACCGTGCCCGGCGTAGTCCCGATGAAGTCCAAGCTGTCCGGCAATGCGCCGACATTCTGGAAGGTCGACCATGCCTGGCCGAACAGCCAATTGTCATAAGTGATGAACGCTTGCCGCAGGCGCGGCTGGTAGCTGTTCGAAATCCGCTCATCGCCATCCGGGGTGACCATGAAGTCGAGCTCGATCTGCGAGCCGAGCGTATGCTCGCCCCCGACATCGGTCGCGGTCTTGAACACGAGGCGGCTCTGGCGGGCGTTAAAATCGGTGTCCCAGCCCGATGCCTCCCCGCCCACCGGAATGGCGCCGGGAATGAGGAAATCGCGCACGATACTGCTTGACCCGACCTGCCCGGCACTGGTGCGCTGGGTGATCGCATCGAGCTTCACATAGCCGGCGTAGGAAACGCGCGTGTTGCCGACCCGGAAACCCTTGCCGTCCTGCTTCTGCGATTCGTCGATCTGCGCCGCGAGTGCTTCCTGGCGCTCATGAAGATCACGGGTTTCGGCCAGCGCCTGCTGCGTCTGGATAACGGTTTCGGCTTGCCGGGCATCCAGTTCGCCGTCCTTGGCATCAAGCCGCTCGACCAGCTGTGTGACCAGCCGTTCGAGCCGGTCCAGCCGCGCCTCGACATCCTCGTCCTGTGCCGCCGCCGGTGCCGCCGCAAGGCAGGTCCCGGCAAGAAGTCCTGCGCGGATGAATTTTCCGAATGCGCTGCCACCCATGTTTGCCTCCCTCAGATATTATCAGGAGGATGATGCGCGCATCGGGCCGGACAGATAAATCGGCAGATGGTCGTAAGACCTTGGTCTGACAGCGCGTATGGTACCGGGGCTGCTATCCGGGTCGGCAGACAAGGGAGATAGTCCATGCTCGATGTTGTCCGCCGTCTTGGCAATGCCGAAGCAAGCCGGTGCACGCTCGAACAGTTCGACAGCCTGTACGAGCGGTCGATCGAGGACAGCGACGGCTTCTGGCTCGAACAGGCAAAGCGGCTGGACTGGTTCCAAGAGCCGTCCAGGGCGGGAGAATGGTCCTACGACCCGGTGGAGATCGCCTGGTTCGCCGATGGGAAACTGAACCTGTGCCACAATGCAGTGGACCGCCATCTGGATCGGCGCGGTGACGATACTGCGATCATCTTCGAACCCGACGACCCGCAAGGCGACAGTCGCACGCTGACCTATCGCCAGCTCCACGCCGAAGTCGTTGGCATGGCCAACGCGCTCAAGGCGATCGGAGTAACACGGGGCGACCGCGTTACCATCTACATGCCGATGATCGTCGAAGGGGTCCTTGCCCTGCTGGCCTGCGCACGCATTGGCGCGGTCCACTCGGTGGTCTTCGGCGGCTTTTCGCCCGAAGCGCTGGCCGGACGCATCGAAGGGTGTGGTAGCCGCTTCGTGGTCACTGCCGACGAAGGCCTGCGCGGTGGCAAGCGCGTACCGCTGAAGGCGAATGTCGACGCCGCGATCGCCGAGCCCGACCACGATGCGCCGATCGACGGCATGCTGGTGGTGCGTCATACGGGCGCGGACATTCCGATGACCGCAGGCCGCGATCACTGGTATCACGAGGTCGCCAACGGTACCGACTGCCCGTGCGAGCCGATGGACGCGGAAGACCCGCTGTTCATCCTCTATACCTCGGGTTCGACCGGCAAGCCCAAGGGCGTCGTGCACACGACCGGCGGCTATGGTGTGTGGACCGCGACGACCTTCGCCTATGTCTTCGATTACCAGCCCGGCGAAGTGTTCTGGTGCACCGCCGACATCGGCTGGATCACCGGCCACAGCTACATTGCCTACGGTCCGCTGTTGAACGGCGCCACGCAGGTCGTTTTCGAAGGCGTGCCGAGCTATCCGGACCACGGCCGCTTCTGGGAAGTGGTCGACAGGCACAAGGTCAATATTCTCTACACCGCGCCCACCGCCATTCGCGCGTTGATGCGCGAGGGCGACGGTTTCGTGACCTCGCACAACCGCTCCTCTTTACGCCTGCTCGGCACGGTGGGTGAGCCGATCAACCCGGAAGCCTGGCGATGGTACTTCGACGTCGTCGGCGAAAAACGCTGCCCCATCGTCGACACCTGGTGGCAGACCGAAACCGGCGGCGTGATGATCACCACCCTGCCATCGGCCCACGACATGAAGCCGGGCAGCGCGGGCAGGCCGTTCTTCGGTGTTCGGCCACAATTGGTCGACAATGAGGGCGCGGTGCTCGACGGCGCGGCCGAGGGCAATTTGTGCATCACGCATAGCTGGCCCGGTCAGGCGCGCACGGTCTATGGCGATCACGAACGCTTCGAGCTGACCTATTTCAGCACCTACCGCGGCAAATATTTCACCGGAGACGGCTGCCGCCGCGACGAGGACGGCTATTACTGGATCACGGGCCGCGTCGACGATGTGATCAATGTCTCGGGCCACCGCATGGGCACCGCCGAAGTCGAAAGCGCGCTGGTCAGCCATGCCAAGGTCGCAGAGGCCGCGGTGGTCGGATGCCCGCACGACATCAAGGGCCAAGGCATCTATTGCTACGTCACGCTCAACGCGGGCGAGGCGGGTTCGGACGACCTCCACACCGAGCTGCGCAGCCATGTCCGCACGGAGATCGGCCCGATCGCCTCGCCCGACCATATCCAGTTCTCCGACGGCCTGCCCAAGACGCGCAGCGGCAAGATCATGCGCCGCATCCTGCGCAAGATTGCGGAGAACGATTACGGCTCGCTCGGCGATACATCGACGCTGGCCGACCCAAGCCTGGTTGATCGCCTGATCGAAGGAAGGCAGAACCGCTGATCGAGATGGCAAGTCGCATCATCATCGCCGACGACCACCCCCTGTTCCGCACGGCGCTAAGCCACGCGGTAGCCAAGGTGTGGCCCGGGGCCGAGATCGTCGAAACGTCGAGCGCGACCGAGGCCCGGCGCGAGCTGGAACAGGGCGCCGAAGTCCTGCTGCTTGATCTCCACATGGAGGATTCGAACGGGCTCAGCGCCCTGATGGACTTCCGCCAGGACTTCCCCGCGCTTCCCGTCGCCATCATCTCGGCGAGCGAGGAACCACGTGTGTATGATGCGGCAAGCCAGCTGGGCGCGGCGGCCTTCATCCCCAAGTCGGCCAGCCTCGAACTCATGCGCGAGGCGCTGTCATGCGTGCGCGAAGGCGACGACTGGTTTCCCGAAAGCGACGGCACTACCGACGACGACCTCGCCCGGATTGCCAATCTCACCCCCGCCCAGCGCCGGATACTCGGCCAGTTGAGCGAGGGGCTTCTCAACAAGCAGATCGCCTATGAGCTCGACATCAGCGAGGCGACGGTAAAGGCGCACATCACTGCCATCTTCCGCAAGCTGGGCGTCGTCAACCGTACGCAGGCGGTCCTGCTGGCTGCCAAGCTGGACGTGGCTCAGGACGTAGCGGCCCCGACCTCGGCCTGATTTTCTGGCGTGCTGCGCGCCACGCAATCCGAAAAAAGCGCTCGCAGCGCGGCTGGCGATGAGGGTTTCAACAGCCGGTTCGCGCCCATGCGTGCCGCGGCGGCCTCGGTTTCCTCGCTCGCTTCGGCAGTCAGCAGGATCGCGGGCGGACGGGTGCCCCAAGCAGCGCACAGGACCTCGTAAACCCCGTCGCCGCGCGCGTCGTCATCGAGGCGAAAGTCCATGACAACCACGTCGGGCGCGGTCGGCGCGAGTGCGAGCGCTTCTGCCTCGCCCGAAGCACAGGTCACATCGAGCTGCCATCGGTCGAGCAGCGCGGCGGCCGCGCTGAGCGCAGCCGGATCGTTGTCGACCACGAGGATGCGCGCATCCGCGAGCGTCGACGCCTTGCGACGCCGACGCTCCGGTTCGGCGCGAGCGCCCCAGCGCAAGACCGGCAGGCGGACCGAAAAGCTGCTTCCGCGCCCGGGGACCGAGCGCGTCACGACTTCGATCGCGAGCAGCGCAGTGATGCGCCGCACGATGGCGAGGCCCAGGCCAAGGCCCTCGCGGTCGGGCGTCCGCCCCCGCTGGAACTCGCCGAAGAGCCGTTCGACATCCTCCCCGGCAATACCCGGCCCGGTGTCGAAGACGCATAGTTCGATATCGGCACCCGCCCGCCGCACCCCGAGGAGCACGCCCCCGCTCTCGGTGTAGCGGATCGCATTGCTCATCAGGTTGCGCACCACGCTTGCCAGCAGCGCGCGGTCGGTCTGGATCCACGCGCTTGTGGCGACCCGGCGGAAGGCGAGCCCCTTGTTCTCCGCCTGCACCGAAAACTCGCGCATGATCTCGTCGAAGATATCGTCGACCGCAACGGGCTCGTACTTCGGCTCGATCCCGCCGCCGTCGAGCTTGGAGATATCGAGCAACGTGCGGATCAGCCGGTCCGCCGAGGTGATCGACCCGTCAAGGTCCCTGACCAGTGCTTCGAGCTGTTCGCGTCCCCGCACTTCCTCGCCCAGCGCCGAGGCGAAGAGCCGCGCGGCGTTGAGCGGCTGGATGAGATCGTGGCTGGCCGCGGCGAGGAAGCGGGTCTTCGAACGCGTCGCCGCCTCCAGCTTGGCATTCGCCTCGCTCAGCTGCTGGGTCCGCTCCAGGACTTTCTGTTCAAGCGCCTGCTCGGCGCGGCGATCGGCAGTGACATCGCTATAGCTGGTGACATAGCCGCCGCCGGGTGCCGGATTGCCGATGATGCGCATGATCCGGCCATCATGCTGTTCGCGCTCGAGGCGATGCGTGCGACCGGCGCGCATATGCTCGAGCCTGCGGGCGACCTGCAGCTCGATCTCCTCCTCGGGCACGCCGCCCTGTTCGAGATTGTAGCGGATGAGGTCGGCGATAGGGGTGCCCACGCTGGCCATTTCGTCCGGCAGCGAGAACATGTCCTGGTAACGGCTGTTCCAGGCGACGAGGTTCATATCGAGATCGACGAGCGCCACGCCCTGGTCGATGTTCTCGATGGCAAGCTGCAGCAGGTCGCCGCTGAAGGAAAGCCGGCGGTTGGTCTCGTCGAACATGGCGACGACCTGCTCGAGCGGCACGGGATCCCCTTGCGCCCAGCTCGACATGAGCATGCGTGCCGAAGGGGTGCCGACCACGCCCGCAATCGTGCGCTCGGCCATGGCGAGGATCTGGGAGTCGGCCGGATCGCTGTCGCGATAACCTGCGCCGAGCGTCTCGCTCGCCCGCTTCTGGCCGACAAACTGGGCGAGCAGCAGGCGGACGTCGGCGATACGCTTGGCGGTGGTGAAGGCGGGCCGCGCTCCCGGCGCAGCCGTGCCGACGAAGGCCGCCGCCTGCGCGGCATCGACCAGCGTTTCGCGTCCCAGCGCCGAACCGGCCCAGAAGGCCGCTGTGTTGGCGCCGAGGCTCACCAACACGCCCGAGACCAGCGGATCGGGATGGATGAGGAAGATCGGCACCTGCCCCGTGGCGGGCGGGAGGATGAGCAGCACCAACCAGCAGACGAAGCCTGCCAGCAAGCCGCAGACCATACCCACCTTGTTGCCGTTCCGCGTGATCATGCCGAGCACGAGTCCCGGCGCGAATTGCGCCATGGCGGCAAAGGCCAGTGTCCCGAGACCGGCAAGGTTCGCCGTGTTGCCGAAGCCGAGATAGACGAGGTAGGCGAAAAACAGCAGCGCGGCGATGACGAGCCGGCGGATCATCAGCAGGCGGGTTGCGAGGCGGGTCCGGTCGCCCTGACCCTTGAGTTCGCGCCGGAACACCAGCGGAGAGACGAGATCGTTGGTGATCATCGTCGAGAGAGCCACGCTGGCGACCACGATCATGCCGGTCGAGGCGGCAAACCCGCCGATGAAGACGAACAGCGCGAGCACCGCATTCCCGCTTTTGAGCGGCAGCTCCATGACGATCAGGTCGGCGGGCGTGGAAGCGGGGAGCACGGCGATCCCCGCCAGCACGATCGGCACGATGACCAGCGAAGTGACCACCAGATAGGCCGGGAAGATCCACTGCATCCGCGGGCCGGCGCGGTCGGTCTGCGCCTCGACGAAACTCATGTGGAACTGGCGCGGAAGGCACAGCGCGGCGCAGGCCGCGATCAATGTGAGCACGGCAAACCGCGCATCGAACTGGCGAGCCGAAAACGGCGAAACCGAGGGCGCAATCACCTCCGGCCGGTCCGCGACGATGGTCAGCGCGAATGCCGCCACCGCCAGCAGCGCGAGGATCTTGACCGCCGATTCCACTGCGATGGTCAGCACCAATCCGGCATTATCACCTGCCCGGCCGACGCGGCGCGAGCCGAACAATATGGCGAACAGCGCCATGCTTCCCGCCACCAGCAGCACCAATTCATTGGCCGAAACCCTGGCCTTGAGTTCGGGATCGAGCGCGAGCAGCGAGGCGCCGACCGATTGCAATTGCAACGCCATGTAGGGAAGCGACCCGATCGTGGCGAAGATGGTCACCAACGCCGCAACGATGGCGCTCTTGCCATAACGCGCGGACAGGAAGTCGGCGATCGAGGTCGAGTGCTGCGCCTTGGCCTGCGCGAGAATGCGCCGCACCAGGCCGAAGCCGAGAGTGAAGACCAGCACCGGGCCGAGATAGATCGGCAAGTAGTGCCAGCCCGAACTTGCGGCCGACCCCACACCGCCGAAGAAGGTCCAGCTGGTGCAATAGACTGCAAGGCTGAGACCATAGGTCCAGTCGCGCCTGCGCGCGGATACGACCTGTCCCGCGTCGGCCAGTCGGTCCTGCCGCGCGGCGATCCAGAACAGCAGCGCCAGGTAGAGCGTCGCCGCGATGATCGCTGCACCGAACAGCATGGCCGTCTCCCTCCGCCTGCCAGACTATCGCAACTGGCGCTTCATGCAAGAAAGGGCGGCGCCGGCAGCACCGCCCTTCCCTGCGACCGGCCCGATGGCCGTCAGTGTGCGTGGGCGTCTCCGGCGCCGCGCGGCACGCGGATCGAATCGACCAGCTTGCGGATCTCGACCGGCGGGCTCGCCGTCATCCTCGAGACCGCGATCGCGACACCGAAGTTCAGCACCATGCCGACTACGCCGATCCCTTCAGGCGAAATTCCGAACAGCCAGTTATCCGCCACATTCGCCGCTGGATTGGCCAGCTTGAAGTAGAAGATGTAGCCGAAGGTGAAGGCCAGACCCGTAACCATGCCCGCAATCGCCCCTTCCTTGTTCATCCGTTTCGAGAAGATGCCCATGAAGATGGCGGGGAACAGGCTGGCTGCGGCAAGGCCGAAGGCGAATGCCACCACCTGTGCCACCCAGCCCGGCGGATAGATGCCGAGATAGCCTGCAACCACGATCGCCGCGGTCGCCGCGAGACGCGCCGCACGCAGTTCGCCTTTCTCCGATATGTCGGGCTTGAACGTGGACTTGAGCAGATCGTGGCTGACCGAGCTGGAGATCACCAGCAACAGGCCGGCTGCGGTCGAGAGCGCCGCAGCGAGCCCGCCGGCAGCGACCAGCGCGATGACCCAGCCCGGCAAATTGCCGATTTCCGGGTTGGCGAGGACCATGATGTCGCGGTCGACATAGACCTCGTTCGCACTGTCGGCGACGGGTGCGTTGGTGACCACGCGCTCGCCTGAAGGTCCGGTGCCTTCGCCAAAGGCGGGGGCTCCTTCGAAGGCATCGCCGCTGCGGTATTGCATCACGCCGTCGCCGTTCTTGTCCTGGAAGGCGATCAGGTCGTTGCGCTCCCAGTTCTTGAACCACCCGGGTGCTTCCGAATAGCTCGTCTCGTTCACCGTATCGATGAAGTTGAGGCGGGCGAAGGCACCGACCGCAGGCGCGGTGGTGTAGAGCAGGGCGATGAACACCAGCGCCCAGCCAGCCGACTTGCGGGCGTCGGACGCCTTGGGGACCGTGAAGAAGCGCACGATCACATGCGGCAGCCCCGCGGTCCCGACCATCAGCGCCAGGGTGATGCAGAACACATCCACCATGCTCTTCGACCCGTCGGTATATTCGCCGAAGCCGAGATCGGTGAGCACCAGATTGAGTTTCTGGAGCACGTATAGCCCCGACCCGTCGTTGATCTGGCTGCCCAGGCCGAATTGCGGGATCGGGTTGCCGGTGATCATGAAGCTGAGGAAGAAGGCCGGCACCATATAGGCGAAGATGAGCACGCAATATTGCGCGACCTGCGTATAGGTGATGCCCTTCATCCCGCCGAGCACGGCGTAAATGAAGACGATCCCCATACCGATGATCACGCCCATGGTGATGTCCACGTCGAGGAAGCGCGAGAACACGATCCCCACGCCGCGCATCTGGCCTGCGATGTAAGTGAAGCTGATGAAGATCAGGCAGATCACCGCGACGACGCGCGCCGCGTTGGAGTAATACCGGGTGCCGATGAAATCGGGCACGGTAAACTGGCCGAACTTGCGCAGATATGGTGCCAACAGCAGCGCCAGCATGACGTAACCGCCGGTCCAGCCCATCAGATAGACCGACCCGTCATAGCCGAGGAAAGCGATGAGACCGGCCATCGAGATGAAGCTTGCCGCGCTCATCCAGTCGGCTGCGGTCGCCATGCCATTGACGACCGGGTTGACCCCGCCGCCGGCGACATAGAATTCCTTCGTCGAACCCGCCCTGCTCCACAGGGCGATGCCGATGTACAGGGCGAAGCTGGCGCCGACGAAGAGATAGATCAGAGTTTGCGTGTCCATCGTCGCCTCCTCAATCGTCGAGATCGTATTTGCGCTCGAGCTTCCTCATCTTGACGACGTAGTAGAAGATCAGCGCGATGAAGATGTAGATCGAGCCCTGTTGGGCGAACCAGAAGCCGAGCGGATATCCGCCGACCGTGAACTGGTCGAGGAAGTCGCGGAACAGGATTCCGGCCCCGAATGAACAGGCGAACCAGATCGCCATCAACGTGACCAGCAGGCGGATATTGTCGCGCCAGTAGGCGCCCTCCGCTTCGCTGGTCTGATGGGTTTCGTTCTCGTCGGACATGGAATCCCCCTCCCTTTCGTATGTGCAAAGCGCCCAGAAATTGGGAAGCTTTGCGAAGGGAGGCTATGCCGCGCCGCCCCGCGCGGCGAGCGCGACAAAAGTCTAATGAGGGGGGTCTAGAGCGCCTCCAGGCGGCCGAGGCGGGTGTCCGTGGACATGCGCGAGAGCTGCGCCAGCAGCAGCTCGCCGGCCGCCAGCGCATCGGACAGCGCGTCGTGCTGGCTGTAGGCGGGCAGGCCATACCGCGCGCGGGTTGCCGCGAGACGATATGCCCCGCTGCCGACGAGGTTGGGATTGAGCCTGCGCTCGAGCGCCAGCGTGCAGATCGACCGGACCGGAAGCGAAAAGCCGAAGTGCGCCCGGGTCACGCGGGCGGTCACCCCGCGTTCGATCGACGCACCATGCGCGATCATGACGCGCCCCGCGAGCGCCCCGACCAGTTCGTCTACGACGCTGCCGAGACTATCCCCGGCCCGCGCCCGCTGTTCGCCGATCCCGTGGACCGCGACGGCATCGTCATCGAGCCTGCGAGCGCTTTTAACGTCGAAGGATCGTGCGGTGCCCAGATCGATCCCGCGCGCGTCGAAGGCCAGCCAGCCTGCCTGCAGCACATGCGCATTGCCTGCGAGACCATCGAGCTCGAAGTCGAGCGCGAGCAAGGATACGTCGCCGATGGGCGTGTCGGCATCGGGCCAGTCGGCCTGCGCATAATGCGCGAGCAGCGCATCGCCCCTGGCCGCGCAGGCTTTGAGGCCGCGCGCGAAGCGCCACGACCGCAGCGCCTCACGCAATGCCGCCCGCCAAATTGCGCCTGAGCGATTCCAGCCCGCCGCGAATTACCGCGAAGGCATCCTTGAGATAGTCCCGCTCGAGCGGAGAGAGCGAGGCGGGGTCGATGACATTGTCCGGCGCCTTGCCCCGGCGAAGCTGCGCCGCCTGATGCGCAATCCGCAGCTCGTTGACGAGCAGGAATGCATCCTTGAGACTTTCCGCATCGCCCTTCGCCATGCGCCCCGCCGCGGCCAGCGCGGCGAGCCTTTCGAGCGTGCCGACCGCGGAGATACCTTCGGACAAGGCGAAGGTGCGGGCGATGGCGATCAACGGCAGGATGGCCTGTGCCTTGGCATCGAAGCCCTTGGTCCCGTCGGCGGTTTTTTCCAGCACGAGATTGCGGAAGATGCCGAGCGGAATGCGGCTGCGCTGCGCATCGCGCGCGAGGTAGCTCAGGAACAGCCGGTTGCTCGCGACTTTCTCGAGGACATAGCCCCGCAAGTCGCGTTCCACCTCGAGCCTGCCATGGACCACGCGCATGTCGAAGAAGATCGTCGCGCGCAGGATCTTGTCCTCGTCGGGATTGTCGATCCAGTCGTCGTAACGCGATTGCCATTCACCCAAGGTCAGCCGCTGGTCGGCATTTCGCGCCATGATCCCGCCATTGCAGTAAACAAAGCCCGCCTGGTGCAGCGTATCGGAAATGCGCGTGCCCAGCGCTTCGAAATAGGCCCGGCCGGCCGCATCGACCCGGTCGTCGATCACCAGGCCATTGTCCTGGTCGGACCCGACCAATTGTTCACCCCTTGCCAGCGAACCGAAGACCATCAGCGCATAGGGGACGGGTGGCGGGCCAAGCTCCGCCTCGGCCAGCTCTGCTGCACGCCGATGCACTGCCTCGCCGAGCGCGGAGGTAAAGCGCATGGTGTGCTCGGCGTGAAAGCCGCCCGCATCCATCCGCGTGAAGCCTTCGGGAATACGTTCGGCTGCGGCGACCAGCGCCTCGGGCGTTGCCGCTTGTGCGACAAGCATGCCCGTGTCGATCGCGCTGTCGCCGAGGTGGGCCAGGATGTCGGTCGCGCTCAAGATGGCGAACAACTCCCCGTCCGGGCCAAGCAGGGGTATATGGCGAAACCCGCCGGCGGCCATCATCGCCATGGCCTCCGAGATATTCGCACTTTCGGGCAGCGTACATGGCGCCGGGGTCATGACGGCGCTGATAGGCGTATCGAAACTGCGCCCCGTCGCGACCACCCGGTTGCGCAGGTCCTTGTCGGTGAAGATCCCGACCAGCTTGTCGTTTGTGCAAATTGCCAGCGTGCTCACATCGTGATGGCTCATCAGCGTGGCGGCATCGGAAACAAGCGTATCCGGATTGCACGAGACCGGTCGGCGATGCGTGAGGAGTTCCCGGATACTACGCTGTCCGAGCAGGCTGGAGTGCCTGCTCTTCAGGTCGCGCACGGCATTGCGGATGCGCGCGCTCTCGTTTTCGGCAAAGAACTCGCGAAAAGCAGTCGATTTCTGGCGCAGCTCGCGAAAAAGGTCCCCCGGCAAGAGATAGGCGAGCGTATCCTCGAGCGCGACGGTCGTATTGCGCACCTCGCCCCCGCGCAGCAGCGAGGGAAAGGCAAAGCAGCTTCCCGCATCGAGATGCGCCGTCAGATCGTCTCCCGCGAGCCGCAGTTCGACCGATCCCGAACGCACGATGTAGAGATGCTCATTGTGCCCGCCGCTCGCCAGGATTTCCTCGCCGGAGCGGTAGTACCGAACCGTCACCCGGCGTACGGCAGGGACCAGCGTGTCGCGGTCGAGTGCGTCGAACGGGGCCGTATGCTCGAGAAAAGACCGGATATCGCTCAGCTCGCTGACCATTCAGCCACGATAGCACGACTGGCGCCATTTGGCGTGTCGACGTTAGTCTGACCACGCGGGAGCAGCAACATGACAGGACGATGGAGGCTTTCGCAGCAGATCAGAAAGGTCATCTACTGCCGAGGCCAACACCGGCTTTTCGCGATTGGGAGGTCTTGCAGCGTCATGTAGTGCTCAAACCGTCTGATACGGCGGTTTGGCGCTGTTCGGCCGGCGAAGAAAAGGTCGCGCGGGCCGTCTTGTCCGTCAACTCTGCCCACGCAAAAGCAAATGGCGGAGCAGGAGGGATTATTAGGTCGCAACCTAATGATTTGAAATCATTTTCCTACTAATTCGCCGCCAGTTGAATTCCCACAATTCTGACCACACGTCCAGATCGTCGCCGGTATTCGACATCAAAATTATGCCCCATCGCGGCGTTGGCTGTCCAGCATTTTCCCTCTCCGTCCGCTCTTGACCTGAGAGAAGAGTTTCCTTTGTCGTCTGATCCCGGCGCGCGCGACTACCGCCATGCCACGTGCGTTCTGACGATCAAAAGAGGATGGGGAAAAGCGGGTAGACTAACCGTCGCAAGCGCAGCCTTTGCCCTTCTTACAAGTCTTATCCCGAGCGATGCAGCTATCGCCGCAAGCCTTGCCCTTGCTGCATGTTTTACAGCACCCATCTGCATAAGCGGTACCGCAAACTGGTGTCGCTGCGCCACTCAGCGAAGCGACAGATAACGCCAACGAAGCCAGTAGAATTTTCATCGTGCGATTCTCCCGTCAGAGGGCGTATCGCGAAAAAGTAGGGGTCCAGTTAACAGCGATATCCGGGTTCGGTGAAAAGCATAGCCGTTGCCCAGCCATGGGGACATTACACCGGCTTCTACGCTACGCCCTGATCCGGTACCCTGGCCGCCTGTTGGTCAGGAGCATTATCGGTCCCCCTACGAGAGCTTATCTTTGCGGGCCTAGCGATCTTTTTATAGTTCTTACTCACTTAGCTCGTAGGCTGAGCTGCGGCAGGAATGGGGCCGCTAGCCGTCGGTCCGCTTTTGACTGGCTTACGTTTGAAAGCTGCCGAAAGCGTTATAGTGCAAATCGGCCCAACGTTTGCCGGTCTGGAAAACGCCCTAAAACCGGTCATTCGAGTGACTGAGATTTTCGCCTGAGAACTACTATTAGTTTACCGTAGACTCCATTGGTGCCTTACGATCTGATCGAGGCGGTTTGAAAGATCGCGCCGTGTTTTAACCGCTGTTGGCTTGGGTGCCGGTATTCATCATGGCGTAGCAAGGCGGCGACCGCGCTTGAGAAGAATGCGACGTGGCGCTCGACCTTGATCTTGTTTGCAGGTTGCAGCCTTGCCTGAGCGACACCCTCGAGAAATTAGCGATTTTCGATGAATTGCGGTATCGGGGCACGATGACGGAACGGCATGAAGCAATTGTCGAAGAGGTTTTGCAATCCTCATCCAGTGCCGCGCATTCTCTTGTCGCGGCGAGCTGGTGTCGTTCCGGCCTAAGGCATGGTCTCGATGCCGGGGCCAATCGCGCATCGGAACTCGTGTCCGGTAGCGACCTCACCCAACGACGGCAGCGCCATGAGTTGATGCTGGACGTCGCGCGGCCACTTCTCGACCAGTTGTTCCAGGCCGTTTCCGCTACCGGCTGTGCCGTGATGCTGTCCGATAATAACGGCGTCGTGCTGGAAGCGCGCAGCCTGGCTGGCGATCGCGAACTCTTTGAGCGAGTTGGTCTGACCCCCGGCGGGGTATGGAGCGAGAGCCGGGAAGGCACCAATGGTATCGGCACATGCCTGATCGAGGGTCGGCCCGTCACGATCCACCGCAACGAACATTTCGCCAGTCGCAACATTGGTATCAGCTGCATGGATGCGCCAGTGCGCGATGCGACCGGCCAGCTTGTCGGCGCGCTCGATATTTCGAATTGTCGCGACGATCACAGCGCCGCGATGGGGATATTGGTGCAGAAGATTGTTCAGGACGCAGCGCGCCGGATCGAAAGTGGCATCTTTCGCAAACACTTCGCCGCGCATCGGATCGTCGATGCCAATCTGGCGGGCGGAGATGCAGCCCTGCTGGCCGTGGATCAGGACGACCTGGTCATTGGTGCAACCTTTGCCGCCAGGCACCGCTTCGGGCTGACCGACGCTTGCCTGGAAGCGCGCCGCACGGCTTCCGATATTCTCGGTAGTGAAGCAGCCCCGTCCCTCCACGACTCGGAACGGGCCGTGTTACGAAGAGCATTGGCGCAGGCCGGTGGCAACGCCACGCAGGCAGCAAAAGATCTCGGAATAGGGCGTGCGACGCTTTATCGGCGGATGGAAAAGGTTGGCTTGCAGCGCAGCTGACACATACACCGACCTAAGTGTCTCGATAGTGAGACAGTCTGCCCATGCAATTGCCGGCGGGCTCTTTTCAGCACCGCTTTTTCGCGGAACCATCATCCTCACGACCGGGAGCACCCGGCAAATTCGAGAGGATCAACTGATGGACATACAAACAAACCCCGCCGCTTCGATGACGGCTCCGTTTGCGGAGCGCTACGACAACTTCATCGGCGGCAAATGGGTGGCGCCCAAGGACGGGCGCTGTTTCGACAATATCTCCCCGATCACCGGCAAGGTGGTCGGTCAGGTCGCGCGCAGCCAGGGGGCGGACATCGAGGCCGCGCTCGACGCGGCGCATGCCGCGAGGGATGCGTGGGGCCGCACCAGCGTTGGCGAGCGCGCGCTGATCCTCAACCGCATCGCCGACCGGATGGAGGAAAATCTCGAAAAGATCGCGATCGCGGAAACCTGGGACAACGGCAAACCGCTCCGCGAAACGATGGCCGCCGACATTCCGCTTGCGATCGACCATTTCCGCTATTTCGCGGGCTGTATTCGCGCGCAGGAAGGCGGCATTTCGGAAATCGACCACGATACGGTCGCCTACCATTTTCACGAGCCGCTGGGCGTGGTCGGCCAGATCATTCCGTGGAACTTCCCGATCCTGATGGCGGTGTGGAAGCTCGCCCCCGCGCTGGCGGCTGGCAACTGCGTGGTGCTCAAACCTGCCGAGCAGACCCCGGCCTCGATCATGGTGCTGATGGAGCTGATCGGCGACCTGCTGCCCGCCGGCGTGGTCAACGTGGTCAACGGCTTCGGCGTGGAAGCGGGCAAGCCGCTCGCCAGCAGCAGCCGGATCGCCAAGATCGCCTTTACCGGCGAGACGAGCACCGGCCGCCTGATCATGCAATATGCGACCGAAAACCTGATCCCGGTCACGCTGGAACTGGGCGGCAAGAGCCCGAACATCTTCTTCGAGGATGTGTGCCGCGAGGACGACGACTATCTCGACAAAGCAATCGAGGGCTTCGTGATGTTCGCGCTCAATCAGGGGGAGATCTGCACCTGTCCCAGCCGCGCGCTCGTGCATGAGAGCATCTACGACCGCTTTATGGAACGTGCGATGCAGCGCGTCGAAGCGATCAAGGCGGGCAATCCGCTCGACATGGAGACGATGATCGGCGCGCAGGCGAGCAGCGAACAGCGCGACAAGATCCTCTCCTACATCGACATCGGCAAGCAGGAAGGTGCTGAGCTGCTGACCGGCGGCGAGGCGACGCGGTTCGAGGGCGAGATCGCGGACGGCTACTACGTCAAGCCGACCGTGTTCAGGGGCAACAACCGGATGCGCATCTTCCAGGAGGAGATCTTCGGTCCGGTCCTCTCGGTCACGACCTTCAAGGATCAGGACGAGGCGCTGAGCATCGCCAATGATACGCTCTATGGCCTCGGCGCAGGCGTATGGAGCCGCGATGCCAACACCTGCTACCGCTTCGGCCGGGCGATCCAGGCCGGGCGCGTGTGGACCAACTGCTACCACGCCTATCCCGCCCATGCGGCGTTCGGCGGCTACAAGCAGTCGGGCATCGGACGCGAAAACCACCGCATGATGCTGGATCACTATCAGCAGACCAAGAACATGCTGGTCAGCTACAGCGCGAAGAAGCTCGGCTTCTTCTGAGGCGACAGGCCGGTGCGGTGAAAGTCCGCCGCACCGCCCCCGAACACAACAGAAATACAGGAGAATTGCTATGAGCAAGAGCATGAAAGCCGCCGTCGTCCGCGCCTTCGGCGAACCGCTGCGGATCGAGGAAGTGCCGGTTCCGGAAGTGCAGCCGGGTATGATCCAGGTGGCCATCCAGGCCTCGGGCGTGTGCCACACCGATCTGCATGCCGCCGAAGGCGACTGGCCGGTCAAGCCCGAACCGCCCTTCATTCCCGGCCATGAAGGCGTCGGCTTCGTTTCCGCCGTGGGCAAAGGTGTAACCCATGTGAAGGAAGGCGACCGGGTCGGCGTGCCGTGGCTCTACACCGCCTGCGGCCATTGCGTGCACTGTCTCGGCGGGTGGGAAACGCTGTGCGAAAGCCAGCTCAACACCGGCTATTCGGTCAATGGCGGGTTCGCCGACTATGTTCTGGCCGACCCCAACTATGTCGGCCACCTGCCCGACAATGTGGGCTTCAACGAGATCGCGCCGGTGCTGTGCGCGGGCGTGACGGTCTACAAGGGCCTGAAAATGACCGAGACCAAGCCGGGCGATGCGGTGGCGATCTCCGGCATCGGCGGGCTTGGCCACATGGCAGTGCAATATGCGGTCGCGATGGGGCTGAACGTGGTTGCGGTCGACGTCGACGACGCCAAGCTCGAACTGGCGCGCAAGCTCGGCGCGGTGGAGACCGTGAACGCGCGGACCGACAATGACCCTGCCGCGACGGTCAAGCGCCTGACCGGCGGCGTGCGCGGCGCGCTGGTGACCGCGGTGAGCGAGAAGGCCTTCGAACAGGCGGTCGGCATGGTCGGGCGCGGTGGTACGCTTGCGCTCAACGGCCTGCCGCCGGGCGATTTCCCGCTCAACATCTTCGGCATGGTGCTGAACGGCATCACCGTGCGCGGCTCGATCGTGGGCACGCGGCTGGACCTGCAGGAATCGCTCGATTTCGCAGGCGACGGCAAGGTGAAGGCGACGATCTCCACCGCCGGTCTGGACGACATCAATGCGGTGTTCGACCGCATGCGGCAGGGCCAGATCGAAGGGCGCGTCGTCCTGGACATGACCCAATGACGCAAAGTGCCGCGCCGGATGGCCGAGTGGTCCGTCGCGTGATCGCCACCGACGCGGCCACAGCCCTGCTGGGCCAGATCATCGAACGTCATGGCCCCGTGCTTATCCACCAGTCGGGCGGGTGCTGTGACGGCTCCAGCCCGATGGTCTATCCGCGCGGCGAGTTCCGCCTCGGCGGGTCGGACGTGCTGCTGGGCACGATCGGCACCACACCGGTCTATATCGGCGCGGCGCAGTTCGCGGTGTGGAAACACACGCAGCTGATCCTCGACGTGGTGGAAGGGCGAGGCGGCATGTTCAGCCTCGATAATGGAACGGGCCGGCGCTTCCTCGTGCGAAGCCGGACCTATGGGGAGAGAGAAATCGCCATGTTGCACAAGGCCGACAGGTTTCGCGCCATGCAGGCATCGATCGACAGCGATGCGGACGCCTTCTGGCTGGACGAAGCGCACCGGCTCGACTGGAGCGTCTTCCCGACGAAGGCGGACGAGAGCAGCTTCGACAAGGGCGATTTCGGCATTCGCTGGTTCGCCGATGGCGAGCTGAACGTCTCGGTCAATTGCCTCGACCGCCACCTCGAGACGCGCGGCGACCAGCCCGCGATCGTGTTCGAAGGCGACGAGCCGGACGAAGGGCGAACGCTCACCTATCGTGAGCTGCACTGGCAAGTCTGCCGCTTCGCCAACGTCCTGAAAGCCAACGGGATCGGTAAGGGCGACCGGGTGATCCTTTACATGCCGATGGTGCCCGAAGCGGCGATTGCAATGCTCGCCTGCGCCCGGATCGGGGCGGTCCATTCGGTCGTCTTCGGCGGCTTCTCGCCCGACAGCCTGGCCGACCGGATCGCCGATTGCGACGCTACGCTGGTCGTCACCGCCGATGAAGGCACGCGCGGCGGCAAGCGCATTCCCCTCAAGGCCAATGTCGACAGCGCGCTGGAGCGCGCGAGCGGGGTCGACACGGTCATCGTCATGCAGCGGACGGGTGGCCAAGTATCGATGCGCAAGGGGCGCGACATCTTGTGGGAGGAGGCCTGCGCGGATGCCCCCGCCGATTGCCCGCCCGAAGCGATGAACGCGGAAGATCCGCTGTTCATCCTCTATACCTCCGGATCGACCGGCAAGCCCAAGGGCGTGCTGCACACCACCGGCGGGTATCTGCTTTGGTCGACGCTGACCTTCGATCTGCTGTTCGGCCCCGAGGAGGGGAAGGATGTCGCCGACGATCTGTTCTGGTGCACCGCCGATGTCGGCTGGATCACCGGGCACACCTATGTCGTCTACGGCCCGCTCTCCAACGGCGCGCGCACGGTCATGTTCGACGGGGTGCCCAACTATCCCGATCCGGGGCGCCTCTGGGAGACCAGCCAGCGCCTCGGCGTCACGATCTTCTACACCGCGCCGACCGCGATCCGCGCGCTGATGCGGCAGGGCGACCGATGGGTGACGCGCCACGACCTGTCCGCGATCCGCCTGCTGGGCACGGTGGGCGAGCCGATCAACCATGAGGCCTGGGAATGGTATCATGACATGGTCGGGCGCGGCGAATGCCCGATCGTCGACACCTGGTGGCAGACCGAAACGGGCGGCGCACTGATTGCTCCCGTCCCCGGCGCTACCGAGACTAAGCCCGGCAGCGCGACCCTGCCACTCCCCGGCGTCGACCCCGAACTGGTCGATGGCGAAGGGCATCTTCTCACCGGCGCAACGGAGGGCAATCTGGTTCTCACCCGCAGCTGGCCGGGCATGATGCGCACCATCTTCGGCGACCACGACCGGTTCTTCCAAACCTATTTCAGCACCTTCCCCGGCACCTATTTCACCGGCGACGGCGCGCGGCGCGACGAGGATGGCTATTACTGGATCACCGGCCGGGTCGACGACGTTATCAACGTGTCTGGGCACCGCATGGGCACTGCCGAAGTCGAAAATGCGCTGGACGAGCATGTGCTGGTGGCCGAGGCCGCCGTCGTAGGCATGCCACATGATATCAAGGGCCAAGGCATCCATGCGTTCGTGACGCTGAAAGCCGGCGAAGAAGGCAGCGATGCCTTGCGGCAGGAACTGCGTGACCTGGTGCGCAGCGAGATCGGACCATTCGCCACGCCCGACGTCATCCAATTCGCGCCCGACCTGCCCAAGACCCGGTCGGGCAAGATCATGCGCCGGGTTCTGCGCAAAATCGCCGAGGGGCAGCCTGACGAAATTGGTGACATCTCGACGCTGGCGGAGCCTGCGGTGGTCGAGGATCTGGTGGCCAAGCGCATGAGGCCGTGAACCTCGATTATTTGCTGTGGCCGCTAAGCCCGCTTTCTAGCTAAAACCAGACTGACCGCTGTCGGCCCCTTCGAGCCAGTCAGCTTTGCGCCCCAATTCCGGACGTTCGGCCTCTTCCAAAGAACCCCTCAAAGCGGCCATCACGATGAGGACAGAGCAATCGTCGATATGTCCTCCTCCGGATTGATGACCTTACCGGCTTCCTTCCTCTCAGAGTAGCGGTCGACCAACTGTTCCGAGTGCGGGCGCAGGAGGACCGTAAAGCGGACTAGTTCCTCCATGACGTCCACGATCCGGTCGTAGAGCGAGGACCGTTTCATGCGGCCGGCCTCGTCGAACTCCTCGTATGCCTTCGGCACGCTGGACTGGTTGGGGATGGTGAACATCCGCATCCAGCGCCCAAGCAACCGCAGTGTGTTGACGGTGTTGAACGACTGTGAGCCTGCTGACACCTGCATGACTGCCAGCGTCCGCCCCTGAGTAGGGCGCATGCCTCCGATGCTTAGCGGCAGGTGATCGATCTGGGTCTTCATGATGCCGGTAATCTGACCGTGCCGCTCCGGGCTGCACCAGACCATACCTTCGGACCAGAACGCATGCTCGCGCAATTCCTGGACGGCTGGGTGGTCATCCCCCCCGATCTGATCGGGTAGCGGCAGGTCTGACGGATCAAAAACGCGCGTCTCCGCGCCGAACAGCTGCAGCAATCGAGCAGCTTCCTCAATCGCGAGGCGCGAATACGAGCGTTCCCGCAGGGAGCCGTAGAGCAGCAGGATACGCGGCGGTGGCTGGTCGGAACCGAGGTTCTCGGCAGGACGGGCATGGACGAAGGACGGATCAAGCGCCGGGAAGGTGTCGGGATCGGGCAAGGGACGCAGACGGGACAAAGAAATTCTCCGAATTCGGGTCGTCAGCCACGCGGGCCGAACAGGATGATGGCAGCGCCGGCGAGCACGACCGCGCCGCCGATGAAGTCCCACCGATCGGGCGTAGTGCCTTCGATGATCCACAACCACAGGAGCGACGCGGCAACATAGACCCCGCCATAGGCTGCGAAGGCGCGGCCTGCGGCGTCGGTCGGAACGAGAGTCAGCAGCCAGGCGAACAGGGCCAGCGACACCATCCCAGGCAGTAGCCACAAGGGGCTCTTCTCCAGCCGCCAGCAGGCCCAGAATGCGAAGCAGCCGGCGATTTCGAACAGCGCCGCGAGCGGATAGACGAGGAACAGCTTCATGCGAGGCTCAATCGCAGTGCGAGGGCCGCCAGGGTCACCAGCAGGATTGGCGTGGTCA
The DNA here is from genome assembly GCF_024171405.1 of Qipengyuania citrea. Classification (GTDB taxonomy): domain Bacteria; phylum Pseudomonadota; class Alphaproteobacteria; order Sphingomonadales; family Sphingomonadaceae; genus Qipengyuania; species Qipengyuania profunda. The sequence goes on from NZ_JALJZT010000002.1 coordinate 1,384,596, forward strand.
GCGTGATGCCGACGCGGAAGTAATAGCCCCAGCCGATCTTCACGCCCTTCTGGCCCAGCACATGCAGCCATAGCAGGGTGGCGAGCGAACCGATCGGGGTGATCTTCGGCCCGAGGTCGCAGCCGATCACGTTGGCGTAGATCATCGCGTCGCGAACGGGGCCGGTGGCGCCCGTAGCGTCGATCGACAGCGCGCCGACGAGGACGGTTGGCATGTTGTTCATCCCTGAGGAAAGCACGGCCGCCAGGATGCCTGTCCCGAAGGTAGCGCCCCACACACCGCCCTCTGCCGAGCGTTCGAGCAGTTCCGCTATAGCGGCGGCGAGCCCGGCGTTGCTCATGCCGTAAACGACCAGATACATGCCGAGTGAGAAGATCACGACCTGCCAGGGGGCCTCGCGGATCACCCGGCCAGTCGGAATGACCCGTCCGCGCGCGGCGATCGCGATCAGCGCCAGCGCGCCGACGGCGGCGACCGCGCTGATCGGAACGCCGAGCGGATCGAGGACGAAGAAGCCGACCAGCAGCAATGCCAGCACCACCCACCCGGCGCGGAAGGTCGCCCGGTCGCGGATCGCCTCTGCAGGAAGGCGAAGCTGGGCGACATGGTAGCTGGCGGGAATGTCCTTCCGGAAGAACAGCATCAAAGCCACCAGCGTGGCCGCGATGGCGGCAAGATCGACCGGCACCATGACCAGCGCATACTCGCCGAACCCGATGTCGAAGAAGTCGGCCGACACGATATTGACGAGGTTCGAGACGACCAACGGTAGGCTGGCAGTATCGGAGATGAATCCCGCTGCCATGACGAAGGCCAATGTCGCCTTGGCATTGTAGCCCAGCGCCCGGAGCATCGCGATCACGATGGGGGTTAGGATCAGCGCGGCCCCATCGTTGGCGAAGATGGACGCAACGCCTGCACCGAGCAGCACCACGAGCACGAACAGCATGCGCCCGTTTCCGCGGCCCCATCGTGCGACATGGAGCGCGGCCCACTCGAAGAATCCCGCCCGGTCGAGGATGAGGCTGATGAGGATGATCGCAACGAAGGCGCCGGTCGCATTCCAGATGATGTTCCACACCACTGGAATGTCGGCGAGTGAGATGACGCCGGTGGCAAGCGCCAGCAGTGCTCCGCCGATCGCGCTCCACCCGATGCCGAGCCCACGCGGCTGCCAGATCACCAGCGTGATGGTGGCAATGAAGATCGTGATCGCAAGCAGCATCAGGCGATACGCTTGCCCGCTACATCCGCGACCTGCTCGCCGTCCTCCTTGGTGAAGGCGCCCTGCTGTGGGCTTGGCAAAATGTCGAGCACCGCCTCGGACGGACGGCACAGGCGGACGCCGAGCGGGGAGACGACGAGTGGTCTGTTGATGAGGATCGGGTGTTCCATCATCGCGTCCACGAGCGCTGTATCGCTCAGGCTCTCATCGCCGAGCCCCAGTTCGGCAAAAGGCGTGCCCTTTTCGCGCAGCACCTCCCTCGGACTTAGCCCGGCGCGCTCGATCAGGCTTTCCAGCATCGCGCGCGATGGCGGTGTCTTCAGATACTCGACCACATGCGGCTCGATTCCGGCATTGCGGATCATCGCCAGCGTGTTGCGCGAGGTGCCGCACTCGGGATTATGATAGACGACGATGTCGGTGGTCATTCAGGATTCCTTGGCCTTGGCGCTCGCGCCTTCTTCGCGGCCGATGGCGGCCAATTTGCTGCGCACAGACATTTCGTCGATGCTCTGGAGCGGCAGCATCAGGAACAGCTCGATCCGGCGTTTGAGATAGCTGAGCGCATCGACGAACGCCTGCCGCTGGCCATCGCCCTCGACCGCGGCGGGATCCTCGACGCCCCAATGCGCGGTGAGCGGCTTGCCTAGCCATACCGGACAGCTCTCGCCCGCGGCGTTGTCGCAGACAGTGAAGATGAAATCGAACTCAGGTGCGCCGGGGTTGGTGAACTCGCTCCAGTTCTTCGAGTGCAGGCCATCGATCGGATAACCGAAGCTATCGAGCACCTCGAGCGACATCGGATGCACGTCGCCCTTGGGCTGGCTGCCTGCGCTGTATGCATGGAAGCGACCTCCGCCCATCTTGTTCATCAGCGCTTCGCCCAAAATCGAGCGGGCCGAATTGCCCGTGCATAGGAACAGAACATTGTAAGGTTGGTCAGGCACTGTCTGCTCCTTCAGCAGCAATGGGAGAGTTCGGCCACGAGCGGCTCGCAAAGCTCTGCGCGGCCCTCACAACAATCCTTGGCGATAAAGAGCATCAGGTCGCGCAGGACCTCGATGTTCGCGCGCTGGATCATCTGCCGCCCCCTCTTCTCAGGTATGACGAGACCAGCGCCCACGAGGATCGCGAGATGACTCGAGAAGGTGCTCTGGGTGAGGCCCGAGGCTTCGACGAGCTGGCCTGTCGAGAGCCCGTCGGGTTCGCTGCGCACGAGACGGCGAAACGCATCAAGCCTCGTTGAGTGCGCGAGAGCGGAGAGTGCTTCGAGTGCCGATGTCGACTTCATCCATCGACAATTATCGATGGATGTTAGGGCCGTCAATTCCTATCGACATTGGCCGATGAATTGAGCTGGATTCGATGGGACTTCCTATTGGCCCTCCGTGGTTCGACGGCCGGATCCGACTTTCTAAATCCTAAAACCAGACTGTCTGCTGGCGGCCCAATTCCAGTCATACGATTTAAGAAAGTCTCAATGGGCAGCTTCTGGGCCGCTAGCGGTCTGTCCGGTTTTGAACATGATTTGAGTTGAAGCGGACATCCATCCGTGCAGATTTAAGACCGATTACTTGTCTACCGGCGACTGATGCACTGCTGAAAGCTTCGCGAGATAACGCCCGCCGAAGCGCAAGACCAGTCGGCGCAGGACGAAGAAAAACCCGTTCGATGGCACGAACATCTGCGATTTGAGCCACACGGTCTTGCGCTGTTTTTCAATGTAGGGGCGCAAGCCCCTTCCCAACTTTTCAGCGCGGCGGGCACATTGCCGTTCTGAGCGGCAAGGGCTTCACCCAGTTGCTGCCCGCCCATCAACCCGGCTGTCGCGCCCATGCCGGAAAACAGCGTGAGGCACCATGCGCTGTCCCCCACCAGCACCACGCGGCCCTTGTGCCAGCGGTCCATCTCCACCGTGTGGACCGAATCGAACAGATAGTCGGGCGCGTTGGACAGATCCTCCAGCGCTTCCTCCACGATGGAGTGGGGCTCCATATCGGCAAAGACATCGCGCAGCGTTTCCACCGCAGGCCGTTCGAACTGCGCATCTACATCCTTGGTGCGATAGGCAAAGAACGCCGTCGGCGTATGATCCTGCAGCGGGAAGACCCAGAGCGAGCGTTTATCCTGATTGAGGATTACTCCGTCGCGCTGGCGGAATGTCTCCATCTGTTCTTCTAGCTGATAAGCGCAGATCACCGCATCCAGCGAATGCATGAACTTCTCTTGCGGGCCGAACACCAGCTTGCGCACGGTGAAGCGCAGGCCATCGGCACCGATCACCAGGTCGAAGCGCTCGATCGTTGAACTGCCGTCTTTCGTATCCAGCGTCACATCGACGCCGTCCGCGCGCTCAACAATGGCCACGGGGCTTGTGCCGAACCGGATTTCGACCTGCCCGTCGACGCCGTTCCACAACCCTTCTTCGATATCACCGCGCAGCAGCGTGGCAGGCCGGGTCGGCTGGTCGGCGAACCCGGCTACGCGCACACGTCCGCCGTCTTTCGTCATGTGCCAATTCGGCGAGGCTTCGGGCGTGCGGATATGGATGCCGGGCAGCACGCCCAGCCTTTCCGCCGCATGTTTGCCCGCATCCTGAAGGCCGATGAAATAGCCGCCTGTCCGTCGCTCAGGCGCGCGTTCGACGATGACGGGTTCCCACCCGGCCTTCTTAAGCGACATGGCGCTGGCCATTCCGGCGATGCCGAGGCCGACGATAAGAGCGCGTTGAGTCATGATTGCTGTATCCTTCCTGTCGGGGGTGAGGGGCGAAAGCCCCTGCGCCCGAACCGATATGAACACTGTATAGATACCTCGCGCGCTTTTTGTCTAGACACTGTTTAGATTGCGTGCCAGATTGCCCTCATGACCAAGACGAAACGCGACAGCTATCATCATGGCGACCTGCGCAGCGCGCTGATTTCCGCCGCGGAAGAGATCATCGCCGCAGAAGGCGTGGAAGGCTTCACGCTGCGCAAGGCAGCGCGCAAGGCGGGCGTATCCCCCGGCGCGCCAACGCATCATTTCGGCAGCATGGCGGGCTTGCTGACGCAGGTGGCGCGGCGCAGTTACGAGGCACTGGGCAAGCAACTGGCAGGCGCGGCAGAGGGGCTGGAAGGCAACGCGGCGCTGCGCGCGCTGACCGCCGTCTATGTTAGGTTCGCGCGCGACAACACGGGCCGTTTCCGCCTGATGGGCCGCACCGACTTGATCGAATTGGAGGACGATGACCTGCGGGCTGCGGTCTATCGGGCGATGCGCCCGCTCGCCGCCGCCGCTGCCGGAACACGCGGCCTCGGCGTGCCGACCCCCGAGTTCGAGCGACTGGATCCGCGCCTGATCGCCGCCATCGTCCCCGCGCACGGACTGGCGCATCTGGCCACCGAAGGACGGCTGGCCGCGACAATGCGGTCGGGAGAGGTGGACGCGCAGGCGCAAGACGCGTTGGTGGACGAGGTTTTGCGCGCGCTGTGGCCTTGAAGCAAACCGCCCAAACCGATAGCCGCTACGCAATACTGATCACGCTGAACGCGAACGAGCCATATGCTACGACTTCGGTTTCTTGCTGTGCCTCGATATCTGACGCTGGAGGCGCGCGCGTGTCCTACCCGCCTGCTCGGGCAAACAGGACAGCTCTCCAGCGCAGGAAGTTACCTGTACTACAATGGTGAGCACGTCTGCTGTTGAAAAACCGCCACTCGCGCGCCAAACATTCCCCCAAAATGCGTAAGATCCTCGCCTTTTTCCACGCTTTGCTGGCAACCGTACTGCTCACTTGCGGCGTCGCAGCTTTCGCCGCGACGTCGATTCTTCCGTCGTCCGGGGACGCCGCCGAGGCGCAGGTGGCGATGGATCCCTTCGGGCGGGAAACGCCGCGATCGACCGTGACCAATCTGCTGGGCGTGCTGGCGAGCGAAGATCCTGGTGCCCTCGATCCCTATCTCGACCTGCCTGCCGGTATGGATCGCGCAGAGGTCGTGCCGCGCCTGCGCGCTGCGCTCGATGCGGGCGGGACGCTCGCCACCTATCAGGAACTGGCCAACGAGCCCAACGGGCGGCTCGACGATGGCCTCGGCCCGACACGCGAACAGGTCGGGACACTCGCCGGGGGCGAGATACCCATCCTGCTGACACAGAGCAGCGGCACGGACGGGCCTGCCATCTGGCGGCTGTCGGCGGAAACGCTACAGGCGCTCCCGGATATCGAACCGCAGGCGATCCCGGAAGAAGAGGCTATCGTCGCCGGTGCCCCTGCGCTGGATTGGGTCAAGCTGCTGGGACTATTGATCGCCGTCTTCATCGCGACCCGGTTGCTGGCCGCGCTGGTCCTGCTCGGTCTGCGGCAGGTCCTCTCGCGCGATGGGGCGGTGTACCGGGTCCTCGATGCCGCCCTGCCGCCGCTGGCGCTGGTTGTCACCATCGTCGGTTTCCGGCTGTGGTCGGACGCTGCGCCGATCTCGATCGTCGCGCGTCAGGTCGTGCTGCGCTATCTCGGCATTGCAGCGTGGATCGTGTTCCTGTGGTTCCTGTTCCGCCTGGTCGATGCGCTCGCCCGGTGGCTGTCGCTGCGCATGACGCGGCGCGCGCGGTACCAGAGCGCGTCTGTCATCGTCTTTGCCCGCCGGGTTATCAAGGCCGGACTGTTGGTCCTGGGGGCGCTCGGCATCCTCGACACGCTCGGCTTCGATGTCACCGCTGGTGTGGCGGCGCTCGGCATCGGCGGTCTGGTCTTGGCGCTGGGTGCACAGAAGACGGTCGAGAACCTGGTCGGCACCGTATCCGTGCTGGCCGACCGGCCGGTGCAGGTCGGGGATGTGTGCAAGGTCGGCGATGTGCTCGGCACGATCGAGGATATCGGGATGCGGTCGACCCGGATCAGGACGCTGGAACGAACCGTCGTCACGATCCCCAATGGCGATTTTTCCTCACGCCAGATCGAAAACTATACCAAGCGCGAACGTTTCCTCTTCAACGAGACGATCGGCCTCGAATACGCCTTGGATGCGGCCAAGCTGCGTGAAGGGATTGGCCTGATAGCAGAGGCGCTCGCACAGAACGAGCACATCGCCCCGGAGCCGCGCCGGGCGACATTACGTTATTTTGCAACGGACTCGCTGGCGATCGAAACCTTTGCCTACATCATGACCGCCGATTTCGACGAAAGCCTGAGAATCCGCAACGATCTCATGCTCGACATCTACGAGCGATTGGAACAGGCAGGCATCGGGTTCGCCTTCCCGACACAGACCCTTTACCTGCGCAAGGACGAAACCGGGCAAGGGTGACGCGGTATGGTGGCGGTCACGCAACGCTATCCGGCTGACGGTTCGCCGAACATGATCTGCCTGAAGACCTTCACGTAACTTTCTTCCGGCTGGGTGCCGTCGCCCGATCGCAAGACCGCGGTATGCCAGAGTATGAGCAAGGTTTCGGTGATGACATCGGCGGGCAAGCGGAGTGGCTGCCCAAACTGGGCGGCCAGGCCTTCGATCAGAACCCGGAACTGGGCCGTTACACGCGCCTCCGCAGCCTTGTACTGCGCGCGGAATTCCGGGTTGCGAAAGGCATAGAGCTGCAATTCCAGCGCCAGCGCCGCCCAGGCCTGGCGATCGGGGATGTCGGCTAGCCACGCAGCAAGCGTTTGCATGGCCTGGTCGATATCGGCTTCCGGGATCGAGGCGGCGAGGTCTTCCAGTCGGTCCCGCTGTTCGGCCAAGTGACCTTCCATGACTTCGAGCAGCAGCAACTCCTTGCTCTCGAAGTTCGAATAAAAGGCGCCTTGCGTAAATCCGGCGTCGGCGCAGAGCTGGCGCACGGAAAGTGCCGGGATGGAATGGGCGATCATCAGCCGCTCGGCCGATTTGATCAGCTTGGCGCGTGTTTCCGCCTGGCTTTGCCGACGCGATTTGGTGGTGGTTTCGCCGCTCATGGTGCTCGATCCGTCTCAAAAATCCTGATTTTCGGAACCAAATTTTCAGATATCACTTGATATTTCAAATGCCCGGCCAGAGGATCGGTTTCCCGTCGATCCTTTTCAGCAGGCAAAACAGGCAGGAGTTGTTGCCCATGCAGCCCATACGGTTCACCCCCAATGTCGAGCAAGTCGATCCCGACGAACAGCGGCTGACGCGCGAGATCGTCGAACAGATGAATGCGACGGCGCGCAACGCGTTCGAACGGCATCGGCACGCCCATCGCGATGCCCATGCGAAATCGCACGCGATCCTTAAGGGTAGCATGACCGTGCACGACGGTCTGTCGGCTGAGCTTGCGCAGGGCATCTTCGCTTCTCCGAAGACCTACGAGGTCGTCGCGCGGCTTTCGTCCGCGCCGGGCGATATCCATTCGGACGAGGTTCCGGCCCCGCGCGGTTTCGCGATCAAGGTGATCGGCGTTCCGGGTGACCGGCTTTCGCCCGACATCGGTGGCGAGAACCAGGATTTCCTGATGGTGAATTTCCCGGTGCTCGCCTTCGGCACGATCCCGAAATACAAGCAGATGCTGGGTCTGCTCGAAAAGAACGCGCATGCGCCCGATTTCTTCCAACGCCTCGTTGCCGGCGTGGCGCGCGGCGCGAAGGATGCGGTGGAAGCGGTGGGCAAGGTGCCGAGCGCGACGCTCGAGGGGTTGGCGCGCGACAACAATCATCCTCTCGGCGAAACCTATCATACGCAGGCCGCTGTCCGGTTCGGCGACCATGTCGCCAAACTGTCGCTCGCCCCGAAATCCCGATCCGTGCGCGATTTGACCGGTCGGGATCTCGGAGACGTTCAATATTCGACTATGCGCGACGTGATCGGCAATTTTTTCCGCGCGAACGGCGCCGAATATGAATTGCGCGCGCAGCTCTGCACCGATCTCGAAACGATGCCGGTGGAAGATGCGGCGGTGTTGTGGGAAGAGGAAAAGTCTCCTCATCGTGCCGTCGCCACGCTGCGCTTCGACAGCCAAGGCCCCTACAGCCCGCCACGCCAGGTGTTCGGCGACGATGTATTGTCGTTCAATCCATGGAACGGCGTCGAGGCGCATCGTCCGCTGGGCGGCATCATGCGCATTCGCCGCGCGGCCTACGAACGGTCCAGCGCCTATCGTCACACCCAGAACGATCGCCCGCGCATAGAGCCGCAGGCCCTGTCCGACATTCCCGATTGACCACCAAGCGCAAAAGGAGCGCGCCATGACCAAAAGCATCGATCCGCGTCTTGCCGATGAGAGCAAGCCCGAAGAAATCCGCCGCCGTGCGCGCGAGCTGGCAGAAGACTTGCCGCAGCTGGCGAAAATTGCGCTGGAAGCGATGATCCGTGACCACAATCCCGATTACAAGGGCACTGCCAACAAGGCGGGGCGCGCAGGCATGCAGTCGGGCAATGTGTCCGAACTGACTGCTATCGCCAAGGTGAAGCCGGGCGGGGCGGATCGCCTGCGCCGGATCTTCGATCTGACCAACGGCAATATGGACGGCGCGCAGCGCGTGTCGACCTTGCACGATATGCGCTTCGTTTTCTTCGACGACGATACGCGGATCCTGTTCGCCACAACCTATGATGGCGACTGGGACACCTATATTAACGATTTCGCCACCAAGATTCCCGGCTTGATGGACTTGCTCTTCGCCAACATCGAAGGATGGCCGGGCATCGACAGTCCCAAGGTGAAAGACTTCATCGCCGATCACCAGATCGATGCATCGGGCTGGTTCGTCGCAAATCCGCAGGTGACCGTTGTGGATACTCGCCGGTACCAGCGGATGGAGCACGCGCTGGATGACTTCCTCGAAAAATCCCGGGCGAATGCGGATATGGATCCCGCCACGAGCAAGGCTCTCGACGAGCTGAGCACGGCCATCGCGCAACCCGAAGGCGTGGATTATTGACATGGGCATTCTGCAAGAACTTTCCGCCCGCTTCCGTCCCGACAAGGTCAAGCTCCAACTCGACGATATCCAAGCGCTGATCCTGCGATCCCGGCCCGAACCCTATGTCGGCATCCATTCGATGATCCATGTCGACGAGGCCGCGGGTGGTCGGGATCTTTTACGACGCTTGGCCGACCATATCCCTGCTGCATCGGGGTGGACGGATGAACTAGATTCGTGGACCGGCGTCGCCATCAGCTACGATGGCTTGAAGGCACTCGGGCTGCCGGAAACCTCGCTGGGGAGTTTTCCGCTGGCCTTCCAGCAGGGCATGGCCGCTCGTGCCGAGCAACTACGCGATTTAGGCGAAAACGCGCCCGAAACATGGGAGGATCCCTATCGCCCCGGCACCTGCCATATCGCATTGACCATTTATGCGCGCGACGACGATGCGCTCGACGGCGTGCTGGCAAAGGCCGAGGCCGAACTGGAAAAATCCACCGGCATCACGCTGATCGGTACGCACCGTTTCGGTGCCGACGAGGACGCAAAGAACCCCTTCGGCTTTCGCGACAGCATTTCGCAGCCGTTGGTCGACGGGAGCGGGGTCGACCCCTTGCCCGGTCAGGAGCGCGCTATCGCGCCTGGAGAATTCATCTTGGGCGAGGACAGTGAGACCGGCAGCCCGCTCGCCATGCCGCAACCCGAACCGCTTGGGCGCAACGGGTCATACATCGTGCTGCGCAAATACCAGAGCCGGGTCGGCGCCTTCAACGACTTCCTGCGCGGACAATCCGCCGACGAAGCCGAGCAGGATTATATCGCCGCGAAAATGTTCGGCCGGTGGCAGAGCGGTGCGCCATTGCCGCTTGCGCCGGAACGGGATGATCCGGAGCTCGGTGCCGATCCGCAGCGCAACAACGACTTCTCTTACGAAGACGATCATCGCGGCCTTGTCTGTCCGCACGCCGCGCACATGCGCCGCCTCAATCCGCGCGACAGCCAGCTTACGATCCTCAGCGACGTGAACATCCACCGCATTATCAGGCGCTCGTCTACCTATGGACCGAAATGGAGCCGCGACGTGACATCCGAAGTCGATGCGCAGGAAGATCGCGGGCTGTTCTTCATCTTCATCAGCGCCAGGGCCTTCGATACGATCGAATTTCTCCAGCAGGAATGGATCAACCGTGGCAACTTCGTCGATCTGGGCGAAGAACGGGATCCGGTCGTCGGCCTGCACCAGACGCCCGGGACCTTTACCATTCCCGAAACGCCGGTGCGCCGAAAAATCGATGGCGTGACCACCTTCAACCGGCTGCGCGGCGGAGAATACATGTTCATGCCCTCGCTCACGGCCCTGCGCTGGATTGGCGACGGCGCATGGGACGAAGGCGCGAGCCCATGAACCCACAGAGGGGGCAGGAGGGCGGTTCGGCTTTCGTCTATCCCATCACGGTCGGCCCTGATGCGATCGACGAGCTCGATCACGTCAACAATGCGGTCTATCTGACCTGGGTGCAGCAGGCGATCACCGCCTATTGGGTCGCACATGCGCCGGCGGAGGAGGTCGCAAAGATCGCATGGATCGCCCTGCGCCACGACATCAGATATCGCAGCGAGGCGTTTCTCGGCGACCAGCTCGAGGCGAAAGTCCTCCTCAGGGGCTTTCGTGGGTCCCGCTCGCAATTCGAAATACAGTTCAGCCGCGGCAGCGTGTCTGTCGCCGAAGTGGACACGACCCTGTGCTGCATCGACCGAGAAACACGGCAGCTGCACCGCATCACGCACGAGTTGGCGAGGCATTTCGCCATTGTAGCTTAATGCACACGGCTTCTTGCCCTTTTTCTCCGAGCCATTTGACAATCCCAACGCGAAGGCGCGAAAACTGTATAAGTTCTATTAATCGCAGCCTCACAACTATCCCCGTTCTAGCGAGGATACCGACCCGTTATCGTTGCATTTGTTATGCAATGCCTCGGCGCTGCCGACCAAGGCGGTCGCAATAGGAGCGCACATTTGCAGCGATCCCTTGTGCTGAACCGACGCCCACTCTCGGGGGGGTCAGCACGCCGATCGCAAGGAGTGGTTGCTAAGGTGCGAAGCTGCCATCTGGGCTGATGCTGACGACAGGCAGCTTTCGGAAAAGATTCAAGCGAGCTCAAATGGCCGACATTAAGGCGCAATGCAGACTGACTGCTATGGGCCGATTGGAGAAAGTCCGGTCTTGGCGGGAAACGAAACTAGAGCAGACTTCCAACACGCGTTTGGAGAATACTATTCTCGAAATCCTCAAGCGGCCGAGAGTACGTCGTAAGGCTGGGCGAACTCTTCCGACTTCAGTTCCCTGCCCACGTCATCGAAGGCATAGACATGCTCGATACGATTGCTCTGTTGTGGACAGGCAACGCCAAGCATTACGTCCTTGTGCCTTGAAATAGAAGGTCTCGGTCTTCATGGACCTCGATGGGCATGCACGGCGCCTCGACTGCCTTGCAAGACAAGGCTTTGAACCACGATCATGGATGAAATCGTAGTCGACGGCGTTTTACGTGATTTACGGCATCTTCGCAGCTTCGCTGTCACCGTACCGAATAAAGGCAAGGATGGCGCAGATTTGATTGTCCGGGTTTCCCTCGGTCTGCATACTGTGTCGCGAGGATGCGAGCGAGGCGCGCATCATTTGGAAGATGAGAACGGCAAGCCACGACAGTTTTGCGAGGACCGCTATGCATTCTCGCTTGGCTTACCTGAACTGTCAAAGCGGATGGTTGAGCAAAATTACTTCTGCTGGGATTCCATCGATCGTAACCGGGCGATGAATTATGCGGTGATAGACGTTGCGCCTGGTCGCATTCGCGAGCTGATTGATGGCGAGCATCAAGTGGTATTTTTTTACCTGTATCCCTGCAGTCAGCCTGAAGCCGATGTAAATTTGGTGATTACGAGTTGCTACGCTCGACACGTAATTTTCAGCCGTATTAGGCGGCGTTACAATCTGCACACGCTGTTACGCACCTGTCTGTATAAAGAACGAAGGATCCCCTAACGACAAAGGGCTTCCGCTTTAGGCGGAAGCCCTTTGAAAAATGCGGGTGTGCCTTACCGTGGTGTACCGGCCATTGAGGCGCACATGCTGCGGCGACCGAGTTATCGGAAGCCCCGCTGTCCGTAGCTGATCATTCAATGCCACAGGATCGTAAAGGTTTCAATAAAAAGTTGAGTCGCAGAAAGAGTGTGAGCCCTCCGCAATCGGCCAACATGCATTCTGATCGGCGTTACGGAAAGCCTTAATCGAGCTAACTCAAATCTGAAAACCACCGTTGCTCACAATCGCTACATTAAGGCGCTTACCTGTTGTCGAACAAATTGTCCCCATAATGCTCGACTTACGAGTGGCGAGTTTCAGGCTCGACCAACCGCTCAGCAAACGACCGAAATTGGGGCGCAAAGCTGCCGTAGGCGCAGCACCCCTACGAGCGTTGCGAAAGCGCAATCACCAGCTTGGCGGCGAGCGCTTCTTCGGCTTTCTCCCGTCGTTCGCGGATCTTTGATACTAGCTGGCGCTTTGAATGATCCGGCATACTAATGATTGCGGCAAGCACCACGGCCTTCAGAAGATCGGGGTGAGTGGTCGTCATGCGATCCCTCCTGACCCTTCGCCCGAATTTCGCAGCCGCTCTACAAGCGCGCGCAGACTGGACGTAAGAACGAGAGTGGCGCTCCCCATCTTGATGATCTCGACCTGGCCTTTAGCGATGAGCACGTAGAGCGTGCTGCGGCCGATCCCGAGATAGCGACAGGCTTCGGGTACGCGCATGGCGATCGGCTCGATTGCCTGGCGCCCATGTTGCTCGCGAAGATGCTCGGTCGTGCTTGCAGATGGCATAGCGTTCGGTCCTTTCGTCTGTGGGGTGATGACGGACCGACCTGGCGGAGCATGGAGGGAGCAGGTCAGGCCCGCCATCGGTACAGAGTATCGGTCAATACGGTTCAGCTGCGCTACAAGACGTTTCTACGCTGGAGCTGCCGTATGCGCGCCGGAGCGCCGGCACCCTGCTGACGGGATCCCGGACGGATCTGCTGGTACCGTTACGGACCGGTATAGATCAGTGAGCGGGAGGAATATTTCGGTCCATGACAGCTGCAAAATCCGAGCGCCGTCGCATCAGGGTTTGAAAACAAAGAACAATCTGCAAAACCGCCGTCTTGAATAGGACCAAGCCGGCGCTTTTTCCTCAACAAAACCAACCACATGCAGCCCGACCGACGGCGCTGCTTTTATCTTGCCATGCAGCTTCTTCTCCCAAACCAGACGCTCACGGACGATAATCCGCTCGCGACATACACCGGGAATTCTCTGCATGGCTCGTGTGTTCGGGGTGCATTGGTGCTGCTCACCAGGGCATCATGACTATGCAAAAGCGCGGTCAAGCGACCGCATTTCGACCTGCCAATCCGACCGTTAGCCTGCAGAGCTGCCTCGCGCCAAGCGTGGGCGAGCGTCGCTTGCCGCGCACACAACTTGCATTTGGACGTGTACCAAACTTGCAGGGAGCAACCTTGTCGAACGCAATTGCGACACAGTTACTCTGGCGGACTAGACGCTGACGATCGGAGCTTAGTGCCCAAAGCGGATCCGACGGACTGCTGGCCGAGTGTTCGTGCGACTGCTTTTAGGGGAATCATGAAGATGCTCGAATGTCCGATATTGGGGTGGAAAGCGGACTGACGGGTTGTGGTAGTTAGATGCATTAAGCGGACGTTCGCCCGATGACGCAGTTTGGGCCGATACCTGATCCGGCCGACATACCTGGACGGAACGAAAAATCTTCGTCTTCATCAGAGTTTGAAGGGAATAGCTTATGAAGACAGGCGTAATCTCGGCTGCGATAGTGGCGCTGTCGCCATCGTTCGCCCTGGCACAAGCCGGAGGACCTCCACCAACGCCGCCCGAGCTAAATGACGAGGCAATCGCAAAAGGTAGGTCGTCCGACACTTCGCGCGCTTACGCCGAAGCTTTCGGGGTCAACGCGACCGAAGCCAAAGACCGACTGGCCGCGCAAGATAGAGCCGTGGTGTATGCCGAAGGTCTATTGAGTTCTGAACCGTCGGGTTTTGTCGATCTTGAAATTCAGCACGAGCCGAATTTCAAGATCGTCGTCTATTACAACAAATCGATCGACCGGCAAAAGCTGACCAGCGCAGCGCCGGTGGAATTGCGGCGCTATCTGGTATTTAATCCGATCAACAAAGCCCGGGACGAAATTCGGGCCGACCGCCAAGCTGTTTCGCAGGCGCTGACTGCCGCCGGGCTGCAATACGGTCTCGAATTTTCCTTACGGAAGGGCGAATTCATCCTGGGGATACCGGCCAACGCCGATGAAGCGCGGTACCGCGCCGTGTTACCGACCCTGACACGAGCTAATATCAGCGTCGTGCGAGGGGCAACCAGCGTCGATGCCGCCGGACTTTATGGCGGGTACTGGTTCGAAGCCGAGTTTTACTGCACGGCCGGGTGGCCCGTTCGTAACTCTGCCGGCACCGAAGGCCTTCTGACGGCCGGACATTGTGGCCCTCCTTACGAAATGAATTTTTCTTGGAGCAGCGAGCGTCCCGTCTTGGCGCCGGCATGGGCACGAAAGGACGAGTTGCGCGGCTACCAGACCCTCGACCATGCAATGTATCCCTTGGGGCAGCACACTACGACGCGGGTCATCAATATCGAGAACAATCGCGTCTATCGCGGTGAGACGAATACGGTGCCGGGCATTGTTACGGCATTCTACGAGATCGCCAGTCCGCGCCAACCGGTTCGTGGCCAATATCTCTGCAAGATGGGTTCGACGACGGGCTTAACCTGCGGGATTGTGGCCGACATCAACTTTAATGGCGACGGGCAATGGAATGTCGTAAAGGTGAGCCAATCCGCACAAAGGCATATTGCCGAAGGCGGGGATAGCGGCGGCCCCGTCTTTTCGTGGAGTTCCGACGGCTCGATGGTGCATCCGATCGGCATCATGAAGCGCACCGCACGCGTGAATGACCAAGTATGTCGGAATAGCAGCACCACAGCATCGAACAACACGACCTGCTACTTCACGTTCATCCCGCTTACGACGATACGCGCTTACGATCCCTTTCAGGTCAATACGGTAGACGGGTTTCGTTCGCCATGAGGCCCTTGGTCCCTGCTTCGGTTGTATCGCTTGCTCTCGCGGTATCCCCTGCTGCCTGTACCCAGCCGGGCACCGGAGCTGCACAAACTCCGGTGCCGGTGATGGCCGATTACGATCAATCTTTCGACGCCATCGCCTTCTTGGGGAAACTGCAACGTGACGAAGAGTGTATTGTTCTGATCGGCTCGGACGGAACGCGGTATGTGCCGGTCTTTCGTAAATCGGCAGATGCAACCGAACTGGCCCGCAAATTCGATCTGGTCAGCGGCGAGACGGTGACGGTCAACGGAATGAACCGCTTCCCGAGCGATGGGCCCGCTGCCGAAAATTTTCGCCCTTGGGCAAAGTGTGGGACTTACTTTTTTACGTATGGCGGTATCGATAGCGGATGGAGAAAGCCTCCCCGCCCGGCCAACGTGCCGGAAGGGTAGGCGAGAGAATGCACGTGCCTGAGAAAGGCGGCTGACTATAAAGATTTGTATGACAGGACAATAAGTTGCCATGCAGACCTCCATAACTTTTGCGCGTAAAGCCCTCTGAGCCCGGTCCAATGGCCGCTTTTAGGTAGGGCGTAGGTCACGGTGATTGACCGCGTTCGGGTCGTAAGCGGAATGGCTGCTTTCGGCACGTGTCTCGCAAAAGCGGCCGAGCGTTCGTTGCGTCGATTATCGTTTGTCTGGCCTCGCGTTAGCTTCGGACTTTAGTTTTCTGAGGCGCTCGGAGCACACCTCATGCACCACTCGGCCAAGCTCTTCGACCTGCTCACCGAGCCACTCGAGCTCTTCCTTGGTAATTCGGTAATGCTTAGAGTAGCGCGCTTTCACGTATGCTTCCTTGAGCTTCTCGAACCGCGAGCGATCCTTACGGTTGTCGCGCGGCCAGACGTAAGTGAGACGATGATCAATCCGCTCGGCCTGAGTGCGCAAGAAACCCAAGTTGTGGACATGGGGAGTGTAGAAAGTGCAGACCAGCAGTACACAATGATACAAGCTTTCCGCAGCTTGATGCATTAAGAACGCTGCTCTCTTATACCGTCCCTTATCCAAAAGATGATTAGCGCTGTCGACGAAATCGGTCGCTCCGGGCAGCCACTCGTCAAAATACTCCTGCGCCATGGCTAGCGCCTGCGTGGGTGTCTTGGGTTTCGGCGTATGGAGTTCGCTGTCGTCGGACTGGTAGAGCGCGACCCCGTCCTGCTTCACATCCATGAAGAAATAGCGGCCATGGGCTAACCCGTCGTTCACTTCCTGAAGCGTGTGGACGATGAAGTTCACCGGCGTGTGCAGCGTGCCGGTCACGCCGTATTCGCGCATTAACCGGTCATCGAGCTTCGACCAGTACTTGACCCGGTCGGTCAGCCGCTTGTCGTTGACAATGATGAGCAGGTCGTAGTCCGACTGGTAACCCTTGGCCGTGTGCGGTTCGTCGACCCACGTCCCGCGTGCATAGCTGCCGTACAGGATGACCTTGAGGATCCGGCCGGCCTTCTTCCAATCGTGCTTGGCCAAAGCAAAAGCGTCGTCGAACTCTTCAAAGATCAGCTGCACCACGCGTTCGATCTCGCGCTGCTTTTGCGGGGGAAGATGATCGAAGTCGGTCTTCATCGCTCAAACCTTAGCAAGCTGTTCGAGGGGTTGCACCTGCCGTGTGCGGGAGCGCGTGGCGACGGCGCCACCTAGGTCGCTGAGAAGCCGTGCACAGACGGCTTCGCGTTAGTAACAATCCGATAAGGATTGTTGTTAGCTTAGTTAAGGGGCGCTGGAGCCCAGCATTTCTGCGGGTTTGAGGCCGGTTTCGGTTACCGATAGACCGAACTTCCGGTTCCCGATAGACCGAGCTCCCGGGTTCCCGATAGACCGAATATTGCACAGCCTTATCCACAGGGCCGCCGTCCCGTCTCCGGGGATACGCCATGGTCTACGCTCCATCGCCTTTATCCTCCTTTGCAGCAATTCGCTGCCCAGTCTTCCATCAGCAGCCTGCGCTTTTCCAGCAGATTGCCGCGCCGGTAGGCTGCCTCGGTCTTGTCCTTCACCACATGGGCCAGCGCTGCTTCTGCGACATCGCTCGGGTGGTTGGTCTCCTCGCTCGCCCAATCGCGGAAGGCCGAGCGGAACCCGTGAACCGTGCAACTCTCCTTCATCTCGCGCAGCAGCTTGGTAAGCGTCATGTCGGACATCGCCTTCCTCCCCCGCATCCCGGGAAAGGCGAGGTCACAGTTCCTGATCCGCAGTTCCATGCAGCGCTCGATAATCCGTATCGCCCGATCGCAGAGCGGCACGACATGCTCGCGATTGGCTTTCATCCGCTCTTTGGGGATGGTCCATAGTTTCTCATTGAGATCGAACTCGTCAAAGACCGCATGGCGCACTTCGCCCGAGCGGGCAGCGGTGAGGATCGCAAACTCCAGCGCCAGCCTGCTGTAGCTCTCGCGCTCGCGCAGGCGCGGGATGAAGTCAGGCAGCTTCGCATAGGCCATAGCCGCGAAGTGCCCTTCCTGCCTGGGCTGACGTGGCAGGCCCTTGCTGATCGCGCGCATGGGCGCCTCGCTGTCGCGGTATCCGGAGGCATAGGCCCAGTCGAGCACTGTTCCGATCCGCTGGCGCACCCGGCGCGCGGTTTCTGGCTTTGCCAGCCAGATCTCGGCCAGCACGTTGCGGATCATGGGGCCCGTGATGTCATTAACCTGCACGTTGCCCAGATGCGGGAAGGCGTAAGCCTCCAGCGTCCTGATCCATTGCTTCTCGTGCTTCTCGTTGCGCCAGGTCGATCTATGCTGTGCGAGTACCTTCGCGGTCGCCTCGCGAAACGTGGGAATGCCTTGTGCCTTCCTGCGTTCAAACAAAGGATCGAGTCCGAGTTCGACCCAGGTCCGGATCTCCCGCGCCCGCTCTCGCGCAATTGCGAGCGATATCTTCGATGCACTGCCCAGACCAAAATCGCGGCGATTGCCGCTTTTCTGAACCCGGACCATCCAGCTCTTCGTGCCCGACGGCTTCACCACCAGATAAAGCCCATCTCCGTCGCCTATCCTGCCGGGTCTCGTCGCGGCCTTAACCGCTGTTGCCGAAAGCTTTCCCATGACTCGAATTCTCCCACATTTATTCCCACAAATCCAATCGGACACCGATGGATGAGCAAGGACAGTGTGGGACCCGAATCACCTGATAAGCCGCGCAAATTCTTGGCTTTCTCGGGTCGCCGGTGGAAAATAGGGGAAAGGGTGGTGGCGGAGCAGGAGGGATTCGAACCCTCGATACGGGGTTACCGTATACACACTTTCCAGGCGTGCGCCTTCGACCACTCGGCCACTGCTCCGCGTTCCTGCCCGGCCCACCGCGCTTCGCGTTCATCGAGACCGCGATCCGGAGAACCCGACCCCAGCGCTCACACCATGAAGCGATAGGGCTGACAAGAAGGCGCGCGTCTAGCGGCGCTGCGGGGGAATCGCAAGCCGCTGCGGAACCGGGATGGTCGGGCAGGCGTTTTTCGTAGTACAAGCCGGTTCAACGACGGTGCTGCGCGGATCAGGCATCCCCTGCGAACACCGTCTCGAAGCCCCCTCCCGCCCCTTCAATGTGCGAGAGGGGGCTTTTGTTTTGCCCGGGCGGGTGGCACCCCTTCTTCCATGACTAGATCGCTTCTCCCCCTCGCCGCGCTGCTTGCGCTGGGTTCACCCGTAATGGCGCAAGAGGAGACAGCCGCGCCCTCTCCCAATCAAATCGTGGAGGAGGCCGCGCACGAAGAATGGGTGGCGATTGCGCCCGAAGACCTGCTGGTGATGACGCTAGCACCGGCAGCGGACGGCAGCACGCGCAGGGTGGTGATCCAGCTGATGCCCGCGCCCTTCAGCCAAGGCTGGGTCGAAAACATTCGCACGCTCGCGCGCGCCGGGTGGTACGACGGCATCACCGTCAACCGGGTGCAGGACAATTACGTCGTCCAGTGGGGCGATCCCAATTACGACAATCCCGAGGCGGAGGGTAAGGCGAAGCCGTTGCCCGAAGGGCTCGAGGTGATGGGAGAAGCTGAGTATACGACCCCCTCTTTTGTCCCCCCCGCATCATCGATAAAGCACGAATTGCAGGGCGCGGCGACGATGTCCGGCCTGATCGCAGCTGGGGTCAATGTTGATGCATTGATGGCGGAGCCCGAACCCACACAGACCTCTGAGGCGAGACGAGCCCTAGCAGATCGTTACTCCCGGTTTGCCGCATTCACACAGGGTTGGCCAATTGGGGGGCGTGACGAAGAATTCTGGCCCGTCCACTGCTACGGCATGGTCGGTGTAGGCCGCGGGATGTCGCCCGACACGGGATCGGGCGCGGAACTCTATACGGTAATAGGCCATGCGCCGCGCCATCTCGATCGCAATATCGCGTTGGTCGGGCGCATCGTGGACGGGATGGAGCATCTATCCTCGCTCCCACGTGGCTCGGGCGCGCTGGGCTTCTACACCACCGAGGAATCGGACAAGCGCACACCGATCCTTTCGGTGCGCTTGGCCAGCGATCTGCCCGAGGCCGAGAGGCCCGCCTTCGAATATCTCTCGACCGAGAGCGAGACATTCGCGCGCTATGCCGATGCTCGCGCCAACCGCCGCGATCCGTTCTTTATCCAACCCGCAGGCGGGGCAGATATCTGCAACATACCCGTCCCCGTGCGCCGGGTGGCCGATTGAGCGAAAGCGTCTTCGTAGTCGCGCCCTTGTGGCGCTGGACCGCGAAGAACGGCGTCAGCTGGTTTTTCGTGACCATCGACGGTGAGGAAGGCGAGGAGCTCTCGGCGACCGAAGCGATGCGGCGGCTCGAACTGGGCGGCCAGCGCGGTTTCCGCTCGCTCAAGGTCGAGGCACGGATTGGCGCAACCGTATGGCAGACATCGTGTTTCCCGCGCGACGAGGGCGGCTGGCTGCTGCCGGTCAAGGCA
Organism: Qipengyuania citrea; assembly: GCF_024171405.1. Lineage (GTDB taxonomy): Bacteria > Pseudomonadota > Alphaproteobacteria > Sphingomonadales > Sphingomonadaceae > Qipengyuania > Qipengyuania profunda. Next base: position 1,404,784 of record NZ_JALJZT010000002.1, read on the forward strand.
GCGGTGCGCAAGGCGGAAGCGACCACCGAGGGTGACCCGGTCGCAGTAACGCTGCGCCCGCTCTAGACCCGCTGCATCAATTCGATGCGATTGCCGAAGGGGTCGGCGATATCCCCGCGCACATAGCCTTCGAGCGGCTTGCCCGGCTTGAATCGGATACCCGCTTCGCCCAGCCGCGCGACCAGCGCGGCGAGGTCGCCGACGATCAGCGCGGGGTGCGCGCGGCGCGCGGGCAGGAAGGCATCCTCGACCCCACAATGGATCGCCACCTGGCCGCGTTCGAACCAGCAACCGCCATTGACCGCGAGCTGGGCGGGCTTGGCGACCTCTTCCAGCCCCATGAGATCGATCCAGAAGCGCCGCGCATGCGGTTCCCCGCCATGCGGCATCGCCAGCTGGACATGGTCGATGCCCAGCACGCCGGTCATACGCGTTCGGCCTGCGCGATCGAATCGCTGGCCCGCAGCGCGCTGAGAATGCGGGTAAGATGCGGCACGTCCTGCACTTCGAGGTCGATTTCGTAAGTGGTGAAGGGATGGTCGAGCTGGGTCTGCTCGAGGCTGGTCACATTGACGTGGTTCTGCGCGAAGATGCCTGCCATTTCGGCCAGCGTTCCGGGCCGGTCGTACAGCGTGACACGCAGCCGCCCGACCGCGCCGCGCGAGCGTTTGCCCCACGACAGGTCGAGCCAGTCGCTGTCGATCCCGCTGGCGAGGTGGTTGCAGTCGATCGTATGGACCTCGACGCCTTCGCCGGGCTTGCGCAGGCCCACGATCCGGTCGCCAGGAACCGGGTGGCAGCATTCGGCGAGCTGGAAGCCGACCCCCGGGGTCAGCCCGCGGATCGACAGCGCCTTGCCGCTCTTGGCCCAGTCGGGCTCGTTTTCGAGCTCGGCGGTGCAGCCGGGGACCAGCGCTTCCATAACCGCGCGATCCTCGATCTTGGCCGCACCGATGGCGTAAAAGAGGTCCTCTTCCTCTTCCATCTCCAACCGTTTCAAGGCTTCGCGCAGTGCCTTCTTGCCGACCTTGGCGGGCACACGCAGCGCGATCTCGTCGAACAGTTTCTGCCCGATCTCCGCCACTTCGGCGCGTTCCTTGAGCCGGACTGCGCGGCGAATGGAGGCGCGCGCCTTGCCGGTCACGACGAAGCCCAGCCAGCTCAGCTGCGGATCGGCATTGTCGCTTTTGATGATCTCGACCACGTCGCCATTGTTGAGCTGCGTGCGCAGCGGCATGTGCCGCCCGTTGATCTTCGCGCCCACCGTCTGCGCGCCGAGGTCGGTATGCACGGCAAAGGCGAAATCGACCGGAGTCGCCCCCTTGGGCAGCTGGAACAGCGCGCCCTTGGGCGTGAAGGCAAAGATGCGATCCTGGTAGATCGCCAGGCGCGTGTGTTCGAGCAGCTCTTCGGGATCGTGGCTCGCGTCGACGATCTCAATCAGGTCGCGCAGCCAGCCGACCTGCCCGTCGGGCCGTTCATCCTGCTTGTAGGCCCAGTGCGCGGCGAAGCCGAATTCGTTCACCCGGTGCATCTCGCGCGTGCGGATCTGCACTTCGACGCGCATCGACTTGCCGTAGATCAGCGAGGTGTGGAGCGACCGATAGCCGTTGTTCTTCGGCGTCGAGATGTAGTCCTTGAACTTGCCCGGGAGGAACTGCCATGTCGTATGCAGCACCCCCAGCGCGCGGTAGCAGTCGGCCACATCTTCGCAGATGATGCGAAAGGCCATGATATCGGTGACCTGTTCGAACGAGACATGGCGTTCGGCCATCTTGCGCCAGATAGAATAGGGGTGCTTTTCGCGCCCCGAAACCTCGCTGGTGATCCCCGCCTCGAGCAGCGCGTGCTTCATGTCGAGCGCGATGGCATCGACTTGGCCGCCATCCTCGCTGTGGATCTGATTGAGCCGCTGCGTGATCGTCTCGTATGCCTCGGGCTCGATCTGCTCGAAGGCGAGCATCTGCATCTCGCGCATATATTCATACAGACCGATGCGCTCGGCCAACGGGGCGTAGATATCCATCGTCTCGCGCGCGATGCGCTGGCGCTTCTCGGGTTTCTTGATGAAGTGCAGCGTGCGCATATTGTGCAGCCGGTCACCCAGCTTGACCAGCAGCACGCGGATGTCCTCACTCATCGCCAGCAGGAACTTGCGCAGGTTTTCCGCCGCGCGCTCGTTCTCGGGCATCTGCTCGATCTTCGACAGCTTGGTCACCCCGTCGACCAGCCGCGCGACATCCTTGCCGAAGTGCTTTTCGATATCGTCGATCGTCGCCAGCGTGTCTTCCACCGTATCGTGGAGCAGCGCGGTCGCGATGGTTTCCTGGTCGAGCTTGAGATCGGTCATCAGGCCGGCAACTTCGACCGGGTGGCTGAAATAGGGATCGCCGCTGGCGCGGGTCTGCGTGCCGTGCTTCTGCACGGTATAGACATAGGCGCGGTTGAGCATCGCCTCGTCGGCGTCGGGATCGTATTCCTTGACCCGCTCAACGAGTTCGTACTGGCGCAGCATATCTTCGAGATAGGTGCGCTTCACCCGCCTGAACAGATGGAATCTTCACGCAGGGCCGCTGCGGGTGGCATGCGCCGTGCAGCGATCCTACCTGTGCATCACATCATCCGGAGAGAGACAGGCCATGACCCAGACGCGCACCGAAACCGATTCCATCGGCCCCATCGAAGTCCCTGCCGACGCCTATTGGGGCGCGCAGACGCAGCGCAGCCTGACCAACTTCCCCTTCCCCGCGCACCAGCGCATGCCGATCCAGATCGTCCACGCGCAGGCGGCGGTCAAACAGGCAGCATCGCGGATCAACCGCCAGCACGGACTGGAGGCACCGCTCGCCGAGGCGATCGAGAGCGCCGCCACCGCGATCCGGGCAGGCGAATATGACGATCAGTTCCCGCTGACCATCTTCCAGACGGGCAGCGGCACGCAGACCAATATGAACGTCAACGAAGTGATCGCCGGGATCGCCAATGAAGCGCTGGCGGGCACGCGCGGCGGCAAGGAGCCGGTCCATCCCAACGACCATGTAAACCGCTCGCAAAGCTCGAACGACAGCTTCCCCACCGCGCTGCATGTCGCCGCCGCGCTGGCGTCGCGCGATGCGCTGCTGCCCGCACTCGACCGGCTGGTCGCAGCGCTCGATGCCAAGGCGCGGGCCTTTGCCGATATCGTCAAGATCGGCCGCACGCATACGCAGGACGCCACCCCGCTGACGCTGGGGCAGGAATTTTCCGGCTATGTCGCGCAGCTGACAAGCTGCCGGGTGCGGATCGAAAGCGCATTGGAGAACGACATCCGCAAGCTCGCGATCGGCGGCACCGCGGTCGGCACCGGGCTCAATGCGCCCGATGGCTGGGCCGCGGATATGGCCCGCGCGATCAGCGACATCACCGACTTCGCCTTCGAGCCTGCGCCCAACACCTTCGAACAGCTCGCTGCGAAGGACGGGCTGGTGTCCTTCTCGGGCGCGCTCAACACGCTCGCGGTGGCGCTCAACAAGATCGCCAACGATATCCGCTTCCTCGCATCGGGTCCGCGCTCGGGCCTTGGCGAACTGTCGCTACCCGCGAACGAACCGGGCAGCTCGATCATGCCGGGCAAGGTCAACCCGACCCAGTGCGAGATGCTGACGATGGTCGCGGGCCAGGTGATCGGCAATCACCAGGCAGTGACGGTGGGCGGGATGCAGGGCCATTTCGAGCTCAACGTGTTCATGCCGCTGATCGGGTCGAACGTGATCCGCTCGGTCGAATTGCTCGCAATCGGGATGGAAGGTTTTGCCACCCGCTGCGTCGAGGGGATCGAGGCGAACGAGGAACAAATCGCCGCGCTGGTCGAACGCTCCTTGATGCTGGTGACGGCATTGGCGCCCGAGATCGGCTACGACAATGCCGCCAAGATCGCCAAGCATGCACACCAGACCGGCCAGACGCTCAAGCAGGCGGGCCTCGAGCTGGGGCTGGTGGACGAGCCGACCTTCGACCGCCTCGTCCGCCCCGCCGATATGGTGTGACCTAGCCCTCGGTCCCGAGAATGCGGTCGACCCCGCCGCGCGTTACCGCGTGGTAGCTGCCGCGGGTCTCGGCATAGATGCGCTGCGCGATCGGCCGGCCCCATTCGCCCTGGTCCCACAGCACCTGGAACAGCGGGCGCACGAATTTCGCGCGGCCGACCTCGGCGAGGAATTCCTCCGCCTGCGGCACCGCGGGTTCGTAGCGGTTGGCGAGCGCCAGTTCGAGCCACAGGAACAGCTCCTCGTTATTGCCCGTGCCCGACAGGCCCAGCGCGCCCTCGAGCGCGGCGAGTTGCCCGGCAGTACGCTGCTTGGGGATATTGTCGAGGAAACGCTGGCGCTCGGCGCTGCTCCACTGCGCATAGCCCGCCGGGATCGTGCCCTCGGCGGCATAGGCCGACACCGCGGCATCGACCGCAGCGAATGCCGCCGGGTCGGGCTTGGCCACATTCGCGGGCAGGCCCGGCTCGAAGATCCATTCGCGGAGTTGCAGCCGGTCGGCCTCGGCGTCGCCCCGCACCAGGTTTTCCATCATATCCGCGAGGAACAGCTCGCTGGTGGCGGGCTGGAAGGCATGGTTGTCGAACCACTGGCGCAGCCAGGCGTCGAAACGCTCGCGGCCGACCACGCTTTCGACCGTGCGCAGGAAGAACGCGCCCTTGTCATAGGCAATCGCGCTGCCGAGCTGGTAGCCACCATCGGTGCTCAGCGCGGTACCGGGGGCATCCTCGCCGACCTCGGCCAGCGTTTCCTCGATATTGGCGAACATCAGCGCGGCTTCCTGCTCGGCGCGCTGCTTGCCATAGACCGCCTCGACGATGCGGTTCTCGAAATAGGTGGTCACGCCCTCGTTGAGCCAGCTGTCACCCCACACCGCATTGGTGACGAGATTGCCCGACCAGCTATGTGCCAGTTCATGCGCGACGAGCCCGTTGTTCGATCGGTCGCCCGCGATGAAGGTCGGGGTGAGGAAGCTCATCACCGGGTTTTCCATCCCGCCATAGGGGAAGGCGGGCGGCAGCACGATCATGTCGTAGCGGCCCCAGCGGTATTCGCCGTAGAGTTCCTCCGCCGCGACGACCATTTCCTCGGTGTCGTTCACTTCGCGCCATGCCCGGTCGAGCGTGGCGGGTTCGGCCCAGACGCCGGTGCGCGGACCGATCGCGCGGAAATCGATATCGCCCGCCGCGATCGCGATGAGATAAGGCGGCACCGGCTTGTCCATCACGAAGGTAAAGGCACGGCGGCCGTTGCCGAGGTCCTCGGGTTCACCCTGGCGCACGCCGCTCATCACCACGTCGAGCGGCTCGGGCGCGGTGATGCGCGCTTCCCATGTCTGCCGGATGCCGGGGCTGTCCTGCGTCGGGATCCAGCTGCGATTGAGTATCGCCTGTCCTTGGCTGAATAGGAAGGGATGCACCCCGCCCTTGGTCTGTTCGGGGCTGAGCCATTGCAGCGCGCTGGCATCGGCGCGCGCGCGATAGGCGATGCGCAGCGTCTCCGCGCCGTCGAGGCGGATCGTCAGCGGCGCGCCCTTGCCGCCTTCGGCCACCGTTTCGCCTACCGTATGGGACAGCGCGCGGCCCTGCCCGTCGGTGACCTGCGCGATCTCCAGCCCGTTGGTGTCGAGCACGATCTCCTCAGCCCCCGGCGCGGCCAGCACGGTCAGTTCCGCTGTCCCGCCGACGCGCCTGGCGTCGAAATCGAGGTCGAGATCGAGCGCGACATGCGTCACCCGCGCGACCTGCGGCTGCGCATGGGTCAGCGTATCTACCGCCTCGGGCGAGGTGAGGATCGGCGCGACCATCGCTGCGGGAGGCGCGGTCGATACGACCGGTTCGCCCGGCACACCCGCGCAGGCGGTCGTGGCAAGCAGGATGGCGAGGCTGAAGACATGGCTGCGCATTGGGTTCTCTCTTGCATGATGGGCGCACCGGAACGGCGACAGATCGGAAATTCGCCGCGCTATATCAACGATCCCGCCACACCTTTCCAGCCCGCAGAGCGAATACCTATCCACGGACTTCCGAAACGCGCTCCAATGCGCAATGGTAACGTTATCAACGATTCGGGGAGGATCCTATGAACCGCTTTTCGATGCTCAGCCTCGGCTGCGCGCTTGCGCTGAGCTGCGCCGTCCCGGCACAGGCCACCGACACCGGGGAGGCACTGGCGCAGGCCATGACGCCCGAGCGCGAGCTGCTGTTCGCCGACGAATTCGATACCGGCACGCTCGACCGCGACAAATGGATCGTGATCGGGACCGACTTCTGGGTGAACAACGAGCAACAGGCCTATATCGACGACCCTTCGACCATCGCCTTTCGCGATGGTGTAGCGGGCGCCGATGGCGGCGTGCTGGTGCTGTGCCCTGTGTTCACGCCGGGCACTGATCCCAACAAGGACCGTGACGCGCCCTTCGTGTCGGGCCGGATCGAAAGCCAGGGCAAGTTCGACTTCACCCATGGCCGCGCCGAAGCGCGCATCAAACTGCCGGACAATGTCGGCGTGTGGCCCGCCTTCTGGCTGCTCGGCAACGGCCAATGGCCCGAGACGGGCGAAATCGACATCATGGAATATGTCGGCGAGAAGGACTGGATCGGGGTCGCGCTGCACGGCCCGGGCTATTCGGGCGAGACCCCGATCGTGAACAAGTTCTTCTTCCCCGAAGGGCTCGATGTGACGGGCTGGCACACCTATTCGGTCGAATGGACCGACCGCCAGGTCGATTTCATGGTCGACGGGCATGTGCTGTATCGGGCCACCCGGCCAATGGTTGAACATTACGGCGATTGGCGGTTCGACAATGCCAAATATCTGATCCTCAACTTCGCGATGGGCGGTGCGTATCCGGTCAAGACCAATGGCATCCAGAAGCCCTATGTCGGCATCCCGCAGGAAACCGTCGACGCGGTCGAGCGGGGCGAGGTCGAGATGCTGGTCGACTGGGTCCGGGTCTACGCACCGGAGGAGTGATCAGCTCCAGACCGCCTCGGGCGGCAGGCTCATCAAGATCGCGTCGATATTGCCGCCGGTCTTGAGGCCGAACAGCGTGCCACGGTCGTAGACGAGGTTGAACTCGGCATAGCGCCCGCGCCATTCGAGCTGGGTTTGCTTGTCCTGTGCCGTAAACGCGTTGTCCATCCGGCGGCGCACCAGCCGCGGGAAGATATCGAGAAAAGCCTCGCCCACGTCCTTGGTGAAAGCGAGATTGCGGTCGAACGCGGCCCCTTCGTCGACAGCGGGACCCTCGCATTCGAGGTGGTCGTAGAAGATCCCGCCCACCCCGCGGTGCACGCCGCGGTGGGGGATGTAGAAATAGTCGTCGGCCCACTTCTTGAAGCGTTCGTAATAGGTCGGGTTGTGCGCCGCGCAGGCCGCGCGGAAACAGGCGTGGAATTCGTCCGTGTCCTCGGCATAGGGGATCGGCGGATTGAGATCGGCCCCGCCGCCGAACCACGCCTTGCCGGTGGTCAGGAACCGCGTGTTCATATGCACGGCGGGCACATGCGGATTGGCCATATGCGCGACCAGGCTGATGCCGGTGGCGGTGAAACCCGGGCTGTCCGCGCTGGCGCCATTGATCGTGGCGGCGAATTCCTTCGCGAAATTGCCGCGCACGGTCGAGACGTTCACGCCGACCTTTTCGAACACCTTGCCCTTCATCAAGCCGCGCGTCCCGCCGCCAGGATCGGCATTGCCTTCCTCTTCGCGGTTCCAGCTGTCGTACTGGAAGCCGGCATCGCTGCCCGCTTCGCGCTCGATGGCTTCGAATTCGGCGCAGATGCGGTCGCGCAGGCTTTCGAACCAGGTGCGGGCGGTCTCGGTCTGCTGGGTCCAGTCGGTCATGGCAAAAGCCTTGCCATCCCCACTTCGCTACGGCAATAGCGAGCCATGGTTCCCCTTTCGTTCGCAGGCGAGGAATGGCTCCTCACCGAAGGCCGCGCGCTGTACTGGCCGCGCGAACGCGCGCTGCTGGTGGCCGACCTGCATCTGGAAAAAGGCAGTTTCTTCGCGCGGCACGGACAGTTGATCCCGCCCTATGACAGCCGCGAAACGCTGGAGCGCGTGGCGCTGGCGATCCGCGAAACGGGCGCGCGCCGGGTCATCACGCTGGGCGACAATTTCCACGATTCGGCCGGATCGACCCGGCTTGAAGAGCATGCTGCGGGGATGCTCCACGCGCTGACCCGCACGGTCGACTGGGTGTGGATCACCGGCAATCACGATCCCGAAATGGAAGCCCGCTGCGGCGGCACGCTGGCGGAAGAACTCGAGCTCGGCGGGCTGATCCTGCGCCACCGCGCCAAGGCGGGCGAAATCCGCCCGGAACTGTCGGGCCACTACCACCCCCGCCTCCAGCTCAAGGTGCGCCAGCGCCATATCCGTCGCCCCTGCGCGGTGGTCAGCGCGAACGATGGCCCCGGCGGCAAGCCGGGCGGACGCATGATCCTGCCCGCCTTCGGCGCCTTTACCGGGGGGATGGATGCCGCCGATCCGGCGATCCTGAAGGCGCTCCAGCCAGCGCAGCGGATCGATGCGGTGGTCCCGGCCAGGGGCCAGCTGGCGCGCTTCAACCTGTGGAACCGCGCTGCCTGATGGCGCTCCTCCCATTGAACTATGCCTTTGCCAGCCTGACGGTCTGGCATGTGGTCATTTGGCTAGCGCTAAGCGCGCCCATGCTGGCCCTCGCAACCGGAAAATCCGTTGGCGATAGGCTTACGGCCTTCGCGAACGGTGCTATTTTGATCGCGGTCATGTATTGCTGGGTAGCACCGATAGTCGGGCAGGCATTCGGTCAGAAATTCAGCTGGGCGCAAATCTGGCCGAGCGGTTTCATCCTCGCCACGGTGTTTACGGGCGCCGCGGCGCTCCACTTCTCAAAGCTGAGCTGGGGCCTAAGCTTCGCCATGATTTGCGTGGGGATACCATTTTTCGGATTTGGGTTTTCGGCAGCCTACTGGGCGCTGCCCCGCCTTACCGGTCCATGGTTGTTTGATCTGCCAGAAATGCCTTGGGGCGTATCGCTCTAACGCAACGCTCGCGCGCAAATATGCGCCCCATTCGCATAACACACTTCCGAATCCCCGGAACAATGCCTACATGCTGGCTTTCCGAATACCGCAACCAGTTCCGAATACGGCCACCAAAGGAGAGTGCCCCATAGCCCGTCCACCCCGGCGCAGCATGCAAATGCCCGTGAAAAGCGGCCCGCGCTACGATAACATGATCAATGTGCCGAAAGTCCGCGTGATCGACCACGAAGGCGAAAACATCGGCGTTATGTTCACCCGCGAAGCGGTCGAGCAGGCCAATGAACTTGGTCTCAACCTCGTCGAAGTGTCCCCCAATGCGGACCCGCCGGTGTGCAAGTTCCTCGATGTCGGCAAGCACCGCTACGAGGCGCAGAAAAAAGCCAACCTCGCCCGCAAGACGCAGAAGACCCAGGAAATCAAAGAGGTCAAGATGCGCCCGAACATCGACACCCACGATTACGAGGTGAAGATGCGCAATGTCGTCAAGTTCCTCGAGAACGGCGACAAGGTGAAGTGCACGCTGCGGTTCCGCGGCCGCGAAATGGCGCACCAGCAGCTCGGCATGGATCTCCTCAACCGCGTCCGCGACGATGTCGAGGAAATCGCCAAGGTCGAAGCCTTCCCGCGCCTCGAAGGGCGTCAGATGATTATGGTGCTCGCGCCCAAGTAAGGCGCACGCCACACTGCATTGCGAAAGGGCGGCGCTTCGGGGCCGCCCTTTTCGTATCGGGCATCCATGCGCCTGGCGCGTTGCCCCGTCCGCGCACCGCTGTTAGCAGTTCGCGCCAAGGGGGGAGATCGCAGCACATGGCGGCCAGACATATCGGATTGCTGGTGGGCGCTGCGGCGCTGCTGGCCAGCATTTTCCTGCCCACACCCGCGGGCATGGAGCGCGAGGCCTTTATCGTCGCCGGGCTGGTGGTGCTGATGGCCGCCTGGTGGATGACCGAGGCGCTGCCGCTGACCGCGACCGCGCTGATGCCGTTCATCGTGCTGCCCTTTGCCGGGGTGATGAGTGCCAAGGAAACCGCAAGCGCCTATTATTCCGACATCCTGTTCCTGCTGCTGGGCGGGGGGTTCATTGCGCTGGCGATCGAGCGCACCGGCCTGCATCGGCGGCTTGCGCTGGGGATCCTCAGCCTGCTTGGCGGGCGCGGCGGACAGGCCGGCCTGCTGCTGGCCTTCATGATCGCCGCCGCGATCCTGTCGATGCTGATTTCGAACACTTCCACCACCCTCATCATGATGCCCATGGCCGTCGCCGTCCTCGCGGGCGGCGGGGTGCTGGCCGGGGACCGCGACGGGCTGGCGGGCGCCTTGCCCATGGGGATCGCGTTTGCGGCCAGCATCGGCGGGCTCGGCACGCTGGTCGGATCGCCAACCAACGCTATTTCGGTGGGGCTGCTGGACACGATGATCGGCACACAGATCAGCTTTGCCGAATGGTCGTTCTACGGCTTCCCCATCGTGCTGCTCGGCGTCCCGCTCGCGGCTTTCCTCGTCGCGCGGGTCCAGCGCGTCTCGGCGCATCCCTTCGATGTCGCTGCAGCACGCGCCGCGGTGGCCAATGAACAGCCGATGGGGTCAGCCGAACGGCGGTTGATGATCGTCGTCGCGCTGACCTTTGCCGCCTGGATGACGCGGCTGGTGCTGGGACCCTACCTGCCGGAAGGGTCGTGGACCGATGGGACCATCGCCATCATCGCCAGCCTGGCGCTGTTCCTGTTGCCCGATGGCACCGGGCGGCCGCTGCTGGTGTGGGAAGAGGCCAACCGCGCGCCGTGGGGGGTCATCATGATGTTCGGCGGCGGGCTGGCACTGGCGGCGGGCATGAGCGCAAGCGGGCTGGCCGACTGGCTGGGCTATGCGCTGCTCCCGCTCGAGGCCTTTCCGCTCGTATTCGTCGCGCTTGCCGTGGTCGCCATGGTGGTGCTGATCACCGAGTTTGCCAGCAATGTCGCCACCGCCACCGGGATCATCCCGGTAATCGCCGCGCTGGTGGTCGCGCTGGGCGTCGATCCGATCCTGCTTGCCATGCCCGCGGCGCTTGCGGCGAGCTGGGGGTTCATGCTGCCCGCCGGCACCGGCCCCAATGCGATCGCCTGGTCGACCGGGCACATCCGCATCGACCGCATGGTCAAGGCCGGGCTGCTGCTCGACATCGTCGGGATTTTCATGGTCGTCGGCGTGGTGTGGGGCATGGCGGCGCTGGTCTAGCGCGAGGACGCGCGGCGCGGGGGTGCGAGAATTTCCTGCCCTGGCCCCTGCGCGCTAGAGCCCGCCGCATGCCCGGTGCATCGCATTTCCGCGCCTCTTGCCATGACTTATTGGCGGACCGCGCGTTTCTGCATCGGGACCGTGTTCCATGCGTTCCATCCTGTGGGGATCGTCGCAGTTGAAACCAACTTCGGTCCACCATATGGAATGCGCAATAGTGGCGGCCGGTGGAGAAGCGTTCCTGCGGAGGTTAGGAACGGGTGCCCCGGCCCATCCGACTTGGCTCCCGCCTTCCTGGGAGCGTTGATCAGGAAGGAGGTTCGCCGATGAGCGACCACGATATCGACCCGACCTCGCCGCGTATGGCGCCCAAGCCCGAAGTCACCAAGATCGACGGGCGCGAACTCAAGCCCAGCACGCTGATGATGGGCTATGGCTACGACCCGGTGCTGTCCGAAGGCAGCCTCAAGCCGCCGATCTTCCTCACCTCGACCTTCGCCTTCCCAAGCGCCGCCGACGGCAAGCGCCATTTCGAAGGCATCACCGGCAAGCGCCCAGGCGGCGCGGACGGCCTGGTCTATTCGCGCTTCAACGCGCCCAACCAGGAAATCCTCGAAGATCGCCTCTCGGTGTGGGACGGCGCTGAAGACGCGCTCAGCTTCTCCAGCGGGATGACCGCGATCTGCGTGCTGATGCTCGCCTATGCCAGCCAGAACGACGTGATCGTCCATTCGGGCCCGCTCTACGCGGCATCCGAAGGCTTCGTCGCCAAGGTGCTCGCCAAGTTCGGCGTGACCTATGTCGACTTCCCCGCCGGCGCCACGCGCGAGGAGATCGACGCGGTGCTGACAAAGGCGAAGGCGCAGGCCGACGAACAGGGCGGCAAGGTCTGCATGGTCTATCTCGAAAGCCCGGGTAACCCGACCAATGCGCTGGTCGACATCGAAGCGGTCCGCGCCTCGGTCGATGCGGCGCAGCTCGACTGCCCGATCGCGATCGACAACACCTTCCTCGGCCCGCTGTGGCAGCGCCCGCTCGACCAGGGCGCCGACATTGTCGTCTATTCGCTAACCAAATATGTCGGCGGCCATTCGGACCTCGTAGCGGGCAGCATTGCCGGGGCGAAGAAATGGATGGATCCGGTGCGCATGCTGCGCAACACCATGGGAGGTATCTGCGATCCGAACACCGCCTGGATGCTGATGCGCAGCCTCGAGACGGTCGAACTGCGGATGAACCGCGCGGGCGAGAACGCCGCCAAGGTCTGCGATTTCCTCGCCCGGCATTCCAAGGTCGAAGGGCTCGGCTATCTCGGCATGATCAAGGATGCGCGCCAGCAGGACATTTACAACCGTCACTGCAAGGGTGCGGGCAGCACCTTCTCGCTGCTGCTCAAGGGCGGCGAGGCCGAATGCTTCCGCTTCCTCGACAGCCTCAAGATCGCCAAGCTGGCGGTCAGCCTCGGCGGGACCGAGACGCTGGCGAGCCACCCTGCTTCGATGACGCACCTCTCGGTTGCGGAAGGCCGGCGTGCGGAACTGGGGATCTCGGACAACCTCGTTCGTATCAGCATCGGCATCGAAGACGCCGACGATCTGATCGCCGACTTCACGCGGGCGCTGGAGGCGGTCTGACCCGGATCGGCTTCCTCGCCTGTCCCGAAACGCTCCCCGGCGAGGGTCCTCGCCGGGGAGACGCGTTCGAGCACGATCTCGAGGTCGCCGCGCTGCGGCCCGCGTTCGAGGCGGCGGGACTGGAGCTGGTCGAGATCGACTGGCGCGCTTCGCTGGATGCATTCGGCGACATCGCGCTGGTCCTGCTGGGCACTGCGTGGGATTATCAGGACTATCCCGAGGCGTTCCTCGCCCGGCTCCAGGGGCTTGCCGCGAAAGGCATCGCGGTCTGCAATCCCCCCGAGGTGGTCCGCTGGAATGCGGACAAGCGCTATCTGCGCGAACTGGCCGAACGCGGGGCAACAACCGTGCCGACGCTTTGGCTCGACGATGCGGGCCCGGACGACGTGCTTGCGGCGATTGCCGAATTCGCCACTGATCGCGTGGTAGTCAAACGCCAGGTCGGCGCGGGCGGATTGGGCCAGCACAGCTTCGCCCGCGACGCGCTGCCCGATCCCGGTTGGACGATGGGCCGCCCCTGCATGATCCAGCCCTTCCTGCCGGGCATTGTCTCGGAAGGCGAGTACACCTTCGTTTTCATCGACGGCGCTTTCAGCCACGGCGTGCTCAAGCGCGCGGGCGCAGGCGACTATCGCATCCAGTCGCTCTATGGCGGTTACGAGCGCGATTATGCGCCCGACCCGCAGGACCTCGCGAGGGCCGAGGCCATCTTGGCCGCGCTGCCCTTCGACGACCTGCTATACGCGCGCATCGACATGGTGCGGCGGCCAGCAGGCGAACTGGCGGTGATGGAAGCGGAGCTGATCGAGCCATATCTCTACCCCGAGCAGGGACCGGGCTTGGGCCGCAAGCTGGCAGCGGCTATCGTCGCCCGGCTGTAGGGAGGCGGGCATGACGGACAAAATATTCTTGGTAATCGGCGCGGGCGCGGGGATCGGCGGCCATGCGGCCGCGCGCTTCGCCCGCGGGGGCTACCACGCGGTGCTGGCGCGGCGTTCCGACGAAGCGGGGCTGGCCAGGCTGGTCCACGCGATCGAGGAGGACGGCGGCAAGGCCACGGGCACTTTGCTCGACGCGGCGGCGGATGGCTCGATCGAGGAACTGGTCGACCGCATCGAGCGCGACATCGGGCCGATCCACACCGTGCTCTACAATCTTGGGGCGCAGATCGGGAACCGCACGCTTGGCGACACCCCGCATCGGACCTTCGAACTGGGCTGGCGGCTGGGCTGCTTCGGCCTGTTCCGGCTGGCGCATGCGGTGACCCCGCTGATGGTCGCGCGCGGCAGCGGCACCATCCTCGTCACTTCGGCCACCGCTGCCGTACGCGGCAATGCCGGACAGCACAGCCACGCCGCAGCGATGGGCGGGCGCCGGATGCTGTGCCAGACGCTCAATGCCGAATTCGCCCCGCAGGGTGTGCATATCGCGCATGTCGTGGTCGATGGGTCGGTCGATGCGCCCGATACGCTGGGCAAGCTGCTCGGCGATAGGTTCGAGGCATACAAGGCGGCGAAAGGCGAAGACGGGGTGATCGATCCGGGCGCGCTTGCCGAAACCTATTGGCACCTCGCGCACCAGCCGCGCAATTGCTGGACCCACGAAATGGATGTCCGGCCGTTTACTGATGCCCCGTGGTGGAACGACAATCCAATTCCGGCGATCGATACCAAATCGAAATAGCCGCCTTGGCGGCTAGCCCTTCCACTCGCGGCGTTCTTCAGCGGCCTTGAGCACTTCATAGGCCAGCTGCAGCTTCTGGAATTCGGCCGCGGCTTCCTTGTCGCCCGGTTTGACGTCGGGATGGACGGTCTTCGCCTTGTCGCGCCAGGCCTTCTTGATCGCGACGAATTCCGCGTCCGATTCAAGTTCGAGCACGTCGAGCGCGCGCATTTCGTCGGCGCTGCGCGATCCGTCGCCGCTTCCGCTCCAGCCATAATGCTGGGCTTCGGCATAGCCCGCATTCTCGCTGCGTTCAGCAGTGGTGCGGGCTTCCTTCTCGGCCTTGTCGAGGCCTTCGAAATAGTCCCACTTCTGATTGTATTCGGCCGCGTGCTTCTGACAGAACATCCAGCGTTCGGGACTGTTCGGGGCCTTGGGCGCGGGGCATGCCCCCGGCTCTTCGCAACCATGGCGATCGCACAGGCGCACGGTCGTCGCCTCACGCGACGAGCCATAGCCCCGCCAGCGTGGGAAGCCCCAGTCGTTGGAACGGCGCGGCTTAGCCATGCGTCGGGACAATCATTTTTCGGGTAAGCATGGCGTCAATCTAGGAGGATAGGCGAAAGGTGCAAGCGCTCAGGAACCAGTTTCAAATTGAAATGTTGCACTGCAAGCAATGCTTAATATTTTCGCCCTAGAAAGCCGACCGATGAAACCGACCATGAGCAAACAGCTGTGCCTGTCCGCAACCGCCGCGATCCTGTCGATGGCGGTCTTCGTGCTGATCGCAGGACGGGGCGGGCTCCATGCGGACACTGCCGACCAGATGGCCGCCCAGACGCCGCTGGTGAGCCTTACCGTTACGCAATAGCCATCGCCCGCAGATCATCGCAGGCTTGAAAGGGCTCCCGGATCCGGGAGCCCTTTCCATTTGATCAGCTGATGGTGATCGTCGCCGCGCGGCGGTTTTGCGCCCACGCCGATTCGTTCGAACCCAGCGCAACCGGGCGTTCCTTGCCATAGCTCACCGTTCGGATACGGTTTGCCGGAATGCCGATCGAGACGAGGTAGTTCTTCGCCGCATTGGCCCGGCGTTCACCCAGCGCGAGGTTGTAGTCGCGCGTCCCGCGTTCGTCGCAGTGCCCTTCGATGGTGAAGGTCACCTGCGCATACTGGCTGAAATACTGCGCCTGGCGCTGCAGCTTGGTCTGGTCTTCGGCGTCAATATTGAAGCGGTCGGTATCGAAATAGACGACCGTATTTTCCTGCCCGACGGCATTGACGAAATGCTGCTGCGAACCGACCGACGGACCGCTCGGCGCGGGGGCCGGGGCAGGCGTTTCGGTCGGCGGCGGTGGCAGTTCCTCAGGCGCCTTCTTCTGGCAGGCTGCAAGCGCGATGGTCGATGCAAGCATCAGGCCGGTAGCAACACGGGTATTCATAGGCTGTCCCCTTTTAAACAGCGTGGTGAAATCGGTTTTGCCCCCCGAATTCGGTCCCTGTTGTAGTTCAATGCAGTTACGGCAGGATCGGTCCCCAGGCCGGGTCCGACGCATCGACCGGCGTAGGCAGGCGGCGCAGATTGTCGCCGGTCAGATCGACCTGCCACAGCGATGTCTTACCGCTGTTTCGCTCGGTGCGGAAGAACTGGATGATGCGGCCGTTGGGTGCCCACGTCGGGGCCTCGTCCTGCCAGCCATTGGTCAGCGAGCGCAGGTTGCGGCCATTGGGGCTCATCACCGAGACGTTGAAATTGCCCGCGATGTGCGTGAAGGCGATCTGGTCGCCGCGCGGGCTCCATTCGGGCGTTGCCGCGCGTCCGCCGAAGAAGGACAGGCGGCGCTGTCCGGTGCCATCGGCATTCATGATGTAGATCTGCTGGCTGCCCGACCGGTCGCTTTCGAAGACAATCTGGCTGCCGTCGGGCGAATAGGAGCCGCCGATGTCGATCCCGGGCGTATCGGTCAGCCGCTGGCTTTCCCCGCCCCGCGCGGCAACGCGGTAGATGTCGGTATTGCCGCCGACCGCCATCGAATAGAGGATCCAGCGACCGTCGGGGCTCCAACGCGGCGCGAAAGTGGGATTGCTGCTTTCCGTCACCAGCGTCTGGCGACCGGTACCGATGTCATAGACATAGATCCGCGGATTGCCGTCGACATAGCTGAGATAAACGAGCTGCTTGTAGTCGGGCGAATAGCGCGGTGTCAGCGCGGTCGAGCGGCCGGTGGTGATGAAGCGGTGGTTCGCCCCGTCGCTATCCATGATCGCCAGCCGCTTGGTGCGGTTATCCTTGGGACCGGTTTCGGCGATATAGGCAATGCGGCTGTCGAAGAACGGGCTTTCGCCGGTCAGGCGTGCGTAGATCAGATCGGCGCATTTGTGCGCGGCGCGGCGCCAGTCGGCTGGCGGGACCACCCAGCCTTCGCGGACCAGTTCCTGCTGCAGCGCCATGTCGTAGAGATAGCAGCCGACCGTCAGCCGATCGTCGCTGCGCCCGCGGACATAGCCATGGACCAGCATTTCGGCGCCGCGGTTCGACCATGTCGACCAGTTGGGCGCAGTGATCTCGCCAAAGCTCGGCTGCGGCAATGCGTCGGGACCGGTCGGCTTGAACAGGCCGTTGTTGCGCAGATCGGCGGTGATGACGCGCGCCAATTCCTTGCCGAGCGCCGCAGTGCCCGATGAACTCGCCGGTGTCGCGACGTCGCGATCGGTGGCAAAACCGGGAATGGCGATCCCGAGATCGTCGAGATTGCCATCGAAGCTGACCGTTCCCGAAAGGCCTTCGCCCTCGTCGATGGTCTCGACCTCGCCGCCTTCGAGAACCGGCTGGCCAAGGTCCTGGTTCTGCGCCGCGAGCGGCGCTGCGATCAGGAGCGATAGGACGAACAGGGCTGATTGCTTCATCGGGACAGGTTCCAGTCGAAATCAACGGTTACGGTCTTCCACGCCTCGTAATATTCGGGCGGGAGGTCGAAAGGGGCGGCGAGTTGGACCGCCCTGATAGCATTTTCCGCATGGCGCGGCGCCTGCGCGCGATTGGCTTCGGTTTCGCCGCGCTGGCCAAGCAGGCTCGGCGCCCCGGCCAGTGTCCCATCCGGATTGAGCCGGAAGCGGATCCTCGACACCAGCTTCTCGCGATCCGCGCCGTCTACCGGGCGCCAATGCGGACGCAATTGACGGGCGACGGCCTGGAACAGCGATGCTTTGGCACTGGCACCGATCTGCGATGCGGGAACGCGCGTTTCATCGGTCGTCGTGCTGCTTCCAGAACCTTCGAGGAAATTGTCGCTCAAGCGCGAACCGCCACTGCGCTGGCTGCTTTGCGGCTGGTTCTGGCTGCGCTGTGGCTGCGCTTCGCTACGCTGCGCCGGGCTCTGCGTGCGCGGCGGATCGGGGCGCCGCCGCGGACTGGTATCGGCACGGGCATTGGGCGAGGGAACGGGAGATTGGACCTGCGGCGGTGTCGGCCGTGTAATCTGGGGCGATGCGGGCTGGTCTTGCGCAG
The DNA here is from genome assembly GCF_024171405.1 of Qipengyuania citrea. Classification (GTDB taxonomy): domain Bacteria; phylum Pseudomonadota; class Alphaproteobacteria; order Sphingomonadales; family Sphingomonadaceae; genus Qipengyuania; species Qipengyuania profunda. Next base: position 1,422,866 of record NZ_JALJZT010000002.1, read on the forward strand.
GCGCAGGCGCCGGATTGATGTCGAGCGTCGGCGCGGTCGAAGCGCGGCTTTCGGTGACCGGATCGGGCGCAGTGGCTTCCATCCCGACGTCCTCGGCGAGGCTCACCGTCATCCGCTGCGGCGGGTCGATCACGGGGGCGGGGAACAGGCCCTGCACCATCAGCATCGCGAACAGCGCAAGGTGCAGCACGACCGCGACCGCCAGTCCGGTCCGCTCCTCTGCGCTGATGCCTGTCCTCTCCATGGATCGCCGCTACGATTCGTCCGATGAACGGTTGTTGACCGCCGCCGGGGCGGCGCTGTTGGTGATCAGCGAGATACGATTGAGCCCGGCGCGGTTCAATTCGCCCATCACCGCCATGACCCGGCCATAATCGAGCGCACGGTCGGCACGCAGCGTGATATCCGGCCCGTCACCGCCCATGCGCGGCAGGCTTTCGAGCGCCTGCGGCAGGCCGCCGAGCGGGACTTCGGTGTCATCGATATAGACATACCCCGCCTGGTCGATGCTGATGGTCACCTGCTGCTGCTCGTTGGACAATTGCGCAGCGCGGCTGTCGGGCAGATCGATCGGCACACCCGCGGTCAGCAGCGGCGCGGTGACCATGAAGATGATCAGTAGCACCAGCATGACATCGACGAAGGGCGTGACGTTGATTTCGGACATCGGCCGGCGATGCCCGCCACGCCCGCGCCGGGTCCCCCGCGCAGAAGCCAGACCCATCGCCATCAGCGCGTTTCCAGCTGGCGGCTGAAAGTCGCATTCAGCTTGTCGGCAAACCGCTGGAGGCGCGCTTCGTAGCGATCGACGCGGTGGCTGAAGCGGTTGTAGGCGATCACCGCCGGGATGGCGGCAAACAGGCCGATGGCGGTAGCGAACAGCGCTTCGGAGATCCCGGGTGCGACCACCGCGAGCGAGGAGCTTTCCTGCGCACCGATCTGGAAGAAACTGTTCATGATGCCCCAGACGGTACCGAACAGCCCCACAAAGGGCGCAACCGAGCCGACAGTGGCGAGAAAGTTCAGCCGTTCGGCAATGTCATCGGCTTCCAGTGCGATCTGGCTGTCCATGGCAGTCGCAATGCGTCCGCGCAGGGCCTCGGGATCGCGGACCGGGTTCTTGGTCGAACGGCGGTATTCCGCCACCGCCGCCTGCGCCACGCGGGCGGCGGGAATGTCCTTGTTGCCGCGCTCGGACGTCAGCCGGTCGAAGCTGTCGGCTTCCCAGAACTCGCCTTCATAAGCGATGGTCCGGCTGCGCAGCTTGCGCATCCGCAGGCTGAAACTGACGATGATCATCCACACCCAGATGCTGGCCAGCAGCAGGCCCGCCATGACCAGCTGGACGACGATATCGGCGTCGAGGAACAGGCGGATCGGATCGAGCCGGGTCGGTGCCGCAGCGGCGAGGAGAGTAAGCGAGCTCATGGGTTCCCTTGATCGGCAAAACGCGCGAAGGCCGCGCGCCATTCCTCCGGCTGGCGCCTGGGCCGGCCTTCGGGTGAAACGAAGCCGACGCGCAATTGTGCCTCGGCCAGAAGTTCGCGCTCTTGACCCGCCAACCTGAACGCAAGCTGGTGCATCCGGCACGACGCCGCGCGCAGTTCGGTGCAGCGGGTTTCGATCAGCACATCGTCGTCGAGCTTGGCGGGGCGAAGGTACTTCAGATTGACCTCCGACACCGCATAGGCGCCCACTCCGGCCTCGATCGCCGAACGCTGGTCGATCTCGAGCTGGCGCAGCAGATCGCTGCGCGCGCGTTCGAACCAGCGCAGGTAATTGGCGTGATAGGTGATCCCCGAAAGATCGGTGTCTTCGTAATAGACACGCACGGCATAAAAGTGCCGGTCGCCGTCGAGCGTGCCATCGGGGAAGGTGGGCAAGGTCATATGCAAGCGCGCCCCTTAGACGAGCCGCTATTCCCGCGGCAATGCAGAACGACGAAACGACATATTCGAGCGACCAGCCGGAAGCGGGTCACTCGCCGCGCAGATCGGACAGCTTGCGCTCCCATTGCAGCGCATGGGTGATGATCTGCGACAGATCGGCATGTTTGGGCTGCCACGGCAGCGTTTCGCGGATGCGCGAGGGGTCCGAGACAAGCTCTGCCGGATCGCCCGCGCGGCGCGCTTCCAGCCGCCTCTCGATCGTCTGGTTGGTCACGCGGTCGACCGCGTCGAGAACTTCGAGCACCGAGAACCCGCGCCCATAGCCGCAATTCATCGTGAGCGAGCGCTCGGGCTGCTCGATCAGCGCCTCGAGCGCCAGCAGATGCGCGGCCGCAAGATCGCTGACATGGATATAGTCGCGCACGCCGGTGCCGTCGGGGGTGTCGTAGTCGGTCCCGAACACCGCCACGCTGTCGCGCTTGCCGGTGGCGGCTTCGCAGGCGACCTTGATCAGATGCGTCGCGCCGGCGGTCGACTGGCCGGTGCGCGCCTGCGGGTCGGCCCCCGCGACGTTGAAATAGCGCAGGGCGCAGAAGTTGAAGCCATAGGCCGCGCTCGAATCGGCGAGCATCTGTTCGGTCATCAGCTTCGACCAACCATAGGGGTTGATCGGCTGCCGCGGACTGTCTTCGGAAACCGGAGAGCTTGCGGGCGTGCCATAGGTCGCCGCGGTCGAGCTGAAGATGAAATGCTGCACCCCGCCCTCGACCGCAGCCTCGATCAGCGCCCGGCTCTTCACCGTATTGTTGTCGTAATAGGAGAGCGGGTCTTCGACCGATTCGGGGACGATGATCGAACCGGCGAAATGCATGATCGCCTCGATCCCCTGCTCGGCGAAGATCTGCTCGAGCAGGATGGTATCGGATATGTCGCCTTCATAGAGCGGCACGTCTTCGGGCACCGCAAAGGCGAAACCGGTCGACAGATTGTCGATCACCGCCACCGGCCAGCCTGCGTCGCGCAGCGCAAGGACCGCATGGCTACCGATATAGCCCGCCCCGCCGGTAACCAGCACGGGCACTTTCGTCGTCTCGCTCATGGCCTGCGGACGTAGCATACCAAATGGTAACGGCAACTTTCTAGATCTGCGGTCCAACGCCCCGGTGCGGATTTGCATCGTCATGCGTTGCAGGGGCAGGCATTCAGGCCGCTACGACGTTAGAAGGATCGCCAGAGATGAACCGCTTCCCCCTCGCCCTCGGCATCGCCGCCACCCTGACACTCGCGGGCTGCACCACGCCGGTCGGCCCGGTCGAGGTAACCCGTTTCGTTGCGCCTGAGCAGGCCGCGCAATTGGGCCAGGGCAGCATCTTTGTCGAAACCGCGCCGGGCACCGGCGGCGACAGCCTCGCGCTGGCCCCCTACAAGGCTGCCGTCGCCGAGGAATTGCGCCGGCTGGGGTATAGCGAAAGCGACCGCAGCGGCGCACGCCAGATCGCGCAGGTATCGCTGTCGCAATACGTAATCGGCAGCGGCGGAAAGCGCAGCCCGGTCAGCGTAGGCGTCGGTGGATCGACCGGCAGTTATGGCTCGGGCGTCGGCGTGGGGATCGGGATCAACCTGGGCGGCGGGGCGAAGGATCGCTTCGGCACCGAGCTTGCTGTAACCATACGCGACGAAGCCACCGGGCAGAGCATCTGGGAAGGCCGCGCCGATTTCCAGCCGCCCGAGAATTCACCCCTTGCGCGGGGCCAGGCGAACGCCCAGACGGTCGCCTCAGCGCTGTTCCGGGAGTTCCCCGGCAACAATGGCGAAACGATAGAAGTAGAGGTTACCGAGTGAACGATATCCGGATCGATTCTGCCTTCGACAGTGGCAATATCGAGGTCCTTTCGGTGGATGGTGCCAGCGCGAAGCTGGCGATCCCGAAGGACACCAATAGCGATTTCAAACAGTGGTTCCATTTCCGGGTCGCAGGCGCTGCGGGACGCGAGCTGGTACTGATGATCAGCGGCCTCGAACAGAGCGCCTACCCCGGCGGCTGGCCCGATTACGACGCCTGCGTATCCGAGGATCGCGATTACTGGGGCCGCGCAGCCTCGTCCTATGACAAGGATGCCGACGGCGGTACGCTGACGATCCGTTATACGCCCGCCAGCGATATCGCCTGGTTCGCCTATTTCGCGCCCTATTCGATGGAGCGCCATCACGATCTCATCGCCGAGGCAGCGTCGTCCGAAGGCGTCGACCATGTCCATCTGGGCACGACGCTCGACGGGCAACCGCTCGATTGCCTCGAAATGGGCGAAGGCCGCTTCAACGTGTGGCTCTATGCGCGCCAGCATCCGGGCGAAACGCAGGCCGAATGGTGGATGGAAGGCGCGCTCGAAGTGCTGACCGATCCCGCCGACAGCGTGGGCCGCGAATTGCGCAAGCGGTGCCGCCTGCATCTGGTGCCCAATTGCAACCCCGACGGCTCGAAGCGCGGCAATCTGCGCGTCAACGCCGCGGGATCGAACCTCAACCGCGAATGGGAAAACCCGACCGCGGAAAAATCACCCGAAGTCCTCGCGATCCGCAACCACATGGACAAGACTGGCGTCGATTTCGCAATGGACGTCCACGGCGACGAGGCGATCCCCGTCAGCTTCCTTGCCGGTTTCGAAGGCATCCCCAGCTGGACCGACGAACAGGGCGAACGCTACTATCGCTACGAAGCGATCCTCGACCGCCGCACACCCGATTTCCAGACCGAACTGGGCTATACCAAGTCGGCACCGGGCCGGGCCAATCTGTCGATGAGCACCAACCAGGTCGCCGAACGCTTCGGCGCGACTGCGATGACGCTGGAAATGCCCTATAAGGACAACAAGGCCAATCCCGAGCCCGAACAGGGCTGGAGCCCGGAACGCTGCAAGATGCTCGCACGCGACTGCCTCGCTTCATTGCTCGAGCTGATCGAAACACAGGACAGCTGAGCGCGGGCTTCAGTCGTCGAGGATCTTGCGCGACACCTCGTCCATCGTGCCGGTGACCAGCAGCGGCTGGCCGCCGACGATACCGACGGTGGTCTGGCCGTTTTCGGCCGCACGCAGCCAAGCGATATTGGACGCAACTACGAGGTAGTTTCCGCCACGCGAATCAAGGGCAACGAATTTCATAATGGGGGGTGTCTCCTGACCCTCCCCCGATAGCCCGAAACCGCCGGGGAAGCGATCAAGATCGCGTGGCTTCAGGCAACAGCCGGTTCGAGCATCCGGAGCGTCCGCGAATCGGCGTCCAGTTCGACAGGGACATTGACGGGCAGGCACAGCTGGTTGCGGACATGGCCGGTGTTGAAGCCCGCGATCACCGGCTTGCCCAGATCGCCCAGATGCCGGTCGAGCACATCGTCGAGCGTAAACCCCACATAGTCGGGATCGCGCACCGTGCAGCGGGTGCATTGGCCGAAGACCACGCCCACCACGCGTTCGAATACCCCGGCCAGCCGCAATTGCTGAAGCATGCGGTCGACGCGGTAAGGCTCTTCATTGATGTCCTCGAGAAACAGGATCGCGCCATCGAAGTCGGGAAGCCAGCCCGTTCCCATCAAGGTCGAGAGGATCGTCAGATTCCCGCCCAGCAACCGCCCGCGCGCGGTGCCGGGAACGAGGGTGCGTGCGGGCCGGCCGGTCGCTTCCTCGATCCTCCCGCCGCCGAGCACCGGCGTTCCCCCGGCAAAGGCGATGCGCCACAGACTGTCCCAGCTTTCCCCCTCCCACCGGCTCGCGGCATTGGGGGCATGCAGCGTCGGGAACCCGGCACGTGCAGCGATCGCGAGATGCAGCGCGCTGGTATCGCTGTAGCCGATCAGCAGCTTGGGATTGGCGCGGATCGTGTCCCAGTCGAGCAGCGGGAGGATGCGTGCCCCGCCCCAGCCCCCGCGCACCGCGAAGATCGCGCGGACATCGGGCGCGGCAAACATGGCCACGATATCCGCCGCCCGGTCCGCATCATTGCCCGCGAGATAGCCTTCCTGGTCCGCAACATGCGTGCCAAGCTGGGGGACCAGCCCCATGCCGCGGATCCAGTGGATCGCGCGGTCGAGTTCATCGGGTAGCGTCACGGCGCTCGCGGGGGCGACGAGGCCCACCGTATCGCCCTGCCGCAGCCGCGGCGGCTTGCGCGGAGACGCTGCTGCCAGTCGGCCCGGCGCCACGGCTGCACCCGCCAGCCCGCCAAGCAGGCCCAGCGCGGTACGCCGCGCGATCATCCGAGGCTCGCGGGTCCGAAAGCGTCGGGCAAAAGGTCGGACAGGCGCACCTTGCGGACGTTGTCCGGCCCCACGCAGAGCACTTCGGGATCGGTCCCACCAAGCTGCGCGAGCTCGTTGAGCACTTGCCGGCAGCGCCCGCAGGGGGTGATGGGATCGGCCCCCGGCCCGGTCACCGCCACCGCTACGAGCCCGCCGCGCACGCCATCGGCCATCGCTTTCGAAACCGCGACCGCCTCGGCGCACAGCGCGAGGCCGTAGCTTGCATTCTCGATATTGGTTCCGGTCACCACGCTGCCGTCGGCAAAGCGCAGGGCGGCGCCCACCGCGAAGTTCGAATAGGGCGAGTAGGAATGGCGCGAAGCCGCACGGGCGGCGGCGATCAGCTCTTCATCGGTCATCACGATATCCTCAGGGCCGGACCACGACCCAGCGTAACGGCTCCTGCGCCGCTTCGGTCTGGTACCAGCGATTGGCGGTCCACATCAGCCAGGGGCGTGTGGAATATTCGGGTTCGAACCAGCTGCGGGTCAGCCACAATTGCCGGTCGAAGCGGCGCGACGGGGCATAGGCCGCCTCGAAATCCTCGACCGGGGCCAGGATGGCGGGTTTGCCCGCATGCGCCTCGATCTGGTTGACCAGCGTCGTCAGTTCGCTCTGCACCGCGGCGTCCGATACCCGCGTCGGGCAATCGCCCGCGGTCTTCTCAAGCAGGATCGCCGGCGGCAGCAGCTCGGCATCGCGCGGGACCATGGTGACGAAATTGCCCGATTGTCCATCGGCCACGGCGCAGGGATCGAAGCGATGCGCCGCACCGACCTGCAGACCGGCATTGCGCGCACGGGCGAAGTTCGGCCCGAAACCGGCGTCCTTGCGCGCGGCCCCGTCGCTGGCCTCGAGATAGACGAACTGGGCGCCGAGCCCGGCCAGCGTGTCGAAATCGACCGCGCCATCGCCTGCACTCACCAGCGCGCCCTGGTCGGGCCAAAGCTCCTCGTCCGGCCGCCAGTCGCGTCCTTCGTGCCAGGCATAGGCCGCCCCGATCAGGGCGATGAGCACCAGGAACATGGCGGTCTTGCCTGCGCGCGACAGCACCGGGGGAAGGCGAACCGTGCGCCGTTTGCGTCCGCGTTTGGCCATGCGCTCCCCCTCAGCCCTTGATATGCAGCACGCAGATCAGCGTGAACAGGCGGCGGGCGGTGGCGAAATCGGTCTCGATCTTCCCCTCGAGCCGCTCCATGAGCAGTTCGGCGGCCTGATTGTGGACGCCGCGGCGGGCCATGTCGATGGTCTCGATCTCCGACGGGGTGGCCTTGCGGATGGCCTGGTAATAGCTGTCGCAGATCGCGAAATATTCGCGGATCAGGCGGCGGAAACGCGCCAGGCCGAGCAGCAATTCCTCGAGCAATTGCTGCTGTTCGTCGGCGATTTCCATCAGTAATCGCCCGTCGCGCACGGCGAGCTTGAGGCGGTAGGGCCCATCGGCGCCGCGTTCGGCCGCGCGCAGCGGCTTGAAGGTATTTTCCTCGATCAGGTCGAAGATCGCGATCCGCCGTTCCTGCTCGATATCGGCATTGCGCCAGATGATCGTCTCCTCGTCGAGCTCGATATGCGCGATGCGATGGTCGCCCGGGGAGGTTGCGGAATCGGTCATGGCTGGGTGCTGCTTTCGCAGAGATAGGCAGGGTGCGGCAAGGGCTTGGCGATGTGTCCCCACTATCCACAACCCGTACGAAAAATTTAGCTGCCCAAATTCCTTGTCATCCATGCACGGCGAAGCGCATCAGGGCGCGATGCCCGATACCGACCTTCTTGTCCCCGCCGACGATTCGACTTCCACGAAACCGGCGAAGGGCCCCGTCCTGCCCGCCAACCTCGAAGCCGAAGCCGCGTTCCTCGGCGCGGTGCTGATCGACAACAAGGTGATCGAGGAACTGACCACGCCGCTGATGGCGGAGCATTTCCACGAGCCGGTGCACCAGCGCATCTACGAACGCGTGCTGCGGCTGCTCGATCGCAATTCGGTGGCCACGCCGGTCACGCTGCGGCCCTATTTCGAAGCCGACGAAGCGCTCAAGCAATTGGGCGGGGTGACCTATCTCGCGCAGCTCACCGCCGACGGGCAGGGCCTGCTTCACCCGCGCCAGCTGGCCGAACAGATCTACGACCTTGCGCTGCTGCGCGAACTGGTCAGCGTCGGGCGCAATCTCGTCGAAGGCGCGCTCGACACCTCGGACGAGGTCGAGCCGCTGCGTAAGATCGAGCAGGCCGAAGCCGATCTCTACCGCGTGGCCGAAGGTGCCAGTTCGGGCAATGAAGCGCAGACCTTCCGCAAGGCTGCCTTCGGCGCGCTGGAAGTCGTCCAGGCAGCGATGAATTCGGGCGGGCGGTTTTCGGGCAAGACCACCGGTCTCGACACGATCAACGACAAGACCAGCGGCCTGCACAATTCGGACCTCGTGATCCTCGCCGGCCGTCCGGCGATGGGCAAGACCTCGCTCGCCACCAATATCGCCTTCAACGCCGCGCGCCGGCTGATGGACGATCAGAAAGCGGGCATCGAGCCCGACAAGTCGCCGGGCGCGGGTGTCGCCTTCTTCAGCCTCGAAATGAGCGCCGACCAGCTAGCCACGCGTATCCTCGCGGAACAGGCCGAAATCTCGAGCGAGAAGCTGCGTTCGGGTAAGCTCAGCCGCGAGGAATTCCAGCGCCTCAGCTTCGCCAGTCAGGAACTGACCGATCTCCCGCTGTATATCGACGACACCCCCGCACTGACCATCGGCGCGCTGCGCACCCGCGCGCGGCGGCTCAAGCGGCGGCACAATATCGGGCTCGTCATCGTCGACTATCTGCAATTGCTGCAGGGTTCGGGGCGCGCCAGCGACAACCGTGTGAACGAAATCTCGGAGATCAGCCGGGGCCTCAAGACGCTGGCCAAGGAACTGCATGTCCCGGTCGTAGCGCTGTCGCAGCTCAGCCGTCAGGTCGAACAGCGCGAGGACAAGCGCCCGCAGCTGTCCGATTTGCGCGAATCGGGCTCGATCGAGCAGGACGCCGACATGGTGTGGTTCATCTTCCGCGCCGAATATTACCACAACGCGCTCAAGCCCGACACGCCCGACGAAACCTCGTCGGAAGAAGTGCGGATGAAATATGCCGAATGGGAAGCGCGCCATCTCGAACTGGTCAACAAGGCCACGCTGATCGTTTCCAAGCAGCGTCACGGCTCGACCGGCAACGTCCCGCTGCTGTTCCACAGCGAGTTCACCAAATTCAGCAGTCCCGACGTGCGCCACTACGACGATTACGAATAGGTCAGATGCCCAGGTTGAGCCTGCGGGTCACCGTGTAATCGATCACCGAGACCAGCAGCCAGCTGAGGTTCCAGCGGATGCGGTTCCACAGCGTCGCGCGCCGCTTGTGCAGGGGCACCGTGATGCGCTGCGACGCGGCGATCTGCTCGCTGACGAAGGCACGCATCCGGTCGGCCAGCGCGGCATCTTCCACCTTCAGCATCAACTCGAGATTGATATAGAGGCTGCGCATGTCGAAATTGGCGCTGCCGAGATAGACGGCATCGTCGAGCACGATCAGCTTGGTGTGCAGCTTGCACGGCGCGAACTCCCAGATCTGCGCACGTTTCGACAGCAGGTAGGAATAAAGCGAGCGGCTCGCCCCGATGGTCGCGCCATTGTCCGACTTGCCCGCCATCACCAACCGCGTCGCGCCCTTTTGCGCGATCGCGCCCATGCGGCGCAGCAACCGCTTGGGCGGGCTGAAATAGGCCATGAACATGTCGAGCCGTTCGCCGTTCAGCAGATCGTCCGACACGCAGCGTGCCCAGCTCGACAGGCCGCGCGTCGGCCCGCCGACCAGCCAGGTGACCCCCGGCTGCTGCCATTGCCAGTCGCGCACCGTCCGCGCGATTTCGCGCGCATGCTGTTCCTCGCGCTCGGTCCAGTGACGCAGCCGGGCATACCAGTCGTTGAGGCCTTCGACCGCCGATCCCTCGATGACGATGCCGAGATCGGCCCAGCCATTTTGTTCGGGCGGCGCGAAATAGGCATCGGCGATGTTGAACCCGCCGAACATCGCACGCACGCCATCCGCAATCACCAGCTTCTGGTGGTTGCGAATCAGATAGCGCCGCGTCCATTTGGCGGAAAAGCGCAGGCACACGCCGTCGGCATCGGTCAGCGGGCGCAGGAAATCATCGCTCGCACCCGCACCGAACTGGTCGACGATCAGCGTTACGCGAACCCCGCGCCGCGCCGCCGCGGCAAGTGCGTCGCGAAACTGCGCCCCGACGCCGTCTTCGGCAAAGATGTAGAAGCACACATCGAGCCGCGTGCGCGCGCTTTCGACCAGGTCGAACAGCGCTGCGCGCCGGTCCGCCCCCGCCGGATAGAAGACCAGCCGCTGCCCCGCGGCCTCGGCCTCGAACGGCGCCGGTTCGGCATAATCCGCATTGCGGTCGGCAGCTTCGGCAGTTCCCATCGCGGAGGGCTTAGCCGCTTGTCCGCACCGCGCAAATCCTTGACTATTTCGCGCGCGGAACCTATGTGGCGCGCTTTCCCGGAATCACTTGATTTGCATCGGAGTGCCCCATGGCGCGCGTTACCGTCGAAGACTGCGTAGACAAGGTCCCCAATCGTTTCGATCTCGTCCTGCTGGCTGCCCAGCGGGCGCGCGAGATTTCGGGCGGTGCGGAGCTGACCGTCGATCGCGATCGCGACAAGAACCCGGTCGTCGCGCTGCGCGAGATCGCCGAACAGACGATCAAGCCCAAGGAACTGCACGAAGCCGCGGTTACCAATCTGCAGAAGATCCTGCCCGACGACGATGACGAGATGGATGAAGTCGGCTCGCTCAGCCAGTCGGCCGAAGCATTGCGGATTACCGCCTCGGCCCCGACGCGCTCGACCTCGATCGGCGCCGATTACGACGGCTGAGCCGTTCGCCACATCGATATGTTTGAAAAGGCCGCCCATCGGGCGGCCTTTTTGCATTGCAGCATAGGGGCCGAGCGCATTACCCTGTCCCGCGACAGGGAGGCAGCATGACCGATATCGCAGAAGGGCTCGGGACAGCCGTGGAAGGCGGGTTGTTTGCGCGCGCCGTGGCCGGCAAGTCGAGCCGGGCGACAACGCTTAGCAAGGGCCATTTCTCCGAGGGTGCATGCCTCAACTGCGGCACCGAACTGATTGGCGACCATTGCCATTCCTGCGGACAGCAGGCGCATCTGCACCGCACACTGAGCGCGTTCATGCACGATCTGCTGCACGGGGCGCTTCACTTCGATGGCAAGACCTGGCGCACGCTGCCGCTGCTGGTCGCCAAGCCCGGCGAACTGACCCGGCGCTACATCGATGGTCAGCGCAAGCGCTTCGTCAGCCCGATGGCGCTATTCCTGTTCTGCATCTTCCTGATGTTTGCCGTGTTCCAGATCGCCGGGATCAGCGCGCCCGTCGACATCCCCGGCGACACCGACGCGCAATTGCAGGAACTGACTGCCGAGCAGCAAAACGAATTGCTCGAACGGCGCGATCTCTTCGCTTCGCGCGTAAATGATCCCGAGATCAGCGAGACGCGCAGGGAACGCGCGCAGGAATCGCTGGCCGATGTCGAACGCCAGCTCGATGCGTTGGTAAAGGCGCGCAGCGAGCTGCCCTTTCTTGGCGAACCGAACGCAGGCGCACGCCCCGCCGTTGCAGCAGAAGCGCCCAAGGAAGGCAGCGACACTGAAATTGCACCGGCGGACGCAAACAGCGAACTGGTCACGGTCGAAGGCTGGGAAGGCGAGCTGGAAAGCGTTCCCTGGTTCCAGGCCGCGGTCAAGAAGTGGCGCATGAACCCCGGGCTCATGCTCTACAAGTTGCAGACCAACTTCTACAAGTTCAGCTGGCTCCTGATTCCGCTCTCGATACCCTTTGTTTGGGTGCTGTTCGCGTGGAAGCGCGCATTCAGGGCATATGACCATGCGATCTTCGTCACCTACTCGCTGAGCTTCATGACGCTGTTCATTCTGGCAATTGTGCTGGCGGGTCTCGCCGGTGCGGGCGCCTCGACCATGACGCTGTTGTCGATCTTCGTCCCGCCGGTCCACATCTACAAACATTTGCGCGGCACCTACCGGCTATCGCGCTTCTCGGCGCTATGGCGACTGGCGGTGCTCAGCGTCGCGATCATGTTCATTCTCTTGATGTTCACCGCGCTCCTGGCGCTGCTCGGGCTCTACTGACACAGCAAAAGGCCGCCCGGTCATCCCGGACGGCCCTTCGCGTTTCCTGTAATGGATCGAGCGGATCAGGCGCCCTGCGGCGCCGGCCCTCCGCCAAGCTTACGGCCCGCCTTGGGCACTGCGATGCCCCCGACCGGCTTGACCGCGACCGGGCCCTTGGGCTCGTCGGGGCGGTCGATCTTGCCGTCCTTCATCAACTGGTCGATCTCGTCACCGGTCAGCGTTTCGTATTCGAGCATGGCCTGCGCGAGCAGGTGGAGCTTGTCCTCCTGCTTGGTCAGAACGTCCTTGGCGCGCGCCAGGCCTTCTTCGACCAGCCGCTTGATTTCGGCATCGATCAGCTTGTTGGTCTCCGCGCCCGACATGGTGCGCGCGGTCTGGCCCATGCCGAGATAGCCTTCCTGGCTGGCCTCGTATTGCAGCGGTCCGAGCTTGTCGCTCATGCCCCATTTGGTGACCATGTTGCGCGCCAGATCGGTGGCATACTGGATGTCGCCCGAGGCGCCGCTCGACACCTTGTCGTGGCCGAAGATGATTTCCTCGGCGACCCGGCCACCCATTGCGACCGCGAGGTTCGCATGCATCTTGTCGCGGTGGTAGGAGTAGTTATCGCGCTCGGGCAGGCGCATCACCATACCCAGGGCGCGGCCACGCGGGATGATCGTCGCCTTGTGGATCGGGTCCGACGCGGGCTCGTTGAGGCTGACCAGCGCATGACCGGCCTCGTGATAGGCGGTCATCTGCTTTTCGTCCTCGGTCATGACCATCGAACGCCGTTCGGCGCCCATCATGACCTTGTCCTTAGCGTCCTCGAATTCCTGCATCGCGACCAGGCGCTTGTTGCGCCGCGCAGCGAGCAGCGCCGCCTCGTTGACGAGGTTGGCGAGATCGGCACCCGAGAAGCCCGGCGTACCGCGCGCGATGGTGCGCGGGTTCACATCGGGCGCCAGCGGCACCTTTTTCATATGGACGGCAAGAATCTTCTCGCGCCCTTCGATGTCGGGCACGGGCACGACGACCTGGCGGTCGAACCGGCCCGGACGCAGCAGCGCGGGGTCGAGCACATCGGGGCGGTTGGTCGCCGCGATGATGATGATGCCTTCATTGGCTTCGAACCCGTCCATCTCGACCAGCAGCTGGTTGAGCGTCTGCTCGCGTTCGTCGTTCGAATTGCCGAGGCCGTGGCCACGGCTACGGCCGACCGCGTCGATTTCGTCGATGAAGAGGATGCACGGCGCGTTTTTCTTCGCCTGTTCGAACATGTCGCGCACGCGGCTGGCGCCGACGCCGACGAACATTTCGACGAAGTCCGAACCGGAGATGGTGAAGAAGGGCACGCCCGCCTCGCCCGCGATCGCGCGCGCCAACAGCGTCTTGCCGGTACCGGGCGAGCCGACCAGCAGCGCGCCCTTGGGGATCTGCCCGCCGAGCTTGGAGAAGCGCTGCGGATCCTTGAGGAATTCGACGATTTCCTCGAGCTCCTCGCGGGCTTCGTCGATCCCCGCGACATCGGCGAAGGTTACCTTGCCCTGCCGTTCGGTGAGCATCTTGGCCTTGGACTTGCCAAAGCCCATCGCGCCGCCCGCGCCGCCGCCCTTCTGGACCTGGCGCAGGGCGAAGAAAGCGATGCCGAGGATCAGCACGAAGGGCAGGATCTGGATCAGCGCGTAAAGCAGGAGATTGCCGCTATCGGCCTCGACCCCCGAATACCGAACGCCATTGTCTTCCAGCAGCTGCGGCAGCGTGGTGTCATTGGGGACGGGAATAGCCGAGAACTGCTCGCCATTCTTCATCTCGCCGACAATCGAGGTGTCGGAAATCTGCACGCTGGCAACCGAACCTTCGGCGACCTTGTCGCGGAAGTCGGAATAGAGGATCTGCGCGCCACCGCCGCTCGACCCGCCGCCGAAGACCGAAACGACCATCAGCAGGGCAAGGAAGATGCCGCCCCAGATCATCAGGCTCTTCACCCAGGGGTTCGGGCCGTTGCCCTCAGGCTCGGGCGGGGAATTCTGGTCGCTCATGCACGGAGTCCTTTCGTTCCCGATTATGTAGGGTGCGACAGGTGAATGGCAAGTTGCGCCGAGCCAAGGGAATTCCCGTTATGCTCGCTGCGGGCACGGTCGGGCCGGCGGCAGCGCTGGCTAGAGGAAAGGCAAGCCCGCGCCGTCGCCCGAAGAATTGAAGTACATGGCAAGCCCCAGAGCGGTGGCAAGCGCGGTAAACAGCAGCGCTCCCAACACCAGCGCGCCGTCGCGTACGGTCAGGGCCAGCCCGAGAACCGCTATGGCGAGCATCGGAACCGAACTGGCGAAAGGCAGGAATTCGAGCGGCGGGACCGTGCAGCACAGGAGGATCACCGCCGCCGCGACCAGCCTGATCGCGGCGCCTTGCGTCAGGCTTTCCAGCCGTCCTTCGCTATGGTGATCGAGAAAATTGGCGAGCCCGCGCAGCTTGCGGACCGATTTATGCAGTTTCTTCGAGCCGACCGAGCGCTGCTGGACGAAGCGCGGCATCCATACATGGTCGCGCCCCACGAGGAGCTGGATCGCGATCAGCGCGATAAACAGCGCCAGCGCGGTGGGCAGGCCGGGGATGCCGCCGATGGGCGTGATTTCAAGCAGCGCGGGGAGCATGATGAACGGGCCGAAGCTGCGTTCGCCGAAATCGTCGAGCACATCGGCAACGCAGACCTCGTCATGCGTCGAGGCCAGCTCGTCGAGCTCACCGAGCACTTCGCCCATGCTGGTCGGTTCGTGTTGCACCTCAAGCATCTCCCTTGCGCCATAAACGCGCCGGGCGCCAAAAGGTTACGCGCGCAAATCGGGACGGTGTCAGGCGGGTCGCTTATTGAGCAGCGCCGAGCGTTCGCAGCGGCACACCACCTCGCCGCGCTGGTTCACCGCTTCGTGCAGGAATGTCACGATCCCAGCATCGGGCCGCGACTTGCTCTCGCGCAGGCCGATCACCTCGCTGGTGGCATGCAGCGTATCGCCGATGAAGACGGGCTTGGGCATGACCAGCTTGTCGTAACCGAGGTTGGCCACAAGGGTACCCAGCGTGGTGTCACCGACACTGAGCCCCACCATCAGCGAGAAGGTGAAGGTCCCGTTGACGAGGATCTGCCCGAACTCGCTCGCCTTGGCCGCTTCCGCGTCGAGATGGAGCGGCTGCGGGTTGTGCGTCATGGTGGTGAAGAGCAGATTGTCGGTCTCGGTCACCGTCCGGCGGATGTCGTGCGTCAGCGTATCGCCGACCTGCCATTCGTCGAAATACTTCCCCGCCATCAGCCGTGCCCCATGACGGCTTTGACCTCGAGGAAGTCGTGGAAGCCCCATTCGCCCCATTCGCGGCCATTGCCCGACTTCTTGTAGCCCCCGAAGGCGGCGTTGAGATCGTAGCCGCCGTTGATCGCCACGCGGCCCGCGCGAATGCGCTTGGCAAGGCTGCGGGCGAGTTCGATGTCCTCGCCGGTGATCGCGCTGGCGAGACCGTATTCGGTGTCATTGGCGATGCGGATCGCGTCGTCGTAATCCTCATAGCCGAGGATACACAGCACCGGGCCGAAGATTTCCTCGCGCGCGATGGTCATGTCGTTGGTGACATCGGCGAAGACGGTCGGCTTTACGTAGTGACCGGTCTCGAGCCCCTCGGGCTTGCCGGGGCCGCCCGCGACAAGCGTTGCGCCTTCTTCGACGCCTTTCTCGATCAAGCCCTGGATCTTGTCCCATTGCGCGCGGCTGACCACCGGGCCGATCGCCGCATTGCCTTTCGGATCGCCGGGGATGACGCCTTCGGCAGCTTCCTTCGCTGCGGCCTTGGCTTCCGCCATTCGCGCATGCGGAACCAGCATCCGGCTGGGCGCGGTGCAGGTCTGGCCCGAATTGCCCATCATTGCGACCGTGCCCTTGGCCACCGACTTGGTGAATGCGGAATCGTCGAGCACGATATTCGGGCTCTTGCCGCCCAGTTCCTGCGCCACGCGCTTGACGGTATCGGCGGCATTCTTCGCGATCGCGATGCCCGCGCGGGTCGAACCGGTGAAGCTGACCATGTCGATATCGGGATGGCCGCTGATCGCTTCGCCCACGCCCGGCCCGTCGCCGTTGACCAGGTTGAACACGCCTGCGGGAACACCCGCTGCATGCATGATCTCGGCGAAGATACAGGCATTGAAGGGCGCGATCTCGCTCGGCTTGAGCACCATCGTATTGCCCGTCGCCAGCGCGGGGAAGACCTTGCAGGCGATCTGGTTGAGCGGCCAGTTCCACGGGGTGATCATGCCGACCACGCCGACCGGCTCCCACACATGCAGCGTCGGCCCGTCGAGCCGTTCGAATGCGAAGCCTTCGAGCACTTCGATGGCCTTCTGGCAATGGCCCGCAAGCAGGCCGACATGCGGCCCGTTGGCGAGGCTCAGCGGCGCGCCCATTTCGTCGCTGACCGCAGTCGCGAGCTCTTCCTTGCGGGTCTCGATCTCCGCCTGGATCGCGCGCAGCAGGGTCAGCCGTTCTTCCTTGCTGGTCTGGCTGAAGCTCTCGAATGCCCTGCGCGCGGCGACCACGGCCTTGTCGACATCGGCCGCGGTGCCGAAGCTGATGTGGCCGATGGTCTGCTCGGTGGCAGGGTTCTCCACCGCAACGGTGTTTTCCTCGACCGGGTCGATCCACTGGCCGTCGATGTAGAACTGGGTGCAATCGCGCATCGGAAACTCTCCTTTGCGCGCGCCTCTAGCTCTCCTGACGCCAGCGCGCCACCACCTCTTCGCCATCGCTGGCGCTGTCGCGGATCGTGTTGGGCGTGCGGTCGAACCGCGGTGCGGGGGCAGTGTGCCAGCGCCCGCCGTGTTCGACGAAAGCCCCGCGCGCCTTCATATGCGGATGATCCTTGGCATGGTCGAGCGGAACGACGGGCGAGAAGCAGGCGTCGGTGCCTTCGAGCAATTCGCACCATTCGTCCTGCGTCTTCGTCACGAATAGCGCAGCCAGATCCTCGGCATAGCTGTCCCAATTGGCCGGGTTCATCTGCGCCTCGCGCAAATGCTCGGGCGCATCGGCGCGCTGGAGCAGCTCGGCATAGAATTGCGGTTCGATCGCGCCGACGCTGATCTCCTTGCCATCCTTGCAGCTATAGCAGCGATAGAAATGCGCCGCCCCGCCCAGCAGGCCCGCGCCGCGATCCACCGTGCGCAGCGCGCTATGCGGCTGGCCGTAGAAGAAGCTCATCAGGCTGGTCACGCCGTCGACGATCGCGGCATCGACCACCTGCCCCTTGCCGCTGCGTTCGCGTTCGAACAGCGCCGCGAGCACGCCCATCGCGCAATACATCGAACCGCCGCCGAAATCGCCGACGAGGTTCTGCGGCGGCACGGGCAGTTCGCCGCGCTTGCCGATCGCGTCGAGCGCACCGGTGATGGCAATATAGTTGAGATCGTGGCCGGCCGCCTGCGCCAGCGGGCCGTCCTGCCCCCAGCCGGTCATCCGCGCATAAACCAGCCGCGGATTGGCCTCGAGCAATTCCTGCGGACCGAGACCCAGCCGTTCCATGACGCCGGGACGAAAGCCTTCGACCAGCACATCGGCATGCGCCAGCGCCTGCTTGACGAACGCCTGGCCTTCGGCGCTCTTGAGATCGACTTCCGCGCGGTGCCGCGCGCGTTCGACCACCGGGTTCATCGGCTGGTGACCGGCGCGTTCGATGCGCACGACCTCCGCGCCCATATCGGCCAGCATCATGCACACGTGCGGGCCCGGGCCGATGCCCTGGAATTCGACGACCTTGAGGCCGGTCAGCGGACCGTTCGACATTACTCTCTCCTCGGAAAAACTATATATTCTAGAAACTCTTGGGCAGGCCCAGGACATGCGTGGCGACATGGCTCAGGATCAGGTTCGTGCTGATCGGCGCGACCTGGTAGAGCCGGGTTTCGCGGAACTTGCGCTCGACATCATATTCCTCGGCAAAGCCGAACCCGCCGTGGGTCTGGATGCACATGTCGGCGGCAAACCAGCTGGCCTCGCTGGCCAGCATCTTGGACATGTTCGCTTCGGTCCCGCCGGTTTCGCCGGCATCGAACATGCGCGCGGCCTTGGTCACCATTTCGGCCGCCGCGGAGAGCTGGACATAGGCGCGCGCGATGGGGAACTGGACGCCCTGGTTCTCGCCGATGGCGCGGCCGAACACGCTGCGGTCCTTCGCATAGGCAGCCGCGCGGTCGATGAAGAAGCGCCCGTCTCCGATGCATTCGCTAGCGATCAGGATACGCTCGGCATTCATGCCCGAAAGGATGTAGCGGAAGCCCTTGCCCTCCTCGCCGATCAACGCGCTGGCGGGGACGCGCAAGTCATCGAAGAACAGTTCGGTGGTGGCATGGTTGAGCATGGTGCGCACCGGCCGGATCGTCAGCCCGTTGCCCACCGCCTCGCGCATGTCGACCAGCAGCACGCTCATCCCGTCGGAGGGCTTGGCGCATTCCTCGCGCGGGGTCGTGCGGCATAGCAGCACCATCAGGTCCGAATGTTCGGCGCGGCTGATCCAGATCTTCTGGCCGTTGACAACGTAATCGTCGCCATCGCGGCGCGCGAAGGTGCTGATCCGCGTCGTATCGGTACCCGCGCCGGGTTCGGTCACGCCGAAGGCCTGCAGCCGCAATTCGCCGCTGGCGATCTTGGGCAGGTATTCGCGCTTCTGCTGGTCCGAGCCATGCTTGAGCAGCGTGCCCATCGTGTACATCTGCGCATGGCAGGCACCGCCGTTCGATCCCGACCGGTGGATTTCCTCGAGCACCGCGCAGGCTGCCTCGAGCCCGAGGCCCGAGCCGCCATATTCCTCGGGAATCAGTACCGACAGGAAGCCGGCCTCGGTCAGCGCGGCAACGAATTCGCTCGGATAGGCGCGCTCGCGGTCGAGCTTCTGCCAGTATTCGCCGGGGAAGCGCGCGCACAGCCGCCGCACCGCTTCGCGGATTTCCGGAAAGGTCTCACTCAAATGTCCGTCTCCCATTGCAACCTGTTTGGCGCGGGAAGACGGCTTTGGCAACGGATGTGAGGAAACTGGATGCCCCGTGAGGATTCGAACCTCAATTGACGGAGTCAGAGTCCGTAGTCTTACCATTAGACGACGGGGCATCAGCTGGCCGGGCGGGCGAGAATCGCGGGCCGCTCCGGAACAGAGGCCGCGCATCTAGTTTTGCCGGGACGCGAGGTCAACCCCGCGCGCGCCGCCTGCCCTTGCCCCGTCTCCGCTTCACCGCTAGCATCGCCGCCAAGTCCCCGTGCACGCTGGTTTGCGCGGGAGGAACAAGAAAGCTCTCGATATGGCGGATCATTCTCCGCCGGACACGAACAGGGGGCCAGGGACAAAACGGGGCGGCAAGTCCGGCAAGGTAGCCGATTTCCGCTACAAGCGCCCCTCCCGGCCCGACGGCAAGCACGGCGACCGGCGCAATGCGTCACGCCGCGATGGCACCTTCGCGCCCCGCCCGAATGTTGCCGCAGCCAGCCCTCCCGCGCGCCGCCAGGCCTATGCCGCGCTCGACCTCGGGACCAACAATTGCCGCCTGCTGATCGCCCGCCCGTCGGGTGAAAATTTCACCGTGATCGATGCCTTCAGCCGGGTCGTCCGGCTGGGCGAGGGTCTGGCCGCGAGCGGCAAATTGTCCGACGAAGCGATGGAGCGCACACTCGCCGCCTTGCAGGTCTGCGCGGAGAAGCTGCGCCGGCGCAATGTCCGGCTGGCGCGCTCGGTCGCCACCGAGGCGTGCCGCCGCGCCAGCAACGGCCCGGCCTTTATCGAACGGGTGCGCCGCGAAACCGGGATCATGCTCGACATCATTTCCGCGCAGGAGGAGGCGCGGCTGGCGGTGCTCGGCTGTCATGTCCTGCTCGAGGAAGGCAACGGCCCGGCGATCATCTTCGACATCGGCGGTGGTTCGACCGAGCTCGTGCTGGTCCAGCCGGGCGAGAACGTGCCGCGCATCGTCGACTGGCTGAGCGTGCCCTGGGGCGTGGTTTCGCTGACCGACACGGTCGAGGGATCGGACGACACCGAAACCACCCGGCTCGAACGCTATTGCGAGATGCGGCGTACCGTCGGACGCAGCTTCGCCGAATTCGCCGAGCGCATCCGCGAGCATACGCATTCGCGCGAACCGATCCGCCTGCTGGGTACCAGCGGCACCGTGACGACGCTAGCGAGCCTGCATCTCGAACTGCCGCAATACGACCGGCGGGCGGTTGACGGGCTGATCGTGCCGTCGCAATCGATGCGCGATATCTCCACCCGCCTGTCGCGGATGAGCAGCGCCGAACGCAAGTGCCTGCCGTGCATCGGCGACGACCGCGCCAATCTGGTCATCGCGGGCTGCGCGATTCTTGAATCGATCCTCGACATCTGGCCCGCCGAACAATTGGGCGTGGCCGACCGGGGCATCCGTGAAGGGATCCTGCGCAGCCTGATCGCCGCCGATGCCGAGGGCGAACGCAGCCGCGCGACAGTACAAAGAATGCGAGAACAGGATGTCTAGATCGGGCAAGGATCGCGACGTTCGCGTGCGCACCGCAAAGAAACGCACGGCGAGTTCGACGCGCTGGCTCCAGCGCCAGCTCAACGACCCTTACGTCAAGCAGGCCAAGGCGGACGGCTATCGCAGCCGCGCGGCGTATAAGCTGACCGAGCTGAACGAGAAATACGATTTGCTCAAGGGCGTCACCCGCGTGGTCGACCTCGGCATTGCGCCGGGCGGCTGGAGCCAGGTGGTGCGCAAGCTCAAGCCCAAGGCGCTGGTCGTCGGAATCGACCTGCTCGAAGTCGAGCCGATCGAGGGCGTCACGATCTTCCAGATGGATTTCATGGACGACGATGCCCCGCGCGTGCTCGAAGAGGCGCTGGGCGGCAAGGCCGAGCTGGTGATGAGCGACATGGCGGCCAATACCGTCGGCCACAAGCAGACCGATCACCTGCGGACGATGGGGCTGGTCGAGGCGGGGGCATGGTTTGCGATCGAGAACCTCGCGCCGGGCGGGACCTTCCTTGCCAAGGTGCTCGCAGGCGGGACCGACAACGATCTGCTCGCGCTGCTCAAGCAGCATTTCCGCACGGTGAAGCACGCCAAGCCGCCCGCCAGCCGCAAGGACTCGAGCGAGTGGTACGTCATCGCGCAAGGCTTCAAGGACAACGGCTGAAACGAAAAAGGCCCCGCCGCAGCGAGGCCTTTTCGATTATCCCGTGAGGGATGGCTTATTCGTCGACCTTGGTCGCGCCATCGTTGTTGGTCGCGGCATTGCCCGCCGGGACCGGCTGGTCCGCGCCCATGCTGCCAGCCGATTCCATGGCCCCGGCTTCCGCGCCTTCGACCGGTCCGGCACCCGCGCCGGGCGCGTCTTCGCCCTCGGCCGGCTCTTCTTCCGCCACGACCGGCGCAGGCTTGGCCGGCGCACCGCCATAGGTGGACATGAATTCCATGACATTGGCGCGGTCCTCAGCCTTGCTGAGACCGGCGAAGCTCATCTTGGTGCCATTGGCGAAGGCGCGCGGGCTAGTCAGCCATTCGTCCATCGCTTCCCAGGTCCAGGAGCCGCCCTTGCTGGCCAGCGCCGAGCTGTAGGCGAAGCCCGCGGCGTGACCGCCGATCGGCTTGCCCATCACGCCATAAAGGTTCGGGCCGATGCCGTTGGCGCCGCCCTGGTCGATCGTGTGACACGCAGTGCACTTGGCAAAGACCTTCTCGCCCGCCGCGGCATCCGCGCTGGCGAGCAGCGTGCCGAGGTCGGGGCCCGCATCGGCACCGCCTTCTTCGGCTGCGCCTTCGATGAAGTAGCCCGGCTCTTCAGGGTGCTCGGCGCTATCGGCATGGAAATACATGCCCGAAACGATGGAGCTGCCCAGTGCCACGATACCGGCGGCAAGGACCCAGCCTGCAGCGGTGTTGAAACGATCGTCCATTGCGTAAAATACCCGGCGAAAATCGGTTGGTCAGATGGTTGCGCGCCGCTCTAGTGTGCACCGCCGCCTTTCGCAAGTGCGCAAGCCGCAATAGCGCTTGATGCGACTGGAACGCAGCCGTAACGCCCGCAGACCATGCGCCAGTTTGCCAAGCCTGCCCTCGCCCTTGTCGATTCGATGCGCGCCGCTGCTGCGCAGGAACCGCTGCGCGCCATCGCCTTTGGCGGGGCCCCGGGATCGAATTCGCACCAGGCGGCGATGCAATTCGCTCCCGAGGCATTGCCGCTGCCGTGCTTCAGTTTCGAGGACGCGCTCGAAGCGGTGGAAAGCGGCGCGGCGGGCTGCGCGATGATCCCGATCGAGAACAGCCAGCATGGACGCGTGGCGGACATCCATTTCCTGCTTCCCGAGAGCGGGCTGTCGCTGGTCGCCGAGCATTTCATGCGCATCACCCACTGCCTGATGGCGCTGGGGCCGGGCCCGTTCGACGCCGCTTACAGCCATCCGCAGGCGCTGGGCCAGTCGCATAAATTCCTCAGCGAGCGGGGCATCGTCGGCCTTGCCCATGCCGATACGGCGGGCGCGGCCGCCTTCGTGGCGGAAAGCGGCAAGACCGACATCGCCGCCATCGCCCCCGCGCTCGCCGCCGACCTCTACGGGCTCGAAATCGTCGAGCGCGAGGTCGAGGATGCGCCCGACAATACGACACGCTTCGTGGTGCTGGCGAACGAGGCACTCGATCCGGCCGCACTTGCGGACGCGCAGGCGATGACGACCTTCATCTTCGAAGTGAAGAACACGCCCGCCGCGCTGTACAAGGCGCTGGGCTGCTTCGCGACCAATGGCGTCAACATGACCAAGCTCGAAAGCTACCAGAAGGGCGCGAGTTTCGCCGCGACGATGTTCTTTGCCGACATCGAGGGCGCGCCAGGCGATGCCCGGGTCGACACGGCGCTGGAGGAACTCGCCTTCCAGACCAATGGCGTGCGCCTGCTGGGCAGCTATGCGCAGGCCCGCCCGCGCGGCTGAACGCCTACTCGTCGCCGTAGATCGCCACTTCGCGCAGCCCGTCGCTGGTAGCGCGCCCGCGGTACATGCCCGAAGTGTTCATGCTGAACAGCGGATGCCCGTCGCGCGTCACCACAATCACCCCGCCGTCACCCCCGAGACTGCCGACATCGGCAATGACCGCGTCGATTTCCTCCTGCGCCTGCGCGGCGTCGAGACCGAATTCGCTGGCGTGGACGATATGGGTCGGAAGACCCTCGTCATCGAGCGGCACACTGGCCTGCGCGGCGTCGATTTCGGTGCGGTAACGATGGCGTAGCCGGGTGCAGATTTCATGCGCCACGCCGACACGGATGAAGAACTCGCCCCAGCCGGTGGCCGAGACCGCGCAAGCGCGATTGTCGGCATAGGTGCCCGCACCGATGATCGGCGCATCGCCGATACGGCCCCAGCGCTTGCCGGTCATCCCGCCGGTCGAGGTGCCCGCGGCCATGTTGCCATCCCGGTCGAGCGCCACCGCCCCGACCGTACCGAACTTGATATCGACATCGAGCGCGGAAAGCCGCTCG
Organism: Qipengyuania citrea; assembly: GCF_024171405.1. Classification (GTDB taxonomy): domain Bacteria; phylum Pseudomonadota; class Alphaproteobacteria; order Sphingomonadales; family Sphingomonadaceae; genus Qipengyuania; species Qipengyuania profunda. Next base: position 1,446,767 of record NZ_JALJZT010000002.1, read on the forward strand.
GCCTTCATCCGCTCGAGCGCCTTCTGGCGGCGTTCGGTCTCGAACCATTCGGGCGGCATGGTCGCCAGCCCCTGCTCGGCCGCGAACTGAGCCGCTCCGTTCCCGGCCAGCATGACATGCGGACTGTCGGTTATCACCTTGCGCGCAAGCGCGATCGGATGGCGGATGCCCGTGACGCCTGCCACCGCGCCCGCATCGCGGGTACGGCCATCCATGATCGAGGCGTCGAGTTCGATGTCGCCGTCCCAGGTGAATACCGCGCCGCGCCCGGCGTTGAACAGCGGATCGTCTTCCATCGGCTCGATTGCGGCCTGGATCGCATCCATCGCGCTGCCGCCTTCACGCAGCACCTGCGCGCCCGCGTCGAGCGCGCTTTGCAGTGCAGCGCGATAGGCCGCATCCTGCTGCGGCGTCATATCGTCGCGCGCGATGGTCCCCGCGCCGCCATGAATGGCGATCGACCAGCCGGGCTCGTCCTCAGCCGCGGCAGGTACTGCGATAAAGACGAAAAGCGCGGCCAGCGCGCGGGCGATGCGGGTGGAAAATCCTCTCATGTAAAAGCGGTAGCATGACCGCTTTTCCACTTCATCCGTTAATGCGTTTTGGAGAATAACGGTTTGCGTGATAGCCCTTCCCTTACGGAAACCACTTGGGGGACGGGTTATGATTTTCGACCGTTATCGTTTCGACGAACAGGTGGCGATGGAACTGGGAGAAAAGATTCTCCTCGCCGTCGTCGCGCTGATCATCACCTGGCTTATTGCGCGCGGGGCCAAATGGGCTTTCGCCAAACTCGTCGATACCGTCGACTTCTTCAAGCGCGGGACCGGCAGCGGCCAGTCGCTGGGAGAATCGCTCGGCAAGATCGTCAGCCTGCTGGTCTGGCTGTTCGGCCTGTTGATCATTCTCAACATCCTCGAACTCGGCGGAGTAGCCGGCCCGATCGACAGCCTGCTCGAAAACGTCGTCGCCTTCCTCCCCAACCTGCTGTGGGCGGGGCTGATCTTCTTTATCGGGATGATGGTGGCGCGGATCGTCCGCGACCTCGTCGTAACCATGCTGCAGACGGTCGATTTCGACAAATGGGCCAATCGCGGCGGGGTCGAAGGTGTCACCGGCAACAGCGCCATCAGCAAGACCATCGGAACGATCATCTATGTCCTGATCGCGATCCCGGTGGCGATCGCCGCGCTGGAACAGCTCGGGATCGACTCGATCAGCGCGCCGGCCAGCGAAATGCTGCGGATGATCTTCGCTGCCATTCCGAACATCATCGCTGCAGCGGTCCTGCTCGGCATCGGCTATCTCATCAGCAAGTTCGTGGTCCAGATCGCCAAGGAAGTCCTGCCGGGGCTGGGCGTCGACCGGGCCATGGCCGAAAGCGGGCTGGTAACCGAAGGCACGACCGCATCGAGCATCATCGCGCGGGTCGCACAGGTCGCGATCATCCTGTTCTTCGCGATCGCGGCGACGCGGCTGCTCGGCTTTCCCGAGCTGACCGTGATCCTCGACCAGCTGCTCGAACTGGGCGGACGGGTAATCTTCGGGGCGGTGGTCATCGCCTTCGGCTTCCTGATCGCCAACCTGCTCGCACGGCTCATCGCCGGCGATGCGGGCGGGTCGACCGCCGGCACCATCGTGCGCTGGGCGACCATCATCCTGTTCGTCTTCATGGGCCTGCAGTTCACCGGCATCGGCGGGATGATCCCGGCCAATGCGCTGACGATCCTAATCGCCGGCGTCGCGGTGGCCGGGGCGCTTGCCTTTGGCCTCGGTGGCCGCGACTGGGCAGCGCGCAAGCTGGAACAGATGGACAGCGACCTGGGCGGCGCCTCCGCACCCAAGCCGGGCCGCAAGGCGGCGTCCAAATCGGCCGATCCGCTCCCCCCGGGGGCCTAGGCCAACCGACCTTTCGGTCTCGCAGATTACGGGCGTGGGATTAATCATCCCGCGCCCTTTTTTCTGTGCTACGCCGCCTTGCAAAGGGAGAGAGCGTATGAGCGAGTTCGGGTTCGAAAACACGGCCGACGAGGTCCTTGCAGACCGCGATCTGAACGGGCGGACCGCGCTGGTCACGGGCGGATATTCGGGGCTCGGGAAGGAAACCGCGCGGGCGATGGCGGCCAAGGGCGCGCATGTCATCCTGGCTGGGCGCGATACGACCAAGCTGTCCGCCGCCGCCGACGAGGTTGCCGAGGGAACCGGCGCGAGGGTGGACACGCTCGTCTGCGACCTCGCCTCGCTCGACAGCGTGCGCGCGGCAGCCAAGGATGCCGCCAGCCGCTTCGACAAGATCGACCTGCTGATCAACAATGCCGGGGTGATGGCCGCCCCGCTCGGACGCACCGCCGACGGCTTCGAAATGCAGTTCGGCACCAACCATGTCGGTCATTTCCTGCTGACCAATCTGCTGATGCCCCTGATCGAACGGGGGCAGGCCCCGCGCATCGTCAATTTGTCGAGCCGCGGCCACCATATCGACCGCCTGCATTTCGACGATCCCAATTACGATCAGCGCGAATACAACAAATGGGAGGCCTACGGGCAGTCGAAGACCGCCAACATCCTGTTCTCGGTCGGGCTGGAACGAAGGCTCGCGGACAAGGGCATCCATGCCTATGCGGTGCATCCGGGCGGGATCATGACCAACCTCGGACGCCACATGACCGAGCAGGACCGCGAATGGATGATGGAGCGGATGCGCAAGTCGGCCGAGGAATCGGGCCAGCCGGGTCAGGGCTTCAAGACCATTCCGCAGGGCGCAGCCACCACCTGCTGGGCGGCGACGAGCGACGCGGTTGCCGGTAGCGGCGGGCTCTATTGCGAGGATTGCCATGTCGCCGACCAAGACGATGCAAGCCCGATGGGCGGCGTGCGCAGCTATGCACTCGACCCCGACAGCGCCGAACAGCTGTGGGCGATGAGCGAGGACCTGGTCGGCGAACGTTTCGCTTACTGACCGAGGCGCTCGATCCACCCCTCGCCGACCCAGCGGGCCTGCGCCTCGTCTTCCCATGCCGGGTGCATGGCGAACACCGGCCGCTCGCCCGCGCGCCAGACCACCGCACAATGGACGGAGCCGAGCGCCGCGAGATCGGCCGCGGCATCATCCACTTCCCAGCGACGACCAGATCATGCCGGGCGCGGCGGTCGGGCGCGTCACCATGCCGCCGCTGGTGCGCTGGCAGTCAGAGCCAGCGCAACCGGCGGAAGGCGACGATCAGCGCGGTGAACAGCAGCCCGCACAGCGCCACCACCGCCCAGAAGGCGTCGGGGTCCTGCATCCCGGGCATACCGCCGACATTGATCCCGAGCAGGCCGGTGAGGAAGCTCAAGGGCAGGAAAATGCCCGCGACGATGGTCAGCATATAGGTCGCGTGCTCGCTCGAGGCGAGGCTGCGCGCCCGGATCTCGTCCTGCAGCACCAATGCGCTTTCCTTGCTGATGTCGATATCGTCGAGATAGCGGCGCAGGCGAGCGATGCTCTCGGCGATCTCGCGCCGGTCGTGTTCCTCGAACCAGAAGGGCGCATCGCGGCTGATCTGCTCGAGCGCCTCGTGCTGCGGCGCCATGTGCCGCTTGAGCCCGAGGCAATTACGGCGGATCGTCGAGATCCGTTTGAGCATGCGCTCGGCATGTTCTTCGGGATCGTCGTGTTCGAGCACGTCGAGCACATCGTTCATGTCGACGATCGACTGGCTCATCCGCGCGATCAGCAGTTCGGCGAGCAGCGTGATCGTTGCCCCTGCATCGGGCGGCCCATCGCCGCGATCGAGCAGCGCCACGACCTCGCGCGGGATCTGCAGGGGGTCGCGGCGCAGCGTTACCAGCCGCCGCCCGTCGCACCAGAACTGCATCGAGATCATGTCTTCGGGTTCGGCGCCGGGATTGAAATTGATCCCGCGCAGCGTGCCGACCAGCGTTTCGCCTTCGCGAAAAGCGCGCGGACGCGTCTGGTCGCTGACGAGCAGTTCCGCAGTCGGCTCGGGGATATGCAAGCGGCCCTCGAGCCATTCCAGCACGCCGGGGCGGTTGCGGCAGATATGCAGCCACAGCACTTCGCCCGCGGCGGCGGGCTGCCACTCCAGCGCCTCCGCCCAGGCGATCGGCCGCGCCCCGCCCTGGCCATCGAGCACCCGCCCGAACAGCAGCGGTGTTTCGGTCTCGGCGGCGTCGGTTGTCTGGCTCATACCCGCCTGAATGCCGCATCCATCGGGGCGGTGGAAGGGGGAATGCGCCAACCGCGCAGCCCGATGAGCAACCGCAGACCGGGCACCGCGCGCCCGATGCGGTAGAACAGCCAGCATCCGATCGCGGTGATCGCCACGGTCAGCAGGAACGCCGCCCCCGCGGGCATGGCTACCGGGCGCAGATACCAGATGAACATGACGATGATGGTCTGGTGAATGATATAGAAGGGAAAGACCGCCTCGTTGAGCATGGTCCGACAGCGCGCGTCGCGGTTCCAGAAGCGGTCGGCGACCCCAAGCAGTGCGACGATCGTGCACCATGATTGCACCCCGCGCACCACGGCGTAGATCGCCGCCGCCCCGTCCGACCATTCGTGCCCGGTCAGCCACCAGACCTGTCCGACCATGGCCGCCGTAGCCACCAGGGCGATCAATCCCGCAAGGTGCCAAGTGGCGCGGATGCCCGACCACAGCGGCGCGGAATGGCGCAGCAGGAAACCGAACAGGAAAGCGGCGAGGAAAATGTAATGCGCCGCGAAATCGCCGAGCAGCGCATGCGTATCCTCGACCCCGGGAAAGAAGAAGAGGGGGCGCAGCACGGCCCACAGCACCGGGATCGCCAGCAAGCCGCCCGCGGAGGCGAACACCTTGCCCAGCAGTTTGACGATCCAGCGCCGAGCCTGGGCGGGGAGCAGTGCATGGAGCGCGAGGACGACCAGCGTATAGGCGAACAGATAGACGACGAACCACAGGTGCTGCCACGTCGGCATGACGATGCCCTCGAGCGTGCCGAAGCGGAAGTAATCGGTGCGCCAGAAGGCCGCGAAGGGCTGCGCATATCCATGGTTGTACATCAGATCGATCCACACCTGGGGCGGAATGACGACGATCATCGCGAAGACGGTCGGGACCAGCAGGCGTGCGCTGCGCGACCGCAGGAAGGCGAGCCGTTCGCTGCGGGCAAGCAGGGCCGCGGTGGCATATCCCGACACCACGAACAGCAGCGCCAGCCGCCAGCCGTTCAGCGCCAGCATGGGCAGCCGCGAGAACTCGCTGATCTCGCTCCATTGCACATGCCAGCCCCAGGGTACGAAAGCCATGCCGACATGGTAGAGGATCAGAAGCGCGAAGGCCGCGATGCGCAGCCAGTCCATGCCGAAATGGCGGCCGGATGTCGGGTCGGGCAGCGGGTTTGTGTCCATGCTCCGAAGATTAGGCGAAGCGCCGCCCGCTCTGCTATCTCTACGCCATGAACGGGGGAGCGGCAGGGATGGATGGCACCGGACCGGGGACAAGCGGCGGGCCGCGAGGGTCAAACGGCAATCGCTATTTCGTCCTGCTGGGCGTGGTGGCGGCGTTGCTGGTCTATGCGGCGCTGCAGCTGTGGGCCAATGTCGGGTCGAAGCTGACCGATAGCGAAGGCAGCGCCGATCCACAGATCGTCTGGACGCTCGAACTGACCAGCTTTGCCGCATGGTGCATCGTCGTCCTGCTGTTGTGGCGCGCGATCCCGCATATGCTGCCGCCGCGCCGCAGCTGGCCCGTCGCAGCGGTCCTGCTGGTGGTGGGTGCCCCCATCGCCTCGGCGGTTCACGTGGGTCTCATGGTCGGCCTGCGCGAGATCGCCTGGGCGTTCGCCGGCGGGGACTACCACTTCCCCGAAGGGATGCGCGGTTTCCCCTATGAATTGCGCAAGGACATTGCCGACTATACCCTGCTCGCTGCGATTGCGGCGGCACTCCATTGGTACATGCTGCGTCCGGCCCCCGCCCCCGGCCACGGGGCCGGCGCCGAGCGCGTCCTCGAGATATCCGATGGCAGCCGCCGCATCCGCGTGCCGCTTGCCTCCATCGACCGGATCGAAGCTGCCGCGAATTACGTGGAAATCCACGCACAGGGCGAGAACTACCTATACCGCGCAACGATGGCGGGGGTGGAAGCCGAACTGGGCCCCGCCTTCGCGCGCATCCACCGGAGCCGCCTTATCCGCCGCGATGCCGTGCGCGCGATCGAGAGCGGACAGAGCGGGGACTTCACCGTCACGCTGGCAAATGGCGAGCGTGTGCGCGGCAGTCGGCGCTATCGCGACGCCCTGGCCTAGCAGCGTCATTGCCCCTTCACACTGGGGGCTCTATATTGCCGCACATGTCTTCAATTCGTCCCTGGCGCACTATCGAGCGCCGCCCGTCCCGCCAGATCATGGTCGGCAACGTCCCCGTCGGCGGCGATGCCCCGATTACCGTCCAGACCATGACCAACACGCCGACCGAGGATGTCGGCGCGACGATCGACCAGATTCGTCGCTGCGAGGATGCCGGGGCGGACATCATCCGCGTGTCCTGCCCCACGGCGGAATCGACCGCACATTTCGACAAGATCACCGCGGCATCCAATGTCCCGATCGTCGCCGACATCCATTTCCACTACAAACGCGCGCTCGAAGCGGCGGACAAGGGCGCCGCCTGCCTGCGGATCAATCCGGGCAATATCGGCAGCAGCGAGCGCGTCGCCGAAGTCGTGCGCGCGGCCAAGGCCAATGGCTGCGCGATCCGCATCGGGGTCAATGCCGGCAGCCTGGAAAAGGACCTGCTGGAAAAATACGGCGAGCCCTGCCCCGAAGCGCTGATCGAAAGCGCGCTCGACCATATCAAGCTGCTGCAGGATCACGATTTCCACGAATACAAGGTCGCGGTGAAGGCGAGCGACGTGTTTCTCGCGGTCGCCGCCTATCACGGCCTCGCCGAAGCGGTCGATTGCCCGCTGCATCTCGGCATTACCGAAGCGGGCGGGCTGATCGGCGGCACCGTCAAGAGCTCGATCGGCATCGGCAGCCTGCTGTGGGCGGGGATCGGCGACACGATCCGCGTCTCGCTCTCCGCCGAACCCGAACAGGAAGTGAAGGTCGGCTTCGAAATGCTCAAGGCGCTGGGCCTGCGCACCCGCGGCGTGCGCGTGGTGTCCTGCCCCAGCTGTTCGCGCCAGGGGTTCGACGTCATCCGCACGGTCGAGACGCTCGAAAAAAGGCTCGAGCATATCAAGACGCCGATGAGCCTCTCGGTGCTCGGCTGCGTGGTCAACGGCCCCGGCGAAGCGCGCGAAACCGACATCGGCATCACCGGCGGCGGCGCGGGCAAGCACATGGTGTTCCTCTCGGGCGTGACCGACCACCATGTGAAGAGCGAAGACATGCTCGACCACATCGTTTCGCTGGTCGAAGCCAAGGCCGCGCAGATCGAGGCGGGCGAGGCGGTTGCCTTCGATCCGCACGCCACGCAGCCTGCCGAAGCGGCGGAATAAGCACTTTACGTCAAATTAAACCCGATCGCGCATGCTGGCGCCATGCGCGAGGCCATCTTTCTTGCCATTGCCATGCTGGCCTTCGTCGGCGCCGCTTTCGTGCCCGGCGGCGCAATCGATTCAGCGACCGAGGGCGCAGAAGACTTCGCGAGCGAAAAGACCGCCGACCCCGCCGCTCTGGACCCCCATTCGAACAGCAGCGCCAGCTATGCGAGCTGGGCCGCGGGCGCGACCGAACTGCCGCGTGCAGCGGACGGACATTTTTACGCCGACACGCGGATCAACGGGTCGCAGGTTGAATTCCTGGTCGATACCGGCGCGACCAAGGTCGCACTGACCGGCACCGATGCGCGTGCAGCGGGGCTCTACTGGTCCGATGCCGATGTGCACGAGGTGGCGCGCGGGGCTTCGGGGCCCGTCTATGGCGTCAGCGTCACGCTTGATCGCGTTACGCTCGGCGGGCACGAGGCGCGCGATGTCGCGGCGCTTATCGTGCCCGAAGGCCTCGGCGTGTCGCTGCTCGGTCAAAGCTTCCTGTCGACCATCCACCCGGTCCGCATAGAACACGATCGCATGGTGCTGGGCGAATAGCTGCGCCGTTTCGCCGCAATATTCATGACGTGGCCAGCACAAGGCTGTTAAGGTGCCCAAGATGAAACGTCGCGATATTCTCAAAGGCTCGCTTGCTGCCGGTGCGGCGCTGACCGTGCCCGCGCGCCTGTTCGCCCAGGTCAATCCCACCGCCGCGCGCGATGCGCAGTTGATGGCGATCGCGCGCGATGAATTGGCGCGGACGGGCAGCAACATCTGGCGCAAGGATGTGGTCGGTATCGCCGATTTCGGGCTACATTCGGCGCAGAAGCGGTTCCATTTCGTCGATCTCGCGAACGAGCGCGTGGAAAGTTTCCACGTCAGCCACGGTACCGGTTCCGACGGCGAACACGACGGCTGGCTCAAGCGCTATTCCAATATCGAGGGCAGCGAAGCCTCCAGCCGCGGCGCGTTCATGACGCGCAGCTGGTATGTCGGGCGCTATGGCACCTCGCTGCGGCTCGACGGGCTCGACCCGACCAATTCCAACGCGCTGCCACGCGCGATCGTGATGCACCAGGCGAATTACGCCACCCCCGGCCACGTCGATCGCTTTGGCCGGTTAGGCCGCTCGAACGGCTGTTTCGCGATGGGCCCCGAACAATTCGACCGCGCGCTGATCGACCTGTCGGGCGGCCGCCTGCTCGTCGCGGGCAGCTATGGCATCGCCGAAGACGGCAGCCGCGTCACTCCGCCGGTCGCGCAATACGACCTGCTGCGGAATGACCACGGCGGCACATTCGAACGGACCAATCCGGGCGTCTACTAACCCCGTCAGGTGGTCTGCAGGTCGTCGACGATCTCGACCACTTCTTCGCTTGTCTTGCGCGCCCGGTCACGCTCGCGCGGGGCGTCGAGCGCGGCCAGTACCGGCGCATCGCGATCGTAGATGTCGGCGAACTTGGTCAAATTGCCGTTCACGTCCACGCCATAGGTGAAATAGGTAATGTACACCGGCCACTGCTTTTCCATCGGATAGCGTGTGTAGGTCCCGCTGGCGGTGATCTCGGACACTTCCTGTTGGATGACCGGCAGATCCTCGCGCGTTTCGGCATTGCCCAGCATGGCCATCGTCATCGCCAGTTCGCGTGCGCCCTGCACGCGGATGCAGCCGTGGCTGAGCGCGCGATTGTCCTGATTGAACAGCGCCTTGGCAGGCGTGTCATGGAGGAAGATCGCATGCTCGTTGGGCATGTCGAGCTTCATCAGGCCGAGCGAATTGCCCGCCCCCGGCTGCTGCACCACGCTGACCCAGCCATTCGCGCCCTTGGTCGCCTTGTAGCCATTGGCGCGCGCCCAGGCGGGGTTGTTGAGCACTTTCGCGCCCAGTCCCTCGCCCTTCACGATCGATTGCGGCACCGTCCAGGTTGGGTTGAAGATCACCGCCTCGACCATTTCGGAGAGTTGCGGCGTGGCCGTGCGACCGGCCTTGCCCACCACAACGCGGTAATTCTTGATGATCCGGTCGTTGACCGTCAGCCGCAACTGGTATTCGGGGACGTTGGTGAGCAGGTACTGCTTGCCCAGATCGCGCGCCAGCCAGCGCCAGCGATCCATGTTCGCGCGGATCAGCTTGCGCTTGGCCGGATCGGTGGTCTTCGCCAGCTCGGTTTTGAGCCGCGCATAGTCGGGCGACACCGGGTTGAGCGCAGCCAGCGTGCCCGCGATATCGCCACTCTCGACCGCCTGTTCGAGCAGGCGATGCGAGGGCAGGACATCGGGGTCGGGATCGACGACGAACCACTGGCGCCGCGCGTCCATCGGCGTGCGCCCGTCTCGCAGATCCTCGACCAGCCAGATGAAGATCTGGCTCGCGATGTCATTCAGCGCCGCACCTTCGCCCGCGGCGATTGCAGCGGACAGCTCGGCACTGCGGTAATCCGCAGGAACCAGCCCCTCGGCTTCGACAGTGGGGATGAAGGCCAGCAGCTTTTTCGCCTGCGGGATGCTCCATTCGCGGACCATCACCGGCAATTGCTGGACCACTTCGCCCGACGCCGTGCGGATATCGTCGAAGCTGTCCTCGACGCTCGGCGGGGTCGCCCCCGTGGTGGTCCCCGCGGTGTAATCGGGCAGTTTCTCGGTCACCTTCGCCGGTTCGGGCGGCAGCAGGTCTTCGGGCGCATTGTCCTGCGCCATTACCGAAGTTGCACACAGCGCCGCACCCATTGCGGAGCCGAAAATCAGACGGAAGCGTGTCATAAGTCCTACCAGATGCACCCCGCGCCCCTGTAGCGCGTATGGGGGGATATTAGTCCAATGCGCCAAGCTAATCCAATATCCCGGCTTTCGCAGTGCTGAATTACCGGTGACGGTTGCAGGATGCGCGGATAGAGCCGTGCGGTGACCCGCGACCATGTCCTGCTTCCTGTCTTCATGGCCGCGCTGGCGGTCGCCAGCCTGTCGCTGATGGATGCCTTCATGAAGAGCGCCGCACTGGCGGTAGGGGCGCTCACCGCCTCGTGGCTGCGGTCGGTAATCGGTACGGGAATTGCGCTGCCGCTGTGGCTGGCGCGCGGCGGCCGCTGGCCGCAGCGGCATGTGCTCAAGCTGCATCTGCAGCGCTCGGTGGTCGCCACCTTCATGGCACTGGCCTTTTTCTATGCGCTTACCAAGCTGCCGCTGGCGGAAGCGATCGCGATCAGCTTCATTGCCCCGCTGATCGCGCTCTATCTCGCGCGCATCTTGCTGGGCGAGACCATCCGCCGCGAAGCGATCGCGGCGTCGCTGCTCGGTTTCGCGGGGACGCTGGTCATTGTCGGCGGCAAGATCGGGCAGGCCGATTTCGACCGCGATGCCGCGCTGGGGCTCGCCGCCATGCTCTTCTCGGCACTGCTCTATGCCTATGGGTTCATCCTTATCCGGCGCCAGTCGCAGGTTGCCGGCCCGGCCGAGATCGCCACCTTCCATTCGGGTGTTTCGGTGGTCCTGCTGGGCGTGGCCGCGCCGTTCGTGTTCGAAATGCCCGATAGAGCCACTTTGATCGATCTCGGCGCCGCCGCGGCGCTGACCGTAGCCGGGGCGATGGCATTTGCCTGGGCCTATGCCCGCGCCGAGGCGCAGGTACTGGTCCCGCTCGAATATTCGGGTTTCCTTTGGGCTTCGCTGTTTGGCTGGCTGTTCTTTGCCGAGCAGCTCACGCTGCCCACCGTGATCGGAACGGCGATTATCATCGCATCGTGCTGGCTTGCGACCCGCAGGCCCCGCGCGGCAGCGATGCCCCAGCTGCCCTAGCGCGCCTGTTCGACTGCAGCGGCGCGAACCGGCTGGTCGGCAAAGGTGAAAGCGGCGGTAAAGCATCCCGCCACGCCCAATGCCACCGCGGTGACGGCGATCCGCAAGGACCGTCGAGACCTGTCGCCGGCATCGAAAAACGAAGGCATTCAAATTACTCCTCATGCGGCCCTGGTGCCGGTGCGGGGTCAACGCCCCGATTCTGGCACACCAAGCGCACAAATCGCGCAAGGGTTCCTGCGAATACGCGATGTTGCACCGCCGCACACTTGATTTTTGCGGCGTTCCGGCGCAGGTGCGCGGCACATTCTGCAGTCCCGGCCATTGGGCAGGTGACGGCTCTCAAAAGAAAGGATCAACGCGCGCATGACCCAGGTCGGTAAGGACACGCTCGGAACCCGCTCAACCCTCACCGTGAACGGCAAGGACTACGCCTATTATTCCTTCGCCAAGGCGGAAGAAAAGATCGGCGACGTGTCGAAGCTGCCCTTCAGTCTCAAGGTCCTGCTCGAGAACATGCTGCGCTTCGAGGACGGCGGCTTCACCGTTTCGACCGATGACGCGCAGGCCATCGCCGACTGGCAGAAGAACCCGGCGACCGGCAAGGAAATCCAGTACCGCCCCGCGCGCGTGCTGCTGCAGGATTTCACCGGCGTGCCCTGCGTGGTCGACCTCGCCGCGATGCGCGATGCGATTTCCAAGCTCGGCGGTGACACCGCCAAGATCAACCCGCAGGTTCCCGTGAACCTCGTGATCGACCACTCGGTCATGGTCGATGAATTCGGTCACCCCAAGGCGTTCGAAAAGAACGTCGAGCTCGAATATGCCCGCAATGCCGAGCGTTACGACTTCCTCAAATGGGGATCGAAGAGCTTCGAGAACTTCTCCGCTGTGCCTCCGGGCACCGGCATCTGCCACCAGGTGAACCTCGAATATATCGGCAAGGGCGTGTGGTCGACCAATGACCCCGACGGCAACGCGGTCGCCTATCCCGACACCTGCGTCGGCACCGACAGCCACACCACCATGATCAACGGCCTCGGCGTGCTGGGCTGGGGTGTCGGCGGGATCGAGGCGGAAGCCGCGATGCTCGGCCAGCCGATCTCGATGCTGATCCCCGAAGTGGTCGGCTTCAAGCTGACCGGCGCGATGGCCGAAGGCGTCACCGCCACCGACCTCGTACTGACCTGCGTGCAGATGCTGCGCGAAGTCGGCGTGGTCGGCCGGTTCGTGGAATTCTACGGCGACGGCGTCGCCAATCTCAGCCTCGCCGACCGCGCCACGATCGCCAATATGGCGCCCGAATACGGCGCGACCTGCGGCTTCTTCGGCATCGACGAGAAGACGCTCGAATACATGCGCCTGACCGGCCGCGACGAGGAAACCATCGCGCTGGTCGAAGCCTATTCGAAAGAACAGGGCATGTGGTTCACGCCCGAGAACGAGCCGGTCTTCACCAAGACGCTCGATCTCGACGTGTCCAAGGTCGTCCCCAGCCTCGCGGGCCCCAAGCGTCCGCAGGACCGCGTCGCGCTGCCGCAGGTCGACGAGCTTTTCAATTCGGATCTCGAGAAGATCTACAAGAAGAGCGCGCCAGTCCGCGTGGAAGTCGAAAACACGCATCACGATATCGGCGATGGCGACGTGGTCATTGCCGCGATCACCAGCTGCACCAACACCTCCAACCCTGATGTGCTGATCGCAGCCGGCCTCGTCGCCAAGAAGGCGCATGAAAAGGGCCTCAAGCCCAAGCCGTGGGTCAAGACCAGCCTCGCACCCGGATCGCAGGTGGTCACCGACTATCTGGTCAAATCCGGCCTGCAGGAAGACCTCAACGCGATGGGCTTCGATCTTGTCGGTTATGGCTGCACCACCTGCATCGGCAACTCGGGCCCGCTCGCCCCGCCGATCAGCAAGGCGATCAACAATAACGACATCGTCGCCGCCAGCGTCCTGTCGGGTAACCGCAATTTCGAAGGCCGCGTGTCGCCCGACGTGCGCGCCAACTTCCTTGCCTCGCCCCCGCTGGTGGTCGCCTATTCGATCCTCGGCACGGTGACCAAGGACATCACCGACACCCCGGTCGGCCAGGACCAGCAGGGCAACGACGTGATGCTGGCCGACATCTGGCCGAGCAATGCCGAGGTGCGCGAACATCGCGCCGCCAATATCGACCGCGAGATGTTCGTCACCCGCTATGCCGACGTCTACAAGGGCGACGAGCACTGGCAGGCGATCAATGTCGAAGCCAGCGACACCTATCGCTGGAATCCGACCAGCACCTATGTCGCCAGCCCGCCCTTCTTCGAAGACATGGAGATGACGCCTGCGCCGGTGACCGACATCACCGACGCGAAGCCGCTGGCGATCCTCGGCGATTCGGTTACCACCGACCACATCTCGCCCGCCGGTTCGATCAAGGAAGACAGCCCTGCGGGTTCCTATCTGCAGAGCCACCAGGTCGCCAAGCAGGACTTCAACTCCTACGGCTCGCGCCGCGGCAACCACGACGTGATGATGCGCGGCACCTTCGCCAACATCCGCATCAAGAACGAAATGGTCCCCGGCGTCGAAGGCGGCGTGACGACCTACAATGGCGAGCAGATGCCGATCTACGATGCGGCAATGAAGCACAAGGAAGACGGCACCCCGCTGGTGGTCGTCGCCGGCAAGGAATACGGCACGGGTTCGAGCCGCGACTGGGCGGCCAAGGGCACCATCCTGCTGGGCGTCAAGGCGGTGATGGTCGAAAGCTACGAGCGTATCCACCGCTCGAACCTGATCGGGATGGGCGTACTGCCGCTGCAGTTCAAGGATGGCGATACGCGCAACACGCTGGGCCTGACCGCGACCGACAGCTTCACGATCAAGGGCCTCGCCGATCTCAGCCCGAGCCAGGACGTTGAAGTCGAGGTGACCCGCGAGGACGGTTCGACGTTCAGCTTCACGGCGCTGTGCCGCATCGATACTGCGAACGAGATGGAATATTACCGCAATGGCGGCATCCTCCATTACGTCCTGCGCAAGCTCGCTGCGGCCTGATCCGACAGGTACGGTAGCGCTCCGGTAGCATGTCGGTCTTTGACCGCCTGTCACAGCTGCTGGGGCGCGCCGAACCCGATCCGCAGGCCGATCCCGCCATCATGCGCGCGATCGGCACTACGGTTCGCGAACGGCTGCTGGCCGACCCGCGCGTTGAACCGCGTGGCGGGGGGGAAGCCGACCTGTTCCTGATGCGCGGACTGCTGACGCAGCAGCAATGCCGCAAGCTGATCACGGTGATCGACAGCCGCATCCAGCCTTCGGTGCTGTTTTCGGACAAGGCATCGCCGCGCGGACGCACCAGCTCGACCCACTTCTTCGCCAAGGACCTGCCCGAAACCAAGGCGCTGGCGCGCAAGATCGGCGCGGTCACCGGCATCGCGCCGGTCCATGCTGAGCCACTGCAAGGCCAGCGCTATCGCGAAGGCGAGGAATATCGCCACCACCGCGACCATTTCCGCCCCGACCGCCCGCACTGGCAGGTCGAGCGGCGACGCGGCGGGCAGCGCAGCTGGACCGCAATGGTCTATCTCAATGCGGTAGAAAGCGGCGGCGAAACCGAGTTTCCCGAGCTCGACCTCAGGATCGTTCCCGAACCCGGCCTGCTGGTGATGTGGGACAATATGGACCGCAGGGGGCAGCCCAACCGCGCGACGCGGCATGCCGCGCTACCCGTTGGCGCAGGCACGAAATACGTCGTGACGCAGTGGTATCGGCAAGGCGAATGGAGCCTCAGCCAGCGCGATTGAGCGCGATCGGCGTGGGCCTTAGGCCGCGCGTTTGATGCGAAACTTGCGGCGCCCGAGGATCGCGGCGGCGGCAAAACCGAACAGCGCCATCATCGGCGGGGCGGGCACATCGGTGCCGCTGCTGCTGCCCGAGGTCGACGAACTGGTCGACGACGAGGTCGAGCTCGATGTCGAGGTGGAAGACGAAGTCGAACTCGACGTGCTCGTCGAGGACGAGCTGCTCGTGCTGGTGGTGACGTTGCCGCTCGAAGTCGAGACTTCGCCGGTCGAGGTCGAGACGCTGCCGGTAGAGGTCGAAACTTCGCCGGTAGAGGTCGAGATCGACCCGGTCGAAGTCGAGGTCGACGTGCCGCCGGTCGAGGTGGTCGTGGAGACATCGACGATCACATCGGGCGTGTCGCCGCCGGTGGTGGTGGTCGAATTGACGATCACGCTGCCGCCGCCGCTCGATCCGGAAAAGAAGCCGCCAAAGAAACCGCCGCCGCCGAAGCCGCCGCCACCCGAAGTGCTGCTGCCGCCGATCGAGCGCGATGCGCCGCCACCGCGGACCGGCGCGGCTGCGGGCAGCGGCGGGACGGGAACGGGCGCCATCGCCTGGCGATAGACGGGCGGGCAGATATTGTTCGGGCTGTTGGCCGCTGCGGGCGAATCGGCAGGCACGCATTCGACGGGGCGCGGAATCGTCCGCGCCCGCGGCACGGTCGGCCGGGGTACGGCGCGCGGGGTCGCCTGCTTGACGTATTTGACCGCCTTCGACTTATATTGCGGGTTGTCGGAGATCGGACGCTCGGCGACATGCACCGCACCGCCCGCAAGCAGCGCGCCACCCGCCGCGGTGGCCGAGAGTTTGGCGAGAGCTGACTTGACCGACATAACTGTGACTTCCTGTTGCGACCGAGGAAAAGGGTTCTTTTTCCGTCCCTTACCACGATCCGGATGTACTCCGGCGAATCCCTTCCTCGGGGACTCGCCAATCTTTACGTTTCGCGGTACGCCTAGAAAGTAAATTTTTCGCCGAAATGCGAGCTTTGCGCAAGCCCCGTCCCGTTTCGGGACCGTCCAGCGGTGCTTTACTACCGCTGCGGTAACCTCATTTGTCGAACATGTTTCCCTGCGGTGTGGAGGGCGGGGCCAGCCCCAGATGCAGCCAGCCGCCATCGTTGAGACAGCGCCCGCGCGCGGTCCGCGCAATCAGGCCGAGCTGGATGAGATAGGGCTCGATCACCTCCTCGACCGTGTCGCGCGGCTCGCTGAGACCTGCCGCCAGCGTTTCCACCCCGACCGGCCCGCCCTTGTAGGTGGTGGCGATCATGGTGAGATAGCGCCGGTCCATCGCGTCGAGACCGAGGCCATCGACTTCGAGCCGGGTGAGCGCATCGTCGGCCACGCGGCTGGTCACCACCGCCTCGCCCAGCACGCTGGCGAAATCGCGCACGCGGCGCATCAGCCGCCCCGCCACGCGCGGTGTTCCGCGGCTGCGGCGGGCGATCTCGCGCGCGCCGCCCTCGTCGATCCCCATGCCGAGCAGCCCTGCACCGCGCGTGACGACGCGGAGCAGTTCGTCCTCGGTGTAGAAATTGAGCCGCACCGGGATACCGAACCGGTCGCGCAGCGGCGTGGTCAGCAGCCCCTGCCGCGTGGTCGCGCCGACCAGCGTGAACGGCGGAAGGTCGATCCGCACGCTGCGCGCGGATGGCCCTTCGCCGATGATGATATCGAGCGCCCGGTCTTCCATCGCCGGGTAAAGCACTTCCTCGACCACCGGATTGAGCCGGTGGATCTCGTCGATGAACAATACGTCGTGCGGCTCGAGATTGGTCAGCAGCGCGGCCAGGTCGCCTGCTTTGGCGATCACCGGCCCGCTGGTGGCGCGGAAGCCCACGCCCAATTCCTTGGCGACGATCTGCGCCAGCGTGGTCTTGCCGAGCCCCGGCGGGCCGAAAAACAGGACATGGTCCATCGCCTCGCCGCGGCCCTTCGCGGCCTCGACGAACACGCGCAGATTCTCTCGCGCCGCCTTCTGCCCGACGAATTCGGCGAGGCTCTTGGGGCGCAACGCAGCGTCGGGGTCCTCGGGCTGGCGCTCGGGCGTGTGGAGGGGAACGGGCTCGGTCATTGAGGCGCTCTACCAAGCTGGAAGATGTATCCTGCAACCGGTTCGGGACGACGGAGACAGAACCGTTCTCGACCCAATCCGTCACCCTGAACTTGTTTCAGGGTCCATGTCGCGACACGCTCCCCGTCATGCAAGTTGATCGCGAGCCCTGCTTCTACATCCTCGCCAGCCAGCCGCGCGGGACGCTGTATATCGGCGTGACAAGCAGCCTCATCCAACGGCTCTACCAGCACCGGCAAGGCATCACCGGTGGTTTCACCAGCCGCTACGGAGTCCACCGTTTGGTCCGTTTCGAGATGTTCGGCAACATGGAGCTTGCGATCATGCGCGAGAAGCAATTGAAGCGTTGGCACCGTCAATGGAAAATCAATCTGGTCGAACGAGACAATCCGCATTGGGTAGATCTTGCGATCGACCTTGGGTTTGATCCGCTTGCTCCGAGCAGGGCGAAAGATGGATCCTGAAACGAGTTCAGGATGACGGAGGCTTGAGGTTTCCTCTCTCTTCAAAACGGGTTCACCGTATAGCCCGCCTGCTGCAACTGCGCATGCGCGGTCATGGCGGAGAGCGCGAGTTCGACGCCCGGGATGAGATCCGCCTCGGCCAAGCCATGCGCCGCAGCGCTCTGGCCGCAGACGATGAAGCGCACGCCGTAGTCGAGCAGCTGCGTGACCATGTAGTGCGAGCCATTGCTTGTCTCATCGTCGCGCAGATCGTGGACCGCCTTGCCATGCACGACCACCGCGACCCGCATGTTCGCCGGGTCGACCGCGTGCGAGGCATGCATGTTGATGAAGCGTGCGGCGCTTTCGAACCCGCGGTTGCGCGTGCCCGTATCGGCCTGCCCGGCGACGTCGAAGGCGATCGCGAATTCGGTATCGGGGGCGAAGGTGTCGATGCCTTCGACCGGGGCGTGGGCACCGAACTCCTCGAAGATCGGCCCGGTGCGAAACGCGCTCATGTCCTGTGCGCCTGCCGCAGTGGCCAGCAGCGCACCCGCAGCTGCCAGAATAGTGAATCGTATCGCCGTCATCGTCATCCTGCCGCCTTCTTCAATGCCACGCGGATCAACTCGCCCTCGCCCGCACCCTCGCCCAGTTCGCCCTGCGCCGCGGCCACCGCGCGCGCGGCGACTGCGGGCTTGAAACCGAGGTTCTCCAGCGCGCTCACCGCATCGGCGCTGGCGCCGCCTGCCAGAGTTGCGCCTAGGCCAGCGCCCGCCGTACCGCCACCCGGCAGCGCGCCCGCCTTGTCCTTCAGTTCGTTGACGATCCGCCCCGCCAGCTTCGGCCCGACGCCATTGGCGCGCGCGACCGTGGCCGCATCGCCCTGCGCGCAGGCCTGCTGCACTTCGCCGATCGACAGCGCCGAGAGGATTGCCAGCGCGACCTTGCTGCCCACGCCCTGCACCTGCGTCAGCAGGCGGAACCAGTCGCGCTCCGCCGCCTCGGCAAAACCGAGCAGCCGCATGTCGTTCTCGCTCACCTGCAGATCGGTAAAGACGGTGCAGGCTTCGCCCACCTCGCCCAGCGCGGCGAGCGTCTTGGACGAGCAATGCACCAGATAGCCCACGCCCGCGACATCGATCACCGCCCAGTCGGTACCGGTTTCGTCGAGCAGGCCCTTCAGCTTCGCAATCATGGTTTGTTCTTGGCCCTCAAGAAGGATTTGGTCCAGCGAGAATGGACAGGCGCCCACAGTTGCGGGCATGAGACGAGGCATGAGCTGGAACACCTTCGGACGGACGCTGCGCTTCACCACCTGGGGCGAGAGCCACGGACCCGCGATCGGCGCGGTCGTCGATGGGTGCCCGCCGGGGCTGCCGCTGGCCGAAGAAGACATCCAGCCCTTCCTCGATGCGCGCAAGCCGGGGCAGAACAAGTTCACCACCCAGCGCAAGGAACCCGATGCGGTGCGGATCCTGTCGGGCGTCTTCGAAGGCACCACCACCGGCACGCCGATCTCGCTGCTTATCGAGAACACCGACCAGCGCTCGAAAGATTATTCCGAGATCGCCAACACCTACCGCCCCGGCCATGCCGATTACGCCTATGATGCCAAATACGGGCTGCGCGACTATCGCGGCGGTGGGCGCAGCAGCGCACGCGAAACCGCGATGCGCGTGGCCGCGGGCGCGGTGGCGAGGCTGGTGATCCCCGAGGTTTCGATCCTCGCCTATGTCGCCGAGATCGGCGGCGATGCGGTGGACCCGGCGAATTTCGATGTCGACGAGATCGCGCGCAATCCCTTCTGGTGCCCCGATGCGGTCGCCGCGAAACGGTGGGAGGCGCTGGTCGACGAGGCGCGCAAGGCGGGGTCTTCGCTGGGCGCGGTGGTCGAATGCGTCGCCACCGGCGTGCCCGCCGGATGGGGCGCACCGATCTATGCCAAGCTCGACAGCGATCTGGCGGCGGGGATGATGAGCATCAATGCGGTCAAGGGCGTCGAGATCGGCGACGGCTTCGGCGCGGCGCGTCTGACCGGCGAACAGAACGCCGACCCGATGCAGCCGGGCAATGACGGCCCGCGCTTCGCCGCCAACCACGCCGGGGGGATCGCCGGGGGCATTTCGACCGGCCAGCCGGTCACCTGCCGCGTCGCGTTCAAGCCAACCAGTTCGATCCTCACGCCCGTGGACAGTATCACACGCGGCGGCGAGGCGACCGAAGTGCGCACCAAGGGGCGGCACGACCCCTGCGTCGGCATCCGCGGTACCCCGGTGGTCGAAGCGATGATGGCGCTGGTTCTGGCCGACCACAAGCTGCTGCACCGGGCGCAATGCGGATAAGGCGCCTTGGCGAGCCAATACCGCAAATCCATTGTTCTGCCCGAACAAGCCGCTAGGGACACCCTGTGACACCCGGCAAGCATCCCCAGGAAGAGGAACGGCTGCGCGAACTGCGCCGCTATGGCATCCTCGATACCGAGCGCGAGCGCGATTTCGACGAGATCGTCGAACTGGCTTCCGAACTGTGCGGCAAGGCGGTCTCGGTGGTGAATTTCATCGATGACGACCGCCAGTGGTTCAAGGCCGAAGTCGGCCTCGGCGTGCGCTCGACCCCGCTCGACACCAGCTTGTGCGGTCATGTGATCCTGCAGGACGATTTCGTCGAGATCCCCGACACGCTGGCCGATCCGCGCATGGCGGACAATCCGCTGTGCACCGAGGAGCCGGGATTCCGTTTCTACGCGGGCGCGGTGCTCAAGGGCGCGAACGGCCTGCCGCTGGGCACGCTCTGCGTGCTCGATCACAGTCCCGGCACGCTCAACGATACCCAGCGCCGCGTGCTGAAGGTCCTCGCACGGCAGGTGATGCGCGAACTCGACCTGCGGCTGTCACTGGAACGCGAGACCGCACTGCGCCGCGAGATCGACCACCGGGTCAAGAACTCGCTCGCTTCGCTGGGGGCGATCCTCGCGATGCAGGCGCGGCGGTCGGACGACCCCGCAGTGCGCGCAGTGCTCGAGGAAGCCGGCGGGCGCGTCCGCGCGCTTGCCTCGCTGCATGCCGAACTGCACGGCTTCGACGATGGCCGCAGCGTCGATATCTCGTCGCTGTTCAACCGGGTCGAAACCGATTTCCGCCAATTGCTGCCCAAGGGCATCCAGCTTGCCATCACGGTCAAGGGCGACCGGGCCAGCGCCGAGCTCGCCAATGCGCTGCTGCTGACAGTCAACGAATTCGTCTCCAACGCGCTCAAGCACGGGTTTCCCGATGGCACGGGGACGATTGCAGCGCGGATCGCGGTCAATACCGAAGGCTGGTCGCTGGTGTGCAGCGACAATGGCGGCGCCGATGCCGAAGCGGCCGATCGCGCAGCGGCGGGAGCGGGTCTGGGTACGCGCGTGATCGCCTCGCTCGCCCATTCGATCGGCGCGCAACCCGCCTGGCGCGCGGTGGATGGCGGGATGCAGTTGACCCTGCGCGGCGAGCGTCAGGACGACAGCTGAGCCGCGCGTGGAAGCTTTCGCAGCCGGAAAACATCGTTCCACGTCTGTGATAGAAAATTCCGATGCTCGCAATCGCAACATATCGCTTTTGTGCATCGCAACAATGCCTATCTGACACTCTCGAGTTTCAACCCGAACAACGGAGTACACCCATGGGTATCATCGGATCGCAGATCAAACCGTTCACCGCCACCGCCTTCCAGGCCGGCAAGGACTTTTTCGAAGTCACCGACGAAGACGTGAAGGGCAAGTGGGCCATTTTCTTCTTCTACCCGGCCGACTTCACTTTCGTATGCCCGACCGAGCTCGAAGACCTCGGCGAGCAGTATGCGATGCTCCAGAAGATGGACGTCGAAGTCTATGGCGTGTCGACCGACACCCATTTCAGCCACAAGGCATGGCACGACACCTCGGAAAAGATCGGCAAGCTGCAGTTCCCCTTCCTGGGTGACCAGAACCACGTTCTCGCACGCAATTTCGACGTGCTGCGTGAAGGCGTCGGCCTTGCCGACCGGGCGACCTTCGTGGTCGATCCCGAGGGCGTGATCCAGATCATGGAACAGACCTGCGAAGGCGTCGGCCGCAATGCCAACGAACTCGCGCGTAAGATCAAGGCGGCACAGTACGTCCGCGCCAACCCCGGCCAGGTCTGCCCGGCAGCCTGGGAAGAAGGCAGCGACACGCTGGCCCCTTCGCTCGACCTCGTCGGCAAGATCTAGGCGTTAAGCCAAGCGAAAGATCGGGCGTCCTAGCGGCGCCCGCACAAGAGCCCGGGATTCGTCCCGGGACACTGGAAGGCCCGGGGCACCCCCCTCCCCCCGCCCCGGGCCTTTTCCTTCCCCGAATTTTCGAACGTCCGTTTCCCTTCCCGCCCGGAGTCCGCCCATGCTCGACGCAACGATGACCCAGCAACTCAAGACCTATCTCGCCAATCTGCGCGAGCCGGTCGAGCTCGTCGCCTCGCTCGGCGATGACGACAAGAGCGCGCAGACGCGCGAACTGCTCGAGGAAATTTCCGCGCTGCACGATCTCGTCAGCGCGAGCTTCGACGGCACCGACGAGCGCAAGCCCAGCTTCGTGATCCGCCGCGGCAGCGATGCGGAGAAATGGGTCCGCTTTGCCGGCCTCCCGATGGGGCACGAGTTCACCTCGCTGGTGCTCGCGCTGCTGTGGGCCGGCGGGCATCCGCCCAAGGTCGATGCCGACCTGCTCGAACAGGTCCGCGGGCTGGAGGGTGATTTCAATTTCGAGATGTATTTCTCGCTGTCGTGCCACAACTGCCCCGACGTGGTGCAGGCGCTGACGCTGATGGCGCTGGAAAACTCGCGCATCACCGCGACGCTGATCGAAGGCGGCAGCTTTCAGGACGAGGTCGAGCGCCGCGATATCATGGCGGTGCCCGCGACCTTCCTCAACGGCGAACCCTTCTACAACGGCAAGCTCGAACTGGCCGAGATCCTCGCCAAGATCGACAAGGGCAGCGAAGCCAAGGCAGCCGAGAAGCTGGCAGCCAAGGACCCGTTCGAAGTGCTGGTGGTGGGCGGCGGGCCGGCCGGCGCGGCGACCGCGATCTACACCGCGCGCAAGGGTTTTCGCACCGGCATCGCCGCCGAACGCTTCGGCGGGCAGCTGCACGACACGCTCGGCATCGAGAACCTGCCCGGCACGCCCTATACCGAAGGGCCCAAGCTAGCGGGCGAGCTCAAGCGCCATGTCGGCGAATACGACATCGATGTGATGGACCTCGCGCGCGCGGTGAAGCTGGTGCCTGCCAAGCAGGAAGGCGGCCTGCACACGGTCGAACTGGGCAATGGCGCGCGCCTGAAAGCACGCAGCCTGATCCTCGCGACCGGTGCGCGCTGGCGCAATCTCGGCGTGCCCGGCGAAGCCGAATATCGCAACAAGGGCGTCGCCTATTGCCCGCATTGCGACGGTCCGCTGTTCAAGGGCAAGCGCATCGCGGTCATCGGCGGCGGCAATTCGGGCGTCGAAGCGGCGATCGACCTGGCCAAGATCGTCGGCCACGTGACGCTGGTCGAATATGACGACAAGCTGCGCGCCGACGAAGTGCTGCAGGCCAAGCTGCGCAGCATGGACAATGTCGAGATCGTCACCAGCGGCCAGACCACCGAGATCACCGGCCGTGACGGCAAGGTCGACGGGATGATCGTCAAGGACCGCGCAAGCGGCGACGAACGCCGTATCGAGCTCGAAGGCGTGTTCATCCAGATCGGTCTCGTGCCCAATACCGAGTGGCTGCAGGATAGCGGGCTTGAACTGACCAAGCATGGCGAGATCGCCACCGACGAGGAAGGCCGCAGCAATCTGCCCGGTATCTTCGGCGCGGGCGATGTGACCGATGTGCCGTACAAGCAGATCGTGGTGGCAATGGGGGAAGGTTCGAAAGCGGGCCTGTCGGCTTTCGACTACCTGATCCGCACCGAACCGGTCGAGGACATCGCGCAAGCGGCCTAGACTTCTGCCTTTCCCCTCCCTGACTTGCGAATATATAGAATTGAAGTAGTATTCGCGAGCTGGGAGGGGGGCAAATTGGCGAATAATAGAAAATTTATATCGGCTTTGGCCGTGGCGGCACTTGCCGCATCCTGCACTGGCTCTGGGGATGACGGGCGTGGTCCAGCTAGTGGACCGGTGGAAACGCCGACGCCCGTCCCCACGCCGCCACCCCCACCACCTCCTCCTCCGCCACCTCCACCGCCGCCAGTTCCCGATCCACCACCCTCACCGACACCCACGTGGACGGCCTCGCCGGACCTGCCGCCCCGCACAGGCTCACAGCCTGCCCACATCGAGCCGATTGTCGCGGGAAGTTCCGGATACGATAGCTACGCGATGCTGGTGCAGGCCCATTCGGAGGCCGCAAACTGGCTCACCGGAGGCGACAGCGGCACGCTGACGGAAGAAGGGCTGCAGTCGATCCTGGGGGCGTGCGAGGAATTGAATGTCCGCCCCCGCGCTTGTGCTTCCAGAATTGTCAATCGCACCCGTCCCTTCGAGACCATGCGCGATGAGGCAGCTGCAGAGGCAGCACTGCTCTTGCGGGAATGCAGCGCATCGCAAACTCTCGGGGAATGCCGGCAGGATATCGAGGACGCCCGGTACGTCCGGGACCAGAACATCGGCCTCGCCGAACCGGCCACTCTCCAGATGCGCCAGTCCGAGCGGATTGATTGGCTGGTGTCGATAAAATCGACCGATCTCGGGTTCGATCCGGGTCGGCGCAACATCACCGTCCCCTCTCCGACCGAGGCCGATCCTGACCGCCGCGCACGCGTCGAAAACGCAGTTGTCTATACCGAGAACACCTGTTTCGTTCTGGAATACGACCCGCAGGAATTCGACGTGGCGGCAGATCGCAGCTGCCCGGAATACCGGGGTGGTTCCATTCCCTACACTGCCAAGTGGAAGGTGAAGCCGCTGAAATCCGGTGAGCGCCAAATCTCCATCAGTGCGGTGTATGTCCGCGATGGCCGCGAATTCGGCACCGCAACGGTCCCGCCCAGCCCGTTCAAGATTGAGGTGGAAGACTGGAAAGTAGCGTGGATCAAGGACCTTGAGCTGTGGCAGCAGCTCCTTGCCGCAGTCGGACTGATATTTACCACGGTAATGGGGTGGAAAATCTGGCAGCTGTTTCGGGGTCGGAATAAATCCGGTCCAGGCGAGGGATAAAGCATCGTCCCGGGCTTCGTGCGCGCCTCGACGAGTGATCGCACAAGGCAATCAATTCGACGCAATTAATCGATTGGACGAATTACAGGATTTGGCCCATTCCTTCATCTGTAAGATTTTCCGAGTCTAGATGGAGAGATGAACGATGGACGCTAAAACCGGTGAGATGAGTGGCTGCCCCTTCAGTGGCAACGGGGGCACGCGTGCCCTCCTCGGTCGCAACAATCGCGACTGGTGGCCCGACCAGCTGCAGATCGAAATCCTCCAGACTGGTGGGCGCAATCCCGACCCGATGGGCGACGACTTCGATTATTGCGAAGCCTTCAACGCGCTCGACTATGCTGCGGTGAAGCGCGATCTGACCGCGCTGATGACCGACAGCCAGGAATGGTGGCCGGCGGATTACGGGCACTATGGCCCGTTCTTCATCCGCATGGCGTGGCACGCGGCGGGTACCTATCGCACCGGCGACGGCCGCGGCGGCGCCTCGAGCGGGCAGCAGCGCTTCGCCCCGCTCAACAGCTGGCCCGACAATGGCAATCTCGACAAGGCCCGGCGCCTGCTGTGGCCGATCAAGCAGAAATACGGCAAGCACCTCAGCTGGGCCGACCTGTTCGTGCTCACCGGCAATGTCGCGATCGAATCGATGGGCGGGCCGGTGTTCGGCTTCGGCGGCGGCCGCAAGGACGTGTTCGAGCCCGAACTGGTCTATTGGGGTTCGGAAGAAAAGTGGGTCGACGAGGGTGTCGAGACGCGCATTATTCCCGATGAGGGCAAGGCGCTCGAAAACCCGCTCGCGGCGATCCAGATGGGCCTGATCTACGTCAATCCCGAAGGCCCGGGCGGCAATCCGCACGATGCCGAGGGCATGGCGCGCGACATGCGCGAAACCTTCGCCCGGATGGCGATGAACGACGAGGAAACCGTCGCGCTGACCGCGGGCGGCCACGCCTTCGGCAAGTGCCATGGCGCAGCCCCGTCGGACACGTTCGGCGGCGGCCCCGAAGGCGAAGGCCTGCACTCGATGGGCTTCGGCTGGCTGACCGACCCCGAGGAAATCGGCAAGGGTCACATCACCACGTCGGGTATCGAAGGGGCCTGGACCCCCAACCCGACGCAGTGGGGCAACGATTATTTCCGCCTGCTGTTCAAATATGACTACGAGCTCACCCAGAGCCCGGCAGGCGCGAACCAGTGGACGCCGATCAACCCCGAGCCAGAGGACATGGCGCCTGACGCGCGGGACCCGAACAAGAAGGTCCCGACGATCATGACCACCGCCGACATGGCGCTCAAGCGCGACCCCGAATATCGCAAGATTTCGGAACGCTTCCGCGACGATCAGGCGGCGCTCGACGATGCCTTTGCCCGCGCGTGGTTCAAGCTGACCCACCGCGATATGGGCCCCAAGGTCCGTTACCTGGGTCCCGACGTCCCTTCCGAAGAAATGATCTGGCAGGACCCGGTCCCCGCCGGAACCACGCCTTCGGACAGCGCCGTGGCCGAGTTCAAGAAGGCCGTGCTGGGCAGCGGGCTGAGCGTTCGCGAACTGGTCAAGGCAGCCTGGGCTTCGGCTTCGACCTATCGCAATTCGGACCATCGCGGCGGCGCCAACGGCGCGCACATCCGCTTCGATGAGCTGAGGAACTGGAAGGTCAACGATCCCGAGGAACTGGGCAAGGTGCTGGCCAAACTCGACGAGCTGCGCGGCGATATCTCGATGGCCGACGCCATCGTGCTGGGCGGCGCGGCGGCGATCGAGAAGGCGGCCAAGGACGGCGGCTTCGACATCACCGTACCGGTTACCACCGGCCGCGGCGATGCCCGTGAAGACCAGTTCGATGCCGAGAGCTGGGAGCCGCTCGAGCCCTTCGCCGATGGCTTCCGCAACTACCTCAAGACCAAGGCCGAGGTGAAGACCGAGGACATGCTGGTCGACCGGGCGCACCTGCTCGGTCTGTCGATGCCCGAAATGACCGTGCTGGTGGGCGGCATGCGCGCACTGGGCGCAGTGTCCAAGCACACGCAGCACGGCAACGACATCGGCGTGCTGACCGATCGCCCCGGCGTGTTGTCGAACGACTTCTTCGTCAACCTGCTTCACATGGGCACGGTCTGGGAAGTCATCGACGAGAGCGGCGACGAGGAATTCGTCGGCAAGTGCCGTCTCAAGGGCGATGTCAAATGGCACGCCACCCGCACCGACCTCGTCTTCGGCGCGAACTCGCAATTGCGCGCCGTCGCCGAAGTCTATGCCGAGAACGGGCACGAGCGGAAGTTCGTCGACGATTTCGTCGCCGCCTGGACCAAGGTCATGGACGCCGATCGCTTTGACATCATGTATCAGAAGTATCATAATTGATGGACAGACGGCCTGGCTGGTCGTCCACCGAGAGCCCCCGACCACGTGTCGGGGGCTTTTTTGTTGTCTTCTCACCAACTTGCCCGCGAATCGGCGCGAGGAGGTGAACGGGACCGAGCGCGGTCTGAAGGCAGCCCAGGCGGGCGCAAGCGGCGCCAGTGCCGCTACGAGCTACCTAACTACCCAGCTATTTCGCGCCTCTGGCGCACAATTTGTCACATTTCGTGGGTTGTTGCCCCGCGCGGTCGCCGGCCCTGGGCCGTCCGATCAGCGTTCGCGCTTGAGGACGATATATAGCGCGCCGTCGCCGCCATGGCGCTGGTGCGCGCGGCGCACGGCGGCGATAGCGGAATGGTGGCTCGAGGCGGCCAGCCAGTCGAGCACCTTGGCGCGGATTGCACCGCGCCGCGACGCACGGTCCGCCGCTTCGACCGGACGCGCTTTCCCTGTCACCAGCAGGATCGTGCGCGCGCCGATGGCCCGGGCCTGCGCCACCCCGCTCATCAGGCGGTCATAGGCGGCGTCAAGATTGTGGCCATGCAGGTCGAGCGTGAGTTCGGGCTGGAGTGTCCCCGATTTGAGCCGCCGGTCCCAATGCGAATCGAGCCCGCGGTCCTGCACCGCGACCGGTTTGGGCGGCGCTATCGGCGCTGGCCGGGGTGGTGGCACGGGCGCGCGTCTGACCGGTTTGGGCGGTGCGGGCGGCTTGGGCGCGACAACCGCTTTCGGCTGCACCGGTTTGCGCGGATGCAGCGGGGCCACGGTGGCAGCCAGCTTTTCCCACGCCTCCGCCTCTTCGGAAGATAAACCGCGCGGGGAACTCACCGGCGCGATTCAAGGCGGTCGAGCGTGCCGCGTGGCAGGAGTACCAGCGCCGACCCGCGCGCGCTCATGCCGCCCGCGATCTCGCGCGCATCGGCGCCATTGCCCCAGAAGGTATCGAAGCGGTTGGCGCCCTTGATCGCCCCGCCCGTATCCTGCGCGATCCACAGACCGTCGGCGACGCCGCGATCCATGTCGAGGAAGACCGGCGCCCCGTAGGGGACGAACAGCGGATCGACCGCGACCGAGGCTTCGCGCCGCACGGGTACGCCAAGCGAACCCAGCGGGCCGTCTGTGTTGAGTTCGCGGAAGAAAATCCAGCTCTTGTTGAGCCGCATGATGTCGCGTCCATCGGCAGGATTGTCGCGGATATACTCCATGATGCCCTGCATCGAGGTGGCATAGGGCGTGCCCTCGCCGATCATCCCGCGTTCGCGCATGACGCGCCCGATGCCGACATATTCGCGCCCGTTCTGCGCCGCATAGCCGATCCGCATCAACTCGCCATCTGGCAGGCGGACCAGCCCCGAGCCCTGGATCTGGAGAAAGAAGAATTCGACCGGATCGGCGGCCCAGGCGATCTCGAGCCCGCGATTGGCCAGCGCGCCGAGTTCGATCTGGGTGCGGTCGTAGAACAGCACGAACTTGCCGCTGGCATCATACCGACCCAGCGGCGGCCGGCCGGTGCGTTCGCTTTCGGGCACGTCTTCGGGCCATGCGCGGACGAGTTCGGGCGGCGGGGCGTAGATCGGCACGTCGTAGCGGGGCGCGCGCGTGCGGCTCCCGCGTATCTCGGGTTCGAAATAGCCGGTGGCGAAGGCCGCGCCATCGCCGACCCGCGCGGTTTCGAAATAGCTGGTGAAGAAGCGCCGCGCATCGGACACCGGCCAGCTTGTCGCGGCCTCGCAGGCGGGGCGCCAGTCCTCGGCGAAGGTCAGCCCGCTCTGGTCCTCGCGCGTAAGCACGGCCGGGCAGGATTCGAGGAAGGACACGAGCGCGGTGCCGGCATCATCGGGGGTAATTCCCAGCGCATCGACATCGACCCCGCGCACCAGCGGCGAAAAAGCGGCGCTGGATACGGTACCCGGCGGCAGCGGAACCGCCACTTTGGGCGCGGTGTCGGGTACCATGCGCACGCAGGCGGCCAACATCATGGTTGCCGCGATCACCAGCAGATAGCGCATTGTCCCTCCCCGGGTTGCGCGGAGCGTCAGCCCTCGTCGGTCTCGTCGAGGATCCAGTTGGGATTGGCAGCACCGACATGGCGACTGAAAGTCCACACGTCGCGGCTTTCGATCGCATCGTCGAGCGAGCCGGCGATGACGGTGCCGTCGCTGTCGCGTGTCACGGCAGCGATATCGGCGACGAACAATACCGCGATGCGCGCGGTACGGCCATCGATTTCGGCCGATCGCACGGTCGCGTCCTCGATCCGGATGAGGCGGTTGTCGAGCGTTTCTCCCGCTGCCTCGCGCGCGTCGATCGCACCGGCGAAGCTGTCATAGACATCGTCGTCGGTCAGTTGGCGCAGCGTGTCCTTGTCGCCCTTCCAGAAGGCTTCGAGGATCACGCCATAAGCGCTCTTCGCCCCGTCGAGGAAGCCGAGCAGGTCGAAGCCCGGTTCGGCGGCGGCAATCGCGCGGATACCCGCTTCATTGGCCGGGGCGCGGTTGTCGCCCGCGCGCAGCACCACCGGCTGACGGACCGCGCGCGGCGCATTGTCTGCCTGCGGCGGGGTATCGCTGCGTTCGAAACGGTGCGGAATCGCCTCTTCCTCGTGCTCCGACCGGCGGCCGAGCACCGAATAGAGCCGCAGCCCGAGAAAGGCGGCGATCATGGCGAGGATGACGATCTCGGTGATCACGGTAATAACCTGCTTCCCAACTTCATTCCGGCGGCAACGCCCCCGGCAGTCCAACATTTGTCCTGCCCTAGATAGGAAAGAAATACAAACCGGCAATGGTCCTGCGATGAACGGGAGCCCGCGCTGCGCGCGGTCGCGGGCTGCGGATTGCTACGCGCGCCCGACAGTGCTAGTCGCGCGCACCGACGGTCCGGCGCGGCCCATGGCAGCGCGCGCGACCAGCAAAATCGGATAATTGGAAAGCGAATTCTCATGGCCGACGAAGGCGACGTTCTCACCGACCTCAACATGGATCCCGCAGCCGGCGCCAATGGGGCCGACACGCAGCCCAGCGCAGGCGTGATCTCGCAATATATCAAGGACCTTTCGGTCGAGAACCCCAATGCCCCGGCCTGCTTCCAGTGGACCGAGCAGCCGCAGCTCGACGTGCAGGTCAATATCGCCGCCGACAAGGTCGCCGACGATGTGCACGAAGTCACGCTCAAGGTGACCTGCACCGCCAAGACCAGCCAGGGTAATCTCTACCTCATCGACCTCGACTATTGCGGGTTGATGGGCATGCGCAACCTGCCCGACGAGCACGCGCACGCGTTCCTGTTCGCCGAAGCGCCGCGCATCCTGTTCCCCTTCGCCCGCCGCGTGATTGCCGATGCCAGCCGCGACGCGGGCTTCCCGCCGCTGATGCTCGATCCGATGGATTTCGGTGCGCTCTACCAGCAGCAGCTGGCCGCGCGCGCGCAGGAACAGCAGCAGGGCGAAGGCGCGATCCCGCCCGCCGGCGAGGCATAGGGCGCTGAACCGCAGCCGGGGCTCTGACGCGTGAGCCTGCTCAAGAACGTCGGGACGATCGGCGGGCTGACCGCGGTCAGCCGCGTGTTCGGCTTCGTGCGCGACATTCTGGTCGCGCGCGTGCTGGGCGCGACGCCGATGGGCGATGCGTGGCAGCTCGCGTTCATGCTGCCCAATATCTTCCGCCGGCTGTTTGCCGAGGGCGCCTTCGCCAGCGCCTTCGTGCCGCTGTTCAACCGGCGCATGGTCGAAGGGCGAAGCGAAGCGCAGCGCTTTGCCGAAAGCGTGCTGTCGATCCTGCTGCCGATCCTGATCGTGTTCGGCGCGATTGCGATGATGGTGATGCCGTGGGTGGTCGCCTATTTCGCGCCCGAAGGGCTCGAACGCGATCCCGAGGCCTTGCCGATCGCGGTGATGATGGCGCAGATCACCTTTCCCTACCTGCTGTTCATGAGCCTTGCGACGCTGGTCGCCGCAGTGCTCAATTCGCTCTCGCGCTTTGCCGCGGCGGCGGCGGCACCGATCCTGCTCAACCTCTGCCTGATTGCCGCGCTGCTCTATGGCGCATCGCTCGGCGACAGCGTGATGGCGCGGCGCGAAACCGCCTTCTGGCAATCGGTCGCGCTCAGCGCCTCGGGGCTGCTCCAGCTGGTCTGGCTGTCGTTCTGGATGCACCGCGCGGGCTTTCGCATCCGCATGGTCCTGCCGCGCGTATCGCCGGGGGTGAAGGAGCTGGGCATATTGATCGTGCCTGCCGTGTTCGGCGCGGGGATCTACCAGATCAGCCGCTTCGTCGACCTGTTCTTCCTCTCCACGCTGCAGGTCGGCAGCTATACCTATCTCGCAATGGCCGACCGCTGGAACCAGCTGCCGCTGGGCATCATCGGCATCGCGCTGGGCACCGCGATCCTGCCCGCGCTGTCGCGCTATCTCGCGCGCTCCGAAGATGCCGAGGCGCAGCGCCTGCAATCGAATGCGATCGAGCTGGCGATGCTGCTGACCGTGCCGGCCGCGGTCGCGCTGTTCGTCGCGGGAAGCGCCTTCACCCGCGTGTTCTTCGCCGGCGGCGCGTTCAGCGTGGAAGACGCGATGATTACCGGCACGGTGGTCAGCGGGCTGGTCATCGGGCTGCCCGCCTATGTGCTGGTCAAGGTGCTGACGCCCAATTTCTTCGCCCGCAAGGACACCCGCACCCCGGTCTTCACTGCCGCGGTCTCGCTGGTGATCACGGTGGGCCTCAACATCCTGCTGGTCCCGCGCCTGGGCGTGCTGGCGCTGGCGATAGCGGGGTCGATCGGCGCATGGTGCAATGTCGCGCTGCTTTATGCGATCCTTGCCCGGCGCGGATATTTCCGCCTGCCGCCGCGGATTGCGGGGCGCATCGTGCGGATCGCGATCGCCGCGCTGGCGATGGGGGCGGCGCTGTGGCTGCTGATGGACCCGCTCGACCCGTGGTTCGACGGCACGGTGCTCGAACGCACCGGCGGGATTGCCGCGGTGACATTGACGGGCAGCGCGGTCTACGGCATCGCGGCCTTCCTTCTGGGGGTCCTCGACCGGGATACGATCGCCCGGCTGCTGCGCCGCCAGACCTGAACTTGATTGAGAGAATTCATGCGCCCTGAAATGCGGGTAGTCTCCGGCATCCAGCCCACCGGCAATCTCCACCTCGGGAATTACCTCGGGGCGATCCGCAATTGGGTGCGCATGCAGGACGAGATGAAGGACGGCGAACAATGCCTGTTCTTCCTCGCCGATCTGCACGCCATTTCGATGCCGCACACCCCGACCGAGTTGCACAAGGCCACGCTCGAAATGGCTGCGGCCGTCGTTGCCTGCGGGATCGACCCGCAGCGCAGCGTATTGTTCAACCAGGCGCAGGTGCCCGCGCATGCCGAACTGCAATGGCTGCTCAACGGCACCGCGCGGATGGGCTGGCTCAACCGCATGACGCAGTGGAAGGACAAGGCAGGCAAGAACCGCGAAGGCCAGTCGGTCGCGCTGTTCGGCTATCCCGTGCTGCAGGCGGCCGACGTGCTGCTCTACCAGACCACGCATGTGCCGGTGGGCGAAGACCAGAAACAGCATCTCGAGCTGGCGCGCGACATTGCGCAGAAGTTCAACAACGATTTCGCCAGCGAGGATGCGCCGGTCTTCACCCTGCCCGAAGCGATCACCCCGCCGCAGGCTGCGCGGATCATGAGCCTGCGCGACGGGTCGAAGAAGATGAGCAAATCCGACCCGTCCGAAATGAGCCGGATCGAGCTGGCCGACGATGCCGACACGGTGATGAAGAAGGTCAAGAAGGCCAAGACCGACCCCGAACCGCTGCCGAGCGAGGCCAAGGGCCTGGTCGGCCGACCCGAAGCGCTGAACCTGGTGACCATCTACGCCGCAGTCACCGAGAATACGGTCGATGCGGTGCTGGGCGAGTTCGGGGGCGAGGGTTTTGGCAAGTTCAAGCCCGCGCTGGGCGAATTGCTGGTCGAGACGCTGCGCCCGATCTCGACGCGCTTCAACGAGCTGCTCGGCGATCGCGAGGCGCTCGATGCGATCCTTGCGCGCGGTGCCAGCCATGCGCGCGAGTTGGGCCGCCCGACGCTCGATGCGGCTTACACCGCGCTCGGCCTCGTTCGCTGACGCGCGCACCGGTGCAACATATGTGAATCGGGATATTCAATCCGGGTTCATCGACGGACCGCTAAATCCCCGGACATTCGCCGCCAATCCAGCGCGGCAGATTGGCGGGCTGCACGGGCGTGGAAAATCGTGTATTCCCCGCCCGTTACTCGAAAGGTATTGAGTATGACCAACCTGAAACAGGGTTGGGGGCGCAAACTCAAGCTCGCCTCCGTTCCCATGATCCTCGCGGGCCTTGCAGCCTGTGCCACCCCGTTCAAAGCGGATGTTTCGCGCTTCCAGTCGCAGCTGCCCGCCCCGCAGGGCGAAAGCTATGCCGTGGTCGCCGATGACCCGGCGCTCGCCGGCGGGCTCGAGTTCGCGCAATATGCCGATCTCGTCGAAGCGCAGATGACGCGCCTTGGCTATACGCAGGCGGCTTCGGTCGATGACGCATCGCTGCTGGTGCGGTTCGACTACACGGTCGACAAGGGCCGCGAGCGCGTGCGTTCGACGGGCTTCCGCGATCCGTTCTATTCGCCCTGGTACGGCTACACCGCACGCGGCTACCGCGCGCGTCCGGGCTATTACAGCCCGCGCTATTACGGCAGCCATTGGGGCTACGGCTTCAACGATCCGTGGTTCGGCGGGCCCGAAGTGCGCAGCTACACCGTCTATACCAGCGGCATCGATCTGAAGATCGACCGCGCAGCCACCGGCGAGCGCCTGTTCGAAGGCGAGGCGCAGGCCGTATCGACCTCGAACCGGCTGCAATATCTGGTGCCGAACCTGGTCGAAGCTATGTTTACCGATTTCCCCGGCAATTCGGGTGAGACGGTGCGCATCTCGATCGCGCCGGAAAAGACCACCGTGCGCCGGATCGAAGACTGACGATAGCTTCCCGGACGGGATGAGACGAGAGAGGGCGGTTCCGGATCGGGCCGCCCTTTTTCATGCGCGGGTCAGGCGAGCTTGGCGTGACCGCCAGTCGAACCGAACCCGCCCGCGCCGCGCGTGGTGGTGTCCAGTTCGTCGACCTCTTCCCACGCGGCCTGCGTGACGGGCGCAAGGACCAGCTGCGCGATCCGGTCGCCGCGCTGGATCGCAAAGTCGCCGGCGCCGTGGTTGATCAGGATTACCTTGAGCTCGCCGCGATAATCGCTGTCGATCGTGCCGGGCGTATTGGGCACGGTAATGCCGTGTTTGAGTGCAAGGCCCGAGCGCGGGCGCACCTGGATCTCGTACCCTTGCGGGATTGCCACGGCGAGACCGGTTGCCACCGCATGCCGCTGGCCAGGCGCGATCACGCAATCTTCGGCTGCGAGCACATCCATCCCCGCCGCATCGCTGGTGGCATAGGCGGGCAGGGCCAGCCCCTCGCCATGCGGCAAGCGTTTGAGACGCACACCCACGGGATCAGTCATGGTCGTCCTCTACGGGGGCGAGCGCGGCGGCGGCGCGGCGCACCAGTTCGCGCGCAACGTCTTCCTTGGGCATTTCGGGCAGGCTTTCGACCCCGCCCGAGGTGACGATATGAACCTGGTTGAGATCGCCGCCCATCACGCTGTTGCCTTCATTGCTCGAGACATTGTTGGCGATGATCCAGTCGGCGCCCTTGCGCTTGCGCTTCGACTTGGCGTTTTCGATCACATTCTCGGTCTCGGCGGCGAAACCGATCAGCAAGGTCGGCCGCTTGCGCCCTGCCGCAGTGCCCGCGAGGATATCGGGGTTCTCGGCCAGGATCAGCGCGGGCGGTGCGGAGCCGCGCTTCTTCATTTTCTCGCCCGCGACATGGCGGCTCTTCCAGTCGGCGACCGCAGCAACCATGAAGGCGATATCGACCGGCAATGCGCGGCGCACTTCCTCGGCCATATCCTCGGCGGTTTCGACATCAACGCGGTCGACACCCACCGGGGTGGGCAAATGCACCGGTCCCGCGATCAGCGTGACCCGCGCACCGGCAGCGGCGGCCATGGCGGCAATCGAAAAGCCCTGCTTTCCGCTCGACCGGTTGGCGATATAGCGCACCGGATCGATCGGTTCATGCGTCGGTCCGGCGGTGATCAGCACATGCTTGCCGTAAAGCGGGCGGTGCTCGGGATCGGGATCGAAGGCGGCCTGCCCGGCGAGCGGCGAATCGTCGAAGGCAATTTCCGCGGTCTGCACATCATTGGCGATCTGCTGCGGCATGGCGCGCGCTTCCTGCGCCGCCGGATCGAAACCGAGCGCTGCGGGATCGGTCGGCGGGGCGGACGACGCCTTGCCCTTTTTGGCGAGGATCGGCCCGGCATCGGCGCCCTCGGGGATGGGCACGTCGAGCGGATCCAGCGGGCCGGGCATATCCGGCTCCGGTTCGGCTTCGGATTCGGGCTCGGCTTCGAGATCGGCCTCGATCTCGTCATGGCTGCGCTGCTCGGTCGAGCGCGGGATGATCATCGAGAGCAGTTCGCCCAGCCCGCCGCCGCCCTGTTCGGCTTCGCCCTCATCTTCGGCCTCGAT
This sequence comes from Qipengyuania citrea, assembly GCF_024171405.1. Lineage (GTDB taxonomy): Bacteria > Pseudomonadota > Alphaproteobacteria > Sphingomonadales > Sphingomonadaceae > Qipengyuania > Qipengyuania profunda. The sequence continues at coordinate 1,482,582 of NZ_JALJZT010000002.1, forward strand.
GTCAGCTTCGGCCTGTTCCTCGACCTCCGCTTCCGCTTCGGGTTCGCGCGCCGTGAGGACATCGTCCACAGGTGCCTGCGCCACCGGCGCGGCGAGCTGCGCCGCAGCAGGCGGGGCCAGTTCGGGCACTTCGATATCGAGATCGAGCTCCGCGGCGATGCGGCCCAGAATCGCGGGCGGTTCGGGCATCCGCCCGGGACCGAATTCCCCGCAGGCCATCGGGCCTTCGTCGGGATCCATCACCGCGACGCCCGCCTGCCGCAGCCAATCGGCATTGCGCTGGGTCGCGTGATGTTCCCACATCTTCACATTCATCGCCGGAACGGTCAGCACCGGCTTGTCGGTGGCGAGGATCAGCGTGGTCGCCAGATCGTCGGCAATGCCCGCCGCCATTTTTGCCAGCATATCGGCGGTGGCGGGGCATACGACCACCAGGTCGGCCTCGCGGCTGAGCTGGATATGGCCCATCTCGACCTCGTCCTTGAGATCGAACAGCGAGGTATAAACCTTGTTCTCGCTCAGCGCGGCGAGCGCCATCGGGGTGACGAATTGCTGGCCGCCTTCGGTCAGCACGCAGGTCACCTCGCCGCCCGCCTTGCGGATCAGGCGGACAAGCTCGCACGCCTTGTAGGCCGCGATGCCCCCGCCGATGACGAGCAGGATCCGCGGACCGCTCATGCGGTGCGCCCTGCGGCTTGAGGCATGCTCGCGCGGGTCCGCGCGGATCGGCGAATGGATACCCATTGTGTCATCGCTGCGCTTGCTAGCGCCCCCCATCGATCATGGCCAGCGGGTTGCGCTGGCGTTTTTCCCATTACGCCTTAACCTTACGAGGTGAAAAAAACGGAAACGGGGGAGGTTCCGATGCATGTGATTCTAAGCGCGATACTACTCGCGCTGGCGATACTCGACCTGGTGCTGGGGACGAGTTTCCTGGTCGACCCGGACAGTGCGGCAGCCGATTTCGGCATTGCTATCGTCACCACGCACGGCGAATCGACGCTGCGCGGGGATATGACCGCGTTCTTCTATGTCACGGCCTTGTCGCTCGCCTGGGGCGCGTGGAAGCGGCGCGGCGACGTAATGCTGCCCGCGCTGGGCCTGTTCGGCATTGCGTTGACCGGTCGCCTTATCAACCTGGTGGCGCAGGGCCCCTATGAGGGCTGGATCGTGCCGGTGGGCGTGGAGGCGTTCCATTGCCTTGTCATCGTCCTGGCGATGCGGGCGTGGGGCTGGCCGAAGAAGGACGCCTGAGCGCTACGGCGAGATCGGCGACAGCGCACGGCAGGAAGGCGAGGCCGACCCCGTAGGCGGGAATGAACAGCCCCATCCAGTAAAGGTTCTCCTGCCGCGCGAAGATCGCGGCGGCGGCGATGAACCCGGCGAACCACAGGCTGGCCAGCGCGCCCAGCCTGCCGCCTGCGGCAAACCAGCCGAGCAGCGGGAGCACCCCCAGCGGTCCCGCGAGCCAGGTCGGGAGTGTCTGCAGCAGGGTGGAGATATGGATGCCGTAGAGCGGCAAGGCGGGGCCCAGCAGCCCGTGCCACCCGGAGGAGACGAGATCGCCGGGCTGGCGGATACTCGCCACCGCCGCAGCGTGCAGCGCCAGCCCGAGCGCGAGCAGCGCGAGAACCACGGCGATCGCGCGCGCCTGTCGCCGGTCTTGCGCCACCAGGGCAACTGCGCCCCAGGCGAGCAGGAAGGGCAGCGCCAGTTCGCGCAGTGCCACTGCGCAGGTCGCGAGCAGGAGCCCGCCTATCGGGGCATTGCGCGCGGCAAGCGCCAGCGCGAGCGACAGCATCATCCCGGCAAGGATTTCATGGCTGAACGGGATATCGGCAATAAACGAGACCATGCCGAACAGACCGGCAAGGCCCGCCCCCGCCAATCCTTCGAACCGCCCCCGATCGCGCAAGGCCACGAACCAGGCGAGGATATTGGCGGCCCATAGGACTACCGCGATGATCCGCCAGCCGTCTTCGCCCCATAGCGCGCTTGTCCACGCCAGCACGGGCGTGCGCACGGTCACGAAGGGGCTGGTGGGCATGGCGAAGCTGCGATGCTCGATCGCCGCCGCCGCATAGTAATCCTCGCCCGCGGCAACGCGCGCATTGATCGCGCGGTAGAGGTCCATATCGACCCGCTCGCCGCGGCCAAGCCGCTCGGCGACATCCGCCTCATGCGCGGTGTTGCGCGTTTCCAGCGCAAAGCTGTTCCACACAGCTGCAAGCAGCGTCACCAATACCAGCGCCAGCGCCGCCCAGCGCGGCAGGCGCGACAGCGGCCGTGCGGGCAAGGTCATGCCCGCCCCCGCGCGGAGCGCATCAGCGAGGAAAGCGCCATTGGCAGGAAAGCGAGACCGATGAACATGGCCGGCGCGACCACCGCGCCCCAGTAGAAATTGTTCGCCCGCCCGGCGAGCATGAAGGCGAGGCCATAGCCGAGATAAAGCAAAGTACCCGTGGTCCCTGCTGGGGATTTCCAACCGGCCCAGCCGAGCACCATCAGCACGACCAGCGGACCCGCGATGGCATGCGGCAGGAAGCGCAGGTTCGAACTCAGCACGATATTGCCAAGCCAGCCCGACAGCCCGCGCAGCACCAGCCAATCAGGGCTGGAGGGATCGCCCGGCGCCACCTGCGGCGCGAGCTGCGCCCAATGCCACGTGATCGCGCCGAGGAAGACCGCGATCAGCGCGCCCCATGCCGCGGCTTCCTTCCAGTCGCGGCGCCACACGGCCATTGCCCCCAGCAACAGCACGAACGGCAGGGCATGTTCGCGGATCGCCAGCGCCAGTGCGGCGACTGCCAGCGACCAGCCCCAGCGGCCCGGCCGATGGAGGCCGAAGGCCAGCGCGACGAGCATCCCCGCCCACAATTCGTGCAGGACGAAGTAATAGCGGTTGAGGCCGAGCGATGCGCCCATCAGCATCAGCGCGGCGCCGACCCGGCGCATCCGCGGGCCGCCGGGTTCTTCGCCCAGCCGCCGCCACCATGCCCACACGGTCGCCGCCATCAGGGCGATCGCCAGCGCGATCATGCCGCCCTCGCCCAGCCATGCATGGACATAGGCGAGCGTGGGCAGGCGCACGGCAAAGCCGGGGCGCACGGGATAATCGTGCGCGCGCTGTTCCTCGACGATGAAGTCGTAATAGGCCTCGCCGCGCGCAATCCGCTCGATCACGGCATCGTAGAAGGCGAGATCGTCGTCGCGCGGGGGTTCGGCGCTGGCTGCCGGTGTGCTCTGCGCCGGACTCGATGCGGGCGCTGCCGTCTCATCGCGATCGACTGCCAATGGCGTCAGCGCGGCGAGCACCAGCAGGATCGCCGCCAGCGCGAGCAACACCCGCGCGGGCCATGCCCCCCAATGGGCGAAGCGGTCCCAGGCGGGCACCGCGCCGCCGCTGCCTAGCCGATCCACCCCTGCGTTATCGCTGCCCATGTAGCGAGCCCCCCTGCCACTGCCGCAACGGCATAGCCCAGCCAGCCGCGATCATGCTCCTTGCGGCGGCGCCTTTCCCCCATCAATTCGATATCGGGGAGCGGGGGCGGCTCGGGCGCGCCGCCCTTGGGCGGGAAACGATCCTCGATCCGGCGCACCAGTTCGGGGATCCGCAGGAAGGTCGCGGTATCTTCGCGGATGCGATCGGCGATCGCCGCTTCGGGGCCGAGCTCGTCGCGAATCCAGCTGCGCACATAGGGCGCGCTGACATCCCACATGTTGATCGTGGGATCGAGCTGCGTGGCGATGCCCTCGACCATCACCATGGTCTTTTGCAGCAACAGCAAATGCGGCTGCGTCTGCATGTCGAAATCGCGCGTGATCGCGAACAGCCCGTCGAGCATCTGGCCGACCGAAAGTTCGCTCACCGGCTTGCCGCGCATCGGCTCGCCCACCGCGCGCAGCGCGGTCGCGAACTCGTCGACATTGTGATAGCTGGGCACGTATTGCGCCTCGAAATGGATTTCGGCGACGCGTTTGTAGTTGCCCGTCGTCAGCCCGTAGAGGATTTCCGCCAGCCACATCCGCGCGCGGCGGTCGATCCGCCCCATGATCCCGAAATCGATCGCGGCGATCGTCCCGTCGGCTTTCACGAACAGATTGCCCTGGTGCATATCCGCGTGGAAGAAACCTGCCGCGATCGCCTGCTTGAGAAATGCGAGCACCAACCGGCTGGCGAGGTCCTTGGTATCGTGTCCCGCAGCCTTCAGCGCGGCGACATCGCTGATCTTGATCCCGTCGATCCAGTCGACCGTCAGCACGCGGCCATTGGTGCGGTCCCAGTCGATACCCGGAATGTCATAGCCCGCCGTGCCGACCATATGCTCGGCCAGTTCGGACGCGCTGGCCGCCTCGCGCCGCAGATCGAGCTCGCGATTGGTCCAGCGCTTGAAATTGGCGATGATCAGCCGCGGGCGCAGCCGCGCAGCTTCGCCGCCGAAGCGTTCGAGATGCGCGGCGGCCCATTCATAAGTGCCGATATCGCGCGCGAAGCGTTCGCGCACGCCGGGGCGCAGCACTTTCACTGCGACCTGCCGGCCGTCATTCGTCACCGCGCGGTGGACCTGCGCGATCGACGCCGCCCCCACGGGCACGGGATCGAAATCGGCCCACAGCGTCTCGAGCGGCTGCTCGAAACTGGCTTCGATGCTCGACTTGATTTCTTCGAAATCGACCGGGGGAAGATTGTCCTGCAGGGTCAGGAGGTTGCGCGCGGCATCCTCGCCGACGAGGTCGGGCCGCGTGGCCAGCGTCTGCCCCAGCTTGATCGCGGCGGGGCCGATATCGCGAAAGGCGCCCGCATAGTCGGGCTCTTTGGGCTGCACCGTGCCGAAACGGGCAATCCGCGCGAGGCGCTTTACCTGCGGCGGCGTGTTGGGATCGTTCTCGATCCCGCGCAGCGCCCCGTGGCGCGCCAGCGTGCGGCCCCACTTGAGCAGGCGCAGGATATGCGTCGAGGGTCTGGCCACCCTTTAGACCTTCCACCCTGAGTGGATCGCGACAAGACCGCCCATGATCGGCTCGACGCGGGTATTCTCGAAGCCCGCATCGCGGATCATGCGCTCGAAACCGGGCATGTCGGGGAAGCGGCGGATCGATTCGACGAGGTAGCGATAGCTGTCCTCGTCATTGGCGATGGCCTTGCCGATCTGCGGCACCAGCTTGTGCGAATAGAGGTCGTAGGCTTCCTTGAAACCGGGCCATTCGACAGTGCTGAATTCGAGGCAGTAGAAGCGCCCGCCGAACTTGAGCACGCGGTGCGCTTCCTTCAGCGCGCGGTCGATATGCGTGACGTTGCGGATGCCGAACGCGATCGTATAGGCATCGAAGATACGGCTGGAAAAGCTCAGTTCCTCGGCATTCTGGCGCGACCAGACAAGGCCGTCGATCCCGCGTTCCATCGCGCGTTCGATGCCGACATCGAGCATGTCCTGGTTGATGTCGGACACGGTCACGCTGGCGCCGTGCTGGGCCATGCGGAAGGCGATGTCGCCCGTGCCGCCCGCCATGTCGAGGATCGTCTCGCCCGGCTGCGGCTTCACCCGCTTGACGAAACGGTCCTTCCACAACCGGTGCATGCCCGCGCTCATGGCGTCGTTCATCACATCGTATTTGGCGGCAACATTGGAAAAGACCTCGCCCACGCGGCCGGTCTTTTCCGCGGCATCGATATCTTCGTAGCCGAAGGAAACGGTTTCGCTCATGCGGGGGCCTTAGGGGGAATTGTGGCCGGGGCAAAGGGGGGTTGGAGGAGTCTTTGTCGGGTGCGGGAAGCGCATCCGCGCTTCCCTTGCTGTTCCGTCCCACGCCCCCTCCCGGCCACCCATAGAATACCGTGCCGTGGGTGGCCGGGAGGGGGCGTGGGACGGAACAGGGCGCAGCGACCGAAGGGAGCGAATAGACGCCACGAGAAACCGCTGTTACGCGAAACTCGACATGCCCGAGCTCCCAGAAGTCGAAACCACCGTGCGCGGGCTGGCCCGGTTCCTCGAGGGCGAGCGGATCGTCAGCGTGCGCGTCAACCGCCCCGACATGCGCCGACCCTTTCCCCCCGACCTGGTGCAGGCGCTGACCGGGGCGACTGTTTCGGGTCTTTCGCGCCGTGCGAAATACGGGCTGATCCACACCGATCGCGATCATGCGATGGTGTTCCACCTCGGCATGAGCGGGCGCTGGCGAATCGATCCGGAGGCGCCGGACAAGCACGACCATCTGGTGCTCGCGACCGAAGACCATGTCTTCGCGCTCAACGATCCGCGCCGGTTCGGCTCGGTCGATCTGCTGCTGAACCCCGAACTCGACCTGTGGCCGCCCTTTGCCGCGCTTGGTCCCGAGCCTTTGGGCGAGGCGCTGACGCCGGAGCATTTGCGCGAAGCTACGCGTGGCCGCAAGCAGGCGATCAAGCTGCTGCTGCTCGACCAGCGGATCGTTGCGGGGCTGGGCAATATCTATGTCTGCGAAGCGTTGTGGCAGGCCGGAATCCACCCGCGCAAGGCGGGCGGCAAGGTGACCATGCCGCAGCTGAGGCGCCTGGTGCCCGCGATCAAGGACGTGCTTACCCGGTCGATCGAGGATGGCGGTTCGACGCTGCGCGATTTCGCGCAGCCCGACGGCAATCTCGGCTATTTCGCAACGCGCTTCCATGTCTACGGGCGCGAGGGCGAGGCCTGCCACCACGAGGATGGCGGCGTTATCCGGCGGATCGTGCAGGGCGGGCGGAGCACGTGGTTCTGCCCCGTGTGCCAGAAGTAGCCGGTCAGGCGTCGACCAGCGCGTAATGCGGCGGCGGCGGCAAGCCTTCCATCTTCTCGCTCAGCAGCGGGCGGAAGCTGGGACGGCTTTTCATCACCGAATACCAGTGCCGCGTCTGGTCGTGGCCCTTCCAGTCGATCCCGCCGAGATAATCGGCGACCGACAGCTGCGACGCGCAGGCGAGATCCGCCAGGCTCAGGGTCGCGCCGCCGAGCCACTGGCGGTTGTCGACCAGCCAGTCGATGTAATCGAGATGCGCATGTGCGTTCTTCATCGTCTCGCGCAGCATGCGAGAATCAGGCGGCTGGCGCAGGACGAGCCGCTTCTTCATCCGTTCGTGCAGCAGCGGCCCGGTGACATCGGCATAGAGATTTTCGTCGAACAGCGCGACCAGGCGGCGGATTTCCGCGCGCTGCAAGGCCGAGCCATTGACCATCGGGCTACGCTCGACCGTCTCTTCGAGAAATTCGCAGATCGCCTGGCTGTCCGACAGGCTGACCCCGCGCGCCGGGTCATGCAGGACGGGCGTGCGTCCGGCGGGGTTGAGGTGCCAGAATTCGTCGCGCCCCTCCCACGGATACTCGCGCACGAGTTCGTAGGCGATGTTCTTCTCGCCCATCAGCAGGCGCAGCTTACGGCTGAACGGGCAAAGGGGGAATTGGTAGAGCTGCCACATGGATTCGGTCGCCTTGCCACAAGCCGCGGGGGCGCGTCCACTGGCGTGCCGGGGGCTCTCGCTAATTTTCGTGGGGATCAGTTGCGCGGCGGGATCGCGCCGCGCATCCGCCCCGCCATGTCGCGCAGCAACGGTGCCATCGCAGCGAGGCCTTCCGCCATGGTCCCCGCAGCCTGCATGGCGCGCGGGACAGTGCGGGCGACCTCATCGCCCACCCGGTCCGCCTGCGGCACGGCGCGGCGCAAGGTGAGGTCGGGATCGATGTCACGGGTCTTCTCGCCCGCCATTTCGGCAGCGGCCTGCGCCAGCGGTGCAATCGGCATGTCGAGCAAGACTTCGGTCATCGCCTGCAGCATCAGCGCCATGTCGCGCTGATAGGCGGGATCGCGCATCTGCTCGCCCAGATCGGCCAGCGGTGCAGCAGGTGCATCCTGCGCCAACGCGGGCACGGGCAGAGTGCAGGCCGCAAGCGCGGCGGGCAGGATGAATTTGCGCATGGGGGGCCCCTGAAGCGATCGATGAGGCGATCAACGATTGGCCGCCAAGCTGGCGCACCCGCGCTGACCCTGTGCTGAACGCGGTGTCAGAGCCCTGCGGCGTCGAGCATCAACAGGCAGGCTGGCATCACCTCGTCGACCCGCTCGGGGCTCTCTTTCAGCGCTGCGTGTTCGCGCATCACCAGCCCCATGATGGTCTCGCGGCTGGCCCCGAGTTCGTCCATCAACTGCGCGGTGGTGCGGACGAAGAACTCCTGTCCGCGCTCGGCCATGACGGGATACGCCGCCGCCGCTTCCTCGCCGCTGTTTTGCGCGCGGTGGACCAGGCCGAAAGCGACCGAACAGCGCAGCGAACTGGACTGTTCGAGCGTCAGATCGGGGAGCTCGGAGGCGGCAGTCGGCGCACCGCCCGCAGCTTGCAGGAAGGACAGGGCGAGCGGGGCAAGAAGCAGGTGCATGGCATGCTTCTATACCCGCCGCGCTGAACCGCAAGCGACGAGATGCGATCGTCGCTTGTCACAATGCCACACGCGATTAAGGTGGCGAAACGAAACTCACAGGAGAGAGATACGATGTTCAACCACATCATGATCGGCACGAACGATATCGATAAATCGAAGGCCTTTTACGAAAAGGTGCTCAAGGTTATCGGTGTCGAGGGGGCGATGGACAACACACTCGACAGCGGAATCAAGCGCGTGTTCTTCATGCATGACGGCGACGTGCTCGCGCTGTCGCAGCCGATCGACGGCGAGGTGGCCACCTGCGCCAATGGCATGACCATCGGCTTCAAATGCGACTCGCCCGAACAGGTCAAGGAACTGCACGATGCGGCGATCGCCGCGGGCGGCACCAGCATCGAAGACCCGCCGGGCCTGCGCGAAAGTTCGATGGGTGCGCTGCACCTGTGCTATTTTCGCGATCTCGATGGCCACAAGATCTGCGGTCTGCATCGTCCGGGGTAGAATGCGGCGCGGCGGCGGCGGAGCACCGAGCGTGCCCGCCCGCCGCGCATGGCTGAAGCCGGCCTAGCGCGACAGCTCGAATACGGCGAATTCGGCGCGGGCATTGGCACCGATGCGCGCGATTGGGCGCTGATGCGAAAAATACCAATCGCGCTCGATCGTCGCGGATTTTTCACGCGCGAGGTCGCGGAAATCCGCGATTGTTACGTGGTGGATGTTTTGCGTTTCGTACCAGCTGACCGGGATGCTGCGCGTTACCGGCATCCGCCCGCCGACCAGCAGCGCGGCGCGGGTGCGCCAATGCGCGAAATTGGGGAAGCTGACAAAGGCGCGCGTGCCGACGCGGAGGAGCTCGTCGAGCATGCGGTCGGGCCGCACTGCGGTCTGCAGCGTCTGGCTGAGCACGGCATAGTCGAAGCCCTTGTCCGGATAATCGTGCAGATCGCGATCGGCATCGCCCTGCACCACCGACAGGCCCTGCGACACGCAGCGCTCGACGCTGGCGCCGTCGATCTCGATCCCGCGCACATCGCAGCCCAGATCGCGCAAAGCGAGCATCAGCGCCCCGTCGCCGCAGCCGATATCGAGCACGCGGCTGCCCGGCGTGACATGCGCTGCGATCACGGCAAGGTCGGGGCGCAGGCTCATCCGAGGAACCCCTGCACGACCCGGTCGAGCGCAGGCACATCGAGCAGGAAGCTGTCATGGCCATGCGGGGCGGACAGTTCGACAAAACTCACCGCGGCCCCCGCCGCATTGAGCGCATGGACCACATGGCGGCTCTCGCTTGTCGGATAGAGCCAGTCGCTGTCGAAGCTGACGAGGCAGAAGCGCGCGGTGGTCCCGGCGAAGGCATCGGCAAGCCGTCCGCCATGCTCTTCCGCAAGATCGAAATAATCCATCGCGCGGGTGATATAGAGATAGCTGTTGGCGTCGAACCGCCGGGTGAAGCCACTGCCCTGGTAGCGCAGATAGCTTTCGACCTGGAAATCGGCGTCGAAGCCGAAGCTCTTCGCGCCCTTCGTCCCGTCGGGGCGATCCTGCAGATTGCGCCCGAACTTCGCGGTCAGCGCCTCTTCCGACAGATAGGTGATATGCGCCGCCATCCGCGCCACGGAGAGCCCGCTGTCGGGCGCTTCGCCGCCGTAATAGTCGCCGTCCTGCCAGCGCGGATCGGCCATGATCGCCTGCCGCCCCAATTCGTGGAAACCGATGTTCTGCGCCGAATGGCGGCTGGTCGAGGCGATGACGAGCACGCGCTCGGTGCGTTCGGGCCAGTTCGCGGCAAGGCTCAACGCCTGCATCCCGCCCATCGAGCCGCCAACCACTGCGTGCAGCCGGTCGATCCCCAACACGTCGAGCAGCGCGACATGCGCGCGGACCATGTCGCGGATGGTGATGACCGGGAAGCGCATCGCATAGGGCCGCCCGTCGCTGGCCTCGCTGGCGGGACCGGTCGAACCCATGCAGCTGCCGATCACATTGGGGCAGATGACATGGAAGCGGTCGGTGTCGATCGGCTTGCCGGGACCGACCATGCGCTCCCACCAGCCGGGCTTGCCGGTCACCGGATGCACGCTGGCGACATGCTGGTCGCCCGTCAGCGCATGGCACAGCAGGATCGCATTCGATCCGTCGTCGGCCAGCGTGCCATAGGTCTCATATGCGACCTCGACACGCGCCAGTTCGGCGCCGCCATCGAGCGGCAGCGGGTCGGGCAGGAGCAGCGATTGAGGTTGCGCGTTCAAATCGGACCTTGGGATGAAACAATCAAACGCTGTCTCTATCGGCAAGCCTCCGGCTTGTCGAAGGGCCGTATTTCTTTCATGCGGCGAAGCTGAAATGGCAGACACACCCATCATGAAGCCCTGGATCGAAGGCATCCATGCCTATGTCCCGGGCAAATCGACCAGTGCCGACGGGCGCAAGCTGGTCAAACTGTCGGCAAACGAGAACCCGCTGGGGTGCAGCGCCGACGCGCTGGCGGCGCTGGCCGTGGACCATGCCCCCGCGGCCTATCCCGATCCCGACGCCGCCGCATTGCGCGCTGCACTGGGCAGACAGCACGGCATCGATCCCGCGCGGATCGTTTGCGGGACAGGCTCGGACGAAATGCTCAATCTCGCCGCGCAGGGCTTTGCCGGTCCGGGCGACGAGGTCTTGTTCAGCCGCTACAGCTTCGCGGTTTACGACATTGCGGCAAGGCGCTGCGGCGCGACCCCGGTGGAAGCGCCCGACGCCGATTACGGTACCGATGTCGATGCGCTGCTGGCCGCGGTGACCGAGCGTACCCGCGTGGTGTTCCTCGCCAATCCGAACAATCCCACCGGCACCTGCCTGCCCCGCGACGAGGTCGAGCGGCTCCATGCCGGATTGCCGGGCGACGTGCTGCTGGTGGTCGACCAGGCCTATGCCGAATATCTCGAGCCCGGCGAGGAGGACGGCGGGCTGGATCTCGCCGCGCACCACGCCAACGTGCTGGTCACGCGGACCTTCTCGAAGATCTACGGCCTGGCGGGCGAGCGGATCGGCTGGGCCACCGGCGCGCCGGGGCTGGTCGATGTGCTCAACCGCATCCGCGGGCCGTTCAACGTGACCGCCAGCGGCCAGCGCGCCGCGCTTGCAGCCTTGGCCGACACGAATTTCCTCGCCCGCTCGCGCGAAGCCAACCGCGAGGAGCGCAAGCGGTTCGTCCATGCGATCGAGGCGTTGGGCAATCACGGGCTGCGCGCAGTGCCGAGCAAGGCCAATTTCGTGCTCGTGCTGTTCGAAGGCGACCTCGAGGCGGAAACCGCGCTGCAGGCAATCGCCGAGGCCGGCTATGCCGTGCGCCACCTGCCCGGACAGGGGCTGCCGCAGGCGCTGCGCATCACCATCGGGACCGCGCGCCAGATGGACGACATCACCCGCGTATTGCGCACGCTTTGCGGTGCGGGCGCATGACGATTTCGCGCGTCGCAATCATCGGGCTGGGCCTGATCGGCGGTTCGATCGGGCTGGCGGTCCGCGAGATGCTGCCCGGTGTGGCGACCACCGGCTGGGATGCCGATGCCGCCGTGCGCCGCCGCGCTGCCGAACGCGGGCTGGCCGGCACCATTTGCGAAACCGCGGGCGACGCCGTGCGCGAGGCCGAGCTGGTGATCCTGTGCGTACCCGTCGGCGCGATGAATGCGGCGGCCGAGGCGATTGCCGCCGACCTTATACCCGGCACCATCGTCAGCGATGTCGGCTCCTCCAAACGCCGCGTCGGCGAGGCACTGGCCAGGACGCTGCCCGAGGCAGTGGTCATCCCCGCGCACCCGGTCGCAGGGACCGAGAACAGTGGACCCGATGCCGGTTTCCCCGAACTGTTCCGCCATCGCTGGTGCATCGTCACGCCGGGCGACACGGCCCCGCCCGCAGCGGTCGATGCGCTCACGCAGTTCTGGGAAGGGCTTGGTGCCACGGTCGAAATCATGGACCCCGCGCATCACGACCTCGTGCTCGCGGTGACCAGCCACATCCCGCACCTGATCGCCTATACCATCGTCGGCACTGCATCCGATCTCGAGGATGTGACCCGCGGCGAAGTGATCAAATATTCCGCCGGTGGCTTTCGCGATTTCACCCGCATCGCCGCGAGCAATCCGACGATGTGGCGAGACGTGTTCCTGTCCAACCGCGACGCCGTGCTCGAAGTGCTGGGCCGGTTCACCGAAGATCTCAGCCTGCTCCAGCGCGCGATCCGCGACGGCGATGGCGATACACTGTTCGACCTGTTCGAACGCACCCGCGCGATCCGCCGCTCGATCATCGAGGAAGGCCAGGACGACGCGCGGCCCGACTTCGGGCGGACCGATCACTAAAGACCGCGTGAGACTGGCGACCGGCCTGGCGCATCGGCCGAGGTCTCAGTTCAGCGCGTTGATCGCCTCGCGCACGCGCTCTTCGACTTCGGCGCGTGGCAGGCCCGGCGGGATCGGCTCGCCGAAGCGGTAAGTGATCCGCCCCGACCGCTTGAGCCGCCGATGGTAGATCGGCCCGCTGTCCACTGCCACCGGCACCACCGGCAGACCAAGCATCTTGTACAGCCCCGCAAACCCCGATTGCAGCGGCCTGCGTTCGCCATGCGGCACCCGGGTGCCTTCGGGAAAGATCACCAGCGGGCGACCATCCGCGATCAGCGCCTTGGCGTGGCGGATCATCTTCATCAGCGCCTTGGCGCCCGCCTCGCGTTCGACCGGGACCAGGCCGAAGGCGGCCGCGGCGCGGCCCCATAGCGGGATCTTGAACAGCTCCTGCTTGGCGAAGACGCTCGGGCAGTTGAACAGCGCGGGCGCATCGATCGCCTCGAAGAAGCTCTCGTGCTTGATTGCATAGAGTACCGGCTGGTCGAGCGGCGCCCCCTCGTGGACGATCTCGCAGCCGAGCATATGGGTGACGCACCAGCGTTGCCATTGCGACCAATTGCGCACCCGCGCACGGAACGCGGTCACGCTGAACGGCAGCGAGGCCAGCGACGCCGTCGTGATCAGCAGCGAGCCGCTGTAGAAGGCGAGATAGAAGGCGAGGTTGCGGAGAAAGAGCATGGGCTGCGTCAGCGCGGCAGACCTTGCGAGATCGCCGCCGCCAGCAGCTTGTTATATTCGAGATAAAGCGTCGCGAGCTGCGGGTGCGAGACCACCGCGTCCTTGACCACGCGCATATCGGGCGGCAGCGTTTCGCTGAATTCGGCGGCGGAGCGCGCCATGTGCCAGTCGGTCGTCACGAGGCGCACCGAGGTGAACTCGTTTTCCTTGAGCCATTGCGCCGCTTCGCCGGCATTGCTGCGGGTATCGACCGCGAGATAGCCGAGCTTGACGCAGCATTGCATCACCCGCCGCGAGACATCGAATTCGGCGGCGAATTCGGCGGGCGTCACATCGGGATCGACGCCCGAGACGAACATTTCGCGCGCCAGCCCCTGCTCGACCACATCCAGGCCGCGTGCGATCCGGCCCGGCCCGCCGGTCAGCACGATCACCGCATCGGTCTTCTCATCCGCCGCCGGCTGGGGCAGCGAAACGGCAAAGCCGAGGAAACCGAACGCATAGACGAGCATGACGGCAGCGAAGAGGCGGAGGATCACAACATTTTCCTGAGCGACGCGAGCACGGTGAACCGCGCCGTATAGACCGCTAGAACAACCGCCCCCACAGGGACAAGGGCCAAGACCAGCCAATCGCTGGTTTCGAGCCCGCCGCCCGTCACGAGTCCCGAATCCAGCGCTGCGAATTGCGCGCCCATCACCCAGACCGCCGCCGCTCCGAGCGCCAGTCCGAGCACGCCCCCGCCCAGCGCATCGACCAGGATCGAGCGCTGGAAGATCCGCGCGATCTGGTCGTCATTGCCGCCCAGCAGATGGACGATCTCGATCGTGTCGCGATTGCTGCCCAGCGCGTTGCGCGCCGCCAGCCATACCGCCGCCGCGCCGGTGAAGGCGAGCAGGCCGATCAGCCCCAGCGCCATCCAGCCGAGCGCCGAGAGCGCGGCGAGCACGGGAGCGAGCCATTGCGCCTGCGCATCGATCCGCGCCGCGGGGACGCGGTCGGCGAGCAGGCTGCGCAGCCGGTCGAGCGTGGCGGCGTCCGCGCCATCGCGCAGTCGCAGGTCGATGAGCGCGGGGATCGGCACCGTATCTTCGGGCGTGTCGGTGCCCAGCCACGGGGCGAGCAGGGCCTCGACCGATTCCTGCGGGACCACCGCGAGCCCGGCGACCGCCGGGTCCTGCACCAGGATGGTCGCCGCATCCTCCGCCTGCCGCGCGCGCGATTGCGGATCCGCCTCGACGATCTGGACCGTCGCGCTGCCCGACAATTCGCCGCGTGCGCGGTCCGCGAGATTGTCGAGCGCCAGCCCGCCCCCAGCCGCCAGCACGGTCAGCGCGACCATGATCGCGATCACCCATGGCATCGGTCCGCCCAGCCGCGCCTGCGGCAGCAGATGCGCGGCGCGACGGCCCTGGAAGGGCGAGCGACCGCGCTCGACCATGCGCGGCGGGACCGGCGGCTTCTTCATTCGCCCGCCCCCACCCGCCGCGGCGGATAGCGCAGCGCGCCGGTGGGATCGGACAACAGCCCCTTGTCGAGCCGCATGATCAGCGAATCGGGAACCTTGCGCAGCAGGTGGACGTCATGCGTCGCCACCACCACGGTAGTGCCCAGCCGGTTGAGTGCTTCGAACAGGCGAATCAGCTTGAGCGCCATTTCCGGATCGACATTGCCCGTCGGTTCGTCGGCCACGAGCATGTCGGGGCGGCCGATCACCGCGCGGGCGATGGCCACGCGTTGCTGCTCGCCGCCCGACAGCGTCGCCGGGCGCGCATCGGCGCGGTGGGCCAACCCGACCCAGTCGAGCATGTCGGACACCGGCCCCTGCAGATCGGCTTCGCGTACGCCCGAAACGCGCAGCGGCAGCGCGACGTTGTCGAACGCCGACAAGTGATCGACCAGCCGGAAATCCTGGAACACCACCCCCATCCGCCGGCGATAGGCAGGCAGGCGCTCGCGCGGGAGGGTGATGACATCGGTCCCGAACATGCTGATCGCCCCGCGCGACGGGCGCTGCGCGAGATAAAGCAGGCGCAGCAGCGAGGTCTTGCCCGCCCCGCTGGCGCCGGTGAGGAAATAGAACCGGCCGGGGAACAGCGTGAAGGAAACGTTCGACAGGATTTCGCGATCGGTGCCGTAACGCAGCCCGACATTGTCGAACCGGACGACCTCGTCCTCGGGCGCGCTCATCGCATGGCCCGGTCGTTCAAGAGGAAAGTTGCACCCGTCATTGTAGGAAACTGCCTATAACCGCGCTTGCATGTGGAAAAAAGCCGCTCTCGGGGTTTGCGAACAGGGCTGTCGCTTGTCGTGATTCGCAACGGGTCCTAAGGCCTTGGGTCACCATGATCATTGCCTGCCCTGCTTGTTCCACGCGCTATGTCGTGCCCGACAGCGCTATCGGGATCGACGGGCGCACCGTGCGCTGCGCGAAATGCAAACACAGCTGGTTCCAGGATGGCCCCGATGCCGAACGGCTCGCCGCGGTTGCTGCCGTCCCGGTCCCGCCGCCCGCTGCGCCATCCGCTCCCAGACCGTCACCGCCTGCGCCGCCACCGCCCCCCGTGGCGGAGGGCCCCGATCCGCAGGCGCAACCCGGCTTCAGCTATGGCGAAACCGCCACCGCGGCGCCTGTGCGCGATGCCCCCACCCGCGACGCGCCCCTGCGCGACGGGCTCGATTTCGACGAAACCACCCCGCCCTATGGCGAAGTTCAGGACGAGCTGCCGCCCGCGCCCACGCCCGAGAGCGACGATGCCCGCTCGCGCTTCGACCACGCGCCGCCGTTCCGTCCGCGCCGCAATCTCACCAAGCTGTGGACCTGGGCGGCGACGATTTTCGCGGTGATCGCGATCGGCACGATTGCCGCGGTGAATTATGCCGGCCTGCCCGACTGGGTGCCGGTCAGCCGCCCGCTGTTCGGTGCCGCGCAGCCCGATCTGGAATTGTCCTTCCCGGTCGAGCAGCAGGAACGCCGCACGCTGCCCAATGGCACCGAATTCTTCGGCGCGCGCGTGATCGTCAAGAACACCGCGCGCGAATCGCGCCCGATCCCGCAAATCCTGATCGTGCTGCGCGACCAGCGCGAACGGCAGGTCTATAGCTGGGTGGTCCAGCCGCCGCAGTCGACGCTGGCCCCGGGCGAGGAACTGACCATCAACGAGGCGGTCACCGACGTGCCCAAATCGGCGGTCTTCGCGGATATCGGCTGGGCCCCGCGCTAGCTTGCGCAGCCGCGCAACAAAGATGCTTGCGAGGCCGCAGCCTCGCTGCTAGTGGCGCGCTCCTACCGGCGGGAGCCCGTTCGCGGATTCGCTCTCGATGCAGACTGTGTGCGGTCGTGGCGGAACTGGTAGACGCGCAACGTTGAGGTCGTTGTGGCCGCAAGGCCGTGGAAGTTCGAGTCTTCTCGACCGCACCAATTTCTCCTTACCCCGATGACCGCCCTTTAGGACGTCGATATCGGCGCATGCTTGACGCTGCGACCGATTTGCGGAACACCTTAGGCAAGAACAAAAACATTCGTGGGAGAGCTTCGGCAACCCGCGCCGGTCCTGCGGCGCGCGGAAAGGAGACTCCTCATGCGCGCGACCTCGCAGTTTCTTATCGCGGGTGTTCTGCTCGCGCTTTCTCCGCCCATTTCCGCCGCACCCGCCCCCGAGGCCAGGCTGGTCCGCTGCGGCGATGACGATTGCCTGCGGGTTTCGGGCCAGCGCGAGGATGCGCGCGTGCTGGTGATTGTAAACAGCCACGAAACCAGCCCGCGGGGTGCACGGAAATGGCGCGTGGACCTCCCGCTCGATACGGTAAGACGCCTCGCGCCGCTGCATGCGCGGACGGTCGAGGTGACGTTGCGCGATCCGGACACCGGCGACGAGACGTCCGCCAGTGTGCGGCTGCCGATCGGGCTGCTGGGCGGCACGACCCGGCTGACTGCGCTCGAGGTCACCGGTTCATGAGCCTCGCTTCGATTCACCGCGAACCTTGCCAGCGCCGACACCTGGGCATATCTCCCTGCGCAGCCGCCAAAGAGCGGCGCAATAATAACGCAGGAGACGATGATCATGAAAGCTGGCCTGATGGCCCTGGCTGCGTGCGCGCTTGCGGCGCCGGCCATGGCGGAAACCACCCCCTCCGACCCCTTCGTGCAGGACAGCGCGACGCTGCACCTCGACGGGCTCGATCTTGCGACTGTCGACGGGCAGCGCCGCTTGGCCATTCGTATGAACGATGCCGCGCGCGCGGTATGCGGCGACGGCCTCGACACCGTGCATTTGCGCGCGCATGCGCGTTCGCAGGAGTGCCGTACCGAAGTCGTCGCCCGCATCCGCGAACGGATCGAAACGCGCGTCGCGCTGCAGGACACGGCCACCCGGCTCGCGTCGAGCGAGTAGGCCCCACACAGCAGGCCACCGCGCGAGGACCGCGGCGGTGAGCCTGGAGCGACAGGCGCGCGACGCGCTCGAACGCGACGACCTCCTGGGAGCGACACAAGCTGCCAAGGCGATCGTCCTGCAGGATCGCGATGCACCGGCAGGATATTTCCTGCTGGGCATTGCGGCCGAGCAGGCTGGACAGATCGACAATGCGGTCATGTTGTTGGACGCGGCCGTCCAGCGCGGCCCCCAGGCCGAGCATCTGGCCCAGCAGGCCCGGCTGCTCAGCCTCTTGCGCCGTGACGGAGAAGCCGCCTCGGCCAGCAAGCGCGCTCTCGCTCTCGCCCCCGCCGATGCACGCACGCTGGACACGATAGGGTGCGTTCTGACCCGGCTGGGCGACCACGAAGGCGCCATTGGTCCGTTCACCGCGGCGGTGGCCCGCGAGCCCGGCAATCTCGATTATCGCTACAATCTTGCCGCCGCGAGCAGCTTTACCGGGCGCGTCGATGACGCACGGCGGCATTACGAGGACATCCTGCGCGCCGATCCGGGGAATGCGCGCGCGCATTATGCACTCGCCATCCTGTCGCGCCAGACGCCCCAGACCAACCATCTCCCCCGGCTGAAACGCGCATTGGCTGCCGCGCAAGGCCCGGGCGATGCGCTGCGTATCCGCTATGCTCTGGCCAAGGAACTGGAGGATCTGGGCGATCCCACTGCGTTCGAACACCTTGCGGCAGCCAATGCGCAGCAGAAGCGCGCGATCGGCTACGATTTCGCGCAGGATGCAGAAATCTTCGATGCGCTCGAAACGGTGTTTACCAAGCCCGCAGGTGCGCTGCGCGAGGCGCCGGGCCATCCCGATACCGCACCGATCTTCGTCGTGGGCATGCCGCGAACGGGCACTACGCTGATCGATCGCATCCTGTCGTCGCATCCACAGGTCGTGTCGGCGGGTGAGCTTCAGGCCATGCCGGTGGCGGTCAAGCGGCTGGCTGGAACCGCATCGAAAAAGGTCATCGACGCAGAGACGATTGCCGCCAGCAGCACGATCGATCCAGCGCAGCTGGGCCGCGCCTATATCGAACAGGCTGCGCATCATTTGCCCGAACGAACGCCGCGCTTCGTCGACAAGCTCCCCGCCAATTTCCTGTATATCGGCCATATCGCAGCAGCGCTGCCGCATGCGCGGATCGTGTGCCTGCGCCGTAATCCGATGGATACGGTGTGGAGCAATTACAAAAATCTGTTTGCGAGCCAGTCGGCCTATTACGCCTATTCCTACGACCTCCTCGACACGGCGCGCTATTATGCGCGCTTCGACCGGTTGATGGCGCAGTGGGAGACGCTCTTTCCCGGGCGGATATTGCAGCTGGGCTATGAAGGCCTGGTCGCCGATCAGGACGGGCAGACGCGGCGATTGATCGACTTCTGCGGGCTCGACTGGGACGATGCCTGCCTGCACTTTCACAAGAACACGGCGGCGGTGGCCACGCCGAGTGCGGCGCAGGTGCGCCGGCCGCTCAACGCCGATGCCGTGGGCCGCTGGCGGACGCATGAACGCGCGCTGGAGCCGGCGCGCGCCTGGCTCGAAAAGCAGGGCATCTCCACCGGCTGAGGGACGCTTCTACAGTGCGCAAGAATCAAGAATAAGGGCGCCTGCGTAGGAACGCAGGCGCCCTTTGCTTGGGGTGATGGTGTCGCTCAGAACGACATGCGTGCTTCCATCCCGACGACCCGCGGACTCATTACCGCCTGGCGATAGTAACGCACCGCAACACCATCGTTCACGCCGATGCGCGAGCGATCGTTGGCGGTCGATACAACTGCGTATTTGTCGAAGATGTTGTTGGCGAACAGGCTGATGCTGTAGGTTTCCATCTCGTAGGTCAGTGCCGCCCGGTGCAGCGTGTAACCGGGGATCAGATCGCCATAGGCGCGGTCCCACCCGATCCGCGAAACGACATTTCCGCGATAGGTCGCCGTCCAGTTGGCCACCAGATCGGCATCGCCCATCGGCTGGACGTAGGTAACGCCAAGGCTGCCCGAGTTCTTCGCCGAACCGGGCAAGCGGTCGCCATCGAGCGCGTCCAGCTGGACGAAGCGGTTCGAATAATCGCCCGGCGTTTCGCGAATGGTGATGATGCCCGGTACGTCCTCGGTGAGATAGGCGTCGGTATAGGAATAGGTCCCCTGGATCGACAGCTCGGGGATCGGTTTGAGCTGGAACGAGGTCTCGAAGCCGCGCGACTTGGCCGACCCGCCGTTCACCGTGATCCCGGTTGCGCCATAGAGCGTGGAGGAATTGACCTGAATCCCCTGCCACTTCACGTCGAAGACGTTGAAGTTGAGCGCCAGCACGTCGTTGAACAGCTGGCTGCGCATCCCGATCTCGATATTCTTGGTCGTGTCGGGGCCGTATTGCAGCTCGTCAGGCAGCGCGCAGATGATCTGCTGACCCGGTTGGATATCGGCCGGGCAGGGCGCAACCCGGTTGGGCCCGCCGAGGCGGTAGCCCTTGCTGTACGTGGCATAGACCATGAAATCGGGACTGAATTCATACGAGGTGTTGAATTTCCACACCCAGCCGTCTTCGCCGGCATCGCCGCCATTGGACGGCAAATCATAGGGGCTGAGCGGATCGCCCAGGACAGGCAGGGCCGCCGCACCCGAGATCGTCGATGTATAGTCGAAATAGCGCGCGCCCGCGGTGACCTGCCAATCCGGCGTAACCTCGAACGTGGCTTCGCCGAAGATCGCCTTCTCCTTCACCTCGGAGGTGATGTAGCTGACATACTCCAGCGCTTCGGGGTTGGTGGTCGGATCGACCCACGGGTGGTTGGGAATGCGTTCGGCGTAGTCGCTCTGATAATCGTTCTCGTTGTAGAAGCCGCCCAGAACCCAGCTGAACGGACCGCCATGGCTCGACACCAGCCGCAGTTCGAAGTTCTTTTGCTTGCGCGTGCGGTCGGATGCGTAATGGCCCGCGAACGCCGGGAACAACTCGTAATCGTAATCGAGGTCGAGCAGCAGGTCGGTGACGTCGCCCTTATCGCTATAGCCCATCTCGGTGTAGGCGCCGGTGGCGACGATATCGACGATGTCCGCGATATTGGCATTGATCTCGGCGCTGACGAGATGCGCATGACGGTCGACCGGTTCCTTGAACCGGCTGGCGTTCTCATAGCGTCCGGTGCCCAGCACGCCCGCGCTGTTCGATTGCGCACCTTCGGTCTCAGTCTGCTGATACGCATAGGTCAGCAGCAATTGCAGGTCCTCGTCGGCCTGGAACAGCAATTGGTTACGCGTGGTGAAGGTCCGCTCGAAATTGAGATCCTCTTCCTCGTAGAGGTTCGCTGCATAACCCGCATCGGAGATGCTGTCCGGGCCATCGGGCTGCGGCAGCGATACGCCGGGTTCTTGGACGAGCAGCGAATAGTCGATGAATCCCGGGTCGAAGTAATAGCCCGTCGCGCTGCGGAACGCGATGTGATCGGCCACGATGGGCAGGTTGATCACGCCATCGATCTGATAGCCGAAATCGTCGCTATGCGATTTGGCATAGGCGCGCGCATGGACCTCGCCCTCGACCACGCTGGGATCGGGCCGATTGGGAATATAACGGATCGCCCCGGCCAGCGTACCAAGCCCGTAAAGCGTGCCCTGCGGGCCGAGCAGGGTTTCGACGCGGGCGATATCGACCAGCTTGAAATCGTAATAGAGCGGGACTTCGCCCAGATAGATGCCCAGCGCGTCGTCATAGATGGCGCCGCCGTCACCCACGCCCGAGGCATTGAGACCGCGCAGCACCACCGTGCCGGTCGAGCCCGGGCCGGTGTCGGAAATTGTCATGCCGGGGGTGAAATCGGCAATATCGCGAATGTCGTCGATCCGCTGCCGCGCCAGCTCTTCCGCACTGACGGCGGTGATATTGATCGGCGTATCCATCAACGTCGTCGCGCGGCGGGTGGCCGTAACGACGATCGTGACCGGAGCCGCGCTCTCCTCTTCCGGCTCCTCCTGGGCGAAAGCCGGTGCGGCCAGCGTGGTGGTCGAAAACACGGTTGCCGACAGCAGACCGAATTTCAGTTTTGCGCATTTTTTCATCGTTTTCTTCCCGTCTTTTGCGGTTGAGCTTCCCCGGGCCGCGACACGCATGTCGCAGCCGACCCAGCTTTACTTGAGGACCTGAGGTGCGCCTGTGCTCCGTTATTCGGACTTCAGGCATTCACCTTATCGACTCGACGAAACCAACCCGCCTATTCGCACGATCCCGCTTGCTTTTTCTTCGGTTGTTCGGATTTATCCGAATTGCCCCGCCTGCGATTGTTCTTCGTTCTCGATTGAGGGAATGAGAACGCGGTGTTTTCATATGGAGAGGGGTGTTGTGCGGCTCCGTATCGACGGGACCGCAACGAGCGCACGTGGGCGCGCCGCGAGAAATCATGTGCAGGTGTCGAAGATAGGGAGGCGGCCGGACCGGCAGCGCGGACGGCAGAGCGCTTGCTCTTCGCGAAGGTCCCGGCTCCCGATGTTCGGTCCATAGACAATCTCCATATCGAGCCGATAGCCGGCTCAATCCTGCAGATCCCCTTCCCAAGCGTTGCCGTTACTTGCGACGGCATGACACATACGCTAGAGATATTACGGAATGCGTCAAGAGTATTAATTGATCGCCCGAACAGCACCGCGAGCCTGGCGTTTGGAACTGAATTCACACGATTTTCACAGGGTTCGGCAAGTCACGCGAACCCTGTGGTTGCTGCGTCATATCGTTCCCTTCGCAGCCTCAGGGCTTGCGCGGTGCGGCTATCCCGAATCGATTCCGCGCCGTCACCGGGCTTCGCTAGTCCACCATGTCAGCGAGTGGACGTCATGCGCGCTCGTCCATATCCCGTCGGGCGTATAACGCAGCGCGCCGCTGCCCTCCGCCCGTCCGACGCGGGCGAGGATTTCGGCGGTCGCCGCATCGATCACGACGAAGGTCTGGTCGTCGGTCGTACGCAGCCACACCTTCCCGTCGCCCGTGTCGATATCGCCCCATTTGAGGTTGTCGCCGACGAGAGTACGGCCCGCCACCTCGCGCGTTTCGGGGTCGATCCGCGCGACGGTCCCGTCGCCCTGCTCCTGCACCCAGACGGCCCCTTCACCCGCGACGAGGAAACCGGGCGTATCGCCGAGCTGGATCGTGTCGGTGACCGCATTCGTAGCCGGGTCGACGCGCTGCAGTGTCCCCCCGGTCCCGCTTACCGCCCATAGCGCGTCGAACCCGAAGGCGAGGAAAGTCGTACCCGGCGCTACCTCGATCGACGCGGAGATTTCATTGGTCGCGGGATCGATGCGGGAGATCGTCCCCTCCGCCTGGTTGGGTGCCCATACCGACCCGGCGCCGGCGACCACGTTCTGTTCGCCGCTCGGTCCGATGCCCGCCGGTATGGTGGCCAGTACCTGCGCGGTCTCGGGGCCGATGCGATACAGCTCGCCCCCATCGCAATTGCCCACCCAGAGCGATCCGGATTCCATCGCCATCGTGCCGCACGGGCGCGGGATCGCGACCGAGGCTAGCTTCTCGGTTTTCGACCACTGCTCCACCCGGCCGTCATTGGTGGTCCACACGGTATCGCCATCAACCTGGAGGAAATCGGCGAAGCCGGGGACGTCGATCACATTCTCGGCAAATGCGGGCTCGGGGCTCATTTCGGCCGCAGGCGCGCAGGCCGCGGCAATGAGGGGCAGGAGGCAGATCGATCGGGTCATGGGCGTTGGTCCTTGCATGGCAGGCGGGGCGTGCCGGGCCGTCCCGGCGGCGGCGTCAACTGTAGCGATACGGATTGGTGTCGATGGTGGTGAGGCTGCGCGTCTGGTTGCAGAGGAACACCGTGCCGGTAAAATAGATGCCCGGTTCGGTGATCGTCTGGGCGTAGGCATAGGCTTCGCGAAGCTGATCCACCGTCATCTGCACGGGCGCCTCGTCGGGTTGCCAGGTCAGACCGTAGGGGTAATCCTCCCCCGTCGTGCTGATTTCGACATGACACCCCATGACATGCGACACGGGATGGGTGTCGCAGAACTCGATCAGCCGCGTCATGCTGTCGAACCAGGGCTGCCAAAAGGTGATGTAGCAGCGCCCGCGATAGAACATGTCGCCGGTGTAGAGGATCTGCGTGTAGCTGTCGTAATAGGCGAATTCGGACGCCACATGGCCGGGCGAGCCCCAGATAAGGATATCGCGCCCGCCGAGATCGAGCGTGACGCGTTCCTCGGGGAAGTTGGTCATTCCCCAGAAGCCGAGCATCTCCTTATGCGTCAGCCCCATGTAGCGCGTATTGGGCCGGTCGGCGAACTGGTTGACCGCGGCATAGTGATCGGCGTGAAGGTGGCTGAAGGCGACGAGCAATTCGAGGCCGGCAGGATCGCGTCCGTTGCGCCTGCACCAATCCGCGATGCATTCATCGACCACGCCGCGCAGGTCCCAGTCGGTGCGCAACTGGGTAAAGCCCTCGTCGAGCAACAGCACGCGATCATTGCCGAAATACAGCGGGGCGAAAGGCGCCTCGAAGCTGTAGGCCTTGTTCTGCCGAAGGATGGCCGTGTGTGTATTGTACCAGTGCACATGCACCGGCGGATCGGTGTTGTCCTTGAGCGATTCCGAACCGCAGATCCAGCGATCGGGGAAACTGCCCGGGGCAGGCAGGTCGCTTTTGAAATCGACCGGATCGGGCCGCAGCCCGGCGGCCTGCGCGGCCTGGCTATAGGTTGTCAGCGCAGCCGGAACCGCCAGCGCTGCGGCATTGTACGACAGGAAAGTGCGACGGTCCAAAGCGGTTCTCCCGGTCGTCAAAAGGGGTGTGGCGGAGTGATGCGGGCGACGCCTTCGGGCCAGACCCGGGTCCGCTGGTCGGGACTGACCCCGTTGAACAGGACGAAGTCGGGGCGGATCAGCATCATATCGCGGCCCTGCACCTCGCGCGCATAGTGCAAGGCCTCGTCGATCGTGGCGGGCGAAAGCTGCAGGATGCGCTCATAGGGTTTGTAGGTCGCGAAACGGGGATAATAGCAGCCCGGCGCGAACATCATGTCGATATGCCCGCCGAGCACCGCCTCGACCGGATTGCGTGCAGCGAACTCGTGCAACCGCGCCAGCGCCGCAATGTAATCCCGGTCGTTGCCGATGTTGATCCGTCCGGGGAACAACAGGTCGCCCGTGAACAGGAAGTCGCAATAGGGGTCATAGAAGGTCACCCCGTCACGGTGGCTCCCGGGGGTGGGAATGACCTCGATCCGCCTGTCGCCGAGATCGATTGCCCCGGTTCCGCCCGGCCAGTTGCCCGCAAGCCCGTAATGCGCCTGCATCGCCCCGATCGGTCTGGGGACGATGGCGGTTCGCGGGCGATCGGCGAATTGCCGCAGTCCCTGGTTCTGCGCGATGTCTTCGCCCGATGTCAGCGCGATGGTCAGCGGCATGCGCTTGCGGCCGCGCATCTGCTCCCAGCGGGTGATGATCGCATCGACGGTCTCGCGCAGCGGGAAATAGGCCGTTTTCGCGGTGGCCCCGCTGTCGATCAGCAAGGCTCCGGCATTGCCGAACAGCAGATAGACGAACGGCGCTTCCCAATGGACGCAGACGTTCTGCCGCAGGACGAAGGTGTCTTCGTTATACTGCACCACCTGGATGCGCGGATCGGTGTTCTTCGCCGCGACATTCGACCCGTAGATCCAGCGGAAGCCGAGCCGCCCGGGCGCCGGCCCGCTGCTCGAATAGTCATGCACGACAGGTTCGCGGGGATGCAGCGGCAGCGCGGAATCGGTGTTGCGCACTCCCGGCGGATTATACGCCGCCGCGATATCGCCATTCCCCGCGAAGGTCGGCTGGACCGATGGGGCGGGGGTCGGGGTCGGTGCGGGGGCAGGCGTGGTCTGCGGCATCGGGCGCTCCGGGCAAAGCCGCCGGGACAGCGGCAATTGGCTGCCTTCGATGCATGCCCTCCCAGGCGGTCCTCCGCGCGTCGGTCGCCTTACGCACCCGCGCTCTGGAGCGACACCATATAATTATTACCAACAATGGCAATGGTAATAAATAAGTGATGGACAGGGGGCGCTTTTGACGCAATGCTGCACATGCGAAAGGAGTTACCTCTATGTTGAACGGGATCCGCAAAGTGGGGGCAGCCGCAGCGCTGGCCTGTGCCTTATTCGTCGCCTCGTGCGCGCCCGCAGGCGAAGACGCCACCGCGCCCAAGACGCAGTTCACGATCGGCTGGTCGATCTATGCCGGGTGGATGCCGTGGCCCTATGCCGAACAGGCCGGGATCGTGAAGAAGTGGGGGGACAAATACGGGATCGAAATCGATATCGTGCAGGTCAACGATTACGTCGAATCGGTCAATCAATACACCGCCGGGCAGCTTGACGGGGTAACGGTCGCGAACATGGATGCGCTGACCATCCCCGCCGCCGGCGGGAAGGATACCACCGCCCTGATCATCGGCGACTATTCGAATGGCAATGACGGGGTCTTGCTCAAAGGCACCGACAACCTCGCCGGTATCGCCGGACAGCAGGTCAATCTGGTCGAGCTGTCGGTGTCGCATTATCTGCTCGCACGGGCGCTGGAATCGGCAGATCTCGCGATGACCGATGTGCGGACGATCAATACCGCAGATGCGGATATTGCCGGTGCGTTCACCTCGCCCGATGTCACCGCCGCGGTGGCGTGGAACCCGCAGCTCCTGACGATGAAACAGGAAGCGGGCGCGCATGAGGCCTTCAGCTCGGCCGACATTCCGGGTGAGATCCTCGACCTGCTGGTGGTCGATACCGCGACGCTCGAAGCTAACCCGAATCTGGGCAAGGCACTGGTGGGCATCTGGTACGAGACCATCGCGCTGATGCAGCAGGACGACGAAGCGGGCGAAGCCGCGCGTGCAGCGATGGCGCAGCTTGCGGGTACGACGCCGGAAATGTTCGAAGCGCAGGTGGCGACGACCTATCTTTATGTCGAGCCCGAGCAAGCGGTTGCGGCGGCGACCGATCCAGCGCTGATCGAAACCATGACCCGCGTCCGCGACTTCAGTTTCTCGCAAGGCCTGTTCGGCCAGGGTGCCAGTTCGGCCGAAGCGGTGGGCATGGCCTTCCCGGGCGGCAAGACCCTGGGCGATGGCAACAGCATCACATTGCGCTTCGACGACAGCTTCATGCAGATGGCTGCCGATGGCGAGCTATAGGCCGGTGAAGCGGACGGGCAGCGGACCGGGGATCGGCGCGTAGTGCGCTGGGTTGATCGCCGGATCGGGCGGACCAATTCCCTGCTTCTGGGGGCAGTCCCGATCCTGCTCCTGATCCTGGTATATCTGTTCCTCGCGGTCGCGCGGAACGAGATCAACCCGGCCGACAAGATCCTCCCGCTCCCCGGTGCGATGGTGGACGCCATGCGCGCGCTGGTGTTCGAGCGGGAGCCGCTGTCGGGCCGCTACCTGTTCTGGGCCGATACGCTGGCGAGCCTGCAGCGGCTCGGTCTCGGACTGGCCATTTCCACCGCCAGCGCGCTGCTGGTGGGGCTCGTTCTGGGGCTTCTGCCGCCCGTTCGCGCCACCTTCGGCATGCTGGTCACCGGCATTGCGGTGATCCCGCCGATCGCGCTGCTGCCGATCCTGTTCATTGCCTTCGGGCTGGGTGAGACCGCCAAGGTGGCGCTTATCGTGATCGGCATTGCTCCTTTCATGATCCGCGATATCGCCGCGCATACGGCAGCGCTCCCGCGCGAGCAGATCATCAAGGCGCAGACGCTGGGCGCAAGCACATGGCAATTGGCGCTGCGCGTCGTCCTCCCGCAGGCCATGCCAAGGCTGATCCAGGCAGTGCGCCTGTCGCTGGGCCCGGCATGGGTATTCCTGATTTCGGCCGAAGCGATCGCCGCCGATATCGGGCTGGGCTACCGCATCTTCCTCGTTCGCCGCTATCTCGCGATGGATGTCATCCTGCCCTATGTAGCGTGGATCGCTATCCTCGCGGCGATTACCGACCTGCTGCTGTCATGGTCCAGCCGCCGCCTGTTCGGCTGGGCGCATAGGGCCGAGAGATGAGCGGCTTCCTCAGCCTGCGCGACGTCTGGGTCGAATATGGCGACAAGATCGTGCTCGAACGCGTCAATCTCGAGATCGAGGAAGGCGCATTCGTCTCAGTCATCGGGCCATCGGGTGCGGGCAAGAGCAGCCTGCTGCGCGTGGTACTGGGGCAGGATGCGCCGACGCGCGGGACCATCACGCTCGACGGCGTCCCGCTCAAGCCCCAATGCGACAGCGATCGCGGCGTGGTATTCCAGCGCTATTCGGTGTTTCCGCATCTGACGGTCCTGGGGAACACGCTGTTCGGGATCGAATGCGGGCGCGCTCCGCTGGCCGGGCGGCTGTTCGGCGCGGCGCGACGGGCTGCGCTGGCCGAAGCGGAAGAAATGCTGGCAGCGGTCGGACTGGAGGACAGCCTCCATTTGTATCCGGCGCAGATGTCGGGCGGCATGCAGCAACGCCTGGCGATCGCTCAGGCGCTGATCAAACGCCCGCGGATATTGTTGCTCGACGAACCCTTTGGCGCGCTCGATCCCGGGATCCGGTCCGATATGCACGCACTGATCACCAGCCTGTGGAGCGAATATGCGCTCACCGTGATGATGGTAACGCACGATATCGGCGAGGCCTTCGCGCTCGGCAATCGCGTGCTCACGCTCGATAAGCTGCGGCATGACCCGCACGCCCCAAATCGGTATGGTGCCTCCATCGTCTACGATCTTCCTCTCACTCGGAAGGCACCGCAGCGGGCGGAGACCCGCGCTGTCCTGACCCAATCCGCATGAGACAAAAATCGTAGTATTACGATTGACAATATAGATAATACTTGAGAGGACCGTCCCATGGCATCCGAACCCACCAACCTTGCCCGCCTCAGCATGAGCCTGCCCGCGGACCTGTTCCGCCAGCTCGACATGATGGTGGAAGAACGGGGTCTGCCGTCGCGCTCGCAGCTGATCGCCGAATTGATCCGGCACGCCCTCGCCGAGCACGAAGCGCAGACCCGGCCCGAAGAGATGCTCGCGGGCACGATCACGCTTGTCTATGTCGGCGATCGCGGCAGCATCCGCCAGCAGCTCGCGACGACGCAATTGCAATATCTGAAGGAAGTCATCTCCTCGCAGCATGTCTTCCTCGAGGATGACCAGTCGCTCGAAGTGCTGCTTGTGCAGGGTCCGGCGGTGCGGCTCGAGGCGCTGTGCGATTCGCTGCGCTCGATTCGCGGGGTCCACCAGCTCCAGCTGGTCACCACCACCGCGCTGCTGCCGCCGCTGCATGAACAGGGCGAAGCCGACGCCAACGACAACAGTGCAGGCAAGAAGCCCAAACCGCCAAAGTCCGCGGCCGCATGACGGAGGGGCTGGCAAACCCGCTGGCAGCGCGCGACCACGCCCGCGCGATGGCCGGCACGGTGGTCGACGCAATGCCCGTCCTGCCGCCGGTTGCGCCAGACCTTCCCGAAGGCGTGGAGCCGGGCGACCTCCTGTGGGAGGAAACCGTCGCCCCGGGCGGGTATGCTACCCGCAGGCTGGCGCGCGGATCGCGGGTCCGGCTGATCGATCTCGCCGGCGACGCCTGTGCCTCGATGCTGATCTACAATGCCGAAATGCCGACCGAACGGCTGAACGTGGCCGACACGGTCAAGGTGCAGTGGAACGGCTATCTCGGCGCGGGCAAGCTGCTGCTCTCCGACATGGGCCGCGTGATGATGAGCATCCTCGAAGATGGCGCCGCCACGCATGACGTTTTCTGCGGCACATCGAGTGCCGCCACCAATGAAGCCAAATATGGCGAGGGCCGCAACAGCGGCGCCTTTCCCAATGGCCGCGACCGGCTGCTGCTGGGCTCGGCCAAGCACGGGCTGCACCGCCGCGATGTCCACCCTTGCGTCAATCTGTTCAAGGGCACGCGGATCGAGGCCGATGGGGCCATCACGCCGCTGGTAGGCCCTTTCGAGGCGGGGCGCGAAATCGTGCTGCGCGCGGAAATGGATGTGATCGTGGTCCTGGCCAATTGCCCGCATGTCCTCGACCCGCGGGACGACTGGCAGGTTTCGCCGCTGCGCATAAGCGCGTGGCGCGGGCCCGTGACCGATCAGGACGATCCGGTCCGCTGTGCCACGCCCGAGGGCTTGCGCGCCTTCGAGAATGTCGAAGACTACCACCGCCGCTAGCAAGGAAGGGCGCAGACTGCATGACCGCTGATCCCGCAACAGGGGGCCTGTCCGGTGCCGTCGTCCATGACGAAATCGTGCCAGCCCGGGCGCCGTGGCTGCATCACATCGCGGCAGGGCAGACGCTCCGCATTATCGATGTGGAAGGCAATCAGGCGGTCGATTTCCTGCTCTACGCGGATCCCGACGATGCCGAACGGTATAGCTCGCAGGACACCGTGGCCGCGCAGGGGAACCTGTTCCTGCGCCAGGGCAGCGTCCTGCGTTCGAACGAAGGCCGCGCGATGATGACCATCACCGGTACCTCGGTCGCCTATCACGATACGATCGGCGGCGCGTGTTCCTGCGAATCCAACACGCTGCGTTATGGCCACCACACCAAGGCGCAGCACGCCTGCGTCGAGAACTTCCTCGAGGCCAATCTGTCCGAGGGGCGCGGCAAGCGCGACATGGTGCCCAATATCAACTTCTTCATGAACGTGCCCGTCGAGGAAGACGGGTCGCTCGGCATTGTCGACGGCATTTCCGCGCCCGGCCTTACGGTCGACCTGCGCGCGGATATGGATGTGGTCGTGGTGGTGTCGAACTGCCCGCAGATCAACAACCCGTGCAATGCCTTCAACCCGACCCCCGTGCGGATGATCGTCGCTGCATGAGCACGCCGACGGTACTGATCGCCAACCGCGGAGCGATTGCCACCAGGATTATCCGGACCTTGCGGACCATGGGTCTGCGTTCTGTCGCGGTCTATTCGGAAGCCGATGCCGATTCGCTGCATGTGTCGCTGGCGGACAGTACGGTGTGCATCGGGCCGCCCCCCGCAACCGAAAGCTACCTCGATAGCGCCGCGATCATCGCCGCGGCGAAAGAGACGGGCGCGGGCTATATCCACCCGGGCTACGGGTTCCTCGCCGAGAATGCCGAATTTGCCGAAGCCTGCGAGGCCGCGGGGATCGTCTTCATCGGCCCGCAACCCGAGCATATCCGCACCTTCGGCCTCAAGCACAGCGCCCGCGCTCTGGCCGAGGAACAGGGCGTGCCGCTGGCGCCCGGTACCGGCCTGCTGACCGGAGAAGACGAGGCCGCCCGCGCGGCTGCCGACATCGGCTATCCGGTCATCCTCAAGGCGACCGCGGGCGGCGGCGGCATCGGCATGCGCATCTGCGCGGACGAGGCCGAGCTGCGTGACGGCTTTGCCGGCGTGGTACGGCAGGGCGCGAGCAGTTTCGGCGATGCGGGCGTGTTCCTCGAACGCTACATCGCGCGGGCCCGGCATATCGAGGTCCAGATTTTCGGTGATGGCGCAGGCCGCGTCATGCCGCTGGGCGAACGCGACTGTTCGCTCCAGCGCCGCAACCAGAAGGTCGTCGAGGAAGCCCCTGCCCCCTGCCTGTCGGATGCACTGCGCCGCGACCTCATCCTGGCCGCAGTCAACCTCGCTCAGGCAGCACACTATCGCTCGGCGGGGACAGTGGAATTCCTCTTCGACGCCGAACGGCAGGAATTCTTCTTCCTTGAAATGAACACCCGCCTGCAGGTCGAGCACGGGGTGACCGAAGAGGTAATGGGCGTCGATCTGGTCGAATGGATGGTGCGTGGGGGCATGGGCGATTACGCCTTCATGGATCGCGCCGCCCCGACCGCCCGTGGGCATGCGGTCCAAGTGCGACTGTATGCCGAGGACCCGGCGCTCGACTATCGCCCGACCACCGGCACGCTGTCGGCGCTGTCGTTCCCCGCTGACATTCGGGCGGAGACATGGTGCGAAGCCGGCAGCACGATCAGCGCATGGTACGATCCGATGATCGCCAAGCTGATCACGCATGCCGACACGCGCGAAGACGCCATTGGCGCGATGCAGGCGGCCCTCGCCGAAAGCCGGATTGACGGGATCGAGACGAACCTGCGCTGGCTGCGCGATGTCGTGCAGGACGAATCCTTCATCGCGGGCACGGTCACGACCCGCCTGCTCGATACGATTCCCTATGCGCCCAGCAGCCTCCAGATCGTCTCCGGTGGCACTGCCACTACCGTACAGGACTGGCCGGGACGCGAAGGACTATGGTCGGTCGGGGTCCCGCCGTCCGGACCGATGGATGACCGCTCGTTCCGGCTGGGCAATCTGCGGCTGGGCAATCCTGAGGGCACGGCGGGGCTCGAGGTGACCTTCACCGGGCCAACGCTGCGCTTCAATGCGCCCGCGCGCCTGTGTCTTGCCGGGGCGGATTTCGGGGCCAGGCTCGATGGCAATCCGGTGGCGCGCGACACGCCGTTCGATGTCGTCGCCGGACAGACGCTGGCGCTCGGCCGCGTTTCGGGCGGGGGCATGCGCGGCTATATCCTGTTTGCAGGCGGGCTGGATATCCCGCCCTATCTCGACAGCCGTAGCACCTTCGAACTGGGGCAGTTCGGCGGACATGCGGCGCGGCGGCTGCTCGCAGGCGACACGTTGCATCTCGCCGGTAACGCCACGACCCAAAGCACGCCCGCGGAGCCCGAGCCCGAGCTTGGCGATTGCTGGACCTTGCGGGTCCTGTACGGTCCGCACGGCGCGCCCGACTTCTTCACCCCGGACGATGTACAAGCGATCACCACTGCCGAATGGCAGGTGCATTACAACAGCAATCGCACCGGCGTCCGGCTGGTCGGGCCCAAGCCCGAATGGGCGCGCAAGGATGGCGGCGAGGCGGGGCTTCATCCGTCCAATATCCATGACAATCCCTATGCCATCGGTGCGGTCGATTTCACCGGCGACATGCCGATCATCCTCGGCCCCGATGGCCCCTCTCTGGGCGGTTTCGTCTGCCCCTTCGTGGTGATCGCCGCAGATCGCTGGAAGATCGGCCAACTGGCTCCGGGGAACCGCCTGCGCTTCCAGCCCGTGGATATCGCCGAAGCGCAAGCCGCCGACCAGTCCGCGCCCCTAGCCGGGGCAACGACCGGGGTGCCGGCGGACAGCCAGCCGCGCGCACCGGCCGATCACAGCCCGATCCTCGCCGAAATCCCCGCCGAGGGGCATCGTCCGCGAACCGTCTACCGGCAGCAGGGCGATCGCAATATCCTGGTCGAATACGGGGCGATCGTGCTCGATCTCGAATTGCGTATCCGCGTCCATGCGCTGATGACCGTGCTCGAGGCGAAAGGGCTCCACGGGGTGGTCGACATCACCCCGGGCATCCGCTCGCTCCAGCTCCATTTCGACGGCAAGCAGCTCGACCAGCGCTCCGCCCTCGCAGCGCTGATGGAATGCGAGGACGAGCTCGGCGATCTCGAGGATTTCACCATCCCCTCGCGGATCGTCCACCTGCCGCTCAGCTGGCGCGACCCCGCGACCATTGCGACCGTCGAGAAATATATGGCGGCGGTGCGCGACGATGCGCCCTGGTGTCCTGACAACATCGAATTCATTCGCCGGATCAACGGCCTGCCCGATGCCGATGCGGTGCAGGATATCGTATTCGATGCCAGCTACCTGGTGATGGGATTGGGCGATGTCTATCTGGGCGCCCCCGTCGCCACACCCGTCGATCCGCGGCATCGACTCGTTACGACCAAATACAACCCCGCGCGCACCTGGACCCCGCCCAATGTCGTCGGGATCGGCGGCGCCTATATGTGCATCTACGGGATGGAAGGCCCGGGCGGTTACCAGCTGTTCGGGCGCACCATCCAGGTGTGGAACACCTATCGCCAGACCGACGTCTTCAAGGACGGCAAGCCGTGGCTGCTGCGCTTCTTCGACCAGATCCGCTTTTTCGAAGTCTCGGCCGAAGAGCTCGAGGAATGGCGGCGGGACTTCCCTGCCGGGCGGCGGTCGATCGAGGTCGAGCATTCGGAATTCCGGCTGGCCGATTACCGCGCTTTCCTGAGCGAGAACGCGCAATCGATCGCCGCGTTCGAGGAGACCCGGCAGGCGGCATTCGATGCCGAACGGGGCGAATGGGAGCGTAACGGCGAATTCGACCGCCTTTCCGAACTGGCGGACGACATCGGCGGCGCGGCGCTGGATGCGCCGGTGGTAGATGTGCCGGAGGGCGCCGAAGTCGTCGAATCTCCCTTTGGCGGATACATCTGGAAATTGCTCGTCGCCGAGGGCGACGAGGTCGAAAAGGGGGACACTGTGGCCGTCATCGAAGCAATGAAGATGGAGTGCCCGCTGGAAAGCCCGGCTGCCGGGACGATTTCCGCGCTGTATATCGAGGAACGCCAGCCGATCGAACCGGGCGCGCCGCTCATGGCGCTGACGAGGCGGTGTTGATGGACCTCGCACGCCAGAGCGCGAAAATGATCGCCGCGGCGGTCAACACCGGCCAGGCGAGTGCGCTCGCCATTGCCGAGGCGACCCTGGCACGGATCGACGCCTATGACGAAATCCAGCCGCAGGTCTGGATCAGCCGCGCTTCGCCCGATCGAGTGGCAGAGGCCGCGCGCGCAGTGGATGCGCGGATAGCCGAGGGAGAAACGCTCCCGCTGGCCGGCGTCCCCTTTGCAGTGAAAGACAATATCGATGTCGCCGGTTTCGAGACGACCGCGGGATGCCCGGCGTTCTCCTACACCCCCGATACCACCGCACCGGCGGTCGCGCGGTTGCTCGACGCTGGCGCGATCTGCGTCGGCAAGACCAATCTCGACCAGTTCGCGACCGGGCTGGTTGGCACACGCAGTCCCTATGGCATTCCGCGCAACGCCTACAATCTCGCCTATGTGAGCGGGGGATCGAGTTCGGGTTCGGCAGTCGCGGTGGCGGCCGGTCTCGTGGCCTTCGCTCTGGGTACCGATACTGCCGGATCGGGGCGCGTGCCCGCAGCCTTCAACCATTTGGTGGGATACAAGCCGAGCAAGGGACGCTGGAGCACCACGGGGCTGGTACCTGCGTGCCGTACGCTCGACTGCATCAGCGTCTTCACCGACGACATCTCCGAAGCGCGTCTGGTCGACCAGATCATAGCGGGATTCGATCCGCAGGATGCCTATTCTCGCGCCTTGCCCGCTCGGGAATTGACCCCGAAACGCATCGGCGTCCCCCGTCCCGACCAGCGTGGCTGGTTCGGCGACGGCCAGTCGGAAGCGCTCTATTCCCGCGCGCTCGAAACTCTGGGGCGCGGTGCCGAAATCTGCGAGCTCGATATCGCCTTCCTGAACGAAGCCGCGAGCCTGCTCTACAGCGGCCCATGGGTAGCCGAGCGCGCGGCGGCGCTGGCTCCGTTGCTGGCCGCCAACCCCGAGGCGATCGACGCCACCGTCCGCGCAGTGGTGGCGCCGGGCCTCGACATTTCGGCGGTCGAACTGTTCGACGGGATCTATCGCCTCGCGGAACTGCAACGGGATGCCGAGGAGATGTGGGTCAGCGTCGACATGCTCGCCTTCCCGACCACCGGCACGACCTACCGCGTGGCCGAACTGCAAGCCGCGCCGGTCGCGCTGAACAGCAATCTGGGCCTTTATACCAACTTCGTGAACCTGCTCGACATGGCCGCGATCGCCGTGCCGACCGGTGCGCGCGCCAACGGCACCGGCTTCGGGATCACGCTGATCGGTCCGGCGGGCAGCGACAGCGGCCTTATGGACGCCGCCGAAAGCTATCTCGCCAAGGCGGACTTGCCCGCGAGACCCCCGCTCGATCTGGAGGGAAGAATGGAAACCGTTAAGCTTGCCGTCGTCGGCGCACATCTGAAGGACATGCCGCTGCATTGGCAACTGACGTCGCGCGATGCGCGATTCGTCGGTGCGTTCGACACCGCCCCCGCCTACCGGCTCTATGCGATGGCCGACAGCACACCGCCAAAGCCCGCGCTGGTCCATAGCGAGGATGGCGCGGCGATCGCGGTCGAGGTCTACGAACTCGACGTGGCCGCCTTCGGCAGCTTCGTCGCCGAAGTGCCCGCTCCGCTCGCCATCGGCACTGTGACGCTGGAAGATGGCAGCAATGTCAAAGGCTTCGTAGCCGAACCCCGTGCAACCGCCGGGGCCGAAGATATCACCGAGCTGGGCGGATGGCGCGCCTATATTGCTCGCACCTGACCTTCAGCTTCGCATAAATGTCAAAAAAGGACCGTTATTACCCTTGACGGTTTTCATAATATCGATAGCCTCGCCGCAATAGCCAAAAAACGTTCGCCGGGAGAGACACAGAAACCAGCCGGATCGGTCATTCGATCCGAGCAAGGGGGAGTCCGTCGGTGCGCATCCCACAGAACCTCAGGAGGCCGGACAGCAGTCTGCCCAGGGTCCTGCGCATTGTCCGGCGTATCCCCACAGTCTCGCACGGGAGGTAGCGGATATGGCCGGTGTACGCGTAGGAAACAGGATCATCGGGGCGGACTCGCCGGTTACGGTCGGATGGGACAACATTCCCAAGGTGGAAGGCGGCCCGCTGAAGCGGTTCATCTTCACCTATTTCCAGCCCTTCTTCCTCTTTTCGCTGATCGCCTTCTGGTATTACGCGCCCAATTCGCTGGCCACGGCAACGACGGCGATCGCCATTGCCATATCTTTCAAGGTCCTGCTGATCGGGATCGAGCTGGTGAACCCGCGCCACAAGAGCTGGCAGCTCACGTGGAAGGAACTGTGCACCGACCTGTTCTATGTCGGCCTGGGATACACGCTGCTGCGCATGGTCGATGTCTATATCGGCGCCGGCGTGGTCATCGAAGCCATCCAGGGCGCCTATGACTGGGGCAAGCTTGATTGGTTCACCGGCATGCCCCTGCTGGTGCAGGCGCTCCTGATCTCGCTGATCTTCGATTTCGGCCAGTACTGGATGCATCGCGGAATGCACAATTGGTATCCGCTGTGGCTGACGCATGCACCGCATCACTACATCACGCAGCTGAACATCAACAAAGGCGCGGTTGGCAACCCGATCGAATTGTTCCTGATTGGCCTCGGGATCGGCGGGTTCTTCGATTTCCTGCCGCGGGCCGCGCTGCTTGCCGCGACCTTCGGCCTCGCCATCGGCACCTATCAGCACATCAACGTGCGCTTCAACACGCCCCGCTGGTGGCGCTTCCTGTTCAACACGACCGAGCATCACAGCGTCCATCATTCGCAGGATTTCCAGGGCAGCCGTAGCAATTACGGCGCCACCTGGATCATCTTCGACCGGATATTCGGAACCTGCGTCGATGGCGAAGCCGAAAAGCTCGGAATGGAGGGCGGCCGCAGGATGCAGATCAACGAGACGATGGTCTTTCCCTTCACCGAAGGGGTCAGGGCGGTGAAGGAGCGGATCCCCGCACGCTTCCGCCGCTCAAGCGTCCCAGCAGAATAGCCCCACATTGCGGCCTCATCCGGTCGCAACCCGACCCATCCTTCCGACGTGCCTGCCTGCGATCCGCTTCAGGACGTGGAAGGCTTGTGCCCGCCCGAGATTGCCGGAGACCAGCGCCATGCCCAAACTGTCTTTCATCGACTGGATATGGCGCGCGCGCGGTGTCGTGGAGCTGGACCCGCCGCGCACACCGCAAAGCGCGTTCGCACGGCTCGATCCATTGCTGGACGCCGCCAGCCACGAGATCGACGGCGACACGCTGACCTATGTGAAGGACAACCCCGCCGCGCAGGACAAGCTGGCCACCTTCAGCCGCGGCACGCTCCAAGTCGTGGACGAAGGCGGGACCGCCAAGCTGCGCTACGATCTGTTCAGCCCCGCACTGCTGCTGTGTGCGCTGGCCCCGCTGCTGTTCCTCGCGATTGCACAGGCCACCATCGTCATCTCCGAGCTCGAAAGCGCCGCGGAAACCGAGGAGAGCGACGCGGAGGATGAGGAAGACGAGGAAGAGCCCCGGCCGCACAATATCGTCGATCAGATGCTGGGTGCCCCGCCGCCTGAATCGCTCGAGCAAAAGAAGCAGCGGATGGAAGAGGAGGAAGAGGAGCAGGAGGGCACACACTCGCCCACGCCTGCTTTTGTCTTTGCCGGACTGTTCTTCGCGCTGTTCCTCGTGGGCCGCGTGCTCGAGCCCTGGCTGGTCAGGCGGACCTTTCGCCAGGTGCTGAACACCCAGGCCGAATCATCCGAGCCCGAACCGGGCCGCCCCGCCGAGGTCTGACGGCCCGGACGAGCTCGCCAGCGGCGACCCATCCGTCACCCACTCCCGCAACACCCCCAGCCGCCATCGCGCCGGAAGGAGCGCCATTCATGATCAAGCTGCACATCAAGAATCTCTCGGGCACCGAGCAAACCGTCGAGGTCGCACCGGATGGTTCGCTGATGGAAGCAATCCGCGACAGTGGTTTCCAGGACTTGCTGGCACTGTGCGGCGGATACTGTTCGTGCGCGACCTGCCACATTGTCGTGGAATCCGACTTCGTCGCGCCGGAACCGGTGTCGAGCGAGGAGGACGATTTGCTTGACGGGTCCGAGCACCGCCAGGAGGGGTCGCGATTGTCCTGCCAGATTCCGCTCACCGACGCATGTGACGGCTTGCGTTTGCGGATCGTCCCCGCAGATTGACGCTCCTCCGCCGGGCGACCGGAGCGTAAAGGCTAGGCGATCTTGCTCAGCGGCCACCACGGCCCGGTGGGGCGTTCGGCCTTGTGCCGACCCAGGTCGCGCAGCCGCGCCATGAAGGCGGGCTTGAACATCTCGTCATCCTTGAAGTTCTCGCCCACATCGCTCGGGAAGGTGTCGTAGCGGTCGGCGCTGGTCAGCATGATCTTGCCATAGGGATTGTTGAGCCGCAGCCCCGCAATCGCGCCGATCTCGCTTTCATTGACCAGCAGGTCGTAGCCGCGCTGGCCGTTCCTGAGCGGGCCCGAAGTGGTGTTGAGCGCTGCGTCGGGTTTGCGCGCGGTGGGGCCGTTGCGCACGACATAGACGGTCGGCGCCTTGCGTTCGTAATCGTCGCCGAAGCTCGCCTGCTTCATGGTCGCCAGCGCCTCCGGGCCGGTTTGCGCGGCCATCTGCTTGCGCACTTCCTGGTCGACCGCGGCCATCGCCCGGTCGAAGAACACCGAGCGGCGCACCCCGCCGTCATATTGCGTCATCGGCTTCCCATCGCTGCCCGCGACCCGCAATTGCTGGTGGAACACCGGCATGGCGGAAGACGCCATCGACGCCGCCGCCAGCGCCTGGGCCGCTGCCGCCGCATCGGGCGCAGCGTTCACCAGCTGCTTGACCTCGGCATAGCGGAACACGCCGCGTTCGGCCTCGACGAAGCCGACGAACCCTTCGATGCTCGAATTGCCGATCGCCTCGACCAGCCGCGGATCGCCGCCGGGCATCAGCGCCTCGATGATCCGCTTGCGCAGCGGCGCAGTCCCCGCCGCCGAGCCGTAGAGCGGGACGGAAATGAGCTTGGTATTGTTCACCACGTCGCTTTCGCGTTCGGGCGAATAGCCCCACACCAGCCGGTCGAGCGCGAAACGCCGCATGTCCGGGGTCTGCGCGGGGTCGAGCCCGACCATCAGCATCAGCGCCTGCAGCGAACCGGTCGAAATGCCGGTGATCACGCCAATACCCGGCAGGGCGAGTTCATCGGGGCTGTGCCGGCTCAGCGTGTCGAACAGGCCCGCGCCATAGGCCCCCCATTGGCCGCCGCCCGACAGCAGCAGCACATTGCAATCGGGCCGTTCGGCCTGGTTGTGGCATTGCACCGCATCGCGGATCGAACAGGACATGCGGTCATCCAGCGTGCAGATCTTCGCATCGGGCACATCCGCCTGCACATCGCGGATGAAGGGGCCAACATCGCCATCGACCACATGGCTGTAGAAGCCGTCGATCTCGAACGTCAGCGGCCCGCGGCGAAACAGCCGGAAGCCGAGATAGCCGAGCACGCCAAGCGCCACGATCGTCGCGCCGACTCCGAGCAGGAAATTCCCCATGACCGCATCCCCCAGGTTGATCGGGAGGGACAATGCGCCCGTATTGCGGCGAATTCAATCAGCCGTGTGCGCCGAACTCGTTGGCGATCGCGGTCGAGATCCGCAGGCACAGCGCATAGGCCTGCTCGATCGGCTCGATCGAATTGGCGCGGATCGCGGCATAGCCTTCTCCCTCGCCCAGCGGATACTCGCCCGCTTCGTCGAGCGCGAAATCGCCCTTGCGCGGAAAGCTGATGGGGAAGGCGCGGCGCAATTGCGCCAGCGCTTCGTCGATCCGCAGCGTGAACACCATTTCGAGCACATCGGTACGGCTGATGTCGTTGGCGCGGCTGAAGGCAGGCACCGAAACGACCTTGAGGAACATGTGCTGGAGCAGTGCGAGGCGCACCGCCTGAAGCACACCGATCGCGCGGCGCACGCTTTCGCGTTCGGGATGCGGATCGTCATCGGGCACGAGGTCGAACAGGCGGTGGAGCTTGAGCGCATCGACGCGCAGCCGCGAGGCCAGCCGCCGGAACACGCCGTTGCGATCGTCCTTGATCAGATATTCGGCGAGCGCTTCACAGGACTGCGCAAGATGCTGTTCGGTGCCGCGATAGGGGCGGCTCGCCCAATAGGCCGAATTGAACAATTCGCCGAAGGCGGCGACGGTCTTGATGCTGGCCAGCGCATTCGAGGCGCGGACCAGCCGCATGATCTGGCGGCCGCGCGCGCTCTCGGTGAGCAGCGCGCCAAGCTCTTCGATATTGCCTTCGGCCGCGCTGCCGACCCCGGCGATGATGTTCACCGGATAGCCCAGTTGCTGCAGGATCGCGTTGTGCGGGATCGCGCGGATCTGGCGCAGGCTCATCTCGCGATCGGCGGACAGGTCGCTCTGCCGGCGCGACTTGCGGCTGCCGGTTTCGTTGAGCAGCCCGAGGCCGAAGGCGGTAATCGCACGGCTGTAAGTCCGGCTTTCGAGATGGTCGCGCTGGTGCTCCTTGATCGCGCGGTAGAAGTCGAGGCTGAGATCGGTCCGCCGGTAGAAGGGATCGGTGGGAACGTCGGCATCGGTATGCGCCGGGCTGTGCGCGATGACCTGGGTCAGCGTGGCGAGTGCGAGATCGGGCGTGGCGAAGGGCAGATACCCATCACCGCCCTGGAAGCTTGCCTCGGGTTCGAGTGCGATCCCCGCGCGGGCGAAGCGGCGCTGCGCCCAGGCGCTGAGCGCCCATTCGATACGGTCTTCGAAACTGGAGGGATGCGCGCCGCGGCCCATGCCTTCGCCATGCGTGTTGAAGATCAGCGCGGCGACATCGGTCAGCCCGTTGGCGGCCATCGCCTCCGCCAGCCGCCCCTGTAGCCGCTCGATCGCGAGGCTGGCGGGAATCTGGCCGACGAAGCGCCCCGCATCGGAGAAACCCGTCTGGATCGCCACGCGCCCGCGCACCTTGGCATAGGCCTTGTAGTCGGGCTCGGCGAGCAGCAGGTCGAGAAACCGCCCGCCGTGTTCGAGCGCGGTCTCGGTCTCGAACAGCGGCGAGACATCGACCTTGTCGGCAATCCCGAACAGCTTGGCGAAATAGAGCGCGGCGAGCACGGTGGAGGGCTGCTCGCATTCGGCCACCAGCATGCGGATCGGCGCATCGGCGTCCACATGCTTGAGGATCTGCGCCATCGCGAGGAACTGGCGCACCGCGGTGGAGCTTTCGACCGCGAGGCTGGCGAAATTGGCGCTTTGCGGTTCAACGCTGGCGAGCAGTTCGCGCAAGGCGGCAATCGCGCCGCGGCTCGACAAGTCGATATCCGCCGCATCACCGAGCCGGGTGCGGATCGCATTGTGCAATTGCTTGGCATTCACGCGGAAATGGATCCAGCTCATGCCAAGCCCGTCGGCGCGCATGGCGGCCGCCAGCGTGCGCCGGCCGATCGCATCCTCCGCATTGCTGTCGCCCGCCTCGCTCTCGAGCTGGTCGATCAGCGGGGCAAGCGTGAGCAGCTTGGCCGGATGGTCCGCCGTCAGGCGATTGGCGGCGGCCGACATTGCCGCCGGGTCGGACAGGTCCCCGGCGAAGTCCGCCGCGCTCGCCGCCGCATGATCGCGGGCTGCGCGCAGCGCGGCGATGGCCCCATGCGCCACGTCGATTGCTTCGAGCGTATCCGCATAGCGCCCCAGCCGCTGCGCCTTTTCGGCCAGGCGGAAGGCGATCGAATTGTACCAGGTGATATCGGTGCGCCCGTCCATGTCGTAACCGACCCAGCTGGCGAAGCGGAACGGCATGGGCTGCAATTCGGTCCAGCGGTCGGGATAGGCCCCGCGCGCCTCACGCAGCACCGCGGCCACGATGCGGTCGCGCGCATCCTGCGCATTGGCCAGCGCGGCCATGGCGCATTCGTGCTCGTAGCGCAGCGTGATTTCGGGCGTCTCGGAGGGG
Source organism: Qipengyuania citrea (assembly GCF_024171405.1). Lineage (GTDB taxonomy): Bacteria > Pseudomonadota > Alphaproteobacteria > Sphingomonadales > Sphingomonadaceae > Qipengyuania > Qipengyuania profunda. The sequence goes on from NZ_JALJZT010000002.1 coordinate 1,524,899, forward strand.
CCCTGCGGATCGGCTTCGCGTCCCGAGGCGACCGCCGTGGCCACCGCCTCGCTCTGCCGCGGCGTTAGCAGGAAGGTGGGGTGGGCGGTAAACACCGCATGCATGTGCGGGCGTTCCCACGAGGCGCGGAAGCGCTCGAAATCATCGCCTGCCGCCGCCAGCGTGGCGAGCCGGCGATCAGCCTCCTGCGGTTCGAGCAGATTGCCGAGCCGCACAGCCCGCGCGTCGAGCGATTGCGCTTCGAGCTCGTCGACCAGTCCCGCCAGCGCATCGATCCCCAGTTCGCCGCTTTCGAGCTTGCGCGAAATGTCGAGCGAAAGTTGGAACACGGGGTTGAACAGCGGCGTCTCGCGCGTCTGGCTGTGGAGCACGCGCAGCCTATCGCTCAAGCTTGCCAGGGTCGGTTCGATCTTCGTTTCGGCCATCATCATTCCCTATGTCCCGCAGAGCGGAGGGTTCCGCGCGAAACCGGGCGCAGTGTCAAGCGGGGCGCCCATCGGTAGCGCGTGAATACCAATGCGTATGGCTCAGGTGCGCCTTGCACGCGACCCCGCATGCGAACCATTGGCCGATTTGAGGGGTGGACTTAGCCGCTGCCACCCGCCACGCCTCGCCGTCATGTTAACGCGATCTTGACCCGCGCTGCCGGACACGGATCGGCCTGCGACGCGAAAGGGAATATATGAGCGACTGGACCATCGGCATCATCGGAGGATCGGGGCTTTATGCCATCGATGCGCTCGAGGATGCGCAATGGATCCCGATCCAGTCGCCCTGGGGCCAGCCGTCGGATGAAGTCCTGTGCGGAACCATCGGCCATGTCCGCGTGCGCTTCCTGCCGCGTCATGGGCGGGGACACCGCATCGCCCCTTCGACGATCAATGCGCGCGCCAATATCGACGCGCTCAAACGCGCGGGCTGTACCGACATCCTCGCGATCAGCGCGGTCGGTTCGCTATCGGAGGACCTGGCGCCGGGCCGCTTCGTCACGGTCGACCAGTTCATCGACAACACCAAGGGTCGCCCGTCGACCTTCTTCGGCGACGGCTTCGTCACGCATGTCAGCATGGCCGACCCGGTCTGCCCGCGGCTCGCCAAACACGCTGCCAAGGCAGTCACCGGCGCGGGCGGCGAATGCACCGAAGGCGCGACCTATCTTGCGATGGAAGGTCCGCAGTTTTCGACCAGGGCGGAAAGCCGGCTCTACCGCCATTGGGGCGCCGAAGTGATCGGGATGACCGGCATGCCCGAAGCCCGGCTCGCGCGCGAGGCCGAACTGCCCTATGCGCTGCTGGCCATGGTCACCGATTACGATTGCTGGCGCGAAGAGGGCGAGGCCGTCGATCTGGCGCAGGTCGTCGAGCAGATGGAGCAGAACTCCAAACTGGCGCGCAAGGCAGTCGAGACCTTCTGCAAGGGCTTGCCGCGCAAGCGCAGCCCTTCGCCGATCGACCACGCGCTGGACAACGCGGTGATCACCGCCACCCAGCAGCACGATCGTGCCACGCTGGCCAAGCTCGACGCCATTGCCGGGCGGTTGCTCCAGCAGGGATGAGCCAGGCTTACGACCTCCTAGTCATCGGTGGCGGAATCAATGGTGCCGGGATCGCGCGCGATGCCGCCGGGCGCGGGCTGCGCGTGCTGCTGGTCGAGAAAGACGACCTAGCCTCACATACCTCATCGGCCAGCACCAAGCTGGTCCATGGCGGGCTGCGCTATCTCGAGCATTACGAGTTCCGGCTCGTCTCGGAGAGCCTGCGCGAACGCGAAGTGCTGCTGCGCAATGCACCGCATATCATCTGGCCGCTGCGCTTCGTCATGCCGCACGAACCCAGCATGCGGCCCAAATGGATGCTGCGCCTCGGCCTGTTGCTCTACGATCGCATCGGCGGGAAGATGAGCCTGCCGCGCAGCAAGCGTGTCGACCTGCGCGTCGCCCCGCATCGCGGGGTGCTGCAGGAGCGGCTGCGGGCCGGGTTCGAATATTCCGACTGCTGGGTCGAGGACGCACGGCTGGTGGTGCTGACGGTCAAGGATGCCGAGGAACGCGGCGCCGAGGTGCGGGTCGGGACCGAATGCACCGCGCTGGCGCGCGCCGCCGACGGGTGGCGGGCAACACTCCGCGATGGTGCCGGCGATAGCGAGGTGACCGCGCGCGCGGTGATCAACGCCGCTGGCCCGTTTGTCGATCGCGTGGCGAAAATCGCGCTCGGCCGCAGCACGCCGGCGCATCTGCGGCTGGTCAAGGGCAGCCACATCATCGTCTCGCGCCGCTTCCCGGGCGAGCATGCCTATATTTTCCAGCAGCCCGACGGGCGGATCGTCTTCGCCATCCCATACGAGCGCGATTTCACGCTGATCGGCACCACCGACCAGTTGTACAAGGGCGATCTCGACGACGTGCGCATCGCGCCCGAGGAAGTCACGTATCTCTGCGAAGCCGCCTCGCGCTATTTCACCAGCGCAGTGAGCGAGGAGGAGATCGTCTCCACTTATGCCGGGGTGCGCCCGCTGTACGAAGACAATGCGGCGAGCAATTCGACCGTCACGCGCGACTATGTGTTCGAGCTGGAAGCCGAGGGCGGCGCGCCGATCCTGTCGGTCTATGGCGGCAAGATCACCACCTATCGCAAGCTTGCCGATCACGCGCTGGAAAAGCTTGGCCAAGTGCTCGATCTGCCCGGCGCGGCGTGGACCGCGCAGGCGCCGCTGCCTGGGGGTGACATGGCCGATGGCGATTTCGCCGCCTTCCTGTGGCGCGCGAACGAACGCTATGGCTGGGTACCGCCCGAAATGCTCCAGCGGCTGGCGCGCGCCTATGGCACCCGGCTCGACCTCGTGCTGGGCGAGGCGACCTCGCTCGCCGATCTCGGGCGGCACTTCGGCGGCACGCTTTATGCGGCCGAGCTGCGCTATCTCGTCGCGCATGAATATGCCCGCACTGCCGAAGATGTGTTGTGGCGGCGCAGCAAGCTGGGGCTGCACCTGGCGGAGGATGCACAACAGGCCGTGACCGACTGGTTCGCCGCGCGCGACTGAGCGACGCTACGGAACCACCGCGTTCCACAATGCTTGAAAGGGAACCACCGCAGGTCCAAGGGGCCTGCTTGATCCCTCGTTCTCCCGGAGTCGTATGGCCCTGCACGATCCTGCCCGCCTGTCCCCCATTTCCCGCCAAGCGCTCCGCGAAGCCTATCGCGCGGAAGAAAATGCCTGCGTCGCCGAACGCATGGCACAGGCCGGCGCCGCCAGCGCGAAACACGCGGAAGCAGCGCGGATCGCTATCCGCCTGATCGAGGACGCGCGTCAGCGCAAGGCGAGCGGAATCGACGCGTTCCTTCATCAATACGGCCTCGCCACCGAGGAAGGCGTGGCGCTGATGTGCCTTGCCGAAGCATTGCTGCGCGTGCCCGATGCCGCCACCGCCGATGCGCTGATCCGCGACAAGATCGGCGATATCGACTGGGCCGAACATATGGGCGAAAGCTCGTCGACCTTCGTCAATGCCGCGACCTTCTCGCTGATGCTGACCGGCGAGGTACTCGACCGCCCCGAGGATGCACAGAAGGGGATGGGCAAGACGCTCAAGCGCGCGGTCAACCGGCTTGGCGAACCCGTGATCCGCACCGCGACGCTGCAGGCCATGCGCATCCTCGGCGGCCAGTTCGTCTATGGCCGCACGATCCAGGAATCGCTCAAGCGCGCCGCGCCCGAGCGTGCCCGCGGACTGACGCACAGCTTCGACATGCTGGGCGAAGCCGCGATGACCTATGACGATGCCGAACGTTACCGGGTGAATTATCACAAGGCGATCGACCGGCTGGTCAAGGAGGCCACCGGCGATGTCCGCACCGCGCCGGGCATTTCGGTCAAGCTGTCGGCGCTGCACCCGAAATATACCTTCCTTCACGCCGATCTTGCGGTGGCCGACCTGCTGCCGGTCGTGCGCGATCTCGCCACTGCGGCGCGCGATGCCAATATCCATTTCACCATCGACGCCGAGGAAGCCGACCGGCTCGAGCTGTCGATGGATCTGATCGAGGCGCTGGCGCGCGACGACAGCCTGTTCACCCGCCCCGACGGCAGCCGCTGGGAAGGCTTCGGCCTAGCCATCCAGGCCTATCAGAAGCGCGGCGTGCCGATGGTCGACTGGACCGCACGGCTGGCCCGCAAATACGACCGCAAGTTCTTCGTCCGGCTGGTCAAGGGCGCCTATTGGGATACCGAGATCAAGCTCAGCCAAGTCGGCGGGTTCAAGGATTTCCCCGTTTTCACGCGCAAGCTGGCCACCGATGTGAGCTACCTCGCCTGCGCGGAAAAGATGCTCGCCGCAGACGATGCGATCTATCCGGCGTTCGCCACGCATAACGCCTACACCATCGGCGCGATCAAGGCGCTGGCGGGCGGCAAGCCGCTCGAATTCCAGCGGCTGCACGGCATGGGCGAGGACATCTACGGCGCGCTCGCGCAGATGGAAGGCAATGATCGCACCAATGTGCGCATCTACGCCCCCACCGGCACGCATAAGGACCTGCTCGCCTATCTGGTACGGCGCCTGCTCGAAAACGGCGCGAACAGCTCGTTCGTCAATCGCATGGCCGATGCCGAAGTGCCGGCCGCCGAGCTGGCGACCGATCCGGTGGCCGACATGGCAAAGGTCGAACCGTATCGCAATCCGACGACCCCGCTGCCAACCGACATCTTCCCCGGCCGCCCCAATTCAGCCGGAATCGACCTGTCCGATCCGCTGGTGCTCGAGCCGCTGCAGGACCGCCTCGCCGCGCTCGAAAACCGCCATTGGGTGGCCGAGCCGACCTTCGTGTCGGGGGCCGAGGGCGAAGTGGCGCCGATCAACAAGCCTCACGATCTGTCCGCCGAAGTCGGGACGCGGCGCGACGCGCTCGATTTCGAAGTCGAGGAAGCGATCAGCCGCGCCGAAGCGATCCAGCCCGGCTGGGACCGGCTGGGCGGCGAGAAGCGCGCGCTGCTGCTCGATGCCGCCGCCGATCTGTTCGAGGACCATACCGACGAATTCCTCAGCCTGTGCCAGCGCGAGGCGGGCAAGACGCTGATGGACGCGGTGCTCGAACTGCGCGAAGCGGTCGATTTCCTGCGCTTCTACGCCAATGAGGCGCGGCGCCAGTTCACCGGCCCGATCCCGCTGCCCGGCCCGACCGGCGAGGAAAATCGGCTGAGCCTGCACGGCCGCGGCGTGTTTGCCTGCATCAGCCCGTGGAACTTCCCGCTGGCGATCTTCATCGGTACCCCCGCCGCCGCGCTGGCCGCGGGCAACACCGTCATCGCCAAGCCTGCCGAACAGACCCCGCTGATCGCCGCGCTCGCAGTGCGCCTGTGCCATGAAGCGGGCATTCCCGAAGCGGCGTTCCAGCTCCTGCCCGGCGCGGGCGATGTCGGCGAGATGATCACGGCGGATCCGCGCATTGCGGGCGTCGCCTTTACCGGCTCGACCCAGACCGCGCAGGCGATCAATCGCGGGCTGGCGGCACGCGAAGGCCCCATCGCCACGCTGATCGCCGAGACCGGCGGCCAGAACGCGATGATCGTCGATTCCACCGCGCTGCCCGAACAGGTGACGCGCGATGTCGTCGCCAGCGCGTTCCAGAGCGCCGGCCAGCGCTGCTCCGCCTTGCGCGTCCTCTACATCCAGGACGATGTCTATGACGACATGCTGAAGATGATCCGCGGCGGGTTCGAAGCGCTGACGATCGGCAATCCCGAACACCTTGCGACCGACGTCGGCCCGGTGATCGACATGGATGCCAAATCCTCGCTCGAGCGCCATGTCGCGCGCCGCAAGAAGGGCGGGCGACCGGTCTGGCGCCGCCGCCTGCACCGCGGCGCCAATGCCGGTTGCTACGTCGCACCGACGATCATCGAGATGGATTCGATCCTCGACCTGAAGCGCGAGAACTTCGGCCCGATCCTGCATGTGGTCCGCTGGAAGGCGTCCGACCTCGAGCGCGTGGTGGAAGATATCAACGCGACCGGTTTCGGCCTGACGCTGGGGCTCCACAGCCGCAATGACGACACGCGCGCCTTCGTGGAAGCCCGCGCCAAGGTCGGTAATTTCTACGTCAACCGCAACCAGATCGGCGCCGTTGTCGAAAGCCAGCCCTTCGGCGGCGAGGGTCTGTCGGGCACCGGCCCCAAGGCGGGCGGCCCGCATTACGTCGCGCGCTTCGCGACCGAGCGCGTGGTGTGCATCGACACGACCGCGGCTGGAGGGAACGCAACGCTACTGGCGAGCTAGATGAGGCACTAGGGCCACCCACCTCCGCTCAGGCCGAGCGGATGGGGTGCGGGTGCATTGGAGACCCAGCAATCGCCGCGATACGGGATAAATCCCGCCTCCCGCTTGCCCCCGCCCCTCACTTCGGGAATTCCTCTCCCATGGCGATTCTTTCCGACAAGTGGATCCGCGACAAGGCGCAGAACGAGGGCATGATCGAGCCCTTCGTCGAGGCGCAGCGCCGCGAAGGGGTGATCAGCTACGGGCTGTCGAGCTATGGCTATGACGCGCGTGTGGCGCCCGAGTTCAAGATCTTCACCAATGTTAACAGCGCAGTGGTCGATCCGAAGAATTTCGACGGCGACAGCCTGGTCGACCGCGAAACCGACATCTGCGTCATCCCGCCCAACAGCTTCGCGCTGGCGCGCACGGTCGAATATTTCCGCGTGCCCGAAGACGTGCTGGTGATCTGCCTCGGCAAGAGCACCTATGCGCGCTGCGGGATCATCGTGAACGTCACCCCGCTCGAACCCGGCTGGGAAGGCCATGTGACGCTGGAATTTTCCAACACCACCCCGCTGCCGGCGAAGATCTACGCCAATGAAGGCGCCTGCCAGTTCCTGTTCCTGCAGGGCAATGAGCGCTGCGAGACCACCTACCGGGACCGCGCGGGCAAATATATGGGCCAGCGCGGCGTGACGCTGCCCCGGCTGTGACCGCGATCGGATGAGCGTTTCACGCTTTCCCTTCTGGCGCGTCGCGCCGGGTCAGCGCGAGGGCGAATACGTCCTGCCGGTCATGCCGCCTGCCACGGTGGGGCCCGAAGGCGCACCGCATGTGATGGGCGGGGTCGCACTGGCGGCAGCGGTCGACGCGCTCGAACTCGCGAGCGGGCAGACGCTGCTGTGGTCGAACATCCAGTTCCTCGCCCCCACCACACATGCGGAGGAACTGGTCGTTTCCTGCGAACAGTGCGGGGGCGGCCAGTCGGTGGGCCAATGGCAGGCGGAAATTCGCAGCAACGGCCGGCTGACCCACCGCGCCAGCGCGGCGCTGGGTGCGCGCGAGCCGAGCGAGCAGCGCATCTTCGCCGCAATGCCCGATGTCCCGCCCGCAGCCGAATGCGAACCGGGCGATCGCGGCTGGGGCGTGCCCGGTACGCTGGGCGACCAGCTCGAGATCCGCGTGGCGCTGCAGGACGACGCGCGCGGCATCCAGGCGCTATGGTCGCGTTCGCAGGCGGGTTTTCAAGCGGATTCGGGTTGGCTGGCAATCGTCTCGGACTTCTTCCTCGGCGCGCATCCCGCTTCGCGCGGCGGGTCGAGCCTCGACGATACCTATCGCCATATCCAGTCGGCGGAGGATGGCTGGGTACTTTCGGTGACCGAGCTTGCCGCCTTTGATCGCGGCGTGGTCCACGGCAGCGCCCGGCACTTCGCCGAAGACGGACGCTTGCTGGCAATTTCGAGCCAGTCGGGGGTCCTCCCGCGCATTGCGCGCACGCCGTAACGTCTTTGACTCTCCCGCCCGCCACGCGCATTCAGGCGGCAAAGGAGAGACACATGGCCGACACCGAATTCGACATCATCGTCTATGGCGCCACCGGATATACCGGGCGCCTCGTCGCGGAGCATTTCGTGCGTGAATATGGCGCAGCGGCGGATAGGCCGAAATGGGCCATGGCCGGGCGGAGCATGGACAAGCTCGAAGCGGTCCGTGACGAAATCGGCGCACCGGCCACGACCCCGCTGGTGGTCGCCGATGCCGACGATCCCGCCAGCCTCGAAGCGATGTGCCGCCGGACCAAGGTCGTCCTCAGCACCGTCGGCCCCTACCAGCTCTACGGCGACAAGCTGGTTGCCGCCTGCGTCAAAACGGGCACCGACTATGCCGATCTGTGCGGCGAACCGGCATGGATGCGCGAGCAGATCGACCTCCACCACGAAGCCGCCAAGGCCAGCGGCGCGCGGATCACCTTTTCGAGCGGGTTCGATTCGATCCCCTTCGATCTCGGCGTGCTGATGCTCCAGCACGAAGCGGTCGCCCGCCACGGTTCGCCCGCGCCGCGGGTCAAGGGCCGCGTTCGCGCGATGCAAGGCACCTTCTCGGGCGGCACCGCGGCCAGCCTGACCGCGACGATGAAGGCGGCGGCGAAGAACCCCGGGATCATCAAGGTGCTCAACGATCCCTTCGGCCTCGCCCCCGGTTTCGACGGCCCCGACCAGCCTTCGGGCATGATCCCGCATTATGAGGACGAGCTGGGCAAATGGGCCGCGCCGTTCATCATGGCGACGATCAACACCAAGAACGTCCACCGCACCAATTTCCTGCGCGGGCATCCTTATGGCGAGGACTTCCGCTATGACGAGATGATGCTCACCAGCCCCGGCGAAGCGGGCAAGGCGGCGGCCAATGCGGTGGTCGACATGCTCAAGAACCCGTTTGGCGCCAAGCCGCCCAAGCCCGGCGAAGGGCCGAGCAAGGACGAGCGCGAGAACGGGTATTACGACGTGCTGTTCGTGGGCGAATGGCCCGATGGCAAACGGCTCCACTACGGGGTCAAGGGCAAGTATGATCCCGGCTATGGCTCGACCAGCCGGATGCTGGCCGAAACCGGCATGGCCCTGCTCGACAGCGATGCCGAAGGCGGCGTCGGCACGCCCGGCTCGTTCCTCGGCGAAGCGCTGGTCGAACGTCTGCGCGACCATGCCGAATTGCGGTTCGCCGTCGAGGAGTAGGAGGCGGGGTCGCGACCGCGGCGCCGAACAACACCACAGGGGAGAGAGACAATGGCTACCATCGCAGCACTGATCGGGCGTATCCTACTCGGCGCATTGTTCGTCATGGCCGGGCTCGGCAAGGTCATGGATCCGGCGGCGACCGCTGCCTACATGGAAGCCGAATCGCCCTTTCCCGGTAGCCTTGCGCTTGCCGTGGGCGTGTTCGAGGTCGTGGCGGGACTGATCCTGGCAAGCGGCTTCATGACGCGGCTGGCCAGCCTCGCACTGCTCGTCTTCACCGCGCTGGCGACGCTGTTCTTCCACGAACAGGTGACCGACCAGACGCAGGCGGCGATGGCGCTCAAGAACGTCGCCATTATCGGCGGTCTGCTGATGGTGTTCGCCTATGGCCAGGTCCGCGGCCAGGTCGGCCTGTGGCGCGAACGTGACCGCGCGCATGATGCCGAGGTCAAGGCCGCGCATGCCGAAGGGAAAGCCGAAGGGGCGACCGCCGCGGCTGTTCGCAGCGATCGCCCCGCCGACAGTGTCTGACCCGGCCTAGAAGCTGGCGCGGATGCTCGCGCTGAAATTGCGCCCCGCCAGCGGCACGAAATCCTTGGTGACGCTGGTGTGGCGGCGCGCGGTCACATCGAAGATGTTGTCGGCCTTGAGCATCAGCGTGATCGACTCGTTCCCGTGCAGCGGGCGCCAGGCGAGCGCGGCATTGACGAAGGTGTAGCCCTCGGTCGCCGTCTCATACGCCGCGATGTCGTTCTGGTCGTCATACCATTCCACTTCGCCGCGCAGGTCGAAGGCATCGGTCGAAGCGGTCAGGGCGGCCGCGAGGTGAAGCGGCGGAATCCGCGGCACGAAGCTGTCGTCGGCGAGCCTGGCATGGACATAGTCGCCCTGCAGCTCGGTCCCCACGGTGAAATCGCCGGTATCGATCAGGTCGAAAGCCATTTCGCCCTCGATCCCGGTATAGGTCGCATTCTGCTGGAGGAAGAGAAACACCGGTAGATCGTCTTCTTCCTCGCCATCCTGCGCGAGGTAGATGAAATCGTCGAACCAGCTGCGATAGGCGGCGATGCTGAAGCGCGCCCCGCCCACGCTGCCGCGGGCGAAGATTTCCGCACCCCAGGCGCGTTCGATATCGAGATCGGGATTGCCGATCTCGAACGCTTGCGTGGCAATATGCGGACCGTTGGAGAACAGTTCCTCGCCCGCAGGTGCACGCGCCACGCGGGACAGGTTGATCCCCGTCCGGACGGTCGGCGAGACCTCGTAGGCCAGGCCGACCGCGCCCGAGAAGGTGTCGAAACTGCGTTCGATACCCAGCGTGGTCGCATCGACCCTGGTGTTTTCGTAGCGTAGCGAGCCTTCGACCTCGAACGGGCCGTCGCCATATTCCTGGAGCGCGAAAAAGGCGATCTGTTCGGTGCGGTTGGGCGCCACGAAGGCTTCCGCGCCGACCGCTTCGAAATCGCGGAAGTAATATTGCGTGCCCAACGAACCGCGCCAGGCGCCCGAGGTATTCTGGACCAGCTCAGCCCGCGCTTCGAGACCTTCGACCTCGAACACCGTGCCGATCTCGTCGCCTTCGAATTCGGTATGGGTATAGTCCGAATACCCCGCGCGGATTTTCAGCCGCTCGAAGAACCCTTCGCCGAGGAAGATATCGCCGCGCAGGTCGGCGCGGTACTGGCGCAGGCCGATGCTGACCTGCTCTTCGCCATGCTCTTCCTCGCCGTGTTCGTCTTCGTCGTGATCCTCGTCCTCATGGCCTTCTTCCTCGCCATGATGATGCCCCGCACCCGGCCGGCCGGGAACCCCATAGGCAGTGTCGTAGACGCCGAAGGAAACACCCAGATTGCTATCGCCCTTGAAGAAGGCGAGTCCCGCATTGGCAGTCCAGGTTTCGGTCGCGCTATTGGGCAACACGCCGCGCTGGTCGGCGGCCTCGCGCAGTTCCTCGGCCTCTTCGAACTCGCCCTCGTCCTCTTCTTCGGCAGCATCTGCGAGGATTTCGGCGCGCAGCGCAGGCGCCACCGAGAACCCGGCAATCTCGAGATCGTCGCTTTCGCGCCATGATCCGTCGACATGTGCCACGAAGCCGCTGGTGCCGAAGGGCACATCGACCGAGCCGCCGAATTCGCGCAGATCGCTGGCGGTGTCGGTGCGGGCGACAAAATCGACATGCACCGGCTCGTCCGGCACCCGGCGCGGGATCCGCTTGTCGATCACGTTTACCGCGCCGCCAATCGCCTGGCTACCGAACAGCAGCACGGCAGGCCCGCGCAATACCTCGATGCTCTCGGCGGTCAGCGGGTCGATCGAGACGGCGTGATCGTCGGATGTGTTGGAGGCATCGATTGCGCCGATGCCGTCGACCAGCACCTTGACGCGTTCGCCCGAGAGGCCCCGCAGGATCGGGCGCGAGGCGCCCGGCGCGAAGCCCGATGCCGAAACGCCGGGCAGGCTGGCGAGCACTTCGCCCAGCTGGCCATCCATATTGCGCTGCAATTCGTCTGCCTCGACGACGCTGGTGCCCGCCAGGAGGTCGAATTCGCGCAGGCCCTGCGCGCTGACGATGATCTGGCCCTGATAGTTGATCCGGCGGTCGTGCAGGTCTTCGGCCGGGGGCGCGTCCTGTCCCTCCTCCTGTTCGGCATCGACCTGTTGGGCCAACGCCGGACCGGCGGCCAGCATGGCCGCGAGCGAGAAAGTGGAGACGACAAGGCCAAGCGAGTGCTTTGAACGATACAACATATCCTGGGTGTTAACGGCGTTGGCCGGGCGCGCAAGGATTTTCTCTGCCCCTTGCGGCCTAATCGACGAATGCATTCGCAAAGGCGACGAATTGCGCCCGGAAGCGACCGATCATTGGGCGCGTGTATGGAGGGCTATCCGGCCGGCGAGCATCGCAATCGCGACCCCATGGATCGCCAGAATACACGAGATGAACAATCCGGCCGCCCCAAGGCCGTTTTGCAACCACATCACAGGGATCTGCGAGAAGGCGAGTATTCCCCCCGCGATCCAGCCGTCATCCCGCAGGAAAAACCCCGCCATTCCCGCAAGGGCGAGACAGAGCGGGTACCAGAAGTACCAGTAAGCATCGCTTTCCCAGGGCTTGCCTGCGCCCGCAACCCGGGATGCGAGGAGCCAGAAGAGAATGCCTGCACACAACAGGGCGAAGGCTTTCAGCGCATGCGATCCCATGTCGTGAGAATGATCCTATGGATGGGTTGTCGTTCCGCCTGATTGGGCGGGGAGGAGGATACCCCCCTCCCCGCCGCACCGGTCAGAACCGCAGGCCCAGGCCGATCAGGACCTGGTGGCGATCGCTCTGGACATCGATCGACGTCGCTTCGTCCTCGTCGAGGAGATAGGAATCGCTGCCGAAGTCGGTGTAGACATATTCGAGCTTGGCATAGATGCTCGAGGTGATCCCGATTTCGGCGCCGGCACCGAGGTGATAGCCGTCGCGCTTTTCCGAGAAGGCAGCGATTTCGCCGGGTTCCTCGTCGTCATTGTCCGTGACATCGGGATCGTAGCTCAGGTCGAGCTTGCCATTGGAATACCCACCCTTTGCATAAATGAGCGAATTCCTGCCGAACGGCACGCCTGCGCGCAGACCCGCCGTGAAAGTCCTGCCGAGCTCGGCGCAGGAGAGATCGTCTTCGACCAGTTCGACGCAGATATTGCTGTCCGACAGGTCGACGCCGCCATAGGCGCCGACGACGAAGCTGTCGCCGATCTGAAAGTCGTAGCCGATTTCGACCCCGTAGGCAGGGCCGTCATCCTTGTCCTTGCCGACGAGGAATTCGTCGCCGGTTTCGTCTTCGTCGTCTTCCGGGTTGGGAAGCACGGCTTCGGCGCCGGCCTTTTCCCACCCGAGGCGGCCCTCGATGCGGAAGCCCGAGACGTCCTGCGCCTGTGCGGAGGTGCCCGCCAGAGCCATGGCCGCAGCACCGATCAAGAAAATAGCTTTCATAGTCTTTCCTTTCATAAACTCGGAGGTGCGAGGGAATGCGCTCGCGAGTTGCCCGGCTTGCCGGGATCACTTGCGAGACAGCCTTCGACTGCCGCCTCGACCAAGAGACGGAGTCCTCGTTCAATTGCCTTGATCGCAGCCGCTTGCGGGGCGATGGAACCGTTCGTACCTGTCGGCAGCGCCGCGCGGGGCGGCTCGTTGTCTCCGGTTCAGCGATTGCGGTTCACCTGCACGCGAGGCGGCTGTGCGCGAATCGAGAAGTGGGAAGGGTAAAGCTTGCCGTGACCGAGGATCCGGACGATGGACTGCAGGCCGTCTTCCTTGCGAACCGGCAACCGCTTCTGCGTTTCCTCGTGGCGCGCGGCGCCGGTGACGATGCCGAGGACATATTGCAGGAGGTCTGGCTGAAGATTGCCCGCCGCCCGGCCGGTCCCGTCGGCGCGCCGATGGCCTATCTCTACCGCGCGGCCAATATGGCGATGATCGATCGCTATCGTTCCGCAAGGCAATCCGCCGTGCGCGAGAAGGAATGGACCGAAGCCAGTTCCGGACCAGTGCCTGGCATATCCGACAGCCCTTCGGTCGAGCGCGTGATCGCCGGCCGGCAATTCGCCCGCAAGGTGGAAGAGGCGCTGGCGGAATTTCCCGATCGTGCCGTGAAGATCTTTCGGCGCAGCCGCATCGACGGTATTGCCCAGCGCGCCATTGCCGAGGAATTCGGCGTCAGCATCAGTACCGTCGAAGGTGATTTGCGCGCCATTTACCGGGTTCTCGCTGCACTCAGGGAGCGGTTCGATGAGGAATGAACGCAGGGACTCCGTCTATAGGGCAGGAGCAACAATCTATGGCGCTTGATCGCAACATTCTCGATGAGGCCGCCGCCTGGGCGGTCAGGACGTCCGAACCCGGATTCGAGGACTGGTCGCGCTTTACCGACTGGCTCGAACAATCGCCCGAGCATGCAGCGGCCTACGACAATGTCATGCTGGCAGCGGAAGAGGGCGCCGCCATGCTCGAAGCCCAACCTGCCAATGACATCGACGACGAGCGCCCCGCCCCCCGGCGCCACTGGTTCGCTCCCGCGCTTGCCGCGTGTCTTGCGCTGGTGGCGGCGCTGTGGGTCTGGCAGGTGAACGATGCGACCTCGGTCTATCGCACCGTGCCCGGCGAAACGCGCCAGATTGCGCTGGATGACGGGAGCGTGATCGTCATGGCCGGCGACACCGAATTGATCGTCGATCCGGACCGGGATCGTTACGCCCGGCTAGAGCGCGGCCGTGCCCTGTTCGAAATCCGCCATGACGAGAGCAACCCGTTTCGCGTCGATGTCGGCAGCGCCACGCTGGTCGATGCCGGGACGGTCTTCGATGTCAGCATCCGGCGCTCCGAGGTCGGTGTCGGCGTGTCCGAAGGCGCGGTCATCTATAATCCGGCAAGACAGAATGCCCGGATCGAACCGGGCCGCATCCTTACCTTCGACAGGGCCAGCGCAACCTACGAGCTCGCAAACATTCCGCTGGATCAGGTCGGCGAGTGGCGCGAGGGACGACTGACTTTCCTCCGCGCGCCCCTGTCCGATGTCGCCGCCGACATCGCGCGGGCAAGCGGAATCGACTACCGGGCTTCCGAGACCAGCGGCGAGCGGCCCATTTCAGGCAGCATTGCCCTCGCCCCCCTGCGCGCAGACCCGGCTTCGCTGGGTCCCCTGCTCGGGGTCTCGGTCGAGCGGCGCGGCGAGGCCTGGATCCTCGCGTCTCGCTGACCATGCGGCACGCTCCCTATGCCCTTGTTGCCCTGGCGGCCTGTCTTCCCGCGCAAGCCGCTGCGCGCGACGCTTCGATCGACATAGCTCCGGGCACTGTCGCAGAATCGGCCATCGCCATCGCGCGGCAAACCGGCACGAGCATCGTGGTTAGCGACCCGGTGCTTGCCCAGCGGCCCGCGCCGCGCATCCGCGGCCGTATGAGCGCCCGTCAGGCCGTCCGGCGACTGGCCGAAAGCGTCGACGCGAAGGCCGTTGCCATCGGTAATTCCTCGTGGCGGCTTGAGCAGCAACCGCGCAGGGCTGTGCGGTTCGCGCGCACGGCGCGGCGGCCCGAGCCGCTGCCACGGCCAGCTGCCAAATCGCCCCCTCCCCCACCGGCCCCCATGGAAGAGATCGTCGTCGTCGCCAGCAAGCGCGATACACGGCTCGAAGAACTCCCCGCGCAGGTATCGATCGTCGATGGCGAGGAACTTGCTCTCGGCGGTATCGGCGGGACCGAAAAGATCACCCAGCGGATCGCCACCGTCTCCTCGACCTATCTTGGAAGCGGGCGCAACAAGCTGTTCATTCGCGGAATTGCCGATTCCAGTTTCACCGGGCCGACACAGGCAACGGTCGGCCAGTACCTTGGCGATATGCGGCTCAGCTACAATGCCCCCGATCCCGACCTCAGGCTATCGGATCTCGAACGCGTCGAAGTTCTCGAAGGGCCGCAGGGCACGCTTTACGGGGCGGGTTCGCTCGGGGGCATCATTCGCCTGGTGCCGAACATGCCCGAACTCGACCGGCGGGATTTCCGCGCCACTGTGGGCGGGGCGCTGACCCAGCACGGGGCCGGAAGCCTCGATGCGAGCGCAACCGCCAACGTCCCGCTGGCCGCGGAAAAGGCCGCGCTTCGCATCACGCTCGATGCTGCCAGCGAGGGCGGGTATATCGACAAGCCCTTGCTCGGCAGCAGCGACGTGAACCGCACAAGCATCGTGGCGGGCCGTGCGATCGCCCGGCTCGAACTGGCCCCGCAATGGACCGTGGACGTAATCGGCCTCGCGCAATCCACCCATGCTTCCGACAGCCAGTATGCCGCACGCGAGGGGAAACGCTACGTGAGCACGGCGCGCGTCCGTGAAGGTTCGGATGCCGACTATCTTCACGGGCAACTCGTTCTGTCCGGACAGATCGGCGCGCTGGGTTTGCGCTCCACGACCGGACTTGCCCGTCAGGAGCTCGAGGAGCGTTACGATGCCACGATGCCCGATGCCGAAGATCGTGTTTTCATCCAGCGCAATGAAACGCGCATGTTCGCACACGAGACACGGGTCTGGCTGCCACTCGATGAGCGCCGGTTCGGCTGGCTCGCCGGGCTAAGCCTGATCGACAACCGCACGCAGTTGAACCGTTCGCTGGAGCGGGAAAACCAGCGGTCCGCTACGACGGGCGTGCTCAATACGATTACCGAAGCCACGCTCTACGGCGAAGGGTCCTACCGCTTGCGCGATGGCCTCATCGCGACACTCGGTGCCCGCTTCACCCATGCCCGCCTCGGCGGAAGCGCCGAAGACGTGCCGCTTGCCTTGCTGGTGGAGCGCGCGGCGACCACGGCGAGCCGCGACCAGTCGGCCATTCTGCCCTCGGCCTCGCTGCTCGCCTCGCTGGGGCCGAAGACCAGCCTCTATGCGCGCTATCAGGAGGGCTTCCGCCCGGGCGGCCTGGCGATCGAGGGCGAATTCGTCCGCCGCTTCCGCGACGACCACGCCCGGACGCTGGAAGTGGGGGCGCGTCACGGGCGCGCCGGGATCGATTCCTTCGATCTGGCGCTGAACCTGTCCTACACCCGATGGAGCGACATACAGGCCGATTTCATCGACGACCTCGGGCTTCCGAGCACGGCCAATATCGGTGACGGCCGTGTCTGGACCATCAGCGCGTCGGGTGGCGCGTTTCTGACCGACGATCTGCGCCTGACCGGTGGCGCGACGCTCAACCGGAGCGAGATCGACGAACCCGTCCTGCTCGCCTTCAGCCGGATTACACACGTCCCCAATATCGCGGAATTCTCAGGCCGTCTGGGGCTGGAATATGCGCGTTACCTCGGCAGCGGTCTCGATCTCGATGGCCGCTTATGGGCAAGCTACATCGGCAAGTCCCGTCTCGGCATCGGCCCCGAACTGGGCGATTTGCAGGGCGACTATCTCGACAGCGGGCTGCTCGTCCGCGTCGGCAACGAACGGGTCGGCGGGACCCTTTCGATCACCAACCTGGCCGATAGCGAAGGCAATCGCTTCGCGCTCGGCACGCCGTTTGCCGTGATGCGCGAACAGGTAACGCCGCTGCGGCCGCGCACCATCCGGCTGGGAGTCGATTTCTCCTTCTGAATGCCGCGCTGGCGGAATTAGCCGCACGGCGCGGCACTTTTTTCCAAGGCATCGCGCCGCTGTCTCCGTCTCGTCTGCAACCAGACGGAGGATTTCATATGTATCGATACCTGCTGGCCGGGACCGCTCTGGCGACCCTGGCCGTTCCGCTCGCCGCGCAGACGCTCATTGAAGACAAGCGCACGCAGCCGATCCGCACATCGCAGTTGAAGGGCGGGGCAGGCGATGCCGTCAAGGTGACCGACAAGGGTTCGATCGAGCTGACCGCCGGTTCGGCGATCGCCGTCGATGGCGATCACGATACGACAAATGCTGGCAAGATCGTGGTTACCAATGCCGATGGCGCAAGCGGCATCGAGGTGGTCGGCGACCGGCAGGCCGATATCGTCAATTCGGGTACGATCACGATCGACGAAACCTATACGGCAGAGGACATCGACAACGACAAGGACTTCGACGGCCCCTTCGCCGTCGGGCGTGACCGCGTAGCCATCCGCGTTCGCGGAAATCTGGTCGGCGACATCCGCCATAGCGGCACAATCACTGTCGAAGGTAACGAGTCCGCCGGGATTTCGGTAGCGGGCCTGCTCGATGGCGACCTCGTTCACGATGGCAAGACCAGCGTCCTTGGCGACGATAGCGTTGGCGTCGAGGTCGGAGACGTGACCGGCAATGTTCGGCTGGCCGGAACCATATCAGCAGCCGGGGAAGGCTCTTCCGCCGCGCATCTGGGCGGCGATATCGATGGCGCGCTGGTGGTCCAGGGCACCATCGCGGCGACCGGCTATCGCTATACGACTGCGCCGACGGACCCGTCCAAGCTCGACGACGATGACCTGCTCCAGGGCGGCAGCGCGCTGGTGATCGAAGGCGATGTCGCCAAGGGCATCTACTTTGCGGTCCCGCCCAAGGATGCCGACAAGGACGACCCCGACGAGGACAAGGACGGGATCGAGGACGCCAAGGAAGGCAGCGCGAAAGTCGTGTCTTATGGCGCTGCGCCGGCAGTCGTGATCGGCGCCACCGATCGTGACATCGCAATCGGCGCGGTTCCGGCGACCGGGTCGGGCTTCGGCCTGATTGTCGATGGCAGTATTGCCGGGCACGGTGTCTATGCGGGCATCGATGGCAACGGCTTGCTGATCGGCGGACGCGGCGGCGCTGTGACGATCGAGAAGGGCATCGCGGTCGCAGGCGCGGTCGAAGCGACGTCGAAGGATGCCAATGCGACCGCGCTGCGGCTTGGCGGTGGAGCGTCCACCGGCGAACTGCGCGTTTCGGGGAGCATCGCGGCGACGACCGGCAAGGACGCGGATAGCCGCGCGACCGCCATATCGATCGACCAGGGCGCCACGCTTCCGCACCTGCGCAACAGCGGCACGATCCGGGCCGCTTCGGGCGGCGAGGACGGCACCGCCATCGCCATCGTCGATAGCAGCGGCACGCTTGGCCTCGTCGAGAACAGCGGCAAGATCGTGGCGAGCGGTGCAAAGGCGGGTTCGGGGCGTAATATCGCCATCGACCTGTCGAACGTGTCCTCGGGAGCCACCGTCCGGCAGACCGCGGTAGGCTCGGGCGTGGCTGCTCCCGTGATCGAGGGCGATATCCGGTTCGGGACCGGTAGCGACCTCCTCCAGATCGCGGACGGCGTGGTCGCCGGCAACGTTGCTTTCGGTTCGGGTCAGGACCGGCTGTTGATGGCGGGAGATGCAAAGTTTTCCGGACGGGTGGATTTCGGCGGGCAGGCGGACGAGCTGACACTCTCCGGCACCTCATCCTTCTCCGGCACGGCTGATTTCGCTGGCGGCGCGGCTGCGGTCACGCTGTCGGACAAGAGCGCGTTCTCGGGCCGCTTCGTCGACAGCCAGAATGTTGCGGTCGCGCTCGAAGGCGGAACGCTCGATCTGGCCTCGCCGACGACGATCGCTTCGCTCGAGGTCGGGGCCACAGGTGTCATCGTGGCCACCTTGAGCAAGGAAGCGGGCGAAGGAAGCGCGATCACCGTTGGCGGCAATGCCAGCTTCGCCGACGGCGCCAAGCTCAAGCTGCGCCTGACCGATATCGCCGCTGCCGAGGGCACTTATACCGTGATCACCGCGGGCAGCCTCACCGGCGCCGACGATCTGGTGTCCGACAA
Source organism: Qipengyuania citrea (assembly GCF_024171405.1). GTDB lineage: Bacteria > Pseudomonadota > Alphaproteobacteria > Sphingomonadales > Sphingomonadaceae > Qipengyuania > Qipengyuania profunda. The sequence goes on from NZ_JALJZT010000002.1 coordinate 1,544,140, forward strand.
TACGCTGGTCCCCTTCATGTACGATGCCGCGCTGGCAATCGAGGAAGCTGCGGGTCTGGTGATGGTCGACATCGAGCGGAAGGCCAATGAGGACCTGGGCCTGAACCGTGCGCAGGGCGCTGCCTATGACGCGCTCTACACCGCGCTGGCCAAAGATGACGATGTCGCCGGCGTGTTCCTCGGCATTACCGATAAGGATCTGTTCCGCGCCACGGTGGCGCAGGCCCTGCCCGATCATGCGGGCGGCGCTTTCGAGGGGCTGAGCCTCGGCATGCGCACCTTCGCCCGGCGCCTGGCCGACGGCGACGGACCGATCGAAGCGACCGGAAAGCTGCGCCTGACATTCGAGGGCGCCGGCTGGGGTTCGAGCAAGGACGAGCAGGAAAGCGCCGGCTACGATCTCGATGGTCTCGGGTTTTCGGGCGGCGCCGAACTCCTCACCGGCATCGGTAGGGTCGGCGCGAGCGCGAGCTGGCTGTGGAACCGCTATGACAACGGCCCGGAGAACACCGTGCTGTCGAACACCTACGAGGCGGCGCTTTACTGGCGCGGCGACTGGGGTGCCTTTTCCTCCTTCGCGCGCGGATCCTATGGCTTCACCGATTTCGACGGCTCGCGCCAGTTCATCGGCATGAACGGCGAGGAAACGCTGGCCCGCACGATCGAACGCGACTGGTCGGGCAATGTCGTGTCCCTGATGGCCGGTGCTTCGGTCGAGGGCGGCTCGCAATTCTTCTTCTTCCGGCCGTCCGTTTTCGTCGATTACATTCGCCTTGACGAGAACGGCTACGACGAGACCGGCGGGGGCGCGGCGCTCGATCTTTCGGTTGAGGACCGGACGAGTGACGAGCTAGGGCTCAACCTCGCGACAGCGCTCGGCTTCGACCTCCTGGGGATGCGGCGCGGCGACGACCTGTGGATGCGCCTTGAAGCAGAAGGCGGTTGGCGCGAGATCCTCGCGGGCGAGCTCGGCGGCACCACCGCGCGGTTCGGCGACGGGGAAAGCTTCACCTTACTCCCCGACCAGAGTTCGAGCGGCTGGTTCGCGCGGCTGCGCGGCCAGGCCGGGGATGAGTTCTACACGGTAAGCGGCGAGTTTTCGGTCGAGGAGCGCAACGACAAGATCGGATACGGCCTGCGCGCCTCGATCAATTTCGAGCTCTGACGCAGGAATTCCCGATAGGATCCGGTCGGCCAGATCCTCCACCCCTGGATTCCGGGGCCGATCGTATCCGGGCCCGGGCGTGAGAGCGCTCGGGCCTTTCTCCATGAAGAACGAGAGAACAGCAGGGGCGGCAATCGGCTGCGCCAATGTCGAGCGAGCCGCGCGTCGGTGTCTATCTCAGCCGCTATTAAGCGGGTGAAACGGCGTGGGAGGGGGAGCGACGACACGGCCTTCCCCGCGCCCGGAACAAGCCCGGCCGGATGCTGACATCGCTGGAAGAAAATGGAGCGGGCGAGGCGATTCGAACGCCCGACCCCAACCTTGGCAAACTTCCCAGTCGCCTTTTCTATGCTTTTCGATTCTACGCCAAAATGCCCTCAAATATCTGATATCTTGATTATTTTTTGAGTTCGGCTACGCTAGGCTTTTCCAGAGGTGACCGGCGATTTCCGTTCCCGTGGTCACCCGGTGGTCACCCCGACACCCAAGGTTGGGGTCGCTTGACGGAGCATAAAATGGCGAGTCCCAAGTCGATTTTGATCACAAAGCGTTTGCTTGATGCGACGGCGCCAAGATCTAGGCGCTATGAGATCTGGGACAGTCAGATTTCGGGTTTCGGGGTGCGAGTAGGCCCAAGCGGGATCAAGACTTTCGTTGTTCGCTACCGGGCCGAAGGCGGCGGCCGCTCGGCACCCAAACGCTTCGTGTCGATCGGTCGATTTGGTGCGCTGACTGTCGAGCAGGCACGAAAGCGCGCCAAGGAGGTTCTTGCGGCAGCAGCTCTTGGTGCCGACCCTGCGGCCGAACGCAATGCCAAGCGCCTTGAACTGAAGATCGCCGGGCTGGTCGATCTCTATGAAGAAGAAGGATGCTATATCCAGCGCGGGCTACGGCAGGGCGAGCCGATGAAACCTTTGACCAAGAAACACACGATTGGTCGCTTGCGTCATCACGTGGTTCGCCTGCTCGGTCATAAGCGGATCAACGAACTGACCGCTGGCGATATCGAACGTTTCTTCCGCGATGTCGAGCAGGGCAAGTCACGTAAGGACCAGAAGATCGGCCACCGAAAACGTATTGTCGTGCGCGGCGGTCCCGGTGCTGCCCGAAAAGCATTTCGGGACCTTTCCGCCATGTACAGCTTCGCAGTCCGACGAGGACTGGTCGATTCGAACCCTTGCGAGAAAGCCGTGGTCAAGAAAACCGACGGTCGAAGGACGCGCTTTCTGTCACTCGCCGAAATCAGGAAGCTCGGCGAAGCTTGTGACAAGCTAGAGGAAGAGGGCTTTAATCCGAAGGCTCTCAACATCACCCGCATGTGGATCCTGACCGGCTGTCGACGCCAGGAGATCGTCGAGCTTAAATGGGACGAAGTAGACTTCGAGCGTGGATTGCTGGTGCTGGCCGACAGCAAGACCGGGCAATCGACCCGGCCACTTTCAGGGGCGGCACTCGGATTGATCAGGACGATCTCAAGAAACGATGACAGCAAATATGTATTCCCGGCGGACTCCGGGGAAGGCTACTTCCAGGGAACCAAAAAACTATGGCCAAAGATCGTTGCTAAGGCCGGTCTCAAGAACGTGACGCCGCACACACTGCGCCATACCATGGGTGCCATCGCCACTTCGAGTGGCGAAGCCCTCGCTATGACTGGCGCTATCCTCGGCCACGCCAATATGCGCTCGACCATGATTTATGCCCACATCGATTATGATCCGGCCAAAGAGGCCGCCGACCGGGTAGGCGCTACTCTCTCAGCGGCGCTGGGCAGATCAGTGGAGCCCGCCAGCGAACGATCGCCAAAGACAATTGGCTGAGCAGTTGCTCTTCGCAATTGAGTGGCCCGCTTTGAGTCGCAGAGAGACAGCCCACCCACCGAAAATCTCGACGCGAGACTACTGCTAAACCTCTGCTCGCTTTGCGGCACGACGTGCCTTCGCAAAGTCACGGTCGGTAGCCACGAAACGCTCGAGCATGGGCGCAATGAGTTGCTCCGGTGGAGGAGCATCCCTTTCGTTCCCCCCATTCAACACGACACCATACGCGACAAGGTCACTATGCAAGCGCGCAGAAATCTCGATCGACAGTTTGACTGGTTTGACGTCGGTAATGTCGGAGAGTTTGAGCCGGGTCACCGTACCTGCTCCATGATAATATCACGCGTCACCAGCACCCGTACCGGGTAGCCCGGGCGGATGGTGAGCGTCGGACGAATATCGAGCTCGCGCGAGACGATCTGCTCCCCTGCACGGTTGACGGTGTCCTGGCTGCCCCGGCGAAGCGCGCGAACGAGATCGCTGTCACCGCCCAATCCGAGTTCGCTGCCGATGCCGAGCAGGGTTGAGACAAGAGTAGCCTTGACCACCCCGCCCCAGTGATAGTCGACGCCGTCCTCGAGCCCGGCATAGCCTGAAGGGTCGGTGGCGGGCTGGCGTTCAAGAACCAGCGAGCGCCCGTCAGGCAGGATCAGGCGATTCCATGCCAGAAGCACGCGGCGCTGCCCGAAGCCGACATCGGACGCATAATCGCCGATCAGGCGTGCGCCCTGGGGAATAAGCAGAATCCGACCTGTGAGGCTGTCATAGACATTCTGCGTGACTTGCGCGGTCACAAGGCCGGGCTGGTCTGACCGGACGCCGGTGATAAGTGCGGCAGGAATGACCGAGCCCGCCTGAAGCACTGCATCCGTCGGCGCCGCGGCGACTTGCTGCAATGCAGAGGTGCGCCGATCGGCCGGGCGTTCGAGGAAAGCGGGCGCAGATCCCACGGCATCGGCCCGGCTCACAAGCTGCCCTGCGTTCGAATTGGCTGTGGGCGATGCATCGGTGCTTGAAACCGCCGTAGCGCCCGCAAAGAAGAGCCCGCTGGCCCGCGCCACTTCGCGCTCCTGCTCGATGCGCTGACGCGCTGCCTCTGCGGGACTTATTCCCTGCGTCTGCGGCACAGCGGGCTGCGATCCGACTGGTGGAAGCGCAGCGACAGCTCCGCGATCCTGGGCATTGAGGATGGGCTCGCCGAGATCGCCGGGAAGCGGCGGGCCGAGACGCGGTACCTGCGAATAGTCGCTCGGGCCCGAAGCAAGACCGTCGGCGACCGCCACTGTTTCGGTTCCAAACAGCTCATCCGGCCCTGCCTCCGAGACCGGTTGCAGGGCGTAAATCAACGCGCCGCCAACCAGTGTCAGAGCAGCGGCGCTGGCGATGCCGATGGCTTTGCGCGAGAGGCGGACGATGCGCGGTCCCTCTCCGCGTAAACGAACGATGGATTCAGCATCACTAGGCCGGTCCGGTTCGGCTTCACTGTTCATGACCGGCCCCACGCCCGATTGGTGATTTTGACCCGAACCTGCCTGCGCTTGGCGCCGAGCCGCAGTTCGGCCTTCTCGAACAGGCGGTCTACAATCAGGTAGCGGCCCGAAACGCGGTAATTGACCAGCTCCGCCTGCCCATCCTCGCCGATAATGAAGAACGGCGGCATTTCGCCTTGCGCAATATCGGGTGGAAATTCGATCAGTGTGCGCTGCCCGTCATCAAATATCCGCACCGGTCGCCAGTCGGGCCGATCACCCGAAATCCGGTATTCGAAATTGAGATTCTCGAGCGCAAATCCGCTTGCAACCGGCGCGGCGCGCGCTGCGTCCTCTTCGGCCCGGCGAAGAGCGATCAGTTCGTCTGCCGGATAGCTCCAGCTGACCGACGCCATATAGACACTGGGGTTCGCCCGCAGTTCGACATGATAGGTTCGCCGATCGGTGTTGATCACGAGATTGGTCACAATATCGGGCCGGGTGGGTTTGACGAGGATGTGGACGCGCGCGGTAGCGCCGGTCCCGCTCAGCGTATCGCCGATCATCCAGCGCACCGTATCGCCGGCAGCAACCGGTCCGGGACCGACGAGCTTTTCGCCTTCCTGCAATGCGATATCGGTCACCTGGCCCGGCTTGGTATAGATCTGAAACAGCGCGCCCTCGCTATAGGGATAGCGCTGGATCGCATTGTCGAATCCGACATCGTCGGGCTCGACCCGGGCAGCATCGTTCGCCGCTCCCACTTGGCTCTGGGGGTCAGAGGCGGGGCCAGAGCCAGGGGAGCGGCGCGCGGCAGTGGGGGAGGCCTGCCGTGAACTGAAAAGGTGAGGAATTCCGATCTTGTCTTGTAGGGCCGGGATAGCCCCTGCGAGCGCGCCCAATGCGTCGATCGACGCCGCCGCTTGCGGGGCCGGTGTCGCAGCGGCAGGCGAGGCGAGAGCGAGCGAGACAAGGCCGAAAAAGCCGATTGTGGGTGTTGTATGCGAGCGGGACATCAGCCGAGCTCCTTTGACCAGTTAATGGAAGTGACGAATATTCCGAGCGGGTTTGTGCGAAGCGCATCCGCATTCGTGGGTGGTTGGACGGCGATGCCCAGAATCGCGGTCCAGCGGCTCGTCTCGGCGAGCGAGCCGTCACGGTAGCGGCGCTCGATCCAGGCCACGCGGAAGCTCCTCGGCGAAGCGCGGATGACGCTTGTGACATCGACCGCAACCTGTTCGCGGCCGATCGCGGCGAAAGGATCGCTGCGCCGCGCATAGTCGTTGAGCGCCAGCGCACCCTTGTCGCTGGCGAAATCATAGGCTGACAGCCAGTTCTCGCGCACCACGATCGGATCGTCGGGAATGGCGCGCACGTTTTCGATGAACCGGGCAAGATGGAACGCAATCTGCGGATCGCTTGGGTCGAATGCGGCATTGGCGGGCGCAACGCTGCGCGCTTCGCCGAGCTTGTTCACCTCGACCACCCAGGGAACGATGGTTCCCCGCGCGTTCTGCCAGACGAGACTGCCAGTCAGGACTGCCGACAGCCCAAGCGCACCGAAAAAGGCGTAGCGCCAGCTCCTCGCCTGGATGCGCGCCGAACCGATGCGCTCGTCCCAAACCTGGGCCGCGCGCTGGTAAGGTGTCTCGGCTTGCGGTGTCTTGCCGTATCGGATCGAAGGGCGTTTAAACATGAGGCGTCAGTCCTTTTCCTGAGTGTCGATGGAAGCGCCTGCGCCGTGCCCGTCGCCAGCGCGAACGGTGTGCGCGGCAAGCGACGCTGAATGTCCCAGAGATTGTCGCTGCTTCATGGATTTCGCCCAGCTCGGCGGGCCGTTTTCGGACGCTGGCGAAGACGGCGGCGAGGAGGCGACCCGGCCACCCATATTGCTGGCCGCTGCGCGCGCACCTTCGCGAAAATTTCCTTTGGCGCTATCCGCCGCCTTACGAAAAGGTGAGAGGGCAGCACCGCCTGCGGCGCGTCCGACACCGGCCATGCCGCCTGCAACCGCGGCGCCGCCGCTCTTGCCTGCCGAACCTGTCGCATAGGCCATGGTGGCGCCTCCAGCAGCGCGCGATGCGCCACTGGCGACCGAGGATGCTGCGCTCGCTACAGCGCCGCCCGCAAGCTTGGCGCCGGCAATGCCGCCGACGGCTGCCCCGCCGGCCAGCACAGCGGTGCCTGCCGCGGCCCCTGCGCCGAGCTGCGGGCCGCCTGCTACGATGCCGTTGGCAATGCCGGGACCGAAAATGCCGAGCCCGAGCAGGGTAAGACTGGCGAGCACGATCGCCAGCGCGTCTTCGATGGTCGGCTCGCCCGGAATGGCGCTGGTAAACTCAGCGAAAAGCGTCGAGCCGATCCCGATGATCACGGCGAGCACGAGTACTTTGATCCCTGAGGAGACGACATTGCCAAGCACGCGCTCGGCCATGAAAGCGGTCTTGCCGAACAGGCCGAAAGGGATGAGCACGAAGCCTGCAAGCGTCGTCAGCTTGAATTCGATGAGCGTCACGAAGAGCTGGATCGACAGAATGAAGAAGGCGATGACCACCAAGGCCCAGGCGACGAGCAGGATGATGATCTGCAGGAAGTTCTCGAAGAAGCTTATATAGCCGAGCAGATCGGCCATCGACGCAAGCAAGGGCGCGGCAGCATCGATACCGACCTGCGCGACCCGTCCCGGCTGCAGCAGATCGCTAGCGCCAAGGCCAGATCCGCTGGCTTTGAGGCCAAGTCCGGCAAAGCTTTGAAATATGATATTGGCCAGCGCGCTCCAATTGCCGATGATGTAGGCAAAGATTCCGACAAAGAGCGTCTTCTTGACGAGGCGCGCGATAATGTCGTCATTCTCGCCCCAGCTCCAGAACAGCGCCGCGAGTGTGACATCGATGACGATCAGCGTCGTTGCGATGAAGGCCACTTCGCCCGAAAGCAGGCCGAACCCGCTGTCGATATATTGCGAGAAAATCGCCAGAAAACGGTCGACAACGCCGGTGCCTCCCATCTCAATTCTCCCCGCGCGATTGAGGGGCAGGAGATTGAGGCGCAGGAGCGCTCGTCAAGGAGTTCTCACCAACTGGGGCGTAAGCGTCGGGGTGCTCAACCCCGAAGAAACGGCGGCGCTTTTCGGCCCAGGCGGCACGGCAATCGGGCGAGGACAGCGCGAGCTCGCCCATTTGCGCGCAGGCCCTGAGCTGCGCAGGCAGCGGATCGCCGTCAGGCTCCCAGATGCTCGTGGCAGCCTCGGGACGCACTGCAGGCTCCTCGCGCAATTGCACGAGCGTCATGGCGACAGCGAGGCCTACAAAAACGGCTGCACCGGTGCGCGCGAGGACTTTGCTATCCATGGCGGGTCAGTCCGATTTGGCCGGAAGATCGCGCGGGCGCGTCGCCAGAAAGCGCCGTAGCTGCTCGCGCGCCTGAGCCTTCGCCGCCGCACGTTCGGCAGCGTCGAGTGCCTGCGCTCGTCCCATGGCCGCCATGGTCGCGGTAAGATCGGCGAGCTGGCGTGTTTGCAGTGCAAGCAGCTGGTTCCCGGCCTGCGCAGCTTGCAAGGCACCGGCAGCCGACTGGCTCGCGCCCAGCAGGCTATTCACCGCTTCGCGCGAGCCTTCGATATTGGCAACCGCTCCCGCTTGCACCTTGAGCGCATCCTCGAAAGCGGCGACACTATTTTGCCAGCGCGCCTCGGCGCTTGTCACCATGGCCTGCTGCGAAGCACCGAGCGGGATGTTCTTGTATTGCGTTTCAAACGTCGTCTCGATCTCGCGTACATCATAAGCGATGCGCTGGGCCTGCTGCAGCAATTGCTGGGTCTGCTGGATTTGCTGCTGCAGGGGCTGGACGATATTGAGCGGCAGGCTCTGCAGGTTCCTGGCTTCATTGATGAGCGAAGTCGCCTGGTTCTGCAGCATGCGGATTTCATTGTTGATCTGCTCAAGCGTCCGCGCTGCAGTCAGCACATTCTGGGCATAGTTGGACGGGTCGTAAACGATACCGCCGAACTGCGCATGGGCGGGCACCGGTGCTGTGGCAACCACGCCGGCGACAGCAAGCGCAAGGCCACCAACCAGTCCGTTCAAATTCTTACGAAAGGTCATTGGAAGTCTCCTTCATTCTGGGGGTTGAAAAAGCCGAATTCGGCTCGGGAATAGCGAGCAGCTCTGCGGCCCAGTCGAGGCCGCGATGCCTCAGCCAGGCTTCGGTAAAACCTTCGCGCCTTTCGTTTTCGGCAATCCGGGCAATGTCGAGCTGATCGCTTTTCGAAGAGGCAGCCGTGAAAGCGAGCGCCACTTCACCAAGCCCGAGTTCGAACAGGCGATTACCGCGTGCCGACTGGCAATAATAATCGCGTTTAGGCGCAGCCTGGCTGAGGATTTCGATCTGCCGGTCATTGAGCCCGAAGCGGCGATAAATCGCCTGTATCTGCGGCTCCATCGCCCGCTCATTGGGCAGAAAGATGCGTGTCGGGCAGCTTTCGATAATGGCGGGCGCAATCGCCGATGTTTCGATATCGGCGAGGCTCTGGGTCGCGAAGACCACGCTCGCATTCTTCTTGCGCAGCGTCTTGAGCCATTCGCGCAGTTGCGCAGCGAAGGCAGGGCTGTCGAGCACCAGCCAGCCCTCATCGACGATAAGGAGGGTAGGCGATCCGTCTAGCCGCCCTTCGATCCGGTGAAAGAGATAGGAAAGGACCGCAGGCGCTGCCGCCGAGCCGGTCAGCCCTTCTGTCTCGAACGCCTGGAAGCGCGCTTCACCGAGCCGTTCGCTTTCGGCGTCGAGCAGCCGTCCGAACGGGCCGCCGATGCAATAGGGCGCGAGCGCCTGCTTCAATGCCTGCGACTGGAGCAGGACCGCGAGGCCGGTAAGCGTTCGCTCTGCAACAGGCGCTGTGGCGAGCGAGGTCAATGCAGTCCACAGATGGTCCTTGGTGGCCGGATCGACCGCGACACCTTCCGAGGTAAGGATAGCCTGCAGCCATTCGGCGGCCCAGTTTCGTTCGGCCGGTTCGTCGATGCGCGCAAGCGGCTGCAGGAGGACGGCATCGTCGCTGTCTTGCGAAAGGCTTGAACCGAGATCCTGCCAGTCGCCGCGGCATGCAAGCGCCGCGGCGCGGATCGACCCGCCGTAGTCGAAAGCGAATATCTGCGCTCCGGAATAGCGGCGAAACTGCATCGCCATGAAGGCCAGCAGGACAGACTTGCCGGCGCCGGTTGGGCCGACCACCAGGCTGTGACCGACATCGCCGACATGAAGCGAAAATCGAAACGGGGTGGAGCCTTCGGTCTGCGCGTAGAACAGCGGCGGCGCATCGAGATGCTCGTCGTGCTCCGGCCCTGCCCAGACTGCCGAAAGCGGCAGCATGTGCGCGAGGTTGAGCGTCGAGATCGGTGGCTGACGAACATTGGCGTAGACATGGCCCGGCAGCGAGCCAAGCCAGGCTTCGATCGCGTTCATGCCTTCCGTCACACAGGTAAAGTCGCGGCCCTGGATGACTTTTTCGGCGAGCCGCAGCTTTTCGGCTGCGAGTGATGCGTCTTCATCCCAGACAGTGACGGTTGCCGTGACCAATGCCAGCCCGACATGGTCCGACCCCAGTTCCTGCAGCGCTGCATCGGCATCTTCGGCCTTGTTGGCTGCATCGTTGTCGACAAGCACCGAGGCCTCATTGGTCATCACCTCCTTGAGGATCGCGGCGACCGACTTGCGCTTGGCGAACCATTGCCGCCTGATTTTTCCGAGCAGTTTGGCCGCGTCGCTCTTGTCGAGCATGATCGCGCGGGTCGACCAGCGATAGGCGAAGCCCTGCGCGTTGAGGTCGTCGAGCAGTCCCGGAAATGTCGCGCTTGGAAACCCGACTACAGTCAGCGTGCGCAGATGCGCTGCGCCAAGCCGCGGTTCGAGCCCTCCGCAGAGCGGTTCATCGGCGAGCAGCGCATCGAGATGCATCGGCGTTTCGGGTACGCGAACTTGCTGCATGCGCGTGGAAATGCAGCTGTGAAGGTATGTCAGCGTTGCTCCATCATCGAGCCATTGGACTTCAGGAAAGAAGCCTTCGAACAGGCGCAGCAAACGGTCCGTCCGGTCGATGAAGCCATCGAGCAATTCACGGGGATCGACGCCTTTCTGGGCCTTGCCTTCATACATCCAGCTTTCGGCGCGGGCGGCATCTTCGGCGGGCGGCATCCAGAGCAGCGTCAGAAAATAGCGGCTTTCGAAATGCGCGCCTTCTTCGGCAAACTGGGCCGCGCGTTCGCGCTCGACCAGCGCAGAAGCAGGATCGGGAAAATCGCATGCAGGATAGTCCTGCGCAGGTCGGCGCACTGCCTCCGCGAAGAGCGCCCAGCCCGAGCCAAGGCGGCGCAGCACACTGTTGAGCCGTGCGGTCGTTGCAACCAGCTCAGCAGGCGTTGCGCTATCGAGATCAGGTCCCCGGAAGCGCGCGGTGCGCTGGAAACTGCCATCCTTGTTGAGCAGCACGCCGGGACCGATCAGGGCCGCCCAGGGCAGGAAGTCCGCCAGCCGTTCGGCCTTGTTTCGATATTCACGCAAGCTCAGCATGGCTTAGACCTGCAGATGCGCGGGGAAGCGCAAGTGCCGCCGGGCGACATCCACGAATTGCGGGTCGCGCCGCGCCGCCCACATCGCGGCCATATGGCCCAGCGCGAGGAAGGCTATCCCTGCGATCCACAATTGCAGACCGAGCCCGATAGCTCCTGCAAGTGTCGCATTGGCAATCGCGAGCCCGCGCGGCGCACCGCCCAGCAGGATATGCTCGGTCAGTGCCCGGTGGACGGGAACGGCGAAGCCTGGCGGCAATCCAGTTGAACCGGCGCCCATCAGACGAGCGCTCCGCCGCCGAACGAAAAGAAGGAGAGGAAAAACGAGGAAGCTGCAAAGGCAATCGACAGGCCGAAGACAATCTGCACCAGGCGCCGGAAGCCGCCCGATGTATCGCCGAAAGCGAGAGCGAGGCCGGTCGCAATGATGATGATTACTGCAACGATCTTGGCGACCGGTCCCTGGATCGATTCCAGAATCGCCTGCAGCGGCGCTTCCCACGGCATCGACGAGCCGGCGGCTTGGGCCGGCGCGGCAAGCGTAAGTGCGACAACACCGGCAAGAGCTATAGCAGAAAGGCGCGAGCGCGCCTGCGACAGAATAATCATCACGAAGGGTCTCCTTGTGTGTGGGGAAGAGGGGCGAGGACGTATTCGCCCGACGCATCGAGCGCGCGGACCTCGGCCAGTTCGGCGAGCCGCCGTCCGGCGCCATCGCGCACCAGCACAGCGATGACGTCGATGGTCTCGGCGATGAGCGCGCGCGGTACGGTCACCACGCTTTCCTGAATGAGCTGTTCGAGCCGCCGCAGCGTCCCGAGCGCAGAGCCTGCATGGATTGTGCCGATCCCGCCGGGATGGCCGGTCCCCCAGGCCTTGAGCAGATCGAGCGCTTCTGCACCGCGCACTTCGCCGATGGGAATGCGATCGGGGCGCAGACGCAGCGCCGAGCGGACCAGATCGGACAGAGTTGCAACGCCATCCTTGGTCCGCAGCGAGACGAGATTGGGCGCGGCACATTGCAGTTCGCGCGTGTCCTCGATCAAGACAACCCGGTCGGGACTCGATGAGACCTCGGCGAGTAAAGCATTGGTAAGCGTCGTCTTGCCGGTCGACGTGCCGCCCGCGACCAGGATGTTCTTTCGCTCCGCAACCGCAGCGCCAAGCGCCTCGGCCTGCCATGCATCCATGATTCCCGCCGAGACATAGTCGGCGAGCGTGAAGACGGCGACAGCAGGCTTGCGGATGGCAAAGCTCGGCGCGGCGACCACCGGTGGCAGAAGACCTTCAAAGCGTTCGCCGCCATCGGGAAGCTCTGCCGAGACGCGCGGAGCTCCAGTATGCACCTCGGCGCCGACATGATGGGCAACGAGCCGGATGATCCGCTCTCCGTCGGCGGCGCTCATCAGGCAGTCGGTCGCGGCAAGGCCTTCGCCCAGCCGGTCGACCCACAGACGACCATCGGGATTGAGCATCACTTCGATCACCGCAGGCTCTTCAAGCCAGCGTGCGATCTCGCAGCCAAGCGCCGTGCGCAGCATGCGCGCGCCGCGCGACAATGCCTCGGACCGGATCGGAATAACGCTCATGAATTGCCTCGAATTGCGGCAACCGACCACCGGCTGCACTCGCGAGGCAGATCAAAAGGACATCAAAATGCTGTCAGGCAACAGGAATTTGCGCGAAGCGTAGAGTAGAGTGAAATTGGCCGGAAAGGGCGGTGCGAATCCAGCAGGCACGGTTCTCGTGTCGATGCCGCCCTCGTTTGCTGGGTTGTGAATTTCTCGTGTTTGCCCCCAATGGCGCCTGCTCATGGTATCTTAGGCGTTCCCGATTTTCGGAGACCCTTCACCGTGACTTGTCACAAAACCTCTGATAGGGGCATGTCGAGTGCAAGGATTTGTGACATGAAGGCGGCGACCCAACCCACACAACGTGAGATCATGCGCGGGCTCTTTGCGCAGCAACCGATCCTGCGCGCGCGCGAGCTGCGCGAAGCGGGTGTCGATGGAAAAACCATAGCCCGGGCGGTCGACGATGGAGAGATCAACCGCATCTCGCGCGGGCTCTACCAGACCGCCGACGCAGACATCGATGCCGACCAATCGCTCGCTGAAATTGCAAAACGCATCCCCAATGGCGTGATCGCCATGTTCTCAGCGCTCGCCTTTCATGAACTGACCGATCAGATGCCGCGCAAAGTGTGGGTTGCTATCGGCAGCAGCGACTGGTCTCCCGCCCCCTCCTATCCCCCTACACGCACTGTTCGATTTAGCGATTCCTATCACCAGCAAGGGATCGAGCATCACAAGGTCTCCGGCGTATCCGTTCCGATATATTCTGTGCCGAAGACGCTTGCCGATATGTTTCGAAACCCAAAGCTCGTCGATCGATCAGTCGCAATTGAGGGACTGAGGGCCGCGCTTGAACAGCGCAAGGCCACACCGGCTGAAATCTCTCAGGCCGCGATTGAAGGCGGAGCCTGGAGCACGATGAAGCCTTATCTCGAGGCGCTGACCTCGAATGGGTGAGAAGCCCATCAATCTGGCAAAATCGGTCAAAGACCGGCTGCTCAACATCGCACGTGCGAACGGCCGGGTGTTTGAAGTTGTCCTCGTTCGCTTTGCGCTCGAACGCCTGCTTTATCGCCTGTCGCAGTCCGCCCATCGTGATCGATTCGTCCTCAAAGGCGGAATGCTGGTTACCGTCTGGCTGGAAAGCGAAAGCCGCGAAACCCGCGATGCCGACTTCCTGGGTCATGGCGATGAAGGCCCCAAGCAACTCGTTGCGGACTTTCGGGAGATCATGAGCATCGCGGTTGAGGATGGCATAGAATTCGATCTCGACGCTCTGAAAGCCAATCCCATCAGAGAAGAGATGGAATATGGCGGGACGAGGCTCAAGACCTTCGCCTATCTCGAGCGAACGAGGATCCCGGTCACCATCGACATCGGATTTGGTGACGCCCTTGCCCACCCATCCCATGAACTCACCTACCCGACATTGCTCGATCTTCCACCGCCCGACATTCGCGCCTATCCGCCTGCCACAGTGATAGCCGAGAAATTTCAGGCGATGGTTCAGCTGGGCATCGCGAACGGACGTATGAAGGATTATTACGACCTCTGGGCGATGCCCCAGGCCCTCGACGTCTCGGACGACGAGCTCGACGCTGCCATAGCGGCGACATTCGCACGCAGAGGAACTGAGATTCCAACCGATCGCCCGCCCGGCCTGTCGGAAGAGATGGCGCAGGATGGTACCAAGCAAGGCCAATGGGCCGCATACGCCGAGTCAATCGACCTGGAAAAAGTCAGCCTTGAGGAAGTGATCGAAACCATCTGGTCGATGGTCGGATCCGCTTGCAAGCGGATCGCGCAATCGAAGTAGCTTGTATGGTTTGTCCGCTGTTGGGCCGGTAGCGGACTGTCGGCTTCAGACGCGATTGTAGCCAAAGCCGACCTTCACCTGGCTCACGGGTATGATCAGAGCGAATGCGGTTCACCGATTATGGCCTACCTACATGCTCTCGGGACCCTAAATTCTGTCCGAGCGTCTTTCATCCTAGATTGCGATCGCTTTCTGCTCATTGCGTCGGTTTGCAGGACACCAATGACTGTTGTGAGCATGCAATTGCTGATCTAACCACACGCTCACGGGAGACGGATGCTGCACGATTGGTTGCCCTATTGCGGAAAAGCTCCAGATCCTGGGGGCTGGTTAACCAATTGGAATTTCGCACCCGAATTGGTCGCCTGCCTTCTGGTCGTGGTAGGGGGCGCATATTGGCAACGCGAAAGTCTGAGAGCCACGCCGACATACGCAATCCTGATCGTCTTCTGCCTTCTCTACATCAGCCCCTTCTGCGCGCTCGGATCCGCATTGTTCACAGTTCGCATCATCCACGATGTCATACTCGCAGCGGTCTTCGCCCCACTGCTCATTGCGGCCTTTCGGCTCGAGGACAAGAGCTTGCCCGGGACGTTGACCGTATGGACTGCGGTACATGCCATCACCTTCCTGGCCTGGCATGCACCTCCATTGTACGAACTCGCGATGCGTAGCGACGCGGTTTTCTGGCTCATGCAAATCAGCATTGTCGCCACGGCAGCAGCATGGTGGGTCAAGGTCATTCGATCGCCGTCTCCAGCTGCCGCGACAGGGCTGTTGGCGACGATGGTCGCAATGGGGGCACTTGGCGCGCTACTTACCTTTGCGCACCGTGCGTATTATGCCCCACATTGGCTAACGACCCGCTTGTGGGGTCTCTCGCCAATAGAGGATCAGCAGATTGCGGGTATCATTATGTGGGCCCCCGCGAGCCTGGTCTATCTAATCGCTGCATTGACGATACTCTATCGATCGCTTGGTAACAGAGCGGCTGCATGAGGCTTCATGACCTGATCCGAAGATGGGCGGTCAGTTATACCGAGCATGGAAAGTATTCTCCGGTCGGTGTCTGGTTTCACTGGATAATGGCAGGGTTGGTTCTCTTTCAGCTCGGCTCAGGCTGGATGATGTTGCGCTATCCCGTCGGGGCAAGCAAGCTTGCCACCTACGAATTGCATAGCGAGCTGGGGCTGACCATCCTGTTCCTCGCCATCTTAAGGTTTGGCTGGCGCCTTTTTGTCCCCGATCCGGTCAACGACGCCGATGCGCCAGGCTGGCAGAGCACGGCAGCACATATCACACAGTACCTTTTCTATGGCCTGTTCGCGCTACTTCCGCTGAGCGGATGGGCGATGTGGTCGGCTATACAGCCGGTGCAGCCTCTGCGGCTTGCCGGATTGGTCGCTATACCCCCGATGCCCTTTCATACACTCTCCCCAGCGTGGCAGTATCAGGTACTCGACTGGGCGGAGAGCCTTCATGTGCTAGGCGTTATCGGCCTCGCATTGCTGGTGCCGCTGCATGTCATTGCGGCATTGAAACACCATTTCTGGGATCGCGATGATACAGTCAGGGGCATTCTTCCGGAAATCCGAGACGACGAGACGGCTCCGGACCATACGCAATATACGCCGCGAGTGGGCTAATTTCGCTCTCTTGCAGCTTGCTGGCCGCATCGTGCATGACGTTTAGTGCATCGCCGTATCGCTCACCGTTGCGCCAGCGGCGCAATTGTTCGGCGTGGTACTCAGCGCTTTGACCGATCAGGGGTGGGTTGCCGCCACCCGAGCCCAGACCGGTTTCCCCATGGCAAGATGCGCAGGACGATAGAGCGCGTTCGGGTAAGCCTGCATGGTAGATCTCGTATGCTTTCGCAATTTCGCACGAGGGTTCAGTCAAAGTCGTGCTTCCCTCCATGCCCTCGGGAAAGTCCATGGCCGCGTAATAGGCTGACACAGCCAACCGCTCCTCGGAATTTAGACGGCCTGCAAGCCAAGTCATTTGGGGATGGCTACGTTGGCCGTCCGCGTAAAAGCCCAGCTGCCGCACAAGATATCCCGTATCCATGCCCGCTATTCTCGGCACCAACGCTCCGTCGCCGCCGCCGTCCAGCCCATGACAAGTGTGGCAAGCGGCCTGCGGACCCGCGTCCCCGCCTGATAAGGCAATCAATTCGCCGGTGTCGTCGAATGGATCGTCGATCGGGGCAGGAGTGCATGACGCCAGCGCCATAGCAAAGGCGGCGACGGACAGGTTAGAGCGGAAAAGCATCGTCTGGCGGGAACGAAGCATGCAATTGTCCGGTTCCCATGGGAATGGGGAGTGTGGAGCATCGGAATTGGAAAGCCATCGTGGCCGGCGTAGCCTTAGCCGCTTGTGCAGCGCTTGCCGCATGCAAGGACCCGGTCGAGACGCGGCGAGAGCCGGCTATCGGACCGAAGGATCGCGGCTTAATAGCAATCAAGCGCGCAGGCTGTGGATCTTGCCACGAAATTCCCGGGCTGGACTGGCCATCCGGGCGCTTGGGACCATCGCTTGATGGCTTCGACGATGTCGGCTTGATAGCTGGCCAATTGCCGAACCGGCCGGACGTATTGGCGGCCTTCATCCGCAACGCACCTTCCGTGAAGGAGGGCTCTTCCATGCCGCCAATGCCAATTAGCGAGGCTGAGGCGGCAGATATCGCAGCCTATTTGTATGGTCTCGACCATGATTGACGCACTTTGGGGTTGGCCACCTCCGGTACTCGACCCGGCAGGTCCGTATTCAGGCAAAGTTACAACCCTGGCCTGGTCGCTTTTCGGTTTGGGCGCTTTCGTCACATTGGTCGTGGTGTTTGCTCTTTGGGTCGCCATCAAGGGACCAGACAAGTGGAAAGCGAAGCTAGGAGGCGAACGCGCGATCTTGCTCGGCGGGGTGGCCTTTCCGGGCGTCGTATTGACCGCGCTACTGGTGTGGGGACTCACACTTACGGCCAGCCTGACAGAGCCGATCCACGGGGACGAGATGCGTATTCGCGTTACCGGTGAAATGTGGTGGTTCCGTGTGCAATATCTGGACCCATCGGGCGCGGTTGTGATGGAAGATGCGAATGAGATTCACATTCCCGTCGGACGTCCGGTGGTGCTCGAACTGGAATCCGCCGATGTGATTCACAGCTTTTGGGTGCCGCATCTATCGGGAAAGAAGGACATGATCCCCGGGCGACGCACACTGCTGCGGATCGAAGCCGATCGCCCAGGAGAATTCGGCGGGGTGTGCGCGGAGTATTGCGGGCGGCAACATGCGCTGATGGGCTTCGTTGCCGTAGCGCATGAGGACGACGATTTTCGAGAATGGTATGCCGAGCGGAATGAGCGCCTCGTTTCAGCGGGCCTCGACATAACGCGGCAAGTAGAATCATCGTCCGGATCAGGGACGCAGGGTTCGGAGCGATCAACAGTTACGCGTACGGGTGCGGGCGCTAACACAAATTCCGGTCAGCAGTCCGGAAGAACACTATTCATGCAGTCCGGGTGTGCTGCCTGCCATCGTGTCGCAGGGACTGAGGCAAACGGCCTCGCTGGCCCGGACCTCACCCATGTTGGGTCGCGCCGGACGCTGGGAGCGGGTATTTTGCCGAACAACCGCGGGACGCTGATTGGTTGGATCGGCGACAGCCAATCGCTCAAGCCTGGCAATCGCATGCCGAGCTATGACATGCTCAATGCCGACGAGCTCGAAGCTATCGCCATCTGGCTCGAGCAGCAGAAATGAGATCCGAGACGGGTTTCGATTATTCGCTCTATGAGCGCTTCCCCACCGAGAAGCGTCCCGATAGCGAAGTCGAAGAATTGAACCGCATCTGGCGCGCGCCCAAGGGGTGGGCACGTCTTACCGCGGTCAATAACAACTACGTTGGCTTCTGGTACGTCGTCACTGCTTTCGGCTTCTTCTTAGCAGCAGGAATTCTGGCGCTGGGCATGCGTGTGCAACTCGCCGCTCCGATGCAGGATTTCCTCGGCGTCGATACCTATAACCAGTTCTTCACCATGCACGGAACGGTGATGATGTTCCTGTTTGCCGTGCCAATGGTGGAGGCGATCGGGATCATGCTTTTGCCGCAGATGCTGGCGGCACGCGATCTACCGTTTCCCAGGCTGTCAGCATTCGCCTTCTGGGCCTATTTCGTAGGCGGAACGATGTTTTTTCTCTCGCTGTTCGTGGGGTTGGCGCCCGACGGCGGCTGGTTCATGTATCCCCCGCTGACGAGCATCGCCTTCAGTCCCGGTATCAATACAGACTTCTGGTTGCTCGGCATCGGCTTCATCGAGATCTCGGCCATTGCCGGAGCGATCGAGATCATCGTGGGTGTGCTGCGCACCCGCGCGCCGGGGATGACCCTCGACAAGATGCCGATGTTTGCGTGGGCCATGCTGGTGTTCGCGGTAATGATCGTGGTCGCTTTCCCCAGTGTGATCCTGTGCACGATGCTGCTGGAGATCGAACGAGCTTTCAATTGGCCTTTCTTCGATGCGCTACGCGGCGGCGATCCCATGCTGTGGCAACACCTCTTCTGGTTTTTCGGCCATCCAGAAGTCTACATTATCTTTATCCCAGCCGCGGGTCTGATGAGCATGATGGTGGCCGCAGTCGCCAAGGTGCCGCTCGTTGGGTACCGCCTCAACGTTCTGGCGCTGGTCGCTACCGGCTTCATCAGCTTCGGCGTCTGGGCGCATCACATGTTCACTACCGACATGCCGCGCGTCTCGGCAGGCTATTTCTCCGCCGCCAGCATGGCGGTCAGCCTGCCGGCCGGCATCCAGGTGTTCTGCTGGATTGCGACGCTTGCCAGCGGCAAGATAAGATGGACCACGCCTGCGCTATTCGTAGTCGGCAGCGTAGTGATTTTCACGATGGGTGGGTTGACCGGCGTTATGGTGGGCATGGTGCCCTTCGACTGGCAGGCGCATGACACCTATTTCATCGTCGCCCACCTCCATTACGTGCTGATGGGCGGCATGGTTTTCCCGATGTTCGCCGCGTTCTACCACTGGCACGGCATGACTAGCAGCCGGGCGCTATCTGAGCGTGTCGGGAAGTGGGTCTTCGGGCTGATGTTCGCGGGTCTTCACATCACTTTCTTCCCCATGCACCTGACCGGCTTGATGGGTATGCCGCGCAGGGTCTATACCTATTTGCCCGGGCGCGATCTCGATCTGCTCAATCTGGTGTCCACCATCGGCGCTTTCGTGATGGCCGCTGGGATACTCCTTTTCCTGTTCGATCTCGCGCGCCGCTTTCGTTTCACGGTTCATGACGATGCAGGTAATATCTACGGGGGCGGTACGCTCGAATGGCTTCCCACCGGTTTGTACTCCACTCGCTCGATCCCGCTGGTTACGTCTCGCGAGCCTTTATGGGATCGCCCCCAAATCTCGAAGGAAGTCGAAGAAGGGCGCTATTTCCTCCCGAACTCTGCCACTGGTCAGCGCGAGACGTTGATCACCTCGACCGTGATGGCTGAACCACAGTACGTTCAACTCATGCCCGGCCCGTCGCCATGGCCATTGTCAGCAGCTGTGTTCACCGCTCTCTTTTTCCTCTCGCTGACGGTGCAGGGCTACGCCTTTGCAGTGTTTTGCGGGATTGTAGCAGTGCTAAGTACGCTTCGATGGCTTTGGGAAACCGACCGTCCCATCAAACAGGAAAGCGCCGACATCGGCGGCGGTATCGAAGTTCCGATCGCCATCACCGGGCCGAAAAGCCACGGCTGGTGGGCGTTGAACACTTTGATGGTCGTAATCGGCATGATCGGCTTCATGGCCGTGTTCGCCTACCTCTATCTCTATGGCATCAATCCCGAAGTCTGGAGTGCGCCTCCGCCGCTCGGCGCAACTGCAATCATTGTCGGGATAGAAGCGGCGGCGCTTCTTGCGGCCTGGGGCGGGCGTCGGTTTCTCGCATCGAAAGAAGGGCGGCTTGCCGAAGACCTGCCCTGGATGCTGGAGGCACTTGCTGCGACCCTGCTGGTCGGAGCCTTATACCTCGATGTGACTGGATGGCTCGCGACGGGTCTTGAACCCACCGCGAATGGGATGGGTGCGACTGTTTTTATGCTTTCGGTGCTTCAGGGACAGGTGGTCGTGGTCGCTGTCATCATGGCCACCTATCTCGCTTTTCGCGAAGCGCGGGGAATCATGACCACTCCGACAAACGTCACCATGGATATTGTCGCACGTTTCATAATGTTCTGCGCGCTGCAGGGCATGGTCTTTACTCTCTTGCCGAGGGTGTTCCCCGGTGTCTGAAGCAAAGAACAGCGAGATTGGCGAGCCCATCGACCGTCCTTCGATCTATCGCACGCTTCTGATCGCCTTCGTGATCTGGTCGGCGCATTTCGCTATCAGCTACACCGGAGTGCTGGTTTTCCCCGATGACGGGATCGCGCGGATCATCGCGATAGGAGCTGGTCTCATCGCAATCGCCGCATTGCTGGGACAAGTCCTGAGGCTACGTGCTCCACGCTCGCCGCTCGCTCTCGGCGCCCTCGGTCTGGCTGGGGCGGGTGTAATCTTCGGCACCTTCCCCGCGATTGTTGGTTAGTCAGAGTGGCAAAGCCGGAAGAGGAGATTGCCCGCATGGATCGCACAGTCACTAATTCTCGTTCTTTTGCAAATCCCTTGCACGCGATACTGCTCGCCTTTCCCGTGGCGCTTTATCCTGCCGCTCTACTTACCGATATAACCTATCTGAATACGGCGGAGATCCAGTGGTCCAACTTCTCGTCCTGGCTCATTGCCGGGGCAGACCTGTTCGCTGGCCTGGTCCTCGCCTCGGCACTGCTCGCCCTCTTCTTCGGACGAGCTCGACACGCGAAAGGTCGCGGTACGCTCTATCTGATTGTCATCGCCGCAATGTTCGGTCTCGGTGTGCTGAATGCTTTCCAGCATGCTCGTGATGGCTGGCATTCCGTCGGCACTTTGGGCCTCGTGCTTTCGATACTGTGCTCGATCCTGGCCTTGATCGCAGCGTTTGTCGCCTACAGCACCCAGACGGTGGAGAAACGTGCATGAACCGCCTAGCCTATCTCGTCTTGCCGCTTACTTTCGCGCTTGCCGCGTGCCAGGTCAGCAGCGATCCCGATCTCGATCAGACTGGCGAGCGTCCCGAGCTTCCCGAACAGAACGATGCTCTCGTGCCGGCGATGGAAATTCCGACGCCGGAAGGATGGGGGGACGAACTACCCATCGTACCCGAGGGGTACACTGTTTCCGCCATTGCACAGGATCTGAAGATTCCACGGCAGACGCTCGTGCTGCCCAATGGGGACATTCTGGTCGCCGAGGGTTCTGGCGGCAAGGCGCCAAAGTTGAGGCCCAAGGATGTTATCGCAGGCTGGATAAAGAAGCGCGGCAAAAGCCCGGTCGAAGGCGGAGACCGGATAACGCTGCTGCGCGATGAGGACGGAGATGGGCAGACCGATCTCCAGACTACTTTTATCGAGGGTCTCGATGCACCCTACGGCTTAGCTTTCGTTGATGGCACGCTCTACGTAGCCAATCAGGGAAATCTGGTAAGCTTTGAATATTCCGAGGGAGCGACCAGTATCGCGGGATCTGGCACCGAAGTTACAAAGCTCCCTGCCAAGATCAATCACCATTGGACGAAGGCGATGACCGCCAGCCCCGATGGCTCGAAGTTATATGTAGGCATTGGCTCGAACAGTAATGTCGGCGAACGCGGCATGGATGTGGAAGAGGACCGTGCGGTCATATGGGAAATAGACCGCGAAACGGGCGCCAGCCGGATTTTTGCCTCCGGCATCCGCAACCCCACAGCACTCGCTTTTGACCCGTGGAACGAGCAGCTTTGGGCGGTCGTCAACGAGCGTGACGAACTTGGACCGCAACTCGTGCCTGATTACCTGACTTCCGTGCGCGACGGTGCCTTTTATGGCTGGCCCTACAGTTACTACGGTCAAAACGTCGATCCGAGGATCAAGCCGGCGAGGCCCGACCTGGTCAAAAAGGCCGTAGTGCCTGACTACGCGCTGGGCTCACATGTTGCCGCACTTGGTGTCGATTTCACAACCGACGGTGGCTTGGGTGGCCGGTTCGGCGAAGGTGCTTTCGTCGGGATGCACGGAAGCTGGAACCGCGCCGATCCGTCGGGCTACAAGGTCGTCTTTGTGCCCTTCCGTGGTGGACGCCCGGATGGGCGGCCGATCGACCTGCTCACAGGTTTCTTGAAAGACGGGCATGCGAGGGGGCGTCCGGTGGGCGTGACATACGACGAGGCGCGTGGCGTATTATATGTCGCGGATGATGTGTCGAACACCGTTTGGCGTATCGCCCCACGCGGTGCAGTACGCCGCGCTTCCCCGCAGGACAGGACCCAGGTGCTTGGCGGGGCACGGCCGCCGTCCACAACGTCCACCACGAGGTAATCCGGTTTAGTAGCGCCGCCTGAAATCGGGATGCTGCTTGTGTACGTCGGATGCGCGTCCTTGGTTTAAATGTCAGATCGTACGCTCAACAGCTTTCTCGGAATTGACCAGATCGGAACATCCGCGCGGACAGCCCAGTTACTTAACCATGCTTGGATTTCTTCGCATTGACCGAAATTTGGTGGTGTTGATCGCCACCGCGCTTCTCTGTGTTCCCTCGGTATCGCCGGCCCAGTCAACAACCGATGCCGAAGCGGGTATCGAGACGACACAAAGCGAAAGTCTTGATCTGAAAATCCCACCCTCGGTGCCGGAAACGGCATTTTCTGGCGCTCGTTCGCGCGTAGTGCTTGCCGCGCAGGTTATGCTCGATCGAAGCCGCCATTCGCCCGGCGTGATCGATGGTTACATGGGCGGCAACACGATGCGGGCGATCCAGCATTTCCGACGCGCCCGCGGGCTTCCTGCTGAGGGAGGCCTCGATCCGCAGCTGATGCGATCACTGATAAAGTCGCAGAGCGGTGAGATTTTCCAGACCTACACGATCACGCGCGACGACGTGGACGGACCGTTCTTTCGTGTTCCCGACGCTATGTCGGCAATGGCAGCGCTGGAACGTGTTGGCTGGACCTCGCCGCAGGAGCTGATCGCAGACCGGTTCCATATGGATCAGGACCTGCTTCGGGCGCTCAATCCCGAGGCCGATTTCAGCCGCGTGGGGACGCGGATCACTATTGTTGCGCATCGAGAGGAAACACTTCCTTCGCAGGTCGCCCGGATTGAGGTCCGCAAGTCGGACAATTCGGTCGTCGCTTTCGACGAGCGGGGCAATATCCTTGCCAGTTATCCCGCGACGGTGGGCAGCGCGCAATTTCCCAGCCCCTCCGGTTCGATGGAGGTGGTCGCGGTAGCGCCCGATGCAAACTATACCTTCGATCCGAGCGGGCGCGAATGGGGTCCCGACGAAACGCTGATCGTCCCGCCCGGGCCGAACAATCCGGTGGGCGGCATTTGGATCGATCTGAGCAAACCCGGATATGGCATCCACGGATCGCCCGACCCGCAACTGATCGGCAAGACCGCCAGCCATGGCTGCGTAAGGCTTACCAACTGGGATGCGAAGGAACTGGCGGATGCGGTGCGCCAGGGGACGCGCGTGGTGTTCGCCAACCAGGCTGGAGGTGCATCGTGAGCGGCACCGACTATGCTGACCGGCGCCAGTTGATCAACCGCAACCAGATTGCCGCGCGCGGCTTTCGCGACGAGGCGTTTCTGTCCGCCTTTGCCAAAGCCCCGCGCGAGACCTACGTCGATCACCGGATGGATGCGGGGGAAGTCGGGGCAGACGACCGATTGCTCGAGGTCGGGGCGGTAACGGGTTATGCCGCAGCCGTCCTCTCCCGCCCTGCTGGGCAGGTCCATGCGATCAAGTGGCACGAGGCGCTGGCAAGGCAGGCGGCGGCGCGGATTAGGGAGTTGGCCTACGACGATTGCGAGATCATTACGGGAGATGGTCTGAAGGGTCTGCCGAACGAGGCGCCCTTCGACGCGATTTTGGTGGCGGTGCGGTTCGATAGCGTGCCGGACGCGCTCAAGCGGTGATCCGCTGACAGTATGGAGTCTTCTGGCCTTCTTGCGGTACTCGCTCTCGCGCTGCTGCCTTCGCTGGGTAATCTTCTTGGCGTTGCGCTGGCCGAGTGGCGCAAGCCGCCCGAATGGCTGGTCGGCGGCGCGCTCCATGCCGCTGCTGGGATCGCCACCGCGGTTGCCGCAATTGAGCTCATCCCGCGTTCGCAGGAGCGGATCGAGACCTGGCTGTTGGTCGTGGCGCTGATCGTCGGGGCAATCTGCTCCGCAAGTATCGCCAAAGCCACACGAAAGATCCGCGACCGAATGGGTAGCGCCGCAGGCCGTGCGACCACTTGGGGGGCCTATGCCGCAGTGGGCGTTGACTTGCTGACCGATGGACTGATGACCGGCGGCGGGGGAGCGGTGGCGCGCGAACTGGGGCTGCTGCTGGCCCTGTCTCAAGTGGCGGGCAACTTGCCGGGTGGCTTCGCCATCGCTGCGAATTTCCGCTCGGCAAAGATTACGCGCAGGCACCGGCTAAGCGCGCTGGCGATCTATCCGCTGCTTCCGGTGATCGGTGCGTTCGCGGGGTATACCGTGTTGGCCGGAGCGGGGGATGTGCTGACGGGCTTCGTGCTCGCTGTGTTCGCGGGCCTGCTACTGACCGCGACGATCGAGGATATCGTGCCCGAAGCCGACCAGCCCAAGGCTAAGCGCCGTATATCGAGCCCGTCCTTCGCACTGGGCTTCGGAGCACTCCTGTTGACCTCGGCTTATCTTGGACAGTGACATGAGCCTTGCTGGCTTGTCTCTGTTCGCGCTCGTCCCGCTGTTCCTGACCGGAGCCGTGCTCGTCTGGTTCGCCGGAGCACGGCTGGCGGGCTATGCCGACACGATATCGCAGCGGAGTGGCATCGGACAGGCGACTATCGGCGTCATCTTGCTGGGCGCGGTGACTTCGTTGCCCGAAATCACCACCACCAGCGTTGCGGTAATCTCCGACAATCCGCGCATGGCGGTCAATAATCTCGTCGGCGGGGTCGCCTTTCAGGTGGTCGTCATCGCGCTGGCTGATCTGTTCGTGGGCAAAAATGCGCTGACCAGTATGGTGCCGGGGCCGCGCGTTATGCTCAACGCGGCAGTCAGCATCGTGCTTCTGGTGCTCGTGGCGCTGGGCGTGATGGTGGGCGACTGGGAATTATGGGGTATCGGGGTCGGCTTCTTCCCGGTGCTGATCGCCACAATCTATCTTTTGTGCCTCTGGCGGTTAGGGAGGAGCGTCTCTTCGAGAGGCTGGACGCCGGAAGCCTTGCCGGAGGTGGATCGACAAGAAGAAGCTCCTTCCGAGCTTTCCAATATCCGACTTGTCGGCGTCACCGTGACAGCAGCCGTGCTGATTTGTGCAGGCGGCACACTCGTGACATTGGCGGCGGAGGGGATGGCCGAACAAACGGGTACCGATACCGGAGTGATGGGCCTGACCCTACTCGCCTTCGCCACGTCACTGCCCGAACTCAGCACGGCAATTGCCGCGGTTCGCATTCGCCGTGTGGAATTGGCTATTGGCGATATATTGGGCGGAAACATGTTCGATGTGACGCTGATCCTGCTGATCGATATCTTGGCGGCGGGTCCGCTCGTACTCAATCAGGTCGATCGCAGCGCGATGGTGGCCGCGCTCCTCGGCATATTGCTGACCATGCTGGTCCTGATCGGCCTGCTCGAACGGCGGGACAAGGCCATGCTCCGCATGGGCTACGATTCAATCGCCGTGCTTGTCGCCTATTGTGCGGGAATGGCGGCGATCCTGGGCGGCGCCTTTGCCGAATGACTTTCCGACGATTATGGGGTAGAGACCTGCTGTCCAATCCCGTGGCGGAGAAGGCGATGCCAAAGATGTCGATCGACAGCCACGAGGCCGCTACGGGTGAACTGCATCGCGTCCGGGCCGGTTTGGAGACCGCTTATTCCCTCGACGATGCCGGAAGAGGATGTTGCTGAATTCGGCAAGGATTATCCGCTTGGCCGCCCCGCGCAGCCCGCCGAACTTGCGCCGCCATACGTCATGCTGGCGAGCGATGACGCAAGCTACATTTCGGGAGCTACAATCACCGTTACGAGCGGCAAACCAATGATGTGATCATTCGACTCTCTGATATCCGGAATGGGGGCAAGAACTGAGCCTCCGCTAAAGGGCTGTAACCGCGGTCGCGGCCGGAATGACAGTTGCAAAAGGGCCCGACAGTCAAGCCGGGCCCCCCAATGCTCATAGTGCTAAGCTACCTGCGCTGTTTCATAGTATTTGTGAACGCCAGACCGGAAATTATCGTCGTAGGCCTTGTGTCGTTCCTCGGAAGTGAAGCGCGGCCCTTCGCGAAGGGCATCTTCGTCGATGTTAAGGTGGTAGCCACCAAGGTCGGTATCGTAATCGAGCTTCGACCAAGGGACGCAGTGCTTCTCATCACCCATTCCCAGGAAACCGCCGACCGACAAAACTGCCTCTGTTGCCTGTCCACCGCGCTTCTCGATCAATACGTAATCTACGTGGCCGATGTTTTTCCCGCCGCGATCAAAGACGGCTGTACCTTCGACGCGATCACTCGAAATAACAGCGGAATTTTTTTCTGCTTCAGTATGCATTTTGCCACTCCTTTGCTGAAACACACCAGACTACCCGAAAGCACATCGAGAACGGGCCGGTGCTACGGCAAAAAATGCCTTCGATTGAATGTTGATCCGGAACTCGTGGACCCTGTCAGACAGGACGTTCAACAAGTGGGCTAAGAGGGGTACTGTGTGTTTACTTGCGGCTCGCTCTTGATCATGTGCGACCAATGGTTCCCGTCATGCGACCGTTTAACAGCCATTGCCGTTGCCGTAGTGAGTGCAGATGATATTCTAAGCTCGGCCGTTGAGGCGGGGAAACGGTGCGCCAGGGGCGTGGATTTCGTTTCGTCGCCGGAAAGCGGATATTTAAAAGGCAAGGACGGGGACCGGAAATCAATTTCAGAAGTGAGGTTGCTTATGAGTCACTACGTTCTGCATTCTTGGGACCAACGTTCTGCGGCACGCGAAGAGATCGCTTTCGATAGCGTTTCAATTGCTGGGGCGCTGGACAAGGCGAAGAAGGTTGCGCGCGGGACCAAGGCCGACCTTTACGAAAACGGAAGACCTGTCTGCTCTATGGAACTGGTCGGCAAAACGGGGGTCTGGCTGATAGGTAAGCCAAACGAAAGCACGGAAGATTAATCAGGAAGCACTGAGCGCATCGCTGTGATCGGGCTCATATGCGCGTACTTTTCGCCTAGCCGATAAGCGTCGAAAGCGTGCGCCCATAAAATATCTCTTGGTGCCTGTCGGACCATGATTCTTTAGACGCTTTGTCGTCATGCAATATCTGCAGTTTGATCGGACGCTACGATTGAGGAACGGTAGATGACCCCCGAGTTCGCTAAGCTATCCTCCTTGCGGACCAGAGCCAGCATCTGCTTAACGCCCGTATCGGCAATGCGGCGCGCGGCGTTGTGCGAATTGATGATCGCCTCCACCTCGATCCCGTTCATCAGGATCACGCGGCATCTCGTATAGGGATGGACCTCGCGGGTGTCGAAAGGTTTGCTCGTCAATTCCGACCAATTGCGGAACTGACGGTCGATCGGAATGCCTTTTTCTGTAAGTGGATTGAAAGACAAGGGCATCTCCTGAACCTAGTGTTGCAGGTTCGGACGAATGCAGAATCAATTTCAATTAGATCGATAGGTTCCGCCCAAGCTCTGCTTTTGACGATAAGAAATGTTATCTAACACGCTCACATTATTATGAAAAGTCGAGAAACCCGCGGAACAAGGGAAGGCTGGAACAAACTCGAACGTCCAGCGCTCACGGAGTATGACCACGACGAACTTCAGCCAATTGCTACGAGTGGCGCTTGATGACCTGCGGGAGGGCCGTCGCTCACTTGCGTGCAGGATGCAGAAAGTTGCTGTCGCAACAAACGATGCCGTTACGAGAGAGACCTTCCGTACTTTGATTACTCGGTCCAATGAAGAAGCAAACATCCTCGGCCAGATGCTGGGTGATCCTGATGGGAAACCTAATCTCTGGGCAAATGGCATAATGGACGATGCATTGCGCGACGTAGCGTCGACAGCGCAGGGACGGGTGCGAGACGTCGCCGTAATTGGAGCGATCCGCAAATTTCTGGCTGCTGACATCGTGTCGCTGGAAACGGCCATTGCGCTCGATCAGTACGAAGGGGCCGCGAAAAACCAAGCGTTAAATGCGTTTCGCCAGCAAGCTCGGGATACGGACCATCTGCTCCGTGAGCGCTTGGCGGAATTAACCCGGTCGCTTGCTGGGGAATGAGGTAAAGCCTCTTGGCATCTTCACCGAAACCATGCTCTAGCTCGTGCAGCACTGCAGGACAAAGAACGCGTTGAACTCGGCCGAGCGTCTCACGATCGCTGGATTTCTCGCCACTGCAATCGGCTTCGGTCCCGCGAGAGTCGGTCTAGGTCTCTTCATGCCCCAGTTCGCCGATGAGTTCGGCCTTTCGGTGGCCGATGGCGGGCATATCGCGAGTATCGCATTTTCCGCCTTTATGGTGGCTTTGCCAATAACTGCTATCTTTGTTTTTCGGCTCGGACCTCGCACTCCTGTCATTCTGGCCTGCCTGATGGCGTGCGCGGGATCAGTGCTGGTAGCTACTGCATCGAATGCGACAATGCTGACCGCAGGGATAGTCATCGCGGGATCCAGCGCAGGCCTGTGTTGGACCCCGTTCAACGATGCCGCGCGCCACAGTTTAACCGAAGATCGGCGAAATACGGCCCTCTCGATAATCGCGACAGGAACGGCCACCGGCGTAGTAATTGCAGGCGTTCTCTCATTATTTACAGGGATGGGCGCAATCCACTGGCGACACGCTTGGTGGGCCTTCGCCGGCATCGCCCTCTTAGCGGCAATCGTGGCGTGGTTCGGGACCCCGAAGCTCGAACAGAGGCAATCGATGAAGGGGTTCGCCCTTTCGCATTTCTATGGCCGCAAGGCTTGGCCGCTCCACACCCTCGCTTTGGTTTTCGGCGCGACTAACGCGGTCTTCATTACCTTCGCGGCGAAGCGCATAGCCGATACGGGAGGGCTGCCTAGCCTGGTATCGGACGGCGCTTCGGCCGTGGTCTTCATCAGTTACGGTATCCTGGGCTTAGTCGGCGTAGCGGCGGGGCGTCTGGTAGACCGGTTCGGTCTGAGCGGCGTGCTGCGCGTGATTTTCGCGGCTGCCGCCCTCTCGATGGTCCTCATCGCGTTCGCACCCAATGACTGGATCACCGTGATAACCGCAAGCGCATTTCACGGA
Source organism: Qipengyuania citrea (assembly GCF_024171405.1). GTDB lineage: Bacteria > Pseudomonadota > Alphaproteobacteria > Sphingomonadales > Sphingomonadaceae > Qipengyuania > Qipengyuania profunda. The sequence continues at coordinate 1,573,900 of NZ_JALJZT010000002.1, forward strand.
GCAGCGCTCATGGTCGTCAGCGCGGTGATCTCTTTCTGGAGCCTGAGATTGTTCCCCGGATGGAGCACGACCGGATTCACTGCGGCCCTCATGGCGCTAGCGATCGGGAGCTTGATCGGACCGACTCTCGTGAGCGGAATAGCCGAAAAAATGGGAGGACAGGCGATGTTCGCCATCGCGGCGGTTCCGTCAGTCGTGATTGCTCTCTGGCCCGGGCGTTTGCCCGCCTTGCCGACCATCCGTTCAAGCCCGGCAGGCGATTGCGACCTCGCAACTGCGTCTGACAGATAAACCCGGCCTGAAATTTCACCGAAGAAAGCTCGGTAAAATTGGTCGCAACCCACCAACGCCTCGCCGAGAACGTCCGGAACGGTTTGAGAGGGAATTCGCTGCGTCATCATGTCGCGGAGAAAATCTATGTCTCAAAATTCGAAAATCGGCGCCGGATTGGGCGGCGTCGTTCTTACTGCCGGAGCGATCGCATTCGGAGCGTTCCTGTCCAACAGGCACCAAAATCGCGGATATGGCGATGCCGCCAACCATACCAAACGCCAGCCTGAAGGCGACACCGCGCAGGTCGGCCGATCAGTAACCATCCGCAAGCCGCGAGCCGAAATGTTCGCGTTCTGGTCGGAGTTCTCCAACCTGCCGCAATTCATGGAGAATGTGGAAGCGATCGAAGCCGGCGCGGACGGGGCATCGACCTGGCGGATCAAGGCCCCCGCGGGCCAGACGGTAGCGGTGAAAACCGAAATCGCCAGCAAGAAGCAGGACGAGGTGATCGCCTGGCGCTCGGTCGAGGATTCCGAGATCGAGACCAGCGGCGAAGTTCGCTTCGAGGATGCACCGGGCGAGCGCGGAACCAGGGTCAGCCTGGTGATGGCCTACGACCCGCCTGCAGGCGCGCTCGGCCGAGCGGTGGCGAAGCTGTTCCTGCGCGAGCCGCAGGTCCAGGCCCGGCATGATCTGAAGCGTTTCAAGATGCTCATGGAAACCGGGGAAATAGCGACATCGGCGCGAACGCGGGACGAAACCCGTGCAGCCAAGCAGGAGAACGGATGATGCGAGCACTTACCTGGCATGGAACCAACGACGTTCGCGTGGACACGGTCAGCGATCCGGAAATCATCAATCCCCGCGATGCGATCATCAAGATCACCAGCACGGCCATCTGCGGGTCCGACCTTCACCTTTACGATGGCGTCATTCCCGGCGTGGCGCCGGGCGATGTGCTGGGCCATGAATTCATGGGCGAAGTCGTCGAGACGGGGTCTGCGAGCAATCTGAAGAAAGGGCAGCGCGTCGTCGTGCCGTTCACGATCAGCTGCGGCGGCTGTTTCCACTGCAAGCAGCAGCAGTATTCCGCCTGCGACAATTCCAACCCGGCTGAAAAGCAGGATATGTCGGCGACGCTGTACGGCCAGCCGATGGCCGCGCTGTTCGGCTATTCGCACCTGACCGGCGGCTATTCCGGCGGACAGGCCGAATACGCCCGCGTGCCCTTTTCCGATGTCGGCCCGATCGTCGTTCCCGACCATCTGGAGGACGACAAGGTGCTGTTCCTCTCGGACATCCTCCCGACCGGCTGGATGGCGGCGGAAAATGCCGACATCCAGCCTGACGATACGGTTGCGGTGTGGGGCTGCGGCCCGGTCGGATTGTTCGCGATCCAGTCGGCCATTGTGATGGGCGCATCCAAGGTAATCGCGATCGACCACTATCCGAACCGTCTCGCGCTGGCGAAGCAGCTGGGCGCGGAGATTATCGACTTCCGCGAGACCGATGTGCGCGAGGCCCTGATGGAAATGTCCGGCGGGATCGGCGTGGATGCGGTGATCGACGCGGTCGGCATGGAATCGCACGGCTTCGCGATCGACAACATGTTCGACGTGGTGAAGCAGAAGGTCGGCATGGGCGCCGACCGCGCGAGCGCGCTGAAGCAGGCGATTCTCGCGGTCCGGTTCGGCGGCAAGGTCTCGATCCCCGGCGTCTATGGCGGGATGACCGACAAATGGCCGCTCGGAGCAATGATGGAGAAGGGTCTGCAGGTCCGCGGCGGCCAGACCCATGTCCAGAAATATACCAAGCAGCTGCTCGAGAAGATCGAGGATGGCACGCTCGATACCACGTTCCTGATCAGCCACCGGCTGCCGCTCGAACAGGCGGCCGAGGGCTACAAGAACTTCAAAGAGCAGCAGAATGAATGGACCAAGGTCATTCTGAAGCCTGGGATGGAGAACTGATCATGGCCGGGAAAATCGACAGACTGTCCGGGCTATGCGTGATCACCGGTGCTTCGAGCGGCATCGGGCTTGAGCTCGCGAAGCTGGCGGCCCGCGATGGCTGCGACCTCATCCTCGCCGCCGACCGTGATCTTGGCGCGGCCGAAGCCGCCGCGCGGCAGTGCGGTGCCGCAGGTGTCGAGACGGTTGAAACCGATCTCGCCACCCGCGATGGCCTCCAAACCCTCGTGACGGCGCTCGGCGACCGTACGCCCGATGTCCTGCTGGCCAATGCCGGCCACGGGCTGGGCGAAGCGTTCCTCGATCAGGAGTGGAAGGACATCGCCCATGTCATCCACACCAATGTCACCGGCACGACCTGGCTGCTGCACCATGTCGGGCAGAAGATGCGGGCGAAAAACGCCGGCCGCATCCTCGTGACCGGTTCGATCGCGGGGCACATCCCCGGCGCGTTCCAGCTCGTCTACAACAGCACCAAGAGCTACATCGATTACTTCTGCTTCGGGCTGCGCAACGAGCTCAAGGATACCGACGTCGTCGTCTCGTGCCTGATGCCGGGTCCGACGGATACCCAGTTCTTCGACCGCGCCGGGCTCGAGAACACCGATGTCGGCAAATCGGACAGCAAGGACGATCCCGCCATGGTCGCCGAGGCGGGCTACAAGGCCCTTCTCGAAGGGGACGCGCACACCGTCAGCGGCTTCATGAACAAGATCCAGGATATGTTCGCCGGCGTGATCCCCGACACGGTGCTGGCACAGATGCACCGGCGCATGGCCGAACCCGACGATCGCTAGGCCCGCGCGCCTTCGCCAATCTGCAAGAAACCGAGGAGAACACCTATGCCTCTCACCGCCATCGCCCTGAACTGCTCGCTCAAGAAATCTTCGGGCGAAGCAAGCTCGACCGACGCCATGATCGCCGTGCTGAAAGAGCATCTGGCCGAGCAGGATGTCGAACTGTCCGAAACCATCCGCATCGCCGATTACAACGTCCCGCCGGGCGTGACGTCGGACGAGGGCGAGGGTGACGACTGGCCGGGTATTCGCGAGAAAATCCTGAGCCACGACATCCTGGTTTTCGGCGGGCCGATCTGGATGGGCCAGATCGGGTCGGTCGCCAAACGCGTGCTCGAACGCATGGATGCCTTCACCAGCGAAACCGACGACCAGGGCCGGATGCCGAGCTTTGGCAAGGTGGCGATTGCCGCGATCGTCGGCAATGAGGATGGCGCGCACTGGAGTTCGGCGCAGCTGTTCCAGTCGCTCAACGACACCGGCTGGACGATCCCGGCGGGCGCGGCCTGCTATTGGGTCGGCGAGGCGATGGGCAGCACCGACTTCAAGGAGTTGGCCGAAACCCCCGATGCGGTGACCGAGACCGCGCAGATGTGCGCGATCAATGCCGCGCATCTCGCCAAACTTCTCGCAGGCGACACCTACCCCGGGACGAAGTCCTGACGGCCCGGAACTCTCACACTCCGTAATCTCCTGGGAGATCATCATGGGACAAGGAACCACCAACCGGATCGAGCCGCCCCTGCCTGAACAGCAACAGCGGGTTCCGGGCGCGACCGAGGCAATGCACCCCAAGCCCGATCACGGCGAAGACAGCTACGAGGGCTCCGGCCGTCTCGAAGGAAAAAGGGTCGTCATCACCGGCGGTGACAGCGGGATCGGTCGCGCGGTCGCTATCGCCTTCGCGCGCGAAGGCGCGGATGTGCTGATAGCCTATCTGTGCGAGGATCACGACGCGCAGGAAACGAAGGAATGGGTCGAAAAAGCGGGGCGCAAATGCGCCTTGATGCGTGGCGATATCAGCGATGCGGCGCATTGCCGGGCGATAATCGCCCAGGCTGTCCGCACCTTCGGCGGGATCGATGTGCTGGTGAACAACGCTGCCCACCAGATGACTTTCGAGACATTGGAGGACATTCCCGACGAGGAGTGGGAGCGGACCTTCGCCACCAACATCCACGCGATGTTCTATCTCGCCAAAGCCGCCTTGCCCCACATGGGTGAGGGCAGTTCGATCATCAATTCGGCGTCGATCAATTCCGACCAGCCCAATCCCACGCTGCTGCCCTATGCGACCACGAAGGGAGCGATCCAGAATTACACGGCCGGCCTCGCGCAACTGCTGGCAGACCGGGAAATCCGGGTGAACTGTGTCGCGCCAGGCCCGGTTTGGACACCGCTTATCCCCTCTACCATGCCGGAAGAGGACGTCGCCGAATTCGGGAAGGATTATCCGCTCGGCCGCCCCGCGCAGCCCGCCGAACTCGCGCCGCCATACGTCATGCTGGCGAGCGATGAAGCGAGCTACATCTCGGGAGCCACAATCGCCGTTACCGGCGGCAAACCGATGATGTGACCTCCCGGCTGCCCGAGTAAGGGGGCGGCACAGCGCGGCTGACCAGTTTGGGCTGCCCCGACGAAGATGCGGGTCCGGCGCGGACGCCTATTCGTCGGGCGACCTTCCGATTGAGCGCGCGATGTTACGATCCTCCTTGCCGAACTTGTCCTCCGCAACCCGCAGGACCGTGATCATGATCAGGCTGACTACGGTCAGTATTGCCACCAGGGGCCATTGCGCGGCACCGCAGGCGATGCCCACCATGGTCGCCAGCCATAGATGCGCCGCCGTCGTCAGATTGTGGAGCTGGCCCTTGCTGAAGACGATCAGACCGGCCCCGATTATCCCGATGAACGCTCCGGCTGCCTCGAACAGTCGCAGGGGGTCCATCCGCGGGCCGTCGAGCTGATGGTACAGGGCCATGATCGACACCACCATGGCCGCAGCCGAAACACAAATCAGGCCATGCGTTCGCATGCCGGCGGCATGGCCGCGCCATTCGCGATCAAGCCCCAGCACCAGACCGAGAATCGCAGCCACGCCAAGCCGGCTGATGATATCCCAATCGAGCCATTCGAGGGATGTGACAGGGTTGAGTTCCATGATTGGCTGCTCCGCTTTCTGCCCGGATCCCGGGATGGGTCTTTCCGCTCGCCGCAAGCTGATAGGACAATCAACCCGAGTGCTGCAATTGCTGGGTTGGCTGCTCTCTCCCGCCGACAGCCGGCCAGGCCCCTACGATAACCCGTTGCAAACGTGAGACAATATCTTCCTGGGACCCTTGCCCCATACGGGGTCGCTCATATATTTTCTTAGCGCGGACGGGTACTCGACACGACATGAGGAGAAACGTGATGGCGAAGGGAGACAAGGACAAATACACCGACAAGCAGAAGCGCAAGGCCGAGCACATCGAAGTGAGCTACGAGGACCGCGGCGTCTCGCAGGAAGAAGCCGAACGCCGCGCCTGGGCAACGGTCAACAAGGAAAGCGGCGGCGGCAACAAGTCCGGCTCCGGCCGGGGCGGCCAAGGCGGCAAAAAGAGTTCCAGCGAATACGGAGCGGAAAGCAAGTGATGCATAGCTACAAGCTGCGCGCCCGCGACGATCACAACTCAGTGATTGAAGAGATCGACTTCGAATGTCTCTCGATTGCCGGAGCGCTGGATAAGGCCAAGGCCATGGTCAAAGCCGGCCACGCCGATCTCTACGAAGATGGCATGCCGATCTGTTCGATGGAACTGGTGGCAGAAACAGGCGTGTGGCTGGTTGGTAAGCCGCGGTGATCTGAACGCTTAACGAAATTATAGCCGAGCGCCCCTTAAATCGCGCGCAGTTCCAGCTCTGCGTCTGCTTTTCGAATGCGTCGCGCGCGGCAGCTAAAAGGGGATTCGAAAGCAGCGGTGTACGTCCGGAATGAGGGCGCGAAGCTGCCGTTGCGTGAAATGCAATTGGCGGCTGAGCCATTTTGAGCAGGTTGTGTCCGGCTACACTCGCATTGGCGAATGCTGTGGAAACCAATCAGATATGGCGGGAAGTGGGCCGATTGCGGATCGTCCGCTTTTCTACACCATGAGGCAGAAACAGACATTGCGGAGGCATGTATCTACCGCTCGCTTCGTTCAAGGGTCCGTATCGTTTCTCGGTCCTTGTCGCATGGAAGATATGAGCCGTTCAGCCGGCTAGCGCGACTTCATTGATTTCGCGCGCATTCTCTTCAATGTGCTGTCATCCGTTTAGGATGCTGCCATACTGGGAGGGGCGAGTTGAAAGCAAGCGGGTCCGAGGCGTCTTTCGAGGATGCTCGGAAGCTGAAGATATCTGTCTTCGGCAAGCCCACGATAACGCTTGGCTCCGGAGAAGTCCCCAATCTATCCAACCAGCGCGCCCGCGCCATCCTGGCCATGCTGTGCCTCAATGATGGTGAGGCAATGGACCGTGAGACTATCAGCACGATGCTCTGGCCGGGTCGGTTTCCCGCTCAGGCTCGTGCCAGTTTGCGTCAATGCCTTCTGGCCTTGAGCAAACTTCCACCCGAGAGCGAGTGCAACCCACTCATCAAATCGACGCGCAGCACCATCGAACTCAGTCGAACGCGGATCGATGCTGATCTGTTTGTCCTGTTCGATGCCTTGTCGAACCGGCGCGGTGAGGAAGCCTCTCGCTTGATCGAGGACATCGGCGATCGCCCGCTTCTCGACGGTTTCAGTTTCGGTGCCTCATTCGCCGCGTGGCTTACCGAAAGACGCGATGCGATAGAACATCGACTGGATGCGGAAGTGCGCCGGGTCGTCTCATGGCTGAACTCCCGCGATGATCCAGAGACGGCCGCTCGCCTCGAAGCTGCTCTTCAAATCCGGCAGCGCGAAGCGTATCGGAAGCGCGGTGCGGGCTGCCGCATTGCGGTCCTGCCGTTCCATCAGCACGATGAGATCGGCGGCGAGCTTTTCCTGAGCGAGGGCGTCGTCGATGAGCTTTCTTCGCGTCTTGGCAATATCCAGGATATCACTCTTGCGGGGCGCACATCCATCGCGGCGCTTCTGGAGCGAGGCTATACCTTGCAGCAGATGGGGAGCGAGCTGGGCGTATCGCACCTGATCGAAGGTGAGGTGCGGCGAACACATCAGGGGATCTCGGTACGCATCGCGCTGATCGATGGCCGATACGGCACCGAAATCTGGTCCGATTTCGTAAGCGGATCGATCGAGGAATTCATCGGATCGCGCGACATGATCGGTGCCACCGTGATTTCGGCGATCACCCGGACGCTCGGCCTTTCAGCACCACCTTCGACCTCGCGGCGCATGACTACAAATCGCGATGCCTATGCGCTGTATCTTCAAGGGCGCGCGCTGGCACAGCGCGTGGGCGTCGACGGAGCCATGGCCAAAGCCATCGAGTTTTTGGAAGAGGCCCTGGATACAGACCCCGAATTTGCAAGTTGCTGGACCGCGCTTGCCGATGCGCACATCAGCGTCGCCGCTCTCACGCCAAGTGTCGAGCGCGTCAAGAATTCACGGGATGCTGCACAATGCGCGCAGTGCGCCATTTCCCTCGATCCGGGGCAGGGTCATGCCTTCTCGATCATGGGCATTCACGAGTGGACGCAATTCAATCCGGCGCGCGCACTGGAACTGTCCTTCGAAGCTTTTGCCCGGGACCCCAATGATGCCGATGTGATCTCTCGGTTGGGATCGTGCCTTCTCTATCTCGGCAAGACGCGCGAAGGGCTTCCCTTTATCGAGCAATCCGTTGCTCGCGATCCGATTTATGGGCGCAACCACGTGATGCTGTCCTCAGCCTATCTCAGCATTGGCGAGGTCGACAAGGCGATCGCCGCAGGCCAGCGCATGGTCGATCTTGGCTTTCCCGGAATGTGGCTCGCCGTGGCGTACATGGCTGCGGGAGACCACGAGGCGGCTGTCAAGGCGCATTACGACAGCAGGATATATCTAGGGACGACCATCATGCGACCTCCGGGAATGCCGGTGATGGACGATGCCGCGCGTGATGCCTATTTCGACATTGCCGCGCGCGGAATTTTCAGCGGGAAGGCCGCCGATCGCGCGGTTTACTGCCAGATGCTCGACGGTCTGCATGCCACAATGGCGGATCCCTATGACTCGTCAATCGCCTTCCCAGCGATCTGGATGGGACATGCCGACCTCGTGATGAAACTCTACTCCGAATGCATTCACCCGGCCAACATGTTCAGCTTGATGAGCCTGTGGATCGATATCGACCCGATAAACCGCACCCGCCTCCATCCCGGCTTCATGCTGTTTGCAGAGAAGATCGGTATGGTCGAAGCGTGGGAGAAGTTCGGCTGGCCCGATCTCATTCCGCACGACCCGCGAAACACGTCGTCGGACCCGGATTGACGCTTTTTTGACGGTTGAGCCTATTGACGCTCGGCTCGGTTCGGCAGACAGTTCTCCTCAGTCGCACAACAGATCGACAAGCCTGCCTTAGCCCGGAAAAGCACCGCTTTCCGGTGCCGGCGAAGCTTGGCCCGGTCGTCGTGGGAGGGGGAGGAATGAGCGAGACGCATCCGGCAGGCGAGAACCTGCACAATCTCTATGTGACCGCGATCAATTCGAACGACACGCAGGCGGTCGCAGCACGCCTGTCCGACAACGTGGTGTTTCAAACCCCGGGCGAACCCGAACTGGTCGGCAAGGAAGCTGTGACCGAGTGGGCTTCGAGCTTCTTCGAGGCATTCGAAGCGCACTGGGACAAGACCGAAAACCTCTTCGAGGTTTCGGGCGATTTTGCGATCAGCCGGTACACCTATAGCGCTCGCATCCAGCCGCGTGAGGGTGGCGCGCCGATGGAGGAATTTGGCAAGGGCGTATGCGTTTATCGCCGAGGCACTGATGGCAAGTGGCTGCTCGCGATCGACAGCTGGAGCACGAATGAAGGCGCGCAATGATGCAGCGTATCTGGATATTGGCGGCGCCGCTCCTCCTTGTAACCGGATGCAGCGCCGAACGCGCGGAACCGGTCGACAAGGATGCGATCGCGCAAGCAGTGAAGACCGACGTCCAGTCGATCGTCGATGCCTTCAATGCCCGCGATGCCGATGCCGCGCTGGCGGTGAACGCGCCCGATACGCGGGTCATGTCGCATGGTCAGCCGAACATGGGCTTCGAGGAGAACCTCGCCACGGTGCGCCAGTATGTCAGCGATCCGGCAGTTCATCTGCAGGTGGCGGACGAAGAAGTGGATGTCGCCGATGCAGGGGACATGGCGGTCTACACTGCGACATATGACTGGGAGTTCACCGATCCCGAGACTGGCGACGTGGCAAACGAGCAGGGCAACTGGGTGATGGTCTTCAGGCGCCAGGAAGACGGCTCGCTGAAAATCTACCGCGAAGTCATCTCGGACATTCCAGCGAGCGGGGAAGGTGTCAGCTGATGCCCATGCCGACGCCCAAGCCCGTCCATGTCGTTTACCGGACGTGCCGCTTTGCAGAAATGCTCGACTGGTACGCACAGGTGTTCGGCTCCGAGGTCGTTTACCAGAACCCCGCGCTGGCGTTCATCACTCATGACGACGAACATCACCGGTTCGCCTTTGCCGATCTGAATGTCATCGCGCCCGGCGTCGATCCTGAGGACCGTGGGCGGGTGGGCGTAGATCACGTCGCCTACGACTGCCCGTCGATGCGCGAATTGCTCGAAGCCTATGACGACCTCAAGGCGCGCGGGATCGCACCCTACTGGTGCGTCAATCACGGGATGAGCGCGTCGCTTTATTACGCCGATCCCGATGGCAACCAGCTGGAATTCAGCGTCGATTGCTTCGCCAGCAAGGCCGAATGCACAGCCTATTTCAAAGGCGATGCGATCGGCGAGAACCCGGTCGGCGTGGAATTCGATCCCGATGAATGGCTGGAGAAGCTGCGCGGCGGAATGGCCGAAGCCAAGCTGCTCAAGATCGACCGCAAGGCCCCGGCGTCGCCTATCCGCGGCAAGCTCATGGAGATGACCGATGGCTGACGGGCTTGGCGAGGTTCCAGTGATCGGGCCGATCTCCTGACGATGATCGGCATCTCCACCGCGTTTTTCATGCTGCGCTGAACCAAGAGGAAATCGACCATGTCCCAACAGATCAGTGCGGAAGAGCAGGTTCTCGGCATCGTTACCAACCACTGGCAGGCGCATGGCGTCGGCCTGGCGGCCAAGCTCGAACTGGCCGATCATCTTGCCGACGGTCCGCTGGCGGTCGAGGAGCTTGCCAAGCGTTCCCGGACGCACGCGCCCAGCCTGTACCGCATGCTGCGCGCGCTGGAGAGCACGGGGATTTTCGCGAGCACGGAAAACGGTTCGTTCGAAAACACGCCCGCCAGCGATTGCCTGCGCCGCAACAAGCCCGGCTCGAACTGGGCCTGGGTGCGCTTCACGCTATGCCCCGGCGCCCCGGTTTACGAAGGATGGCGCGGCTTGCCCCTGGCGGTCGAAACCGGCGAACCGGGCTTCGACCAGCTGCACGGCAAGAGCAATTGGGAGAACATGCAGGCAAACCCAGAGGCCTATTCGATCTTCAATCTCGCCATGCGCGATCTTGCCGCCACGATCGGGCCCGCCGTTGCCTCGGCAATCGACTGGAGTCGCTACAACGTAATCGCCGACATCGGCGGCGGTATCGGGTCGCAGTTGTCCGAAATTCTTGCGGCGCATCCCAATACCAGAGGTATTCTTTTCGATCTTCCGCATGTGGTTGCCGAAGCGCCGAAGAACGAACGGTTCGACGTGGTAGCCGGCGACTTCTTCGCGAGCATTCCGGTCGAGGCCGATGCTTATGTGCTGCGCTGGGTACTGCATGACTGGTCCGACCAAGAATGTATTCGCCTGCTCCGCAACGTGCGAGAAGCGATGCAACCCAAAGCGCGATTAATGATCGTGGAATCGATCATCCCAGGCGGTTCGCAGTTCGACATGGGCAAGTGGATGGATCTCAACATGATGGTCATGGCGACCGGCAAGGAACGGACCGAAGCCGAATTCGCGGCTCTTCTCAAGAATGCCGGTTTCGAGCTCATGTCTATCGAACCGACTGCGTCGCCCCTGTCGATCCTGGTCTTTGAGCCCGCGTGATGAAAACCGATCAAGCACTGGAGGAAGTCGATGTCTAAGTATCGGAAGAACGCATTTGTCCGATCTAAGTCTTTGGGCGCGCTTCTAGCAGCCACGATGCTAGCCTCTCCGTCAGGAGCGCAAGAGAGCGATGTCGCTACGACCACCGGCGGGGGCGATGCGAATATCGGCTACGTGACGGGCGATCCCGATACTTGGCCAGCGGAACTCGAGGCTACGGTAGCAGCCGCCGAGAATCACAAGATCCTGCTCGAGAACGATCAGGTTCGCGTTCTGGAAGTGACGCTGGCACCGGGTGAAGTAGAGCCCTTGCATTTCCACCGCTGGCCCAGCGTGTTGTATCTCCAGCAGGCCGGCGACTGGATCGACCGCGATGCCGAGGGCAACGTGATTTTCGATTCACGCAAAGTGCCACCAATGCCCTTTCCGGTGACGCTTTGGAAGGGGCCTGAAGCGCCGCATTCTCCCGTCAACCTGAGCGACGACGTGACGGTCCGTCTCATCCGGGTCGAGATCAAGCCGCAAGAGGCGTGGGCTCCTGGCGGGCCAAGCGATGAATACTCGTTTTTTCCGGCCGACCGCTCGCTCACCCACGCCGAAGACGGGGTCGTCCTCCCCGACGGCAGGTTGTTGGTCGGGTATTGGGATCACGGTCTCGTTACCCTGTCTGCCGACGGCACCAAGACGCCGTTCGGCGATTTCGCGCGAGCGGGCTTCAGGTCGAAGCCGGACCCCATGTGGAACAGCCCGAACGGCGTATCCTGGGAGCCGGACGGTCGCCACGTGCTGGTCGCCGACATAACCGGCGGACACATTTACCGCGTCGATACCGAGACCGAAGCGGTAACGCGGATTTACGATCACCCCTACGGGGTAAACGCCGTCGTGCGCGACCCGACCGGCGCGATCTGGTTCACGCAGTCGACCGAGAACGCAGAAGGCGAAGGCAGCGAAGCGCGGATGTTCGCTGCGGCCGACAAGCCGCTTGGCGACGGGGCTGTTTTCCGGATCGCGCCCGAACAGGTTGGCAAGCCCGAGCCAGTTGCCATCAAGGTGGCCGACGGGCTCGACTTCGCCAATGGTATCGCCTTCGACGGGGCGCGGGCGCGACTATATGTCGCCGAAATCGTGCGGAGCCGCATTCTCAGCTTTGCGGTGGATCAGGCGACGGGCGAATTGAGCGACCGCCGCGTCCTCGCGACCCTTCCCACGCCCGATAATATCGAGCTGGATCGCGATGGCATGCTGTGGGTCGCCAGCCCCTTCGCGAACACCGTTTACGTGGTCGATCCCGATACCGGCGATCGCCGTACGGTGTTCAATCCTGCGCCCGAGACAAGCGCTCGCATCGTCACCGAGACTTATCGACGGTTCGATGCTGGCGAACCGATCCTTTCACTCCTGACACCGGAGATGTGGGGCCCGATGCCCGGCCTGCTTACCGGGATCATCCTCGCACCGGATGGGACGGTTTACGTCTCGAACCTCGGCGATGCGCTGGTGAAGCTCGAACGAGCCGATACGGCCCAAGTCGATCCCTCTCTGGCCAGCGTGCTGACCAACCGGACCGAGGTTGTTCTTGAGGCGATCAAGTCAGGAAACACCGAGCCGATCCTCTCGCTTTACACCGACGATGCCCTCTATTCGCCGTCGGGGGATATGCTGCTGAGCGACCGGACGGCACTCGCTGCCTTCTGGGAAGGCGTTGCCGCAAGCGAGGCCGCCGATGCGACGCTCGAAGTCGTCTCGATCGAGCGCCTCGGGCCAAATGCGTTCACCGAATTGCAGAAATACGAAGTGTTCGACGCCCAGGGCGGCTCACTCTTCGGTGGTTATGCCTTGCTGCTGTGGGTTCGCGAGGATGGCCACTGGCGGATGGCTGCGGATGTCTCGAACGAAGGGAGGCCCTGAGATGGCCGCTTTCGAGGGAAAGGTCGCCATTGTCACCGGTGCAAGCAGCGGGATCGGCAAGGCAACGGCGCTGATTCTGGCCGAGCGCGGAGCCACGGTCGTGGTCGCGGCGCGCCGCACGGAGGTGCTCGACGAACTGGTCGCGCAGATCGAACAGGCGGGAGGCAAGGCAAGCGCTGTCGTCACCGATGTCGCACAGGCCAGCGACGTCGAAGCGATGGTGGCGCATGCGGTAGACACGCATGGACGGCTCGATCTTGCCGTCAACAACGCGGGCATCGGTGCCGAGGTCTATCCGCTGATCGACACGCCAGACGATTACTGGGACCGCGTGATGGCGGTAAACCTTCGCGGCAATTTCCTGTGTCTCAAGCATGAAGCGCGCGCTATGCTGGCGGCGGGCAATGGCGGATCGATCGTCAATATCGGATCGGTCAACACGTTCCTGGGTTGCCCCGGAGCCAGCACATACACCGCGTCCAAGGCCGGCCAGTTGGGGCTGACGACCTCCGCCTCCGCAGAGCTGGCCGAACACGGCATACGCGTGAATCTGCTGTGCCCCGGCGTCATTCACACGCCGCTGCACGAACAGATCAAGGGCAATCTCGGCGCCGAAGCCTTCGATGGCATTCGTCAGCGCAAACATATGCGGCGCTTCGGGGAGCCAGAGGAAATAGCGCGCTGCATCGCCTTCCTCTGCTCCGAAGATGCCAGCTTCGTGACCGGCACTACACTGACACCCGACGGCGGCTTCCACCTATCTTTGTAAGGAGCACACCATGACCAAGGGCACTGGAGATCGTGCAGCAATTCTATGCTGCCGTCGGCACTGGCGACAAGGACACAGCTGCATCGCTGATGGCCGATGACGTCCGCTGGATGGAGGCGGAGAACTTCCCGCTGGCGGACCGCAATCCCTATGTCGGCGCGCAGGCCGTGCTCGAAGGCGTCTTCGCGCGGTTGGGCGACGTGCTGGACGATTTCGGCGTCGAGCCGGGACGTTTCATCGCGGACGAGACCAGCGTCGTGATGGAAGGCCGTTACACCGGCACCGGGAAGGCGACCGGGCAGCCCTGCAACCCGCAGGTTGTCCATGTCTGGACTGTCGAGGATGGCAAGATCGCTACCTTCCAGCAGCATATTGATACACTCGCTGTCGCGCGGGCCACCGGCAAAGCGCCATGAGCGAGGCGGTCGCCCCGATTACTGCGAAAGACAGGGTCGGGGAGCTCGACGTGCTGCGAGGCTTCGCCTTGCTCGGAGTAATGACGATCAACCTGTGGGAATTTGGCGGCGAGAGCGTCACCATCACCGCCGATCAACTTGCCGCATTACCCAACGCCGCGCTCAACAGCTCGATCGAATTCTGGCTGCGCCTGTTCGTTTCCGACAAGGCCAACACCCTGTTCGCCTGCCTGTTCGGCATGGGGTTCTGGATTCAAATGGAGCGCCTGAAAGCACGCGGCGCACCGTTCCGCTCGATCTACTTCCGGCGTGCCGGCATCCTCCTGATCTTCGGCTGGCTGCACTTCTTTCTGCTGTTTTCCTGGGATGTCCTGCATGTCTACGGGATCGCCGCTTTCATCCTGCTGTTCAGTCGCAAGCTGTCAGCGCGCACGATGCTGGTCGTCGGAGGGGCGCTGCTCCTGTTTGCCAAGCCTCTGATCTCCGGTGTTTTCGAGTGGTCCGGCGTTTCGGTCACGCTCGATGCGATCACTTCCGCCGATAGCGAAGTCTTGGCCCGCCAGGCCGCAGCGCAGTCAGGCGATTTTGTCACCTTCATGGGCTTGATGGCGGAAAACAACTGGCTCGGCTGGATCATGAACGGCGGCCCCGTTGCCTGGATCGCATACGCTACCGGGAGGTTTTATATCGGCGCGTGGATCGCGCGAAAGGGGTGGATCCAAAACGCCTCGACGAATCTCGCGCCGTTCCGCCGGGTATTGTGGCCCACCCTGGTGCTTGGCCTTGCGCTGGAAGCGACCCATCTCCTTACCGAGAATGCCGAGCCGGGCACCACGCTCTCGGCGATCAGCGCATGGGGCGGCATTCTTCACGCCTTGGCGACGCCGCTGATTGCAATCGGCTACGGCTGCGCGCTCATTCTCCTTTTCAATGGCCGGTCCGCCAAGTGGCTTGTCGCCCCGTTCGGAGCGGTGGGGCGGATGGCGCTGACCAACTATGTGCTTCAGAGCATTGCGATTGTCCTGATCCTCACCGGGGTCGGGCCTGGACTCGCCTTGGCTGGCAAGGCCGGCATCGCCACCTTCCTGCCACTGGTGGCGATTTTCTACGGGGCGCAAGTTCTGATCAGCAATTTCTGGCTCAAGCGCTTCTCTTACGGCCCGCTCGAATGGGTCTGGCGCGCGCTAACCTATGGTGAGCGGCCCGCGATGCGGCGATCGACCTCCGCCATGATCGCGCAATAGCCAGCGCCCCGCTTTCTGCCAGTCCACGTGCCCCGCCCATCTCGCTCTCATCGAGATGTGAGAGCGTTTCTCCTGTGAAGAGGAGAACGGCAAACCAAGCCGCTGCTGCGAACATGAGGGATCCGCCACGTGCCGGACGGGCACCTGGGGTGTTTGTCGTTCCGGCAAATCGCCCCATCGCATCCGAGCAAATATGACGATCGAAACGACCGCTTTGGTCCTTTTAAGTGCAGCCACGAATGACCGAGATTAGGGCGCAAAACAGTCATAGTGTGAAGTGTAATCGGGCCCGCTGGCAAGCCACGGTCAAGCGACTGCTTCACTCTTGAGCTTCTCAAGCCTTACCGAGCATATATCATGGACAACGCGGCCGAGCTCCTCGACCTGCTCTCCGAGCCATTCGAGTTCCTCCTTGGTGATGCGGTAGTGCTGTGAGTAGCGGGCCTTCACGTAGGCTTCTTTGAGCTTTTCAAAGCGCGCCCGATCGCGGCGCGTATCGCGTGGCCAGACATAGGTGAGGCGTGGATCAATCCTCTCCGCTTGGGTGCGCAGAAAACCGAGGTTGTGCACGTGCGGCGTGTAGAAGGTGCAGACCAAAAGCACGCAGTGATAGAGGAATTCGGCGGATTGATGCATGTCAAACGCTGCCGGTTTTAGAAACCCTCGCTCTCGACCCACCTTTGATAGCTCGTATCGCTGCATCGCGGTTGGAAACCACTCGTCGAAATACTCCTGCGCCATCGCGAGTGCCTGCTCGGGCGTTTTGGGCTTAGGCTTATGCAGTTCGGTGTCGTCTGCCTGGTAGAGCGCCACCCCGTCTTTCGCGACATCCATGAAGAAGTAGCGCCCGTGCGCGAGGCCGTCGTTCACTTCCTGCAATGTGTGGACGATAAAATTCACCGGCGTGTTGAGGGTCTTGGTGACGCCGTATTCGCGCATCAGCCGGTCATCGAGCTTGGACCAGTACTTGATGCGGTCAACCAGACGCTTGTCATTGACGATAACAAGCAGATCATAGTCAGACTGGTAGCCCTTTGCAGTATGGGGTTCATCGACCCATGTTCCGCGTGCATAGCTGCCGTACAGAATGACCTTGAGGATGCGCCCGGCCTTCTTCCAGTCGTGCCTCGCCAGCGCGAAGGCGTCATCGAATTCTTCGAAGATAAGCTGCACCACGCGCTCAAGCTCGCGCTGTTTTTGCGGTGGCAGATGATCGAGTTCGGTGCGCATTACACAACCTCTAGCAAGCAGTTGGAATAGTTGCACCTATAGACTGGCGCGTCGGCAATTCGCCCTGCTCCAGAGCGCATCTCTCCTCCTTCCCAACTGAAGCATTTGACCAAGGTCTGCGCGTCTTTGCGCGCGAAGTTGCCGTGAAGACACCGAGGCGCGCTTCCAATGGCCTATTGGCCATTTTCCGCCTCATCATGTTGTGGCTCCCGACGAATAAGCTCGTCGGACAGGTGCTTTCCCGTTTCCATTCTGCGGGCCAGCGCCTCGACGAGATGACTGAAGCGTTTCTCGGCGTCGGCCCGCGCAGCAGCAGAGGCACCGGCACCAAGCGCGGGCGTGACTTCGAGCCAGCGCCGCAGGTAAAGAGCAAACGCCTCATTTCCGACCTCGACGTGATAGTCGAGCTTGTCGATCTGCCGCGAAATCCGGTCCAACCGCCGGCTGAATGCCGCCTCGAGTCTCTCCGAACCATCGGGCGACAAGAACGAAGCGATCGCGGCTTCGACCACCGAAGCCTGCGATACACGCTTGCGTCCAGCGAAGTCGGCCAGTTGCCGCGAGAGAGCGGGCGGCAGGCGAAAAGTGTGCTTGATGCGGTTGCCCTTGCTCACAATTCGATCCCGTCATCGGGATCAAGCGCCGCCCGCTGTGCATTGGCGCGCATCTGGTCGGCGATCCGGCGGTTTCTGCTCGCCTCTTCGTCATCGCGCCGATCGTCGAACTCGAATTCATTGCGCGGTGGCGATGGCGCGGGCGCAATATCTTCGTGCTGGGGCAGTTCAGGCTCGCGCCGGACACCGCCATCGGCAACTGTGTCGCGATCTTCCAGCTCAGCGGCATCCGACGCCACAAGCGGGCACTTGAGTGCGCGCGCAATCACCCCTTCCCATTCTCCGGCGTCGGGCTCACTGCACGATTGTTCGGCCACCGGCGGCGGCTCGACCCGCTTCGCCAATCTGGGATCGGCATAATAGCGCGCTTTCTTCGCCCGGATCGGATGCGCGCCTGCAAGCATCACAATCTCATCGGTATCGGGCAGCTGCATGATCTCGCCCTGGGTGAGCAAGGCCCGGGCGGTTTCGCTGCGCGAGACCATCAGATGACCAAGCCATGGCGAGAGCCGGTGCCCAGCGTAATTCTTCATCGCGCGCAGTTCGGTCGCGGTGCCAAGCGATTCAGAAATGCGCTTCGCCGTGCGCTCGTCATTGGTCGCAAAGCAGACCCGGACATGACAATTATCGAGGATCGCGTTGTTCTGACCGTAAGCCTTCTCGATCTGGTTGAGCGATTGCGCGATCAGGAATGCCTTGATGCCGTAGCCTGCCATGAAGGCAAGCGCGCTTTCGAAAAAGTCGAGACGACCGAGCGCCGGAAATTCGTCAAGCATCAGCAGCAATCGGCGTCGATCCGATCCTTCGTTCAGGTCTTCGGTCAGGCGGCGGCCCAGCTGGTTGAGAATGAGCCGGATAAGCGGCTTGGTGCGGCTGATGTCGGACGGCGGCACGACGAGATAGAGTGTGACGGGGCGCGCCGGATCGACGAGATCGGCGATCCGCCAGTCGCATTGCCGCGTGACTTTGGCGATCACCGGATCGCGGTAGAGACCAAGGAAAGACATCGCGGTTGAGAGGACGCCCGAACGCTCATTCTCCGACTTGTTAAGCAGTTCGCGTGCGGCGCTCGCCACAACCGGGTGGACGCCTTCCGCTCCCAGATGCTGCGTTGCCATCATTGCGGTGAGCGTCGTCTCGATCGAGCGTTTCGGGTCGGACAGGAACGACGCCACTCCGGCCAGGGTCTTGTCAGGCTCGGCATAAAGAACATGGAGGATCGCTCCGACCAGCAAGGCATGGCTTGTCTTTTCCCAATGGTTGCGGCGTTCGAGTGAGCCTTCGGGATCGACCAGCACGTCGGCGATGTTCTGGACGTCGCGCACTTCGTTAATTCCCCGGCGCACCTCCATCAGCGGATTGTACGGCGCAGAGGCTTCATTGGTCGGATCGAACAGCAGGACCCGACTGAAACGCGAACGGAAGCCTGCGGTGAGATCCCAGTTTTCGCCTTTGATGTCGTGAACGATGGCCGAATGCGGCCAGGTCAGCAGCGTCGGGACAACGAGGCCGACACCTTTGCCGCTGCGCGTCGGGGCGAAACACAGCACATGCTCGGGTCCGTCATGCCGTAAATAGAGATTGGCATGGCGACCGATCACTGCGCCTTTGCCGCCGAGTAGCCCTTCGCGGGCGATCTCGGAGCGGGTTGCCCAGCGCGCGGAGCCATAGGTCGCGCTGGTCCGGGCCTCGCGGGCACGCCAGACCGACATGGCGATTGCCACAACCACCGCAATCAGACCGCCCGATGCGGCGATCATCCCGCCGGTTTCGAATATTCGCGGAGCATAGGCCTCGAAGCTGAACCACCACCAGAAGATCGAATATGGCGGATAGACCGGCTGACCAAACGCGGTGAACCATGCTGGACCGAGCTCTTGCTGGTAGCCGAGCGTTGCAGCAGTCCATTGGGTGGCCGCCCAGACTCCTGCAAGCGCCAGCGCAAATACGGCCAGGATCTGGCCCCACAGGATCTTGGTTGCCGACACAGTCGCCTCCTTTCGCTCAATAACAGGAGGCAGTTGTAACGCCGGTATCAAGTTCGAATGCGTGTGATCGGGGTCCAGCGTAGCCAAAGAAGCAGGAGGCGGGGTCGTGGCAAGACGGATCAATCCAGCGCGGCTGGCACGGAACCCGCTTGCTGGACCCTGTGCCGGATAAGACAACAAGGCTATGATTTGCGAACGAAACCCGACATGTTAAGTCGTTCCAGTATCATGGTATCCGAGAGACCAACGACCACTCCTGCGATTGTCGTGCAGCTTTTGCTAGGCATGGCACTCTTTGGCAGTGCAACGCCGCTCAGCAAGTTAATCGGGCAGCAGTTCTCGGTCTTCACAGCGTCATGCATGCGCATGCTGATCGCTTGTCTGGTCCTTGCTCCATTCACATGGTTGCTGACGAAAAGGTTTGCTCGTGCGAAGCGGTCGGACTGGTTGGTGATTGTCGCGATCTCATTATTCGGGATGGTCGGTTTCACCGCAGCCATGCTTTTTGGCATGCGTCTCACCACAGGCGTGATCGGCTCCACGATCATGAGCGCGACACCGGCAGTGACTGCCGCCGCGGCCGTAGTTTTCTTCGGTGCCGCAATGAACTGGCGCACATCAGGAGCATTGGCCCTTGCGATCGCGGGGATCGTAATGATCAATCTGCTGCGAACCGGGGGAAGCGGAGCCACCGAAGCGCCGATCCTTGGCGCAGCGCTTGTCGCAATGGCTGTGTGCTTCGAGGCAGCCTACACCCTGCTTGCGCGCAAACTGTCCGACGGGATCAGCTCACTGGAAGCCACTCTGGCAGCATCGCTCATTGCCGCTTTGCTCTTCGTTGCTCTGGCTTTTGTTTTCGACTCTCGACCGTTTGATTTTTCCGGCATAGGTCGGGATGGTTATTTTGCGCTGGCCTTTTGGGGTGCGGCCACAGGAGGGCTCGCTCCTGTTCTATGGTATAATGGTGCCCGCAAAGCGCCAGGAGCACTCACGGCAGGTGCGATGGCAGTCATGCCCCTTAGCGCGCTTGTCCTATCTTACGTCCTACTTGGCGAATCCTTTCGCTGGTCTCACCTTTTGGGCTTCGGGTTGGTTTTCGCAGGGCTTGTCCTGATGATAGTCGAGCATGCGAAATCGGCGGATTAATGAGAATGAGATGTTCGTCCCACCCAACCCCTGAGACAGAATGAGCGTCTAGAACCTACGCGGCCTCCCATGTAAATTCAGGACTACCCGACCAGGTCAGACGGTACATGGCGCCCTGAGTCACCGACTGAACGACATTGGGCCATAGCGCCGCGATGCAAATCCCTTCCGGATGGCGAACCGAGGGATAGATGATGCCGTTGTGACCCTCGGCACGAGCCTGCGCCGCCAGCGCGTTGCCGACCGGATAACCCTTTTCAGCATTTGGATGGAGGCCGGGATGATCGGACGTGCCGCGCAGGTCGACAAAGATGCCGGACATACTTGCAATCATCTCGCCATATTCCACCACGGCATTGAAATCGGCTGCATCCGCCAACGCCTGAGTCAGGTGATGTCCGACCTCGGCGAGGCAGGTTTCGACCGCCAGGGCCGCGTACCAAGCCCCACGATCCGCGGGGTTAAATCGCCCCGGCTCGCGTGGTTTGGCGTAAGCGAAACTCGCATTGATGAACTTGGCATGCGGCACGCCGTGCACCAATTCTTCGGCGCTAAGGCCGCCATGGCCGCGCTCCTCGGCTATCAGGCGCGAGCTAGTCGCCCCTTCGATCTCCGCAAGCAGCGTAAGTTCATCGTCATCGTCAGTGAGCGGCGCCATCGCCGCGTCGCGCAGGCGCGCACTCGAAACCAGCCGAATGGTGCGCTCGAACGCTTCTCGTTTGGTAGCCAGATCGGCCGACGGCGGTTCGGGATCGCTCTCAGAGCCCGCCACGAAGCGCGTCAATATACTGGCGGGTTTCGAGCATACGCGGGATACCGCCTTCGATCATTGCCTGGACTGGCGAAAGCCGGTCGAACACAGGTGCCGTATTGACGAGCCTGGGCCAGCGGTCGGCCATGTCGTCGGCAAACAGCAGATGCAGCCCCTTGAACAAGCCGATCAACGCCGAAGCGCGCGTCAACTGGTCCTGGCTAAGCGCGCCTTCCCAAGTTCCGGCCTTCATCCGGTCCCAGGTACTTTCAGAGACACCGAGCAGCGCAGCGCCCTCGGCATTACTGCCACCCCAAGCGTCGACAAGTCGCAGAACGGCTTTGACTGCCGCGCCCGTCAGGCGGTCACGATCATCACTGGCCGCGAAGGTCTGAATGCCTCGCGGTGCTTCGGCTTGCTCTAATGCTATACTTGCCATATCGCATCTCCTGACGCTTGTTTACGCATCACATGGTGTTTCGTCAAGGACAGATTTGTCTGCACAGCCCCGTCAGACAGAAGGCCCCCGTGAGCGCGTGAAGCTCCAGTCAACACTGCCGCGCTCGTTGACCCTGCCTGCGACCGTCTGGCCCAGATGGCGCTCCAGATCCTGCCGCCAGGGGACGAGTTGGAAACCCACACCGTTGTCGATCATCGCGAACCGGCCCGAAGCGAGTGTGACGCGTTCCCGATACACGCCTGCGACATGATCCCCGGAAGTCGCGCTCTGCATGGTGCTTCCGTGACGCGAGGCGAGCGCATCGCTCGCATTGGCCAGGTCCCGGTCACGCAAAGTGCCAAGCAGATTGCGAGCATAGACGATCTTTTGCCCCTGACGCTTGGCTAAGCCTTGCTCCAGGAGGACATCGGCCCGTTTAGCCAATGCCTCGCGTACCTCCGACCCGAACCCGCCTGCCACGGTTTTGAGGCGGGGCGATACGAGTTGCCGATCAAGCCAGGTCGCACCGCCTGCACCGATCTGTCTTTCGAGAGTGAAGTCGGAGCGAACAAGCAGGCTCATCTGCTGCCGGCCTTTCCGATCGGTCCATGCGCTCGTCTCCACGATGGCACCTGGCGCGGCATCACCTGTCCGCTCGAGGTCGGGAAAACGCAGGTGATGAATGCGCCCATCGGCCCCGTCGACGATGGCAAAGGCCTTGCCAGTAAGCTCGTCATGCAGCCCGCGCTCGACGAGCCTGCCAATCACACGCTCACCGTTCGCTTCGTCATGCAAAGCCAGCCGCGCCGGGTCCGCATCAAAGCCTTTGCCGGTCATGGCCCGGTGCATCGTTTTGATGATGTCGCCGCGTTCTCCAAGTGCCCGAAGCGTGGGCTCGATATCGGATGCCAGCGTCCAGCTTGCTGGTCCCACCTGCTCAGCCAGTCCCATGCGTTCGAGCACCTGGGCGCGACCAATCAAGATCGAGCGATCCCTACGTGCGTCCGAACCGGCTTCGGGCCGCAGATCGATCTCGCCAAACGCGCCGCGTTGCTTGTGCAGGCGGCGATCGAGACTGGTCCAGCGTTCAGCGTCAACCTCGCGCGCCAGAGCATTGAGGATATCACGTTCGCTGCGCGGTCCCAGCTCGATGGTCACGCGTTCCTCGGCGCGGGCGCGCATCCCCTCGCTGATATAGGCGCGGTCGATCACAAGGTCCTCGCCGCCTGTCGCGACGCCGCGAACCAGCACATGGATATGCGGATTGTCGGTGTTCCAGTGATCGACGGCCACCCAGTCAAGGCTGGTGTCGAGATCGCTGGCCATGTCGGTCATCAATTCACGCGTGAAGGCGCGCAGGTCGCCCATATCGTTCGCATCCTCAGGCGAGACGATGAAGCGGAAGTGGTGCCGGTCGTCCTCGCAGCGCTCGGCAAAGCTGTCCCCATCGGCCTCGTCGGACGTGGCATCGAACATCCGGCCATGCGATCCGTCGCGCGTCGCTCCCTCGCGCTGAATATAGTTGATATGACGCGCGAGCGGCGCGGACCTGGTCTGGGATTGCCATTGGCGAACAACGCGGGCCTTGATCAGGACACGCCGCCCAAATGCGCCTCTGCTGCGCGTCAGCGCAGCGAGCTTACCGCGTCCATAATGTCCCGTGCCGCGACCGCCTGCGCCGCTTGCCTTGGACCGTGTGTATCCAGCCTTGTGAGAGACCTGAGCTACCCGGCCGAGCAGCGTCTTGGCCTTTCTGTAGGAGCGAGCGCCGCTGTCGCGCGAACGCCCGGGCTCGATATTGAAATCATCGTCAGCCATGCCGCGCAACAAGAGGCGATGGCGCCTTCGCCTTTGAAAAAACACAGAAAATCAGCAGTAGCGACGGCACTGTAGTCGTCCAGACGGCGCTAATTGCCCTGGAAAACCAACCACATGCAGCCCGGGCGACGGCGCTGCTTTTATCTTGCCATCCTCCCTTACCCTTTCTGACCAGCCCGCCACTCGTCCGCAGGTCTTCGCTAGCGGACGACGCGAGACGCAAGGATGCGCGCCTGGCTGTCATTGGTCGGCGACCGTGGAGACGGGCGCGAAAAGATCGTGCGCGGGCTGTACAGGGCGGGCAAAAACCTCGCCCGAAGCCTTCGGGAGACCTAGATCGCCGGGTGCATAATCCGAAGTGGAAACAGGTTCATCGGGCGCGCCCGGAGCGCCCGTAGGGTGCGAGCCCGCCGCGACAAAAATGCGCCCGGGCTGCAGCAGGGGTGCAATCTTCGCGACATAGCGGCGGGTTTCGAGAGGGAGCGAACGCCGTCCGGCAAGCCATGACTCGTAGCGTCCAGGCCCCGCATTATAAGCTGCAAGGAAGCCAGCTACGCCGTAGCGGTCATACATTTCGCGCAAGTACGATGTGCCCGCGAGGATATTGTCGCGCGGGTCAAAAGGATCGCTTCCGAGCGAGTACCGGCCGCGCTGGCGCGCCCAGGTGCCGGGCATGAGCTGCATCAATCCCATCGCGCCTGCCGACGACACTGCGCGCGTCCGGCCCGCACTTTCAATGCGGATCACGGCATAGATCCAGTGCTCGGGAATGCCGAAGCGCTGCGAGGCCTCGCGCACATGTGCTGCAAAATCGATCGAAGCTGCGTGCGTCTGCGCTGCGCGAGATTGCCCGCTCGCTTTCAGCGGATACGCAAGCGCCAATGCGGCGAGAAGAGCGGTTAGCGCGATACCAGGGCGCACCGTTCAAGCCTTTCTGGCGCGCCGCGCAGGGCGCGACCACGTCAGTACATGAGAGCCGTCATCGGATGCGAACAGATTGGCGCGTACCGGCCGGGCGAACGCCGGATCGTCGATCAGCACCGCGATATAGTCGCCGGCCTTGTCGCCGACGCGCTTCCAGCCCGCACCAACTTCGTAGGCGGCGTCGTTGTCACCCCCCATGATCCGGTAGTCCGGCGCATTTTCGGTTTCGGACGGTTCCGCAGGAACGAGGGCGAGCCTTGTATCGAGTGTGAGCGTGTGCAAATGCCCCTCGAAGCCATCGCGGGTCGCTGTGAATGTGCCGATATAAGTCATTGATCGTCTCCTTGGTTGTTGATTGAGGTTGCAGTATTGCTTGGCTGCGCGAACCAGATATGCGCGCCATCACCGTGCTCGTCGGTCCAGACAGGACTGGCGAGGCCAAGCACGCGGTCGCGCGCGATGGGTCCGAAATAGCGCCCGTCGAAGCTGCCTGACGCGCGCCGGTTCATGACGAATATCTCGCCTGCGACGATGGTCCGGCAGCCTTGCCAGACCGGCAGAGCGCGCCCGATACTGTCAGCTGCGCGCGCCACACCGGCGCGCGCACCATTGATGGTGATGGTCAGACCCTGCCTGCAGACAGTGTCGCCGGGACGCGCCGCGACTTCCTTTAGCAGCGGAATTCCCGTCGGCAGATAACCGCGTGTCGCAAGGTAATCGCGCAGCCGAGGCGGCGGATCGATCGCCACGCGCTCGCCAACCTGCAGACCGGTCGTACCGCCGATATGATACAGCCCCGTCGGCACACTGGCGGTCGCGTTCCAGATCAGAATGCGCGAGAGGGGCAGCGCGGCGCTGACCAAAGCGGCGGCACAGACCGTGCCCGCCATAATGAGAGTGCGGCGCTTCATGGCCGAAGATTCCGGTAGCGCAGCCAGACGCGGTGCCGGTCTGGATGATAGGCGCGCGCCTGCATTCCAGCTGCAAGGCGGTTGTCCATGTGCCGCCAGTGGTCGGGCGCGACATCGCACGGATCGGTGCCGCCTGCCTCGATTGCATCGATCAGGCCAAGGACCTGGCGCACCTTTGGCCAGCCCCGGACCGAGAGCAGTATCTCTGCGCCCGGATCGACTTGCGGAAGCGTGGAATAGGTGTCGCCAGCTGCGACCGCGCGCGCAATTGCGAGAGCCGAACGGATGGTGCCATATTCGTTGGACGCCCAGCGCACGAAAGCGAAGAGCTGCCCCGGCTTATAGCTTTCAACCCGTGTCCTGCGATCGATGACGCGCTGACCGACCGGCTTGCCGAAACGGAGCCAGTCTTCGCGCAGGCCTTCCTGCCACACCAGTGTGACATGGGTCAGCGGCGGATCGCCGTCACAACGCCCGGCGCCGCTGCGCGGCGGTGCCAGTCGACCGACCGTGCACAGGCGCGGCGACGTTAGCAGGAATCGATTAGATTCCTTGTTAGGATAGTTAAGGGGCTCGCAAGGCCAGCATTTCTGCGGGTTTGCGCAGCGTTTCGGTTCCCGATAGTCCGAACTTGCGGTTCCTGATAGTCCGTGCGCGGGGGTTCCTGATAGTCCGAACATCACACCGACTTGTCCACAGGAGGCATGCCGATGCGCCGCCGGGCGACATCGAAGGGATCGACAGGAATTGCCACGAAGCTGAGCCGCTCGCGGCCCAGCTGGTGGTCGAGCGAGAGGGTGTAGCCCGGGAGCGGTTGGCGCTGGACGATTGCGCGCATCTCGAAAGCGAACCGCTTGAGCGGTGAAAGCGCACCAGATTTGAGGTGAAGATGGGCAATGTCGAAGCTCCATCCGCCCTTTTGTTTGCCGCCATGCTTGCGCACGATCCGGTATAGCCAGCGCTCCAGGCCCCCGGTCAGCGTGAAATAGGCCGGGTCGATCGTGAGTACGAGCGCGCGGTCGATTACCGCTTCATAGAGCCAGTCCGGCACGATCATCTCGATGCCGAGCGCGCGGCCATTGCCATCGAGGCATTCGCGCCATTCGTTGATCCAGGAAAAGCGGTGGCGACGGCGTGCGCCCAACTGGCGGATCGATGTCGCGATGCTGGTTGATTGCAGCCTGTCGAGCGCGGCTTTCAGTCGCTCATAGGCGGCCTTGCCGGTACCGCGGCGGGTAAAGGCGAGGATTTCATGCGGGGTGGCGGCAATGAGTCGCGACGTCGGCTTTCCGGCATCGCGCGCTTCGACGATCTGGCTGGCCACCCAGATCAGCACATCGGCATCCCATATCGTTGCCATGCCATGTTCGGCAGTTGCCTCGACAAGAATTGAGATGTCGCCCATGCGAAAGTCGATGGGCTTCACCCGTTTCGATTTGGCGAGGCTGAAAAAGGGCCATGCCATCAGGTCCTGCGCATCACGCGCCGCGATTGCTGCGCTGGTTCCGACGAACAGATCGAGCTGCTGTGCTGCGCTGGCAAAGGTCATGTGGGCCGTCATTGGATAAAACTTCAGCGCCGAACCGGGCCGGTGTAGCCGTCAATCCTTTTGGCGGGATGGACCACGCCCTTGCCCGGATCGCTGGTCGAGCGGCGCACCCCTTGTTCGGCCCAGGCATCGAGATCCTCGCGCCGGTAGACGATCCGCCCGCCGAGCTTGTGGTAAACGGGACCGGTCCCGTAGCAGCGGTGTTTTTCCAGCGTACGCGGCGATAGGCCCAGATGCACGGCGGCATCGGGCGTTCGCAGAAAACGGGGGCGAACTGGTTCTGGAACGGCGGTCATGGGTAATCTCCGCAACACATGGGATGGATGGTGCGGCGAGTTGCCGCTTGTTGCAGAGAGGGATGGCGGGCAATTGGTCCCACGGGGGAGCGACGGAACTACGCGAGAACAATTGTCGCCCGTACCTTG
Source organism: Qipengyuania citrea (assembly GCF_024171405.1). Classification (GTDB taxonomy): domain Bacteria; phylum Pseudomonadota; class Alphaproteobacteria; order Sphingomonadales; family Sphingomonadaceae; genus Qipengyuania; species Qipengyuania profunda. Next base: position 1,601,234 of record NZ_JALJZT010000002.1, read on the forward strand.
CTGCCCTGCCGCCAAATATGGGTCGCTGGCCGTGCGGACCCACGAAAGTCCATCGCCCACCCGATCTTGAGCGATGCCCAGCAAAAATTCCGCACCGCGAACAAGACGGCGGCAAAGGATCGCGTGCGGAGCCAGGGACCGGGACTTGTCGGTCCCGCCAGCTTCGCGCCGGTCCGACCCGCTGCCGGTTCGCAGTGCGCGCGGGGCCCAAAACGAAAACGCCGCGCCCTCAGGAGCGGTGCCGAAGGCAGCGCGGAACAGAGCGCGTCCCCAGCCCCGCTCCGCTTTTCACAGCCATCCCTCATGCATGCGGACACGCAAAGAGGCAGGAACCGGAGAAGGCTCCTGCCCAATCGCGCGTCAGAACTCGAGCATCGCACCGGGCACAGTATGCACTATGCGGTTTGCCAGATGCGGCGGCAGCGCATTGTAGTCGCCCTCATCGAAGGCGAAGTGACCAAGGTCGTCATCCTCGACGACATGCTGGTCAAAGAAGCTGTGCAAAGCACGCCGTTCAGCAACAGCCAGAGCTTCGAAATAGCTGTGCGAGCTCGATACAGATTGAGTGAGTGTAGCCATGATGTCCTCCTGATGTCTGCCTTGAAACGGCAGGAGGACCGGCAGACGGGCGTGCAGGTGCCGGGTCACAGGATCGCCCGTACGGGCGACCACGAAGTGGCGTTGGGGGAAACGATTTTGTCGAACTGCAGCGCAGCGAACGGAGGCAAAATGGTGGGGCCCCGCCGTCCTTGATGCGGTGGCTGCACGCCCGTCATGCTCAGATTTCCGTGGGTCAGCCCCTCCCCGCTCTTACGCTCCTGAACAACACAAGAAGGGGCCCTGTCCGGTGAGGACAGGACCCCTTCGGGAGAGATCGACTGGGAGAGTTCAGTCGATTTCGGGAGCGTCGCGATTATCGCTCTCGCCGCCAGATTCACCGCTCTGATTGTTGCCACGCGAGAGAAAGTCGACCTTGTCGGCGAGAATCTCGCAGCCGTACCGCTTCACGCCGTCCTGATCGTCCCACTGGGTGTAGTGCAGGCGGCCCTGTACCGACACCAGCTGGCCTTTCGAGCAATACTGGCCGACAGTCTTGGCGAGGCCGTTGAAACAGGTCACGCGGTGAAATTCGCTGTCCTTGGCGGTGTAGCCGTTTTCATCCTTGTAGGTCTTGCCGTCCTTGTCGCGTGCGGGGCGATCGGTAACGACGGTGATCCCGGTGACGCTGGTTCCGCTCTTGGTTTCCCGTGTTTCGGGATCGCGGGCAATGCGGCCGGTGAGGATAACGATATTGGTCATGATAAATTCTCCTTCAGCTCTCAACCCGGAAACCATTTCCGGCTTGCGAACGTCGATGAGAAACAGGGCATGGGAGGACTGCACCGCAGGCGCGCAGCGCCAAGGGAAACCCGTTTACGCCGGGTGGTGCGGGCAGCCCGCGCAGCGGGCAACACGGCCGGAAAGAAAATGGGTTGCCGGGCTCAGCTGACCTGGTTCAGACAGGTTCGCATGAAAAGCCGGACTGGGTTCGGAGTGGGCATGAAGGCAGCGCCATGGTCCAACGCTTTATTCGCAGGCCGCGGTGCCTCCGGTTGCAGCAAGAAGGTCCATGAAATTGCGGGTAGCGCCGCAATCATCAGGATCCTCGAACTCAGCTCAAGGTCAGAGGCAGACCCAAGCCTAGGAGGCAACCGCTACCAAGCGAAGCGCTTCACCCGGTCTTGCTCAAAGCCGAAATTGACCCGGCAGCGCTCGATACCCAAGGCAATCATCTCGGGGCTAACCGGCGACACATCGGTTGCAAGGACATGACGTAAAAGGAAATCACTGCGAGTTACGGTGACAAGCTAGCCTTTTTCATTTCTGCGCCATCAGGCGTTACGTTGCTTGCATCAGAGCGTTCGGTACTATCGCGTTTGTCACATGCAGCTCCCACAGCTTCTTGCGGTCCACAGGGCAGCGCGCCGCCTTCTTCTTCCCATCGCAAAAGGTCTCTATCCTTCTTCTCGATCACCATATGGAATTCTCCAAATTGAAGCGGCGACGCAGCAGTCAATCATCGTATCAATCAGAGGCCCAGCGTCTACAGAACCGTTAGTATCACAGCGCCGATAGCACTGTTCCGGTCGCCTGTTCGGGACAGGGATGGCACTTGCACGACACAATATTCATTTCAGGTCGCGGCTCTCCTGAAAATTGCCTTGCGCAGAAGAAACCTCGCGCATGAGCGTGTCATACGCGGGGTTTCAAAGCGGCCCCATTGCACCTGCGACCCGCAGGGCTCCGGGGGGACGTCGGGACCGCCTGTTCGGTGAGCGATGTAAAAGACGCTCGATGTTCTTTCCCGCTCGCGTCACATGTCTTTCATGTCGTGATCCGGCATCGTCCGCATATCGTGACCTGCATGCGGGTCGGCGGGCTCGGCTGTCGGCGTGACCGCGCTGGCATCTGCCGGTAAAATTGGCGTCACTGGTGCCGCGCGCGAGTTGCCGGAGCGCGGCCTGGTTGAGGCCTCGCCCATGCTCTCAGGGGAAGTTCCTGCGGTCACTGACTGCGTCTCGCGGTTAGCATCCGAGGAATTTTCGGAACCCTCAACACCGGGGGAAGCTGTGGCAGCCGATGGCACAGTTCCGATGGTAATTGGCGTCTGCGCGTCAGGTGCCGAAACCCGCGATTCGTCACACCCGGCGAGGAAAAACAGAGCACCCACGACTGGAGCGAGACCGGCGGCTGTCATCTTCGATTTGCTTTTGCGCATCATACGATTCCCTTACAGCCAGGAAATGCCGAGATGGTTCTGGCCATGCGCCAGTTCGCCGCCCAGGAATCCTTGGGCGAGAATGAGCACAGCCATCGAAACAAGCGCAATGCGCAGCATCGTCCGGCTCTCCGGGCGGCGGTGCGCTAGTGCGGCGAGTACAACACCCAGAACAGCAATCAGCATGCCGTTCCAGCGGTGAATCTGCATAGCCGTATCCCCGCCAAACCACAGGCCGGTATGTATCCACCCGAATATGGCTGCAATGACGGCGCCGCCCGCCCCGCCATAAATGAGCACGCGTACGGCGGGCTCCAAGCCGGCTTCTCTACGCTTACCGACGAAGAGCTCGGTCAGCGCTGCCATCAGAAACAGGGCAATCGGGAAATGTATCGTGGCGGGATGCAATCTCTTGAGCACACCGACGATGCCTTCCTCGTTCACATCGGCGGCCTCACCCGATGCTTCGTCGTGCCCGCCGGAAGCATGAGCGTCGCCCGAAGCTCCATTCGATAATTCCTGGGCTTCACCAAAGTTGTCTGCTGGACTGCCTGTCGCAGGCGCAGCTGCGCTCTCGGCCCCGCCATGCGCTTCGTCACCATGCGCGTGGACCGGGCTGACCCAAAGAAGACTTGCACAAACAAGCGCCAACAGTTGGAATGGTTTCAAAATGACAGGTGCCCTTTCATGGCGGCTTACCGCTGCCCATGCAGATTGTTACGCATCTGGAGCTCTCACCCCTCAGAACAATTTATGAAGGGTGGGCTAGCGCAGGATTCATTCGAAATTTGTGGGGTCGGGCAATTTAACGTCTGCCCGAATTGCGACCCATTGCAGCGAGCGGAGCCCGGGGGAGCGTCAGCACCGACCCGGGTCGCCGGTTCCTAGTCTTGCTGCGCCATATCCTGCTGCGCAGCCATCTGCTCCATCATATCGTGCATCATCGTCATGCGCTGGTGACAGGCCGCCATCATGCCGGCGTTGTCCCCTTGCATCATGCCCGCCATGTGCTCCTGCATCTTTTCGCGGTGCTCGGCCATCAGCCTTTGGCGTTCGGCAGGATCGCTCGCCGCGCGGGCCTGCTGCATCAGTGCGCGCATTTCAGCCATCTTCTCACGATGGGCCGTCATGGCCTCGGAATCCTGCATCATGTGGCCACTGTGATCCTGCTGCTGTGCTGCAGCTTGATTTGCATGGTCATGCTGCTGCTGTGCCATCACCGGGGAGGCTGTCAGGCCGGTGGCGAGCAATAGGGCTAGGGCTGTGCGTTTCATCGTCGAGTTCCCTTCTGTAACTGTGTGGTGGATGCCTTGTGCATTCATCACCTTTACGCAGCGAACGTCGCTGCCCCTCAAACAATCACGCAAAAGATGGTGGCGGCGAAGGGCAGGCCAACAGCCGAGCCGGTTGCAGCAGTACTGATTTTCAGCCACGTTTCCGGCATAAGCCCAGAGAAAAGAAAGAGACTGTCATGGTATCAGAAAAGCCGCCAGGAATGCTGCAATGAGCACGGTCAACGATGATGGCAGCTGGCAAGTCCCGGAACCCGACCACGCCGAACTGGTGCAGATGCGCATTCGGCTCATAACGCTCGAAAACATCGTTCTTGGCCTGCTGTCCGGAGCGAGCAGTGAGCAGATCGAACAGATCAGAAAGCGCGCGGACATGATTGAACCGCGCCCCGAGGCGAGCAGGCACCCCCTCACCGAACTGGCAGCCAATGACATGCGCAAATTTCTTGACCGTGCTGCTCGGCTTGCCGACAACGCGGATCATGGAGAGGCGGAGTAATCCGGCAATGCAAACGCGATCGAGGACCGAAAATGCAGGCCGGGCGCGGCTTCGTGATGCACATATCTGCGGTATCCTGGCAACGTGACCAGAACCCATTGGCTAATCTATATTTGCGGCAGCTTGATCGCGTTCGTCTGGGAAATCTACCAGATGCCGTTTTTCGTTTCCGGCAATCTCGAACCCTATGAACAGACCATTCGCTGCGGCATTGCGAGCTTGGGCGATGGACTTATCCTGCTCGCAGCCTACTCGCTCGCAGCCATCAACGGCGAGCGCGCTTGGTTTCGCCAAGGCGCCAAGATATCTTATGCAATATACTTCGGTTTCGGTCTTGTCGTTGCGATCGCTGTCGAAATCATCGCGACGTCGCTACCGTCAGACAGCCTGCTGAGCTGGCGCTATAGCGCTCTGATGCCTCGTGATCCATTGACCGGCATGGCTCTGATCCCGATCGCGATGTGGACGATCGTTCCTGCGCTGACGATCCTTCTGGTTCGGTTTGCTCAAACCGAGCGCAACTGAACTGAAAGCAGTCTCAACGAGCGACTTGGCCACGTCTCGCCCGACGCTTCATCCTCGGGAACCTGTTGGCCAGCAAGACGAAGCCTGAGATCGCGATAATTGTCCCGCCGATGCCGAACAGCAAAAGCCACCAACTGTTGATGCGGTCGCGCTGCGTCCAGTCCATGATGTGCAGCCCCCAGATGAAATCGAAGAACCGCCACGTGTCGCTTCGCGCGGAGAGGACCGCACCGCTCGATGCATCGACATAGACGCGCGTGTTAGCCTCGTCATTATAGGTGATTTGCCATGCAGGAAACGGGCCCCTGAATTCGGTGCCAACGCTTTCGTCGACCAGGCGCGCCGCATGGATGGATGTTTGCGGACCGACCCAGGCGCGCCGCGCAATTGAACGTGCCGTGGCTGCGGGAATCGGAGATAATATCCAACCGCTTTGTGGCTCATGCAAGCTCACTGCGCCATCGGCTCGCCGCACCTCAGTAACAGTCTTGCCATCAAGAACCCGGGTCGTGATTGCGGTAATGTCATCGCTGTCGGACAGCCATCGCGGGATGGCGGCATCGTCGGGAAGCGTTTGCGCTGCACGCGAGATGACGTGCTCGGATCGTACTTCCTCCAGATCGAGAAAGGACATCAGAGCTCCGGTGGCCATCCACAGAAGCACCTGGAGGCCGACGAAGATCGCCAGCCATTTGTGCAGCTTGCTGCCCAGGATATGCAGGCGCAGCTTGAACGAGCGTTTCGCCACCCGGTTGCCCCCTCGCACTCCGATCAGCGGTTGCGCGGCGCGCGCGACGAAGAATGGTATTGCACGATCTTCCAGCCATCGGCGTCATGGGTAAGTACGGATGTTGCCACGCCCTCGCGCTCGATAACCCGTCCATCCGTCAGTTCGATCCGGTAGGTGTACGTTTCGCGCCCGTAAGCGAGATGTCCCATGCGGGTGACCGCGACGGTCGGATCACCGAAGGTGAAACTTGTAATCGCATCCAGTTCTGGTCCCAGGTGATGCTCCATGTAATGCGTGAAGCTGCCTTCGTCCTTGCCGTTCTCGTAAACGAATGATTCGTCGGCAAAAAGGGCATCCATTGCGTCAGCGTCGCGGGCAACCAATGCCTCACGGTAGGCGATCAGAGCCGCTTCTGCACCGGCGACATCGTCGTTCATGGCCGCCATGTGATCGGCATGGTTCATGCCTTGTGCCGAATGGTCCATCTCCATCGCTTCAGTTTGTTCCTGATGCGCCGAATGATCCATGGTCTGCGCCATCGCCGGTACTGCGGAAACTGCAAGGGCCGAAGCCATCAAACCTTGAATGATCATCGAATTCTTCATTAGTCTTTCCTTTTTCTAGAACCAGAACCGGACGCCGACGACGTAGTTCGTCACGCTGGGATCTTCGCCCTCAGCGCGCGCAAAATCGGCGCTGTCGCCAATCCGCCATTCCTGAGAGATGCCGATATACGGGGCGAACTCGCGCGCGAATTCATAGCGCAGCCGCAAGCCTGCCTCGATCCTATCGAGGCCTGCACCCACTCCAAGCTCAGGTATATCCTGAGCGGACAGAGCGATTTCGGCGCGAGGCTGAAGGATCAGTCGCTGCGTGATCCGCTGATCGACTTCGGCTTCTATCCTTGCGGTAACATCGCCCTTGTTCGACACAAACGCTGCGGCATCGACTTCGAACTGGTATGGGACGAGGCCCTGAATACCGATGACTGCATGCGTGCGTTCAGGTCCGGTCAGATCCTGCCGGATACCGCCCTGCAGATCGAAAAACGGGGCTATGGCCCGGCTCCACAGCGCCTGGACCTCGGCTCCCTCGACCGGCTCACCGAAACTGCCTTCGCCTTCCGACTTGAACCAGAACTTGTTAATGTCACCGCCGTAATAGCCCTGCACATCCCACAGATAGCCGTCCTCGCCCGCGCGCACACGATATTCGAGACGGTCTCCCTGGACCCATAGGCGCATGCCGCCGTCGGTGTCCCTGATCAATGCTTCGCGAGCCTCTTCCATAGCCTCTGCCCCCCAGATCGCGATTGCCGCGCGGGCGGGCCCGCTACCGGCTTCTGGCGGCGCAGGCAGTAGCGGGATCGCGGCGTCGGCGTTGGAACTGTCCTGCATCGCGGAATGATCCATTTGGCCGTGATCCATTTGGCTATGGTCCATTTCAGGCTGATCCATCGGCATGGTCATGCCAGCCTCTGCCGCGTCTGCAGCCATTGCCCCGTGGTTCATCTCGGTGTGATCCATAGCGCCGTGATCCATCGAACCGGGCGTGGCGGATTCCGGTTCGCACGCGCCTTCCGGGACCTGGTGGCCCATTGCGCGGTGGCGCTGTGCTTCCAGTGCGCATTGCGCGGCAGCTTCGTCGGCTGCCGCCTGTTCGGCGCTTTGCTGCGGCTCGCTGGTGGTATGGCCAGCGTGCTGCGCCAGAGCGGGCGTGGCCGCGGTTCCGGCGGCGAGGGAGGCGATCAGACTTATGGCGACTTTCTTCATGCTTCGCCTCCAGCCGGATTGGCGACGGTGACGATCTGAAACATCCCGGCATGCATGTGGTAAAGCAGGTGACAATGGAACGCCCAGTCGCCCGGCTCATCGGCGGTCAGATCGAACTGCGCGCTGCCACCGGGCTGCACTATCACCGTATGCTTCAATGGCTGGCGGTTGTCAGGTGCGCCATTGACCAGCTCGAAGAAGTGCCCGTGCAGATGGATCGGGTGCGCCATCATGGTGTCGTTGACCAGCTTAACCCGCACGCGTTCGTTGTAGGCAAAGCGGATCGGCTCGTCCGCTACCGCCGAAAATTTCTTCCCGTCGAACGACCACATATAGCGTTCCATATTTCCGGTCAGGTGAAGCTCCATCCGGCGCGAAGGCGTTCTGCCCTCCTGATGCGGCGTCAGAGCGCGCAGCTTGCGGTAATCGAGTGTGCGGTGCAGAACATCATCAAGGCCAATTCCGGGATCGCCCATCCGGTCGACCGGGTTCATGGCGACCATATCAAGGCCCGGTCCGACTTCCACGTCGGCAGGCAGGCGCGACGTGTCACGCATCTGCATACCGGACATTCCCGACATACCTTCCGTACCAGAGGTGTCGCCCGAGCCATGATCCATACCGGCCATATCGCCATCGCCGTGATCCATGCCCGCCGTGGCACTGTCGCCGCTGCCATGATCCATACCGCTCATGCCCATGTCGGCCATGGTCAGCAGCGGCGGATCACGCAGCGGAGGAATGGCGGCGCGCGCACCTGGCGCAGACGCCAGCGTCGCGATGCCCATGCCGGAGCGGTCCATCGATTCTGCCACTAGCGTATATGCAGCCTGCTCACCGGGGGTCACGACGACATCATATGTCTCGGCCACGCTGATCTGGAACTCGTCGACCTCGACCGGCTCGACATTCTGCCCGTCTGCCTGAACCACGGTCATCGGCAGGCCGGGAATGCGGATATTGAAGAACGTCATTGCCCCTGCATTGATAAAGCGCAGACGCACGCGTTCGCCGGGCCGGAACAGATATTCCAGCCCGTCGAGCGGCCCATGACCGTTGAGCAGATAAGTGTAGGCCGCGCTCGATACATCGAGGATGTCAGTCGGCATCATGCGCATCTTCGCCCACATCCGCCGGTCCTCACCCGACAGCGGATAATCATCCGTCCAGGTGTTCTGGTTGTAGTTGAAGTAGCCTTCGCCCTTCTTGAGCTTGTCGAAGATCGTGTGCGGCGACATCTCGCTGAATTCGCTCAGCACGACGATATATTCGCGGTCCGCCTGAACCGGATCGGCACCCGCCGGATCGACCACGATCGGCCCATAATGGCCCGCCTGTTCCTGAAGGCCGCTGTGCGAATGCCACCAGTACGTTCCCGATTGCCGCACGGGAAATTCGGCCGTGAAGGTCTCGCCTGGCTTGACGCCCGGGAAGCTCACACCCGGGACGCCATCGAGCTCGAACGGCACAAGGAGACCGTGCCAGTGAATGGACGTATCTTCCTCAAGCTGGTTGTGAACGTTGAGCCGGACTGTCGTCCCTTCCTTCAGGCGCAGGAGGGGTCCGGGAATGCTGCCATTGACAGCGATAGCACCGCCGCGGCGGTTGCCGGTTGAAAACGCCGATCGCGCCACCGTCAGATCGATATTGGGGCCAGTTGCCTCGTCGATACCCTTGCGGGCCGCGCCGGTCAGCAGATCGGCTCCGCGCGCCCAGGCCGGAACAGCGCCGGCCAGACCAAGCAGGCCCATGCCGCCCGCTCCTGCGCCAAGAAATTTTCGTCGATTGACGGAGATCATACGTGCGGCTCCTGATGTGACATACACCGACCCTTACGCGCCCGTCAGCTGAACCCCTCAAAGTTTTTAACCCGTTCTCTCAAACGATTCCGGGCGCGATAGATGCGGGTCTCGATCGCCTTCTCGGTCGTCCCGAGCAGCGCGGCGGCCTCGGCCTGGCTTCGGCCCTCGACACTGACGAGCACGAGCGCTTCGCGCAGGCGTATGGGTAACTGCCTGATCTCCGCCTCGACGAGCCTGAGTTGCTCACGGCTGGCTGCAAGGTTTTCGGGATCGGGCGTATCGTCGGCCACCGCCTGTACCTCGCCGGAACCCGAAAAACCGAAGAAACCGACGATCTTCCTTCGGCGAACTCGGTCGCGACACCGGTTCAGGACAATGGTTGTAAGATAAGGGCCGATGGGCTTGGAGGCATCGAGACGATGCCGAGTGAGCCAGACCGATGCGAGGCTGTCCTGGACCACGTCCTGAGCGGACGAGGAAGACCCCAGCATGCGCGTCGCCAACGCAATCAGCCGCGCGATGTGCGCTTCGACAAGAGACGAAAACGCCTGCCTGCTGCCGGCCACTACCTGCGCGACAAGTGTTTGTTCTGAATTGCCCCCCTTTTTTGCCGGCATGCGGGGTCAGCTGCGCGGGCTGTCGGTAAGAGCTTTGGACACTTGCTGGTCAAATCGTCTTTGCTGATCGGGGTCGAGAATTTCACGCATGTCGAAGACATGGCGAACCGTTGCTTTTTGGAGATCGCCCATGCGGGCATGAACCTCGTCGATGGCCGCCCCCACCTCCGGGCCGTATTCGTGCTCGGCTTCCATCGCCTGCGCGAGTTGGGCGTTGGCAGCGCGCGCAGAGGCCTCGAGCCTGGCCCGTTCCACAGCGAAGCGCGCTTCGAGTGCCTCAAGGCGTTGCTTCTGCTCGTTGGTTAGCGTGAGTTCATCATGCACGAACGCATGCAGGCCCGTATCAGCATCGTGATTGGCCCAGCGATCCGCGCCGAGCGCACCGAGACTACCGGCGAGCGCCGCGAGCAGCACCGCGAGGGCAATATGCAATTTCTTCAATGTCTAGCGCTCCACATGCAGCAGCGCGGAGGGCGAGAGCCGCTCTCCGACAATGATACTATCTGCTATGCCAGGTTGCGAACCAGCAAATTGTGCGGGCCACCCGCTGGTGCCTGCGCCGGCTCCCAGACCGACGACGAACAGGCCCGCGAACAAGGCCATCCTGCGGCGTCTTTCAACGATTTCGCCAAGCTGGCCTGCCCGTTGCCATACGCCGGTCATGAAATCGTCCGGGACTTCGAAGGAGTCCTGTGTGCCCAGCGTCCCAAGCATCGCATCGAGTGTCTGATTGTCACGCATCCATTGCTCCTGTCGGTTGCCCGCATCCTATACGCGATAGAATACCCGAACCCTTAAGTTTCTTTTTTGAGGGCTGGGGCCCGGCTGTGCGTATCAGAACGTGCAACGGACAATAGCGAAGTCTGTCTGAATAGATCGGGAATCATCTGGTGAAAAATGCACGCCTCACAGAAGCGGAACGGGAGTTCACTCCGCTGCTTGGCAAGAGCTGGCTTACACCGTTCTATGATCGTGCAATTGGTATATTCACCCGTGAGGCGAAATGGCGCCGGGAGATCGTCAGTCAGGCTCGGCTTCAACCTGGCGACCGCGTCATCGATGTCGGGTGTGGCACAGGTACGTTACTGCGGGCCTTGATGGCAGACTGTCCCGAAGCGGGCCTGGTCGGCGTCGAACCCGACCCTGCCGCGCTGGCCATAGCCCGCAGCAAGTTCGGTCAGGGTGCCGATATGGTACGGTGGCACAACGGCTTTCTCGACAGCCTCGTGCTTGCCGATGATTGGCGGCCCAACATAATAGTCAGCAGCCTCGTCCTGCACCAGGTTCCATTGCCGGAAAAACGCGCGATTCTCGAAGAGATCGAGAGGTTGCTCTCGGCGAACGGTGTAGCACTGGTCGCGGACTATATGCGGCAGGACCATCCGCTGATGCGCGCCCTGTTCCGGGCAACCGTCCAATTCCTCGACGGCGTCGAGGATACCCAGCCGAGCGCTGACGGAGCAGTCGAGAAACTGCTCGGCGAAATTTTTGCAAGCGCAGAGCTGTTCGCTCAGATCCACACCGCAACCGGAACCATTTCGCTCTGGCGCGGCTCCAGGAAAGGCAATGTAACATGATCAAAGACAACCCATCGAAGCCGCTGCGCCGTTCGCTGACGGCATCGGTTCTTCTCACGCTTGCGGCGTGCTCGAATGCCGCACAGGCCGCCACCTACACGATGTTCCGGGATCCGGGATGTGGTTGCTGCCTGAGCTGGGCAGGACATGTCGAGGGCGGCATGGAAGCAGAAGTGGCTTCGGTCGATACTGACGATATGAGTGCGCTCAAGGCAGCCAAGGGCGTACCGCAGGATCTGTGGTCGTGCCACACAATGGAAGTCGAGGGCTATATCATCGAAGGTCACGTGCCCGCCGAAGCGATCGCGCGGCTCCTGCGTGAACGGCCCGCGGGCGTAACCGGCCTCGCCGTTCCCGGAATGCCGCTAGGCTCCCCCGGCATGGAAATGGGCGATCGAGTGCAGCCCTATGAGGTCATCGCTTTTGGTCCGGACGGCCACAAAGTCTTTGCATCCTATCCGTGACCGCCACCCGATCTGTATAATCGCAATGCAATAGGAGATCACTCATGCAAGACCGCTCGCTCAAATCGTCGATCCTCGCCTGGGGCTGGACACTCAGCCTGTTTCTGCTCCTCAGCTACTTGATCTGCATAGCTTTCGGCCTGCTCGCGCCCGAACGGTTCCATATGCATGAGGCCTGGGAACCGCTGCTTCCCGGATTCGAATGGCTGACACTCCCTGGATTTCTCGCAGGCGCAATCGGCAGCTTCTTATATGGGTGGTACATCGCCGTGATCGTGGTGCCTTTGTACCGGTACTTCAGATAACGCTTGAGGAAATCAAACTGGCTTGAAACGGCGCTCTCTCGATCGGATCGAGCACTCGATTTCGCGCGGATGTCTGATGCGTCAAAAGCAGGCCGGCGGCACCAGCCAGTAAAGACGCCCCCAACAGGAGAGGAACAATTTCGCGACATCGATCCAGCGACGATATACAGGGTCTGCTCCTGCACACTGCCATAGGCGCAGTCATGGGTTTCGCGATCCTTCATCCGGCGACGACACTTGTCTACTGGTACGAATTCGGCGCTTCGAACACTGCTGCCCAAAGCAACGCGCTCGCTTTTCTGCTTGACCGCCTGTCTTCGGCATTCGCGTTCGAAATGCTAACGATGAGCGCTGTGTATGTGGCGTTGGGCGCTGCGATTGGGCTCGGATTTGGTATTTATCACAGCCGCCTTTTGGATGAACGCTCGAAAGTTCGTTTCCTCGAACGCGAGCTCGAAGAAGAACTACCCTTGCTCATTGCCCGGGGCGAAGGAGAGCATGTCGAGTTCAAGTCGTCTATGCGTTGGGACAGACGCGAAGAGCGCGTAAACCGGCGCCTGCAGCAGGTTGTCGTGAAGACGATAGCGGGTTTTCTCAACCATGAAGGTGGCACGCTTTTGATCGGCGTGGAAGATGACGGGACTGTTGCGGGAATTGAAGCGGATATGCGAACGCTCAAGCACGCGAACCAGGATGGATTCGAACGACTTTTGATGGACACTGCAAGAGACGCCCTGGGCGGGGATGCTTGTGCCCTGGTCCATAGTCGTTTTCATGGGCTTGGCGGGCTGACCGTTTGCAGGGTGATCGTCGAGAAAAGCGTGCATCCGGTCTACTACACCGAAGGGGGTGTCGCTCATCTCATGCTGCGCACCGGAAACAGTACCCGGGAGCTGGATGTTCGCGAAGCTCAGGCGCACCTTCAACGAAGAGAAGCCGGGCCGATGTGACTATAACCCGGTCGCACGCAGGTGCCTGGAGTTTCACAGAATCTTTTTTGAGGGGTGAAGCCCTGCCGAACGTACGGTTCGGCAATGATGTTTCTCGGACGGGAGGACATCCATAGGGGGATGTATTGCAAGACCATGGTCACCATCGAACGGGCAATACCGCCGGATCCATAACGCTGCTGGGCGGTATCGCGATGGGAACCGGCGTCATGATCGGCGCAGGAATATTCGCGCTTACGGGACAGATCGCCGAGCTTGCCGGCCCGCTTTTTCCACTTTCGTTCATCGCCGGTGCCCTCGTTACATCGCTTGCGGCCTATAGTTACATCAAGATGTCGAACCGCTGGCCATCCTCGGGCGGTATCGCGATGATCCTGCAAAAAGCCTATGGTCCAGGCGTAGTGGCAGCCTCGGCATCGCTCTTGATGGCGCTCTCGATGGTCATCAATGAAAGCCTGGTTGCGCGTACTTTCGCCACCTATGCGCTTCGCCCGTTCGGTCTGGAAAGCACCGGCTGGCTCGTTTCCGCCGCCGCGCTCGCCCTTATCGTCTTTGCCTACCTCGTCAATGCCGCAGGAAACAAGTCGGTAAGCGGTTTCTCGGTAGTCATGTCGGCGATCAAGATCGGCGGTATCGCGCTGTTCGCTGTAGCCGCGATCTGGGCCAGCGGCATCAGTGGCGGCTCATTTACGCAGCCTGCCGCACTTACGAATTTCGAGGCGTTGCTCGCCTCCGTCGCCTTCTCGATCCTTGCCTTCAAGGGATTCACCACGATCACCAATAGCGGCGGTGAGATCGTGGATCCGCACAGGAATGTCGGACGTACGATTATCATCTCGATCGCCGTATGCATCGTGGTCTATCTGCTTGTCGCTGTGGCTGTCGGGTCAAGCCTCACGATCCCACAGATCGCCGAAGCACGCGACTACTCGCTCGCGGCGGCGGCGCGTCCGGCACTGGGGGAGCTGGGCTTCTATTTCACTGTTGCGATTGCAATTGCCGCGACCACGTCGGGCGTGATTGCAAGCGTTTTTGCCGTCTCACGGATGCTCACCATGCTGACCGAGATGAAGATGATCCCGCACAGTCATTTTGGCATGAGCGGCGGGATCCGCAGCCACATGCTGGTCTACACCGTGGTTATCGCAGGCACGCTTGCGGTTCTATTCGACCTGTCCCGGATCGCTTCGCTGGGGGCGTTTTTCTACCTGATTATGGACATGCTCGTTCACTGGGGCGTGTTTCGCCGTCTGCGCGGTGAAGTCGGCGCACGTGCATCGATCCTGCTCGCGGCACTCGCGGCCGATGCGGTCGTGCTGGTCGCATTTACCTGGGTGAAACTAAAGAGCGATCCGGCGGTCGTTGCCTACGCAGTGCTGGGGATTGCAGCCGTCTTTCTGGCCGAGTGGATCTACCTAGCGAAAAACGCAAACACGCCTCGCGATAGCAGCAAAAGCTCCGGGAAAGACACATGAGCACAATGGGCCTCTGGATCAGCATCAAGGTGTTCACATCATAGCCGCCTTACTCCTTGGTATCGTGTTGTTTTTGGTCGCCATTTACGCGCACCTTTCGATCCTGGGTGTCGGTCATTCTCTTGCGAGCGAGCGTCAGGATCTCTTGGCAAAGCTCACCATATCCCTCCTGGTGCTGTTTTCGCACCTGCTCGTCGCTGTCCTGTTTGCAGTAGGCTTCTGGTTGGGCGCCGAATGGGGTCTGGGGAGTTTCGACGAAACCTCCAGCATGAACTGGATGGACTATTTCTATTTCTCGCTGATCAATCTGACGACACTCGGACTGGGCGACATTTATCCAACTGATCACCTGCGGGTGATCGCAGGGATCGAAGCCCTGACCGGGTTCGCGCTTATCAGCTGCTCGGCGCAGCTTTTCTGGAAAATGATGAAGGAAGGAGAAGGTAAATGAGCCAAGATTCACATTCGGACAAGGGAGGGGGCGGCAATTACTGGCGCTTCATGGCGATGGTCTCGACCTCGACCGTCATCATGTTTTTCTTGATGTACACCAACAGCTTCGATGCCGACGACCTGTTCTGGAGCGAAACGCGTTTCTGGATGATGTTCGTCATGGGCGGCGCGATGATGATCGTGATGCTCCTTTTCATGTGGGGCATGTACAAGGACCGGACTAAGAACTTCATCATTCTGGGTGTCGGCGCGATCACCATGGCCCTGGCGCTGTGGCTGGTCCGCAGCCAGACGACGGTCGATGATACCGAATACATGGCCGCAATGATCCCGCACCACTCGATCGCCATCATGACCAGCGAGCGCGCCAGTCTGAAGGATCCCCGGGTGCGCGAACTCGCGCAGGCAATCATCGTCGCGCAGCGCCGTGAGATCGCTGAAATGAAATATCTGATCGATGATATCGAGGAGAACGGCCCAAGGACCGAAGAACGCCTGCCAGAGGAGATGCAACAATGAACAAGTTCGCATACATGACAGTGCTCGCGCTGCCGCTCGCCGCCTGCAATTCGAACACCGCACCTGGAAACGACCGTGAAGCGCAGCTGGACCCGCCTGCAACCGCGGCCCCGATCGAGAGCGCGGCCAGCGCTCTTGCCAATCTGAGTCCCGGCCTGATGCTTCCCGAGACGATGACCGATGCTGACCTTTCTGCGCTCGGCGCGGAAAATTCGTGCCAGTTCCGGCTGACCGAAGTGGCGTTCCCATCTTTCGTTTACGATGGCAACGGACGGGGCGCAATCAAGATTAACGGAAAGCTCATTCCGGTCACCGCGAGCGGTCCC
Source organism: Qipengyuania citrea (assembly GCF_024171405.1). Lineage (GTDB taxonomy): Bacteria > Pseudomonadota > Alphaproteobacteria > Sphingomonadales > Sphingomonadaceae > Qipengyuania > Qipengyuania profunda. The sequence goes on from NZ_JALJZT010000002.1 coordinate 1,617,298, forward strand.
GACAGCTATGCAAGCGGGGAGCTGCGTATCCAGATCCGCGTGCTAGACGACGAGGGCACTGCCGGACTGCAGATGCAGGAGCTGATCGTCGCGGCCCCAAGAGCCAAAGACGAGCTCGGATTCTGGGGCTACACGACCTGCAGCGGCGATCCCGCCTGACAAACGGATAGGCGGACACCGGTCACGTCCGGTGTCCGCTGTCCGGCAAGGACGTGCAGAAACTCATTCTAGTGCTGCACGGATTGGATCAATCAACTTCAAACCGCGGACATGAGCTCATGAGCATTTCGTCACCCATCGCCGTCTTCGGAGCCGGCGGCAAAGCCGGAACCGAAGTCTTGCACCGCGCCCGGCAGGGCGGGCTCGCAGTCCGCGCCTTCGAGCACAATCTACCCGAGCCAGGTGATCGCGTAGAAGGGGTGGAATACGTCCAGTGCGATGTGCTCAAGGATTCCTTCGCCGACCAGCTTCGGGGTTGCGGCGCAGTGATATCCGCGCTGGGGATCGGGTTCAGTCCCTCAACCGCCATAGATCCGCCACCTCTTTACACCGATGGCACGCGCCATCTTTTGGAGGCCATGCGAGAGACCGACATCACACGGATTGTCGTGATCTCGGCTGCGTTTGTCGTACACCAGCCGAGCATACCAGCATGGTTTGAGCTCACCGCGCGCTCCGCCCTGTTCAACATACTCGAACAGATGGGAGCCATGGAAGACATGCTCGAGCAGGAAGTCGGCCTCGATTGGACCTCCGCGCGCCCCGGCTGGCTGCTTGATGAACCCTATACGGGTGAAGCAATCATAACGGACGAGCGCTTGGCAGAACGTTGTTTCCGGTGCCGCCACGGCGACCTTGCTGAAAGCCTCATCGAATTCGTAGCCGAGGGAACCTGGCTGAAGGCGAAGCCCGCAATCGGCCGACCCGAAGCGGAGCGGTTTGAGGAGATGAGTGCCCTCAAAGTAGAACTCGAGTTGGATTGAACAGCCCACCAGTAACCGAAGCGCAATCGGCCAGAGGATCCCGGCTGTTGGCCATGCAACATGCAGTAGCATCCAAAAGTGACAAGGAGACAAACGCAGCCACCGCTTTTCCAAAGACTATTAATGCTCGCAAAAAGAAATTTACCGGCAAAAGGGAAAATATAATGGCCAGGAAGGTAGCAATTTTTGGCGCTGGTGTTGGCGGCCTGACAGCAGCTCATGAGTTTGTCCGGCGCGGATACGAGGTGTCGGTGTACGAACGCAACGACACCGCCGGTGGTTTTTTTCGCAGTACCCGCCGTGAAACCGACAACTTGCCGACCGAATATTCGTGGCATGGCTTTGGTCCTTGGTATCACAACACCTTCGACGTTCTTCGCCAGATACCCTTTGATGACGAGGCATCACTGTATGACCGCGTTCTGTCGAGGCCGATGGAATATGCGGTTGTCCCGAACAGGTTTAATGACGACCAGAAAATAGCCGCTTTCTTTGAAAAGCCGGGCGCATTTCGCATGTCGCTATCAGACAAGGTTTCTCTCGCCTGGGGCATCCTCAAGGCCTGGTCCGTTAACAAGCGGTCAAAACACCGGTATGCTCAGACGAATGCGGCAGCCTACTGGCAGCCACGCATGACCTTGACAGGTCATAAAACTTGGAAGGCTCTGTTCGGGCCGTGGATCGGTGCAGATTGGCCTTACGCGTCCCTGCACCATGTCGGTCTATTTTTCGGGCGCAACATCAGGTCGGGTCCTGCGCACAAGCATCCCGCCGATGAAAACGGCGCGGCCTGGGAACACCGATCGATGGGGGGATGGTCGCTCCTCAAGGGGCCGAGCAATGAAGTGTGGTTCGACAATTGGGTCGAGCATCTGGAAGAAAGCGGCGTAGCGTTTCACTGGCGGGCACCCCTCGAAGCGCTTCAGTTTGATGGAGCGCGGATCACCGGCGCAAGCCTATCTTCAGGCAATGGAGTGCGTGCGGATATATACGTCTTGGCCAGCACTCCGTTCTCGTCTGCCGAAATCGTAGAGCGAACGCCCGCTTTGTTGGTTGACCCCCAGTTGGCGAAACTGAGGCCGCTAATCGAGGACGGCCCGCACACTCAGGTTTCCTTTCGTATCGCCTTCGCTGAACGCATGGCCTGGCCGCGCGAACGCACCGCGATCGCGCTGACTGATTCTCCCTTCAACATCACGCTGTTCGCAAATGAGCAATCGTGGCCTTCCCACATCGATCTAGGCGAGGAGGTGCAATCGCTCTGGACGTGTACCGCATGCGTTGCGACCGTTCCGGGAATAATCCACGGCAAGCCGCTTCGCAATTGTACCAAAAGCGAATTTATCGACGAAGTTCTCGCCCAGATACGCGCATCGGAAGTGCTGGACGGAATGATTCGAAGGACGAATGGCGGTCGCGGAATGGAGGAGTTTGCAATCCTCAAGACCGAAGTCTGGGACGAATGGGAATTCGACCCTTCCGGCATCAGGCCAGAGCAGCCCAAATGGGTGACCACCACGAACACCCGCGACCATCGGCCCTGTCAGGCGACATCGATACCAAACCTCGTCCTGGCGGGTGCCCATACGGACACCGAGGCGGATATCTGGAGCATCGAGGGAGCGGTCGAAAGCGGTCGCCGCGCGGCGAAAATCTTCGAGCCTGAAGTAGTCGTTAAGCCGCAGCACAAGCCTCTCGCGCTCAAGTTCACATCATGGATTGACGATGCATTTTTTGCCCTGCGGCTGCCACATGTGCTGTCGGTGATCGGAGCACTCGTCGGCGCTGTCCTCGTGATCGGTTTGTATGAGCTGATTGTGCGGAGTTGATTGTAAGCGGAACCCGGCTGCGAGGCATAGGTTCGAAAGATATGACTAAAACGCTCAGAGGAGAGCCACCATGGATCGCGTCAAGATTGACAATGACCTTTCAGTACTGAATTTTCCGCCTGAAGCGCACGACATGCAAAATCTTGCAGAGGCTGGCTTCAAGACTGTCGTCAATCTCAGACAGGCAGGCGAGCAAGGGGAAAAGCTTAGCCCGCAGACCGAAGCGGAAGAAGTGCGCGAAGCTGGCCTCGAATATCTTCACTATCCCGTCTCGCCGCCCGATCTGACGGCGGCGAAGGCGAAGGGTCTTGCAGTTCGGCTCGAACAGCTTCCCGGTCCCGTGGCCATTCACTGTGCAAGTGGCCGCCGGGCCAGCTTGATGGCGCTTGTATCGTGGGCGCATCAGCACAATTGCGGTGCATCCGCCGCTGCGGATCGCGGGCGGGAATCGGGCTTGGACATCAGCGAAGCCGAGCTATCGCCAATGCTCGTAGAAAGTGAGGCCCAAGCGTGATTTTCAGACAGCTTATCGAGCGGGAGTCCTCTACCTATACCTATCTGATCGGATGCGAGAACACGGGTGAGGCGGTTCTGCTCGACCCCGTCATCGAGACGTACGACAGGGATCTGAAAGCCGTCGCTGCATTGGGTCTCAACCTGTCCTTCACGCTCGACACGCATATCCACGCTGACCACATCACGGGTGCATGCCGACTGCGCAGTCTGACAGGGTGCAAGGTAGCTTACCCTGTCGATGACAATATCTCATGTGCGGATGTGGAAGTGAGCGAAGAGGCGCCCCTAGCGGTAGGCGACCTGACCATCCGCGCGCTGTTTACACCCGGCCACACTGACAAGCATCACTGCTATCTGATAGAGCAGGGCGGGCATAGGCAGATCTTCTCAGGTGACGCGCTGCTGATCGATGGCTGCGGCCGCACCGATTTCCAGAACGGCGATTCCGAAACCCTTTACAGGTCTGTCCGCGAAAAGCTGTTCGCCCTCCCGGAAGACACGCTGGTCTATCCAGCTCATGATTATTCTGGTCGCCGCGTTTCGACGATCATGCAGGAACGCACACGCAATCCCCGCTTGAATGACGATGTTTCGCTTGCCGAATTCCAGCAAATCATGGCCGATCTTGACCTGCCCTATCCCAAGAAGATCGACGTGGCCGTGCCTGCCAATCTGAAATGCGGAGATTGCGTCGAAGAAGCGGTTGAGCAATTGCATGAGCTCGGCGGGAAGTCGCCGCAGGGATAGGTTGGCCTGCCATAGATCGCACGAAAGCCTGCGCCGGTTATTGCGCGCTATCCGCGCGCACCCATCATTTGATCGAACTGGGAGACGATCACCAGAACCATGTCTGGATGGCAAATCGAACTGCTATGCTTCGGGATCGATGAGTTTTTCCAAATCCGTCGAAATCAAGATCGCCTTGGATCCGCTCGATAACGGAAACGCTTCCCCTCAAACCTTGCCAGGCAGCATCAGCCTGCATCACATGGCAGGCCGAAAAGCGTCTGGAACCATCGTTGCGCAATGGCCCATCGAATCTCTACGCTGGCTTCAGCTATCGCATCAAACGGAGCATACATGCGAGTGGCGTTCTCTCAGAGCATGAGACTACATAAATGCTTTCATAAGAGTTGGCTCGAACAAGCCCCAAGCGGCAGCGATGAAGGTCAACGCAGTTGCAACTAGGAGCATAATTATCTGAGGGTTCAAGAACCATTTATGTGCGGCTTGGGAATCGCAATGACATTTGCGCCGATATTTCCGTAGAAAAATGAGCCAACTAGCCGCCACCGCAATCATCGAAAGGGCGGTCATTGGCCAGTGAAGCGAGCCCAGAGGCGTCAAAATACTGCTCAAGCTCGCACTTAATCCGGCAGCGGCCAGCACCAACGGTAGAATGCAGCAAGAGCAAGCTGCCAAAACAGCAGCCGAACTGCTTATGACACTCACAAAGGCGGTCTTGCCTTCATTCAAAGGAAATGTCTCGACAGCATTAATCTGTTTAGCCATGGAACGACTAGTCGCCACGGGCGGCCCTTAACCACATGTGATCTTTAAATAGATCTGCCATAGTACTCTTTCGACCAGAGGCTTTCCAAGCAAGGGTTCTTCGTATTTCGCGAATGTGGCATAGCCTTCAACCAATTGAAGGTCGAGGTCAATTGCGTCCCAACTTTCTGGCAGCTCCTGAAGCCCGCATTACGCAGCCCTGGTGTCCTAGGTTGCTGGACACCGCAGTCCTTTGGCCAGCATAGCTGCGCCCAACACCCATTGTACCAGAAAGACGGAACCCCGCGCCCAGGGTTGGGTCAAGCGCGGGGTTCCTGAACGGCCCCGGGACACCTGCGACCCGCAGGGCTCGGGGGGAGACGGGGCCGCCATTCTATTAACGAGGAGCAATCCGGCCGGGAACGGATTTGGTTGTTCGCTGCACCTGAGCGTTCACGTTTTTTGCAAATCCATAATTCGAACGGATAGATCCACTCGTAGATGTGGCGACGCACGCAAAACTTAGCATGAGCATGCTGCATTCTCGCCAACACTCAATCGCCGGTCACCTGCTCGCTCAATCAGTCGAGCGGTTCTGGGATCACGCGCAAATACGGTTTCTTTTCGTCCCAGCCAGCAGGGTATTTTGCTTTCGCATCCTCGTCCGACAAGGAAGGCGGGATGATCACGTCATCACCTTTTTGCCAATTGACCGGCGTCGCGACGCCCTTGCGTTCGGTGAGCTGAACCGAATCCAGCAGCCGGAGCACTTCATCGAAATTCCGCCCGCTGCTCATCGGATAAAGCAGCATGGCACGAATTTTCTTGTCTGGGTCGATGATATAGACAGCGCGGACGGTGGCATTGTCGGCTGCGGTTCGCCCCTCCGCATTGCCCGTTTCGTCGGCCGGCAGCATGTTATAAAGCTTGGCGACCTGAAGGTCGCTGTCGCCGACCACGGGATAGTCGACCTTATTTCCGCTCACCTCCTCGATATCGGGAAGCCAATCGCGATTATCCTGGCTGCTGTCGACCGACAGGCCGATAATCTTAGTGCCGCGTTTGGCAAATTCCTCGCCGAGCCCGGCCATGTAACCAAGCTCGGTCGTGCAAACCGGTGTAAATGCCTTGGGATGGGAAAAGAGGATTGCCCAGCTGTCACCCATCCAATGATGGAAGTGAATGCTGCCTTGTGTGGTCTGAGCTGTGAAGTCGGGGGCTGTCGAGCCAATTGAAAGGGTCATGTAGATACTCCTATTTATCTTGTGGGAACTCAGGGCTCATTACTAGCGATGCTCTGAGAAGAATGCGGGTCCGACCTCGTCTTCATCCTGTTCCTCAAAGATGGGCACCAGATCCGCTTTGCTCGGGTCAACCGGTCATACGACAAACCGATCCCAGCCAGCATAATGCTCACCGCTACGCTTGCCTTGAGGCAGGCTCAGTCCGATCAAGAGCAGGCCGGCCACAACCGACGCCACCGTTCCGGCAGACGACGCCCCCGCAAGGAGGAATGGCGCCGCGACAAGCCAGGCACCGAATGCAGCATTGATGAAGCGGAGGGCGCGCGCGACTTCCGCAGTCGCGATGATTGCCACCGTAATCACCAAAGCACCCACCACGTGATCGCTGTTAGCCATCGCGCCCTCGCTGCCAAGCGTGATCCTTGTCAGCATCAGCCAGGCTCCCAGAGCCGTGCTGGCCATCAGGGTCCAGGGGAAGGTCACGCCGCGCACCGTGTTGTTCCAGATCGAGCGCGCATCGGTCATATAGTCGGTATCGTCGATTTCGCCGTGTGACACTGCGCCGCCCTTGAAGAAGGTTCGGATAAGCGGTTTGCCTTCCTTTTTCGACCAGTAGAGATACTGTCCCATGGCGATGACCTCATCGAGCGAGAACGGGATCATGATGAGCATCGCAAGGGCAGCGATCAGAGCCGGCGTACTCCACGTTCCGATCATGATCGGCTGAATGATCACGAAGTAGATACTGACCACGCCCAGCGGAATGACCAGAATGCCGAAAAAGGTGACCATCCACGGCATCGTGCGCCAGCGCGCGCGGGTTCCCATGACCGCCATCAGGATTTCGAGCACATAGCTGACCGCGCCAAGCCCGGCATCCGGGATCGGCCAGGCCTTGGATACATCCGAAGTGATGATTTCCTCGGTCCCGTTCTTGGGATCGGCGAGCGATCCGGAAAAAAACGGTTCCCACGCCACATCGATATGGCCAAGCTGGTAGGAGGTGAGCATGCGCGATATCAACAGGCCGATAATGCCCATCGCAACAATCGGGAATCGCTGGGCATCTGTCGAGGGACTGTAGGTCCACCCGGGCGGGATGGACTTCTTGTCCATCATCCCTTCCATGCTCATGCCGGGCATCATTGGCACCAGCACCGAAAATGCGATCGCCAGTGTACCGACAAGCAGATTGGTCAGATATTGGGCCGCGCTCGGACTCCAGAAGAACAAGGGCGCGAAAAGCAGCCAGATGCCGATGAAGGCTGTCGCCCACTGTCCGAACCAGGCGGTGCGCTTCGAAAGCGACATCGCGCCGAAGATCATCAATACGATCCCGCTCAGCATATCGCTTAGGGCAAGAGCGTTGGCCCGCCATTCGATCGATGGCAAACCCCGCTCCAGAGTGACCGCTACGACCGACGCACGGGCAGTATCGGCGGATACGACGTCATAGACACCCGGACTTGCAGCGAGCCACAGGCCGAGCCCGATGACAGCAAACTGCGTCCAGCGGGTACCACGCTGGGGGCCGTCCATGTCGTGCATGTCGCCGTCCATCTGGTGCCCATCATGAGCCATATCGGTGTCATGCGATTGGGGCCGCGCCGGTTCGGTCTTCCCTGCATCCGAACTCTTTGGATGCCAAGCCACGCGGGACGTGTTCAGCTTATTCGTTTCGTACCAGTCCTGCGGGTCGGCTTTCAACGCGTCGATGATGGTCGGAAGCGTGTCGCGGAGCGAATGTTCTGGCTCCCACCCCAACAGGTTCCGGGCACGGGAGATATCAAGGATGTAGTGAGCATTGGCATCATCGACCATCCATTGCTTGATGAATCCGTCATGGCCAAGGACTTCTTCCTCGATCCACGTGCCCAGTTTCGCCACGCTCTTTGGAATGCGCACTGTCGTCCATTCCTCGCCGTGGATCCGGCAATGGACGATGTCCTGAATCTCGGCGTAGCCCAGCGTTTCGGGCTCGCCGACAAGTATCGGCGTCTCGCCCTCGAGGTCAGCGCGACGCGCGATAGTCTGCTCGACCGCCTTGGTCAGATCTTCAAGATGCAGTGCCGACTGCGCAGCGCACAACATGCCCGGATACAGATGCGCCGACACGCGGTGCTCATACACGCCGGCAATCTGCTCGGCGAGAAAGGCGGAATGCCCCTCGTCGTCGTAGACCCCGGCAAACCGCAGGAATACAACCGGAATGTCGCCACGGTTCTCGCGCAGTACCTGTTCCGCATCGGCTTTCGACTGGGGGTAAGGCCAGGTTGGTCCGAGCGGGCTCGATTCGTCGATACGTACGCCCGGCAGCGGTTTGGGCTCGTGTACAAGCATTGAGCTTGCATAGATGAACTGTTCGATGTCGAAGGCCTGCAGCGCCGTGATCAGTCGGCGTGAACCCTCAACGTTGACCTTCTCGTAGAGAGGATTGGGCTCGCCGGTGATATCGAAATAGGCGGCCAGATGGATACAGGCAGCAAGCTCGTTTCCGAAATCGCCCCTGACCTTTTCGAGGGCAGCAGCCACGGACGCGTCATCGCCGAGATCCATGGAATAGGAGGCTGTGAGATCGGGATTGTCCTCGACGGGAGACCGGTCGAGACCAATGACGCGATATGCGCTGCCAAGGCGCTGCGTCAGCGCGCGGCCAATATATCCGTTCGCGCCAGTAATCAGAACGATACGCCTGTCCATGGGAGTGCCCTCGATTTAATAGCCGGAAGATGTTCCACTTCCGTACGAAGCAGACGGCAGCCGCCCCCTTTCAAAGAGCGGCTGCTGTATATCGTCGCCCTAACAACAGCCGGAGGATTTCCCATCTGCGCGTGATTGGGAAACTTCCTGCACGAGCTCGGCCGTCTTTGCATCGTTACCGGTACGGGCGACATCGGCTTGCGAAACCATGCCGCAGCATTTCCCGTCATCGTCGATAACCGGGACACGGCGAACCTGGTTTTTTTCCATGGACGCCAGACAGTCTTCCAGAGAGGTATCGGGGGTAACGCTCACGACCGACCGGGTCATCACGTCTCCGACGCGTGTCTCCGCCGACATTCCCTCGCCCACAGCCCGGCAACACACGTCGCGATCGGTGATCACACCGACAAGACCACCATCATCGTCGACGACCGGAATTTGCCCACAATCATTGTCGACCATGAGCCTGGCAGCGTCCTGAAGGCTTTGGTCTTCCTTGCAGCATGCCGGATCGCTAGTCATTATTTCGCTGGTTTTCATCTGTTTCTCCAAAGGTTTGGCGTTCCGTTCGATGGGAAGCCGCATCCGCCTAAGGAACTTTGGGAGACGTGACCGCCGCATCGAATCGTCGGGTTCTGCAAACCTAGTGCTTACCATCGTTGGAAGGTCAAGGCCGGCTTGCGAGATTCCATTCTTCCAACAATTCGTCGCCAGGTCGGTTTCCACCCCCAAGGCTGAAAAGACTAAGCATGGGTTTGTTTCAATTGATTGCCCGAGAGCAGCCACGTGCATAGCCCGTCCCCAGCGAGGCCGATCCAATGGTTTAAGCTCTGTCTACTCCTTGGCCCCCAAGAACCGGAAGCTTCAAGCCCCGCAACCGCAGAGCATTCCCGATCACCGAAACCGATGACAGGCTCATCGCTGCCGCAGCGATCATCGGGTTCAGCAGCAAGCCGGTAAAGGGAAACAACACACCTGCGGCAACCGGAATGCCCAGCGTGTTGTAGGCGAAGGCAAAGAACAGGTTCTGTCGGATATTGCGCATGGTCGCGCGCGACAGGACAATCGCCTGCACCACGCCGGTCAGATCGCCGCGCACCAGCGTGACGCCGGCGCTCTCGATCGCCACGTCGGTGCCGGTGCCCATGGCGATGCCGACATCGGCAGCCGCCAGCGCAGGCGCATCGTTGATCCCGTCGCCGGCCATCGCAACACGGCGTCCGTCGGACTTCAGCCTCTCGACCTCGCGATGCTTGTCTTCGGGCGAGACATTGGCGTGCACTTCGTCGATGCCCATTTCCCGCGCGACTGCTTCAGCAGTTCCCCGGCTGTCGCCTGTCAGCATGACCACGCGAATGTTGCGCGCATGTAATGCGGCGATGGCGTTGGCGCTTGTCGGCTTGATCGGATCGGCCACGGCGATGCGACCGGCGGGCCGCCCGTCGAACGCCACGAACATCACCGTTTGCCCCTGAGAGCGACCGCTTTCCGCCGAGCCAAGCCAGGTCTCGTCTTCGACCCCAACACGCCGCATCATCTTCTCGTTGCCGATTGCAACGCGGCGGGCACTAACAGTCGCCTCGACGCCTTCCCCCGTGGTAGAAGCCAGGTTCGTTGCGCTGGCCGGCGACACCCCGCGCGCCCGCGCGCCCTCGACGATTGCGTGAGCAAGCGGATGTTCGCTGCCCATCTCGACGCCCGCGACCGCGGCAAGGAACTCGGTTTCATCGATGCCTTCAACCGGATGAACGGCCACCAGGTCGGGTTTACCCATCGTCAGCGTCCCGGTCTTGTCGACTACCAGCGTGTCGATCTTTTCCAGCGTTTCCAACGCCTCGGCATTACGGATCAAAATGCCGTGCTGCGCGCCCTTGCCGGTGCCGGTCATGATCGACATCGGCGTAGCGAGGCCGAGAGCGCATGGACAAGCGATAATCAGGACCGCGATGGCATTGACGAGTGCATAGGCGAGTGCTGGGGCAGGACCCCAAATCGACCAGACGATAAAACTGGCGATTGCGATAACGACGACTGCAGGTACGAACCATGCGGTTACTTGATCGGCCAAACGCTGTATCGGCGCCCGGCTACGCTGTGCTTCGGCAACCATCTGCACGATTTTGGACAGCATCGTGTCCTTGCCGACATTGATAGCCTGCATAATGAAGCCGCCGGTCTGGTTCACAGTGCCACCGATAACCGTGTCGCCAGCGAATTTTGCCACGGGCAGCGGTTCGCCGCTGATCATGGATTCGTCTATCGCACTCGATCCTTCCTCGATTTCGCCATCAACCGGAACCTTGTCGCCTGGCCGCACGCGCAAGCGATCCCCTGTTGTCAGCTCATCGAGAGGAACTTCGCGTTCATCGCCCTCACCAAAGATCTTGACGGCGCTGGGCGGGGCAAGCTCAAGAAGCGCTCTAAGGGCACTTGAAGTCGAACCACGCGCTTTCAACTCCAACACCTGGCCAAGGAGGACGAGCGTGGTAATAACCGCGGCAGCCTCAAAGTAGACGCCGACGCGCCCTGATTGGTCGCGGAACGCTGCAGGAAAAATGTCCGGTGCTACCGTCGCTACAACGCTGAAGAAATAGGCGATCGCCACGCCGAACCCGATCAGCGTAAACATGTTCAGATTGCGGGTTTTCACGGATTGGATGGCGCGAACGAAGAACGGCCAGCCGCCCCACAGGACAACGGGTGCCGCCAATAGCAACTGAGCCCATTGCGCCCAGACTGGCTCGATCAGACGTTCGAAACTAATCCCTGGGATGAGATCGCCCATTGCATACGCAAACAGCGGTATGGTGAAGAGCGCACTCCACCAGAAGCGGCGACGCATATCGACAAGCTCGGGATCAGGCCCGTCGTCGAGACTGACGGTTTCAGGCTCGAGCGCCATGCCGCAGATCGGGCAAGACCCGGGCCCCGGTTGACGTATCTCGGGATGCATCGGGCAGGTGAAAATCGTACCCTCCGGCACGTCCTCCACCGCGTCGAGATGCGCTCCTGAGAGATAAAGCTCCGGATCAATCTCGAATTTGTCGAGACAGCGCGACGAGCAGAAATAATGCTCAGAGCCCTCGTAGCAGGCCATGTAGTTGGCGCCTTCGATTGTAACGCTCATTCCGCAGACCGGATCGATCGCTGTGCCTTCAATAACGCTTTCTTTCTTGCTCATGACCAGCCCTTCCTAGCTTTTCACCACGACGAACTGCCCCATCATTCCGGCATCCTCATGCTCGAGAATGTGGCAGTGGTACATATATGGCAGACCCGGGTCCGTGTGTTCCTCGAACCGTAATAGCAGGCGCACTTGCTCCCGCGGGTCGACGATGACCGTATCCTTGTAACCAGTCTCCAATGGCGGCGGAGTGCGGCCGTTGCGGTCGATCACGCGGAACTGCGCGTTATGAATATGAAAGGGATGCGCCATCATCGAAACATTGGCGATTTCCCAGATTTCCCACTGACCGACGGGCACCCGCTCGTTGATGACATTCATGTCCATGCTGGCACCATTGATAGACATCCCGCCGCCCATCATTCCCATATCGAGCACAAACCGCCGGGTTCGTACTGCAAGTGAAGGGTCGAATGCTGGTAGCGCAGCAAGCTGCGACGGCAGGTTCCTTCGCGGCGAGGAGTCAGAGGGTCTGATATCGAGGACGCGGAACGGCTCGTCCATCTCGGTATCGTCGCGGCGTCGGCCCATCATGCCGCCGCCCATCATACCGCCGCCGTTGCCCATCATGCCCATCGAATTGTCAGGACTGGTCGCCACAAGACTGAGTGGGCGCCCCTCGGCAAGATCGACGAGGATCTGCGCACGCTCACCCGGAGCGAGCCTGAGCGAGCGGACCGCATGCGGACGATCCAGCAAGCCACCATCACTGGCGATGAGCTGCATGGTCTGACCACCGGACAGCGAGAAATCATAGAAGCGTGCGTTCGATCCGTTGAGGATGCGCAAACGCAACAAGCCAGTGCGTGCATCGAACACAGCGTTATGCGTGCCGTTGACGTAGATACGATCCCCGCGCACGCCCATCATCTGCGCATGCATGTTCTGCGGATAGAGGAGCTTGCCAGAGCTATCGAGCAAGCGGTCCTGAACAATAAGCGGAATATCATCCACGCCGTATTCGCTCGGCAGATCCAGCGCGCCCTCTTCATCATCACGGACATAGATCGGAGCGGCAAGACCAGCATAGACCTGCGGTCCCGTGCCGCGATGCAGGTGCGAATGATACCAATAGAGAGAGGCACGCTGGCGAACTTCGAAAGATGGGCTCCAGCGGGCGCCGGGGCGGATCAGCTGGTGCGGCCCGCCGTCCGCAGCGGCGGGAAGTTCGAACCCGTGCCAATGAACCGTTGCTCCTTCGTCCAGGCCGTTGTCGACATGCAACCGGACGCGCTCGCCGCGGCGCATCTCCAATGTCGGACCGAGATAAGGCGCGTTTACACCGATCGTAGGCGAAACGACCCCGGGAACGAATTCCTTCTGCCCTGCGGATATCGACAGTCGAAAGACCCGTTCGCCTTGTTCGACAATTCCCTGATCGAGCTTGGGAATGGCGAGCGAATTGGCTCCGGCCCCATCGGCACCAAGCAGCGAACTTCGCGCTTCGCACGCAGACAAGGGAAGAGCCATGAGGCCCGCAGCCGCTGTGCCGGCCCGTCCCAGCAAGGCACGTCGGTTTAGGCTGGATGCGTTCGCCCACTGGTCCATTTCACTTGCTCCGGAGATATTTAATCAGCGCAGCGATGCCCAACACAAGAAGGATGGTCAGCAATAAGCAGAACAGACCCATGATCCCCATCATGGCTGCTGGCATGTCACCGTTCATCATCGTACTTCTCCTATCATACCGGCCCCGGGGATACGGTCCGGGGCCGGCTCGCAAATTACTTCTTGGTGATCGAAGTGATCGTGTTGCCGCCTTCACCGGTAGTGAATTCGAACGAGATCGCGTCACCAACCGCCACGTCCTGACGCAGCTGTTCGTCGGCTTCGAACCCCATCGTCATGGCGGGCCATTCAATCTCGGGGACAGCGCCGTGGTCGACGGTGATCGTTCCCGCGTCGGCGTCGATGGCGGTGACGGTTCCTTCGGCGCTGGCGGTCTGCATCGCGCCGTCCGATCCCATCATCGCCATGTCGCCATCGTCCATAGACATCTGGTCATCTGCCATCTGCCCGTCCGCCATCGGCATTTCGTCCATCGCTTCGGTATTGTCGCCGGAATCGCAGGCAGCGAGTGCCAGCGGCGCTGCCAATAGGGTCACGAGGGTTGTAATACGCATTCTTCTTCTCCTTCAGAGGGTTTGGACCGTTTGGTCCGGGGGCGCCGCATCAACAGATATGCAGCGGGAAGTACGAACATCGAGAGCAGGGGAGCAGTGATCATCCCGCCAATCATCGGGGCCGCGATACGGCTCATCACCTCGGACCCGGCGCCGGTGCCGATCAGGATCGGAAACAGTCCGGCAAGAATGACCGCTACGGTCATCGCCTTGGGCCGCACGCGCAACAACGCGCCTTCGCGGATCGCCTGATCAACCTCATCTTCCGAAGGGTTGGGAGGGCGTTCCTCCAGCGCCGCTTTCAGGTAGATCAGCATGACCACGCCGAACTCTGCCGAAACACCGGCAAGAGCGATAAAACCGACAGCAGTCGCGACCGACTGGTTGTAGCCGAGCATATACAGAAGCCAGAACCCGCCGGTCAGCGCGAAAGGCAATGTACCCATGATCAGCAGCGCCTCATCGAAGCGGCGGAAGATCAGATAGAGCAGCAGGAAAATGATCGCGAGCGTCGCCGGGATAACGATCTTCATACGCTCGGCAGCGCGAGTAAGATATTCGAACTGCCCAGCGTAGGATATGCTGACGCCCGCCGGAAGATCGACTTCTGCCGCGATCGCCTCCTGCAGATCGCTGACGACCGAAGTGAGATCTCGTCCGCGAACATCGATATAGACATAGCTCGTCGGTCGACCCTGCTCGCTTTTGAGCATGGGCGGCCCGCTACTTACGCTAATTTGCGCTACGCTACCCAGCGTGATCTGCTGCCCTGACGGTGTCAGGAGAGGAAGCGCTCTGAGTTCGCCCACGCTGTCGCGGATTTCGCGCGGATAACGCACATTGATCGGATAACGTGCCAGCCCTTCGACCGTGCGTGCGACATTGGCGCCGCCGATCGCGCCAGATACGATCATTTGAACGTCGTCGATGTTGAGGCCGTATCGGGCAGCAGCCAAGCGATCGATATCAACGTCGACATAGCGCCCGCCCGACAATCGTTCGGCCAGGGCTGAGCTCACGCCCGGCACCTGCTTCCCGACCTGTTCTATAGCCTGCGCCACCCGGTCGATATCGCTAAGATCCTCACCCGAAACCTTGACCCCGATCGGGCTCTTGATCCCGGTCGCGAGCATGTCGATCCGGTTGCGGATCGGTGGCACCCACACATTGGCCAGACCCGGCACCTGTACCACGCGGTCGAGTTCCTCGACCAGCATGTCGGGTGTCATACCTTCACGCCATTCGTCGCGCGGTTTGAACTGGATGGTGGTTTCGAACATCGTCAATGGCGCTGGATCAGTCGCCGTGTCGGCACGGCCCGCCTTGCCGAATACCGTTTCGACTTCAGGCACTGATTTGATCAAGCGGTCGGTCCGCTGGAGGAGCGCAGAAGCCTGCCCGGGAGACAGGCCTGGAAGCGCACTGGGCATGTAGAGCAGATCACCCTCGTCGAGCGGCGGAAGAAACTCGCCACCAAGCCGGGTAAAGGGGACGAGTGTCGTCGCGAAGACCAGCGCCGCAATGACCAGCGTTGCCTTCGGCCGGCGCATTACCCAGTCCAGACCCGGACGATAGGCGCGGGTCAGGCCCCGGTTCAGGATGTTCTTGTCTTCGGGCGGAATCTTGCCGCGGATCATCCAGCCCATCAACACAGGGACCAGCGTAATCGAAAGGATTGCTGCACCGGCCATGGCATAGGTCTTGGTGAAGGCGAGCGGCGCAAACAGCCTGCCCTCCTGCGCCTGGAGGGTGAACACGGGAATGAAGGACAAGGTGATGATCAGCAGGCTGTAGAACAGCGCCGGGCCAACCTCCTTCGCTGCATCCCCGATGACCCGCCAGCGTTCGTCGCCCGCCAGCACGCTGTCGGGGTTTTCATGCGTCCAGCGCTCAATATGCTTGTGAGCATTCTCGATCATGACGATCGCGGCATCGACCATCGCGCCGATCGCGATGGCAATGCCTCCAAGCGACATGATGTTGGCGTTGACCCCTTGAAAGCGCATGACCACGAAAGCGGCGAGCACACCCAGCGGTAATGTAACGATGGCAACCAGCGCCGAACGTACATGCCACAGGAACAAGGCGCATATCAGGCCTACGACTATGAACTCCTCGGCCAGCTTGGTGGTGAGATTCTTGACCGACGCATCGATCAGTTGCGAGCGGTCATACGTGGTAACGATCTCCACGCCGTCGGGCAGGCTTTGCTGAAGCTGTTCGAGCTTCGCCTCGACCGCGGTGATTGCGGATCGCGCGTCGGCCCCTTGACGCAAGATCACCACCCCGCCGGCGACCTCGCCCTGACCGTTGAGCTCCGCTATCCCGCGCCTCAGCTCGGGTCCGATCTGGATGGTCGCTACGTCGCCCAACGTCACCGGGACTCCTCCACTTGCGACTTGCAAGGGGATCGCCCGAAAATCATCGAGGCTGCCAAGATAGCCGGATGAGCGCACCATATATTCGGCTTCGCCCATCTCGACGATCGAGCCGCCCGCTTCCTGGTTGGAAGCCCGAACCGCCTGCACGACGTCGGCATGCGTCACACCGAGCGATGCCATCCGATAGGGTTGCAGGACAATCTGATACTGCTTGACCATACCGCCGATACTGGCGACTTCGGCAATGCCGGGAATGGTCTTGAGCTCGTAGCGCAGGAACCAGTCCTGCAGACTCCGTAGACCCGCCAGATCGTTGCCACCGGTTCGGTCGACGAGCGCGTATTCGTAGATCCAGCCTACACCTGTGGCGTCGGGGCCGAGGCTGCTCTCCACGCCTGCGGGAAGCTGCCCTTGCACTTGGTTGAGATATTCGAGCACGCGCGAACGCGCCCAGTAAAGGTCAGTCCCGTCCTCGAAAATGACATAGACATAGCTGTCACCAAAGAACGAGTATCCGCGCACGGTCTTGGCTCCGGGTACGGAGAGCATCGTCGTCGCCAGCGGATAAGTGACCTGATCCTCGACGAGCCGGGGCGCCTGACCGGGATAATTTGAGCGAATAACCACCTGAACGTCGGATAGGTCAGGCAGTGCATCCACAGGCGTGGTCCGCACGGCCCAGAACCCCGCGAGCGCGATGGCGATCGAAGCCAATACGATGAACATGCGATTGGCGATCGAGCTTTCTATTATGCGCGCGATCATTGGTCGCCTGCCTTCCTGATGCCGGTGAGGCGTGGGCCGTCCGTTCCCTGTACGAACTGGAACGAGACGCGGTCGCCGCGCTTGAAGCCGCGCACCTGCGCTGCCCCCTCGGTCGCGAACGTCATTGTCATCGCCGGCCATTCGAGCGCGGCAACGGGCCCGTGCCGCAAGGTGATATTGCGGGCAGTTATACGCTCGATAGTGCCGCTTGCCCGGTAGGTGCGCGGCTCGTCAGCATCGTCCTGCGTTTCGCTTGCACCCGCGGCCGTCGGCACTTCGTCGATGCCGCGGACATCGAGCCCCGCGAGACTGGCTTCGGAATCAAGCAGGAACTGGCCCGATGTGACTACTTCCTCGCCCGGCGCGAGGCCCGCGAGTATCTCGGTCCGACCGCCCGCTTCACGGCCAATCTGCACCTCGGCAGGGCGATAGCCACCCTCGTCCTGCGCCAGCATCACGATCGTGCGTTCGCCAGTGCGGATAATTGCTTCGGAAGGAATTAACACCGCTTCGCGGCGAGCCGGAGAAAGCGAAACCTGTGCGAACATGCCAGGACGCAGTCGAAGGTTGGGATTGCGCAGTTCGGCCCTAACGGTGAGCGTTCGACTGGCCTCCTGTGCGCTGGGCAATATCGCAGTAATCCGCCCCGCGAAACGTTCCCCCGGATAAGCAGTTAAAGTCGCGCTTACGGGCTGGCCAACCCGTACGTCGGCGGCAAGGATTTCGGGAAGCGCCGCTTCCAGCCAGATCGGATTGAGTCCGGTGATTTCGGCCAAGGTCTGGCCCGCGCTCACGCTCATTCCCGGTCGCACACCGAGCATGGTAACTGCGCCCGAAGAAGGCGCCGTAATCGTCAGGGTGGAACGTGGGCGACCACTGCGCGCGACCGACGAGATTACGCCATCAGGCATTCCAAGAAGCCGCAACCGTTCGCGCGCCGCGCGAGTAAGCGCTTCATCGCCGGTCGCGGCGACCGCCAGATATTCCTGCTGCGCGCCGCCCCATTCGGGAATCAGCAAATCCACCAAAGGGGTACCCTGTCTAATGATGTCATCGGGCGCATGGCCATAGGTTCGTTGCACGAAGCCGCTGGCGCGGGGCTGCACGATCGACACCTCCCGGGCATTGTAAGCGAGTGTGCCGGTGACGTTCGTCTCGGGTTCGAGCACGCCCATTTCCGCTTCGGCCGTTCGAATGCCGAAATTCTGCACGAGCTGCGGATCGATGCTGACGCCCCCCGCTCCGGCACTGTCTCCACCGGCGCATTTCGGGACCAGTTGCATGTCCATGAAAGGCGACTTGCCCGGCTCGTCGAAGCGCTGATCAGGCACCATCGGATCGTACCAGTAGAGCACTTCCTCGCAGCCTGCTCCCGCTGCGGCGCTGTCTCCGGTCGAAGCACCGGAGGAACCTTCCCCAAGCTGGGCGATGCCGTAGCCGGCGCCGAGGCTCACAAGTACTATGCCGGCTGCAAGCGTGTAGGACTTTTGGCGAGGGGTGAGTTTTTGCCAGGCGGCTTTCATTGCATGTGCTCCCGGTAGGTAAGTCGCAAAGTCGCGGCGGCTTCGACCGTCGCTTCTTCGCGTTCGAGGATTTCCAGTTCGAGTAGAGCCAAGGCTGTCCGGGCCTCGATGACGTCGATCAGATCGGCGCGACCTGCAGCAAAACTCGCCATTTCAAGGTCTGCCCTGTCACGAGCGAGGGGCAATAGTTCCTCGCGGGCACGCTGCCATTGGCGCGCCGCGCTGCGCCAGGCAGCGAGATCGGCCGCGAACTGGGCTTCAAGTTCGCGTAGCTCGTCCGCGCGCTCGGCCAGCGCCGCAGCCGCTTGCGCTTCGGCCGCGGCAATGCGTGGCTCCTGCCGCCGACCGGCGAAGATCGGCAATGTTACCGAACCCATGACCGAGACGACATTCCCGAAATCGGGATTTCGCCGTCCGAAGCTGACATTGACGCCGAAGTCGGGCCTCTTTTCCGCCCGGGCAAGATCGATGGCTGCGCGGGCCCTTTGCTTGGCAGTGTCCGCCAGACGGATCCCGGGGTTGCTCTCTAGCGTAGTGCGCAGCTCGATCGGATCGACATCGGCGGGCGGTACCGGACCTTGCGCCACCGGCTCCTCCCCTGCAATATACCGCGTCAACCGCGCCTGCGCCGCTTCCCGATCGGCTTCGATGCGCGTCCGGGCATCGTCTATCTCGAGCAGTGCACGGCGGATCTCGAGGCTTTCCGCAGGGCGCGCCGAACCCGATGCGACTGCGCTGCGAGCAACCGGCACGAGCTCGCGCAATTCATCCTGAGCCTCGACGGCCAGCGCCAGTCGCTGCTGCGCATAAGCCAGTGATATCCACGCGCGACCAGCGGCGACTTCGACATCCCGGCCAACAACGCCGAGGCGAGCTTCGGCCAAGCGGATATCCGATACCGCAAGCCCAGCCCTCGCGCGTCGCTTGGCTAGATTGGGAATTTCTTGCTCGACACCCACCTGGACTTGGGTCGGAAGCTGCCGGTCGAGATCGAACGCCGCCGGCCCGGTGACCGGCAAATTGACGATGCCCGCTCGTAGCCGCGGATCGGGCAATTCGTCTGCAGCCTCCGCCGCGTTCCGCAGAGCTTCCACCTCAAGTTCACGCGCCTGCAGGACAGGCTGTTCGACGCGGGCCGCGCGCAAAGCCTCTTCGTAGCCGACAGACTGTGCTTGCGCTCCTTGAGCGACAAATATGAGAGCCACGAAAGCGCAGCTGCTTCGCCATTTCATTGTGTAACCTCGTAGAATTTCTGATGCTGGACAGTCCAAGGCTTCTCGCTTCGCGGTGCGAAGCGAGCGGATATAGACTATTCCAGCTTGTATTACGGCACCATGGCACCGACTACAGAAGACTAGATATCGAGGTTAACTTGTGGAGGGGGGGATTCGGGTGTGAGCAGGCGTCCCTGGAGACCCATCAGATCGCCCGTCAGATAGATCTCACGATCGGCCCGCAAAGGAACCATACTCTTATCATTGGTGCCGGGGATATTTGCTGGCGCAAGACATCCCATCGCGACGACGCAATCGAGTGTCCTCTGGTCGCATGGAGGTTCTTCGGACGAATTGCCATCCGTCACCCCTTCCATGATCATATCGCCCATTTCCGAGCAATGGACGGTCCCGGCTGCCCCCAACTGTGGAACCGCCGCCGCTTGGGCAGCACTTTGTACAAAAAGGCCGAGGCCAAAAAGTACAACAGCAAGGAAACGACCTATCGACACTCTTTTGCGATAAGTCGACCACCGATTAAACGCAAGTGCGAAGACCGATTGATGGCCCGAAAATTTCATGGCGTTCCACGCCTGCTGACGAAAGCTTCCCGATGTCACGTTGAAGTCCGTCCTTTGATTCAATCATGGAAGCGATGGATAAGCATCTTAGCCTTAGCCTCGGTCACCAAGAGTTTTGGATGACGGTGCGACCGTCGAAGAACAGATAGCGCTGTGCGCTGAAACCGGCGGTGAGCCCTTCTGCGAATATGCGCATTAACGGACCATCCTTCAGCCTGCCTGCGCACAAGGTCGAAACGGAGCGGCGCCGAACTGGATAGATCGGCGCCCGGTTCCGCGTCACCTCTCATCCTGCGAGGACGCGGGCATATCCCGCGAGGCCGACATGTCTTGCGAGGCGGACATGGCCTCCATGCGTTCCATCATGGCTTTGCAGTTTTCCATCATCGCCATCATCTTGCGGCGCATTTCCGGATCCTGCATCATCGCCATCATCTCGCCCATCGGCATTGCCCCTTCCGCGCCAGCTTCGCTGCCCATGTTCATGTGTGAATCGGCATCCTGTGGAGCACGGTCAGCCTGTTGGGCGAGTGCGGCGGTGGAAACGAGACCAAGAGCGACAGCAGCGCCGGTCAACATTGTTTTGAAATTACGATTCATTGGTATTCTCCTTAGATTATACGGTGACAAAGGGAGGCGCTCAATCAACTTTGGGTGCCCGAGCCCTCTGGGCCCGTGCTTTTCATACCCTTCATGCACATGGCCATCATCGCCAGGCATGGGAACAGGTAGAGCAGGGGCAAAACCGCCGCGAACCCGAACCACATCGAACCCAGTATTGCTGCGCCTAGAGCGAGAACGACGCTTGCGGCGATCAGCCACTTCGTCTTGGTCGACCAGCGTGCAGGGCTCGCGCAACTTTTGCCTCCCGATGACTTCGAGGTCGCCGCCTGAAGCTGCTGGGCTCCTAATTGTGGCGTCCACGGAACAAGCGCGGTGGAACTCGACGTCATTTGGGTACTCCTCGATTCGTCCTTGATAGCCACAAGATGGGCCTTCCCATCATGGGAAGGTCAAGGCCTTTCTCAGAGTTTTCTGAAATGGAAGAAAGGGTGGCTTTCTTGGCGCTAGCGCACACTGTTCGTCGGCAATCGCTCGGCTTCGTCTGGTCCGCCGTGCTAAACGGCATAGAGTGCACCGGCGCCGTATCTAATCGACAACCGGCGCACTCTAGACGTCGCCGAAATCAGCGTCAGCAACAAAGCTATGGTACATGATTGCGGTGACCTGCTTGAAGCAAGGACCTAAAAATTGCCTAGCAACATCCCGCCGAAGCGGCTTCCTTTGTAGGCTCCGAGACCTCGCGGACCAGATCGCCCGTTTCGCTCTTCTCGGCGTTTTGCGCAATGTCGGCCTGCGAAACGATGCCGCAGCATTTGCCTCCATCGTCGACCACCGGAAGTCGGCGGACCTGGTTGTCCTCCATTTTCTTGCAGCAATCGTCAACGCTCGTGTCAGCGGTGACTGTCACAGGGGATGGGGACATCACATCCGCAACCCGCGTGTCGGCTGATTTGCCCTCTGCGACGCAGCGGCATGCGATATCGCGATCGGTTACGACACCGACGAGGGCACCGGTTTCATCGACGACGGGAATTTCGCCGCAATCGTTATCAACCATCAGCGTCGCGGCATCCTTGACGCTATCTGATGGGCTGCAGCAGGCTGGGTCGGCTGTCATGACATCTCGGGCTTCCATTGTTCATCTCCACTTTGGTGTTTCGGCGCATTTATGCGCTCGCGTAGTAAATGATCTAAAAAAGCTCTCGGTTCCAATTACATCCGCGACCCGTTGCGTATGCAAGCCGGTTCGCTTGGCGCTCCCCGAACACACGCCTTTTCAATTGATCGGGGTACCGGCCTATTGCAGGCGCCCGGGACCGAACCGATGATCTAAAGCGCTCGCACAATCGGACGGACTACCCTGCGCGAGGTCGCGAAGGATCGGGCAGTCGGGCCTATCGTCATCGGTACACTTCGCCGCCAATTCATCGAGCGTGGCAACCATTGACTGCATCCCGACGATCTTTTCGCGTAGACGCTCAATATGAGCGCATGCCACCGCCCTTACATCGGCGCTGGCGCGGCTTCGATCCTGCCAAAGTGCAAGCAATTCCTGGATTTGCTCCACAGAAAAACCGAGATCTCGGGCACGGCGAACGAACCGAAGCGTGTGGACGTCTCGCGGCTCGTAAACCCTGTACCCCGAAGCCGTCCTTTCCGCTGGCTCAATCAATCCGGTTTTTTCATAATAGCGGATCATCTTGGCCGAGACGCCGGATTTGTCGGCTGCCTGCCCGATGTTCATGATCATTTCTCCTTCATATTGGCACAGTCCCGCGAATTGGTATTTTCTCGGCACTTTCCAAGCTTCCAATGATGGGATGCAATTTTACCCTATCAAGTGCCGAATCCCCTTACCGGCCGACCCAGGTAGGTGGCAAAAGCCTGCCCGTCGTATCGACGCGATTTTCTCTTATGCGCTCCGGCTGATCAGGCCACCCTGGTCGGGCGACACTTACCGCCCCCTATTCGACAGCGTAGACCGACCGCTCGCCGCCCTGAGCCAAAGCAAAGATGGTGAAGGGGCTGGATTTTGTTCCACCCATCCCTGGGGAGCCAGCGGGCATTCCGGGAAGCGTTATACCATTGAGTTCCGGACGCTCAGCCAGCAGGCGGTCGAAGCTTCCGATCGGCACATGCCCGTCAACATAATAGCCTCCCACGAACGTGGTGTGGCAGCCCCCCAACTCTTGCGGAATACCTTGCCTCTGCTTGATTAACGCCAAGTCGTTGGTCGCTTCGACCTTCACTTCGTAGCCATTTTCCCGCAGATACGCCGCGTAGCTTTCGCAGCAGCCGCATTGCGGATTCTTGAAAAGGGTCGCAAGCGGCTTCTCGGGGGGCGCTGCAAGGGCCGGTGTTGCTACGAGAACCGCCAGTGCGGCGAAGATTTCCACTACATTTCTCATCTTTCGTCTCCTTTGATCTAAGTCACTCTGACTGTCGCCATCATGCCTGCGGCCTGATGTTCGAGTATGTGGCAGTGGAACATCCAGTCTCCGGGATTGTCAGCCACGAAAGCGACTTCCACAATCTCGTCTGGTGCTATGAGCACCGTGTCCTGCCATTCGCGATATCGCGTCGGCTTGCCGTTTCGGGAAAGTACTCTGAAACTGTGCCCATGCAGATGGATGGGATGCCACCAGGCCGTCTCGTTACGAAGGGTCAGAATGACACTCTCGCCTCTGGGTAGGGTCAGAACGGGGTCGAGATTGTGGCCCGAGGCCGCCACGCCATTTACGGTCCAGTCCATCTTGCCGGTCGCCGATGGTCCCATCATTCCACCACCGAACACAACTTCGTGGCGGGTCGACGTTTCTGTTTGCGGCTCAGGGATGGGATTAGGCGGCAACGCAATCGGAGTCGTCAACGGGTCTGCGCGCAGCGGTGTGTCCGAATAAACGACGTCCGTCAGCGCAAATTCGAGACCCTCATAGAAACTGTCTCCGATCGTGACGCGCGATCCGGGCGCGCCCTCAGGATCCAAAATCAGATCGATCCGCATTCCCGGAGCAATGTGCAGCGCTCCATCGACCTCGTGCGGAGCTACCGGCTGTCCGTCCAAGGCAATGATCTGCGGATTGAGACGGGAAAAATCGAGCGCGAAGATCCGCGCGTTCGCGGCATTGATCAGCCGCAGTCGGATGCGCTCCCCGCTGCGGCTGCGGCGGACGCCCGTTGATCGTCATCGTGTTACCAACGCGGCCGGACATGAAGGCGTCGGACGGATTCCCGAAATCATCATTTATCTGACCATCTGCACCGATCCGCCAGTCGTCGAGCATCCAGGTTATATCCCTGTCCACTACGATCGGGTCACGCTCTTCGACGATCAGCGGGGCATAAAGACCTCGCGCGACCTGTTCGAAACTACGGTGATGAGGATGATACCAGAACGTGCCGGCATCCTGAGGCACAAAATCATAGGTGAACGACTGGCCCGGCCGGACCGGATCCTGGGTCAGATGCGGCACACCGTCCATCGCATTGGGAACACGCAAGCCGTGCCAATGAATGGTAGTGTCCTGCGCAAGGCCATTGTCGAGCGTGACGCGCAGACGCTCTCCCTGCCTGATGCGGATTTCAGGAGCCGCCACCTGGCCGTTGTAGACCCATACGTCGACCCCGCCCTGCGCATTGCCGAGGAGCGGCACAGTCGCGGGGGATGCGCGCAGACGCATATCGACCGGTCCGCGGACCGCAGATCCCGCCATCACGCTGCCGCCACGCTGCATGAACAGCGCCGCAGTGCCAGTCACGGCCACCGCTCCGCCACCCGCGAGAAAGCCGCGGCGGCTCAGCTTTGCAATTTTCATTGCCATGATCTGGCGCCTTCCGATCAATCTACACTCGCCTTCCAGTAGCAAAGATAGGGCTTCCCATCATGGTAAGGTCAAGGACCGTTTTCAGGGAAGCCCATGATCGGCCCGGCCCCAATTCGCGCGCAGGAGGCCCTCACCAATGACCTCCGCGATGAGAATTCTCCTGTCGTTGCCTGCGCCGAGGCAGTTCATCGGATAAGTTCAACTGTCACACAGTCCGGCAAGGGAAACTTTCGCGCTCATGAACGTTGGTCGCATTAGACGAAAAGCAGCCTAATGCTTTTGAAACGGAGATATATCGCATGAACAAAATCGCCTTGGGTATAATGGCTGTCGCCTCGCTCGCGCTTGTTTCGTGTGGCGAGGAAGGCGCCACGCAGGAGCCTCGCGACGGCACGAGAGCAGACGTATCAGCGGGTTCAGGAGATCAGACGCCAGCAGGTGAGATCGAGGGGCCTCTCCACACAGGGAGCGGTGACGTCACCGATATCGATGGCAGCCGTATTACGATCTCGCATGGCCCGGTCGAGACACTCGATTGGCCCGCAATGACCATGACCTTCGTGGCCCAATCTTCCGACATGATCGACGAATTCTCCGTAGGCGACTCCGTGAACTTCGAATTTGGCCAGAGCGGTGAGACTTATGTCATCACGGGGATTACCAAGGATGCGGTATAAAATCGCCTTGAGTGAGGGGTGAAGCCGCTTCGGGCGTAGAAGGCGTATCGACACTGCGGCTTCGCCGCAAAAAAGGGAGAGACAATCATGGGTGACGGTTCGATGATGGGAGGCGGCATGATGATGATCGGCATGGGCTTGGTCTGGTTACTGGTAATTGTCGCCCTGCTGCTCGTGATCGCTGCGCTTATTAAATATCTGCGGAAGTGAGCCCTTGCATATGATTATCGGCTTGCGTCTCGACCTTCGCACGATGGCATTTCGCACATGAGTGATCCAGACAAGCCTGTCGTGATCGTCACCGGTTCGAGCGGATATATCGGGTCAGCCATCGTCAAGAAGCTAGCAGTCAATTACGACCGGTTCGTCGTTTAACGGTTCTGCATGGTAATAGCGCAGGCTTGAAATAGGATGGTGAGGTTTGGATCCTATAAATACGGGTAGGCCCGAAGCAGTGTGGCGAGGCGCGCATCCCGCCCTGTGGATCGCCATTTTCGGCGGACTGATTGCCTTCGCCTGGGAAATGTTCCAGCTCCCGTTCTACAGCACTGACGGGCTTGGTCCTGTTGAAGCCGCATACCGATGTGGTCTGGCATCGTTCGGTGACGCGGGCATCATGGTGGCGGCCTATCTGGGCGCCTCGTTGGGAAACCGCCGAACACCTTGGCTTGTCGACTGGCCAATATCCCGCTTCCTTATCTATCTCGCCATTGGTCTGGCGATAACATCCGTGGTCGAAATATTGGCCGTTGGGTCTGCCTGGGGCTGGACCTACAGTCCCACTATGCCGCTAGTCCCTGGGACAAAGATTGGACTCGTTCCCATAATCATGTGGGTCCTTGTCCCGACCGCGACCCTTTGGCTCTCACGGAAAATGGGACTTGGGTCAGCCTAGTCGAAGCGATCGAAAGTGAGCACCGGTCGCCAGGATGAGCAGCGCTACGAATTGCATCAAGACTGTCTCCACCAGGAGAGAAAATCGTCGCCCCGTCGCCGAGAACATCATCATCTCCCTGAGTCCACCACGAGGAAGGTTTTGGTGGACCAGCACTTATGCGGCTACCTGCAATAATCAAAAGCGGTCAGCCTTCAACGGGCTTTGTAAGGAAGTCAGCCTTAGCCGGCACAGGTCGTACAATAACGTAACTGCCTCTTGGATTTCCTTCTCAGGTAGAGCGCAGCTCCCCGCGCGCCTGCGCAAACACCTCGATGCTGCCCCAGAGAGCAAGGCCCGCCATGATCGCGGCGACAACCAGGTCGGGCCATGCGCGCCCGGTTCCGAAGACCCCCAGCGCCGCACCCAGAACCGCCACATTGCCGATCGCGTCGTTGCGCGAGCAAACCCACACCGAGCGCATGTTGGCATCACCCATGCGAAACCGGAACAACATCGCGGCAACCGCGAGATTCACCGCAAGCGCGACGGTTCCGATAATGCCCATGGTTCCGGCGTCCGGCGAGGCACCGACAAAGAAACCCCAGATCGCGGAGCCAAGCACCCATAGCCCGAACGCCAGCATGGTCGCTGCTTTGGCAATGGCTGCGCGAGCGTGCCACGCAAGCGCCATTCCGGCAACGCCGAGACTTATGGCGTAATTTGCCGCATCGCCCAGAAAATCGAGTGCGTCTGCCTGCAATGCACGCGAATCAGCAGCTAGGCCCGCCACGATTTCGACGCCGAACATAACCGCATTGAGAATGAGCGCGATCCACAGGATACGACGCCACAGCGGATCATTATTCGCCTCGCGGTCTTCGACAAAACCGCAGCAATTTTTTCCCATTCGTTCGACTCCTTGTATCGGATCGCCTTATGCACCTTGTAGTCGCTACAAGGTCAAGCGATCGGGGGAAGGTATGTATGCGCATCGGTGAACTCGCCCGCGCGGCGGGCGTAAAGGCGGAAACCATCCGTTACTATGAACGCGAGGGCGTTCTCGCGTCCCCGCCCCGCACACAGGCCAACTATCGCGACTACGGTCCCGAGCACGCCCGGAGACTGAATTTCATTCGCCGCGCGCGCGACCTGGGGTTTTCCATGACGCGCATTCGCGACCTTCTCGAACTGGCCGACGACCGGTCGCGGGCCTGCCATGCGGTCGACACGCTGGCACGCGCGCACCTGTGCGAAGTCAACCGCAAGATTGCCGATCTGGAGGCTCTCCGAAGGGAACTGCGCCGGATGCTGGAAAACTGCGAGCAAGGAACGGTCGGCACCTGTCTGATCATTGAAGCGCTCGCCGAGGGGACTGAAGCGTGAACGCGATATGGATCTATCCCCTTGCCGCGTTCGCCGAGATTGCGGGGTGCTTTGCGTTCTGGGCCTGGTTCAGAATGGACAGGAGCGCCTGGTGGCTCCTTCCCGGAGTATTGGCGCTCGTGTTGTTCGCCTATCTCCTTGCTCGCATTGAGGCGGATGCTGCAGGGCGAGCCTTCGCCGCCTATGGCGGCGTCTACATCACCGCGTCGCTTAGCTGGCTCTGGCTCGTCGAAGATACTCGGCCGGATCGCTGGGATGTGTTGGGAGCATCGATATGTCTCGCCGGCGCTGCGATCATCCTTTTTGCGCCACGCGCGGCCTGCAAGGCTGCGGAGAGTTTCTGGAAAAGAAAGCACCGACCCACCTCTCAAGGCACGCGATTGTACTGCGAGCGCTTAGGCCCGCGGAAGAATTGATGCGCCTCGGCGTTCGCAACAGCCTTGCCGCAGAGTATCTCGCTTTGCCGAATCCCGAGCAGCATTTGCTTTCGAGCTCAATTCACCTTTCAAGTCAGTTCTCGCCTGCGGGCACGCAAAATGAAGGGCGGGCGCGAATATCAGCGCCAAAAGCCTCACGCGGAGTTTAAAAACTGACCCGAGCACCACCCACAATGCGCCGCGGGACCCCCGGACGCAGCCCGAAGGGGCGCCTGCTCACGGCGTATTGATTGTCGAGAACATTGTCGACGCGCGCAAACAGGGAGAACTTGTCAGTAAGCGCGTAACTTCCCGCAATATCGAAGACGATGCGATCATCGATCCTCTCGTTTTCAGCAACGGCTCCGCTTCCTGGATCGTCGCGCAACTCGGAAATGTAGTTGGCGCCAACGGTGGCTGCCGCGCGTCCCATGTTTACCCCCGCTTCGGCATAAAGCTGATGGCGCGCGATGTAAGGCAGGTCATCGCCTTCGTTCACATCGCCAAAGAATTCGCTGTCGAAGCTGCTGTCGAATTCTGCATCCGTAAACGTGTAGGCAAGCGAGAGCGGGAACGAGACCGAATTGGAAAGACGAGGTTCCGCAGCCGCCGACAGTTCCAAGCCTTTGACCGTAACCGCGCCGCCATTGAACTGATCGCCAATGTCACCGACGCTGCAGCCCACGGATTGAGTGCAGTTGCCCAGAAGGTTCGAGTAGTCGTTGGAGAAGCCGATCGCGGCGACCTGGACCCTGTCGCTCCGATAGCGGACCCCGGCTTCGTAGTTCCAGCTTTCCTCGGCCCGTGCATCAGGATTGCCGGGACCGGGAGGCGAGAAACCGCGCGACACACCTGCCAGCAATATGGCATCACCCAACTCGTAGGTGGCGCCAAGACCTGGCAACCACTGATCAATATTGGTCTGACGGACACGTGTAGGCCCATTCGAGCGATCCGGGTCGAACCCGGCATAGTCGAGCCGGGTCAGATCAATCCCTTCATACCTCAAGCCGGGAGTCAGTGTCAGGGCACCGATTTCGATCCGGTCCTCGATATAGAACGCAATCGCCTTTGCTTTCGCTTCGCGGTTGGCTTGCT
Organism: Qipengyuania citrea; assembly: GCF_024171405.1. Classification (GTDB taxonomy): domain Bacteria; phylum Pseudomonadota; class Alphaproteobacteria; order Sphingomonadales; family Sphingomonadaceae; genus Qipengyuania; species Qipengyuania profunda. The sequence continues at coordinate 1,646,674 of NZ_JALJZT010000002.1, forward strand.
GACCAAGATCGGTCTGCCGTTCGAAGACGAGATCGCCCCCGATCTGCGAGTAGAATTCCTCGTTTTGCAGCCTGTCTTCCTCATCTTCATGGTAGCGGAAAGATACGGCTAGGTTGTGCCTTGCGCGGCCAGTTTCGAACGGACGCTCGAGCGAAATCTGAGCGCCCTCGCTGCGATAGACCCGGTTGTTGTTGCGGATGCGAACCGCACCTGTGGCACTATCAGCCCCGCGCAAGATGCTAAGCGCCCCGGCGTTGTCATCGGGATTATCGAAAACCGCGCTAATTGAATCGAAGCTGCCATCGTCATCGAAGTCGATATCCTGGAGCTTGGACCAACTGCGAGCAAAGTCGTTGCGGTACAGAGTGGCGGTGATCCTCGTTTCGTCAGAAAACGCTAAACTACCGGCAACGCGATATTGATCATGCTCACCCGTGAAGGCGTCGCGCTGGCTCGCCGCATAGCGACGATAGGGGGCCGCCGCGAAATCGTTATCGGCCAGTCCAAGGTAGGTCTCGTTGGCTTCAAGGTCCGATCGGCCATAGACGAATTCCAGTCGCGCCTCGACGGGCGCGGCCGGTGCCGTGTGAACAGCCAGACGTCCACGGTAATCCTGGCGCTCGAAACCGGTGTCGGCGTCCGGGCGCCCATCGACCGTCTTGAAGCCGTCGCTGCCCTGTTGATAGGTTTCAAGCAGCGCGCCGACATAGTCCGTGTCTCCACCGACCCAGGCCTGTCCCTGATAATAGTCGCGCGACCCGTATTGCCCGGAAGCGTAGCCGGCCAGCCCGTCGGTCGGAATGTCGGTCGACCGGAGGTTGACCGCCCCGCCGATCGTACGGGGGCCATAGCGAATGGCGGCAGCGCCTTTCGTGACTTCGACCGCCTGCATGCGTCCGATGGCCGGGAAATAATACGCTGCCGGGGCGGCATAGGGAGCAGGCGCGATCAGCACGCCGTCTTCCATGAGCGTGATATTGCTCGAACGTTCGACCGGACTACCGCGCAGACCGATGTTTGGGAACAAGCCGAACCCGTCTTCCTCCTGCGTATTGACGCCGGGGATTTGCCGCAGGACGCGATTTACATCCCCATGATCGAAACGGCGCAGATCCTCGCTGTCGATAAGATTCGCCGACCCGGCGATCCGGTAAGGATCAATGCGGCCACCGATTACGATAATCGATTCAGCCGGATTCTCCCGGCGGTCCTCTGCGACCTGCCCTGCGCGCAGCTCTTCGCCATCAGACCCGGCAGTCTCCTGGGCCAGAGCCGGTGCGGACAGAGCAATTGCGAGGGACGAGACGGCAGCGCGATACATAAAGACTTCCCTGTTTTTGATTGTGGAGCCCGCCACTATCTTTATTGCGAGTGCCTCGCAAGAGCAAAAGCGCAATTTGAGCAAGATTTGTCGATGGCGCTAATGCGGGTAGTCGTGCGGCGCAACGTGCTAGGTTTTGCAACACCTAGGAGGCAAGGATGCGCGCGCGCCGCCTGAGCTTCGAAGAGCAGGTCTGGCGGCCGGCTAAGTCTCTTTGCTCCGGGGCAACCGCAATACATTTGAACCTCGAGTAGCGTTGGTCCTCCGTGTTGCCGAGCCGATGGCAAGGCCGAAAGTCGTCGAGGTCTGCTGTAGGATTGTTCAACAATCACACACACCCATACCTAGCAGCTGAATCTTGCGGGATCGGATTTTTGGTATTTCAGCAATTGCCGTGAGCTACAGCTGCCATCGACATGCGCATACGGCTCTAGCGCTAATCGTTTCCACTCTCTTCATGCGGATGCGCAGTTCGGTGCGCAGGAACAAGATCGGGTTCGCAGTCCATTTCAAGGCACGCTTCGAATGTGGCGTGCTCGATCTGAAACTCTTCTTTCAACATCGATCTTGCCCGGGCCTTCACTTTCTCGAATTGCTCAAGTGAAGCGCCTTCAGGGGTTACATGCGTTTCCAGCGCCCGGTGATGCTCGCCGATCGACCAAACATGAACATGATGTACTCCGTCGATCCCATCCAAATTTTCGAGTGCCGAAACGATCCGATCAAACTCCAGCTCGTCGGGAACCGCGCCCATCAAGAGCCGGACTGTCCGCGGCATCAGGGTCACCCCCTGCCAGATGACATAACCGGCGATGATCAGGGTGATGATCAGATCCGCGATGTAGAGATCGTATAGCAGGATCAGCGCGCCAGCGACGATCACACCGACCGACGCGAGAGCATCGGAGACGTTGTGCAGAAAGGCCGCCTTCATGTTGATGCTGTCATGCGAACCGCGATAGACGATGAAGGCAGTCACCAGATCGATGACCAGCGCTATGCCCGCCACGCCTATGACGGTCCATCCCTCGACCGGTTGGGGATCGGCGAACCGGTTGATTGCCTCCACCAGCAGGTAGAAGCCGATGATAAGCAGGGTCGTGAGGTTGATGAGTGCGGCGACGACTTCGCCTTGCGCATAACCGAAGGTCAAAAGTTTGTCGGCGGGTCGCCGCCCGATTTTGCGCGCGAACCAGGCCAAGCCAAGCGAAGCCGCATCGCTGAAATTGTGCAAGGCGTCGGCTATGAGCGCGAGCGACCCTGAGACGATCCCGCCAATGATTTGTGCAACTGTAAGCAAGACGTTGATCGCCACTGCAAAGATCAGCTGGCGATCGCTGAGATTTTCTTCGCCGTGACTATGTCCGGCGTGACCGTGGGAATGCTCCATTACTCGCGTCCCATTGTGAGGGGTTCAATGCTAAACGCGACTGCCGGTCGCTCTGCGGGATGCTCCAAACCCGAATTCGGAAGATCCACCGCGTCTGATAATTCATCAAGCCCGGCGAAAATGAGTGCGAGAAGGGCGAACCCGACGAGAAAAGCAAGAAGCGATTTGAAGTGCCCCGCTGTGTGTGCCGCTTGATGAAGAAGCAAAGCTCTTACCGCCGCAGCCAGGAGTAACCCTGCAAGGACGGTGAGGAGCCAAAGCAGCCCGAAACTATCGACACTGTGTACCATCCAGAATGCCAACAGCGTAGAACCGATGAAGGCCAGAGCGAGACCGACGTGTAGCGCGATGCGGTCCATTCGGCTTGAGCTAGCGGCTATGAACCTGGAGCCAATCTGGCGACTGACCAAGATATTCGCCGTGGCTAACCCCGCCGCCGTGACTATTGCCAAAGTCACGGAAGCGGCTGCTGTAATACCGAGCACCAAACCATAGCCGATCAGATCGACGATTGAGATGATCGACGATGCAGCAACATTGGACAAATCCTCGTCATGATCATGCTGCTTTCTTTTGCCGTCCGCGAAACGGCCTCTGAGATAGCCGGCTGCCTTGCACAGAAGAACATAGGCTCCTCCACCGAGCAAAAAGAGCACAGGGATGGCCCAGCTGTCGACTGCCGATTGGACGAACGGCGTAACCGCTAGCGCAGCGGTCGCAAACAGAACGCCCGCAGCAGCAGGATACAACAGATCGGACCGGCGCAATCCCGCCCCCACACGTTCGACCCACAACGTCCCTACGACCAAGCCGGTGCTTGCGAATATCGCAAGAAGCAAAACATGCGATCGGCTTTGTGTCTCAAAGATAGTGTCGAAAAGGCTCATTAGCTTTTCAAACCCCGTACCGCCGGAAGTTCGTCTGCGACTTTCTTCCGCGCGACAGGCAAATCTCCATCAAAATCTTTTCGGGGAGATGTCCTCATAAGCAAGGGCTGATCGTCATGATCCTCTTCGCGGTGGCTATGGCCGCTCCGTTCACCCTGATCTCGGTTGTCATTGCTCATCCGGCTCCTCCGGAGACTTGCAAAGGCTTCACCCACAGGAATATTACGGCAATAAAAGCCGCATTGGCTGCCCAGAACGCGAAGATGTGCCATCGACCAAAGCCTCTTTTCTCTTCGTCTCCCAACGAAAGAAAGAGAGCGTATAGCGCGGCCATCAGCACGACGAACGCGAGACTGACCCAGAAGAGTTGAAAATTCTCGATCGGCGTTCCGATGATGGTGAGCGGGATGAAGGCGAGCGTCATGGTCACGACATGGTCGCCGATCACGCTTGTGCTGGCGGAGGTCACCTGACCGGAGCGCGCGACGCTCCAGGTCGTGAACACCTCGGGCAGCGATGCGACGGCGGCAGTGATGAAAAGACCGCCGACGATATTCGGGATGCCGAGTGCGCTCACGATCCTTTCGGTCGAGAATACGGTGAAGTAGGCCCCGACCGCCAGGGCGCCGACGCCCGCTATGGCCATCCATTTCTCCTTTAGACTCCACTCTACCTCCTCTCCCTTCTCTCGGCCCCGAACGAGAGCCTGAAGGAGATAGGCGAGATACGCGATCAGCAGCAGCCATCCATCGATCGGCTGCAACCCGCGCCAAGGGGCGGGAAGCGTCAGTAGAGCGAAGACCGCGAGGATCGCCAGGTAAGGCAGCGCCTGGACGGTAAGAGCCCCCTTATCGACCGCGACGTAATGATCACGACGATGCTTCTTGTGCTCCTTGTCAGCACCTTCAAGGGCCCCTTTACGGGTCGCCAGATAAGCGGTCGTCACGATCACCGGAATCACCAGAACGGTCGAACCCAGCATGGCGCCAAGGCCGATATCGGACACATCACGAGCAGCGCTCGTCACATTGATGCCCATCTCTGGCGAAGCGGCGGCTAGACCTAAAAAGGAGCCCCCCGCCGCGACGGAGAACCCCCATTGCTTGCGTAATTTCTTGAGCGGTGCGGACAGGCGTTCCGCGCCCCAATGAGCGGCCCAGACGGCGGCGAGGAGAACCGCTGCCCAGACCGCGATCACTTGCGCCAGCCCTCGTGCTCTGTGCCCTCTTCCTCATGGATGTCCATATGCGCATCGCGCAGGATCTCGATGCCGCCGTAGATCGCTATGCAGGCCACACCGATCCCGACGACGAGATCGGGCCAATTCGATCCGGTGAAAAACACTACGATACCCGCTATGATAATCCCGCCGTTCGAAACGAAATCATTCAAACTGAACGTGGTGGCTGCACGTAAATTGACATCCTTATTCTGCAAACGTTTCAGCAGGTAAAGGCACCAGAGGTTCACCGCACCGGCAACCAGCGCCATCACCATCATGACGCCGCCGATCGGATCCGAACCCTCCATGAAGCGCCGGATGGCATCGAGAATCACACCGCCTGCGAACACAAGCAGCATGACCCCGGAAAAACGCGCGGCTCCGCGCTTCCAGACCCGGGAGCGGGTGAGCGCAAGCAGGCTCAATGCATAGACAATCGCGTCCGACGAATTGTCGAGCCCATTGGCAATCAGCGCGTTGGAATCGCCGATTACCCCGGTGATGAAAAACCCTATCGCAATCGCCACATTGAGCCAGAAAACGATCCAGAGAGTGCGGCGCTTTTCGGCCGAATCGAGGTTGAGTTCGCCTTCGCCGCTCATGACGCATTCCTTCCGTCTCTCGCCCAGCTTTCGGCGGCAACCCGCTCGACAGGTGTGAAAAACCTCATCTCCGCGCGGAATAGCGGATCGAAAAGCTTGGTGCCCCACTCTTCCCAACTACTATCGCCGACCATCGCGATCCGGCCGAAGCTGTCCTTGTGCTTCGCATCGAATTTCAGGTCGCGCCAGAGACCGCCCATATCCCAGCCAGAAAAGTCGGGAGCAAGTTCGATAAGCATCGGAACCGTCCCAGGAACTCGCGCCGCGACGCGCTCGAAAAACGGAACGAAGCGGTCATAGTCGCTATCGGAAAGCGTTCCGTCCGCCCTGATGAGCAACAGACCGTTATCTTCGATTGCGGTGAGCATGGCGATTTCTCCTCTTGAATGTTCCGCGCGACCGTCGAGCGGCTTTGGCGCGTCCTCTGGACAGCGGTAAAAGATGCGCTCGAAACCTCGATAGTTGCAGGTGAAGGGCCGTCCCGGGCTACAATCTTCGATCGTAAGATGGCGCACTTGCATTGGCCGCGCATGCCGTTCGAAGGGCTTATGGTCATGGTATATGCGATGGCCTCACCCTCATCGCGCCAGATGCCGACAGCGGACAGATCACCGTCCGAAGGTTGCACCTCTGCATAGAAGCCATCGGCGAAAAACACCCACGCCGTGCCCGTATCGCAGCCGGGCGTTCTGCCGAGGCTCCGCGCGCCCGCAATTGAGTCCGATACCGGATCGCTTCGAGACTTGTCAGTCCCGAAGCGATCTGAGGCAGACAAATTGACCTAGCTAACTTCAATAAGCCCTCCCCTTCAAGTAACATCCCGAAGTTCTTTACGTTCCTCAGGCGTGACGTTGCGACGCAGGCGGTCCCACCATCTTTGGCGCCAACTTCGCTTCTCCTTGCCATCATCGAGTACCAGGCGAGCGATCGCTGGCAAAACGAACAGCGTGAGCGCAGTGGCTGTGATCAGCCCGCCGATAACCACCGTAGCCAAGGGACGTTGCACCTCAGCACCTGTTCCTGTGGCAATCGCCATCGGCACAAAACCCAGCGACGCCACCAACGCGGTCATGAGCACCGGTCGCAGTCGCGCCAGCGCGCCATCGGCAATCGCCTCATCCAGTGACATCCCGCTGTCGAGTCGCTGCCGGATCGCGGTCATCATGACGAGACCGTTGAGCACCGCCACGCCGGAAAGCGCGATAAAGCCGACCGCTGCCGACACCGAGAATGGCAAGCCTCGCAGCGCCAGAGCGAACACCCCGCCAGCCAAGGCCATGGGAATGGCACTGAACACGGCAAGCGCTGGAACCCATCCACCCAAAGCCATGAACAGCAAGAGGAGAACCAGAGCGAAGGCAATCGGGACGACGATGGTGAGCCGCGCCTGCGCTTCCTGCAGGTTCTGATACTGTCCGCCCCATTCGATGAAGGAGGCCGGCGGCATATCGACGCCGGTCGAAACCCTTTCCTGCGCTTCCTCAACAAAGGAGCCGAGATCGCGCTCGCGTACGTTGGCCGAGACGATCACAAGCCTTCGGCCCTGCTCTCGCCGAACCTCGGCAAGGCCATCGACGACCTGAAAATCGGCCAATGTCCGCAAAGGAACGGTGACCCCGTTTTCAAGCACGATCGGGAGCGCGCCGAGCTGGTCGAAATCGTCGCGCGTAGCATCCTCGAGGCGCACGACAACATCGAATCGGCGATCGCCCTCGAACACCAGTCCTGCTGGCCGCCCGCCGAGCGCGATAGCAACCGACTGTGCCACTTCCTCGACGGTCAGACCATAGCGCGCGATGGTCGGGCGATCGAAGGCGATGTCCAGCGTAGGAAAGCCGGTCACCTGCTGCACCTTCACGTCCGCGGCGCCTTCGACACCTCCAAGCACGCCCGCGACCTCGCCCGCAGCTTCGGTGAGCGCAGTGAGGTCATCGCCGTAGAGCTTGACCGCGACATCGCCGCGCACACCGGCGATCAGCTCGTTGAAGCGCAGCTCGATAGGCTGGCTGAACTCGTAGAGATTGCCGATGAGGCCTCCGAGCGCGCTTTCCATTTCACCAACAAGCTCATCTTTCGGCAAATCGGGATCGGGCCATTCGTCGCGAGGCTTCAGGATGACATAAGCGTCCGAAGCATTGGGGGGCATTGGATCGCTGGCGACTTCGGCCGTGCCCGTCCGTGAGAACACAAGATCAACTTGGGGAAACTCTTCGAGCCGGTCTTCGACCCGCCGCTGCATCGCCAGCGAGCGTTCGAGCGATGTCGAGGGGATGCGCAAGGATTGCACCGCGATGTCGCGTTCATCGAGCTGCGGGGTGAACTCGCTGCCCAGAAAGCCGAACACAAAAACCGCTACTGTGAAGAGACCAACCCCGGCACCAATCATCGGCCAGGGCCGCGCAATGACCTTGCGCACGGCGGGACCGTAGCGCTCTTTGGCCCAGCGAATGGGCTTCACCTCCTTTTCGGTCAGCTTCTTGTTGAGCAGGACCGCAATCATCGCTGGCACGAAGGTCAATGAAAGAACGAAGGCCGAAGCCAGCGCGAGCATCATCGTGATCGCCATGGGCGAGAACGTCTTGCCCTCGACCCCGGTAAAGGTCAGCAGCGGCGCGAAGACGAGGAAGATAATCGCCTGACCGTAGACGGTCGGTTTGATCATTTCCTGCGCTGCGAGACGCGTTTCGGTCAGCCGCTCACCCAAGGTAAGCAAGCGTCCTTCGCGATGTTGCCGGGCCGCAAGCCGGGCGACGCTGTTCTCGACAATGATGACCGCACCATCGACGATCAGCCCGAAGTCGAGCGCGCCCAGGCTCATCAGATTACCTGAGACACCAAGCCGGTTCATCCCCACCGCTGCCATCAGCATCGAAACGGGAATGACCAGTGCGGTGATTATGGCGGCGCGGATATTGCCGAGCAAGAGGAACAGGACGGCGATCACGAGCAATGCGCCTTCGAGCAGATTCTTTTCGACGGTGGAGATCGTCGCATCGACTAGTGAGGAACGATTGTAGACAATCTCAGCGACAACTCCGTCCGGAAGCGATGCGCGGACCTCTTCAAGTCTCTCGGCAGCACCAGCCGCAACGGTCCGGCTGTTCTCGCCTGCCCGCATCAGCACCGTGCCGACCACGGCCTCTTCGCCATTGAGCGAAGCGGCCCCGGTACGCAGGTCGCCTCCGATCTCGACATCGGCCACATCGCCGATGCGGATGGGCACGCCCTCGCGGGTCGCAATGACAGCTTCTTCGATGTCGGCAATGCTGCCCAGCCTCGCATCGACGCGGACGAGCAGCGCTTCATCGGCACGGTCCACGAAGTTGGCACCGGCCGCGAGGTTGGCGGCCTCGAGCGCATCGATCAATGAATCGAACGACAGGCCATAGCCGGTCAAGCGAGCGGGATCGGGCTGGACCAAGAACTGCTTTTCGAACCCGCCGATCGAATCCACGCCGGCCACACCATCGATCGAGCGCATCAGCGGCGCGACCACCCAGTCCTGCACGGTGCGAAGATACGCCGCTTTGGCAACCTCGCTCTCGAGCCGGTCGCCGCGTTCGGTGATGAAGCTGCCATCGGACTGCCAGCCTGTCCGCCCACCGGTCGAAGCGCCTCGACCTCCGGGATATTCGTATTCGATGGTATACATCAGCACTTCGCCGAGACCGGTGGAGATCGGCCCCATCGTGGGCTCTGCGCCCTCGGGCAGCGACGCACCGATTGGCGCGAGCCGCTCATTGACCTGCTGCCGGGCGAAGTAGAGGTCGGTTCCCTCCTCGAAGATCGCGGTAACCTGGCTGAAGCCGTTGCGCGAAATCGAGCGGGTCATTTCCAGGCCTTCGATCCCGGCAAGTCCGGTTTCGATGGGGAAGGTCACCTGCGTCTCGACCTGCGAAGGTGAGAGCGCAGCAGCGCTGGTATTGATCTGGACCTGCGTGTTGGTGATGTCGGGAACCGCGTCGATCGGCAGGCGCACCAGATTGAACGCGCCGTAGATCGCCGCGAAGACGGTCAGGACGATGATCGCCCAGCGAAACCGAACGGCGATATCCAGGATGACACCGATCGGGCCGTGACGGTGGCTACCTTCGTCCGAAGACATAGGAGAAGATGCCGTGGTTTGATCAATGGCCATGTTCTGCGCCCTCCTTTTCGAGCTCGGACTTCAACAGGAAAGCATTGGCAGTCGCGATCCGCTGACCGGGCTCGAGCCCGGAGAGGATCGTAACCATTCCGGCAGACCGGCTACCGGTCTCGACCTCACGAGCCTGAAATCCGCGCCGTGTCCGCACGAAGACGACATCGCGTCCTTCGAGCACCTGCACAGCCTCCTCGGGGACGGCGATGCGGTTCTGGTCGACTTCGCCCGAAGGGCGAATGCGCGCCTGGAGAAAGGACCCGGGCTGCAGACCGGGAACGGCGCGCGTCAAGGTAAGAACCGCTGTGGCGCTGCGGCTTTCGGCATCGAGCGAGGGCGTTACTGACCGGACGCGAGCGCCGATCTCCCTTCCATCACCGACGATCAACGCAGCCTCGTCGCCAGGCTGGATGCGTGAAGCATCTTCGGAAGGCAGCGCAACCTCGATCTGCAAGCCGCTGGGATTGACGATGCTGTAAAGCTCCTCGCCGGCATCGACGAAAGAACCGAGCACAATCGGGGCTGCGGTCACACGGCCCGAAAGCGGGCTTGTGACAGCGAGCGAGCGCCCATCGCCGCTCACACCTGCTGCCGCGACAGCAGCCTGCGACCGGTTCAGTTCGGAACGCGCGACGTCCAGGTTGGCGCGCGCCGCTTCGAGATCCTGGCGCGCTGTCACATTGGCTTCGAATAGCCGGCGCTCGCGGTCATAGGCCGCTGAAAGCTCGGTTACGCGGGCGCGAGCGGCACTAAGCTGAGAAGCGAGTGCCGCCGCATCGGCGCTTTCGATCCGAGCAACGGTCTCGCCCTGGCGGACATAGTCGCCAAGCGTCTTGCCAACGCTGCGCACGACACCGGAAGCCCGTGCATCGATGCGTGCGCTGGCGGTCGGACTTGCCGCAACCGTAGCAGGAAATACGAGTTCGACGGCGGCACCCGTCTGCACGGCTGCGACCTCGATCTCGGCGGTGCGGATCTGCTCTTGCTCGATCAGCACGAGCCCCTCGGGCAGTTCTGTCTCTGCGACCTCTTCGTCCGCGTGCGTGTCAACTTGGCTGTCGGGCCAGAACATCAGCATCAGGGCCGAAACGAGTATGACAATTCCGGCGATAATCGCCAGTCTTTTGCGGTTCATTGAAATATTCCTCATTGTGCTGCCAGCCTGATCAGTTCGGCGGCTGCCTGTCCCCGGTCTTGCTGCGCGGCAATCAGCGCCTCACGAATGCCGTCGCGCGCCTCGGCTGCACTCAGCACTTCGATCAGCGGAAAGCGGCCATTGCGATAGCCGATGCGGACGAGCCGCAGGGCTTCGTCGGCCTGGGGGAGAGATGTCGTTGAAAGGGTCTCGACGCGCGCTTCGGCGGCAAGATATTGTGATCGTGCGCGCGTCACGGCTTGCTCGAAATCGGCCAACGCTACAGCCTCGCGAGCATTGGCGGCGCGCAGTCTTGCCTCGGCAGCAGCGATATTGCCCTGGTTGCGATTGCTAAACGGTAGCGGGATCGACACGCCGACAAGGAAGGCATTGTCATTGCTTTCCTCGAAGCGCCGCACGCCGGCTGAAATGATCGGGTCCGGAATGCGCAGGCTGCGCTCACGATCGATCTCGGCGGCGGCGGCGGTGCTTTCCGCACGCGCCACTCGCAATTGCAGACCGCTTGCTGTCGCCATTACAGCACCGGGCGGTTCGATCCCGGGGAACCTGCTCGGAACAAGCGGCGGCGTCCCCTGATCGCCCCATAGCGAGGCGAGGGCCGTTCGGGCTGCAAGACTTGTCGCTTCGGCGGCCTGAAGTTCGGCTTGCGCTTCCGCCAAGGCCGCTTCGGCCCGTAGCGCACGAAGAGGGGGCTCGCGCCCGACTTCTACGAGGAGACCGGCAATGCGGGCGAGCTCTTCGTTTCGCTCAACCACATCGAGGGCCAGTTCGACGCGCGAGGCTGCTGCAGCCGCTGCTACGTAGCGTTCACGGACAAGAAATCCGAGTTCGGCCCCCGCAAGGTCAGCCCGCAGATCGGCCAGCTGTGCCTGCGCCCGGGCAGCCTCCACGCGTGTGCCGCGTTTGCCCCCAAGTTCGAGCCGCTGTCCGACAGCAAGCGTATATTCGGTGGCGCTTAGCCCGGAGAAGGCCCCACTTCCGGCGATGTTCTCGACCTCGAGCGATATTTCAGGGTTGGGCCGCAACCGCGCCTGTCCGACTAGAGCCTGCGCCGCCTCGGCTTCCGCTCGAGGGCCGACGATGCGCGGGTTTAACTCGGTGCTAGCGGGTTCGGCGACCACGCCTGTCCGGCCCAACGCCTCGTCGAGCGTCAGAAGCTCGCGCTCCTGCGCTGCCACAGGCGTGGCAATTGCGGCGAGGGTTAGCCCTACAGTCAGGGCCCCTCGCCATTTGATGGCTGGCATTTTTCAAAACTCTCTCTGCTGACGATTCGAGATGCGCTGCGTCAAGCAGCGCAGTGAAGGTCGTCAGGAGCGAGGAGGGCGTTTGGGTAAATTAGTCGCGTCGCCGACTAATTCTTCGGCCATATGCGATCCAATCGCGATGCTAGGCCGGTCGGGCATGTCGTTTAATAGCTTCGATTTCAGTGCCGCGGCGACGTGATGGCAATGCCCGTGGGCGCATTCCTGCTGCTCCGGGCCATCGTTTTGCGGGCTCTCGTCCGCGTCAATGTCGAGCATCTGGACCGAATAGGCTATCTCTGACAGCTCGTCCGCACATTGCGCGGCTTCGACCGCCGGAGACGCCATCAGCGCTGCGACCGCCAAAAGTGCGGCTACAATCCTGACGGGAATCAAGGCGTTCAGATCGAACATCGGGTGGCCCCTAACAAGATGAAACGAAAGTTGAAACAAAAATCTTTTCGGTTGCTGTAATGTGATATTGTCACGGAGCGTCCCGGCATTGAATATTGCTCGAGTAGTTTACTTTTCGACCGAATTCCATGGAATAGATACAGCCTTATTATAAGGCGAGAGCTAATTACTATTCAAGCCACCCAAGTTCCGTCATAATCAGCCATCCAATCCTAGATCACGACATCAGAACCTGGATTATCACGATGATAACGCCTCCAGCGACTGGAGGTGCAAGCGCTTTTTCACTGCCAGGGTGCGGTGCCCATAGTACCGTAAAGGCCCTCGCATCAGCGACTGGCAGAAATGCCAGCTGGGTTTCGAGAAAGCGCTTCGATAATTTTGCAGTCCGACACCTCGCCGCCAGTGCAGGCAACCACCACACGTTGCAACTCGGAACGAAGCGCTTGTAGCTGACTTATGCGTTCTTCCACGGCCCGAAGGTGCCGAGAAGCGATGTCGCCTGCCTTGCTGCAGCTCTCGTTGGGCGTTGCCTTTAGCCCCAGAAGAGAGCGCGTTTCGTCGATCGAGAACCCCAATTTGCGGGCACGCCGAATGAAGGAAAGCCGCTTCACCTCGCTCTCCGTATAGGTACGCTGGCCCGCTGCTGTACGCGCAGCTTCGGGCATAAGTCCGATCTCTTCGTAGAACCTGATCGTATTGACCTTCGTGCCCGTGGCTTTCGCAATACCTCCGATCAGCATGAAATCACTCCTTCAGTTCTAAAATCGCGAATCATTCGCAATTTTGACTTGCCTCTACAGTTACTAGAGGTGCTACCTATAGTGGTATGTTGGAAAACGAAACATCGGACTGCGGTTGCACAGGTGATACGCAACGAGCGAGTACAGACCCGGCCTATCGCCGCGCCCTTTGGATAGTCGTCATACTCAATCTGGGGTTCGGTGTTGTCGAGGCCTTCGGCGGGTTTCTGGCGGACAGCCAGGCGCTCAAGGCCGACGCTCTCGACTTCATTGGCGATGGATCGATCACGCTGATCGGCATCCTCGCGCTTGCATGGACCGCCCGCACACGCGCACGGGTCGCGCTGACACAGGGCCTGTTTCTCGGCGTGCTGGGTCTTGGAGTGATCGGTCTCGCAGTCTGGCGCTCGCTTAACGCGGTCGCGCCGGAAGCCGGCTTGATGGGCGGGATCGCCGTCGCAGCCTTGATAGTCAACATCGCGGCGGCGCTTGTGCTGATGCGGTTTCGCGAAGGCGACGCACATGTATCCGCGATCTGGCTGTTCAGCCGCAATGACGCGATCGCCAATGTCGGAGTGATCATCGCTGCTGCCCTGGTCGCCTGGACCGGGCAAGCCTGGCCCGATCTGCTGGTCGCAGCGGTGATCGCCCTGATCTTCCTGCATTCGGCTTACCTCATTGTAAAACGCGCGACCGAAGAACTTCGCGCGCAACATGCTCCGGCTCTCGGAAAGGCCGCCTCCAAATGACGCTACGTGCTTTTGCGGTCCAATTGATCGCTTTCTTGTCGATCGCAGTCGCAATGCCCGCTTCTGCAGGCACGCACGACGAAGTCCAAACGAGTTGGCGCCTGCTCGATTACATCGCCGTGGATTACACCGAAGCCGTTAGCGGCGGTGAAGTCACGAACGAGCTAGAGTATGCCGAAATGCAGGAATTTTCTGCTTCGGTAGTCGAACGCATGGCGGCGCTACCCGCAAATGCGCAACGTGCACAGCTGGTTGCGGAGGCAGAGGCTCTCGTCGAGTCAATCTCGGCGAAAGTGGAGCCTGCTGTCGTCGCACGAGACGCGCGCAGGTTGGCAAGCGAGCTGATCGCGGCCTTTCCCGTTCCGCTGGCCCCGGACGCGGTACCCGACCTTGCGCGAGGCGCCGCGCTGTACGTCCAGAGCTGCGCAAGCTGTCATGGGGTAAGCGGAGACGGCGCCGGCCCCGCCGCAGAGGGACTCGATCCCCCGCCAATCGCTTTTGACGACGTCGCCCGAGCCCGCGAGAGGAGCGCTTTCGCGCTCTATCAGGTCATTGGACAAGGTCTCGAGGGAACCGCCATGCCGGGCTTTTCCGATCTCCCGGCGGAAGATCGTTGGAGCCTTGCTTATTATTCTGGGTCGATTGCATTTCCGGAGGTAGAGCGGGGAAGGCGTATCTGGAATGACGAACCGGCGATCCGGGCACGCATTCCCGATCTCGCTGCTCTATCCGGTCTCACACCGGCAGCCCTCGGCGAGGCGATCGGCACCGAGCGGGCCGATGCCGTCATGGCCTATTTGAGGGTTCATCCTGAAGCCGTGGCGAGCGATACGACCGGCTCACTCGCTCTCGCGCGCGAACGATTGCAGCAAAGTCTTGCCGCTTACGAAGCGGGTAATAAAACCGAGGCGCGCGAACTTGCACTCTCGGCCTATCTCGATGGCTTCGAACCGCTGGAGGCCGTTTTAAGCACGCGCGATGCCGATCTCCTCGCATCGGTCGAAATCGGCATGGCCGAGCTTCGAGCGGCAATCAGCCGCGGTGATCCGGTGGCCGACGTCGCCGAGAAGGTGAATGCGCTCGACGTTCTTTTCTACCGGGCCGAGACGGTGCTCGCCCCGGCCAATGCCAGCGAAGCGTCGGCTTTTTTGGGAGCTTTTGCGATCCTGTTGCGCGAAGGGCTAGAGGCTTTGCTGATCGTGATTGCGATGATCGCGTTCCTGCGCAAGGCCAAGAGAACGGAAGTTCTGCCCTTCGTCCATGGCGGATGGCTCTCCGCTCTTGGGGCCGGAGCCCTGACGTGGGTGGCAGCGACCTACCTGATCGGAGTGAGTGGTGCGGGCCGCGAGCTGGTGGAGGGGTTCGGATCGCTTTTTGCCGCTCTCGTCCTGCTGTCGGTCGGCATATGGATGCACGGCAAGTCGCAGGCCGGCGAATGGCAACGCTATATCCGGAAAACCATGCAGCACGCTCTCTCGCGCAGATCCGCATGGTTTCTGTTCGGGCTGGCCTTCCTCGTGGTTTACCGGGAAGTCTTCGAGACGATCCTGTTCTTCGCAGCGCTCTGGAGTCAGGGCCATACCGACGCGATTCTTGCTGGCGCTGCCGCCGCAATCGTCTTGCTAGCGCTGATTGCGTGGGCGATGCTTCGCTACAGCCGCCGACTGCCAATTGGAACATTCTTCGCGTATAGTTCGGTTCTGATCGGCATTCTTGCCGTCGTTCTGGCCGGGAAGGGTATTTCGGGGCTCCAGGAAGCCGGATTGTTGGGCATCACTCCGCTTCCGAATCTGCCCCGCATGCCGATTCTGGGCATCGCACCGGCACTTGAGCCAGTGGCGGCGCAAATTCTCACGCTCGCGCTCATCGCGCTGGGTTATTGGCGCAACAGAATGAAAGGCATGCAAGCCCGGGCGCCGCAGGCCGAAACCGGTTGACGACGCTCCGGGCAAGGGAAGCATTATGATCGACAGACGTTCTATTCTGGGCGGTGCAGTGCTTGGCGCAGGTGCACTGGGAATAGCCGCGTATGCCCGGCGCGACCTGTTGACAGACCGGAATACGGCGCTTGCTTCGGTAACCGCGCACTCGAAACTTCTCATTCCTCCTCTTTATTCAGGCGAACGAGATAGTGGCGAGCGGGTTTTCGATCTCAATCTGCGCCACGGCGTCTCGCAATTTTTTGACGGGTTCGAAACGCCGACCATCGGTATCAACCAATCCTATCTAGGCCCCACGCTTGAGATGTACGCGGGCGACACGGTGCGGATGAATGTCACGAGCGATCTGTCCGAAACGGCAACCGTCCACTGGCACGGTTTTCATCTGCCGGCGCGCGCCGATGGCGGACCGCATCAACCGATCGAGCCGGGAGGCAGCTGGACCGCGCGTTTCGATGTCCGCCAGCGCGCATCGATGTTCTGGTATCATTCGCATGCGCACCGCCGCTCGGGGCCGCAAGTCTATCAGGGTCTGGCCGGAATGATTTATGTCCGGGACAGCGAGAGCGAGGCGTTCGACCTTCCCAACGATTATGGCATCGATGATATACCGCTGGTCGTTCAAGACCGCGCGTTCGCGAGCGATGGAAGCTTCATTTACTCCACGCGAATGCACAATGTCATGATGGGAATGATGGGCGATACGATGCTGGTCAACGGCGTCGTCGAGCCCGTCTTCGAAGCGAAGTCCGATCGCCTGAGGCTGCGCCTGGTCAATGGCTCGAACGCACGCTTTTACCGTTTCGGGTTCGACGATGGCCGTAGCTTCCATCAGATCGGCACCGACGGCGGTTTGCTCGCCGCGCCGCTGCCAACCGACAATGTTGTTCTCGCTCCGGGGGAACGCGCGCAGGTAATCGTCGATGTGAGTGATGGAAAGCCAGTTTCGCTGCTGGCGGACGGCCTCGAAATCATGGGCATGGGAGACATGGGCCGGGGCATGATGGGCTCCGGGCGTATGCGCGATTCCGATAGGTCGATGGGCAACTGGATGATGGGCGAGCGAGGCGGCCGTGGCGGTATGATGGGGGAACGAGAGCGTCGCGGTGGGATGATGGGCGGCATGATGGATGAAAGGCGCCGTTTTACCGTGCTGGACATCCGGCCGGCCGAAAGCCGCCGGCGTGCGATCGCGATGCCTCGCCAGCTCGCCACATTACCCCGGATTGATCCTGGCGATGCCGTCCGAACGCGCCGTTTCGTTCTCGATATGGGCATGGGATTGCGCATGATGCGTGGAGGCGATTTTACCATCAACGGCAAATCGATGGACATGCAGCGTATCGATGAGACGGTGCGGGTCAATACCACCGAAATTTGGCAAGTCGAGAATGCCTCGATGATGGCGCATCCGTTCCACATTCACGACGTGCAGTTCCGTATCCTCGACCGGAACGGCCGTGCGCCTGATGCGGCGGAACAGGGGCTAAAGGACACGGTTGTCGTCTATCCAGGCGAGACCGTGCGGCTCCTTTTGCGGTTCGAGGACTACACCGACCCGGATTTGCCTTACATGTACCACTGCCACATTCTCGAGCACGAAGACGCGGGAATGATGGGGCAATTCACCGTCACAGTCTGAATCACCCGCAGAGCAAAAGACTCTTCACCGACAGCCCCTCAGGCCCTTACCAACGCGAGAACCATTCCATGAAAGCATCCGATCTTCTTGTCGCCGCGTTGGAAGCCGAAGGCGTCGAATATATTTTTGCGGTTCCGGGCGAGGAAAACCTCGATCTCCTGGAATCGCTGCGCACCTCGTCGATCCGTCTGATCGTTACCCGGCACGAGCAAGGGGCGGGGTTCATGGCGGCAACCTATGGACGCCTTACCGGAAAGGCCGGCGTCTGTCTCGCCACGCTGGGACCGGGAGCGACAAACCTCACGACACCGGCCGCCTATGCCGCTCTGGGCGCTTTTCCGCTTGTCATGATAACAGGCCAGAAGCCCATCAAGGTATCGAAGCAGGCGCAATTCCAGATCGTCGATGTCGTGTCGCTTTTTACTCCGCTGTGCAAAATGGCGAAGCAGATCGTGAATGGCGAACGCATTCCCTCGCTGGTGCGAGAAGGTTTCAGGAGGGCACAGGAAGAGCGTCCCGGTGCAGTTCTGCTGGAGCTGCCCGAAGACATTGCCGAGGAAGAAACCTCCGAACCGGTCGTCGCGCCCCACCCCCGCCAATATGCGGTGGCCGGAGATGCCGCGCTAGACGAAGCCGCCGAGCGTATTCTGGCCGCCGATCGCCCGCTGCTACTGGTTGGTGCCGGGGCCAACCGACGTAGCGCTTGTAAGGCGCTCCGAAAGTTCGTCGACGATACACAATTTCCGTTTTTCAATACGCAAATGGGCAAGGGCGTGCTCGATGAGGCAAGTCCCCTGTATCTTGGGACGGCGGCTCTATCGTCGGATGACTATGTTCATTGTGCCATCGATCGCGCAGACCTGATCGTCAATATAGGCCATGACGTGGTCGAAAAACCACCCTTTTTCATGGAGCCTGACGGACGCACCGTTATTCATATAAATTACAAGGCCGCCGAGGTCGACCAGGTCTATTTCCCGCAGCTGGAGGTTATCGGCGATATAGCGGGATCTGTCGAGCGACTGGGAAACCGGCTGCGCGGCAAACACCCTAGTGACCCGGCAGCCTACGCCAATGTCCATGAGGACATCGCGGCGCACATCCGACAAGGCAGTGACGATGGCCGCTTTCCGATGGTGCCCCAGCGCATCGTTGCAGATGTACGGGCGGTCATGGGCCGGGACGACATCGTTGCACTCGACAACGGCATCTACAAAATCTGGTTCGCCCGCAACTATATCGCGCATGAGCCCAACACCATTCTGCTCGACAACGCGTTGGCGACGATGGGAGCGGGTCTCCCCTCGGCGATGATGGCAGCGATGCTCTCGCCCGAGCGGCGCGTGCTCGCCGTATGCGGCGATGGCGGGTTCATGATGAATTCGCAGGAGGTGGAAACCGCGGTCAGGCTCGGCCTCAACCTCGTCGTACTCATCCTCAATGATTCCGCTTACGGTATGATCCGGTGGAAGCAGGAAGAACTTGGCTTTCCCGATTACGGTCTGAGCTTCGCCAACCCCGACTTCGTTACCTATGCGAAGAGTTATGGTGCGACGGGCCACCGGATCGAAAGCAGCGAAGCACTGGTACCTACCTTGAATGAAGCGTTTGAAAGCGGCGGCGTTCACCTCGTCGACTTGCCGGTGGATTACTCCGAGAACCGCAAAGTTCTGATCGATGAACTCAAGGCGATGGAGTGTCCCCAATGACGTGGCAGGTCCTCAATCCCTACGACCAGGAATGCATTGGCAGCGTTGAGCTGGTCGACTGGCCGCAAGTCGATCGTTGGCTCGACGAGGCGCGCGCGCTGCACGAAGACCGACAAGCGCGGCTCCCCGCGCATGAACGCATCGCCATCCTGCAGCGCGCCAGCGGGCTGATGCGCGAGCGCGCGGAGACACTGGCAATGCAGATTGCGCTCGAGGGCGGTAAACCCATCGTCGACGCGCGCGTGGAGACCAGTCGCGCCATTCAGAGCGTCGAATTGTGCATACACGAATTGTTTGCCAGCGGCGGGCGTGAAATCCCGATGGACCTGACGCAGGCGGGGGCAGGACGCAAAGCTTATACTTTCCGTGAGCCGATCGGGCCGGTCGTGGCGATCTCCGCTTTCAATCACCCTCTGAACCTGATCGCCCATCAGGTGGGACCGGCGGTTGCAAGCGGATGCCCTGTATTGGTGAAACCGGCCAAGGACACGCCGCTTTCCTGCAAGAGCTTCGTCGAAATCCTTTATGAAGCCGGACTCGATGAAAGTTGGTGCCGTTTCGTGCCGTGCTCGGACGGGGTCGCCGAAAAAATGGTCACCGATCCGCGAACTGCATTCTTCTCCTTCATCGGTTCGGCCAGAGTTGGCTGGATGCTCCGCTCCAAACTGGCCCCTGGCACTCGTCTGGCGCTGGAACATGGGGGCGCGGCCCCGATCATCGTCGATGACAGCGTTGCGCACGCCAAGGTAATTCCTCCGCTCCTGAAAGGGGGCTTTTATCATTCTGGTCAGGTCTGCGTCTCGGTGCAGCGCGTGTTCGTTCCGCGCGCCGAATTGCCGGACTTCGCTGCCGAGCTCGCCGCGGGAGCAGAAGCACTGACGGTGGGCGATCCGACCAATGCGGAAACCCAATGCGGTCCGCTCATTCGTCCTGCCGAAGTCGACCGCGTCGCATCCTGGGTCGATGCAGCCGTTCAGGGCGGCGCCAGGCTCGCCGCAGGGGGTAAGCGCATGGGTTCCACCCTTTACCAGCCCACGGTCCTTGTCGATCCGCCGTGCGACGCCGATGTATCGCAGAAGGAAGTGTTCGGCCCTGTGGTCTGCATTTACGGATACGACGACGTCGAAGCTGCGATCGGCCAAGCGAACGCGCTTCCCTACGCCTTTCAGGCGGCTGTGTTTACCGACCGAATGTCCTGGGCCGATTACTGCGTCGAAACGCTGGCCGCGTCAGCCGTAATGGTCAACGATCATACCGCATTTCGCGTCGACTGGATGCCGTTCGCAGGACGTCGGCAGTCGGGCCTCGGAACAGGCGGTATAGGTTACACGATGGCCGATATGAGCGAAGAAAAGATGGTGGTCGTGAATGCACCATCCAGCGTCCGATGACCTTGAGCGCGGCGAAACGGCTTGCGCCCCTCTTGATACTGGCCGCCTTCGGCCTCGATCAATTGTCGAAAACCTGGGCGCATTCTTTCGTTGGTCCGGGTAACGTGATCGCAGTATTCCCGGGCTTCAATCTAGTCGCCATCACCAATAGCGGCGTGGCTTTCGGACTGGCTGGTGAAGCAGCACCGGCGATACTTATCGCGATCGGCGTTCTGCTTTCGGGCATGCTCGGGATTTGGCTAATCCGAACCCGATCCCCCATCCATGCGCTCGGCTTGAGCCTGGCGATTGGCGCTCGTCTGGCCCGGGCACGGTGTGTTCGAAGGCGCGGATCGGTATGTCCCGCGCAAGGGCACGCCGCAATAGCTCGGTGCCGGTCTTCCCGCCTGCACCGAAGACAGCGATGGGCCTCGTATCGGTCATCTGCTTGTTCCTGTTAAGACAGGTGTGGGCGACGAACGGAGGAGCTGCGGGCGCACGGGGTAGCCAACGGCCCGCCCATGCGCCCTGCCAGTATCAGGCTCCGCCTGCCGGACAGGTGGTATATCCCCAGAACCCGAACTCGTCCTTCATCCGGGGTCCGACGACGATCATCTCCTGCATTTGCAGACCCGCATCGCCTTCATCATCCAGCATGCGGGTCCTGATCCGAAGCTCGCCATTCGAATAGCTGCCGGTGCCATCGGCGGTGACGGGGATCAATTTGCCATTGATCTTGATCGCACCGCCCCCGTCGCCGTCATATACAAACGAGGGAAAGGCTACTTCGGTCAGACGAAACTGGCAGGCCTGTCCTGCGCCCAGAGCAGCAAGGTCCGCGTCATTCATAGTCCCGGGAAGCATGAGGCCCGGGTCAACATTTGCCAGTGCACTGGCCGCGTCCTCGATCGGCGCGGCAGTGGCAGGCGGGTCGAGCTGGGCTTCGCGGTCGTTGCCCGGAGCGGTGTTCGAATTGCAGGCGGCGAGCGGCAGCGCGATGAGCGCCGTTAAAGCTATCTTGTTCATGGCTGCATCTCCTCGGGCAGGCGTTCTTCGGTCCGAGGACCGTTCTGCTCGATATCGTCTATGAGATATTTCATCTCGGCGATCTCGCGGCGCTGGGCGACGATGATTGCCTTGGCGAGTTCGCGAACGCGCGGATCCTTGAGGCTGGCCCGTTCGCTGGTCATGATCGCGATCGAGTGGTGCGGGATCATCGCTGCCATATATTCGGTGTCGTCGACGGTGGTCTGGCTGCGTACCAGCCAAAGTGCGAGCGCGAACACAAAGGCGCCGACGCCCAGAATGATAAAATTCTTGGTCCGGTCCTTGTACATGCCCCACATGAAGAGGAGCATGACGACCATCATCATCGCGCCCATGACAAACATCATCCAGAAGCGCGTTTCACTCCAGAAGACATCGTCAATGGTGAAGGTGTTGGCATACATCAGGAAGAACATGATGACGGTCGAAGTCGATACCATGGCCATGAACCGCCAGTAGTTGCCGCCCCCTCCCTTGTCCGAGTGGGTCGTCTTTTCGGTCATGCTTCTTCTCCTTTGTGCATCATGGTCCAGAATAGCTGCGCCGAGCAGCTGATGAGAGCGAAGCCGGTGAGGGCCTCGACGCCGGCGAGAACCCGCAGGTGCTCGGTTGGGAAAATGTCCGCCAAACCAAGCGTCGTCACGTTGATCAGAGAAAAATAGAAATAGTCCATCGCGGTCATCGCGCCGGCCTGCCGGAAGCCGCCCAGACCCAGCTCCTCGCCGATCCAGAAGCCGGCGGCGAAGAACGCCGCTACGGTCAGATGCGAGAAAAGAACGAGCAGCGCGATGCCCAGCTTGTGCAGAAGGCTGCAGTTTTGCTCGAGCAGCGTATGGCCCGCATTCAGTATGACGAGGTGCGAGCCCACCGATATCAGGAACAGCGAGGTCGCCAGGATTAAACCGAGGATCATGTAAAGACCTTGAGACCCATCCAGAGCCCCATCCCCATCATGAACAGGTTCTCTGTCAGCGAGACGAAACCGAGCGGGACGTTGCTGCTACCTCCGACGCAAGCGCATTTGAGCTCACGCTTGTCGATGTAGACAGCCTTGAAGACGCTGACAGCGCCGACGGTGCCGATGAATAATGCCAGCGGGGCAGAAAGCCAGGTCAGTGCGCCCGCGGTCATGAGAATGCCGGCAGCGGCTTCGCCGAACGGATAGACGAAGCCATAGGGCACCCAGCGCCGTGCGAGTAGATCGTAGTTGAGGAACATGGTCGAGAAACTGCGCACGTCCTGAAGCTTCTGGACGGCGAGCAAGGTCATCGAGAGGCTGACGAACCACTCCGCGGCCCGAACGGTGAAGAGGTCGTCAAAAAACGCCCAGCTCAGCCCGAGCGCGAGCAGCAGCGCGACCGCGAAAATCGCAATGACAGGCTGATAGCTGGTTTCGCCTTCCTCGGGCTGCGAGCGGCTTTTGCCGAAGAACTCGCGGACATCGTCATAGCCGCCAATGCGCTTGCCTTCCATAAAGGTCTGCGGCGTGGTCTCGACGTCGTGCTTGTCCTTGAACGCGTCGGTTTCCTCCCTGCTGGTCAGGTGATGATCGTCGACCTCGAAGCCTTGCCGCTTGAGAAGATCGACCGTTTTGATGCCATAGGGACAGACATGATCCTCCATCACCATCCGGTAAACACTCGCAGTTTTCATGCCTTTACAGCCCCTTGTTCACACGCACAGCCTGGGGCTGCTTGTTCAATTCCAATGTTCGTTTCGCGTTTTCGTTTCATCGT
The DNA here is from genome assembly GCF_024171405.1 of Qipengyuania citrea. Classification (GTDB taxonomy): domain Bacteria; phylum Pseudomonadota; class Alphaproteobacteria; order Sphingomonadales; family Sphingomonadaceae; genus Qipengyuania; species Qipengyuania profunda. The sequence continues at coordinate 1,669,984 of NZ_JALJZT010000002.1, forward strand.
TCTTCGAAAGAGAAACGATGTTTGTCGCAATCGCCGACATTCCTCCCGCGAATCTCTTTCTGCCGGTCGATCGCGCGGCCTGGTACGGACAAGATGGACAAACTTCCGGTATTCCGATTGCAGCCGAAGGAATAAAGACGGGCGGGGCGGCGCGAAATTACGGCGCCGCCTCAAAAATATTTATCTGAGCTGCCAAACAGCCAATGTTGCGCTCAAGGACGGTCGTGATCGCCGCTTCCGCTCTCGACCTTGTTTTCAATAGAATCTGTGTTCGTCTCCCTGCGCTGGCCGGACAGAAATATCCATTCCGCCACGAACACGGCCGCGATTCCGATCACCGCATAGGAAACCACGGCCGGATCGCTCTTGAGTTTGGCGGCCGTAAATGCGGCGAGCACAACGGCGTCGGCCGCCAGCGCGGTGAGCAGGACGGAAGCGCGGGCGCCGATCTCTTTGCGAAGACTGCGAAACACGCCCCAATGGACGAGCATGTCCATGACAAGGTAGAAGAAGGCGCCGAGCGAGGCGATGCGGGAAAGGTCGAACAGGACCGCCAGTGTGCCGGCTATGACGACCGTATAGACCAGCATGTGGCTACGGATGCCGCCCTTCATTCCGAAATGGCTGTGGGGGATCATCTTCATCTCGGTCAGCATTGTCAGCATCCGCGAGACGGCGAACACGCTCGCAATGACCCCCGACGTAGTCGCCGAGATGGCAATCGCTACGGTGAAATAGAACCCGAGATCTCCCAATGCGGGGCGCGCTGCCGCGGCCAGGGAATAGTCACGCGCCTGAACGATCTCGCCGATGCTGAGACTGGAGCCAACGGCCAAGGCGACGAGCAGATAAACCACGATGCACACGGCAATCGAGATCATGATTGTGCGACCGACATTCTTGTGCGGATCGACGATTTCTCCGCCACTGTTGGTGATGGTTGTAAACCCCTTGAATGCAAGGATCGAGAAGGCCACCGAAGCGAGCAATGCTTCGCCGTTCGACAAGGAAGCAGGCTCGGTAAAGGCGCCTGCGAACAGTCCGCTGGCCCAGATCGCCGCAACTGCGAACACCGCTATCCCGCCAACCTTTATCGCCGACATAACGAGCGAAAACCCGCTTACCGATCTATTGCCCGCGGCGTTGACCAGATAGGCGAAAACGATGAGTCCCAGCGCCAAGCCCGATATCAGCAATGCGTTTTCTTCGAGCCCAAACGGACGCAGCGCATAGGTCGCGAAGGTTCGCGCCACCAGGCTCTCATTGATAACCATCGACATGGCCATCAGCACTGATGCGGAGGCCGCGACGACACCCGGACCATAGGCCTTTTGCAGGATCATCGCGATGCCACCCGACGATGGCCAGGCATTCGACATCTTGATGTAGCTGTATGATGCGAGCGCGGTGATGAGCGCGCCTGCGACGAAGGAGAGGGGGAAGAGAGGGCCGGCAAGCTCCGCGATCTGACCGGTGAGCGCAAAAATGCCCGCACCGATCATGACGCCAGTCCCCATGGCAACGCCGCCAAGCAGGGTGATGCTGCTCTTGTTCAGATTATCTTCGTGCGCCGAATGGTTATCCATGCGGTTTACCTTTCTATGGCTTGCGTCGCGCTGCCATCTTCCACAGGCGACCGGCCCTGCCGCAATGCGGAGGCATTGAGGCATGGATCAGGGATGGCGATTTGTTCGATTGTCGAATGTTCACAGCTTCGCACTACGAAGTCTGAGCGAGTTCAGGACTACCGATATGGAGGACGCACTCATCGCAAAGGCTGCGAACATTGGGCCAATCAGGATGCCGAAGAAAGGATAAAGAACACCGGCCGCGACGGGCACGCCCGAGGCGTTGTAAATCAGCGCAAAAAACAGATTTTGCCGAATATTGCGCATCGTAGCCCGGGCAAGCTTGCGGGCCCGGACGATCCCGTCGAGATTGCCTCTAACGAGCGTAATCCCCGCACTTTCGATCGCGACATCCGCGCCGGTTCCCATCGCAATGCCGACATCTGCCTGGGCAAGCGCCGGAGCGTCGTTAACCCCGTCGCCGGCCATGGCCACCTTGGCACCGCCTTCCTGCAATTCACGGATGAGCCGCGCCTTGTCCGCGGGAAGAACGCCTGCGCGAATGTCGTCGATACCAAGGCGGGCGGCAACCGCCTGCGCCGTCCGCTCATTGTCGCCGGTCGCCATAATGATCGTAAGGCCGAGCTTGTGCAGGTCCTTGATCGCCGCAGGAGTGGTTTCCTTGACCGGGTCGGCAACGCTGATGAGGCCAGCAATCTTGCCTGCCACGATCACGAACATGACGGTTTCGCCTTCGTCGCGGCGCGCATTGGCCTTTTCGCTGAGCGTGGCACCTTCCAAACCGAGGTCTGACAGGAGCGCAAGGTTACCCAGCGCGACGCGTTTACCGGAAACCGTGCCCATGACGCCTTTACCGGTTACGGCCTCGAACTCGCTGGCGGCTTCCATCGCGACGCCGCGTTCTTCGGCGCCGCGCACGATCGCTTCTGCGAGCGGGTGCTCCGACCCGCGCTCGAGCGACGCCGCCAGGCTCAACACCTCGATTTCATCGTGGCCCTCTTCGGGCATAACCGCGACGAGCCTTGGGCGCCCCTCGGTCAGCGTACCCGTCTTGTCGACGATCAGCGTATCGATTTTCTCGAAGCGCTCGAGCGCTTCGGCGTTCTTGATCAGAACGCCCGCCTGCGCCCCTCTTCCTGTCGCGGTCATGATCGACATCGGCGTCGCCAGGCCGAGAGCGCAGGGGCAGGCGATGATCAGTACCGCAACTGCAGCAATGAGGGCATAGGCAAGCGCTGGTGCGGGGCCCCAGATCGCCCAGGCGATGAAGGCGAGCACGGCTATGCCGATAACCGCGGGGACGAACATGCCGGCCACCTTGTCGGCGTACTTCTGGATCGGCGCGCGCGAGCGCTGTGCGGCCGCAACCATTTCCACGATCTGCGCGAGCATGGTGTCTGATCCGACACGTTTCGCTTCGATCACCAGGCTGCCTGTTCCGTTGATCGTTGCCCCGGTCACGGCGTCGCCCTCGACCTTTTCGACAGGGACTGGTTCACCGGTGATCATGCTTTCGTCGATCGACGAGCGGCCTTTGAGCACTACACCGTCAACGGGCACCTTGTCGCCTGGGCGGACCCGCAATTGGTCGCCAACAGCCACGTGCTCAAGGGGGATTTCTTCTTCAGTGCCGTCTGCCCTGATGACGCGGGCGGTTTTGGCTGCAAGATCAAGGAGAGCGCGAATGGCCTTACCGGTGCCTTCACGCGCGCGCAGCTCCATGACTTGGCCGAGGAGCACAAGCGTAACGATAACGGCCGCGGCTTCGAAATAGACGCCGACATGTCCCTCTGGATCGCGAAAGCCATCCGGGAAGATGTCCGGTGCCAGGACGGCGACGACACTGAAAATCCATGCGGCGAGAACGCCCATGCCGATGAGCGAGAACATGTTGAGGTTCCAGGTGCGGAACGAATTCCAGCCCCGTTCGAGAAACGGCCATCCGCTCCACAACACGACCGGTGTACCGAGCACCAGTTCAATCCATAGGGTGGCCCGCTCGCCAAATATTTCGCGCACGCCCGGCCAGCCCACATAGGGGCCCATCGTGAGAACAAGCAGCGGCAAGGTGAGGATGGCGCCGACCCAGAAACGCCTTGTAAAGTCGACGAGCTCCGGGTTCGGTCCGTCATCGACCATGGCCGCGGATTCGAGTTCGAGACCCATGCCGCAGATCGGGCACGACCCCATCTTTGGCTGCCGGACCTGCGGGTGCATAGGGCAGGTATAAACCGGTCCGTCATAACCAGCGGGAACGAGATCGTAGCGGCCATCATCGCCAGCAACGGCTTCGCCGTGGCCGCTATGGCTGCAATTAGAATGGTCCATCATAGTCTCCCTGGATCTGGCCAAAGGTGTGCCAGTGTTCCGCCGACAAGGCCGAACCGAGCTGACAGGCGGCGTACCCCGCTGAAAGTGACAGCGTGAAACGGGGAACGAGATCAACCCGACTTGCCGATTTATGGCAGAGGATCATCTCATGCCTGCCGTGCATATTCTTTTCCGCGCTGCGAAAGGTGAGTGTGCGCTTCGCGCGCATCCAATTCCCGTGTACTGTTGCCGGCGCGGAGCAAGAAGCGCGCCACTCCATTGTCGAGAAAATAGATCGGTTCGAGGCTCTTTTGTGCGATCACGCGGCAAACAGTTCGGCCATCGAGATCGTGAAAGTAACAATGGATCAGGGCGCAGGCGTTACCGCCGAGTGCTGATCGTATCGCGTCCATCAGCACGCGCTCGAACCCGTCCTTATTGGGGTGCTTGAGAGTCTTCAGATCGGCCTCGATTCCTACGATGCCCCCGCTATCGTCGACGCCGATGAGCAGCGTGCCGCCATCATTGTTGAGAAATCCGGCAATCGTTTTGAACACGACCTGTTGAAGGCTTCGATTTGCGCGCTGTTCACGCGTATCCCAACGCAGCGACGATTTGAATTCCAGCTGTGCGCCCTCGCCTCGGGCGATGAGCAGCGGCAGCTCTTCGGCCAATTGATGCTCCAGAGAGCGGATTATCTGGCGATCTGCCATGAGCCGCAGATGATAAAGACCAAACGTCAGGCCGATTGCGCCGCCGATCACCGCGAAAGCCAGGCTCATGGGCAGCATTTCGATTTCAAATGCCGCGCTCAGTCGATCGACCGCCGAGCCCAACTGCTCAGCAAATGGCACGCTCGCCGCTGCTGCCCCTCCAGACCCATAAACGAGCGCGGTGAGCGGATGAAGGATTAAGATGCCCAGCACTGGCCCGATAACCGTATGCAGGAACAATTCCCTCTTTTTGCTGAAAGACGAACCGGAAAAGGGTAAGCTGTGCATTGTCATAGGCTTTGCGACCTGTGCGGAATTCGCGGCAGCGGATAAATCCACATTGCCGGTTCTTCACCCGATCCTTTTTCTGAAATAGCGGACGAGCGGGACCCCTAGGATCGCGATATACCAGCCATAGAGAAAGCTGCCGATAGCCCCGGCGAAGAAGCCAGGCCATGTCAACCAATCGAAGCCTGGCAGCAAAGGCGCCCATGCTTCATGCATATGGAAAGTATCGGGCGCGATCAGGCCAAAGGCCACGCAGAGCAGATAGGTAATCAGCAGTAAGACGCTGAAAGCCCAGCCCCAGGCAAGGATTGAACCTTTCGTCGTCGCATTGGTCATCTTTGTCTCCGTCGTATACTATAGGGGGGTATAGTGTATTGCGAACTGCTTTGCAACTGTGTCAAAAGCAGTCAGGAATGAACTCGGCGTCTGGAGAGAACGGCATGAGCGATGATCAAAACCCCAAGTTTCGTGATGTCTTGACCCGAATGCGCAAGATCGAGGGGCAGGCGCGAGGAATATCGAGAATGATGGAAGAAGAGCGCTATTGCGTCGATATCCTGCAGCAGATCCTCGCGCTCGAAGCCGCCGCGCGCGCCGCCAGGACCAAAGTACTCGACATCCATACCAAGCACTGCATCGAACAGGCGCTCTCATCGAACAACAAGGCCGATCAATCGGAGAAGATCGCCGAACTTCTCACTCTCATCGAGCGCATGGCCCGTTAGACCGTCTGGAGCCGATTGAATTGTCGGCTCCAGACGCCAAAGGCTGGTCAGTCGTGCTTGTGTTCGGTCTGCGGCTTTTCAGCCTCGGCGGCCTTTTTCTTGCCATGGCCGGACTGGCCATGGTCCATTTTCGAATGGTCCATCTTGGAATGGTCCATCATCTGGCATGACATTTTTCCGTCCTTGTCCTTCTTCATCATACCCTGCATTTTCTTGCCATCGTGCATCATCTCGCACATTTTGGGCTTTTCAGAAGGGGCCTCCTGAGCAAGGACCGGGCTTGCCGAGAAAGCAAGCGCGCCAGCGACGGTGAGGATCATTTTCATCATTATTCTCCAAAAGTTGGGGGCGTTTTCTTGCCCGTTCAGGGGTAACTTGCGAAAACCGTACGGCCGCCGGGCCCAAAGGCGATGACGTCATAGGGTTGCACACGGTTCTCGTATTCCATGCCAGGTGAGCCCAGCGGCATGCCGGGAACGGCAAGTCCGGAAACGCCTGCCGGGCGCTCGCGCAGCAATTTTGAGATTGCTTCTGCCGGGACGTGACCTTCGATGACATATCCCTCGACCACCATCGTATGGCACGACCACAGATCGGAAGGTACGCCCTTGCCGGCTTTCACCGAACCCATGTCAGTGGTGTCGACAGTCGCAACCTCGGCGTCCATGCCGTTCTCGAAATGGTTGGCCCATTTGAGGCAGCAGCCGCAGCCGGGATCGCGATACATCGTGTAGGTGGCCGCCTGGGCAACGTTCGAACAGGCGGCAATTACCAGGAGGGCTGTTGCGGCGAACGAGTTGCGAAAGCGCTTTCGCGCAAACGTGCGGGTCATGTATGGGGACCTTTCTTGTAGCCGTGCCAGAGCGATATCGCTCCGGTGGCGGTCGGGAAGACGTGAAGCCTTTCGGCGTCGGTGAAAATTTCGGCAAGCTGCCGCTCCAGGATACCGTCGGCATTGGGCTGCGTGTCTTCGACACCGTCGAGCTGCTGCACCGTGGCGCGGAAAAGCTTGCGCATAAGGGCGGAGTCCTGAGCCATATAGTCGGCAATCAGCACCATGCCTCCGGGCTGGAGCAGATCGTGCATCTGCTCCAGGATTGCCCGCCTTTCACCCAGCGGAACCTGATGAAAGACGAGGCTGCTGACGATCTTGTTTGGCTGCCATCGCGCGGTCAGGTCGAGGGTATCGAGAAAGCCATTGTGCCAACGGATCAGATCCGCCCCGGCGCCAAACTTGCGACGCGCGATGGCCAGTGCTGCCGGATCGGGCTCAACGCCGGCGAGACCCGCCTGCGGACAGCTGATCATGAGATCGCGAAGCAAGGTGCCGGTTCCGCACCCAACATCGATAAGATGATCGCCGGGCGCAAGATTGGCGGCGCGGACAACCGCGCGCCGCCATGTCCGCTCACGCGTAAACAAGGCGATGGTGAGGTCATAGACCGGGGTCAGCCAGGCTTTGCCAAGGGCTGGCGTGAAGGCTCGGTCGCCTTGAGGAGCGGCTACCCGTCCCACCTACATGATGCCCATATGATTGGGCCCGTGCACCATCTCCCCGCCGAAATAGCCTTGTACGATGAGCGCCGCAGCGATCAGCGCCAGAAGCAAGCGCAGCGCGCCTCTCCCCTTTCCGCGCGCAGCAACCCACCAGGCGAGGAGGCTCAATATGGCAATCGTCGTGCCGTTCCAGCGGTGAATGGCGAGATTTTCCGACCGGTCCAGCAGTCGCCATCCACCCGCAAACCATCCGAGCAAAGCCGCAACGACCGCCCCGATCGCGCCGCCGGCTACGAGAAACCGGATCGTCGTCTCAAGCCCCAAGGTCGGGCGCACCATCAAGGCGAGTTCGGCGAGTGCGGCGACGAGGAGAAGCGCAATCGGGAAATGCGCCGCGACCGGATGAAGGCGCGACAGAAGGTCCTCTGCCGAGGTCAGGCGGTTTTCCGTGATTTTCTGCTGCATCATGTCTTCAGGCGACATGGACTGCTGCGCGTTCGGCCTGTCCATCTCTTCCCCGGGCGGCGCAAGCTCGCCGGCATGGGCGTCGTCCGGCATGGCCATACCCTCCTCCATCGCCAGCATTTCAGCGTCGGACATATTGTCCTGATGCCCTTCATGCGCGTGCAAGGGTGCCGAAAGCAGAAAGGCTGCGAAGAGGGCGGCGAGGCCAAGGCGGGTGAATATGCTCATATGCCTTGATACGCGCGAGAATATCATACCCCTCAAATATTTTTTTGAGGGCTTCGGCGGGCTGTGGCGTAAAGGAGTTACAATAGTTAGAGGTTGCCTATGTCAGATTATCCTTCCCTCGATGCTTCGCTCAAACAGCTGGCCGCGCATGATATTGTGCATGACCCGTCAGACTTCATGGATGGTGTCTGGCAGCGCGCCGGACAGCTTGGCGAGGTTGCCGATCGCCGCCGGCGTGCCGCGCTCTTTTGCAGCCTGTTCGTCATCGGCCTTGGAGCAGGCTTCGGCACGACCATCATGCCCTACAATCAGGGCTCAACTGCGAGTTCCGCCTATAATGATTTTGCGTCGAACGAGCACCTTTCTCCCGCCGCTCTCCTGCATGTCGGGAGCTAGACTTTGACGAACGGACGCCTCCTGCTTGCCGTTCTTCTTGCCGGGCTCGCGGGATGTTTGGGGGCGATCGCGGCTGATCGCTGGCTCAGCCACGAAGACAATGGCAGCCTGCACCAGTTCGTGCACGAGGAACTGGTTTTGACCGAAGACCAGAACGCGCGCCTCGAGACCCTGGAAGCCCGCTTCGCCGTCGAGCGTGCTGAACTTGAGTCATCGCTGCGCGCGGCAAATGCGAGGCTCGCTCAGGCGATGGCCGACGAGCACGAATATGGCCCCGAAGTGAGCGCGGCGATTGACGATGTGCATGGACGGATGGGCGAATTGCAGAAAGCCACGGTCCAACACGTCTTCGACATGCGCGAGATACTCGAGCCCGAGCAGCAGCGCCTGTTCGATCGGAAGGTCTCCGAGGCGCTCACCAGCAATTCGCGTAATTAGGCTTCCGTGACGCAGGCGCAAAGCCGGTCCGAGACCGCCCTGGTCGAAGATGCCCGCAGGGGCAGCAAGGCAGCATATGGGACGCTGGTCGAACCCCATATAGCGCGGCTTATTGCTTTGGCGACACGCATGCTTGCGTCTCCGCATCAGGCCGAAGACGCTGTTCAGGACGGGCTTGCTTCGGTCTGGGTCGCCCGGCACCGCCTCGACCCGGACCGTCCTGTTGGCCCTTTTTTGACGACAGTCGTGCTCAACAAATGCCGCGACAGGCTGCGCAAACGCAAAACGGCGCGCTTTTTCGGATTGGGCGCGGAATCTGAAACACTGGCGATTGTTGACGACAGCCCCGATCCGCAAGAGATCGCGATGCAGCGCCAGGAATTGCGAATGCTCCTGGAGCAAATCGAGCGTCTTCCGATCCGTCTTCGCGAAGCGCTCATATTGGTCAGTATCGACGGACGCAGCCAGGCGGAAGCCGCCGAACTTCTCGGCGTGTCGGAAAAGGCAATCGAGACCCGCATCTATCGTGCCCGGCAAAAATTGCGCGACCGCCTGGAAAATTTTTGAGGGGTAGAACCGGGCCCTTCGTAGTTGAGGGTGTATCGTTCATACAGGAGCTTTCGATGGTCGCGATCAATCGCCGTAAATTTCTGGGGTCTAGCGCAAGCGGGGTCGGAATGCTTGGCCTTGCCGGTGCAATGCCCGCGTGGGCACGCGGAGGTCTCGATGGCACGATCGCGCGCCGCGGGAGCGACGTTCTGTCCGGCGAACATCTTACAATGAGCGTCGCCGACACGACCTTCACCACTGGCTCTCGCCGCGGGCCGGGTGTTGCCGTGAATGGCACCATCCCAGGACCCTTGGTGCGCCTCAAGGAAGGCCAGAACCTGACGGTCGATCTCCTCAATCGGAGTTCGCATGGCACTTCCATTCACTGGCACGGATTGCTCGTACCCTTCCTTATGGACGGTGTACCCGGGGTGAGCATGGCGGCTGTTGAGCCGGGCGATACCTATCGTTACCAGTTTCCCATCCGCCAGTCGGGCACCTATTGGTGGCACGCGCATACGCTGCAGGAGCCGCTTGGCCATTACGGCCCCCTGATCGTCGACCCGATCGAGCCCGAACCATATGAATACGACCGCGACTATGTTGTCATGCTGTCCGACTGGTCGACCATGAGTCCCTATTCGATCATGAAGAAACTCAAGGTCGCCGAGGGCTACTTCAACTATGGCAAAACCACCTGGACCGACGACTACGACATGAGCGGCGAAGAGCGCCGAATGTGGGCGCGCATGCGGATGATGCCGACCGACATCTCCGACGTGAGCGGCGCGACCTACACCTTCCTCATCAATGGTCACGGGCCGGAAGACGATCTCGAATACCTTTTCCAGCCGGGAGAGAGGGTCCGCCTGCGCTTTATCAACGGCGCCGCGATGACCTATTTCAATATCCGCATCCCTGGCCTGCCGATGACCGTGGTTCAGGCCGATGGCCAAAACGTACAGCCGGTCGAGACCGACGAGTTCCAGATCGGTGTTGCTGAAACCTACGACGTGATCGTCGAGCCGCGCGGCGAGGCCTATTCGCTCGTCGCCGAGGCGATTGATCGCTCGGGCATGGGCGTGGCGACACTTGCCAGTCGCCCCGGCGCCCGGACCAGCGTCCCGCCTCTGCGCAAACCGCCGCTTCTCACCATGACCGATATGGGCATGGCCGGGCACGGCGATAGCGCAGGCGCTGCTGGAGAGGGGCATGCGGGGCACGGTGCAGCTTCGGCCGGTGCCGCGGCGGGCATGGATCAATGCGCGGGCAGCATGACCGGAATGGATCATGGTTCCAGCGGCGACGCAGAAATGGCTGGCATGGCGGGGATGGCCGGAATGTCGGGCATGAACATGCGCGACACATCACTGCTTCCACCCAATGTGAAAGTTGGTCCAGGGATCGACTCGGTTGCCATGAACCCTATCGACCGGATGGATTTTCCTGGCCTCGGGCTCGACGATGTGAGCCACCGCGTGCTCAACTACAACCAGCTCGTCGCCGCAAAGCCCAATACCGACAACCGGCGTCCGAGCCGGCTCAAGACGATCCATCTTACCGGCAACATGGAGCGGTATATGTGGTCGTTCGATGGGAAGAAGTTCGACGAGATCACCGAGCCGATTCAATTTGCTTATAACGAGCGCGTGCGCGTCAAGCTGATCAACAACACCATGATGGCGCATCCGATCCATTTGCACGGACACTTCTTCGAACTCGTGAACGGGGCTCCGGCCGACCGTCAGCCGCTCAAACATACGCTGACGGTCCAGCCAGGCGGCAGCGCGCAATTTGACCTCACCGCCAATGAACGGGGCGACTGGGCCTTTCACTGTCACCTCTTTTACCACATGCATAACGGAATGTTTCAGGTGGTGACTGTCCGACCGCTCGAGGGAGGAGAAGGCTAATGAAGCGCGCGACCATGATGATCGCCCTCCCCCTGCTGGCACTTCCGAGCGCAGTCTGGGCACAGCAGCATGATCACGGCACGCAGGCTGCCGAACCGCAGAGCCAGGCCGGGCAAGCTGCTCAAGACGACGAGGCTGCGAGCGAGGCGCACGATCACCATGCGCCGGATCAACCTCAGATGGATCACTCCCGGACGCAGCATCCTCAGGAGGAGGTTGAGAACCCGGAGGTTATGGATCATTCGAACATGGATCATGGGGCAGCCCAGCATGGCGCGATGCCCATGACCGGCAAGGAGGATGAGGGCGGCATGTCGCAAATGGATCATTCCGCGATGGGCCATGGAGCATCCGCCGACCATATGGCGATCCCGGAAGGCCCTCCCCCGCCTGAAGCGCTACAGGGCCCCGCCTTTGCCGCCGATGCCTTTGTCGGCGCAGAGGAAATGGCTGCGTCTCGGGCGGCCGTCACCAAGGAAGTGAGCGGAACGCCGGTATTCTGGTTTCAGGGTGACCGGCTCGAATACCGCCTGCGCGAGGGCGACGACGGCTATTTGTGGGACGTCCAGGGTTATTATGGCGGTGACTACAACAAGTTCTGGTTCAAATCCGAAGGCGAAGGCAGCTTCGGCGAGACCATTGAAAGCGCCGAAGTGCAGGCGCTTTGGAGCCGTGCCATTGCGCCTTTCTTCGATTTTCAGGCGGGCGTGCGGCAGGATTTTACTGGGCCTGAACGCACCCATGCGGTTGTGGGCATCCAAGGGCTCGTTCCCTATGAGTTCGAGGTCGATGCAGCAGCATTTCTGTCGAACAAGGGCGATCTTACCGCACGAATTGAAGGTGAAATCGATCAGTTCATCACACAGCGTCTGATCGTGCAGCCGCGCGCCGAAATCGCGCTGTCAGCACAGGACATTCCCGAACTCGGGATCGGCTCGGGGATCGATACGATCGAGGTCGGCATTCGCCTGCGCTACGAATTCGCGCGCGAATTCGCGCCCTATATCGGCATCGACCAGGAATGGAAGATCGGCAACAGCCGCGATTTCGCAAGGGCCGCCGGCGAGGACCCCAGCGTAACGAACTACGTCGTCGGCGTGCGGTTCTGGTTTTAGGTCAAGGGAGAAGAAACTGACATGATGAACACTTTATTGCGAGTGCCGGTAGTTGCGCTAGCTATTGCTGCGGCGCCAGTGCCGGCTGCGGCGCAGGACATGGACCATTCCGGACATGGGACACATCATTCCGACAAGACAGGTTCGGCCAGCGAAGATGTGTCGGGCGCTGAAGATATTCTCGAGGCTTATCGCGCCGCATTGGTGTCGCGCGATGCCGCAGGCATGTCGGCCCTGTTCGCGGAAGCCTCCGCGATCTTCGAGAACGGCAAGTCCGAGGGGAGTTTCGCCAATTACATGGAGCACCATCTCGGACCCGAGCTCGATGCGATCACGAGCTTTACTTTCACCGACCCGACGCTGACGATGACCCGTAAGGGCCATATGGCCTATGGCTACGAAACCTACGGCTACCGGATCGAGCTCGAGGACGGGCGCGTGATCGAGCGTGACGGGGTCGCGACCTCGGTCCTTTCGCACGATGAATCGGGCTGGAAGATCGTGCAGTACCACTCCTCCTCGCGCGCGCCGCGGCGGCCCTGACCCGCTACGGAGCGGCGAGACAGTTGGCTTCGCGGTCCCTCAAACTGCGCTTGCATGTCTTTAGCAGCAAGCTCCACAAGTGGTTGGCGCTCCTGATCGGGGCGCAAGTTCTGCTGTGGATGGGCACCGGTGCCTTGATGTCCTTTCTCGATCTGGAGGAGGTACGCTCGGAGCATATCGTGTCCCGCGCTGCGCAAATATTGCCTGCCGGGGCCGAGTTACCCGAATGGCTGGAAAGGCAAGATGATGTGGTTTCGGTTGCCACACGTGCTCTCGACGGCAAGGTGGTGACCGAAGTGCGGCGAGCGGATGGCGGTGTCACGCTGCATGATCCGCATAGCGGACGCTTGTTGTCCCCCATTTCGGCCGCGACAGCGCGCGCGATCGCTCGCCGCGCCTGGATAGGCCCGGAGACTTCGGTCGCCGGCGCGCGGCTTGTCGAACGCGACGTCGGGACCGAATTCAGGGGCCCCTTCCCGGCCTGGCAGATCACCTATGACGAACGCGACGCGACGCGCGTCTATATCGACGCCTCGAGCGGAACGGTCCTGTCAGCGCGAAGCGATACCTGGCGGCTCTTCGATTTCATCTGGGGCCTTCACATCATGGACTGGACCCAGCGCGACCGCATCAACAGCTGGTGGCTTCTCCTGTTTGGTATCGCAGGTACGTTCATTGCCCTTTCGGGATTTGTTCTGCTGGCCAACAGGCTACCAAGGATCAGATGGCTGAGTTGGAAACGAAAGTCCGGTTCCTGACTCGCCGACACGGGTCGGATCATCCTGTTCAAGACGCCTCTCTCCTACGCGAGGTTCGCCTGGCCGGCACCATTGATGGATCTCTCGTGGCGATCGGATGCAGCATACCCCCCAGGGAATAAGGGTGATTTATTCCCCAAAAGGTATATTGCCATTTTATACCCTTGGCGGTATAGTGGAGTGTGGAGGTATGCTATGCGCCAGATCGTCAGGCTTCCCAGTCAACTCGGAGCCGTGATCCAGACCCATCGCCTCGGCAAGGGCCTGACCCAAACCGAGCTCGCCAGACTCGCCGGGACGCAGCAGAAAACCATCTCGGCAATAGAGAACGGAAGCGAAGGAACAAAGCTCGACACGCTCATCAGTGTCATCGCAGTCCTCGGCCTCGATCTTCAGATCGTGCCGCGTCAGCAGGACGGCGCCTCAATTGAGGACGTCTTCTAAATGGCGCGCAAAAAGACCCATGCGCCCCTCGATGTACTTATCAACGGCAGGCAGGTCGGCCGCCTCGAAAAGGCGGCGAGCGGTGCAATCAGTTTCCGGTATTCCGAAGAGTGGCTGGCCTGGGAGCACCGCTTCGCAGCGTCGCTCTCGCTGCCTCTGACCCCGGCGGCCTATCGTGGCGCTCCGGTCATCGCCGTGTTCGACAATCTTCTCCCGGACAGGGATGCAGTACGCCGCCGCGTAGCCGAGCGCATGGGCGCTCAGGGCACCGACTTCTACAGCCTACTCGAAGCCATCGGACGCGACTGCGTCGGTGCCATGCAGTTCCTGCCCGAAGGCGCAGATCAGGCGCAGAGTACCGACATCGAAAGCGAACCGGTCAGCGACACCGAAGTCGAGGCCCTTCTCGCCGATCTCGCACGGGCTCCACTTGGCGTCGATCGGAAACAGGAATTCAGGATCTCGGTTGCCGGCGCGCAGGAGAAGACGGCCCTGCTTCGAATCGATGGGAAATGGCACCGACCGGCCGGTGTGACCCCGACAACTCACATCCTGAAGCCGCAACTTGGACAGATACCCATCGCCGACGGGATGATCGACATGTCGAACAGCGTCGACAACGAGCACTATTGCATGACGCTGATGAAGGCGTTCGGCCTGTCGGTCGCAGCGACAGAGATCGCGACCGTCGGCCAGCGCCGAGTTCTCGTCGTCGAACGGTTCGACAGGCACTGGCGCAACGCCAAGCAAATCCTGCGTCTGCCGCAAGAGGACTGCTGCCAAGCACTCGGCTATCCGCCCACGCACAAATATCAGAGCGATGGCGGCCCGAACATGAAGGATATCTTCGGCCTGTTGCGCGGTGCTGACGATCCGCAAGCCGACGCAGCCGCCTTTTTCAAGAGCCAGATCCTCTTCTGGCTCATTGGTGCAACGGACGGGCACGCCAAGAATTTCAGTATCTTCCTGAAGCCCGGCGGACGCTACAGCCTGACCCCCTTCTACGATGTGCTCTCGGCCCAACCGGCCGTCGACTCCGACCAGATTGCGCAGAACAGGTTCCGGCTCGCGATGTCCGCAGGCACCAACCGTCACTACCGGCTGAACGAGGTGACCGGTCGGCATTTTGTCCAGTCGGGCAAGTCAGCGGGGCTTGGCAAAGGCCTCATGCGTGCAGCCATCAACGAACTGATGGACCGCGCACGTGATGCGCCGACGGTAGCGCGCGAAGCGATGCCGGTGGACTTCGCCGAACCTGTTCATGACTGCATAGCTGCGGCCCTGGCGACGCGTTTGCCCAGGCTTTCGAGCGCGCTTGAGGAGTTTTAGCTTTAGCATCCGCCAACGAAGTCATCGCCCGCCCTTTGCTGCAGCCCATCGCCACCTGATTTTTTCACGAAGAGCATCCCTTATGCGCGCCCGTCCCTCGCTCCTTTCGCTTTCGGCTGAACGTCACTCGATGACTTTATGGTCGTCAGCCATACGCCCGCGGTTGCAATTGCTGTGCCCATGATGATCAGGGGTGTAAGCCTTTCACCGAAGAAGGCAGCGCCGATCGTTAAACCGAAAACGGGCACCAGGAAGCTGAATACATTAGCCTTCGAGAGTTCGATTTTGCCGAGCGTATATTGCCACAGCCAGAATGCGAGGGCTGTACCTGGGATCGCCAACCCAAGCAGGCTCGCGATGAAAACCGGCGACCAGTCGATTTGGCCCTGATCTTCGGTAAGCAAAGCCAGAAACGCGAGCGGGACAGCGCCGATGAGGAGTTGAAGGCCCATGGCGATCGCTGCGTCGGCGCGCCCCGAGAGCTTCTTGATGGCGATGTTGCCCACGGCAACGCCGAAGGCCGCAAGCAGCACATATGCAAAGCCGGTTGAGAGCGCCAGCGGACCTTGGAGAATTCGCGGGCCAGCAATGATGAGGATTCCCGCAAAGCCGAGCCATAACCCGATCCAGCCCTTGGAAGACAGGCGCTCACGGAGAAAAAGAAAGGCAAGGCCTGCCGCGATGAGGGGTTGGCTGTTGGCGATGACGGTTGCAAGGCCGGGCGAAACGAACTCCGCAGCATGGAACATCCCGTAGTAACCCAGCCCCGTCATGCCGAGACCGGCAAGAATGATCCATCCCCAGATGCTTCCATCGCGCGGAAAGGGCTTTCTTAGAATGATACCGACCGCCAGTAACGTGGTGCCTGCAAGAACCGCGCGCAGCACGGCGAAGGTGAGATGGGGCGCGCTATCGAGACCGACCGTTATGAGCGGATAGCAGGACGCCCAAAGAAGCATCACAAAGATTGCGGAAAGACGCGCTGGCATAGTAGGTTAAGCGATAGCCTTCCATCCCGGTGCCCACAATGGTGGGATGCGCAGGTCCAGCGACGGGATACTCCTGCGCCTTGGCTACCACCTGATTGCTCGCCCCTTCGGACTAGCGATGCTTCTGTTACTTCGCGCTTTTTTGCCATCCTATGCAGCTACCGCTGCGTACGGTGTGCTGGGTCAAGCCCATTCTCAAGTGCGCGTTAGTGACCAGGAAATTTGCCTGAAAGAATCCCGCCGAAAATTGTTGAATTTCAAGTGGGATAGGCGGCGGCGCGCGACAGCCGAGCGCCGCATCTTATAGAGAGCTTTTGTTCCGGATTGGCCCTGGATTTTGCTCATTGTTCCGGAATGGGGACCAAATAGCATTCACGAGCATGCAATCAACTCGGTCCGTGGTTGAGCAATTTCTCCGCGACCTCACCCACACGCGACGAACGAAATTCCCGCGCCTTTCGCGCCGCGAAATCTTGCGATAAGGGTCTGCAGAGGGGACCCGCGCGATGGCACTGAAGATTGTTGAGTTTTTTGGATTTCCACCACTCTCGCCACTTGCGTCAGGATACATTTCCGGAAAGCAATGCCCCTACACGGTTAGCCCCTGCATTAAGCCAAACCACGGCGCCTGCTCCGTTCGGCAGACGACAAGTGAACCAATAATCTGCTGTCCAAATCGTCTGTATGCGGAGAACTATCGCGTGCTTCGTGAAGTAGCCGCCGAAGTCTTCGGCCAGCAGATCGAACTCATTACCGCCGCTGAAGGAAGGGCAAGAAAAGGATCGGAGTCGCTGACCGGTTCTGAGGTCATTGCCTTTGGAAAAGGATGGGGAGGCGAACTCCCCCTTCCTCGCCCTAAACGAGCCGATGGGGCGAAGAGTGGCGCATATTACGTTGACTGGATATTGGCCCGCATCGATGCCGATGGCGAGCTCCAAGAATTTACCGCCGTGGAGGTTCAAACGATAGACACGACGGGCAATTATAGGGATCAATCAGACGCCTATTTTGCTGGAGAGACCTTCGATGGCTGGAGTAAGTCTGGCATGAATTGGGAGAATGTGAACAAGCGCATTCTTCCTCAGCTGATCTACAAGGGACATGTCCTGCGTCGAGAGGCGCGGTGCTCCAAAGGCCTGTTTTTCGTCTGCCCGGAGCAGGTCTATCAAAAGATCAGAGACAGATTGGGCAATAACCTGCACGAGTATCCAGTAGGTCCAGGTACCCTTTCTTTCAGGTCCTACCAACTTGGCGATGTAGATCCCTCAACGATGCAACGACCATTGGAGTTCAACGCCCAATTCACGACAACCGTGGATCAAGTCGCTACGGCATTTACGTCGCCAATGAATCTCCCCGACCAGAATGTCTATGCGTCTGCAATCAAGCTCGCTTTGGGGAGTTAAAGCGCACAAACTTGACGTGCGAACGGCGTCCGATTGATCGACTTCAGACTTGGAATCCCATCTCCCGGAGGAAACGCGAGGGGGCCTTCTGCCAACCAAATACCTTGTCGGAGTAGGTCAGAGTTAGGCTATCTTCGGTCCTAGTGATCGCCACGAAACAGTTTCGCCGCTCTTCCTGCATTTCGGGGCTTTCGGCCCCTTTCTTGACTGCTGCCCAGCTCGGAAGCTGGTCCTCGACCATGGCGATCAAATAGACATGCCCGAACTCCATTCCTTTCGAGGCATGAATCGTAAAACATGGCACTGCTTCCTTGGGCTGAGGCGGCGTTTTTGATCGGAGGTCAAGCTCCTGAAGGAGCATATGAAGCGTCACACTTTCCTTTCCAAACTGGGCCTCAATATCAGCGACCAGGGCCTCCCAAACTTTCTTCTCATCTTCGAACTCGGAGAAGTCGTTTGAGGAAGCGAGGAATGGTTGATCGGGCAAACCTGCGAACCATTCGAAGGTGGATGCGCAGAATGATCGAAAATCGAGCCGCTCGACCAATTGTGGCAATGCGGACACGAGATACTTCCGCGTGTGATCACTAAGCTCGTTGCGCTCAAGGGCCAAGTTAAGAAACGAACGAAGAGCGCTACCCTCGAATGCCTCGGCTGCAGAAGTCACACCAGCCGGGTCAATCTGCAGTCCTTCCAGTGCAAAAAAGGCTCTGGTCAGTCTACGAGTTTGCTCTCGATCATTTGAACTATTGGCCAGTCGCAGCGCAGCGTGGAGCCAGCGCAGCGGGGCGCTTACAAATTCATCTTTTCGGTTTGCCAAATAAGCGGTCACACCATTGTTGCCTAGGTGCTCGACCGCTCGCTCGAGCGTCTTTCGTGTCCGCGCAAGGACTACGCATCGTTCTCTCTCTGAAGCCGATTTCGCCGAAATGTCTTGAGCAACCCACGCGACCTCACTTTCAAAGTCTGGAAAATGATAAAGATTGAGTCCCTGATCTTCAGTCGCGGGCTTTTCGGCAAGAAGCTGATCCTTGTTTGCCGTTCGCGTGGAGTTGTTGGCGATAAGTTTGTTGGCGATATCGATGACCGCTGGTGGGCATCGATAATTCGTGGGGAGCTGAAGCACGGTCATCTCGAAATCGCGCTTCAAACCTTCAAGGCGCGCTGGGCTAGCCCCATTCCATTGGTAGATTATCTGGTCGTCATCCGCGACCACGAAGAGGTTTCTCGAGTCAGAAGCCACCAAACAAATGAGCAAGCTGTATTGCGCGAAATTGGTGTCTTGGAATTCGTCGACGCAAACGTAGCGATAGATGCGGCGGATTTGCTTCGCTACGGCTGCATGCGTCCTTAGCACTCGCACTGCTTCTGAAATCATCGAGGGGAAGTCGAGGCTGTTGGCCGCAATCAGCCTGTCCTTGTAAGCTCGATAAACAGCGCTCACCGACGCTCGTCGTTCCTCCGGCAGCGTCGCGACGATCTTCTCAACTCGCTCGTCACCAACATCGTTCTCAAGTAACCTGTTGATCAAAGGCAGTAGTCGTTCACCGCTGAATTCCGAGACCTCAAAAGATCGACCGGCATCTGCGATGGCTTCGTCTAACAATCCTATTCGCTCGCCGTCTTGAGTCAGGATCGTAAAGTCCGGTTTCAGGCCGAGCAGGTGGCCGTGTTGACGCAAAAGATCGCCTGCGAACGAATGGAAAGTGGTCAACAGGACGCGATTGCCAGAGCCAGGTGCCAGCTTTTCGATACGCGCGCGCATTTCGGCTGCTGCTTTATTCGTGAAGGTCAATCCTAGAACGCGATAATGATCATCCGGCGATTGTTGGATCATGCGCCCGATGCGTCTCGTTAGAACTGTCGTCTTACCTGAGCCGGGACCGGCGAGAACCAAGAGTGGTCCGTCCTGCCAAGAAACTGCTGCGGCTTGCCGCTCATTCAATGAACTGAGAAATTCGCTCATAGACCTTCCCTCCCTTTGGCCACGGCGAAATTGGCTAGGTCCACCAGGAATGGAGGTATCGACGCTGCGCCTTGTTGATCGAGGCGATCCACGACCTGAGTAGCGCGGACCGGCTTCCCCTTAGTGGGTTGATGTTTGTTTACCAGGTGCTGCCAATACTCTTGCGTACCCTGCGCATGTGGATTTGGATTGGCCGCAACCTTCTGAGGAGAAGCGCTGGCCTCAAAGATGTCGCCAAATCCATTCATGCAAAGATAGGTTTCCATATCCCAGGCTGGCAGTGTCCTGATGTGATCCTGCGCAGGCTTGCCACCAAGCAGCCCGACTGCGGTGTTTGCGTAGCCCTGACCCGCTGGATCTCCGTCTGAGACGCAAATCCAGTGAATTCCAAGGGCGTCAGCCAAACGAATATACGGTTCAATACCGAGCTCGGTAAACTTGAAGCAACCTACGCCGGCGGCGAAGAGATCAATACCTGCAACACGTGCTGCCTCCTGGATAATGACCTCATCGGTTTCACCCTCCACCAACAGCCACACCCGTGCAAAAAGTATGGAGCCACGGAGACGTCGAATCTGATGGTCCAAGCGACTCAATGTGGGCTCATCGATCATGCCGTCCTCAATCTTGAAGACGTCGATCTCATTTCCGACCCGTCGCAGACGCCGCAAGCTTTTCAATGGAACGGAAGCAAGCAAGTCTCCGGAATGGGTAGTGATGATTTTTTGCCCTCCCAACCGGGAGATCAGCTGACCGACCGCACGCACCGCCGATGGGTGCAGATGCGCTTCCGGCTCCTCTAGGGTCAAGATGGGGACAGCGTCCTCGCCATACTCACCAACCAGGCGAGCATCGAGAAATGCATCGAAAAGACAAATTACAGCCAAGCTCTGAGTTCCCTCACCGTGCTGCGCGAGGGGAAGGCGCGCACCTGATACCCCTGAGAGCAAAACTTGAGTTCTCGCGAGTATGTCAAATACTCGGCTGGGTAACGCATCGATGCTGACAGGATCGTCAGCTCCGCCAAGAGGCACCAACTGAGCAGATTGCCCAAGCCGTGCCTTTACGGCATCAAAGCCAGTATGTGCATCGAGAACCCTCTGATTGAGTTGTGCAATTTCAGCTTCAATCTCTTCCCTTATATCGGGATCAATCTTTAGCGATTTGACGAAGGGTCCCCAAAAAGCCCCGTTTGATCGAAACTCGCGAGCCGCATCTCTGAGCGCCGCAAGATAAAAAGCAGGGACAATCTGCTGAATGCGCCGCAGGGCGGAGGCATTAGCTGGCAGGGGATCGCCGTTCGGGTTTAGGAAATCAAATGCTGAGACGAACGAACCGATTGCCTCGTCGTACCGGCCACTAAGGCGCAATGTAACAATTTGGAGACCGTCGCCTCCGATACCCACCACTGGTCCAAGTTGCTGAACCATCGCGTCAGACCAATCATCAGGTTCAGTTTCCTTGAAAGTCAGCTCGATCTTAATCGGCGCCGCGTCTGTCGGTTGGCCATCTTGGTCCAAATGAAAATCATATTCCGAGAAAGCAGCTGACCGGCGCCCCACGGCCCTGCCTAGGACCATTTGTATAGCTGCCAGAACTGTCGACTTGCCGGTGTTATTCGAACCAAAAACGACCGTCGTCTGATCGAAATCGATTTCGAGCGCCGTGATGCCGCGAAAATTATCAATTTTAAGCTTTGAAATAATCATTGGATCTTACTGCAAAAGTCAGAAGCCAGAGACCTTAGGCCCCTGGCTCCTTTTGGCAATCTTATGAGATCGAACTGAGGCGGGTGGCTAAGCCGCGACCCGAAGCCGACGCTTGGCAGCCTGCCCCAAGATACTTTTCTTAATTTCTTCGCCCAACGCGCGCCCAAGAAGTGGGGGCACTGCATTCCCAACTTGGACGAACTGCTCAGTTCTACTTCCTTCGAACTCGAACCAGTCAGGGAACGACTGAAATCGGGCGGCCTCGCGCACGGTCAAAGAACGATCATCGTCTGGGTGGATATATGCTCCCCAGTGGATGTCACACTTTGTGAGGATTGTCGAAGACAACCCATGCCATTCCAGCCGTCCGTATCGCTTGGTGTGATCGCAGCGCCGTGCCTTCTTCATGCCTGCTGGTAGCAACTCTATTGGAATGTCTCGCCAGCTCCCTCCCGGCGGAATATGACGCATCCGCTGCTCATTGACCTTCGCCAAGCGCGGGGCGGCATGATTGAGAACGCCAGGCGTCCCACGCCGCATTTCAGTTTGGTAGCTTGACCTTGGTTCAGAGGCATAATGAGAATTGAGCCATGCCTCACCGTTCTTCAATCTTGGCAGATCGGAGATCGCATCGAAAACGGTTGTTAGCGGTTCCAACTCAGGGCCGTGCGTCACAGACGGGAAGTTGATAGGCTTTCCCATGCGATTGCCGATGAAGACGATGCGGCGTCTCTCCTGCGGCACACCATATTCCTCGGCTTTGAGAACTTTGAATGCAATGTCATAGCCAAGTGACTTGAAGCCCTCGGTGATTGCTCGCACTGCTGCACCCTGTCCGGTCGAGAGCAGCCCCATGACGTTTTCCATGATTACCCATTCGGGGGCCAACCCATCAACAAGGCGCAGGTATTCCTTGAACAGGAAGCTCCTCTCGTCGTGCATTCCTCGTTGATGGTTGTAGACACTGTAAGCCTGACACGGTGGGCCTCCGGCGAGCACGCTCAACTGACCGGGCTTCAATCGAGCCGCGCGCAAGAAGTCTTCCACGGTTAGGTTCTGAATCGGTCCTTTGAGGAAGCGTGCTTCCTTGTGCGTTCGAGCATAAGTCGCCCCGGCTGCTTCATCGAAATCGTTGCCAGCAAGCACATGGAAACCAGCTTGGCGGAGTCCTTCGGAAAGGCCCCCCGCACCACAAAACAAGTCGATCGCCGTGAGTTCAGAGGTCATTTCGCGCCTCCCGTCGTTCGGGCCAACGGAAGCTCACTTTGTGGGCCAGCGTGTTCTTCGAGATATTGAACGATCGCTTGCCGAGCCACCCAAGAGCAAGAGACTTGGAGTCGGTCAGCATATTGACGAAGCTCAGCATCCTCCTTGGGAGTCAGATTGACCGAAATTCTTTGAATCTTGTCAGCCATCGTAGCCCCTTTGTTCTCTTTACGTTCCAGCCCAGTACCGTCTTCGTGATAGCTTGGCAAGGTGGAGCGGAATACAGCATAGTGCTGCACTTTGCTGCGCTATCCACATATTCTAGCGCGCTAACACCTGTGCGTGTCCATAAGGGCGCCCACCGCATCCCCGATCTGCTGTGCCGCTTCGAGCAAATGCCTGTCGTCCAAGTGCGCATACCGGGCCGTGGTCTGAACATTGGCGTGCCCGAGGAGACGTCCGATCATCGGCAATGTCTCTTTGTTCATCGCCGCGTGACTCGCGAAGGTGTGGCGCAGGTCGTGGATGCGAACGCCGGGTAATCCTGCTTCGTCTCTGAGCCTGCGCCAGAATCCGTTCACACAGCGAAGTGGCTTGCGGTAGCTGTAATTCCAGAACGGGTATGGAACCCTCTCGAAGCGTGGCAGCCCGGCGATCACTTCGCGGGCTGCCGATCCGAGCCAGACCGTTCGTGGGCCGGTCTTGCTGTCGCGCAGGTGCAGGCGATTGCCCTTGATATCGCTCCATTCGAGCGTGAGGATTTCGCTCTTCCGACAGCCGGTCAGCAGCAGGAGCGTGATAGCCGCGCCCACACACTGCTTAGTGCGGTCGTCCGATGATCGCAGCTTCGCCAGCTCGGCACCCAGACGGGCTAGTTCTTCGTTCGAAAGGAAGCGCTCGCACTGGCGCTTGCGATTGGGTCGAACAGAACGGCATGGATTGGTATTTTCGAGCCGGTAGCCCCATTCCTCTGCCTTGTTCAGCATGTGCTTGAGGATTTCGAAAGTCCGGTTCGATGCTCCCGGCCCGGTCCGATTGTTGAGGTCCGCAAACCAGCTGGTGACGTAACCCTCGTTCAGTTCGTCAATGTAGACGCCAGCGAAGGCGTCATCAATATAGCGGCGTCGGTAGCCGGTGTGCGTATCCAGGGTCGATGCTTTCCAGCGTGGTGCCCAGCGACCCCAATACTCGGTCACGAAGTCGGCGAAGCTAGGAGCGGAGCGGATGCGCTGGCGTTCGGTCGCCGGATCGCGACCGACCTGCGCGTATGCGATGACGCGGCGTGCAACCATCTGCGCCTGGTAGCGGGTAAGGACCGATGCAGGCCCGATTGTCACCGTGCGCATACGACCTGCCATGCGGGTCTGCACAATGTAGACGTTTCGACCGCTCGGATAATGCCGGATGCCAAAGCCGTGCTCGACACCAAGCCAGGTCGTGGTCCGCGCCTTGCCTTTAGGAACGAGCTTGAAGTTTACGGTTGCCCCGACCTCGGCAAGCGCCTCCTCGACAATCTTCTTTAGACTGGCGGCGGTCATGGCCTGATGCCAATCGCTTGCGCCAGCGAGCCGGAAACCCGCTCGGCGGCTTCGCCGATCACGTCATCGGACAGGTGAGCATATTTTGCGGTCGTCTCGACCAGCTTGTGGCCAAGCAGCTTGCCAATGGTCGATAGCGGCACGTTGTCCATGATCGCGGTCGAGGCGAAGCTGTGGCGCAGATCATGGATGCGAACGTCGGGCAAAGCGCAGCGCCGCCGGAAGTTGTACCACCAGGTATCGAAGTTCAGCGGACATTTTCCGGTCCGGTTCGGAAAAACGAGAGCGCTGTCATCGCGCCGCTCGATCCCGGCAAGGACATCCTGGGCCTGCGTGTTGAGCCAAATCACCTTGGGGCCGGTCTTGCTATCTGGCAGCACAAGTCGTGGGGGTTTCACCCACTCCCAGCGCAGATTCTTGATCTCACCAACGCGTGCGCCGGTAAACAATAGTAGGCGAGCGATTGCGACCTCTGCCGGTCGGTCTGCCTCGGCCTCACGCAAAGCTGCCCCGATCCGGCGATATTCGGCTGGTGTCAAATAGCGCTCGACGCTTTGCCGCTTGTATCGTGGCATCCCTCGGCAGGGGTTCGAACCTGGCCGACGCATCTTGAGCGCTTCGGCATACTTGAACAGCGCGGAGAGCACGGGGACGGCGCGGTTGAACTTCACCTCGCTCTCTCCCGCGCATCCATCGCGCCAGCGGTGGATGTCTGGTGGGAGGATGTCCGCCACGCGCGTGTCGCCAAACGTAGGCTTGATGGTGAGCCGCCAAGCGTCCCAGTTCCGCTTGGTGGTCGAGGGCTTCCAGACGCGCGAAAGATCATCCCAATAGGCCTCAACGAAATCGGTCATCGTCGGGGTGGCCTTGACCACTGCGCGTTTGGGCAAACCATCAAGCGCGGCTTCCGCAAGAATGCGGCGGGCCTGCGCCCTTGCCAGCCCCGCCTCAAGCTCGTCGGTCCGGCCAAGGGTGATGCGGCGATGCTTCCCGCGATGGCGTAAGCGAACGAACCAAAAGTAGTTGCCGCTCGGCCTTACGCGCAATCCAAAGCCCGCAAGCTCAGTGTCCCAGATGCAGTATTCGCGTTCGCGCAGCGGCAGTTCTCGGCGGGCAAAATTGCCATCGAGAAGCGCTCTGCGCGCAGACATTCGACGCTTGGGGACCATATGGCATTCGCCCTCATGCAAACTGCCCCCAGAACCCTTGGAAATACTGTCATTTGCGGGGACCGCACGGCATTCAACAGCGCCCTCTCTGCCGAGCACTTTGAGCGTTTCGCGCACTGATTTTATTGCACTTTTTCCCAAAACACAGCAGTGCTACTGCGTACGGTGTGCCGTTTTTCCCCTGGGCCTTGTAAACCTCGCGGTGCACAAACGTCCGTACTTGCGAGCGAGACCATGGTCGAGCTGAAATCATACTTACAGCGCACGGCAAGCTTGGTACTTGGCCCGTGTGTAATATGGGTGCACGAAGAAATATTCGGGCGTCCAATCAGCGAGGTTAGATTGTATGTGTTTTTCCGCCACAGCGAGTTTCGCCGCCGGCACCGTGCTGTTGGCAACCGGTGCCTTCACAATGCGAATGGCGCGCAACAGCGGCGAGAGACCCTACGCGCTGATTCCGATTCTGTTTGGCGTCCAGCAATTGATCGAGGGCGCACTTTGGCTGACATTTCCTGACAAGGCGCCGGTGCTGAAGACAGTTCTGACCTATCTCTATTCGATCTTTTCGCATGTTCTGTGGCCGATCTATGTCCCGGTGGCGGTTTATATGCTCGAGAGGGTAGCCTGGCGCCGAAAGGCCCTCATGGCGACGGCGATTGGCGGAACCCTGGTTGGGCTCTACTTGCTCTATTTCCTTATCCGCTTGCCAATCGTCGCGACAGCCGGCGACGGTCATATCGACTACGAATCCCCCCACTTCTACGTTGGCATCGTTATGACACTGTATGTCTTGGGCACCTGTGTCAGCCCGCTGCTATCCAGCCATCGCTGGGTCAACTGGTTTGGGGTCGGAGCAATCGTCTCCTTTCTTGCGGCAGGCGCGTTCTATCTCACTTGGTTCATATCGGTCTGGTGCTTCTTTGCCGCGGCGATGAGCGTGATCGTCCTGATGTTCTTTCTGCGTAGAGACACCGCCGTCTCACCCTCCCCCCCAATGGGCGAGCCGGTGCGCTAGTTTTTAAGAAGGGTGAGCTGGCTGCTATGGTTTCACCGAAGGGGATTGATGCTCAGGGTTTTCAGCCTGGTCCGCGCTCGTCTCGGCACCAGCGCAGGCAGACTGGAGAAAAAGGGGCTACGGACGGTGGGCATTCTCTAAAGGTGTAAGTGCATTGCCTGGCATGCGGGGCACTTTGCATAGTTCCGAAGTTCCCCGATGTCGTCGGTGCATTTCTTGCTCGCATTCGAGGCGGCCCGGCTCACCCCCAAGTTCATCAGCCGATCGAGAGCTTTAGATCGTCGCTGATCACGTATTGCGGAACGACCAAGTTCTTCGGTGCCGGCCCTTTCCGCACGCGTCCGGAGTTGTCGTATATTGACCCGTGGCAGGGACAAAACCATCCCCCATATCTTCCGCGATTTTCACCCACTCCCTGTCCCAACGGAATGCAGCCAAGATGCGTGCAGACGCCCACCACCACAAGCCACTCTGGTCGCTGCACGCGCGCAGCGTCCGTCTCTGGATCGATCAGCCCTGAAGAGGCATCGTCGGCTCTGGCTCGCGCGATCTCTTCAGCTGTGCGCCGCACGATGAATACCGGCTGCTCGCGCCAGCTCACAGTGATACGTTGACCTGGCTCAATCGGTTGCAAATCGACTTCGATCGTAGCTTGTGCAACCACGTCGGCCGATGGGTTCATGCTGTCGATAAGCGGCCAGACGGCTGCTGCGGCACCGGTTCCCGCGAACGCAACGGGCGCGATATGGATAAAATCGCGCCGGCGCACGCCTTCCGTCCCGCCGTCCTTGTCAGCACCGTTGCTCGCCGCAGTCCCGTTTCGACATCTATCCCGCTGGAAGATCGCCGAACCCAGATACCGCTCAAGGCCCAGTCAGGTAAGGACCTGCAGACCGGGCAGCGCGATGCCAGCTACCCATTCGAGAAATGCGCCGCCTCCAGTCGACACGTGGGTGAGGTCCGCAGTCAGACCGCTGTTGTTGAGGGCCGCAACTGTGTCACCGCCACCGGCAAGCGAGGTCAGCGATCCCTTTCGTGTCAGCTCGGCGGCCGCCTGGGCGATCGCAAAAGTCGATGTCTCGAAAGGAGGCGTCTCGAATGCACCGAGCGGGCCATTCCAGATGAGCAGCTGCGAGGATCGCAGCACGTCCAGAGTTTTCGCGACAGTGAGAGGCCCCAGATCAAGGATCATCTCATCGGCGGCGACATCTTCGACCAGGGCCGTGCGCAGCGAAAGGGGATGCGGCGTCAGTTCCCTGCCTACCATGACGTCCTGGGGCAGATGGATCTGGCACTTTCCCTGACTGGCACTCTTCAGAATTCGTAGCGCTGCATCCTCGAGGTTCCGCTCGGCGAGCGATCTGCCGATTGGCTTGTTCAGCGCGGCAAGAAAGGTGTTCGCCATCGCTCCGCCGATGATGAGGTTATCCACCTTCGTGCTGAGCTGCTCGAGGACGTTGAGCTTGCTCGAGATCTTGGCGCCGCCGATAATCGCGGTGGAAGGGCGCCGCCCGAGCCCGGTCGCCGATTGCAACGCCCCGATCTCGTCTTCCAGGGCGCGGCCCATATAGCTCGGCAGCAGTCTTGCCACTCCCACCGTGGATGCATGCGCCCGGTGTGAGGCCGAGAACGCATCGTTGACATAAAAATCCGCAAGGTCGGCCATCGCGCTTGCAAGCTCGGGATCGTTGCTTTCTTCGCCTGCGTAGAAGCGGGTGTTTTCCAGTAAGGCAACATCGCCCGCCTCTAGCTCGGAAACCGCGCGCTGCGCTCCCGGGCCAGTCCAGTCTTCGAGAAAATGAACCTCGTCTCCGAGCAGGGAGCTGTAGGTTTTGGCAACCGGCGCGAGCGA
This sequence comes from Qipengyuania citrea, assembly GCF_024171405.1. Lineage (GTDB taxonomy): Bacteria > Pseudomonadota > Alphaproteobacteria > Sphingomonadales > Sphingomonadaceae > Qipengyuania > Qipengyuania profunda. The sequence goes on from NZ_JALJZT010000002.1 coordinate 1,698,134, forward strand.
GAATGCCGCGTTCGGTTTTCCTTTGGGACGACCAAGATGCGAGAGCAAAAGGATTACCGCGCCGCGCCTTCTGAGCGCCATCACCGTTGGCAAGCTCGCTCGCAAGCGCGTATCATCACCGACCGCGCCGTCGTTTCCGATTGGTACATTGAAGTCGACCCGGACCAGCGCAATTTGGCCAGCGATTTCGCCCAGATCATCGAGGGTTTGCGGAACCGACATGCGACTATTGCTCCTTGCTGCAGGAATGGGGCGAAGTCGCGGCTCAACCGCGCGCGCTTCCCTCCATTAGGGACGGAATGGCGCGCGAAGGCTTACATAGCAGCAATGAGATAGCGAAAGGCGCCGCCGAAAAGTGTAAGTCGCGCGGGCTTCCGGCGTCCTTTTGGATCAGGTCCAGCAGGGGCGAACGCAAGGCATCTGCCAAGAGTGGCCTGATATGCGTCACGCCAGCGGAGCGCCGGGCGGCTTGCCGAAGCTCGCAAGGTTACAGGAAGGGAATGAGACAAATGAAAACAGTGCTGCTGCACGTCAATCGCGACGCCGGACAGGACAGCCGCCTGGCTGCGGCGATCGATCTCGTGCGAGATCACAAGGGCCTCCTCATCTGTCTGCAAGCCACAAGCTGGAATTCCTATGTTTTTATCGGTGATCCGTATGGTGCAAGCTATATTTCGCCCGAAGCGTTGCAATCGGTTCGCGATGCGGAAAATGAAGATCGCCAATTGATCGAGAGCCGCCTGGCGCAAGAAGGCGTTGAGTGGGAATGGCGCCGCGTCGAGGGTTCCGCAGGACAGGCGCTGGCTGCGCACGCGACGCTGGCCGATCTGGTGGTCATTAGTCAGCCTGAGCAGAAAGATGCCGTCCTGCCGCGAGCCGCGCCGCTCGTCGCCGATCTTGTCGTTCATATCCAGTCTCCTTCGCTCGTCGTACCGCTCGGCGGAAAGCGGTTCGCGCCCAGGGGGAATGCGATCATTGCGTGGAATGGATCCGCCGAAGCCGGGCATGCCGTTCGCTTGAGCCGATCACTCTTGCGCGATGCTGCTGAGGTCCACATCGTAACCGTCAGCGAGGACAAAGAAGGTTCGTCGCCGGACGAACTTGCGCAATATCTTGCACGACACGGCATCGAAGCGCAGACCCGGCGGCAACCCGCCGAAGATGCATCGATCTCTGAAGCGTTGGTGGCTGCGGCGAACGATGTTGGGGCGGCTTACATCGTGCTCGGCGCCTATGGGCACTCGCGTATCCGGGAAACCATACTCGGTGGGGTCACCCGGGAGATGATCCTGCACAGCCCGATCCCGATGATTCTCGCGCACTAGAGCAGAATAGGCATAAGGGATCTAGGCTAGTGTTGGACTGGCGGCGTCTTATCGATCGGCCAAACGCTTGACTGTCGAAGCCCGGTAGATGCGCTCGACGGCGCGCCCGAGCACATCGTTGAATTCCTGATCTTGCATGTGCGCCCGCAAATCCTGCAACAGAGCCCGGCTGAAGCTCGCGATCATCCCGCGGTTTCTTTCGAGCGCGGCGCAAGCGGCATCCTGGGAGAGCCCACCCGAAAGGGCGAGCACCCGCGCGCAGCTGGGATGGGCAACGAGGGGCGCGTAAAGCCCGTCCGAAACCGGCAGCGAGAGTTTCAGTACCACACGGCGGCCATAGGCTTGCCCATCGAGCGCATTACTGAGTTCGGCAAGAAGGATACTCTCGCACTCTTGGCGCGTTGCACTTGCGATATTCACTTCCGGTTCGATAATCGGCACAAGTCGCTGGTCGAGGACATGGTTGGCCAGCTCGAATTGCTGGCGCACGACGTCGCCGATCCCCTGGTGCGATGCGACGTTGATCACCGAACGCATCTTGGTGCCAAAAACGGCCCTTGAGCGCGCCCGGGACAGCAGGCTTTCGAGATCCGGCATGGGTTTCATGAGCTGGACGCCGCCTGTGTCTTTCTCCAACCCTTGGTCGATCTTGACGAAGGACACGATCCCCCGCCGCCAGAGAAACTCTGGCACCGGTACGGTGTCAATCTGCGCATCCATAGTGCGCTCGAAAAGGATGACGCCAAGCACCCTTCGCCCATCGATGCATGGGGCTTTCATGATCCGCACGCGCAATCCATGGATAAGCGCGAACATCTCGTCCTCGCCGGAATACCGGTCCGCGTCGATGCCGAAGGCCTGAAGGGCAGCAGGTGTCGAGCCGCCGGACTGGTCGAGGGCCGCTACAAAACCGGCACCACCCACAAGCTGCGCCATCATTTCCGCATATTTCATGGGGTCTCCCCGGCTCCAGTCTTTGCAAACGCGACCGATCGACGCGGCCGCGAATAATATCGTCAATGCGTAGAGAATGGACGCCTTTGGCAGCGCTTGATTACAAACGCCGCTACCGGCGAGCAGACCTTGGGCGGCAATACCCCTCGGTCAGTGAAGCAACTTCGCCGCGCGGGTTCTCCTTCTCAGGCCAGCCCCGCACAGTAATCCACCCGCATTTCGAGCGTCCAATCATGGTGAGGACACAAGAGGTCAGAGCGGGCTATGATAATCCGGGGAATTCAGATCATGTGGACAGCAACCCGGCTCCTGCTGGATGTGCTGAGCGCAATGATGCTGAATCGGATGGGGTTCGGTCGGCGCATGACCACGCTTCCGCAAAGGACCACGCGGCGTCTCGAAAATCTCGGCCCGACCTTCACCAAGCTCGGTCAGGCGCTGAGCGAGCGCCGCGATATCCTCGATGCGAACTGGGCCGCGAGCCTCTCGAACCTGCAAAGCAAGGCCGCTCCTTTCCCTGCCGATGCAGCGGTAAGGATCATCGAGCAGTCATTGGCCGCGAACACAGCAACGGCCTTTGCCAGTTTTGAACGCGACCCTCTGGCCGCGGGCTCGGTAGCCCAGGTCCACGCCGCAAAGCTGCATGACGGACGCGAAGTGGTCGTCAAGGTCCTCCGGCCCGGAGTGGGCGAGCAAATTGCAAGAGATATGCGCATTCTGCTCATATTGGTGCACCTGTTTCAGCATGTCATACCTGCGCTGAGACGTCACCGCGCGGCGGCACTGGCGAAGGAGCTTTCGCACAATCTGAAAAGGGAAACCGATTTCCGGCAGGAAGCGCGCAACATCCGCCTGTTCGCCCGCGCTTTCGCTGATTCTGAGACGGTTTACATTCCCGATGTCGTCGACGAGATGTCGGACGCCTCCGTCATTACGCAGGAGCGCAGCATGGGCACCCCGCTGGATGAGCGCGAGGCCATCGAGCGCGGCAATACGCTCACCGAGACTTTCATCGATTTCTATCTGCAACAGTTTTTCGTTCTTGGTGCCTTTCATGCCGACCCGCATCCGGGCAATTTGCTGATCATGTCGGACGGGCGTCTGTGCGTGCACGATTTCGGAGCTGTCGGCAGGCTCGACATTGGCACCCGCGAGGCTCTGCTCGGTTTTGTGGCAGCGTTCATTTACCTCGATTCCGAATGGCTCACCGATGCGGCGATCGACCTCGGTCTCCTTTCGGTCACTGCCGACCGCGCGGCACTTACCCGGGGCGTGGACGGTATCCTGGCGGAGTTGCGGGGCGCTGCCATGTCGGAATGGTCTCTTGCCAAGACCATGATCGATATCGGACGGTTGTCGGGGCACAGGACACTCAGCTTGCCGCCGCATCTGGCCGCCTTGGTCCGCACTGTGTTCACGGCAGAAAGTACATTGCGGAAGCTCGACCCCGAGGCGGATCTGCTGCTTGTGTTGCAGGCGACCGGAAACCGCTTGCTCGCGGAGCGACGCAGCGCGGCTATCGGCAATCTCCATACCCCCCGGCTCGAATGGGAAATCGCCCGATTGGTCCGGCGGGCGCCCGCAATCGGCGCCGGGTGGCTACAAAGGGTTTCCGCCGGGACGGCAGGGCATCCGAGCGGATCTCTCGCCCCTGGAAACAGGCTTGACCATGCTGTCAGGCAGGTCGCCTTGTCGATCGCCGCGCTCGGCAGCTACCTCGCCTCGGCAGCGCTGATGGTGGCCAATCGGGGTCCGCGCGTGCTTGGCGATATTCCCCTCCCGGCAGCCATCATCCTCGCAGCGGCCCTCCTGCTGACCATTCAAATCCTCATCCAATCGCGCCGTCAAAGCGAGCAACAACCATGAGGCAAATGCACAGCCAGGCAGCACACGCCACGGCTAGTGGCATTCCCCAAACGTCCCGGAGGGACCGCGCATGAACCCTGTCGTCGAAGCCGTTACTGCCCGTATTGCCAACCGTTCGAAGCGGCGACGCGACGCCTATCTCGCCTTCATTGACCGTCAGCGGGATGCCGGCCCGCGACGAAGCGCGCTTTCTTGCAGCAATCTGGCGCACGCATTTGCCGCTTCGGGCGAGGACAAGCAGACCATCGCGGGCGCCCATGCGATCAACATCGGAGTGGTCACCGCCTATAACGATATGCTCTCCGCGCATGCGCCCTATTATCGCTATCCCGAACAAATCAAGATTTTTGCCCGCGAGGTCGGCGCGACAGCGCAGATCGCGGGCGGCGCACCGGCGATGTGCGACGGCGTCACCCAGGGCCAGGACGGCATGGAGCTCTCGCTGTTCAGCCGCGATACAATCGCGCTCGCCACCGCGGTAGGGCTCAGTCACGCGATGTTCGAAGGTGCGCTCCTCCTCGGCATTTGCGACAAGATCGTGCCTGGCTTGTTGATCGGCATGCTCCGTTTCGGACATCTGCCTGCGATCCTCGTGCCCGCCGGGCCGATGCCGTCAGGGCTCCCAAACCGGGAAAAGGCGCGCATCCGCCAGCTCTTCGCCGAAGGAAAGATCGGGCATGACAAGCTGCTCGAAGCCGAGAGCGCCTCCTATCATGCCCCTGGCACCTGCACATTTTACGGCACCGCCAATTCCAACCAGATGATGATGGAGGTGATGGGCCTCCACGTGCCGGGCGCTGCGTTTGTCAATCCCGGCACGAAGCTGCGGCAGCAACTTACGCGCGCTGCCGTCCACAGGATTACCGAGATCGGATCTGAGGGCCAAGATTACCGTCCGCTAGCGCATTGCATCGACGAAAAGGCGATCGTCAATGCTGCCGTGGGCCTGCTCGCAACCGGCGGCTCGACCAACCACACCATTCATCTGCCGGCCATCGCCCGCGCGGCGGGCCTGGAGATCGACTGGAGCGATTTTGAGGAGTTGGGCACGGTCGTTCCGCTCTTGGCGCGGATTTATCCGAATGGCGGTGGCGATGTGAACGACTTCCAAGCGGCAGGCGGAATGGCCTTTGTCATCCGCGAACTCCTCGAGGCAGGTTTGCTTCACCAAGATGTCCTGACCGTCTGGAAGAACGATCTCGGTGCCTATGCAAAGCAGCCGGCATTAGATGGTGATGAACTTGTATGGCGCAGCGGTGCAACAATAAGCCGCGACGAAAGCATTTTGAGAACCGCTCAGGCACCGTTTTCGCTCGATGGCGGGATAAGGCTCCTCACCGGCAATCTCGGTCGCTGTGTCATGAAGACGAGCGCGGTCGCCCCCGAACGCTGGACAATCGAGGCGCCGGCGCGGATTTTTCCGGACCAGGATGACGTGCTACGCGCATTCGAGGCGGGGGAGATCGACCGCGACATGGTGATCGTCGTGCGCTTTCAGGGGCCGCGCGCGAACGGGATGCCCGAACTGCATAAGCTCATGCCACCTCTGGGCGTCCTTCAGGACCGCGGACTCAGCATCGGGCTTGTCACGGACGGCCGTATGTCAGGGGCTTCGGGCAAGGTGCCCGCGGCGATCCATGTCTGGCCCGAAGCGCATGCTGGTGGTCCGCTCGCGCGCTTGCGCGACGGCGACGTGGTGCGGCTGTCTGCGGATAACGGCGTGGTCGAAGCCCTGGTGAGCGAGAAAGACTGGAACGACCGCGAACCCGCCCTGCCGCCGCGGGACGAGCAAGGGCTGGGCCGTGAGCTCTTTGCGATGATGCGCCAGCACGCCGACGAGGCCGAAAAAGGCGCGTCAGCAATGCTGGCACTGGCGGGGCTTTAGCGCGGTGAATGCGAGCACTCCAGGAAAGCGCTCGTCCGCTCTAGGTTCAACGCCGCTTTACAAGGATCGCAGATGAACGTCCTGACCATGCCCGCGCGCCCCTACGATGATCAACGTCCAGGCACTTCGGGGCTCCGAAAACCGGTGGCTATATTCAGGCAGCCGCATTATCTCGAGAACTACCTGCAGGCGATTTTTGAGACGGTCGGCGGAGGCGCGAACCGGACGCTTGTCATCGGCGGAGACGGCCGCTTCTTCAATCGCGAGGCTATCCAGACAGCCAGCAGGATGGCGGCCGCGAATGGCTACAAGCATCTCGTCGTTGGCCGAGCAGGCCTGCTGTCCACGCCGGCAGCTTCCCATCTTATCCGAAAGCGCGGTGCAAGTGGCGGTTTGATCTTCTCGGCCAGCCATAATCCCGGTGGACCCGAAGGTGATTTCGGGATCAAATACAACTCCGCGAACGGAGGGCCTGCCTCGGAAACTCTGTCGCGGGCCATCTACGCGCGTAGCAAACGGATAGTCGCCTATCGCTTGGTGGACGAGCCCGACATCGACATCGATCGATTGGGTAAGGTCTCGCTTGGCGAGACCGAGGTCGAGGTGGTGGATCCGGTGTCGGACTACGCGGAACTTATGGAGACGCTGTTCGATTTCGAGCGCCTCGCCGAATTGCTGACGAGCACCAGTTTCAAAATGCGGTTCGACGCGATGCACGCGATCACCGGACCTTATGCGCGAGCAATCCTCGAGGAGCGCCTCGGGGCGCCGGTCGGAACCGTCATCAATGGAAAGCCCTTGCCGGATTTTGGCGGGGCGAAACCGGACCCAAATCTTGGGCGGAGCCGGAACCTGGTCGACTTCATGTTCGGGCAGGACGCCGTGAATTTTGCTGCCGCCTCGGATGGCGACGGGGATCGCAACATGATCCTGGGTCGCAAAATGTTCGTGACGCCAAGCGACAGTCTCGCCGTGCTAGCGGCAAATGCGCATGTCGTCCCGGGCTACAGCGGCGGTCTCGCCGGCGTCGCGCGCTCCATGCCGACGAGCCGCGCGCTCGACCGTGTCGCGCAAGAGCTCGGCGTTCCCTGTTTCGAAACGCCGACCGGGTGGAAGTTTTTCGGCAATCTGCTCGACGCCGGCAGGATCACGCTGTGCGGCGAAGAAAGTTTCGGGGCCGGGTCCGACCATGTCCGGGAAAAGGATGGCCTGTGGGCGGTGTTGTTCTGGCTCACGATCATCGCCGTTCGCGGCATGCCTGTACACCGCATCATTAAGGATCATTGGGATCGCTACGGGCGTCATTTCTATGCGCGGCACGACTATGAAGCTGTGGACGCCGCCGCGGCGAACTCGCTGATGGACGCCTTGCGCGATCAGGTCGGCGACATGGCTGGCAAGCGGCTCGCCGGGTCGATAGTCAGCACGGCCGACGATTTCAGCTATACCGATCCGGTCGACCGCAGCGTGGCCGAACGCCAGGGCATCAGGGTCCTGCTCGAAGACGGCTCTCGCATCGTCTACCGCCTCTCCGGCACGGGAACGGGGGGTGCGACATTGCGGATTTATCTGGAGCGGTATGAGGCCCGTGCGTGGTTGCACGATAAAGACGCCCGAAAAGTACTGAACGACCTTTCGTTTGCCGCAGGCAGTCTGGCCGAAATTCCGGCACGCCTCGGGCGCGAACGTCCATCGCTTGTAACATGAGACCCAAGCGCGTCTTGGCGCAGGCGGGCAAGAGCGATACCGCGTTTTCCGGACCCCGCAGTCCCGATGCCGCTCGCCCGCGCGATGTAATTTCCGTCCTCCCCATGCGTCTTACCTTTCACGCAAATGGAGCCCGATATGATTTCGAAACACATTCGGTCAGCAATCGCGCTGGTTGCAGCGGCAGGTATGTTCGCAGCGGTCATGGCGCCGACCAACAGTCACGCAGGGGTGGTCGATGGTGTCAGGACCGCGGACGGGTTAGTGATGTATCTGGGCGTGGTGCCTGCCGCGACAGTGCGCGGCCACGCCAAGAGCCACCCCGAAGCGAGGATGCACGGCGGCGTGCCCGCCGGTTCGCACAGCATGCATATCGTTGCGGCCGTTTTCGACGAGGCTTCCGGCGCCCGGATAACCGATGCGAAGGTCAGGGCGCATATCACCGAGCCCGGCGGTTTGCAGCGAACGATCCGTCTGGAACCCATGACCGTCGCCGGCGCGCTCACTTTCGGTGGTTTCACGACATTCCAACGCGGCATCAAATACCGGATCGGGATCGAGGTCGAACGCCCCCCGCATATGCAATCCTCCCCGTCCAAGAATACGCCGCCAAGAATGCACCGGGTCCCCGCCGTCACGGCGCACTTTACCTATACCCACGACTAACGATCGGGCCGCGAGGTGCCGATCCGCGCAAGAAAGGGAATTCTTCTTATGGAAGACCACCGATCCGCGACAAGCTTTGATCGCGCCTCTACCCCTCAATCGGTTCCCTCGGGGACGTTTGACGCGGGGCTGCGATCATACATGCTCGGCGTCTATAATTACATGACGAGCGGATTGCTTCTTACCGGTATCGTCGGACTTTGGGTCGCGAATACCGCCAGCATTCGCGAGATCTTCTTTTCCGCTACCGGCGCGCCAACGGTGCTGGGCTGGATCGCCATCTTTGCACCCCTGGCCATTGTCTTTGCCTTGGGATTTGGGATCAATCGTTTCTCGGAAAGGACCGCGAAAACGCTGTTCTGGAGCTATGCGGCACTCATGGGCGTGTCGCTATCGACCGTATTCCTCGCCTATACCGGGGTGAGCATCGCCCGGACCTTTTTCGCCGCCGCCTCTGCCTTTGGCGGCCTGAGCCTGTGGGGATATACAACCAAGAAAGATCTATCGGCCTGGGGCGCCTTTTTGATCATGGGGGTTGTCGGCCTGCTCGTTGCCCTGGTCGTCAATATGTTCCTCCAATCCTCGACAATGGACCTGATTGTCAGCGGTCTGGGCGTGCTTATCTTCGCGGGCCTGACTGCCTATGACACGCAGAAGATCAGAAACATCTATTTCCAGGTCGGGCAGACCGAGTTTCGCGGCAAGGCCATCGTACTGGGCGCCCTGACGCTCTATCTCGATTTCATCAATCTGTTCCTGTTCCTGCTTCGCCTGATGGGAGAGCGCCGCTGAGGCAATCTGCCGCGGCTCGTGCGAGCAGTTCAAATGCCAGAACAGGCACGGCACGGATGGGCGCGATCCGAAGCGTGGGTTCGTTTCGAACCGTTGGCTCGGCGATACTACGCAGACGGGTCGTACAAATGCTTTCGATCAGCAATTAATTTCGCATCGCTGGCAGCACCGCAGATGCTGTGCTTCGCAACCGCTTGCGAATTGCACCCTCACAAGCGGCTCGACTCTTACCGGACGTGCCTTTGTTCTGCCGTTCAACCTCAGCTGGTCGACGAACCATCGTAGCGCATCGGTGGAACCCCTTCGGAGTTCGACGTCCCAAGCAAACGCGAGCGAGCTGAGCAGCTGCAGCGCAAATGGTTCCCGCCTGCATCGCGCGGCACGGCGCTTTGATCGCGTGGGGCGTAGAGATATTCACGCGTCAGCGGGACCGCGTCCCGCTTGTGCGCAAGCTGGAGCTGGAAAACCATAAGATTGCCATTGCGAAACATCATTTCGCAGGCGGCGAGATAATACTCCCACATCCGGCAGAAGCGCTCGTCGAAGAGTTCGAGCGCCTTTTCGCGGCGCGATTGAAAGCGCTCGTACCAATGCGCCAGCGTTTCCGCATAGTGCAGCCTCAGGATCTCGATATCGGTAACCCACAGGCCCATGCGCTCGACGACGGACAGGGTCTCTGACAGCGACGGGATGTAGCCGCCGGGAAAGATGTACTTGTCGACCCAGGGATCCTTTCCGCCCGGGGGAGCCATTCTCCCGATCGAGTGGACGACGGCGACCCCGTCCGGAGCAAGATGCTCTTCGATGGCTCTGAAAAAGGACCCGTAGCTGGCGGGACCGACATGTTCGAACATGCCTACCGAGACAATACGATCGAATTCACCCTGAAGGTCGCGGTAGTCGCAGAAATCGAACCGCGCCTCTTCTGCAAACCCAGCCTCCTCGGCGCGCTGGCGCGCCAGCGTCAGTTGCTCTTGCGAAAGGCTGATGCCTAACACTTCGGCCGCGCCCTGCTTTGCCAATTCGATCGCGAGGCCGCCCCAGCCACAGCCAATGTCAAGGACGCTCATGCCTTCACCTACCATCAGCTTTTGACCAATATGGGAGCGCTTTGCGGCTTGAGCGTCCTCTAGCGAGGAACAACCTTCGCAAAAATAGGCACACGAGTATTGCCAGTCTTCGTCGAGGAAGAGTGCATAGAACTCGTTCGAAAGGTCGTAATGACGCGCGACGTTTCTGGCCGCTTTACGGCGCCGGTTGCCTGTGAGACGGGTGGCTATGCGCGCGAGCGGTGCGCGGAGGCGTTCGATCGGCAATTCATCAAGTCCGTCGAGCCCGGAAGTAACAATTGCAAGGAGATCGCGAATGGATCCGCCCTCCACAGTGAGGGACCCATCCATATAGGCCTCGCCGAGCGCAAGCGAGGGGCGCGAGAGAAGCTTGAACGGCAGCGCAGCGCTATGAAGCTTGATCGCAACCGAGGGCCCTGGTGCACCCGAATCGATGACCAGTCGCGTCGCGTGAGCACCGATGACTGTAAGTCGACCAGCCTTCACGACGGCGCGCAAGGCCGGCTTCAATGCACGCAAACCAAGTTCGTGACGCGCTGATTTTCCTCGTTGTCTCTGGGTCATACCGCCTCTCAGGTCTTGAATGATTGTGTTCCCAAAGACGAGCGGTCGGTGATCAACTTACACTTCCAAGTCCGGCGTGGGTGGTTTCGGGCACCATAAGAAAGCCTCTCTGTAAGAACGCGGCCGCCTCTGCGTCTACTTCTTGAAGCGCCGCCAAACGAGGCGCGGCGCTGCGATGGAGGAATAACTATGCGAAAGGGGACAAGTGGTCCGGATCGGCCATTTTTTGGAACGCGCGCGGGAATAACGGTGATCGTGTTTCTTCTCGCCGCCGGGTTTCTGCTGCTGTTCGAGCATCAGGCCCATATCCCCGGCGACTATTATCTGCTCGGATTGATCCTGGCGTTTTGCGTGGGCATCCACCTCTTCATGCACGGTGGGCATGGCGGACACGGCGGGCATGGCCAGGCCGATACACCACCTTCCGGGCACCATGGCGCACATGACCAGACAACCGATAGCGCGTCCAAGAAAACTGCCTCCCGCTATGCGGCTAATGACCGGCCGGGCAACGAAAGAGGAGTGCGCTGACGATGCACGATTCCGCATACGGACTTTGGATATTGGTCGCCTTCAACTCGGCGATCTTCATTCTTTTTGCGTTCAGCTTTTTCAAGCCGAAATCGGGCCGCGATTGGCGCTCCTTTGGGGCGTTCAGCGCCTTTCTCGTGGCGCTTTTCACCGAGATGTACGGCTTCCCGCTTACCATCTACTTCCTGTCCGGATGGCTGCAGAGCAATTATCCGTCGGTTGACTGGTTCGCGCACGATTCCGGTCATTTGCTCGAAATGCTGTTTGGCTGGCGCGGCAATCCGCATTTCGGTCCGTTCCACCTCCTCAGTTTTGGATTGATCGGAGGTGGTTTCATCCTTTTGTCGGCCGCGTGGCGCGTGCTCTATCAGGCACAGAAGGGGGGGGCACTTGCAACCGAAGGACCTTATGCTCGCATCCGCCACCCGCAATATGTCGGTTTCGTCCTCATCATGCTGGGCTTTCTGGTTCAGTGGCCGACCATACTTACGCTGGCCATGTTCCCGATCCTCCTCCTCATGTACTGGCGGCTGTCGCTGCGGGAGGAGCGAGAGGCACTCGCCGAGTTCGGCGAACGCTATCGTCAGTACGCAGCACGCGTTCCCCGGTTTTTCCCGAAGTTTCGCACGCTGTCTCCGCCAAGCCAGGGAGGTGACAATAACTTGCTCCATTCCTGCCGGGGCGCGGTTCGCGACTGACCTGACCTAATGAGCGCAGCCGTTACAGTGGTCGGCGCAGGTCCGGCGGGTCTCGCCGCGGCGATCGTGCTCGCCAAAGGCGGAAGGGATGTCGAGCTTCACGAATGGCACCGCCACGTCGGGGCGCGGTTTCACGGCGATTTCCAGGGCCTTGAAAACTGGAGCTGCGACGAGGATACGCTGTGCGAACTCCAAAGCTGGGGGATCGATATCAACTTCCTGGCCCATCCAGTCCGGACAGGCACGGGTTTCGATGCGCGCGGACGGCGGCACGAGATTTCAGCGCGCCGCCCACTCTATTATCTCGTTGAGCGCGGCGGATCGGTGCAAAGCCTCGAGTATGGGCTCCTCAAGCAGGCAGAGGCGCTTGGTGTGCGGGTCCATTTCGGGAGTCGCGTTCGCGAAACCGAGGGAGAAACGATCCTCGCCGGGGGACCGCGCAAAGCCGATATTATCGCCTCGGGATATGTATTCGAAACCGAGTGTGAAGATGGAGCTTACATTGCCTTCGACGACCGTTTGGCACCGCGAGGCTATGCCTATCTCCTCGTCCATCAAGGCCGCGGGACTATCGCAGCGTGTCTTTTTAGCGGCTTCAAACGGCAACAGGAATTTGTCGAGCGAACCTGTGATTTCTTCCGGGAGAAAGTCGGGCTCGTGATGCGTAACGAACAAGCCTTCGGCGGTTATGGAAATCTGCGACTCCCAAGAAGCGCAGTCCAGGGGCGCCATCCGGTTGCGGGCGAGCATGCTGGTTTCCAAGATGCCCTTGCGGGGTTTGGTTTACGCTATTCAATCACTTCGGGCGCGCTCGCTGCACAAAGCATCCTCGAAAATCGAAGCTATGAGCAATTGTGGCGCCGTTTGCTTTTACCGAGAATGAAAGCGGGCATCGTCAATCGTTTTGTCTTCAACAGCATCGGAACGACAGGACGCCATTGGGTGACAGCGAAACTGATGCAAGCCAGTACGGGAGAGAGGCTGCACAAGCTGTATGCGGCATCATCTCTCCACGCTATGCTCTTCCCCGCTGCAGAACGTCGCCTGCGCAGGGGCTTACATGACCCAAGTTGCGACCATCAGGACTGCAATTGCGTGTGGTGCGAACATGGAACGGCGTTCTGACGATGCAGGTGACCGATCCAGTATGCCAGCGTAGCATTCCGCTAGAGACCGTCGAGGCCCACCGTGAATTTTTGGGATGGTCTTATTTCTTCTGCTCGGCTCAGTGCGTGCGGCGCTTCGATCAGCGCCCCGAGAAATACATTGATCGGCAGCAAGGCGGGCCGCCGGCGCACATTGCGCAGCCCTGACAGGGCAGAGCCTCTTCGTTTGGAGGCGAATGCGCATCGACCCTTGCGCGCAGTCTGGTGAGCAAGATGCCCCGCCGGGCCAGAGCCTCCACCGATCGATAATCCCGGTTCGATCTTGGAACGCGAGACCGCACGCGAACCAATGGTGCGGGTGTAATTGATCAGTGCCGCTCGCGTCCAAGTATATGTCGGCCTTCCCCGATCGGCCGGCTTTCGAGAAGAAGTCTCGCTGCCCTGCATGAGGCTGGTGAGACCATGCCGGTGCTTCCTGCGTCTGATGGCCGATGTGCCATAAAATCCATTCGCGGGGGCACCAGGCATGATTGCCTGGGCGAAACGATGATGCCGGAGCGTACTGCCATGTCGACGAATACCCGATCACGTGCCAGCACGGTGCTGAGGTCGCCGGTTGGAGACGAACGCACCCGCTTTTCTAGCCAAGCGCCGCAAATTCTTGCTTGTCTGGACGAAGACATGAACCGCCTCGAAGTGACACGGCACGCGCGCGCAATCGCGAAAGCTCTCGACCTGCAGCTTGGCTTTGCCCAGATCGTTGAAACGGCCCCGCATGGGGTTCTTCCTGCCGACCCGATCGAGTGGAACCTGCGCTTCACCGAATGCCGCGACGGCATAGGCGAGCTTATTGGGGAGGCAAGCGAGACGGTCTCGGATGTGCTGCCCGTTGTTCTCCCGGGGACCGCCCATGAACGGCTGATAGACTGGGCGGAGGGTCATCGCGGGTCGGTCCTCGTCCTCGCGCGGCATAGCGGGAGAGGTCCACATTCAGGCCTGGGCACCACCGCCGACCGGCTGCTGACAAGCGGCGCAGCATCCATGCTTCTACTTCCTTCGGGACGCGAAAGGAAATGTTCGGCCGAGTACCGCAGACTTCTGGTGCCGCTTGATGGATCGCCCAATTCCGAGAGCGTGCTGCCGGTTGTCACAAGGCTTGCCCAGTCGCTAGAAGCGCAAGTGATCCTGGCGCACATTGTTTCTCCAACCGCCGAGTTGCCCTCACTCGAAACACAGGCCGGTTCCGATAGGAGCAATACCTCCGCGCGCGCCCGCAACTATCTCGAAACATGGAAGTTGAGGCTCCTGCGGCAAGGCATCGACGCTACCGTGTATTTCGGAACCGACAGCGAAACGTGCGAGCGGCTCAATCTGATCGCATCCCGCCTCGAAATCGACCTTGTTGTGGTCGCTTCCCATGGCCAGACCAACCTTGCCAGCGCGCCCTACGGAAGTGTCGCCGGCGCTCTGGCGAAAAGTGCGCCCTGCCCGACATTCATCGTCCAACCGGACCTTCGGATTCCATTGGCCAAACCGGGCCGCTCTGGCTTCATGTTCGAGGCCCTCGCTGCGGAAACTGAATTCGCCAGCTGATGTCGGACATTAATAGCGATTTCTCGGCGCTCGATCATGCTGCAATCCAGTTTGCCGAGGAGGACCGGATATCCCCGCAAGCAGCGCAAGAGATTCCCGCTCGCACGGGAACCGATGCCATCCTCGAGTGGCTGCGTGCGGCTTGCCTGGCATGCGCCAAGGCTGGGGCCGAAGCCAGCAAGGCGGCGGAATGGTTGCTCGACAATGACTATGTGGTCCACCGCGCGCTGAGGCAGATCAAACAGGATCTGCCGACCGGCTTCTATAGCAAACTGCCAGCCCTCGAGGGTGAAGAAACCATTGGCTTCCCGCGTGCCTTCGTGCTCGCGCACCGTTTTCTCGAACTGAGCCGAATGCAGGTTTCGGCATCGGCCCTGAGCCGGTTCCTGATCGCTTATCAGCGCACGGCGCCGCTCCGCATCGGAGAACTCTGGGCGTTCCCGGCCATGCTTCGCATCGCTTGCGTCGAGATCCTCGTGGAAACCCTGTCGACCCTGCTGTGCGATCAGCTCGACGTGCCCGTCGCGACCACCTCATGGGCAGGCGAGGCGCATGCACTGGAAGCAAATGAACGGGTCGCACGCGCGATCGCCAATCTCAGTACCCTTGATGCCATCTCGTGGGAGGATTTGTTCGACGACGTAAGTCCGGTAGAACAGATCTTGCGAAACGACCCATCCGGATATTACGGGCAGATGGATTTCGATAGCCGCGATCGCTATCGCCGCGCGGTTGAAGAACTGGCGGAATATGGCGATTTATCCGAGACCGATGTCGCACTCGAGGCGATCCAAGCAAGCCGCGCTGCTTTGCCTGACGACCGATCTCATCACGTCGGATTCTGGCTCGCCGGTGAAGGACGCCGGGCATTCCGGCAACAGACGGGAGCGGTATTCCCGGCTCGGGTTCGGCTTCTGGACTATGCCTTGCGCCATCCTGGCCCGGTCTACTTCGTTTCGCTCATCGGGCTCCTTGTCTGGGCCCTATTGCTGCCAGCGATATATCTCGACGCCGCTGACGCAGGCGCGACGGGATGGTTCGCCGGCTTGTCCTTGTCGCTCATTCCCGCCTCGGTTGTCGCGATCACTTTCTTGCATTGGTCGATCACGCGTCTCTTGCCACCGCGAGTTCTTTTCAAACTCGACTTTGGTGACGGGCTGCCGGAGGACTGCGCTACGCTGATTGCGGTCCCGGTCGTGATCGCCCGCGAGGACGAAGTGCCTTTCCTGATCGAAAAGCTGGAGAACCACTGGCTTTCGAACGGCGAGCCGATGGTGGACGTAGTGCTCCTGGCCGATCTCGCCGACGCGGCGAGCGAAAGCACTGCCGGGGACAAGCAAATCGAGCAGGCACTAGAAAGGGAGATTCTCGCGCTCAACACTCGCTATCGCAGCGAGGGAAGCGAGCCGTTTCACCTGCTGATGCGCCCTCGACAATATTGTGAAGCACAAGGGTGCTGGCTCGCATGGGAGCGCAAGCGCGGAAAGCTTGAGCAGCTCAATCACATGCTCATCGAAGGCGATGGTGGAGCATTCCATCGACATGTCGGCTCGCGCGAAATACCCCGCAATATTCGCTTCGTCGTCACTCTCGATGCGGACACCACCTTGCCTACAGGCACTGTGCGAAAGCTCGTCGGCACGCTTGCCCATCCACTAAACCAGGCCAAGTTCGATCCGGACACTGGAACGTTGCTTGGAGGCTATACGATCATCCAGCCTCGGGTGGAGATTTCGCCCCAGAGTGGATCGCGAACGCTGTTCGCACGGCTCTTTGCCGGCGATACGTCAATCGACATCTACAGCCGGGCTGTCTCGAACGTCTATCAGGACCTGTTTGGCGCGGGAATTTTTGTCGGTAAGGGCATTTACGACCTTCATGCTTTCCACCGCAGCGTTGCCGGGCGCGTGCCCGAAAATTCCATTCTCAGCCATGACCTCTTCGAAGGTGTCCATGGCCGGGTTGGTCTGGCCAGCGATATCGTCCTGTTCGAAGGCTTTCCCGGAAACTACCTCGAATATGCGCGGCGCGCGCATCGCTGGATCCGCGGGGACTGGCAGCTCCTGCCATGGCTGGCAGGCAAGGTGAGGCGATCAGATGGCACAAGATCCCCAAATCCGATCGCCGCCATCGACCGATGGAAAATTATTGACAATCTGAGGCGGAGTCTGGTTGCCCCGGCAACGATCTTGCTGGCGATCTCGGGTTGGCTCATCCTGCCGGGACAAGCCTGGTTCTGGAGCCTGCTGGCCTTCTTCATGCCAGCGGGCCAGGTATTCACCGATCTGGTGACCGGATTGGCGACAGGACGGCGGCGTGGGACATCGCGTAGCCTGGGGCCGCAATTGCGCGATCAGGCCGGCCGCTGGTTTCTGGCCGTCGTCTATCTGCTCGATGACGCCATATTGTCGGTGCGTGCGATCGCGGTCACGCTCTGGAGGCTTTTTGCAAGCCGGCGCAACCTCCTCGAATGGACAAGCGCCGCGCACTCCGCCACCGACCTCCGCTCGAACCGAGCGCGAGGTGTCATATGGCGCAAGATGTGGTTGGGACCGACTATTTCGGTCGCTCTCGCGGCGCTTCTTGCCGCCATCAAACCTGACGCTTTGGCCGCATCCCTTCCGCTGCTCATTCTTTGGATCGCCGCGCCGGAAATCACTTGGGCGATGGCCCGCGAACGCCGCGAAGATGCGGAACCGCTTGCCGAGGATGACCGGCGCTTCCTGCGGGGCCTGGCGAGGCGGACCTGGCTCTTCTTCGAGACCTTCGCTGGTCCGGAAGACAATTGGCTCCCCCCGGACAACTACCAGGGCGCTCCGCATGCAGAAATCGCGCAGCGCACGTCACCGACGAATATCGGCATGTTGATGCTATCGACAGCCGCAGCCTGGGACCTCGGTTACATCGGCCGTTCGGAACTCGCGGCGCGGACGGCGAACCTTTTCGCCACGCTCGATCGCCTGGAACGATATCGAGGACATTTCTACAATTGGTACGACACAAGAACGCTCGCGTCGCTGGAACCTCGATATGTCTCGACGGTGGACAGCGGCAATCTCGCGGCGGCCCTGCTCGCCTACGCTGCTTCCTTGCGTGAGGCGCGGCGTGCGGAAGGTATGGAGGAGCAACGCTGGCGCGGCCTGATCGATGTGATCGATCTGATCGAACAAGTCGCGCAAAACTCTGAGGATGCAGCGCTTCCTCGTTGGATCACCCAGCTAAGGTCGCGCCTGGAGGGTGTCGAGGAAGACCGTGCCCACTGGATGGCCGGCCTGCAGGATATCTGCGAGGTATTGATCCCGGAGATGGAGGCAGCGCTTGGTCTGGGCGAGCAGTCCGAAAAGGCAGCGCCGAACCATCTGGTCGACATCGAGGTGCTCGTCGATCGGTTGCAGTACCAGATACGTTCGATGTGCCGGGACCTGGGGAACGGCGGTATCCCGGCTGACCAACTGTCCAGCCTCGCAGACCAAGCAATCGAGATGGCCTATTCAATGGAGTTTGCGCCTCTCTATGACGAGCACCGGCGCCTCCTGCGCATTGGCATCAATGTCAGTCTGGGACGTCCCGATACACATTATTATGACCTCCTCGCTTCCGAGGCACGGCTAGCGAGCTTTTTCGCCATCGCAAAAGGCGATGTTCCGCCAGAACACTGGTTCCATCTGGGCCGCCCGTTACGGCGCGTCGAGGGTGGAGCGATGCTGATCTCCTGGAACGGCTCGATGTTCGAATATCTTATGCCGCGCCTGCTGCTCAAGCCGGACACCGGCACGCTGCTGGGCGAGAGCGAGCGGATGGTGGTCGACGTCCAGGAGCGCTACGGGCGAGCCCAGAGCGTTCCCTGGGGTATCTCGGAATCGGCATATTCCGCTCGCGATCCTGAACACCGTTACAGGTATCAAGGGTTCGGCGTTCCCGAACTTGGCTTGAAACGGGGCCTCTCGCGGGACATGGTTGTCGCGCCTTACGCAACTGCGCTTGCACTGGCAGTTGCACCAAAGAAGGCAGTAGCGAACCTCAGGCTGCTGACACGATCGGGCGGCAGCGGTCGATATGGCCTGGTCGAAGCGCTCGACTTCACGCCTGAGCGGTCCCCGGGCAGCGGTCCCCGGACCGTTAATGCTTATATGGCACACCACCAAGGCATGCTCCTGTCGGCGATCGTCAATGCGCTGTTCTCAGACCGGTTCGCTAGCCGTTTCGCCGAAGATCCACGAATGCGGCCCACGATGTTGTTGTTGAGCGAACGGGTGCCACGCGAGATTCCACCAGAAATTGACAGGCTTGCCGACCCTACGATTTCCATGGTTCGGGGAACGCCCGTCACTCTGCCTGCGTCATGGCAACCCAGGCGCGAAGCATCCGTGCCGCAAATGCTCCTGCTTGGAAACGGGCCTTTATCGACGTGGCTCTCTGATAGCGGTAGCGGCGGACTGCGCTGGCATCACCGGGCGCTGACACGCTTCGTGGCCGACGCCACTCACGACGCGGACGGTTACTGGATCTACATCGCCGATGAAGACACCGGACGGCTATGGTCGGCGACGCTCGAACCAACCGGGTCCGAAGCGGAAGAGTACGAGGTCACATGCCATGCGCACCAGGCAGTAATTCGCCGGCGCGATCAAGGCGTTGTATCGCGTCTCGAGATTGGCGTTCTTGCCGGAAGCGACATCGAGGTGCGGCGCTTGCGGCTCATCAACGAGAGTTCCCGTCACCGCAAGCTTCGCGTGACGACCTATGCCGAGATCGTGCTCGGCGAGCCGCTCGAGGACGAGCGGCACCCGGCATTCAGCAAACTGTTTATCAAGAGCGAGCATGTCCCATCGCTTGGTGGTCTGCTGTTCGAGCGCCGCGCGCGCGCGCCACAGGACACGCCGCCGGTGCTCCTTCATTTTGCGGTCGATGGCGGGGGACCGGTTCGCAATGCCCGCTTCGAAACCGACCGGCGCGCCTTCATCAGGCGTCATGAAAGCCTGCGCTCCCCAACAGGAGCGACCGAAGCCGTGCAGAACACCCAAGGGTGGACCCTGGACCCGGTCATGGCTCTTCAACACCTCATCGACCTGGAGCCGTTCGAGATTAGGGAAATCTGTTTCCTGACAGTCGCAGCCGCGTCGCGCGAAACCGCCGTCGAGCTGGCCGAGCGTCATTCGTCTCTCGATTCGATCGAATGGGCGCTCCACGATACGGCAACCGAAAATGCACGCTCCCTGGTTCACATGAACATCGAAGCCGAACACCTGCCCGTCGTGCAGCAGCTCGCTTCGGCTCTCATCTATCCGCAGAACGCCCCATCGAGCGCGCGGACGATCAAGAACGAGAACAGTCTCGGACAAGCGGATTTGTGGGGGATGGGCGTGTCCGGCGATTACCCCATCCTTCTGCTGCGGTCTGCCGGTGAGACCACGACCCTGCTGCCCGTCCTCCTCGCCGCCCATCGATTGTGGCGGCGGCACGGACTAGAGGTGGATCTGGTGATCCTCCAGCTTGCCGGCTCAGCTTACATCGAACCGGTGCTCGACCAGCTCAGGGAGGCGCTGCAACGCGCGAAGATGGCGGAGCTGCTTGGACGCAAGGGCGGCGTGCATATCGTTTTCGCGGATCAGATCGGTGCGGATCGGGTGCGCCTTCTGGAGAGCACGGCGCGTGTCACCCTCGACGACGCACGGGGTAGTTTGCAGGAACAGCTGGAAGAAGCGCACGATGTGCCAAACCGCTTGCCGCTGTTTTCTGCAACAAGGGCTGCGCAGCATCCCTCGATGACATCGCTCGAACGTTCAGCGAACCTTCTCTACGACAATGGTCTGGGTGGGTTCACGGCGGATGGCCGCGAATATGTCATCTTCGTCGAACCCGGGCAGGCGACGCCTGCTCCGTGGTGCAACATTCTCGCCAACCGTGACTTCGGCGCGCTCGTAAGCGAAGCTGGCGGGGGGTATACTTGGGCAATAAACAGCGGCGAGAACCGTCTCACAACATGGTCGAACGACCCGGTCACGGACCGTCCCTCCGAAACACTCTACCTGCGTGATGAGGAAACTGGCGAGGTATGGACCATAACGCCTGCTCCTGTTGGCGATGCCGCTGCCTGCGAAGTCAGGCATGGCGCGGGTTACACTACATGGTCAAAACGGTTCGCCGGCTTGGCCCATCAGCTCACAATGTTCGTACCGCTTGATGCATCGGTGAAGATCGTTCGGCTGCGGATCCGCAACTGCGAAGACCGGCACCGGCGCGTAACCGCAACCTATTATGCCGAGTGGCTGCTCGGCTCTCTTCCCAGTATCGCACGCCCGCACATAGTCTGCGACTTTGACACCGAGACGCAGACCATCACGGCAACGAACCGCTGGAACAGCGATTTTGCCGGACAGGTGGCGTTTCTCACGGCAAACCGCCCACCGCACGGCTTCACGACCGACCGCGGCGAATTCATCGGCAGGGGTGGGGACCCGGCGGATCCCGCGGCGCTTCGGCGATGGGGTCTAACCAACAGCGTATGCGCGGGCGGCGATACATGCGGAGCCTATCAGATACACCTCGATCTTGGCCCGGGCGAGGAAGAAGAAATCCTGTTCGTGCTCGGCCAAGGGCTAGGCCACCATGCGGCCATGGAACTCGCCCAGCGCTGGCGTGAGCCAGACGAGGCAGAGACGGCAATGATAGCGCTGGAGAATTTCTGGGATGAGACACTCGGCGCCCTTCAAGTCTCAACCCCGGACCCTGCTTTCGACGTCATGGTCAACCGCTGGCTGCTCTACCAGACGCTGTCGTCCCGTGTTCTCGCGCGCACGGGATTCTATCAGTCGAGCGGGGCCTTCGGCTTTCGCGATCAATTGCAGGACGTTCTTGCGCTTCTCCACACCGCGCCGGCGCTCGCTCGCGCGCACATCCTCGAAAGCGCGCAGCATCAATTCGTAGAGGGCGATGTTCTGCACTGGTGGCACCCCCCTGCTGATCGCGGCGTGCGAACGCGTTTTTCCGACGATTTACTCTGGTTGCCTTATGTTGTCGGCATCTATGTCACGACGACCGGTGACCTTGATATCCTCGACGAGGAAGTCGCGTTCCTCGATGCCGATGAACTCGCCCCCGACGAAGCCAATCGATATGCGCAATTCGATGCGACCGAGTGGCGCGGCTCGCTGTTCGAGCACTGCGAGCGCGCACTGCACCGCGCTCTGGCAGTCGGGGCCCATGGACTGCCGCTGATCGGCGCCGGGGACTGGAATGATGGAATGGACCGCCTCGGCGCGAAGGGCCATGGCGAAAGCGTCTGGTTGGCATGGTTTATCACGGTCACAGCGCAAGGCTTCGCCGACATCTGCCGCCGGACCGGTCGGATGCACGAGGCGAAAGAATGGGAAGAACGGGCATCCGAGATAAGACGGCGCGCGGAAGAAAGCGCGTGGGATGGCTCATGGTACTTGCGCGCGTTCGATGATGACGGGCGGCCCATCGGCTCGGCAGAAAGCGACGAATGCAGGATCGATTCGATCGCGCAGTCATGGGCGGCCTTTGCCTCGGCTGATCAAGAGCGCGTGAGCGAGGCTCTCCAGTCCGCATGGGATATGCTTGTTTCGCAGGAAGACCAGTTGGCCAGGCTGCTCTGGCCCGCGTTTGACGAAGGCTTGATCGATCCCGGTTACATAAAGGCCTATCCCCCGGGAATTCGCGAAAATGGGGGTCAGTATTCGCATGCGACCGCGTGGCTGGGCATGGCCTTTGCGCGGGTGAAGGACCCCGAGAAGGCCTTTGCCCTGTTCAACATGATCAACCCCGTCCGTCGCTCTGACGATCACGCCAAGGCCGAGCATTATCGCCTGGAGCCCTACGCCGTCGCCGGAGACATATCTGCGGGCAAGCAACATACGGGCAGAGGGGGCTGGAGCTGGTATACTGGGGCCGCTGGCTGGGCATGGCAGCTCGCCACAAAAAGCATCCTGGGGTTGCAACAGATCGATGGCCAACTCATCGTCAATCCCTGTATCCCGCCCAACTGGGGCGGCTTCAGCGCGACACTGCGCGTTGGTGGCGGGTTGGTGTCAGTGAAAGTCGAAGATCCGCAAGGGCTTGGCTGCGCTGACGTCGAACTCACCGTTGATGGCAAAACTCATGCCGGGAATGCGATTGTACTCCCGAAGAATGGCGAAACAGTCGAACTTCGGGTCCGCATTGTTGGACGCAATGTACAACACCCCTCCCCTGCCTGAGAATTCCGCCCGGAGCTATTAAAACGCTCCTCCCAGCGCGTGAAAATCCTGGCGGGGTGTTTGGCAAAGATGCGCGACGCGAAGTCTGCCGTGCAAAGCAAAGTTGATCCTATAATAGCGGGCTAAAGAGCCGTGCTGCATTTTCCGCAGCGCGGGCAAGCGCAGGTCTGGCATTCCATTCGGCGCGAACCAAGCGCTCACTCCCCGCAATGTTGCGCGCCTCCTCTTCGCGCAGGCGCGCGGTTGTGTCCTGATCATAGATGAGGAGGCCAGCTTCTCCGTTCAACTCCAGCGAGCGCAAATCGATGTTCATCGAACCGACAAGGACGAGGTCATCGTCGACGCTTACATGCTTGGCGTGCAGGAAGCCGCGATGATAGAGGTGTATGTCGATGCCCGCTTCCAGCATTCGATCGAAGAAAGAGCGCTGCGCCAGATCGACCAGACGATGGTCGCCCTTCTTCGGTAGAATCAAGCAGACCTCGACACCGCGGGCGGCGGCCCCTTCGAGCGCGAGCAGGAGCGCTTCGTCCGGCACGAAGTAGGGGGTCGTGATGACCAGACGGTGTTCGACCGTATGCACCAGCGCATCGAGCAGCAGCCGGATGACAGAGCGCCGATATTCGGGTCCGCCAGCCACCAATTGTGCGCGCGCCGCCCCTGCGGACCGTTCATGCGGAAAGAGCGCCCCGTCGCTCAACAGATCGCCGGATTCCAAAAACCAGTCATTGGCAAAGAGCGCCTGCATCTGGAGCACGACGGGTCCGTTGACCCTCACCACGAATTCCTTGCTGCGCTGACCTCCCGGTAGCTCGGCGCTGATGACGTTCTGCGAGCCGATATATCCGAGCCGTCCGTCGATCACAGCGAGCTTGCGATGATTGCGCAGATCGGGCCGCAGGGCCTCCATGTTCGTTAGCGATACGGGCAGCGCGCGGCGCACCGTTATCCCGCAGCTCCTGAGTTTTCGAATGATCCGGCGGGACCACCAATAGGAACCGAGCGCATCGATCAGAACCCGGCATTCTATCCCGCGGCTTGCGGCAGCCACGAGCGCCGCGATGATCTGGTTGCCCACAGCATCGTCGGAGAAGATGTAGGTCGTGAGATGAACATGGTGCCGGGCAGTACCAATGTCGGCCACGAGACGGTCGATCACTTCCTGATAATCCGCTAGCGCTTCGATGTTGTTTCCACCCACCGCAGGGAACAAATTGACCCGCTCGATGAGCTGCGCTGCCCGAACAAGATGCGCGGGAAGCTGCGGCGGTGAGCAGTGCTGCGACATCAGGATCTGGCGGCGCGCAATCTTGAGCTGCCTGCGCGCTTCAGCAAAACGCGCACGCCTGCGCGCCGTTGCCAGCGGACGGAACGCCCAGAGAACAACGAGAATGGCTGGAATGGGGAAGACGAGAACCAGCGCGAGCCAGCCCTGTGCGCCAACCGCTGGTCGGCTGAAAATGATCACCGCGAAGATAGCAAACCGCGCGAGCCAATCCAGCGTGAGGAATAGCAAGAGCGTATCAGACACCGGTCTTGCTCCCGCTTGTCGGAAAGCAATGGCGGCACGCCGTAGGAGGGGGGAGGATCACGGCGTGCCGCACTGCCGAGGCGCGGGGTTGGAGGCATCGCCGCGGCAACGAGCTTGGCGGGTTCGGGCTTTTACGCAGCCAAATGGTCCCGACAATTCGACCCTTAGAGCTCGCATGCATGTACATAGACGCGGGAGCGCGCCTGCTATTACAGCGCAGACCTCGTTTCGGTCTCACTGAATAGGCATGACATAGTCTCTGCCCGCCCACACGAGCGCGTCGGCTCCTCAAGTTTGCAAAGCAATAGGGGTGTCGGCCAAAGCATCGCGAAATGCGCCGCGGGCACGATGGAGTCTTACGGCGAGATTGTTGGGCGAAATGTGGAGGCGCGAAGCGATGACTGAAGGCTCGTCCCGCCCCAGGTCCATTTGCCGGATGATTTGCGTATAGGCTGGCCGAAGCGTCGCCAATACCTCCTCGACCACCTCGCTTTCATCGACCGACAAACTCTCTCCCGAGATTTCTTCCAAGGGTGGGCCGCCGGGTTCAAGCGGGGTCGTTTTGGCGTTGAGCCGCGCCGAGGCCCGGTAATGGTCGAGCAACGTCGTCTCGAAGAGGCGCCGCAGCCATCCGTGGACGGCATTTTCATCGCGCAATTGATGCGCGCGCTCAAGCGCTTTGACGCAGAAGGACTGAAGGACATCATCCGCCGCGAGGCGGTCGCGCAGACGCTTGAGAGCAAGCCGGCGGAAGATGACATAATCGCCAACAAGAACCCGCTCAATAATCTCTCTGTTCGTCTCTCGCCGGTTCTCAGGTTCGGAACGCTCCTGCTCTTCGGCAACAATATCCTCTGATTGTGCGGCGTAAGATAATGGCATGAGTTCTTCCCCACCGAAGTTCCACCTACTTGGAATACGCAGGGAGAGGCCCCGCCCCTCAGATTTCTTTGGTGTTTCGGCGGATGATGAGAGGTTCCGGCCGGGAAACAACGCGCTGATGCGCTTCGTCCTGTAAGCCGAGCTGCCGTGCCCCGTCTCTTGTTTCAGCCCGTTTAGAAATCCTCTGCACCGAGACGAGAAAACCCGATGAGCCGCCTGATCACCACTATGCGAAGTCTCGCCTTTGCAGTGTCGGCGGCGGTGTGGACTCTCCTTTTTGCGCCCTTGATCCCGCTATTGGTTCTTCTGGGTCGTCCGCCGCGGATCATTCGGCAGCTCACCCGGATTTGGGCGCGCGGCCTTCTCTGTCTCCTCGCTGCGCTGGCCGGAATCCGCTATACGGAAAGGGGACGCGTTAACCTGCCCGAGGGTCCCGTCCTCATCATCGCCAACCATCAATCGGCCTGGGAAACGTTTGCCGCACTCGTTCTCTTCCCTGACGTGGCGATTGTCACCAAGCGTGAGCTTCTGGCGCTGCCTGTGATAGGATGGTTCCTGAAGAACTCCCCCATGATCCCGGTCGATCGCGCTCAGTCGGCGCGGGCGCTGCGTGAAATGCTTGCGGCCTGCCGCGCGGAAGTAGCGGCGGGTCGCTCGGTGCTCATTTTCCCCGAAGGCACACGCAAGCAGCCGGGAAGCCCGATCGAATTCAAGCGCGGAGTGGAACTGCTCTATCGAAATCTGGCGATACCCCCAGTAATCGTTGCCCACGATGCCGGCCGGCTCTGGCGGCAGGGCATGCGGCTGCATCCTGGATCGATTACCGTTTCGATACTCCCGCCGATCCCACCTGCTACCGATCATGGAGTTCTTGTCGCGCAGGCACAGCGGTCCCTCGCGGTCGAAGTCGCCAATCTGAACAAGGCCTAGACTGACCGCCGAAAGGGCCCGGATCCCTATGAGGATGAGGAGGCCTGCGCTCCCATGAACATGATCTTGCATCTCATTGCGAGAGGCAACACCCATTTGTTCTGAACTTCGCCGTCGGCGACGTTCTCGTAATCACCAAGCGCGCCCCGCGTCTGTTTATCCGAATGAGGTGCCGCCCGGGCAGGCCAGCGCGCACCAGGAGCCGGTCTGGACGGACAATCAAAACCGGGAGTCTTGCAATAAGGAGCAGTGTGTGTGGCGAAACCGCCAACGAACAAGAGGATATTGGAGCAGCAGTTTTCTCGCCGGGCGACAATCTTGTGCGCGGTGCAGCTCGGTCTCGGCGGTGTGTTGGCAGGCCGGCTCGCCTGGCTTGCGATCGCCGAAAACCAAAAATGGCAACTGCTCTCCGAGAGCAATCGGCTTCAGCTGAGCCTGATCCCGCCGAGGCGCGGATTGCTGCTTGATCGCACGGGCGTCCCCCTCGCCACCAACAAATCGGTCTTCATGATCGATCTCCTGCCCGATCGCCTCGAGGACGCCGATAAGGTCGTGAAGCAGCTTGCCGAGCTGCTCGATCTTAGCGCCGATGAGACGGACCGCCTCAAGACCGACCTCGAACAAGCATTGGATCACCAGCCCGTGCGGGTTGCGAGCGATGTCGAGTGGGACCAATATGCCGCTGTAAATGTACGCCTTCCCGACCTCCCCGGCGTATCCCCGATGAGAGGGTTTTCGCGGCACTATCCAGCAGGAGCCGCGACAGCTCACTTGCTCGGCTATGTCGGAGCCCCAAGCCGCGAGGAGTATGAAAAAACCGGCGATCCCTTGCTAATGGTTCCGGGCATGCAAGTCGGCAAGGATATGCTCGAGAAGACGCTCGACGAGCATTTGACGGGCAAGCCCGGCGCGCGCCGGGCCGAAGTGACAGCCACGGGCAAGGTCGTACGCGAGCTAGAGGTCCGATCCGACACTATAGGTAAAAGCGTACAATTGACCATTGATGGTGGGCTTCAAACCTATGCGTCGCGGCGACTGGGCACCCAGTCCGGCTCGGTCGTGGTGCTCGACGCGGTCACCGGCGGCGTTCTCGCTATGGCTTCGATGCCAGCCTACGATCCCAACAGTTTTTCGGATGGGATCAGCCAGTTCGAATGGGACATGCTGTCGCAAGACGAACGCGTTCCACTCAGAAACAAGACCCTCCAGGGACTTTATCCGCCCGGATCGACCATCAAGCCGATCACGGCCCTGGCTTTGCTGAATGAGAACATCGACCCAGACGAAACCGTCCTTTGTACCGGCCGGATCAACATTGCCGGCGGCACGTTCCATTGCTGGCGCCGTAGTGGCCACGGTGTAGTCGACATGAACCGGGCGATTGCAGAAAGCTGTGACATATATTTCTATGTCATGGGCATTCGGGTGGGCATTCAGCCAATTGCCGACATGGCCAGACGTTTTGGGCTTGGCGAGCGGTTTTTAGGCTTGCCGGTTCCCTATCAGTATTACGGCACTGTCCCCGATCCTGCCTGGAAACGGCGACGATACAACGAGCCTTGGGAAGCCTATGACACTGTCAATGCGACAATCGGGCAAGGCTATCTGCTCGCCAACCCGCTGCAGCTTGCGGTCATGACGGCGCGGCTTGCCGCCGGTGAGAAAACCCATCCCAAGCTACTTGCCGCAAAGGAGGCGCCTGCCGCACCACTCGAAATTGACCCCCGAATGCTTGCGATCGTCCGCCAGGGAATGGAGGATGTTGTCAATGGCCAGGGCACCGCAACCCGCGCCCGCCTTCCCCTTCCGAACATCAAGCTGGCGGGCAAGACGGGCACCGCGCAGGTTCGCCGCATCACGATGGCCGAACGTCGCCGCGGCGTCCGCTCCAATGCCTCTCTCCCCTGGAAGCTGCGCGATCATGGATTGTTCGTTGGTTATGCGCCGGTTCACCGGCCCCGCTATACGGTGGCGGTGGTAATCGAACATGGCGGAGGGTCTGGAGCGGCCTATCCCATCGCAAGCGATACGCTGCTCTATCTGTTTGACGAACGGCAAGCCATGAAGCGCCTGGCATCACTGGAGAATGGCTGGGGTGGCGGAATCGAGGAGCGAATGGCGCGCGAAGCGGCAGAATTCGCCGCCCGCACACCGAGCGACTGACCCCCTAAACAATGAGGTTCTTCGGCGAACCCATTGCAAAAGCTTCGATATTCTCAATTGTCGTCTCGATGATGCGCGCGACCGCCTCATGCGTGTTATAGGCGACATGCGGAGTCACGATGACGTTCGGAAAGCGCAGAAGCACATGATTGGCCACGAGGGCCTCCAAATTCTCCTTCTCCAGCGGCGGTCCGCGAAACACTTCTGCCTCTTCACGGACGAGCGGCTCCTGCGGGAGCACATCAAGGCCAGCGGCGCGGAGTTTCCCCTCCGCCAGCGCGCGCACCAGAGCGGGAACGCTGACGATGTTGCCGCGCGCCGTATTGATCAGGAGCGCGCCGGTCTTCATGGCAGCGAACTCGGCATCGGACAGGAGATCCTGGGTCTGAGGGGTTGCCGGCAGATGCAATGTGACGATGTCGGCTTGGGAAAGGAGTTCGGCGAAAGGCAAATAGGTAAAGCCGAGATTTGCTGCCGCAGAGCTATCCGGATCGACGTCGAACGCTACGACATTCATGCCAAACCCGCGCGCGATCTCGATCGCGCGGCGCCCGATGCGGCCGGTCCCGACGACGCCAAGGGTCTTCCCGCGCAGCTCGATACCGCGCAGATCATCCTGTGAAAAATTTCCGCGCCGTGTACGTTCGACCGCCGGAACGAGATATCGCGCGGCAGCCAGCATCAAGGCAAAACTGTGCTCGGCTACAGTAACATCACCATAGTCGGGAACGTTGGCGATCTCGATGTCTTCTGCGGCGCACCAGGCCAGATCGATGTGGTCGTGGCCGGTCGAGCGGGTGGCGATCAGCCGCAGCTCGGGGAAGTGGCGCAGGACTTCTGCATCGAGCCGTGAATTGATGAATGTGCTGATCACTTCGGCATCGCTGTATTTTGCCGCGTTATCAGATGTCAGCCGTTCCTTGACACAAGTGAGTTCGTGATTGCCGGAAAGTGCGCGGCATGCCCTCGCCTCCCATTCCTCGGCCTCGAAGATGACGACCTTCATATCCGCGAACCCTCAGCCGGTTGTGCTCGGCCTTTATCCGACATGGCCTCGGCTTGAGCGACCACCTTGACTGCGGCAACAAAACTGTCGGGGTTAAGCGAAATGGAGTCGATCCCGCAATCGACCAGGAAACCGGCAAACTCGGGATGGTCACTCGGTGCCTGGCCGCAAATTCCGATCTTTATCCCGGCCTGGTGCGCCTTGATAATGGCTTCGCCAATCGCCCGTTTTACCGCCTCGTTGCGTTCGTCGAACTGATCGGCGAGAAGCTCGGAATCGCGGTCGATCCCGAGCACGAGCTGGGTGAGATCGTTGGAACCTATCGAAAATCCGTCAAAGCGCTGTGCGAACTCCTCCGCGAGCAGGACGTTCGCCGGAATCTCGCACATCATATAGATTTGGAGACCGTTTCGGCCTCGTTCGAGACCGTTTTCCGCCATCACTTCGAGGACCCGATCGGCTTCGGCGAGCGTACGGCAGAATGGCACCATGATGATGACATTCTCAAAGCCGATCTCCTCGCGTACGCGCCGCAAAGCGCGGCATTCGAGCGCGAAACCCGCCTTGTAGCCTGGGCTGTAATAGCGCGAAGCGCCGCGCCATCCGATCATCGGATTTTCCTCATCCGGTTCGAAGGCCTCTCCTCCGAGAAGGTGAGCATATTCGTTTGTCTTGAAGTCGCTGAGGCGGACAATCACCGGCTGCGGATGAAACGGGGCCGCGAGCTTGGCTATGCCGAGCGCGAGCGTGTCGACGAAATAGTCGGTAGGCTCGGCATATCCGTGCGTAAGCTCGGCGATCGCGCGCCTGGCATCCTCGCTTGTGACCTTCTCCGGGGCGACGAGCGCCATCGGGTGAACTTTGACCAGGTGGTTGATCACGAATTCCATCCGCGCGAGGCCTACTCCGCGCGCGGGAAGGCGCCACCAGCGCATGGCGGCGGCCGGACTCGCGATATTCAGCATCACATCGGTTTCGGTCTCGGGCAGATCCGCCAGGTCGAACTCGATGGTTTCGAACTCGAGCGTCCCTTCATAGACCGCACCGCGGTCGCCTTCCGCGCATGACAGGGTGATGGGCTGCCCGTCCTGCAGGGTGCGCGTCGCTGTCTGTGTCCCAACGATGGCCGGCACGCCGAGTTCGCGGCTGACGATCGCTGCGTGGCTGGTAGTTCCGCCGTGATCAGTGATGATACCCGCTGCGCGCTTCATGATTGGCACCCAGTCCGGATCGGTCATGCCTGTCACAAGGATTGCACCATCTCGAAAAGCCTCGATCTGCGAGGCGTCCCGGATCGCGCAAACCTCCCCGGTGGCGATCGCCTCGCCGACCGCCGCGCCCGTAAGCAGCGGTTCGGCGCGCTGTTTCAACCTGTAGGTAGTCAGTCTTCCCGCTGCCTTGCCCGCCTGAACCGTTTCCGGGCGGGCCTGGACGATGAAGAGTTCGCCGGTTGCACCATCTTTCGCCCACTCCATGTCCATCGCGCGACCATAATGCTTTTCGATGGTCTTGGCGCAGCGCGCCAGCTCAAGTACCTCGTCATCGGAGAGGACGAAGGTCTCGCGTTCGCGGCGCGTGGTTCTCTTGGTCAACGTCCTGACGCTGCCGCCGGTCGCATAGATCATCTTGCGCTCCTTGGCCCCAAGACTGCGCTCGATAAGCGGAACCGTATCTGTACGTTCGAGAAAGGGTTTGAAGACACGGTAGGTGTCAGGATCGACCGAGCCCTGGACGACAGTCTCCCCAAGCCCCCAGGCGGCACTTATCACGATCACGTCGGGGAACCCCGTTTCGGTATCGACTGAAAACATGACCCCCGATCCAGCGAGATCCGAGCGCACCATGCGCTGCACTCCGATCGACAGGGCAACATCCATATGGTCGAAACCCTGTGCCTGACGGTAGCTGATCGCCCGGTCGGTAAAGAGCGAGGCAAAGCAGCGCCTGCAGGCATCGAGAAGTGCGCGCTTCCCGGTGACATTGAGAAAGGTCTCTTGCTGCCCGGCGAAGCTCGCTTCGGGAAGATCCTCCGCTGTCGCGCTGCTGCGGACCGCGACGCTGACCGCATCCTGTTCGCTGCGCGCAGACAAAGCGTCATAGGCTTCACCGATGGCCGCCTCGATCTCCGGTGGAAACGCCCCTTCCAGAAACGCATGCCGGATCGCAGCACCTGCCACTTGAAGCGAGGCGCGCCCGGCATCGAGCGCTTCGATCCAGCGCCTCATTTCGGGTTCAATGCCGTTGGCCGCGATATAGTGCCGATAGGCCTGCGCCGTTGTGGCGAAGCCTCCCGGCACTCTGATACCGCGCTTCGACAGCGCGCCGACCATCTCACCGAGCGAAGCATTCTTTCCGCCAACCATGGCGACGTCGCCGCGTCCAATATCCTCAAACCAGGCAATAAGGGCGTCGGGCATCGAAATCTCCGGGTCATTCGCGAGCGGTGCTCGGCAGTGGTCGAACGTGGACGTTGCCTCGAGCGGCGGCTAAATCTTACCCGTCGCCGCCGAAGCATCGTCCATATGGTGAGACGGTTTTCAGCCCGGCCGATTACAGCCCTGCTGCCCCCGCTCGCGAAAAAGCCAGCGCAGTCCGATGGGTGTGACAATCGTGGTGACGAGCGCCATGAGGACGAGAGCGGAAAAGAGATTGGCGACGACCGTGCCGGGATAATCGAAGAGCCCTGCCTCCCATGCGATACTCACGATGATCAATTCAACCGCCCCGCGGCCGCTCATGCCGAACCCGACCCCGAGCGCCTCCTTGCGGGTGAGACCAGAAAGCAGAGCAGGAAGCCCGGCGCCAATGATCTTGCCCATAAGTGCGACTAGAATCAGCGCCAGCACGATGCCAGGAATGATGGCAAGGGCCGCGAAATCCACGCGAATACCGATCGAAAGAAAGAAAAGCGGGGCCAGCAAGCCCATCGTGAGATCGCTGACCGTTGCTTTCAGGCGCGCGAAAGAGGCTTGACCCAGGCTCTTGGCGTTGAACAGAAGGGCGGCGGCGAAGGCTCCGATGATGAAGTCCATGCCAAGCAGTTCGGCCAGCCCTGCAAACCCCAAGGCTGTCAGAATGAGCGCGGTAAACTCAGGGGCGGGAATCCGCAGGCGCGAGATCAGATTGGCGATCCTCGGCGCCCCGAAATAGCCGGCGGCAGCGACAATGAGGAAGAACAGCGCGGCTTTGCCAAGCAGCGGCAACATCGCCCCAATCCCCGGGACGGAACCTGCCGCAATTGCGCCGGTCAAGATCGCGAGGAGCACAAGTCCGATGATATCGTCGAGAATTGCAGCGGCGATCACCGTGCGACCGGTTGGGGTGTGGACCATGCCGAGATCCATGAACACGCCGATGGCGACCGGGACCGCAGAAATTGACAATGCAACGCCGACCAGCAGAGCCTGGACGAATTTCATCGGGTTGTCGGGAAGCACCCACCACGCAAGGGCCATGCCCAAAGCGAGTGGCAACAGCACGCCTCCGAGCGCCACGGCAGCCGAGCGACCCGAATGTCTGAACAGCTCTCCGGGGGCAATTTCGAGGCCGGCAAGCAGCAGCAGGAAGAAAATTCCGAACTCGGCGGCAAGGTCGAGAAAGGCGCTGCGCGACAATTCGGCGAGAAACGGAGCGTTGAGGGAGGCCGCCAAAACCGCCAGTATTAGCCCGGCCCCGATCTCCCCCACCAGCGCGGGCTGGCCGAGGCGCGTTGCAATCTCTCCGAAGGATCTCGCCGCCAGCAGCAGGAGAATGAGATGCAGCACATGCTCGATCATCGTGCGAACCCGATTGCGGCAGCTGCGACAAGGCCAACGGCGGCAGTATAGGCGAGCATTGGCACAAGCGTGACCCGGATGATCTCTCCCTCGCGCCCGACACGGCCGACGACGGCTGCAGCTGCCACCACATTGACGACCGACACCATGTTCCCCGCGCTCGCGCCAAGGATCTGGGCGCCAAGGACGGTTTCCGGTGGCAGTCCGGCCTGATTGGCTGCGGTGAACTGAAACAGGGCAAATGTCATATTGCTGAAGGTCGCGCTTCCTGAGAGAAAACTGCCCAGCGCTCCGATGAATGGTGCAATCACCGGCCAGTTCTGTCCGGCGGCATCGGCCGCAAGAACCGAAAGCGCCATTGGCATGCTGGGCAGACCGTCCGAATTGATTCCCGAATACACAAAGACGCGCACCATCGGGACCGCCGCTGCAAGCGTCACAGCGCTTGCGGCCGCGATCTTCAGGGTGTCCCGGCCAGCGCGGCGGAGCCGCTCACTGTCGAGAGGCAGAAGGAAGACGGCCAAAAGACCCGCGATCAAAAACATCGAACCCGGCAAATATAGCGGCGCAATCGCAATGTTGATCGGTGTCCCCAAGACCGAAAGCCAGGCAAACGAGACATCCTGCATGACCTGTTTAACCGGCAACAGATCTGCGCGGCTCACGAGAAGGAGCGCGGCGAGCAAGAGATAGGGTGCCCAGGCTCGCTTCAGTGTAACGCGTGACGGTTCTACGGCAATCGGCGCGCCCGAAGTGGCTGCGCCAGATCTGGGTTTGAGGAAACCGCGTTGGGCTGCTGGAACCACGAGCACGATGGCACAAAGCGCGCCGGCAAGCGCGGGAAGTTCGGGACCTAGCGTCGCACTGACGATAAAGGCAGGTATGGTGTAAGCCAGACCGGCAAACAGAGCGAACCGCCAATAGCCCAGCGCACTGGACCAGCTTCGTTCTTTGGAAAAGAACCGCGAATAGATAAGGATGAGCGCGAACGGGACGAGCGATCCGGTAGTCAGATCAATTGCAGCTGCCATCTGCGCCGAGTTTTCGATCAGATTATCGAGCCCGCCATTTGCGGCAGGTTGACGGAGTCCTTCGCGCAGCCCGATGGCCACCGGCGTACCGATCGCACCGAAGGCAACCGGGCTGCTATTGGCAATCAGTGCAAGCGACACGGCTGCCATGGGTGTGAAACGAAGCGCCACAAGCAGCGGAGCGGTAATGGCGGCCGGTGTGCCGAAACCGGCGACGCCTTCGAGGAAAGCACCGAAGGTCCAGCTGATGACGATGAGCTGGACCCGCGGTTCCGGCGATATGGCCGCGAATCCTTCGCGTATCCGGGCCATCGCCTCGCCTTCGGTAAGGAGCCTCAAGAGAAGTATCGCACCAAATATGATCCACAAGACCGAGGCCGCGATCGCCAAACCCTCGATCGAAGCGGCGAGGATTGTGCGGGGCGCCATGTGCCACAGGAAATAGCCGGCAGCGGCGGTTACGAGATAGGCCAGTGCCATGGCCCGCGATGCGGGCATCCGCAGACCGACAAGGAAAAGCAGAACCGCGAGCAGGGGCGAAAGCGCTGCAAGAAATAGGCTGAATGTAATGTCGCCCTCCGCTCGGCCGTAAGCAGCGCCAGACTGCGTCTCGTCTATCGGACGGGAAAGAGGGCCGGCGATTACGGCGGAGACAGGCGCAGAGGCACCCTCGGCCCGCATCAGCGCGGCTCGGCCCTCCCCGTCCGGGGCCAAAGGAGTCAGGCGGGCTCAGCCATTCGGCAGCATGGCTTCTCGCGCCGCTTGCTCGGCAAAGCTCGCGATAAGCTCACAGCACCTTTCCGGCTCGCGCAGAAAGGGGTGATGATCGAGCCCCTCAAGGACACAAAGCTGCACACTCGAGAAAGCTTCTGCCAGCGCTCTTACCGGCGCAAGCGGTGCCATGATGTCATCGCTCCCATGAATACAAAGCACGTTGTGAACGGGCTCTAGAATTCTCAGGTCGTCCGCAACATCATGGCGATAGACAACATCCCATAGCGACGAGGTAGATGACCTCCACGTATGCTTGACAAGGTCTTCGACGACCTCGCGCGGAATATCTCGAATGAGATAGGGCAGGATTCTCCCTAACAGGCGGCGCGTGATGATGCAGGCTAGCATGGTCAACAGGACGTTGGTGTATATGAGCCCTCCTTTAACCGGTCCCTGGCGCATATATGTATACGCCGCGTCCTGCGATCCGAAGTGAGGCAGGCTGATGAGTACGAGGCGCTCGACAGTCTCGGTATGTCTGGCCGCATAGGCTGCGGCAATCAGGGCGCCCAGCGAATGGCCAACGAGCGTTACCGGCCCGAGAGGGGCGAGAACGCGCTGCAGGGCATCGACATGCCGTTCGACGCTATACTTCACCCAGGGCTTGGGCGATCGTCCGAAGCCCAAGAGGTCGACGAGCACAATTCTATGCTCTTGCGCAAGCTCGGTTACCCGCGTCTCCCAATATCGCGTGGTCCCACCCAGCCCCGCAACGAACACCAGGGTCCGGACACCGCTTCCAAATATCTTCACAAATAGCTCAGGGTCGCGATCGCGTCTTGAAGGGAGGATCAAATCTTGCACCATTTCTCTGATTTTTCGCGCGTCGCCTGCAGGACAGACGCCTTGGCGTCGCCAAGGTTACACGGGCGGCTCAGTCTGACGAGCGCCGACGAAACCAGACAGGCATACGAGCGGATCATGGCGGCGTAAGGCTGCGTATCCTGCCGCGTCTTAACCGGGGAGACCG
Organism: Qipengyuania citrea; assembly: GCF_024171405.1. GTDB lineage: Bacteria > Pseudomonadota > Alphaproteobacteria > Sphingomonadales > Sphingomonadaceae > Qipengyuania > Qipengyuania profunda. The sequence goes on from NZ_JALJZT010000002.1 coordinate 1,734,173, forward strand.
TAAAAAAGACAAAGGATCCCCTCGTCATGATAGCTACCCTGACGCTCAACCCGACTATCGATGGTGCGGCGCAGGCCGAGGTGGTGAAGCCGATGCACAAGATCCGCACATTCGATGAGCATTATTACCCTGGCGGAGGCGGTCTCAACGTTGCGCGCGTCATCAATGAACTCGGCGGCGAGTCCTACGCGCTTTATCTTGCAGGTGGAGCAACAGGCGGCGTGTTGCAGGAGCTCGTCAAGCAAGCAAGGGTGCGGGCCGAACGCTTCTCGATCTCCGGCTCCACGCGGATCAGCCACGCGATCTACGAACGGTCCACCAATCTCGAATTTCGCTTCGTGCCGCAGGGTCCGGAAGTCTCCGAACGCGACTGCGAAGTCGTCCTGCGAGCGCTGCAAACGCTCGATTGCAAATATCTCGTGGCAAGCGGGAGTCTTCCGCGCGGCCTGCGTAGCGATATCTACGCCGTCGTCGGTGCGATTTGCCAGCGCCGAGGCATCAAGCTGGTACTGGACAGTTCTGGAGACGCTCTGCGGCATGGCATTGGTGGCGGCGTTCACCTGGCAAAGCCGAGCCTAGGCGAACTCGAAACGCTCGTCGGCCGAAGGCTGGCGACCGCGGCAGAGCAGGAAACGGCGGCCCAAGCCATCGTGCGCGATAATGGCCTCGACATGCTCGCTCTCACTCTGGGGCGCGATGGCGCCATGCTTGTAACGCCCGAGAAGACCGTGATGCACGCCGCCCCGAAGATCAATGCACAAAGCGCCGTCGGTGCGGGAGACAGCTTCCTTGCCGCAATGACCGTTCGCCTTGCCGCAGGCGACGCGCCCGAGGCGGCCTTTCTTTACGGCATGGCAGCTGGCGCTGCCACGGCGCTTACACCAGGAACTTCGCTATGCAAGCGCAGCGATGTCGAGCGGCTCTATGCCGAACTCAGAGCGCGCAGCGAGGGCTAGGGTGGCAGGCAAGCAACTGTAAGAGCCAGCGCTCATTACCGTCTTGATCCAGAAGCACTATGGTTCAGCCTAGAGGGAATTCGCTTTGGCAACACTCACTTTAGAAGTCGGAAATCTCTTTGAAGAACTCGATCACCTCGGCGTGGAGAAGCAGCTGCGGCATGAAGCCGGCGTAAGCCGAGCCACTGCAAACCCCGCGGGGGGCAGCGTGACCGTGGAATACGACCCTGCGCAGACCGATGGGACGCGGCTTCAGAGCCTGATCAAAAGCTGCGGTTTCCGCTGCCGTGGCGGCATCATGCCGAAGCATGTCTGTAAACCGGCGGAAGCAAATCTTTCGGAATCCGGCACGGGACCGGGGCGCGGTGCGGACAGCAGGGGAGAACAGGCAGTTCACCACGACCACCGCCAAGGCGGGGCGAAGGACGAAATGGCCCAGGAAATGGGCCACGGGGCAGGCATGGACATGCAGGAGATGGTACGCGACATGCGCAACCGTTTCTGGATTACCTTCATCTTCACGATCCCGATTTTCATCTACTCCCCGATGGGCGGGTTTTTCACTCCTCCGGCCCCGCCGTTCGGCATGAATCTTGAGCTTTTTCTGTTCGGCCTGGCGAGCGCGGCCGTGCTCTATCCGGTCTGGCCATTTGTGGTCGCTGCATGGCGCGCCCTTCGCAATGGCATTCTCAATATGGCCGTGCTTGTCGTGCTTTCGGTCGGCACCGGCTATCTCTTCAGCGTCGGATCGACATTTTTCTTTCCCGGCGTGCAATTCTATGAGGCCGTCGCCATCCTGCTCGTGTTCATCCTCCTCGGGCACTGGCTGGAAATGCGCGCGCGCGCGGGCGCGTCGGCGGCGATCCGGGCTCTGCTCGACCTGGCCCCGCCAATGGCGGTCGTTCTGCGCGATGGCGAGGAGCAGGAAATCCCAACGGCCGACGTCCTTGAAGGCGACACCGTGCTCATCCGCCCGGGCAACAAGATCCCCGTAGACGGGGAGGTATTGGAAGGCAGCTCCCAGGTCGATGAATCGATGCTGACCGGTGAATCCATGCCCGTCGCGAAATCCCCCGGAGACGAAGTCATCGGGGCAACGATCAACAAGAGCGGCAGTTTCCGCTACCGGGCGACCAAGGTCGGCGCTGACACGGCGCTCGCGCAAATCGTGAAGCTCGTGCAGGAGGCGCAGAATTCCAAGGCGCCCGCGCAATTGCTCGCCGACCGCGCGTCGCAATGGCTTGTTCTGATCGCGATCGTCATTGGCCTCGGAACGTTTGCTGTCTGGTTCTGGTGGATCGGTGAAACATTGCTGTTTGCCGTGACCCTGACAATCACGGTCTTCGTGATCGCCTGCCCCGATGCGCTCGGACTGGCCACACCGATGGCGGTCATGGTCGGCACCGGGCTCGGCGCAAGTCGCGGCATTCTGTTCAAGAACGCGTCGGCGCTGGAAGACGCCACAAAGCTCAATGTCGTTATCTTCGACAAGACCGGCACCTTGACGATGGGCGAACCGCGCGTCGTGGATATCGTGGCCGCCGAGGGCCGCATGCCCGAACAAGTGTTGCTACTGGCCGCTGCGGTCGAAAAGGGATCGGAGCATCCGCTCGCCCTTGCGATCCTTGACAAGGCCGAAGGACTGAAGATCCCCGAAGCGCGCGATTTTCTCAACCGCGACGGGAGAGGGGCGCAGGCGGAGGTCAACGGCGATACCGTTTTCCTCGGCAACCGCCGGCTGATGGACGAAGAATCAATCTCACTGGGAGGGCTGGCTGACAAGGCCGAGGAACTCAAGGGAGCGGGCCGCACGGTCGTCCATGTCGCTCACCAGGGGATTCTTGTAGGCCTGATCGCGATCGCCGATGCGCCGCGTCCGACGGCCAAGGCCGCGATTGCCCGGCTACATGACAAGGGCGTCGAGGTCGCCATGCTCACCGGCGACAATGAGGGTACCGCGCGGCGCGTGGCCGAGGAACTGGGTATCGACATCGTGCTCGCCGATGTGCTTCCCGGCCAGAAGGCCGACAAGGTGAAAGAGCTTCAGTCGCAAGGAAAAAGAGTCGGAATGGTCGGGGATGGCATCAATGATGCGCCTGCCCTGACCCAGGCCGATGTGGGCTTTGCGATCGGGGCCGGTACCGATGTGGCCATGGAAAGCGCAGACGTCGTGCTGATGCGAAGTGATCCCTACGATGTTGTGGGCGCGGTGGAGCTGTCGCGTGCGACGCTGCGAAAGATGCATCAGAACCTGTTCTGGGCGGTCGCCTACAACGTCATCGCCTTTCCCGCCGCCGCCGGTGTCTTCTATCCGTTCATTATCAGTCCCGCTGTCGCAGCAATCGCGATGTCCGGCAGTTCCGTCCTTGTCGCGGTCAATGCCCTGCTGCTCAAACGCACCCGCCTAGACAGCTATAAGCCTGAAAATTTTGCCGAAGAGGCCCCCACACCGCCTGTTACCGGTCAGGCGAGTGCCTGAGTGTCAGGCCTTGATGCCGTCCAAGTGTCCTTCACTGCAAGAGCGTCCGACGCCTCATTCGCTCGGCAGGGCACGGGCCAACAGCCGGTCGGTGTCAAGCGAAGCATTCGCTCCGCCATAAAGAAACGCACGGTTGTCGGGGTCGAGCCGCGTCACGCAGAACCCGGCGAGAACGGCAGATGGTGCATCGCGGAGGCAGACTGCCTCGAGCGACAGCGCGACCGTCTCGACGAAGGCGCGCGCTTCGGATTCCGCGGGGACACCATTGACACGAATGCCGTCGAGGCGATCGATGGCCGCATCGAGCAGCGGATGCGCGCCCTGCGCCCGGCCAAGCTCCGCGCGCAGGGCTTCCCACGCTTGCGGTTCGCGCGTGAGCGCGCGGAGGGCATCGAGCGCGATCACGTTACCCGACCCCTCCCAGATCGCGTTGAGAGGGCTCTGCCGAAAAAGGCGCGGCATGGGCCCCTCTTCCACAAAGCCGGCGCCGCCAAGACACTCAAGCGCTTCGTAGACGAAGCCGGGTTGACGTTTGCAGACCCAATATTTTGCGATCGGTGTCGCGAGGCGCGCAAAGGCCGCTTCGCGTTCGTCGCCGGCCTGCGCAGCGTCGAACGCCGAGGCGATGCGGATCATCAGCGCCGTCGCGGCCTCGACCTCGAGCGCGAGGTCGGCGAGAACACCGCGCATGGCGGGCTGGTCGGCCAATTGGCGCTGGAAGGCCGTGCGGTGCCGCGTATGCCATGCGGCTTGCGTAAGAGCTGCACGCATTCCCGCGGCGGACCCTGCAATGCAGTCGAGCCGTGTACCCTGCACCATATCGATGATGGTCCGTATGCCCCTACCTTCTTCCCCGACACGCTGGGCCCAGGCGCCGTGATATTCGATCTCGGACGAGGCGTTGGAGCGGTCGCCGAGCTTGTCTTTGAGCCGCATGATGTGAATGGCATTGCGGGTCCCGTCGGGGCGCCAGCGCGGCACGAGAAAGCAGGTCAGACCGCCTTCTGCGTAGGCGAGGGTCAGAAAGGCGTCGGACATCGGGGCGGAACAGAACCACTTGTGGCCGATCAGCTCATATTCCCCCGTGCCGAGCGCATGCGCGCGTGTAGTATTCGCGCGAACGTCGCTACCGCCCTGCTTCTCGGTCATCGCCATGCCCATTGTCGCGCCAGTCTTCTCAGCCGCCGGGATAAACCGCGGGTCATATCGGCCGCTGGTAACGCGCGGCTCCCATTCAGCGGCTACGGCCGGTTCGGCGCGGAGCGCGGGAACGACCGCGTAAGTCATCGACATCGGGCAGGCCGTGCCCGCGTCGGCCTGGGTCATGAGGTAGAGGAGCGAAGCGTGCAGCGTATGACCCGCCTGTTCGGCGGTCCAGGCCGCCCCCGACACGCCCGATTCAAGACCGAGGCGCATGAGTTGGTGGTAGGCGGGATGAAACTCGACTTCGTCGATCCGGTGGCCGAAGCGGTCGAAGGTTTTCAGCTTTGGCGGATTTTCGTTGGCAAGGCGCCCCCATTCGAGCGCCTCGAAACTGCCGACGCGTTTGCCAAATACAGCAAGCTGGTCGCGGTGCGCAGCCGCCCCGTTTCGTTCGAGTGCGCTTTGCAGAGGAACGTCGAGCTCGAAGGCGTTGAAATCCACAAGGGGTGGAGGCTGGTTGAGCACTTCATGCGTGGCAAGCTGGTCTGGCAAAGAGATTCTCGGCATATCCGAGTCTCGCCGAGACAGCGAAAAAGCGCAACTCCTCACTGGGCGAAGTGCTTTATCTGCCCATTATTGATGGAACCGAATGATGCCATGCGATGACAAGACCGACAGCTGTGCTGCAGAACAGGCTGAAGGGAAGGCGGCGGACTGGGCCAATGCCGAGTGCATGTGCGTAACGCTCGACCGGCAGCGTTTGGCGACCCTCCTCGATACGGAACTCGGCGAGAGCGGAGCCGGCGACACCCTCCTTGCATCACAGTCGAACCTTTTCGCCAACGCCCCGGTTTTCATCGATCCAGCTACGCTTTCGGCCATGACGGAGGTTGTCACGGCCATCGAGACCGTCGCCAAAACCCCCGCCTTCCGCTCGGTTGTCATGGGCTGGGCGCCTTCGTCAGCCGCCCGAGATTTCGGGCCCAAAGGGGTTCTTATGGGCTACGACTTCCATCTCACCGCCAACGGTCCGCGGCTCATCGAGATCAACACCAATGCCGGCGGCGCTTTTCTGAACGCCTTGCTTGCCGATGCGCAAACCCAATGCTGCAGGGAAACACGACCGGCTCTGGCCGCAGACATCTCACAGGACACGTTTCGGACAAGAATTGCCCGGATGTTCGAGGAGGAGTGGCATGCGCAGGATCGTGCCGGTGAGCTCGAATCCATCGCCATCGTCGATGATGATCCTGAAGGACAGCCGCTTTTTCCCGAATTTCTCGCAGCAAGGACCCTGTTGCAGGAGCACGGATATGAAGCGGTGGTCGCCGGGCCCGAGGACCTCGAGCTCTCCCCCGCCGGATTACTCTTCGAGGGCAGGAAAATCGATCTTGTGTATAATCGCCTGGTCGATTTCTCGCTCGATCGCCCGGAGAGCCGGACCCTTCGGGAAGCCTATATGACAGGCCGCGTCGTGCTCTCGCCAAATCCGCATATCCATGCGCTCTATGCCGACAAGCGGAACCTCTGCCTGCTTTCCGATCCGGATTGGCTGGCTTCGTGCGGTTTGAGCGAACGCGAGAAAAAAGTGATCCTCGCCGCGGTGCCGAAAACAGCAATCGTCGATCGTTTTAACGCCGAGAAATTCTGGTCCGAACGGCGAGACTGGTTTTTCAAACCTGCCCGCGGTTATGGCAGCAAGGCCGCCTATCGCGGAGCGAAGCTGACGAAGCGGGTCTGGTCCGAGATCGTCGAGGGCGGCTATGTCGCGCAGCGGTTTACGCCTCCGAGCACGCGCAAGGTCCGCCTTGAGACGGATATCGTCGAGCTCAAAGTGGATGTGCGGCTTTATACCTATGCCGGAGAAATACTGTTGCGCGCGGCACGGCTCTACCATGGCCAGGCGACAAATATGCGAACCCCGGGTGGCGGCTTTTCGCCGATACTTCCCATGACGGATGATCCTGCCTGCGGATTCCGGTAAGTTCGGACGGTTGAACTGTAATTTCCGCCACGTGCTCCCGTCTGTTGGGGGTTACTAATCTATCCGATTGGCAGGGAAGAGGTCTGGTGAGCTACACGCTAAGTTTTCTCGGAGCAGCCGGTACGGTTACCGGATCGAAATATCTCCTGCAGACGCCTGATCACAGGATCCTAATCGATTGCGGGCTCTTCCAGGGCTTCAAACAGCTTCGTGAGCGCAACTGGAAGCCGTTCTCGGTCGATCCGGCGTCAATCGATGCGGTTCTTCTCACGCATGCTCACCTTGATCATTCGGGCTACGTTCCAGCTCTGATACGCGACGGGTTCAAGGGGCCTGTTCTGAGCACGCATGCAACGCTCAAATTGTGCGAATTGCTGCTTCCCGACAGCGGATATTTAATGGAGGCCGACGCCCGCTATGCAAAAAGAAAAGGGTACAGCAGGCACAAATCACCTCGGCCCCTTTACACCCAGGCCGACGCGAAAACCGCGCTGAAGTCATTCCGGCCTGTGCCCTTCCAGCAGCTGGTCGAAGTTACGCGCGATTGCAAGGCGATCTTCCGGCCGATGGGCCATATTCTCGGCGCATCAAGTATCGAGCTGCAGTGCGGCGATATGAAGATTGTCTTCTCGGGTGACATCGGCCGCTATGGCAGCGCCACGATGGTCGACCCCGTGCCGGTTCCAGAGGCCGATTACATCGTCACCGAATCCACATACGGCAATCGCCATCATGGCGAGGCCGATCCTGAAAGTGTACTCGAAGACGTTGTCGGAAGAACGGTCCAGCGCGGCGGGTCGGTCATCATTCCTTCCTTCGCGATCGGGCGCGCCCAGACGCTCCTCTACCATCTCGGTCAGTTGCGGCAGCAAGGCCGCCTGCCGCAAATCCCGATCTATCTCGACAGTCCCATGGCGGTGAACGCCAGCTCGATTTTCTGTGACCATCTCGGCGAACACCGGCTCACCGAACAGCAATGCCGCGATGCCTGCGGAATTGCCGAATATGTTCGCGAAGCCGAAGATTCGAAGCAGCTCAATCGCAGCGCCATGCCGAAGATCATCATTTCAGCGAGCGGCATGGCAACCGGCGGGCGGATTCTCCACCACCTCAAACACTATGCCCCCAGTCACCGCAACACGATCATTTTGGCAGGGTTTCAGGCTGGCGGCACGCGGGGCGCAGCCCTGCGCGATGGCGCGACTGAACTGAAAATCCACGGCAGCTATATCCCCGTTCGCGCCGAGGTGGCACAGCTCGACATGCTCTCGGCCCATGCCGACCAGGACGAGCTGCTGCGATGGCTTGAAGGTTTCCGGTCCTCCCCGCAGCAGGTCTTCGTAACCCATGGCGAACCCGGTGCGTCCGACACCCTAAGACATCTTGTTACCGAACGTCTTGGCTGGAATGCGCGCGTCCCCGAGCACGCCGAAGAGGTCGTGCTTTCATGAGAGAGGGTGTCCTTACCCCCACCTCCTCCACGGATGCACTTGCTCATCCGTTGCGCGCGCGCGCCTTACCGATCGAAACCGCTGGCGAAGCGATGATCTTCATGCATGAGGATTGTCCGGTTGCGCGGTCCGAAGGGTTCCGCGCCCGCGCCCGGGTGGAACTTGTCGCGCGAGGAAGAACGGTGTTGGCGACGCTTTACCGGGCCACTGATAATCTCCTGGCCGATGATGAAGTGGGTCTGCCTCATCGGCTGATGGCACGGCTTTCGCTCGCCGAAGGCGAAGAGCTTCAGGTCAGGCATCCTCAGCCGTTGTCGTCGCTCAGCCACGTTAGAGCTAAACTCTATGGCCACCGGCTTGATGACAACCGACTGGGACACATCATCGCCGATATCGCGGACGGTCGGTATTCGGATGTCGACATCGCCGCGTTCGTCTCCGCATTCGCTGCGCAACCGGCACAAGGTGAGGAAACCGCCGCCCTCACCCGAGCGATGCTCGCTGCAGGCGACCGGCTCGAATGGAATGCCGACCGCGTGATGGACAAACATTGCGTCGGCGGGCTGCCGGGCAATCGGACAACACCAATCGTGGTCAGTATTGTCGCAGCCGCCGGGCTCACGATGCCAAAAACGTCATCCAGGGCGATCACGTCACCGGCCGGCACTGCGGATGCGATGGAGACCATGGCGCCTGTAACGCTCGATGTGGCGGCCATGCAGAAAGTGGTCGAGCGCGAAGGCGGCTGCATCGTTTGGGGCGGCAGCGTCAATCTCAGTCCTGCAGATGACGTCCTTATTCGGATCGAGCGGGCTCTGGATGTTGATAGCGATGCGCAACTTGTCGCTTCGGTGCTCTCCAAGAAACTTGCTGCCGGATCGACGCACGTATTGCTTGACCTACCAGTAGGGCCAACCGCGAAGATCAGGAGCACGGGAGACGCCGATGCCCTGGCGCGGCTGCTCAAGGACGTGGCGCTGCAATGCGGACTGCACGTCACGACGGTCCAGACCGACGGGACCCAGCCAGTGGGACGCGGGATCGGGCCGGCCCTGGAGGCACATGATGTCCTTGCGGTTCTGGCCAACCGCGACGACGCGCCGCAGGATCTCAAAGCTCGCGCGCTGGCGCTGGCTGCCGGCATCCTCGAATTGAGCGGCGCACCACGCTCCGATGCTCTCCATCGGGCGACGCAATTGCTGGTCGAGGGGCGCGCAGAAAGCAAATTTCTTGCTATCTGCGAGGCCCAGGGCGGCTTCAAAGAGCCAGGGCGGGCGCTCCAGACGCGCGAATTCCTCGCCACGCGCGCAGGACGGGTAGCCACCTTCGACAACCGCCTGCTTGCGCGCACTGCCAAACTCGCTGGCGCACCGCAGCGCGCGACGGCCGGTATCGCTCTGCATGTGAAGTCGGGCGATTTGATCGAGGAAGGCCAGCCCCTCTTCACCATTCACGGCGAAAGCATGGGCGAACTTGATTACGCTTTCGCCTTTGCTTTGCGCAACAGCGATATGATCAGATTGGAGGCACAATGAGCAGGGTCGTCTTTTCCCTTAGCGCGGCACCGGGCATGGCCGAAGGACTTGCCCGGTGTTTCGAGGCCGATCTCGGCGAACTCGAGACGCGCCGGTTCCCCGATGGAGAAACCTACCTGCGGATCGCCACACCCGTAAGTGGCCGCGATGTAGTCCTGCTTTGCACTCTTGATCGGCCCGATGCGAAAATCGCGCCATTGCTTTTTGCGGCGGATGCGCTGCGCGATCAGGGCGCACGCAGCATCGCGCTCGTCGCGCCGTATCTAGCCTATATGCGCCAGGACAAGGCGTTCAATCCGGGCGAGGCCATCACATCCATGTCGTTCTCGCGGCTGCTGTCGTTCTATTTCGATTTCCTCGTCACCGTCGATCCCCACCTGCACCGCATCGACAATCTCGACGAGATTTATTCGGTGCCGAGCAAGGTCGTGCCCGCAGCACCGGCGATCGCGGATTGGCTAATAGCCAACATTCCGGACGCTTTCGTCATCGGGCCCGACGAGGAGAGCGAACAATGGGTGCTCGATGTCGCAGACAGGGCAGGGATCCCTTCAGCCGTTCTGGAGAAGAAACGCTGGGGCGACTTCGATGTGGCGATCAGCGGCGGGAGCCTTCCCGATATGGACGACAAACAACCCGTCATCATCGACGATATTGCCTCTAGTGCGCGAACGCTCGTCGAAACAGTCAAGCTGCTCTCGAAGGCTGGGACACAGCCGCCGGTGTGCGTTGTGGTCCACCCCATCTTTGCCGGCGATGCATATGACGAGCTCCTGCAGGCCGGGGCCAAGCGCGTGATCAGCGTCAATGCCATCGCGCATCCAACCAACGCGGTGGATATTTCGCCGGCACTCGCCGAGGCTTTGTGCGCATGGAGCGTCCAGAACGATGAGCTGATCGGAGCCGGTCACTAATCCCACCCTTTCGGCGTAACGAAAGCGCCGCAACCACCAACTGGAGTTCATTTTCAATGACAAAGGAGCCAAACAAGATCTCGGTAGGGGTCGTAGGAGCAGGGGTAATCGGTCGCCGCGTTGTCGGCGCCGTAAGGCTGCAACCCGATATGGCATTGGCCGGTGTCGCCGACGTCGCCGCCGATTGGCGGATCGCAATGCTCGCGAAGGACGGCGTTCGCCTGTTCGCGGCCATTTCGCAGGCCTCGCAAACCTTGCCGGAGTCGGGTCTCGACGTTGCGGGTTCGCTAGAGGATCTCATCGCGGCAAGCGACGTCATTGTCGACTGCACACCCAAGGGCATCGGTGCCCAGAACGCAAACATCTATCGCCGCGCCGGGAAGCCATTCATCGTGCAGGGAGGCGAGAAGCACGACGTGGCGGGGCACTCATTCGTCGCCGAAGCAACCTACGGGAGCGCATTCGGACGCGATGCGACACGGGTCGTGTCATGCAACACCACGTCGATTGTCCGCACCCTAGGGGCGCTGAAGCGCGCAGGCCTGCTCAAAAAAGCGCGCGGGACACTTATGCGCCGGGCCACCGACCCCTGGGAGAGCCATCTCGGGGGGATCATGAACACGCTCGTGCCCGAGCCGACAATCCCGAGCCATCAGGGGCCGGATGCCCGGCATGTGGATCCGGAACTCGATGTGGTGACGATTGCGATCAAGGTTCCTGAGACCCTGGCTCATCTACACAGCTGGTATGTCGAGCTCACCCGGCCGGCGACAAAGGAGGAAGTCCTCGACGCATTTGCGGCCTCGCCAAGAATTCTGCTCATCGATGGAGACAGCGGACTGTCGGCCCTCAACAGCGTCAAAGAGGCGATGGCGATGGAGGGGCGGCCCAATGCAGACCTCTACGAGGTGGCCCTGTGGAGCAACATTCTCGCGGTCGATGGAACCGAACTGTGCTACAATTACATGGTCGACAATCAAGCCATCGTCATCCCTGAAACGATAGATGCGATCCGTGCCCTGGCGTCGAGCGAGGAGCAGCCCGAGGTCTCGATGCGATTGACAAACAAGACGCTTGGTATCGGAGCAGACGAGCTGAGATTGTAGCGATTGGAGGCAAGAGCGAAGCCAATGACGAACGCCCCCACGGACCGGCCACGATGCAAGCCAAAGACGCGATCCTCCGGCCTGGAAGAGCGAGCGATCGACGAAGCTTTGATCGAAACGTTTCCCGCAAGCGACCCGCCGGCCTGGACCTTAGGCGTCGACAGCCATCCACGCCAAAACGATAAAGCTACACAGCCATACAGCCCAGGAGACGCGCGGCCGAAGGAGGGAGACTAGCATCGCCCAGATAGTGCGGCCCCGACAGTCCGCGTCTACAGCGCGGGCGCGTGCTCCTTCTCTTGCTGGCATTCGCAATCGAGGAAACCGTGAATGACACAGGTGCGGCACATCTGGAGCAGGCGCGTGCGAAGTGCGCCGCGCGCACGATGAAGACGCACGTTGATATTGTTGACACTCGTATCGAGCGCGCTGGCAATGCTTTCACGCGGCTCCTCGAGCAAATCAGCGCGCCAGATGACTTCGGCATAGTCCGGCCTGAGCGTTGGCAGGAGGCGATAGAGACAGTTGCAGACGGCAGCTTCTATCTCTTCGTCCGACACGATTTCCGCCTCGGCAAGTTCGGCAAGTTCCTGAGGATCAATGGCGGTTTCGTGTTTACGGCCGCGCGCAGCCTGTCGGTAAAAGTCGGCAATCGTCGTCGCCAGCACTCGGGAGAGCCATCCCTTGACCGAACCCACATCCCGCAGGTCCCCAGCCCGCTCGATCGCACGAAGCATGAAACGCTGGAGAACTTCCTCCGCCTCCTGACGCCCCCGCATGCGGCCGATAAGGAAACGCAGCATATCTTCGTGGCTATCCACCAGGGCCCGGCGCACTGCTTCATCCATCGGTCGCAACGCCTCCTCGGACCCGTCAGCTTTATCGGCTTTATTTTCGATCATGGAAAACCCCGAAGCGCCAGTGCCCCAATACCGGAGAAGGGCCCGTCCCTTCCTGTAAAACGGTCGCAGGCGGTAGTATCGTTACGACATGTTCGGGGCTCGCCCCTTATCGCAGCTAAAGAGCCGGAGAGCAACATGTCGAGTTCGCAAAAGAAGAAAATATCCAAGAGCGAATACAAGCAACAATTGCGCGCGCTGCAGATCGAACTGGTCAAGATACAACGCCAGGTCATCGCCCATGGCGAGCGTGTTCTGATCATCTTCGAAGGGAGGGACGCGGCCGGAAAGGACGGTGTGATCAAGCGTGTGCGCGAACATATGAGCCCGCGCGAGACGCGGGTCGTCGCTTTGGGAAAACCCTCCGATCGCGACACCCGCAGCTGGTATTTTCGCCGCTACAGCGAACAGCTTCCCGCCGATGAGGAGATCGCTCTGTTCAATCGCTCTTGGTACAACCGGGCGGGGGTCGAACGGGTGATGGGATTTGCCGACAAGGAGGAAGTTGCCGACTTCTTCTCTAACGTCGCGCAATTCGAAGAAATGCTGGCACGCGACGGGACTACGCTTCTCAAATACTACCTCGACATCGATAGAAAAGAGCAAGCCAAGCGCCTCAAAGCGCGGCGCACTGATCCGCTCAAGCAGTGGAAGATCAGCCCCATCGATGCAGCGGCGCTTGAGAAGTGGAATGATTATTCCAACGCCCGGGACGAAATGCTGACGCGCACAGATTTTGCCTATGCCCCGTGGATTGCAGTGCGCGCCAACGACAAACGCGCCGCACGCCTCAACATCATCCGGCACATGCTGCAATCCATCGCGTGCCAGGCGGTCGATCAACGCCTCGCGCGTCCCGACCCTTCGGTCATCCTGCCGATTGCCGAAGTCGGGATTGGTGGCTTGGCCCCGTGAAACTGTTTAACCCGTTCGGCGGCGGAACAACCAGGTCGCCGCCAGCAGGCTCGCGGCAGCGATAAGCGCCATGGGCCAGATGTGGGAGAAATAGAGCCAAAGGGGCGCTTCACGAAGATACACCGCTTTGCTGATGACTATGAAGTGGGTGATCGGCGTGGCGGCGGCAAGGCCCTGCAACCAGTCGGGCATGTTTTCTACCGGCGTGGCATAGCCCGAAATGAGCACAGCCGGGACCATATACATGAACAGCCCGATAATCGCCTGCTGCTGGGTCTTGGCGAGCGATGAGATAAACAGGCCGATACCGACTATTGCAGCGAGATAGACAACCATTCCGAAGAAAAGCAGGGCGAGAGAACCGCGGATCGGTACGTTGAGAAACAGCATCCCCAGAACCAGCATCGCACTTGCGCTCGTCAGCGCAATCAGGAGAGCCGGCACGCTTTTGCCGATCAGGATCTCGAAGGGGCGCAGCGGCGACACCAGCAATTGCTCGAAGGTACCGAGCTCGCGCTCGCGGGCGATCGACAGCGCGGACACCATGAAACCGACCACGGCTACGAGGACGGCAAAGAGCGCGGGCACGGCCGACCAGAGCGGCTCGAGATTGGGATTGAACCAGGTCCTCTGGACAAGACGCACAGGTGCTGTCGCGCGCAGTCTATAGAGCCGCTCCTGATTATAGGCTTCGACGACCCGACTGCTGTATCCCAGCAGGATCTGAGCGGTGTTGGATCTGCGGCCATCGAGGATGAGCTGAACCTCGGCACTTTCGCCGCGCTCGAGACGGCGCGAGAAGTCTTCGCCAACACGCAGGACCAGCGTCGCACGGCGTGCGTCGATTGTCGGCGCGATATCCGCGCCTGCTCGCAAATGGATAATCTCATCGAATACTTCGGCACCCTCGAAGCGGCTGATAAGCTCGACCGAGGCATTGCCGTGGTCCTGGTTGTAGACCGCCAGGGTGACGTCCGATACTTCCTGCGTAATCGCAAAGGCGTAGATAAGGAGCAGGAAGGGCGGCGAAAACAGCACCACCCAACGGGTTTGCGGGTCCCGCGCGCTTGCCAGAAGCTCCTTCACTATCAAGGCGTAGATGCGTTGCCACATGGTCTCAGTCGAGCCGGGTGCGTGTGAACAGAGCGCAGATCGCGAAGATCACAATCGCGAAGATGGCAAGGGCAGCGAGGTCGGGCAGCAGAACCGCCCAGACATTGCCAGCAAGAAACTGCGTCTGCAGAGTCGAGACGAGAAAGCGCGCCGGGATCGCGTAGCTGAAGAGCTGGAGCGCCAGTGGCATGCTGTCGAGCTCAAAAACGAAATTGGAAAAGTAGAACGCGGGCAGAAAGGCAAGCATCACCGCGACCTGCGCTGCCACGAGCTGGTTGCGGGTGAGCGTCGAAATGAGCAGTCCTTGGCCCAGCGAGCACAGCATGAAGAGTGCGGCTGCGAGCGAGAGCGCGAGAAACGATCCGCGGAAGGGAACACCGAAAAACGCCACGGCCACAAACACGGACAGCATGAACGAGCCGAGGCCCAGCACGAAATAGGGCACAAGCTTGCCCAGCAGCAGTTCGAGCGGACCGACAGGGGTCGCAAGGAGCGCTTCCATAGTGCCGCGCTCCCATTCGCGGGCAACCACAAGCGCAGTGAGCAAGGCGCCGATTATGGTGAGAATGATCGCCACCGAGCCGGGGACCAGATAGTTGCGGCTCGAAATCTCGGCGTTAAACCAGACACGCGGCTCAATCGAGACGAGAGGCGCGAGCGGCGGTTGCCCGCGATCGAGCCATTCCTGCTCGAGCCAATTGATAACGAGCAATTCAATATAGGAGCCAACCAGTCCGGCTGTGTTTGGATCACCCCCATCGACCAGGATCTGGATCGGCGCCGCCTCTCCGCGGAGCGTGATTGCGCTGAAATTCTGTGGCAGGATGATGATCGCATCGAGCTCGCCCGCGGCCATGAGGGTTTCGAAGTCCTTTCGCACAGGCGCTGTTTCAATCTCGAAATAGCGCGTGTTGCGCAGCGACGCGACAAAGCTCTCCGTCTCTCCGGTCGGCTGTTCGACCACAACGCCGACCGAGAACTGCCGGGGGTCGAACGAAACCGCATAACCGAACAGGAAGATCAGCATGATCGGCAATAGGCCGGCAATCATGAGTGTGCTCGGGTCCCGAATAGCCTGCCGGGTTTCCTTGCGCATGATCGCTGCGAAACGCGAAAACCTCATGGCGCGTTTACCGCTTCGTTCTCTTCGACGAGAGCGATGAATGCATCCTCAAAGGTCGGGTTGGGCAAGGTCGAGGAGGCCGCCTGCGCCTTGAGTTCGGCGGGAGTTCCCAAAGCGATCATCTGCCCGCGATATATGAGCGCAGCGCGGTCGCAATACTCCGCTTCGTCGAGAAAATGTGTCGTCACGATGACGGTTACGCCGTTCGTGACCATTGCGTTGATATGGGCCCAGAATTCACGGCGCGTACGCGGATCGACACCCGAGGTCGGCTCGTCGAGAAAAAGGACGTCAGGCTCGTGCATGACGGCGCAGGCGAGTGACAGACGCTGCTTGAACCCAAGCGGGAGCTGACCGGAATTCTCATCGAGCTTGTCCGTGAGGGCGAAGCTTTCGATCATACGCGCAATCATGGTACGCTGCCGCACTCCGGTAAGGCCGTAAACACGTGCGAAGAACCGCAGATTCTGCAACGTGCTGAGATCGCCATACAGCGAAAATTTTTGCGCCATGTATCCGAGACGAGCCCGTGCCTCGCTCGCGGCAGTACGCAAATCGACACCGGCAATACGAGCCTCACCGCTGGTCGGCTTGAGAAGGCCGGAGAGCATTTTGAATGTAGTCGACTTGCCCGCGCCATTGGGTCCGATAAGCCCAAACACTTCACCTCGACGCACATCGAAACTGATTTCGGACGCCGCAGTGAAGGAGCCGAACATCCGCGTTAGTCCGCGCGCCTCTACGGCAATCGCTGTATCGTGGCTGCGCTCCGATCCACCGGCGAAGGGCGACTCGGCGCGAAACCCGCCGCCGATGAGATCGATGAACGCGTCCTCGAAACGCGGCGCGACACGCTTCAGCCGAGCGCTATCCCCCGCGCCGATCGAAGCCGGTGAGGGGGCGTGCGCGTTCTCATTGATCAACAGCCTGACGTCGCTGGCCTGGATTGTTCCATCCATCACAGCTTCGTGTTGGCGAGCGTTATTCAAAACGTAGCGCCGATCGCCCTCGATGCCCTCGATCATAAACACCCGGCCATCGACACGCGCGGCTAGGTCAGCCGGCCGACCGTCGAAGATGAGATCGCCCTCGCTCAACACGAGCACAGTCTCGCATTTCTCGGCCTCATCGAGGTAGGCGGTTGCCCAAACGACCGTGATCCCTTCGTCGGTCAGTCGGCTTACCATTCGCCAGAGTTCGCGCCGCGAAATAGGGTCTACGCCGACGCTTGGCTCGTCCAGCAACAGGAGTTCAGGTGTCACAACGAGAGCGCAGGCGAGCCCGAGCTTTTGCTTCATGCCGCCCGACAAGGCGCCCGCCAATCTGCCGGTAAATGGCGCTAGGCCGGTAAAATCGAGAAGCCGCTCGAATGTCGCCTTGCGCGCTGATCCAACCAGTCCGCGCAGATCTGCGTAGAGATTGAGATTTTCCTCCACGCTCAGATCCTCGTAGAGGCCGAAACGTTGCGGCATATAGGCAATGCGCGCGCGCACCTCCTTCGCGTTGGCGACGGGATCGAAACCTCCCACGTCGATCCCGCCTTCATCGGCGCGCAGCAGTCCGGCGATCAAGCGCAAGAAGGTTGTCTTCCCCGAGCCATCGGGCCCCACCAGCCCGACGATGTGGCCCGATCTGATCTGTGTACTAACACTGCGCAATGCCGGTTCGGCTTGCTTGGGGAACCGTTTGGTCAGGCCTTCGATGGTTACCAGGGCCACCACCCGTCAACGCCCGCGGGCGACGGGACGGACGATCACGGAGACCGGCATGCCCTGCTTCAGGATTCCGTCTTGATCTTCGGTACGCACACGCACCCGGTAGACAAGGCTGGTGCGTTGTTCGCGGGTCTCAACGGACTTGGGTGTAAACTCGGCTGTCGGTGAGATGTAGGCAATGCGGCCGGGAAATTCGCGGCCAGCCTCGGTCAACACTGTCGCGGGGGTACCGATCTCGACGCGCTCGAGGTCGGGTTCCTCGATATAGGCCCGGATCCACATGGGCGAGGTGTGTGCGAGTGTGAATACGGTTTCGCCCGGCCCCACGATGGCTCCAGCCTCGCGTGCGCGCGTCAGGATGATCCCGTCAGCGGGCGCGTAAAGGTTCGCGTCTACTAGGCGTTGCCGGGCGAGTGCAGCGGCAGCTCGCTCGGCTCCAAGCGCCGCGCGTCCTTGCCGGATTTCTTCGCGTCGGGGTCCCTCGCGGACAAGCGAGAGTTCTTCGAGTGCCGCCTGCCGCTGAGCGGCCGCGCGATCGCGCTGAGAGCGCGCCTCGTCCCGGGTCTGCCATGAGGCAAAGCCCTTCCCGGCGAGGTGTTCGACCCTGTCCAGGGTTGCCTGGGCAACGCTCAGCGCGGACTCCGCTTCTGCAACCCGCGCTCTCGCCCGCTCGATCTCCTCCGGCCTGCTGCCCGATTCGAGAGCGGCGAGCGCTGCGGAGCGTTGGCTGGCACGCGCTTCGGCAAGCGCGATCTCGTTCTTATAATCCTGAGGTTCAAGCGAGGCCAAAAGATCGCCAGCTTCAACCCTATCTCCCTCATCGAACGCCAATCGGTCGATCCTGCCTGGAACCTTGAACGCCAGATTGACCTGACGAATGTCGACATTTCCGTTGAGTACCAGATGACCTTCTCGCTCATGCCGATCAGGCTGCGTCAGCCAGATTGTCGCTGCCGAAGCGGCTAGCAATACGAGCAGGCCAATGCCGATGTAGACCTTCTGTCTGGATCTCATGATTCGCCTCCGGTCCTAGCGGCACTAGGTTCCAGCAGGCCCAGGAGTTCGAACTCGGTGCAATGCCCTGCCAGCGACACGCTCGGTGCGTTCGGCGCGACAAAAACGGCGTAGTGCATTGCCCGCTCGATCACTCCGACAAGAAGCCAAGCAATGAGTCGCGCCGGGAGATTCTTCACCAGGCCGAGCTGTTGGGCATCTTCGAGATACCGCGCGAGCGCGTCAGCACCTTGCTCGAAATGTCGATTGATATGAGCGCGCTGCTCGGGCGGAAGCGCATAGGCCTCACGCAAGACCAGCCTGGTCAGAATATCATGCTTGCGGCCATACCGAATGATGGTCATCCAGATCTCCTCAACCTCGGCTGATAGATGCTCTCCAGTTTGCAGCCGCTTGGCGGGATGGCGGGCAATGGTCTCCTCAATCAGTCCTGCAAAGAATTCATCGATAAGCGCGACAAACAGCGACGGCTTGTTTTCAAAATGCAGGTAAAAGGTCCCCTGCGCTACCCCTGCATTCGCGACGATGTCGGCGACGCGGGTTGCCGTAAATCCGTGCTGAGTGAACAGCTCGGCCGCGGCAGCTTTCAATTTTCCGGCGATATCATCGGCCATTTGAACACCTCGATATGACTGACGCATCAGTCAGCGAGATATTACATATCTGCATGATCCTTTTTCGGCGTAGCTTTATGCTTGCTCTGAAGCGTAGGATGTTCATTCGCAGGCCCGCCCCGCGTCCAGACCGAGGACACTGTGTAACCGGGACCGCTTATCCCTTGATGTTTGCCGGGGCCGGGGTGGAAGAAGCCCGGCGTGCGCGAAATCCGACAATCAGTGTCAGCAACGTGATCAACTGCGCGCCGGTCGTCTCCACAGTCGGAAAAAAGCCGAGTTCGGCGAGGCGCGGCAAGCCGGAAATGAAGGTGGCGGAAAGAAGTCCGGAATCCTGGAACGCGCCCACACCCTTGCCGGTCAGGATGATCGCGAGCGCTGCGATCAGGATCGCGCTGTACTTGAAAAATTGCGTGATCGGAAGCTTGCGGCTGTAGCGCAGCATAAACCATGCAAGAGCCGACAGGACGGCGAGAGCCGACACGGCCCCTGCAAGTATCACCGAACTGCTATCAGGGGTCCAGAGGGCAGCATAGAACAGGATCGTTTCAAAGGCTTCGCGATAGACGACGACAAAGGCGAGCCCGAAGAGAAACCATGCCGATCGCCTGGAGAGAGCCTTCCCCATCTTCTGCTGAATATAGCGTCGCCATTCATCTGCCTGGCTCTTGCCGTGCATCCAGATCCCGACGGAAATGAGGATGACCGCCGCCAACAGCGCACCGAATCCTTCGGTGAGCTCGCGGCTCGCTCCGCTAATAGCGACGAAGTAGGTCGCGGCCACCCAGGTGGCGACGCCTGCCAGCAGCGCGGCGATCCAGCCGCCATGAACGTAGGCGATTACTTCGCCGCGATCCGATTTGCGAACGAAGGCGATCATGGCAATCACCACGAGAAGTGCCTCTATCCCCTCGCGCAGCAGGATCGTGAAGGCACCCAGAAAAGTGGAGATGTCGCTGGCTGCTTCGGGCGCGAGAGCGACATCCGCTTGCTCAAGCAGGCTCGCGGCGAAAGCGTGTCGTTCGCGCAATCGCGAGACAGGCACGTTGCGCTCGATATCTGAACGATATTGGCTGAGCGCTTGCTCGATCTGCCGCATGAGATCACCATCGCGCGTCGCGAGAATACCCTCGACCGGTTCGAAGCCGTCAAGATAGGCCGACAGAGCTAGTCGGCGCGCCTCTGCGCGTTCGCCCCGCTCGTAGGCGGCGAGACTTTGCTGCAGGGTCTGCCGCGCAAGATCGAGCGAGCCGTTCTCGCTTCTCTGGCTGACAACTCCGGGATTTGATCGCAGGTATGCCATGACGGCCAATGCCCGGTTCTCTCCGATCGCGTCGGCGAGCTCTGCGGGCGTGATGGCCGCAAGTGTCTCGAGATCGGGTATCAGACGCCGCACCCGGTCATCTTCGCGCCAGATTTTCTCCCCGCGTTCGAGATCCTCGAATGCGATGCCGCCTGCATGAAATGCGAGGGCCCAACGATCGGCTTCCGGAAGTGTGGCGAAGCTGGGCATCGACGTGCCCTCAAGGCCCTGAGTTATAACCTGATAGAGACCGAAGAGGCTGCGCTGGCGCGCGCGGTTATCATCGGTAAAATCGATCGGTGGAGGCTCGAGCGTCATGCTGGCTGCCGGAGGGGAACTGCCCGAAGCACCGTGACACGAGGCGCAGTTTTGCGCAAAGAGCGCCGCTGCGCGAGACAGATCCGGCGGGCTTCGGGGAGCCAGCGGAACCGGGTACGCCTCCAACAGCGATCCCCCCAAGGCACGGGCCAGCCGGGAAACGCGCTCGACCGGGGCTTTCTTCTCAATCGCCTGGCGCAGCTCGACAGACATCGCGAAGAGACCGGGCTTGGCCGAAGCATCGGGAAGCGCGGCTACTTGTTCGCCGACGGTCGAAGAAAATTCGACCATTTCGCTGTATTCGAAATCGTCGATGACCTGCCCGTTCGACACCGCTGCGGAGTAATCGACAGCAATGTAGTCGAGAAGGCGCCAGGTCGTGCGCACCTCTGCGCCCTCCGCGCGCGCTACGCCGGACAGGCTTAGAAGGAGGGAGATGATGAAGACCCTTAGCACCATGTGCGGCGATGGAATGGAAACAGACATCCGAACCCTTCTCAGGCTATGCAATTAAGTCGCAATATCAAATAAACTACTTCTCATGTCCGACGCAACCGGCGGCTGTGCTTTAGACCGTTCATGCTGCCCTGAGCTCGCGCCTCGCTTGGACGAACACGTCGGCACTTCCCCAGATCGCCAAGCTTGCCAGGATTCCGGCAACAGCAAGATCAGGCCATGCCGCCCCCGTCCCGAAAACACCGACCGCGGCCGCTAGCACCGCGACGTTTCCGATCGCGTCGTTGCGCGAACAGATCCATACCGAGCGCATATTCGCGTCCCCGGTTCGATACCGAAAGAGCATCGCCGCGACCGCGAGATTTACTGCGAGCGCCAGGAAACCGACGATGCCCATCGTTCCGGCATCCGGAGATGCGCCGGCGAAGAGGCCCCAGATCGCCGAGCCCAGGACCCAAAGACCAAAGCCCAGCATGGTCGCCGCCTTCGCGAGCGCCGCGCGCGCCCGCCATGCAATCGCCATTCCGGCAACTCCGAGACTGATGGCATAATTGGCCGAATCGCCCAGAAAATCGAGTGCATCGGCCTGTAGCGCGCGCGAATCGGCGGCAATCCCGGCCACGATTTCGACTGCAAACATGATGGCGTTGAGACCAAGGGCCACCCACAGGACCTTGCGCCATCTCGGATCGTTATGGACATCGCCGACATCGGCAGCATCGCAACAATTCTTCGCCATCCACTCGCCTCCTCGTTTCGAAACGGCCTATTCACCTTGTAGCCACTATAAGGTCAAGCGATTGGAGCTGATGGTATGAGAATTGGTGAAGTCGCACGGAAAACTGGCGTCAAAGCCGAGACGATCCGCTTCTACGAGCGCGAAGGCATTCTAAGTCCCCCGCCCCGAACTCGGTCTAACTATCGCGATTACGGGCCTGGCGAGGCGGCGAGATTGATCTTCATTCGCCGGGCGCGCGACCTCGGATTTTCGATGCCGGATATCCGCGAACTGCTCGAGCTCTCGAAAGAGGATGATCGATCCTGCGCTGAGGTTGATTCCTTGGCGCGCGCGCATCTTGGTCAGGTAGAAAGCAAGATTGCCGCCCTGCAGGTCATGCGCGATGAACTCTCGCGCATGATTGCGAGCTGCGAACAAGACAGGGTGAGCGACTGCAGGATCATTGATGCTCTGGTCGGCCAAACGACACGAGGTGGCACCTGAGAACTGTATGAGAGCGGCACTCGCATACTAATGTCTGTTGGCCCGTCGCAGCGATGCCATTCGTATGCTTGACGGTCGTGAGCCCTATCGTTCTGGATTTGGGGCTACGCGCAGCAGTGACCATGACCAGCGCCCGATCACGATTGCACCCACCAACCCCATTGCCGCGTCCATCCAAGCCCAGCCGAGGTACATGCCGGCGAGAAGGGCCACGATAGCCAGGACCGAAGTCAGGGCATCGGCAAGCACGTGGAAATAGGCGGAGCGCAGATTGTTGTCGGCATGCGCATGGTCGTGGTGATGATGATGGTCGTGATCATGCCCATGGTGATGATCGGCACCAAGCAGCCAGGCACTCGCGAGGTTCACCACGAGGCCGAGCACGGCGATCCAGATAGCCTCGGTATAGGCAATCGTGAGCGGACTGACGAACCTTTGAGCCGATTCAACCGCGATCCCGATTGCGAAGATGGCGAGGACAAGCGCGCTCGCGAAGCCGGCGAGGTCGCCCACCTTGCCGGTACCGAATGTGAAACGCGGGTTGTTCGCATGGCGCTTGGCAAACCAGTAGGCGAAGGCCGCGACGCCCAAGGCACCTGCATGGGTCGCCATGTGGATACCATCGGCGAGAAGAGCCATCGATCCGGTCCACAGGCCCGCAACAATTTCGACCACCATCATCACGGCGGTCAACGCAACGACATAGCGCGTGCGCCGCTCATGCGCGTCGTGCGAGGCGCTCAGGAAGTTGTGATCATGGGCGAGCGCGGAGCACGCGACGTGGGCACCCGGGATAAATCTCGCTCTTAAACACAGACCTCATGCGGATGTCGGTGGATAAGCCAATGCGCGAAGAGTCAGACGAGGTGCTAAGCGGCGAGGCCAAGGGGACGATAATCGCGATGGACCCCGACGCGAGCACTGCCGCCATGAAGCGTGGCACCGTTCCCAAGATCGGTTGGCCAGCGATGAGCGCTGGTGACCGATGAGCAAGCCCTGGGGAAATTGAGCGCAGTGAGGGGAAGGCCTCTGAATTTCGTACTGGAAGAAATAGCGGCGTCATTTCGGCGGTGGCGCCGCTGAAGGACGATAGTTGGGAGGGCTGATGTGCGCAGGTGCCGGTTCTTTCACAAGGGGGTGAACATGCCAGGCGTTGAAAAGCCAATTTCTCAAGATCGAGGCGAGCCTCCCAAGAGCCCTGGCCTCACCGCTTCGGGGTTAGGGGTGCCACCCCCGGTGGCTTGCGCAGCGCCAAAAGCGCTTTCGCTCGATGACCTACGCGGACCCCACCCCCTTACCATACCTTCGCCGCAGGCCGGCATGATCGACCGGAGCGAGCGGGCTCCTCGCATCGCCCTAACATCCAGTGAGGAGGAAGATCATGTTTGAATTCGACAAATCCAATAAGGAGAACCGCCCACCTTCGCCACCAAACAAGCCCGTGCGAGCTCCGGTTCGTGCGCAGCATCGTAGTCAGTTGCTTTGGGGAGAGCATTGCACCGAATGCGCCGCGCCAGATTGCTACGAAAGCTGCTCGCTCTACGACCCACGGCCCGATGGCCGCTGTCGACGGTTTGAGTTCGGAGCATTGCCCAATCGACACTTCCCTTCGGCGGGCAGTGCCGCCGCCGAGATCAAGTTCAGACGATGGGCGCGTCTTATGGCGAAGGGGAATACGTTGCTGCTTCCCAGTTGGCTGGCAACCGCGGCTGAGTGGCTGATCTTACGAACGTCGCCCATCTTGGACGCAATCGGATCGCTCGCAGCAAGAGTTTCGGGGGATCGCCGCTGGTCGTACCTTGGATACCATGTCTGGGACAGAATGACCGGGATTGCCGCCAGATTTCAAACCGAGCGCCCCTATGCGCTTGCGATCGAAATATTCAATCCGAACGACCGGATCGTGGAACTGGTGCTGCAAATCTCGGTTGATCGAAGCCGGATGCTCCCGCGACGCGAGGAGCATAAACTACCCTTGCCGTTCTACGAAACGCTCCGCATTCCTTCCGGACACTTTTCTCAGATCATCCCTGGGGAAAAATTCGCTCCAATCGCTTCTTCGGGACTACCATTCGAAATCGCGATCGAGCCACTTCAGGAAGATACTCATCTGGTCTTCCTGACATTAGATCTAATCGCGCAACCCAAAAAGATCGACGAACAGAAACTGGGGCAGGATCTGCCCGTCAAATGTGTCATATTCGATCTCGACGAGACGTTATGGAAAGGCACGTTGGTCGAAGGCGACGTCCAGCTGAAGAGCGGGATCGCGCACCTTTTTGAGGTGCTCGACCACAAAGGAATTCTGATTTCGGTGGTAAGCAAGAATGATCCGGCTGCGGCCGAGGAACAGCTTCGGGCCTTTGGCCTGGATCAATATGTGCTGAAATCGCAAGTTGGCTGGCGCCCCAAGTCGGAAGGTGTGAAGGCAATAGCGGACCAGCTCAATATCGGGACCGATGCGCTGCTTCTAATCGATGACAGTCCTTTCGAGCGGGCCGAGGTCGAACGTGCCGTGACCGGCGTCAGAACCTTGTCGGAAAAGGCGCTGGACGACTTGCTTGACGACCCTCGACTGGCCGGCGCCGCAACGAGCGAGTCGAAGGAGCGGCGCCGCTTATACAAGGAAGCGGAAACGCGGAAGGAAGCATCCACATCCTTCGATGGAAACTACGACGATTTTCTCCGCTCTTGCGAAATTCGTTTGACGATACGGACCAATGAGTTGCGTGACACAGAGCGTATTCAAGAGCTCGTCCAGCGAACTAACCAGCTAAATTTCTCCGGCCACAAATACTCAAATCGTGAAGTAGCACTGCTTCTGGATGACCCCACCTTAGTTCGCCATGTAATAGAATGCTCCGACCGCTATGGTAGTTATGGAGTGGTCGGCTTTTGTCTTACACGCCTTGAAGGCAAGGTGCTGCGCATCGAAGACCTGATGCTCTCATGCCGCGTACAGGGGAAGCAGATCGAACGTGCTCTGCTATCCCACTTAACAAACAGCAATGGCCATATGCTTGACGCTGTAGAGATCGCTTTCCACCAAACCAAGCGGAATGGACCGGCTAATGCGGTCCTCGACGACTTGGGCTTCGAACCCACAACAAATGAGGTTCGCCGCATCACAATGACGCCCGGAATGTTCGACACCGACATCGTAACGATCGAATATCATCAGCCGGGGCCGACAGGCGATCTAGCGTAGCGTACTGAAAGAGCCGTTTTTGTACCAAGTCATGAAGCGATTGATCGCGAACCATCCAATTCCGACCGATATGAACAGTTCTTTGAATTCGGTAGCGTTGGGTATTTCGATCATTCGCTGACCGAGCGTGAGGAAGATCGACTGGCCCGCAAGGATCCCGAAGGCTAAGAATCCGAAAAGGCATGCCTCACCTCTGTCTCCGCGCAGGCGGGCAGCATTCCCGAACGCAAGCAGGACGAGCAAAGTGGCGAATGCGGTCACCTGAATGGGTATCAGGTTCCAGTGTCCGTAATTGAACATTGCCGTCGGCGCACTGATGGCGGCGACGCTGCGCGCTGGTAAGAAACCAAGCAATGCGTCGAGTGCTGCGACGCCAGGCCTTACAGTTTCCCGCAACAGGGGAAACAGGCACAGAAATATCCCGGCACCGGTATAGTAAACGGTTTCCGACAGGTCCGTATGGATATTGTGGAGATTGAATTCTCCCTGCCAATTGATCTCCTCGATTGCAGCCGGCGTGTCGAAATCGGCGATGCGCTGCATCCATGAAATCTCCTCCATGCCGATCAGGAAGAAGAGTAGAGCGAACCCGCTGGCAATCAACACCGGGACGTGTCTCAGCCGCCCGCCCTTTAGATTTCGAGCTCGTATCAGAGTCTCGACCGCGAATAGGCAGCCCGCGCCGAGCGTGAGGATTGCTGACAGCCATTCCGCCGCGCTGTCTTCCTCGGCCATGGCACGGAACGTTTCGGGATCGGCGAGAAAAACCGCCGTTAGACCTAACCCTGTAAGCATCGCGGCGAGCGCGAGGGTCCGCTGGGTAATTGTCAACCGCCCACGGCAAAGCGCAGTATCCGCCGCCCCCAATATAAGCACGCTGACCAACGTTCCCGCAATTGCCAAGGCGAACAATGAACGAAGCAGGAAATACGTCGTGAAGACCGGTGGCTCCTCCCTGACCGGGTAGAGGCCGAGAGCGAGAAACTCGTAGGCCGTCAGGGCAGACCACGAGAGAATCGACGCGAGCGCAATGGCCAGAAACCACGCCAAATATTTTACGGTTCCAAGGTTGCGTAGTCTGCCAATCATCTCAGACTCGTCTCTAGCGATTGATCGGGTTACGAGAGACACATAATACATTCCAAACTGTGAAGGTTTTGCAAAACGGCCATCCACTGAAACACGAGAGATACGCCTTCTCCCGACTTATCAGCAGGTTAGCGCTGCCCGGCATCACGTATAAGGCGAATACTAGAAAGCCGATAACACTCTTCGTTCCGGCATTCGGTCGATACATCAGCGCGCTCACATCTTAATCAGGTAGTACATAAGATTGCCGCCCTGCAGATCATGCGCGATGAACTTTCGCGCATGATCGCAAGCTGTGAACACGATACCATCAGCGACTGCAGGATAATCGATACTTTTGCCGCTTCGCAGGGCCCCTGATTGCAGGAGCAGCTCACGACAGTCAGCGCCTGCGGACTCCATTTTCACGTAGCACCGAGGGAGTACGATGCTTGGGGACAAGCGCATTGTCGCAGTCTTGCGCTCGGCACGCCAGGAAGATCGCGTGTCCAATTGCGAATCGTTCGGCAAGAAGGATTCGCAGCTGAACCTTGAGGTCTTAGATAGCATCGAGCGAGGTTGATGTTAGGACGACGTGCGTCTCCAGCGCACGATGATGCTCGCCAAGGTTCCAGACATGAACGTGGTGGACGCTCTCGATACCTCTCTGATTTTCGAGAAAGGCAACGATCCGATCGAACTCCAGCTCGTCGGGTACTGCGCCCATCAGGAGGCGTACAGTTCGTGGAAGAAGGGTTACACCTTGCCAGATCACGTAGCCGGCGATGATCACGGTTATGACAAGGTCCGCCACGTAGAGTTCGTAAAGCAAGATCAGGGCACCGGCCACGATCACTCCGACCGATGCCATCGCGTCCGACACGTTGTGCAGGAACGCCGCTTTCATGTTGATGCTGTCCTTGGCACCGCGGTGCGTGATGAAGGCGGTGGCGAGGTCGATCACCAGAGCGACGCCTGCGACCCAGATCACGGTCCATCCCTCGACTGGCTGCGGATCTGCGAACCGATTGATCGCCTCCACAAAGAGGTAAAAGCCGATGATAAGCAATGTGGTAAGGTTGATCAGCGCGGCGACAACCTCCCCCTGCGCGTAACCGAAGGTCATCAGCTTGTCGGCCGGTCGCCTGCCTATCTTGCGGGCGAACCACGCGATACCAAGCGCTGCTGCGTCGCTGAAGTTGTGCAGCGCGTCGGCGATGAGCGCGAGCGAGCCGGACACTATGCCGCCGACGACTTGCGCCAGTGTAAGCAAGACATTTATCGCGACCGCAAAGATCAGCTGGCGATCGCTCAGATTTTTCTCGGCGTGGCTATGCCCGGCGTTACTGCCGTGATCGTGCTGCGCGCTCATAGTCGAAACTGATCGCCTCCCTCGTGCTCGGTTCCTTCCTCGTCATGGATATCGTGATGAGCATCCCGAAGGATCTGGACGCCGCCGTATAGTGCGATGCACGCCACGGCGATGCCCACGACGAGATCGGGCCAGTTGGCACCTGTCAGCATCACGATGATTCCGGCGATGATGATGCCGCCATTGGCGATGAAATCGTTGAAGCTGAAAGTCGTCGCGGCGCGCATGCTGACGTCTTTCTCTTTCGTCCGCTGCAGCATCCGCAGGCAGATCAGGTTCACGATCGCCGCGACCGCCGCCATCGCCAGCATCATGAAGCCGCCTGGATCCGATCCTTCGACGAACCGGCGGACAGCATCGAAGATCACGCCAGCGGCAAACACCAACAGCATGATGCCGGAGAAGCGTGCCGCGCCGCGCTGCCAGACGCGCGACCGCGTTAAGGCAAGAAGGCTGAGCGCATAGACGATTGCGTCTGATGAATTGTCGAGGCCATTCGCCAGAAGCGCGTTTGAATCCGCGAAATAGCCGACGACGAAAAACCCGATGGCGATAGCCACATTCAGCCAGAGGACGATCCATAGCGTGCGACGCTTTTCGGCCGGTCCGATATCCAAGTCATGTTTGCCGCTCATGAGGCGCGCCCTCCCGCTCTTGCCCATTCCTCCACAGCTCGACGCTCGGACGACTGAAAGAACTTCATCCCGGCGTGGAAAAGCGGATCGAAGAGCTTCGCGCCCCTTCCATCCCACCGACTGTCGCCGACGATGGAGTTTCGACAGAGGATGACCTTGTGCCCGACGTCGAACCTGAGGTCGCTACACAGACCTCCGATATGCCAGTGCGCGAAATCGGGCGTGCTCTCGATTATCGCCGGAACGGCACCGGATTTGCACCCGGCGACGCGTTCGAGCGTGGGCACGAGGCTGTCGGAAGGCGACGCATCGCGCGCGCCGCCCGCCCGGATCCAAAGCTGTTCGTTCTCTTTCTTCATTGCGAGCATGATACTCTCCCGTTCCTAGCGCTCATGCGATGTCCGTCAGCTCGCGCTGCTCATCGCTTGTCACGTTGCGCCGCAGCCTGTCCCACCAACGCTGTCGCCAGGTCCGGTCATCTTCTCTGGTCCCGAAAACCAGCTTCAAGATTGCGGGCAAGACGAAAAGGGTCAGCGCGGTGGCGGTGATCAACCCTCCAATGACGACTGTCGCCAAGGGACGTTGCACTTCCGCGCCGGTCCCGGTCGCAATGGCCATCGGCACGAAGCCGAGCGATGCAACGAGCGCGGTCATGAGAACCGGCCTCAGGCGCGCCAATCCACCATCGACGATGGCGTCATCGAGCGCCATGCCCCTGTCGAGCCGCTGACGGATCGCAGTCACCATCACGAGGCCATTCAAGGTCGCCACACCCGACAGGGCGATAAAGCCTACCGCCGCAGATACCGAGAATGGCATCCCGCGTAGAGCCAAGGAGAAAATCCCGCCTGCCAGGGCCAACGGGATCGCGCTGAATACGGCGAGCGCCGGCACCCAGCCCCCAACCGCCATGTAAAGCAGAAAGAGAATGACCGCGAAAGCGATAGGAATGACTATCTGAAGTCTTTCCTGAGCAGCCTGGAGGTTCTGGTATTGACCGCCCCACTCGATAAACGCGGCAGCGGGCAGTTCGACCTGCGCCGCAACCCTTTCCTGGGCCTCTTCTACAAAAGACCCGAGGTCGCGTTCTCGCACGTTGGACGAAACGATCACCAGTCTGCGTCCCTGTTCCCGGCGAACCTCCGCGAGACCATCCACCACACGGAACTCGGCAACCGAGCGTAGCGGTATGGTTGCCCCGTTCGGGAGCAGCACCGGCAAAGCACCCAACTGGTCGAAATCGTCGCGGGTCGCGTCCGACAACCGCACAACCACATCGAAGCGGCGATCGCCTTCGAAAACGAGGCCCGCAGGCCGACCGCCCAGTGCGATCGCCACCGATTGCGCAACGTCTTCGACCTTCAGCCCGTAACGGGCAATCGCTGGCCGATCGAAGGCAATATCGAGGGTGGGGAACCCGGTCACTTGCTGGACCTTGACGTCCGCGGCGCCGTCGACATTGCGCAGCACGCCCGCAACCTCGTTCGCCGCCGAGGTCATGGCGCTGAGATCGTCTCCGTAGATCTTGACGGCAACATCTCCGCGAACGCCTGCGATCAATTCGTTGAACCGCAATTCGATCGGTTGGCTGAACTCGTAAAGGTTGCCGACGAGACTGCTGAGGGCGCTCTCCATTTGCGCGACCAACTCGTCCTTGGCGAGGTCGGGATCGGGCCATTCCTCACGGGGTTTGAGGATCACGTACGCATCGGAAGCGTTCGGCGGCATCGGGTCACTGGCCACTTCCGCCGTGCCCGTCCGCGAAAAGACAAGCTCGACTTGCGGAAATTGCTCGAGCCGGTCCTCTACCCGCCTTTGCATCGCGAGCGAACGTTCGAGCGATGTCGAAGGAATACGCAGCGATTGCACGGCGATGTCGCGCTCGTCCAATTGCGGTGTGAACTCGCTCCCGAGGAAGCTGAACACGAAGGCCGCAAAGGCGAAGATGCCGACGCCCATGCCGATGACCGGCCAGGGGCGGGTGATCGCCTTGCGGACCAGCGGTCCGTATCGCTCCTTGGCGATCCGGATCGGCTTGACCTCCTTTTCCGTCAGCTTCTTGTTGAGCAGGATGGCGATCATTGCCGGGACGAAGGTCAGCGACAACACGAACGCCGAGGCGAGCGCGAGCATGACCGTGATCGCCATGGGTGAAAAGGTTTTGCCTTCGACGCCGGTAAAGGTGAGAAGCGGTGCGAAGACGAGAAGAATGATCGCCTGGCCGTACACGGTCGGCTTGATCATTTCCTGCGCGGCAAGCCGCGTTTCCGTCAACCTCTCACCAAGTGTAAGAAGTCGGCCTTCGTGTTCCTGTCGAGCCGCGAGCCTCGCGACGCTGTTCTCGACGATGATGACGGCACCATCGACGATCAGGCCGAAGTCCAGCGCACCCAGGCTCATGAGATTGCCCGAAACGCCGAGCCGGTTCATTCCGATCGATGCCATCAGCATGGAAAAGGGGATGACCAGCGCCGCGATGATCGCTGCCCGGATGTTGCCCAGCAGCAAGAACAGGATTGCAATGACCAGAAGCGCGCCCTCGACAAGGTTCTTCTCGACGGTCGCGATCGTCGCATCGACCAGGGAAGACCGGTTGTAGACGATCTCCGCGACAATTCCTTCCGGCAGGGAGCTGCGAACTTCCTCGAGCCGTTCGGCCGCCTCGGCCGACACGGTGCGGCTGTTCTCGCCCGCGCGCATGAGCACGGTGCCCACGACCGCTTCATCGCCGTTCAGCGACGCCGCGCCCGTTCGCAGGTCGCCACCGATGCTGACCGTGGCGACGTCACCTACGCGAATGGGGACCCCCTCGCGGGTGGAAACGACCGCCTGCTCGATATCCTCAACACTGCCGAGGCGCGCATCGACCCGGGCGAGAAGGGCTTCACCGGCCCGCTCGACGAAATTGGCGCCTTCGGCGAGATTGGCCGCTTCCAGCGCGTCGATCACCTCGTCGAACGATAAACCGTAACCGGTCAATCGCACGGGATCGGGTTGAACGAGGTATTGCTTTTCGAAGCCGCCAATCGAGTCGACACCTGCCACACCGTCGACCGACCGCATGAGGGGGGCAACCACCCAGTCCTGGATGGTTCGCAGATAGGCAGCCTTGGCAACATCGCTGTCGAGCCGGTCGCCACGTTCGGTCACAAAGCTCCCGTCGGACTGCCAACCGACCGCTCCGCCCAGCGGTGCTTCCTTGCCGTCAGGAAACTCGAACTCGATGGTATACATGAGCACTTCGCCCAAGCCGGTCGAGATGGGTCCCATCACCGGTTCGGCACCCTCGGGTAGGGAGGCGCTTATGGGCGTCAGCCGTTCGTTGACCTGCTGACGCGCGAAATAGATGTTCGTCCCTTCCTCGAAAATTGCGGTCACCTGGCTGAACCCGTTCCGTGATATCGAGCGGGTCATCTCCAGACCCTCGATACCGGCAAGCCCGGTCTCGACAGGATAGGTGACCTGCGTTTCGACTTGCGAAGGCGACAGGGCTGGTGCCTCGGTGTTGATCTGCACCTGTACATTGGTGATATCGGGCACGGCATCGATGGGCAGGCGCAGCAAATTCACCACGCCATAGATTGCCACACCGAGCGTCAGCACGACCATCGCCCAGCGAAAGCGCACGGCGACGTCGAGGATCATGCCAATCAAACCATGGCGGTGGGGGCGATCCGCGTCCTGCATGTGTTCAGTGTCCATGCTCGGCCTCCTCCTTCTCGAGTTCAGCCTTCAGCAAAAAGGCGTTAGTGGTGGCGATCCGCCAATTCGCTTCGAGGCCTGACTCGATGACCACCCGTCCGCCCGAACGCGCACCGGTAACCACCGGACGGGCTTGAAACCCGCGGCGCGTGCGAGCGAAGATCACCTCTGCGCCATCGATTGTCTGGACGGCACTTTCCGGCACCGACATGCGGCCTGCATCGACCTCGCCCGAAGGGCGGATCCGTGCCTGCAGGAAGGCCCCGGGTTGCAGGCCGGGGATCGGCCTTGCCAGCGACAGGACCGCCGTAGCGCTGCGGCTTTCGGGATCGAGCGAGGGAGTGACGGATCGCACGCGCGCACCCACTTCCCGGTTGTCCGCGATTTCCAGCGTAGCCTCGTCGCCAGGCTGGATGCGGCTTGCTTCAGCCGACGGGAGGGCAACCTCGACCTGCATGCCGCTCGGATTCACGACCTGGTAGAGTTCTTCTCCGGCCTCGACGAAGGACCCGAGAACGATAGGCGCCGAGGTCACTCGGCCCGCGAGCGGGCTCGTAACCGCAAGGGAGCGCCCGTCGCCGCTAACACCCGCCGCGGAGACTGCCGCCTGGGCGCGTGCAAGTTCCGATTGAGCAACCTGCAGATTGGCTCGGGCGGCCTCGAGATCCTGCCGCGCGGTGACATTGGCTTCGAAAAGGCGGCGCTCCCGATCGTAGGCAGCAGACAATTCGTTGACCCGCGCGCCCGCTGCGCTGAGTTGCGCCGCAAGAGCAGCGGCGTCGGCGCTCTCGATGCGGGCAATCGTCTCGCCCTGCCTCACGTAATCACCCAGCGTTTTGCCGACACTGCGGACTACGCCCGCTGCGCGGGCATCGATGCGGGCACTTGCCGTCGGGCTTGCCGCGACGGTGGCCGGAAAGACCAGCTCGACCGCCGATCCCTGACCGACGGTTTCGACCTCTATCTGGGACGCTTCGATTTGTTCGGCGCCAAGCAGGACAAGCCCTTCGGGAAGCTCGGCCTCCTCGCTCGTTTCCTCAATGTGCTGGTCGGCACTGCCACTTGGCCACAGCATAAACACTGCAGCGGCGATTGAAACGATCACGCCGATAAAAACGGCCAGACGTCTACGGTTCATTTGGAAATACCTCATTGTGCGCCGAGCCAGATCAGCGTCGCCGCCAGGCGGCCACGATCTTCCTGGGCTTGAATCAATGCTTCACGGATGGTGTCGCGCGCTTCGGCCGCAGCCAGAACTTCGATCAGCGGAAATCTGCCGTTGCGGTAGCCAATCCGAACGAGGCGCAAGGCTTCCTCGGCTTGGGGCAAGGACGTCTCCGCGAGGGTCTCGACCCGCGCTTCGGCTGCCAGAAATTGTCCGCGAGCCTGCGTGACTTCGAGTTCGAAATCGGTGCGGGCAATCGCCTCCCGTGCCGTCGCGGCGCGAAGCCGCGCCTCGGCAGCAGCGATGTTTCCCTGGTTGCGATTACTGAACGGAAACGGGATCGAAACGCCTACGAGGAACGCCTGGTCTCTGCTTTCCTCGAACCGTCGGACACCGGCGGATATCGCCGGATCCGGAATGCCTAAAGAGCGTTCCCGGGCGATCGCGGCATCTGCAGCCTCGCGTTCGGCACGGGCGATCTGGAGACGTAAGGCCGAAGGCGAGGCGAGCAGCGTTGCCGGAGGTTCGATCTCGGGGAACACCGAAGGCACGTCCGCAGCAGGTGCTGCCTCGCCCCAAAGCGCGGCCAGCGCATTCCTCGCCGCACTGTCGGCAGCCAGGGCCGCTTCAAGCTCCGCGAGCGCCTCCGCAAGTGCCGCTTCGGCACGAAGCGAACGCAAGGGAGGCTCCCGCCCGACATCGACCAGTACCCCTGCGATCCTGGCAAGCTCGCGGTTGCGCTCGACTATGTCCCGCGCGAATTCCAATCGGGCTGCCGCAGCGACGGCTTCCACATAGCGCTCGCGCACCGATCGCCCGAGCTGAGCAACCGAGAGCGCTCCTGAAAGGGTCGCGACGCGCGCCTCCGCCTGGGCGGCGCGGACGCGCGCTCCTCGTTTGCCGCCCAATTCGAGCCGCTGGCTCAGGGACAAAGTGTACTCGGTGGCCTGCAATCCCGAAAATGCGCCGCTTCCGGCAATGTTTTCGGCTTCGAAAGCAATTTCGGGGTTGGGCCGCAGCCGCGCCTGGTCGACCAGGGCCCGCGCCGCGTCGGCTTCGGCCCGCGGTCCGATCAGGCGCGGATTTTCTGGGGGCTCATCTGCGCTGTCGACGATGCCCGCACGAGCGAGCGCAGCTTCGAGCGTCAGAAGCTCACGCTCCTGCGCCGCCACGGTCGTGGCTTGAGCGGCGAGGAACAGCCCTCCAAGGAGGACCCCTCGCCAATGAATGGCTGACATTTTTCGAAAATTCCTCTGCTGACGATCCGAACTGCGCTGCGGCATGCAGCGCGGTGACGGTCGTCAGGCGCGAGGGGGGCGCTTCAGTCGGTCGGCAATTTCGGAAGCGAGCGCTTCGGCGGGAGGCGCATCGGGAACCACGACCAAGTGAGGGACCGAATTCTTCTGCACGGTGCCGGCAAAGCTCGCCCCGTGATGGCAATGGCCGTGTCCACACACGCCGTGTTGCTCGGCCGGCGCATCCGGATCGCCCGGCACTTCATCGGCGGCTGCGGATGACGCAGACGCGCTATCGAGCGAAGCCAGAACGGGCGTGCTTCCGGGCGCCACTTCGGCACCGCAAGCAGCAGCATCCGCCGCCGTCACGAACACCATCGCGACCAGCATGAGCAGGACGACGAAAGGGTGCAGGACAAGGCGACGATAGCTTGTAGTCATGGATTCCAACGGCTCCTAGCAAACCGCATCAAGATTGCAAGTTCCGTAACACGATGAAGTATAAGTCTTTTGTTACAGTATAACAGTCCTCGAATACTGTTTCGGTCTGTTAGAACGGCGCGATCAGGCCGCGCGAAGCTCGGGATGCGGATGCTCGCAGCGATGAACTTCGATCGTGACGTGCACATATTCTGCATGCTCTGAAAGTCGGCTGGCATAATTGTCGGGCGCGAGCGGATCATCGGCGATGAGCGAGGCGATGACTGCATACTTGCCGGGACCGATCCGCCAGATGTGCAGATCGCCGATCGCGGCGTCCCGGTCCTCGAGCGCCTCGCGCACCTCTGTGTACCGTTCAGAGGCCGCTTCGGCGTCGACAAGCGCGGCAGCGGTATCGCGCAGCAGTGACCATGACCAGCGCCCGATCACGAATGCACCCACCAGCCCCATTGCCGCGTCCATCCATGCCCAGCCGAGGTACATGCCGGCGAGAAGGGCCACGATAGCCAGGACGGAGGTCAGGGCATCGGCAAGCACGTGGAAATAGGCGGAGCGCAGATTGTTATCGGCATGCGCATGGTCGTGGTGATGATGATGGTCGTGATCATGCCCATGGTGATGATCGGCACCAAGCAGCCAGGCACTCGCGAGGTTCACCACGAGGCCGAGCACGGCGATCCAGATAGCCTCGGTATAGGCAATCGTGAGCGGACTGACGAACCTTTGAGCCGATTCAACCGCGATCCCGATTGCGAAGATGGCGAGGACAAGCGCGCTCGCGAAGCCGGCGAGGTCGCCCACCTTGCCGGTACCGAATGTGAAACGCGGGTTGTTCGCATGGCGCTTGGCAAACCAGTAGGCGAAGGCCGCGACGCCCAAGGCACCTGCATGGGTCGCCATGTGGAAACCATCGGCGAGAAGCGCCATCGATCCGGTCCACAGGCCAGCGACGATTTCGACCACCATCATCGCGGCGGTCAAGGCAACGACATAACGCGTGCGCCGCTCATGGGCGTCGTGCGAGGCGCTCAGGAAGTTGTGATCATGGGCGAGCGGATTGGAGTCGGCGTGATGCATGCGAGGCTGATACCCCGAGATGCCCTTTCCAAGAAACCCCCTCTCCAACCGAAAAGGCAATCGACGACGATTGTCTGTGATGATCGCCGCAGCCAACCGATCATAGAAATGCTGCGGCGACCAACAGACTATTATCCCTTAATCTTGGATCGGAACGTGACGGTCCTGCGATCGACCACGGTGATCCGGCGCGTCTTGGCATCGATCACCAGCCGTTCGGTTACGCCATTGCCCGGAAAGGCGACGACGTAACGCGGATTGAGCGAGAGCATCTGCTCGTTGCGCTTGAACCCGGCGCGGGCACCGAGACGACGATCGAGCGAATAAGTCAGCTGCTGGACTTCGCGGCGCTCGGCCCAACTCGCTGCCAGACGATCGGCACCCTTGCCGTCGCCGCCATGGACCAGGAAGAGATCGGGAACCGCATCGCGAACCTTGTCCAGCGTCGCCCAGATGTTCTCGGCGTAGGCGCGCGCGTCCTCGGCGCTTTCAAAGCTCTGGCGACCACCCGCAAAGACGACTGGAGTTCCTTCAGGGATCAAGGCGTGACGACGGTTCTCAGCGCGTGCGCGTAGAAAATCGCGGGCATCGATCACGGCCGATGTGAAGTGGCGCGAATGGCTCGTGCGCGAGCCCGAAACGGGCTTCCAAGAGGAGCCGGTCTCGTCGCGGTAAAGTGCTGCCGCCGCCTCGCGCATCTGCTCAAAGGCAAGCATGCTGGCTTCGGCAGCCTGCGCGCGCTCAACCTGCTCTTCAAGATTGCTCGAATGCACTTCGGACCCGTCGGCTGATGCGAGGAGGACCCGGATCTCGTCGCTGGCCCGATCAAGTTGAGCCGACTTGCGGCTGGCTGCGCGGTGGAACAGATTGACCATGCCCCAGGCAATATCCTCGGCATCGGCTTCCAGGGCTGTGTCGGAAAACATCGCGAAGAGGTCGGACCATACGGCGCCAAGCGTCTGCTCGATCGCGTCCTCGCAGGGAAAGTCGGTCTCGTTGAAGGGGGCCGGCCTGATGCTCAGGCCTGAGAGATCGAGGCCGCTCAACTGGTCGATGAAGCTGTCGTACATGGGGTGTCTCCTGATCGCGGGGACAAGGAGAGGAGGCACCATTGCCTCGGCCCTGTCCGCCGGAGCCCGATCAGGGCCGGGAAAAGGGGGCGTGACGCACCGCGCAGCGGGAAACCTGCGGTCCTAGGCTGGCGCGGGCAACACGGGCCGACGGGCCGCAGGTTGCGGCTCGCCCCGACCGGCCCAAGGGCCTCTCCCGGCGGACAGGGATGAGGCAGGATCAGCACCCGGTATCGCAGGTGGATCGGGAGCGCTCGAAGATCGCTTCGCCATTTGAGAGCCGACCGATGAGGCGCAACTCACCAAACAGGTCGATGAACCTACCCGAGACCTGGCCAAGCCAGTGCCGTGCTCTCGCCGTTCGTGGGTTGTAGAAGTCGGCCTCCCAGTACTGGGCATCGTCGCGTTCGGCGAGCCAGATCGCTGCAAGGCCGCAATAGGTCGATATGCCGCAATCGGCGAAGGCATTGCGAAGGAGGATGCGGTCCTCGCGGCCGCGCCATCCATCGAAGCGCTCGAAGGAAGGAAAGGCCGCCTTCGCAGTATCGATGACTTCGTCGACGAGGCACTCATAAGCCCAGTCGGTGTCGTCCACTTCGCCGTCATCGAGCAGGCGAAAGGCCACTACGGAGCCGGTCGGGTAGCTGACGGAACGTCCCATCTCACTGCTCCTCAGGCTGCATCAGCGAGATCGATGTCAGTCTCGCCTTCGTTAGATTGCTGGCCACCCAGTTCGAGCAACAGGCTGGCCGCTTCCTCGGCCTTGGCCGCAGCGGTGAGGATCGCGCGCTCGTCCGATTTGAGGATCTTGAGCCAGGACGCGATGTAGCTGGCGTGATGGTCGAGATGGGTAACGGGAAGACCCAGTTCTGCCCCGAGAATGGCCGAGGACAGCTCGGCGATCAGTTCCTCGGCAGCATAGGCGTCGCTGCCGAAGCGGTTCTTGAGATCGCGGTCGAGCCGCGAGGAATGCCCCGTCCAGTGCGACAGCTCGTGCGCGAGCGTCGCGTAGTAGTGGTCGTAGGCTTCGAAAAGTTCGGCTGGCGGCATGGTGACGCGGTCGCGCAGCGGCTCGTAATAGGCCTGGGCGCCATGATGGCGCAGGTCTGCGCCAATCTCTGCGAAAAAGGCATCAAGCCGCTCTTCGCGTCCTTCGGGCTCCAGCGCGTCAACGAGTGGCTTGGGATGATAGAACTCGGGGAGGCCATCGCACTGGTCAGCGTTGAAAACGGCGTAGGCCTTGAGCACGCGCCGGTTCTCGGTGTCCACTTCGCCTTCGGCGTTCTCGACCTCCTTGGTGTAGCTCTTGTAGAAAATCGCGATGGTCGATTTCTCACCCTTGCGGACCTGTCCGCCGAGCGCCTGGCACTGGCGATAAGTCATCCAGTAAGGCGAAGCGTAGCCACAGCCATCGGCTACCATCCACAGCCAGAAGGTGTTCATGCCGCGATAGGGCGTCCCGCAGGAGCGCAACGGCCGCGAGATGGGGACACCGCGCCATGGCTTGACCCAGGGCTTTGTGCCTTGCTCGAGCTTTGCGATAATGGCGACAGTAATACGCTCCGCTGGCGAGGTCGAAGCGGTGCGGCGAAACTTGGTCATGAGAGCTCTCCTGAGCGCCGGGACGGACATGCCCCGGCTCAGGAAGAGCAAAGCTCCCTCCCCTCTCCGTCTCTTAGGCAGGCGATAATCAGCGAAAACGCGAAAAGGCGGCCCGTCCCGATTGGGACGGACCGCCCGCCGAGTGACCTGGACCTGTCAGGAGGGGTCAGGCAGCCTGCTCGGCAATCTCATCGGTCACCTCGTCGCTGACCAGCTGCTCGGCTTCGTCATCAACCGACGCATCTTCCTCCAGATCGGCTGGAACGTCAGCATCGGTGAACAACATGATCGAAGGCACCCAGGCCTGTGCCCGTTCCTTGACCTCGGCCTCACCGATGAAGTTGCCGGAGAATATGCGCTCGGCAGCGCTCGCCAGTTCGGCCTTCTTCGATGCGGCATAGCGACTGACGAGTTCGGGACCACCGGCGGCATCGAGCGCCTCGAGCGTGCGAGCCTTGGCCACACGATCGAAGTAGTTCGCCGCCGTGGGACGCCACCAGTGTGCGGTCTCGATTTCGAGCAGTGAGCCCAGCTCCTCGTGCAGTGGCACCGAGCGCTCCCCTTCGCAGGCAAGGCTGGCAACCAGAGTGCGCGAGACGACATGGCCGAGCCAGGCCGAGCGTGCCTCGCCGGAAAGCGCCCGGAACCTGGCAAACCGCTCGACATCGCTTTCACCAGCACGCCAGCTTTCATCGAGCGAACCGGCGAACTCGGCCAAGGCAGCGCTCGCCGGTGCATCCTTGGCCTCGAACCCGGTAACCGGGCCGGAAGCAACCGAGCCGACCAGCGTCGACGCATTCTTGGCGCGCCAGTCGTGTCCATCTGCATCTGCGAGCGTGAAGACCATGAAGTCGAGCGCCAGTGCCGGATCGTTGGCGAGGTGGATCGCCAGGATATCGCGGCGCTGCATGGCCAGTTCGTCGAGTAGGCGCTGCGACAGCGAACTTCCTTTGGGCTTTGCCGCGCCACTTTCCTCGATGGCCTCGACAACGCCTTCGTCAGCGATGACTTCGGTCTCGGTGTAGTACTGTGGGACCAAGGTCGGCTCGCCATTGCGCGAGAGGACGAGGA
The DNA here is from genome assembly GCF_024171405.1 of Qipengyuania citrea. Taxonomy (GTDB): domain Bacteria; phylum Pseudomonadota; class Alphaproteobacteria; order Sphingomonadales; family Sphingomonadaceae; genus Qipengyuania; species Qipengyuania profunda. The sequence continues at coordinate 1,774,079 of NZ_JALJZT010000002.1, forward strand.
AGGCGCCGGCCTCCGGTTTCAGTTCGTCGGCGAGTACCGGCGGCCGGTCATTGATCGCGCGCATGGCGCGGTCGATGACGACGAGTTCCTGTTCTGCCTTGGCGACCTGGTCCTCATCGCTGTCCTCGTCTTCGAGCACGGCGGCGACGCGGTCGTAGTCGGCCTCGAGCTCGCCGAGCTCCTGCACTTCCCGGTCGGTCATTGGCGCAGGCTCGCAGGGCAAGCGATTGAGGCCGTCGACAAGGTCATGACTGACATAGGTGCCAAGCGTCGGCCGAACCCAGGCAAGGCCATATTCGATCGCGACCTTTTCTGCGGCTTCTTCCATGGCCTTGTGTGCGAGGTCCTCGAGCAGCGCGACATCGATCCAGCTTTCGCTGGCATCGTCGTCGAACAGTTCGCGTTCGATCCGGCCACCCGCAGTGAGGTAGGCATCGCGTCCGACGAGAACCGCTCGCGGATCGGAGCCACGAACAGTTGCGTCGAGCACCATGCGGCGGATCGTGTCAGGCGTGATCTGGTACCAGGCGTCCTGCAGCTCGGCATAGACATGCGCTTGGCGCTCCACGTCGGAGATCGCGCCGTAGGCTTTGGCCATGTCGAGCGTAATCGTGCCTTCGGCGAGCGCTTCGAAGACGCAGGGTGCGAGACTTGCTAAGCGCAGACGCCCTTCGACGAATCGGACGGTGAGGCCGAAGCGGCGCGCCACGTCTTCGGTGGTAGCGCCTGCCTCGATGATCGCCGCGAAAGCCTGCGCTTCGTCGGCCGGGTTCATCGCGAGACGCTGGAAGTTCTCGGCAAGGCTGGCCTCGCGAACTTCGCTTTCCTCGCCTTCGATGACGAGGCAGGTGACCTCATGGCTTTCGGACAAGGGGCCCTCTTCGGCCAGTGCCTGCAGCGCGGCGAGACGCCGGCCGCCGGCCTCGACCTCGAACTTGCCGCGCTTTCCTTTGCGCACGACGAGGTTCTGCAGCAGACCGCGCGCACCAATGTCTGCCCGCAGCTGGAGGTCAGCCAGCACATCGCTCGACTTGCGAACGTTGCGCGGGCTCGGGACGAGCTTCTTCAAGGGAATCGACTGGATCATGGGTGTTCTCCTGATGGAATGAAGGCGCAGGTGAGGATCACGAGGCCCACAAGCCCAAAGGGCTCCCTCCACTCTCTTCAATGGCTGTGGCGACCATCTATACGACCGGGATGGGGCGATCAGGGATCGGCTGAGATCCGTCCATGAGAGCAGTTGTTCTCGATGCGCGAACTCATCCGCAGGCCAGTCAGCACCGGGCACAGGCAGATTAGTCGCCCGGACTTAAGGAAGGACGTGATCAGGCTCTGACGCTACGCGACACGGGAACTTGTCGATTCATTCAGTCACACGGAGGGGAGGAGAGGAAGGGAAACTAGGGCGCAATCGGAGGCAGCGCTCAGATTCATCCGGACCCTGACCTCTTCAGCGGAGCCTATGCCTATCCGCTGCTAAGCAAGCGCTCTTCGAGAAGCGTCCGAAAATCCCGACGCGCATCAGCGATTACGAACACGGTCACCTGACCGGGTGCTGGCTCGGGCTGATACCCGTAGATGATGCGGAACGGAAAGCGCGACAATTGCCGAAAGTCGGTGATCCCGAGAGCCTCAAGTTCCGGTGGAACCGGTCCTTTCTCAGGATTGTTCACAAGGGATTCGATAGACGCGACAATGTCATCCAGCAGTGCGTCCGCACCATCGTCGCCATCCGGCCCGCGCTGCGTCAGGCGGCGCTGCCAGATACTCGTGAGATCGCGCTCCGCACCGGAGGTGATCTCGATCGCTACGGCGGCCGTCATCATTCAGTTTGACTTACCCCGTACGCGATCCGCAAGGCCTGCCACCAGGCGGGTCCGACCGGCGGCAACATCGGCCTGTCCGAGCGCCAGAAGTTTTAGCAGAGCGAGCGTTTCCTGTGCGCGCTCGTAGCTGGCGACATCCTGCAGAACTGCCTTGGCTTCGCCATTCTGCGTGATGACCATTGGCCCGGCGCCATCTCCAATCTCCCGGATAATTTCGGCGCTGTGGGCCTTCAGATAGCTGATCGGTTTGATGCGCTGGTCCAGCTTCATAGAACACCTTAGGACTGAATTTGGTCTCCATATAGACCCGATTTGGGCAAATGAGAAGTTCAAGACTTGATTGCGATGCTTTGGAGGGTCTCGCTTGCTCTCGGCGTCGGGACAAACAGCCGCGTGCGGTAGCGAATGATCTCGGTGAAGCAGCCCTTGTTCTTGTACCAGTCGAGGCGATCCGGCGAGAATCCGGTCAGTTCAAGGCGCTGTTCGCCGCCAACCAGCGAACGCTTCACTGTGAGTGGATCGTGGCTTGCGAGGCCCAACGGTTTGCCGCTGGCGAGGACGAGTTCGCCGATCTGGTCCGGCGCCGGACCGGTAACTCCGGAGAGGCCAAAGGTCTCAGCGATCGCAGCGAGATCGATATCGAGCACTTCGCGGCCGATGATCGACTGACCGTCCTCGGCAACGAGCCGGGTGACGCGGACATGATCGCCCGGCAGACGTTTCCACACCGGGAGCAGCAGCCCGGTGGCGAGATGCACGCGCTCGGTCACCGGTGACTTGGCCGCTCGCTCTTCCTCGGCACGCCAGGCCCTCGTGAATGCGGTGACGCCAATTTCTTCCCAGTGGCTTTCAGCGAGTGCCTCGATTGTCCAGTTCGCGGAGTTGAGCGGGCGCAGAAGGCGTCGGCGTTCGATCACGGCCCCGTCGTCGGTGATGAGACGGCGGGTCGGAACCGACAGCGCGACCTTGCCCGAGCGCGCATTGCGCATCGGGATCGCGTGCGAACTGCCAATCTCGTGCATCCGCACTAGGCGCTTCAATCGCAGAGGCCGAAGGTGCCTCGTCACTTCGAGCGAGACGAGACGGGTCTCGGCACCGATCACAGGGTCTGTGCGCAGGAGTTCATCGGCGAAAATTGTGAAGTGATCGACTCTCACGGTTTCCAGTCCCTGGTCGAGCGTTCCGGCCTCGCGCGCGCTTCGACGAGACCAAGGTATTCGTCGAAGATCGCGTTCTGGAGCGCGATCGGCAGCGCGAGAATGCGGTTGAGCCAGCGCTGGATCGTGGGGAGATTGTCGGTCAGTCCGCCATCAGGGTTTTCAAGGCGCAGCCCGGTCCTTTCAACGAAGTTGCCGAAGCTCGTGGCCTCGAGTTTGCCGTCATAGAGCAGCTGGAACCAGCGGCTGAGCGCGTCGCGTGCATAGTCGCTTTCGAGATTGTCTGCCGGGTCGAACAGGTTCTGTCCGCCGGTCTGGCGCTGGCCGCGCGTGAGCGCGCCCAATGCGTCGAGCCTTCGCGCAATGGTCGAGATGAACCGGCGCTCGCCTTTTACATCAGTGGTAACCGGCCGGAACAGCGGGGCCGAGGCCTGATTGGTGCGGTTCGTTCGACCAAGACCCTGGATGGCGTTGTCGGCGCGCCAGCCCGGCTCGAGCAGAAAATGGACCCGGCGCTGCTGGTTCCGGCAGCCAAGGTCGGCATGGTAGGATCGCCCCGTGCCGCCCGCATCCGAGAAGACCAGGATACGTTTGGTCCCTTCCATGAAGCTCTGCGCTTCGGCGACATTGGCACTGGGACTACGCCGTTCGAGACGTTGTTGACCATCGCGGCCCGATACCAGCCTGCGGGTCCGGCCCGTAACCTCGGCGACGGCCTCGGTCCCGAAATGCTCGATGATCGCGTCTAGCGCAGTGGCGATGGGCGGCAGCGCACAGAGCTGCTCGATCAGCGCGTCGCGCGCGGCGATGGCGCGCGGGCAGAAAACGGGATTGCCCTCCTCGTCACTCATCGCCTCGGAGCGAAGATTGCCATCGTCGTCGGCGAAGACCTGCATCAATCGCACCGGAAAGCTCTTGGCGAGGTAGTCGATGACATACTCGCGCGGGGACAGATCGATATCGAGCGCTTCGCGTTCTTCCACGCTAAGGTCGGCAAGGCGCCGGTCGAGCATGGCCTCGGCGGTCGAGACCAGCTGCACGACAACCGAATGATCTTCGCCAAGCGCCGCGTCCATCGCGGGGATGAGGCTCGGCAGTTTCATCGAGAGCAGGAGCTGGGCAAAGAAGCGCTGCTTGGTGCCTTCGAAAATCGACAGCGCCGCAGCCTTGGCGTTCCGATTGAGCGTATCGCCGCTGTCCTCGTCGACCACGCGGGTTGCTTCGAGCGCAGCTTCGAGGTTGCGGTGAATGATTGCCCAAGCATCGGCATAGGCATCGTAGATCCGCACCTGTGCTTCGGTCAGGCTGTGTTCGAGGATTTCGTGCTCGACCCCGGCGAAGGACAACGCACGGGCGAGATAGAGGCCCTGGGCCTTGAGGTCGCGGGCGACAAGCTCCATCGCCGCGACGCCGCCGGCGCGAATTTCGGTCATGAACGCTTCGTGGGTCGGAAAGGCGGTCTCGGGTCCCCAAAGGCCGAGCCGGGAGGTGTAACCGAGATTGGCGATATCCGAGGCACCTGTGGCAGACGCGTAGAGCACGCGGGCGCGCGGGAGATGGTTCTGCAGCCTGAGGCCCGCCATCCCCTGTTCGGAGCCCTTGACCTTGCCGCGGGCCGACGAGCCGCCGAGAGCATTGGCCATGGCGTGGGCTTCGTCGAAAGCGATCACGCCGTCGAAATCCTCGCCCGCCCAGGCAAGGATCTGGTCGAGCCGCGTATCCTCGGCGCGGCCCGAGCGCAGCGTCGGATAGGTGACGAAGAGAATGCCTTCGGACATCGTTACGGGCTGGCCGAGTTTCCAGCGCGAGAGCGGCTGGAGATCGAGCGGCAGCCCGCCAAGCGCTTCCCAGTCGCGGCGTGCATCTTCGAGCAGCGCCTCGTTCTTGGTGATCCAGACATGTCGGCGCTCGATTGCGAGCCAGCGATCCATGATGACCGCGGCGATCTGCCGTCCTTTGCCCGCTCCGGTTCCGTCGCCGAGGAAGAAGCCTTGGCGGTAGGAGTGTCCGTCCTCGGAGAGTTCCAGCGAGGTGCCTTCCTGGCTCACCTTGAACTGACCCGGAAGATCGCGCGCAAATGCCTGGGCAGCGTAGACCAGTGTCTCGCATTGCGCTTCGGACAGCAGGCCATCGGCCTGCCAAAATGCGGGAATGCGCGGGCAAACATCGGGCTGCGGTGCCGCGACCGAACCCATGGCGACCGATTCCACGAGCGGGGTGGGATGGACCGGAGCATCTTCGAAGGCGATGCGGCTGGGCCGGTAAGGCAGGTAGATGCCTGCCTGTTCGGGCACAGGCGCGGGGTCGGCGAGGACCGAATAGGCAAGGTCGATCGCATTCGCCGTCGCTGCTGGTGTCGCGGCGAACGGCGCCACCGGCCGCACCGGCCCGCTTTGGGCCGAAGTCTTGCCAACGAGGCGCACTGGCTTGCCGAGAGGCAGGCGATGGATGTTGGCGGAGGTCTGTACGCGTGGCGGAAGCGCAGTGATAAGCTCGTGGAGCGAGATGAGGTCGGCAGTATCTCCGGTGATCGCAGGCGAGGACGCAGTCGGCGTCTTGTCGAACACAACCAGGCGAACAGCGATCCCCGTCCCTGTCCGGCGAAACATCTGCTGCAGGCGAACATCGAGGAGCAGCGATGCTTCGTCCTGTTCCTTGGCGAAGGTGGAGGCGTCGAAGCCTTCAGGCATAATGGCGACGATCCTCGCCCGATTAGCAGCGGCCCGGATCGCACCGCGTAGGTGACGCATAGCGGTCTCACCGTCCTTGCCGCGTTCCAGGCTGTGAGCGAACGGCGGGTTCATCAGCACGGCAGACGGAACAGGGCCGCGAAGCAAGTCGGCGATCAGTTCCCCGTCATGCGCAGTGATGGTGGCCGTGGGGAAGACGTGGGCCAGACCGTCTCGTCTTGCCGGATCGATCTCGTTGAGGAGCAGCGAAGCGTTCTGGAGGCAACCCCAGAGAGCAAGGGCACCATTGCCTGCGGACGGTTCGAGGAGCGTGTCTTCCGCGCAGACAGCTGCGGCCTTCGCCATCAGACAGGCCAGCATTGGCGGGGTCGAGAACTGCTGGAGCTCGACCTGTGCTTCGCTGCGAACGTGCCGTGGCGGCAAGGCTGCTTCGAGCCAGTCGAACCGCGCTTCGGCTTCGTGTACATTCGTCGCCAGATCGATCCGTGAGGACTCTCGAAGCCAGAGTAGTGCGCCGATTTCGACCGCGCTGTTGTAGTCGTCGATCGTCCAGGCACCTCCCCAGTCCAGAACACCGGTCTCTTCGGCGAACAGCCCGGAAATGTCGGTACGGGTAAGATGACGTCCCGAAGCAAGAAGCGCGGCAACTCGGGTGCCAATGGCATAGGCCAAGGGCATGGACGGCAACTGCTCGCCGGCGGGAAACAGGTCTGATTGAAACATGGCAATTCGTCCTCCTGATGGGGGCATCGGGACACGCCCTCTGCCGGATCAGGAATTCGAGAAGCTCTCTCTCCTCTACCGCGCCGCTTTGCGGCGCAGCCATGCTGTAAGTTCATCGTTCCAGTCGGTGTCGCGTGAGGATGGTTTGCGAACGTGGATCGTCCGCCCATCGCGGGCATAGGCGGCCAGGGCACGCGACGCGGCCAGCTCGCCGCCAGCATCGTGATCGACGAAGAGGTGAAGCTCGGTCACGCTCTCAGGCACGCTGACGAGACCGAAGCGCTCATTGCCCAGGGTTGCCCAGACGGGAATGCCGGTGAGAGCATAGGCCGACATCGCGCTTTCGATGCCCTCCGCGAGGCCGAGCTTGCCGGAGGTAGGAGCGAAAAGGCGGACAGCAGCTTCCCCGAACGCGCCGAGCGCGCGCTTCGGTTTGTCGAAATCGGCCTTGGCATTGCCCGAAAGGAACGTGCGATGGATGGCGATCGGCCCCTCGTCGAGGCTGACTGCCGCGATCATGGCGGGCAGAAAGCGTGTTCGTCCCTTCGGACCAAGCGGCGTTCGTGGGTGGAAGCGCAGCGCCGGCGATGCGGCGAGGATGCCGCGGCTCTCAAGATATGCCTTTGCCGGACTGGCACGCAGTGGCTGTGCATCGCGCCAGATCCTCAGCGCTGCCGCCGAGGGTTTGCGGGTGCTGGTCGATTCGGGTTCGTTGGTGGTCGCAGAACCTGAAAAAAGCGCCGGTGCCTCGAAACCTTCACGCGCCAGAGCAGCCAGCACGCTCTGCTGGTCGCATCCCGCAAAACAGTGGAAGAGGATGGCTTGTCGCCCGAGCGATATGCCGAGCGAGGGTGTGCGGTCGTCATGTGCGGGGCAACGAGCCATACCCTTGGTGCCGGACCATTTGCCGCCACGGCTTTCGCAGATGCGGCGGGCGGTTGCTTCCAAAGAGCTTATCTCGGTGAAATATCGGTGGGACATGGCACATCGCGATCCTTTCGGTTCGCTCATAAAGGCCCTCCTCCCCTCCAGCCCGTCTGTATTGTGAGAGCAGGTTGGAAAGGAGTCACTTCTGCGCTTCGACCCCGTCGGTTTGAGCGTCGCATCGCCATTGCCGCTCAGCCGCGAGGTATACCTATCTGCCGCGGCGGCTTCTCACTTGCGCCATTGATTCTTATTGCTGCCCCATGTCTGGGTCAGTTCAGATCATGTGATAACTTGCGCCCCCTATCGAGAATTTCGATCCGATCTTTCCTTCTGTAAAGCGCGTCGCGCCTTCGGAAGGTAGTCACGCCAAGTCCGCAGATGAGTGATATGGCTGATTTTTCTGGGCTTGCTCATTCCGGCCATCGCTGCAATCGCCATTCTGTCATGGCCGGCCTTACCTGCCTCACAAGCGAATAATGTCTTCGCGCGTTCGATTTCCTCGTCTGAATAATGCATTCGATGCTCCATCGGGTTGGACCTGCGAGAGCGTTCGAACGAAATTCGGCGAACCCTTTGCAGGGTCCGCCGGTTAACCTCCAACTGGAGGACGGGACCTCGGAATTCTTCCGAGGCTGTCGGCTTGTGCCGACATGCGTGACGTTTGCGATATAGTCGCCGAGACAATTCGTGCAACTGCACAGCGACTTTTGAAGTACAATGGTCAAGCCACGGCCTAGCGACCGCTCACCAGCGCCTCTCCACTCAGCCATGGCCATTGTAAGCCTCGTGCAGGAGGCGTTGAAGCATCTTCCTTCGGTAAATCTGCTTCAAGCGAAAGAGCAAAAAAACATGACATATCATTTCTATTTGCGGAATTTCGCATGATATGTCATATATCGGGCCATGCCCCGTTCGTCTCGAGCTGCTAGCGGACTACCGCCCCAGAGCCAACGTGCGATTACACGGCTAGGCAAGGATATCGCCCTTGCTCGCCGCCGGAGAAAACTTCCTCAGCGTTTAATGGCCGAGCGCATGATCGTCTCGGTTCAAACGCTGCAACGCCTCGAAGCGGGGGATCCTACCGTGGGCCTCGCGGTTCTGGCGAGCGCCCTGCATGTCCTTGGGATGACACAGCGCCTTGCCGAGCTGGTAACCCCAGACAGTGACCGGGCTGGCATCAGCGAGGATTTGTCCCGCCTGCCCCAAAAGACCCACGCTGTCAGCGACGATGATCTGGATTTCTAGCAAGCCGTGACGACCATCCGCACCTATGTCTTCGTGCATCTAGAGGAGGGGCCTGTTCCGGCAGGCCTTCTCACGATGACCGACGAACCGCGCAACCAGTTTGCTACCTTCGCTTACGGGCGGCGTTATCTGGAACGCACTGACCGTATTCCGGTCGATCCTGTAGCTCTACCGTTGCACGAAGCTGGAACTTCTCGAACGTTCAGGACGGAAGAAGGCTTTGCCGTGTTCGGTGGCATTCGGGATGCTGCTCCCGATGGCTGGGGCCAATACCTGATGTACAAGGCGATGGGCGATCGCTTGCCGAGCGAAATCGATCTCATTCTGGCCTCGGGCGAACATCGTGTAGGGGCGCTCGCCTTTGGGCCGACATCCGCCCAGCCGGAGAGAATTACGCCATGGGGGGGTGGCCCTGCTCCGGGCGAAGAGTTCACGCTCGCAGAGCTAGCGGAAGCCGCCGAACGCGCGCAGCATGTCGACGAACTCGACGAGAACTTAAGAGCCTTGCTGGCAGCCGGATCATCTCTGGGCGGCGCCCGGCCGAAGGCTGCTACAAAAATCGGCGACCAACCCTGGATCGCGAAATTCCAGAAGCGGGGAGACAGCTTTCCCGAATGCAGGGTCGAACTAGCGACAATGCGGCTTGCCAGCGAGTGTGGTCTCGACGTTCCGCCACTCGACTTCCGCTGTGTCCTTGATCGCGACATCTATCTGATCGAGCGGTTCGATCGGATTCCTCACGGCAACTGGCTGGAACGCAGGCCCTTTGCTTCGGGGCTCACAATGCTGGGGGCGCATGAGAGCGAGGTCAGCAGCTTCAGCTATGCGGATCTCGCAGGAGCGATCCGGCAATTCGGAACCGAAGTGCGCCAGGATCTACATGAGCTATTTCGTCGAATGCTGCTCAATATCCTCGTCACGAATGATGATGATCACCTACGTAATCATGGCTTCCTGTTCGATGGTGAGGGTTGGCGGCTATCGCCGCTTTACGATGTAGTGCCGAAACCGCAGCTGGGACTGGAGCGACGGCTCGTCCTCGGCGTGGGGCCGGAAGGCCGCAATGCAACGATCGAGAATGCTCTCGCCGGTGCCGCGGTCTTCGACCTCAGCCATGATGACGCGAAAGCAATCGCCGAAAACATGAGCAGAACCGTAGCGACACGGTGGGAACAGCTGTTCACGGAGGCTGGGATAAGCGCGGCTGACCGCAAGCGTTTCGCAACCTGCTTCCGATTGGCAGCGCCTGCATCATGATCGCAATCGCAGAAATCCGTTCATGGCGGCGCGTGCTTACCAAATTTGGCATGGTGATTACCCGGTGATTGCTAGTCGAAAAAACAGGGATCAAAAAATGCTGATTAGTGATTATATATCAGTGTATTATGATAGTATGATCACTAAGGTCTGGTATTTCCGCTTCCGCCGCAAATAGCAGAAGGCCGCCCGGTCGCCCGGACGGCCTTCCCTCATGCCGGTTGGCACCGACTATGGATCAGAAGCGCAGGCCGAGCCCGGCCACGACCTGGTCGGTTGTCGCATCGCCGAAATCGCCGCCGATGTCGTCATATTGCGACCGGCGGTATTCGACCCGGCCTTCGAGCGGTCCGGGCAGCTGGATCTGCAGCCCGCCGCCGAACCGCAGCCCGCTGGCATTCTCTTCCAGATCGTCGAGCGATCCGGCGCTGGTGAAGGCCTTGGTGTCGAGCGCGGTATAGCCGACCTTGCCATAGGCCGCGATCCCCGGGGTCACCGCGAAACCGGCGCGCGCGCCGATGTAATACTGGCCATCGGCATCAAGCCCGTCGCGGGCACCGCCGAAGCTGTCGGGGAATTCGGTCGACCCGCCACTGGTGGACAGTTCGCCCTCGACGCCGACGAAGGCGCTGCCAAGCGAGAGGTCGTAGCCGGCAGTAACGCCGTAGACCGCCGAATCGGCATCGGCGCTGACGCTGCCGTCGCCCGAATCGACATTGAGCCCCTCGTAGCCGGCCAGCGCGCCGACGTAGAAGCCGCCCGGCGCGGTGTTCTGGGCCTGCGCCATGGCAGGGACGGCCAGCATGCCGGTGGCGATGGCGAGCGTTGCGATTGTCTTTTTCATCTCGATTCCTTTCGCGTGCGTTGGGGGGTGCACGGTCAGGCCGCTTGGCGAAGCCGCGCTTGCGCGCGGATGAACCGCGGGTCGGCGCGACGCATGACAGCGACGGATGGGGCGAATTTTCGACCAAGGGTTTTGCCAAGCCGCCCAAAGGCGAGCTAGCCTGCCGCACAAGGCACAAGGGCCAACGGAGAGCAAAACATGGCGGACAGGACGGTATTCATTCTCGGGGCATCGCGCGGGATCGGGCTTGGCCTCGTCGAGGAGTTCCTCGCACGCGGTTGGGGTGTCGTTGCGAGCGAGCGTTCGCATGGCGACGATCTGCACGCGCTGGAGTGCGATGCGCTGCGCATCGTGACCTGCGACGTGACCGACCCCGACAGCTATGCCGACCTCGGCCTCGGCGCGGGAGAGCTCGACACGATCATCATCAATGCGGGGATCGGCGGGGCGCGGCACCAGGACGCCATGCAGGCGACCACCGAGGACGTGGCCGAGATCATGATGACCAATGCCTTCGGTCCGGCCCGCGCGGCCAAGACGCTGCTCCCGACGCTGAAGGATGGCGGCACGCTGGCAGTCATGTCCTCACAGCTGGGTTCGATCGCCGACAGTTCCGGCGGGTTCGAGCTCTACCGCACGAGCAAGGCGGCGCTCAACATGCTGGCCAAAGGCATTTCGGTGCAGCTGGCCGAACCGCGCGGGATCGGCGTGATCGCGCTTCACCCTGGCTGGGTGCAAACCGACATGGGCGGCCCGCAAGCCACGCTGACAGTGGCGGAAAGCGTCAAAGGGATCGCCGATGTGATAGAGGGTGCAGGGGCCGAAAGCGGGTTCCGCTACCTCGACTATAGCGGCAAGACGCTGCCTTTCTGACAGGCCGCGCTAGGCCGCGGACGACCTTCGCGCCGCCAGATGCGGCATGAGTGCGAAAACCACTTGCCCCGCAAGGCCCAGCAGGCCTTCCGGCCTTGCCAGCCCATCAAGCCAGGCGGCAACCGTCCCGCCCATGGCGCGCGTTAGTGCCAGTTCGGCGAGCAGGAGCAGCGCCAGTGCGAGCGCCCCGACCGAGAGCGCGCGGCGTCCCGGCGCCAGCGCGAAATGCCGGACGAGCCAGGTGGCCACCAGCCACGATGCGAACAGGATCACGGGCAGCTCGATCACGCCTGCCATCAATGCGCCCACCTGCGGCGCCAGCCAGAACATCCGCACCACGCCAAGTCCGAAGCCGATTGCAAACACCAGCCCGAAATACGCCAGCGCCGGCGCGGCCAGTCTCACCCCACGATACCCGCGCTGGCCAGCACCGCCAGCGTCAGCAGGTCGGGTGCGATCGCGGTCATCGGGGCGATCTGCACCGGCTTCTCGCTGCCGATCATCATCGGGCCGACCATCGTCTCGCCGCCCAGCTCGCGCAGCAGCTTGGCCGACAGATTGGCCGATTGCAGCCCGGGCATGATGAGCACATTGGCGGGCCCCGACAGGCGGCTGAAGGGATAGAGTTCCATCACCTTGCGGTTGAGCGCGGCATCGGGCGCCATTTCGCCTTCATATTCGAAATCCACCGCATCGTCCGCATCGAGCAGCGCGACGGCATCGCGCAGATTGCCCAGCCACTGGCCCGAGGGATTGCCGAAGGTCGAATAGGACATGAAGGCGACGCGCGGTTCGTGCCCCATGCGGCGAGCGACCGCAGCGGTTTCCTTGGCGATATGCGCCAGCTCGGCGGCGCTGGGGCGTTCGTTGATGGTGGTGTCGGCGAGGAAGGTGGTCTGGTTCTTGCCGATCATCATGTGGATGCCGAACGGCGTCGCGCCGGGCTTGGGATCGATCACCCGCGCCACTTCGCGCGCGGTCTGCGCATAGGTCCGCGTCAATCCGGTGATCATCGCATCGCCATGGTCGAGCGCGACGAGCAGCGCGGCGAAGACGTTGCGTTCCTGATTGACCATCCGCTGCACGTCGCGCTGCGTGTAGCCGCGGCGCTGTAGGCGTTTGTAGAGATAGTCGTTCATTGCCGGGACCTTGTCCGACAGCGCCGAATTCTCGATGATCCAGTCGTCGGGATCGTCCACGCCCAATTCGCGCAGCTTCTCGAGCACCTTCTCGGTGCGGCCGACGAGGATCGGTTCGCCATAGCCGAAATCGCGGAACTGGATCGCCGCGCGCAGCGCGACATCCTCCTCCGCCTCGGCGAAGACCACGCGCTTGGGATTGGCCTTGGCCTGTTCGTAGATATTGGTCAGCGCCGCGGTGGTGGGATTGAGCCGCGCCTTGAGCGCGAGGCGATAGGCGCCGAAATCCTCGATCGGGGCTTCCGCGACGCCGCTGTCCATCGCCGCCTGCGCAACCGCGCTGGAGACGACTTCCATCAGCCGCGGATCGAAGGGCGCGGGAATGATGTATTCCTCGCCGAACTGGTGGCTCACGCCATAGGCCGCCGCCACTTCGTCGGGCACGCGTTCGCGTGCGAGTTCGGCGATGGCATGCGCGGCGGCGATCTTCATTTCCTCGTTGATCGCGGTCGCCCGCACATCGAGCGCGCCGCGGAAGATGAAGGGGAAGCCGAGGACATTGTTGACTTGGTTGGGATAGTCGCTGCGTCCGGTGGCGATGATCGCGTCGGGGCGCACCGCCTTGGCATCTTCGGGCATGATCTCGGGAACGGGATTGGCCATGGCGAAGATGATCGGCCTGTCGGCCATCTTGGCGACCCATTCGGGTTTCAGCGCGCCTGCGGCGGACAGGCCGAGAAAGATGTCGGCACCGACCAGCGCCTCTTCCAGGCTGGTCGCCTTGGTGGGCACGGCATGCGCGCTCTTCCACTGGTCGACATTGTCGCGCCCGGGGGTGATCGGCCCGCTGCGGTCGCAAACGATCACGTTCTCGTGCGGCACGCCGATCGCCTTGATCAGCGCGGTGCAGGCAAGCGCGCTGGCGCCCGCGCCATTGACCACCATCTTCACATCCTTGAGCTTGCGCCCGGTGAGGTGGCAGGCGTTGATGAGGCCCGCGGCGGCGATGATCGCGGTGCCGTGCTGGTCGTCATGCATGACCGGGATGTTCATCCGCTCGCGCAGCGCCTGTTCGATGATGAAACATTCGGGCGCGGCGATGTCTTCCAGATTGATACCGCCGAAACTCGGCTCCATCAGCGCGACCGCTTCGATGAACTTGTCCGGATCCTCGGTATCGAGCTCGATATCGATCGAATCGACATCGGCGAAGCGCTTGAACAGCACCGCCTTGCCTTCCATCACCGGCTTCGAGGCCAGCGCGCCGAGATTGCCGAGGCCGAGAATCGCGGTGCCGTTGGAAATCACCGCGACCAGATTGGACCGCGCGGTATAGCGTGCCGCATCCGCCGGATTGGCAGCGATCGCTTCGACCGGTGCCGCCACGCCAGGCGAATAGGCCAGGCTCAGATCGCGCTGGCTCGCCATCGGCTTGGAGGCGATGATCTCGATCTTACCCGGGCGGATAGTCTCGTGATAGAACAACGCCTCACGCGTGGTGAAAGCGGATTTTTCGTCGGCCATGGGTGTCCTCGTCTCGCTGCCCCCTGCCCCTAACCGCTCGCGCGGCGAAGTCATAGGGGAAAGGGGGCCGCGGCGACTCCCCAATCGCGCGCGCGCTCGCTAGGTCCGGCGCCATGGCCGACACGCCCACTCCGATGATGCAGCAATATCTCGCGCTCAAGCGCGAGGCGGGCGATGCGCTGCTGTTCTACCGCATGGGCGACTTCTTCGAACTGTTCTTCGAGGATGCGCGGGTCGCAGCGGGGGTGCTCGATATCGCGCTCACCACGCGCGGCGAACATGGCGGGGAACCGGTGCCGATGTGCGGCGTGCCGGTGCATGCCGCCGAGGGCTATCTCGCCCGGCTGATCAAGGGCGGCTGCCGCGTCGCGATCGCCGAACAGACCGAGACGCCCGAGGAAGCGAAAGAACGCGCCCGGCGCGACGGGACCCCGGTGTCCAAGACGCTGGTGGCGCGCGATATCGTGCGCTTCGTCACCGCCGGCACGCTGACCGAGGAAGCGCTGCTCGAACCGCGGCGCGCCAATCTGCTGGTGGCCGTAGCCCCGGTGCGCGACGGGGTGGGGCTGGCATCCTGCGATATCTCGACCGGGCGGATGGAGCTGGAGCAATGCGCCCCCGACGCGCTCGATGCAGCGCTGGCACGGATGGGCGCGAGCGAGATGGTCGCCCCCGATGACTGGGATGCCGCCCCCGCCGACATGATCCCCCGACCGCGCGCCGATTTCCGCAGCGAGGACGGGGAGGCGCGGCTCAAGGCGATCCACGGGATCGCCACGCTCGACGGGCTGGGCGATTTTTCGCGCCCGATGCTGGCCGCGGCGGCGGGCCTGATCGCCTATCTCGACCATGCCGGGCGCGGGACGCTGCCGTTCCTGCTGCCACCGGTCGCGCGCGGGACGGGCGCGCATCTGGCGATGGATGCGGCAACGCGGACCAGCCTCGAAATCCTCGAAGCGCAGGGCGGCGGGCGCACGGGCAGCCTGATCGCCTGCGTCGACCGCTGCGCCACCGGCGCGGGCGCGCGCCAGCTGGCCGAAGACCTGTCCGCCCCGCTGGCGGATCGTGGCGCGATCGAACAACGGCTGGCCAGCGTCCACCATTTCCACGCCGATCCGCTGCTGCGCGCCGATCTGCGCGCGGTGCTGCGGCAGGCGCCCGATATCGGGCGCGCGCTGGGGCGGCTGGTCGCGGGCCGCGGCAGTCCGCGCGATCTGGGCCAGATCCGCGACGGGCTGGCCGAAGCGCGCCGGGTGCGCGCGATGCTGAGCGAAAGCGCCGACCTGCCCGCGCTGCTGCAGCGGATGTGCGAGGCGCTGGGCGGACATGCGGCGCTGGTCGACCACCTGGCCCGCGCGCTGGTCCCCGCCCCGCCCACCGAACGCGGCCAGGGCGGCTATGTCGCGAGCGGCTACGACCACGCGCTCGACGCGCTGCGCGAGACTTCGGGCAATGCGCGCAAGGCGATCGCCGCGCTCGAGGCGAAATATCGCGAAGAAACCGGCACTCCCTCGCTCAAGATCAAGCACAACAAGGTGCTCGGCTATTTCATCGAAGTGCCCGCCAAGCACGGCGACAAGCTGATGGCGGCGGACAGCGGCTTTACCCACCGCCAGACCATGGCGGGCGCAGTGCGCTTCAATTCGCTCGGCCTGCACGAGGAAGCGACGCGCATCGCGGAGGCCGGCGCGCATGCGCTAGCGGCCGAGGAAGCACATTTCGAAACGCTTGTCGGCGAGGTAGTGGCCGCGCGCGAAGCGATTGCCGCGACCGCGGCGGCGCTGGCGCGGATCGATGTATCCGCGGCACTGGCCGAGCGCGCGGTTGAGGGCGACTGGGCCCAGCCCGAAATGCTCGACGAGCCCTGTCTGGAGATTACCGGCGGGCGGCACCCGGTGGTCGAGGCGGCGCTGGCGCAAGGCGGCGAGCGCTTTGTGGCCAATGATTGCTTGCTGGGGAGCGACGACCGGCTGTGGCTGATCGGCGGGCCGAACATGGGCGGTAAATCGACCTTCCTGCGGCAGAACGCGCTGATCATGCTGCTGGCACAGGCAGGCAGTTTCGTACCTGCCCGCGCCGCACGCATCGGGCTCGCGGACCGGCTGTTCAGCCGCGTCGGCGCGTCCGACAACCTTGCACGGGGTCGCTCGACCTTCATGGTCGAGATGGTCGAAACCGCAGCGATCCTCAGCCAGGCCACCGCGCGCAGCTTCGTGATCCTCGATGAGGTCGGCCGCGGCACCTCGACCTATGACGGGATGGCGCTTGCGTGGGCGGTGGTCGAGGCGGTCCACGAGAATTTGCAGTGCCGCTGCCTGTTCGCAACGCATTATCACGAGCTCTCGCGGCTGGCGGACACCTGCGACAGACTGACCCTGCATCATGTCCGCGCCCGCGAATGGAAGGGCGACCTGGTGTTGCTGCACGAGCTTGCCAAGGGCGCGGCGGATCGCAGCTACGGGCTCTCGGTGGCCAAGCTGGCGGGGGTCCCCGCCCCGGTCATCAAACGCGCGCGCGCGGTGCTCGACAAGCTCGAAAAGGGCCGCGAGCAGACCGGCGGGCTCGCCGCGGGGCTGGGTGAATTGCCGCTGTTCGCGGCGACCGCGCAGCAGCAGGACGACAAACCCGATCCCGTGCGGAGCGCGCTCGAGACGCTCGACGTCGATGCGCTTTCGCCGCGTGAGGCGCTCGATACGCTCTATGCACTCAAGGCGCAGGCGAGCGAAACGGACACTTAACCGGCTTTCGTATAGGGTGCGCCGCTATGGATAACGGACTGCCTCCGGGAGTGCTGAAGAAGCTGGCGATGGTCGGCCTTTTCCTGCTCGCCGTGCTGCTGCTGGTCGGCGGCGAAGACGACCCCGGGCTGATCGGCCAGCTTGGCGACGGCGCACCGGGCGATGCAGGCTATGGCGAACCGCGCCAGACAGAGGTCGTTTCATCCAGCCCCGAGCCGCCACCACCGGCACGGCGGGGGCCGGACCCGTCGCTATCCGCATGGTACGCCGAGAGCGAGACCTCCGGCCCCGCCGAACCGGCACCGTTCACTCCCGCCCCGCTCGATGACAGCTATCTGATCAACGACGCCGCACCGACCATCGACACGTCAACCTCGGTCCCGCCGTCAGGTGTGGTGATAGACCGGGAGCCCCCTCCCGAGATCGTCGAGTAAGCGCGGAACCGGCGCAGCGATCCGCGATTGATATCCTATGGCGCAGGACGATCCCCCCGAAGATCCCGACAAGTCGACCGAATGGGCCGAATTGCGCACCGATCTTGCGGAAGACCGCAATATCATGGCGCTGGAGCGTACGTTCGCGGGGTGGATGCGCACCGCTTTCGCCGCGATCGGCATCGGTCTGGGGTTCAAGGCGGTGTTCGGCGCATTCGATCCGCCCTGGCTGGCCAAGGCGATTGCGACGGTATTCATCCTCGCGGGCGGATGGCTGGCGATTACCGCGCAGCGGCGCGCTTGTCATACGATGGAGAAGCTGAGCGCACACAAGTTCGAGGCCGTATCGACCCCGAACTTCCGTGTGCTGGCCTATGCGATTGCCGCCGGCGCGCTGATCCTGACCGCGGGTCTGTGGATCCTCAATGACGGCAGCCTGACCTC
Source organism: Qipengyuania citrea (assembly GCF_024171405.1). GTDB lineage: Bacteria > Pseudomonadota > Alphaproteobacteria > Sphingomonadales > Sphingomonadaceae > Qipengyuania > Qipengyuania profunda. The sequence goes on from NZ_JALJZT010000002.1 coordinate 1,791,900, forward strand.
TTAGGTCCCGTCGCCGCGCAATCCGTCGGGCTTGGCGGACTTGCCGTATTTGTCGACATTGTCGTCATGGTTGGGTTCGCCCCGATAGGCCGACATGTCGATCCTGCCCGAGCTTTCCATGTCGCGCATGTGGTCGATGGTGTCCTGCGTCGAATCGCCCATCAGGTCGCTCTTGTTGTCGCCCTTGATGCTCTCGGTCGGCGAGCCGGTCTCGCGGTTCTGCGCTTCCTCGGACACTTCCTGCGCCTGGTTGCGATGATCGTCCTGCTCGTCGTTATGCGTTTCGGGCGCGAGGTCGGCCTGGCGCTCCTCCTGGCTACTTACCTTCTTGTCGGTCATGCGTAGTCTCCTTTGCCTGACCAACGGAGAGCACGGGCGCAGGGTTCCTGCGGAGTTTGGGTAGTGGGCGCCCGGTGATGTTGGCGGCACCAGCCCGCGGCCGTCCCGAATCTTTGTAGCGTGCGGTCAGGACATCCGTCCTGACCTACGGCACCGGCCCACACCCCCTCCCGGCCACCCATAAAAAACCGTGCGGTGGGTGGCCGGGAGGGGGTGTGGGCCGGTGCAGCCGCAAGGGGAGCGCGAACGCGCTTCCTGCACCCACAAACTACCTGGTCGGCACCGGCTCTTCGCCCGTGTAATCGTAGAACCCGCGGCCCGTCTTGCGGCCGAGCCAGCCGGCCTCGACATATTTCACGAGCAGCGGCGCGGGGCGGTACTTGGCATCGCGGGTGGTCTTGTAGAGCACCATGATGATGTCGAGACAGGTATCGAGCCCGACGAAATCGGCCAGTTGTAGCGGTCCCATCGGGTGGTTGAGGCCGAGGCGGCAACCCTTGTCGATATCCTCGATCCCGGCAGTCGACTGGCCCAGCACGAACACCGCTTCGTTGATCATCGGCAGCAGGATGCGGTTGACGACGAAGCCGGGCTCGTCCTGCGACAGGACCACTTCCTTGCCCAGGCTCTCGGCAAAGGCAGTGGTGCTGTCGGTGGTCGCCTGCGCGGTCGCAAGGCCGGGGATGACCTCGATCAGCTTCATCACCGGCACCGGATTGAAGAAATGCAGCCCGATAAACCGCGCCGGATCGGGCGCATAATTCGCCATGCGCGTGATCGGGATCGAGCTGGTGTTCGAGGCCATGATGGCATCGGCGGCGAGGTACTGGCCCGCCTTCTCGAAGATCGCCTGCTTGATCGCTTCCTTCTCGGTCGCCGCCTCGATGATCAGGCTGGCGTCCTGCATCGGCGCGTAATCGGCGACCGGGGTGATGCGCTTCAGCGTCGCCTCGGCATCGGCGATCTCGATCTTGCCCTTGCCGACCAGCTTGCCCAGCGCCTTGTCGATCCCGGCGTGTGCCTGCTCGGCGACCTCCAGGCTGACATCGGCCAGCAGCACATCGATGCCGTTCGCGGCCACGGTCTGCGCTATTCCCGAGCCCATCTGGCCCGCACCGATGATGGCAACCGTATTGTTCATCGAAATTTCCTTCGCGTCTGCAGCAACGGCGCTGCACTAGCGAAGGCGCGGAGCGCTGGCTAGCGCCTCAGCGGTTGGCGCCAGGCACCCACTTCACGTCTGCCCGCCCATCGTCATTGGCGACCCGCGCCAGCACGAACAGATAGTCCGACAGGCGGTTGATATAGGCCAGCGCCTCGCTGTTGGTGGGCATCTGCGCCGCCATCGCCGTCATCGCGCGTTCGGCTCGCCGGACGGAGGCGCGGGCGATATGCAACCGCGCAGCCGCATCGCTCCCACCCGGAAGGACAAAGCTGGTCAGCGGTTCGAGCCGGGCATTGGCATCGTCGATCGCGCTTTCGAGCCATGCGACCTGCGCCGCGACGATCCGCAGCACCATTTCCGAGGGCGCGAAATCGTCGTCCTCGCCCGCAGGCGTCGCCAGATCCGCGCCAAGGTCGAACAGATCGTTCTGGATGCGATAGAGCGGTGCGGCGAATTCGCCATCGGCCAGCGCGACCGCGGCGAAGCCAAGCGCGCTGTTGGCTTCGTCGACCGCGCCGATCGCTTCCATCCGCGCGGCGTGCTTTGGCAGGCGCGAACCATCGACGAGGCCGGTGGTGCCGTCATCACCCGTGCGGGTATAGATCTTGTTGAGCTTGACCATGCTGCGGCGGCCGTCCGGCTCAGTTCGCGATGGCGAGGATCACGGCGACCACCACCACTGCCAGTGCCTGGTACTTGATGCGCGCGAACATCATCTTGTTCTGCATCAGCTGCATGTCGGTGGCATCGGTTTGCTCACCGCTCTCCAGATCGATCTTGGTGCTTTTCATGAAGGCGACGATCCCGCGGATGAGCGAGGCGACCACGAGAACCATCAGGATGACGAGGAGAATGATGAGGAATGTGTTCATAGCCCAACGGACTTAGGCGCTCGCGAGCGAAATGCCAGCCGGAAAACTGTGCAAGCGCAGTTGCTCTGCAAGCAACAGCCCGTCCTCGCCCGCCTCCCGCCGATCGGCCAGCGAGGGCGACCCGCGCCGCTTGGCGAGCTTCTGCCCGCTCTCGTCCACCAGCAGGCGGTGATGGTGCCAGCGCGGCACCGGCAGGCCGAGCAGCGCCTGTAGCAGACGGTGGATCGGCGTTGCGGCGAACAGGTCCATTCCGCGCGTTACCAGTGTCACCCCGTCGGCGGCATCGTCGAGCGTGGCGGCAAGGTGATAGCTCGCGGGCGCGTCCTTGCGCACGATCACGACATCGCCCGCCTCGCGCGGATCGGCCACCTGCGGGCCGGACAGCGCATCCTCCCATGTCAGCGCGCCGACGTCTGCCACGGCACGCGCGACATCGAGCCGTAGCGCCGCGGGCCGGTCCGGATCGGGCGGGCGGATTTTGCAGGTCCCGGGGTAGACGAGGCCCTGCGAACCCATTTTCGCCCCCTGCGCCTCGATCTCGGCGCGGGTGCAGGTGCAGCGATAGAGGTAGCCGCGCGCGAGCAAATCCTGCGCGGCGGCGGCATAGGCCGCGAGCCGGGTCGATTGCGCGGGCACTTCCTCCCATTCGAGCCCGAGCCACGCGAGATCGCGGCGAAACGCATCGGCCAGTTCGGGCCGCGACCGCGGGCCGTCGATATCCTCGACCCGCAGCAGGAACCGCCCGCCGGCCTGTTTTGCCAAGTCATGCGCGACCACCGCCGAATAGGCATGGCCGAGATGCAGCGGGCCGTTGGGACTAGGGGCAAAGCGGGTGACGGTCATACGGTTCTAGAAAGGGAGAGCGCGGAATAGCGCCGGTTGCGGACAAGTTTGTGGATAGCCTGTCTGTAACAGGCTTGACGCTTTTCCTTGCAAGTGCATTTTCTACCGCATCGGGGAGGAACGCACAGGTGTTCAGGGCCGAACTGCTTGAACGGGCCGCAAGGTTCCGCAGTACCGACGAAGATCCGACGCGCAATTTGCAGTCGTGCCCTTCGCTCGTCCTCAATGCCGACTACACTCCGCTGTCCTATTACCCGCTCAGCCTGTGGCCGTGGCAGACCGCGATCAAGGCGATCTTCCTCGACCGGGTCGATGTGATCGAGACCTATGACCGCGAGGTCCATTCGCCTTCGCTCGACATGAAGATTCCCAGCGTGATCGCGCTCAAGCAATATGTGAAGCCGAGCGAGTTTCCCGCGTTCACGCGCTTCAACCTGTTCCTGCGCGACCGCTTCAGCTGCCAGTTCTGCGGCGCGATGCAAAATCTGACCTTCGACCACGTCGTCCCGCGCCGATTGGGCGGCAAGACGACATGGGAAAACATCGCCACCGCCTGCGCGCCGTGCAACATGAAGAAGGGTGGCCGCACGCCGAAGCAGGCGGGGATGCAGCTCTACAACGAGCCGATCCGCCCGACGCACTGGCAGCTGCAACAGCACGGCAAGCAGTTCCCGCCCAACTACCTCCACGAAACCTGGCGCGACTGGCTCTATTGGGACATCGAACTGGAGGCGTAAGTGAATGCGTGCAGGTCGAAACGCGATGGGCTTGAAGACCACGCTCGCGCTTGGCCGGATCGCGCGGGCCGGAGTTCTCTCGCTACTCTTTGCCGCGGTTCTAACACCCCCGACTGCAGCGCAGGACCACAGCGACCCAACCGAGACCCAACCTGTCGCTCGGCCGAACAATCCCGAAATGACCGCAATTTTCGAAGCGGACCAGGCCGCCCGCAAGAAGCCCGATATCGATTGGGAGAAAGTCGCCATCGAAGATGCAGCGCGCAGGAAACGCGTCGGGGAACTACTCGATGCAGGCGCGCTGCAAAGCGGCGACGATTACTATCACGCGGCATTTGTCTTCCAGCATGGCGATGCCCCGTCGGATTATTTGAAGGCTCATGCGCTGGCGCTGCTCGCTGTATCCCGCGGCAAGAAATCGGCCACTTGGATCGCTGCAGCGACACTCGATCGCTACCTCATGGCTATTGGGCAGCCGCAAATTTACGGAACGCAATTCACCAAACGGGACGATGGCTGGTCGCAAGAACCCTATCAGCGTGAACTGCTAAGCGATGCCTTGCGGGAGGCGTCCAGCGTTCCACCGATCGCACAGCAGGAACGGCAGCGAAGCGCGCTTTCCGCACGAGATACGGGCGAATAATCGCTAAGCCGATAGAGCCTCACGTTACCGCTGCCCGATCGCGAAATTCATCGCTGCAATTCGCCTGTCGCTCTGGCCGCTGCAGCAGCCCGGCAAGCAGTTCCCGCCCAACTATCTCCACGGAACCTGGCCCGACTGGCTTTATTGGGACATCGAACTGGAGGCGTAAGATAGTCTATCTAGGTCAATCTTACGCCTTCTCGCGTTTCAGCTCAGGAATTTCTCTAGCGCCACAAGCGCAAGCAACCAAAAAAGGACTCGCAGGCTCTTCCGTTGCCAAACTGGTTTAGAGTCCTCGTATGCGTCGACGTCCGTAATTTTTATTCCGGGATCTTTGTAACGTCGACCACTCCAAGAATAAACCGAGCGAAACTTGGTCATCAAGTCCGCCCGCTTTGCTTCCGCCGATTGCGAACGCGCAGCAATTACATTTGCGTGGATGTGGCGACCCTGTTCGCGATCATAAGCTTCCTTGCCCTCCCCTTTCCGAAGGGCTGGGTCCGTTGGCCGCATTCCGCAATCGATACAGGGGTCGAAAAGGCTGTACATCGGCGCACCGCAATTGAGACAGACTTGAGTCATGGGCTCCGCTTAGCTTCGGATACTAAACAATGACTTACAAACGCGGCTCGGTTCAGGTCACCGCTGCCCGCTCGCGGAATTCTGCGCGCTGCCATTCGCCTGCCTCGATTACCTCGGCAAGGTGCCGCGCGGCTTCGGCGATATCCTCGAACCGCACATAGGCGGGGGCGAAGCCGAAGCGCAGGATATCGGGATCGCGGAAGTCGCCGATCACGCCGCGTGCGATCAGCGCCTGGCAGATCGCATAGGCTTCCGGATGGCGGAAAGAGAGCTGGCTGCCGCGCTGTGCGGGATCGGCGGGGCTGACGAGATCGAGATCGGCGCCGCGTTCAGACAGGCACTGGCGGAAGAATTCGGAGAGCGCCTGCGATTTGGCATAGAGCCGGTCGACGCCGATTTCGGCGATGAGGTCGACGCCTACTTCAAGCGCTGCCAGCCCGAGGATCGGGGGCGTCCCGCACAGCAGCTTTTCGATCCCCGGCGCGGCCTCGTAATCGTCGCTGAACGCGAAGGGCGCTGTGTGCCCGAACCAGCCGGTCAGCGGCTGTTGTGCAGCGCTTAGGTGCCGTTCGGCCACGAAGGCATAGGCGGGCGCGCCGGGCCCTCCGTTGAGATATTTATAACCGCAACCCACCGCGAAATCGGCCGCGCACGCGCCCAGATCGACGAGCAGCGCGCCGCCCGAATGCGACAGGTCCCACAGCACCAGCGCGCCCGCCTCATGCGCCGCACGGGTCAGTTCGGCCATGTCGAACAGTTCGCCGGTCTTGTAATGCGCATGGGTCAGCAGCAGCAGCGCGACATCGTCATCCAGCCCCTCGGCCAGCTGCTCGCGCGGGGCCAGCCGGCGCTCGGCAAGCCCTTGTTTTTCCAAGCCATCGATCATGTAGAGGTCGGTCGGGAAATTGCCCGGCTCGCTCAGCACGACCTTGCGCCCCGGGCGCATCCCGAGCGCGGCGGCAATCAGCTTGAACAGGTTCACGCTGGTGGAATCGCAGGCGATGACCTCCTGCGGCTGCGCGCCGATCAAGGGCGCGATTTTGCCGCCGATCCGAGCCGGCCAATCGACCCAGCCAGCCGTATTCCAGCTGCGGATAAGATCCTGTCCCCATTCCTCGCGCACCACCTGTTCCATCCGCTGCGGTGTCGCTTTCGGCAGGCAGCCCAGCGAGTTGCCATCGAGGTAGATCACGCCTTCGGGCACAAGGAACCGGTCGCGGAATTCGGCCAGCGGATCGCCTGCATCGAGGGTCCGCGCGCGCTCGAGCCCCGTCTCAGTCATGGGGCAGCTCGCGCAGGATCGCGCGGGTAAGACCGGCATCGCCGCCCGCGATCTTCAAGGGCAGCGCGATCAGTTCGTAGCGCCCCTCGGGCACGTCATCGAGCACCAGCCCTTCGAGGATGCGCATTTCATGCGCGAGCACCGCCTTATGCGCATCCATCGTCTTACTGTCCTGCGGATCGACGCTGGGCGCATCGGTGCCAACCAGCTTGACGCCCTGCAACGCCAGCCATTCAATCGCTTCGGCATCGATGGCGGTAAAGCTGCTGTCCCAATCGTCGTGCGGGAAGCGTTCGAAGGTCCGGAACAGCACGCGGTCGGCGCTGTCGATATGCGGGAGATCGCCGACGGAGATTCTTCCGCCGCTCACGTCCGTGGCATCGACCACGAGGCATTCGCCGAGATAGGGATCGAGCGCAACGCTCGCGATATCGGGCGCGGCCGGCGAATAATGCAGCGGCGCATCGCCATGCGTCCCCGAATGCGTGCTCATCGTCATCCGCCCGACATTGACCGGCGAACCGTCCTCCATCTTCCAAGTCCGGTCGAAGGCGAAGGCGGTGTCGCCCGGCCACACGGGCAGGCCGGGGCGCAGCGTCTGCGAGATATCCCAGATGCGGCGAGTGGTCTTCCAGCTGCTCATATCGCGGTCCTCACGCTGAGCAGCTCGGGGAAGAAGGCGGCCTTGAGCACGCTGGCGAGGTAGGGGACGCCGGGGGTTCCGCCGGTGCCCTTCTTGAAGCCGATGATCCGCTCGACCGTCTTGAGATGACCGAAGCGCCAGCGCTGGAAATGGTATTCCAGATCGACCAGCTTTTCGGCCAGTTCGTAAAGGTCCCAATATTCCTTCGGGTCGCGGTAGATCTCCGCCCACGCCGCCTCGACCGCAGGTGTGTGCTCCCACGGACTGCCGTGATCGCGCGCGAGCACATCCTCGGGAATGGCGAAGCCGCGCCGCGCGAGCAGCGCGATCGCTTCGGCATAGATCGATTTGCGCGTCAGTTCGGCGCGCAAGGCATCGGCTACCTCGGGCGTGGCCTCGTGCATGGTGATCATGTCCGGATTGCGCCCGCCGAGGAGGAATTCCATCATCCGGTATTGTGCGCTCTGGAATCCGCTCGACCCGCCCAGATGCGGGCGGATGGTCGAATAATCATGCGGGGTCATCGTGCTGAGCACGTCCCAGCTCTGGATCAGCTGCCCTTGCGCGCGCGCCACGCGGGCAAGCATCTTGAACGAGGGCCGCAAATGGTCCTCGCGGATGCACTCGCGCGCTTCCGACAGTTCGTGCAGGCATAGCTTGAGCCACAGCTCGCTGGCCTGGTGGACGATGATGAACAGCATCTCGTCATGCGCATCCGAAGCCGGGTGCTGCGCCGCGAGAATGCGGTCGAGATCGAGATAGCTGGAATAGGTGACGTCGGATGCCATGCGCGCTGCCCTAGCGCGCATCGGTCACCGATGAAACTACCCCTCGATCACCTGCGTATGCGGGTGGTGCGTGTCGAGGTGTTTTTTCACGATGCGTAGGTTCTTGGTGTTCGAGCGATAGATCACGTCGAAGGCATCGCCGATAAGCGGAACGCTGCCCACGGTGCTGTCGATCGCAATATTGCCGATCATGCGCCAGAGTTTCCAGCGCGGCAGGCCGAGATTCTTCGCTTCCCAGACGATATAGCCGGCCAGCGCGGCGGTGATGATATCGCCGGCCACGGGGATGAAACCGATGATCGTGTCGAGACCGATGGGATATTTCGTCCCCGGGACCACCAGGCTGCGTTCGAGCAGATGCTCCATCGCCTCGATCCGCTTGCGGATCGATACCGGATCGGTGCCGGTCGGCAGGTCCAGCCCCATGGGGCGCGGGCGGTTCGAATTGTCCATGGTGTCCTAAATGGGTGCGCGGGAAAGGGGGAACAAGGGATGGATGTTCCACGGGTTCTCGATGAACGCCTCGACCTCCGCGCGGACCAGCGACCAGCGGATCGGTGCGCCAAGCGGAATATAGAGATTGGTGCCCAGCAGGGCGGCTTCGGCTTCGTAAAGGTATGACGCTTCCTCCCCGCCATCGCGCGCATCGAGCGCCAGCGCGACGAGATAATCGGCATCCTCGCTGCACTGCGGGCGGCTGACGGTGCAGTTGAACTGGTTCAGGAACCAGCGCGGCGAGGCATAGCGCGCCACGCGGTCGCGCAGGGTAAGATCGGCTGCATCGAGAGTATCGGCGCGGGTGGCCGACACACCGATCGCGGCGAAATCCTCAGCCAGCCCCTCGAACAACAGGTCGGACCCGGGTCCTGCCGGCAGGAACAGGCTGACCTGCGGCTCCTGGCCGCTGCCCACGCGCCATTGCGCCACCCGCTGGCGGGCGTCGCTCCGGCGCTGCTCGAGCGAGAGCGCCGCCCAGCGTTCGCTGGGGGATTGCGCTGGTGTCGACAGGATGGTCGGTACAATCCGGGTCGAGGCGATCCAGCCGCCGATGTTGAACGGCTGCATCAGGCCTTCGCGGTCGATGGCCATGGCCAATGCCTCGCGGGTGCCGATCGTGCCGAGGAAGCCCGCGGCGCGGCGGACATCGAGGCCGAACAGGCCGACCGCCGCGTCGAGCCGCACATTGCCGCGTGACAGCGGGCCGGTGCTGGCCAGCGGCAGTGTCGCCAACCGTCCGCCGAGTACGAGGTCGAACCGGCCCTCCGCGAACCCATCGGTCGCGGCTTGAGCGCTCGCCGGGTGTACCCGCACCGCCCGCACGACTTCGTCCCAGCCCGGCTGTTCGGGAAGTCCGCGCAATTCGGGTCGCAAGGGGGACAGCAGGAGCCCATCGTCCTGTACACGCTGTGTCATCAGACCCACGCTCTGCTCGCCAAAGCCGATCCCCAGTTCGGGTTGCGCGAGCACCTGGAGGAAATCGGGCATCGGGCTGGTGAGGCGGATTTCGATAACCCGTCCGGTCATCGCGCGGATATCGCGGACCTTGGCGAGGTCGAGGCCGAGCGAAGTGCCCTGCAACTGGCGCATGCGGCGCTGGAGCGCATCACGGACCGCCTGCGCGGTCAGGCGCGACCCGCCAGGCAGGTCGAATTCATTGATGCGGAAGATATAGCTCGCGCCGCCATCGGTCACGATCCAGCGTTCGGCCACGCCGGGGACCACTTCGCCGCGCGGGTCGAGTCGCACGAGGCCGGTCGAGACCGCCGCCCGGACATGCTGGCCTGCGGGGCTCAGCCGGACGCCCTCCGCCGCCAGTTCCCCCGGCTCGGCAATGAACGCGACATCGACGATGCCATCATCGGTGCCCGCGCTGCACGCAGCCAGCGAAGCAGACAGGAAGGCGAGGAGCCACGAGCGCATGACAGCCGGTTAGCAGCCCCCGCGCCCGGCGTCAGCCGAACAATTCAGAGTTTGCGGAGACGACGTTCTTCGTCGGAGAATGTGGTCGGCTGGGTCGCCGGTTGGGTATAACGCGGCGCGGGCGCCGTGGAGCCGACGGGGGCCCGCACGATTTTGGGATCGATCTCGTTTTCGAAAGCCACCCCGAACCGGTTCCCCTGCGCCCAGGCGACGCTGCCCTTGACCATGCCGATATTGCGCAGCTCGATCATCAGGCGGTCGCCGCGCGAGGCTGTGACGCCGCTTTCTTCAGCCATCATCCCGCCGGCCGACAGATTGCGCACCTTGACCCGGATCGCTTCCGAGCGACCTTCGAAGGTCAACTGGGCGAACAGGAGCAGACTATCACGCGTAACGTTGCGAGTCTCGACCGAGGACATGGCGTTTATCGTATCCCTACATGCGTTGCTCGGGCCCAGGGCCCGGACGATTGCTGGACCGATACTACACTAGCGACGATACATAAACATTCGGTTATCTCGTGCCTAGTCGTCTAGTCGTCGCGGGAGATCTTCTCGCGGCGCTCGTGCGCTTCCTGGGCTTCGACGGTCATGGTGGCGACGGGACGGGCAATCAGCCGCTTGAGACCGATCGGATCGCCGGTCACTTCGCACCAGCCATATTCGCCCTGCTCGATACGGCGCAGCGCGGAATCGATCTTCGAGATCAGCTTGCGCTGCCGGTCACGCGTCCGCAGCTCAATCCCCCAATCGGTTTCGGAGGAGGCGCGATCGTTCAGGTCGGGTTCGCGAATCGGGCCATCCTGCAGCGACTGCAGCGTCTGCCCGGCGGCGTCATGGATCGACTTCTTCCAGTCGAGCAGCAGCATGCGGAAGTAATCCTGCTGCCGCTGGTTCATATATTCTTCGTTTTCATCGGGAACGTAGGAGTCGCCAAGCGCAGCGCGCGCTTCGGCGAGTTTTTTCTTTTCGTTTGCCACGGAGGCCATTGAGGACCCTCTCACCACAGTCGAATACTGACGTCAGGCCATCGTCGTCCTGTCGGCCCGAAGTTTTCCGGTGCCCCCGATGACCCGTTGGGCGCGGCCTATAGGCAAGCGCTACCGGAGGCACAAGCGCCAATCCGACGAGCCGTTGAATTGCCCTCCGGACATGGCCGATGCGGGTTTATTCGGGGAGGGGTTAAGAAATCGGACGGGTCATTAACCGTTTATTGACCATGATTTGAGCAATTCTTGATCGTCCGGTGCACCAACCGGTTCTTTTTGGGGGAATGACAATGCAACTTACCAGTATCGAAGGAGGCAGCGGGACGATTGTCCAGGGCGAAGAAGCTGCGGCGCTGGTCGCCGAATGCCTCGCGCAATTCGAACAGGGCAGCACTGCCGCGCTGTACGATCTGGGCGTCGCCTTCTCGACCGGCAGCCACGGCACGGCCTGCGACCTGATCGAAGCCCACAAATGGTTCAACATCGCCGCATCGAAGGGGCACGAGGAAGCCAGCTGGTGCCGCGCCGACATTTCCGAGGAAATGACCGCCCGCGAGATCGCCGAAGCCCAGCGCCGCGCCCGCGAATGGCTCGCCGAAGGCCGCCGCCGGGCCGCCTAGGTTTTCCGGAACGGCGTCCGAGTCGCCAGATAATTGCGATCGGCCGCCACGCCCGCACGCTCGCGTTCGAGGAAGTCGGCAATCGCGGCGCGAAACCCCGGGTCGGCAATCCAGTGCGCCGAAACCGTCTCGACCGGTCGATATCCGCGGGCCAGCTTGTGCCCGCCTTGCGCCCCGGCCTCGACCCGCGCGAGGCCAAGTTCGATCGCTGCATCGATCGCCTGATAATAGCACAGCTCGAAATGCAGGAAGCGCACCTCGCGCGTACAGCCCCAATAGCGGCCGTACAGCGCCTCCCCGCCGATGAAATTGAGCGCGCCGGCGATCGGCTCGCCATCCTGTAACGCCAGCACGAGCAGTACCCGCTCGCCCATCCGCTCGCTGATCAGGTCGAAGGCCGCGCGGGTCAGATAGGGTGTACCCCATTTGCGTGCGCCGGTATCCTGATAGAATTCCCAGAAGGCGTCCCAGTGTTCCGCGCGGATATCCGCGCCGCGCAAGCGCTGGATATCGACCTCCGCCTGCGCCGCTGCACGTTCCTTGCGCAGATCCTTGCGCTTGCGCGAAGCAAGCGTCGCGAGGAAATCGTCGAAACTGGCGAAATCGTGATTGTGCCAGTGGAACTGGAGGTCTGCGCGCAGCATCCATCCGGCTTCTTCGAACACCGGCTGCTGGCCGGGTTCGATAAAGGTTGCATGCGCTGATGAAAAACCGTTCTGCAGGCACAATTGCTCGGCTGCGGCCAGGAGCGGCGCGGCATAGGCCGGGTCCGACAGCAGCAGGCGCGGCCCCGTCGCAGGGGTGAACGGCGCGGCGATCTGCAGCTTGGGGTAATAGCTGCCCCCGGCCCGCTCGAACGCATCGGCCCAATTATGGTCGAAGACATATTCGCCCTGGCTGTGGCCCTTGAGATAGGCGGGCATGGCGGCGACCAGCGGCCCGCCGTCCTCGCTGATGACCAGCGGGGTCGGCTGCCAGCCGGTGCCCGGCCCGACGCTGCCCGAATCTTCCAGCGCGGTGAGGAATTCGTGACTGACGAAGGGATTGTCCGCCCCCGCGAGCGCGTTCCACTGGTCGCTGTCGAAGGCGCCGACCGATCCGCCGACCCGCGCGGCGAGACCGCCATCGCTCATACGACGCCCGCCCCTTCGGCGATCGGGGCATCGGCATGGCTGCGGGCATGCGCGAGCAGTTCGGGCGTGTTCACCGTCCAGGTGAGCACCGGCATGCCGCCCGCGCGCAAGGAGGAAACCATCGGACTGGGCAAAGCCGCGACATGATAGGCGATGAATTCGGGCCGCGCGACCCACAGTGCCAGATGCCGCTGCCACGCCTGCTGGGTCATACCGTGGGCATCTTCGCGCATGACCAGCCCGCGCACGATATCCGGCGCGTGGCGGCGGAACCAGCGCGCCACCCGCGGATCGAAGCTCATCACGGCATGCCGGCCCGCGTAGCCCACCAGCGCGTCGCGCACCGCGATACAGCTTTGCTCGACATCGTAGCGGCGGCGCGACTTGATCTCGATCAGCAGCGGGACCGCGCCGTCGACGAGCGCCAGCAAATCGTCCAGTCGCGCGAGTCGGTGTTCGCTGTCGAGAAACGCGATCTGCGCCAGTTCCTCGGCGGAATAGCCGGCGGTCGGCCCGGCCACCCCGGTCAACCGCTCGAGCTCCCAATCGTGCACCAGCATCGCCGCGTGATCACGGCTGCGCTGGATATCGCATTCGATCCCCATGCCCCGGTCGATCGCCCCGGAAAAGGCGGCGAGCGAGTTTTCGGGGACGCCCTCGCGGTGCAATCCGCGGTGCGCAAAGGTCCAGTCGCGCAGCCAGCCGACCCGCGCGGGATCGGGAGCAGCTACGAAGAAACGATCAAGCCTTGAGAGCAACGATCGCATCGACCTCGACCGCGGCGTTGAGCGGCAGGACCGGGACACCCACCGCGCTGCGCGCGTGCTTGCCGGCATCGCCGAAGACTTCGGCCATCAGATCCGAGGCACCATTGGCGACCTTGGGCTGGTCGGTGAAATCGGGGGTCGAGGCGACGAAACCGCCAAGCTTGACCATATGCGCGACCCGCTCGAGCAGCCCTGCCGCTTCGAGCTGCGCCAGGATCATCAAGCCGCAGGCGCGGGCTGCTTCCTGGCCCTGTTCGAGCGTGACGGTTTCGCCCAGCTTGCCGGTGACCAGCTTGCCATCAACAAAGGGCAATTGCCCCGAAACATAGGCGGTGTGGCCATCGACCACGACTGGCTGATAACTGGCGACGGGCGCAGCGGCATGGGGAAGCTGCAGCCCGAGCTCGCGGAGGCGTGTGTGAATGCTCATGCGGTTTCCTTCTCGATTTCGTCCAGCAGCCAGGGCAGCGCTGCATCCCAGCTGTCGATCCGCGCATCGGCGTGGCCCGACGTGTGCGCGCAGTCGATATGCGGAGCGAGCAGCGGTTCGCCGCACAGATGCAGCGTGGTGATGCTCCCCACCGTCTCTCGCGCAGAGCGATGGTGCTGCGCAAGGTCGTCGATGAAGATCGCCTTGGAGGGATTGTATTCGTCGAGGATCGCCTGCAGCGCCGGACCCTTGGGCCCCTGATTGGTGAAAACGCGCGCGTCCAACCCGTGATCGAGCAATTGCGCCCGGCGCATTTCCTGCCGCTTGTCGACGAGATTGGTGAGGATCACCACATCGGCGTTCTCGCGCAGCGCACCCAGCCCCTCGATCGCGCCGGGTATCGGCGTCTGGCGGTGCATTTCGGTATCGAAGAACCCGCCCAGCTTCTGCCAGATCTCTTCCGGAGCGAGGAACTCCCCGCTCTCCTGCCAGCGCAGCGCCTTGGCAAAATCATTGCCTTCCATGCGGAATTCGACGCCCTGCGTTTCGGCCAGCCAGTCACGGAAGGGCGAGACCATGTACAACAGCACTTCGTCGCAATCGGAGATGATCAGCGGACGGCTCATGCGTTCAACTCCCGCGCGGCGGCGACCAGCGTTTCGGGTGTAGTCCCCAGCGCGTCCGCGGCAAGGACCAGGTCGGGTTCGTGATTGGCGAGAAAATCGAGCACTGCTGCCTGAACGCCGCGGTCGCTCAACCCGTTCCGCAAGTGGTCGGGCGTGAGGCCGGTCAGCGACAGCAGCCGCTCCGCACGCTTGTCGTCGGCCAGCGCCCAGCCGAGCGCTTCGAGGGCCAATACCTCGGGTGCCCGCGCATCATTGCCTTTTGGTTCGCGAATAATTGTCAGCGCTCCCGCTTTTGCATAAGGCCACGCGCATTGCATGGAGGTCAGGCCAAGTGGCAAAGAGAATCCTCGTTGTCGAGGACAACGATCTCAATCGTAAGCTGTTCTGTGACGTGTTGAAGGCCAACGGCTACGAGGTGGTGCCCGTGTCCGATGGACAGAACGTGCTCGCCACCGCCAAGCGCTTCGGGCCCGATCTGGTGATCATGGACATCCAGCTACCCAATATCAGCGGGATCGACCTGATCGCGCAGCTCAAGCGGGAAAGCACGCTCGCTGAAGTGCCGGTGCTCGCGGTGACAGCCTATGCCGGCAAGGGTGACGAGGAGCGGATCCGCGACGCGGGCGCGGCGGACTATCTCGCCAAGCCGGTGTCGATCGGCCCCTTCATGACCGCTGTCCGCGCGCTGCTGCCCGACTAGCTGATCGCCATTTCGATACCGAACACCGCCAGCGTCACGAACAGTCCGGTCATGAACACCTTGTAGGCCAGCGCGAGGAAGCGGTATTTCTTCCCCGCCAGCACCTGGCCGTTCTGGTACATGTCATGCGCCATCGTCTCGAACACGGTGCGGTCGGTTTCGAGCCGGGCGAGCAATTCCTCGGTCCATTCATCCTCGTCCATCCAGGTGTAGTGGCCGAAGAAGATCAGATTGCGGTTCTTCACGGGACCATCGGGCCGCCCGACCTTGGGCAGCACCGCCATCACCGCGCACAGCGAACTGGCAAAGCTGAAGCTGGCCAGGATCATCAGCGAGACCGGCATCTCCCCGGTCAGCGCGCGGCTCACCGAAAGCGAGAAGACGAGGAAGGTCGCGCCGAGCAGGATCGAGGCCTTCTGGTCGGCCATTTGCGACAGCTTGAGCGTGCTCATCTGCGCGGTGCGCATCAGGTGGATCGCATGGTTGGAATAGGTCGTCTCGCGCTTCGCCCGGACCGAATCCGGCGGGCGGCCATCTTCCACGGCGGGACCTTCCGCCGGTGCCGGTTTTGCGCTTGCTGTATCGCTCATCCGTTTTCCCCTGTTCGAACAGACGATTGCGACTTTTTCCCAAGCTTGCCATTGCGGCCTGCGCTTGACAAGGACCGCCACAAGCCGCTTTGCCCGCGGCAATCATTCGCGCGCTGCCCTGGTAGCGGGTGCGCGCACCACAAGGATTGGAAACCCCCGCCATGGACCGAGCCACAGTCGACGCCAAGATCCGCGAACTGGCCGAACCCTTCAACAAGAAGGGTGTGGAGATTACCGAAGCGACCACTTTCGCCACCGATCTGGAATTCGACAGCCTGACCGTGATGGATTTCGTCGCCGCCATTGAGGACGAGTTCGACATCATCATCTCGATGAACCAGCAGGCCGAGATCGAGACCTACGGCCAGCTGGTCGATACCGTCACCCGGTTGCAGGCCGACTGATGAGCGAGGGCATTTCGCAACCCGACAAGCCGCAGGCGCTCGAGGGAGAGGGCAAGGACCTCTTCTCCAAGTTCGACGACATCATCGCGCTGCGCGAGGGGCTGTTGGCGGCCGGACAGGAAGATCCGTTCAACCTGGTGATGGAGAAGGTGCTCTCGCCGACTCGCGCGATCTGCAACGGGCGCGAGACGATTCTGCTCGGCACGTACAACTACATGGGCATGACCTTCGACCCGGACGTGGTCGAGGCGGGCAAGCAGGCGCTCGCCGATTTCGGCAGCGGGACCACCGGCAGCCGCGTTCTGAATGGGACGTACCAAGGTCACAAGGAAGTCGAGCAAGCGCTCATGGACTTCTATGCCATGGATCACGCGATGGTCTTCTCGACCGGCTACCAGGCCAATCTCGGGATCATCTCGACGATCGCCGGCAAGGGCGATTACATCATCCTCGACATCGACAGCCACGCCAGCATCTGGGACGGCTGCGCGATGGGCAATGCCGAAGTGGTGCCGTTCAAGCACAACGATATCGAGGCGATGGAAAAGCGCCTGCGCCGCGTTCCCGAAGGCGCGGGCAAGCTGGTGGTGCTGGAAGGCGTCTATTCGATGCTTGGCGATATCGCCCCGCTCAAGGAAATGGTCGCGGTCGCCAAGAAGTACGGCGCCATGGTGCTGGTCGACGAGGCGCATTCGATGGGCTTCATCGGCGAGAACGGGCGCGGCGTGGTCGAACAGGCGGGCGTGCTCGACGATGTCGATTTCGTCATCGGCACGTTTTCCAAGAGCGTCGGCACGGTGGGCGGCTTCTGCGTTTCCAACCACCCCAAGTTCGAAATCATGCGGCTGGTCTGCCGGCCCTATGTCTTCACCGCTTCGCTCCCGCCGAGCGTGGTGGCGACCGCCTGCGTCTCGATCCGCAAGCTGATGCACGGATCGAACAAACGCGCGCATCTGTGGGAAAACTCCAAGACGCTGCACAAGGGGCTCAAGGATCTCGGTTTCCAACTCGGCACCGAGGAACCGCAAAGCGCGATCATCGCGGTGATCATGCCCGACCTCGAAAAGGGCGCGGCGATGTGGGAGGCGCTGATCAAGGGCGGTCTCTATGTCAATCTCGCCCGTCCCCCCGCAACCCCGGCGAACATGACCCTGCTGCGCTGCTCGCTGTGTGCCGAGCATAGCGAAGCCGAGGTCAGCGAGATCCTCTCGATCTTCGAAGCCGCGGGCAAGCAGGTCGGGATCATCTGATCCGGAACGAACTGACCCGATGAGGCGTCCCATGGTGGAAAGGAGATTCCACCATGAAGACGACCAATTCAGGCAGCGCGCGCTACGAGGGGCTGGGCAAGGACGGCAAGGGGCATGTCAGCACGCAATCGGGCGCGCTGAAGGACCAGCCCTATGGCTTCCAGACCCGGTTCGAGGATGCGGCGGGTACCAATCCCGAAGAGCTGATCGCGGCGGCGCATGCCAGCTGCTTTACCATGGCGCTGTCGTTCAAGCTGGCCGAGGCCGGCCATACTGACGGTTCGGTCGAAACCGAGGCCAAGGTGACGCTGGAAAAGGGCGATGATGGTTTCGCCGTCACCCGCTCCGCCCTGTCGACCAAGGCCAAGGTCCCCGGGCTCGACCAGGCGAAATTCGAGGAACTGGCGGCCGATGCCAAGGCCAACTGCCCGATCTCGAAGCTGCTCAAGGCAGACATTACGCTGGAAACCGCCTTCGAAGGCTGACCGGTAGAGTGCTCAGGCGGCCGGGACCACCTCGGTCGCCTGCGTGCACGGCCCGCCGTCTTCGCCTTCGCTGCCACCCAGCTGCGTCAGCGCGATGACCCCGCCGACCACCAGCAGCACGAAAACCGTCGTGACCGTGCCGAGATATTCGTCGATCACGCGCTTGATCGGCGCGCCGAACACGCGGAACAGAATGCCTACGGTCATGAAAATCAGCGCGCGGGCGAACAGGCTGGCGAGCACGAAGGTGACGAGGTTCATGCCGATGAAGCCGGCAGTGATCGTCAACAGCTTGAACGGTACGGGCGTCGCGCCCGCAATCAGGATCGCTTCGAAATCATATTCGCGCAAATGGCAGGCGGCGATCGGGAACGCCTCGGTCAGCCCCAGCGCGCCGATCAGCCAGACGCCCACCGTGTCGTACAGCCCCCAGCCGATCGCATAGCCGAGCAGCGCGCCCGCGACCGATGCCAGCGTGCAGACCAGCGCGAACTTCACCGCCTTTTTCGGTTCAGCGAGGCACATCAGCCCGAGCAGCGGGTGCGGCGGGATCGGGAAAAAGGACGATTCGACGAAGCTGAACAGCGCCAGCCACCACACCGCATGCGGGTGCGAGGCCTTGGCCATGGTCCAATTGTACAACCCGCGCAGCGGTTTCATGATCATGGTATTGGGGGAATCCCTGGCATCGCGTGATGCGGCGGGATTAGGCGAGCCCCGCAGCGTAGGCAAGCGCGACCGAATAACCTATTTGGTTATTTTCTATTGACATCGTCACGCTGTTTGGGTACATATAAGGAACATCGCGATAGTGTGATTCACCGGCCAGCGGGCCGGAACGGGGCGGCCTTCGACGGGCCGCCCCTTGTCGTTTTGCGCTGCGCCCAATCGGAGGAACTCATCATGCCGAAGGCGGCCAAGGCCCGCACCAAGCGGACCAAGATCGCCGCCGCCTATCGGCGCGGCGAAAAGGGCAAGCTCGACCGCCACTGGCGCGGTTTCTTTCTCGACCATCTGGCCGAGACGTCCAATGTGACCGCCGCCGCGCATTTTGCCGGGGTGAACCCCGCCCGCGCCTACAAGGTGCGTCGCGAGGATGCTGCATTCGCGCGCAAATGGTATGCCGCGCTGCTCGAAGGATATGAGCATCTCGAACTCGAAACGCTGCAGCGCCTGCGCGAGGGCGTGCCTGCCGACGGGCCCAAATTCGACATCGCCAATGCGCTGCGCCTGCTGACGCTGCACCGCGAGACGGTGGCGCGCGAGCGGACCCAGCTCGAAAATTCGGACGAGGCCAGCGTGCTCGCCTCGCTCAACGCCAAGCTGGAGGCCATGCGCCAGAACGAAATGGCGTTGCAGGCGGCGCTGGCCGAGGACGAAACCGATCCGGTTGATCCTGCCGATGCTGGGTGACGGGTTCCTCGACTGGCTGCGCAAACAGGACGACCGGACCAAGACCGGGCTGATCGCGCAGCTGGAGGAGCGCGAACGTGCGCTGATCCGGCACGACTGGCCGCTCTGGCGGCGCGAGGCGCAGTCCCCGCCGCGCGGCGCCTGGAATTGCTGGGTGATCTGCGCCGGGCGCGGCTTCGGCAAGACCCGCACCGGGGCCGAATGGGTGCGCGAATCCGCCATCCTCGATCCCGATGCGCGGATCGCGCTGGTTGCCGCCTCGCTTGGCGAAGCGCGCAGCGTGATGGTTGAAGGCGAAAGCGGGGTGCTGGCGATCTGTCCGCCGAACTACCGGCCGTTCTACGAGCCCTCGCTCAAGCGGCTGACCTGGCCGAACGGGGCGATGGCCTTTCTCTATTCGGCCGCCGAGCCCGAAAGCCTGCGCGGCCCGCAGCACAGCCATGCCTGGTGCGACGAGATCGGCAAATGGCCGGGGGTATCGGGCAAGGCCGAAGCGGCATGGGACAATCTGGCGATGGGGCTGCGGCTGGGGCTGCACCCCAAGGTGGTCGCCACCACCACCCCGCGCGCCACCGCTCTGGTACGGCGGCTGGTGGGCGAGGAAACCCGCGGGTTGGCGCATATCAGCCGCGGGACGACCTATGAAAACGCCGCCAATCTGCCGCCGCGTTTCGTCGCCACGATCCGTGAGCGATATGGCCAAACCGCGCTCGGGCGGCAGGAGCTCGATGGCGTGCTACTCGAGGAGATCGAGGGCGCGCTGTGGACGCGGTCGCTGCTGGAGAGCTGCCGGCACGAAGGGTCGACCGATCCGCTTCGCCGTGTGGTGGTCGGGGTCGATCCGCCCGCCAGCGACCGCGGCGACGAATGCGGCATTGTGGTCTGCGCACTTGGCGCAAGCGGCATCGCGCAAGTGCTGGCGGATTGCTCGGTCGCGAAGGCCAGCCCCGAACGCTGGGCGCGCGCGGTGGCCGAAGCCGCACGCGGTTGGAATGCCGACCGCGTGGTGGCCGAGGCCAACCAGGGCGGCCAGATGGTCGCCAGCGTGCTGCGCGCCGCCGATATCGCGCTACCGCTCAAGCTGGTCCACGCCTCCAGAGGCAAAGTTGCGCGCGCCGAACCCGTCGCCGCGCTCTACGAAGCGGGCCGCGTGCGCCATGCCGGGATGTTCGCGGAGCTCGAGGACCAGCTCTGCGGGTTGGTTGCCGGTGGACCGTACGAAGGACCCGGCAGGTCGCCTGACCGCGCCTATGCGCTGGTGTGGGCGCTGAGCGAATTGATGCTGGGTCGGCGTCAGGAGCCGCGGGTTTGGCAGATATGAGAAGCAGCACTCGCCCGGATCAAGTCCGGGCCGACGAGTGACGGGATGGGTACCCCCTCGCCGTCGCCCCGGACCTGACCCGGGGCTGGTGCTTCTCATCGTCAAAGAATGACGTCGTAGAGGTCGTCCCAACACGGATTCGCCTTTTCGATCAGGGCGAATTTCCATTCCCGGCGCCAGCGCTTCAGGCGCTTTTCATGCGCGATGCAGTCATCGATCGTGTCGCCGCGTTCGGCCCAGACCAGACGCGTCAGACCGCGCCGCGAGCAATAATCGGAACCTGTTCCTTCACGGTGCTGGGTGACGCGCGCGGCGAGTGAACTCGTCACGCCGACATAGAGTGCGCCGCGATAGCGGTTGGCCATGATGTAAACCCAGCCGCCAAGTCTTCCGCGATCCATGTAGCCATTCAAGAAGGCAGCACCGGCCCGGGTCAAGCCCGGGCCGACGAATAGAAGAACAGGTTCCTGAGTTGCCGTCGCCCCGGACCCGGATCCGGGGCTGGTGCTCGACTTAAAAAACCTAATCCGGAGACTTCCATGTCCTTCCTCACCAGTCTCGTCTCCGCCTTCAAGGGTGGGGGCGGATCGCGCGTGCCTGTTGCGCGCGGCTTCGTCAGCCCCTGGGCGTCCAGCTTCGACGGCGGGCCGCTGCAGCGCGCGCCCTTCGATTACAATCGCGAGGTGGCCGAGGCCTATCTTGCCAATCCGGTCGCGCAGCGATCCGTGCGGATCGTCGCCGAGGGGGTCGGCAGTGCGCCGGTCGCCTGCGATGATGCGCGGCTGGCGAAACTGCTTGCCAAATCCTGCGGGTCGCAGCCGCTGCTCGAAGTGCTCGCCGCGCAGCTGGCGCTGCATGGCAATGCCTATGTCCAGCTGATCCGCGATGGCGCGGGCGTGCCGGTCGAGCTGTATCCGCTACGGCCCGAACGCGTGCAGGTGGTCGCGGGCGAGGATGGCTGGCCGACCGCCTATCGCTATGTGCTCGCCGATCGCACGCTGACGATCGCGCTGGAGGACGAGCACGGCTGGCCCAACATCATCCACCTGCGCGGCTTCCACCCGACCGACGACCATTATGGCGCGGGCTGTCTGGCCGCTGCCGCCCCCGCGGTGGCGGTGCACAATGCGGCGAGCGAATGGAACCGCGCGCTGCTCGCCAATGCGGCGCGGCCCAGCGGCGCGCTGGTCTATGCCGGCGAGGACGGCGGCGCGCTGAGCGCCGAACAGTTCGAGCGGCTCAAGGCCGAATTGCAGGCGGCCTTCCAGGGGCATGGCAATGCGGGGCGGCCGATGCTGCTCGAGGGCGGGCTCGACTGGAAGGCGATGAGCCTCAGCCCCGCCGATATGGATTTCGCCACGCTGAAGGCGGCGGCCGCGCGCGACATCGCGCTGGCCTTTGGCGTACCGCCGATGCTGCTCGGCCTGCCGGGCGACAACACCTATGCCAATTACCGCGAGGCCAATCGCGCGCTGTGGCGCCTCACGCTGCTGCCGCTGGCGGGCAAGATCCTGGCCGGGCTGCACGCCGGGCTGACCGACTGGTTCGCCGAGGCACCGCAGATCGATGTCGACCGCGTCCCCGCGCTGGCCGAGGACCGCGAGAAGCTGTGGGCGCAGGTCAGCAGCGCCGATTTCCTGAGCGACGCGGAGAAACGCGCAATGCTCGGCCTGTCCCCAATGGAGATGTCCGCATGACCAGGGAAGACATGCTCGCGCGGCTGATCGCGCAGGCCCGCACCGAGGGGGGCGAGCTGATCACCCTGCGCGCGGTGGTCGAGGAAGCGAGCGAGCTGGGCGCGAGCCGCGTGCTCGACCGGCTCGGCCTCGCCGACCCCAGCGCGCAGGACGACCTGGACGAATTGCGCGAACTGCTCTCGGCCTGGCGCGATGCCAAGGCGAGCGCGTGGAAGGCGGCCATCGAGTGGCTGGTGCGCGGGGTGCTCGCGCTGCTGCTGGTCGGCATCGCGGTCCGGCTTGGCGCCGCGGACATGCTCTCGTGAGCCTGCGCATCGCGGGCTATGCCGCGCTGTTCGACCTACCCGATGGCGCGCGCGACACGATCCGCCGCGGTGCCTTCACGCGCACCCTCGATGAGCGCGATGACCCCTACCCGCTCTATTGGCAGCACCGCAGCGACCAGCGCATCGGCTGGGTCGAGACCGCGGCAGAGGATGCGCGCGGACTGCGGATCATCGCCCGGATCGACCAGCCGCAGGGCCGCGCCGCCACGCTGCTGCGAACGCATGCGGTGAGCGGACTCAGCTTCGGGTACCGTGCGCGCCGCTTTCGCCAGACGCCGGGTGGCCGCGAGCTGGCCGAGATCGACCTGTTCGAAGTCAGCGTGGTCACGCACCCGCTGCAGCCGCAGGCGAGGATCCACCTCACCGCCTGACCAGCCCCGACGCTCAAGCCCACACCCCTCGCCGCCTTCCGGGCGGCTTTTTTGTGCCCTGAAGAAAGAGGACCCTTCTATGGAAACGACCACCCCCACCGATCCCGCCGAAGCCAGCTTCGATATCGTCGCGCGACAGGACAAGACCGAGGCCGAGGTCGCCTCGGTGCGCAGCGATGTCGACGAGGTGAAAGCGCGCGTCGACAAGATCGGCCGCGCCGCGGCGCGCCCGGCGATCGGCTCCACCGATGAGCCCGCACCCGAGGTGAAAGGCTTTGTCGATGGCTATCTGCGGCGCGGAGCGACCACCGAGATCAAATCGCTCACGACCGGCGTCCCCGCCGACGGCGGCTATGCCGTGCCGCGCCAGATCGACGCAGCGATCGCCCGCGAACTGACCGCGATCAGCCCGATCCGCGCCATTGCGCAGGTCGTGCAGACGGGCAGCGCGCTATCGCAAGCTGGTGACCACCGGCGGCACCGCCAGCGGCTGGGTCAGCGAAACCGCCGCACGGCCCGAAACCGACACGCCCGAATTCGTCGAGATCGCGCCGCCGACGGGCGAACTCTATGCCAACCCGGCGGCCAGCCAGGCGATGCTCGACGATGCCGGCTTCGACCTCGAGAACTGGCTCGCCAGCGAAATCGCGCTGGAATTCGCCCGCGCCGAGGGGGCCGCCTTCATCGGCGGTTCGGGCACCAACCAGCCCCGGGGCTTCCTTGCCGCCCCCACCGCGACCACGGCGGATGGTGCGCGTGCCTTCGGGACGCTGCAATATCTGGGCTCGGGCGCACCCGACGGGCTGGGCAGCGCGGCGGATACGCGGCTGATCGACCTGGTCCATACGCTCAAGGCGGGCCACCGGCAGGGGGCGAGCTTCGTGATGAATTCGGCGACGCTGGCCGAAGTGCGCAAGCTCAAGACCTCCGACGGCGCCTTCGTCTGGCAGCCGGGGCTGGCCGCGGGCCAGCCCGACCGCCTGCTCGGCTATCCGGTGGTCGAGGCCGAAGACATGCCCGACATCGGCGCGGGCACTTTCCCGATCGCCTTCGGCAATTTCCGCCACGGCTATCTGATCGCCGAACGCAGCGCGACGCAGGTGCTGCGCGATCCCTTCACCAACAAGCCCTTCGTCCACTTCTACGCCACCAAGCGCGTCGGCGGCCAGGTGCTCGATGGCAATGCGATCAAGCTGCTGAAGATCGAAGACTAGCAGCTGGCAGGCGGGGCTTCCCCCTGGCCCCGCCTGCCTTTCGTTTCCCCCAAGGCTTCCGCCCGACGCCAGAGAAGGACCCCCCATGCCGACAGACCCGTCCGGCCAGCCGCTGGCCGAGCTCAAGCAGTGGCTGGCGATCAGCACCGCGGGCGAGGATGCGCTGCTGCTCCGCCTGCTCGAAAGCGCGTGGCAAGTGTGCATCCAGTTCACCGGCAGCGAGGCGGCGGATTGGGCCGAGCTCGACCCCGCGCTGCGCCATGGCATCGTGCGCTTCGCCGCGCATCAATATCGCGAGCGGGACGAAGGCCCTGCAGAGCGGTTGCCAAGCGCGATCGCCGCGCTGTGGCGCCCCTATCGCATGGTGCGGCTGTGAGCTTCGCCGCGCTGGCGCAGCGCCTGACCGAACGCGCCGCCCTGCTCGCCGCGGCCCACGCCGAAGCGCGTCTCCATGCCCGCCGCGGCATTGGCGGCCAATGGCACCGCGCGCATCTGCTGTGGCCGCTGTTCGGCCGGGGAGAGCGCTAGATGGAAATCGCCTTTCGCGCCGCGCTCGTCGCCTGGCTCCGCGCCGATCCCCTCCTTGCCGACATGCTCAATTCGATCGAGGAGGACGGCCCGGTCGCCGCCAGCCCGCCGCATCTCGCGCTGGTCGCCAGCGCCACCACCGACTGGTCGACCAAGACCGCGCGGGGCCGCGAAATCCGCCTCGCGCTCGAGCTGGTCGGACGCAGCGACGATCCCGCGCAGACCGCGGCCCTCGCGCTGCGGGTAGAACAGCGCATCGCCACGCTCGCCCCGCAGCAGGGGGGGTACCGGATCGTCGTCACCCAGTTCCTGCGCAGCCGCGTCGAACGCCGCCGCCGCGCCTTGCGCGCGGTGCTGCTCGAATATCGCTTCTCGCTTCTCGAAACGGAGTAACCCGACATGACCGCCCAAAAAGGTGCCGCCTTCCTCCTCAAGATCGGCGATGGCAATTCGCCCATCGCCTATGAAACCGTCGCCGGCCTGCGGACCACGCAGATGACCGTCAATGGCGATACGGTGGTGGTGACGCACAAGCAGAGCGGCGGCTGGCGTGACCTGCTGTCGGGCGCGGGAACGCGCTCGGTCTCGGTCTCGGCCTCGGGCATCTTCCTCGGATCCGATGCCGAGGGCAGCGTACGCGGCCATGCGCTTGCAGGCACGCTCGCCAATTACGAGCTGAGCTTCGAGGACGGCGCCAAGATGCGGGGCCAGTTTCTTGTCCAGCGGCTCGACTATGCCGGGGATTTCAATGGCGAGCGGACCTATGCGCTGCAGCTCGAAAGCTCGGGCGAGGTGGTCCCCGCATGAGCAATCCGGTTCGCGGCGAAGCCACGCTGACCATCGCCGGCGAGGCGCATTTGCTGCGCCCGAGCTTCGACGCGCTGGTGCGCGCCGAGGAGGAGCTGGGTTCGCTGTTCGCACTGGTCGACCGCGCGGGCGAAGGGCAGCTGCGGCTGGCCGAGATCGCCGGCCTGTTCTGGCATTGCCTTGCCGATCGCGGCGAGCTGACCCGCGCCGAAGTGGGGCAGGCAGTACTCGACCGGGGCCTCGCCGCTTCGGCCGCGCCGCTGCGCGCGCTCCTCGGCGAAATCCTCAAGGGGTCGGGATGAGCACGACATTCGCAGCGCAGGCCGTCCGGCTGGCAGCGCTGGCGGCGGCGCATATGCGCTGGACGCCGCCGGTGTTCTGGGCCGCGACGCCCTCCGAACTCGCCGCCAGCCTTGCCCCACCCCTTTCCGCCGACACCCCGCCCACGCGCGCCGAAATCGCGGCGCTGATCGAACGAGATGCCCATGGATGACGAAATCGACGAGCTGATCGTCGCAGTGCGCGCCGATACGCAGGGTTTTGCCGCCGACATGCGCGCGATGCGCAGCGAGTTCGACACCACTGTGCTGGGCGGGTTCGAACGCGCGGGCAAGGTACTCGAACGCGGGCTGCTTTCGGCAATCCGCCAAGGCAGTCTTGGCTTCGACGACCTGCAACGCGTCGCCGCCGGCGTGCTCGACCAGATCGCGGCGCAGGCGCTCCGCCTCGGGCTCGATTCGCTGTTCGGCGGAAGCGGCGGCGGCGACGGACTTGGCAATCTGGTCGGCGGGGCGCTGGGCGCCTTGTTCGGCCTGCCCGGCCGCGCCACCGGCGGGCTGGTCGCGCCCGAGCGGCCCTATCTCGTCGGCGAACGCGGCCCCGAACTGTTCGTCCCGACCAGCGCCGGCCGGGTGGAAGCCAGCGTTCCACACGGCCAGGCCCGGCCCGACGTTCGCGTCGCGATCAACCTGGCCGCCCCGCGTGGCACTGCCGCCCCCGTCGCGCTCCAGCGCTCCTCGCGCCAGGTCGCGAGCGCGGTGCGGCGCGCGCTCTCGGTCTAGGAGACCCGCCATGTCATTCTGGCTTGCCCGCGACCGCAAGGGGCAGCATTCCGACTATATCCAGCGCTTCGACCCGCGCTTCTGGACGATCAATTTCCCGCGCCCGATGATGGCCAGCGTGGTCACCACCGCGCCCGATGCGCTGCGCGTGGATTGCACATTCTTCCACGAAGGCGAACTGGCGGGATTGATCTGGGAGAGCGAAGACCGGCTCGACCACCCGCTGCTCGGCTATGAAACGCAGCGCGACTACGCCCACTGCGTACTGCGCTTTCGCTGGCGCAGCGGCGGGGTCCTGGCGCTCGACGTGCCGCATGGGCCGACGCTGACGATCGAAGGCCGCGATGCCGCAGGTCAGACACGCGCCTGGTATGTCCGCCTGTGGAACTATGCCAGCGGCACACCGAGCGATGCGCAGATCGAGCTGCCCTTTTCCGCGCTGCAATCGGGCTATGGCCTGCCCGGCGAGGCAGTTCATCCCGCCGATATCGACCGCATGTTCATCAGCCTTGTCCCGCAAGGCTATATCGAGGGCAGCGAGGCGGTGCTTTCCGCACCGATCGATGGCTGGGCGGAGCTGACCGCGCTCTCCTGCGAGGGAGAGAATGCCTCGCTCGAAATCGGCGATGTCCTGATCCCTGCGCATGGCGAGCAGATCGCCACCGCCTATGATGACAGCTTCAACCAGACGCCCGCGCGCCTGCTGCGCAATATCGAGGGCCTCGGCTATCGCGGGCGGATCGTCCACTATGTCGGGATGAGCCATTATTTCCGGCTCGAGCCGCTGGGCGGCGCGCATTACGTCAGCCTTGCCGGCGGTGTGCTCAACGCCCCTTGCGAGGCTTGGCACCGCGCCTATGCCGCCGCCGCGCGCGAGCACGGTTTCGACCTGATCTGGTCGCTATCCTACGAATTGTTCGATGCGCATTGCTGGAACGACTGGAAGCAGCGCGCGCCCGATGGATCGCCAGCCCTGACCGGCTGGGTGCCGTCTTCGACACTGCTGTCGCCCGCGCATGGCGGCGCGATGGCCTATCTGCAGCAGGTCGCGCGCGCCTTCGTCACCATCGCGCAGGACGCGGCATTGCCGGTGCTGTTCCAGATCGGCGAGCCATGGTGGTGGACCGTTCCCGCGACCGGTGCCCCCTGTCTCTACGACGCCAGCGCGAAGGCTGCGCTGGGGGGCGACCCGGTGACGATCGTGTTCTTGCGCGGCCCGCTCGACCCGGCGCAGGTCGCGCTGCTCGATGCGGCGGGACAAGTGCTGGCGGATTCGACGCTGGCACTGGCCGATGCGGTGCGCGACGCGGCGGACGGGCAGGCCGAGATTCTGCTGCTGACCTTCACGCCGACCGTCCTCGATCCGGCCACCCCCGAGGCCTGGCGCGCCAATATGCCCACCGGCTGGCGATACCCCGCCTTCGACCGCCTGCAGCTGGAAGATTACGACTGGCTGACCGCAGGTGCCGAGGCAGCGCGGCGCCAGGCGCATGCCTTTGTCGACCGGCACCTGGCCTATCCGGCTGCCGCGACCGACTATTTCTCAGGTTTCGTGCTCGCTCCCGAAGATAGCGAGGAGTTCTGGTCGCTGATCGACCATGCGCTCGATGAAGCGCGGGCACGCGGTGTGTCGCAGCGCTTCGTCTGGGCGCTGCCGCAGGTCGCGCGCGATGGTTACACCCGCCTGCCTCCCGGAGATGACGAGATGATCCCCTTCGACGATGTCGCCTATCCCCTTGCACTTGGCCGCGATGCCGCGGCGAGCCCCGAGTTTTCGACCTCGGTCGCAGTGACCGCATCGGGCTATGAGCATCGCAATGCGTTGTGGTCCGATGCGCGCATGCGGTACGATGTCGGCCCCGGTATCCGCTCCGAGGCAGAGCTAGGCACGCTGATCGCCTTCTTCCGCGCGCGCTACGGCCCGGCGCGCGGGTTCCGGCTCCGCGATCCGTTCGATTTCAGCTCGAACGCGATGACCGGCATACCGGCGGCGACCGACCAATTGCTCGGCACTGGCGATGGCGCGGCCAGCCGCTTCCGCCTGGTCAAACATTACGGTGCGCAGCAACGCTCGATCACGCGCCCCGAAGACGGCAGCATCCGCGTCGCGGTCGAGGGTGTCGAAACCGCCGACTGGACCCTGGAGCACGGGGGCTGGATCGTCTTCGACACCGCCCCGCCCGATGGCGCAGCGATTACCGCCGGTTTCCTGTTCGATGTGCCGGTGCGCTTTGCCGAGGACCGGCTGGATGTCAGCGGCCTCTCCTTCGCCGCGGGAGAAGCGCCTTCGGTCCCGCTGATCGAAGTGCGCGAGGCCGCATGAACAGGATATTCTTCGCCAATGAGCTCGAAACCGCCGCGACCTGGTGGCGCGTCTATCGCCGCGACGGGGTGACGCTGGGTTTTACCGCGCATGATCGCGATCTGTGGTTTGGCGGCATCCGCCACCGCGCCGCGCCGGGCATGCTGCCCTCCGCCATCCGCCGCACCGCCGGGTTCGAGGACGATCCCGGCGATGTCGCCGGCGCGCTCAGCCATGCTTCGGTACGCGCGGAGGATCTTGCCAGCGGGCGCTTCGACGGCGCGCGCGTGGAAAGCGGGATCGTCGATTGGGAAACCTGCGCGAGCGCCACGCTCTACGTCGGCTCGATCGCGAGCGTGAGGCGCGAAGGCGCGGGTTTCAAGGCCGAGCTCGTCTCGGCCAAGGCGCGGTTGGCCGGGGATACGATCCCCCTCTCGAGCCCCTCGTGCCGGGCGCATTTCTGCGGGCCCGGCTGCGGCCTCAACCCGGTTGCCTTCGAAACTCGCGTACGGGTTGTCGCGGGCGATGCCGATACCAATTCGCTGCGCGTCGATCTGGCGGAGACGTGGCCCTATCGATACGGCGAACTGCGCTGGCTCGACGGACCCGCGACCGGTCTTTCGGCCCAGATTATCGACGCGGTGGGCGACACGCTAACGCTTGCCGAGCGCATCGAGCCGGAGCTGCCTGTGGGCCTGCGCGTCCGGCTGCGCGAGGGCTGCGACCGGACCATCGCCACCTGCACATCGCGTTTCGGCAATGCGGTCAACTTCCGCGGCGAACCCTTCCTCCCCGGCAATGACATGCTCGCGCAATATCCGGTCGCGCGGTGAGCGCGCGTGGCGACGAACTTGCCAACGCCGCCCAGGCGCTGGCGGGAGCACCGTTCCGGCTACACGGGCGCGAGCCTGTGACGGGTCTCGATTGCCTCGGTCTTGTCGGGCGGGCGCTGGAAGATTGCGGGTGGAGCGTGCGCTATCCGCAAGGTTACCGGCTTCGCAACACCGATATCGCGCCGTGGCTGGGCTTCGCCGCGCGCAATGGCCTGCGCAGTTGTGCCGGCCCCGTCCGGCGCGGCGATGTCCTGCTGATGCAGCCCGGACCCGCGCAGCATCACCTGCTGATCGCGCTCGGCGACACGCGCTTCGTCCATGCGCATGCCGGGCTGCGGCGCGTCGTCATCCAGCATTTCCCATACCCTCGACCGCCGCTGGCGCAGTGGCGGCTCGATCCCGACCCGGAGCAGATATGGCAACGCTAGTACTCGGAGCGATCGGCACGCTGGTCGGCGGACCGCTGGGCGGTGCGATCGGCGCCACGCTCGGCCGCGGGCTCGATAGCATGATCATCGGCTCGCCAAGCCGCGAAGGCCCGCGCCTGAAAGAGCTCGCCGTCAGCACCTCGAGCTACGGCCAGCCGATCCCCGCGCTCTACGGCAAGGTGCGTGCGCCCGGCACGATCATCTGGGCGACCGATCTCGAGGAACAGCACGAAAGCAGCGGGGGCGGCAAGGGCAAGCCGAAGACAACGACCTACAGCTATTCGATTTCGCTCGCCGTGGCGCTATCGAGCCGTCCGATCGACCGGATCGGGCGGATCTGGGCCGATGGCAATTTGCTGCGCGGTCGTGGCGGCGACCTCAAGACCGGCGGCACGCTGCGCGCCTATACCGGACATGGAGACCAAGTGCCCGATCCGCTGATGGCCGCGGATATCGGCCCGCAATGCCCCGCCCATCGCGGCTGTGCCTATGTCGTGTTCGAAGATCTCGCGCTCGAGGATTTCGGCAACCGCATCCCCGCGCTCAGCTTCGAAGTTTTTGCGGGCACCGCCGCGCATTTGGTCACCGAAATCGCCGGGCGGCAGGGCATGGAGAGCCGGCAGGCGGCCTTTCCCGCGCTTGAGGGCTTCGTGCACGAGGGCGGCACTCCGGCTGCGGTGTTGACGCTGGTCGACCGGCTGAACCCGCTCTCAGCGGTCTCGCGCAGCGAGCAGTTCAGCCTCGACGGGCTCGCGACGCCGGTCGGCGAAATTCCGACACTGCCGCCGGCAATCGCATGGGAGGAAGGCGACTTCGGGCAGGAGGACGGGACTGCGCTGGCGCGCAGCTCGGCAGAGGGAAACAGGCTGACGGCCTTGCGCTATTACGATCCCTCGCGCGATTACCAGCCCGGGCTGCAGCGCGCGGATGGGACGGCGACGGGAGCAGCCCGCGCGGTGCTGGAGTTCCCCGGCACCTTCTCGGCAACCAATGCCCGGTCGCTGCTGGCGCAGGCTGCAAGCCGCGAACAACAGCGCGGCGAGACGCTCGCCTGGCGGATGAGCGCAATCGATCCGGCGCTGGGCCCGGGAAGCATCGTGCGCGCTCCGGGCCTGTCCGGACTGTGGCAGATCATCGGGTGGGAATGGCGTGAGCGCGGGGTCGAGCTCGAGCTGGTTCGCTATGTCCTCCCGAACGGCGCCAACCGCACGGCCGATGCCGGGACGGCTTGGACGCCTCGCGACCGGATTGCAGTTGGCGCCAGCCTGCGCGTGTTCGAACTTCCGTGGGATGGTAACGGGGCGAGCGGGTCGATCCAGCGGTTCGCCGCGGTTGGGGCGCCGACCGGGCGCTGGTCCGGCGCCGCGCTGTATGAGCTGGCGGGCAACGCGCTCGTCCCGCTGACGGAGAGCGGCCCCGTCCGCGCCGTGAGCGGAAGCTTGCTCGTATCACTTGGCGCCAGCCCCGGGTTGCGGTTCGAGGGCTCAGCATCGATACAGGTCGCGCTGGAAGATCACGAGGCCGAACTCGAACCTGCCACGCCCAACGCTATCGCGCGCGGCGCCAACCGCCTGCTGGTAGGGAGCGAGATCGTCCAGTTCGCGCAAGCCCAACCTGTGGGCGAAGGCGTCTGGGAGCTTACCGGATTGCTGCGCGGCCGCGGCGGTACCGAGATCGAGGCGCTGGCGGGGCATGTGCCCGGCACGCTGGTCACGCTGCTCGACGATCGTCTGGTCGAACTGCCTGCCACGCTCGCCCTGGGCGAATGGAGCGAACTGGCCGCAATCGGATCCGCTGATCCCGATCCGGTGGTCGCGCCGCTCGAGAACGGGGGCAGGACCCGGCGTCCCCTGTTTCCGGTCCAACCACGAGTGCATGCGACGCCGGAAGGTGGCGTGATCCTCACCTGGACTCGCCGTGCGCGCGGCGGCTGGAGCTGGCTCGACGAAGTCGAGCAACCGCTCGTCGAACAGGCGGAAGGCTATGAGGTGGGGCTTGGCGATCCGGACAAGCCGCACCGGGTCTGGGCGAGCCCTGCGCCGCATCTGCAGCTGGCGCCCGCAGAGATCGCCGCGCTTGCCGCGCTCCATCCCGGACAGTCATTGTGGGTCCGGCAAAAGGGCAGCTTCGCGCTCTCGGCCCCGCTCCATCTCACCCCCATTCCCGCATCCAGCTGACAGGATATTGCGATGACCGAGCCCGTTGCCTTCGACACCACGACTCCGCGCCAGGCGCTCCCCATGTTGGTGGCGGGGCAGGCGCAGAAAGAATTTTTCGTCAACGAAGCTTTCGCGCGGATCGATGCACTGCTCCATCCGGTCGTCGAGGGTGTGGCCAGCACACCACCGGCCTCCCCCGCGCCTGGAGAGAGCTGGGTAGTCGCCGATCCGGCCAGCGACGAATGGGCAGGACATGCACATGCCTTGGCCAGCTGGGACGGCGCACAATGGACCTTTTGCGCCCCTTCCGAGGGCATGCAGGTCCTCGACCGCAAGCTCGGTGCGCGCCGGGTCTTTCTTGGATCATGGCAGGTTCCGACGCGGCCCACCCAACCGATGGGCGGGACCGTAATAGACACCGAGGCACGCGCAGCGGTCACCGCCATTATCGACATGCTTGCAACACTTGGGGCTATTCCGCCAGAATGACGGGAACCGCAGGCCCTCACTGTCGTTCGGCTGTCACGGAAGGGGTCCACACGACGGAACTCGTTCTCATCGTGCGGGAAAAGCGGTATTATTACCACAGTTCCCGGCGATTGTTTGCTTGCCACCTTTGGGGTAGAAAGTTAGATATGTTCCACTCGGTGGCTCCAATTCGCAAAAAGGGGAAACTATAATGCGGAAATTCGTCATAGGAATGGCGATGGCCTCTACGGCCCTTGCATCGCCTGCCCTGGCAAAAGACGACAGCTGGTATATCGGCGCCGAATTCGGCTCGATGCTTGTCGAAGATGCCGATTTCGACATCAATGATACGGCCGAAGCGCACGAAGTCAGCCATGACTTCGGCTTCGACGGCGGCGGCTACGTCGGCTACGACTTCGGCGGTTTCCGTCTGGAAGCCGAAGTCAGCTATCGCCAAGCCGATGTCGATGGCATCACAGTTGGTACGCCTGGCCTGACCTACGGTCCCGGCTCGGTTGCTCCAGCAGGCTTCTACGATGTTAGCGGTGACGTTAACGCGCTTTCGTTCATGCTCAACGGCCTGCTGGACTTCGGTCCTGATGACGGCCTGCAGGGCTATGTCGGTGGCGGTGTCGGCGTTGCCCGTACCAGCTACGAAGTGACCCCCTACTCCAACCTGGCATCGTCGATCGACGATTCGGACAGTGGTCTTGCTTGGCAGGTTCTGGCTGGCGTGCGCGCTCCGCTGACCGACAATGTCGACGTCGGCCTGCGCTATCGTTACTTCAACGCGGAAAGCGTGGAACTGGTCGATCTGGGCGGTAACTCGCTGGAAGACACTTTCACCAGCCACTCGCTGATGGGTACGTTGTCCTACAACTTCGGTGAGCCGGCTGCTCCGCCGCCGCCTCCGCCCCCGCCGCCGCCGCCGCCTCCCCCGCCGCCTCCGCCCCCGCCGCCGCCGGCGCCGGTCTGCGAGACGGGTCCGTACATTGTCTTCTTCAACTGGGACAAATCGGACATCACTCCGGAAGCAGCGACGATCCTCGACAACGCGGTTTCGGCCTACGCCAACTGCGGCACTGCCGCAGTCATGCTGGCTGGTCACACCGACCGTTCGGGTTCGACGACCTACAACATGGGTCTCGCCGAGCGTCGTAACGCTTCGGTCCGCGGTTACCTGAGCTCGCGCGGTATTCCGGATACCCGGATCACCAGCGAAGCCTTCGGTGAATCGCAGCCGCGGGTTCCGACTGCCGACGGTGTTCGCGAACTGCAGAACCGTCGCGTCGAAATCACTTACGGTCCGGGTTCGGGCATGTAAGCGAAGGCGACACGCCAAAAACACGAAAGGGGCCGGAGCAATCCGGCCCCTTTTTCGTTGGCTAGAGTAGATCGCCGTTCAATTCGAAAGGATCGCCATGTCATCCCGTCTTCTTTTGCCCTCGCTCGCCGCCCTGCTCATGGCAGGCTGCACCACGGTCGATGACCTGCCGAGCAACCGCATCGGCGAAACAACGCTGTATTTCGCCAACGGCTTGCCTGCCGGAACCGTCCAATTGTTGAGCAATGGCCAGACCGTCTCCGTGGCGATCGCCGCAGTCGGCATGTCGCAAGGCGAGCACGGGTTCCACTTGCATACGACAGGTACGTGCACTGCCCCCGACTTCACCAGCGCAGGCGGCCACCTCAACCCCGGCATGGCCACACATGGCTCGATGTCGCCCGGCGGCAACCATCTGGGCGATATGCCCAATCTGACCATTGGCGCCAATCGCGCCGGGACGGCCGAGGTCGCTCTGGACGGGAACGCCCGCGATGCGATCGATGATATTTTCGACGCCGACGGCACGGCTGTCGTCGTTCACGCAGGCGCCGACGATTACCGCACCGACCCCGCCGGCGACGCCGGTGCCCGGATTGCCTGCGGAGTGCTGAAGCCGGTCTAGCCTAGATCGGCTCGCCTGCCGCACGAGCCCGTTCGACCACGCTTGCCGCTGCCTGCGGTACCAGCTTCAGCGCTGCGATGAGCAGGACCAGACCGAACGGAGCGGCAACCAGCGTCGACAGCACGCCAAGCGACAGATCATCGCCGTTGGTCGCCGAGACATAGCCGGCCATGAATGGGCCAAGCCCCAGCCCGATAAGGGTGGTCGCGAGGAAGAAGGTCGCGGTTGCCAGCCCGCGCATACGCGGCAGCACCAGCGCCTGGCTCGATGCGGCAGCCGCCCCCAGCGCTGCGGCGCTGAGCATCTGTGCCAGGAACGCCCCGATATAGAACAGCACGACATCGTCGGTCGTATAGGCCAGCCACATGGCGGGTAGCGGCGTAACCAGCCCGAACAGGATGACCCACACGCGCCCGGCGGGACGGCGTTCGAGCAGGTAATCGGCCATACGCCCCCCGAGGATCACGCCAAGGAAGCCCGCAACTGCCGCAGGGGCGCCGAGGAACCAGCCCAGGTCGGTCTTGTTTACGCCCAGCGCGCGCTCGGCATAGGGCGCGCCCCAATAGGATGCGGCATAGGCGGTGAAGGCGACGGTCCCGTAGCCGAGAATGATGCACAGGAATGCAGGCGAGCCCCAGGTCAGCTTGAAGGTCGGCAAATCGCGCGCGCGCAGGCCCATCGCCCAGCTGAAAACAGCGTAATAACCGACGCCCAGGAACAGCCATTGTTCGAAAACGCCCGTCAGGCGCCACAGGGTCCAGGCGAGCGCCGCAAAGAAGGCCGCCCCCAGCAGGTTCAATACCAATGCCCCGGTTCCGCGCGCCGCAGCTCCGAAGATCGTGAAGGGTGGAATCACCTGAAAGAGCTCGCGGAAGAAACCGCGGAAGGGCTCGGGATCCTCGGGCGTCATCAGGCCGTCGATCGCGCCGCGCACCGGTTCGCGCAGCGTCAGCACCCAAAGTGCCAGTGCCAGCCCCGGGAGCCCAACCGAGAGGAAGGCCGCCTGCCAACCGACCAGCCCCAGCGGTCCGCCATTTGGGTACGCCGCGTTCCAG
The DNA here is from genome assembly GCF_024171405.1 of Qipengyuania citrea. GTDB lineage: Bacteria > Pseudomonadota > Alphaproteobacteria > Sphingomonadales > Sphingomonadaceae > Qipengyuania > Qipengyuania profunda. Next base: position 1,827,639 of record NZ_JALJZT010000002.1, read on the forward strand.
TTCTCGACCACCAGGCCGCCGATCAGCAGCGAGATGCCGCCGCCGATATAAAGGCCCGACGAATAGATCGCGAGGGCGGTGGCGCGCAGGCGTGCCGGAAACCAATCCGAGATCAGTGAATAGGCCGAAGGGCTGGCGGTTGCCTCGCCCACGCCCACGCCGATCCGCGCCACGGTCAGCGTCGTCGCGTTCTTCGCGAAGCCGGACAGCGCGGTCATGGTCGACCACAGCGCCAGGCCGATGCTCATCAGGCGGATGCGTTTCCAGCTGTCCGCGAGCCTGCCGAGCGGGATACCGAAGAGCGCGTAGAAGACCGCGAAGGCGGTACCGTAGAGAAACCCGAGATAGTCATCCTCGACACCGAGATCGGCCTTGATGTCATTGGCCAGGATCGAGAGGATCTGGCGGTCGATGAAATTCAGGACGTAGATCAGGACCAGGACGCTGAGGGCATACCAACTGTATGCCGGGACCTTGTCCGCCCCGACGCCGGTTTCTGCTTCGGTCGGCGCGGCGGCGTCGTTGGCTTGGCTCAATTCCCTACTCCGTCAGTTCAGGGGCATCCTTGGAATAGGGGGTGGTATCGACAAGGCCCGCCTCGGCAAAGCCTTTTCGCCGCAAGCGACAGGAATCGCAGGCACCGCAGGCAAGTCCCTTGGCGGTCGGGTCGTAGCAGGACCAGCTCCACGCCGGATCGAGACCCAGCCGATGGCATTCGCGCGCGATATCCGCCTTAGTCATATGCTGGAGCGGCGCATGAATTGCGAAGGGAGATCCCTCGACGCCCTGCTTGGTCCCCAGCCGCGCGGTTTCGGCAAAGCTGGCGATGAATTCGGGCCGGCAATCGGGATAGCCGGAATAGTCGAGCGCGTTCACACCGATGAAGATGTCACGCGAGGCCGCGGTTTCGGCAAAGGCGGTAGTCAGCGCGAGAAACACGAGATTGCGTGCAGGCACATAGGTCACCGGGATATCGCCGCCATCAACGCCGGTCTTGGGCACATCGATATCGTCGGTCAGCGCCGATCCGCCGAACCGGCGCAGGTCGAGCGGCAGTTCCACATGGCGGGTCACCCCGAGCCTGGCTGCGATGCCGCGGGCCGATTCCAGTTCGCGGACATGGCGCTGGCCATAGTCGATCGTCAGCACGTGCAGGGTATGGCCGCGCTCGCGGGCGATGGCGGCAGTGACCATGGAATCGAGCCCGCCTGAAAGCAGGATAACGGCGGGTCCGGGAGTGTCGGCTTTGCTCATGCCCGTCCGCTATGCGCGAACGCGGTAGCCTGCAAGTCGCGCGGTTAGTCGCAGCCACCCGTCCGGCGTGCCTCGGCGGTGAACTGGAAAGGCTTGCCGCCCGCGATGCCCTGGCTGTCGATCTGGACCAGCGTGTCGGATTCCTTGCGAATATGCGTGCGGCCATAGCCATTGCCGCGGCAGGTATATTGCACCGTCGTCTCATTCGCCGAGTTCTCGACCACGAAGCGGTTGCAGGTGCTGTCGGGGTGGCGCAGCTGAATCAGTTCACGTCCGGTACGCACGCATATCTTGCGCACCGACCCGCCATCGCGCGAGCGGACTTCCCACCCACCATGCGTGAGCGTGTCGAGCATCGTCAACGATGCCTGCGCGACGACCGGCGCGGCCAGAAGTGCAACCGGCGTAGCCAGCGCTGCGAACAGGAACGCTCGTGTGCGAGCCATAGGGAAAGTGACCTTTCGTCGGCGAGACCAGTCGCGGTCGTGATTCGGTGTCGATACGGCAGATGTAATACAGGAAATTGTCAGCGCGGCGTTGTATGGCAACGACATGCCGGTCAGATGTCGATGGCGAACTGCCTGGAACAGAATGCGCAATCGACCAGGACGATCCCGTTCTCATCGCGCATGTCGATACGCTGATCTTCGGGGAACCGCTCAAGCACGTCGCGATAATGTTCGACCGAGCAGCGGCATCCGCGCTCGATCGCGGCGCCACGCTGAATGCGGACCTCGTCCTCTTCGTGGAACAGGCGCCATGCGATCGCCTCGAGCGACAGTCCGTCATCGAGCAATTCGTCATGGCGCAGCGAACCGGCAAGGATCGCGACATGCTCCCATTCAGGATGGTCGAGCTGAGAGTGCAGGCGTTCGCGTCCTTCTTCGCCCGAGGGCAGATGCTGCACCAGCATCCCTGCCGCCCGCACGCCTGCTTCGTCCGAGCGCACTGCGCAGCGGATCAGCGTGGGCACCTGCTCGGACTGGTAGAAATAGCGCTCGCAGGCTTCGGCGAGGCTGTCCCCTTCGAGCGGGACGATACCCTGATACCGCCCCTGGTCGCCGGCAAGGTCGAAGGTGATCGCGAGATAGCCCTTGCCGAACAGCGCGAAGAGCGAGGGGTTCGCGCCCAGTTCGGCAAGCTTGGCCGGGTCGAAATCGACATAGCCGCGCAGTTCGCCGCCCTTGTAGTCGCATACCAGCAGGCTGACCGCGCCCGCCTCGGTCTGCGCCTGCATCGTGACCTGCGAGCCGTCTTCCTTGACCAGCCCGCCCATCAGCACCGCAAGCACCAGCGCTTCGGCAAGCAGATGGGTGATCGGCGGCGGATAGTCATGCGCGGCGAGGATCTGGTCCAGCGTGTGGTCGAGCCGGACCAACCGGCCGCGGGCATTGCGCGTCGGAATGGTGAAGGCCAGCAGGCGGCCCGAGTGAGTCTCTTCGGTCATGTCGGGAGTAGCGTTCATCGCCGCCATATGGGGCGCGTTCGGCAAAATGGTAGAGCGCGGGAAGCGCCGCTAGATTTTATCGAAACACCATAACAGGACCGACTTCTGCGCGTGGATCCGGTTCTCCGCCTCGTCGAATACGACCGAGCTGTCGCCCTCGAACACCTCCTCGGTCACTTCGTCGCCGACATGTGCGGGGAGGCAGTGCAGGAACTTCGCTTCCGGTTTGGCCGCGGCCATCAATTCGCGCGAAACCTGGAACGGCGCCATGGCGGCGAGCTTGTTATGAACGTGCTCCTGCCCCATGGAGACCCAAGTATCGGTGACGATGATGTCGGCCCCCGCAGCTGCTTCCTGCGCATCCTGCGTCAGCGTGACGGTGGACCCCGCCGCGCGCGCCAGTTCGACGAATTCGGCTTCGGGTTCGTAGCCTTGCGGCGTGCCGATGCGGACGTTGAACTTAATCAGCGCGGCCGCTTCGAGGATCGAATGCAGCACATTGTTGCCATCGCCAAGCCACGCGAGTTCGAGCCCGGGCAGCGCCTTGCCATGCTCGATCATGGTCAGCAGGTCGGCGACGATCTGGCATGGATGCGAGCGATCGGTCAGCCCGTTGATGACCGGCACGCTGGCGTGGCGTGCCATTTCCAGCGCCTTTTCATGGTCGTCGGTGCGCAGCATGATCGCATCGACCATCCGGCTGAGTACCCGCGCAGTATCGGCAATGCTCTCGCCGCGGCCCAGCTGGGTGGTACCCGAATCGAGAATCAGCGCCGAACCGCCCAGCTGGCGCATAGCGATATCGAAGCTGACCCGCGTCCGGGTCGAACTCTTCTCGAAAATCATACCGAGCACATGGCCCGCCAGCGGAGCATCCGCATCGGCCCTGCCCTTGGGCCAGTCCGCGCGCGCCGCCTTGCGATCCTGCGCGTCGTTGATCATGGCGGCGATCGCATCCCCGCCAGCGTCCGAAAGGTCGAGGAAATGCCGCATCGTCGCGCTCCTGATCAGTTGGCCGGATCGTAGCTCGCGGCACCCGCCGAAAGCTTGTCGAAGAACTCGTCGAACTCGGCATCGCCGGCGACCAGCGGGGGCAGGACACGCAGCGTGTTGTCGCCCGCAGCCACTGTCAGCAACTGGTGATTGTCGCGCAGGTGGACGAAGAAGGGCCGGCTTTCGACCTTCATCTTGATGCCCAGCATCAGCCCCTTGCCGCGCACCAGTTCGAACAGTTCGGGATAATTGCCGATGAACTGCTCGAGCCGCGTACGCAGCCGCTCGCCCTTCTCGGTGACCTCGGCGAGGAATTCGTCATTGGCGACAGCTTCCATCACCGCCATGCCCGCCGCCATACCGAGCGGGTTGCCGCCATAGGTCGAACCGTGCGAGCCGAAGCCCATGCCGCGCGCCGCCTTTTCGGTGGCGAGGCAGGCGCCGAGCGGGAAGCCGCCGCCGATCCCTTTGGCGCTCGCCATGATGTCGGGTTCGATACCGTAATGTTCATAGGCATAGAGCTTGCCCGTGCGCGCGACGCCGCACTGGACCTCGTCGAACACCAGCATGAGGTCATTCTCGTCGGCGAGCCGGCGCAGGCCGTGAATGAACGCATCCGAGCCCGGCCGGATGCCGCCCTCGCCCTGAATCGGTTCGACCAGGAAGCCGGCGGTCTTGTCGCTCATCAGCGACTTCGCATGGTCGAGATTGTCGAATTCGGCATATTGGAACCCGGCGAGCAGGGGGCGGAAGCCCTGGTGCATCTTCTCCTGGTTCGACGCGCTGATCGTCGCCATCGTGCGCCCGTGGAAGGCATTGGTGAAGGTGATCAGCTCGGTCCGGTTGGCAGCGCCATCCGCATGTTGGTGATAGGCGCGCGCGGTCTTGATCGCGGTCTCGACCGCCTCGGCCCCCGAATTGGTGAAGAACACCGTATCGGCAAAGGTCTTGTCGACCAGCTTCTGCGCCAGCGCTTCGCCCTGCGGGCTGCCATAGAGGTTGGAGACGTGCATCAGCGTTTCGGCCTGGCGCTGGATCGCACCGATCAGGCCGGGATGGCTGTGGCCCAGCAGATTCACCGCGATGCCGCTGGCGAAGTCGAGATAACGCGTGCCGTCTTCGTCGATCAGGTGGCAATGTTCACCCTTGACCGGGCGCACCCCGCAGCGGGGGTAGACGGGCATCAGCGGTGAAATCGACATGGGTCCTCCAGCGGCACCCCGGGCGGGTGCATTACTCGGGTGAAAGACAAATGGCGGTCCCTGAGGAACCGCCATCTGCGTGTTTGCCAGCGATCTATTGCGTCTCGCGTCCCGGGTCAAACCGGATCGCGGGGCGCGGCCTCACTCCTGAACGGGAACGAGGTTGACCGCCGAATATTTGCCGCGTCGGTCGACTTCGAGGTCGAATTCGAAGCGTTCGCCCTCGTTGATGCCGGCGAGACCGGACCGCTCGACCGCGCTGATGTGCACGAAAGCGTCGGGCTGGCCGTCATCGCGGGTAAGGAAGCCGAAGCCCTTCATCGAATTGAAAAACTTGACCGTGCCGGTGGCCTTTTCGCCGGTCAGCTCGCGGCGCGGAGCACCGCCCGCATCGCCGCCGGGAGCACCGCCACCCGACTTCACGGGGATCACGTCGCCCACGACCTGGAGGTCCTGAGCCGAAACCTTGCCGCCACGATCGATGAGATTGAATTCGAGTTCCTGGCCTTCGGCAAGACCTTCGAGCCCGGCACGTTCGACCGCGCTGATGTGCACGAACACATCTTCGCCGCCGCCATCCTGCTGGATGAAGCCGAAGCCCTTCTGGCCGTTGAAGAACTTTACGGTACCCTTGCCGGTACCGACGACCTGGGCGGGCATGCGGTTGAAACCGCCGCCACCGCCACCAGCGCCGCCACCGCCGCCGCCACGCGGGCCGCCGCCGAAGCCGCCGCCTCCACCGCCGCCGCGATTACCGCCGCCAAAGCCGCCACGGTCACCGCCGCCGCCGCCAAACCGGTCGCCGCCGCGATCGTTGCGGAACGCATCATGCGGAGCGAAATCCGCCGGAGGGCCGCCGCCGAAGCTGTCGAAACCCTCTTCCCCGAAACCGTCGCGCTTGTCCTTCCCGCGGCGGCGCCCTTTGTCGTAACCCATAACTCGAACAATACCTTGTCGTGCAGTCCGCAATCAGAAGTCACCGGGACGGAGAACTGCATCCTGTTCCGGCGCGGACGGGCACAAAACCCACCCTCAGGCAATCATCATAGCGTGAAAGATAGCTGTGCGCGAATGATTTAGCCTCAGTGGCCAGCAAAGCGCCGAATTGTGACATTTTCGCAAAGCGGATGGGACATCGATCGTGTCTTGAATGCGTCCGTCTGCTGCGGCAGGGAGTTTCCATGGAATTCATCGCCCTGCTCTCGGATCCCGCCGCCTGGCTGGCCCTGCTCACCCTGATCGCGCTCGAAGTCGTGCTCGGCGTCGACAACCTGATTTTCATCGCGATCCTGTCGAACAAATTGCCCGAACACCAGCAGCAGCGGGCCCGGCGAATCGGGCTGGCGCTGGCGCTGATCATGCGGATCGGACTGCTGATGCTGATCGGCTGGCTGGTCACGCTGCAGACACCGATCTTCGATCTGGGACTGGTCGGCACGCCCAATGCCTATGGTGAGCCGAGCTTCGAGACCGCCTTCTCGGGCCGCGACATCATCCTGCTCATCGGCGGGCTGTTCCTGCTGTGGAAGGCAACCAAGGAAATCCATCACCTGATGGAGCCCGAGGACGATTCGGGCGACTTGCTCGACAAGACCCCGGGCACCGCCGATGCGGTCAAGGCGACGTTCGGCGCGGTGATCGCCCAGATCGTCGCCATCGATATCGTCTTCTCGGTCGATTCGATCCTCACCGCGGTCGGCATGACTGACCAGATCCCGATCATGGTCACGGCGGTGGTGATCACCGTGGGCATCATGATGGTCGCCGCCGATCCGCTGGCACGCTTCATCGAGAAGAACCCGACGCTGGTGATGCTGGCGCTTGCCTTCCTCGTGATGATCGGCCTGGTGCTCATCGCCGATGGCTTCGGCTTCCACGTGCCCAAGGGTTACATCTACGCCGCGATGGGCTTCTCGATCGGGGTCGAACTGCTCAACATGACCCAGCGCAAGCGCCGCGTGACCGAGCCTGACGGCGCGAAGGAGAACGGATAATGAGCGAGTTTCGCAAGCTGTCCGACAGCTTTTACGCCAGCCCGCAGGTGACGCCGCAGGAAATCTCCGAAGCCGCGGCGATGGGCATCGCGCTGGTGGTCAACAACCGCCCCGATGACGAAGCGCCCGGCCAGCCGGCGAGCGCGGACATCGAAGCCGCGACGCGCGCGGCGGGTATGGATTATCTGGCCATTCCCGTGGGAAGTTCGGGCTTCAGCGAACCGCAGGTCGAGAAACTGCAGGACGCGCTCGCCGCGGCGCAGGGCCCGGTGCTCGGTTTCTGCCGCTCGGGCACGCGTTCGACACTGCTGTGGGCGCTCGCGCAAGCCCGCACCGGCGAGGATCCCGAGACCATCGGCGCAGCAGCGGCCGACGCCGGCTACGACGTCGCCCCGGTACGCCCCGCGATGGATATGTTCGCCGCCCGCGCGCGTAATTGATCAGCGGCGATAGTCGAGCGGCGGAGCGCGATCGCCGAGCAGCGATTCGTAGACGTAGTCCTCGCCCCGTGCGGCGATAAACTCTGCCTTGGCCTCCTCGCGCAGCTGCGGGTTGGTATAGAGTTCCACGGCCGCCAGCATCATAGCCTTGGCTGCATGCTGCGTGCCCTTGGTGCCGTAGCTGTGCCCGCTCGCGGCGACCGCCTGCCAGCTATGCGCGGCAGTCCCCGGTACCCAGGTGGCGGCGCGCACGCTGACCGTCGGGACCGCGCGGCTGACATCGCCGACATCGGTCGAGCCATAGCCGGTCAGGACGGCGTAATCCTCTACCTCGCGCGACTGCGCCTGATCGGGTGCATCGTCGCCGAAGCTTTCGCGGATCGTCTCGGCCCAGGCCAGTTCCGCCGCCGTGTATTCGATCGGCTCAAGCTGGCGCAGCTTGGCATCCATCATCGTCTGCAGCGATTCGAGCGGCAGCGTGGGATTGTTGCCGTGGATGATTTCCCAGTCGACCTCGGTCCCCGTCCCCATCGCGGCGCCCCTCGCCGCGGCTTCGAGCCGCGGCCACAGCGCGCGCACCTCGTCGGCATCCGAATGGCGGACGTAATAGAAGACCTCGGCGAAGTCGGGGACGACATTGGGCGCCGAGCCGCCGCTGGTGATGACGTAATGGATGCGCGTATCCATCGTGGTGTGTTCGCGCATCATGTTGACCATCATGTTCATCGCTTCGACCCCGTCGAGCGCGCTGCGCCCGCGTTCGGGCGCCCCCGCCGCATGCGCCGAGACCCCGCGAAACCGGAACTTGCCCGAGCGATTGGCGAGACTCATCCGCGAGGCAGCGGAATTGCGATCCGCCGGATGCCAGTCGATGACGAAATCGGCATCATCGAACAGGCCCGCGCGCGCCATATAGACCTTGCCCGAGCCGCCTTCTTCGGCCGGGGTGCCGTACAGCCGCACCCGTCCAGGGGTGCCGGTCGCTTCAAGCCAGTTACGGATCGCGATCGCCGCGCTGAGCGAACCCGCGCCGAACAAATTGTGCCCGCAGGCGTGCCCCGCATGCTTGTCTTCGACCGGGTCGCGCGTCGGCGCGGCCGACTGGGTAATGCCCGGAAGCGCGTCGAACTCGGCGAGCAGGCCGATCACCGGCCCCCCTGTCCCCCATTCGGCGACGAAGGCGGTCGGGATCTCGGCGACACCCGAACGGATGACAAAGCCCTCGCGCTGCAATTCATCCACCAGCAGGCCGCTCGATTGCGTCTCGAGATAACCGAGTTCGGCGAACTGCCAGATCTGCTGCGCGACACGCTGGGTCCGGTCCTTCTGCGCTTCGACCTGTGCGATCGGATTGGCGTCCTGCGCAGCGGCGGGCACGGCAAGCAGTGCGGCTCCGGCGGCGAGAATGGCTAGCGATTTCATGTGCGTCTCCCTGTTGCAGCCTGCTTGCCGCAAAGCGGCTCCCGTGCCAATCGCCTTGCGCATGGATGTTCCGCCCGCCCTGCTCCAATTTCTCGGATCGCTCGTCGCCATCCTTGCGCTGGCCGGACTGGCCTATTGGCTCAAGCTCGGTCCCGCGCCGCGATTGACCGACGAAGCCGCCGCGCGCCGCGCTGCGGACGATGCAGTCAGCGGATACGAGCCGGTCGCGATTGGGCTGGATCGTGATGGCCGAGCAGCCGTGATGCGCGATGCTGCGGGCCGTATCCTCCTGCTCCGCCCGCATGGTGTGCATTTTGCCGGACGCATCCTCACGGCTGCAGCGCGGGTACATCGCACCGACACGGAACTGGTGATCGACACGGCCGAGAAGCGCTATGGTTCGGTGCGGCTCGTGCTCGACGATCCGGCGGCTTGGGTTCGCGCGATAGAGGCGATACAAAGGTAACTGCCATGCCCGATTTCTCGCCTACCGAATATGCCGTGCCCGGCTTCGTCGCGCTGGTCCTGATCGAGATGGTCTGGGCCTGGCGCAAGCGCCCCGATGCGTATGAACCCAGGGATACGCTCACCAGTCTCGCCTTCGGCTTGGGCTCCACGGTCTCGGGGCTGCTGTTCGGCGGGTTCTTCTTCGCGCTCTTCCTGTGGCTGTGGCAGTTCCGTCTGTTCGATATATCCTGGACATGGTGGGCCTTCGCGCTGTGCTTCGTGCTCGACGACCTCAAATATTACTGGGTTCACCGTTTCGGTCACCGGGTGCGTTGGTTCTGGGCGAGCCATGTGAACCACCATTCGAGCCAGCACTACAACCTGTCCACCGCGCTGCGGCAGACCTGGACCGGTTTCCTGACGCTGAGTTTCGTCTTCGCGCTGCCGCTGGTCCTGCTCGGCTTTCACCCGGGGATGATTGCGATCTGCGGCGGGTTCAACCTGATCTACCAGTTCTGGATCCATACCGAAGCGATCGACCGGATGCCGCGCTGGTTCGAGGCGGTGATGAACACGCCCAGCCACCACCGCGTCCACCATGCCACCAACCCGCGTTATCTGGACCGCAATTATGCCGGGGTCTTTATCGTGTGGGACAAGCTGTTCGGCACTTTCGAACCCGAAGTCAGGGACGAGAAGATCCGTTATGGCATCGTGAAGCAGCTGGGCAGCTTCAACCTGCTGTGGTCGGTGTTCCACGAGTGGGTCGGTATCGCGCAGGACATGTGGCGCGCACCGTGGAAGCACAAACTGTCCTACCTGCTGCGCGAACCCGGCTGGACTCATGACGGGAGCCGCGAGACCTCCGACCAGATCCGCAGCCGCTGGATCGAAAGGGCCGGTGGGGAAGAAAAATCGGTTTCATCTGAAAACCGGATTGCGGGCGAGGCCGAGGCTGCCTAACCTCTCGATTCGAGAGGAGATATCATGGACGAATTCGATGTCATCGTAATCGGTGGCGGCAGCGCGGGGAGCGCTGTTTCCGGGCGGCTGGCCGAGGCGGGGAAAAGCGTTTGCCTGCTGGAGGCCGGCCCGCGCAACGACACAATGCTGGTCAAGACACCCGGGCTCATGCCCTTCCTGCGCGCAGGTTCGAACTATCGCTTCGAGACCGTCCCGCAAAAGGGGCTGAACGGAAGGACCGGTTACCAGCCGCGCGGACGCGGTTTGGGCGGGTCCTCGGCGATCAATGCCATGATCTATATTCGCGGCAATCACTGGGATTACGACCAGTGGGCCGAGCTTGGCTGCACCGGCTGGAGCCATGACGATGTGCTGCCCTATTTCAAGCGCGCCGAACACAATGTGCGCGGCGCCGACGATCATCACGGGGCTTCGGGTCCGCTGTGGGTGTCGGACCAGAAATGGCCCAACCCGGGCAGTGTCGCCTTCGTCGAGGCCGCCGCGCAGCTGCAATTGCCGCGCAATGCCGACTTCAACGGCGCGCAGCAGGAGGGCTTCGGGCTTTACCAGGTGACGCAGAAGGACGGCGAACGCTGGTCCGCGGCGCGCGCCTATGTCGAACCCAAGCGCGGGTCGAAGAATCTCGACGTGCGGATCGGGGTCAGCGTCCAGCGGCTCGACATCACCGATGGCCGGGTGACCGGCGTGACCTATACCGTCGGCGATCAGGAGCGCAGCATCAAGGCGCGCGGCGCGGTGGTGCTGTCGGCGGGCGCATTCAATTCGCCGCAGATCCTGATGCTGTCGGGCATCGGTCCTGCCGCGCATCTCAAGGAACACGGGATCGACGTCGCGGTCGACCGGCCCGCGGTGGGCAGCGATCTGCAGGACCATATAGACTATGTGTCGAGCTGGCAGACCGAGAGCAAGGATCTGGTCGGCGATAGCCTCGCCGGCACCGTCCGGATGGTCAAGGCGATCATCGAGCACCGCCGCAAGCGCACCGGGATCATGACCACTCCCTATGCCGAGGCGGGCGGGTTCTGGACCGTCATGCCCGACGCGCCCGCGCCCGATATCCAGTGGCACTTCGTCCCGGCAATGCTCGAGGATCACGGCCGGACCAAGGTGAAGGGGCACGGGTTCTCGCTTCACGCCTGCGTACTGCGGCCCGAAAGCCGGGGCACGGTACGGCTCGACGGGCGCGACGCACGGCTCGCCCCGCGGATCGATCCCAATTTCCTCGACGACGAGCGCGATATCGCGACCTTGCGCGAAGGTGTGCGCCTGTCGCACCGCATCGTATCCTCGCCGAGCCTGGCGAAATACGACCCGCAGGATCGCTACCCGATCGATCTGGACGACGACGCCCAGCTCGATGCGCTGATCCGCGACCGCGCCGACACTGTCTATCACCCCGTCGGCACCTGCCGCATGGGCGGGGACAAGGATGCGGTGGTCGATCCGACGCTCAAGGCAAACGGGATCGAAGGGCTCTATGTCGCCGATGCCAGCGTCATGCCGCGGCTGGTCTCTGGCAACACCAATGCGCCGAGCATCATGATCGGCGAACGCTGCGCGGATTTCGTCAAGGATGCGCTCGCGGCCTAAGAGCCTTGTCGCAGACAGAAAAGCGGGCCGGGGATCGTCTCCCCGGCCCGCTTTTTTCGTGCCTATCCCGCGCCCGCCGCAGCAAAAACATCACAGTGCGCATCGAGCATAAAAAAGGGGCCGGAGAGGTAATCTCCGGCCCAATACAGTCGGTGTTCGCAGGAGGAACATGGGTAGGCGGGGGCGCCCGAGGAGAGGAGAGAGAACGGCGCCCCCGCCGAACTGGTAATCAGTTGGCCCGGGCAAATTCCGGATAGGCTTCGATCCCGGTTTCGCCGAGGTCGAGACCTGCCATCTCTTCTTCTTCGCTGGGACGCACGCCGATCGTCGACTTGAGTGCGAACCACACGATGCCCGAGGTCACGCAGACGAACACGCCGGTCGCAACCACACCCGTCAGCTGCGCCACGAAGGGCACGCCGGTGTTGGTCAGCGGCACGGCGAGCGTGCCCCAGATACCGGCCACGAGGTGGACCGGGATTGCGCCGACGACATCGTCGATCTTCAGCTTGTCGAGCAGCGGGACGAAGATCACGGGCAGTGCGCCGCCGATCCCGCCGATGATGATCGCCATGCCGACATTGGGCGTGAGCGGTTCGGCGGTGATGGCAACGAGGCCGGCCAGTGCGCCGTTGAGCGCCATGGTGGTATCCGCCTTGCCGTAGCGCAGCTGCGTCAGGATGATCGCCACGACCACGCCGGCCGCAGCGGCCATGTTGGTGTTGACGAAGATCTTCGACACGTCGGAGACATCGCCGATGGTGCCCATGGCAAGCTGCGAAGCGCCGTTGAAGCCGAACCAGCCGAGCCACAGGATGAAGGTCCCCAGCGTCGCGAGCGGAATGCTCGAACCCGGGAAGACCGTCACGCCCTTGTCGGTATAGCGGCCCAGACGCGGCCCGATGATCAGCGCACCCATCAGAGCGGCCCAGCCACCGGTCGAGTGGACCAGCGTCGAACCGGCAAAGTCCGAGAAGCCCATCGCGTCGAGCCAGCCAGCGCCCCATTCCCAGCTGACGATGACCGGATAGATGAAGCCGGTCAGCAGCGTGACGAAGATGAAGAACGGAACGATCTTGATCCGCTCGGCCACGGTGCCCGAAACGATCGAGGCGGTGGTGGCGCAGAAGACCATCTGGAAGAACCAGTCGGACGCGATCGAATAGCCGGTGTCGGTATCGGCTTCACCCACGCCCTGCATCCAATAGGGGAAATCGGCGATGCCGAAGAAGCCCCCTTCGAAGCCGGGATAGGCGATCGAATAGCCGATCACCCAGAACATGAGCCCCGCGATCGAATAGAGACCGATGTTCTTGAGACATTGCACCGAGACGTTCTTGGAACGCACGAGGCCGGCTTCGAGCATGGCGAAGCCGGCGGCCATCCACATGACGAGGAAGCCGCCGATCAGGAACAGCAGCGTGTTGAAGATGTAAGCGGTGCCGCCGGAGACCGCGCCCGCGGCTTCGAGCGCCTCGGCGCTGACGGCGTCCTGCGCGAAGGCAGGTTCGGAAAGAAGCAACCCGGCCACGGCCAGGGGTGCTGCATGGAGAAATTTTCTGGTCATTTGCGGAAGCCCCCTCAAAGCGCGGTGTCGCCGGTCTCGCCGGTGCGAATGCGCGTCGCGCTGGCAAGGTCGAACACGAAGATCTTGCCGTCGCCGATTGCCTCGGTGCTGGCGGTTTGCTGGATCGTCTCGACCACCTGATCGGCGAGGTCGTCGGCAGCGGCGATCTCGAGCTTCACCTTGGGCAGCATGTTGGTCGAGTATTCGGCGCCGCGGTAGATTTCGGTCTGGCCTTTCTGGCGGCCGAAACCCTTGACTTCGGTAACGGTCATTCCCGCCACTCCAATGCCGCCAAGCGCTTCGCGCACTTCGTCGAGCTTGAATGGCTTGATGACTGCGATGATGAATTTCACGCCTTCACCCCCTGTGTGATCCACCGGCCAAGCACCGGCGGGTCACAGTCAGCAATGTGCGTGCCAAACGCGATTACGGTAAGAATCAGGCGCAACCGCAGGCGTCGCGCTTCTATTATTGCCCACAGATTAGGCTTGTGCCTATTTTTTGATCAGGTCGAGTGTGGCCATAATGGGCAAATGATCCGAAGCCACCGCCGACAGGCCGGTGTGGTGGACCTCGGCGTCGACGAGGGTCCAGTGCCTGCTCGCCACGATGCGGTCGAGCGTGGCCACCGGCTGGCGGCTGGGGTAGCTGCGACCGGGGGTGATGATGCGCCAGCCATCGGTGAATTCGCGCATGGCCCCCGTCCTGCGGCCCCATTGGTTGAAATCGCCCATGATGACGGTGGGCAGGTCGCCGGCGCATTCAGCGACAAAGGTCAACAGCGAACGGATCTGGTCGCGGCGGCGCAGGCCGGACAGATCGAGATGCGTGCCGATGACGCGCAGGCGCTCGCCCTCGATCATGATTTCGCCACAGGCGGCGCCGCGCGGCTCGAGCGTGGGCAGGTCGAGCGCCTCGCCCGAGACGACCTCCAGATCGCGCCGCACCAGCAGGGCATTGCCATGCCAGCCGATGCTGCGCGGGCGCTTGGCCACCTCGATCACCCGCCAGCGCGTGTCGTCGATCTCGGCGCGCGGGAGCACGCTTGCGCGTTCGCCGATGCGCCGGTCGGCTTCCTGCAGCGCAATGATGTCCGCATCGATCTCGTTCAGAACCGACAGGATGCGCTCGGGATCGCGCTTGCGATCGAGCCCGACGGCCTTGTGGATGTTGTAGCTGGCGAAGGTAAGCTGCACGCGGGGCTACTCGCCCTTGAAATAGCGGTCGGTCGGCCGGGTCGGAAGACCATCGATACTGATGGTGCGTCCCTGCGTCTTGGCGACCCACTCATCGGGATCGGCCTGGCCATGCGCCTTCTTGAGCGTGTGCCGTTCCTCGCGATAATCCATGAAGGGCACACCCCAGCCGCAGCTGGTCTGCACACTCTCGACCGCGATGTCGAATATCTGCCGCGTGCCGGGCAGCAGATCGAATTGACCGGCCAATGCGTCCCATTCCGCATCCTGCGGCAGGACGGGCCGGCCGCGGCCATAGATTCGCAGGATCAGCGCGGGCCGGTCGAAATTGCAGAACATCACCGTGATGCGCCCGTCGGCCGCGAGATGGGCGTGCGTCTCGTTGCCCGACCCGCCAAGATCGAGATAGGCGACGCGGGCCGGCGATAGGACGCGAAACGCGTCATAGCCCTTGGGGCTGAGATTGATGCGCGCATCGTCGGCGGCAGTGGCGACGAAAAAGACCGGCTGCCTGCCGATCATGGCCATGTGCTTCTCATCCAGCCGATCGAAGAATTCGGCCACTAAAGAAAGTCCCTCAGCGTCGCCATAAAGCGGTCGAACTGATCGTGATGGAGCCAGTGGCCCGCATTCTCGAACTCGATCACTTCGGCATTGGCAAAGTGGTCAAGCCGGCCGTCGCCCTCGGGGTTGGAGGCCCAGCTGTCGGCGCCGTAGAGCAGCAGTGTCGGCGCGCTGATCGCGGCCCAGGTCTGGTAGAGGAATTCATCGGCCACATCCTCGACCGCCCAGACATTGAGATGGGGGTCGAACTTCCAGCTGTAGGTGCCGTCTTCATTGCGGTTGACCCCGTGGACCGTCAGGTGACGCGCCTGTTCCTCGGTGAGGTAGCTGTTCTCTTCGATCATGCGCGCGAACGCCGCTTCGATGCTGTCGTATTTGCGCGGACTGCGGCCCGAGGCGGCGCGTTTCTTGCCGATCCATTCGTTGAGGCGCTGCGGATAGGGATCGGCGCGCATTTCCGCCTGCCGCTTGGGGCTTGGCCCCAGCCCTTCGATCGCGACGATCTTGGTGACCATCTCGGGAAACGTCCCGGCATAGCGCAGCGAGACATTGCCCCCCATCGAATGGCTGACGATCGTCACCGGGCCGACGCCCAGTTGGTGGATCAACTGCGCAAGGTCGTAGACCATATCGTTCGACGAGTAATTGCCATCGCTGACCCAGTCGGAATCGCCATGGCCGCGGTGATCGAGCGCCACCACATGCCAGTCGTCGCGCAATTGCTCGGCCACCCAGTCCCAGCTGCGCGCATGGTCGCGTCCGCCATGCACCAGCACCAGCGGCGGTTTCCCGCGATTACCCCAGTCGAGATAATGGAGCCGCAGGCGCTGCGAAATGAAGGTCTGCGAGGTCGGTCCGGCATGTAGCGTCATGCGGTTTCCATGCCGCGTCGCCGCCGTGCTCGCAAGCCTACCGCTCCTTCGTCGCCGAGAAGATGAGGTCGGGGTTCTTTTCCTGCTGGTAGTTCACGTCCCACGGGCTCTTGGCCATGAACACCAGATCGCCGTCGCGATCCTTGGCCAGCGTCGACAGGTTGAATTTCTCGAACTCCGCCAGCGCCTTCGCATCCCCCCTGACCCAGCGCGCAGTGGCAAAGGGCGACGCCTCGAGTTTGGCTTCGACCTTATATTCGGCCGAGAGGCGGCTGATCAGCACTTCGAGCTGGAGCTGACCGACGACGCCGATGATCCACTGCCCACCAAGCTCGGGATAGAACACCTGGATCACGCCCTCTTCGGAGAGGTCATCGAGCGCTTTGCGCAATTGCTTGGTCTTGGTCGGATCGACCAGCGCGACACGGCGCAGGATCTCAGGTGCGAAATTGGGCAGGCCGGTGAAGCGGATTACGTTCTTTTCGGACAGCGTATCGCCCACCCGCAGCGTGCCGTGGTTGGGAATGCCGATGATGTCGCCCGGTTCGGCGGTATCGGCCACCTCGCGGTCCTGCGCGAAGAACAGGATGGGCGAATGGATCGCCACCGGTTTGCCAAGGCCCGACGGCGTCAGCTTCATGCCGCGTTTGAAGGTGCCCGAGACCTGCCGCATGAACGCGATCCGGTCGCGGTGGTTGGGGTCCATGTTCGCCTGGACCTTGAAGATGAAGCCAGTGACCTCGTCGCGGGTCGGCGGGATCTGCTCTTCCCCCGCGGGCTGCGGACGCGGCGGCGGGGCGTATTGTGCAATCGCCTCGATCAGCTCGGTGACGCCGAAGTTTTTCAGTGCGGAGCCGAAATAGACCGGGGTCAGATCGCCATTGCGATAGGCTTCCAGATCGAACTCGGGATAGCCGATCTGCGCCAGCTCGATGTTCTCGGCGAAGCGTTCGGGGATTTCCGCATCGCAATCGCGCTTGCCGAGGAATTCCTTGCTCGGTCCCTCCGGCCGCGCGACGCAGCCGCTGGCGAAATCGAGCACGCCTTCGAACTCGCCGCCCATGCCGACCGGATAGGCCTGCGGGCTGACATCGAGCGCGAGCATGTCCGCGATCTCGTCGAGCAGCTCGAATACGGGGCGGCCCTCGCGGTCGACCTTGTTGACGAAGGTGATGATCGGCACGCTGCGCAGGCGGCAGACCTCGAACAGCTTGCGCGTCTGCGGCTCGATCCCCTTGGCGGCATCGATCACCATGATCGCGCTGTCGACCGCGGTCAGCGTGCGATAGGTGTCTTCGGAGAAGTCTTCGTGCCCCGGCGTGTCGAGCAGGTTGAAGGTGATGCCCTCGCGTTCGAAGGTCATGACCGAGCTGGTCACCGAAATGCCGCGCTGCTGCTCGATCTTCATCCAGTCAGACCGCGCGCGCCGCGCCTGTCCGCGCGCCTTGACCTCGCCCGCGAGATGGATCGCGCCGCCGGTCAGCAGCAGCTTTTCGGTGAGCGTGGTCTTGCCCGCGTCGGGGTGCGAAATGATCGCGAAGGTACGGCGGTTCGACATTTCAACTTTCCTCGTCATTCCCGCGCAGGCGGAAATCCAGATAACATATCAACGGGCGGAAAGGTCGGCTGGACCCCCGCCGTCGCGGGGGTGACGGTCAGTGGTGCTCTCTCGCCACCCGAAAGCCGGCGAAATCCTGGTTCACCGGCATCGGTTCGAGCCGGTTAATGTTGAGATGCGGAGGCAATTCGGCGACCCATTTGATCATGTCGGCGATATCCTGTCCGGTCATTGGGTTCGCGCCGCGGTAGAGATCGTCACTGGCATCCTGGCTGCCGGTGCGCACTAGCGTGAATTCGGTCTCGACCATCCCCGGCTCGATGCTCGTCACGCGTACGCCGGTGCCATGGAGGTCGGCGCGCAGCGCGAGCGTGAAGTGGTTCGCGAAGGCCTTGGAGCCTGCATAGACGTTGCCGCCCGGGTAGACATAATTGCCCGCCACCGAACCGATCGCAATGATCGCGCCCTTGCGCTCGATCAGCGTTGGCAGGAGCTTGCGGGTAAGCACCACCATTGCCGTGACATTGGTGTCGATCATAGTCTGCCAGTCGTCCAGGCTCGCTTCCTGCGCAGGTGCCAGCCCGCGGGCGAGGCCGGCATTGTTCACCAGCAGGTCGATTCCGGCAAAGTTCTCGGGCAAGTCTGCGAGCGCGGCTTCCAACGCCTCGGCATCGCGCACATCGAAAACCGCCGGATGAACCTTGTCGGCGCCCAGTTCGTCGACCAGCGCATCGAGGCGTTCCTTGCGGCGACCGGTCGCAATACAGCGCCAGCCGCTTGCTACCAGCGTGCGGACGGTGGCCTCGCCAATGCCCGCTGTGGCACCGGTCACGAAAGCAGTCTTGGTCATCCGCGTAACTCCGCGCCCTGTTTGGCTGCCGCGGCGACGACCTTGTCGGCGGTCGCCTTGATCTCGGCATCGGTGAAACTCTTGTCCCCCGGCTGCAGCACTACTTCGACCGCGACCGACTTGCGTCCCTCGGGCACGCCCTGGCCCGCGAACACGTCGAACACTCGCGCCTCGACGATGGCCTGCTTGTCCGCGCCCCTGACTGCGCGCACGAGGGCATTCGCGGGAAGGTCCGCGGGGACGAGGAAGGCGAAATCGCGCGTGACCGCCTGCAGCGCCGGCGGCGCAAAGGGAAGACGGGCAAAGCTGCCGCCGCCCTTTTTCGCGGGGATGGCGTGGAGGAAAATCTCGACCGCCATCACCGGACCACCGATATCGAAGGTCCTGAGCGTTTTGGGGTGCAGCGCGCCAAAGCGGGCGAGCACATTCTTGGGGCCGAGCCGCAAGGTCCCCGACTGGCCGGGGTGGAACTGGTCACCCGCTTCGCCCATGACCATCAGATTATCGACCGGCGCGCCAGCAGCGGCGAGCAGCGCTTCCGCCTCGGCCTTGGCGTCGTACGCGTCGAACTGCACGGCCTTGCCCTGCGCCCAGCCACGCGGCGTCTTGTCGCCCGCGAGCACCAGACCCAGCGTCGGCTTCTCTTCGCTTGCGCCCTCCTTGCCGCGGAAATACCGCCGCCCGAGCTCGAACAGCCGCGAGCCATCGGCGCCGCGATCGGCGTCGCGCTTGGCAGCGCTCAGCAGGCCGGGAATCAGCGAGGGGCGCATCGCCTTCATGTCTTCGCTGATCGGATTGTCGAGCACCCATAGCGCGGTACCATCGGCGAAATGCTCGGCTTCGGCGGTGGGGAGGAAGGACCAGGTCACCGCTTCGTTGAGCCCGCGTCCAGCGGCAGCCCGGCGCAGCTTGCGCTCAAGCTGCTGCTGCGGGGACGTGGTCGCCTTCGCTACGCCTTCGGCCCGCGGAAGCGCGACGCTGGCGACGTGATCGAGGCCGTAAATGCGGACCACTTCCTCGACCAGATCGGCGGCACCTTCGATATCGTGACGGCGCGGCGGGCAGGTGACCTGCCAGTCGGCCCCGACGGTGAAATCAAGCGCTTCGAGGATTCGGCGCTGTTCGTCTTCGCCGATTTCGACACCGCCCAGACGCGCGGTCAGGGCGGGATCGAATGCCACGAACTTGGCTTGGGCAGGCGGTTCGCCCACCCGCACCACTTCGGTGGGCTGGCCGCCGCAGGTCTGGACGATCAGGTCGGTCAGCAGCGCCAGGCCGTCGTCGAGAAACACCGGGTCAACGCCGCGCTCGAAGCGCGTACGTGCATCGGAAGCGAGACCCAGCTTGCGCCCGGTCACGCCGATGCGCTCGGGATCGAAATAGGCGATCTCGAGCAGGACATCGCAAGTGTCGTCCGATGCGCCCGAATGCGCCCCACCCATGATCCCGCCGATATCATGGACGCCGCTATCGTCGGCAATCACGGTCATCGTCTCGTCGAGTGTGTAGGTCTTCTCGTTCAACGCCTCGACGCTCTCACCAGTCGCAGCGCGGCGGGCGACCATCGCACCGGTCAGCTTGGCAAGATCGTAGACATGCGCCGGGCGACCGGTCGCGAACATCAGGTAGTTGGTGCAATCGACCAGCGCGCTGATCGGGCGTTGGCCTACAGCCTTGAGCCGGCGCTGCATCCAGTCGGGCGACGGGCCGTTGCGAACGCCGCGGATCACCCGGGCGAAATAGGCCGGGACGCCTTCCGTGTCCTCGATCTTCACTTCGACCGGGCACGCGCCGTCACCCGCGATGGCCGGCACGTCGACCGGTTTGAACGTCCCCAGCCCCGCTGCGGCCAGATCGCGCGCAATGCCCATCACGCCCATGCAATCGGGCCGGTCGGGAGTAATCGCGACGTCGAACACCGGCGAGGCATCGCTGTATTCGGCAAAGCTGGTGCCGACCGGCGCGTCCTCGGGCAGTTCGATAATGCCGTCGTGTTCATCGCCCAGTTCGAGCTCGCGCACCGAACACATCATGCCGTTCGATTCGATCCCGCGGATCGCGCTCTTGCGCAGTTCCATGCCATTGGCCGGAACCACCGCGCCGGGCAGGCCCAGCACGCCCTTCATGCCCGCACGCGCATTGGGCGCGCCGCAAACGACCTGCAGCGGATCGCCCTCGCCCGTGTCGACGCTCAGCACCTGCAGCTTGTCGGCATCGGGATGCTTGGCGGCGGTCAACACCTTGGCGACGCGGAACCCTGCGAGCCTTTCCGCCGGGTCCTCGATGCCTTCGACCTCGTGGCCGATGCGGTTGAGCGCGGCTGCGATTTCCGCCACCGAAGCATCGGTGTCGAGGAAGTGTTTGAGCCATTCGAGCGAGAACTTCATGCCTTCGCTCCTACGCCTGCGGAAAGGGTCGGCTGGTCGAACGGGCTGAAGCCGTAATGATCGAGCCAGCGTCCGTCGCCGTCGAAGAAGGCCCGCAAATCGTCCATCCCGTATTTGAGCATGGCGAGGCGGTCGACGCCCACGCCGAAGGCGAAGCCCTGCCATTCGTCGGCATCGAGCCCGGCGAACTCGAGCACGCGGCGGTTGACCATGCCGCTGCCCAGCAGTTCCATCCAGCCATGCCCAGGCGCGTCACCGTCCCCGCCGAGCACGCGGCGGCCCTTCACATCCTGCCAGCCGACATCGACCTCGACCGACGGCTCGGTGAAGGGGAAATAGGACGGGCGCAGGCGCAGCACGATGTCGTCGCGTTCGAAGAAGGCCTTGAGAAAGGTCTCCAGCGTCCACTTGAGATGGCCCAGGTGAATATCGCGATCGATCACCAGCCCTTCGACCTGGTGGAACATCGGCGTGTGCGTCGCATCGCTGTCGCTGCGATAGACGCGGCCCGGGGCGATGATCCGGATCGGCGCGCCCCCTGCATCCTTCGAAGCAACCTCGACCATCGAGCGGATCTGCACCGGCGAAGTATGCGTGCGCAGCAGCATGCGGTGCCCGTCGCTATCGTGGTCGGGGAAATAGAAGGTATCGTGCATCGCCCGCGCAGGATGCGTTTCGGCCATGTTGAGCGCGGTGAAATTGTGCCAGTCGTCCTCGATCTCCGGACCGGTGGCGACCGAGAAGCCGAGATCGGCAAAGATCTCCGCCAGCTCGTCCATCACCTGGCTGACCGGGTGGACCGAACCCCTGGGGGCAGCCGGTGCGGGCAACGTGAGGTCGAGGCTTTCGGTGGCAAGGCGCGCTTCGAGCTCCGCATCCTCGAGCACGGCCTTGCGCGCGGCAATAGCATCGGCGGCCGCGCTGCGCAGGTCATTGAGCAAGGGCCCCTGCACCTGCCGGTCTTCGGGCGACATCTTGCCGAGTGTTTTCATCAAGCCCGAGATCGATCCCTGCTTGCCGAGGAATTCGATCCGCAGCGCTTCGAGCGCAGCCGCGTCGGGAGCATTTTCGATCCGCGTCAGCGCATCGGTCTTGAGTTGGTCGAGGTCGGTCATCATGTCTGCTTGGAATTATCGGGACTCTGTGCACCGCGCCCCTAGCCCGATGTGGCGAAATGCTAAAGCCCAGTTTCGGGTCGGGCGAGCCGTTCGGGGTGGTAGAGCGCCTGCATCGCCACGCCGCCGTTCATGTTCGACACACTCACCGCAGCCTTGCTTACCGGATGGGGCAGCGCAGCGAACTCGCTCGGCGTCATGTTCATCGTGGCGCGGAAGTCGCGGATGAAATGCGCCTGGTCCCAATAGTGCATGTCGAGCGACCCGATCCAGCGCATCGACGGATCGAGCATATATTCGCCAAGACTGCGCAGGAAGCGCTGCCGCCGCAGCAGGGTGCGCGGGGCAAACCCGAAATGCCGCTTGCAGAAGCGTTCGAAGGTCCGCGCATTCAGGCCGATCTGCGCGGACATCGCCCGCACGGAGGTGCTTTCGAGTGCCAATACCCCGCGGTGGACCGCCTGCACGGTCGCTTCGGCCTCGGGCTGCTCGCCGAGCAGGGCGCGGAAGGTCCGGTTGATCAGCGTCGCCGCGGCGGCAAGATCGTCACCGTCACTGCGCAGCTGGTCGAGCATGGTCTGAAGCGATCCGTCGGTCGCCGTCTGGCCCATAGCGCAAAACCTGTTGGCCATATCGCTGGCGGGTGTTCCGATGAACCGCGTCCAGCCGGCCGGGGTCAGACCAATGCCCCAGAACTTGCCTCCAACGATCCGCACGCGCGTGACCCGGTCGGTGGGACCGGAGAGGACCGCCGCGGGCACGGGGGCGAGCGGACCTTCGCCGATTACCGCCGTGTAGACCGATGCCTCGCCGGTGCGCAGGTTCGCCTCTTCGGGAGGAAGCCAATCCTCGACCACCAAGCCGGCGTCCAATTCGGTCCGGTAATAGGCGGAGAGATAGGGCGCGAGGTCGGGCGGCGGCCGCACGAGCCGCAACCGCAAACCGTCCGAATAGTATTCGGATACCCTCAACGACGATGTCATCATCGTGCTCCCCTGCGCGGGGCCTAACGGTTAATTTCGCGGAAATGCAAGAGTTTTGCCCCGTCGGTCATGCGCGGCGGAGCCCGGTTGGCCGCGCATGACCGCTTCCGGCGCAAGCTAGTCGATCGAGCGCCGATGGAGCACTTGCGACGCCTGGCCCGCAACCGCCATGCGCGCATGCGCGGCGGCGATCAGCACGGGGTGCGGACGCTTGGCATAGGCACTGGGCGACATGGTCATGAACCGCTTGAAGTCGCGCACGAAGTGGGCCTGGTCGTGATAATGGCTGTCGAGCGTGTCGATCCACCTGAGCGAAGGGTCGAGCATGAATTTGGCGAGACTGCGCATGAAACGCTGGCGGCGCAGGAGCAATTGCGGGGCAAAGCCGAACACGCGGCTGGAGAACCGCTCCATGGTCCGCGTGCTCATGCCGAGCTCCTCGGCCAGTTCGGCGACGGTGCCGAAGCGCGGATCGGCCAGCGCCTCCTCGACCCGCAGGATATCCTTCTCGCGTGCTACGGGGCGGGCCAGCAGCCGTTTCAGCTCGCGGAGCAAAGCGGTCTTTTCGGCGGCCAGATCGCCGCTGCCCGCGGGCACACAGGCACCCAGCGGTTGCAGACGGGCAAACGCCGGATCCACCGCGATATCGGCATAGTCGTCGGCATAGCTGCTGGCGGGGGCAGCGGTCAGGCGCGCCCAGCCCAAGGGCAGCAGTCCGATCCCCCACGAGCGACCGTTGCAGGCCCGGAAATGGGTCGCCACGCTGGTCGGGCCGACGACCACCGCGCGGGGTATCCGCTGGAGCGGCTTGCCGCCGATCCCGGCAGCGACGGTCCGGTCGGGAATGATCCGCAGATTGGCCCATTCGGGATGCAGCCAGTCTTCGATCGGCTGCGGATCGGCGCCGGAGATCTCCATGTGATAAAGCGTCGACACAAACGGCCGCAGGCTGGGGGGCGGAAGGAAGAACCGCAGGGCCACGCCAGCCTGGGCATGCCCGGTGTTCATCGCCGCCCTGCCCTGTCGGCATTCGGCCACTCAACCAGAAAGTTCATCCACCCCATCGCTGCATAGTCGATAGCCACGCCGGCCTCCGTCATTCCGGCGTGTCGAGCGTTTGCGCGGGCGATCCCCAGATACGCTTGCGCTCGGCCATGAAGGCACCGAGCACGGGATGCGGCTGCGCGGCGAATTCGCTGGGCGTGCAGCGCATGAAGGCGTGGAACTCATGCACGAAATGCGACTGGTCGTGATAATGGCGGTCGATCACGGCGGACCAGCTGGACCGGGGTTCGAGCATGAAGGCGGCGAGGCTGCGCATCAGCCGTTGGCGGCGCAGCAACAGGCGGGGCGAGAACCCGAAATGGCGTGCGCAAATGCGTTCGAGCGTGCGCTTTGACATCCCGCTGCGCCGTGCGAATTCCTCGACCAGCAAGAGCTGCGGATCGACCATCACTCCGTGGATTTTCTGGATTCGCCGCTGTTCGCGGGGCGGGTCCGCCAGCTGGCGGAAGAAGTCGGTCAGGAAGCCGAACTGTTCCTCGTCCGAATAGTCGCGGGTGCACAGTTTTTCGCACAGGGGCGCGAACCGTTCGAAGATCGGGGATTGCTCGCCATCGACGATGGTGTTGCTGTGATCGCTCGCCGAGGTCCCGATAAAACGCGCCCAGCCCAGCGGGAACAGGCCGATGCCCCACATGCGCGTGCGCCCGATGGTGAAATGCGTGGGGCATGAACTCGGCCCCGTCGCCTGGAAGCGTGCACCGCTGACGCGCGGCCCGTCGGGGAACTCGGCCGTGGGTGGATTGTCGGAGAAGAATCGCAGATTGGCCCATTCGGGCTGCAGCCAATCCTCGAGCGTCCCGCCCGCAGGCAGGTTCACCTCGAGCCGGTAGAAAGTCGTGAAGCAGGGGGCCAGATCGGCAGGCGGCGCAAAGAAACGCACATCGATACTGTCCAAACCGGTCAACCGCGCCCTCCGACTTGCGAACCCGGATCATACACAGTTGTCGATGGGCGACAAGTTCCACCCATGCAAAAAGGGCGCCCCTTGCGGAGCGCCCTTTGAAAGTTCCTGAAAAACAGGAGCCTAGGCGGGAAGTGCCTTTTTGGCCTGATCGATGATCGCCTTGAAGGCAGCGCCTTCATTCATCGCCAGATCGGCCATGACCTTGCGATCGAGCTCGATGCCGGCAAGCTTGGTGCCGTGCATGAACTGCGAATAGGTCAGGCCTTCGGCGCGGACCGCAGCGTTGATGCGCTGGATCCACAGGGCGCGGAAGTTGCGCTTTTTGACCTTGCGGTCGCGATAGGCGTACTGGCCGGCCTTTTCGACGGCCTGGCGAGCGACACGGATCGTGTTCTTGCGACGGCCGCGATAGCCCTTCGCCTGATCCAATAGCCGCTTGTGCTTCTGGCGCGTGGTGACGCCGCGTTTAATGCGAGGCATTTCGTATTCTCCTTAATTCGCGCTCAGTCGAGGCCGTAGGGCGCCCACTTTTTCACCGTTCTGCTGTCGGCATCCGACAGGACAGTGGTGCCGCGGTTCTGGCGAATATACTTCGCATTGTGGCTCATCAGGCGGTGGCGCTTGCCGGCGACACCATGCTTGACCTTGCCGGTTGCAGTGATCTTGAAGCGTTTCTTCACACCGCTCTTGGTCTTAAGCTTGGGCATTTTCATCTCCTTGACAGAGACACGTCCAACCAGCCCTGGCAGCCCTTACGGCCAGACCGGCAGATGAATCACGTGTCGGTGAAGGGCGCGCTGATAGCGATTCTGCGCGGTAAAGCAAGTCAGAAGTGGGTCAGATAGCCGCCATCGACCGCCAGCGTGTGCCCGGTGATATAGCTTGCCTCGGGCGAAGCGAGGAAAGCGACCGCCCCCGCGATCTCGCCCGGTTCGCCCCAGCGGCCCAGCGAGGTCCGCCGCGCGAGGTGGCGGGTGATCTCCGGATCGGCGGTCATCTCTCCATTCGCTTCGGTGGCGAAATAGCCCGGGGCGACCGCGTTGACCGTGATCCCGGTGACGCCGAGTTCGGCGGCCAGCGCACGGGTCAGCGCGGCCAGCCCGCCCTTGCTGGCGGTATAGAGCACATCGCCCCGCGCGATATCGGCGGCGATCGAGGTGATGTTTATGATCCGTCCGTATTTGCGCGCCTGCATCAGCGGGACCGCGCGGCGCGCGAGATCGAAGGGTGCGACGAGGTTGGTCGCCAGCATCGCCGCCATGTCGTCGCGCTGCAATTGATCCAGCGGCCGCCGGTCGCGCTGTCCGACATTGTTGACGAGGATATCGAGGCCGCCCTCGGCGAGCAGCGCGAAAGCTGCCGCGCTCGCCCGGTCGTCGCCAATGTCGAAGGGGAGCACCTGCGCGTGCGCGCCGATACGCGCGGCGGCGGTGTCGAGCGCATCAACATCGCGCCCGTTGAGCCATACGGTAGCGCCCCGCTCGGCCAGCCGCTGCGCGATCTCGAAGCCGAGCCCGCGCGCCGCACCGGTTACCAGCGCAATGCGTCCTGCAAGTGATCCCTCCGCCGTCATGTCAGTGCTCGTAGATCATCTTCGCGGTCATGCCACCGTCGACATTGAGGTGCTGGCCGCTCACGAAACCCGCTTCGTGCAGATAGGCGACCGCTTCGGCGATATCTTCGGGGCGCCCGATACGGCCGACCGGATGTTGCTCGCGGTCTTTGGGGCGGTGATCGGGATCGCTGCGGCTGTCTTTCTTCTGCCACGGCGCGGTTTCGATCCAGCCGGGCCGGATCGCGTTCGCGCGGATCGTCGGGCCGAGCGAAACCGCCAGCGAATGCGTCAGGGCATCGAGCCCGCCCTTGGCCGCGGCATAGGCGAATGTGTCGGGCTCGCTCATCACCGAACGGGTGGAGGAGATATTGGCGATGCTCGCACTGGCACTACGGCGGAGGAACGGCACCGCGGCGCGGGTCACGAGAAAAGCGGCAGTCAGGCTGGCATCGATCCACCCCTGCCAGTCCGCCAGATCGAGGTCTTCGAGCGGACCCGCATAGGGATCGGCGATCCCGGCATTGTTGACGAGACAATCGAGCGCCGCCTCACCCAACCACTCGGCGATGCGGGCAAATGCCTCACCGACCGCGCCTTCGCGTCCGACGTCGCAAGTGAGGAACAGCGCATTTTCACGGGGTAACGCAGCGCGCAATTCGGCCAGTGCTTCGGCGTCCTTGTCCAGCCCGATCACGCGCCAGCCAAGAGCGTGGAAATGCATGGTGATGGCGCGCCCGATCCCATTGCCCGCGCCGGTTGTCAAAATGGTCTGCATGGCAGGGGAAACGGGTGCGCGGACGATCAGTGCCCGTGCGCGGGAATCGCCGAACCGCCCATGGCCTCGAGCACATCCTCGAGCCGCGCGGCATCGCCCAGCGCGATCACCCGCCCGTCGCTGCCGGCATCGAGCGGATTGCCCTGCCAGTCGCTCATCACGCCGCCCGCGCCTTCGACCACCGGGACGAGTGCTGCGAAATCATACAGCTTGAGACCCGCCTCCACCACGATGTCGACATGGCCGGAGGCGACGAGCCCGTAATTGTAGCAATCGCCGCCATAAATGATCTTGCGCTCGGCCACCGCTTTGGCAACGCCCATGAAGGCTTCGACATCGTCGCCGGAGAACTGGTGCGGTGTGGTCGTACCGAGAACCGCATCGGACAGCTCCTTGCACGCCACCGCGCGCACCGGGTTGCCGTTGAAGGTGGTGCCCTCGCCGATCCGCCCGACCCAGCGTTCACGCGCGATCGGCTGGTCGATCACGCCAAGCACCGGCCAGCCATCCTGCATCAGCGCGATCAGCGTGCCGAAAATGGGGCGACCGGCGATGAAGCTGGTGGTGCCGTCGATCGGATCGAGCACCCATTGCCGCCCTGCACCCTCGTTGCGTGTGCCGTATTCCTCACCGATGATGCCGTCATCGGCGCGCTCGCTCTCGAGGATCGCGCGCATCGCGGCTTCGGCAGCGCGGTCGGCCTCGGTGACGAAGCTGCGGTCCGCCTTCTGTTCCTGCGACCATTCGCCGCGGAACAGCGGACGGATCGCTTCGCCCGCCGCTTCGGCAAGGCGATTGGCAAGCGCGAGGTCGGAAGCGGTCGCCATGCTCAGTCGAAGAGCGAGCTGACCGAGCTTTCGTCGGCAATGCGGCGCACTGCCTCGCCGATCAGCGGGGCGATGGTGAGGATGCGGATACGGTCGGAATCCTTGGCATCGTCGGTCGGGCGGATCGAATCGGTGATCACCAGTTCCTTGAGCGCCGAGCCATCGACCCGCGCGACGGCCCCGCCCGACAGCACGCCATGGGTGATGTAAGCCGCGACCGAGGCCGCGCCCTGGTCGAGCAGCGCCTGCGCGGCGTTGCATAGCGTCCCGCCCGAATCGACGATATCGTCGATCAGGATGCAATGGCGACCCGAGACCTCACCGATGATATTCATCACTTCGCTTTCGCCGGGGCGGTCGCGGCGCTTGTCGACGATTGCGAGCGGGGCGTTGTCGAGGCGCTTGGCCAGGGCCCGCGCGCGGACCACGCCGCCGACGTCGGGGCTGACCACCATCAGATCCTGGTCGCCATAACGCGCCTGGATATCCGCTGCCATGACGGGCGCGGCGAAGAGGTTGTCGGTCGGGATATCGAAGAAGCCCTGGATTTGCCCGGCGTGGAGATCGACCGCGAGCACGCGATCGGCGCCCGCCTTGGTGATCAAATCGGCCACCAGCTTGGCCGAAATCGGCGTCCGCGGGCCGGGTTTGCGGTCCTGGCGGGCATAACCGAAATATGGCACCACCGCCGTGATCCGCCGCGCCGATGCACGCTTGAGCGCATCGATGCAGATCAGTAGTTCCATGAGATTGTCGTTCGCCGGATAGCTGGTCGACTGGACGACGAACACGTCTTCGCCGCGCACGTTCTCGTGGATCTCGACGAAAATTTCCTCGTCGGCGAAGCGCCGCACCTGCGCATCGACAAGCGGCATTTCGAGATAACCTGCGATGGCCCGCGCGAGCGGCAGGTTCGAGTTGGCGGCCATGATCTTCATGCGGAGAATCCCCGGGCAAACTGGATGTGCGCCCCGCCTAGCCGAGCGTCACGGATATGCAACATCGGACGGAGGCGTTTCCCCGCCGCGACGTGCCTAATCTCCGCGATGCTCACCCTTGATCCAGCGAACCGTGCCGCTGCTGGCGCGCATGACCACGCTTTCGGTCGTCATCCGCCCGTCGCGCAGATATTTCACCCCGTCGAGCAGCGACCCTGCGGTGACCCCGGTCGCAGCAAAGATACAATCGCCCTTCACCAGATCGTCGCGGGTGTAGATGCGGTCGAGATCGTCGATCCCCCACTTGGCGGCGCGGGCCCGCTCGTCATCGTTGCGGAAGACGAGGCGGCCGTTGAACTGCCCGCCGACGCAGCGCAGCGCCGCAGCAGCCAGCACGCCTTCGGGGGCGCCGCCCTGGCCCATATACATGTCGATCGTGGTGTCTTCGTCGGTCACCGCGATCACGCCGGCGACATCGCCATCGCCGATCAGCACGACACCGCAGCCCAGCCCGCGCAGTTCGGCGATCAGATCGGCATGCCGCGGACGATCGAGGACGCAGACGATGATATCTGCGGGCGCGACACCCTTGGCCTTGGCGACCGCCTCGACGTTCTCGGTCGGGGTCTTGGCGAGGTCGATGATGCCGTCGGGATAACCCGGGCCGACCGCCAGCTTGTCCATATAGACGTCGGGCGCGTTGAGCAGGCAGCCCTCGGCCGCAGCAGCCAGCACAGCCAGCGCATTGGGGCCTGCCTTGGCAGTGATTGTGGTGCCCTCGAGCGGGTCGAGCGCGATATCGATCTTGGGACCCTTGCCCGGCGCGCCGCCGACCTTTTCGCCGATGAACAGCATCGGCGCCTCGTCGCGTTCGCCTTCACCGATGACCACCGTGCCATCCATATACAGCGTATCGAAGGCCTTGCGCATGGCTTCGACCGCAGCGGCATCGGCGGCCTTTTCATCGCCGCGACCGATCAGCTTCGAGGCGGCGACCGCCGCAGCTTCGGTCACGCGGACCATTTCGAGCACGAGGACGCGGTCGAGCGGGTTTTCGGCAGACGAGTTCATAATGGGTTCAGTCCCTCCCATGAGTTTGTGCGGCGAAGGCTGGCACAAAGATTTTCAGGCCCGCCGGATAGACAGGGAGCATTGCATTGTCGAGACGCTGGTGGGTGACAGGCGCGGCGATCGGCATGATCGCGATCCCACCGCCGCTGGCGGCGCAGGACGCACAGGCGCCCGGCGAACAGATCGATATATTGGCGCCGCAGGAGGATTATCTCGGCCCGCTGGAGGATTGCAGCGCCGAACAGGAAGCGGCGAGCATTTCGGGCGAAATCGTCGTCTGCCGCCGACGGCGCGACAACGGCGCATTCGCGGTCGACGAAGATGGGGCGCAGCAGCGCTATGCCGAGGAAACCATGAACAGGGGCGATCCGCGCACTCCCGACGTGTTCGGGATTCCCAACCACGGCGTGGTCGTAGCACGCGGCTGCTTTATCGGCCCCTGCCCGCCGCCCAAGGCCTTGATGATCGATATCGAGGCACTGCCCGAGGCGCCGCCCGGATCGGACGCGGACAGGATCGCCCGTGGTCTCGCGCCGAACGGCAGCGCCGCCGAAGACGAGGCCGTTAGTCCTTCAGAATCGGCATCACCAGCGGCGGAGCCGTCAGGCTAGGCGACCCGTCGAGCAGCTCGAGTGCCTTGGTCACGCAGCGCTCGGGTCCTTCATGCGTAACCATCGCCACCAGTACCTCGCCGCCAGCATGGTCGCGCCCGCGCTGGATCAGGCTTTCGATCGATACCTCGGCATCGCGCATCGCGGCAGTGATTTCGGCCAGCACGCCGGGACGATCGTTGACGGTAAAGCGGATGTAATCGCGCCCCACCCGGTTGCCCGCATCGGCCGGTGCGAAGGGTTCCAGCTCCTCCACCGGCACCGAAAACGGCGCGCCGAGATCGCCGCGCGCAATATCGATCAGGTCCGCGACGACCGCGCTGGCCGTCGGCCCGGCGCCCGCGCCAGCGCCCTGGAACAGCAGGCGGCCGGAGAAATTCCCTTCCGCCACGACTGCATTGGTCGGACCCGTGACCGCCGCCAGCGGATGGCCGCGCGCTACGAGACAGGGGCGCACACGCTGGAGCAACCGCTCACCGCCGTCGCTCTCGTCGAGCGACGCGATGCCGACGAGGCGGATGACATAATCCAGCGCGCCGGCCTGGGTGATATCGGCCGCGCGCACCTCGCGGATACCGGTCGCCGCGACAGCGTCGAAATCGACCCGCGCCCCGAAGCCGATCGCCGCAAGGATGGCGAGCTTGTGCGCCGCGTCGATGCCGTCGATATCGAAGGTCGGATCGGCTTCGGCATAGCCCTTGTCCTGCGCGGCCTGAAGCATCTCGCCGAAATCGGCGCCTGTGCGCTCCATTTCGGAGAGGATGTAATTGCAGGTCCCGTTGAGAATGCCGTAAATGCGCTCGATCCGGTTGGCCGCCGCCCCTTCGCGCAGTCCCTTGACCACGGGGATACCGCCCGCAACTGCCGCCTCGAACTTGAGCGGGGCGCCGCGCAAGGCCGCCTGTTCGGCGAGCGCCAGGCCGTGGTGCGCGATCATCGCCTTGTTCGCGGTGACGAAACCCTTGCCCGCATCGAGCGCGGCGCGTGCCAGCGTCAGCGCCGGGCCGTCCGACCCGCCAACGAGTTCGAGCACGACATCGACATCGGCCCGCTGCGCCATCGCCTGCATATCGTCAACCCAGGCATAGGGTGTGAGATCGACCCCGCGATCGCGCGCACGGTCGCGGGCATTTACCGCGACGATCTCGATCGCGCGGCCAGCGCGGCCTTCGATCAGCGAGCGGTTGGTTTCGAGCAGCTCGATCACGCCGGTGCCGACGGTGCCGAGCCCGGCGAGGGCAATGCGAAGAGGTTCAGCCATGGCAGCCGCCTAGCGCAGCCATCCCCCCGGTTGGAACCAGTTTGTCTTGGCCGAGGTGAAGCGGGGCCTTTATTCGCGCGTGCGGCTGCAGGGTCCGAGCGCTTCGCGCACCAGCGCATAGTCCGCCGTGGCGAGCGCCCTTTCCCGCGGATCGCGCGACAGGTTTGCACTTGCCGGCAGCGTGGCCGGCAGCGAGCAGGCCAGCCGGTACCATGCGAGCGTATTATGATGCGGCGCGCGCGCCGACTGATCGACGATCTCGGTCCAGGACACACCCCAGCGCGGCGTCTGGCCGGGGCGGCGAACGATCGTCAGCGAGACCGGCCCGTCATTGGCGGTATCGAGGAAAAGCTGGGTTTCCGACTCGCCGACCAGCGTGCCCTCGACCGCCAGCGCATCGCGGATACCGGTCACGCGCGGCGGAGCGTCGGCGGCCAGCAATTCGGACAGGACCGGGCGCAGCCGCGCTTCGAACTGTTCGCTATAGGGAAACTGCGCCTGCGGATCGACCAGCTGCAGCTGGTCCGGGTGCCCCGATACAGGCCGGGCGAACAGGATCACCTCCTGCTTCTTGAGCTTGGGCGCCTTGCCCTTCGCATCGAGCGGGACGTCGACCAGATAGCGCAGCGCTTCCCCGACGGGAGCATTGCCCGCGATCAGCGCCGTGGTACGCGCCTCGACATAGAGCCGCACGAAACCGGGAGCGAGGCCGGGGGAGCGTTCGCGCTCGACAGTCGCCTGCTGGCGGATCTGCGCGCGCAGGACCAGTGGCGCACTATCGGCAAGATCGACGATGTCGGCATAGGTCATGGCCGGGGGACTGACGGGCTCCTGCGCGATGGCCGCAGCCGGGGCGCATATCAGCGCGGCGCTGAGGAGCAGGAGCTTCGCGGGATGGCGTTGGATCGACATGGGAGGTGATTCTTTTTGCAGGGGAAATGGGAGGCTCGAATCGGTGAACCCATGGGCATTGTCCACGGTTCCTCGGGCCAGGTCACTGAATCCGCGCTTAACCGATAAAGGGTTTGCGGTGGCAGGGCATCGTAGCTAAAGGGTCGAGCCGGACCCGAGCGCATGACACAATATTGCTTGGGGAGAGGTGTCCGGGTTCTTATCGAGAACTTTGGATTGCCTTCGTCGCTTGGACTTTTGAATAAAGCCAAGGGGCGCGACTGCGTTAATGATGCCCCATGTCACGCCAGCCTGGCGGGTCGCAAAATGGGCATCCAGATACCCCGGACTTTCCGGGGTGACCGATGGAGTGATGCAACCGAATGGCTTATGCTGACCAACAGATGAGCGGCAATCGCGTTGTCGCGATCATCATTGTTGCCCTCATCCATATTGCT
Organism: Qipengyuania citrea; assembly: GCF_024171405.1. GTDB lineage: Bacteria > Pseudomonadota > Alphaproteobacteria > Sphingomonadales > Sphingomonadaceae > Qipengyuania > Qipengyuania profunda. The sequence goes on from NZ_JALJZT010000002.1 coordinate 1,860,860, forward strand.
CTCGGCTATGCTCTCATCACCGGCCTCGCATATGATGCGGTCCAGCAGGTGGTCGAGCGCGTGACGACGATCGATATCGATGAACCCCCGCCGCCTGAAGAAGAGCCGCCGCCGCCGCCGGAGAACGTGCCCGACACGCCGCCGCCGCCGGTAGCACCGCCGCCGCCGATCAATATCGCCCCGGCGCCGCCGCCAATTCGGACGCAAACGACGATCCCGCCCCCGGCCCCGCCGCGGCTGGTCATCCCGCCGCCCGCACCGCCCGCTCCGCCGCCGCCGCCCTCGCAGGCGCGTGGTGCCACGGCGAAGGGCCAGAACGGCTGGGCTCGCCGGATTCAGAGCAATTATCCCCGCCGCGCAGAACGCGAAGGCATCGAAGGCAATGTCGGTGTGACCATCACCGTCGGAACCGATGGTCGCGTCGCCTCCTGCCGGGTCAGCAATTCCAGCGGATCGAGCGATCTCGATGCGGCGGCTTGCGACGGGATGACACGCTATGCGCGGTACGATCCGGCCCTGGATGCCGCAGGCAATCCAATCCAGGACACCGTTTCGACCACCATCGTTTATCGGCTCAATTAAACTCATCCCTGCTTAGGGGTCGGCTGGCCCGGCAGGGAACGACGCATCAAAAGGACTACTCGTTATGACCTTCGAACTTCTTGCTGCTGCCGGTGAAGCGGCTCCGCAGAACTCCTTCGGCTTTGTTGAAGCCATGGAACAGGGCGGCATCATTGCCTGGTCGATTCTGGCCGTGCTGGTGATCATGTCGGTCGGCTCTTTCTACATCCTGTTCACCAAGCTGTTCGAACAGCGCAAGGTGCTCGCCCAGTACAAGGCCGTTCGCACCCAGTTCTGGAAGACCGGTTCGCTCCGTGACGGTGCTTCCAAGCTCGAAAAGAACAGCGCCTGGCGCCAGCTCGTCGACGACGCGATCCTCGCCGAAGACCAGCACGCCAAGATGACCGACAAGCTCGAAGCACATGACTGGATGCATGGTTCGCTGCAGCGTTCGGAAGACACCATCAACTCGAAGCTTGCGGGCGGCCTGCCGTTCCTCGCGACGGTCGGTGCAACCGCACCCTTCGTCGGCCTGCTCGGTACGGTTATCGGTATCTACCGCGCGCTGATCAACATCGGCATCGCCGGTTCGGCTTCGATCGACAAGGTCGCGGGCCCGGTTGGTGAAGCACTGATCATGACCGCCATCGGCCTGCTGGTCGCGGTTCCGGCCGTGTTCGCCTACAACTGGCTCCAGGGCCGCAACAAGCGGATCGCCGAGCTGCTCCACGCATTCTCGACCGACCTGCTGGCGAACATCAACTCGAACGGCGTCGTCAAGCCGACCTACATGACCGCGACGACCGCCTCGACGGCTCGCACCGCAACGGCTGCCAAGCCTGCTGCGGCGACCACCACGGTCAAGAAGTAATCGATCGGATACGGGGGCGGCACACAGCCGTCCCCGCACCCTCCGCATCGAACCCAAGAATTTCGAACGTTAGGAACTGAACCATGGCGATTTCGACAGGAGGTGGCGGCGATACGCCCATGTCGGACATCAACACCACGCCGCTCGTGGACGTGATGCTGGTGCTTCTGATCATCTTCCTCATCGCGGTTCCGGTCGCGATCCAGACCATCGAGAAGCTGGAAATCCCGGTCTTTGAATCGGTCGAATCCAAGGACAAGGTCGAAAACCTTCTCCTGACCGTCAGCACCACCGACGATAACGGTGTGAGCGCCGGCGAGCCGGGCTTTGCAGGTGCATCGCGCAGCGGTGAATGCCGCGTCTATTTCGGCAATGTAGCGCCGGTGAGTTCGGAAGAACTGTACGACCAGGCTTTCGAACGCCTCGATGCCATCGTGCAGCGTGCGGGCGGACCGGACGCGATCATGGAGGATCCGGAGAAGATCCCGCAGGTTCACATCCGCGGCGACGTCAATGCTCCGTGGTCGTGTGTGGCCGGTGCGATCTACAACGTCCAGGCGGCGGGCTATCCCACCGTTGGCTTCATCTCGAACCCGGTCGACCCCAACGGTTGATCGCGCGGTTCGGCAAAGCAGATTAGGGAGTAACCCACTATGGCAATGTCAGGCGGCTCAGATGATGGCGCGCCGATGATGGAAATGAACATGACGCCGTTGATCGACGTCCTGCTCGTTCTCCTCATCATGTTCATCATCACCATTCCGGTCGCGACCCACTCGGTCGATATCGACCTGCCGGCACCCAGCGACGTTCCACAAGACATCACCGTCGAGCCGGAGAAGAACAAGCTGGTCCTCACGGCCAACAACGAGATCCTGTGGAACGGCAATGCGATCGACGAGGGCCAGCTGCGCACGCTGCTCGAGGAATCGAAGGCGATCAATCCGGAACCCGAACTCCAGTTCGAACCGGAAGCACAGGCCAGCTACGATCTCGCAGCGAAGGTCCTGCAGCTGATCAAGGCTAGCGGCGTGACCAAGTTCGGCTTCGTCGGCAACGAACGGTACCGGACTTTCGGCAAGGCCGGTTGATCGCGGCAACGCAGATACATGAACACGGGAAAGGGGCGGAGCGATCCGCCCCTTTCTTTTTGTCTGCTGCGAATGTGGCGGGCAGCAGCTGGGCCGCCCTCCCTGCCGCCTAATCGTCCTCGCCTGCGGGCAGGTCCACGCGCATCGCCGCACCCGCCAGGCTCTCCGCCTCGAGCAGCAATTCGTCATCGACCGAGCCCTGCGGGGTGGCCTCGCGCCCTATCATCACCATGACCGGGACCGCGAGCGGGCTGACCCGGTCGAGTTCGACATGGACCAATTGCTCGGCCGAACGATCGAGCAGATCGCCCAGCCGCCCGACATCAGTCAGCCGCGTGCGCGCATCGGCCCAGGCCGCTTCGAGCAGGACATGGTCGGGTTCGTATTTCCGCAGCACGTCATAGATCAGGTCGGTCGAGAAGGTGACCTGCTTGCCGGTCTTGCGCTTGCCCGGATGCTGCCGCTCGACCAGGCCGCCGATCACGGCGACCTCGCGAAAGGCGCGCCGCAGCAGATGCGAATTCTGCACCCATTCGATGAATTCATCCTGCAGGATGTCGGGCGACAATAGCGGTGCAGGATCCTCGACCGGCTTGAGCCCCCAGACCGCCAGCGAATAGTCATTGGCGACGAAACCGCCCGGCATCAGCCCGCGGTCTTCCATGCGCCGGGTAATCAGCATCCCGAGGCTCTGGTTCGCGTTCCAGCCTTCGAAGGTATAATAGACGCTGTAATGGCGCTTGGCGTGCGGGAAGCTTTCGACCAGCAATTGTCCCGGCCCCGGCATCCGGCTGCGCCAGTCCTGCACCTCGAGCCATTCGCGCACATCATCGGGGAAGCGTGCCCAGCCCGCGCGGTCGACCAGCATTTCGCGCACCCGATCGGCCAGGTGCGTGGTCAGCGGTAGCCGCGCCCCGCCATAGCTCGGGATCATGGCGGAAGCCTTGGCGGCCTTCACCAGCACTTCCATGTCCTGCAGCTTGACGACTTCGAGGCTCATCCCCGCGAAGGCGAAAGTATCGCCGGGGCTGAGCGACGCCGCAAAGCGCTCCTCGACCTTGCCGAGGCTGCGGCCACCGCGCCCGCGCCCCGCACTGATCCGGACGTCGAGCATTTCGGAATCGATGATGATCCCGGCGTTCATCCGGTGGCGCTGCGCCTGTTCGGGATGCGACAGCCGCCACACGCCCTCGGCATCGCGCACGATGCGCTTGAACTTGTCATAGGCCTTGAGCGCATAGCCGCCGGTTTCGACGAAGGAGAGCACGCGCTGCCACACCGCGTCATCGACCCAGGCATAGGACAGGCTCGCACGCAATTCGGCGAGCAGTTCACCCTCCTGGAACGGCGCGGCGCAGGCACAGGCCATGACATGCTGCGCGAGCACGTCGAGCCCGCCGGGGCGAAACTCCTCGCCGTCACGCTTGCCCTCGTCGACCGCTTCCTTCGCCGCGGTGGCTTCGAGGAATTCGAAGCGATTGCCGGGAACCAGCAGCGCCCGGCTGGGCTGGTCGAGCCGGTGGTTGGCGCGCCCGATGCGTTGCAGTAGCCGCGACGAGCCCTTGGGCGCCCCCATCTGGACCACCAGGTCGATATCCCCCCAGTCGACGCCAAGGTCGAGGCTGGCTGTCGCCACGAGCGCACGCAATTCGCCCCGCGCCATCGCCCCTTCGACCTTGCGCCGCGCCTCCTTGCTCAGCGACCCGTGGTGGACGCCGATGGGGAGCGTATCCTCGTTCACATCCCACAGGTTCTGGAAGATATACTCGGCGAGGAAGCGCGTGTTGGTGAAGATCAGCGTGGTGCGGTTCTGGCGGATCTGCGCGTAGAGCTGTGGTATCGCCCAGGTCGCCGCATGGCCGCCCCAGGGTACGCGCTCGGCATCGGGCAGCAGGATTTCGACCTCGGCGGGCGCGCCCGCCTCGCCGGTGACCAGTTCGACCGTATCGATCTCGCCCCATGGCGCGAGCCATTCGCGAAAGCCCTCCGGATTGGCGAGCGTCGCGGAGAGGGCCACACGCTGCATCGCCGGAGCGATCGCCTGCAGTCGGGTCAGCGCCAGTGCCAGCAGGTCGCCGCGCTTGCCGGTGGCGAAGGCGTGCACCTCGTCGATCACGATCCGTTTCAGCCCCCGAAACAGCTCGAAACTGTCGGGATAGGACAGCAGCAGCGACAGGCTTTCCGGCGTGGTCAGCAGCACATGCGGCGGGCGCGTACGCTGGCGCTTCTTACGGTCCGACGGGGTGTCCCCGCTGCGTGTCTCGACCCGGACCGGCAGGCCAATCTCGTCGATCGGTGTCAGCAGATTGCGCTGCACGTCATGCGCCAGTGCCTTCAGCGGCGAGACGTAGAGCGTGTGTAGGCCCTCGGGCGGGGGCGCACCGGCCAGCCGCGAGGGGGTAAAGTCAGCAAGCGTCGGCAGGAAGCCCGCCAGCGTCTTGCCCGCGCCAGTATCGGCCACCAGCAGCGCGTGGCGCCCGGCGTCACTCGCCGCCAGCATTTCCGACTGGTGTCGCCGGACACGCCAGCCGCGCCCGGTGAACCAATCGTCCAGTTCGGGCGGAATGGCGGTCTGCATCAGTTCAACAGCGAAGCAGCCATGCCTTCGGTTCCGCAGCGCCGCATCCCGCCGGTCCGAGCTACATCGCGTCGGCGCTGGCCGGGCCGTCCATCGTCTCCGGCGGCTTGACCAGATCGGGCAGGCTCTCGGCTTGCACGTCCAGCAATTCGGCCAGGCGTGCGCGCTCCGCTGCGCTCAGATCGTCATAGCCGCGTTGCGCGGGCAGCGCCGCCATCGCTTCGATCATCGCCGCATTCAGATCGCCGAGCCCGCTCATCATGGCGGGCATCGCCTGCATCATGGCCTGCATCACCTGCGGATCGGCGAACAGCGCCATCGATTCCTCCGCATAAACGGTCCCGGTGGGCGTCGCGAAGAAAGCGGCGATGTCGGCCAATTGCGTGGCTTCGAAGCGAACGGCATAGGCTCTGGAAAGGCCATCGCGCATGGGGCCTTCCATGGCGGTGAAAACTCCGCTCATCCGCGAGGTAAGCACATTGACCACGGCATTGGCGCGGCGGTCGTGGGCGGGATCGAGCATGGCCATGATTTCCGCCTGCTGCGCCTCCCCAAGCGTACCGACATCGTCTTCTGCGATCTCCAGCCGCGACATGAGCACGAATTCCGGCGCCGAGAACATCGTCATCATGGGACGCATGATCTGATCCATCATGTCGCCCATCATGCGGCCGTAGAAACCTTCGGGCATCATCTTCCCGACGACCTGCTGGGCAGCGGGCAGCCGCGCCTGTTGCTCTTCGGTCAGCGGTTCGGTCTGGAACATCCCCGCGATCATGCCGGCAATCTCGTCGACCTGCTCGCGCGACATATCGGCGGCAGGATCTTCCGCCGCGTCCTGTGCCATGACCGGGCTGGTCATGGTCAGCGCCATGGCCGCCAGCGACGCACTCAACAGCTTACGCATATTCTTCCTCCCGCTTGTCCCAGACCCTCAGTGCCCGGCCTGCGGGCCGCGCTCCAGCCCCGAAGCAGCCAGTTGCTCGTCGATCTGCGCGACCAGGCGGTCGAGGCCGGCCTGGTCTTCGCTTTCCGCGCGCGCGACGAGCACATCCTGCGTGTTCGAGGCGCGCAGCAGCCACCAGCCGTCGGCGGTGGTCACGCGAACCCCGTCGGTGGTGTCGGCGACGGCATCGCTCGCGGCAATGCGTTCGGCGATCTCGCCAATCGCGGCAAACTTGCGGCTTTCATCGACCTGGAAGCGCATTTCGGGCGTATTGACCATCGGCCGCATTGCACCGCGCAATTCGGTCACCGAACGGCCCAGCCGCGCCGATGCGGCAATCAGCCGGATCCCGGCATAGAGCGCATCGTCATAGCCGTAATATTCGTCGGCGAAGAACACGTGGCCGCTCATCTCGCCCGCCAGCGGCGAGCCGGTTTCCTTCATCTTGGATTTGATCAGCGAATGGCCGGTCTTCCACATCAGCGGCTTTCCGCCGTGATCCGCCACATGGTCGAACAGCGCGCGGCTGGCCTTCACATCGGCGATGATGGTCACGCCCTTGGTCCGCGCCAGCAGGTCCTCGGCATAGATCATCAGCAACTGGTCGCCCCAGATTACCCGGCCTTCGCCGTCGATCGCCCCGATGCGGTCGCCATCGCCATCGAAAGCTATTCCGAAATCGAGCGATTTCTCCGCAACGAGCGCGCGCAAATCCTCGAGATTTGCCTCGACAGTGGGATCGGGGTGGTGGTTGGGGAAATTGCCGTCCACTTCGGTGTAAAGCAGGTGATGTTCGCCCGGCAGGCGCGCGGCGAGTTTCTCGAGCGCGGGCCCGGCGGCGCCATTGCCCGCGTCCCAGCCGACCTTCAGCTCGGCGAGCGCGGCAGGATCGAGCCCGTCGAGCGCTTCGAGCATCCGGTCGATATAGGCATCGATCACGTCGCGCTCCTCGACCGCGCCCGCACCGTCGACCCATTCGCCCGCCGCCCCGCGCCGGCCAAGCTCCTGAATGTCAGCGCCAAAGAACGGACGGCCCTGGAACACCATCTTGAAGCCGTTGTAATTGGCCGGATTGTGGCTGCCGGTTATCTGGATGCCGCCATCGACATCTGCCGCCGATGCTTCGGCATAATAGAGCATCGGAGTAGCGCTCATGCCGATCCGCACCACATCCATGCCCGAAGCGGTCAGACCTTCGACGAGGGCGTGTTCGAGCATGGGCGAGCTGACCCGGCCATCGTATCCAACCGCCACTTTCGTGCCCCCGGCTTCGGCCAGCATCGACCCGAAACCGCGCCCGATTGCGCGCGCATCTTCTGCCCCCAGCGTTTCGCCGATAATCCCGCGGATGTCGTATTCGCGCAGCACGGTGGGATGGAAATCGTGGGTCATTGCGGGGGCTCCGTTGGGGTCCGGGAAATGTGATTGAGCAAGAGGTCGCGCGCGGCATTGGCCTCCTGCAAGGTGGCTGCGCTACCCCCTTTGTCCGGGTGATTTATTGTAGCAATGCGACGGTGAGCGAGACGGATTTCATCTTCGCTGGCATGCCGCGGCACGTCGAGTGTGGCCCGCGCCTGGGCCAGCGCCCGGTCCGTCGCGCTCTGCGCGGTCAGATATTCCCACGGCCATTTGCCGAATATCCAGCGACACGCCACCGCGAGCAGCAGCGCAAGCGCGAGGAAGCGGATCACTGGACCGCCTCCGCGAGAGTTTCCGTGTCGTTCGCGGGAAGACGCAGATTGGCGACGAGGCCGCGCAATTCCTGCCGGGCGACAAGATGGCTGGTGCCGAGATCGCCCAACTGCCCCTTGTCGAGCAGCGTCAGGCCCGAGGGGAAGAGTTCGCGATAGACCACGCGTTCGGACAGGCCCTTGGCAACGCGGAAGCCGACGCGCTTCGACATTTCGGTCAGCGCCTGTTCGATACGCGCCATATTGCGTGCTTCGGTATAGCCGGTGCGGTTGCGCACCACGACCCAGTCCATCTGCCCGCGGTTCTGCTCGATCTGCGTCCGGCTGCGCTTGATCCGCGCTTCCCAGATCAGCTCGGCATAGAAGGACAGCTTGCGGACCTTGAAGCTCTCGCCCTCGACCTGGCCGATGAGGTCGAAGTCGACAAAGCTGTCGTTCATCGGCGTGACCAGCGTATCGGCGGTGGTGGCGGCGTGGCGCGCAAGCGGGTCGTCACGGCCGGGCGTATCGATGACCACGAAGTCCGCGCCTGCGGACCGGGTTTCGATAAATTCCTCCATCGCCGCCTCATCCATGCCCTCGACGACATGGCAGATGGCGGTGGGCAAATCGACGCCGCGCCGCTGGCTGGTCTCGGCACGGTTCTCGAAATAGCGGCACATCGTACGCTGGCGATGGTCGAGATCGAAGGCGACAACCCGCGCGCCGCGAAACGCGAGCGCGACCGCAATGTGCACGGCGGTGGTCGATTTGCCGGTGCCGCCCTTCTCATTGGCGAAGACGATGCGGTGGGGATGCGACGTCATCAGGGGTGGGCCGTAAAGTTCATGCTGGCGACGTCCCTATCCAACCCGCCGTCCGGCGGCAACGCACCGTGCTGATGGCGAGCATGGTTTTTCCCACAATGGGAACCGGGTTTGTCCGGTGGGGCGCGCGCGAAAAGGTCCCGGCGCGCGCGATCTTGCCACATGCCGCGCGGGGCGGCACAGGTGCCCCCTTCAGTTTACGGGAGTTGGACCGCTGCAAACCGCCACCACCCTCGCCGCGCTTCGCACGGCCAGTTCGGCCCTGCGATCGAGCGGGAGCCTGGCGCTGGTGCCGACCATGGGCGCCTTGCACGAAGGCCATCTGACGCTGGTGCGCGAGGCGCGGGCGGCGGCCGAGCATGTCGCCGTGTCGATATTCGTCAACCCGCGCCAGTTCGGGGAGAATGAGGATCTCGATGCCTATCCGCGGCAGATGGAGCGCGATTCGGCACTGCTCGAAGCCGAGGGAGTCGCGCTGCTCTGGGCTCCGGCGCCGGAGGAGGTCTACCCCCCGGGCTATGCGACGAACATCTCGGTTTCGGGGATCAGCGATGGCCTGTGCGGTGCCGACCGACCGGGCCATTTCGATGGCGTCGCAACGGTCGTGTGCAAGCTGTTCAACCAGGTGCAGCCCGACCTGGCCTTCTTCGGCGAGAAGGACTGGCAGCAGCTGGCGGTCATCCGCCGCATGGCACGCGATCTCGACCTCACGCTGCCGCATGTCGATGCAATCCGCGGCGTGCCGATCGTGCGTGAAGCTGATGGCCTCGCGCGGTCGAGCCGCAATGCCTATTTGACGTCAAGTCAGCGCGCCGCCGCAGCGGCACTGCCCCGGCAGATGGAAACCGCAATCGCGCGCCTGGTCGCAGGCGAACACGCGGATGCCGTGCTGTCGGACCTCGCGGGTGGGTTGCTCGAGGCCGGGTTCGATTCGGTCGACTATGCCGATCTGCGCCGCGGCAGCGATCTGGTACCCGCCAGCGACGCGGCACCGGGCAACCGGCTGTTCGTGGCGGCGCGGATCGGGGGCACCCGCCTGATCGACAATATGCCGGTCGGCTAAAGGCGTATCCGTTCGAAGGATGGCGGGAAGTCTGGAGCGGGTAAGGGGAATCGAACCCCTCTAGCCAGCTTGGAAGGCTGGAGCATTACCACTATGCTATACCCGCTCAGGTGACGCGCCAATGCCACCGAAGCCGCGCTGGCGTCAACACGCTATTGCGCGCGGTCGCTGCTTTCGGTCCGGGCTTCCTCGGCTGACGAAGCGAGGCTTTCGGCGAGGGTCGGTTCCTTTGTCGCAGTCGGCTGCGCCGTGACGCTGACTTCGATTTCGACGCGGCGATTGGTGGCCCGTCCCGCCTCGTTCGGCGTCCCGTCGGGCAGCGCATTGGGCGCAACCGGGTTCTGCTCGCCGAACGCGATGATGACGATCCGTTCCTGTGCGACACCGTTTTCGATCAACCATTCGGCCACCGCATCTGCGCGCGCCTGCGACGCGCGCAGATTGGCTTCGTCGTCGCCGCCGCTGTCGCTGTGACCGCGCAGGGTCACCGTCCCTCCCTCGCCCATCTGCGGCGAGGCGAGGACGGTGGCAAGGTCGGCGCGCGCCTCTTCGGTCAATTCCGCGCCTTCGGGGAAAGCGATCCGCGTTTCCAGCGCACCGCGCGGTTCGAGCGCCTCGATCGGCTCGACCTGGAATTCGGGCCGGAAGATCGAGCGCTTGTCGCCGCCCTCCTCTTCCTCGGGCGGCGGCGCGCCGCGCTGGTCGCCGCATGCGGCCAGCATGAGCGTGGCCGCAGCGGCAATGAGGGAAAATTGGCGCGTGTGCTTCATGTCATGCCCCCTGTTCGGTGGTCTTGTTGCGCTTGCGGTCGCGCTTGGCTGCGGCGTCCTGCGCGGTGCGTTCCTGCGGCGGCGCGAAGCTGACGATGACGTCACCGGCGCGCGGTTCGGGCCGCGCCGCATGGGTGAAGAAGCGGAGCGTTCCGCTGTCGCGCACGAGCAGCAGCATCGAGGCCGCATCGGGCAGCCGCTGCTGCGCCGCCTCGAAGTCGAATTCTTCCGACAGCTTGGTCTTGCGGAACACCCAGCCCCGCGCGAGCCGTTCGTTGACGTCCTCGACGCCAAAGCCGGTTTCGAACAATGCGCGTCCGCGGATGCCGCTGGGCAGCGCGTGGCGATCGTCGTCGTCGACGGCATCGCCCAGCTGGAAGACCGTGTCGCGCCCGATTTCATAGGCGAATTCATTGCAGACGAGCGCGTTATAGGCCTCGTTCTCGGTCGCCGCGACCAGCACCGCATAGGGAGCGAGGTCGAGATTGTGCTCGGTCGCCTCGTTGAGGATTTCGCCGTGGTAGAAGGGCAGCCCCTTTTGGCGCGCCAGCGCGAGGCGCTGCCAGCTGGAATCGACCACCATCACCGGCGATTTGAGCTCCTGCATCATCAGCGCGAGGGAAATGGTCCATGGCGTGCTGCCGACGATCAGGATTCCCGGCCGGTTGCTGCCTTTGAGATTGAGCAGCCGCGCAACGAGATCGATGGTGAAGCCATGTGCGATGATCGTCACCACGACCACCGCGAAGCTCAGCCCGATCAGCGCGGTGCCATCATAGCCGATATCCTCGAGCCGCAGCGCGAACAGGCCGGAAATGGCCACCAGCACGATCCCGCGCGGAGCGATCCAGGCGAGGAACAGCCGCTCGTCCCACGGCACCGAGCTGCCCAGCAGGCTGAGCAGGATTGTGGCCGGTCGGACGAGGAACAGCAGTGCCAGCAGGAACAGCCCGAAATTCCAGTTGAGATAGGCCAACTCTTCGAACTCGAGACTGGCGGAGAGCAGGATGAAGATGCCCGCGATGAGAATGACCGCGACGTTCTGTTTGAAGGGATGGATGCTCCTCAGCGAGGAAACGTTCATATTGGCCAGCGCGATACCCATCACCGTCACGGCAACCAGACCCGCCTCGTGCTCGATCTGGTTCGAGAGCACGAAGACCACGATCACCGAGGTGAGCAGGACCGGCACCTTGAGGAATTCGGGCACCGCGCCGCGCGGGAACGCCCAGGCGATCGCGGCCGCCGCCACATAGCCGATCAGGCCGGCGATGATCGCGGCGATAACCAGCGGCGGGACAACTTCGATCAGCCCCGAACCCGGCGATTCGGCCACCTTGCGGAAATATTCATAGGCAACGACCGCACACAATGCGCCGATCGGATCGTTGACGATCGCTTCCCATTTGAGGATCGCCGCGGGTCTGGGCTTGACCGAAGATTGGCGTAGCAGCGGCATGACCACCGTTGGTCCGGTGACCACGAGGATACCCGCGAACAGGATCGCGACGGGCCATTCCAGGCCGCCGATCGAATGGGCCGAGACCGCGCCCAGCACCCAGGCGATGGGCACGCCGAAGATCACCAGGCGCCAGACCCCGTCGCCGGCATGGCGCAATTCGCGGAAGTCGAGGCTCAGCCCGCCTTCGAACAGGATCAGCGCGACGCCGATGGCGATCATCGGGTCGAGCAAGTCGCCAAAGGCGTGTTCGGGGTCGAACAGGCCGAGGATCGGGCCCGCAAGGAAACCTGCAGCCAGCATCAGCACGATGGCCGGCCAACCCGTGCGCCAGGCCAGCCACTGGGCACCGATGCCCAGCATACCAACCATCGCGATGACTAAAGACTGTTCCATGCCCCTCCCTGACTACGCGAGAATTCGCGAGCAGCGCGCCAGCACGGCGCGAGTCTTATGAATGTCCGAAGCGGCGAATATATCCTGCATCGCCGCGCGCTCAATCGCCCTCGAAGCCCATCAGCGTCCGCACGTCCACTGCCTGGCTAGCAAGTTTGGCGCTGCCGCCCAAATCAGGCAGGTCGATGACAAAGGCCGCACGGCGCACTTCGGCCCCCGCCAGCCGCAGCAGTTCGGTCGCCGCCAGCGCGGTCCCGCCGGTGGCGAGCAGATCGTCGACGATCGCCACCTGCTGCCCGGGCGCCACCGCGCTGGGATCCATTTCGAGCCGGTCGAGCCCATATTCGAGCTCGTAATCCACCCCGATCACGGCGCACGGCAGCTTGCCCGCCTTGCGGATCGGCAGGAACGGACGGCGCAGCCGCGCCGCGACCGCGGCCCCGAAGATGAACCCGCGCGCTTCCATTCCGGCAATCGCCTCGGCGCCTTCGACCGCCTCCGCCAGCCATTCGACCGAGGCGGCGAAGCCCGGCCCATGACCGAGCAGCGTGGTGATGTCGCGAAACTGGATCCCCGTCTTGGGAAAGTCCGGGATCGTACGGACCAGGGCCTTGAGTTCATCGGGCGTCATCATCTTTTCCCCGGAAAGCAAAACGCCCCTCGCATCGCGCGGATGCAAGGGGCGTCATACGTTGGTCTGGAAATGCCGATCAGTCGGCTTTGCGCTTTGCCGCAGCCCAGATCTGGTTCTTCGACAGAAAGGCAAGGATCGTCGCGAAGAGCAGGAAGACCAGCACCGGCCAGCCCGTCTGCTTGCGCTCGACCAGCGTCGGTTCCGCGGTCCAGGTCAGGAAGGCGGCAACGTCTTCCGACATCTGCTGCACCGTCGCCTCGGTCCCGTCGTCATAGGTCACCTGACCGGTCGTGGTCAGCGGCGGCGCCATGGCGAGGTTGAGGTTCGGGAAATAGGGGTTGTGATACAGGCCCGGTCCGGGTGCCGCTTCGGGATGATGCTCGAGCAGCTCTTCGGTCGGTTCGGCATAGCCCGCGAGCAGCGAAGCGACATAATTCGTGCCGTCACCGCGTGCCTTGGTCATCAGCGACAAATCGGGCGGAATGGCGTTGTTGTTCGCTGCCGCCGCGGCAACATTGTTCGGATAGGGCGACGGGAAATAGTCGGTCGGCAGGCCCGGACGCGAGGTCGCTTCGCCGGTGTTCGGATCGATGCCCGGCACCTGCTTGGAGGCGGCGAACGCCTTCACCTGGCCTTCGTCATAGCCCAGCTGTTCGAGATCGCGGAAAGCGACGAACTTGAGGCTGTGGCAGGCCGAGCAGACTTCGTCATAGACCTTGAAGCCGCGCTGCAGCTGCTGGATATCCCATTTGCCGAAAGCGCCGTCGAAGGAATAGGCGATATCGCGCGGTTCCTCGTAGGGAAGATGCCCGGCGGGCTCTTCGGTCATCCAGGCATAGGCACCGATGACGAAGGAATAGAGCGCGATAAGCGCGAAGCCGAGGCCGACGAGAATGGCGACGAGGCGGATGCTGAGAAGCTTGGTCATGTCTTTTCTCGTAACTCGCTTAGACGCCCGGCGTCGTGTTTTCGCCCAGCACTGCCTTCTTGTCCGAGCCGAGAACGGCTTCGGTGATCGAATAGGGCAGCGGGGCGGGCTTCTCGATCTGGCTGACGATCGGCAGGATCACCAGGAAGTGCAGGAAGTAGTAAGCCGTCGCCACCTGGCTGAGCATCACATAGGGCTCTTCCGCCGGGGCGCCGCCACAGACGAACAGCACGCCCATCGTGGGGATCAGACCGAACCAGAAGAACTTGCGGAACAGCGGACGGTAATGGCCGCTGCGCACCGGCGACTTGTCGAGCCAGGGCAGGAAGAACCAGATCAGGATCGACCCGAACATCGCGATCACACCCAGCAGCTTGGCCGGCAGGATGAAGTCGACGGTGAAGGCACGCAGGATCGCGTAGAACGGCCAGAAATACCATTCGGGCACGATATGCGCCGGCGTCGAAAGCGGGTTGGCTTCGATATAGTTGTCGGGGTGTCCCAGCGCGTTGGGCAGGAAGAACACCATCGTGAAGAACAGCAGCAGCGCGACGCCCAGGCCGAACCCGTCCTTGGCCGTGTAATACGGGTGGAACGGCAGCGTATCGCTTTCGCTTTTCACTTCGACCCCGGTCGGGTTGGACGAACCCGGGATATGCAGCGCCCAGATGTGCAGGATGACGACACCCGCAATCACGAAGGGCAGCAGGAAGTGCAGCGAGAAGAAGCGGTTGAGCGCGGCATTGTCGGGCGCGAAACCGCCAAGCAGCCAGATCTGGATCGGCTCGCCGACCAGCGGGATGGCGCCGAACAGGCCGGTAATGACCTTGGCACCCCAGAAGCTCATCTGGCCCCAGGGCAGGACGTAACCCATGAACGCGGTCGCCATCATGAGCAGGAAGATCACCACGCCGAGCAGCCAGATCATCTCGCGCGGGGCCTTGTAGGACGAATAGAACAGGCCGCGAAAGATGTGCAGGTAGACGACGATGAAGAAGAAGCTGGCGCCGTTGGCGTGCGCATAGCGCATCAGCCAGCCCCAGTTGACGTCGCGCATGATGTGTTCGGTGGTCGCGAAGGCGACCTGCGCATTCGCCGCATAATGCATTGCCAGCACCACGCCGGTAACGATCTGCACGACGAGGAAGAAGCCCGCGAGGACACCGAAGTTCCAGAAATACGACAGGTTGCGCGGCACCGGATAGCCCGCGCCCACAGCATTATAGACGAGGCGCGGCAGCGGCAGTTTCTCGTCGAGGAACTTGGTGACCCCATTGGTCGGGGTATATTCCTTGGCCCAGGGAAAGCTCATGGTTTCGTCTCTTCTCTCTAAGCTCAGCCGACCTGGATGACGGTGTCCGAGGTGAACTCGTATTCCGGCACTTCGAGATTGGTCGGCGCCGGGCCTTTGCGGATACGGCCGGCGGTGTCGTAGTGCGAACCGTGGCAAGGGCAGAAATAGCCGCCGAACTCACCCTTCACTTCGCCTTCGGCAGCGCCCAGCGGGACGCAGCCGAGGTGGGTGCAAACGCCCATGGTGACGAGCATGTCGCCGTGCCCTTCCTTGGTCCGTTCGGCCAGCGACTGCGGGTCGCGCAGCGAATCCGTGGGCGTGGCATTGGCAGCCGCGACCTCGTCGGGCGTCAGCCGGCGGATAAACAGCGGCTGCTTGCGGAACACCGCCTTGATCGCCTGGCCCGGTTCGATCGCCGAGACATCGACTTCGGTCGAGCTCGCGGCGAGCACGTCCTTCGACGGGGCCATCTGGCTCACCAGCGGATAGACCACCGCGAGGCCACCGATACCGGCGGCGCTGACGGCCGCGATGTCGAGGAAATCGCGGCGCCGAATACCGTCGCCGGTTTCGCCTGCCGTTGCGGGAGTTGCGGTTGCAGCGGTCTCTGCCATCAGCGCTTGCCTTGCCTGCCTTGTACCTGCGCCTGGCCCGGGGGCATTGCGGCGCGATGTGCGAATCCAATGACCGGACGTTCAGGAAAGCCGGTGCGCCCGATCGACGATGCGTGCGCGAAAGCCCCCGGTATGCCCGGTTTGGTCGCGCCTCTAGCCGCTATGCGACAGGTTGCCAACCGCCATTTTGGCAAGCTTTGTGCACTCCCGCGCAATGGCACACAAAGGTGCGCGCAATCGTATGCGATTGGATTCCGTTAGGTCGCGCGGTTCAGGCAGGCAGCCCGATAATGCTGATCTGGCGTCCGTTTGTCGGCTGCGAACGGTGGGTCGCGCGGCGATAGGAGAAGAAGCCACCTGGCTGCGCGTAGGTGTCTTCGCCCAGATCCTCGACCAGCCCCACACCTGCGGCTTGCAAGCGGTGTGCGACATAGGCTGGGAGATCGAACTGGCAGTGCCCGGGGCGGCCGGACACAAAGAACCGCGCATCTTCCTCTTCGAAGGCATTTCGGAATCCTTCGTCGACCTCGTAGCTTGCCTGCGCAATGGTCGGGCCGATCGCGGCAACGATATTCGCAGGCTCCGCGCCGAGCGATACCATCGCCGCGACAGTGTTCTCCAGCACCCCGCCCAGTGCTCCGCGCCACCCGGCATGCGCCGCGCCGATTACCCCCGCAGCCGGATCGGCAAGCAACACCGGGGCGCAATCGGCAGTGACGATGCCCAATGCCAGGGCGGGTCGGTCGGTCACCAATGCATCGCCCTCGGGCAAGGGCTTGTCCGCATGGGTTACCGCGAAGACTGCGCTCGAATGCACCTGCTTGAGACGAACCAGCGGCGCGCCAGGAAGGATCTCGACAACATCGAGCCCCGCCGAGGTCGAGAACCCGTGCGGGATGCTGCCCAGCGACGCCGCCTTGAGAGAGGTGCTCACGAAGTGCCTAGCCCAGCGAGCGGGTCACTTGCTCGTACGTATCACGCGACAGCTTGGGCGCCTTGGCGATCCGTTCGAGCGCCTCGCGCATCAGTTTCGCACGGCCTTCCTCGATCCGCTGCCAGCGGCCCAGCGGCGGGACGAAGCGCGCAGCGGTCTGCGCATTGATCGGATCGAGTTCGAGAATGAGATCGGAAAGCATGCGGTACCCTTCGCCATCGGCAGTATGGAAGGCCTGCGGATTGGCGGCGAAGGCCATATAGAGCGAGCGTACGCGATTGGGATTCTTGAGCGTGAAATCGGGATGTTCGCGCAGCGCCTTCACATGTTCGATGGCGCTCGGATGAAGCGAGCTGGCCTGTAGCGCGAACCATTTGTCGATCACCAGCGCATTGCCTGCATAGCGGTTGTAGAAGTCGAGCAGCTTGCCCGTACGCGCCGCGCTGTCGAGCCCCGCCAGCACCATCAACGCGCCCTGCCGGTCGGTCATGTTGTCGGCGCCGTCATATTGATGCGCCGCGAGTTCGGCAGCCTTGGCCGGATCGCTGGCGGCGGCATAGGCAAGCACCAGTGTCTTGACCTTGCGCGCGCCCTTGCCCTGCGCATCGAGCGAGAACGGCACCTTTGCGGTGCGCTTGTAAAGCGCATCGAACTGCGCCGCGAGACGCGTCCCGAGATCGGCTTTCAGCGCCTCGCGTTCGGCATGGATGCGGCCCGGATCGGCGACCAGCAGCTGCTCGGCGATATAGGTCTGGCCGGGCATCACCATGAGTTCGCCACGCATGAGATCGTCGAGCTGGTCGTCCTCGATCACCGCGCGCATCGCCTGGGCGATATCGGTCCGCGCCGCCTCGCGTTCGCCATCATCCATCTCGCCCGACACGGCGGCGACGAGATGGCCGGTCATCAGTTCCTGCATCGCTTCGTAGCGGGCGAAGGGATCGTCATCTTTCGCGGCGAGGAAGACGAGGTCTTCGCGCGACACGTCCCGATCGATCGAGACGGGGGCGGAGAAGGTGCGGTTGATCGACAGGATCGGTCGCTGGGCAAATCCCGCGAAGGTGAACTCGGCGCTGTCCTTGTCCAGCACCACCAATTGCTCGCCCGAATGCGTCCCGCTGGCGCGATCGAACAGCGCCAGCTTGAGCGGGATCGGCATCGGCTGCTTGTCGCCCTGGCCGGGGGTCGCGGGCACCGTCTGCGTCAGCTTGACCCGCGCAGTGTCGCCTTCATGTGCAAGTGTGACCGCTACCTTGGGCGTGCCGGCCTGCGCATACCACAGGCGGAACTGCGTCAGGTCGAGACCCGTCCCCGCCTCGATCGCGGCGACAAAATCCTCGCAGGTCGCGGCCTCGCCGTCGTGGCGGTCGAAATAGAGATCGGTGCCGCGGCGGAACCGCTCCGCGCCCGCCATGGTGCGCATCATGCGGATCACCTCGGCCCCCTTGTTATAGACTGTCGAGGTGTAGAAATTGCTGATTTCGCGATAGGAATCGGGCCGGATCGGATGCGCGAGCGGGCCCGAATCCTCGGGAAACTGGACCCCGCGCAACACGCGGACATCCTCGATCCGTTTAACCGGCTCGCTGCCCATATCGGCGCTGAACAACTGGTCGCGCAGGACGGTGAAACCTTCCTTCAGGCTCAGCTGGAACCAGTCGCGGCAGGTCACGCGGTTGCCCGACCAATTGTGGAAATATTCGTGGCCGATCACCCCCTCGACCCCGTCGTAATCGCCATCGGTTGCGGTCTCGGGGTCGGCGAGGACGTATTTGGTGTTGAAGACGTTGAGGCCCTTGTTCTCCATCGCGCCCATGTTGAAGTCGCTGACCGCGACGATGTTGAACAGGTCGAGGTCGTATTCGCGCCCGAACACCTCCTCGTCCCACTGCATCGAGCGCTTGAGGCTCTCCATCGCGTGTTCGGTGCGGTCGAGATCGCCTTCGCGCACATAGACGTTCAGCTCGACCTCGCGCCCGCCCATGGTCGTGAAGTGATCGGTCCGCGCGACCAGATCGCCTGCGACCAGCGCGAAGAGGTAGGACGGCTTGGGCCAAGGATCGTGCCATTCGGCCCAATGTGTGTCGCCGTCGGTGCCCTCACCCGTGCGGTTGCCATTGCACAGCAGTACGGGGAACTGCGCCCGCGGCCCGCTCATCCGCACGGTATAGGTGCTCAGCACATCGGGCCGGTCGGGGAAGAAGGTGATCCGGCGAAACCCTTCGGCTTCGCATTGCGTGCAGAGCATGCCGTTCGAGGCATAGAGCCCCATCAGCTGCGAATTGTCCGAGGGGGCGAGCTCGGTAACGATGGTCAGCACATGGCGATCGCCCGGCAGCGTAACGACCAGATCGTCGCCGTCGATCATGTGCCCGTCGCACGACCCGCCGTCGCATGCGAGCGAGACCAGCGCGAGCCCGTCGCCATTCAGGCGAATGGTCGGCGAAGCGGCAGCGTCGGGATTGCGCTCGACATTCAGCGTGGTGGTGATCCGCGTCTTCTCCAGGCCCAGCTCGAATTCCATCCGGGTCGTCGGGATCAGCCACGGGAAGGGCGTGTAATCCTCGCGCCGGATGACCGGTGGTGCCTTGGGTTCGATGGCGGCATCGGCCATTACGGGATTGCCGTCGGGCGTGGCGGGAGTGCGCGCAATATCCATGGAATTCCTGTCGAATGCGGGGTCGAAAACGTAGTGTCATTCCTTGCAACGCCCGTCGAGACTTTGCGTTCACTGGTCGGCTCGCGCGGGTCGGGTGATTGACAGCACTGCACCCGTGCCGCAGCGAAGCGCAACGGAGGGAATGACATGCTGGACCTGCTTGCCGCCACATCGGACGGCTTCGATGTCGCAAGTGCGACACGCGCCTATCTCGACACGCTTCAGGGCCCTGCGCGTGCGCAGTCGGATGCCTATTTCGAAGGCGGCTACTGGTTGCCGCTTTGGGGCACCGCGATCGGCGTGCTGGTCGACTGGCTGTTCCTGCGCTTCCGCATCGCGCATGCCCTGCGCGCCTTCGGCGAGCGGGTGAGCAAACGGGCCTGGATCGTCACCGCGATCACCGCCTTTTTCTACACGCTGATCGGGACGCTGGTGACGCTCCCGTGGACGATCTACACCGGCTACACCCGCGAAAAGCGCTACGATTTGCTCGACCAGACATTCGGCGCCTGGGCGGGCGAGCAGGCGATCGGTATCGCCATGGCGCTGGTCCTCATGCCGCTGGCGGTGGTCGCGATCTATGCGCTGATCCGCCGCGCGCCGCACAGCTGGTGGCTCTGGAGCACCGGCGTGATCGGCCTGTTCATGCTCTTCGCCATGGTGCTGGGTCCGGTATTCATCGCGCCGCTGTTCAACGAGTATACCGAGCTCGAAGACGGCCCGCTGCGCGACCGGATCGAGGCGGTGGCGGCGCAATACGAAATTCCGGCCGAGCACATCTACGTGTTCGACCAGTCGAAGCAGCACAAGCGTATCTCGGCCAATGTCTCGGGCCTCGGCCCGACGATCCGTATCTCGCTCAACGACAATTTGCTCGAGCGGACCAGCGAAGAGGAAATCCTCGCGGTGATGGGGCACGAGATGGGCCACTATAAATTGCACCACACGTGGTGGATCGTGGGGATCCTGCTGTCGCTCTTCGCGCTGGGGCTGTTCGTCACCAGCCGCGTCGCCCCCGCGCTGATCCGCCGCTATGGCGAGCGGTGGGGGGTGCGCGACATGGGCGACCCCGCTTCGCTCCCCGTGCTGGCGATCTGCCTGGGCATCTGGATGTTCCTGATGACCCCGGCGACCAATTCGCTGATCCGCTGGGCGGAAAGCAAGGCCGATGCGTTCGGACTCGATGCCGCGCGGGAACCCGACGGCTTTGCCAAGGTCGCGATGCGCCTGTCCGAATATCGCAAGATCGAACCCGGCCCGCTCGAGGAATTCGTGTTCTTCGACCATCCCAGCGGCGCGACCCGCGTGCGCATGGCGATGCGGTGGAAGGCGGATAACGTCGAGAACCCGCAGGTGGTCGTCCCCGAAGAAGGCTATCTCGACGCCAAATGAGCCGCCTGCTGATCTTCGGCCTCGGCTATACCGCCACGCGAATCGCCGACGCCCTGCGCGGCCGCGGCTGGCAGGTCGATGCCACGGGCAGCGCGGGCAATCTCGCATTCGGCGATGACGAGGCCGTGCGCGGGGCCTTGGCGCGCGCAACCCATGTGCTGAGTTCGGTCCCGCCAGCGGAGGACAGCGATCCGGTGCTCGAACGGTACGGCAGCGCGCTGTCGGGAAAATGGCTCGGCTATCTCTCGTCAACGGGCGTCTATGGTGACGCAGCGGGTGCCTGGGTCGATGAAGCATCGCCAACCGGTAGCGGGCGGCGGCAGGCCCGCGCCGAATGCGATGCGCGCTGGCTCGAAGCGGGTGCGCGGGTATTCCGGCTTCCCGGGATCTACGGCCCGGGTCGCAGCGCGTTCGACCGTGTGGAAGCGGGCAAGGCGCATCGCATCGACGTGCCGGGCCAGGTGTTCAGCCGTGTGCATGTCGCGGATATCGTTGCTGGCGTGGTCGCTGCAATGGCAACCGATGCACCGGCGGGGGCCTACAATCTCTCCGACGATTTGCCGACCAGCCAGAATGCCGTGATCGAGGAAGCCTGCCGCCTGCTGGGCCGCGAGGCGCCCCCGCTGCAATCGATCGACGCAGCCGGATTGTCGCCCATGGCCCGCGGTTTCTATGCCGAAAACCGCCGGGTCGCGAACGGCAAGGCGAAGCGTGTGTTCGGCTGGCAGCCGCGCTTTGCCACCTATCGCGAAGGTCTGGCGGCGATCAGGGCTCGGGCGTAGCGCGCCGCGGCGGGGCATTGGCGCGCCCGCGCATCGCGACCACCATCCCGACCAGCGTGATCACCGCCCCGGTGGCCGGCAAGAGGCCCCATTCGAAGCCCTCGAACAGCGTCGACAGCACCATCGCCACGATCGGCACGATAACCGAGCTGTAGGCCGCGCGCCCCGCCCCGACCTTGCGCACCAGCCCGTAATAGAGCGGGAAGGTGACCACCGATCCGGCAAGCCCAAGATAAAGGATCCCGAGCGTATAGGAGGCGCGCGGATCGAATTGCGGCGGGCCATCTGCAACCAGCGCATAGATGGTGTTGATGACCGCGCCAGCCGTCATCGACCAGGCAAGCAGCGCGAGGAAGGGTTGCCGCTTCGCCCCCTCCATCGCCTGGGTGATGTTCGCCGCGCTCGCCGAAAGGATACCGCCCACGGTCAGCGCCGCGCCCAGCAAAACATCGCTCAGCGTTGCCGGGGAGGACCGCCACTCATGCGCGAACAGTAGCGAGACGCCGAGCGCGGCGATCGCCGAGCCGAGCACGAAGGCTCCGGTGATCGGCTGGCCGAGGAAGATGCGCCCGAAGATGGCATTGGGCACCACCAGCAGCGCGAACATGACCGCCACGAGGCCCGAGGTGATGTAGCTTTCGGCATTGTAGACGAAGCCGAAATTGAGCGTGAACTGGAACAGACCCAACAGCAGCGCCCAGCGCAATCCTCCCGCCACCAGCCGGAGCGGTTCGCGGCGCATGGCGGCGAGCGCGAACATGGCGGAAGCGGCAATCATGAAGCGGTAGGAGATCGACCAGCTGGCGGGGACGCTGGCGATCTGGTCGCGGATGACCAGCCAGGTCCCGCCCCAGATCAGGCTGACCAGCAGGAATGCAGCGAAATTGCGCGGGGTGAGGAGGCTTTCCGCCTCGGGTGCCGCGCTCATAGACTAGCCACGGCCTTGGCCAGCGCTGTCGCGTCTTGTTCGCGGGTATTCCATGCGGTGACTAAGCGCGCCGCATCATCGCCCCAATCGTAGAACCCGAAACCCTGGTCACGCAGCGCTGCGCGCTCCGCCGGGGTGCAGCGCACGAACAGCTCATTGGCTTCGACGGGGTGCATCAGGCGGCCGGCGCAGGCCGTGCCGATTTCCGCCGCGGCGGCATTGGCATGACGCGCATTGGCGAGCCAGATATCGCCTTCGAGCATGGCCTGGAGCTGCGTGGCAAGGAAGCGGCCCTTCGACTGGAGATGGCCCGCACGTTTGCGGCGGTAACGCGCGACATCGGCCAGCGCCAGATCAAAGAACACGATTGCTTCCGCGCTCATGCCGCCGTTCTTGATGAAGCCGAAGCTTAGCGCATCGACCGGGCCAGCCGCCGCGGAGGGTGCACAGTCCAGGAAAGCCACCGCATTGGCAAAACGCGCGCCATCCATGTGAAGACCGAGCTCTCGCTCGCGCGCGAGTTCGGCAATCGCGGCAATTTCCTCGGGGCGATAGCTGCGACCATATTCGCTCGCCTGCGTGATGGAGATCGCATGCGGCTGGACCTGATGCACATCGTCGCGGATCGGATCGAGAACCGCAGCGATGGTTTGCGGCGTGAGTTTCGCACCCTCGCCCTGAGCCAGCATGAGCTTGGCGCCGTGGAGATAGAAACCGGGGGCCCCGCCCTCGTCCATCTCGATATGCGCTTCCTCGTGGCACACGAGGCCGCCGTGCGGCGGCACCATCGTTGCCAGTGCGAGGCAGTTTGCCGCGGTGCCCGTGGCGACCCACAGCACGGTGCAGGGCCGCTGGAATACTTGCGCGAAACTGTCGTCCAGAGCGGCGCTCAGTGCATCGCCATCATAAGGCGTATCGGGGGTATCTGCGGCCTTGAGAGCATCCCATACGGCAGGGTGGACCGAGGCGGCATTATCGGAGAGAAACTGCATCGGAACGCCATAGCCATGTGTGCGTTGGTTGCCCAGAAAGGAAACTTTCGACAATGAAAACGGACGAAATTGTAATCGAACGTCGTAACCGGGTAACTCACGGAGAATATTTGGTTAGTATCGGCGACAATCCGGCTTCTGGCCGGCTGACATGGACCTTGCGCAACGATGCGCGCGATGCCGAGCATACGGTGGTCCCCGCCGCGCTGCGCGGCCAGGGCATTGCCGCTCGTCTGGTCGAGGCGCTGATCGAGGATGCGCGTAGCGAAGGCTTCAAGATCATCCCGACCTGTTCCTATGTCGCGGCGCAATTCGATCGCCATCCCGAATGGGCAGATCTGCGCGCCTAGGCTTCGCGCGGCGCCCCGTCGACGATTTCGGAGAAGTCCTGCTCGGCCATGCTGTCGAGCACACTATCGCGGATGCGCCGGGCATCTGCCAGCGCCAGTCCGCGCATGCACAAGCGACCACCCGCCAGTCCGAAGTGAAGATCCGCATAGCCGCGCAGGCGCGCTAGCGGGTGGCGAACGATATCGGCCGATTGCAGCTTGCGCCGTGAGCCGATCGCGAGGTTTGGCGCAAACCAGCCGCGCCGCGAGTACAGCTGGCGTGCGTCGAGCGCGTGGCGGCTCCAGCGCCAGGACAGATATTCGTGCAACCCGATCCAGACGCCCCCGATGATCGGCGGAAGCAGCGCCAGTTCCCAGCGGCCCAGCGCCGCCGCGACACCCGCGATCACGAGGAGGATTGCAAAACCCAGGAGGAAGTTGTCGATCCGGTAAGCCGGTGCCGCGCGGGTCCATGCGATATCGGTGCCCGGCAGCGCGAACCCGGTTTCGGCGACAACCGGCGCAATCTCGTCCATCTGCGCAAAGGGCACCGCTTCGTGATTGGCGGAGCCGCTGTCGCTTGCGAGGCTGACGACCTTGAGCGTGTGCCAGCCGAACAGGCGGCGCAGGAAACCGGTCTTGATCCGTAGCGCCTGAACCCGGTGCACGGGCATGACGAGGTCGGTCCGCGTAAGCAGCCCGCGCCGGCGCCGAAGGCCCTTGTCGGTACGTTCGAGCCGGAAATTCCATTCGCGCAGCACGGTCCGGATCACACCGGTCAGAACACCGATCAGCGCCAGCGACCCGACCGCGATGATGGCCCCGACAAATTGGGCGAGGAAACCCAGTCCCGCCAGCCATTGCCCCGGTCCGGCCAGTTGTTCGCGCCAGGCGCGCCAGTCCCAGACTTCGAACGGCAGGATGAAATCGAACTGCTGCGCGAGGCCGGCGGCCACCGCCACGACCGCGAGCGAAAACTCGAACAGACCGAAGGTGACCACACGCCTGGGCGACATGGCGAAGAGCAATCGGGCGCTCTCATCGGGCGGAAGTGTGGCCGCGCCATTGACGGGTGCGGCACCAATTCCTTCGCGGCGGCTCCGCGCCAGCTCGCGCAGCCGCTCGCCCTCGCTCTCGGGCACATAGGCCAGCTTGAGGTCGTCACCGCCGCCCGCACCGGTTTCGAACTTGACCTCGACCAGCCCGAACAATCGCGGCAAGAGCTTCTGCTCGAGGCTCACGTCCTGGATCCGCTCATAGGGCACCGAGCGCGCGGAACGCGAGAGCACGCCGCTATCGACGCGGATATCCGCGGCTCCGACAGTATAGGTCAGGCGGCTCCAGCGCAGATAGGCGAACAGCAGGTTGAGTCCGATCGCAACAATCACCAGCGGGAGGAAGTAGACGATGACATCGTCGAAATCGCCCCTGTCGAGAATCGCGAACCCGCCGACGATGATCGGGAAGACCAGCTGCCCGACCAGCGAGGCCGCACGCACTGCGAATGTGCGCGGGTCGGTCCGGAGCGGGGCTGCGACGGGTTCCTCGCTCACCGCGTATCGCGCCTGATGGCGGTACGAATATCCTCACGCATGGCGGTGGCATCCGCATGCTTCAGCCCGGGCAGCGATACCGAGGCGTTATGCGTGCCTGCGGTATGCACGGTGAGCGTGGCGAGACCGAAGGCGCGCTCGAGCGGTCCCTGACCGACATCGATATGCTGCACCCGGCCAAAGGGGACCACCGTATCGGCACGAAAGAACACTCCGCGCACCACCCGCAACCGTTCCCCGGCCAGCGAATAACCGCGCGCATTGTAACGCCGCAGCGGCACACGGATCAGCGCATAGGCGACCACTGCCAGCGCCGGGATCCACACGGCTCCGGTCCAGCCCGGGATCGCGATCTCGGCAATCGTCGCCGCAACCAGCAAGACCAGCGCCGCGATCGCCAGCTGGACACGCAGAAGCGATTTATAGGCCGGGTCGAGCGGGGTCAGGTCGTCGGATTGGTCCATACCGTTATAGCTAGGCAATACAGCGCCGCGATTCAATCTAGTTTCGCCGCCGACCTGCGCTATGCCTCACGCCAACAGGGGAGAGGGTGATGGATATTTCGCAATTGATGTTTCGCGACGGGCTGATGGAGGGCGAGCGCATTCTCGTCACCGGGGGCGGGACCGGGCTGGGCCGCGTCATGGCCGAGGCCTTCCTCAAGCTGGGCGCCGAGGTGCACATCTGCGGACGCCGCCAGGGCAAGCTCGATGAAACCGCGGCGGAGCTGACCGGGCGCCACGGCGGCACGCTGGTCGGCCATGCCTGCGATATCCGCGATCCCGACGCGATCCATGCCATGGTCGATGCGATCTGGGAGCACGGACCGCTGACCGGCGTGGTCAACAATGCCGCGGGCAATTTCATCAGCCGGACC
Source organism: Qipengyuania citrea (assembly GCF_024171405.1). Taxonomy (GTDB): domain Bacteria; phylum Pseudomonadota; class Alphaproteobacteria; order Sphingomonadales; family Sphingomonadaceae; genus Qipengyuania; species Qipengyuania profunda. The sequence goes on from NZ_JALJZT010000002.1 coordinate 1,887,008, forward strand.
GAAGACCTCTCGGTGAACGGTTTCAATGCGATCAGCGATATCGTCTTTCGCGGCAGCTTCTATGTCACGCTCGATATCGGCAAGCGGCTGATCGAGGAGGGACGCCGGGCGAACTTCCTCTCCATCCTCACCACCTGGGTATGGAATGGCGGCCCGTTCGTGGTGCCGAGCGCGATGAGCAAGGCGGGGCTCAATGTGATGACGCAGAGCCTCGCGGTCGAATGGGGCCGCCATGGCCTGCGCTTCAATGCCATCGCGCCGGGGCTGTTCCCCACCGATGGGATGAGCGCGCGGCTGTCGCCCGGTGGTCGCGGCGGTAATTCGCAGGACGATATGAACCCGATGGGCCGCCATGGCGAAATGCACGAACTGGCCAATCTCGCGGTGTTCCTGATGGGGCCCGGTGCGGAATGGATCAATGGCGAGACGATTGCCATCGACGGTGCCGGCTACAAGGCGCACGGCGGCAGTTTCTACGGCGCGCTCAAGGACATGGGCGACGAGCAATGGAGCGCGATGCGCGAGATGATCAAGGGGACCAATGCGCAGGACAAGTCCGAACGCACGACCTAGCGCGCTCCGCTTTCCAAGCGGGGCGAACAGCCCGCAACCGGGAAACCATTTCTCTGTGAAAAATGGTGCTGCTGGGGAGGATTGAACTCCCGGCCTCACCCTTACCAAGGGTGCGCTCTACCACTGAGCTACAGCAGCACATGGTGCCCGCGAACGGCGTCGCGGAGTGGAGGCGCGCGCTATTGGCAGAGACGCGGGAGAAGTCAACCTTAGGTTGCTTATCGCGCGCGTTTTGCCGAAGAGTTGCGCCATGGCCGCTGAAAAAGACGAAATGACCCGCGAGGAGCGCCTTGCCGCGAAACTTCGCGAGAACCTGCGCCGCCGCAAAGCGCAGGGCCGCGAAATGCGCGAATCGGACGCGCACCCCCTTTCCAAGGACGATGCGGGCAGCTAACGCGCCTTGCTCCTAGGGGAATTACGGGAGCCTCCCAGTGTCCAAGCTGATCCTCGTCCGTCACGGGCAAAGCGAGTGGAACCTCGCCAACCGTTTCACCGGCTGGTGGGATGTCGATCTGACCGAAAAGGGCGAGGTCGAGGCGCGCGAAGCGGGTGAACTGATGAAGGCTAGAGGCGTCCTGCCCACACTTGCCTTCACCAGCGTCCAGAAGCGCGCGATCAAGACGCTCAATATCGCGCTCGAAGCCTGCGACCGACTGTGGATCCCGGTGACGCGCGACTGGCATCTTAACGAGCGCCATTATGGCGGGCTGACCGGCCTCAACAAGCAGGAAACCCGCGAGCGTCATGGCGACGAGCAGGTGCATATCTGGCGCCGCAGCTTCGACGTGCCGCCGCCCGAGCTCGAGCCGGGGAGCACCTTCGACCTGGCGGACGACCCGCGCTACGCCGGGATCGACGTGCCGCGCACCGAGAGCCTCAAGCTCACCATCGAACGCGTCCTGCCCTATTGGGAAGAAGCGATCCTGCCGCAGCTCGGCAAGGGCGAGACGGTGATCATTTCCGCACATGGCAATTCGCTGCGCGCGCTGGTCAAGCACCTGTCGAACATCTCGGATGACGAGATTACCGGGCTCGAGATTCCTACCGGCCAGCCGATCATCTACGAATTCGACGGCACGCAGGTGACGGGCGAACGCTATTATCTGAAGGATAGCTGAGATGACGGCTGCGGGAAACGCCAAGGTCGCGGTCGTGATGGGCAGCCAGTCGGATTGGGAGACCATGACCTGCGCCGCCGAAGTGCTCGACGAGCTGGGGGTCGCCGCCGATGTGCGTATCGTCTCCGCGCATCGCACGCCCGACCGGATGTATGATTTCGCCAAGGGCGCGGCTGCGGCAGGCTTCGAAGTGATTATCGCGGGGGCCGGCGGTGCGGCGCACCTTCCCGGCATGATCGCGGCACTCACGCATGTGCCCGTGCTCGGCGTACCGGTGAAGTCTAAGGCGCTGTCGGGCGAGGACAGCCTGCTGTCGATCGTCCAGATGCCCGCCGGGGTTCCGGTCGGCACGCTCGCCATCGGTAAGGCGGGGGCGACCAATGCCGGCCTGCTCGCCGCGGCGATCCTTGCCACGCACGATACCGCGCTGGCGCAGCGGCTGCAGGACTGGCGCGCTGCACGCAGCGCCGCCGTGACCGAACGTCCCGTCGATTGATGCTGGGGCGCGGCGGTACGATCGGGATCCTCGGGGGCGGCCAGCTTGGCCGGATGATGGCCATGAGCGCGGCGCAGCTAGGCTATCGCTGCATTGCTTACGCTCCCGAAGGCGACAATGTGGTCAGCCAGGTGTGCGACGATGTGTTTCACAACAAGTGGGACGACACCGCGGCGCTCGCCGCCTTTGCCGCACAATGCGATGTGGTGACCTGGGAATTCGAGAACGTCCCCGTGGCGACCGCACAGGCCATGCCCGCCGGCCGCATCTTCCCCCATCCCCGCGCGCTCGAGACCGCGCAGGACCGGCTCGCGGAAAAGCGCTTCGTCGAGGACCTCGGCGGACGGCCCGCGGCGTATGCGCGGGTCGATTCGCGCGCCGACCTCGAAGCCGCGGTCGACCGGCTGGGCGTGCCCGGCATCCTCAAGACGCGGCGTGACGGCTATGACGGCAAGGGCCAGTGGCGGATCGGTTCGGACCGCGATGTCGCCGGGCTGAGCCTGCCCGAGACGCCGCTGGTGTACGAAGCCTTCGTCGAGTTCGAAGCCGAGTTCTCGGTGATCCTCGTGCGCGCGCAGGATGGCGCGATCCGCTTCTGGGATTCGCCGCGCAACAGCCACGAAAACGGGGTGCTCGCCACCTCGACGCTGCCCGCGGGCGAACCGATCGAGGCGCAGGTCGAAGCGGCGCGCGACCTCGCCCGGCAGGTCGCCGATGCGCTTGACTATGTCGGCGTGCTGACGCTCGAATTCTTCGCCACGCGCGATGGACCGGTGTTCAACGAAATGGCCCCGCGGGTCCACAATTCGGGGCACTGGACGATCGAGGGCGCGGTCACCAGCCAGTTCGAGAACCATGTCCGCGTGGTCGCGGGCCTCCCGCTGGGCGACACTGCGACGGCCGCGAAATCGGTCACCATGACCAATGTCGTGGGCAAGGACATAAAGGGGGCACACGGCCACCTGGACACCCCCGACACGCACCTGCACGATTATGGCAAGGCCCAGGTGCGCGCCGGGCGCAAGATGGGCCATGTGACCCGGCTCGAACGGTGAGCCTGTTCCTGATCTATGCCCGCGCCGCCAATGGCTGCATCGGCCGCGACGGCGCGCTGCCGTGGCACCTGCCCGCCGACCTCAAGCGCTTCAAGGCGCTGACCATGGGCAAGCCGATGATCATGGGCCGCAAGACCTTCGAAAGCCTGCCCGGCCTGCTGCCGGGCCGCCGCCATATCGTGCTGACCCGGCGCGAGCGCTGGGATTCGACCGGCGCCGAGGTCGTGCGTTCGGTCGAGGAGGCGCTGGCGCTGGCGGACAGCGACGACGTCGCGGTGATCGGCGGGGCAGCGATCTTCGATGTGTTCGCCGCGCATGCCGACCGGATCGAATTGACCGAAATCCACGCCGATTTCGCAGGTGACACTTTCATGCCTGAGCCCGGCCCGGGATGGGAAGTGGTTGGCCGCGAGGACTTCGCGGGCACGGACGAACATCCCGCCTACAGCTTCGTTACGCTGGAACGCGCGGCATGAAGCGCAAGCTGTTCCTCGGCCTGGCCGGCGTGGTTGCCCTCGCACTGGCAGCCTTCTTCACCTTCGCCCCCGGCGTGGTCGAGCGGGGGATGAACCAGGTCGACGGCGAGCCGCTGATCGAAGTGTCGGAGGAGGCCAAGGCTCTCCACGCGACGCTCGATATCGTCGATCTGCATTCGGATACGCTCCTGTGGAAGCGCGACCTGCTCGAACGCGCGGGCCGCGGGCATGTCGACGTGCCTCGTTTACGCGAAGGCAATGTCGCGCTGCAGGTCTTCTCGAGCGTGACCAAGACCCCCAAGGACCAGAATTACGACGCCAATAGTGCCGATAGCGACAACATCACCCTGCTCGCCATCGCGCAGCTCCAGCCGGTGCGCACATGGGGAAGCCTGCTCGAACGCTCGCTTTGGCATGCGCAGAAGCTGGAGACGGCGATCGAGACCGGCCGCGACGAACTCTACCAGATATGGACGCCCGGCGATGTCCGGCGGTTGACGGTCGCCCGCGAAGGCAAGGGAGGACCCAGGCCGGTCGGCGCGCTGTTCAGCGCCGAAGGGCTGCAAAGCCTCGAGGGCGATCCCGACAATCTCGATACGCTCTACGCCGCGGGGATGCGCATGGCGGGGCTCACCCATTTCTTCGACAACGAACTCGCCGGATCGATGCACGGGCTCGACAAGGGCGGCCTCACGCCGATGGGCCGCGAGGTGATCGACCGGATGGAGCGCATGGGGATGATCGTCGACATCGCGCATTGCAGCCACGAATGCGTTGCCGAGGTCCTGGCGATGGCAAAGCGCCCGGTCGTGTCGAGCCATGGCGGGGTGCAGGCAACCTGCCGGGTCAACCGCAATTTGACCGATGCGGAGCTCCGCGGCGTCGCGAAGACCGGCGGCGTGGTGGGGATCGGCTATTGGGACGGGGCGGTCTGCGACACCAGCCCGCGCTCGGCGGCGCAAGCGATGAAACATGTCCGTGACCTCGTCGGGATCGAGCATGTCGCGCTGGGAAGCGATTACGACGGGGCCACGACAGTGCGTTTCGACACCGCGCACTTGCTTCAGGTGACGCAGGCGCTGCTTGACGAAGGTTTTAGCGAAGACGAAATCCGCGCCGCAATGGGCGGCAATGCACTGCGGGTCATCCGCGCCGGGCTGGTCCCACTGGAGAGTGCGGGATGAGGTTTCTCGACCATCGGGAACAGCTGCCCGAAAGCCTGCGCGGCGCGATCGTCGCGCTGGGCAATTTCGACGGTTTCCACCTCGGCCACCAGGCGGTGGCGGGCGAGGCGATTCGCTGGGCGCGCGAAGAAGGCCGCCCCTCGATCATCGCCACCTTCGACCCGCATCCGGTGCGCCATTTCAAGCCCGATGCCGAACCCTTCCGCCTGACCACGCTCGAACAGCGGCAGGAACTTTATCTCGCCGCCGGCGCCACCGCGATGCTGGTGTTCCATTTCGACGGCGAACTGGCGGGCACGACTGCGGAGGATTTCGTCCATAAGCTGCTTGGCGAGCATCTCGGCGTTGCGGGCGTGGTGACCGGCGAGGATTTCACTTTCGGCAAGGCGCGCGGCGGCAATTTCGACAGGCTCGTCAGCCTCGGCAAGGACAGCGGGATCGAAGCGCGCGCAGTGCCCCCGGTGGTGGATGAAGGTGCGCCTGTATCCTCAAGCCGCGTACGCGATGCCCTGCGCAATGGCGACCCGCAGGAAGCCGCGCGGCTGCTGACCCGCCCCTTCGCGATCCGCGGCGTGGTGCAGCATGGCGACAAGCGCGGGCGCGAGATCGGCTATCCCACCGCCAACCTGCCGGTCGAACACTATCTGCGCCCCCGGTACGGCATCTATGCGGTGACAGGCCGCGTGCTCGCCACCGGGCAGGAGCTGAAGGGCGCGGCCAATATCGGCGTGCGCCCGCAATTCGATCCGCCCAAGGAATTGCTCGAGCCCTATTTCTTCGACTTCTCCGGCGATCTCTACGGGCAGGAGATCGAGGTGGCCTTCCACCATTTCCTGCGCGGCGAGGGCAAGTTCGACAGCCTTGATGCGCTGATCGCGCAGATGGAGAAGGATTGCGAAGAGGCTAGGCGCCTCCTCTCCTGAACCGTCACCCCTGCGCAGGCAGGAGTCCAGCCGATGTCACCCTTACACACTCCGCAAGCTTATCTGGGCCCCTGCCTGCGCAGGGGCGACGAAAGTCTTTATTGCGGAGCGGGTTTGGCCTAACGGCTCGCCTCTATGTCCGAAAAGCGCGATTACAGAGACACGGTCTTCCTGCCCAAGACCGATTTTCCCATGAAGGCCGGCCTCCCCGCAAAGGAGCCGAAGATTGCCGCGCGCTGGGAGGAAGAGGGACTCTACCAGCAGCTGCGCGAGGCGCGCGCCGGGCGCGAGACCTTCGTGCTGCACGACGGCCCGCCTTACGCCAATGGCGACATGCATATCGGCCACGCGCTCAACCACACGCTCAAGGACATGGTCTGCCGCACGCAGAACCTGCTGGGCAAGGACGCGCCCTACGTGCCCGGCTGGGATTGCCACGGTCTGCCGATCGAATGGAAGGTCGAGGAACAGTACCGCAAGAAGAAGCTCGACAAGAAGGCGGTCCCGCCAGCCGAGTTCCGCGCCGAATGTCGTGCCTATGCCCAGAAATGGGTCGATGTGCAGCGCGAGCAATTGAAGCGGCTCGGTATCATGGGCGACTGGGACAATCCCTATCTGACCATGCAGTTCGACAGCGAGGCGACCATTGTCGCCGAACTGATGAAATTCGCCGAGGCGGGCAATCTCTATCGCGGCTCGAAGCCGGTGATGTGGAGCCCGGTCGAGGAAACCGCGCTGGCCGAGGCCGAGGTCGAGTACGAGGACATCACCTCGACCCAGATCGACGTGGCGTTCAAGATCACCGAAAGCCCGAACGAAGATCTGGTCGGCGCACATGCGGTGATCTGGACCACCACGCCGTGGACGATCCCGGTGAACCAGGCTTTGGCCTATGGGCCGGAGATTGAATATGCGCTTATCACTTGGCCGAACGCCAAATACCTTTTGGCTCGCGATCTTGCGGCCGAATTCATCAAGCGCGTTACAACGGTTCCGAGTGGTCAACCCATAGAGCCGTGGCCTGAGGCCGACCAATGGGATGAGCGAGTAACGCTCGTCCAAAGCTCCGACCTCGCCGGGACGAAGGCTCGCCACCCGATGCACCACCTCGGCGGGTTCTACGCCAAGCCGCGCCCATTTCTGCCGGGCGATTTCGTCACCACCGACAGCGGTACGGGCCTCGTCCACATGTCGCCCGACCATGGCGAAGACGATTTCCTGCTGTGCCGCGCCAACGGGCTCGAGCCGGTCTTCGCGGTCATGGCCGACGGGCGCTATCGCGACGATTGGGAATGGCTCGGCGCCGGCGATCTGGACGAGAACGGCAAGGAACGCCGCCGCAGCGTCATCAACAAGCCGTTCAATTCGCCCGAAGGTCCGATCTGCAGCGATTTGCGCGAAGCGGGCGCGCTGCTGTCCGCCAGCGACGACTACCAGCATTCCTACCCGCATTCGTGGCGTTCGAAAGCCAAGGTCATCTATCGCTGCACCCCGCAATGGTTCGTGCCGATGGACAAGGAACTGGGCGGCGGCACGCTGCGCGAACGTGCCATGTCCGAAATCGAACGCGTCCGCTTTATCCCCGAAAAGGGCCGCCGCCGGATCGGTTCGATGGTCGAAGGCCGTCCCGACTGGGTGCTGTCGCGCCAGCGCGCCTGGGGCGTGCCGATCACGCTGTTCGTAAAGAACGGCACGGGCGAATATCTGCAGGACTCCGAAGTGAACGCGCGCGTCATCGCCGCAGTGCGCGAAGACGGCGTCGATGCCTGGGACGAAAGCCGCAAGGCCGAATTCCTCGGCGAGGCCTACAATCCCGACGATTACGAAATGGTCGCCGACATTCTCGATGTCTGGTTCGATTCGGGCTGTACGCATGCCTTCACGCTCGAAAGCGGGCGCTGGCCGGCGCTCAAATGGCCCGCCGACCTTTATCTGGAGGGCAGCGACCAGCATCGCGGGTGGTTCCAGTCCTCGCTGCTCGAAAGCTGCGCCACGCGCGGCCGCGCGCCCTATGACCAGGTGCTGACACATGGCTTCACCATGGCCAGCGACGGGCGCAAGATGTCCAAGAGCCTCGGCAATACGATCGATCCGCTCAAGGTCATGGAACAATACGGCGCGGACATCATCCGGCTGTGGGCGCTCAGCGTCGATTCGACCGAGGACCACCGCATCGGTGACGAAATCCTCAAGGGCGCGGGCGACCAGTACCGCAAACTGCGCAACACCTTCCGCTATCTGCTCGGCGCGCTCGACGGGTTCGTCGGCGATATGGGCGATGTCGGCGAAGTGCCCGAACTCGAGGTCTATATCCTCGCGCTGCTGGCCGATCTTGATGGCAAGCTGCGCCACGCGGCGGAGAATTACGACTTCAACGCCTACACCCGCCTGCTGGTTGATTTCTGCAACGAGGACCTGTCGGCCTTCTACTTCGATATCCGCAAGGACGTGCTCTATTGCGACGGGCCGGGCAGCGTGAAGCGCAACGCCTATCGCACTGTGCTCGACCTGCTGTTCCACGCGCTGGTCCGCTATGCCGCGCCGGTGCTGGTGTTCACTTCCGAGGAGGTCTGGTCGACCCGCTACCCCGACGGCGGCAGCGTCCACCTCCTCGAATGGCCGCAGGTGCCGGGTGTGACCGCCGAAGGCGCACGCTGGGAGAAGCTGCGCGAACTGCGCGAGAACGTGATGGAGGCGATCGAGCCGCTGCGGCGCGACAAGGTCATCCGCTCGGGCCTCGAAGCCGATGTGGTGGTTCCCGCCGCGGCGGTGCCCGAAGGCTTCAGCGATGCCGACCTCGCCGAATTGTTCATCACCGCGTCAGTCACGCGCGGCGATAGCGACGGCGTGACGGTCACGCGGACAGATGAAAACAAGTGCGGGCGCTGCTGGCGCCTGCTGCCCAGCGTCGGGGAAGACGGCGATTTGTGCGACCGCTGCGAAAGCGCGGTCGCCGAGCTGGATGCCGTGCAATGACCCCGGTGCTGAAGAACCGCCTGATCGGCTGTGTGATCGCGCTGCTGATCTTCGCTTCCGACCAGTGGAGCAAGAATTTCGTCACCAAAACGCTCGGCATCGACCGGGTCGGCGAGGCGATGGAACTGCTGCCCATTTTCGACCTGCGCTTCACGCGCAATTTCGGTGTCTCGCTCGGCATGTTCGAGGCGACCTCGCCCGAAATGCGCTGGGGGCTGGTGCTGGTGACCGCAGTGATCGCGCTGGTGGTGACCGTGTGGATGCTGCGCGAGAAACTGCTCGGCGATATCTTCGCGCTGTCACTGATCCTCGGCGGCGCGCTGGGCAACATCAAGGACCGCTACGAACTGGGCTATGTCGTCGATTTCGCCGATCTGCATTTCGGCGATTTCCGCCCCTTCCTGATTTTCAATGTCGCCGATGCGGCTATCACCATCGGCGTGGTCATCGTCCTTGCACGCGCCTTCCTCATGCGCGACAAGGACGACCAAGAGGTCGATGGCCTCATGAACACCAAGGCGGCCGACGCCGCGGAGAGCAAGTGATGAGTAAATTCGCCCGTATCGCCCTGATCGCCGGCCTCGGTGCCATGACCGCAGCGTGCGGTGGTGGCGGCCTGCTCAACCGCGACCGGCCCGACGAGTTTGCCGTGCAGCGCCAGGCACCGCTGGTGGTGCCGCCCGATTTCAACCTTGTGCCGCCGCAGCCCGGCGCCCCGCGCCCGTCCGAAGGCAGCGCCGCATCGCAGACGCTCGAAGCGCTGTTCGGTGGCCCGCAGGCACGCAGCAGCGTCGAAACCAGCATGCTCGAACGCGCCGGAGCGGCGGCTCCGGGCATCCGCAGTGCGGTGGGCGATCCCGGCACGGCAACGGTCGCCAAGGGCAGCGTGACCCGCGACATCATCGCCGCGCCCGAAGGCGACGGCGCCAGCGCCGCGGCGGTTATCCCGGGTTAGGTTTGATTATATTGGTTTAGCCTCAAGCGCCGGCGGCCGCGTCCGCGGCCTTAGGCTGTCCTCGCTCATGCGACCTGAAGGTCGCGTCGCTGCGGGCGGCCGGTCGGCCTTGCCGTCCGCTCGTCGCGGACGGGACTTGAGCTGCTTCAGCATGGTAGTGCTTTTGTCCAAGCCGAAGGCGAAGCAAGGGCGGAAGCGAAGTCGAAGACGCAGCTGGCCAAAGGCCACCTGCAAGCCCGCCCGCAGGGGGCCGTCGCGAAGCGGAGGAACAGCCCCGGGGACGCACCGAGAGATGTCGGTGCGAACAGCAAAAACTAAACTTCGCTCGCTTCGCTGCTCACCAGCAATTTGTCGATCCGCCGGCCATCCATGTCGATCACTTCGAAACGCCAGCTCTGGTCGGTGAAATAGTCGCCTTCGCCCGGCAACCGCTTAAGCACGTGCAGCGCATAGCCTGCCGCAGTGCCGAATTCGCGATCGTCGCCATATTCGATGCCTAGCCGGTCGGCGAGCACATCGGCCGAGAGCGAGCCCGATACCAGCAGGCTTCCATCGGAGCGTTCGGTAATGCCCGGCGAATCGCCAGGGTCCTGGTCGCTGGCGAAATCGCCCACCAGCGCAGTGAGCAGATCGACCGGCGTTATGATCCCGTCGAGATGGCCGTATTCGTCATGCACCATCGCCAGCGCGACTTCGGCCTGCTGCAACACGCGCAAGGCATCGACCGCATCGAGCTGGTCGGGCACGACCTCGGCCTTGATCATCAGATCGGCAATTTTGACTGGCTGGTTGGCGATGAGCCGCGACAGGATATCGCGCACCTTGACCACGCCCAGCACCCGGTCGGGCGACCCTTCGGCCACGGGCAGCAGCGAGTGCGGGCTGGCCTCGAGCACCGCGCGCACTGCCGCCTCGTCCGCAGCGATATCGATCCAGTCGACCTCGGTGCGCGGCGTCATCAGTTCACGTACCGGGCGCTGGGCCAGCCGGACTACGCCCTGCAGCATCTGGTGCTGTTCATGCTCGATCACCCCGCTGCGCGTGGCCTCGGCAAACAGCATGTGCAGTTCTTCGGCGGTAACCGCGCTCTGGCCCGCGGGCCGCACGCCAAGCAGGCGGATAAGCAGGCCCGACGATGCATCGAGCAGCCACACAAGCGGCGCAGCGACCTTGGCCAGCACCGCCATCGGCCGCGCCATATAGATTGCGATGGGCACAGCTGCGCGCAGCGCGACCTGCTTGGGCACCAGCTCGCCGACTACCAGACTGAGATAGGTGGTGAGGGCGATGACGGTCGCGAACCCCGCCTGGGGCGCCCAACTGGCGGGCACGCCGAGCAGCACCAGCCGCTCGCCCACCGGTCCCCCGAGGCTGGCCCCCGAATAGGCACCGGCAATGATCCCGATAAGCGTAATCCCGATCTGTACGGTCGAGAGGAACTTGCCCGGCTCCGCCGCCAGCGTCAGCGCGATCTGCGCCCCGCGTGTGCCCTGATGCGCGGCGGACCGCAGGCGCGCGGTGCGCGCCGAGACGATGGCGAGTTCGCTCATGGCGAAAACGCCATTGAGCACGATCAGCCCCGCGATGATCAGCAGGTCGGTCCAGGGAAAAGGTGTCACCCGCGCGTCGCTAGCACAAAAGCCCCGCGCTGCCAGCCTCGGATGACTTATCTGCCCCGCGGATGGAACTGGCGGGTCGCTGGAAGGTTGGATGAACAGTGACGCGGGTTGGGCGCGTCCGGTATCACTCGCCCGGCAGCGATCCCGGACAGGGCCACCTGCCACCTCAGAGGAGGAGAATTACATGAACAAATCGCGCATTCTTACCGCCAGCCTGGCCGCCGTGTCCCTGATGACCGTGTCGGCCTGTGTCACCGATCCCAATACCGGCGAGCAGAAAATCTCGCGCACCGTGCTCGGCACGGCCGGCGGTGCTGTCGTCGGCGGATTGCTCGGCGGCGTCATCGGCGGCAAGACCGGACGCATTGTCGGCGCAGCAGCGGGCGGTGTCGCCGGCGGCGTGGTCGGCTACAAGATGGACCAGCAGATCAAGGAACTCGAAGAGCAGACGGCCGGTTCGGGCGTCGACGTCAGCGAAACCGATGGCGGCGAAGCGATCCTCGTCAACCTGCCCGACGGCGTGACCTTCGCCACCGGCAGCTACACCATCTCGCCGGGCTTCCGCGATCTGCTCGACCGCGTGGCCAGCAGTCTGACGCAATATCCCAACAGCCTGGTCGACGTTTACGGTCACACCGATACCGTCGGTTCGGCCGAATCGAACCAGCGCCTGTCCGAACAGCGCGCGCAGGCCGTCGCCAATTACCTCACCTCGCGCGGGGTCAGCTCCTCGCGCCTGCGCTGGATGGGCTTTGGCGAAACCCGGCTGAAGGTGGCAACCGCCGACAACGTCAACCAGCCGCTCAACCGCCGCGTTGAAATCAAGATCATCCCCTTCGACCAGCAGGACGTCGAAGCCGCCCAGTCCCAGGGGATGTAAGGCCCCCGGGCCCTTTGGAAGATCGCACGAACTGGGGGCCGGTTTCTGACCGGCCCCTTTTTCATGTCTGCGTATCGAGTCGCTGTGCCAGCCGCGCGACCGCTGCGGTGTGGATGTCGGGCGCGCTGACCAGCACGCCGAAGGCGCGCGGGTCGCGTTTGTTGTAATCGAGCTTGTTGCCATAGGCATCGCTCACCGCCGCGCCCGCTTCGCGCGCGATCATGCCCGCTGCGGCGATATCCCATTCGAATCCCCAGCGCACCGTCGCCACCAGATCGGCCTCGTCGGCAGCGACCATGGCAATGCGCAGCGCGATCGAATTGGGCTGGTCGACGGTGACCAGATCGGTGTCGGTCTTGGGCAAGGCATGCGCCGGAACCCGCGACCCCGCGAATTCGCGCCGCATCGAAGCCGAGAGCGGCTGCCCGTTGCGGAACGCGCCCTGCCCCGCGACTGCCTGCCAGGTTTCGCCGCGTGCAGGGGCGCAGAGCGTCCCGATCAGCGGGCGCCCGCCGCTGATAAGTGCGACCGATACCGCCCAGCCGGGGCGTCCGCGGATGAAGTCGCGCGTCCCGTCGACCGGATCGACCAGCCAGATCAGATCGTGCTCGAGACGCGCAGGATCGTCGGCCGTTTCCTCCGACAGCCAGCCCGCCGACGGCAACAGCGCGCCAAGTTCGCGTTTGAGAAAGGCATCGACCGCAAGATCGGCCTCGCACACCGGATCGCCGGGCTTTTTCTCCCATGCGTCGAGTGCGTTACCCGCACCCGGCCACAGGTCGTAGGCGATCCTCCCGGCTTCGGAGACGATGGATTCGAGGCGTTGGCTGTCGATCATGTGCGTGTGACGCGGCCCTGCACCCGAATGCGGGCCTTTTCAAGCGCGCCCAGACATGCTTATGGCCGCTGCGACTCCCATTACCCCACGCGCATCACGCGAAGGACGACGCACTCCATGAACATTCACGAATACCAGGCCAAGGAACTGCTCGCTAAATACGGGATCGGCATCCCCGCCGGCCATGCCGCGCTGACCGTCGAGGAAGCGGTTGCTGGTGCCAAGCAGCTGCCCGGACCGCTTTATGTCGTGAAGGCGCAGATCCATGCCGGTGGTCGCGGCAAGGGCAAGTTCAAGGAACTCGGCCCCGATGCCAAGGGCGGTGTCCGCCTGTCGACCAGCATCGAGGATGTCGAAGCCAACGCCAGGGACATGCTCGGCAATACGCTGGTGACCGTGCAGACCGGTGATGCGGGCAAGCAGGTCAACCGCCTCTATGTCACCGACGGCGTCGACATTGCCGAAGAGTACTATCTGTCGATGCTGGTCGATCGCGCCACTGGCCGCGTTGCCATGATCGTGTCGACCGAAGGCGGGATGGACATCGAGGAAGTCGCGCATTCGACGCCCGAGAAGATCACCACCATCACCATCGACCCGGCACAGGGCTTCATGCCGCATCACGGCCGCGCAGTGGCCTTCGCGCTCAAGCTGACGGGCGATCTGAACAAGCAGGCGCAGAAGCTGTCCAAGCAGCTTTACACTGCCTTCATGGATCTCGATTGCGAAATGCTCGAGATCAATCCGCTGGTCGAGACCAAGGACGGCAATCTCCTCGTGCTCGACACCAAGATGAGCTTCGACGGCAATGCGCTGTTCCGGCACAAGGACGTCGAAGCGCTGCGCGACGAGACCGAGGAAGACCCGGCCGAAGTCGAAGCGAGCGAATACGATCTCGCCTACATCAAGCTCGACGGCAACATTGGCTGCATGGTTAATGGCGCGGGTCTTGCCATGGCGACGATGGACATCATCAAGCTCAACGGCGCCTTCCCCGCCAACTTCCTCGACGTGGGCGGCGGCGCCACCACCGAGAAGGTCACCGCAGCGTTCAAGATCATCCTCAAGGACCCGGCGGTCGAGGGTATCCTCGTCAACATCTTCGGCGGCATCATGAAGTGCGACGTCATCGCCAATGGCATCGTGCAGGCGGCGAAGGACGTGAACCTCTCGGTTCCGCTGGTCGTGCGTCTCGAAGGCACCAATGTCGCGGAAGGCAAGTCCATCCTCGAGAATTCGGGCCTGCCGATCGTCAGCGCCGACGATCTGGGCGATGCCGCAAAGAAGATCGTGGCCGAGGTCAAGAAGGCGGCCTGATCGCTTCGGCCGCTGCCGCGTAAGGTTTAGAAGGGCGGGCCCGGCAGGGTCCGCCCTTCGCATTTCCGGCGTCAGCGGTTGCGCCGGAAGCGGAACACCAGCTCTTCGACCGCGTCGTCCTCGCTCTTCATGCGGACGGCGACCACCAACCCGTCGTCGCCATCGCAGCGATAGGTCAGCGCGCTGAAAAAGGCGGCGCAATCCTCCACGGCCACCAGGCGGAAGCGCAGCATATCGTCCTTTTCCTCCCATCCGGTGAGGTCGGGATTGAAATGCTTGAGCCTGACGACCAGCGAGCCATCCTCCTCGGCCAGATACATGTGCTCGGTGAACATGATCTCGCCCTCGCCGGTTTCCTGGACGAAGGTCCCGACCATGGTTCCGCCGCTCGGCGGTAGCCAGCTTTCATGCGCGGCGGCGCCGGCGATACCCTCGCCCGACCAGTGACCGATCAGCCAATCGAGCTGTTCGATCGCTGCGGGTGGGGGGACATGGTCCGCCGGGGCCAGCCGGGTTTCCTCGGCGGCGAGGGGTGCTGCGGCCAGCCCCGCCACGGCCGCGAAAATCGTCCAGACGTGCATTGCCTTCCTCCCGTCGAGAGCGGCGAAACTAATCCCGCCGCCACCCATAGTAAAGATGAAGGTCGGCGCCGCTTGACCCACCCCGCGCATAGGGCGAGGGATTACGGTAAGCGTCGCATTCACCGCGTCCAGCTTACTTGACGTTTACGTAAACGCGAGATAGGCGGGCGCCACAGATTCTATCGAGAGGAAGGTATCGCATGAAAATCCTCGTCCCCGTGAAACGGGTGATCGATTACAACGTCAAGCCGCGCGTCAAGGCCGACGGCTCGGGCGTCGACCTCGCCAACGTCAAGATGAGCATGAACCCCTTCGACGAAATCGCCGTCGAGGAAGCCATCCGCATCAAGGAAGCGGGCAAGGCCGAAGAAATCGTCGTCGTCAGCGTCGGTCCTGCCAAGGCGCAGGAAACGCTGCGCACCGCGCTCGCCATGGGCGCCGACCGCGCGATCCTGGTCGAAACCGACGACCAGGTCGAACCGCTCGCCGTCGCCAAGATCCTCCAGGCCATCGCCAAGGAAGAAGAACCCGGCATCGTGATGCTCGGCAAGCAGGCGATCGATGACGATTCGAACCAGACCGGCCAGATGCTCGCCGCGCTGATGGGCCGTCCGCAGGGCACCTTCGCCAATACGGTCGAGGTCGAGGGCGACAGCGTCACGGTAAAGCGTGAAGTCGATGGCGGTCTGCAGACGGTCAAGCTGACCATGCCCGCGATCGTCACCACCGACCTGCGTCTCAACGAGCCGCGCTATGCTTCGCTGCCCAACATCATGAAGGCGAAGAAGAAGCCGCTCGATACCAAGAGCCCGGCGGATTACGGCGTCGATACCGCGCCGCGCCTGACGACGACCAATGTTTCCGAACCGCCGGTCCGCCAGGCGGGCGAAAAGGTCGAGGACGTCGATGCACTCGTCGCCAAGATCAAGGCCCTCGGGATCGCCTGAGCCCGCCCGGACACGAAAGGAATAGACACATGAAAACTCTCGTCTGGGTCGAACACGATAACGCCCATGTCGCAGACGCCACGCTGGCCGCGGTAACCGCCGCGGGCAAGCTCGGCGAAGTCCACCTGCTGGTTGCCGGTGCGGGTTGCCGCGCGGTGGCCGAAGAAGCTGCCAAGATCGCCGGCGTGGGCAAAGTCCACCTGGCGGACGACGCGGCTTACGAACATGCGCTGGCCGAGAACGTGGCCCCGCTGGTCGCCGATCTCATGGGCCATCACGACGCCTTTGTTGCGCCTTCCACCACCACCGGCAAGAATGTCGCTCCGCGCGTCGCCGCGCTGCTCGACGTGATGCAGATTTCGGACATTCTCTCGGTCGAAGGCGACAAGACCTTCACCCGCCCGATCTACGCCGGCAACGCGATTGCGACGGTCGAATCGTCCGACGCCAAGCTGGTCGTCACCGTGCGCGGTACGGCCTTCGAGAAGGCCGCTGCCGAAGGCGGCTCTGCCGAGATCGAAGACGTCTCGGGCCCGACCGATGCGGGCATTTCGACCTTCGTCAGCGAGGAAATCGCCGAAAGCGATCGCCCCGAACTGACCAGCGCCAAAGTGATCGTCTCGGGCGGCCGGGCGCTGAAGGATTCGGAAACCTTCGAACAGGTCATCACCCCGCTCGCCGACAAGCTCGGCGCCGGGATCGGCGCGAGCCGCGCAGCGGTCGATGCGGGCTATGTCCCCAACGACTACCAGGTCGGCCAGACCGGCAAGATCGTCGCCCCGGAAGTCTATATCGCCATCGGCATTTCGGGTGCGATCCAGCACCTTGCGGGCATGAAGGATTCCAAGACCATCATCGCCATCAACAAGGACGAGGATGCCCCGATCTTCCAGGTCGCGGACATCGGCCTCGTCGGTGATCTGTTCAAGATCGTCCCGGAGCTGACCGAAAAGCTCTGATTGCCTGGCTAAGCCCAAGGTTTGACCCTCTCGCCGAGCGTTCGGCGGGAGGGTTTTTCATTTTCCGGTCGCCGTGCTGGCCGCGCGGCATATCCGCCAGCTAGATCACGTAAATGTCGAGCGCGTGGATCGTCAGCCCCACCAATCCGCCCACTAGTGTCCCGTTGATGCGGATGAACTGGAGGTCGCGGCCCACCGCGCTTTCGACGCGGTCGGTAATCGTCTGGGCATCCCAGCGGCGCACGGTTTCCGAAACAAGCTGCACGATCTGATCGCCATAGCGCGTCGCAACACCCACCGCCGTGCGGCGTGCGAAGCGGTTGACCTGGCGTTGCAGCCGCGCGTCGTCGCGTAGCGCGGAGCCGAGTTCGGCAAGCGTTTCACCCAGATAACCAGTGCCGCCGCCGTCGTTGCTGCGGATCGACTGGATGAGGTTCGCGCGCAGCCGTTCCCAGACGCCCTGCCACCAATCGCCAATCGCCGGATTGTCGAGCAGCTCGCGCTTCATCCGCTCGACCCGCTGCTGCATTTCGGGATCCTCGCGCAGGCCGAGGGCAAGCTCCTGCAGCCCCTCTTCGATCTTCGCCCGCAGCGGATGGTCGGGGTCGACCAGCACTTCGGCGAGCAGCTTGTACAGCCCGTCGAGCACCGAATTGGCGAGGCGTTCGTCGAGACCCGTAAAGCGCAGCACCGCATTGGCGCGCTTGTGGACCATGTCGCGCACCATCGCTTCATTGTCTTCGAGGACCAGCCCCGCCCAGCGGATGATCTTGTCGATCAGCGGCTTATGGCGGCTATCGGCAATCATCGCATCGAGCATGCCGCCGAGCAGCGGGGCGATTTCCAGCTTGCCCAGCTGGGTCTTGATCCCGCTGCGCACCTGCGTGCCCAGCCGGTCGGGATCGAGCGATTCGAGCACTTCGATCGCCAGCTCGGCTGCGCCCGCGCGGATCCGCGAATCCTTGGTCACCTTGGGATCGGCTAGATAGCTGCCGACCGCATGCGCGAGGTTCATCGCGCCCATTCGCCGCCCGACCACTGCCGGGGTGAGGAAATTCTCACGCAGGAAGCCCGCCATCGTGTCGGCGATGCGGTCCTTGTTCTCGGGAATGATCGCCGTGTGCGGGATCGGCAGGCCGAGCGGATGGCGGAACAGCGCGGTGACCGCGAACCAATCGGCCAGCCCGCCGACCATCGCCGCCTCGGCGAAGGCATGCAGATAGCCCCAGGCGGGATGAAACTCGAGATAGCGCCCCGACCACAGGAACAGTGCCGCCATCAGCACGATCAACCCGGTCGCCGTCCGCCGCATCATGCGCGCGCGGTCGGGCGGTATCGGGGGACCGGCCTTGCGCAGCCCCGCAGGCACGGCGTCGCTCACTCCGCGGGTTCGACCCCCGGCTCGGGCGAACCGTCGCCGATGATACCGCGCGTGTCGTCGCCTTCATTATAGGTCAGCAGGCGGCGGCGCATCCACGGCCCCACGCGCTTTTC
Source organism: Qipengyuania citrea (assembly GCF_024171405.1). Classification (GTDB taxonomy): domain Bacteria; phylum Pseudomonadota; class Alphaproteobacteria; order Sphingomonadales; family Sphingomonadaceae; genus Qipengyuania; species Qipengyuania profunda. The sequence goes on from NZ_JALJZT010000002.1 coordinate 1,905,399, forward strand.
GAAGCCATCGGCCAGGCTGAAGCCGGCGGGCACGATCAGCAGCGTCAGCACGGTCGACAGCAGCAGGCCGCCGATCACCACCGTGCCCATTGGCGCGCGCCAGGCACCATCGCCCGAGCCAAGTACGCCCGACAGCGCGGTCGGGACCATGCCCGCGGTCATCGCGACGGTGGTCATGACAATCGGCTGCGCGCGCTTGTGGCCCGCATCGATGATCGCGTGAAGCTTGCGCGTCCCCTTGTCCATCTCCTCGATCGCGAAGTCGATCAGCAGGATCGAGTTCTTCGAGACGATGCCCAACAGCAGCAGGATGCCGATATAGACGGGCATCGATTGCGGCTGGCCGAACAGCCAGACGAGCAGGATGCCGCCCAGCGGTGCGAGCGCGAGACTGGTCATGTTGACCAGCGGACTCATCAGCCGCTTGTAGAGCAGCACGAGCACCGCGAAGACCAGCAGCACGCCCGAGACGATGGCGATCATCAGGCTGGTAACCAGTTCCTGCTGCCATTCCTCTTCACCCACTACATCGCGGATTACGCCTTGCGGCAGGTCCTGCAGGACCGGGAGCGCGTCGATCTCGACCTGCGCTTCGCCCTTGATCACACCCTGCGCAAGGTCGGCGCCGACGAGTACGCGGCGGTTCTGATTGTAGCGCTGGATAGTCGTCGGACCCGAACCGAAGGAGACATCGGCAACCCGCGACAGCGGCACCGAGCCGCCATTGGCGGTCTGGACCGGAAGACTCTTGATCGTCTCGAGGTCTTCGCGCGAGCGCTCTGGCAGTTTGACCCGGATCGGGATCTGGCGATCCGAGAGCGAGAACTTGGCCGCGTTCTGCTCGATCTCGCCCATCGTCGCGATACGGATGGTCTGGCTGATCGCGACGGTGGTGACACCAAGCTCGGCGGCGAGGTCTTCGCGCGGTTCGATGATCAGCTCGGGCCGGTTGATATCGGCGCTGATGCGCGGGGCGACAAGCATGTCGATCCCCTTCATCTGCTCGACCAGCGTAGCGGCGGTCTGGTTGAGCTGTTCGGGATCCGACCCGGCCAGCATCACGGTCATGTCGCGGCCCGAACCGAAGCCCCCCGATTGCGAGGCGAACCGTACCCGCGCATCGGCAATCTGCGCGAAGGTCGGCGCCAAGGCGCGTTCGAACTCGATCGAGGTGCGTTCGCGATCGGGCTTGAGCGTCACATAAAGCGTCGCCTGCCCTTCGCGGACCCGTTCGAGAGCGAGTTCGACTTCGGGCTGCTCATAGAGAATATCGGCGACCTGATCGGTCACCCGCTCGGTGGTCTCCAGCGTCGTGCCGGGGACCATTTCGATTTCGACACGGCTGTTCTCGTCATCGATGTTCGGCTGGAACTGCGCCGGCACGATACCGAACAGCAGGATCGTCAGCAGCAGTGCGAAATAGCCGACGCCGAGCATCCACACACGGTGGTCGAGGAAGCGCGCATAGAGATACTGCCATGCCTGCGCCAGGTGGCCGCCCAAACGGCGGAGGATGAAACCGGTCACGCGGAAGAAGGCGAGCGCTGCGAACAGGCCGATCGCCAGCGCCAAGGCCAACTGGACGACCCCGACAAGCGTGGCGATGAAGTTTGCAAAGCCGCCCGCGTCGGGATTGCCGCCGGTTATGAGGTCGGTCAGCTCGAGACTCTGGATAAGGTCCGATGCCGTGAACGTGGCCATTGCAGAAATGCCCAGCGCTGCGAGCACGACGACCAGCAGCGACAGGATATAGAGCCAACGCCTGCGCGGCCCCTCGATATTCTCCCGCGCAGCGTACATCTTGCCGCGGTCGAGCGACCAGCGCAGCACATTCATGTAGCGGTCCATCATCGGACCTTCGCCATGCGCGGCCTGACCCTTCGCTTTCAGGAAATAGGCCGCCAGCATCGGCGTGATCATGCGCGCGACCGCAAGCGACATCAGCACTGCGACCACCACGGTGAAACCGAAGTTCTTGAAGAACTGCCCCGAAATTCCGGGCATGGCACCGACCGGGAAGAACACGGCGACGATACAGAAGCTGGTTGCAACCACTGGCAGCCCGATCTCGTCGGCTGCATCGATCGACGCCTGATAGGCGGTCTTGCCCATGCGCATGTGTCTGACGATGTTCTCGATCTCGACGATTGCGTCATCGACCAGCACCCCGGCAACCAGCGCCAGCGCCAGCAGCGAAAGCTGGTTCAAGTTGAAGCCCAGCAGATCCATGAACCAGAAGGTCGGGATCGCCGACAGCGGGATGGCGACCGCGGAAATCGCGGTTGCGCGCCAGTCGCGCAGGAAGAAGAACACCACGACCACCGCGAGGATCGCGCCTTCGATCATCGCGGCCATGGCGCTTTCGTACTGGTCTTCGGTGTATTTGACCGTGTTGAACAGCGGGATGAACTTCACCCCGGGGTTTGCCGCTTCGATCTCGGCGATCTTTTCCAGCGCCTCGTCGAAGACGGTAACGTCGGAAGCACCCTTGGCGCGGCTCATCGCGAAATTGACGACTTCCTTGTCGCGCACCTTGCTGATCGAAGTGCGTTCCGAATAGCCGTCGCGGACCGTGGCGACATCGGCGAGCTTGACCGTACGCCCGCCGCCGAGCTGGATCTGGCGCTGGCTGAGCGCATAGGCATCGTCGCTGTTGCCAAGGACACGGACCGACTGGCGCGTCCCGCCAACCTCCGCCATCCCGCCAGCAGCATCGACATTGCTCTGGCGGAGCAGCCCATTGATCTGACTGGCGGTGACACCCAGCGCCTGCATTCGCGCAAGGTCGAGGATCACTTCGATCTCGCGATCGACACCGCCGAAGCGGTTGACCTCGGCCATGCCCTCGATGCCGAGCAATTGCTTGGCCACCGAATCGTCGATGAACCAGCTGAGCCCTTCGATCGTCATGTCGTCGGCTTCGACCGCGTAAATCGCGAGGAAGCCGCCGGAGATTTCTTCCTTGGTCACACGCGGTTCGAGAATTCCGTCGGGCAGCGATCCGCGGACCGTGTCGACCGCATTCTTGACCTCGGCCACCGCATCGTTGGGATCGGTACCGATCTCGAATTCGATAAAAGTGTTCGAGCTGCCTTCGCGCGCGGTCGAATTGATCGAATTGACGCCATTGATCGAACGCACGGCGGATTCGACGCGTTGGGTAATCTGGTTCTCGATCTCGGTCGGCGCGGCGCCGGGCTGCGAGATCGACACGTTGACCGCGGGGAACTCGATGTCCGGATTGTTGACCACGTCCATCCGGGCGAAGCTGATCAGGCCCGCAAGCAGCAGCGCGGTGAAGGCGACCAGCGGGATGACCGGGTTGCGTATCGACCAGGCGGAGATGTTGCGGAAGTTCATCGAGTTACCCCTGCTTAGTCGGCTTCGGCCATTTGCGTCTTGACCGTCTCACCCTCGGTGAGGAAGCCGCCGGCGCGCAGTACGACGCGCTCCGAACCGGTCAGGCCCTCGGCGATGACGATACCCTGCGAGGTGACCGTGCCCGTGACAACCGGTCGCCGTTCGGCCTTGTCTTCGCCGTTGACGATCAGGACATAGGCGCCTTCACGATCCGACAGCACCGCGCTTTCGGGCAGGATCGGGGCAACGACCGTGCCGCTGGCGATGGTCGCGGTGGCGAAACCGCCCGGACGCAGGCCCTCGGCGTAGGAGAGCGCGATACGCGCCGTGCCCTGACGGTCCTGCTCGTCGATGGTCGGCGAGATTTGCCAGACCTGCCCGGTAAAGAGCTTGTCGGTGCCGACGGGACGAATCTTTGCACTGGTTCCGACCGAAATCGAACTCAGCGAATCCTCATTGAGGCGCGCGAGCAGTTCCATCTCGCCGCCGCGGGCAATGCGGAACAGCGCCGGCGACCCTGCGCTGACCGTCTGGCCGGGCTCGACATTGCGCTCGAGCACATAACCCGATGCCGGGGCGAGGATATTGAGGCGGGCGTTGCGTGCGCGCAATTCGCCAAGCTGGGCCTGCGCCACGCGGACGCGGGCGACGGCGGCATCGCGGGTCGCGGTCAGGCGATCGACATCGGCAGTGGAGACAAAGCCGCGCTCGACTAGCTGCAGCGCGCGATCGAGATTGGCCTGCGCCAGATCGGCATCGGCCTGGGCGACCTGAATCTGCGCGCCGGCGCTCTGGACCTGCTGCGACTGGACCGACTGGTCGATGCTCGCCAGCACCTGGCCCTGGCGCACCCAGTCGCCCGCATCGACCGGAACCGAAACGACGCGGCCGCCTTCGCCGACAACGCCGACGGGCATTTCGCGGCGCGCGGACAACGTGCCGGTGGCGGTGATCTGTCCCTCGACCGTGGTCCGGCCGGGGGTGATGACAGTGACAGTCGGCGCCTGGGCGTTTTCGTCACCCGCGGGCGTGGCCGTGCCATTGCTGCGCATGACGAAGAAAGCGGCGATGGCGAGACCTAGCACGAGAAGGCCGGCGATGATCAGCACCTTGCGGCGGTCCGAGCGGCGCTTGGACTCGTACTCCTCCGCGTCGGGGTCGAAACCGACCGCGATCGGATCGCCCTTTTCGGCCGTCACTCTAGTCTCGTAATTCATGTCGTACCCTGCCCCAGATGCGCTGCGAACAAGCAGTGTGTTACATTGCTATATCACTTAGCGCAAGAATTTCGAACTGAGGCGATAGACCGCGGCCCGCGTTAGGGCAATTGAGGGTTCGACCGGGAGCACCCACCGGTGGACGAATGTCGCCCTGACACCACAGCCCGTATGGTGGCCGGAACCCGGACAAACGAAGGGCGGAGCGTCCTGCGACGCCCCGCCCAACGAAATCAGATGTTCGGTCGCTTAGCGAACGCGGCCGCGCTGGACCATGTTGGCGATACCGAGCAGCACGATGGCGCCAAGCAGCGACATCAGCAGACCCGGGACGCTGAATTCGGTCAGCGTCGAGCCGACGCCGATCAGCGAACCGATGAACTTGCCGATGAACGAGCCGACGATACCGACAATGATATTCCAGAAGATGCCCATCGAGGCATCGCGGTTCATGACCAGGCTGGCGAGCCAGCCGATGATCCCGCCGACGATAATAGCGATAATCCAAGCCATTCTAATTCCTCCTGCTTTACTCTCACATTGCGTCTTCTAACGGACCAGTGCGACGAGCGGTTCCCCGAAATTGCTGTCGAGGATGAACTTGGAGCGTAAGGCTTGTCAAATTGTTGCCCCGCCGCGGCGGGGAGAGGATCAGTATTTGAGCTGGCGTTCGTAGAGGTCGCGATAGTGCTGGATACGCGTGACGCGCAGGCCCTGCATGCCCGAGCGGTCGACCGCGCGCTGCCACGAGGCGAACTCCTCGAGGCTCAGCGAATAGCGCTCGAGCACTTCGTCGATCGTCAGCAGACCGCCATTGACCGCCGCCACGACCTCGGCCTTGCGGCGAACCACCCAGCGCTTCGTTTTGGGCGAAGGCAGGTCGTCAATGGTCAGCGGCTCCCCGAGGGGGCCGATCACCTGTGCAGGGCGGATATCCTGGTTTTCGATCATTCTTTCTCTCTATCGCCATGCACCGCGTCGTTTGCGGCGTCGCCACGACTTAAACGCGCGGCTTTGCCATCGCTTAAAGCAGCATGGTTAACGATCCGTTTACTTTCGTCGCTGTTTTCCCGGCGCGCTTCGCCAAAGGCGTTGAAGCCGCCATCGACCTTGCCGAGTTCGTCTCGCATATCGCGAGTCGCGGCGAGCTTGGCGACCAGATCGGTCCAGCGAAACTGGTGCAGATCCGTGCTTTCACGCTGTTGGTGAACGGGTTTTTCGTTGGTGCGGCCCTCGAACATGAGCTTGTGGATAACGGCCCATAGTAAACGTTCGGTGAAACATCGCCTGCGGCCCCTGCGCCGGGCTACTGGTGGCCAGCCCCCAAGGCGTGTATGGGGCGCGCCATGCTTGCTACCGAAACCCTATCGCCGGAACAGGCTGCCGCATTGTTCGACCTGCCGCGACCGGCAGCCGAATGCCGCATCGTCGTCGCCATGTCGGGCGGCGTCGACAGCTCGGTCGTCGCCGCGCTGGCTGCACGCACGGGCGCCGAAGTGATCGGCATCACGCTGCAGCTCTATGATTATGGCGCCGCCACCGGACGCAAGGGCGCATGCTGCGCCGGCGACGATATCCAGGATGCGCGCGCGGTCGCCGAACGGCTGGGCATCGCGCATTACGTTCACGACCATGAAAGCGCGTTTCGCGAGGAAGTGGTCGAAACCTTTGCCGACGATTACCTCGCCGGGCGCACGCCGGTGCCCTGCATCCGCTGCAACATGGGTCCCAAGTTCACCGATCTGCTGGACATGGCGCGCGAGCTGGGCGCGGATTGCCTTGCCACCGGCCATTATGTCCGCCGCGTCGAAGGGCCTGCGGGCGCGGAACTGCACCGCGCCGCCGACCCCGCGCGCGACCAGTCCTATTTCCTCTACGCCACGACCGAGGACCAACTCGACTTCCTGCGCTTCCCGCTGGGGGGCATGCCCAAGGCCGATGTCCGCGTGCTTGCCGAAGGCGCGGGACTGCGCAATGCCGCCAAGCCCGACAGCCAGGACATCTGCTTCGTGCCCGATGGCGATTACGCAGGCATCGTACGCAAGCTCCGCCCCGAAGGCGCGCGGCCCGGGGCCATCGTCCATGCGGCGACCGGCGAAACGCTCGGCGAGCACAAGGGCGTGATCCACTTCACCGTGGGCCAGCGCCGCGGCCTCGATATCGGCGGGCAGCCCGAACCGCTCTATGTCGTAGGCATCGATGCCGACGGCGCGCGCGTACTGGTGGGGCCCAAGCGGATGCTCGCCGTTTCCGCCGCAACGATCATCGAGACGAACCGTATCGGCCCGCTGCCCGACGTACCGCTTTCGGCCAAGGTCCGCAGCCTTGCGAAGCCGGTGCCGATCACGCTCGAGGGGCCGCTTGGCGAGGGCGCAACGACCACGATCCGCTTCGCTGCGCCAGAGTTCGGCGTCGCGCCAGGACAGGCGGCGGTCATCTATGCCGGCGAACGGGTCGTCGGCGGCGGCTGGATCGAAGCGACCGAGCGGGTAGCCGCCTAGCCTTCCCACTCCTGCAGCACGCAGCCATAGCCTTCGCGAAAGCTGGCGGTGTCAGACGCGACGAAGGGGATCGAGGCGGTTACGCTTTTCGCCGCCACATTCTCGCTGAGCGAAATAAGCTCCATCCCTTCCAGCTTGTCCTTGGCGCAATCGTCGAGGCTACGCCCGGCGACGAAGCGACAGGAACAGCCGACCCGCGCTGCATAGGCGGAGCCGACGCCGCCGGTTTTGCGCAGGCCATCGCCCCAGGCGAACCAGGCGACGCCGAGCAGGATGGCGACCAGCGGGATCAGCCACAACCAGCGGCGCGAAAAGCGGGAGCGTGTTTTGGCCGTTGCCAAGCGGGATTCCTTCGTGCGAGTGACGCCGCATGATCATGCGGCCCGCCTCCCTTATCGCGCTTGCCCTCGCCACCTCAAGCCTTGCGTCCTGCGGCTCCCCCGGTCCGGCGGAGGAGCCTCCGCTGAGCGAGGAAGCGCTCGCCGCGGTAACCGAGGACCCGGGCGCGCCTACCCGGGCACTGGCGCGCGCAGCAGACGAATTGTTCATGCTCGACGGGCTGGGCGAGACCCGCGCGCTAGTGGTCTATCACGGCGGCGCATTGGCGGTGGAACGCTATGCCCCCGGCTATGACAAGGACACGCGCTTCGTCAGCTGGTCGATGGCCAAGACGGTTACTGCGGTGATGATCGGCATGCTGGTCGCCGACGGACAATTGCGGCTCGACGCGCCCGCCCCCGTGCCGCGCTGGGAGCGGACGGGCGATCCGCGCGCCGAGATCACGCTGCGCCACCTGCTACAGATGCGCAGCGGGCTCGAACATTCCGAAGCGAGCGACCCGCCCTATGAAAGCGGCGAGGTCCGCATGCTTTTCCTCGACGGGCGCGACGACATGGCCGATTACGCCACCGCGCAGCCGCTCGAGGCGGAGCCGGGCGCGCAGTTCGAATATTCCTCCAACACCACCGTGATCCTCGCCGATATTGCCGCGCGCGCGCTGACCGACAGCAGGGATCCCGATGTCCGGCGCAAGGCGGTGGCAGATTATCTCGATGCGCGCCTGTTCGCGCCGCTCGGGATGACCTCGGTGGTGCCCGAATTCGACCGCGCAGGCACATTGATCGGCGGGAGCCTGATCCACGCCACCGCGCGCGACTGGGCAAAGCTCGGCGAATTGCTGCGCAACAAGGGCTCCTATCGCGGCGAACAGTTGGTTCCGCGCGCATGGGTCGAAGAGATGGTCGAACCCAGCCCCCAGAGCCCGCATTACGGACTGCAGACCTGGCTCAACCGCCCCACGGGGGAAGACCAGCACCCGCTGTTTCCCGACCGGGCACCCGAGAGCGCGTTCTCGATGATCGGACACATGGGCCAATATGTCTTCGTCTCGCCGACACAGAAGCTGACCGTGGTCCGGCTGGGCCATTCCAATGCCGACGAACGCCGCGCCATGCTCCAGCAACTGGCCGACGTGGTCGAGCTTTACCCCGAAACCTAGGGCAGGAAGAACCGGCCCTCGACCACCGTCACGCAGTGGCCCGACAAGACCGCTCGCTCGCCATCGCGGCGGCAAATCGCCTGCCCGCCGCGCCGCGACGCCTGGCAGGCGGTGAAGCTGCCGCGTCCGAGCCGCTCGGTCCAGAAATGCGTCAGCACGGCATGAGCCGAGCCGGTGAAGCTGTCTTCATCGACGCTCGCGCCGGGCACGAACACGCGGCTGACCACATCGGTATCGCTGCCGGGTGCGGTGCAGATGTACTGGTCGTTCCCTAGCGCCCCCAGCGCGCGCAGATCGGGATCGAGCGCACGCACAGCATCCTCGCTGGCGAACAGATAGACCCCGTAGCCATCGGGATGGAGCCAGACCTCCTGCGGCTGCGCACCGAGCAGTTGGACCGCTTCGACCCACTCGCCCCGCTCGGTCCGGATCAGCGGCAAAGCAAGCTCGTACCCCGCCCCAGCCCGCGCCACTTCGAGCGTGCCTGCCCGCCGCGTGCGAAAACGCACCCGCTCGCCGCCATCGCGCGCCAGCAGCACATGGCCACTGGCGAGCGTTGCGTGGCCGCATAACCTTACTTCCTCGGCCGGCGTGAACCAGCGCAGCTCCCAGTCGGCTTCGCCGCTGGCATCGCGAACGCAGAAGGCGGTTTCGGCGAAATTGTTTTCGGCCGCGATCGCGAGCAGCAGATCGTCTTCGAACCAGTCGTCGAGCGGCATCACCGCGGCCTGGTTGCCGCCGAAAGCGCGGTCGGTGAAGGCATCGACATGCCAATAGGGCAGCGCGCGGCTCATGCGTCCTTGTCGAGCTTGGCGAACTCATTGTCCTCGACCAGCGGATTATCGGGTTCGTCGACATGGCCTTCGGGGTCGATGTGGATGAGCAATTCGGTTCCGGGGAACTGGCGTCTCAGATCGTCCTCGACCCGATCGGTGATCGCATGCGCTTCCTCGATCGTCATCCTTGGCGGCAGATCGACATGGAACTGCACGAAATCGCGATTGCCGCTGGTGCGCGTGCGCAGATCGTGGAGGTTCGAAAGCTCGGGATGGCGCGCGGCCGCCTCGACGAAGGCCAGCCGCCTGTCTTCGGGCCATTCGCGGTCCATCAGGTCATCGACCGCGTCACTTGCCCCGCGCCAGGCTCCCCAGCCGAGCCAGGCCGCAATGCCGAGTCCGAACAGCGGATCGGCCATGCCAATACCCGCATATTGATCGAGCACCAGCGCGAGGATCACTGCCAGGTTGAGCAACAGGTCGGATTTGTAATGCAAGTGATCGGTCTGGATCGCGAGGCTGCGTGTCCGGCGCATCACGTAGCTTTGCCAGCCGAGCAGCGCGAAGGTCAGCACGATGGCGACAAGCGACACCCCGATGCCTTCCGCCGCCGCAGCAGTCTCGCCCCCGCCCGCCAGCTGCGTCACCGCGCGCGCCGCGATGCCGAAGGCCGACAGGACGATGAGCATGATCTGGAAGATCGCCGCCAGCGCCTCTGCCTTGCCGTGCCCGAAGCGGTGGTCCTCGTCGGCGGGCATCGACGCGATCCACACACCGGTCAGCGTGGCGAGGCTGGCGATCAGGTCGAGCGCCGAATCGGCAAGGCTGCCGAGCATGGCGGTCGAACCGGTGCGCCAGCTCGCCCAGCTCTTGAGCGCGACCAGCACCAGCGCGACCGTAATCGACGCCATCGCCGCCGAGCGGGCCAGCCGGGCGCTTCTGTCACTCATGGGTAGAGCAGCGTGTTCGACCACGCATCCTCAGCGCTCTCGCGCGCAAACAGCCGGCGGTCGTGAAGGCGGTATTCGCGGTCGCGCCAGAATTCGATCCGGCGCGGGCTCAGGCGAAACCCCGTCCAATGCGGCGGACGCGGGATGTCGCCTTCGGGATAGCGCTCCTCGAGCGCGGCGACCCGGTCGAGATAGAGCTGGCGGTCGAGCAGTGGACGCGACTGGTCGCTTGCCGCCGAGCCGATCTGCGACACGCGCGGGCGCGAATGGAAATAGGCATCTGCCTCTTCCTCGCCGACTTCTTCGAGCGGGCCTTCGATGCGTATCTGGCGGCGCAGGCTTTTCCAGTGGAACAGCAGCGCCGCACGCATGTTGGCGCGGATCTGCTCGCCCTTGTGGCTTTCGGCATTGGTGTAGAACACGAAGCCATCGGCGCTATGGCCCTTGAGCAGCACCATGCGGACCGACGGGAAGCCATCGGGCGACGCCGTCGCCAGCGCCATCGCATTGGCATCGTTGGGCTCGCTCTCGCGTGCCTCGGCGAACCACACTTCGAACAGCGCGAAAGGATCGCTGGGCGGAATCGCGCTCTGGTCGGTTTCCATCGGGGCTTTCCTACAATCTGGAACACATGGAACAGGGTTCAGGAGCAAAACGCGGCGCGGCCCGTTTTTGCCCGGAAACGACTGCAAGGAGGACCGAATTGCCATTCATCAGCCGTCCCCTATCGCCAATGCGCGCGGTAGGAAACCGCCCGCGCTTGCACCACGCCGCTGTTGTGCCTAGCTAACACGCCATGGCCGATCCCTATTCCATCCTTGGCGTCCCGCGCAATGCGTCCGAAAAGGACATCAAGAGCGCCTATCGCACGCTCGCCAAGGAACTGCATCCCGACCGTAACAAGGACAACCCCAACGCTTCGGAGCGCTTCAGCCAGGCAACCAATGCCTATGACCTGCTGTCCGACAAGGACAAGCGCGCGCAATTCGACCGCGGCGAGATCGATGCCGACGGCAATCCCGCCAATCCCTTTGCAGGCATGGGCGGCGGCGGAGGTTTCCGCCCCAATGGCGGGCAGCGCGGGTTTCGCACCGAGGACATGCAGGGCTTCGGCGGCGAAGAAGTCGATCTGGGTGATATCTTCGAGGGCCTGTTTGGTGGCCGCGGGTCGCAGGCGCGCTCCGGCGGCAGCCCGTTCGGCGGTACGCAGCATCGCCGCCCGCCCCAGAAAGGCGCAGACATCGCCTACAAGCTGCGCGTTCCCTTTATCGATGCGGCCACGCTCAAGGACCAGCGAATCACGCTGTCCGACGGCAAGACGATCGACCTCAAGCTGCCCAAGGGGGTCGAGGACGGGACGCAGATGCGGCTCAAGGGCAAGGGCGAGCGGGGCCCCGGCGGCGCCGGCGACGGGCTCGTCACCATCGCGATCGACCGGCACGCGCTCTACCGCCGCGAAGGCGACGATGTGCGCTTCGACCTGCCGATCACGCTCGACGAGGCCGTGAACGGCGGCAAGGTCCGCGTCCCCACGGTCGACGGACCGGTGATGATGACCATCAAGCCCGGCACGCATGGCGGCACCGTCCTGCGCCTCAAAGGCAAAGGCTTTTCACGCAAGAACGGCACCCGCGGCGACCAATTGGTGACGCTTGAAATCCAGCTGCCCGACGATCTCGACGAGCTTGCCAAGCGGCTCGATGGGTGGAAGGACGAGAGCGATCCGCGGAGCAAGCTCGGGGTTTAGTCCTTGTCGCCACAACCCATGCCGGAAGGCCAGGAACGCGAGATCCACTCGCTCTCCCCCGAACAGCGGCGGAAGGAGGCACGCGATCTGCGCGGCCGTATCCAGCGGCACATGGGCCCCGGCACACGGGGCTGGGAAATCACCAAGCGGACCATTGTCGGCACTTATAACGACGGCTTCATCCACGCAGGCAACCTTGCCTATCTGTCGATGCTGGCGATCTTCCCCTTCTTCATCCTCGGCGCGGCGGTTTTCTCCGCGATTGGCGAAGAGGCCGAACGCGCGGCGACGATCAATGCAGTGCTCTATGCGCTGCCGCCGATGGTCGGCAATGTCATCGAACCCGTCGCGCGCGATGTGATCGAGGCGCGCAGCGGCTGGCTGCTGTGGGTCGGTGCGCTGATCGGGCTATGGACGGTGGGCAGCCTGGTCGAAACCATCCGCGACATCCTGCGCCGCGCCTATGGCACGCATGCCACGCAGGCTTTCTGGAAATACCGCCTGCTGTCGTCGGGGGTGATCCTCGCCGCGGTCTTCCTGCTGTTGCTGAGCCTGATCGCGCAATTCCTGATCGGTACGGCGCAGGAGGTTATCGAGGCCTATTTCCCGCAGCTGATCGACCGGGTATCCGACCTGCGCCTGACACGGATCGTCCCTGCGCTGGGCCTGTTCGGCTCGCTCTACCTGATCTTCTATTCGCTTACCCCGTCGAAATACCGCCGCCAGCGCTATCCCAAATGGCCGGGCGTATTGCTGACGACGCTGTGGTGGATCGCGGTGACCACGATCATGCCGGCGGTGCTGCGCAATTTCTTCTCCTACGATCTTACCTATGGCGGGCTTGCGGGCGTGATGATCGTATTGTTCTTTTTCTGGCTTGTCGGGCTCGGGGTGGTTATCGGCGCAGAGCTGAACGCGGCGCTGGCCGAAACGCCTGAAGAGGAATTGTGCCAGGTGAGCGAGGCCGACGATGCGCGTCGGGCAGCGCTGGCGCGGGAAATGGCAGAAGAGGAGCACGCTGCATGAGCGGGTTGATGGCAGGTAAACGTGGGCTGATCATGGGGCTCGCCAACGACAAGTCGCTGGCCTGGGGAATCGCCAAGCAACTCGGCGCGCATGGGGCCGAACTGGCCTTTTCCTATCAGGGCGAGGCGCTCAAGAAGCGGGTCGGCCCGCTGGCGCAGCAGCTCGGCAGCGATTTCCTCATCGAATGCGATGTGTCGGACATGGACGCGCTCGACCGCGCCTTCGACACGCTCAAATCGCGCTGGGAGACGATCGACTTCGTCGTCCATGCGATCGGCTTCTCGGACAAGAACGAGCTGCGCGGCAAATATGTCGACACCAGCCTCGACAATTTCCTGATGACGATGAACATCTCCGCCTATTCGCTGGTCGCGGTGGCCAGGCGCGCGCGCGCGATGATGCCCGAGGGCGGATCGATCCTGACACTGACCTATTACGGCGCCGAGAAGGTGATCCCGCATTACAACGTGATGGGCGTGGCCAAGGCGGCGTTGGAAACCAGCGTCAAATATCTCGCCAACGACCTCGGCCCCGAGAACATCCGCGTCAACGCGCTCAGCGCGGGTCCGGTCAAGACGCTCGCGGCGAGCGGGATCGGCGATTTCCGCTATATCCTCAAGTGGAACGAGCTCAATTCGCCGCTGCGGCGCAATATCACCATCGACGATGTCGGCGGCTCGGGCCTCTATCTGCTGTCCGACCTGTCATCGGGCGTGACGGGTGAAACGCATCATGTCGACGGCGGTTATCACGTTGTCGGGATGAAGCAGGAAGACGCCCCCGACATCGCGCTCGACAAGGCCTGAGTTAGAGACCGATCTCAGGGGGCCTGATCAGGCAACGTCGGGCCAGATGCCCCGAGTGTCATAGACAGCCTTGCCGGCGCGTTCCTCGGGCGGGATGACCTTGAACACATCGTGATCGACCAGCGTAACCAGCACGCCGCATTCTTCCAGCGCAATGTCGATATCGACCAGTTCGGCGCCCGTGCCCGCGAACTCGGGCGGCAGTTCGCCCGCATAGGGTTCTACCACCTGCACACGCTCGCCGAACTCGCGCGCAAGCGAGGCGGCGACATAGCGCGCCGGGCTTTCGCGGAAATCATCGATATTCGCCTTGAAGGCAAGGCCGAGGCAGGCGATCTTGGCCCCCGGATTGGCCTGCGCCAGCGCCTTCGCGCGGGTAAGCACATGGTGCATCTTGGCATCGTTGGTCTCGCGTGCCTGGCGGATGATCTTCGCCTCGTCGGGCGCGCCATGGACGATGAACCACGGGTCGACCGCGATGCAATGCCCGCCCACGCCGGGGCCGGGGGTGAGGATATTGACGCGCGGGTGACGGTTGGCCAGCCGGATCACTTCCCACACATCGAGCCCCTGCCGGTCGGCGATCATCGAAAGCTCGTTGGCGAAGGCGATATTGACGTCGCGGAAGGCGTTCTCGACCAGCTTGGTCATTTCGGCGCTGCGCACATCGGTGGTGACGCATTCGCCCTTCACGAAGCGCTTGTAGAAGGCGAGCGCCTTGCGCGCGCAGCGCGGGGTGATGCCCCCGATCGAGCGGTCGTTATGCGTGAGTTCCTCGAGAATCTTGCCCGGCAGCACGCGCTCGGGACAATAGGCGATGCTCACATCGGGCTGCCCATCGGTCAGGCCCGGCATGGCAAGATCGGGTCGCTTGGCGGCGATGGCATCGCGCATCGCCTCGGTGGTGCCGACCGGTGAGGTCGATTCGAGAATGACCGTGTCACCCTTCTTGAGCACCTCGGCGACCTGCTCGGCGGCGGCCATGACATAGGATGTATCGGGCGTATGCTGCCCGTCTTTCGCGAAAGGTGTAGGCACCGCAATCACGAAGACATCGGCGGGCGCGACCTGCGTCGAGGCCTTGAGCAGCCCGCGCTGGACCACTGCCTGCACCAACCCGTCGAGATCGACCTCCTCGATATGGATTTCGCCGCGGTTGATCGTGTCGACGACGCTTTGCGCCACATCGACACCATGCACCGGGCAGCCCGCGCGCGCGATAATCGCGGCCGTTGGCAGACCGATATAGCCGAGACCGATGACGCAGACGTCGGGCTTGGTGTCACCACGCATGAATGTGTTTCCCTGAACCTTTGGGCTACGAAGCTAGCGGCGGTCGGTAAATTTTACAGTAACGATAAAGCGCGCGCTGGCAGCGGGACGGATCACGCCTCGGCGAGCAGATCGGCGATCCGCGCCGCCGAATGCCCGTCACCGAAGGGGTTATGCGCGCGCGCCATTGCGGCATAGGCGGCCTCGTCGTCGAGCAGGCGGGTGGCTTCGCGCACGATCGCATCGGCATCGGTGCCGACCAGCTTCGCAGTGCCTGCCGCGATGCCTTCCGGGCGCTCGGTCGTCTCGCGCATGACCAGCACCGGCTTGCCCAGTGCGGGCGCCTCTTCCTGCACTCCGCCGCTGTCAGTGAGCATCAAATGGCTGATATCGAGCAGCCGGGCGAAATGCGGATAGTCGAGCGGCTCGATCAGCGCGACATTGTCCAGCCCGGCCAGCCGCGCGTTCATCACCGCGCGGACGTTGGGGTTGAGGTGGACCGGAAAGATGATCGCGACATCGTCGCGCGCGGCCAGCCGCTGCACGGCGGCGGCGATATTCTCCATCCCCTCGCCGAAGTTCTCGCGCCGGTGGCTGGTCATGCCGATGATGCGCTTGCCTGCAAAGCGCG
Source organism: Qipengyuania citrea (assembly GCF_024171405.1). Classification (GTDB taxonomy): domain Bacteria; phylum Pseudomonadota; class Alphaproteobacteria; order Sphingomonadales; family Sphingomonadaceae; genus Qipengyuania; species Qipengyuania profunda. Next base: position 1,921,183 of record NZ_JALJZT010000002.1, read on the forward strand.
CTTCGAGCTCGGCCAGACCAGCCGCCAGCGCCGGCTCCTCGCTCACCCGCCGCGTCACCCAGCGCAGGGCATCGATCACGGTGTTGCCGGTGACATGCACGGTTGCGGCTTCGACATTCTCACGCAGCAGCGCATCGCGCGCGGTTTGGGTCGGGGCGCAATGCAGCGCGGCGAAGCTGCCGACGACGCGGCGGTTCACCTCTTCGGGCCAGGGATGATGGATGTCGCCGCTGCGCAGCCCGGCCTCGACATGGCACACGGGTATCTTGCGGTAATAGGCCGCGATCGCCCCCGCCATCACGGTGGTCGTATCGCCCTGCACCACGACCCAGTCGGGCCGTTCCGCATCCAGCACCCTGCCGATTTCGACCAACGCGCGCGCAGTCAGCGCATCGAGCGTCTGGCCGGGAGTCATCAGGTCGAGATCGTGATCGGGCACGATCCCGGCGATGTCGAGCACCTGGTCGAGCATTTCGCGATGCTGCGCCGAGATACACACGCGGCTGTCGAACCGCTCGTCCTCCGCCAGCGCATGCACCAGCGGGAACAGCTTGATCGCTTCGGGACGGGTCCCGAACACGGTGAGGATCTTGCGGCGCGAACTCATACCCGCCTGCCTAGCGACAAATCGCCGACCGGCGCCAGAGCTTAGCGCGGTTCGGCAGCGCTTTCGGGCTGCGGCAGCGCCTCTTCACCCGGGACCTCGGCCGCGCGTTCGCGCTCGAGCCGTTCCATATATTCGCGCTCGATCATCTCGACCCGCTCCTGCTCGGCGGCGGCGTCCTCGTCGATGGTCGCCAGGCGCTTGGCGCGCTCGGCGGCGATGATCTCGCCGAAGCGGATGCCCGCGTCATTGGCCTTGTCGGCATAGGCGGCGTTGATCATTTCCTGCGTACAGCCGGTAAAGCCGCCTGCACCGGTGGGCGAGCAAGACATGGTACCGAAAGCGCCCGCCATCTCGAAGCGTTCGACGCGTTCGGCCCATGACTGGTTCTCAGGGCTGTCGGAAAAGCGCAGGTTCTCGGGAATGCGATAGCGCTCGTTCTCGGCCTTGCGGGCGCAGACGACGATCTGGTCGTCCGTGCTTTCGGGGCATTCGTCGTCGCCATAGATGATCACCATGTTGTAATTGTCTTCGGCCGTATCGACGCTGTCCTGCGCCTGCGCGCCCATGGGGACGGCAAGTGCCAGGCTGGCGATGGCAAGCAACGGTTTCGACATGATGGTCCTCTCGGCGAATGGGTGCGGGGCCACTAGGCGCCCCGTGGGGTGAACTTTTGCTGAAGCGCGTGGGCGGGCCTCCCGGCGCGCGTCACACACGCTCCGAAATACGGATCGCCGCGCGGCAGCCCAGGCGAATGACGCCCGAAAGCAGCGGATAGGCGGGCGCACGCTCGGCCCCGGCGGCCAGCGCGGCGTCGCGGTGCTCCCGCTCGTCCTCGCGGAATTCCTCGATCATCGCGGCGAGCTCGGGATCCTCGCCGCTGTCCTGCAGCTGGTCGAGCTGACGCGAATAGTGATCGTCGATCTCGGTCTCGACCGCGGCGGTGCAGGCCATGGCCGCTTCGGGCCCGATCAGCGCGGTCACCGCGCCAAGCGCGAACCCCGCACGATCCCAGAACGGTTGCAGCGCGGTCGGACGCACGCTGCGGCGCGCCATCAGCGCGTCGAACTTTGCGCGGTGGCCGGCTTCCTGCTCCGCCATGCCCGCGATTTCCGCCGAATGCGGGCCGCGGTCGCCCATGACGGCGAGCTGACCGGCATAGATCCGCGTCGCACCGAATTCGCCTGCCTGGTCGACGCGGATCATCCGCGCAATATGATCGGGTACCTTGGTCATGCCCGGCGATCCTTCACCAACAGCGCGAAGATTGCCAGCCCCGTGGCGGTCGAAATCAGGAAATTGAAGCCTGCCAGGCTGATCCCGAGCAGCGTCCAAGCGGGTTCGTCGCAGCGCACCAGCGGGGTGTTCATGATGTCTTCGAGCGCATTGCCGCTGCTGCCCGAGGTGATCGCGGCGCAGGAGGTGATCCCCTCCCACCAGCCATATTCGACCCCGGCATGAAACAGGCCGATCGCGCCCGAGACCAGGATCGCCAGCGCGGCGGCACCGGTCCACAAGCGCTGCGGCGGGGTCACGTATGCGAGCAGGGCAAGGCCCACGGCAGCGAAATGCGGCCAGCGCTGCCACCAGCACATTTCGCACGGGTAAAGCCCGAAGCCATATTGCGAGACATAGGCCCCGCCCAGCAGCAGGGCCGGCACGGCGAGCGCCAGGACGCGGGCGAGGCGGGCGTGCTGCGTAAGGCTCATGGCGCGGCGCTCTACCCTATTTCGCGCGAGCGGCAATGCTCTTGGGGCTCGTCCGGCGCAGCGTTTCAAGCGCGTAATAGAGCTGGAAATCCTCGATGCCCTTGTCCTTCAGCTCTTCCGCCGTCTGCAGGAAGCGCGGATCGGCGCGCGAATCCTTCTCGACCGCATCGTCATCGAGCCCGATCTCGTTGATCAGATGGCCGCGCAGATCCGATTCGCGCATCTGGAACTTGGCCCGCTTGGCCAGGTCCGGGTCGGAGAGCTGCGGCACCGCGATGTCGGGAGTGATCCCGCCTTCCTGCACCGAATGGCCCGAGGGGGTGTAATAGCGCGCGGTGGTCAGCTTGAGCGCGGCGTCGCGGCCGAGCGGCAGCAGCGACTGGACGCTGCCCTTGCCGAAGCTGCGCTCGCCCATGACCACGCCGCGGCGATGGTCCTGGATTGCCCCGGCCACGATTTCGGAGGCCGAGGCGGAGCCTGCATCGATCAGCACGACGATCGGCAGCCCGGCGGCAATATCCCCGCGGAACACGGTCTCGGCGTCATAGGCGATGTTCTCGCCCCGCGCGCGGCCGCGCTGCGACACGATACGGCCTTCAGTGAGGAACAGGTCGGACAATGCCACCGCCTCGTCGAGCGAGCCGCCGGGGTTCGAGCGCAAGTCGAGCACCAGCCCGCTGAGGCGGCCGGTGGCCTGGCTCTTGAGGTCTTCCCACGCGGCGAAGACATCGCTGCCGACATCGCGCGAGAACTCGTTGATCATGATGTGGCCGACATTGCCGTCGTGCAGTTCCCAGGTGACCGGTTCGAGCTCGATCACGCCGCGAGTCACGCTCACATCGAAGGGTTCGTCGCGGCCGGGGCGGAAGATCGTCAGTTCGATCGCAGTGCCTTCGCGTCCGCGCATCTGCGCCACCGATTCGTCGAGCGTCTGGCCCACGATCAGGCGGCCATCGAGGTGGGTGATGAAGTCGCCCGCCTTGATGCCCATCTTGTCCGCCGGGCTGCCGCGGAAGGGCGAAATGACCTTCACCGCGCCGTCTTCGGCCACGACCGAGAGGCCGAGACCCGAATAATTCCCGTCGATCATCGTCTCGAGCCGCTGCAGGTCGCTGCCGTCGAGATAGCCCGAATGCGGATCGAGCGCGGTCAGCATGCCATCGATCATGCCGCGCATCAGCGTCTCGTCATCGACCGGCTCGACATAGCTCGCCTTGATCCGCTGGTAGACCGCAAGGACCTTGGCGAATTCGGGGCCCGCGCGGCCATCGACCTGCGCCATGGTGGCGGTGGTCGCGGGGATCAGCGCGACAGCGGTCACGAGAGCGGCCGAACGGGCAAGGGCGGCGAATTTCATCGGCAAGAAGACTCCTTTGCGGGCGCATAACCTATGGTGTGCGACCGCTTAATGCTAGCTGAGCATGGTTGGTGCCCGTCAGGAAAGCGGTTTTCGACCGGCGGCCTAGCGCAAGTGGTCGAGCGGGTTCACCGGTTCGCCGCCCTGCCGCAGCTCGAGCGTGACCTCGCCGCGCTGTCCCGGCGCGACCCCGAGCGGCGAGCCCGCGTCAACCGCCTGCCCGACCGCGACATCGAGCGTGCCGAGCCCGGTAACGAGGCTGGTCCAGCCATTGGCATGTTCGACGATCACGATCCGGCCATAGCCGCGATAAGGCCCGGCAAAGGCGATCCGTCCCGCACCGGGAGCGACGACCTGCGCGCGCGGGCGCGCGGCGAGCGCGATTCCCGCCTGCCGCTGGCCGCTGGTGCCCGCTTCGCCGAAACCCGCGGTAATCTCGCCCGCGACCGGCAGTTGGTACTGCCGCGGCGGCTGGGTGGCGCTGGGGATCGGGCTCGGGGTCGCGGCGAGGCTCGCGGAAGCGGGATCGGCCGGGCGCGGCAAGGGGCCGGGCAAGGCCGCCAGCTGCGCGCGCAGCGATCCTGCCGCTTCGAGCCGCCCGACGAGCTGATCGAGATCGATCGCCTGTTCGGCGAGCACCAGCGCGCGTTGCGCCTCGCGATCGGCCCCGCCCGCCGCCTGGCGCGCCTTGAGCCGCTCCTGCTCGGCAAGCGCGACCAATTGCTTGCGCCGTCCGACGAGGACCGTTTCGCTTTCCCGCCGATCGGAGACCGCGGCGCGCGCTTCGGTTTCGAGCGTCCTGGCGCGGTCGAGATCGCCGCGCAGCGCGCTGGTCCGCTCGCGCACCAGCGGGATCGTGCTGGCGAGGACCGCGCGGGTATAGACGAGATCGCGGAGCGACCCGGGTTGCAGCGCCGACAGTGCGAGCGGGCGGCGCGACATCGACTGCAAAGCGCCGGTCAGCCGGACCAGCGGGGTCCGGCGCGCCGCCAATCGGCGGTCGAGCATGCGCCGCTCGCGATTGGCCAGCGCCAGCCGGGCTTCGGCCGCGGCGATACCGGCCTCGGCCTGCTGCACGCGTGCCGCGAGCGCCGCCGCCGCGCTACGCGCCTTTTCCGAAGCTTCGCGCGAGCGCGCGGCCTGCTGCTCGAGCCGTTCCCCGCGGGCCCGCGCATTGCGTTGCTGCACGCGCGCGGCATCGAGCTGGGCACGGGCATCCTCGGCACTTTCGAGCGGGGTCGGCGCCTGCGCGATCGCCGGCAGCCACAGCAGGCCTGCGGAAAGCGTAACGGCAAGGGCGGCGAGACGGCGGCTCATCGCGGCATTTCTGCCCGATCAATTGCTCCGATGATAGGGGTGGCCCGCGATAATCGTCGTCGCGCGATAGAGTTGTTCGGCCAGCATCGCGCGTGCCAGCAGGTGCGGCCAGGTCGCCGAGCCGAACGCAAGCAGCAGATCGGCTTCGGCGCGTTCTTCCGCCGTATGTCCGTCCGCCGCGCCAAGCACGAAGCGGCATTCGCGCATGCCATCGTCGCGCCACCGTCCAAGGATCGCGGCAAGCTTTTCGGAGGAGAGGTCCTTGCCGCGCTCGTCGAGGAGCACGGTTTTGACCGGTGTCAGCGGATCGGGAATGCGCCCGCCGGTTTCGGGCAGTTCGGTGAATTTGACCGGCCAGGTCAGCCGCTTCTCATACCGCGCGACCAGATCCGTCTCCGGCGAGCGGCCGATCTTTCCGCGGGCGATGATGTGGAGGAGCATGGCGTGGTCGTAGCCGGATTGTTTGTGTTTCGCACCCACCTGCATGGGTGCGTCCTCTGGACGGTTCTTCCGCTACGCCACGGGTCCCTGTAGGCGCGCGGTCGCGCTTGCCGTTCGCCACGGCGAACGGGGACTTTGGCTGACCGAATCGAAATGCCGCGCCGTTTTCCGAGCCGCAGGCGAGGCGAGCGCGACTGCGCGCCCGAGGCCCTGCGAGCAAGCCAAGCCGAGCTCAGCTTCGGCGCCCCGCGCCCGAGGCGCTAGAGGGTCACGCCGTGCCGGCGACCGGCGGGGCATCTCCGAACGCCCACATGCGCTCGAGGTTGTAGAAGCTGCGCACTTCGGGGCGGAACAGGTGGACGACGACGTCGCCCGCATCGAGCAGCACCCAATCGGCTGCGGGAAGCCCTTCGAGCTTCACCGGGCCAAAGCCGGCCTGCTTGACCTTCTCGGCCAGTTTCTGCGCCATTGCGGCGACCTGGCGAGTCGAGCGGCCCGAGGCGATCACCATGTGATCGGCAATCGAGCTCTTGCCCTCGAGATCGATGGTCACGACCTCCTGTGCCTGGTCGTCGTCAAGCTGCTGCAGCACCAGCTTGAGCAGTGGATCGGTGGTCGCGTCAGCCAAGTCGATGACCTGTGCCGATGCGGGTCCGGACGAAGCCGGATGGGTTTGCGCCTGAGTCATAGGCGGATGCGTTACTCCTGAATTGAGAGGCTTGGGCCATGGAAGGGACAACGCGCGTCATGGCGCGGTGGTTTCCTCCCCCGACGGTATCAAGCGATGCGTCAACTGGTCCCTCGGAGGCGGTCCGGCGAAGCGTAAGGCCCAGTCGGGATCACCGCGGCGGATTGCCGTGGCCGATCGTTCGTCGGGATCGAAACGCAATGTCACCAGTGCCGGTGCGCTCCATTCGCCCCTGTTCACAAAGCTGGACAATGGCACCGAAAAGCGCCGCAGCCAGGCCATCGCGGGGCTCGCGAGGGCAGCAGCATCATAGCCGGGCCGCGCGATGACTGCAATCGGCATCCTGCGCGCGATGTCGCGCCAGGCTTTCCAGCGGTGGAATTGCGCCAGATTGTCCGCTCCCATCAGCCACACGAAGTCGTGCTTGGAATAGCGTCGGGTAAGCGCGCCGAGCGTATCGACCGTGTAGCGCGTGCCGAGCTCGCGCTCGATCGCGGTTACGCGGATCGGGGCGCGCCGTGCCTGCACCATCGCCGAACGCACACGCGCGGTGAGCGGCGCCATCCCCGCCTGCGGCTTGAGCGGGTTCCCCGGCGACACCATCCACCAGACCTCGTCGAGCTCGAGCGCGCGCCGAACGAACAGCGAAATTCGCCGATGGCCGCCATGCGCCGGGTTGAAGCTGCCGCCGAGCAGACCGATTCGCCGCTTTCCGCGCATCAGATTCGGGCCTCGGGAAATTTGTCGCATTTATACAATGACTTGCTGGGCCCAGCCGAGGGAAATCGTAAGCCATTGGTAAACCACACTTTAATCTCTTACCCCCGGCCCGAGCCAAAATTTAGCGCGCGCTCAAACGACTCGTCCCACCGATGCTTCGACTCGTAGATTCTACGGGAACCGCGATTCGATTTCACAAGCAACCTTTGTTAGCTGTCTCAATGGGACATAAGAGACCATAAGGGACGGGTCGTTTTGAGCAATAACAATGCCAGCATTGGCTTGGGGGATCGCTTACGCAGCTGGTTTCCCGATCGCGAATTTTTCATGCGGTCGGAAGGCCAGGTTCGCTTCATCACCATTTCATCGAAGGTCCAGATGACCGCCGCGGCGGTGTCGCTAACGGCGCTGATCGTCTGGGCGGCATCGATGGCGGGCGCGGGATGGTCGCAATATCGCGCCACCGCCGACCGCCTGTCGCTGCTCGACCGCGAGGCGAAGGTCGCCACCGCGACCGAACGGGTGAACGCCTATCGCAGCGATATCGATGCAGTCGCCACCGATCTGGCCAAGCGCCAGGAGTTCATCGAGGACATGGTCGCTTCGCTGCCCGAAGACGTGAAGACCGCGGCCAGCACGAGCGATTCCGCTGGCGAGGCAAGCGAGACGATCAGCAAGGTCAGCCTATCGATCCCCGAAGCCAGCGCGCTGGCGAAGATCGAAGCACGCCAGCTGGTGTTCGTCGAGGGCCTGACCCGCTATGCCGACGCGCGCGCCCAGCGTGCCACCGTGGCGCTCAAGACGCTCGGCCTCGACCCCGCCAGCATGATGCGCAATGCCGACCACAGCGCGATGGGTGGTCCGCTCGAGAATCTCGTCACCGATGCCGATGGCGGGATCGATCCGCGCTTCGAGCGGCTTGGCCTGTCGATTGCCCGCATGGCCGCGCTCGAACGGGGTCTCGAAGGGGTCCCGCAAGTGGCGCCCGCACGCACCGACATGATTTCGAGCGGCTTCGGCTATCGCCGCGACCCGTTCACCCGCCGCGGCGCGATGCACAAGGGTCTCGATTTCCGGGGTGCCGTCGGCACGCCGATCCAGGCCGCATCGGCCGGCCGCGTCAGCTTCGTCGGCTGGAAGGGTGGTTATGGCAAGACGGTCGAGATCTCGCATGGCAACGGGCTGATGACGCGCTATGCGCATATGTCGCGGTTCGACGCCAAGCCCGGCCAGCGTGTCGCGGCGGGCGAGACAATCGGCGCGATCGGCAATACGGGTCGCTCGACCGGCGCGCACCTCCATTTCGAGGTGCGGATCAACAATCGCGCGGTGAACCCGCGTACCTTCCTGGAGACGGCTCCCAATGTTCTCGAAGAAATCCGGCGAGCTCCCCAGCTCGCCTCAGGCCAGTAATTCGGGACGCGAGCGTATGGCCAGCAAAAGCAATTCCACCTTCTCGGTCCTGGGATCGGACCTCACGATCACCGGCGACATCGAGGCGTCGGCCGATCTTCATATCGACGGGTCGGTCGAAGGTGACATCGCCTGTTCCTCGCTCGTGCAGGGCGAGGAAAGCCGCGTCAAAGGCGCGATCAAGGCCGAAACCGCTCGGCTAGCCGGAACGGTCGACGGCTCGATTACTGCGCGCGAGCTGGTCATTCTCAAGACCGCGCGAATCACCGGTGATGTCTTTTACGACGCGCTGACCATCGAACAGGGCGCGCAGGTCGAAGGCCGCTTCGCGCATCGCGACGCCAAGGCCAAGGCGCCCGGGCTGACGCAGCCGGCGACCAAGCCGGAGCTCGCCGTAGCCGGCTGAGCCAAGCCATTTCGGAGGGGAGGAGGGCCGCTTGCGCATGACGTATGCGGCCTTCTCTTTTGGGCTAGTCGAGCACTTCGGCGCGCAGCGCCTTGCGGTCGAGCTTGCCGATCATCGTCTTGGGCAGATCCTCACGGATGACTACCGCATCGGCACGCTCGTGCTTGCCCACGCGCGTATTGAGCCATTGCTTGAGCTGTTCGCCGCTCGCTTCATGGCCGGCTTTGAGCGTCACATAGGCCACCGGCATTTCGCCGTGATAGGCATCGGGACGGCCGATCACCAGCGCCTCCTTCACCGCCTCATGCTCAAGCAGGACGTCCTCGACTTGGCTCGGGAAGACCTTGAAGCCGCCGACCGCGATCATGTCCTTGATCCGGTCGACGATCTCAAGAAATCCATCGGAATCCACGGTCGCCACATCGCCCGTGCGCAGCCAAGTCTTGCCGAGATGTTCGACGAAAATGTCCTTGGACGCCTCGGGACGGTTCCAATAGCCCCGCATGACCTGCGGACCATGGAGCGCGAGTTCGCCCGGTTCGCCGTCGGGCGCGATGACTGCCGGGTCTTCCTTGTCGAGCAGCAGCACTTCGGTCTGCATGATGACCTGGCCGATGGTGCCGGGCTTGCGCATCCCTTCATAGGGATTGGCCGAGACCACCCCCGCACTCTCGGTCAGGCCATAGCCTTCGACCAGCCGGACGCCGGTGTCCGCCTCGAATTGCTCGCGCAGCGGGCCGGGCAGCGGCGCGCCACCCGAAATGCACACTTTGAGCGTCGATAAATCGGTCTTGGCGAGATCGGGATGGTCGAGCAACGCCTGGAACATCGTCGGCACGCCGGGGAATCCCGTCGCGCCATATCGCGCGATCGTCTGCAGCACCTGTCCTGCCTCGAACCGCGGGACCATGGCGATCGACGCGCCGGTCAGCACCGCGTGGTTGAGCAGCGCGGTATTGGCGAAGACATGGAAGAACGGCAGCGCGCCGAGAAAGACCTCGCCCGCCGGATTGCCGAAGGGGTTGAGCCCTGCAGTCTGCTGCGCATTGATCGACAGATTCGCATGGGTGAGCATCGCCCCCTTGGGCGTGCCGGTCGTCCCCCCGGTATATTGCAGCAGCGCGAGCCCCTGCGGATCGATTTCGGGAAGTTCGCCCGTGTTCCGTTCGCCGCTCTCCAAGAAGGCGCGCCACGGCAGGATCGATGGGCCGTAGGCTACCTGGGCGATCTTGCTGCGCGCGAGCACGCGCATCGCCAGCCCCTTGAGCGTGGGCAGCATCTGTCCCAGCGAGCTGACGACCAGCGTTTCGAGCGCGGAGCCATGCAGCACCTTTTCCGCGGTGGCGTAAAGCTCGGGCACATCGACCGTGACCAGCAGCCGCGTACCCGAATCGGCGACCTGCTGCTCGAGCTCCTCGACCGAATAGAGCGGCGAGAAATTAACCACCACGGCCCCCGCCATCATCGCCCCGTAATAGGCAGCGACATAGCTCGGGACATTGGGCAGGAAGAGCCCGACCCGGTCGCCCTCGGCAATTCCCCGCGCCCGGAGGGCATGGGCAAAGGCCTGCGCATCGCCGAGCAGCTCGCGATAGGGATAGGTGCGACCGAGGAAATGCAGCAGCGGCGCATCGGGCGAGGCCTGCGCCGTCCGCGCGAACATGGCGGGCAGCGCCAGCGCTTCGAAATGCGTATCCCATGGCACCGGGTGGTGGTTCGGCAGCTTGCTTACATCCATGTCAGTAGCATGACCTCTCTCGCTTCAAAGGCAAGCAAAAAGGCGGGAAAAGCCATAGCCTTCCCCGCCTTCCGGAATTTCATGCGCCGACAGGATCAGGCCTGGTCGGGTTCCGCAGTCTCGCCCGCGTCTTCGGCTGCGCGCTTGGCTTCGAGCCAGGCGGCGGCTTCGGCTTCCTGCACGGCTTCTGCAGCAGCCTTTTCATTGGCCTGGCGCTCGGCCCGCAGTTCCTCGATCAGCTTCTCGCGATCGCTGCCACCGGTGGTTTCGACCGGTGCGGCTTCGTCTTCGATGCCGGCCTTCTTCGCTGCCTTGGCGACGACCGCGTCGAGTTCGCGCTGCGAACACAGACCGAGCGTCACCGGGTCCTTGGGCTGGATGTTCTGGATGTTCCAGTGGCTGCGTTCACGGATCGCGGTGATCGTGTTGCGCGTGGTGCCGATCAGCTTGCCGATCTGCGCATCCGAAATCTCCGGATGGTTGCGCAGGATCCAGGCGATGCCATCGGGCTTGTCCTGGCGCTTCGAGACCGGCGTGTAGCGCGGCCCCTTGGTGCGGCTGACCGCCACCGGCGCGCGCTGCATCTTGAGCCGATAATCGTTGTCCGCCTGTCCCTTTTCGATCTCGTCCTGCGTCAACTCGCCCGAGTGGACGGGGTCGCGGCCGGTATATTTGCTGCCCGTGAGATCGTCCGCCATGGCCTGCACTTCGAGGATATGAAGGCCGCAAAACTCGGCGATCTGTTCGAACGACAGGCCGGTGTTGTCGACCAGCCAGGTGGCAGTCGCATGCGGCATCAGCGGTTTGGGTTGGTCGGCCATTGAAATGCCTTTTCTCGTCTTACGAAAATAGAAGGCCGCCCCTCGCGGGACGGCCGTTATCGTGCCGATGTAGGGGAGAGCGCCGGATTCGGCAAGCGAAAGCCTCAGGCCGCGGGAAGCTGCTCCGCCTCGAAAGCCGCGAGCCCGCTGAGGAACTGTCCCGTCGCGGCGGCCCAGCTGAAGCTTGCGCCATACCGGGCACAGGCTGCGCGGTCGCAGAAAAGTGCCGCACCGATCGCACGGGCGAGTTCCTCACCCAATGCGCCGACCGCGCTGGTCACGATATCGCGCGGTCCGGCAACCGGATAGGCGGCGACCGGAGTACCGCAGGCCAGTGCCTCGATCATGACCAGTCCGAAAGTGTCGGTCCTGCTCGGGAAGACGAAGACATCCGCCCCGGCATAGCACCCCGCCAGATCGCGCCCCGAACGCCGCCCCAGAAAGTGCGCTTGGGGATATTTCGCGCGCAGTGATGCCAGCGACGGTCCGTCGCCGACCACGACCTTGCTGCCGGGATAGTCGGCGTCGAGGAATGCCTCGACGTTCTTTTCAACCGCGACCCGACCGACATAGAGCTGGATCGGGCGCGGCAGATCGGCAAATTCGGGCGGCGGCGGCGCATCGGGCGTAAAGCAGGCGAGATCGACCCCGCGGCTCCAGCGGTGCAGCTGGGTCAGCCCATGCGCGCGCAATTCCTCGCTGATGCTCTCGGTCGCCACCAGCACGCGTTTGGCGGGACGGTGGAACCACTGGATATACCGCCAGAACCATGCGGCGGGCAGATGCGTGCGCTTGGCGAGATAGTCCGGAAACTGTGTGTGATAGGCGGTGGTGAAGCGGATATCGTGTTTTGCACAATAGCGGCGTGCCGTCATGCCGAGCGGACCCTCGGTAGCGATATGGATCGCCTCGGGCGAAAAGGCGCGCAGGCGGTTCGCCACCGCGCCCGGGACGGCCAGCGCCAGCCGGATTTCGGGATAGGTCGGACAGGGCACGCTGGCGAATTCGTCGGGCGAGACGACCAGCACATCGTGCCCCTGTTCGCGCAAGTGATCGCAAGTCGTGGTGAGCGTGCGGACGACGCCATTCATCTGTGGCAGCCATGCGTCGGTGACGATCGCAATCCGGTGCGGCGCGCTCGGCTGAACCTCGCGGATCTGGGCGCGCGCGCCGGACATCGAACTCACGCGGCCTCCGGGACCGATGGCGCGACCACCCGCTGCTCGGCTTCGCGCCGGGCAATCTCATCGGGCCAGTGGAGGATTTCCATGGTCCCGTCGAAATGCTCGACCAGCGCGTTGCAACCCTCGACCCAGTCGCCGTCGTTCCAATATTCGATCTGCTTGCCATCATGGTCGAAGGTGCGGAATTCGGCGGTATGGATATGGCCGCAGACCACGCCATCGACACCCCGTTCGGCCGCGGCACGGGCGACGACTTCCTCGTATTTCGAAATGAACTCGACCGCGTTCTTGACCTTGTGCTTGGCGGCCTTCGAGATCGACCAATAGGGCAGGCCCAGCCGCTTGCGCGCGCCGGCCACCCAATTGTTGAGCTTCATCATCACATGGTAGAGCGCGTCGCCGACGAAGGCGAGCCAGCGGTGCGCCAGCATGATGGTGTCGAATTCGTCGCCATGCAGCACCATCAGGCGGCGCCCGTCGGCAGTATCGTGGAATGCCGCGCGCATGATCTCGACTCCGCCCAGGTTCATCCCGCTGAACGGGCGGACCATTTCGTCGTGATTGCCGGGAATATAGACGATCCGCGTACCGCGCTTGGCACGCTTGAGGATGCGCCAGACGATATCGTTGTGTTCCGGGGGCCAGTAGACCTTCTTCTTCAACCGCCAGCCATCGATGATGTCGCCGACGAGATACATCGTCTCGCTATCGGTGTGGTCGAGGAAATCGATCAGCAGTTCGTGATTGCAACCCCTGGTGCCGAGATGGACGTCGCTGATCCAGATCGTGCGAAACTCGCGCCGCTTGCCGATCGTGCGTTCGGGCACGCTCGGTTTGATCGACGGAAAACTGGCGACCTTGTGGACGGCATCGAAGTCGGTGGGCAGATCATTCATGGGCCGGGCTCCCCTGATGAGTATCAGGGCCAGCCATGGCGATGGATTGTTACGAGCGATTCACATTGCCGTTACGGATCGGCGACATTGCGACACTTTGGGTTCACCCCATGGGGATGAAATCGGGAAGCTGCGACACCCGTTCGATCCAGCGTTCGACCGCCGGATAGTCGCCCAGCCCGAAGCCGCCTTCGTCCGCCACATGGGTATAGGCGAACAGCGCGATATCGGCGAGCGAGACGCTATCGCCCACAAACCAGTCGTGCCCGGCAAGATGGCCGTCCATCAGCGACAGCGCCTCGCAACCGGCGATCCGCTTGGCCATCATCTGCGCCTTCTGCTGCGGCGAAAGCTGCGCGCTCCCGATGAAATGCAGCCAGAAACGCATGGTCGCGATGTTGGGTTCGTGGCTGTATTGTTCGAAGAACATCCATCGCAGCATATCCGCCTGGTCGAAGCTGTCCTGCGGGATCAGTGCGCTGCCCGAGGCGAGATACCAGCAGGCGGCATTGCTTTCGGGCAGGAAGCGGTTGCCGATCTGCAGCACGGGGATGCGCCCGTTCGGATTGACCCGCTCGAGGAACTCGGGCGTGCGCGTTTCCCCGGCAATGATATCGTATTGCCGGGTTGCCAGCGGCAGGCCGAGCAGCGCGGCGGTGAGCTTGATCTTGTAGCAATTGCCGCTGCGCGGATCCTCGTGGAGCGTGACCTCAGTCACCGGCTACCTCGAGCACGATCTTGCCGATATGATCGCCCGCCTCCATCCGCGCATGCGCGGCACTCGCATCGGCAAGCGCGAAGGTCTGGTCCATCACCGGTGCGATCGTGCCGTCCTCGAACAGGGGCCAGGCATGGTTGTAGATCTCGTCGGCGAGCAGCGCCTTGAAATCGTCCGAGCGCGGCCGCAGCGTCGAGCCGGTCAGCGCCAGCCGCTTGCGCATGACCGTGGCCATGTTGATCTCGGCCTTGAGCCCGCCAAGCACGGCGATGGTTACATGCCGCCCGTCATCGGCCAGACATTCGATATTGCGCGCGACGTAATCGCCCGAAACCATGTCGAGCACGACGTTGACACCCTGACCGCCGGTGAAGGTCTTTACCTCCTCGACGAAGTCCTGCGTCTTGTAATTGATCGCCAGATCCGCCCCCAGATCGCGGATCGCCTGACATTTCTCTTCGCTTCCCGCGGTCGCGATCACGGTGATGTCGAAGGCCTTGGCCAGCTGGATCGCCATGGTTCCGATTCCGCTGGTGCCGCCATGGACCAGCAGCGTGTCGCCGTTCCCGGCCCAGCCGCGCTCGAACACATTGTGCCACACGGTGAACAGCGTTTCGGGGACTGCCGCGGCGGCTTCCATCGTCATCGCCTTGGGCACGCGCAAGCAATGCGCCGAATGTGCCAAGCAGTATTCCGCGTAGCCCCCGCCCGACACGAGTGCGCAGACGCGCCTGCCCAGCATTTCGGGCGGCGCGCCCTTGCCGATCGCCACGACGGTGCCCGATACTTCGAGGCCCGGGACTGGCGAGGCACCGGGCGGCGGCGGGTAATAGCCCTGCCGCTGGATCACATCGGGCCGGTTGACCCCGGCGTAAGCGACACGGATCAGCACCTGGTTCTCGCCCGGTTGGGGCACGGGCAACTGCTCGGACCGCAATACCTCGGGTCCGCCGGGCTTGTCGAAACCCGTCGCTGACATCGTTTTCGGCAAATCTGCTGCCACTCGCGCCCCCATCGCCATTGTTCCCTGCGTGTCGTCCCTGCCACGCTTGGCCGTGCAATACCGCGCTGCCCCGTTGACAGCAACCACACAGAATTGCGACATTGGTCCCAATGGATGACGATGCCCGTCCGCGCCCCCGAGGCGACGCCGCGAGCCTGCTTATGACCGAGGACCTCGGCCCCTATTCGCAGGACGAACTGGCGGTGCGGATCGCATTGCTCGAAGCCGAGATCGACCGGGTCGAGAACCACCGGAGCTCGGCCGCCGCGCATCGCAATGCCGCAGAGGCATTGTTCGGGCGAAAGGAATAGTTGGTGATGCGGGGGCTGAAAATATTGCCCTGCGCACCCATATCCGGCGAGCATACAGCATTGGCTAACCTTCGGCCCATAGGCTGTCCCGTATTCGCCCCGTGCGAATCCCATGAGAAAGACATCTGATGCCCAGCTTTGCCGCCAATCTCGAAAAGACCCTCCACGCCGCGCTTACCGATGCGGGCGAGCGCCGGCACGAATACGCGACGCTCGAGCACCTGTTGCTCGCGCTGATCGACGACGAGGATGGCGCGCAGGTCATGTCCGCCTGCGGGGTCGACCTTGGTGAGCTGACCGCGGTGGTGAAGCAGTATCTCGAACAGGAATACCAGTCGCTGCAATCGGACGAGACCGCCGACCCGCAGCCGACCGCGGGGTTCCAGCGGGTGATCCAGCGCGCAATCCTGCATGTCCAGTCGAGTGGCAAGGATACGGTGACCGGCGCCAATGTGCTGGTCGCACTGTTTTCCGAACGCGACAGCTATGCGGTCTATTTCCTCCAGCAGCAGGACATGAGCCGGCTCGATGCGGTGAGCTTCATCAGCCACGGCATCGGCAAGGGCGGCAAGCAGGTCGAAAGCCGTCCTTCGCAGGGCGCCGAAGAAGGCGAGGCTCAGAGCGAGGACAAGGCAGCCGAGAAGGGCAAGAAGGAAACCGCGCTCGACCAGTTCACCGTCAATCTCAACAAGAAGGCCGAAGATGGCCGGATCGATCCGCTGATCGGCCGCGGGCCCGAGGTCGACCGGACGGTCCAGATCCTGTGCCGTCGGAGCAAGAACAACCCGCTTTATGTCGGTGACCCCGGCGTCGGTAAAACCGCGATCGCCGAAGGTCTTGCGCGCAAGATCGTCGAAGGCGAAGTGCCCGAAGTGCTGCAGGACGCGGTGATCTATTCGCTCGACATGGGCGCGCTGCTCGCCGGGACACGCTATCGCGGCGATTTCGAGGAGCGACTGAAGCAGGTCGTGAACGAGCTCGAAGGCATGCCCGATGCAATCCTGTTCATCGACGAAATTCACACGGTCATCGGCGCGGGCGCGACCAGTGGCGGGGCAATGGACGCATCGAACCTGCTCAAGCCGGCGCTGAGCTCGGGTGCGATCCGCTGCATCGGCTCGACCACCTACAAGGAATTCCGCAACCACTTCGAAAAGGACCGCGCGCTGCTGCGCCGCTTCCAGAAGATCGATGTGAACGAGCCCACGATCGAGGACACGATCAAAATCCTCAAGGGGTTGAAGACCGCGTTCCAGGACCACCACAAGGTGACCTATACGGTCGACGCGCTCAAGACCGCGGTCGAGCTTTCGGCGCGCTACATCAATGATCGCAAGCTGCCCGACAAGGCGATCGACGTGATCGACGAGGTCGGCGCGATGCAGATGCTGGTCCCGCCCAGCCGGCGCAAGAAGAAGATCACCGCGCGCGAGATCGAGGCGGTAATCGCGACCATGGCGCGTATCCCGCCCAAATCGGTATCGAAGGACGACAAGAGGGCGCTCGAAAATCTCGACCGCGACCTGCGACGGGTCGTCTTCGGGCAGGATGCGGCGGTCAAGAAGCTATCGACCGCGATGAAGCTGTCGCGCGCGGGTCTGCGCGATCCGGACAAGCCGATCGGCTCGTTCCTGTTCAGCGGCCCGACCGGTGTCGGCAAGACCGAGGTCGCGCGCCAGCTCGCCAGCATCATGGGGATCGAGCTCAAGCGCTTCGACATGTCCGAATACATGGAACGCCACAGCGTTTCACGGCTGATCGGCGCGCCTCCGGGCTATGTCGGTTACGACCAGGGCGGCCTGCTGACCGACGCAGTCGACCAGAACCCGCACTGCGTGTTGCTGCTCGATGAGATCGAGAAAGCGCATCCCGACCTGTTCAACATCCTGCTGCAGGTCATGGATAACGGCCGGTTAACCGACCATCACGGCAAGACGGTCGATTTCCGCAACGTGGTGCTGATCATGACCACCAATGCAGGCGCGGCCGACATGGCGAGCCAGGGAATCGGCTTTGGCGACGTGTCGAAGGAAGATGCGAGCGAGGAAGCGGTGAAACGCATGTTCACCCCCGAGTTCCGCAACCGTCTCGATGCGGTGGTGCCCTTCGCCTATCTGGGCCGGGATACCGTTGCGCGCGTGGTCGACAAGTTCATTCTCCAGCTCGAACTGCAGCTGGCCGAACAGAATGTCGACATCCAGTTCGACCAGGACGCCCGCGCATGGCTGGCGGACAAGGGCTACGACCGGCTTTACGGCGCACGTCCGATGGGCCGCCTGATCCAGGAAAAGATCAAGCAGCCGCTCGCCGAGGAACTGTTGTTCGGCAAGCTGGCCGATGGCGGCGAGGTTTCGGTGACGATGAAGGACGGCAAGCCGAGCTTCGAGCTGACCCCTGCTCCGCCCAAGGCCAAGCGCAAGGCGCCGCCGCGCAAGAAAGCCGCGGAAAAGAAGGCACCGGCGAGCAAGAAACCGGCGGCCGATGCCAGCGAAAGCACCGACGAGAGCGAAGGCTGAGCGGCAGAGAAAACCACTTCGAGGGGGCGCCACCGGGAACGGTTGGCGCCCCTTTCGTTTGAATCGGGGATGGCTGCAGCCCCCTTCTCCTGGATCAAACCCGAACCGCACGGTATCCATGTCGTCCCCGCCGACTGCTGGATCGACCCAAGCCGCGCGGTCGACCGCGCCCTGGTCACGCATGGCCATGCCGATCATGCGCGCGGTGGCCATGGCCAGACCGTGGCCACCCCCACCACGCTGGCGATCATGGAGTTGCGCTACGCAACTAGGGAGGGCGCGACGCCGGTCGAATATGGTGAGACGATCAGCCTGCCCGGCGGGGTGGATGCGACCTATATCCCCGCCGGTCATGTGCTCGGCAGCGCGCAGATCCTGCTCGAGCATGCGGGCGAGCGCGTGGTGGTAACCGGCGATTACAAACGCCGATCCGATCCGACCTGCCCCCCGTTCCAGGTCACCCCGTGCGATATCTTCATCACCGAGGCGACCTTCGGGTTGCCGGTGTTTTGCCACCCGCCGATCGAGGAGGAAATGGCCAAGCTGCTCGAACGGCTCGCCGCGCATCCCGATCGCTGCGTGCTGGTTGGCGCCTATGCGCTGGGCAAGGCGCAGCGGGTAATCGCCGAACTACGCCGCGCGGGCCATATGGACCCGATCTACCTGCATGGCGCAATGGACAAGATGTGCCGGCTCTATGAAGAGCACGGGGTGGATCTGGGCGAACTGCGGCTGGTCGCGGATTACACGAAGGACGACATGCGCGGCGCGGTGGTGGTGAGCCCGCCATCGGCGCTCAACGACCGCTGGAGCCGCCGCCTGCCCGACCCGATTACGGCGATGGCGAGCGGCTGGATGCGCGTGCGCCAGCGCGCCCGGCAGCGCAATGTCGAGCTGCCGCTGGTGATTTCGGACCACGCCGACTGGGGCGAACTGACGCGCACGATCAAGGAAGTCGATGCGGCGGAAAACTGGATCACTCACGGGCGCGAAGATGCTCTGCTGCGCTGGTGCCAGCTCAACCAGCGCCGTGCACGGGCACTGGCGATGGTGGGATATGAGGATGAGGACGACTAGCGGTGGAGGAGTTTGCCGCCCTGATCGATGCTCTGGTCTACACCCGCAGCCGCAACGAGAAGCTGCGGCTGATCGCGGAATATCTGCGCGCGACGCCCGATCCGGATCGCGGCTGGGCGCTGGCTGCGCTGGCCGACGGGCTCGATTTTCCTGCAGTCAAAAGCTCCACCATCCGCAATCTGCTCAAGGACCGGGTCGATCCGGTGCTCTGGACGCTGAGCCGCGACTTCGTCGGGGATACGGCCGAAACCGCGAGCCTGCTGTGGCCCGCACCCGACCAGTCACCTTCGCCGCCCACGGTAAGCGAAGCGGTCGAACAGCTCGCCGCAATGAACCGCAAGAGCGTGCTCACCGAATTGCCCCGGCTGCTTGATCGGCTCGATCCATCGGGCCGCTATGCGCTGCTCAAACTGGCGACCGGGGGAATGCGCATCGGAGTGTCCAGCCGCCTCGCCAAGACGGCGTTTGCGCAGGCTTTCGACGTCTCGGTCGACGAGGTGGAGGAATATTGGCACGGGCTCGACGCGCCCTATGACGCTCTGTTCGGATGGGCCGCCCGCGGCGAGGCGCCGCCCGATATCGCCAATTTGCCGACCTTCCGCCCCTTCATGCTCGCACATCCGCTCGAGGAGACCACGGTTGATC
Source organism: Qipengyuania citrea (assembly GCF_024171405.1). Taxonomy (GTDB): domain Bacteria; phylum Pseudomonadota; class Alphaproteobacteria; order Sphingomonadales; family Sphingomonadaceae; genus Qipengyuania; species Qipengyuania profunda. Next base: position 1,940,747 of record NZ_JALJZT010000002.1, read on the forward strand.
TGGCGGACTATGCCGCCGAGTGGAAGTGGGACGGCATTCGCGTGCAACTGGTCCGCGCGGGCGAGGAAACCCGTGTCTACTCGCGTTCGGGCGACGACATCTCCGCGACCTTTCCCGAGCTGCTCGACGCGCTGCCCTTCCCCGCAGTGCTCGACGGCGAACTGCTGGTGCGCGGTTCGGCGCAGGGCGGCGAGGAAGGCGGAGCGGCAAGTTTCAACGCGCTGCAGCAGCGGCTGGGGCGCAAGACCGTCAGCAAGAAGATGCTGCAGGACTATCCGGCGTTCGTGCGACTCTATGACACGCTGCTGATCGAGGGCGAGGATGTGCGCACCCTCGCATGGAGCGAGCGCCGCGACCGACTCGAAGCGCTGATGACGCGGCTGCCCGACAGCCATTTCGATATCAGCAAGGTGGTGCAGGCGAGCGATTTCGAGCACCTCGCGCAGATCCGCGAAGGCAGCCGCGACGATGCGATCGAAGGCCTGATGCTCAAGCGCAAGGACAGCCCCTATATCGCCGGGCGGCGAGTCGGCTATTGGTACAAGTGGAAGCGCGACCCGCTGCTGGTCGATTGCGTGCTGATGTATGCGCAGCGCGGTTCGGGAAAAAGGTCTAGCTTCTTTTCCGATTACACCTTCGGTTGCTGGGATGGCGATCCCGACCAGGGCGCCGATCTGCTGCCCGTGGGCAAGGCCTATTCGGGCTTTACCGACGAGGAGCTGAAAAAGATCGACCGCCACGTGCGGCAGAATACGATCAACCGTTTCGGACCGGTGCGCGAAACCGAGAAGACACTGGTGTTCGAAGTCGCATTCGACAGCGTGCACGAAAGCAAACGGCACAAATCGGGCCTCGCAATGCGGTTTCCGCGCATCCACCGCATCCGTTGGGACAAGCCGCCGCATGAAGCGGATCGTATCGAGGCCCTGCGAGTGCTTATCCGGGATTGAATTCTGCGCAACAGTCCGCATGGTGCTGCGATGCAACGCTACGATCGCAGCCGCCAGAAACTCGCCGTAGGGCTGGCATTCCTCGCCGGCCAGGTCGATGCCATCGGCTTCGTCGTTGCAGGCGGCTATTTCACCTCTTTCATGTCGGGCAACACGACGCGGCTTGGCGTCGAGCTGATCGCCGATCGCGCGCTGGCGTGGATCCCGATCCTCGTCATCGCCTGCTTTATCGGGGGCGTGATCGCCGGTGCGCTGGTCGCGTTTGGCCGACAGGGACAGCACAAGCGCATTCTGCTCGCCATGGTCACCGCGGTGCTTGGAACAGCCACGCTGGCACTGGGGAATGCCCACGACATGGTCTTCCTCGCGCTCGCCGCCGCGGCGATGGGAGTCGCCAACAACGTCTTCTCGCGCGAGGGCGAGGTGACCGTCGGGGTGACTTATATGACGGGGGCGCTGGTGCGCTCAGGCCAGGGGGTGGCAGCGCGCATTCTCGGACGTCCGAGTGAAGCCATGCGCGGCTATCCCACGCTGTGGCTGGCGCTGGCGGTGGGCGCGGTATGCGGTGCCTGCCTCTATGCAGTGCACCCCCTTGTCGCCGCAGCAGCAGCGGCGGGCCTCGCGCTGCTGCTGTTCGCCTTCGCGGTCAGGATCGAGACACGCGCTGCCTAAGGATCGAGCTGGAGCACCTTTTCACGCGAAGTCGCGCCGCGCACAATCCGACAGCGTGACGTCGCGACCCCAAGAGCGCGCGCCACCAGTTTCACGACTGCGGTATTGGCAGCCCCATCGCTGGGCTTGGCGCGTACCTTTACCAGCACCCGGCCCTCTTCCACGCTGATCGCTTCGGTCCGGGCGCCGGGCGTCACACGGAGGCGTAGCTGGTCGCCGGCCACCAGGTCCCATAGCGCTGCGGGGTCGGGCAGGTCAGCCTTGGGCCGCGGCATCGACGACCGCGGCGGCGTGATGTTTGGCATTCTCGGCATAATGCGCGACGCCCATCCGCATACCGGCGATGGCGGCATCGTCGAGATCGCGCATCTTGCGCGCCGGGCGGCCGCCCCACAATTCGCGCGCGGCCATCACCTTGCCTTCGGTCAGCATGGCACCGGCGGCGAGCATTGCATCCGAACCGATCACCGCCTTGTTCATCGCAATGGCGCCCAGGCCGACGAAGCCGCGATCCTCGATGGTGCAGCCATGGACCATCGCCATATGGCCGACCAATACGTCGTCACCGATGATGAGCGGCGAACCGCCCGGGTCGCCAGGGCGCTCGGGGTCGCAATGGCATACGCTACCATCCTGGATGTTCGACCGTTCGCCGATCACGATCCGGCTGACGTCGGCGCGCAGGACGCAATTGTACCACACTGAACTGTCTGCCCCGATCTCGACATTGCCGATGATCGTGCAGCCGGGCGCGATGAAGGCGCTATCGTGGATGCGCGGCGTGTGGCCGTGGATCGGGATGATGGTGACACCAGGGCGGCTCGCGGTCATTGGCTGCTCTCCCATTGCTCTTGCGTGAGCGAATACTGGATTGTCGGATTGCCTTCAGGCGGGAAGCCCGGGTCGGTGAAGTCGAGATCCTCGCGGCGGACCATGCCGAGCTTCTGCATCAGTTTCCAGCTTCCGGCATTGGCCTCGCTGGTCAGCGCGACGACATGCGGCGCATGAATGCGGGTAAAGGCCCAGTCGAGTACCGCGCGCATCGCCTCTTCGGCATAGCCGCGCCGCCAGCGGTCCTCGCGCACCAGCCAGCCGATTTCGTGATCGCCGACATTGGGCGCCAGCGGGTTGTCGACACGCTTGATCCCGCAATGGCCGACCATTTCGCCGCTCGCCTTTTCGATCATGAACAGGAAGCTGAAGCCCTCGCGGGCATACATCGCCATCGCCTTGGCGTGCTTGGCCTCGATCTCGTGCAATTCCTTGACGCCGCCAAGCCGCGCCATCACCGACGGCGTATTGAGCAGACGATCCTGTTCGATAGCGTCGCCTTCCTCGATCGTGCGCAGGATCAACCGGTCGGTTTCGGCGATGATATCAGTCACGATGGGCTGTCCAGGATGCGCGATCGGCCGAATAGACGATGATGACCGGGTCCTCCTTGTCGAACTCCGCATTGTCGAAATCGAGATCGTCGCGGCGGCGCATTCCCAGCCGCTGCATCAACCCCCAGCTGGCCGTGTTGCGCTGAACCGTCATGGCGATCACCTCTTCCGCATCGAACCGGTCGAAGGCAAGATCGAGCGAGGCGGTAGCCGCCTCTTTCGCATAGCCCCTGCCCCAGGCGTCTTCGCGCAGCCGCCAGCCCACTTCCATCATGCCGAGCGGGCCGCCCGCCTGATTGGAACGCTTGAGACCGCAGAAACCGAGGATCGCGCCATCGCTGCGGCGCTCGACGCACCAGAAGGTGTGGCCGAGTTCGCGTTCGTAGGAGAGCAGGCGCTGCTGCGCCGCATCGCGCTTCGCACCATCGCAAACCCCTCCCAGCCAGCGCATTACGCCGGGCGTATTGGTCCCGTCCCAGAAGAGCGGCCAGTCTTCCTCACGCCAGTCGCGCAGGATCAACCGGTCGGTCTCGTGGCGGAAGTCAGCCATTGAGCAATTGGGCGGCGCGCGGCGCGTGATAGGTCAGCACGCCGCTGCATCCGGCGCGCTTGAAGGCAAGCAGCTTCTCCATCAGCAACGCATCACGGTCGCCCACCCCGGCGGCGGCGCCGACCTCGATCAGCGCATATTCCCCGCTGACCTGATAGGCGAACACCGGCACGCCGAATTCCTGCTTGGCGCGCCAGATGATGTCGAGATAGGCGAGGCCCGGCTTGACCATCACGCTGTCGGCGCCCTCGGCGATGTCGAAGGCGATTTCGCGCAGCGCCTCGTCGCCATTGGCGGGGTCCATCTGGTAGCTTTTCTTGTCGCCCTTGAGCAGGCCGCCCGAGCCCACCGCGTCGCGGAACGGACCGTAGAAGGCCGAGGCGTATTTGGCGGCATAGGCCATGATCTGGACGTTGGGATGCTGGTTCATTTCCAGCGCCATGCGGATCGCCTTCACGCGGCCATCCATCATGTCGGACGGGGCGATGATATCGGCCCCCGCAGCGGCCTGGTTGACCGCCTGATCGACCAGCACCGCTACCGTATCGTCATTGACGACATAGCCGGCCTCGTCGAGCAGCCCGTCCTGGCCGTGGCTGGTATAGGGATCGAGCGCGACATCGGTGAGGATGCCGATATCGTTGCCGCAGGCATCGCGGACCGCCTTGATCGCGCGGCACATCAGATTGTCGGGATTGAGCGCCTCGGCCCCGTCATCGCTGCGCCGATCGGGCTGCGTGTTGGGGAACAGCGCGATGCAGGGGATGCCCAGATCGACCGCCTCCTTCGCGCGTTTGGCGATGTGGTCGACCGACCAGCGCGACACGCCCGGCAGGCTGGTAACGGGTTCCTCGACCCCGGAACCATCGGTGACGAACAGCGGCCAGATCAGATCGGCGGGCGTCAGCACGGTTTCGCGGTGCATGGCGCGGCTCCACCCGCTCGAACGGGTACGGCGTAGGCGCGTGGCGGGATAGTGGGCATTGGTCATTGCAGCGCAATGCCGCAAGCGCGCGCGGGGCGCAATCTCAGCTCCGCTTGGGCGGGGCCAGCTTGTCGATTTCGCGGACCGGTTCCGTAGCGGCGACTTCGGCCGCTGTCTGTTCGAGTTCGGACAATGCCGCGCCCGGTTCGACCGTTTTGATCCGCGCCAGCGCGTCCTTGAAGCGCCGCAGTTCGACACCGGCGAGCTGCGCGCGGGTGACATACTGGACCGAGGAGGGATCGATCGCGCGCCCGTTGCGGTACATTTCGTAATGCAGATGCGGGCCGGTGGAGAGGCCGGTCGAACCAACATAGCCGATGACCTGCCCGCGCCGAACGCTCTGACCGCGATTCACCGCGACCCGGCTCATGTGGCAATAGCGCGTGTCGAGCGAGGCATCGTGACGCAGGCGCACGGCGTTACCGCAGCCGCCCATCCGCCCGGCGCCGATCACGCGTCCATCGGTGACCGCCACGATCGGGGTGCCATAGCGCGCCTTGAAATCGAGGCCCGAATGCATCCGGCGATAGCCGAGGATTGGATGGCGCCGCATGCCGAAGCGCGAGGTGGTGCGCCCCGGAACGGGGGCCATCAGCCCGCCGCGCTGTTCGCCGACACCCGAGGCTTCGTAGAATTCGCCGTCGGAGCCCCAGCGCATCAGCTGCACGCGTGGCTGTTCGCCCCGGTCGAGCCCGGCATAGAGCAATTGCCCCGCCTGCCGTTCGCCCGTGGCGGCGCGGCGATGCGCCACGACGAAATCGAACGTGTCGCCCGCGCGTATATCGCGGTCGAGATTCACATATTGGCCGAGCGTCTTGAGATAGGCCTGCACTGCACTCGCCGGGGCGCCTGCAGCGCGTGCCGAGCGATAGAGGCTGTCGCCCACCGTACCGCGAATACGCAAAGGGGTATCGTCGACACGGATGACCTTTTTGGTCAGTGACAGGTCGGCCCCTTCGTCGAACCGGCCAATATCGAGTTCGAGATCGAACCGGGCGCGGAAGGCGATCGATTCGAGCGGACGGGGGGCGCCTGGGGCAGGGCGGCGGCCGAGCACGATGTCGAACGTCGTGCCAGGCTCGAGGTCGCTCAGCGCAGTCGCGCCCGCGACCAGTTCCGCCACGCGCAGGCTGTCGTCGCGGCCCACGCCCGCACGGCGCAACATGCGTTCGAAGCTGTCGCCCTTGGCGAGTGTCGCAACCATGTCGAGCGTCGGCCGCTCGGGCGCGCCAGCGAGCGGTTCGACCAGCGCGGTCGCCCCCATATGGCGGCCGCTGTCCGCACCAAGGGCGAGCGGCAGGATCATCTGGCTGCGATATTCATCACGCACGGCATCGTCGATATGTGCGGGAGCGGCGGCTTCCAGCGGGGCGAAGCTTGGCCAGAAGGCGAGCGCCGCAGCCGTCAGGCCGACGAAGGTGCCCAGCCCGCGCAGCCATCGCTTGCTGCCGATCTCGCTACCGAGGTCGGGCGCGAGATCGAGCTTTGCAATGCGGTGCGACAGGCGTTCGCGTGCATCGGTCCAGGAAAAGGCAGGCACGGAGACGGCGGAAAGGATCTGGTCATGCGCAAGCGCGGCAGCGAGCTGGCCCGGTCCGCCAGTTGTCTGCGGCCGGTCACTCTCTTCCGAATCTGCATGGGACGTATACACGTCGCGTGTCCCTTCTATCTGGCCGCCCCGGCGGGGAAGCGAGCGGCCCGACCCGTGATGGTGGTCGTCTGCCCGCTTTGCCTGCCGAAACAAAGTAAAGAGCCGCTTAATTTGCGGCCATGCGAGTCCGGAACGGGATGAATTGAATCCTCGGCGCGGCGAGTGGTTGCCCTTGCGTTCGCGCGCTGCCACCTAGGGCGCGTGCAGGATAGCGCGATCAAGGCGGTCCTCGGACCCACCAATACCGGCAAGACGCATCTGGCGATCGAGCGCATGGTCGCGCATTCGAGCGGATGCATGGGCTTTCCGCTGCGGTTGCTCGCGCGCGAAGTCTACGACCGGGTACGTGCGATCAAGGGCGATGCGGCAGTCGCGCTGATTACCGGCGAGGAACGCGTCGAGCCCAAGGGCGCACGCTATATGTGCTGCACAGCCGAAGCCATGCCGCGCGACGGTGCGGGGGCCGCGTTCGTGGCCCTCGACGAAGCGCAGATCGGTGCCGACCGCGAGCGCGGCCATATCTTCACCGACCGGCTGCTCAACACGCGCGGCCGCGAGGAAACCATGCTGCTGGGCGCCGCCACGCTTGAGCCGCTGGTGCGGCAACTGATCCCCGAGGCCGAGATCTCCGATCGCCCCCGGTTCTCGACGCTCACGCATATCGGACCGCGCAAGCTGTCGCGGCTGCCGCCGCGCAGCGCCATCGTCGCCTTCAGCGCGGAGCAGGTTTACGCCGTGGCCGAGATGCTGCGGCGATTCCGCGGCGGCGCGGCGGTGGTGATGGGCGCACTGAGCCCCGAAACGCGCAACAAGCAGGTCGCATTGTTCCAGAATGGCGAGGTCGATTACATCGTCGCCACCGACGCCATCGGGATGGGGCTTAATCTCGATGTGAACCATGTCGCCTTCGCCGGGCTGAGCAAGTTCGACGGCGTGCGGATGCGGCGCCTGCTGCCAGCCGAAATGGCGCAGATCGCCGGGCGTGCGGGACGCCACCAGCGTGACGGGACCTTCGGCACATTGGCGGGTACGACCAAGCACGGTGCCGCGCCCGAGTTCACCGAGGAAGAGATCTACGCGATCGAGGAGCATCGTTTCGCGCCGCTCACGCATCTGTACTGGCGCGAGCCCGAGCCGCGCTTTGCCTCGCTCGCCGCACTGATCGCCGATCTCGAGGCCCCGCCCGAAGACCCCGCGCTACGGCTCGCACCGCAGGCGATCGATCTCGCCACGCTCAAGCGCCTGGCCGAAGAACCCGTGGCCGCCAATGTGCGCGGCGCCGGAATGGTGCGGCGGTTCTGGGAAGCCTGCTCGCTGCCCGACTTCCGCCAGCGCGGGCCCGATGTCCATGCGCGCTTCGTCGCGCGGCTGTGGCAGGATCTTGGCGAAGGCTATCTGGGGGCGGATTATGTCGCCGCGCGGATCAGCGAACTCGACAATATGGCCGGGGACATCGATACGCTGCAGGGGCGGATCGCGGCGATTCGCAGCTGGGCCTATATCTGCCAGCGGCCCGACTGGGTGCTGGCGCGTGACGAAATGGCGTCCCGTGCGCGGGGCGTAGAGGCCAAACTGTCGGACGCGCTCCATGCGCGGCTGACCGAGAGATTCGTAAACCGGAGGACAGCAATCCTGATGAAGTCGTTAGGGCAGGATGCAGGCATGTTGCCGATCGAGATGAGTGACGATGGCGCGGTGACGGTCGAGGGCGAGGTGCTCGGCCATGTCGCCGGGCTGCGCTTTACCGTCGATCCTTCCGCGCGGCAGGAAGACCGCCGGATGCTGCTGGCCGCAGCGGAGAAAGCGCTGCCGCGGCTGCTGGGCGAGAAAGCCGTGGCGCTGGCCGAATCGGATTTCGGCGAGGTCGAACTGACGCGCGGGGCAATCCGCTGGCGCGGACAGGAGCTGGCGAAGCTCGAGCACCGCGATGGCAGCGTGACGCCGCTGCTGGTGCCGTCACGCGAAGTGGCCGCGCTGCCCGACGCAGCGCGGGCCACGCTGCTCGCCGCGCTCGAAGGATGGCTCGCGCAGAAGCTAAGCCCGCTCGAGCCGCTCGATAAATTGCATCATGCCGCGAGCAATCCCGACGCCGGATCGCAGGCACGTGCGCTGCTGCTCAATCTCATCGCCGGGCATGGCTATGTCACCCGCGAGCAGGCGGGGATCGAGCACCTGCCCAAGGAGATGCGCCCCTTCCTGCGCAAGATCGGGGTCACTTTCGGCGCGCTCGATATTTTTGCCCCGGCACTGCTCAAGCCCGCGCCGCGCCAATTGCTCCATGCGCTCGGCCTCGACCGCCGCCCGGTGCAGGACGCGATGCTGCCAGTCATTCCCGACACGAAAAAGCTCCCTTCGGGCTACCGCCATGCCGGGAGCCAGGCGATCCGGATCGATCTGGTCGAGAAGATTCTACGCGCCGCTCACGAAACGCGCGCGAAAGCGCAAGCCAAGGATCGCAAGCGCAAATTCGTGCTCGATCTGGCATTGCCGATCTCGATTGGCCTCGAAGAAGGAAATATTTCCCGCTTGCTCGGTACTGCCGGGTTCCGGGTGCAAAAGGCCCGCCCGCTGGCCGAGGGGCAATTCGGCCCGCCGCGGCCCGACCGGTGGGAATGGCGTCCCTCGCGCCGCAAGCAGGAACGGCAGAAACCCGCGCAGCCGCGCGAAGGCAGCGCCTTCGCCGCGCTTGCAGATCTGGTCCGTTAATGGCGCGCTGCGAGTGAGGATCGACCGGCTGCTGTGCTATTTGCGCTTCGTGCGCACACGCAGTGCCGCACATCGACTCGTCGAGGAAGGCCACATCCGGCGCAATGGCGAGCGGGTCACCCGCTGTTCGCGCGACATTGCCGAGGGCGATATTCTCACGCTGCCACTTGGCGACAGGGTCCGCCTGATCGAAATCCGCACGCTGCCCGAGCGGCGTGGCCCCCCGCGTGAAGCCGAAGCCTGTTATCGGGACCTTGACCCGCAAGGATAATCCGCCCTAGCAGCGCGGGAAAGAGTATCACTTCGAGGGAATACGCTACCCATGACCTATGTCGTCACCGATGACTGCATCAAGTGCAAGTACACCGACTGCGTCGAGGTCTGCCCGGTCGACTGCTTCTACGAGGGCGAGAACATGCTCGTCATCAATCCCAGCGAATGCATCGATTGCGGCGTGTGCGAACCCGAATGTCCGGCCGAGGCGATTCTGCCCGATACCGAGGATGGGCTTGAGAAATGGCTCGAACTGAACACCAAGTTCAGCGCCGAATGGCCGAACATCACCCAGTCGAAGGAACCGCCCGCCGAGGCCGACGAGCACAAGGGCGAAGAAGGCAAGTTCGACAAGTACTTCTCGCCCGAGCCCGGCGAAGGCGATTGATCGCGCCGACGCGTGCTCGCTGATTTGAAGGCGGCCTGGCAGGCCGGCGACACCGACAATATCGGCATACTGGCAGCGGGAATCGCGCATTATGCGCTGCTCGCGCTGGTGCCTACGCTAGGCGCCATCGTCCTCGGATATGGCCTGTTCGCCGATCCGAAAACGGTGGCTGCGCATGTCGACTTGCTCGCGGGGAGGCTTCCCGCCGCTGCCGCCGAACTGATCGGCGGTCAGCTGGAAAGCGTTGCCCAAGGCGCGTCCGGAGCCAAGGGCCTCGGCCTGCTCGCTTCACTTGCGATCGCGCTGTTCGGTGCCCGCAATGGCGCGCGCTCCCTAATGACCGGGATCAATATTGCTAACGGCACCGATGGCACGCGCGGCTTCGTGAAGGGAAATCTGGTCGCGCTGGCGCTCACTGCAGCGGGCCTTTGCGGCTTTATCCTGGCGGCTGTCGGTAGCGCGGCGCTGGCTGGGATCGGCGGATTTTTCGGCGGTCTTGTCAGCCTTGCTTTTCTGTTGGCGATCGCAATTCTCGGCGCGGGCCTGTTGTACCGCTTTGCCCCGAACGGCCCCGCCCCGGCATGGTCAGCCATCTGGCCCGGCGCGATGACATTCGCATTCCTCTGGCTAATCGCAACCGCGGCGTTCGGTTTCTATGCGGCGAATTTCGGCAGCTATAACGCCACTTACGGCGCGCTGGGTGCGGTTCTCGCGTTGATCACCTGGTTCTGGGCCACCGGTTTCCTGCTGCTCTTCGGGGCCGAACTGACCGCACTCCGCAACCGCCGCCCCTAGGTGCCGACGGAACCTTTTACCGCAGACTCGCAATATTGCGCCGGCTGTGCTATATAATGCAACAACTGAGCCGGTTTGCTCCCGGCCAGGTGTGCGAATTGAAAGGGCAGGCCACCAGCAACGTCAGCTTCGGTCCCAGACCGCACTCCCTTATGCGGGGCTGCGGCCAAGGGGTTCCTTGACGCTGCTGTTTCCTAACGGCCAAGCCCGACGAAAGGAAAGATTGCATGGCAAGCAAGGCTGATGCCTTCGACGTTGGCGATTACGTTGTTTACCCCAAGCACGGCGTTGGCCGTGTGATCGAACTGCAGAGCGAGGAAATCGCCGGTATGCAGCTCGATCTCTATGTCCTCCGCTTCGAGAAGGAGCGCATGACGCTCCGCGTTCCGGTGAACAAAGTCGAATCGATCGGCATGCGCAAGCTGTCGAGCGACAAGACGCTCAAGGAAGCGATGGAAACGCTCAAGGGCAAGCCCAAGGTCAAGCGGACCATGTGGAGCCGCCGTGCCCAGGAATACGAAGCGAAGATCAATTCGGGCGAGATCGTCCTGATCGCCGAGGTCACGCGTGACCTGTTCCGCCCGGACGACCAGCCCGAGCAGAGCTATTCGGAGCGCCAGATCTTCGAAGCCGCCTCGAGCCGCCTCGCGCGCGAACTCGCCGCGATGGAGAAGACCGACGAGCCGACCGCGCTCGAGAAGATCCTCGACGTGCTGCGCGAGCATGCACCGCAATATTACGAGAACACCGAAGACGCGTAAGCGCGACGCTTCACGAACATGCAAAAGGGGGTGCCGCCGGGCGCCCCCTTTTTCGTTTCAGCGGTAATCCATCAAGCGACTACAACTGTCGACGAACGCGGTCGACATGGCAGGGCGAAGGTGGGAGCGTGGCGTCCAGCAATTCGGAGAACCGCCATGTTTCGTATCATCGCCGCCTGCACGCTCGGCCTCGCGGCCGTCACCGCCCTTCCCGCCAGCCCGGCCATGGCCGATAAGTCGTGGCGCTCCAGCCTGGACGATGCCGAACCGATACCGACCTCATGGGCCGCGACCGGTCGGTTTGCGCAAATCACGCTCGCAGGGAGCGACGAAGTTATCGTCACCCGCGGCGACCGCTGGCAGATTCGCGCAAGTGGGAGCCCGGCCGTGATCGCCGACCTGCGTTTCGAGGTCGAGGATGGCAATCTGCTGATCGGTCGTCGCTGGCGCCGTACGCCGGTCGCAGGTGTGGCCCGGATCGAGGTGGTCGCCCCCGATGTGGAAGCGGTCACACTGGCCGGATCGGGCATGCTGCGGGTCGACGCAATGAAGGGCGATGAGGTCGATGTCACCGTGGCCGGATCGGGTACGCTCGATATCGGACGGGTCGACGCCACCCGCTTGTCCGCGACGATCGCGGGGTCGGGTGATCTCGAAGTGGCGGGCCGCGCCGATCGCGGCCGGATCACCATCGCCGGTAGCGGCGGGATCGATGGCCGCCAGCTACAGGTAGGCGGTGCGAGCGTTTCGATCGCCGGGACGGGCAATGCCCGTTTCCGCGCCAACGGCCGCGTTTCCGCCAGTATCCTCGGCAGCGGTCATGCGCTGGTTACCGGTACCACCGACTGCACCCAGAGCCGCATGGGAACGGGCCATTTGACCTGCACACGCTGATCCCCCCGCGGAGGAGGCGATGGCTGGCGCGCCCGCCGCGCCTCCGCAACCCTTTCCCTTGATGAAGAGGTGTCACTGTATTATATGAGCAATACGGACTGCCACAGGAAAGGACATTACCGTGACGATCCATCGAATTCTCAAGGGCTTCGCCCCGCTTGCCGCGCTCGCCGGAGCAGCCCTTCTCGCCGGCTGCGATGGCATGAATATCAAGATTGGCGACAGCGAGGGCGTGCCGCTCGCCGAACTCGACATGAGTGGCCCCGCGCCGACCGAACTGGTTCTGGCCGGCCCCGATCGGGTCATCGTCACCGAAGGCGATGAGCTCGACATCACCGTCTCGGGCGACGATGGCGCAATCGAAGCGCTGCGGTTCTCGCTCGACGACGATTCGCTCGGTATCAGCCGCGAAAGCGATAGCTGGCGCGACAGGGGCGTCGCCACCGTCCGCGTGACCATGCCCAGCCTTACCGCGATGGTTCTGGCCGGGTCGGGTGATATCGAGGCAGCCTCGATGAGCGATGAGGCCGATGTCACCATCGCCGGTTCGGGCACCGCCAAGGTCGTACGGATGGACGCACGCTCGCTTGATCTTACCATTGCCGGATCGGGTGATTTCGAAGCCGCCGGCAGCGTCGGTGAGCTCGACATGACGATCGCCGGTTCGGGCCGAGCGCGCATGGCGGACCTCCAGGTCGGCAATGCCGAGATTTCGGTCGCCGGTTCGGGCGATGCCGAATTCTCCTCCGACGGGGCGGTCGAGGCCAATATCATGGGCTCGGGCACGATTACCGTGAATGGCCGCGCCGACTGTACCGTCAGTGCGATGGGCTCGGGCAAACTCAATTGCCGCGAAGTCCGCGCCGCGGACAGTGCTCCCGAGGCACCGCGCGCTCCCGACGGACCGGAAGCGCCCGAGGCACCCGAGGCGTAGTTCATCGACGGGTTAGCGATTATGGGCTAGGCGGCGCGGCGAAAGGAATTTCCATGCACCGCCTAGCCCTTCTTATCCTCCTGCCCGCCAGCGTGATGCTACCCGGCTGTCTTGCCAAGGCCGTGGTCGACGTCGCGACGGCGCCGGTAAAGGCGGTGAGCAAGGGCGTCGACCTTGCCACCACCAGCCAGTCCGAAGCCGACGAGAAGCGTGGCCGCGAGATCCGGCGGCGCGAGCAGCGCCTCGCCAAGCTTGAGCGCGACTATGAAAAGCAGCTCGACCAGTGCGAGGACGGCATTCGCCGCGCCTGCGACGAGGCGCGCGACACCTATGCCGAGATGCAGCAGATCATCCCGACGCTCCCCTACGAACCTGAAGACGATTAATCGGGCGGCGTCGCCGCGCGGCGCAGCCGGTCGTTGATCGCGATGCCGATCCCTGTTTGGGGGACCGGGGCAATGGCAATGCGCGGCTTGCCCGAGCGGGCGCCTTCGTGCAGGCAGGCGTAGAGACGCGCTGCCGCCTGCGTGAGATCGGCGCTGTCCGAAAGCGTGCAGTCGCCGCCAATCGCGCCGAAACCAATCCAGAACTCGTCTGGCGCAACTTCTGAGGCCATCAGACGCACCGGCTTTCCCGGTGCGTAATGGCTCGCGAGCTGGCCCGGCGCTTCGATCGAGCCTGCGTTCGCAGCCGCTAGCCCGAGATCGATCGGACCCGGGCGCAGAATTTCCACCGAGCCATCGCTGCGCACCGCTGCGATGGTGGACTCCAGCCCCCTGTCACAGTCCCCCCCGTCGAGGACCGCATCGATCCGGCCTTCGAGCGAGGCCAGGACATGCGTCGGCGAGGTAGGACTGATGAAACCGCTGCGATTCGCAGAAGGAGCCGCGAGCGGAAGACCGACCGCATCGAGCAGGCCGCGCATGACCGGGTGCGAGGGCATCCGCAGCGCCAGCGTATCGAGACCTGCCGTCACCGCATCGGACAGGTCGGCAGCACGGCGGCGCGGCAGCACCAGCGTGAGCGGGCCGGGCCAGTGCTGCTCTGCCATGCGTTCGGCGACGGGCGAGAATTCGGCCAGGGCACGCGCTTGCGCCAGCGATGCCACATGGACGATCAGGGGATTGTAGCTCGGCCGCCCCTTGGCCCCGTAGATCTTGGCGACCGCATCGTCGCTATCGGCGCGGGCAGCGAGACCATAGACCGTCTCGGTCGGCACGGCGACAAGCCCGCCATCACGCAGGATTTTCGCGGCGCGCGCGATGCCACCTTCCTCGACGTGAAGCGTTTCCGTAGCGTATTTGCCGCTCATGCCCACGCGCTATATCTGCCTGCGCACAAAGCCAAGAGGATACCACCGTGACCTATACCCCCGCCACGCAGGACCAGCTGCTTGCCATCCGCGTCAATGCCGGCATCGAGGAGCTTGCCCAGTCCGAAAGGTTTGCTGCCGCCGAGCCCGATATGGTCGAGGCGATCGTCGGCGGAATCGGCGAATTCGCGGCCGGCGAATGGGCCCCGCTCAACCGCGTGGGCGACCTCGAAGGCGCCAAGCTCGAGAACGGCGTGGTGCGCCTGCCCGGGGGCTTCGCCGAGGCCTATGAACATTATGTCGAGCAGGGCTGGAATGCGATCTCGGGGCCGGTCGAGTTTGGGGGTCAGGGTCTGCCCTTCACGCTCTCGTGCAATGTGCTCGAAAACCTCGGCACCGCTAACATGGCCTTCAACCTGCTTCCCATGCTCAGTGTCGGGTCGATCGAATCGCTCGAACATCACGGCTCGAAGGAGTTGCAGGAGAAATATCTGCCCAAGCTGGTCAGCGGCGAATGGTCCGGCACAATGAATCTGACCGAACCGCAGGCGGGCTCGGATGTCGGCGCGCTGCGGACGACGGCCCAGCCGATTACCGAGGGTGAGCATGCGGGCAAATACCGCATCAAGGGCCAGAAGATCTACATCACCTGGGGCGAGCACGAGCTGGCGAAGAACATCATCCACCTGGTCCTTGCGCGGCTGCCCGATGCGCCCGAGGGAACACGCGGCATTTCGCTGTTCATCGTCCCCAAATATCATGTGAAGGACGATGGCACCCCCGGGGAGCGCAACGATCTGCGCTGCGTCAGCATCGAACACAAGCTGGGCATCAATGCCTCGCCCACCTGCGTGATGAGCTATGGTGACAACAGTGAGTGTATCGGCGAACTGGTCGGCGCGGAGAACCGCGGGTTGATGGCGATGTTCACGATGATGAACAATGCCCGCATCAATGTCGGCAACCAGGGCGTCCAGATCGGCGAGAGAGCGACCCAGCAGGCGCTGAACTTTGCCAGGGAGCGCATCCAATCCGCGCGCGCCGGCTCACCCAACAAGGCGCCCGTATCGATCATCGAGCACCCCGATGTGCGGCGTATGTTGCTACGGATGAAGGCGCTGACCGAAGGCGCGCGGGCGCTGCTCTATTATACTGCGGGCCAGGTCGACCGGGGCACGCTGGGCGACGCGGCTGCGGGGGCGCGCGGCGAAGTGCTGACTCCGCTGATCAAGGCCTGGGGCACCGATATCGGGATCGAAGTCGCCAGCCTCGGCGTGCAGGTCCATGGCGGCATGGGCTTCGTCGAGGAAACCGGCGCCGCGCAGCATTGGCGCGATTCGCGCATCGCGCCGATCTATGAAGGCACCAATGGCATCCAGGCCGCCGATCTCGTCACCCGCAAACTCGGGCTCGAAGGGGGCGAAGCGCTTACCGGCGTGATCGCCGATGTGGCGCGCGACGCCGCGGACGAACCCGCGCTTGCCGCGCTCGCGGCCGATTGCGCGGCAGTGGCGCAATGGATGCGCGAGGATGCCAGCCTCGATGATCGTCTGGCGGGTTCGGTGCCGTTCTGCACCATGTTCGCCGTGGCGGTGGCCGGGGCGCAGCTTCTGCGACAGTTGCGCGCGGTCGAAGACGGCGCTGCCCCCGGAATTGCTGCCACCAAGGCGGCCAGCGTGCGCTTTTTCCTCGACCGCATCGTCCCCGAAGCCGCGGGCCTCAAGAGCGCCGCGATGGCCGGCGGAGAGGCGCTCTACGCGCTCTCGGCCGACCAGCTCGTGGGCTGACTTATTCCGCGGTTACCCGCCGCGCATAGTCATCCTCGCCGAAGGTCGCCTGCTGCCCGCGCAATTCGCGCTGCGGGGGCAGGCGGTCGCCGGTCACCCGTTCGATGCCCTGCTGCGCATCGGCACCGGGAGCGAAGACGCGCCAGATAATCCCGGCGGTGTCGTCCGATACGAGCAGCGATCCGTCGCCCGCCCATTCGACCCAGGTCGGGCGTCCGCGCGTCGTGCCGTCGTCCTGCAGGAAGCCCGTGAGCACGGGTACCGGCTTACCAACCGGATTGCCGCGCTCGTCAAAGGCGACATAGACCACGTCGTAGCCCGAGGGCGGCTTGCGGTTCCACGAGCCATGACGGGCGATCAATGCGCCACTGGCGAAGTTCTCACCCAATTTGGCGCCTTCGCGGCTGAAAACGAAGCCCAATGCAGCGACATGCGGTCCAAGCGCATATTCTGGCGTGCGCACATAGCTGATGGCCTGCGGGATCGGGTATTTGACCCGGCGATCGAAATTGTCGCCGTAATAGACCCAGGGCCAGCCATAATGCGCGCCCACGGGGACGTTGGTCAGGTAATCGGGTACCAGATCCGAACCGAGCATGTCGCGTTCGTTGACGGTGGTCCACAATTCCCCCGACCAGGGGCTGAAATCGAGGCCATTGGCGTTGCGCAGGCCCGCAGCGAAGACGCGCTGGCGGCCGGTTTCGAGATTGATTTCCCAGATCAGCGCGCGGCCTTCTTCGATCTCGAGCCCGTCCTCGCCGATATTCGACTTGGAGCCGACCGCCGCATAGAGGCGGTTGCCATCGGGATGGAGCGCGAGGTTGCGCATCCAGTGGCCGGTGCCCTCGGCGAGATCGGCGATCTTGCGGCCTTCGCCGGTCACCTGGGTCGCGCCGAGTTCGTAATCGAATGCCAGCACTTCGTCGTGATTGGCGACATAGAGCGTGTCGTCGCCCCAGGCGAGGCCCGAGGGCGAATCGAGATCGTCGCGCAGGACGAACCGGCCTTCGGCCACCCCGTCGCCGTCGCCATCGCGCAGCAGGACCAGCTGGTTGGCGCTATCGCCGCCCGCGCCCGCCTTGCGGAACAGGAAGCCGGCGATGAGGTCGCGCAGCCAATTGCTCTCGCCGCCGCCGAGTTTGGGCGATTGGGTCAGCGAGACCAGGATATCGCCATTGGGCAGCGCCTGCAGCGTGCGCGGATGGTCGAGACCATCGGCGAACCGCGTGACCGCAAGGCCTTCGGCAGCGGTCGGGACTTCATCCTCGGCCCATCCCACCGGTTCGGCGATGGCAACGGTCGGGAAGCTTTCGGCTTCAGGCTCATCGAGCGTGGGATCGGTGCCCACGGTCTCCTCGAAAGCGACATCGGCGGTATCGCCCCGGGTGAAGAAATAACCGGTGACCAAAACCACCAGCAGGATGACGAGGAGCGCGATGCCCAGCTTCTTGAGAATTCCCATGGCGCGGGGATAAGCGAGCCTTGCTGCGGGAGCAATGGCCCTTGCAGCGCGGCGCGCGCACGCTACATCGCGCGCCATGTTCGATTTCCGCCCCGATCCAGCGACGCCCAAGCCCGAAGCCTATAGCCAGCTGCTCGATGCGGCCGAAGCGCTGACTGCGGGCGAGCCCGATGCAGTCGCCAATATGGCCAATATCGCCGCGCTGCTGTGGGATTTCCTGCCCGATTTGAACTGGTCCGGCTTCTACCGCGTCATCGGCGACGAGCTGGTGCTTGGCCCCTTCATGGGACGCCCCGCCTGCATCCGTATTCCGATGGGCCAAGGGGTCTGCGGGGCAGCGGCGCGCGACGGTAGAACACAGCTCGTCGAAGACGTGCATGCATTCCCCGGCCATATCGCCTGCGATTCGGTCACCAATTCCGAACTGGTGGTCCCGGTGCTGCGGGACGGGGCAACCGTCGCGGTGATCGATCTCGACAGCCCCGCCAAGGCCCGGTTCGACCGCGACGATGCCAATGGTGTCGAGGCGTTGGCCCGCATGCTCGCAGACCGTATCTAAACTCCGCCGCCCCATTGCGGCACAGACGCAGGGGCAGCTTTTGCGCTCCGCAGGAGGGATGCTAAACAGGGCGTTAACGAAAGCGGCGCGGCGTGATCCCGAGTCGCCTGAAGGAGCCCCTGCTATGATCGCCCGCACTGCCCTTGCCCTGACTGCTTCCTGCTTGGCGTTTACGTCAGGTGCAGCCCTGGCGCAGGAAACCATGTCCTATGAGACCGGTCAGTACGAATATGCGCAGGCGCTGCCTGAGCTCGACGACGATGTGGTGACAGAAACCGTCACGAGCGAGCCGACCGGTGCGGCGCGCGTCATTCCTGCGCGGCAGACACCCCCGGTGTTCGTCAGCAAGCCGACGATCCAATCGATCGATCCCTCGGCCCCGGTCTACTACACCTACGAAGCGCCGAGCAGCGAAGCAGTCCCCGCCGCGCGGACGATCGCTGCACGGGGAACCGCCGCTACCGTGTTGCCGGTCCAGCCGACCTATATCTACGTCCAGCAAATGCCGCAGGTGGTCTATAGTTACCCGGCACCGGTCAGCTATGCCCCGCCGATTACGGGCGGCGCAGCGCGGGTGATTTATCCCGCCGGCACTCCGGCCCAGGCTGTTCCCGCCGAGTATGGTTATGGCGCCGCGCCAGCGCAGCTTCCCTTCGGGTCGCAAGTCGTTGCCTTCGATCGCAATGCATGGCTCGAGGAATGCCGTGCCCGGCTCGACACTTATGAGACGGACAGCGACCGCGGTGAAATTATCGGCGCGCTGGTGGGCGGCGCGGCGGGCGGTTTGCTGGGTAACCGGATCGCAGGACCCGGGAATCGCATGGCGGGTACCCTGATCGGTGCGGGCGCCGGCGCACTGGCCGGGATGGCCGCGGGTGACGCGATCGAGGACGGCAGTCGCCGCCGGACGAACAGCCAGGGCCAGTGTCAGGCCTATCTCGACGATTACATGCAGCAGGCGATGGCTAGCGCGGGAACTGTCCAGTACAATCAGGCGGGGCAGTATATGCTGATGCCGGTGACGGTCACCGTGCCGCAACGCGCGGTCTATCCCGACGGCACCCCCGCCAACTAGGCTCTTGCCGGTATCCGTCCGGGCAAGGCTTCATACCATACGGGGCTTACCCCACTAGATGTCGCCGCCCGTAAGCCTCTGACAAATAAGGTCTAATTGGTCGAGTGTGCGGAACCGGATAGTCACGCTTCCGGTATTGGGCGTCGCGTCGGTAGAGATCTTTACCGGCATCCCGAGAAATTCCTCGAGATGGCTCTGGACCGCGGCGATATCGGAATTGCCCCCTGTCTCGGGCCTGTCTCCCGATCCGCTCTCGGCGGTCTGCCGGGCGCGCGGCTTGCGGGTGAGCGCTTCCATCTCGCGAACCGAAAGACCTTCGGAAACCGCTTTCCTCGCCAGTTCGGTCGCCTCTTCGCGGCCGATCAAAGCGCGCGCGTGGCCCATCGACAACGAACCCTCGGCCAAAAATGCCAGGATCGTATCGGGTAGTGCGAGGAGGCGCTGGAAATTGGCCACGTGGCTGCGCGATTTGTCGACCAGCTTGGCGATCTCGGCCTGTGTCATACCCTCGTCATCGGAGAGTTTCTGATAAGCACGCGCTTCCTCGACAGGGTTGAGGTCCTCGCGCTGGAGGTTCTCGATGAGTGCGAGCGCCATCACCTCGCGCTGGTCCAGTTCACGCACCAGCGCCGGAATTTCGTGCAATCGCGCCTTCTGCGCCGCCCGCCAGCGCCGTTCACCCGCGACCAGACGGTAACGTCCCCCGCCCAGCGGAGAAACAATGATGGGCTGGATCACGCCGCGCGACGCGATCGACGACGCGAGCGATTCGAGCGCGTCTTCGTCAAAGCGGCTACGCGGCTGACCCGGCAATGGCTCGATATCGGCCACGGGGATCGAGGCAAGGCCCTCGGTCGGCGCGGTACGCGACTCGGAATGGTCCGCCGGCAAACTGCCGCCGGAGCCGCTATCCTGCCGTACGAGCGGTTCTTCGCGGCGCGTCTCTCCCAGCAAGGCACCAAGTCCCTTGCCGAGCTTCTTCTTGCGGTCGATCGTTTTTGCTCCGGTATTCGATGCGGTTTCGCTCATGCCGCCTTCCTCTTTTCGGGTAGTCGTCCGATCAGCTCGCGCGCGAGACCGATATAGGCGCGGCTGCCCGAGCAGTTGTGGTCATAGACCAGCGCGGGCATGCCGTGACTGGGCGCCTCGGAAAGCCGTACATTGCGCGGAATCACGCTGTCGAAGACGAGCTTGCCCAGGCAATCGCGCACATCGTCTGCGACCTGGTCGGTCAGCCGATTGCGCCGGTCGAACATGGTCAGAACGACGCCTACGATACCCAGATCGGTGTTGAACCCCTGCTGCACGCGCTCAACCGTCTGGAGTAGCTGGCTGAGGCCTTCCAGTGCGAAAAACTCGCATTGCAGCGGTACCAGAAGCGTGTCGGCTGCGCAGAGCGCGTTGAGCGTCAGCAGTCCGAGCGACGGCGGGCAATCGATGAAGCAGACTTCGTATCCGGCGAAACTACCCCGCTCCTGCGCCGACAGCGCTTTGCGGAGGCGTGCAGTGCGATCGACCACCGACACTAGCTCGACTTCGGCGCCTGATAGATCCTGCGTCGCGGGCACGATATCGAGACCCGGAATGTCGGTCGGCTGTGCACATTCAGCCAAAGTGGCCTGATCGAGCAGCAAATCGTAGCTGGTGTTTTCACGGTTGGCAGCCGCGATACCCAAGCCGGTGGATGCGTTTCCCTGCGGATCGAGGTCGATCAGCAGCGTCTTCCAACCCGTGGCAGCCATCGCCGTGGCAATGTTGATCGCGGTGGTGGTCTTGCCCACCCCGCCCTTCTGGTTGGCAATTGCGATCGTGATCATGCTTTGGCGCTCCACTTGCCGCGTCCGACGATGATTCCCGCTTCGGAATCGGTGTGCGATTGTTCCACGTGAAACATCGCGCGGCGATTCTTGGGCAGTTCGCTGACTTCTTGCGCTGCCGAACGCCCTTTGGGCAACACCCAGCAGGTGCTCCTTGTGGAGAAGCGCGCCGATAATGTGAGCAAGCGGTCGAGCGGTGCAAAGGCGCGCGCGGATATCACGCCGGCATCGAATGCTTTGACATTCTCCAGCCTGGTGCCCTCTATCCGGCAGTTTTCAAGGCCCATCAGGCTCACAGCCCGCGAAAGCCAGTCGACCCGGCGCTTGCGGGATTCCACCAGAACCACCAGCATGTCGGGTTTCATCGCGGCGATAACGAGCCCGGGGAAACCCGCCCCGCTCCCGAGATCGAGCCATGGCTGTGAGGCTGAGGGGGTGTCACACAGTCCCAGCAATTGCGCCGAATCGGCAATATGCCGCTGCCAGATCTTCGAAAGCGTGGGTTTGGCGACCAGATTCTGCAGCTGGTTCTCGACCGGAAGCGCCTGTGCGAGGCGGTCGAGGCGATCCATGGCCTCCTCGTCGCACATACCGGCGACAAAAGCGCGCGCATCGCTCTCCGAGGAAATCATGCGGCGCGGTCCAGCTTACGCGCATGCACCAGCAGCGCAGCCAGCGCCGCCGGGGTGATCCCGCGGATGCGCCCCGCCGCTGCCAGCGATTCAGGGCGGGCAAGCGACAGTCGCTCGATCATCTCGTTGGAAAGGCCCGGGACCTCGTCGAAGGGGAAGTCGCGCGGCAGGTGCTGCGCCTCGCTGCTGCGCAGATCGGCGAGCTCGGCGCGCTGACGGGCAAGATAGGGGGCGTAAAACGCATCCTCGGCCATCTCGACCGCGAGCTGATCGGACGGATCGACACCCTCCATCCACGGCGCGAGCGTTTCGAGAGTGGCATGACCGCCTCCCAGCCATTCGGCGGCCGGGCGCGGACCCGCGTCACGTTTCACGTGAAACCCCGCGTCGGACAGGACCTTGGAATGGATCGGCGTCGCAAAGCGCTCGGCGTAACGGTCCCGCCGGTCCTCGCGCCAGGCATACCATTCCCGCCGCTCTTCCCCGACCAGGCCACAAGCAACACCCAGCGGCGTGAGCCTGGTGTCGGCATTGCTTGCGCGCAGGCGCAGGCGGTATTCGGCCCGCGAGGTCAGCATGCGATAGGGCTCGGTGATCCCCTGCAGCGTGAGATCGTCGAGCATGACGGCGATGTAGGAATTGGCCCGATCGAGCGGTGCGGGGGCAACGCCCAGCACTGTTGATGCGGCATGCATTCCCGCCATCAGTCCCTGCGCTGCGGCCTCTTCGTACCCCGTCGTGCCATTGATCTGCCCGGCGCAATACAGGCCCGGGATAGCCCCAAGTTCCAGCCCCGAACTGAGCGCGCGCGGATCGATATGATCGTACTCCACCGCATAGCCGGGTACCGCCATCTCGACCCGGCCCAAGCCGTCCATCTCGCGCAGCATGGCGAGCTGGACATCGACCGGGAGCGAGGTGGAAATCCCGTTGGGATAAACCAGCGCGGTGTCCAGCCCTTCGGGTTCGAGGAAGACCTGATGCCCTTCGCGGTCGCCGAAGCGATGAATCTTGTCTTCGATCGACGGGCAATACCGCGGACCGGCGGCGCCGATTGCGCCGGAGAATAACGGCGACCGGTCGAGATTGGCGCGGATGATATCGTGCGCGCGCTCGTTGGTCCGCGTGATCGCGCAGAACACCTGCGGATTGCTACGCTCGGTAGTGAGCGAACTCATCGTCCAGGCTTCGCCATCGGACGGCTGTTCATCGAGCGAGGCCCAGTCGATGGTGCGCCCGTCGAGACGCGGCGGCGTGCCGGTCTTGAGCCGCCCCATCGGCAAATCCGCCTCGCGCAATTGGGCGGCAAGCCGATGCGCTGCCCCCTCGCCGATCCGGCCACCATCGAAACGCTCTTCGCCCCGGTAGAGAATACCGCCGAGAAATGTCCCGGTGCACAGGACAACAGCCTTCGCACCAAGAGCAGTGCCGTCCGCCAGTTCCAGCCCCGCGACACGATTTCCGTCGAACCGGAGCGCTGCCACCTCGCCTGCAATCAGATCAAGCTGCGGCTGCGATTTTACAATCGACTGGACCGCATCATGGAACAGCCGGCGATCCGCCTGCACACGCGGACCCCAAACGGCGCTCCCCTTCGAGCGGTTGAGCATCCGGTAGTGGATTGCGGCGGCGTCTGCCGCGCGGCCGATGACTCCATCGAGCGCGTCGACCTCACGCACGAGATGGCCCTTACCCAGCCCACCGATCGCGGGGTTGCAGCTCATTGCGCCGATCTTATCGAGGTCGAGGCTGACCATACCCGTGCGCGCGCCCATGCGGGCGGCCGCGCAGGCCGCCTCGACACCGGCGTGACCGCCGCCGACTACAAGGACATCGAGGGTTTGCATTGGAGGCGCGCCTTAGCCTTCGCCCAGACTCGCGTCAAAGTGCATGTTTCACGTGAAACACTACTTGCCGATGCAAAAGCGGCCGAACAGCGCGTCGAGCATCTCTTCGGTCGAATCGCGACCCACCAACCGATCGAGCGCGCGTCTTGCGCTGCGCAGGTTCTCTGCCGCCACGAGTAGGTCACCCGCGACCTCCACTGCTTCCAGATGTTCGGCTGCGGCGAGGGCCCATTGCTTCTGCCGACGATTGAACCCGACCTGGTCGACGGGCGGAAGCGCCTCCTTGCCCAAGGCCACCAGAAGGTCCAGCAACTCGCCAATTCCGGCACCGGTTACGGCCGATACTTTCAGACCCTCCGCGCCGGGGCAGCTCTCAAGGTCGCTTTTCGAATTGATCTGGATCGACCCGGCGGGCGCCTGCCCGGGCTCGCCTAGCCACAGGACGATCTGTCCCTCGCCTACAGCACGGCGTGCGCGGGCGATGCCGATCTCCTCAATCATACCCGCCCCTTCCTCGCGCATACCCGCCGTATCCACGAGGACGAATGGCACCCCGCCGATCGCAATTGGCCGTTCCAGCACATCGCGTGTTGTCCCCGCCTCTGCAGTTACGATAGCAGCTTCGTCAGCAAGCAACGCATTGAAAAGTGATGATTTACCCGCATTCGGTGGTCCGGCGAGGACGACTCGAATGCCGTCGCGCAGGCGTTCAGCCGCGGGCTGCCCGGCGATCCGCCTCATCTCTACTGCGAGATCGCCAATTTCGCCTTCAAAAGATGCCGGCAAACCCGCCACATCATCCTCGTCGGCGAAATCGATCACCGCTTCCACCGAGGCGGCGAGACCAAGTATCTGCTCGCGCCAGCTCTCGATCTGCCGGGATAGCGCGCCGCCCGCCGAAAGCAGCGCCCCCTTGCGCTGCAAGTCGGTTTCAGCTGCAAGCAAATCCGCAAGCCCCTCGGCCTCGGCGAGATCGATCCGGCCGTTGCTGAAAGCCCGGCGGGTAAATTCGCCCGGCTCCGCTTCGCGCAGGCCTTCCATGCGCCCGAGAGCAGCCGCGATCGCGGCTACGACCGCGCGGCCGCCATGGCAGTGAATTTCGGCCAGATCCTCGCCCGTGGCGGTAGCAGGTCCGGGAAACCACAGTACCAGGGCGACATCGAGCGGCTCGCCCGCACAATTGCGCAAGGTCCGCACGCGCGGCGAGCGCGCCGGGGGGAGATCGCCCGCCAGCGCGGCCAGCGCATCGCCCGCCTTCGGTCCGCTTATCCGGATGACACCGATCGCCGCCGGCGGTGCCCCGCTCGACAGGGCGAAAATCGTATCTTCCATCGCGCGCAGGCGCTCCTAGTCGTCGGCGGGAGTCTTGTCCTGCGAAGACGAGCGCGAGGCATTGGTGCCTTCCATGAAACTCTGGAACAGCTTGAACCCAGCCTGCCCCATCGGCGCAAGCTGCTTGGCGTATTCCTGCAGCTGCTCGTTGTTGTTCACGCCCTTCATCGCCTTGGACATCATGTCGACATAGACCGCATTCGCCTTGCCGACATCGGGAAGGCCCATGAAGGTCCGCGCCTCATCGGGCGTGCAATCGATTTCGATATGGACCTTCATCGCGCTTCCTCCGTTATGGCTTGCAAGACCCTATCTGGGTCCGCATCACGCGTCATGCAAGCATAAGACACCAATCGAAGCGAGGGAGCCCCGTCCATGAGCGAAACCGTCACCATCTCCACCCTGTCCGGCAACGAGACGTTCGCCGCCTACGTCGCGCGTCCGGCGAAGACGCCCAAGGCCGCCATTCTCGTGATTCAGGAGATCTTCGGCGTGAATGCGGGCATCCGTCGCAAATGCGACAAGCTGGCCGAGGAAGGCTATCTCGCGGTCGCGCCCGACCTGTTCTGGCGGCTCGAGCCCGGGGTCGAACTCGACCCCGATGTCGAACCCGAATTCCAGCGCGCGCTCGACCTCATGGGCAAGTTCAACCAGGATCAGGGCATCCGCGATATCGAGGCCACGATCCACCATATCCGCCGCGAGGAGGGTGTGCCCAAGGTCGGCTGTGTCGGATACTGCCTCGGCGGCCGCCTCGCCTATATGACCGCCGCGCGCACCGATGTGGACGCCAGCGTAGGCTATTACGGCGTGGGAATCGACGGCCTGCTCGACGAGAAGCACGCCATCGCACATCCGCTGATGCTGCATATCCCGACCGAAGACGGTTTCGTCGGCAAGGATACGCAAAAGGCCATGCATGCCGGGCTGGACGACCATCCAAAGGTCACGCTCCACGATTACGAGGGGCTCGATCACGGCTTCGCCACCGAATTCGGCAAGCGGCGGTCGGACGAGGCCGCACAATTGGCCGATAGCCGCAGTGCGGAGTTCTTCGCCAAGCACCTCGGCTGATGCAGAACAAGGCGCATATCCGCAGTTCCTCCGAACTGTTCATGCGGTTCGGGCCCACGCTGGTGGTGGCGCTGCTGACCGCGCTGTTTATTACGGTCGACTGGCTGCGCTGGGGGCTGGTTTTCACCGTGCCGCTGCTGCTGCTGGCGGTCTATGATTTCTTCCAGCGGCGGCATACGCTGTGGCGCAATTATCCGCTGCTCGCGCATGTCCGCTGGATCATGGAGGATTTGCGCCCCTATGCGCGTGCCTATCTGGTCGAGGGCGATCTGGAAGGGCGCCCCTTCAACCACCAGCAGCGCGCGCTGGTCTATGCCAGGGCCAAGGGCCAGCTCGACTCGCATCCATTCGGGACCGAGCTGGACGTCTATTCGGACGAATATGAGTGGCTGGCCCATTCGATGGCGCCCAATGCCCAGGCACCCTCCGAATGGCGCGTGGATGTCGGCAGCAGGCAATGCACCCGGCCCTATTCCGCATCCCTGCTCAATATCTCGGCGATGAGCTTCGGCTCTCTGTCGGCCAATGCGATCATGGCGCTCAACAAGGGAGCGGCCGCAGGGAATTTCTACCACGATACCGGCGAAGGCGGCATCTCGCGCTATCACCGCTCGCATGGCGGCGACCTCGTCTGGGAAATCGGCAGCGGTTATTTTGGCTGCCGGACCGAGGATGGCGCGTTCGATCCCGAGCGCTTTGCCCAAAGCGCCCGCGGCGAACAGGTCAAGATGGTCGAGATCAAGCTCAGCCAGGGCGCCAAGCCCGGCCATGGCGGGGTCCTGCCCGGCAGCAAGGTGACCGAAGAGATCGCCGCAGCGCGCGGGGTTCCGGTGGGGAGCGATTGCATCTCGCCCCCCGCGCATTCCACCTTCTCGACCCCGATCCAGATGCTCGAATGGGCCGCACAGCTGCGTGAACTGTCGGGCGGCAAGCCGGTGGGGATCAAATTATGCGTCGGCAAGCCGCATGAGGTCTTCGCGCTGATGAAGGCCATGCGCGAGACGGGGATCACGCTTGATTACATCGTCGTCGACGGTGCCGAAGGGGGCACTGGCGCCGCTCCGGTGGAATTCTCCAACCGCGTCGGAATGCCGCTGCGCGAGGGGCTTATCCTCATGCGCAATGCGCTGGTCGGCAGCGGTCTGAAGCCCGAGGTCAAATTGGTTGCTGCGGGCATGGTGCATTCGGGTGCGGGAATGGCAATGAATTTCGGACTGGGCGCCGACTGGTGCAACGCCGGGCGCGCCTTCATGTTCGCGCTGGGCTGCGTCCAGTCGATGAAATGCCATAACGACATGTGTCCGACCGGCGTGGCGACGCAGGACGCGACGCGGCAACGGGGCCTGGTACCGATGGAAAAGGCCGAACGTGTCGCGCGTTTCCAGCGTCATACGCTGCATTCCTTCCGGGAAATGATCGTTGCGATGGGGCTCGACAATCCGTGGCAGATCACGCCGGCGCATATTTCCGAACGCCAGAACAGTGCCCAATCGGACAGCCTCGACCACATCCATCGCTTCCTCGAGCCCGGCCGGTTGCTCGACTCCCCCGAAAGCACGCCCTATGCCACCGCCTGGGCCGCCGCACGGGCGGATACATTTGCGGAGGCAATATGACGGCGGAACAGGGCTTGAAGCGCTGGCACGAGGTGGTCGAAAACGGCAATTCGCCCGAAGCGCTGGCGGCGATCATCTACGAGGACGCGGTATTTCATTCGCCGGTCGTCCACACGCCGCAGCGCGGCCGCCCGATCGTGGTGGCCTATCTGTCCGCTGCAGGGCAGACGCTCGGCAACGACAGCTTCGAATATGTCCGCGAACTGGTCGATGGCGAGAATGCGATGATCGAGTTCAGGACCGAGATGGACGGTATCGAAGTCAATGGCATCGACCTCATCCGCTTCGATGAAGACGGGATGATCGTCGACTTCAAGGTCATGGTGCGGCCACTAAAGGCCGTGAACAAGGTCTGGGAGCAGATGGGCGCCATGCTGGAGCGCATGAAGGCGTCATAGGCGCGCAAGAATGAAAGACGCGCGCTCCTCGGCGGGGACCAAGGGCAGGTCGATCAACGCATAGCCATGGTCGCGCCAGGCCCCGCACACGGCCCGGTCGCTGGCAATGGCTTCCTGCCAATCCTGGATTCGCTCGTCGTCGGGCGTGTAGATCGCGCGCCACGGCGGCGCGCGAAAGATCGGCCCGTCGAAACGATATTCCTCGCAGGCCCGCGCAATCGCGTCGGAGACGGGGAGTCCCTCGACCCGCAGGAAACCGGCAATATCGGGGAAGCCGCGGTCGAACACGACCGGTCCGTCGACCCGCGTCTCGTCCCACGCCGCCAGTTGCGCCGAGAGCATTGCATCGGCGAAGGCGAGCGGATCCTCTTCGCGCAGCGCCATGCCGCCTGCAGATCTGAGGATCGTCCGCGCGACTTCCTCGACCGTAGTCACGCCGCGGCGCGAAAGCTCGGCCAGCAGCGTCGACTTGCCCGCCCCGGGAGCCCCTGTAATGGCGGCTCTCTGGACGGGCATCGCGTGCGAACCCTTACTGGTTCATCGTCGCGAAGAAGTCTTCGTTGGTCTTGGAATCCTTCATCTTGTCGAGCAGGAATTCCATCGCGTCGATCGTGCCCATCTGCATGAGGATACGGCGCAGGACCCACATTTTCGAGAGCTTGTCCTTCTCGACCAGCAGCTCTTCCTTGCGGGTACCGCTCTTGCCCACGTCGAGCGCGGGGAAGATGCGCTTGTCGGCGACCTTGCGGTCGAGCACGATTTCGCTGTTGCCGGTGCCCTTGAACTCTTCGAAAATCACTTCGTCCATGCGGCTGCCGGTATCGATCAGCGCGGTGGCAATGATCGACAGCGAGCCGCCCTCCTCGATGTTACGCGCCGCGCCGAAGAAGCGCTTGGGACGCTGCAGCGCATTGGCATCGACACCACCGGTCAGCACCTTGCCCGAGCTGGGCACCACGGTGTTGTAGGCGCGGCCGAGGCGGGTGATCGAATCGAGCAGGATCACGACGTCCCGCTTGTGCTCGACCAGGCGCTTGGCCTTCTCGATCACCATTTCGGCGACCTGCACATGGCGGTTGGCAGGCTCGTCGAAGGTCGAGGAGATAACCTCGCCCTTCACGCTGCGCTGCATGTCAGTGACTTCCTCCGGGCGCTCGTCGACGAGCAGCACCAGCAGGAAGACCTCGGGATGGTTGTCGGTGATCGCCTTGGCGATATTCTGCAGCAGCACGGTCTTACCCGTGCGCGGCGGGGCGACGATCAGCGCGCGTTGGCCCTTGCCCTGCGGACTGATGA
This sequence comes from Qipengyuania citrea, assembly GCF_024171405.1. GTDB lineage: Bacteria > Pseudomonadota > Alphaproteobacteria > Sphingomonadales > Sphingomonadaceae > Qipengyuania > Qipengyuania profunda. Next base: position 1,969,898 of record NZ_JALJZT010000002.1, read on the forward strand.
TGTCGATCACCCGTGCCGACTTGTCCTTGACGGTCGGGTCGAGCGTGTCGAGCGACAGCTTCTCGTCGGGATACAGCGGCGTGAGATTGTCGAAATTGGTCCGGTGGCGAACCGCGTCGGGATCGTCGAAATTGACCTTGTAGAGCGTCGTCAGCGCGAAATAGCGCTCGCCCTCACGCGGGGCGCGGATCTCGCCCTCGACCGTGTCGCCGGTACGCAGGCCCCATTTGCGGACCTGGTTGGGCGAGACGTAGATATCGTCGGGGCCGGCAAGATAATTCGCCTCGGGGCTGCGCAGGAAGCCGAAACCGTCCTGCAGCACTTCGATGGTGCCGATCCCCATGATCTTTTCTTCGTATTCTTCGTCTTCGGCGAGCTCGCGCAAAATGCAGAACATCAGGTCCTGCCGCCGCATGGTCGAGGCACCCTCGACCCCCAGTTCTTCGGCCATCGCGACCAGGTCTGCCGGGGTTTTCTCTTTCAAATCCTTGAGATGCATAACTTTTACTCGGTAATCGGTTGGATGGCCGGCAGGTCGGTGGGTCCTTCGACGGGCGCAGGACTGGGCTTGGGGAAAGCAGACCCGGTCCCGTCTGTGCGCGGGACCTGTAGCCGGTAGGTGGGATGCAATTACGGCGGCGCTGCGGGGCCGTCAATCGGCAATGCGACGGGCCGATCGCTCAGAAGGGTTTGACGATCACCAGCACGACGATGATCGCCAGCGCGATCCCGGGAAATTCGCCCCAGATGCGCAGCTGCTTCTCGGTCATCGGACGTTCGCCCGCGACCATCTTTTTCGACCGCGCAACCATGATCCCGTGAAACGCGGTCAGCAGCAGGACGAACAGCAGCTTGGCATGGAACCAGCCCTGGTCCCATGCGCCGATGGTCATCGCCAGCAACAGCCCGAGCACCCACACGACGATCAGGCTGGGGGTCAGGATGACCTTGCGCAGCAGGCCCATCCGCTTGCCCCACAGACCCGCTTCCGCGGAACCTTCGGTCGCCGGGTGCAGGTAGATCATCTGCCGCGGCAGCATGAACAGCCCCGCCATCCAGAACACCATGAAAATGATGTGCCCGGCCTTGAGCCACAGATAGGTCATCGCCAATACGTCCTGCATCGCCGGGTTATGTAGGCTGCGCGCACGCCTGCGTCACCCCTTGAAACCGCGCACGGTCGCGAGCAGCCGCTCGACATGCGCGATTGGCGTCCGGCGGTCGATCCCGTGACCGAGATTGAAGACATGCGGGCGGTCGGCGAAACACTCGAGGATGAAACGTACGCGCCGTTCCAGCCGATCGCTTCCCGCAAGCAGCAGCAGGGGATCGAAATTCCCCTGGACCGGCATGTCGCGGGGCAGTTCGCGGGCCGCCCATGCGGGATCGACCGTCTCGTCCACACCGACAGCCTGCACACCCGTCTCGCGGGCATAGGCGGGCAGTTTCTCCCCTGCACCCTTGGGAAATCCGATGATCGGGGTCGCGGGGTGGCGTTCGCGCAGGGCCGCGACGATCCGCGCATTGGGGGCGATCACCAGACGCTCGAATTCATCGGGGGCCAGGCTTCCTGCCCAGCTGTCGAACAACTGGACCGCTTCCGCACCCGCCTCGATCTGGCCGGAGAGATAGCTGATCGTCTCGATGGTGATGGCTTCGAGAATGGCGTCGAGCTTGGCCGGATCGCGATAAGCCATCGCGCGCGCCTCGTGCTGGTCGCGGCTGCCTTCGCCCGCCACCATGTAGGTCGCCACCGTCCACGGGCTTCCCGCAAAGCCAAGCATGGTCACCTCATCGGACAACCGCTCGCGGCATAGCCGCACGGTCTGGTAGATCGGCTCGTAGCGACTTTTGTCAGGCGTCAGCCCCGCCAGAGCGGCATCGACCAGCGGCGGTGACAGCTTCGGCCCCTCGCCTGCGAGAAACTCGAGATGCTGCCCCAGCGCATGCGGGACGATCAGGATATCGGAAAACAGGATCGCCCCGTCGAAACCGAAGCGGTCGATCGGCTGCAAGGTGATCTCGCAAGCCGCTTCGCTGTCATAGGCCAGCGCGAGGAATCCGCCCTTTTCGGCGCGTAACGCCCGGTATTCGGGCAGATAGCGACCCGCCTGCCGCATGAGCCAGAGGGGCACGCGATCGGCACGTTTGCCGTTCAGCGTATCGAGCAGGAGACCGGGCATCTCTGAGTCCAATCTAATAAATAATAGTATTTATAAAGAGGTTGTAGGTGTCTGTTGGCCCTGTGGATTTCAGGGATAAGTGGCCCCTGCCCGATTTCTCCCCCTCTGCAAAGGGTCGAGGCCGGTTGCCGACTCGCCGCCGGCTGTGAGTCGAGTCAAACTTATCCCTGCTATGCCCACCCCTGCGCAAAACTCGGATTTGGTGTGCGGGAATCGGCCCGTGAAGGACTCGTTCCGGGGAGGGTTTTTGCTCCCGAACTTGTCGCCAGCTTTCTCCCGTGGTTTATGCCCCCGTTCTCCACAGGCCGCAGGACCTCGCCATCGCCAACCGCGTCCATCTCCATCTGTTGTCCGATTCCACCGGCGAAACGCTCGAAATGCTCGCCAAGGCGGCGCTTGCGCAATTCGAGGATGCCGATGTCATACGGCATTTCTGGCCGATGGTCCGCAGCCGCCAGCATCTCGAGCGGATCCTGCCCGAACTCAAGGACAATCCGGGCCTCGTCCTGTTCACGCTGGTCAATCCGGATACGCGCAACCGGCTGGAGGAAGCCTGCACCCAGCTGGGCTTGCCAGCGGTACCCATTCTCGACCGGGTGACCGAAGCGCTCGAAAAAGCGCTGGGCCAGGAAGCGCATGGCCGGCCGGGGCGCCAGCACGCAATGGACCAGGCCTATTTCAACCGGGTCGAGGCGATTCAGTTCACCATCGCGCATGACGACGGGATCGGCTGGGAAGAATGGGAAGAGGCCGATATCCTGCTGGCGGGCGTGTCGCGCAGTTCGAAAACCCCGACGAGCATCTATCTTGCCAATCGCGGTTACAAGGTCGCCAATATCCCGCTGGTGGTCGAAAGCCCGCCGCCGCCCAAGCTGTTCGAACTCAAGCATCCGATGATCGTGGGGCTAACCACCGCGCCCGAACGGCTGGTGCAGATCCGCCGCAACCGCCTGCTTACGCTCAATGAGGAACGCGAGACCGACTATGTCGATGGCGAGCGGGTCAAGGGCGAGGTCAAGTTCGCCCGGCGGATGTTCGCCGACAATGGCTGGGCGGTGATCGACGTGACGCGCCGCTCGATCGAGGAAACCGCCGCGGCGGTGATCCGCTTGTATAACGAGCGTTCGGCAAGTGGCAGCTCGCAGGGATCCAAACCGATATGAGTGACCTTGGTGGTAGCGGGATCGTGCTCGCCTCGAACAGCGCGTCGCGCAAGGCGATGCTGGAGGCGGCGGGGATTGCCTTCGAAGCCGAAGGTGCCGCAGTCGACGAACGCGCGCTCGAAGCCGAGATGGAGGGCGCCGAGCCTGCCGAGATCGCGCAGGCGCTGGCCGCGGCCAAGGCGGCAGCCCTATCCGCCGCGCGGCCCGATGCGCTGGTGCTGGGTTCGGATTCGCTGGTCGAGGTCGACGGCAGGCGCTTCGACAAGCCGGCCAACCGCGACAATGCGGCCGAACATTTGCGGTTCTTCTCGGGCAAGGCAATGACCCTGCATAGCGCAGCGGCGCTTGCGCGCGGGGGCCAGATCGTCTGGGTCGGCTCCGATTTTGCGCGGCTGCGCGTACGCGACCTCAGCGAGGACTTTATCGCCGCCTATCTCGATGCCGAATGGCCCGCCGTATCCTATTGCGTCGGCGTGTTCCGGATCGAGGGGCCCGGCGTGCAACTGTTCGAGAGTATTGCGGGCGACCAGTTCACCGTGCTCGGCATGCCCCTGCTCCAAGTCCTCGATGCACTGCGCGGCGAAGGGGCGCTCGCTTCGTGACGGACTATGTCGAAGTGATCGGCGATCCGATCGCCCAATCCAAATCGCCCGTCATCCACGGGCTGTGGATCGAGAAGCTCGGGCTCGCTGCGGAATACCGTGCCACGCGTGTCGAAGCTGCGGGGCTGGAGGACTATCTCGCCGCGCGCCGCGAGGACGCCGCCTGGCGCGGATGCAATGTCACCATGCCGCACAAACAGGCCATCATGCCGCTGCTCGACCGGCTCGAACCGCTGGCGAAGCGCGTCGGTGCGGTCAATACGGTCGTGAAGACCCCCGACGGCCGGCTGGTCGGACGCAATACCGATGTCGCCGGGTTCCTAGAGCCGCTGGCGCAGCGGCTTGGCGAGCAGCACTATTTCCGCATGGCGCGCGTGCTGGGCACTGGCGGTGCCGCGCGCGCGATCGTTACCGGGCTGGCGCGCGAAGGGTTCCGCATCGTGCTTGCCGGTCGCAATACCGACAAGGCGCGCGCGCTGCTGGAGGAACTCGATCCCGACGGCGAACACCATGTCGCGCCGCTCGATCATTTCGCGCAGACGACCGATTTCGCCTTCGATGATCGCGAGGGATGCTGCGACCTGGTCGTCAACGCCTCGCCGCTCGGCATGCGCGGCCAGCCCGCCCTCGCCTTCGACTGGAGCCATGCCCCACCGGGTTCGATCGCCTATGATATCGTTACCGATCCGGTCGCTACGCCATTTCTGGAGAATGCCCGCGCCGCCGGGTTCCAGACCATCGACGGGTTCGCCATGCTGATCGGTCAGGCAGCGGCGGCGTTCGAACATTTCTTCGGTGTGGCCCCGCCCCGTGAATACGATTCGACGCTGCACGAAAGGCTGGCGGCATGACCCGCCCACTGATCGTCGGCCTCACCGGTTCCATCGGCATGGGCAAGTCGACTGTCGCCGCGATGTTCGAGGCTGCGGGTGTGCCGGTATTCGATGCCGATGCCGAGGTGCGCGCGATGCAGGGCCCCGGCGGTGCGCTGGTTCAGGCAATCGAAGCTGCCTTTCCGGGGAGTACCGATGCAGGCGGCGTCTCGCGGGAGAAACTCGGTGCGCTGGTGTTCGGCAATCCGCAGGAATTGGCTCGGCTCGAAGCGATCGTCCATCCCGCGGTGGCGGCGCAGCGCGAGGCGTTCCTGATCGAACATGCCGGCGCGCCGCTGGTGGTGTTCGATATCCCGCTCTTGTTCGAGAAAGGCGGCGCCGAAGCGGTCGACCGCGTGGTGGTCGTCTCCGCCCCCGCCGAAGCCCAACGCCGCCGCGTGCTGGCCCGCCCCGGAATGACCGAAGAAAAGTTCGCGCATATTCTCGAACTGCAGACCCCCGATTCGGAAAAACGCGCGTGCGCGGACCACATCATCGACACCGGGACTTCGGTCGAAGAGACCGAAGACGAGGTCCTCGCGCTGATCGCGGAACTGCGCGGTGTCATACCCGCGCGCCAATCGCTGTAACCCCCTTGTAATCTGGCCCCGCGGCGCCGATAGGAGTGGTGATGCGCGAGATCGTGTTCGATACCGAAACCACCGGCCTAGACCCCAAGACCGGGGACCGGATGGTCGAGATCGGCTGCATCGAGATGGTGAATCTCGTTCCGACCGGCGCGAGCTACCACGCTTACTTCAATCCGGAACGTGACATGCCCTCGGGCGCCGAGGCCGTACATGGCCTGTCGGCGGCATTCCTGTCGGACAAACCGCTGTTTCGCCACCTCGCCGCAGAACTGCTCGAATTTATCGGCGATTCGCCGCTGGTGGCGCATAATGCCGGGTTCGATTTCGGGTTTCTCAATACCGAGTTGTCGCTGTGCGAACTGGCCCCCATCTGCACCAGCCGGATGGTCGATACCGTCGCCTTGGCACGCAAGCGGCATCCGGGGGCCAAGCTCTCGCTCGACGCGCTGTGCTCGCGCTACGGGATCGATCGCAGCCACCGCGTCAAGCACGGTGCGCTGCTCGATGCCGAACTGCTGGCGCAGGTCTATGTCGAGCTCAAGGGTGGGCGGCAGATCGGCCTCGAACTGGCGGCGGAGGTCGCATCCGCCGGACTCGTCCAAGCCGCCGATTTCCCCGCAGTGCGCCAGGCCCCGTCGGGGCCGCGCCGCCAACCGCGCCCACACCATGCCAGCGCCGCGGAACTGGCGCGGCATCGCGAATTCATGACCGGGATCGAGAACCCCTTGTGGGGCTGATGTCCGGTATGGTGGAAACCGGCGGACGGGCCGGGGAGTTGGAACCGCACGGGGGACGGTAAAGGAGAAAATAACAAGATGGATATTCGTGTTTCCGGCCACCAGATCGACACCGGCACAGCGCTGCAGGAGCATGTCGGCGATCGATTGAACTCCATCGTCGACAAGTATTTCAACCGCGCCATTTCTTCGCATGTCACCTTCGGCAAGGGGTCGGGCGGCGCGTTCACCTCCGATATCGTCACACATGTCATGCAGGGCCTGATCCTCAAGGGTCATGCGGAAGCGCATGACGTCCACCAGGCTTTCGATGCCGCGGCGAGCAAGATCGAAAAGCAGCTGCGCCGTTACAAGCGCCGAATCAACGATCGCCACGAACAGGCCGCCCATGCGGTACGCGAGGCCGAGGCCGCCTATACGATCCTCGGCGCGCCCGAACCCGACAATGACGAGGAACTGACTGCCGACAGCCCGCCGGTGATCGCCGAGACCAAGGCGATGATCCCCGAATGCAGCGTGGCCGATGCAGTGATGCTGCTCGACCTCCAGAACACCAATGGGCTGTTGTTCAAAAATGCGGGCAGCGGCGCGCATAATATGGTCTATCGCCGTCACGACGGTTCGATCGGCTGGGTCGAACCGCGCTAGGAACGACGGAGAGTAGCAATGACGGGGGCCGCAACCAGCGGGGCTGAGCGCCATCATCGGGCGCTCGAGAGCCTCTATGCTTCGGCGCCGGTCAATGCGCTGTTTCCTTCGCGGCTGGAAATTACCGGCGAGGGCACCTCACGGATCACCTTCGATGTGACCGAAGAAGTTTATCATGCTGCCGGTGCGGCGCATGGCACGATCTATTTCAAGATGCTCGACGATGCCGGTTTCTATGCTGCGAACACCTTCGTCACCGACCGTTTCCTGCTGACGACCTCGTTCAACCTGCATTTCACCAAGCCGGTGCGGGTGGGGCAGGTGGTCGCCGAGGGGCGCTGGGTGAGCGGGCGCAAGCGCGTGTTCGTCGCCGAATCGCGGCTGGTCGATGACGAGGGCGACGAAATCGGCCGCGGAACGGGGACCTTCATGCGCTCGCATATCCCGCTGTCGAGCCTCCCCGGCTATCTCACCGAAGGCTGAGCATAGTGGACGCGCGCTTGCCTGCCCATGTCGAGGTTTCGGGCTTGATCCGTGCGGTCGAGAGTGCGGGCGGTTTTGGCATGGTCCTCCAGAAGGGGGAGAAAGACGCGGGCATCCTGCTGGTATTAACCACGCAAAGCGGCAGGAATACCCGCTTGTGGGAGCGCATGCCCCAGCTCGACGGGTCGCGCGCATTCGTCTGTACGCGCACACAAGACGATGAAAACGCAAGAGAATTTGACGAATACGTGACCAAGCGCCGGCGCTCCGACCCCGATTGCTGGGTTATCGAGCTGGATATCGAAAATGCAGAACGGTTCGTCGCAGGGGTGGCGGGTTAACTTGACTTAATATCAATTGCGACTATTTGCCCGCCAGCTTCGATGCGCAGGCGGCGTTAGGACGGCAATGGGGTCGACACGCTAGCACGCAGACGGGGGGTGGCCGGCAGGCCCGTATCGGATCCAAGTTTCAGGACGCCATCAACGCGCCATGGATCCCAGCCTGCGTCAGACCGCCAACCGCTTAGTTGTCAGTGAAAAATGGTATTCAAGACTACCGGGTTTACCGCGGTCATCGCGGCAATCGCCTTTACTACTTTTGCGGGAGCCGAAGGTTCCGGCGCCAACGCCCAGGTTGCGGCGCAAGCAACCGCAGACATCACCACCGAGGCACAGCTCACTGAAGAAGTGGTGCCCGTCTTCGTCGAGAAGGAAGTGGTGCAGGAGCTTCCCGCAGCGGAAGCCGTATCAGACAATTCCGCCGACGCGGCACCGCAGGCAGACAGCCTGCGCGAGCTCGTCGCCGCCATGCCCGCTGGGAGCCAGCTTTCCGACGAACTCCAGTGCCTCGCCGGGGCGGTCTATTTCGAATCGCGCGGCGAACCGCTCGACGGCCAGCTGGCGGTTGCGCAGGTGATCATCAACCGCGCCGAAGACCGCCGTTTCCCATCGAGCTATTGCAGCGTCGTCTACCAGCGCGCGCAATTCTCTTTCGTCAAACATGGCCGTATGCCGCGGATCAAGACCGGCTCGCGCGCCTGGCAGCGTGCGCATGCCATTGCCCGCATCGCCCACCGCGGGCTGTGGGACAGCGAAGCAAGCGATGCGCTGTACTTCCACGCGAACTACGTCCGGCCCAGCTGGAGCCGCCGCAAGGTAGCGCTGGCGACGATCGACACGCACGTCTTCTACCGCTGAAGCAAGTCAATTTGGAAAGGGGCCTTCGCGCGAGCGGGGGCCCCTTTTCGATTCGCGCGGACTAGTCGCGCACGTCGACCCAGACCGGAGCATGATCGCTGGCCTTCTCGCGCCCGCGATGCTCCTTGTCCACGCCCGCTGCCTGCAACCGTACGGCTAGCTCGGGGGACAGCAGCAGGTGATCGATGCGGAACCCGTGGTCGCGCTGCCATGCGCCCGCCTGATAGTCCCAATAGGTCCACACGCCTCCGCGCGGATTGAGCGTATCGAGCGCGTCGGTCCATCCGTCACCCAGCAGCCGGGCATAGGCATCGCGCGATTCGGGCTGCATCAGCGCGTCGCTCGCCATCGCGCGCCCCGACCAGACATCCTTGTCTTCGGGGATGACATTGTAATCGCCGACCAGTGCAGTCGGGATTTCCTGCGTCCACAGCGTCGCCGCATGCGCGCGCAGCCGTTTCATCCAGGCCAGCTTGTAATCGAATTTCGGCCCCGGTTGCGGGTTGCCATTGGGCAGGTAGATCGACGCCACGCGGACGCCGTTCACGTCCGCCTCGAGATAGCGCGACTGTTCGTCCTCGGGATCGCCGGGCAGGCCGCGCTGGGTCTCCACCGGTTCAACCCCATCGGCGAGGATAGCGACGCCGTTGAAGCTCTTCTGACCATGCCAGATGGCCTTGTAGCCGATGCTCTCGAACTCCTCGGCGGGAAAGCCTTCGTCCATCGTCTTGATTTCCTGCAGGCAGGCGACGGTGGGCCGGGTTTCCTCGAGCCATTCCTTCAGACGCGGCAAGCGCGCCTTGATCCCGTTGATGTTGAAGCTGGCGATACGCATGCGGGCGTTCTTATGGCCTCGGCAGGCGGTTGGCCAGCGCCAAGCCCCGTGCCTTCTCTGCGATGTGTGAAGGGCCGGTCCGGCCCTGCAGGATGGCTAGATGCCGAAGCTCGACCCGCAACCGCAGCCTGCCGCGGCCTGCGGGTTTTCAACGCGGAAGGCCGCGCCGCCCAGCGATTCGACGAAATCGACCGTGCTACCCGCGACGAGATCGAGGCTGACAGGATCGACGAGCAGCTTGACCCCGTCCTTCTCGCTGATCGCATCGTCGCTTTCAGCCGCATCGGCGAGGCCGAACTTGTACTGGAAGCCCGAACAACCGCCGCCTTCGACCGAGAGGCGGAGGATGGCCGGCTTGGCCTGCTTCTCGGCGATCACGGCGATACGGGCCGCCGCGGCATCGGTGAGGGTGGGGGAATTGATCATGCCAGCGATGTAGGGAGGCGCGAGCCCAGTCTCAAGCGGTCTGGATGTAAGCGCGCATGGCTTCAGCCTCGTGTTCGATCTCGTCGAGCCGCGCCTTGACCAGATCGCCGATCGAAATGAAGCCGCACATCGCCTCGCCATCGACCACCGGCAAGTGGCGGATCCGCCGCCGGGTCATCAGCGCCAGCGCTTCGAGAACCGAGGTTGTGCGCTGCACGGTGATCGCGGGCGCGGTCATGACCTCGCCCAGCGGCCGCGACAGGCAGGCATCGCCTTCATCGGCGAGGCGATAGATTACGTCGCGTTCGGAAAAAATGCCGACCACCTTGCCGGCTTCGACCACCGGGACCGCGCCGATGCGCTTCGAGGCCAGCAGCGCAACCGCCTCGCGTACGGGCGTATCGACATTGCAGGAGATGATCTCGGAGTTCGCCCGCCCTTCGATCAGACTGCCGATTTCCATGCGCCATCTCCTCCGCTTTGCTGCTGCCAGAATGCCATCTTCACCTGCAAAAAGCGAATCGTCCAGCACCCCGGCGTTGAAACTGGTGCGCAGGCCCGCCATGTGCGCTGGCGATGGCGCATAAATCTCCCTTGGACGATCCCGAAAGCGCGGCCTTTGCCTGGGCGCGCTATCGGCGGATCATGCGCTTCATGTTCCTGCTGACGGTCGGCGTGGTCGCGATCGCGATGGCACTGCTGTACCGCCACGGCGCCGAGGAAGTGTCGATCCACTTCTACATCGCCGTCGCGCTCGGCGTCGGCTTTACCATGCTGCTGACCAGCGCGCTGATGGGACTGGTGTTCCTGTCCTCGGGGACCGGCCATGACGAAGCGATCGAAGACCCGCTCCGCGACGACGACTAGTCGGCTGGTCTGAGACGGTATTCCTCGACCGGCACGCCGCCGATCAGATGGCGTTGGATGATCGCCTCGAGTACCTCGGGGTGGCACGAATGGTACCAAACGTTATCGGGCCAGACGACCGCGATGGGCCCCGCCTCGCATACCTGCAGGCAATCGGCCTTGGTCCGTTGGACGGTCCCCTCGCGGCCGACCAGACCAAGTTCCTTCAACCGGCGCTTGAGGTAGTTCCACGCCTGCTTGCCTTCGTCGCGGCGGCAGCATTTCTGCTTCTCGGAGATGCTGCACAGGAAGATCTGCCGTTCGGCAATGGCGCCGCCGGTCTTGGCCAGCGCTTGCTCGGCCTTGCGCAGGGCTTTCGGTTTTGCCGTCAAATGTACCGCGGCAGGCTCAGCTGCGCTTGCCCGCAATCCGTGCAATCTCGGCCTTGACCAGATCCTCGACCATGCCGGGCAGGTTGTCGTCGAGCCATTGGGCCAGCATCGGGCGCAGCATTTCGCGCGTCAGGCCCTCGAGCGAGGTCTCGCCCGAACGGACGATCTGCGGCTGCTTGCCGGGTTTGGCGAGCATGGCGAGCGCGGCGAAATTCTGGCTCATCGCCGCGCGCGTGTCGCCCCGGGTGAGCGCATCGTCTTCGGCTTCGTCCTCGTCCTCGTCCCGCTCGTCATCGAGGGCGATTTCCTCGGCGAGTTCGAGCACTTCGTCGGCTTCTTCGGAATCGGCGGGTTCGGCAAGGCTTTCGCGCATCGTGGCAGCCGTGCGCCGACGGCGTTCGAGGATCGCGCCTTCGCGATTGTCGCGTGCGATCACCTTTTTGATCGAGTCGAGAATTTCCTCGACCGAAGGTTCACCCGTTTGCTGCATCGTCACTCAAGCCCCTGTTGGCGAATCGGTACGTCCCGATTCGGTACAGCGCTCAATAGCCTGATTCGGTTCCCGTTTCATCCTCTCCCGGAACACTGGCGTCGGGCGTCGCGACATCGACAGTGCTCGTGGCGCCGGCGACGGGTTCGGGATCGCGGTCCCAATCCCACACACGGCCCTTCACGCGCTCGTAATTGGCTGCGGGATCGTAGAGTACGCCCTCGCCCAGGAACCCAAGGTCGCGCGCTTCGGCGCGGCCCATCGCGGCCAGCAGGCTGAAGCCCGCGACATAGGCGTTGCGGCGCGCCGTCACCAGCTGCGCTTGCGCGCTGAGCAGTTCCTGTTCGGCATTGAGCACATCGAGTATCTGGCGGCTGCCGATCGAGTTCTCCGCGCGCACGCCTTCGAGGCTGAGCGTGGCGGCCTCTACCGCGATCTGGCTGCTTTCGATCACGGCCAGCGATGCCTGCCAGCTCGACCAGGCGGCGCGTACCTGGGCGATGGTTTCGCGTTCGGCGGCAATGACCTGTTCGAGCGCTGCGGTTTCGCGCGCTTGTGCCTGCCGCTGGCGTGCGGCGGGAAGCCCGCCCTGGAATATGGGAATGCTGAGGTTCACTCCCGCATTGGCCGTCGTTTCTTCCTGCGTAATGCCGGGAGCGCCCCCGGCCAGCGTGTCGAAGTAATCGGTATAGGTCGCGCCCGCGAACAGCGAAACGCGCGGCAGCCGACTGGCGCCTGCGACCTCGGAGTCGAACCCCGCGGCATCGGCGCGTTCCATCGCCGCCAGCAGGTCGGGATTGTTGGCCAGCGCCGTATCGACAGCCGTGGCCACATCGGTCGGCAGGTTGGGCAGCGGCGGCGGTGCCTGCAGATCCTCGGGCGCGTCGCCCACCAGCCGGATGTAGGTTTCGCGGGCATTGATCAGGTTCGCCTGCGCATTGCGCAGATCGCCCTGCGCCAGCGCCAGCCGCGATTGCGACTGGGCAACATCGGTGCGGGTAAGGTCGCCGATCTCGAACCGGTCGCTCGTTGCCTGCAGATTGACCGTCAGGAATTCGACCTGGTTGGCGGTGAGCGCGACCAGCGCCTGCGTGCGGAGCACGTCCATGTAAGCGGCCACCACCTGGCTGAAAATCGCGCTCTCGGTCGCGCGCAAATCGTTCTGCCCCGCCGCGACGCGTTCTTCCGCCGCCTTGACCGCGTTCCTGACCGCCCCGCCGGCATAAACCGGAACGGTCAGCTCGGGACCGATCTGGAGGGTCCGGTCGGGCGAAGTGAAGCTGTTGGGCGACTTCTTGATAAACTCGATATAGGTGCCGGAGGCATTCACGCTGGGAATGCCGGGGGCTTCCTGGATCTGGACGTTTTCGTCATTCGCCCGCTGGTTGGCGCGCGCGGCGAGCAGCGTGGGATTGTACAGATAGGCGTTGGTCAGCGCCTCCTGCAGCGTATCGGCTTGCGCCGGAACAGCGAGAGCCAGCGCGCTTGCGCCCGCCCCCAGAACCCAGAACTGTGCTACCCCTCCGCGACGCATTCAGAAACTCCAGCTTTGCGGCCGGTCGAATGCGCCAAGCCGCGGGATACCCATTTCGGCAAGCGGGATCAGCGCCAGCGCGCTCCCCGATTTGCGGCCGGTGGCGAGGCGGGTGACGCCGCGCTCGACCATGCCGGTTACGATCCGTCCGCCTTCGGCGACCAGCTTGGCCAACGCTGCGGGCGCGTGTTCGATGGCCCCGTCGACCAGCACCAGCGTGTAATCGCCGCGCTTGGCGCCATTGGCCGCCTTCTCGGGCGTGACGGTGTCGAGCTTGCCGACCAGCGGCTCGACCAGCACGGGCAGGTAGCCGCTGCCGCCATCGATCACCAGCACGCGGTCATCCATGCTGGGCCGGGCTTCGGCGAGCATGGCACCATGAAACAGCGGAGCGGGCAGGAACCCGCCGCTTTCGAGCCGAATCGCGCGGTCCATATAGGCGATCGACTTGGCCCCCTCGGGCACGAAATCCTCGCGCGCGACGCTCGCCATGCGCTCGAGCACGAAGCCGTCGTTGACACCGCTGGTGCGCAGCTGGCTGTCGATCATCGCCTTGCGGGCGGCCGTGTAGTCGGGGCGGGTGGTGGTCAGGGTCATGGTCATTTCCGCGAGCTGTATTACATCAATAACACGCTTATGCAAGCTCCGGTTGCCTTAGGCGTATGGCCTCTCCGGGCCAAGCGCTTTGACCGATGGCGGCAAACCTGACTATCGGGGAGCGCAAATCTGCAACATGGGAATTTGCGGCGATGAGCGACATGACCGTCATCAGTGAAAACGACCTGATCGAGAGCGTTGCCGACGCGCTCCAGTATATCTCCTATTACCATCCGATGGACTATATCCGAGCGCTGGGCGAGGCCTATGAGGCCGAGAAGGGCCCCGCTGCCAAGGATGCGATCGCGCAGATCCTCACCAACAGCCGGATGTGCGCCGAGGGGCACCGCCCGCTGTGCCAGGACACCGGGATCGTCAACGTCTTCGTCAAATGGGGGATGAACTGCCGGCTCGACAGTACGCGCTCGCTGCAGGACGTCGTCGATGAGGGGGTGCGCCGCGCCTACAACCACCCCGAAAACAAGCTGCGCGCCTCGATCCTCGCCGATCCCGCCTTCACCCGCCGCAACACGCGCGACAACACGCCCTGCGTCCTGTCGGTCGAAATGGTGCCCGGCAGTACGGTTGAAATCGACGTTGCCGCCAAGGGCGGGGGCAGCGAGAACAAGTCCAAGTTCAAGATGATGAACCCGAGCGACAATATCGTCGACTGGGTGATCGAGCAGATTCCCTCGATGGGTGCGGGTTGGTGCCCTCCGGGAATGCTCGGCATCGGCATCGGCGGCACCGCGGAGCATTGCGTGAAGCTGGCGAAGCAGAGCCTGATGGATCCGATCGACATGGGCCAACTCAAGCAGCGCGGCGCACAGAACGATATCGAGCAATTGCGCATCGACATCTTCGACGCGGTGAATGCCATGGGGGTGGGCGCGCAGGGCCTTGGCGGACTTGCCACCGTGCTCGACGTGAAAATCCTCGACGCGCCCTGCCATGCGGCGGGCAAGCCGGTGGCGATGATCCCCAATTGCGCCGCTACGCGCCATGCGCATTTCACGCTCGACGGCTCGGGACCCGCCTATCTCGAGCCGCCCAAGCTGGACGATTATCCGCAAGTGACCTGGCAGCCCGACAGCGCCGCCCGGCGCGTCGATCTAGGCACGTTGACGCCGGCGGAAGTGGAAAGCTGGAACCATGGCGACCGCCTGCTGCTGTCGGGCAAGATGCTGACTGGGCGCGATGCCGCGCACAAACGCATCAAGGACATGCTGGATGCAGGCGAGGAGTTGCCGGTCGAGTTCAAGGGGCGCGCGATATACTATGTCGGTCCGGTCGACCCAGTGATGGGCGAAGTCGTCGGTCCGGCCGGCCCCACCACCGCCACGCGGATGGACAAGTTCACCGACATGATGCTCGACCTCGGGCTGCTCGCGATGATCGGCAAGGCCGAGCGCGGCCATGATGCGGTCGAAGTAATCAGCCGGTTCAAGGTCGCCTACCTCATGGCGACCGGCGGGGCGGCCTATCTCGTCAGCCGCGCGATCAAGGGCGCGGAAGTGGTGGCTTTCGAGGACTTGGGGATGGAAGCGATCTACGAATTCGAGGTCCAGGACATGCCCGTAACGGTCGCGGTCGATGCGGCGGGCAACAATGTCCACACGCTCGCGCCTGCCGAATGGCGACGCCGCATTGCTGCTGGAAATCTCGAACCTGCGGAATAACAGCCGCTCGACCAACCGCAGAGCCTGTTCGACCGCCGCGCTGGCATTTGCGGGCGCGAAGGGGCACATCGCAAACCGTGCCAATCGATGAACGCCAGATGAATCCCGAAAGCGAGCGCCTGTCCGGCAAGGTCGTCCTCGCCTCCATGGTGGGGGTGTGGCTGTGCTATTTCCTCCTGATCACCTTGCGCGGCGTGGTCGTCGGGCTCGAGTTCCAGGACGAGCTGCTATGGCGGCGCGCATTGGTTTGCGTTGTCGGCGTGGCCATGACCGGGCTTCTTTGGCTCGTCCTGCGGGTGGTCGAGAACCGCTCGCTCGGCATCAAGATCGCGGTCACGCTGGTTGTCGCGATGCCCGGTGCGATCATGATCGCGCAGGCGAACCGCTGGATATTCAGTTCGATCGAAGCCAAGGTCGAGGAGCAGATGGGCAAGGAGCGCGGTATTGCCCTGCGCCGCGACGATGCCGGCAATCTCCTCATCGACCTGCCCCGCACGAAGATGGGCGAAGATGTCGAGCAGGCCGAAGAGGCCGTTCCGCAAAGCGTGCTTATCTCGCCCGCTCCGACCGCACTCGACCAGTGGAAGATGACCTTCGACTTCGCGATCGGACGCTATTTCATCCTGCTGGCCTGGGCGTCGCTGTTTCTCGCCCTGCTGGCCGGTGCGCAGGCACGCGCGGCCGAGCGGCGCGGCGAACGCTTCCGCACGGCGGCCAAGGCGGCGGAACTGCGATCGCTGCGCTATCAGGTCAATCCGCACTTCCTGTTCAACACGCTCAATTCGCTGTCGGCGCTGGTGATGACCGGCAAGGCGGACCGGGCCGAACAGATGATCCAGACGATTTCGCGCTTCTATCGCCACAGCCTGGCGGACCATCCGACCGGCGACGTCAGCCTCGAGGACGAGATCGACCTGCAGGAGCATTATCTTGCAATCGAAGCGGTGCGTTTCCCCGAACGGCTGAGGATCAAGGTCGATTTGCCGCCCGAACTGGCCAGATATCAGGTGCCGGGGATGATTCTCCAGCCGCTGGTCGAGAATTCGGTCAAATATGGCGTTTCCGCTTCGCGCAAGCCGGTGACGATCACGATCGCCGCGCGCGAGGAATATGGCCGGCTGGTCCTGACCGTGAGCGACGATGGACCCGGCACCGCAGGCGAACATGGCTTCGGCATCGGCCTCGCCAATGTCCGCGACCGGCTCGAAGCGCGCTTCGGCAACAGCGCGACGATCGTATCGGGGCCCGCGCTTACCGGCTATGAAACCGAATTGAGACTACCGATGGTGAAACATGGCTGAGGAAGTGGGCGAGACGCTCAAGACCCTGATCGTCGATGACGAGCCGCTGGCGGTGGAACGGATGCAGGTCATCTGTTCGAAAATTCCCCAACTGCGCGTCGTCGGGACGGCAAGCGACGGAGCGCAGGCGTTGCGCCTGGTCGATGCGTTGCAGCCCGATCTGATCCTGCTCGACATGACCATGCCCGAAGTCGATGGTATTTCGGTAGCCAAGTCACTGGCGCAAAAGGCGGAACGCCCGGCGGTGGTCTTCGTCACCGCACATGACAATTACGCGGTCGAAGCCTTCGATCTCGATGCGGTCGATTACGTCCTCAAACCGGTCAAACCCGAACGGCTCGAACGCGCGGTATCGCGCGCGATCGCCCGGCGCGGTGACGGCGAAGCGTCCGAGAGCGCATGGCTCGAGGAATTATGGATCCCGCACCGCTCCGAACTCATCCGCATCGCCACGTCCGAGGTGGGCCGGATCGATGCCGAGCGCGATTATGTCCGCCTGCATGTCGGCGCAGATGACGCGGCGCGGACCTATCTGCTGCTGCAGACTATCGCTGGTCTCGAAAAGCGGCTGGATCCCGCGCGGTTTATCCGCATCCATCGCTCGACGATCCTGCGCAAGGATCGCATCACCGGTCTGCGCCATGACGGGCTCGGCGTGTGGTCGGTCGAACTCGAGGATGGTGAGGCGCTGCGCATCGGGCGCACTTACCTGCCCAAGGTCAAGGCCATGGCGGGCCGCTAGAGCCCCTCCACTTTGGAAAACGCATAAAAAAGGACCCCGACCGGGGGACTGCAACCGGCCGGGGTCCACAGGTGGCAGGCTGAAGCCTCAGCCGCCCATGGCCTGTTCGTTGACGCGGGCCGCGACTTGCTCGCCGGCTCGGGCCTTGGCCATCTCGAAGCAGCTGCGCGCGGCACTGTCGGGCAGGCGGCTGCCGGTGCGCGGGGCGTCAACACCGCAGACAGAGCGCGCGGCGCGCTCGATGCGCTGCGACAATTCCTTCTGGCCGGCGACGGTCTCGAGGTTGAGATCGCTGTAGGTCACATTGACATTTTCGGCCTGCGCGGCGGTTGCGGTGAGTGCGAGGCCGGCGGCGGCGAGCGTGGCAAGGGTCTTGTTCATAGTTCCATCTCCAGGTTTGCGGCGGACCCCGATCAATTGAGGGGGAGAGGCCCGCCGCACCAACTGTATTACATGTCTACATCTGTAATCACACGCGGGCTTCGACGGATGGCGAGGGCAATGGACGGGCGCTGCAAAACGACCGACCAATGGCATTTGGCAATCGGCAGGCGACGGGCGTAGGACGCTCGTCTTATGTTGCTGGGCATCCTCTTCATCCTCGGAACGATAAATTTCGCGGTCCACAAGGCGGTTCTCGAGTCGAACCACCCGCTGCTCGACACTCTGCCGGCCGCCGTTCGCGCGGGCGGCGGGCGCGTTTCGCTGGCGTTCGAGTTTCTCTTACTGCTGATGGCGATGCTGCTGGTGGCGCACGACTGGCCGGCTGCGGCCTGGGGGTATGCGATCTACAGCCTGCTTAATGGCACGACCGCATGGCTGCTGCTGAATGGCCGGATCTGAGCGCGGGAACCGCAGACGCAATCTGGCGCTTGATCGACATGGCCCCGCTGAAAACATGGCTGATCGTCAATTCGCGCAGCGGCAGCAATAGCGAAGCCGCACTGGTCGCGCTTGAACGCTCGCTCGCTGAATACGGTATGCCTGCCGAGAAGACGATCGCCTTTCCTGCCGAGGAACTCCCTAACCGCTCCGTGTTGCAGGACGCAGATGTAGACCGTCTGGTCGTCTTCACCGGAGACGGTACCCTGAATGCAGTAATCGAGGCGGTGGCAGGCTGGAGCGGCGAAGTGCTGGTCCTGCCGGGGGGGACAATGAACCTACTGAGCGCCCGGCTTCACGGGGCCGATACCGAATATGACGCTATCCTCGAGCGGATCGCCAGTGGCGCGTTTCGGCCCGTCCGTCCGAAAATGGCCTGCTGCCCTGCGGGAAGAGCCCACGCCGGTGTCCTGGTCGGGCCCGGAACCGCCTGGGCCGAGGTGCGCGAAGCGATGCGCGACTTCGATGTTGCGGGGCTTGCGCAGGGCGCTGGCGAGGCACTGGCCGAAACGACGGGCGGATCGCGCGTACGGATGGTCGAACCCGCGATCGGCCATTACGATGGCTATCCGCTGATCGAGCTAACCCCGAGCCACCGCGGCATGCAGGTCGACGGTTACCGGATCGAGAACGCCGGAGAATTCCTCCAGCAAAGCTGGGCGTTGTTGCGGCGCAGTTTCCGCGACGGCCCGCATGAGCGGCTCGGCCTGCTCGACCGGCTGGTGATCGAGAACTGCGCGGGCGAGCCGGTCGAAGTGCTTATCGACGGCGAACCGGCCACCTTGGGAACGCGGGCCGAATTCACGGTGGAAGACTGCCCGGTCGATCTGCTAGCGACCGCGCATGGCTTCTGACATCCGCCGGATATTCCACCTTTCCGACATCCATTTCGGGCTCGAAAACAACCGCGCGCTCGATTGGGTGAAGCAGGAGATTGCCGAAAAGCGCCCCGACGCGGTGGCGATTACCGGCGACCTCACCATGCGCGCACGGCACCGCGAATTCGCGGCCGCAACGCATTGGATCAATGAACTCGATGCCCCCGTGACCGTGGAGGTAGGCAATCATGACCTGCCCTATTTCAACCTCATCGAACGCTTCTTCGAGCCGTACAAGCGATTTCACGGGATGAAGGAGAAGGTCGAAAAGGAACTCGACCTCGGTGCGCTGGCGATCGTCCCGCTCAAGACTGCCGTGCGGATGCAGCCACGCCTCAACTGGTCGAAAGGCTGGGTGAGCCAGCGCTCGCTCGACCGCTGTCTATCCGCCCTCGATGCGCTGCCCAAGGGTACGCGCGCACTGGTGGCTGTCCATCATCCCTTGCGCGAAGTCGGCACACAGGGGACGGCGCTGACCAAGTATGGCGACCGCGCGCTGCGCGAACTCGCCAAACGCAAGGTCGAGGGCGTCCTGTCAGGTCATGTCCATGACGCGTTCGATATCATGGAAGACACGAGCGAGGGTCCGGTGCGGATGATCGGTGCGGGCACTCTGTCGCAGCGCACCCGCTCGACCCCGCCGAGTTTCAACGAGATCACCTGGGACGGGGCGCAGCTAACCGTGTGCGTGCGCAATCTTCAGCATGTCGACACATCCGATATGCAGATCGACGACGTGCCGGAAAACGCGCTGCCACCCCGTGGCCCGGGAGAGGCCGTCGCACCGGTGCGACAGATTCCGCGGACCGATCCGCCGGTGCATTAACCAGCCCGGCTAAGCAATTTCGGCACCGGTCCAACAATGATCTGACCCTATCTTCTGCGGCGATTGACCGGAGGAAGCAGAGTTATGGAACTCGTAAAGGCAATGCCCCTGGGCGCCGTCCTGACCCTCGTGGTAGCGCTGGCGATCGGTTCTCAAGGATCGAAAGGCGGCCAACTCCAGATTTTCCGCGCCGAGATTTACCAGTTCGACCTGTGGTGGTCGTGGCCGCTGTTCCTCGGCGGAACCGCGTTGGCCTGGGGCATCATGCTGCTCCAGCGCTGAGGGCGCTCCAAACGAAGAAGGGCGGCTCCTCGCGGAACCGCCCTCCTTGGTGATCTAATAGATCGTTTCGCGTTTAGCGCTTCGAGAACTGGAAGCTACGGCGGGCCTTGGCGCGGCCGTACTTCTTACGCTCGACAACACGGCTGTCGCGGGTCAGGAAGCCTGCCGCCTTGACCGTGCTGCGCAGCGCGGGCTCGTATTTGGTGAGCGCCTGCGAAATGCCGTGCTTGACCGCACCGGCCTGGCCCGAGAGGCCGCCGCCGCGCACGGTGGCGACAACGTCGTACTGTTCCTGGCGCTCGGTGATGGCGAAGGGCTGGTCGATGATCAGGCGCAGCGTCGGACGTGCGAAATACACTTCCTGGTCCTTGCCGTTGACAGTGACCTTGCCGCTGCCGGGCTTGAGCCAGACGCGCGCAGTGGCGTCCTTGCGGCGACCGGTAGCGTAGGCGCGGCCCTGCTTGTCGAGCTCCTGCTCGCGCAGCGGAACCTGGGCGGTTTCGGCGATCTGGGCTGCGTCGCCCTCGGGCGCGTCACCGGCGATGTCCTTCAGATCGGCGAGATCCGAGACGGTTTCGTTCTTGGTTTCGTCGACCATTATGCGACAACCTTGTTCTTGCGGTTCATCGAGGCAACGTCGAGCTTTTCGGGCTTCTGGCCGTCATAGGGATGCTCGGTGCCGGCGAATACGTGCAGCGCGCGCATCTGCGCACGGCCAAGCGGGCCACGCGGGATCATGCGCTCGACAGCCTTTTCGAGCACGCGCTCGGGAAACTTGCCTTCCAGCACCTTGGCCGGGGTGGTTTCCTTGATGCCGCCGGGGTGGCCGGTGTGCTTGTAATAGATCTTGTCGTTAAGCTTCTTGCCGGTGAACTTCACCTTGTCCGCGTTGATCACGACAACATGGTCGCCGCAATCGACATGCGGGGTGTAGCTCGGCTTGTGCTTGCCGCGCAGGTGGTTGGCGATGATCGCCGCGACACGGCCGACGACGAGATTCTCGGCGTCGATGATGTGCCAGTTCTTTTCGACCTCGGCCGGCTTGATCGACCGGGTGGTCTTCGTAAGAGCCTTCATGGCTGGTTTCCGTTCCTAGTGTTCGTGCCATGCCCGTGGAGGCATCGGCGCCAATCGGCGAATCCATGCGAATGAACCCGCGAAGCGCGCGGCAAATGGCGCTGGATGGCCTGTCAGTCAAGCGTTTCTGCGCATCTCGCGTGGGGTAAAATACAACCCCAACGAATTTCAGGCAAGCGAAAGGCGCCAGGTTTCGCGCGAAAGCCGCACATCTTCGGCAATGCGGGTAGTGATCCGGCGCTCGAACCGCTCGAGCAGTCCGCCCGTCGTCGCGGTGGCCTCAAGCTCGACCGAGAACTCACCGGTCAGCCCGCCGGGCAGCGGCAGCTCCCGCGAATCGCGGGCTTCACCGGTCACGGGAAAGAACAGGTCCGGCGGAGTGGTGCCGATAATCGTTCCGGCAGTCTTGGCAAGCTGGGCGAGATAGAGCTTCGCTTCCTGCATCTCGGCGGCGGACTTGCCCGATTGCTCAAGCACCCCGATCGCTGCTTGCACTGCGGCCGCGGTGCCCTCGGTATTCGCCGGCTGGCTCCCGACCATCCGTCCGCGGCTATCCAGACGCGCGGGGAAGGGCCCGGGCGAGCGGCGGTCGCGCTCGACTGCGGCAATGGGCTCGAGCACTGCAGGCGCGTCAACCGTACAGGAGACCTGTTCGCCCGTAACGCGGGTTTGCCCGGCGATGCTTTCGAACTGTCCCTTCCACTCGCGGGTCACCAGCAGCGACGCTCCGCGGGCCAGGCCGCGCTCCAGCTCCCGGCGCAGCAGGAACGGGCGGGTCGGGATGCTTATGGAACGGCCCGCGGCCCATACGGCGGCCGGGTGGCCGAGGACGGGCAGGATCGCTGCCAGACCGAAAAGCCTCAGTACGCCGCGCCTGTTATCTGCCTTCATCGCCCACCCCCGATACCAGCAATATTACGGGGCCCTGATCGGCGTGCAAGCTCTCGCGCCGTGCGCGGCCGGGAGCCTCGATGTCGCGGCCGCCAGATCAGGCCGTGTGGGTCTTTCGCCCCAGTACATGCGCACCCCAGGCGAAGCTCGCGACCAGCAGCGCGCCGACGATCTGGTGCGCGACGGCCACCCATAGCGCGACGCCCGTCCATACGGTCGCGATCCCGAGTACGATCTGCGTTCCGAAGGCGATATGGATCGCCACCGAGGCGCGGCGCATGAGCGGCTTTACCCTGCGCGCCATGACGATCAGCGCAGCGACCGCTGCCCAGGCCCACCAGCGGTGCAGGAAGTGGACCAGGTAGGGATCGTGGGTCACAGCGCGAAGGAAACCGCCACTGGTGTCATACTCCGGCACCAGCCGGCCCTGCATCAGCGGCCAGCTATCGGAGGCGAGCCCCGCATTGAGACCCGCGACCCACGCGCCGAGCAGCAGTTGAACGAAAAGGATTACGCCCACCCAACTCGCGGTGACGGTCCAGCGCGCGGGCCCGCCGCTGCCAGCGGCCAAGCGGCGAAGATCGAGTGCGGTCCAGACCAGCCCGCCAAGCGTAAACAGCGCGGTCAGCAGATGGATCGAAAGCCAGAAATGGCTCACATCGGTCATTGTCCCGGCGAGCCCGCTGCGCACCATGAACCAGCCGAAGACGCCCTGCAGCCCGCCCAGCGCAAGCAGCGCAACCAGTCGCCACTTGTAGCCCTGCGGGATCGCGCCGCGGATCCAGAACCATGCCAGGGGCAAGGCAAAGGCCAGCCCGATCAACCGGCCAAGCAGCCGGTGGAACCACTCCCAGAAGAAGATGAACTTGAAAGCCGCAAGGTCCATCCCTGCAGGGCCGGTCACGTTCCGATACTCGCCGGTCGCCTTATAGAGTTCGAATTCGGCCTGCCACGCGCTGTCCGACAAGGGGGGGATGGCCCCGGTGATCGGTTTCCACTGGGTAATCGACAACCCGCTTTCGGTCAGCCGGGTGATACCGCCCACGGCCACCATCACCACGACCATGACGGCGACGACCATCAGCCAGTTGGCCAGCGCGATTGGCCGCGCCTGCTTGCTCTTCTCGGACATGGCATCGTCTGTGGTTTGCAGCCGCGGCTGGCGCAAGTGCAAATCGGGCAAGCGGCAACCCGGTTGCCGCAACCGACGCGATGCGGCCGCCATCCGCCGGTTTTACTTGCAAGAAGATACACCATAACATATCTGGCCTCGCATGTTGCAACGTGCCATCTCGCCGATTCGTCGGAGGCTCGACCGGGCGGGGATCCTTCTCTCGGGTGCATGTGCGATCCATTGCCTGCTTTCGATTGTCCTGGTTTCAGGTCTCGGGCTTGGCGGGGAGCTGTTCCTTTCGCCCGATATCCACCGTGCGGGGCTGCTCATCGCCACGCTTATCGCAGGCGTCGCGATCGGCTGGGGCGCCTTGCGGCATCGCGTGGCAGCCCCCTTCGTGGTCGCAATGACCGGGCTGACTTTCATGGGCGCGGCGCTGGCCGTGCCGCATGGCGTGAAGGAAGCGGTGCTGACCATCATTGGCGTCGCGCTGGTGTCGCTGGGGCACATCCTCAACCTGCGCCATGTGCATTCCGCCGCTTGCAAGGAGCGCGCGGGCGACTAAGTCGAGCGCATGATTGCCCTGACCGTCAATGGCGAGACCCGCCGTACTGCCGCCGCCACCATCGCCGATCTCGTGCGTGAACTCGAACTCGACCCGGCGAAGGTCGCGGTCGAGCACAATGGCACCATCGCCCCGCGCAGCGAACTTGGCCAGCATCCCATCAGCGATGGCGATACGCTGGAAATCGTCCATTTCGTCGGCGGCGGGCAGGACGACGATAGCTGGACCGTGGCCGGGCGGACTTTCCGCAGCCGGCTGATCGTCGGCACCGGCAAATATCGCGATTTCGAACAGAACGCGGCAGCACTCGAAGCCTCCGGCGCGGAAATCGTCACCGTGGCGGTGCGCCGGGTCAATGTCAGCGATCCCAATGCGCCCATGCTGACCGATTACATCGATCCCAAGAAAGTCACTTACCTGCCCAATACGGCAGGTTGCTTCACCGCGGACGAGGCGATCCGCACGCTCCGGCTGGCGCGCGAAGCGGGCGGCTGGGATCTCGTCAAGCTGGAGGTGCTTGGCGAAGCGCGCACGCTCTATCCCGATATGCGCGAGACGTTGGTTGCGACCGAGACCCTGGCCAAGGAAGGCTTCCTGCCGATGGTCTATTGCGTCGACGATCCGATTGCGGCCAAGCAGCTCGAGGATGCGGGCGCGGTCGCAGTCATGCCGCTGGGCGCGCCGATCGGCTCGGGTCTCGGCATCCAGAACCGCGTCACGATCCGGCTGATCAAGGAAGGCGCCAGCGTGCCGGTACTGGTCGATGCCGGGGTTGGCACGGCTTCGGATGCCGCTGTCGCCATGGAACTGGGCTGCGACGGGGTGTTGATGAACACAGCCATCGCCGAGGCCAAGGATCCGCTCCGCATGGCGCGCGCGATGAAGCTTGCCGTGGAGGCCGGGCGCGATGCCTATCTCGCCGGCCGGATGGGGACGCGCAAATATGCCGACCCCAGCAGCCCGCTGGCCGGGCTGATCTGATCCGGGCGTGAGTCCCGGAGGCTGCTCCGGGGTGCGGAAAAAATATTAACCATCTTCGGAGATAGTCGGCCTCGTGACAGGGGAGTGCCGATCATGGCCGTTACGGGTACCGCATCGCTGACCATTGCCGAAATGCGCGAATTCGCCGGGCTGAGCGCCGCCGAGCAGCGCTATATCCGCCGCAGCCTGGATATCGGGCTGGGACGCTGCGATGCCTTTCGCGTCTGGGGGCGCAACCCTGGCGAGAACGCCGCGATCCGCAGCCAGTATGTCGCCTATCAGGAGCTGAAGGCGCTGCGCCAGTCGATCCCCGAACACTCGGGCTTCGACAGTGTCGAGGGCTTTGTCGGCAAGCTGACCCGCGTTGCCGCTTTCGATCTGGCGCAGGAGCGGATCGACAGCTTTTCCGCCTTTCGCTTTCTCTATGAACGGCTGATCTCCGCCGCCGCACGGCCGTGGCTGCCCAGCGCCTTCTGCGCCGCCGCCGCCCTGCCGCAGATTCGCCCCGATCGTCGCAAGATGCTGCTCCAGAGC
This sequence comes from Qipengyuania citrea, assembly GCF_024171405.1. Taxonomy (GTDB): domain Bacteria; phylum Pseudomonadota; class Alphaproteobacteria; order Sphingomonadales; family Sphingomonadaceae; genus Qipengyuania; species Qipengyuania profunda. The sequence goes on from NZ_JALJZT010000002.1 coordinate 1,995,247, forward strand.
CTGAGCGAAGCTGCCGCGACCGCCCCGGGGTGGAGCGACCGTGCGCCAAGTTTCTTCCCGGAATATATCGAGGAAGCGGTCGCCTAGGCCCTCTTCACGCCACCGCTACAGTCCGCGGTCCTAGCTGCGGTACAGCTTCGCCAGATGGTCGCCGTAGCGGTCCCTGATCTTGTGCCGGCGGATCTTCATCGAGGGGGTCATCTCCTCGTTCTCGATCGTGAACGGTTCGTCGGTAAAGGCGAACTGACGTACCTTTTCGACCACCGATAGATCCTTGTTCACCCGGTCGATCGCGGCGCGCACCGCGTTACGATACTCGGGCAGTTGCTGCAGTTGCTTGCAATCGAACTGCTTGCCCTGCGCGCGGCACCATTCGAGCGTCCATTCGGCGTCGGGGACGATCAGGCCGACGATATAGGGTTTGCGGTCGCCCGCCACCATCGCCTGGCCGATCTCGGGCTGCAGCGTCAGCATGCCCTCGACCTTCTGCGGGGCGATGTTGTCGCCCTTGTCGTTGACGATCATGTCCTTCTTGCGGTCGGTGATGACGATCCGGCCCCGGTCGTCGAGATGGCCGATATCGCCGGTATGCAGCCAGCCGTCCTGGATCGTGCGCTGGGTCTCGCTTTCGTTCTGCCAATAGCCATGCATGACGAGTTCGCCGCGTACGAGGACTTCGCCATCGTCGGCGATCTTCAGTTCGACACCGCGCATTGCGGGACCGACCGAATGCATCGCAATCCCTGCGGCCGGGCGGTTGCAACTGATCACCGGTCCGGCCTCGGTCTGCCCATAGCCCTGCAACATCGTCAGCCCCATAGCCTCGAAGAAGATGCCGACTTCGGGGTTGAGCGGCGCACCGCCCGAAACCATCGCCTTGATCCTGCCGCCGAACCGCTGGCGGATTTTGGGCCGCAGCAGGCGGGCGACCGCCAGATCCTTGAGCTTGTCCCCGAATTTCGGCTGGCCCGCGGCGCGGCGTTCGCCGACCTCCAGCGCAGTGTTCATCAGCTTCTCGGCAAGGCCGCCCTGCTTCTGCACCTGCTTCATGATCCGCGTGCGCAGCACTTCGAACAGCCGCGGGACCACGACCATGATGGTCGGCCGCGTTTCCTCGATATTGCTGGCGAGCTTCTCGAGGCCCTCGGAATAAAAAATCTGCGCGCCGACGCTGATCGGGAGGAACTGCCCGCCGGTATGCTCATAGGCGTGGCTGAGCGGCAGGAAGGAAAGGAACCGCTCGTCCTGCACGATGCCGAAATCCTCGATCAGGATTTCCGCCGCGCCCGCGGCATTGCACAGGATTGCGCCATGGTGCTGCAGCACCCCGCGCGGCGCCCCGCCCGTGCCGCTGGTGTAGATGATGCAGGCCGTATCGCCGCGCCCGACCTTCGCCATCCGCTCGGTCACCGCCTTGCGCGCCGCCGCGGCATCACCCTCGAGCATCTTGTCCCACATATGGAAGGTGAAGCTGCCCGATTGCTGGCGGTGGAGATCGTCGATGCCGATGACGTGTTCGGCAATGCCCGAGGCCTGCAAGGCACCATGCAGCGGCCGGAGCAGCTTCTCGGTCGACACGATCACCGCCTTGGCACCCGAATTGTCGAGGATATGGACGTGGTCGCGCTCGGTATTGGTAATGTAGGCCGGCACGGTAATGCAGCCTGCGGCCATTACCGCGAGATCGGCGATGCACCATTCGGGGCGGTTCTCCGACACGAGGCACACGCGGTCGCCGTCCTTGAGGCCCAGTCCGCGCAAATTCTCCGCAAGCAGGCAGACCCGTTCCGCGGTTTCACGCCAGCTGATCGTCTGCCAGCGGCCATCCTTCTTCGCCCCGAGGAAGGGCAAGTCGCCCTTCTCGTCCGCGCGTTTGAGGAAGAGTTCGACGAGATTGTTGGCGGAATCGATGTCCGACAGCACGGCAGGCTCCTCAGCGATCTTGTTCTTGTTGTAACCCAGTTCTTGGCGAGGACTTAGGCTGCCTCCCGCCACACGGCAAGCGACCCGGCGGGGTCACGGTATCTCGATCTGCCCGGCAAGGCGCGGATCGCGCGCGCTGACCCAGCCCGAGTGGCCACGCAGGACCGCGCCGCCCTTGACCGGTGCCTCGCGGACCAGCACGTCGGTGTGGCCCAGCGCCTTGAAGGCCGCGGCCTGCTCTTCCAGCCAGGTGCCTTGCTCGAGCAGGAGGCGCTCGCCAAAGGCCATGATGAAGGGAAGGCCGAGTATCTCTTCCGCCGACAGGCCGAAGTCGATCGCTCCGATGATGCTGCGCGCGGTCTGTACCGGGATGGTGCTGCCACCTGCTGCGCCGACCGCGAGGAAGGGTTCGCCCGTCGGATCCCAGACCACCATCGGCGCCATCGAACTACGCGGGCGCTTGCCCCCTTCGACCCGGTTCGCGACAAGCTTGCCGTCGACGGTTGGCGAGCGGCTGAAATCGGTCAGCTCGTTATTGAGGAAAAAGCCGCCTGCCATCAGGCCGGACCCGAAAGCCCCCTCGATGGTCGAGGTATAGCTGATCATGGTGCGCTCGGCATCGACCACGGCGAAATGCGAGGTGCCATGTTCTTCGGGCTCGTCACCATCGGCCAGCGCTGCCGGTGCGCCAGCAGGGACGCCGGCGGTGACTTCGGAAAGCGTGCTCCCCTCGCCGATCAGCGCGCTGCGCGCGGCGAGATAGCCAGGCTCCACCAGCCCCGCGACGGGTACCGAAACGTAATCGCTGTCCGCCAGGTAAAGTTCGCGATCGGCATAGGCGAGCCGCTGCGATTCGACGAACAGATGCCAGGTTGCGGGATTGCGCAGGCCCAGCTCGGCAAGGTCGAACCGTTCGAGCTGGCCGAGCATCTGCAGCACCGCGATACCGCCCGAAGTGGGCGGGCCCATCGTGCACACGCGATAGGCGCGATAGGTTCCGCACACGGCGTCGCGCAGCTTGGCTTCGTAACCAGTGATGTCCGCATAGGTCATCGCGCCTTCGCGCGGCGTGTCTGCCGCGACGGTCGCGGCGATTTCGCGCGCCAGAGGTCCGCTGTAGAACGCCGATGGTCCCGCCGCAGCGATGGTTTCGAAGGTCTGCGCCAGCCGCTCGTTGGCAACCCGCGTGCCGACCGGCAGCGGATTGCCCTGTGCATCGAAGAACAGCGCCCGTGCCTCGGCAGTATGCGCCGACCGGTTCCTTGCGCTCTCGAGCATGCCGTTGAGGCGCGCATTCATGTCGAAGCCTTCGCGGGCCAGGCGGATGGCGGGTTCGAACAGCTCGGCCCAGGCCAGCGTGCCATGCGCGGCATGTACCTTGGCCGCCAGCGCGATACTACCCGGGACCCCCACCGAAAGCCCGCTGCGCACCGATTCGCCGCGCGGGGGCAGCGTGCCGTCTTCGTTGAAGAACCATTCGGGTGTGGCGCCTGCCGGGGCGGTTTCGCGGCCGTCGAATGTGCCTACCGTGCCATCGGCGGCGCCCCGGACCATGAAGCCGCCGCCGCCGATCCCCGAGCTTTGCGGTTCGACCACGGTCAGCGCCAGCATCACGGCGATCGCGGCATCGGTCGCGCTGCCGCCGCGCGCGAGCATGGCTTCGCCCGCCGCCTGCGCGCGCGGATCCGCTGCGGAGACCGCACCGGCGAAGGCCGGAACCGGTTCGGCGGGCGAAGAAGCGAGAGGCGGGGTGGCGGAACAGCCGACGAGCGTGAGCGCCAGCAGCGAAGCGGAGAAGACCTTGTTCATCGCGGCGACGCTATTCACTTCCGACCGCTTCGGCAATCGAAGCGAAACCATCAAGCCGCATAAGCTCTTCGAGGCCGCGCAGGATCCGCCGCGGCAGGCCCGGCCCGCCAAAGACCATCGCGCTGTAGAGCTGGACGAGGCTCGCGCCTGCCCGGATACGCGCCCAGGCGTCCTCCGCGCTGGCAATCCCGCCCACCCCGACCAGTGGAATCGACCCGCCGGTGGCCGTGCGGAAGTCGCGCAGCCGCTGCTGCGCGAGATCACGCAGGGGCGCGCCCGACAACCCGCCCGCCTCGCCTGCGTGGGGCGAAGCCAGCTGGGGGCGCGAGATGGTCGTATTCGAGACGATCAGCGCGCCCAGCTGCCGCTCGATCGCGATTCGCGTGATCGCGTCGATATCTGCCGGTTCGAGATCGGGTGCGACCTTGAGAAACACCGGCGGCCCGCTGGGCCCGCGCGCCTCGATGACCGCGTCGAGCAGTCCAGCCAACGCGCTCTCGTCCTGCAAGGCGCGCAGGCCGGGCGTGTTCGGGCTGGAGATGTTGACCGCGAGATAGGAGGCCAGCGGCGCCATGATGCGCGTCATCGTCACATAATCGGCGATGCGGTCCTCGCTGTCCTTATTGGCACCCACATTGATTCCGACAATGCCCGGGCGGCGCGAGCGGCGCTGCAACCGGTCGCGCGCCACTTCTGCGCCAGCATTGTTGAAGCCCATCCGGTTGATGACGGCGCGATCCTCGACCAGGCGGAACAGGCGCGGCTTGGGATTGCCAGCCTGGGGGCGCGGGGTAATCGAGCCGACCTCGGCAAAACCGAAGCCAAGGCCGAGCAATTGGTCGGGGACCTCGGCATCCTTGTCGAAGCCCGCTGCCATGCCGAGCGGATTGGGAAAGGTCAGCCCAGCGACATCGATCGCCAGCGGACCGGTCTGTGCCGGGCGCATGCGCGGAGCGAGGGTCAGCGCCCTGACCGTCAAGCGATGGGCGCGTTCGGGGTCGAGCGCGAAGAGGGCGGGGCGGGCCAGATCGAACAACATGCCGCGCGCCATGCCGTGCCGGCCACGCGCTGTCGAGCCGTGAACCGTCCATCCGGTAGACCTGCGTTCGCGCGGAAAACGAAGAAAAATTCTGTCAGCCCACGGGCTGTCGCTTGCATACAATCAATTGATACAGACTCGGCGTAACACGCTCTTGCGACCCGAAGGGCTCGGAGCGATTTTGCAACGAGTTCTCGACTTCAAAGGGGGGGACCTTGAGGGGTCGCCCCCTTTTTTTCTGCCTATGCCCATCTGCCTGACGAATATTTGTTCTCGGCAGCATTGCGATCATGGTAAATTTGGCGTATTTTTACAATTCTTTGGCCGAAGTAGGGACGGAACAGGGGTTTGTCGGGTCTGCCAGGTGACGATGTGTCACACTCTTTCGAGTTCGTAGCGGCGCCGCCGGATCTCGCGCCCTATCTCAACTCGCTCTATATCTGGCGTAGCCCGGACGATCGGCTGGACGATGTTCTGCCCGCCTATTCGGGGCAGATGGTCGTATTCGGGCGCGGCGTGGGCCGGATGCAGTTCGACGGCGGCGAAGTAGCCGAAACCAGCGATGCCTTCTTCCTTGCGCCGCTGTGCCAGGCGCGCAATTTCAGCGTCAGCGGGCCGGCGACCCTGTTCGGCGTATCGCTCAATTTCCGCGGCTGGGCGGCCCTGTCGAGCCTGTCGGTGCACGACTACCACGATTGTTTCCTGCAACCCGAAATGGTCCTCGATGATTCGCCCGCGCAGGCCTTTGCCGTGCTGGGTGGGCGCTGGCGGGCGGGCGAACTGGGGGATCGGGAATTGCTCGACGCGATGACCGATGTCGTCCGGCGCGGGCTGTCGAAGCTTCCCGAACAGCACCTGACGGTGATCGACCGGACGCTCGAATGGCTGTCGAGCTCGTTCAAGCCCGAACTCGAAGAGCTGTACGAACAGCTGCCCTATTCGAAACGCCAGGCACAGCGGCTGGTGGCGCAATTCTTCGGCCAGTCGCCCGTGCGGCTGGTGCGCCGCTATCGCGCGGTCCGCGCCGCCACCTTGCTGGCGATGCCGCAATTGCCCGAAGAGATCGAAGCCGAGATCCGCGAGGCGTTTTACGACCAGGCGCATCTCATCAAGGAAATCCGCTTCTTCACCGGGCGCACCCCCAAGCGGCTCCAGCCAGCGGCGGGATCGCCGATCAACGACATGCTCGGCCCCGATGGCTATGGCTCGGTCAATCTGTTCGGCTCGGGCGAAGCGGAACAGCTCGGCCGCAGCCCGCTCCACGACGCCTGAATGCTAACGACTCGCAACTAGGTCTTTCCCGTTGAAATGGGGGAGCTTGGCTCCTAATTGGCCAATCGGAACGAATTGGTCCGATTTAACTATGCGCCTGTCAAACCTTGCTGATTATGCCGTCGTCGCCATGTGCGCCGCATCGCGTCATTGCGGTGGGGGCAAGACCAGCGCGGCCGAACTGGCGGCGGAAACCGGCCTCCCGGTGCCCACGGTGCAAAAGCTCGTGAGCAAGCTGTCGGCCGCGGGTCTGCTGCGGTCGAGCCGCGGTGCCGGCGGCGGGCTGCAACTGGCACGCCCGGCCGCGGCGATCACCGTCGCCGATATCGTCGAGGCGGTTGAAGGACCAATCGCGCTGACTGCCTGCGTCGAGGGCGTCCAGTGTTCGGTCGAGCACGATTGCTCGGTCAAACCGCACTGGCCGGTCGTGAACGAAGCGGTGCGCGGCGCGCTGGCGGCGATCCCGCTGACCCAGCTGGCACGGACAAGAGAGATTGCATGAGCGAAGAATTGGACATCCAGGACCGCGAAGCGCGCGAAGCTGCCGAAAAGGCCGCCGAGTACGAACACGGCTGGTCGTCGGACATCGAGACCGAGTTTGCCGAAAAGGGCCTGACCGAGGACACGGTCCGCTTCATCAGCGCCAAGAAGGGCGAGCCCGAATGGATGCTCGACTGGCGGCTCAAGGCGTTCCGCCTGTGGCAGGAGATGGTGGAGCCCGACTGGGCGAAGATCGGCTATCCGGCGATCGATTACCAGAACGCCTATTATTACGCGGCGCCGAAGAAGAAGGTCGAACTCGAGTCGCTCGATGAACTCGACCCCGAGATCAAGCGCGTTTACGACAAGCTCGGCATCCCGCTCGGCGAGCAGGAAGTGCTCGCCGGCGTGAAGGGCGCCAAGAAGGTCGCGGTCGATGCCGTGTTCGACAGTGTCAGCGTTGCCACCAGCTTCCGCGAGGAGCTGAAGCGGGCGGGCGTCATCTTCCTGTCGATCAGCGAGGCGATTCGCGAATATCCCGACATGGTGCGCAAATGGCTCGGCAAGATCGTCCCGCAGCACGACAATTACTTTGCCACCTTGAACAGCGCGGTCTTCTCGGACGGCACTTTCGTCTATGTGCCCGAAGGCGTGCGCTGCCCGATGGAGCTCAGCACCTATTTCCGTATCAATGCGGAGAACACCGGCCAGTTCGAACGCACGCTGATCATCGCCGAGAAGGGCAGCTATGTCAGCTACCTCGAAGGCTGCACCGCGCCGATGCGCGACGAGAACCAGCTTCATGCCGCCGTGGTCGAGCTGGTCGCACTGGAAGACGCCGAAATCAAATATTCGACCGTGCAGAACTGGTATCCCGGCAATGCCGAGGGCAAGGGCGGGATCTACAATTTCGTCACCAAGCGCGGCCTGTGCCAGGGTGCGCGCAGCAAGATCAGCTGGACGCAGGTCGAAACCGGCAGTGCGGTGACATGGAAATATCCCAGCTGCGTGCTCAACGGCGAAGACAGCGTGGGCGAATTCTACTCGGTCGCGGTGACCAACAATTACCAGCAGGCCGATACCGGTACCAAGATGATCCACAACGGCAAGGGCAGCCGCTCGACGATCATCTCGAAGGGCATTTCGGCTGGCAAGTCGAACAACACCTATCGCGGCATGGTCCGCGTGGCGGCCAATGCTGACGGCGTGCGCAACCGCACCGAATGCGACAGCCTGCTGATCGGCGACCGGAGCGGGGCGCACACCGTGCCCTATATCGAGGTGAAGAATCCCAGCGCGCAGATCGAGCATGAGGCGACCACCAGCAAGATCAGCGACGACCAGATGTTCTATGCCCAGCAGCGCGGCCTGGATGACGAGGAAGCGATGGCGCTGATCGTCAACGGCTTCGCCAAGGACGTGCTGAAGGAATTGCCGATGGAATTCGCCGTCGAAGCGCAGAAGCTGCTGGCGATCTCGCTCGAGGGGAGCGTGGGGTGACCGAACGCAAGACCCTCCAGATCCGCACGCCTTCGGCGGACGATGCCGCTCCCGCGCTCAAGAAAAAAGGCCGCGGCTGGGAAATCTCCGAGAAGCGGCTCGACAAGATCCACGAACAAGCGCGCCATTTGCGGCGGCATGCGACTCCGGCGCACAAGGTGCTCGCCGCGCGTTTCGCCAAGGAAGACTTCGGCAAGTTCAAGTTCACCCGCCACACCGTGGTCGGCTCGGCGATCCTCGATTTCGTCTCGCACCCGCTCGGGCTGGCGGTCGCAATCGACGAGGAAGGTCAGAACGACACGCTGGCCAAGCGGCGCGACAAGAGCCTCGCTGCGGTCGGCATGGAAGTGCTGCGCCTGCCCGCGGCGACGATCCTCGACGATGTCGAAGCGGCGATGCAGCCGATCTTCGCTGCGATGAACGCGCGCTACCGCGACAAGGAAAGCGCGCGCCGCGAACACCAATCGAAATACGGCCCGACGCCCCGGCGCACCCGCCAGGCCCGTCGCGACGACAGGAAGTAATATGCTGAAAATCGACAATCTCCACGCCGAAATCGACGGCAAGAAAATCCTCAACGGGCTGACGCTCGAAATCCGCGCGGGCGAGGTTCATGCGATCATGGGCCCCAATGGTGCGGGCAAGTCGACGCTGGCCTATGTGCTGGGCGGACGGCCCGGCTACGAGGTGACCGAGGGCTCGGTCGAGTTTATGGGACAGGATTTGCTCGCGCTGGAACCGCACGAACGCGCCGCTGCCGGCCTGTTCCTCGGCTTCCAGTACCCGGTCGAGATTCCCGGGGTCTCGAATCTGCAGTTCCTGCGCGAAGCGCTGAATTCGCAGCGCCGGGCGCGCGGTGAAGAACCGCTGACCGGCGGCGAATTCCTCAAGCTGGCCAAGGACAAGGCGGCGCTGCTCAAGCTCGACCCCGAAATGCTCAAGCGACACGTCAATGTCGGCTTCTCGGGCGGCGAGAAGAAGCGCGCCGAAATGGTCCAGATGGGCATTCTCGACCCGCAATTCGCCGTGCTCGACGAAACCGATAGCGGTCTCGACATCGATGCGCTGCGCGTGGTCGGCGATGGCATCAATGCGATCATGCGCGACCCGGCCAAGGGCGTCCTGCTGATCACGCACTACCAGCGCCTGCTCGAAGTAGTGAAGCCCGACAAGGTATCGATCCTGTCGCAGGGCCGCATCGTCCGGACCGGTGGCCCCGAACTGGCCGTAGAGCTTGAAAACGAAGGCTATGACGCGATCATGTCCGCCGAGACTGCGCATGCCTGAGGCAGCCGAACTCCCCACCCGCCGCGATGAAGCGTGGCGCTATTCCGCGGTCGAGCGGCTTCAGGGCGAAGCGCTGGACGACTGGCGCACGATCGATGTCGCCGCCGGCGAGAGCGTTCACGAAACGCTCCTGATTGCCGATGGCGGCGACACCAGGCCGACCGAACTGCACCGGTGGCGCGTGACCGTGCGCGAAGGCGCGACCTGCGAGATCTTCGCGGTGCTCGCCGCGGCCGAATATGCCCGGCTCGAAATCGAGGTGACCCTGCACAAGGGCGCGCATTTCGAACTGGGCGGGATCACCGTCGGCGGCCGCGAAACCGTGCGCGAATTCGTCACCCGCACGATCCATGCCGAACCCGAAGCCACCAGCAACCAGACCGTTCGCGCGGTTCACTGGGGCCACGGCACGGGCAATTTCCTCGGCAATATCGATGTCGTGCGCGATGCGCAGAAGACCGATGCGGCGCAGGACTTCAAGGGCCTGCTGCTCGAGAAGGGCGCAACCGTGAACGCGGTGCCGCAGCTCGAAATCTTTGCCGACGATGTCAAATGCGCGCATGGCGCCAGCGTTGGCCAGCTCGACGAAACCGCGCGTTTCTACATGGCTGCGCGCGGAGTCTCGCCCGATCTTGCCCGGCGCCTGCTGGTCCAGGCCTTCCTCGGTGACGCGCTGGTCGCGCTCGAGGATGACGAAACGCGCGAGGCGATGCTGAAAGTCGCGCTCGACAAGGTCGACCGGGCGCTGTGAGCGAGGCTACTACCCTTTTGCGCCCCAACGACATCAGGGCCGAATTCCCCGGCATGGTGACGGGCGATGGCCAGCCGTGGCATTATCTCGATACCGCCGCGACGGCGCAGAAGCCGCGGGCGGTGATCGACGCGATGACCTGCGCGCTGGGCGCGGATTACGCCACCGTCCACCGCGGGGTCTATGGCCGCAGCGCGCAGATGACGCTCGGCTACGAAGCCGCGCGGCGCCGCGTCGCCGCTTACATGGGCGCTGCCAGCGAACATGAAGTGGTGTTCGTGCGCGGCGCGACCGAGGCGATCAACCTCGTCGCGGCGAGCTGGGGCATGACGCATATCGGCGAAGGCGACCGCATCGTCCTCTCCACGCTCGAGCATCATTCGAATATCGTGCCCTGGCAGATGGTCGCCGAACGCACCGGCGCGCAGATCGACGTCTGCCCGCTGACCGAGGATGGCCGGATCGATCTGGGCGCGCTCGAAGCGCTGCTGACCCCGCGCACCAAGCTGGTCGCGCTGGCGCATGTCTCGAATGTGCTGGGCAGCGTGCTCGATGCCCGCGCCGCAGCCGATCTGGCGCATTCGGTGGGCGCGAAACTGCTGCTCGACGGGTGCCAGGCGGCGCCGCGCATGGCGCTCGATATGGCCGCGCTCGATTGCGATTTCTACGCCTTCTCGGGCCACAAGCTGTACGGCCCGACCGGGATCGGCGTGCTGTGGGCGCGCGAGGACATCCTCGATGCCATGCCCCCGTGGCAGGGCGGCGGGGCGATGATCGACCGCGTCACCTTCGACAAGACCACCTATGCGCCGCCGCCGCAGCGGTTCGAAGCGGGCACACCGATGATCACCGAGGCGATCGCGCTGCATGCGGCGATCGACTATGTCGCCGCGCTTGGTCCCGATCGCCTGTTTGCGCACGAGGCCGCGCTTGCCAGGCAGTTGCGCGACGCATTGCGCACACTCAATTCGGTGACGCTGTTTGGCCCCGAAGAAAGCGCCGGCATCGTCAGTTTCGCGATCGAGGGGGTTCACCCGCACGATCTCGGCACCATATTGGACGAAGAGAATGTCGCGATCCGGGCCGGGCACCATTGTGCGCAGCCGCTGATGGACCATCTCGGCGTCCCCGCCACCGCCCGTGCCAGCTTCGGGCTCTACTCGGACGAAAGCGACATCGCTGCGCTGATGCGCGGCATCGAACGGACTCAGAGGATCTTCGGATGAACGACGATCAGAACAGTGATTTCATTGCCGCGCCCTCCCCTGCGGATGCGCTGGCTGCCAAGCCGCCGCGCGCCCGTGTCGAGGACGCGGTCGATGCGGAAGAAACGCCGCGCGCGACGATGGAGCGCAAGCGCGACTATCTCGAAGGCTTCCTGCAGAAAAAGCCCGAAAACGTGCCCGCAGGCGCGCCGGGCGGTGATCTCTACGAAGCGGTGATCGCTGCGCTCAAGGAGATCTTCGACCCGGAAATCCCGGTCAATATCTACGATCTGGGCCTGATCTACGGCGTCGAGGTCGATGACGAGAGCGATGTGACCGTCACCATGACGCTTACAACGCCGCATTGCCCGGTGGCCGAAACCATGCCCGGCGAGGTCGAATTGCGCGCCGCCAGCGTGCCCGGCGTTCGCGATGCCGAGGTGAATCTGGTGTGGGACCCGCCCTGGGGCCCGGACAAGATGACCGACGAGGCACGCCTCGAACTGGGGATGCTGTAATGAGCGATACCAAGACCCGCGCCGCGCCCAAGGCAGCGGTCGTCCTGACCAAGGCCGCCGAACGGCGCGTCGCCGACCTGATGGCCAAGGCGCCCGAAGACGCTATCGGGGTCAAATTGTCGACCCCGCGGCGGGGCTGCTCGGGCCTCGCCTATTCGGTCGATTATGTCACCGAGGAAGCCAAGTTCGACGAGAAGATCGAGACCCCCGGCGGGCTGTTCTTCATCGACAGCGCCAGCGTGCTCTACCTGATCGGGAGCACGATGGACTGGGTGGAGGACGATTTCACCGCGGGCTTCGTGTTCGAAAATCCCAACGCCAAGGGGGCGTGTGGCTGCGGCGAAAGCTTTATGGTCTAGCCGCGCACGATCGGCTGGTTACTCCTCGGCGAGAAAGTCGAGCAGCGCGCGCTCGTATTCGTCGACCCGGCCATCCGCATCGATCCGCGCGTCGAGCCATTCGCGCTCGCTATGCGTCACCTCATGCGCCGCGGCTACGCCCTCGGCACGCGTCGGCGCTTCTTCCTTGCGTCCGAACACCTTGCCGAATGCGTTGGGCGAAGCCTTGGCCATCCGGCCGAGAAACCCGCCCACGCTGCTGCGCGTATCGGTCATGAAGGCCTGCAGCTCGGCGGCGCGCTCGCGGCTGATCTGTGCATCGGGATTGCTGTAACCCTGCAGGTAGTTGGCGATGCCCTGGACGAACAATTACTTCCATTCTGGCGCATTGTCACCGCCCAGCGTCGCGTCCTTGAGGCGAAACAGCATGTCGGCTTCCTTGCGCCCAACGGCTGCGGGGCGTTCACTGGCAGGCGCGAAGATCGCGCGGCGCAGCAGCCGGGCCTCGGTCGCGTTGACATTCCCCGCTTCGAGCGTGCCGCCGTCGCGCGTCGGCCCGGTGCCCTCGAGCGCAGCTAGCTCCATTTGCGAGATCGCGTAATCCTTGAGCGCTGCCGGCACGTTCTGCGCGCGTTCGAAAATGCGCACCAGCAGCTCGATCTCGGCCATGCTGCCGAACTGCCCGTCGGCATCGATCTGCATCATCAGCCAGCTGGCATTCTCGGGATCGACATAGCCTGCAGGCGCGCGCTGGTTGATGACATATTCGCCCAGCGCCTCGACGAAGAAATCGACCCATTCGGCGCTCTTCGTCGTCAGTTCGCGGTTGAGCGCGAAGATCGCTTCGGCCTCGGCCTGCGAAATCCGCCCGTCGGGCCATGCCTCGCGCCGCAGCGTCAGCACTTCCTCGGGGGTAATGACCCCGTCCGCGCCGACTCTCTTGGCCAATTCGCCGAAATGCACGCTCATCTGGACCAGCTCCCGTAAAATCCTGGTCCGGCAAGCCTATCCCGGCTTGCTTAAGACGGGGTTAGCGGCGCAGCGCGCGGACGCAGGCCGCGCGGTCTACGTCGAGGCCGTCGCTGGCGCGGCGGGCATCGACATAGGTGGCGCTGGGTTCGCCGCGCGGCTCGAGCGGGTAGAGATAGACATCGAGCACGCAGGCCTCGCCGACGAATTGCAGCTTCTTGGCATCGCCTTCCTTCACGGTCAGCCGCGGGACACCGAACAGATTGGCAAGCGCGGTTTCATTGCGTCCGATCACGCTCTCCAGCCCGGGCACATTCATCACGCGCGGGGCGCGGAACGAGGGGGTGGCGGGCGCGACGCGCACCTCTTGCGGCGGCGGTGCGGCCCCGGGACGCGAGGCCGGAGCACCCGGCGGACCCGGCGCAACGGGTACGGTGGTGCAGGCTCCGAGCAGGGGCAACAGCAGCAGGGCGAACTTACGCATCGAGGTCTTTCTCACGGGCGCGGTGGACGAGGTGGGTAGCGCAGGCAGCGCCCATTATCGGGGCAAGGAGGTTGAGGAAAGGTATCGCAAGCAGCGCCACCACCACGCCGCCGAGCAGGAAACGCGTGAGTCCGCCGATCGGGGCCAGCTCGGCCGGATCGGCGCGGTGCCGCAGCCACACCATGTCGTGCAGTTCGCGCCCGACGAGATAGGCGTTGACCGTCCAGAAGACCGCCGCCGCGCCAATCCCCGTGACCAGCAAGAGACCTGCGATCGGCAGCGCCGCGGCATTGGCGAGCACCGTGCGCAGGAGCGAGCGCAGCGCATTGCCGACTTCTTCGGCGAGCGGCAGGTCGCGCAGGCTGTGGCGCGCCTGCGGATAATGCCGCGCCTCGACCGCGCGCACCACATCCTCGGCGAAGAACTGCAGCACGAACAGCGCCACCACCCGGAACAGGAACCAGCCGGCCAGGATCATCCCCAGCGCCGCGAGCAGCGCGCCCAGGCCCGAGGTGTCGGCGTTGGTCACACTGTCGATCGCGCGTTCGACCACGAGATAGAGCCCCGCGCCGCCAGCCGCGAAGACCGCCAAAGTCAGCAGCGCGGTCTTGCCCAGCACCCTGAGGATTGCCGGATCGCCAAGCTGACCGGCGGCAAGGGCAAGGGCACGGGGAAGCGACATCATCGGAGCCGGGGGATGCGCGCCGTTATGGGGCAAGTCAACGCCGCCCTTGGCCAAACCCCGACGAGCCGCTAACCGCGCCCGACACACCGATTATCCCCTCCCCGGAGTACCCATGACCGAACCCCGCTACGACGTAATCGCCATCGGCAATGCCATCGTCGATGTGATGGCCCCCTGCGAAGAAGAGCTGATCGCCGAACTCGACCTCAACAAGGGCGGGATGACGCTGGTCGACGAAGACGGCGCTCGGCGACTGTATGAGGCGATGGGGCCGGCAAAGGAAATCTCCGGGGGCTCGGCCGCCAATACGCTCGCGGGCATGTCGGCGCTGGGCGCGCAATGCGCATTCGTCGGGCAGGTCGCGACCGACCAGCTGGGCGACGTCTTCAGCCACGACATCCGCGCGGTGGGAATCGATTTCGACACGCCGGCCCGCGAAGGCCAGCCCTCGACCGCGCGCTGCCTCATCTTCGTCACCCCCGATGGCGAGCGGACGATGAACACCTTCCTCGGGGCAAGCCAGTTCCTCCCCCCCGCCGCGCTCGACGACGAACTGATCGCCAGCGCGGGCATCCTCTATCTCGAAGGGTATCTGTGGGACCCGGAAGAACCGCGCCGCGCAATGCGCCGCGCGATCGAGGTGGCACGCAATGCGGGCCGCAAGGTCGCCTTCACTGCCAGCGAGAGCTTCGTCATCGACCGCCATGGCGACGATTTCCGCGCGCTGATTGAGGAAGGGCAGATCGACATTCTCTTCGTCAATGAAAGCGAACTCGCAACGCTGACCGGCGAAGAGGATTTCGAGGCGGGGCTCGCCATGCTGCAGGACAACGTCCCCGTGCTGGTCGCCACGCGCAGCGCCAAGGGCGCGGTGGGCATCGCCAATGGCTCGCGCGCCGAGGTTGCTGCCGAACCGATCGACAAGGTCGTCGACACCACCGGCGCGGGCGATCTCTTCGCGGCGGGCTTCCTCACTGGCCATGCGCGCGGCGAGACGCTCGAAACCTGCCTGCGCATGGGCGCCATCTGCGCCGCCGAGATCATCTCGCACTACGGCGCGCGCAGTGAAGCCGACCTCAAGGCGCTGGTTGCCGAGAAACTGGGCTGAGCAATCCGGCACGCCCTCGCACCGCGCCAGCTTCCGAGCCGGGGCGGTGCTTCTCGCGGCAAGTCGCGCTGCGTTAAATTTGAGCGAGGCAGAGCCGAACGCCCGAGATGCCCTAGTGGTCTGAGGTACACACTGGAGTCAGTCCGAATGAGGCTGGCGTCCCGCTAGTTTCCGGCTTCAAGCGCAATAGATCGATCGTCATCATCGCGCGCAAGGTCGTTCTCGCCGATCTCCCAATATGCATCTGCGCGTAGGCGAAGAGCGAAATAGTCATCCGGATCGATCTCCAATGCTTGGGATAGATAATCGATAGATTGCCGGTGTTTCTGCCTATTACGAGCAAGAACTGCCTTGCCATGCAGTACGACGACCCACCCGGGCTGGTTCTTGCCCACACGGTCGAAATCATTTTGCGCATTTAGCTCGTCATCCATCCAAGCATAGGCGAGGCCGCGATTGGCAAGCGCGTAAGGATGATCCGGAACGCGGTTGTGCAAGAGCGTGAAATCCTCGACAGCCTCTTCAAACCGACCGAGATCGAGGTTTGCGAGGCCTCTCTCTAGGTAAGCTCTGTCATTCTCTGGCCGAATGGCAAGGGAGGCATCCAGATCTTCGATTGCGTTTGGCAAGTCACGCAACTCGCGGTGAATAAGTGCACGGTTGAAAAGCGCATAAGAGTCACCAGGCTCAAGCTCGATCGCTTGGGAATAGTCCAGCAAGGCGAGGTGATTATTGCCGAGCCGGTGATGGACGCGGCCTCGATCTCCGAGCAAGTCCGCCCGCTTTTCAACGTCGAGATCGTGATCGGCCAGCATCGCGTTGCAGGTCGCCACGGCTTCGAAGAGTTCCTCCTCGTCGCCATTATAGTCGCACGCAGGTTTGGTGTTGCCGTAGACTATTCCAAGGGAACCGACAGTGAGCGCCAATCCGATGGCGCCGTTCCAGATGAGCGACGCCCAATATCGCCTGGGTTGTTCGGCCCGCGAGTAGGACCTGGATGATCCGCGAATGAGCGGGCGGATCTCGCCATTCCGCCAGCCTGGGACCACAGTCCCCAAGGCATAGCTGCCTACCGCTCCGAGCAAGGCGGGTGCCAGCCATTCGGATCGGGCGAAATCCTCCGCCCACTCAGTGAAGGCAAACCCACCGATGGCTAGCAATCCCGTCAGAGAAGCCAAGCAGAACAGCAAGTGGCGCCCGGACTTCCAGCTCACATCTTCCGGCGGTAGTGTAATATCACGCGGTGTCAGGCCGTGGGTGAAATAGCGCCAGACATATGCCGCGGGTGCAAGGGCGGAAACGGCCAGAGGCAAGGCAATCCAAGCCTGTGGAGGTATAGCATCCACGATCACAAACCGAGTTACCCGCGTTCCCGCCGCACCTCACGCTGGCCGATGTCGCGGCGGCAAAAGCCGTCGGGGAAGCTGATCGCATCAACCGCTTCATAGGCTTTCGCCTGCGCTTCGGTCGCGCTGGCACCGCGCGCGGTGACGTTGAGCACGCGGCCGCCGCTGCTGGTCAGCGTCTCGCCTTCCAGCGCGGTGCCGGCGTGGAAGACCTTGGCGCCGCCGGCCTCGGCCTCGCCCAGATCGATCGTGCCGCCCTTCTTGGGCGTGCCGGGATAGCCGTCCGCCGCCATCACCACGGTCAGCGCGAAATCGCCGGATAGCACCGGCTCGGCGATGTCTGCCAGCCGTCCTTGCGCGCAGGCCTGCATCAGTTCGACCAGGTCGCTTTCGAGCCGCATCATCAGCACCTGGCATTCGGGGTCGCCGAAGCGCGCATTATATTCGATCAGCTGCGGGCCGTCTTTGGTCAGCATCAGCCCGGCATAGAGCACACCCGAATAGGGCGTGCCCTCGGCGGCCATGGTGCGCACGGTTGGCTCGACGATCTCGCGCATGACTTGGGCCTGTAGCGCTTCGCTCAGCACCGGGGCGGGCGAATAGGCGCCCATGCCGCCGGTGTTTGGTCCGGTATCGCCTGCGCCCACGCGTTTGTGATCCTGCGCCGTGCCGATGGGGACGATCGCCGTGCCATCGGTCAGCGCGAAGAAGCTGGCCTCCTCGCCCATCAGGAACTGCTCGATCACCACTTCGCTGCCCGCGCTGCCGAACTTGCCATCGAACATTTCGTCGAGCGCATGCTGCGCCTCTTCGCGTGTTTCGGCGATGACCACGCCTTTGCCCGCGGCAAGACCGTCGGCCTTGAGCACGAAGGGTGGGTCGAACTTCTTAAGCGCGCCCCAGGCCGCTTCGAGCGAAGTACAGCGCTCGTAGCGTGCAGTGGGGATATTGGCGCGGCGGCACAATTCCTTGGTGAAGCCCTTGCTGCCTTCGAGCTGTGCGGCCTGCTTGGACGGGCCGAATGTGTCCACCCCCGCGGCGCGCAGGCTGTCTGCCAGCCCATCGACCAGCGGCGCTTCGGGACCGATCACGACAAGACCGATGTCGTTCTTGCGCACGAATTCGACCACCGCCTCGTGGTCGCCCGCGTCGAGCGCGATGCAGTCGGCATGCTGTGCCATACCGGGGTTGCCCGGCGCCGCCCACAGCTTGTCGCACAGCGGCGATTGCGCCAGTTTCCACGCTAACGCATGTTCACGCCCGCCCGACCCGAGCAAAAGGATATTCATGGCCGACCACTTCCCGTCCACTGCAGATGATGCGAGCTTGGTAGCGAAGGGCCGCACGGGCGACAACGCCGAGCCGTTGACGGTGAGCGAAATATCCCAGGCGCTCAAACGCACGGTCGAGGATCGCTTCGGCTTCGTCCGCCTGCGCGGCGAACTGTCGGGCGTGAAGCGCGCCGCCAGCGGGCATCTGTATTGCGCGCTCAAGGACGAAAAGGCGGTGATCGACGGGGTGATGTGGCGCGGCAATACCGAGCGCCTGCCCTTCGCTCCCGAAGACGGGCTGGAAGTGGTCGCTTCGGGCAAGCTCACCACCTATCCGGGCCGCTCGAAATACCAGATCGTGATCGAGCGGATGGAACTGGCGGGCGAAGGTGCGCTGCTGGCGCTGCTCGAGAAGACCCGCGCGCGGCTGGCGGCGGAAGGGCTGTTCGATGCCGGGCGCAAACAGCCGCTCCCCTTCCTGCCGCGCACCATCGGTGTGGTCACCTCGCCCACCGGCGCGGTGATTCGCGATATCCTCCACCGGCTGGCGGATCGTTTCCCCACCCGGGTCGTGGTCTGGCCGGTGCTGGTGCAGGGGCAGGGCGCAGCCGCGCAGGTCGCGGGTGCGGTGCGCGGCTTCGCAGCCATGCCCGAAGGCCATCCCGATCGCCCCGACCTAGTCATCGTCGCGCGCGGCGGCGGGTCGATCGAGGACCTATGGAGCTTCAACGAGGAAGAGGTCGTGCGCGCCATCGTCGACTGTCCGATCCCGACAATCAGCGCGGTCGGGCACGAGACCGATACCACACTGGCGGACTATGCCGCCGACCGCCGGGCGCCGACACCCACCGCCGCGGCAGAGATCGCCGTGCCGGTGCGCGCCGAACTCGCCGCAACCTTGAAGGATTTCGAAGGGCGCAAGGAACGCGCGATCCTGCGCCCGGTGCAGCTGGGGCGCGAGCGGCTGGAAGCGCGCGTCCAGCGCCTGCCGACCCGCGAGGCCTTGCTGCAACCCCAGGCCCAACGGCTCGACGATCTGGCCGAACGCCTGCGCCGCGGCCTGCGCGACCGGGCGGCGCAGGGGCGCGAGCGGCTTGGCAATCTGCGATTGTCGCTCGCTACGCTCGATCGCAATCTGCGCGAGGCCCGCCGCGCACTGGCGGGGCAGAAGCTGGTGCCTGCGCTGGTCGAACGTCCGCTGGCCGATCGGCGCGAGCGGCTGGCCGCGCTGGCACGGCTGGCCGAGCAGCTTCATCCCGACCGTCCCCTGGCACGCGGCTATGTGCGCGTCACCGGACCCGACGGGCGGACCATCACCGACCGGGCGGCGGCGGCGCAGGAGGCGTCACTTACGCTCAAGTTTCGCGACGGTGAGCTCGAAGTGGGTACCGGCGGCGATACCCCGCCCCCCGCGCCGCGTCGCAAACCGCGCAAATCCGGAACCCCGCCGAAGCAGGATGATTTGTTCGGTTAGGCCGGACCTGCTAGGAATTGCGCCATGCTGATGAACAAGAATTCGGGCCCGCCGAAAGGCGAGGCGAAACTGCAATACGGACCTTCCGGCTTTCGCGTGCTGCGCGCGGGCAACCATGTCTTTTGCGCGATGAGCGGGGTGCCGATCCCGCTCGACGAGCTGCGCTATTGGTCGGTCCAGCACCAGGAAGCCTACGCCAGCGCCCAGCTCGCGACCGAGCGACTGGCCCCGTGAACTGGATGCGGGTCGCGCCGCTCGTGCTCCTCGGGACCGCATGCGTTCCCGCCGCCACGCCGGAGCCCGCTCCGCCATCGCGGACGACCGAAGTGGTGCAGCCGGTCCGCGCTACGCCGACGCCAGGTCCGACGCCGACGGTCACGCCGACTCCCTTACGCCCCGCGGTGTTCACCTTCGATGGCGCGCTCGAACAGGGCGGCTGGATAAGGGGCACGGTTCCCGGCGGTACCAGCGAAGCCATGCTCGGCGAGGATGAGTTGGCGTTCGACGATGAGGGCAGGTTCTTCGCCGCCTTCGACCGTGATGCCCCCCCTGCGATGACGTTGACTGCCAAACTGGTTGACGGGCGCATGATCGATAGCCCGCTGGCGATCGCACCACGCGGCTGGGACATCGAACACGTCAACGTAGCGCGGCGAACGGGCGGTTCGTCGGCATCCTTCATGCGGCGCCGCCAGCCCGAACTCGATGCGATCTGGAATGCCCGACTGGAAGAAACCGGGGCGAAAGGCTGGCGGCAGGACTTCGTCTGGCCGGTCAAGGGGCGCATTTCGGGCCGGTTCGGGTCGCAGCGTATCTATCGCGGCGAACCGGGCAGCTATCACTCGGGGATCGATATCGCCACGGGCGGTGCCGGCACCCCCTATGTCGCCCCCGCCGATGGCGTGGTGGTGCTTGCAGCGGATGATTTCAGCCTGGAAGGCAAGCTGCTGATCATCGACCACGGACAGGGGCTCAACAGCGCCTTCTTGCACAGCGCGCGGCTTTACGTAAGCGAGGGCGAAATGGTCCGGCAAGGCCAGCATATCGGGGACATCGGTTCCTCCGGCCGCGCCACCGGCCCCCATCTCCACTGGAGCCTCAAATGGCGCAATGCGCGACTCGACCCGCTGTTGTTCACCGGACCGATGCGCTGAGCGCTTGACGCGCGCAGTGTGGCGAACAAGAGGGCCGACATCCATGCGCCGCTCGCGTCTTCTTCTTGCCGCCCTGCTGGCTGGCATGATCGCTCCGGGTACGTGGCTGCGCACGCCTGAACCCCCACGCGACTTCCGGCGGCTGGCCACAGCCACTGCCATCGCATTCGAACCGACCCGCACGGGCCCCTTCACCCTTGCGGATGCATGGGAAATGACCGGTCACCGCAAGCAGTTCGGCGGCTTCTCGGCATTGGTAACGCTTGATGGAGACCGCTTCCTGGCGGGCAGCGACACTGGGCGCAGGCTGGTGTTCGAACGCCCCGATCGCAGCACCTTGCCGGGCGTGCTCGAGCGTTTCGGAGACGATCAGGCGAGCCGGAAGGAAGGACGCGATCTCGAATCGCTCGCGATCGATCCCGCTAGCGGGACCGTCTGGGGCGGCTATGAATTTCGCAAATCGATCATTCGCTTCCATGCTGATTTGAGGGTCGACGAGGAAGTAAGTCCGCCGCTGATGCGCGACTGGGGCGGAAATTCGGGGGCCGAGGCACTGGTCCGTTTTGCCGATGGCCGGTTCCTCGTGATCGAGGAGCGTCCGCTGCGCTGGCGCGAGTCGCGCCATGTCGCGCTCCTTTTTGCCACCGATCCGATCGAGGATGCCGAGCCCGAAAGCGTGCGCGTGGATATCCCGGGGGGCTACCGGCCCGTCGATGCCACGCCACTGGAGGATGGGCGGGCGCTGATCCTGCTGCGCCGCCTCGCCCTGGGCATTCCGCCCGGATTCGAAACCGCGATTGCGGTAATCGATATCGACCGGCGCACTGCTGACGGCAGGATCCCTGCCCGCCTGCTGGCCGAATTCGGTACTGCGATCCCGCAGGACAATTACGAAGGGATGACCATCACCGACGATGCCGACGGACGGCATGTCTGGCTGATCTCGGACGACAACTTCATGGCGCTGCAGCGGACACTGCTGCTCAAATTGCGCTGGGACCAACGCGAAAAGGCGCGCGAGTAGCCTTGCGCGCCTTTCGATCCAGCGTAGATGCCCTGGCGCCGAAACGCCCTGACGGCTTACGCGGTAGCGAGATTCGCCTTCTTCAGCTCGCGCTTCACCTTGAGCGCGTTGGCCGAGAGCTTCTCGTCGCTGGTCTTGAGCAGCCAGTTGTCGAGACCGCCATTGTGTTCGACCGAACGCAGACCCTGGGTCGATACGCGGAGCTTGAAGCTGCGATCGAGCTTCTCGCTCATCAGCGTCACGTTCTGCAGGTTCGGCAGGAAGACCCGCTTGGTCTTGTTGTTGGCGTGGCTCACATTGTGACCGACCTGGCGGCCCTTGCCGGTGAGTTCGCAAATGCGCGACATGATACGTCTCTCGTTCAAATGGCTGGGCGAGTTCCCTTGGCCGCTGCTGCGGGGCGGGGGCTCGTGTTTGTCCCGGAAAGCGGCGCGCATAGCGGCGAGCTTGCGAATCGTCAAGCACGTTGCACCCGCGCCCACCGGGGGCTAGCGCCTTGCCGATATGGCCAGTTGGACCCTTCCGCAACCCATGCAACGCGCGCTCGAGCTTGCCGTGCAGTCTGCTGCAGCGGGCGAAGTGCCCGTCGGCGCCGTGATAACTCGCGGCGGGGAGATCCTGGCGGAAGCGCACAACGCCCCGCGTGAAACGCGAGACCCCACAGCCCATGCCGAAGTGCTCGCGATCCGCCGCGCGGCTGAAGCGCTGGGCGAGGAGCGGCTGACCGATTGCGAATTGTGGGTAACACTGGAGCCCTGCGCGATGTGCGCGGGCGCGATCGTCCATGCGCGGATCGGCAAGCTCTATTACGCAGCCAGCGACTCCAAGGGCGGCGCGGTCGAACACGGCGCACGCGTTTTCGATCAGCCGCAATGCCTGCACCGGCCCGAGGTCTACTCGGGTATGGGAGAAGCGCGCGCGGCAGAACTCTTGCGCGGGTTCTTCAGCGACCGGCGGTGATCTGAAGGCAGCTACCCCTCGTCTAAAATCGACCAGATGAGGGCTCTCTTGGCGGCGGGGGTCGCCCGATTTAGGTGCCGCTCCAATTGCCCTCGCCCGTTGAAGTCAGCCGCAAAGCGAAACTCGCTAGAGGCCGCGCCAAATCTTTGCGGGGGCTTCATCGCGTGCGCCAAACCGGGTGCGATCGCAGGCTTTCGGCATGAAGCGCTTATCGTAGCACAGCCGCAATTCTTCCAGCCAGCCGCGCGCGTTGAGCTTTACTCCCACCGCTTCATGCACCCAGCCGGGATTGGCATCGACAAAGCGCGTGCGGATGGTGCCTGCAGTCAGATCGTCCTCGCGGCTGACACGGTCGTAGTCGGGGATCCGCAGCCCCTCCCACAGGATCCGGGTGACCTTGAGATAGGTTGCGGGCTTTTGCGCCATGCAGCTGCCATGCTTGGCCCATTGGCGTGCGATCAGCGCCGCGGAGGGCGAGATGCACATATTGGCAGCGACCTCGCGCGGTTGCGGTTGTCGCTGGGCGGAGCACCATTGCGGCCAGCTACGCCCGCTGTCGGGCCACAGTCCGTGCACCACGAGGCCGAACATGCCCGCCCGCCCGCTGCATTGGCGTGCATGGCGCGGCTGCCCCTTGCGCGGCTTGCAGAATTCGGGGCTCCAGCTCAGCGCCAGCGTATAGCCGGTGACCGGGAGCGGACGCGGTGCTGCATCGGGCCGGACTTGTGGTACCTGCAGCGTGCGCGGGAGGTTGCATTGATAGTGCTGCGCCGCCAGCGGAGCGGCATGGGCCAGCATGCCGGCGAGCGGCAGTAGCGACAGCCGCTTAGGGAGCGACACGGTCGCGGGGATCTTCCGCAAACCACTGCCGTGCGTCGGCACGAAACAGCACGATCACGGCGGCCCCCGCCACCAGGCTTGCCGCAAGGTCGACAAAACCGGCGAGGTGCGGTCCCAGCGCCGCGAAGGCGAGATAATTCTGGAACAGGGCGTAGAGCACGACCAGCGCCAGTAGGTAGCGCACCATCCCCATGCGCAAGAGCGAGATGGTGGCCCAAACGATGCTGGCGAGCAGTGCGAAAATGAACAGCGACGCGATCACCATCCAGATCGCCATACCCCGTGCTCCGCCGCCCTCGCCGCCAAAATCGATGAGCGCGCGTTCCTCGAGGTTTCCGAAACTCAGCACCGCCGAGACGAGCACCAGCAGTGCCGCAAGCGGGAACAACACATCGAACAGTTTGATCGAACCTGGTTTCACCCCAATTTCCCCTTAGAAACCCCGCAAAAGCCGGAATAGATGTATTACATGGCGGCGCGCATAGCGACCGCCGCTTGCGAAAGGCGGACCTATTCGGCTCCGTTTCCGCCCTTCTTTTCGGCAAACCACGCGGTGGCATCGGGCTGGAAAAGAAACCAGATGGCCAGCACCGTCATCACCGTGCTGACGAGCCCCCAGACCATCGTCGCGTCGAAGTTGGTGACGATGGCGACCCCCGAGGTCACTACCGACCACGCGGTGAGGACGACAAGCAGCCACTTGGCCAGCCCGATCCGCAGGACGGAGATCATGAACCACAGCGCGAGGCTGATCGCGATGCCGAACAACACACCCGCGATCAATACGCCCACGCCCATGTCGGCATAGCCCTGGCCTGCCAGATCGGCTTCTGTGAGGCTGGCGATCGCGCCATAGTTGAGCGCCACCCCGAGCAGTCCGATCGCGACCGATCCGAGATAGAGCCAGTCGAACTTCCTGATTGATGCCGGTTTCATGCGACCCCCTCGCTATGTTCCTGAAGCGCAGGAATATCCGAATTTACAGCGGCGTAAAGTCCAGACCGATATCGGCGGCGGGAGCACTCTGGGTCAGACGGCCGACCGAGACGTAGTCGACCCCGGTGGCAGCTTTGGCGCGGATCGTCTCGAGGTTGATCCCCCCGCTGGCTTCGGTCGGCACGCGTCCGGCGACCAGCGCTACCGCTTCGCGCAAGGTCGGCGGTTCCATATTGTCGAGCAGCAGACGAGTTGCCCCGGCGGCGAGCGCGGGTTCGATCTGGTCGATCCGGTCGACCTCGCAGATGATTTCCTTCACTCCGGCCGCGACCGCGCGGCGTACCGCCTCGCCCACCGATCCGGCGACGAGGACATGATTGTCCTTGATCATCGCCGCATCCCACAGGCCCATACGGTGGTTCGCCGCGCCCCCCATACGCACCGCGTATTTTTCCAGATGACGCAGGCCGGGGATGGTCTTGCGCGTATCGAGCAGGGTGCAGTCGGGATTGTCCATCGCCGCGACATAGCCTGCGACCATTGTGGCGATGCCCGAGAGGTGCTGCACGGTGTTGAGCGCGCTGCGCTCGGCAGTGAGCATGGCGCGCGCATTGCCCTCGAGCCGCATCAGATCGGTGCCCGCAGGGACCTGGGCGCCTTCCTCGACGAGGATCTCGATCTGCATGTCCGGGTCGAGCGCGCGGAAGAAGGCGGCGGCAATCGGCAGACCGGCGACATGGATCGCATCGCGCGTGTCCATGGTCCCGGCAAACCGCGCCTCGGCGGGGATGACGCTCTCGCTGGTGACGTCGCGGCCGCCGCCGGGCAGCCCATCGCCAAGATCCTCGGCCAGCGTTTCGCGCACGAACCGGTCGAGCTCGAAGCCGGGAAGGGTGATAGTCATGAAATCGCTCCTGAAACGGGCCGGATGAGGCGCGCTGGTGCTCGACGCGGCTCTGCGCGGCACCGGGCGTGCTCACGCCAAGGCGTGTGCGCCGATCCTCAGTGCACGAACCGGGCGACGACATCGCGATAGCTGCGGCTCACCTTCACCTCGGCGCCCGAATCGAGCACGAGGAAGCATTCACCATTGGTATGCGGTTTCACCTGCCGCACCTGGTCGAGATTGACGATGGTCGAGCGATGCACGCGCTGGAACTTGCGCGGGTCGAGCCGGCGTTCGAGATCCTTCATCGTTTCACGCAGGATCAGCGAATTGTCGCCGGTATAAATGCACATGTAATCGCCCGCGGCCTCGATATGCTCGATCGTTTCGACCTCGACGCGAAAGATCTGGCCGCGGTCCTTGATATTGATGAGCTTCTCGAACCGGCTGGCCGCCTCGGCATCCTCGCCCGCGAGCGTTTCGGCGGCTTCGGGGGCGACTTCGGACAGGACGCTCTTCAGTTTCTCCGCCTCTTCGGTCGATTTCTTCTCGGCCAGACGCTGGCGCACGCGCTCGATCGTATCGGCCAGCTTGTCCTCGTCGACCGGCTTCATCAGGTAATTGACCGCATTCGCCTCGAACGCGCGGATCGCATGTTCCTGGAATGCGGTGACGAAGACGAACAGCGGCGGGTCGATCTCCATCACCCCCTGCACGACCGAGAAACCGTCGAAGCCGGGCATCTGGATATCGAGGAAGACGAGGTCGGGTTTCTGCGTCTTGATGGCGCGAATCGCCTCGCGGCCGTTCTGGCAGGTGCCGATGATCTCGACGTCCTCGAACGGTTCGAGCCGCAGCTGGAGGCCCTGGATGGCGAGCTTTTCGTCGTCGACTAGAAGGGTCCGGATGGTCATGTCGTCTGGGGTGCTTTCGAGGGTGAGTGTGTAGGTACAACGGCCGGGGAAGCCGCGGGTTTCTTAAGCGGGGCCGCCTGCGCGGGTGCGGCTTGCGCCGCGCTTAACGCGGGGTCCTCTTCGCTTTCGAAGGGTAATTCGATGAGCACGGAAAAGCCGCCGCTTTCGGGGGAGCGGATTTCGAAGCGGTGTTCCTCGCCATAGGCCTGCGCCAGCCGGTCGCGAATATTGGCGAGGCCGACTCCGGTCGAATCGCGGCGCGCATGCGTCGGGCGGACCGCGGGCAGGCCGGCCTCGATATTGTTCATCGTCATGCCCGGGCCCGTGTCCGACACGGTTACGCGCAGCCGCGGGCCGACGATCTGCGCGACGATGAAGATATCCGCGCCTTCCTCCTGCGGGCTGACGCCGTATTTGATCGCGTTTTCGACCAATGGCTGAAGCAGCATCGCGGGCAGCCGCGCGCTGGCCGCCTCGGGCTCGACGCGAAAGCTCGAGCGCAGCCGTTCCTCGAAGCGCATCTGCTCGATCCCGAGATAGAGCTGCAGTGTCTCGACCTCCTGCGCCACGGTTACCTTGCCGCCCGGCTGAGTCACCAGCGTGTGGCGCAGGAAGCTCGACAGGCGGGTGAGCATGGCATTGGCGGTCTCGCTCTGCTTGAGCAGGACCAGCGTGCTGATCGAATTGAGCGTGTTGAACAGGAAGTGCGGGTTGAGCTGGTAGCGCAGCATGGCCAGCTGCGCGCTGGTCGCCTGCGCTTCGAGCCGTTCGAGCCGGTCGGCCTGTTCCTCGACCTGGAGGAAGAAATTGATCGCGTAATAGAGCGCCGACCACGCGCCGAGCAGCGTCAGGTCGAAGAAGTAGATGCCCACGAACAGATTGGCGAAGCTGGTATTCGACGACGCCGCGCCCGCCACGTCGAGCACCCAGCTGTCGATGAAGGCATAGATGCCCACCGCGAGGACCAGCACCATCGCAGTCGCGCCCCAGGTCACGATCGGGCGCTGGCGGATCAGCTTGCCATAGACCACCGCGAGGATCAGGCTGAGCGAGAAACCGGTGATCGTGGCAATCAGGATGATGACCAGCCGGTCGGGCGGTTGGCCATTGGCCAGCGCGGACATGACGCGCAGCATGGTGGCCCCGCCCCAGCCGGCCAGCTGGAGGTTCCAGAACGCCTGGTTCTTATTGGCGAAGAACGGCGTTGGGCGAATGGGCAAGACTGCCATGGGCCATGCCCTCTAGCGCAATTGCGACGAACTGCGCCAGTCGCTACAGTGTCATCGACAGCCGAAGCGAGGGAGAGACGCGATGGGCGTGCAGGAAAATATCGAACATCCGGAAGCCGAACGCGCCAAGTTCCGCGAAATGCGCGAGGGCACGGCAGAGGATTGGGCGATCATCGGCGGAGAGTATCGCGCCTTCGCCAAGGGCCTGCCCGATCGCGTCCTCGATCACCTCAAGCTGCTCCATGGCGATTTCGGCGGCTTTCCCGTCGACCGGCTCGAACATTCGCTGCAGACCGCGACTCGCGCGCATCGCGACGGACGGGGCGAGCAATATGTGGTCATGGCGCTGCTGCATGATATCGGCGATACGCTGGGCAGCTATAACCACCCCGAAGTGGCCGCCTCGATCATCAAGCCCTTCGTCACCGACGAAATCCACTGGATCTGCCAGAACCACGGCGCTTTCCAGGGCTATTACTATTTCCACTTCCTCGGCATGGACCAGAACGCTCGCGACAAGTTCGCCGACCACCCGCATTTCGAAGCGTGCCGGACCTTCTGCGAGAAATACGACCAGGCCGCCTTCGACCCCGCCTATGACAGCGAACCGCTCGAATTCTTCGAACCGATGGTCCGCCGGGTGATGGAACGGCCGCTCGCCTCGATGTACGCCAAGGCAATGGAAGCGGAGTGAGCGCCTAGCCCTCCGCCGCGAGCGCGTCGGCGAGGCGCTGTTCGGGCACCAGCCCCTGGATGACCTCGTCGCCCGCTATCCAGCTGGGTGTTCCGGTGAATTGCAGCGAGCGGGCGAAGGCCATGTTGCGCGCGAGTTCGCCGGTGGCCGCGTCGGATGCAGCGAATTTTTCCGCGGCGGGCATATCGAGCCCCGCGATCTGCGCCGCGCGGGCGACATTCGCCTTGCTCGGCGGACCCTGGTCGAACATGGCGTGGTAGAAGGCGGGGTATTTCCCCTGCGCCGCGGCAGCCAGCGCCATACGCGCGGCCTGTTCGCTGCCGTCGAAGATCGGCCATTCGCGGACCACGACCTTCAATTCGGGGTCGGCGGCGATCAAGCGGTCGATTCCGGCGATCGACTGGCGGCAATAGGTGCAGCCGTAATCGGTGAACTTGACCAGCACCCTGGTGCCTTGCGGGTTGCCCAGGACCGCGCCTTGGAAAGGCTCTTTCACTTCACCCGAAACCTGCGCCAGCCGGTTCTCGGCTTCGCTGCGCTGATAGGCTTCGGACATTTCGGGAAGGATCTGCGGATTGGCGAGCAAATAATCGCGCGTATGGCCATGCCCCAGCCCCGAGAGCGACCACAGGCCGGCCCCGGCGAAGCCGAACACCAGCGCGATCAGCGCGGTCAGCAGGTTGTTTTTCATCGGATCCCTCGGTTTTCTCAGCCCGGTGCGCAATTGCGCCCGCGCTCCATTTCGCATTGCCGCTCGAGCAATGCACGCGCTTGCATGCCGATGTCCTGCGCGCGGATCCAGTCGGGCGTGCCACGGTCGAGACCGCCCTCGGCAGCCTGCGCGCTGCGTAGCGCCAGGCCGTACTGGCCGCTCATCACCTGCTGTTCGGCAGTCGCCAGACGCGCGCGCGCCGTGTCGCCGCGCGCGGCATAGACCACGCCGAGCTGGTACCAGGCGAAGGGATTGCGCCGGTCGCGCCCCACCGCGGCGCGCAGCACGCGCTCGGCCTCTTCGTAATTGTCGCGGTCTTCGGTGGCGATCAGCGCATGGCCGAACAGGCTGGCGATCAGCGGTTCGGAATTGGTCAGCGCAGTCGCGCGGCGCAGCGGCTCGAGCGATTCCTCGGGCCGTCCCGATTCGAGCAGGACCTGTCCCTTGAGCTCGAGAAAATACGGATCGTCCGGGTCGATGGCGAGCAGCTGATCGGTCGCGCCAAGCGCGAGGTCGACCCGCGCGTTCTGGTGATAGGCATAGGCGCGTGCGTAGAGCGCGGGGACCGTCGCATCGGTTTCGGGATAGTCGCGCAAGGTGGCCGAGGGCTTGGCCAGATAGCCCACGAGCTTCGCCTTCACGCGCTCGAAATTGGCCTGGTTGCGCGCATTACGCGGGCGTTCCCAGGCAGGGTCCTTTTCATAAACCTCGCGCAGCGCGGCGATGCGATCGCCCGAAAGCGGGTGGGTGCGGTAGAACCCCGCTTCGTCGCTCTGGCTGTAACCATAGCGATACTCCTGGTTAAGCAGCTTGCCGAAGAAGGCGAGCGAACCGCGCCCCGAGATCCCCGATTTCGAGAGATATTCCGCCCCGGCGAAATCGGCGGACGATTCCTGTGTCCGGCTGAAGGCCAGGAACTTGCCCATCGCGGCCTGCTGCCCCGCCATCATGATACCCATTGCGGCATCGCCCGCGCCCGCCAGCGCGGCACCGATTCCGGCGATCATCGACAGCAGCGATATCTTCGTTGCAGCGGCGGCGCCCTCGCCATAGCGGAGGATGTGGCCCCCGGTGATATGGCCGAGCTCGTGCGCGATGACGCCCTGGACTTCCTCGGCACTATCGGCGGCATCGAACAGCCCCGAATGGATATAGACCGCCTGGCCGCCCGCGACGAAGGCGTTGATCGACGGATCATTGATCAGGATGATTTCGACATTGTCGGGTTCGAGCCCGGCCGCCTCGATCAGCGGCGCGGAAATCTCGTCGAGGAATGCCTCGGTCTCGGCATCGCGCAGAATGCTTTGCGCGGCGACCGGCTGCGCCGCGAGCATGGCGGCAGCAAGGAAGACAATGAGGCGGGTGAGCAGGCGCATCGGCGCGCAGCCTAAGGCCTTTCGGCCTGAACCGAAACTGAAAGATCGGTCACCCGCAACGCGAAGGCGAGGATTGCTTCGTCGACATCGCGCGACCCGCGCCAGGGACTCGCCAGCGAGATCAGCGGCGCATTGTGATCGAAGCCCGCGAGAAAGCGCGTTTCGACCGCGCTGCCCGCTTGTTCCAGCGCCGCCGCCAGCGCGCGGGTGTTGCGCGGTCTGACCAGCGTGTCATCCTCGCCGTGGATCAGCAGCATGGGCGGGGCCCCGGCGCGCACATGATTGACCGGCTGCGTCTCGCTGCCCGCGCCAACCGACCCGAATGCCTCGCGGCTCGATGGTTTGTCATAGGGGTAGAAGTCGTAGGGCCCCGCGAGGCCGACTGCGCCGCTGAGCTGCACACCGCTGCCCGCGAGCCATTTCTCCTCCAGCGCAACCTGCACGACATTATAGGCCCCCGCCGAATGCCCGGCGACGACGATGCGCGTCGGATCACCGCCATATTGCGACGCCAGCCGCGCGGTTTCGCGGATTGCCGCAGCGGTATCTTCGAGCATGGCGGGGTAACGCCCGTCCTCGGCGAGGCGGTAACCTGCCAGTACGACTACGAAGCCTTCGGGTGCCAGCGCGCGGGCGATGAAATTGTAATCGTCCGGATCGCCCCAGCTCCAGCTGCCGCCATGGACGAAAATAAGGATCGGGAGCGGCGCGTCGGCCCCCGCAGGCGTGTAGATGCGCAGCTTCTGCGCGGGATGTGCGCCGTAAAGCCCACTCGATACCAGCGTCACGCCGCGTGACCCGCCGGTTACCCGGTCGATCCCGTCGAGCACGGCCGGACCGTTGCTGCGGACCGCCCATAGGAAGGCCCCGCCTGCGAGCAGGAGGACGACCAGCAGTCCGAGCAGGATTTTCATAGTGCGCCTCATGCCAGTTCCGGGTCCGTTGCTTCGACCGTATCGACGATCGCCTTGGCCTCATCATCGGCGAGCAGGCCAATCGAGGCGAGGAAATTGTGCCCGGTATCATAGCCGTTTCCGTGCCATAATGGCACTTTTGCCGCCTCGAGATTGGCCTTCGCGGTTAGTTCGTCGGGGGTCATCCGCTCGCCTACC
The DNA here is from genome assembly GCF_024171405.1 of Qipengyuania citrea. GTDB lineage: Bacteria > Pseudomonadota > Alphaproteobacteria > Sphingomonadales > Sphingomonadaceae > Qipengyuania > Qipengyuania profunda. Next base: position 2,026,543 of record NZ_JALJZT010000002.1, read on the forward strand.
TTGCGAATGAAGATCGCACGGACCCGGCCCGGGTTCTCCAGCGCGACGTCGGCAAAGGCGGTCAGGTCGCCCTGGCTGTCATCGCCGATCAGCGCGAACTTCATGTCCGGGTAGGTCGCGAGGATGCCATCGATCGCGGCGCGCTTGTGCGCGCCGTGGCTGGACGAGCCGAAGGTCTCGCGGTTGAGGCCCCAGTCACGCAGCGCGATCGGCCCCAGTGGCAGGCCGCGCCCGCGGATATAGGTCACGAGATAGCTGAACAGGTTCCACGGGCTCGACGAGACATAGAAGAACGGGCGGTGGGTGGCCGGCTGGCGTGTCCCGGCATGGCCGCTGCCCTCGGCCAGCACCTCGCCGCCGCCGAGCGCGTTGTAGAATACATCCGCCCCGGGCACGAGAATCCGCTCGGCCGGCATCTCCATGAGGACGCGCCGCCAATTGCGCAGCACGGCGCGAAAATCGCCGGTGATCCCGGTTTCGATGATGGTGTCGTCAATGTCCGAAATTACCGCGAGGCCGGTGTCGTTTCCCGGCGCGAGGACATGCGCATCGAGGCACTGGTCCGCGCCATTGGCCTGCCAGTGGATGACCACCGTCTCCCACGCGGGGTGCACATCATATTCCCACTCGGGATCGAGCCGGATATCGAAATGGACGAAGCCCTCGCCATCGGTCAGCCCCTGGTGGCGCTGGCTTGCCTCGCCCGGCCGCGCAATTTCGAGCTCGACCGGGAATTCGCCGACCTCGTGGCTGGCGAACTGCCCCAGCATGGTTTTCGCCGCGCGCCATTTGCCGCGTTTCTCGAACTTGCCCACGCGGGATCGCAAGGCCCGCGCGGTAAGGCGCAGGCGGCTGCGGTTCCGATAACCGAAATAGGGCTGGATACGGACGGGCGCGGTAGGCAGAAACGGCATCGCCCCCGCGCTAGCCGGTGCAGCGCGGGGGCGACAAGCCTTTTGTCCGGAGCGGGTTTTCTAGCCGAGCAGCTTGCGCGCGGCGCGTTCGACCAGCGGCACATCCTCGGGCACTTCGCCGATCACTTCCGGGTCGCCGTTGGGCGTGCGGCGGACCATGACCAGCGCGAATTCGGCGCCGTCCTCGTCCAGCTCGTCGAGCGACAGCGAGTCGAGTGCGCGCAGCTTGCGTGCAAGACTGGCGCGGACTGCCTTCTTGTCGTCGACCGGCTTGCCCTGCTCTTCCTTGCGCAGGCGGCGTTCTTCATTGACGATGCCCTTGAGGCCGCCTTCGGCCTCGCGCAGGAAAGTGGCGAGCGTGCCGCGTTCGACACCCACGCGGTGGGCATGCGTCAGCACGGCGGCGTATTCGGTGAGCCGGGTCTTGTCGTAATCGGCGCCGAAGACGAGCTTGACCACCGGGGTCATCGGCGCGCGGTCCTGATAGGTCAGGCTGTTGCTGGCCAGCAGCTCGTCGAATTCGGCGGGGTTGTGCTGCGCCTCGAGGCTGAAATCATAGGCGCGGCCGACCGCGGCATACAGCGTCTTGCGACTGCGATCCTCGGTGCTCTGCGCGGCCTGCGCCATTTCGCGCGCTGCGGCGAGGCTGTCGTATAGGCCTTCGGGGGCGGCCCTATCCTCCTCGACCGGCGCTTCGGCCTGAGCCTCGTCGCGAGGCCACTCTTCCGCAGCGTAGCCGATGGCTTCGTCTAGCGGCGCGGTGGGTACATTCGGCTCGTCGTATAGCGGCTGGTCCTCGAATGCCGGCTCGAAGTCGTCCACTTCCCCGCCAGCGACGATCGCGAATTCGGTGTCGTCCTCTTCGGGTTCTCCCTCGTCCGTCTCGGCCATCGGCTCTAGCCAGTGCCCAGCGGGAGCCTCGTAGGCGGTGGGCATGGGCGGCGGGAGCGCCGCGTCTTCGCCGTGGAAGGCCTGCGGTATGGGCGGCCCGGCCTCGTCGCCGGTCAGGTCGACGCTCTTCTTGGCCCGCTCGCCGCGGCTCACCAGCGAGATCAGGCTGCTCGACGTCTCTTCATCGGCCAGTGGATTGACGACATCGGCAACATCGTCCTCGCCTTCTTCCTCTTCGTCCCATTCGGGCAGACCGTAATCGGCGGCGGTCTTGATGCTGTTGTCGAACTCGGGGCCATCGTCGCCCAGCCCCATGTCGTCGGCAATCGGGCTGCCCAGCGGATTGCCGAGCGCATCGAGGCGCGGGCCGGACGGAGCGGGGCGTGCGCTTGCTTCCACCGCGACCTCTTCCGGTTCGTCATCGACCGTACCGAATGCGGGCTGCGGCAATGCGCCGTGTCCATGGCTTTCCATCATCTCTGCGTTCCCGAGTTCGAGCACGTCTTCGCCATATTCGGCGCGCACATTGGTCGTCAGCGTTTCGGCGGTTTCGACGGTGTTGCCGTAGTCCGGTGCGCTCCCGAGCGACTGGTCGATGGCAAGCAAGAGCTCGTCGGCGGTCTGCTGGTCGGCCATTTCCTTCCAGTTGATCACGCCATAAATGAAATCGATCGTCTGGTTGTTGCTCGAATAGGGCAACAGGATCCCGCGATAGAGCACCGGTACGCCGCTCGCATCGATGAATTCGGCCTCGAAGCCGATCGGCGCCTGGTTGGCGAGGATCTGCATGTAATGGTCGGTGATCCGGCTCAGTACCGAACGTCCGGGTACTTGCGACAGCAGCGCGGGACCGCCGTCGAAATCGCATTCATACGCCAGTTCGGCGCCGACGAAGCGGACCATTGGGTCGTCGACATTGTCCGCCAGGTCGAGCAGCACCGAATAGGGGCCGAAATCGCCCAGCTGTTCGGGGTGGAGGTCGGCAATATGCGGGAAGTCGAGATCACCGAGCAGGCTGGCCCAGTGGTTGTAGGCGCGCACCTGCATGCGGCGCTCGTCCTGTCCGACCGGCGAGGGCGGCGGATCGAGCTCGGCGTCGGACTCCTCGACATAGTCGTCGTCGAAGTCCTCCTCCGCATCGCGCGAGCCAAAATAGCCGCCTAGCCTGTCAATCACTGCGTAGTCCCCGCATTTTACTCATTCTGCAGGGGTATGCGGCGCGCGTGGTAAACATATCGTAAAGCGTATTGCCTGCGGATATGACCAGCGCGCAGCGCCTCAAAGCATGTAGCGCATCCGGATGGTGAGCCCGCGATCTTCCGCGCCGATATCGACCGCCGCGTCGGCGAAACTGGGCGGACCCATGCGCACCTTGGCATCGCGCGAGAAGCCGAAGCCTTCACGCGGCATCATGCCCAGCGCGCGGTCGGCCTTGCCATTGGCGTTCTCGTCATGAAGCAGCGCAACGGCGTAGCGCCCCGGTTTGACGTTGGTGAAGGTGAAGGACACGCTGCCATCATGCGCCGGCGCGGTTGCCCCATGCGCCCCGGGCACGCCGCGGCAGCGCGGAAACTGGTCTTCGTCGGTGGTCATGCAGGCGCGCACCACGCCCTTGGCATTGCGCAGTTCGGTCACCGTTACGGTAATCGTCGCGCCGGTTTTGGGCGGCGGCGGTGTCGCGGCTGCCAGCGCTGCACCCAGCGGCAGCAGCGCGAGCGCCGCCCTACGGCTCAGGCGTTGGGGCTGAGCCCGCGATCCGTGCCGCACAAGCGATCCCAGAAGCGGAAATAGAGGCCGTAATTGCATCTGTACTCTTCATGATGACGCTGGTGGTGGCTGGCGGTTATCAGCCAGCCGCCTAACGCCGAGTGAACCAGCCGGCGGGGAAACATCTCCCAGCCCATGTGATTGGTGACGCCCATCACCGTCATCACCAGCAATACCAGGCCGAGCATGGCGACATGGATCGGGATGAGGAAGACCAGTGCGGGGATCACCACCGCTCCGGTAATCGCCTCCCATGGATGGAAGCTCATTGCCGCCCAGGCGGTCGGCGGGCGGCTGGCATGATGGACGGCATGCATCGTGCGAAACCACGCGGGCCGATGCATCAGCCGGTGAGTCCAGTAGAACCATGTGTCATGCGCCAGCAGGAACAGCAGCGGCGCGAGCGGCAGGTACCACAGCGGATAGTCGCTCCACCCGGTATAGATCTGCGTCCAGCCGCGCTCCTGCCACCCCCAGGCGACCACGCCCGCAGGAATGCCGTAAATCGCCGCCGAGGCGAGCGACCAGCCGATTTCCCGGCGGATCTGCGGTCCGAGCCTGGCGTGATATCCGGGCCGCACGCGCTGCGTGACTGCAGCGAAGATCCCGCTCGCGGCGAGATAGCGCAGCGCCACGATCGCAGTCATTGCGAGAACGGAGAGGAGAATGGCGGCCCACATCATCTGCAGACCTTAGTCTGCCGCGGGCCGCGGGGAAACAGGCGAAGTGCTAGTCGGGTGCGCCCCAGGGCGCGCATTGCGGGTCCAGCCCAACGGTCGCGCGGCGCAGTGCAGTACGCGCAAGCCGTTCGACCTCGACCTTGCGGCGCGGGGCGGCCAGCGGGTGGAGCGGCGCAGGGCGGATGATCTCTCCGTCATAGCCATCGGCAACGATGATGCCGCAGCAATCGGGGCGATAGCCTTCGCCTTCCAGCGGGCTGCGATCGAGCCCCGGCGGCACGCCCCAGTAGAAGCGGTCGCAATAGTCGAGATAGTCGGGCCACTTCCCGTCACTCAGCAAATCGCCGCGCTGGACCTTGATCTCGACGATGACCACGCGGCCTTTCGGATCGATACCCATCAGGTCCGCCCGCCGGCCGTTCCGCAGCGGCATCTCCGCGAGGCACCAGATGTCGTTACGCGCAAAAAGTCGGGCAATGCCGCGTGCGACAACTGCCGCCGTTTCCGCTGTGGTTACCGAATCCGTCATGCCCTCGAACTGGAACAGAGAGCGAACATGGTCAAGGGGCTATGTGCTGAACCGGCTATCCGGGCAGAGCAGTCGATACTGGGGTCGGAGCGTTCAGCCAGCGTCGATGAGGTCGAGGATAGCCGTCCGCGCGGTGTGGAACTCGCGCCACAGCGTCAGCGCGGCAGCCGTCGTATCCTGGCCCTGCGCCGTAAGCGACAGAAGCGCGCGTAAACCGGGCTGCATCACGGCGGCGAGGTCTTCGATCCCGTGTGCCACCATTTCATAGTGCCAGCCACCCTGCTCGGCCGCGCGGTGCGGCAGCTGCTCGATTTCGGGTGTCAGCGACTCGCGCCCGAGCTGGGCCAGATTGCCCACTGCAGCAGCCGCCTCGTGCACCGCTTCCCACTGGGCGGCGAGAATGCCGATATTGGGCGCCGCACGCGGTCCCGTGTCGGCGGGCGGCAGCATGGTGGCGTGGGCCAGGTCGAATTCGTGGGGCATCGCGCTCATGACCGTGGAAGGTACGAAGCCAGTCTTGCGAAAAGCCTAACGCGCGCATCGCGAACAACGCGTTCGTTTTAAGGCTGGCGAGCGCGACCGCGCTTTGCTAAGCGCCCCGCTCGCCGAAAGGCATCGGAAGCACCCGTAGCTCAGCTGGATAGAGCGCTGCCCTCCGAAGGCAGAGGCCACAGGTTCGAATCCTGTCGGGTGCACCATTCGCGGCCGGTTCCTCTTGGGACAACCTCACCGTGACACAACTGCCATCCTGATCTGACCTCCGCCCAGAATTGTCGTGGGCTCGAGACGTGAGTCTCTCTTCCAAAGACGTTGAGGACCGGCATGGGTGGCTAGAACCATGCCCGCAGCCCGATGAGGGCCTTCACACCATCCGGGTCTCGTCCATTCGCCCGAGCAATGTCGGCGGTCTCGCCCAGCTTAGCTTCGTATTCGATCCCGATATAGGGCGCGAATTCGCGCAGGATCTCGTATCGCAGGCGTAGCCCCGGCTCGATCGCGGTAATCCCGGAGCCGATTTCGCGCTCCGGAATGTCCTGCGCTGCAAAACCCGCCTCGATGCGCGGTTGCAGGATCAGGCGCTGAGTGATCTTCTGGTCATATTCGGCCTCGACCCGCGCGGTCAGATCGCCGCGGTCCGACAGGAACAGCGCCCCGTCGAGATGGACCATGTAGGGCGCGAGGCCCTGCAGACCGACCACGAGATGCGTGAGGCTGCCGGGCTCGAAGTCGAGCCGCACGCCCACCTGCAGATCGAAGAACGGGTCGATCGCGCGGCTGTAGAGCGCCTGAATTTCGGCATCCTCCAATGCGCCGCCGAATTCACCCTCGCCTTCGGTCTTGAGCACGAAGCGATTGATGTCGCCGCCATACCAGGCTTGTGCATCCCACACATAGCCGTCTTCGCCGCCATCGGTTGCAATCCGCGCTTCCAGCCGCTCGACCAGGATCGTTCCGGTGGTCATGCCGCCGTTTTCGCGTGCCAGTTGCGTGCGTGCGGGGGCCATTGCGTCGCGGCCCCAGACTGCATCGGCAGCATATCGCGGTCCTTCCAGTGCGCGGGGCGGGGTCGCATCTTCGGATGCAGCCCCGGGTGCGGCCTTGTCCGTCATCGCTGCGTGCGATCCATGGTCCATGCCCGCCATGGGCGCCTCGTCATCGGCGCGCTCGTTCGGCGGGCATTGTCCAGGTGGAAGATGCCCCATCGCGCAATGATCGATCTCGGGTTCCGGCGAGGGTTCCTGCTCAATCTTGGGCGGGCATTTTTCGGGTGGCAGGTGGCCCATCGCACAGTGATCCATCTCGGACTGCGCGGCAGGCTTCTTGCCGTGCGCCGAATGGTCCTGCGCCGCCAACGGAGTAGCCGCCACCATCGCCCCGGCAAGCACTGCAACGCGCATCATGACGTGGCTCCCTCGGGGAATGGCCGCACTGTCACCACTTGCATCATTCCTGCGTGCATGTGGTAGAGCAGGTGGCAGTGGAAGGCCCAGTCGCCCGGCTCGTTCGCGGTCAGGTCGAAGGTCGCGGTGCCGCCGGGCTGGACGATGACCGTGTGCTTCAATGGCTGGTGCATATGGTCTGCGCCATTGACCAGCTCGAAGAAATGGCCGTGCAGGTGGATCGGGTGCGCCATCATGGTCTGGTTGACCAGTTTCACCCGGACCCGCTCGTCATAGCCAAAGCGGATCGGGTCGTCGGTGACGGCGGTGAATCTCTTGCCGTCGAACGACCACATGTAGCGTTCCATATTGCCGGTAAGATGGATTTCCATCTCGCGGTCTATGCTGCGATGCGGGTTCAACCGCCTGGCCTTGAGATCGGTGTAGCGCAGCACGCGGTGGCCGACCCCGTCGAGGCCGAGGCCGGGGGAATCCATGCGGTCCATCGGCATCGGTGCGATCATGTCCACGCCCGGCCCGACCTCGACATCGCCCGGCACGAGCGACTTGTCCCGCATCGAGTGGTCCATGCCTTGCCTTCCGTTCATTCCGGAATGGTCCATCATGCCCATATCGGCCATCGTCAGCGTCGGGATTTCCCGCAGCGGAGGCGCGGTGGCGATATGACCCTGGTGGCTCGTCAGGCTGGCGATCCCCATCCCGCTGCGGTCCATCGCCTCGGCCACGATCGCGTGGCTCCCGTCCGGCGGGGTCACGATCACATCATAGGTCTCGGCGACGCCGATCTGGAATTCGTCCACCTGCACTGCGTCCACATCCTGCCCGTCGGCTGCGATGACGGTCATCGGCACACCGGGAATTCGAACGTTGAAGAAGGTCATCGCCGATCCGTTGATGACCCGCAGGCGCACGCGCTCGCCCGCGCGAAAGGCCAGTTGCAGGTCATCCTGCAGACCGTGCCCGTTGATCAGGAAGGTGTAGGCAGTGCCCGTCACATCGGAAATGTCGCGCGGGTTCATCCGCATCTGCCCCCACATGCGCCGCATCTCGCCGGGCATGTCGCCCTCGGTCGCGGTCTGCATCTGGCGCTGGAAGTAATGCTCGCCCACCTTCAGCTTGCGCATGATCTCGTGCGGATGCAGCGGCGTGAACTCGGACAGCAACACTACATAGTCGCGGTCGTAGCGCCGGTCGGGCGTGGCACTCTCGATGATGATCGGGCCGTAATGCCCCGCCTGTTCCTGCAGGCCCGAGTGCGAGTGCCACCAGTAGGTGCCGCTCTGGCGGATCGGGAATTCGTAGGTGAAGGTCTCGCCCGGCTTGATGCCGGGGAAGCTGACGCCGGGCACCCCGTCGAACTGGAACGGCACGAGCAGGCCGTGCCAGTGGATCGAGCTGTCTTCGTCCAGATTGTTCGTCACATGCAGCCGCGCGGTCTGGCCTTGGCGCAGGCGGACCAGTGGCCCCGGCACGGTGCCGTTTACGGCGAAGGCGTGGCCCGAGCGGCCGCCAGTGGTGAAATGATGGTTGCCGATGGCAAGCGCGATGTCCTCGCCCGCCACTTCGCCGAAGCCGTTGCGCGCGTGCGTCAGCGACGCGCCGCGTGCCCAGGCGGGCATCGGAAGCGCGCTGGCAGCAGCCAGGGCAGCGGTGCTGCGGATTAGATGTCGTCGGGAAAGCGAGGGCATTGGGGGGCCTTGTAAAAGATTGATCCGTCGATGCCGGCTATATATACCCCCATGGGGTATGACAATCGGACACTTGGGCCATGGCTGACGCAAAGACCGCAAAAATCAATCGGCTGAACCGGATCGCGGGGCAGGTGCGCGGCCTCGCGCAGATGATCGAGGATGACCGTTACTGCATGGATATTCTCCATCAGCTGCAGGCGGTAAAATCTGCGCTCGCCAAGGTGGAAACGCAGATCCTGAAGGATCATGCCGCCTGCTGCGTAGCCGAAGCCATCGCCAGCGGCGACGAGGCCGACCAGCGCGAAAAGTTCGAGGAACTGGTGGACCTGTTCGCCAAGCGGCGTTGACCGTCACGCCGCGTCTCGGGTGGGCGCGGACGAATCTTCTGACGGCGGTCACCTTGCGACCGGGTTCGGAGCGCCTATTGCATCTGCCCGGGATGGACGCCCAGGCCGATGTCGTGCCCTCAAGCCATTCCCGACCGCCAAGTCCTAGCTGGCGGGCTTCCTCGCAAAGACGCCAAACCCGGCGATGATTGCGTAGCAGATGATCGGGATGATCATCGCGACGGCCAGATCCCCGCCCGTAGCATCGGCCACGACCCCGTAGATGAGGGGAACGATAGCGCCGCCGCAGATCGCCACGTTGATGATGCCCGAACCGTCTGCTGCGCGCGGGCCCAGTTTTTCGCAGGCGAGCGAGAAGATCGTCGGGAACATGATCGAGTTCATCAGACCCACGGCGAGCAAGCTGTAAGCGGCGATGGAACCGCTGCTGGTGGTCGAGATCACGATCAACGCGATTGCGCCAGCGGCGTTGAAGGCAAGGATCTTGCCCGGGCTGAACAGGCGCAGGAACACCGATCCGATGAACCGGCCGATCATCGCGCCGCCCCAATACAGGCCGATCATCCAACCGATCACGCTCTCGGGCTGACCCAGCACGCGTTCTCCGGACAGGTAATTGATGATTACCGAGCCGATCGACACTTCGGCGCCGACGTAAAGGAAGATGCACAGCGCGCCATAGCCGAAGCGGCCGCGCTTCAGCAGGTCGAGCCCGGCGAGCCCTTCGGAGGCTTCGTGCGTTTCGCCCTGCAGGCGGTTGCGGAACAGCCAGACCGCGAGAGCGACCAGCGCAATCAGCGCTGCCAGGCCGAGATAGCCTTGCCAGATCGCCTCGCTTTCCGCCTGGCGATAGGCCTGGAGGTCGGCGCCGGACAATTGGTCGGCGCTGATCGTGGCCAGGCTGCCAAGGATGAGCGCCGCCCCGACGATCGGGAAAATGGTGGTGCCGAGCGAATTGAACGCCTGCGCAAAGGTCAGCCGGCTGTGCGTGGTGCTTGGCGGGCCGAGCAGGCTGATCAGCGGGTTCGCGACGACCTGGACGATCACCACACCGCTGGCGAGGACGAACAGCGCGAACAGGAAGATCGCATAGGTCGCCGTCTGGCTGGCCGGGATGAACAGCAGGCAGCCCGCCATCATGGTGAGCAGGCCCGCGACCGCGCCGCGCATGTAGCCGATCTTCTTGACCAGTTTCGCGCCCGGTATGCCGATGATCGCATAGGCGGCGAAGAAGCAGAACTGGACCAGCATCGCTTCGGTCCAGTTGAGCGTGAACAGTTCCTTCAGCTTGGGGATGATCACGTCGTTGAGTGACGTGATGCCGCCGAAGATGAAGAACAGGCCGAATACGAAATACTGCAGGCCCGGTGCGTCGACCGGGGGCCTGTCGTCCTCGATCGAAGCGGGAATTGCGCTCTTTGCGGCGTCGGGTGCCAATGCCATGTCAGTTGTCCTCCCAAGACCCGGTGCGACCCTGTGGGGCCCGGTTTGTATTCTATGGCTCCCGGTGTCAGGCGCGTGCTGCCTCACGCCGGGAGTTTGAACCACCCTGCTCAGAACGAACAGTCGGTCCCGTCTGCAAATTCCTCGCGCACGATGGTCCCGATGCTCAGCGCGAAAGCGCCCTGCGATGCGAAGGTCAGCGTCGGGCCGAGATCGGCCACACAGGCGCCGGTGATGATCATCTCCCGCCAGCTCTTGCCCGCTGCGACTGCCAGCTGCTGCGTGATGTCGAGCGGTTCGCCCGAACCGACCGCGAGCGTGACGGGGGCCTGCGGCCGGTCGGTGACGGCGTAGAGGATGCGGTAGCCGTAGCCGCTGTTGCCGCCGCCCTGCGACAGTTCGAGCGTGGCGCCCGGCGCGAAAATTACGCTGCGCGCGTCTTCCTGGGCAGTGCGATCAAGGCCCATGGCGGTGATCCCGCCCGCTTCGCCGCGCAGATTGTCGAGCTTACCGCTCGCGGTATTGGCCAGCACGCCGTCGGCGAGGCGGCCGTTGACATACCAGTCGAGCGCGGGCCCCTGTTCGAGCGGAGCGCAATTCTCGTCGAGCTTGCGCAGCGGCGCGGTGTCCGCCAGCGGCCGGCCGTAGCCGACCGGGAAAAGCGCGCCTTCGGGGCCGTTGAGCGGGCCATAATCGCAGCGTTCGGGCCAGCTGAAGCCGAGTTTGCCCGTGGCCGGCACCGCGCCGGTCAGTACATCGGCAACCCCTGCGCCTTCGCTGCCCGGAAGCCAGCTGGCGACAAAGGCGTCGGCCAGGTTGAGTTCGCGGTTCATCCACATCGGGCGCCCGGACAGGAACACGGCGACCGTGGGTACGCCTTCGGCCGCGAACTTGCGAAGCAGGCCGAGCCCCTCTTCGTCGGAAAAGCCGAGGTGTTTCCGATCGCCGGCGAATTCCGCATAGGGTTCTTCGCCGAAGACCACGATCGCCACGTCGGGCTTGGCAGAATAGGTGCCATCGACCGACAGCGTGGCGCTGCCGCCGCGCGCTTCGGCAGCGCCCTTGAGCCCCTGCCAGATCGAGGTTGCACCGGGGAAATGTTCTGCGTTCGCGAGTTCAAGCCCGCCCTGCCAGGTGAGCGTCCATCCGCCCGAGGCCTGCGCGATGCTGTCGGCCGCGCTCCCGGCGACGAGGATGTCGGCGCCTTCGGCCAGCGGCAGCACGCCGTCGTTCTTCAGCAGGACCAGCGATTTGGCGACCGCTTCGCGGGCGATTGCGCGATGCTCGGGCGAACCCAGCAAATGGTATTCGCCGGCATGGGGCCGGGCCGACGGCTGGACGAAGTCGTCCAGCAGGCCAGCGCGCAACTTGACGCGAAGGATACGGCTGACCGCTTCGTCGAGGACCGGCACCGGGATGGTGCCGTCCCGGACCTGGGCGATCAGCGTATCGTACAGGCCCTTCCAGTCGTCAGGCACCATGTAGATGTCGAGCCCGGCGAGCAGCGATTGGGGGCAATCGGCATTGGTGCAGCCGGCAACCTGGCCATGGCCGTTCCAGTCGCCAACCACGAGCCCGTCGAACCCCAGCTCGCCGCGCAGGACATCGGTAAGCAGCATCTTGTTGCCATGCATCTTGACGCCGTTGATCGAATTGAAGCTGGCCATGATCGCTTCGACGCCCGCATCGATCGTCGCGGGGTAGGGCGCGGCGTGGATCGCCTTCAGCGCTTCGATGTCCCCGGTGACCTCGCCCTGGTCGACCCCCTGGTCGGTCCCGCCATCGCCAAAGAAATGCTTGGCGGTGGCAATGACGTGCCCGGCGCCGAGACGGTCGGCTTCGCCCTTGCGCCCCTGCAGACCTTCGACAAGCGCTGCGCCAAGGGGGGCGACGATGGCGGGATCTTCGGAATAGCTTTCATAGGTCCGGCCCCAGCGGTCGTCGCGGGCGACGGCGACGGTGGGCGAGAAATTCCAGTCGATTCCGGTCACCTCGATCTCGACGGCGGTCGCTTCGCCGATCCGGCGAACGAGATCGGGATCGCGCGCCGCGCCCAGGCCGATGTTGTGCGGAAAGATGGTCGCCCGCACGACATTGGTGTGGCCGTGGACCGCATCGGTGCCCCACATGGTCGGGATGACGGGTTCTCCGCCTGCGAGCGGCTCTACCGAGGCGAGATACATTTCATCGGCATGGCGCAGCCATTGCGAGGCTGGGGCGAATTCATCGCCATAGGGGCCGCGGTTTCCGCCATTGAGATAGCTGCCGAAGCGATAGCGGCGCATGTCTGCCGCAGTGAAGGACCCGATCTGCGGCTGGATCAGCTGCGCGACCTTGCGCTCGAGGCTCATCCGCGCGACGAGATCGGCAATGCGCGCATCTTCATCGGCGACGGGCGCGGTTTGCGCCGGCGGTGCGCTCGCGGCAGGGGCGGGAACCGTGGTGCATCCCGCCAGCCCGACTGCGGCAGCCGCCGCTAGTAAAAACGTTCTCATTCCAGCCATCCCTCCCGCTCCCTTGTTCAAATGAGAACGTTATCAATCGGGCTGGGGTGCCACGCGTATCCGGTAAAATCAAGCGGCGTTTTCACCGCGCAGCCTGGTTGCCAGCAGGAGCGTTGCCAGCGCGGCGAGCCCGGCAAGAACCCAGAAGAGCCCGCTGAAACCGAACACCGGGACCATGGCCAGCGTCAGCCATGGCATGATCAGGCTGGGCACCGTGTTGGTGAGGTTGAAAAAGCCGAGATCGCGGCCGCGCCGTGCAGGTTTGGGAAGAAACCTCAGCGTCTGGCTGGAATGCAGCGCCAGGAATACGCTGGTCGACAAGCCGAAGACGACATAGCCGAAAAGCGCCCCGGCAAGCCCTCCTGACAGGGCCATGATGGCAAGACCGATGCTGCCGATCCCCGAACCCAGCACCAGCGGCAGGATCGGACGGCTGCGGATATCGGACCAGCGGCCGGCAAGCAGGGCCAGCGGCACCGACAGGCCGAGCACGAGCGCGAAGATCCGCGCAGTGTCACTATCGCCGAAATCCGGCTCGATCCCCGATATCCACACCAGCAGATAGGCGAACATGGTCGCTTCGGCGATCTGGACGAGCAGCCGGGCGAGCCACATCCGGGCGACCATGTCGCGGGCCGCCCGGCGATGCCCATGCGGGCTTGCCGGCTTGTCCGCTATCAGATGCGGCATCGCCCGCGGACGGCCGAACACCACCACCGGCAGCACCATCACCACGACCAGTCCCGCGACGAGGCCAAGGCGCAGGTCCGGTCCGGCCAGCCCCGGGATGGTCACGAAGGCCCCCGACAGCGCACCCAGCGTCGGCGCGAAGGCCAGCAGGCCGCCGAGAAAGCCTTTCTGATTGTCGGGCACGACATCCCCGGCCCAGGCCGCCAGCGGCGCGAGCATCATGTTCACCGCCAATTGCCACGCGACGATCGCGATCAGCAGCTGGGTCCGGTCCTGCGCAAGGGGCACGCACAGCAACAGCAGGCTCGACGAGAGCATCCCGGCGACGATCCACGGTTTGCGCCGCCGCGTCACATCGCTCAGCCAGCCGAAGCCGATATTGGCACAACTCGCGGCAATCGCCCCGGCGAAGGCGGCGTAAGCCAGCAGATCGATCGTGCCCGCGCTGGCCATGTCGCTGGCCCTGAGGGGAAGCAGCAGGGTGAGGAATGGAACGTAGGATACCGCGCCGCCGGCTACCGCGAGCGCATAAAGCCACAGGAATCGGCGCGATTGGGTTATGCCCGCGTCCCGGCTCAAGTGCGGGAACGCGTGGGCGCGCGGGCCGTGGAGGCACGGACGATCAGCTCGCCTTCGATTACCACCGGCGCCTGGGGCGCGCCATGTTTCTTGAAATCGATCAGCAATTCGACCGCCCGTGCGGCAGTGCGCGCAATCGGCTGGTCGACGGCAGTGAGCGACGGCGTGGCGAAGCGCACGATGGGTGTGTTGTCGAAACTGACGATCGACAGATCGCGCGGGACGTGGAGGCCGCGTTCCTTGGCCACATCGAGCGCTGCCAGAGCCATTTGGTCGCTGCTGGCGATGATCGCCGTCGGGGGATTTTCGCGGTCGAGCAAAGCCTGCGCTGCGGCAAGCCCGCTTTCGAAGCCGAAATCGCCCTGTTCGAGCAGGTCTTCGCAATCGAGCTCGGCATTCCCCATCGCTTCGCGCCAGCCATCGGTGCGCCAGCCCGCCAGGCTGTATTCGTCCGGCCCCGCGATAAAGCCGATGCGCATGTGCCCCAGTTCGATAAGGTGGTCGGTGGCTTTGCCCGCGAGCAGCTCGTCGCCCATGGTCATGGCGATACCCGGACCGTCCTCCTTCGAGCCGATGCGCGCAAACGGAATGCCGTTTTCGGCCAGCAATCCGGTAATCTGCGGATTTTCCGAATGCGGCGGTGTGACGATGACGCCGTCGGGCTGCAAAGCCGCGATCGCCGCGCCGAGTTCGCGCTCCACATGGTCGCTATGCGTATCGATCAGTTCGAAGATCATCCGGTAGCCGCGTTCGGCGGCGGTCAGCATGCCGCCGAGCAGCATCTGGTCGACCCAGTCGCGGCCATCGCGGGCTCGCCAATCGGCAATCGTGCGGTCGCGGTCGTTGATCGCCAGGATCAGGTAGGACCGCGATCCGCTCATCCGCTGCGCCGCGATCGAGGGGACATATCCCAGCTTGTCGATGCTCGCCTGAACGCGCTCCTTCATGGCCGGGCGTACGTTCGGTTCCTTGTTGATGACGCGGCTGACCGTCTGCAGGGAAACCCCCGCATCGGCTGCGACGTGCTTGATGGTCACTGACTGGCGCCGCCGGCCCATGGAATAGCTAACCCCCCGAAACTCAGACCGTGCTAATACGAACCGGCCGGGCATTGAACCCCGGTCTAGGCTGCCTGGGCGGTTTTTGCCCCGCAGTATTGCGCGACATAGGCATGGTGGTCGGGCAGGTTCGCAACCGTGCGGGCCACTTTCTCGCGCAGCGTCTGGAGGAAATGCGCCAGCTCTTCGTCGGTCATCTTCTTGGCGACCGGGTGGAAGGCGCGCGGCATGATCCCCTGACCCAGCATGACCTGGATCCAGCTGTTCTCGACGAACAGTTCCTCGTTCTTGCGGAACACGCGCCCGGTTTCGCGGAACAGTTCGATCTTCTGGGTCAGACTGTCGGGAATATCCATCGTCGCGCACTGACGCCAGAACGGGCTGTCGCGCCGCTCGGTGGCCTTGTAGTGCAGGATCAGGAAGTCGCGGACCTGGATCATGTCGGTCAGCTGCTGGTCGTTGAATTCGGCAATGTCGCGCTCGCTCACATCGCCTGCCGGCATCATCCGCAACAGCCGGATGACCGCCCGCTGGATCAGGTGGATGCTCGTCGATTCGAGCGGTTCCAGGAAGCCGGACGACAGGCCGATGGCAATGCAGTTGCGGTGCCATTGCTTGCGCCGTGCGCCGGTGGTGAAGGGGATTGCGCGCGGTTCGCTGATCGGCTTGCCGTCGAGCGTCGACATCAGGCGATCATGCGCGGCGTCCTGCGACAGGTAGCGGCTGCAATAGACAATGCCGTTTCCGCCCCGGTGCTGCAGCGGAATGCGCCATTGCCATCCCGCATCATGCGCGATCGCGCGGGTGTAGGGCACCGGGGGGCCGGCCAGTTCGGTCTGCACCGCGATCGCGCTGTCGCAGGGCAGATAATGCGACCAGTCGTCATAGCCGACATGCAGCGCGCCTTCGATCAGCAACGCGCGGAACCCGGTGCAATCGACGAACAGATCGCCTTCGAGGCGAGTCCCGTCCTCCAGGCCGATCGCCGCGATATTACCCGTCTCGCCATCGATATCGACCTTGCCAATCTTGCCCTCGACGCGCTTCGCCCCGGCCTGTTCGGCGATGCGGCGCAGATAGGCGGCATATGCGGTCGCGTTCAGGTGATAGGCGTAGTTGAGGCCGTTTTCGGGCAGATGGGCGAATTTCTTGGCGTAGGCGGCGACAAGCTCGAGGCAATATTCGTCGTAACTGACCGTATGGCCGCGTTCGCGCCCTTCGGCCCAGAAATGCTGGAAGCCGGCCGACCAGTGGTCGCGCCCGGTGTTGCCGAAAGAATGGAAGTATTTCTCGCCGTCGCGTTTCCAGTTCTCGAATTCGATGCCGAGTTTGAAGGTGGCCTGCGTTTCCCGCATGAAATCGGCCTCGCTTATGCCGATCAGGCGGTTGAACAGCACCAGCGGAGGGATGGTAGCCTCGCCGACCCCGACGGTGCCGATGGCATCGCTTTCGACCAGCGTCAGATCGATCGCATCGCCCATGGTGTGGGCGATGGCCGCGGCAGCCATCCAGCCCG
The DNA here is from genome assembly GCF_024171405.1 of Qipengyuania citrea. GTDB lineage: Bacteria > Pseudomonadota > Alphaproteobacteria > Sphingomonadales > Sphingomonadaceae > Qipengyuania > Qipengyuania profunda. Next base: position 2,043,053 of record NZ_JALJZT010000002.1, read on the forward strand.
CGGTGCCGCCGCCGGCCACGACGATGCGCCGGGGTTTGAAATCGCTTCTCATCGGTTCAGTGTCCTCAGCAGGAAGGTGCGAATGCGGCTGGCGGTTTCGGCGGTAAGCGGCGCGAGTATGCCGCGCGCCGGTTCGGGAATATGCTCGGCCACCTCGGGCGGGTTCTCGAACACGTAGTGATCGAACAGCTGCCGCCAGAAGGCCCGCTCCTCCTGCGGCAGATCGCGCAGCGCCCATATCGCGTGGTTGAGCGCGTCCTGGGGCTGCCCCAGAAAACCCGGCGTGTCGCGCCACCAGTAATTCACCAGGACATTGAAGACCTCCAGCCCTTCGACATGGTGCCACCACATCGACGGGATGTAGATCGCATCGCCCGGCTCGAGTTCGGCGATCCGGGCATGCGCCAGCGCCTCGGCGAAACGGGGGAATGCTGCCAGGTCCGGATCGTGGAAGTCGACCAGACTGACCGCGCGGCCCGCGGGCGTGTTTTCCAGCGGACCGATATAGAGATTGCGGAACTGTTCGGGCGGGAACACCGTGAAGCGCCGCCGGCCGACGGCGCAGCAGGCGAGATTGCGCGGAAAATCATTATGCGCCGCGACGCGCGTATCCGTGCCGATCCAGATGCTTTCGCGCGGACCGCGGTCGCGGACCGGGGAGGGGTTTTCATCGGCCAGGCCGTCGAAGAACAGCTTCATATCGACCGAGGTGAGGTAGATTGCCGGCGCGTCCGCGCGGCCTTCATTGTCGTCGAAGCCGCGGAAGATATCCGCCAGTTTCCCGCGCGCCTGGCGGAAATTCATGGCGAAATCGTCTTCGTAGAACAGCCGGCCGTCGCGCCCCGGCTGGCCGATCGTCACTTCGAACGGCACGGGATGCGCCTTGTCCAGCAGGTAGGACCGGGCCGCGCGGGGCGAATCGCGGCCAGCCGCAACCAGTGGCCAGTCGTTCACCAGGCCGCGCACCACGAATGGCGCGCTGGCCTCGTCGAGCAGCGCCGAAAGCGCGGCAAAATCCGCAGCCTCGCGCACTTCGACCGGTTTCATCTGCGCGAAGATCGAAGGATCGGCTTCAGCCACGGGCCTCCCGCCTGTTCTTGCGCTCGACCAGCTCGCTAAGGTTCGACAGCGACGCCACCGCCATGAAGATCGGCATCAGGTGGCCGTCGGCGTGAAGCGCGCCAAGCGCATCGCCGTCGAGTTGCTGCAGCTTGTCTTCATTGATCATGTGGAAGCCGACGAGCGTGTTCTTGGCGCCATTCGCCAGCGTAACCTCGAAGCTGAACGGTTCGAGCAATTCGTACCGTTCGAGCGCCGCGATAAACGCGGCGCTGTCTTCATAGCCGACATGCAAATCGCCCAGCTGCGCCGAGATCTGTTCCACGTAAGGCGTCGGCCGGCCGAGTTCGTCGAACAGCCGTATGCCTTCGCCATCGGCCGAAATGCGCGGGTGATCCATATCGATATGGACGGTGGGCTCGTGGCTTTCATCTACCGGGCGCCCGACGAGGAACGGCTGGATCGCCATCGACAGCGGCCGATAGGCGGCATCCCATTCGCTGCCTTCGAGAAACAGGTTTTCGCCGTTCTCGAACCCGAGCAGGGCAAGCGCATTGAACCGCCCGCCATCGTTATCTCGCCGAAAGACGATCGGGTAATGGACTTGGACTTGCCGGAATTCATTCGGAACGACGAGCGCGGCCATGGCGGCATCGCCGAACTGCGCGCCAGCACCGGTATGCACGCGCAGCGCGGCATGGTCCGAATTGTTGAGGGTTTGGTGATTGCTCATGGTCAGGCGATTGCTCCCTGCGCGCCGCGGTCGGCCTCGGCCGCGCGCAATGTATCGAGATAGGTTCGGTTGGACGGCAGCGCAGCGGCGAGCGCGCGGCTGCGTTCGGACACTTCGGCAAGCCGGCGCAGCGCATCGGGTTCGGGCGCCGGCCGCGCGGCGCTGGGCAGGGGAAAGCCCATTCCGTACAGGACATATTGCTGGCTGAAGGCGGAAAAGATCTCGTCCACCTGGGGGAAGTCCGCCGCGGAAGGCGGGTGATCGCGCCAGAGTTCGAGTTGGCCTGCGAGCGTCTCCGGGATCGTGGCTGGATCGCGCTGCGCCTGCCAATAGGGTTCGCCGCGCTTGCTGAGCACGTAGTGCAGCTTGAGGAAGTCAACGATCCGGTCCCAGCGATAGCGGAACAGGGCGTTGAACCGGTCCGCCAGCCTCGGCAGCGCCGAGCGGCTGTGCGGATAGGCATCGGCAAGCGCTTTGAGCGACAATTCGATCAGCACGATGGCCGATGCTTCGAGCGGTTCGATGAAACCGGCGGACAGGCCTACGGCAAGACAGTTGCCGCGCCAGAACTGTTCGCGATGGCCGGTCGCAAACTGCAGCTTCCGCGGCGCGAGTGCCCCCGGATCGGCGCCCGGCACCTTGGCCGTGATATAGTCTGCGAGGATCGCCTCGGCGTCTTCGTCGGACAGGAAGCGCGAGGAATACACGCAGCCGATACCGCGGCGCGTGGGCAGGCCGATATCCCACAGCCAGCCCGCCTTGTGCGCGGTGCCAACCGTCTGCGATGCGATGGCGCTGCCGGGCGCGACGGGAACCTGCATGGCCAGCGCGCGATCGTTGAACGACACATCCGACCGGTCGCGCCATCCAACGCCAAGCTCATCGCCGATCAGCCGGGCTGCCATGCCGGTGCAGTCGATAAAGAAATCGCCTTCCACCGTATCGCCGCCGCGCAGCAGGAGTTTGGCAAGGAGGCCGTCTTCGCCGCGTTCGACGCCGGTTACATGGGCGCGAACGTGCTTCACGCCCAGATGGGCAGTACCATGCTCGGCAAGCAGCGCCCCCAGCTTGCCTGCATCGAGATGGTAGCCGTAATTGAGCGCGCCCGTAAAAGCCGGCATGGCACGCTGGCGCGGCGCCAGGTCGCGATCGCAAACCGCGATCTGCGGCGTGACGGCCCCGGCAAAGGAAGCCGCCTTCCCCTGCTGCGCGGACCAGGCGGAAAGGATGCCCGCCATCGGCGCGGAAGCGGGCGGGGTGAAGGGATGATAATAGCTGTCATCGGCCGACCCATCCACCCAGCCATCGAACCGCGATCCCTGCTTGAACGACGCATCGCAAGCGCTGAGGAAACGGGCTTCGTCGATCCCGATCGTCGCGAGCGTCTCGCGCAGTGTCGGCCAGCTGCCTTCACCGATGCCGATGGTCGGGATATCGGGCGCCTCGACGAGTGTCACGTCGAGCTCGGGCCGCCGTGCCGCCAGCAGGCACGCGGATAGCCAGCCGGCCGTGCCCCCGCCCACGATCACCAATCTGTTGAACTCGGACCTCATCGATCGGACGTCCATACCCTCTCATCACGCAGGATACAAAACGAGCCGCACTGCGCGGGCAGTGCGGCTCGCTTGCCCGAATATCGGCCGGACCTGCGGGTCCGGATTGCAGTTACCAGGTAAAGCGGACGCCGCCGGCATAGCGGGCATAGCCCGGGGCGGCGAAGTACACTGCCTGGTCGGCACGCATGTGGCCCTTGCGGTCCGCATTGGTCACATTGATGCCCTCGGCGAAGACCGAGATGCCGTTGGCGAATTCGTAGCTCGCGCTGACATCGAACTGGCCGTACTCCTCGGTGAAGAACGGATCGGTCCCGAAGCCCGACAGGAACTCGTCGCGCCAGTTGTAGGCGACACGCGCCTGGAACCCGCCCTTGTCGTAGTAGAGCACTGCATTGGCACTGTCGCTTACGCCGGTCACCGCGAACTGCGGCTCGGGGTCGAAGCCCGGACGCAGCAGCTCGTATTCGGTGTTCGAATTCACGATCGTGTAGTTCAGGATAACGCCGAAGCCGCTGTCCCAGAAGCTGTGGGTGATCGCGAATTCCCAACCGGAAAGAGTCGCGCTCTGGTCACTGTTGCCCGGCTGGCTGATGTTGAAGATCAGCAATGGATCGCCGGGCTGGGCAAGGATGCCGACCGGCATGCCGCCCGCATCATAGTCGACGGCGTCCGGATAGTTGGCAACGACGTAGTCGAGGATCGAAGCGCCCGGATTGGCCGCGTCCGGAGCGAAGGGCGCATTGCTTCCCTGCCGCGCAACGGCCTCCCGGAAGATCGCGCCAGCGCTGGGATCGCGCAGGTCGAATGCCGAGGACTGACGGATCGAGTTGCCGATGAAGTTCGACACCTTCTTGTTGAAGTAGCCGACCGAGAGGTAACTGGCCGGGGCGTAGTACCACTCGGCCGACAGGTCGATGTTCTTCGACTTGTAGGGAAGCAGGCCCGGGTTGCCCGAGAAGCCGGTGCTGCCGCCACTGACGCGCGCCGGCGAATTGACCGTGAGACCACCGTCGAGGTTGTTGTAGGCCGGACGGGTGATGGTGTGGCTGTACGATGCGCGCAGCACCACGTCCTGGATCGGCGTCATGTCGAAATCGATCGCCGGGAGCCAGTTGTCGTAGCTGCCCTTGAGCGTCGTGAAGACCGTATCCGACGGGTTTGAATCGACAATCGCAATCTCGTTGAACGATACGAGCGATGCGCCGTCCGGCGACGGCACGAGGGCCGAACTCGAGACGTCGGTCGCCTCGTAGCGCAGGCCGAGGCGCAAATGAGCCTCGTCGGCCAGAATATCGAAGGCATGGATGGTCTGGAGGTAGGGGGCGATCGTACGCTCATTGAGCAGGCGGTCGACAGTATACTCGGCCAGACAGCCCTCTCCGGTCGGGGTCCCGACCCAGGGAGTCGTACAGACGCCGATCTCGCGGTCCAGCAGGTCGATCAGCGAGACCGTGTCAACCTTGAAGTAGTTCGGAATGACCGCCGGATCTTCCGATCCTTCCATGCCTGCAAGGTCGTCCGGCAGGTCCTGCAGCGAGTACAGGCCGTCGGGCGTATCTTCTGCGCTCAGCGTGCCGCCCCAGCTATCGGTCTGAAGGAAGCCGTAGGCCGAACGAACCTTGTTGTCGGTATAGGTTACCCCGAAATCGAGGCTTTCGATAAAGCCGTCGTCGAAGTCCTTGCCGCCCGACAGGCGCACTTCGTTGATCCGGTCCTTCATGTAGGCCGTACGGAAGGCGTTGCCGGAAGGCCGGATGTTCGACGCGTCGATTTCGGAACCCGGATACATCTGCACGGAGATGACCGGCATGTCGCTGGTGAAGTCGATGCGCTGATTCTGGACACCGAAGATTGCGCTGCCAACCGCGATGTTGCTGCCGAAGGGCGAGGTCGGTTCGGATTCCGCAGTCGAATGGTGCGCGTCGAGTTCGAAGCGCCATCCGCTCGGGTGGTTCCATTGCAGGTTTCCGCCCAGCGAGTGGTTGGTGTTGCGGTTGGCGGCAACGGCGCCGGTAATCGCGAGGTCCTTGCCCGGGCCGAAGTCCTCGGCGTAGAAGTTCGGGCCGGCCACCGGGCCATCGGTCCAACTGCTGGCGGTCGCGCCGTGGTTGAACCAGACCCCGATGCTGTTGGTTTCCGCATCGATGGTGTTCTGCGAAAAGGTGTAGTCGACGGTTGCGGTAAACTGGTCGGACGGGCTGAACTGCAGCACCGCCTGACCATTGATACGCTCCCGGTCGATATTGGTGAAATCGTAACCGGCGTTCTGCGGCGTCTGGTAGATATCGTCCGGACCCGGGCGGTTTTCCACCCCGCCGGTCGTCGGCAGCGAACCCCAGCTCGAGGAATCGCTGCCCAGATAACCTTCGCGCCAGCCCGCGTTGAACTGGGCGAGCGACGCCTTGCGGCGCTGGTACGAACCGCTCAGCAGGATGCCGAAGGTGTCGTCGGCAAAGGTCTTGCTGATGACACCCGATATCTCGGGTGTGATTTCGGTATCTTCGAACGTGTGGTCGAGAACACCTTTGACGCCGATCGAACCCTGGAAGCCGGGCCGATCGAGCGGACGCGGGGTTTTCACATTGATGACCGAGCCGATGCCGCCGGAGGGAAGTGTCGCACGCCCCGACTTGTAGACTTCGACGCCCGCAATGCCTTCCGAGGCAAGGTTGGCGAAATCGAATGAGCGCGACGCAGGCGCTTCGCAGCATGAGCCAAGGCCCGACGCCGGCATCTGGCGGCCGTTGAGGAGTACGAGGTTGAAGTCCGGCCCGAAGCCGCGAACGGTGACCTTCGAGCCTTCGCCGCTTTCGCGATCGATCGACACGCCGGTAATGCGCTGCAACGATTCGGCGAGATTGGTGTCAGGGAACTTGCCGATGTCCTCGGCACTGATGGCATCGACCACACCGACCGCATCGCGCTTGATGTTCATCGCGTCCTGGAGGCTGGCCCGGATGCCCGAAACGATAATGACGTTGCCGCCATCGTCAGCCGCGACTTCCTGCGCAGTCTCGGAAGGCTGAGCACCTGTCCCGACGTCCTGTGCAGCGGCAGTCGATGCCGCCGCCCCCAGCGTCAGGACCGACGCGCCTGCCATGAAACGCGCGAGTGATTGTTTGTTGCCGAACTTCATTTTCCCTCCCTCTCCTGCGAAGCGCCGTCAGCGCGCGCAGGCTTCCTGATTTTGATCGAGGATATATATGTTAACGTTCACTTGGTCAATCGCGGCTGGAATTGGCTGGTCACAAAAATGCATGAGTGCGGCGAAAATGTTGCAGTTGGCGCATGTCATCCGGGTGGCGCCGCCGACCACGGCTTTACGAGCGTAGGAAGATTGGGCCCCGCTCCCCCGAGATCGTTTGGGCCCTGGCGAAGACTGCATGCGTCGGGGCGGCAATCTCCAGGTCCGAGCCGATAAGTGGATGCGGCGGAGTGCGTTACGGCGCAGTCCCCTCTCGGCCCCAACGGCGCCAACAAGGGCTTGCCGTAGCGTTGCGGCGTGGTTCAGCGCGGCGCCATAATTGCCCGGGCAAGTGTAGCCTTTTGCGCACGTGCGGCCAAGAATCGGGTGCACCACTATTACAATTTGGCGAAAATACCCTAGGTAGGCGCCGCAGGGGGCGATTAAGGCACAAGGTTGATGGACCGGGTAATCTACAACTTCGACAGCCTGCCCCAGCGGCACGGCTTGGCGTCGGCCCCCAAGCGCCGTTCGATTTACCGTGCCCGCCGTACGCCGGAGCCGCGTGTGGGGATCATCTATAATCCGCGCAGCCATCGCAACCACGGGCAGGATCTTGCCTGCAGCGGTGCGGACAGCATCATGGTCGCGCAGCCGCGCACGCGGGACGAGATCGCCCATGCCCTTGCCGGGTTTGCGCGCGACGGAATCGATTTTCTCGTGATCAATGGCGGTGACGGCACCGTGCGCGATGTGCTCACGATGGGCCAGACTGTATTTGCCGATCGCTGGCCCGCGATCGCGGTGCTGCCCAAGGGCAAGACCAATGCGCTCAACGTCGACCTTGGCGCGCCGGCCGATTGGTCGCTCGAAGGCGCACTTGCGGCTTATGCCTCGGGCCGGCAGATCATCCGCCGCCCGCTTGCGGTCAGCCGCGAGGATCACGACGATCCAGCCATGCTCGGCTTCATTTTTGGCGCGGGCGCTTTCACGCTCGGGATCGAGGCGGGACAGGATGCGCATTCGCTGGGCTTCTTCAACAGCCTCGCCGTGGGCGCGACCAGCGCCTGGGGCGTGATCCAGGGTCTGTTCGGTAGCAATCGCAACAAATGGCGCCGCGGCACGCCGATGCAGCTCACCTACCTCCCTTCGGGCAAGCCCGTCCCGCGCTCGGCGCATGGCGATCCTGCACGGCGTAGCGTGCTGCTCGCCTCGACGCTCGAACGCATGCCGATGGGTATCGAGCTGTTCGGCATGCCGCGAGCGGGCCTCAAGTTCGCTCTGCTCGACCATCCGCTGCGGGGCCTGTTGGCCGCGCTGCCCGTCATCCTGATGGGCTGGAGACCGCGCTGGCTGGCCAAGGCGGGGCTCCACCAGCTCGAGGCCGATGCGCTGGCAATCGACGTGGCCGAACCGGTGATTCTCGATGGCGAGGCCTTCCCCCCGGGGCGCTATCGCGTCGCACAGGGGCCGGAACTCACCTTCATCAGCGCGTGAGCGGCGCGCTCGCGCAGCGCATCGCAAGCGCACTCGACCGCCCGGTGCGGGACGAGGTGGCTGCCTTCGCGCGCCGGTTAGGCGAGGACGCCGGGGCGCTGGCAGTGCTGTTTTACGGTTCCAATCTGCGGACCGGCTCGCTCGAGGGCGTGCTAGATTTCTATGTCCTGCTGCCCGGCCCCCAGCGCGAGAAAATCTGGCCGCGCGTCAGCTACCGCGAATGGGACCATGCGGGCGAACGGCTGCGCGCCAAGATCGCGACGATGTCGCTGGCGCAGTTCGACAGCGCCGCGCGCGGGGAATCGCGCGATACGACGATCTGGGCGCGCTTTGTCCAGCCCTCGGCATTGGTCTGGTCAGCAGACGATGATGCGCGGGGGCGAGTGTTGGCGGCACTGGGTGGAGCGGCGACGACTGCAGGCCGCCTGGCGGCTGCTGTCGGACCCGAAGAAGGGGCGGCGGAGGCCTATTGGCGCGCGCTGTTCCGCGCGACCTACCAGGCCGAGTTCCGCGTCGAGAAACCCGGGCGGGAAAACTCCATCCTCGAGGTCAATGCGGCGCATTTCGATGGGCTGTTGCCGCTGGCGTGGGATGCGGCGAAGATCGCCTTTTCGCGCGACGGTGCGACCTTGCGGCCGAATCTGTCCGAAGACCGCCGCCGCCGCATCCTCGCGTGGTGGCGGCTTCGCGCGCGCCTGGGCAAGCCACTCAATTTGCTGCGGCTGGCCAAGGCGACCGCCACTTTCGACGGGGCAGCGGACTATGCCGCGTGGAAGCTCCACCGCCACACGGGCATATTGCTGGAGGTCACGCCATTCCGGGCCAAGCATCCGCTGCTTGCCGCTCCTGGTGCGTTGCTCGAGCTATGGCGCAAGCGCCGCGCCTAGCGGTAGCGCATCCGGATCGAGATGCTTTCGACGCCCGAACCGACCTCGAAAGCCGTCTTCTTGTAGCTCGGTTTGCCGAGGTTGAAGAGGTTAATGCTGGGATTGTTCGACATTGCCCCGCCATCGGCGAAAATGTCGGTGCTGCCATTGCCATTGATGTCGTGGCGCACCGCGATCGCATAGGTCCCGGGGCGCGGCAGCGGCATGCAGAAGGACATCGACCCCGCCTTCGCGGGCGCTTCCATGCGGTAGATCCACTTGCCCTTCTCGAGCCAGTCTTCCTTCGTCCCGCGATAGCTCTGCACGCGGATGGTGCCCTTGCTTTCCTTGATGTCGGTAATGGTCACGCGCACGGCCGGGCCGGCGCCGGCAGCGCATTTGGCGGCGTCATTGGTGATTTTCTGGCGGTATTGCGCCTCGGCCGGGGCGGGGGCGGCGAGTGTCGCAAAGGCAAGCGCCGCGATACCGGCGGTGGCGAAAGTCGTCCGTTTCATAAAGGTAATCCGTCTTCAACTGGGTCGATGCGGCGCCGCGGCGCCGGGTGTGAAGGGCCTGTCGCCCCTCGTTATGGCCTGCTGTTTACCAGACCGCGCTGAATTACGGCTGAATTTCGCACCCGCAGGATGCCCGTAAGCCAATCCCGGGCCGATCCAGGCGCGAGCAAATGCACGGCCCATGTGGAAAAGGCCCTCCCGCTCGCTTGTTAACCCTCGTTTCGCGCGCGTAGGGCTGGCCAAGCTCACCCGCGACCAAGGCCCCCAGCCCGCATGACCATTCCGCTTATCTCGCCTTCGATCCTGTCCGCCGACTTCGCTGCGCTGGGTGAGGAAGTACGTGCCATCGATGCCGCCGGGGCCGACTGGATCCATGTCGATGTGATGGACGGGCACTACGTACCCAACATTACCATCGGCCCGGCGGTGGTGAAGGCGCTGCGGCTGCATACCGACAAGCCGTTCGACGTCCATCTGATGATCGAGCCGATCGATCCCTATCTCGAAGCCTTCGCCGAAGCCGGAGCGGACATCATCACTGTCCACCCCGAGGCCGGGCCGCATATCCACCGCACGCTGCAGGCGATCACCGCGCTGGGCAAGAAAGCCGGTGTGGTGCTCAACCCGGGCACCAGCCTCGACGCGCTCGACTATATCCTCGAGGACGTCGATCTGGTGCTGGTGATGAGCGTCAATCCCGGTTTCGGCGGGCAGAGCTTTATCCATTCGCAGCTGCGCAAGGTCGAGGCGATCCGTGAGCGGATCGAGAAGCTGGGCAAGCCGATCCACCTCGAGGTCGATGGCGGGGTCAATGCCGAGACCGCGCGGCTGTGCATCGATGCGGGCGCCGATGTGCTGGTCGCGGGTTCGGCCACCTTCAAGGGCGGGCCCGGGAAGTATGCGGCCAATATCGCGGCGCTGAAGGGGCAGGCGTGAACCACGGCGCGCGCACTCTTCTGCGCGAGGATCGCGGCGCCCCCGACGACAGTGCAGCACCTGCGCTGCCCCTCACCGGCAAGGCCGAACCGCTGGTCGACCGCGGCCCGCCCGCCAGGCCCGACGCGGTTCCGCTCGAACCGGCGCGTGCGCTGGTACTCACCGATTTCCAGCCGCCGCGCGCGGGCCCCGTCGATAGCCTCGTGCGCTGGGCCTATCGGCTCGGCGTGCCCAATTCGGTGCTTGCGGCACCGCTGCGCAAGCCTGCCGCGCCGCGCTTGCTCGCCACCGTGGTCAGCCCGCTGCAGGGCGAACGCGCCGCGGGCATGGCTTTGCGCGCCGGCCAGTTCCTCGTCCACGGGCTCAAGGTGCCGGTCGACAAGCTCGATTTCGCCAGTAATGCGCCGCTGACCCCGCCCGTCCAACGCGCGGTGCAGGGCTTTGGCTGGCTGCGCGATCTGGGCGCCTGTGCCCCGCGCGAGGAATGCGCTGCGATCGGCGAGAAACTGCTCGCACGCTGGCTCAAGGCCAATCCAGTCCCCGCCAAGGGCCCCGCCTGGACGGTCGAACATGCCGGGCTGCGGCTGCTTGCATGGCTGGTTCATGCGCCCTTGCTGCTCGGCGGCGATGCACGGCTGCGCGCCCGCGCGCTCGGGGCGATGGAAGCGACGGCGCGCTTTCTCGACCGGCACGTGGCCGGGGCCGAGGACCGCCTGGGCCAAGTCGCCGGCTGGTGCGCGCTGGTTGCGGCCGGACTGCTGCTACCCGATGGCCGCCCGCGCCGCCTGTTCGGCGAAGCGGGGCTGCTGCGCGCCCTGGGCGAATTGGTCGCCGAAGATGGCGGTGTGCTCTCGCGCAGTCCGCTGGCGCAGGCCGAGGCGATCGCGCTGCTGATCGATCTGCGCGCCTGCTACGCCGCGGTAAACCGCGAACCGCCGCCCGCGCTGGAAACCATGCTCGGTCTGCTTGTCCCGCCATTGCTGACGCTGAGGATGGGCGACCGGGGTCTGGGCAGCTGGCAGGGGGCGGGTGCGACCTCCGCCGCCCGGGTCGATGCATTGATAACGGCGAGCGGGATTCGCGCGCGTCCGGGCAAGGAAAGCCGCCACTGGGGCTACCAGCGCGTCGATGCGGGCAAGGCCACGCTGGTGCTCGACGCCGCGCCGCCGCCACGCGCCCGCCACGCGCGCTATGGCTGCGCCTCCACGCTGGCCTTCGAACTGTCGCATGGCGACCAGCGCATCATCGTCAATTGCGGCGGTGCGGAACTGGCGGGCGGGCTGGTGCCCGTGCGGATCGAGCAGGGACTGCGCGGCAGCGCGGCGCATTCGACGCTGGTGCTCGACGACGCCAATTCGACCGCTGTCCTGATCAAGGGGCAGATCGGCAAGGGTGTCGAGGAAGTCGATATTGCGCGCACCGCGGTCAAGCAGAAGGGGCGCGATGCCGCGCGGCTGGAGGCTTCGCACAATGGTTATGCGGCGCGTTATGGCCTGATCCACCGGCGGACGCTGCTGCTGGGCGCCGATGGTAGCGGGCTGTCGGGTGAAGACGTGCTCGAACCCTCCGGGCGGCAGGGCAAGCGCGGCAAGATCAGCTTCGCGATCCGTTTCCATCTCGGCCACGGCATCGAGGCCGGGCTGGCGGACGACCGCCGCGGTGCGGGGCTTGCGCTGCCCGACGGTAGCTACTGGCAATTCCGCCTCGGAGGCGATAGCGGCGAGGCGCATATCGCGATCGAGGACAGCCTCTGGGTCGACGGGCAGGGCCGCCCGCGCGCCACCAAGCAGCTTGTCGTCGAAGGACTGACATCGCGCAGCGGGGGACGCTTCCCCTGGCTGCTCAAACGCATGGGGTGATTTTACGTGACTGACGTGGCGATCAAGCGGGCACTGCTTTCGGTGTCCGACAAGAGCGGCTTGGTGGAACTGGGCACGGCGCTGGCCGGACGCGGGGTGGAGCTGGTGTCGACCGGCGGCACCGCCAAGGCGCTGCGCGAAGCGGGCCTCGACGTGCGCGACGTGTCCGATCTCACCGGCTTTCCCGAAATGATGGACGGGCGGGTCAAGACGCTCCACCCGATGGTCCATGGCGGCCTGCTCGCCGTGCGCGACAATCCCGAACACGCGGCGGCGATGGAAGCCCATGCGATCGGCGCGATCGACCTCGTGGTTGTCAATCTCTATCCTTTCGAAGCGACCGTGGCGAAGGGTGCCGAGCGCGACGAGGTCATCGAGAATATCGATATCGGCGGGCCCAGCATGGTCCGCAGCGCAGCCAAGAACCACCAGTTCGTCACCATTGTCACCGACCCGGCGGATTACCCTGCGCTGCTGGGCGAACTCGAAGCATCGGGCGCAACCTCGCTCGACTTCCGCCGCAAATGCGCGGCCAAGGCATTCGCGGCCACCGCCGCCTATGATTCGATGATCAGCCAGTGGTTCGCCTTTGCCGACCAGCGGCAGCTCTTTCCCGACTTCCTCGCAATCAACGGCAAGGCCCCCGTCGAGCTGCGCTATGGCGAGAACCCGCACCAGCAGGCGGCGCTCTACACGCCGGTCGGTCCGCATGCCCGGGGCATCGCCCAGGCCGAGCAGCTGCAGGGCAAGGCGCTGAGCTACAACAATTACAACGATGCCGATGCCGCGCTGGAACTGTGCGCCGAATTCGCCGGCGGCGAACCTGCGGTGGTTATCGTCAAGCATGCCAACCCCTGCGGTGTCGCGCAGGCCGCGACATTGCTAGAGGCGTGGAACGACGCGCTCGCCTGCGACAGCGTGTCGGCCTTTGGCGGCATTGTCGCGGTGAACACCGAACTCGACGGGGCAACCGCAGCGGCGATCTGCGAAATCTTCACCGAAGTCGTGATTGCCCCTGCGGTCAGCGACGCCGCGCGCGAGGCGTTTGCCAAGAAGAAGAACCTGCGCCTGCTGGTTACCGGCGACCTGCCCGATCCCCGCCGCGGCGGGCTGGCAGTCAAGCCGATCACCGGCGGCCTGCTGGTCCAGACGCGCGACAATGGCACAATTACCGAAGCCGATCTCAAGGTGGTCACCCGGCGCGAGCCCACCGAACAGGAATTGCGGGATTGCCTGTTCGCCTGGACTGTCGCGCGGCACGTCAAGTCGAACGCCATCGTTTATGCCAAGGATGGCGCAACCGCGGGTATCGGGGCGGGCCAGATGAACCGCCGCGATTCCTCGCGCATTGCCGCGATGAAGGCAGCCGAAGCGGCTGAGAGCTACGGCTGGGAGCAGAGTCGCACTGTCGGTAGCGCGGTCGCCTCCGACGCCTTCTTCCCCTTTGCCGATGGCCTGCTGGCCGCCGCCGAAGCGGGCGCGAGCGCGATCATCCAGCCGGGCGGATCGATCCGCGATGACGAGGTGATCGCCGCGGCCAACGAACGGGGCCTTGCAATGGTCTTCACCGGGATGCGCCACTTCCGGCACTGAGGCCGGGCCGCTTCTTGGTCAGCGTTCGACGAGCGAAGCTGAACATCCGACGACGGGCGTATTAAGCCGGTTGCAAGAGGTGCGGGTGTAACCATCTGGGCGAGACATACGAAAGAAGCCCCTATGAGCCTGTTCACTCCCGACCTCTATCGCAATTTCGGCATCGGTTTCGGTGTCGGCGCCGTTGCTGTTCTACTGACCAATGGCAGCGAATGGCTCGCCGCCGTGCCGCAGTTGGTCGCTTCGATCCTGTAATGAACCTGCGCGCCGCCCTCGCTGCCGCCACGCTGGCGCTGGGGGCTTCTGCCTGTCAGCAACCGGCACTGGCGGCGGAACAGGCGGTCGCGGCGCCCAAAGCACAGCGCGTTGCCAAGGAAGGACCGGGGCTCAAGACCGCGATCTTCGCAGGCGGCTGCTTCTGGGGTGTCGAGGGCGTTTTCAGCCATTTGAAGGGAGTGACCAGCGCGGTTTCCGGCTATCATGGCGGGACCGAGCGGCAGGCGAGCTACAAGCTCGTCTCCAGCGGCATCACCGATCACGCCGAGGCCGTGAAGGTCACCTATGATCCCAAGGTCATCCGCTATGACCAGCTCCTGCGGATCTATTTCTCGGTGGTCGCCGATCCGACGCAGCTGAACCGGCAGGGCCCGGACCGCGGCGCACACTATCGCGGGGCCATCGTGCCCATGTCCGCCGAACAGAATACCGTCGCCAAGGCCTATATCGCGCAACTGACCGCCGCAAAGCTGTGGAACCGCCCGATCATCACGCAGATCGAACGCGCGCAGGCCTTCTATCCGGCCGAAAGCTACCACCAGGACTTCATGCTCAAGAACCCGCGCCACAGCTATATCGTGCGCTGGGATGCGCCCAAGGTGAAGGCGCTCAAGGCGATGTATCCGGGTGTCTACTCGGCGAGCTTCCGGCGCGACTAACTTGCGATAGGCGCTTGGCGCGCCTACTTCTTCGCGCATGGCCAGACCTGCGCATGCACACACCGAACACGAAGGCGACGACCTCATCGAGGCGGCCCGTCACACGCTGACCGACAATGGCGAGCAATGGACCGGCATGCGTCAGTCGGTGTTCGAGGAGCTTGCCCGCCACGACAAGCCGGCCAGCGCCTATGACATTGCCGACAATCTCTCGCAAAGCCGCGGCAAGCGGGTGGCCCCCAACAGCGTCTACCGGATCCTCGACCTGTTCGTGCGGACCAATCTTGCCAACCGGATCGAGAGCGCCAATGCCTATCTGGTCAATACCCATCCGGGGTGCCGCCACGACTGTATCTTCCTGATCTGCGACGATTGCGGCAAGGCCACGCATATCGACGACGACCGCGTCACCGGCGCGCTGCGCGTAGCGGGGCAGGACGCGGGCTTCACCGATGTCCGCCCGGTGGTCGAACTGCGCGGGCTATGCGACGATTGCGCCCGCTGAGGCGCGCCGCCAAACCGTTCATTTGCGGCGATAAAGCGTTCATCGACAGTTGCGTTTCGCGAGTGTAGAGCTTGTCGCATGACAAGTCGCCCCAAGACCCCCCTCCTCGATACGGTCAATACACCCGACGATCTGCGCAAGCTGGGCAAGGACCAGCTCCGCCAGCTGTCCGACGAATTGCGCGCCGAAATGATCGATGCCGTCGGCACCACCGGGGGCCATCTGGGCTCGGGACTGGGCGTGGTCGAGCTGACCACCGCGATCCATTATGTGTTCGACACGCCGCAGGACAAGCTGGTGTGGGACGTCGGCCACCAATGCTATCCGCACAAGATCCTGACCGGGCGCCGCGATCGCATCCGCACGCTGCGCCAGGGCGGTGGGCTGAGCGGGTTCACCAAGCGCAGCGAAAGCGAATACGATCCCTTCGGCGCGGCGCATAGCTCGACCTCGATCAGCGCGGCGCTGGGCTTCGCCATGGCCAACAAGATGCAGGACCGGGCCGGTCGCGGGATCGCGGTGATCGGCGATGGCGCGATGAGCGCGGGCATGGCCTATGAAGCGATGAACAATGCCGAACAGGCGGGCAACCGGCTGGTCGTCATCCTCAATGACAACGACATGTCGATCGCGCCGCCGGTGGGCGGCCTGTCCGCCTATCTCGCGCGGATGGTGTCGAGCAGCGAATATCTCGGCCTGCGTTCGATGGCGTCGAAACTCGCCAAGAAACTCGGCCGCCGCGTGTGGGGCGGGCTGGAAAAAGCCGAAGAATACGCCCGCGGCATGGCGACCGGCGGCACGCTGTTCGAGGAACTCGGCTTCTATTACGTCGGCCCGATCGACGGGCACAATCTCGATCACCTCATCCCGGTGCTCGAAAACGTCCGCGACAGCGAACAGGGCCCGGTGCTGATCCATGTCGTGACGCAGAAAGGCAAGGGCTATGCCCCGGCCGAAAACAGCGCCGACAAATATCACGGGGTCGCCAAGTTCGACGTCGTCACCGGTGAACAGAAGAAATCTAAGGGCGGCCCGCCCGCCTATCAGAACGTCTTTGGCGAAACGCTGGCGAAGCTCGCCGATAACGACCCGCGCATCTGTGCGATCACCGCTGCCATGCCCAGCGGCACCGGCGTCGACAAATTCGCGCAGGCGCATCCTGGCAGGGCCTTCGACGTCGGCATTGCCGAACAGCACGGCGTGACCTTTGCCGCAGGCCTCGCTGCCGAGGGCATGCGCCCCTTCGCCGCGATCTACTCGACTTTCCTCCAGCGCGCCTACGACCAGGTGGTGCACGATGTGGCGATCCAGAACCTGCCCGTGCGCTTTGCGATCGACCGCGCCGGTCTGGTCGGCGCGGATGGCTGCACGCATGCCGGCAGCTTCGACATCACCTATCTCGCGACGCTGCCCAATTTCGTCGTCATGGCCGCCGCCGACGAGGCCGAACTGGCCGCGATGACCTATACCGCAGCCGAATATGACGCCGGGCCGATCGCCTTCCGCTATCCGCGCGGTGCGGGGACGGGCGTGGAGATTCCCGAGAAGCTGGAAAAGCTTGCCATTGGCAAGGGCCGCATCGTGCGCGACGGCACCAAGGTGGCGATCCTGTCGCTCGGCGCGCGGCTGGAGGAGGCCAAGAAAGCCGCCGACCAGCTCGAGGCCAAGGGCCTGTCGACGACCGTCGCCGATATGCGGTTCGCCAAACCGCTCGACACGGGCTTGATCGAGAAGCTGATGCGCAGTCACGAAGTGGTGGTCACGGTCGAGGAAGGCGCCGTGGGCGGCCTTGGCGCGCATGTGCTGACCTTCGCCAGCGACACGGGCCTGACCGATGCCGGGCTCAAGGTGCGCACCATGCGTCTGCCCGACACGTTCCAGGACCAGAACGACCCGGCGAAGCAATATGACGAAGCGGGCCTCAACGCCCCGCAGATCGTCGACACGGTGCTCGCAGCATTGCGCCACAACAGCACCGGAGTGGAAGAAGCGCGCGCCTGACCGGCGATTTGGGGCGGCCTCTTCCCCCAGCCTGATCCTTCCCCTGCCGGGAAGCTAAAAAATCGCGGGCATCATACGATGCCAGCTAGGTGCTAACTCTTTCGCAGCGCCGCCGGGAGTGGCAGGACGGTCGGTGAAAGAGAGGCTGCATGACCCTGCTGACTACCGACACGTCGAATCACGTCACCACGCTTACGCTCAATCGTCCCGACACGATGAACCCGCTTGGGGCCACGGGTGACGGGGATGCCTTCGCCGCCGCCTGCGATGCGATCAATGCGGATATGGAGGTGCGCTGCGTGATCCTGACGGGCGCGGGGCGCGCGTTCAGCGCGGGCGGCGATATCAAGGCGATGAAGGAGCGGACCGGGACCTTCGGCGGGACCGCGCCCGAGATATCCGACGGCTATCGCAACAACATCCACAAGGTGCTGCGCGCGCTCTACGGCCTGCGCGTGCCGCTGATCGCGGCGGTCAACGGGCCGGCGATCGGGCTTGGCTGCGACCTCGCCTGCCTCGCCGATATGCGTATCGCGAGCGACCGCGCGAAATTCGGCGTCACTTTCCTCAAGCTCGGGATCATTCCCGGCGATGGCGGGACCTGGATCCTGCCGCGCATTATCGGCGAGGCGCGCGCTTCCGAACTCTTCTACACCGGCGATGTGATCGACGCGGCCACCGCGCGCGACTGGGGCCTCGTCAGCCGCGTGGTCGAAGGCGAGGCGCTGATGGACGAGGCGCACGCGCTCGCGGCCAGGGTGGCCGCGATGCCCCCGCATGCGCTGCGACATGCCAAGAACCTGATGCGACAGGGGCGTTCGGTGACCTATGACACCGCGCTCGAAATGGCGGCCAATACGCAGGCGCTAATGCATCTGACCCAGGACCACATGGAAGGGGTGGATGCGCTGATCGAGAAGCGCGCCGCCAAATTCACGGGCGACTGACGCGGCGTAGCGCCCGCCTGCGGCTTGCCAGTTGCGGTAAAATCGGAGAGACTTTGCCCGCGAGGGGGATAGCATGCCCGTAGGAGTGCTCGAAGTCATCGTCTGGACCTGCGTCGGCCTGTTCGTCGGCGTCGTCCTGCTCGGGTTCGCCGCGCTGGTCGGCTGGTGGCACCCACGCGACGAGGAAACGGGCAAATGGCTCAAACGCTCGGTCGTCTTCCCGCTGGTCGGCGGCGTGGTCGGTTTTGCGACCCTGGAGTTCGGCAGCGGACGCGATACGCCGCCTCCACCCGAACCAAGCCCGACCGTGTCACCCAGTTCGACGCCGTCACCGTTCCTGCCAACCGGCACACCCACGCCGACGCCCCGCCCCACGCCGACAGAAACACCTACGCCCCCCGATCCCGGTCCGCTGGCTGAGGCGTGTACTGTCTCGGTCCCCCAGTCGCTGACCAGCTGGGCAGACGAGCAACTGGGTGAGCCCCCTGCCTTCACCTGCGCGGGCCGCCAGCCATATCCAACCTGCCTCGACCCGCTGCGCCAGCGTTCGCGCCCTGAAATATCGTCGGCGGCGGCGCGTGAGTGCGGCGATGCGCTGGCCGCGTTCCGCCGTGAATATGTCGCCCCCGTCTATGGCGCAAAGGCCACCTATCAGGTCAATCTCGACACTGCCGAAGCCGCCTTGAGGCTGCGTACCTCGGATGAGGCGGTGGAGCGATATGACTACGTCACTGCCGAAATCAGCCGGATGAACGGGCGCGAATGGGATGGGTTCGTCGCCATCGACCGCCAGTCGCGGGAGGACATGCGCGCCTGCCAGGACGAGCGGCGGTGCCTCTACGAATAGCCGCCGGTCAGAGCCAGCGCCATATTCCGGCGGGAATACCGTTGGCGTGGATGTGGCCATAGGTCGCGGCGAGCCAGATGATCAGCCCGCCGATCCAGGCGATAGCGCCCGCCCTCGCCAGCCCGCCGAAGCGCGGCCAGTAGCTGGTCCGTTCTTCCCATCCGGCCCACGCTTCGCCCATTTGGCTTTCCTTTTTGCGGTCCTGCAAATGCGCCCCGAGCAGCGCCAGCAGACCGATCGCGCCCGCGAGGATGATCTGGCGCGGCGTCGGGCTGAGCAGGATATGCGTCGCGGCCCACAGCGCGATCGACCACATCATCGGATGCCGCGTGACATGGAAGACGCCGTGGGGATCTTGCGCGGCATGCGCCGCCGCGCGCGGATCGGGCAGCGCGGGATTGCGCTGGAACGACCCCGCCAGCAGCACCGTAGCAATCAACATGATCACCGTGGCAATCGCCCATAGGACGTCACCCGATCCATTCCAAAGGGGTACCCCTCCCGGTCCGACCGCACGAAACGCCATCGCCGCCCAGACGAATGTCGCCAGCGCGACCAGCGAATAGAGCGCGCGAAAGCCATTCTCGCCCAGCGCGCCGACCAGCGGTGCGCGTAGCGGGTGCGACAGCGCAAAATGCATTCCGACAAAGGCGAGTGAAGCGGCGAGCAGCGAAACCAAGGCCTGATCCATGACCGACTCCCATGTTTACAGCGTCAACATAGATAGCAGAGGCAGTGCGCGAAGCAAGCGGCATTCGCGGTGGCTGGATTATGCGGCGGGTTCGATCCCGAGCAGCTTGACGGTGAACAGCAGCGTCGCCCCGCCGGGGATCGGCCCCTTGCCGCCTGGCCCATAGGCGAGGTCGGCGGGGGCGGCGATCTCGATCGTATCGCCCACGCCCATTTCGGGGATCGCCATCTGCCACGCCTTGATCAGCCGGCCCAATGGGAAAGTCGCCGGTTCGCCGCGGTCGAAGCTGCTGTCGAAGGTCTCGCCATCGAGGAAGGTGCCCGCGTAATGCACGGTCACCGTATCCTCTACGCGCGGCTTTTCGCTGCTGCCCGCATAATCGACATAGCGCCACTTGAGCCCGCCGGGCATCGCGCGCCAGCCGTCCTCATGCGACAGTCCCGCAAGATAGGCCTGTTGCGCATTCATCCAGGCGATGTCCTGCGAGCGGTCGGGCGGCGTATCCTGCGCCGACAGGGCACGGAATCCGACTGCGGCCGCGGCCGCGCCCAGCGCCAGCAGGGTGGTGCGCATTTCCTTCACCGGCCTACCAGTCGTAGCCCTTGGGCAGATCGCTCTCGTCGAGATCGCGATAACGCTCCTTGAGACGGCTCTGGTGGTTGTCCAGCGGCTGCTCCACGCCGTCGATGAACACCTTCACCGGCATCGATCCCACTTGGAGCGGATCGCCGTCCCAGATCACCAGATCGCCCATCGCACCCGGGGCGAGCACCCCGGCCTTGCCGCCCATGCCGCTGATGCTGGCGGGCACCGAAGTGATCGCCGCAAAAGCCTGACCCCAGCTCAAACCGTCGGCCCCGGGCATGCGGGTGAGCGCCACGAGATTGCCTGCATACTGGTTGAGGTTGCGCGGGTTCTCCATCGCCGCGGCATTAAGCGCGACCTTGACCCCGGCTTTCACCATCCGCCCGACATTGCTCTGCGTTGCCGCCAGCTCCTCGAAATTGGCAGGCAGATCGTCGAGTCCGTCGGCGATGACAGGCACGCCGGCTGCAGCGATCTCGCGGGCGACGAGCCAGCCTTCGCTGGCGCCAACGAGCACGAGGTCGAGCCGCGGGAATTCACTTTTAAGCGCCAGTGTGCTGCGGATGTCGGAAGCGCGCTCCACATAGACGTAAAGCGGCTGTTCGCCGCGGACGACCGGGGCCAGTGCCGCCGCGTCGAACCGGGTGAGCAGGACCTCGTCGCTGCGGATGTCGGCGCTGGTGGCCGTGCGGTTGGCGCTCGCCTCGCGCAGTGCGGCGCGCAGCAGCGTATGCGTGGCGACGCGGCTGCCGCCCGCGATCCGCCCGCCATATTCGCCGAGCGCGACGACCTGGAATGCACGCGCCTGCGTGACCGCGTCGGGATCGGCCCCCAGATCGATCACCGCGCCCTGCCCGCCGAAGATCGAGCTCGAGGGCAGCGTGACCGTGGCGGCGCGGGTGATGCCCGAGGCGCGGTGCACGAGGATGTGCTGCGAGGAAGGGTTGATCACCGGAGCCACGTCGAGCGCGGCGCTGAACGGCGCCCCGCCGGCGCGCGTATCGTTCGATTCGCTCACCGCACCGACGTCCCACAGGCCGAGGCTGGTGAGGGTCGCGAAAATGCCCGGGGTAACCCAGGCACCGTTCGCGTCGATCGCGGGCAGGTTGCTGGCGGGCGTACCGCTGCCGAGCGCGGAGACCTTGCCGTTCTCGACCACGACATAGCCGCCCTCGATTGGTTCGCTGCCATCGCCCGAGGCGACGGTGGCGTTGGTCACGACGAAGCTCTGCGCGGCGGCAGGTGCGGCGACGGCGATGGCGGCGGAGGCGAGAAGCGTTGCAAGAGCCTTCATTTCACGTCTCCTTCACCGGGCTGGCCGAGCTCGAAATCGCTCACCGGACGCCGCTTGCGGTCCATTGCGTCGAACATCAGCGCGCCGTCGACCCAGACCTTTTCGGGGCGCGAATAGACCGACAGCGGATCCCCGTTCCACAGGACGACGTCGGCCATCTTGCCGGTTTCGAGGCTGCCGGTCATATCGGCGATGCCCATGGCCTTGGCGGCGTTGTAGGTGAACCAGCCGACCACTTCGGCATCGGGAATGTCGATCCCCAGCCGCAGCCCGGCGGCCTGCGCCTTGGCCGCTTCCTGGTTGAGCCGCTGGATGCCGTTCTCGTCATCGGAATGGATCACCACGCAGGCATCCGCCTGGCGCAGCAGCGCCGCGTTTTCGAGGATACCGTCATAGGCTTCCATCTTGAAGCCGTACCAGTCCGCCCAGATCGCGCTGCAGACGTCGTTTTCGCGCAGCAGGTCGCCGATCTTGTAGGCTTCGACCGCGTGATGGAAGGCGGTGACCTTGTAGCCCATCTCCTTGGCCATATCCATCACCAGCGCCATTTCGTCCGCGCGGTAGCAGTGGTTGTGGACGAGGATCTCGCCGTCGAGCACGCCCTTGAGCGTTTCCTTGCCCAGATCGCGCTTCTTGCCGTCATAGGCCTCCGCGTCGAGCCACATCTGCCGGTTGACCGCGAAATTGCCCATGCGGGTCGAGGGCGTACGGCCCTTACCGCCATAGACGCGTTTGGGGTTCTCGCCGCAGGCCATCTTCATGCCATAGGGCGCGCCGGGGAACTTCATCCCCTGCACGGTCCGCGCGGAAACGTTCTTCAGCGTGACCGAGCGGCCGCCGGTCAGGTTCGCCGAACCCGGCAGGATCTGCAGGCTGGTGACGCCGCCATTGGCCAGCGCGCGGGTAAAGCCCGGGTCCTGCGGCCAGACCGAATGTTCGGCCCAGACTTCGGGCGTCATCGGGCTGGTAGCTTCATTGCCGTCGGAATGCGCCTGCACGCTTGGGGTGGGATAATCGCCCAGGTGCGAATGGATGTCGATCACCCCCGGAGTGACGAACTTGCCGCTGCCATCGATCCGGTCGTAGCCATCGGTGGCGAGCGCGGCATCGCCAATGGCAACGACCTTGCCGTCGCGGAACAGGACGGTGCCGTTGTCGATCCGGCCGCCGCGGCCGTCGTACACGGTCGCGCCGATCAGCGCCGTCGGACGGCCGGGATAGGGGCTGTAGGTCGAGGGGAAGGGGGCATTGCCATCCTTGCCAACCGGCGCGGTCCAATCCTTGGCAGAAGCCGAGGCCACGCCGTCGCCTCCGGTGGTGGAACATCCGGCAACCGCGAATGCGGCCGCGCAGGCGAGCAAGGTATATTTCTTCATGGAACCCCCAATGCAGTCGGGCCGGAGCATTGCTGCCCCGGCCCGCGTGGTCAATTGCGTTTTGTCGGCGCTATCAAGCAGTTCGCAGATTGGCACCGGATAGCGGATCAGCCCAATGGGCGTGTTTCCGGATGGACACCGGCGCCTTGCGGTTCGCCCGGACCCTCGCTCTGGCCGAGCAGGTCGTCGCCGACATCGTCGTCCTGAAGCGTATCGAGATGCATGAGCTTCTTGATCAGAGGGCTGATGACCATCACGCCGACACCGATCGCGATCGCATACCAGCCCACGGTCGAATAGACGTCGAGCACGACCTGCTTGCCCGCTTCCTCGCCCACGCCTTCGGCACCGGTCGCCGAGGCGATCAGGCCGGCGGCGAAGTTTCCGGTGGCCGAAGCGAAGAACCAGGTGCCCATGATCAGCGACGCCATATGTGACGGCGCCAGACGGTTCATGGCCGACAGGCCGACCGGTGACAGGCACAGCTCGCCGGTGGTGTGCAGCAGGTAGATCAGGAAGATGAACAGCACGGGCACGGCTGCGTCCATGCCGACCGACTGCGCGCCCCATACGAGGACGAGGAAGCCGAGGCCGACCTGGACGACACCCAGGCCGAACTTGAGCGGGGCGCTGGGTTCCATCCCCTTGCGGCCAAGCGTTTGCCAGGTAACCGCAAACACCGGTGCGAGCAGGATGATGTAGATCGCATTGATCGACTGGAAGGTCGACGCGGGCACGCCGCCGCGATCGACATGGCGATCGGTGAACAGGTTGAGGCTCGAGCCCGCCTGTTCGAACAGCGCCCAGAAGACGATCGAGGTCAGGATCAGGAACATCGCTGCGAAAATGCGGTCGCGTTCTTCGCTGGGCAGCTTCACCACCGCAGTGAACAGCACGTAAAGCACCAGCGACCCACCGAAGAGACCGAGCACGTAGCCGACCATGTCCTGATACTGGATCGCAAGCCAGCAGATGCCGACCAGCGCGATGCCCACGCCGTACATCGACCATTCGGTCTTCTTGGCAAGCTGCTTGGGCGGTTCGCCGCGGCCGAGCAGCAGCGGCTTGCCCCAGACGAACACGACCAAACCCGCCAGCATGCCGATCCCGGCAAGACCGAAGCCATAGGCCCAGCCATAGGTTTCGCCGATATAGCCGCACAGCAGCGAACCGATCGCGGCGCCGAGGTTAATGCCCATGTAGAAGATGGTGTAGGCAGCATCGCGGCGTGTATCGGTGCGCGGATAGAGCTGGCCGACAATCACCGAGATATTCGCCTTGAGGAAGCCCGAGCCGACGATGATCAGCGCCAGTGCCAGCCAGAAAACGTAGACGATCGGATTGTTCTCCGTCCCCGCGGCGGGATCGCCTTCGAAGGCCATGAAGAAATGGCCCAGCGTCAGCAGGACCGCACCGAACAGCACCGCCTTCCTCTGCCCCAGATACTTGTCGGCGAGATAGCCGCCGACCACCGGGGTGATGTACACCAAGGCGGTATAGGCGCCGTAGATGATGCCCGCATCGCTGTCCGAAAACAGCCAGTGCTTGGTCAGGTAGAAGATCAGCAGGGCGCGCATCCCGTAATAGGAAAAACGCTCCCACATCTCGGCGAAGAACAGGACGAACAGTCCCTTGGGGTGGCCCAGGAATGTTCCTGCCGAATCCCCGTCAACCGGTTGTGTTGTGGCCATGCGTGGCAAACCTCTTGTAGTGTTCAGGAAGCCGCACACAGGGCTTCCTCCCCGAAGAAGCGGGCACCCTAACGGCTTGCGCGCTCATGTGAAGCATTAGTTACACTCGTGACCGGCTGGTGCGCGAATGGCGGTTTGGCCGGGAACCTTGCGCGCTCCGGTGTATTATGGCACTGATGCAGTCAGCTTCGGGGAACACGTGATGCGCAACCAGTCCAAGCCGGTCTATCTCAAGCTGCGTGACATGATCGCAGCGGCGATTATCGACGGACGCTATGCCGAAGGCGATATGCTGCCCTCGGTCCGCGCGCTGGCTGCCGAGCAGGGCGCCAATCCGTTAACCGTCGCCAAGGCCTACCAGCAGTTCCAGAACGACGGCCTGGTCGAAGTCCAGCGCGGGGTCGGCATGTATGTCGTCGACGGCGCGGCCGAGCGCCTGCGCCGGTCGGAACGCGACGCTTTCCTGCGCGAGGAATGGCCCGAGATCAGGGCGCGGATGGACCGCCTCGGCGTCTCGGCCAGCGAACTGCTTGCCGAAGCCTGAGGGCCGGGCTGAAATTTACAGCTGTGAACTTGCGGGGAACCGCGGCTTCTGCCACAACCAGCGGATTGGAATCGGGCGAGAAAGCATGATTTCGGTGGGGCGCGTGGTAATAACCCATTTGTGGCCGAGTGGGCCAGGAGACGCCAAATGATCCGATCCGAACTTCTTGCTGCCCTTGCCCAGGATAATCCCGAGCTGCGGGCCGAAGAGGTCGAACAGGTCGTGGACGTCTTCTTCGAAGAAATTGCCCAGCGCCTGAGCGAAGGCGGACGCGTCGAACTGCGCGGGTTCGGCGCCTTTTCCACGCGCGAGCGCGAAGCGCGCAAGGGTCGCAACCCGCGCACCGGCGAAACGGTCGATGTGCCCGCCAAGCGCGTGCCCTATTTCAAGCCCGGCAAGGATATGCGTCGCCGTCTCAACGACGACTGACGTTTCCCTACAGCTCAAGATCGACGATTGCCCGCCCGCCGGGCAGCGATTAGGGCTGCTTGCCGCAGGCGGGTGTGGCGGAATGGTAGACGCCGGGGACTTAAAATCCCCTGTCCTTTGGACGTGTGGGTTCGAGTCCCACCACCCGCACCAACGCTGTCGCATCCCTTCGATGAACCAAGCGCGCCCTACCGCGAATAATTCGCAAGGGGTTTATCTCCGCGTTAACCCCTAGCGTTATATTAGGGGCCTTCAAAGGATCGCTGGGCCAGGGAACCGTGGCAGACAAGCCGTAGCTGCGGGTACCTGGAGAATTTAGGGGCGATGGAATTTACCACCGAACTCTACATGGACGATAACGCTTCCTCGACCGGACCCGAACAGCGCGCTGCGCCGCGCTTCATCTCGCTTATCCGCGCGGCGAAACTGGTGTGCGGGCAGGGCGAGTTCGTCTGCGTTATCCGCGATGTCTCGGCGACCGGCGTGTCCGTGCGCACCTTCCATCGCTTGCCCACCGATGCGGCGATCGCGCTCGAATTGCAGAACGGCGAGACCTACGAGCTGGAACTGGTCCGCTCCGAGGGCTTCGAGGCGAGCTATCGTTTCGTCACCCCGATCGCGGTCGAACAGCTGATCCAGGAAGACTGGGGTTACCCCAAGCGCCAGCTGCGTCTCAACATCATGCTTCCGCTGGTGGTGTCCGCGCTGACGGGCCGGGGCAAGGCGGTCACGCTCAATGTCTCGCAGCAGGGCGCGCGGATCGAATGCGACCACGTCTTCTCGATCGACCAGCGCGTGACGATTTCCTGCGACCAATTGCCCGACATCCGCTGCACGGTGCGCTGGCGCAAGGATGCCAATTACGGGCTGGTGTTCGAAGATACCTTTACGCTGGCCGATTTCGCCAAGCTGGCCGCCAAGGTGCAATGCCCCGCGCTGCTGCAGGACCAGAGGTAATGCGCAGCGGGATCCGGCGTGCCGGTTTCACGCGTAGCCTTGCACTGATCTAGCTGGCGACGAAATCCAGCGCGGCGCCGTTGATGCAATGGCGCTTGCCGGTCGGCTTGGGGCCATCGTTGAAGATATGGCCCAGATGCCCGCCGCAATCGGCGCAGTGCACTTCGGTCCGCGGATAGCCGATCTTGTAATCGGTAGCGGTGCCGACCGCGCCCTTGTCGATGGCCTGCCAGAAGCTGGGCCAGCCGGTCTTCGAATCGTATTTGGCCCTGGAGCTGTAAAGCGTATTGCCGCAGCCCGCGCAGGTGAAGGTGCCCGCGCGCTGTTCGTCATTGAGCGGCGAGGAATAGGGCCGTTCGGTCCCCGCCTCGCGCAGGATCGCGAATTCCTGTTTGCTCAGCCGCTGGCGCCATTCGGCGGCCGTATATTTTACCCGAAATTCCTTCGCCTCTGCGGCGCCCGAGCCGCACGCGGCCAACGCCGCAAAGCTGGCAGAAACGCCGATCCAGCCAAGCAGGCGGCGGCGATCGAGGGACAGGTCTGTCATCGGGTGCGGTCTCATGGCGTGGAGGAATAGCCCCCCACGCCTGAACCTACGCTTGAACCGCGCGGCGGGTTACCGCCCGCCGTCAGAACTGGGTGACCTCGACCTCGAGCTTGCGGAAACCGTGCACGAAATTCGCCCGCACGCGCTCGATATCGCCCGCGACATGCACCCGGATGCGGCGCTTGTGCATTTCCTCGAGCAGGATCCGCAGCTGGAGCTCGGCCAGGCGCGCGCCGACGCAGCGGTGGATGCCATAACCGAATGCGATGTGGCGGCGGGCATTCTCGCGCGTCAGGTCGAGTTTGTCGGGATTCTCGAACACCTCCTCGTCGCGATTGGCCGAGAGATACCAGAGCACGACCTTGTCGCCCTTCTTGATCGTCTGGCCGAACACTTCGGTATCCTCGGTGCAGGTCCGCCGCATATGCGCGAGCGGGGTCTGCATGCGGAGCATTTCCTGCACCGCATTGGGAATCACGTCGGGGTTCTGTTCGAACAGCTTGCGCTGCTCGGGGTTCTTGTCGAGCTGGTAGACGAAGCCGCTCATCGAATTGCGCGTGGTGTCGTTGCCGCCCACGATCAGCAGGATCAGATTGCCCATGAATTCCTGCGGGCTCATCTGGTTCATCGCTTCGGAATGGATCATCATCGAGATGAGATCGTCGCCCGGTTCCTTGTCATGCGTGCGCTCGATCCACAGCGACTGGAAATAGGCCGCCATCTCGCTGAGGAAGCCCCAGCGCATCTCGTCGAGATCGCGCACGGTGGCGAGCTCGGTATCGCCCGCCCAATCGGACCAAAAGGTCAGCAGGCGGCGGTCTTCCCAGGGGAAACCGAACAGGATCGCGAGCATGCCCGTGGTCAGCTCGATCGAGACCTTGTCGACCCAGTCGAACACTTCGCCGCGCGGCAAGCTGTCGAGCAGTTCGCCGGTACGCTGGCGGATCTCGCCTTCCATCTCGGCCATGCCGCTGGGCGTGAACTTGGGCGCAACGGTGCGTCGCTGGCCGGTGTGCTGCGGGCGGTCCATGGCGATGAACATGGGCAGCTCGCGCCGCTCCTCGATCCCCGCCTCGGCCAGTTCCTCATCGGTCAGCCGGTTGAGGATGGTGATCCCGCCATGCTCCCAGCTGGAGGAAAAGGTGTCGGGCAGCGCCTCGATATGCTGGATCGCCTTGTGGCCGACCACCGCCCAATAGGGGCCGAAGGGGCTTTCGGGGATGTAATGGAGCGGTCCGGCTTCGCGCATCTCCTTGAAGATCGGCTGCCAGGTGTTCTCGGCATAGATGTCGCTGCGGCTGACATCCCATTTGTGCGGGTGGCTGAGGCGTTCCTCGGGGTGCTCCGCAAAATGCTTTTTCAGCGCTTCATGCGCTCTGGGTTCGGTACGGCATTGGGGGCGTTCGATTGCAGCAGTGGCCATGTCTCTCTCCTCGCGGGAGCGACTCCATCCGCCGCTCTCCCTCCTATGCCGCCCATCCTGCCTTAACTGACACGTGTGTCAATAGTGCGTTGCAAATCGCCACCCAACGAGGTCGTTGATCCAGATGCGAGTTCTTACGCGGGTTCGGTCCCGCCGACATGCCCCTTCACCGCGCGTCCGCCGCGGCCGGATTTCATCACCCGGCGGCGGAAGATCATCGCCCCGAAGCGGACGAACAGGATCACGCACAGCGCCTGCCAGCCAAGCGCGAGCGCATGCGGCCACAGCGCGTCCGACTGCGCCGCGCGCGCCAGCATGGCGAAGGGCGAGGACAGCGGGAAAATCGCGGCGAACAGCTCTATCGGCGAACCGGGGCGGGTGATCGAGGACGCGGCGAGGAAAAACACCAGCAGCTGCGCCATGGTGACGGGCATCGACAGCGTCTGCACCTCGCGCACGGTCGTCGCCATCCCGCCAATCGTCAGGAACAGCGAGCCGAGCAGCAGATAGCCCATCGCGAAATAAATAATCCCGAATAGCAGGAACAGCGGCCAGCCCAGCGCGGGTTCGGGCAGTTGCGGCAATGCGCTACCGGCCAGCAGGCCGATCGCCGCGCCCGCCCACACCGCAATGCCGACCAGGCTGATGCCGAGCATGGCAGCCAGCTTGCCGAGGAACACCGCGTCCATCGGGATGGCAGCGGCGAGCACTTCGATGATCTTGTTGGCCTTTTCCTCGACGAGGTTGGAAAGCACCATGCCCGCCAGCAGCATCATCAGCAGGAACAGCAGCAGCTGCCCCGCCTGCGCGGTACGGATACGGTCGCTGCGCTGCGCGGCGACACTGGTCGCGACCGGGCGCGCGGTAACTTCCGGATAGGCGGTTGCGGTCCTCGTACCGGCGTCGGCCGCGATCAGCGCGATAGGGCCGCTCCAGTACGCGATCGCGTCTGCCGGCGCCGTCAGCGCGGGCGCGGCCACCGTGCCGCTGATCACCGCGGTATAGTTCTTGCCCGGCTCGCGCAGAATCTGTTCGGGCGAGGCTGCGCTGGCGCTCGGCTGGAGTTCGGGCAGCGCCATGCCGATCTGCGGGGCGAGGCGCGCGCGTGCCGCGACCATCGCCTGCGTGTCGGCCTCGGCCATGGCGACCGCGACGACGCGGGTATTGGCGTCGCGCTGTACCTGCCCGCCGATCCCGCCTGCCAGCGCCCCGATAACGATCGGGAACAGCGGGCCCAGCAGGAAGAAGAAGAATGCGCGGCTGAACAGGATCGCGTGGAAATCGCGCTTGGCCACGACGCGCGCGGCTTCGAACAGCGACAGGCGGGTGGTGTCGGTCATCGCGTGGCTCCTGCGGCATGGTCTTCCTCGAGCGCGCGGGCCGCCGCTTCGCCGGCAATCTCCACGAAGGCATCGTGCAGCCCGGCGCGTTCGATCGACAGCGACAGGATACCGGCTTCGCCATCGATCAGCTGTTTGAGCAAGGCTTCGATCCCCGTCTCGGGAACGGGGAAGAACCAGAAATGGCTACCATCCGCCTTGGCATTATGCCGGGCATCCGCAGGGAGCGCCGCGCGCCAGGCCCCGTCGCGCTGGCGCGTCTCGAGCCGGACCTGCGCGGGGATGCGGTCGCGTGCGGCATCGACCGACCCGGCATAGGGGACCTTGCCGCCGGCAATGATCGCGACCTCGTCGCACAATCGCTCGGCATGGTGGATGACGTGGGTCGAGAAGATCACCGTGGTGCCATTGTCCGCCAGCTCGCGGATCATTACCTCGAGCTTGCCCTGGTTGATCGCATCGAGCCCGCTGAAGGGCTCGTCGAACACGACCAGACGCGGGCGGTGGACCAGCGTGCCGAGCAATTGCACCGTCTGTGCCATGCCCTTCGACAGCTGGCGGATCTGCCGGTCGACCGCATGGCCCAGGCCGTGGCGTTCGAGCAATTCGCGCCCGCGCGCCTTGCCTTCGGCGGTGGGCAGACCGCGCAAGGCGCCCATGAACGCGATCGCCTCGTCGCATTTCATTGCCGGGTAGAGCCCGCGTTCCTCGGGCAGGTAGCCGATCAGCTTGGCGACCTCGTGCGGGCGATCATTGCCGAACACGCGGCGCACGCCCTCGTCGGGATCGATAATGCCCAGCAGCATACGCAAGGTCGTGGTCTTGCCCGCGCCATTGGGGCCGAGGATGCCGTAGATCGCGCCTTCGGGCACGGCGATATCGACGCCGTCGACCGCCAACGTGCCGTCGAAGCGCTTGACCAGCCCGTGGGCCTCGATAGCGAGCGGGCGCTGGTCGCCAGCCGGGGGTCGCGTCATGGAGCCTGTCTCGGTAAGCATGCGCGCATGAGTAGTGGCTGGCAGTGAACGGGAGCACCCGCAAGCGTGGTTAATGCAGGATTGCAGGCGGAATTGCGCGCCGAGGCCCTCAGACTGGGTTTCGTCGCCTGCGGATTTGCGTCTGCTGCGCCCGACCCGCAGCGCGCCGCGCGGCTCGAACACTATCTGGGCGAAGGGCGGCACGGCGCGATGGACTGGATGGATGCGCGCAAACAGCAGCGCGCCTCACCGCAAGGATTATGGCCCGAAGCCAACAGCGTGATCGCGCTGGGGATGAGCTATGCGCCCGATGTGGACCCGCTGGCGCTGGCGGACGCGCCGGAGAAGGCGCGCGTGTCGGTCTATGCGCAGGGGCGCGACTATCACGACGTGGTCAAGAAGGCGCTGAAAGCGCTGGCCCGTTGGCTGATCGCGCGCGAACCGACAAGCGAACTCAAGGTCTTCGTCGATACGGCGCCGGTGATGGAAAAGCCGCTGGGGGAGGCGGCCGGGATCGGCTGGCAGGGCAAGCACACCAATCTGGTCAGCCGGTCGCATGGCAGCTGGCTGTTTCTCGGCGCAATCTATTCAACGCTCGAATTCGCGCCCGACCTCTCGCATCCCGATCGCTGCGGTAATTGCCGCGCGTGCCAGGATGCCTGCCCGACCGACGCGTTCCCCGCGCCCTACCAGCTCGATGCGCGGCGCTGCATTTCCTACCTCACGATCGAGCACAAGGGGCCGATTCCCGAGGAGTTTCGCGAGGCGCTGGGCAACCGCATCTATGGCTGCGACGATTGCCTCGCGGTCTGCCCGTGGAACAAGTTCGCCGATACGGCGCACCGGCACCTCAAGCTGGCGCCGCGCGAGGAGCTGATGGCGCCCGACCTGGCGAGCTTCCTGACCTTCGACGATGCGGGCTTCAGGCAGTTCTTTTCCGGCTCGCCGATCAAGCGGGTTGGGCGCGACCGCTTTGTGCGCAACTGTCTTTATGCGGCAGGGAATAGCGGTTCGGCAGCTCTCGCTCCGCTTGTCGAGGGGCTGCGCGGCGATCCCGATCCCGCGGTTTCCGAAGCTGCCGATTGGGCTGCGGCAAGGCTCGCCTAGCCCTCGCGGTAATCCCGGTCATGCTCGCCCAGCAGCGGGGCGGGCGCTGGATCGGGGGCTTCCCAGGCGGAAAAGCGCGACGGTTCGCGCATTTCGACCAGCGTGCCTTCGGTGGGATGTTCGCGGCGCATGAAAAAGCCCGACGCTTCAAGATGAGGCTCCTGCGCCATGTCGGCCATGTCGCGCACAGGCATTGCGGGGATCGCATTGGCGTGCATCAGCGCGACCAGTTCGTCGGTCGCGAAACCGGCGGTCAGTTCGGCAATGCGGGCATAGAGTTCGGCCTGCCCCGCAATCAGCCCTTCGAGAGTGGCGAAGCGCTCTTCTCGCGCGAAGGCCTCGTCGCCCATCAGCGCGATCACTTTGGTGAAATGGTCGAGCCGGTAAGGCACGATGCTGACATATCCGTCGCGGGTCGGGAACGGCTGGCGATCCGGGTCGACCTGGCGGCCATAGCAGGGCGGGCCGACGGGCGGATCGAAAGTGTTGCCGCCAAGGTGTTCCTTGAGCATGAAGCTGCTGAAGGCCTCGAACATCGGCACTTCGACATGCTGGCCTTGCCCGGTCCGCAGGCGGTGTACCACGGCGGCCATCACCGCATAGGCGGCGTGCAGCCCGGCGACCTTGTCGGCGATCAGCGATGGCAGGTAGCGCGGGCGCTCGTTGCCGTCCGCGCGCGGCAGCAAGGTGGTGGTGCCGCTCGCCGCCTGGATTACGTCGTCATAGGCCTGCAGCCCGGCATAGGGCCCGCCCGAGCCGAAGCCGACGCAATGCGCATAGATGATGTCGGG
This sequence comes from Qipengyuania citrea, assembly GCF_024171405.1. Taxonomy (GTDB): domain Bacteria; phylum Pseudomonadota; class Alphaproteobacteria; order Sphingomonadales; family Sphingomonadaceae; genus Qipengyuania; species Qipengyuania profunda. The sequence continues at coordinate 2,075,838 of NZ_JALJZT010000002.1, forward strand.
AGCAAGCGCGCGCACGCTGTCGTAATCGAACCCGAGCCGCTCGATCGCTTCGGCGCGGACATTATGGATGAAGATGTCGGCATCGGCGAGCAGGTCGCGCAGGATCGCGCGGTCGGCCTCCTGCTTGAGATCGAGCACCAGCGACTGCTTGCCGCGATTGAGCGCGATGTATCCCGGCCCCATCGCCTTGCTGTGCGCGGAGGGCGCGCCATAGCGGAACACGTCGCCGCCGGGGGCCTCGACCTTGATCACCTCGGCCCCGAAATCGGCGAGGATCTGCGTGCAATAGGGTCCGAAGACCACCGAGGTCATGTCGATCACGCGAAGCCCTTCGAGCATCGCGCGACCGTCCCCGGCTGCAATCACAGCATGTCCTTGAGCGGCACCGCGCTGTCGGCAAGCACTTCGGGATCCACTTCCGCGCGCGCCATCACCAGCTTGCGGCCCTGCACGTAATCCTTGGTGTTGTTGACGCAATCGAGCGCGATCACCACGCCTTCGCGCAGATAGACCACGCTGAACTTCTTGTCCGCCGGATCGCCGCGCAGCACGGTGGCATCATAGCCGATCGATATGCCGACGGTCTGCAGGCGCAGGTCGTACTGGTTCGACCAGAACCATGGGACCGCATCATAGGCCTGCTTGTCGCCCATGATCGCCTTGGCCGCGATCGTCGCCATGTCATTGGCATTCTGGACCGATTCGAGGCGGATGACCTTGTTGTCGGCGTAGGGGTTGGCGTGGCTGGCGCAGTCGCCGATGGCATAGATATTGTCGAGCGTGGTGCGCCCGTACGCGTCGACATCGACCCCGTTCGAACCCGCTGCCCCCGCAGCGATCAGCGGTCCCACAGACGGCACGATGCCGATCCCCGCGATGATCACATCGCAGGCGATCGTTTCCCCGCTGTCGGTCATCACGCCGGTGACGCGGCCATTCTCGCCGGTGATCGTCTCGACCGCGGTAGACAGGCGCAGGTCGACGCCCTGTTCGCGGTGATAGGCGGCGTAGAAGTCGGATAATTCGGGGCCCGCGACCCGCGCCAGCACGCGGTCGAGCACTTCGACCACGGTGACCTGGCAGTCGAGCTTGCGGAGCACTGCCGCTGCCTCGAGACCGATATAGCCCGCCCCGACGATCACTGCGCGCTTGGCCCCGGCGGCGAGCTCTTCCTTGAGCGTATCGACATCGCGCCGCGTGCGGACATAGTGGATGCCGGCATTGTCGCTGCCCGGGCACGACATGCGGCGGGCATCGCCGCCGGCAGCCCAGATCAGCTTGCGATAGGTAATCCGCGTGTCGTCGGACAGGCCCAGCTCGCGCGCGACCGGGTCGACCTCATTGACGTTGCGGCCGAGGCGCAGCTCGATGTCCTTGTCGGCCCAGAATTGTTCGGGGCGTATCTGGATACGCTCGAACGGCTTCTCGCCCGCAAGATATTCCTTCGAGAGCGGGGGGCGTTCGTAGGGCGGATTGCGATCGCGGCTGACGATGAGGACCGAACCCTCATGGCCGTTCTGCCGCAATGCGATGGCGGACTGGGCCCCGCCATGCCCCGAGCCCACGATGACGATATCGAAATGTTCCATCGCCGCGCTGGCTGGCGCGAAAACGCCAGCCGGTCAAGCCCAGCCGGTCATGCCCGGGTCGGGTGTGGTGCTAGCGGCCGAGCAGGTTGCGCGCCATGCTCGCGACCTGCGCCAGCATGGCCGGCGCGACCGGGGACTGGCCCTGCGCCCGCGCGACCATGCTGCGGAACCCGCGCACCGCAACGGCCTGCTCCTCGGCCCATTTGGCAACCGCGGCGGGCATGTCCTGCTTGGCATCCTTGCGCCGCGCGAGGCGCCGCAGCAGTTCGAGCCGCATCTGCTGGAAATCGCGCGCAAGGCCCGACACAAGCAGGCGTTCCCACACATCCGAAGGGCTCATCAGCGCGGCAGTCGACTGCGCCCAGTCGAGACCGAGCCGGCGGCCGATATCGGTGAAGGCTTCGGTCAGCCCGATCGGGGCGATGCCGGTTTCGCTGGCCAGCTTGGCGAGGCCCACCGCGCCGTCGAGATCGTAGAGATGCGCGACACGCGCGGCGAGCGCTTCGGGCGCCCCGGCGGCGATGAGCTGGTCGCACAGGCGATCGGATTGCTGGCGCGATTCGGCGCTTAGCAGTTCGGTGGTGGCGCCCGCGAGCTTGGCGACTGCCTTGCCGATATCGCCCACCAGCGCGCTCGGGTCGACGTGGCCCGAAGAGGTGCGCAGCACGTCCGAAATCAGATTTCCGGCTGCCGCGGCGATCCGGTCGAACAGCATCAGCCGGGCGCTTTCTGGCATCGCTGTGGCATCGATAGACGCCCATAGGTCGGGCAGGTCGAACAGATGTTCGGCAGCGACGAAAGCCGCGGCCACTTCATCCAGCTCGACGCCTTCCTCTTCGGCCAGTTCGAAGGGATGGATCATCCCCATGCGGTTGACGATGCGGTTGGCGAGCTTGGTCGCGACGATCTCGCGCCGCAATTGGTGGCCCGCGATCTGCGTCTTGTACTTCTTGCGCATCGGTGCGGGGAAGGCTTCGAACAGCGTTTCCTCGAGCAGCGCATCGTCGGCCAGGCTGCCGCGTTCGATGGCATCCTGGAGCACCAGCTTGGACGAGGATAGCAACACGGCCAGTTCGGGCCGGGTCAGGCCGGCGCCATCGGCCGCGCGCCGTTGCAGCGTCTGGTCGTCGGCCAGCCCCTCGGTCCGGCGGTCGAGATTGCCGCCCGCCTCGAGCGTCTGGATGATATGTTGCTGCGAGGCCATTGCGCGAGCTCCGCCGACTTCGGCGATCGACAGTGCCAGCGCCTGCAAACGATTGTCCTCGAGCACGATCCGCCCGACCTCGTCGGTCATCGATTCGAGCAGCGCGACCCGCTTGGGCTCGCTGAGCTTGCCCGCGCGCTTGGCGGCGGCCAGCGCGATCTTGATATTGACCTCATTGTCCGAACAATCGACGCCCGCCGAATTGTCGATAAAGTCGGTGTTCGAGCGTCCGCCGCCATGCGCGAACTCGATCCGGCCTGCCTGCGTGATGCCGAGATTGGCGCCCTCGCCGATGACCTTGGCGCGGACGTCCTTTGCATCCACGCGCAGCGCGTCGTTGGCCGGGTCGCCGACCTGGACGTTATTCTCCTGGGACGCCTTGATATAGGTGCCGATGCCGCCGAACCAGATGAGGTCGACCGGCGCTTTCAGGATCGCCGAGATCAGCGCCTCGGGCTCGATCGTGCCCTGCTCGATGCCCAGCTTCGCCTGCATCGCCTTGGACAGCTTGATGCTCTTGGCGTCGCGCGCGAAGACCCCGCCGCCCTTGGAAATCAGCGCGCTGTCGTAATCCTCCCAGCTCGAGCGGGGGAGCGCGAACAGGCGCTGGCGCTCGTCCCAGCTGGTTGCCGGGTCGGGATTGGGATCGAGGAAGATGTGGCGGTGATCGAAGGCGGCGACCAGCTTGATCGCCTTGGACAGCAGCATCCCGTTACCGAACACATCGCCCGACATGTCGCCGCAGCCGACGACTTCGACGGGCTCGCTCTGCACATCGACGCCCATCTCGAGGAAGTGGCGTTGTACGCTGACCCAGGCACCCTTCGCGGTAATGCCCATGGCCTTGTGGTCGTAGCCCTTCGAACCGCCGCTGGCGAAAGCGTCGTCGAGCCAGAAGTCCCGCGACTTGGCGATCGCATTGGCGACATCGGAGAAGGTCGCGGTGCCCTTGTCCGCGGCAACCACGAAATAGGGGTCTTCGCCATCGGTGATGACGACATCGTCGGGGTGCACGACCTGGTCGTCGACGATGTTGTCGGTGACCGACAGCAGCGTGCGGATGAAGGTCTCGTAGCTGGCGCGCCCCTCGGCCGCCCAGGCCTCGCGGTCGAGCGCCGGATTGGGCAGCTGCTTGGGATAGAACCCGCCCTTCGCGCCGGTGGGCACGATCACTGCGTTCTTGACCCGCTGGGCTTTCATCAGCCCGAGGATCTCGGTGCGGAAATCGTCGCGCCGGTCGGACCAGCGCAGGCCGCCGCGCGCGACGGGGCCGCTGCGCAGATGGATCCCCTCGACCCGGCGCGAATAGACGAAGATTTCGCGATAGGGGATCGGCTTGGGGAGATTGGGGACCTTGGCCGAGTTGATCTTGAAAGCCAGCGCTTCGGCCGCTGCGGGGGCGAAGGCATTGGTGCGCAGGATCGCGTCGATCAGCGAATTGTAGAGCCTCAGCAGGCGGTCGTCATTGATCGCCTTGACCTTGGCCAGGCCGCGCTTGATCGCGGCGCGCGCATCTTCGACCGCCTTGTCGCGTCCGGTACCGAATTCGGGATCGTGACGCGCGGTGAACAGCGCGATCAGCGCGCGGGTCACGTCGGGCGCCGCAGCCAGCGCATCGACCACGGTGTAGATGGTGAAGCCCATGCCCGCTTGACGCAAATAGCGGTAGAAGGCGCGTAGCCAGTTCGCTTCGCGCGCCGACAGGCCCGCTTCGGGCACCAGCCGGTTGAAGGGGTCGTTCTCCGCTTCGCTGTTGAGTACCGCGCTGACGGCTTCCTCGATCGCATCGGACCGGTCGATCAGCGCTTTGGGATCGGCACCCGGCTTCAGGTCGAGCAGGAAATCGTGGATCGTCCCCAACCGGCCCTCGTCGAGCACGGTGGGCATTTCGGACCGCACGTAGAAACCGAAATCTTCCAGTGCTGGCACGCCTTCGGACAGCGGCAGGCTGCCTTCCGACTGGTAGAGCTTGAGCCGCAGGCACCCCTGTACCTCGCGGTCGCAGAAATACATCCGCGCGCCGCGCACCACTTCCTCGCTTTCAAGGCTCGCACCGAGTTCGTGCAGGCGCGCGATGTCGAGCGCCGCCTCGCGCGGGCCATAGCGGCCGCGGAATCCGGTGGGGAAATGGTCGGCGAAGCGCATGGCGAGGCCCGCCGCGCGGCTCGGCTCCTCGATCGCGCCAAGCTCGGCCTCGACCGCTTCGCTCCAGCCGCGCAGCAGCGTCTGCATCTGCTCCTCGAGCTGCGCCTGGTCGGGCGCCTGGTCGCCATCGCGAATGTCGAAAACGAAGCGGATGGTGGCGAGATTGCCGCCTTCGACCTCGAGGCTCCAGTCGAGCAGCCGCGCCGAGGCGGCTTCCTCGAGCAGCGTCTGGATTTCCAGCCGCACCTGTGTCGCGACCATGTCGCGCGGCAGCCAGACGAAAGCGAAGAGGTGGCGGGCCAAAGGCGCCTCGACCAGCGCGAGGCGCGGGCGTGGGCGATCGACCAGGCTCATCATCGTCGTCGCGACGCGTTCGACGTCTTCTTCCGAGAAGCCGATCAGTAGATCGTGCGGGAGGGTGGTCAGCGCATGGACCAGCGCCTTGCCGGCATGGCCGGTGTCGTCGAACCCGTGACGGCTGCGCAGCGTATCGAGCTGGCGGCGCAGGCGCGGCACGCTGCGCGGCGGCGCGGCGAGCGCGGCGCTGGTCCAGACCCCGGCATGGACCGAGAGCGCGACCGGCTTGCCCTGCTCCTCGATCGGCACGATCAGCAGGTCGAGCGGGACGCGGCGATGCACGTTGCTGAGGTGGTTGGCCTTGATGATCAGCGGCCGGCGCTGGTCGGTGCCCGCTTCGAACCAGGCGAAAGCGCGTTCGTAGGAGGCTTCGGCGAGCAGCACTTGCGCGCTGCGGCGGCAGATGCCCAGCTCGTTCTCCTGGCGCCCGTCGCGGTGACGGGTGACGTGACCCAGCTGGGTCAACATGCCCGAATTGAGCCAGTCGAGCAGCTCGGCGCCTTCATCGTCGGTTGCCGCGATCCGCTTTGCATCGCTCGCCATGGCCTCCTGCAGCGCGGTCCAGTCGGTGACTGCCGCGCGCACGTCGGCAAGCGTTTCCTTGAGCGTTTCCTGCAACTGGCGGCGGGTCTTGGCATCGACGCGCGCGGCCTCGATGTAGATCATCGATTCCCAATAGGCCTCGTCCGGATCGCCTTCGGGGATGCCGGTCAGCCGTCCGTTCTTGTCGCGCTCGACCGGGATGACCGGGTGGACCAGCCGGTCGATCGACAGGCCCAGCGCGGCAATCGTCGCGGCGACCGAATCGACCAGGAAGGGCATGTCGTCATTGACGATCGCGATCCGGGTCAGGCGCCGTTCGTCGCTAACGCTTTCGATCGCCATGGCCGAACGCCCAAGCGTACGCTGTACGGCCAGCTGCCCGACAAATTGCGCGGCGTCGCCAAGCTGGGTCTTGTCGAACGGCGTGTCGCCGCTGAGCAGCGACAGGCGCATTCTCTCGGTGATCGCATTCTGGAGGGTTTTCGGAAGGACGGCAGTTGTCGAACCCATAAGGGGCCTCTCTCCTTGCGGCGCATGATCGTTTCCGCGCCGCGAAATATCCGAGTCGTGTGCGCCACGACCTGCGCGCCGCGCCTAGGCCCGTTGCAGGCGGGCTGCAAGGTGCTGTGCGCGCAAAAGTGCAATCGTATGCGCGCCATCATGCGGCCCGCCGACGCTACGGCACGCCTAGTCCGCCAGCGCATCCATCGCGAGTTCCAGCGCCCGGCACCGCGCGGCGGGATCGAACATGCTCCCGCCAAAGACGATCTCATCGGCCCCGGTCCTCTGGATAAAGGCGCGCACTGCCGCAGCGGCCTGTTCCGGGGTGCCGATCGCGCTGGCCTGGCCGATATGCGCGAGCATGGCCTGCGCTTGCGGTGGCAGGCTGGCACGGTAGCCGCGGACCGGCGGCGGCAGCTTGCCCGGCGTGCCCGTGCGCAGCGCGACGAAGGCCTGCAATTGCGAACTCGCGAGATATTCCGCCTCGTCTTCGGTATCGGCGACGAACAGGTTCATCGCCGCCATCACATGCGGTGCGGCGCAGGCTTCGGAGGGCTGGAAATCGCGCCGGTAGAGTTCGAGCGCGCCATCGAGGTGGTCGGGGGCGAAGTGGCTGGCAAAGGCATAGGGCAGGCCGAGCTTGGCGGCGAGCTGGGCGCCGAACAGGCTCGACCCGAGCATCCAGAATTCAGGCCGCGCGCCGAGGCCCGGGGTCGGATGGGTCGCGGTTTCGCCCGCCATCAGAGCCATCAGCTCGACCACATCCTGCGGGAACATCTCGGCGGCGCGATGCAGATCCTTGCGCAAGGCACGCTGCAATTCGGGCCCCGCTCCGGGAGCCCGGCCAAGCCCGAGGTCGATCCGCCCGGGAAACAGCGCATCGAGCGTGCCGAACTGTTCGGCGATCTGGAACGGCGTGTGGTTGGGCAACATGATTCCGCCCGACCCGATCCGGATGGTCGAGGTGGCATTGCCGATATGCGCCAGCACGACTGCAGTCGCCCCGCCGGCAATCCCGGCCATGGCATGGTGCTCGGCCACCCAGAAACGCTTGCAGCCGGCCTTTTCGGCGGTTTGCGCGAGCATGGTCACGGCATCGAACGCCTCACCCAGCGTGCCGCCCTCGCGGACGGGGACGAGATCGAGCACGGAGAAATCGGTCATGATGCAAGCTGCTCCAGATAGGTCCGCGCCCGGGTGGCCTCGGTGCTTTGCGGCGCGACCAGCAGCACCGATTCGAAACTGCGCCGGGCTTCCTCGTCACGCCCCGACAGCGCGGCGATCACACCCGCCTCCAGCCCGACTGCGGGGTCCTGCGGCGAAAGCAGGGCAGCCTGCGCAATCTGTTCGCGTGCTTCGCCAAGCCGTTCGAGCCGCCGCGAGAGCGTGGCCGAAAGCAGCCATGCGCGGGCATTGGCAGGATCCGCTCCGCGTGCGCCGGCCAGCGCAGCCACCGCGTCCTCGTTGCGACCCATGGCAACCAGAGCGCGGGCGCGGTCGACCGATACGCTCCCCAGAAGCGGCGCATCGGCGGCATCGGCGGCGTAATTCACCGCGCGGGTGAAGGCGATTTCGGCGATGGCGGGATTGCCCTGCGCCATGGCCGCATTGCCCGACATGGCCGAAAGCCGCGCCTGGTAGGCCGGGGCACCGGGAGGAACTTCGCCAGCGGCCAGATCGAAGGCGCGCTGTGCCTCGGCGAAATCGTCCAGCCGGACGAGCGCGAGGCCGAGGCAATGCGCCGATTGGGCCAGCTCGAGCTGGTTCGCGGCGGTCTCGCGCCAGGCCTGCGCCATATCGCTGGCGGCTTCGGCATCATCGGCGGCGAGCGTAACGCATTCGGCCAGCTTGCTGCCCGAGGTGCCCGAGGTGCCGGCGGGTGCAGCCGCACGCTCGCGTGGTGGGCGCTCGCGCAATTCCTCGGGTAGGCCGGGGAAGGCGTTGGCGCCAGGGTTAGGGCCGACCTGCAGGATCAGCAGGGCGATGGCGGAGGCAATCATACAAGGCCTTTCGAAAGCGCGTCGACAGTGCGCAGCAGCAGGGCGATGTCCTGCTCGCGCGACAGGCGGTGGTCGCCGTCCTTTACCAGTGTGACCTGTACATCGTCCGAACGCAGCGCGGCGGCGAGACGCAGGCTGATGTCCCACGGCACATCCGGATCGCGCTGCCCGTGGATCAGCCGCACGGGCGCGGTGAGGGGAATCTCGCCGCCGAGCAGGAGCTGCGCCTGCCCGTCGCTGAAGAAGCCCGGATGCAGCGGTGTGGGTTCGGGCCCGTAGGGGTTCTCGTCGTAGATGGTCTCGCCCGCGAGCAGCTGCGCCTTGTCGGCATCCGACCGTCCCCAGTCGGTGAAATCGGGGGCCGGGGCGAGGCCCACCAGCCCGGCCAATTGCCCGCCAAGCGTTTGTCCGACGGACAGCATCAGCCAGCCGCCCATGGAAGACCCGATGACGATCACCGGGCCCTCGATCAGCGCCTCGACCAGCGCCAGCACCTCCCCGCGCCAGCGCGAGAGCGTGCCGTCGGCAAAGTCCCCCTCGCTTGCGCCGCAGCCCGAATAGTCGAACAGCAGGCACGCCTGCCCCCGCGCCCGTGCCCATTCGAACACGGCGGTCGCCTTGCCGCCCGCCATGTCGGACATATAGCCCGGCAGGAAGACCAGCGCGGGTCCGGTGCCGGGCGTAAAGCGATAGGCGATGCGCTTGCTGCCGGGCATCCCATGGAACTGGATATCGCTCATTTGCGCATGCTGTTCACGCGACCGCGCGCGATTGCAAGGGTCAGAAGAAGCCGAACTCCTCGACATCGGGATCCTGCGCGCACATCGATTTGAGCGCGGCGAATTCCGCTTCGGTCAGCACCGGGGGATAGTCCGCGTCCTCTTCTGCCGCCGCGCGATAGGCCTCGGCGCGCTCGCCCGAGGACGGGTGGCTGGCCAGCCATCCGATCATGGCGGGGGCATCCTCGCTATCGCCCCGGCTTTTCGCCATGCGTTCGAAAAATCCGGCTGCGCCCATCGGCGAGATATTGCTTTCGGCCATGCGCGCGCGCGCATAATCGTCCGCCTCCCGTTCGGCATCGCGCGAATAGCCCATCGCGGCGAGACCGAAGACGCCGTTTGTGACGCCCGAATCGGCGCCCGCCAGCAGGATCGACAGGCCGAACTGGCGCAACAGCGCGGTCATCACATGGCGTTCGCGGACATGGCCGACCTCATGGGCGAGCACACCGGCCAGCTCCTCGGGGCTGTCGGCTTGCTGGACCAGCCCGTCGAACAGCATGACCTGCCCGCCGGGCAGCGCGACTGCATTGACCATGGCCATATTGGCGACGCCTGCGCGCACCTTTTCCTCCGCGGGATCGACCTTGGCCAGCAGCTTGGCGAGCGCGGCATCGCCCGCGGGCGTATGACAGATACGGCCGCCGAAATCGCCCACCATCGCCTCGCCGATCTGGCGTTCCCAGCCGGGCGGGATGCGCGGGCCGAGCCAGTCGGGGGCGGTCAGGAACAGCGCCACCGCCGCGGCGCTGGCAACGCCGAATATCGCCGCCGCCTTGCCCAGCCCGAGCTTGTCGACCCAGGCGCCGTAATCGCTTTTCGCAGGCAACTGCGCGGCGAGGCCCGCGGGGATCTCCTTGGGCAGGATCAGGCGGAAATCGGGCACGCTGGCGCGGTGATAGACGCGCTGGCCCGGGCGGATCTCGCCGAAGCGCAGGTCGGCGGCATCGAATTCGTCTCGCGCCTCTGGCCCCGCCAGCGTGAACACGCCGCGCCCGTCCCAGCTAAGCGTTCCGCTATGGCGCACTGCATTGGTGCCATCGTACCATTGGGCGGCAGTCTGGAACGCGTCTTCCATCGGCTCAGATCGCGCCCATGTCGAAGGCGTCGAGCAGGCCCTCGCCATGCTTCGCGGTGCGGGTCTGCGACTGGGTCAGCTCGTCGAGCAGGATTTCCCCACTCGCTTCGAGATGCGTCATGAAGAACTTCCAGTGGCGATAGGACAGGAAAACCAGCCCGATCCCGAAGGTAAAGACAACCAGCAGCGCATCGACCACCAGCAATTTCACCCAGTCCAGCGTCGAGGCCGTGAACGTGAAGTTCAGGTCGCGCCAGCGGGTTGCGCCGACTACTTCGCGGTAGAACTTGGCGAAGAATGCCACTGCGATCAGGCCGAGGCCGAAGTAAAAGAACAGCACCAGGGCTAAGATGCCGATCATCCCGCCAAGCGCGCGGCCTTCCTCGCCGCCGACACCATAACCCGCGAGCATTCCCATGCCGGCCATGATGATCCCACCGGCAAAGAGGACGAAGGGGGTCAGATAGAACAGCAGATAGCGCGCGAAGACATTGCCTGCTTCGGCATCGGCCTCGAACGCGTAGGGGCCGAAGCTCATCTTGCTCCACCGTTCGTTCCACAGGCTGGTCATCGACCAGGGCAGCAGCAGGCCGGCCGGGATCCAGCCGACCGCGGTCTTCCACATATACGACAGGCCGAACAGGAAGCCGGCGGTGTCGCTGCCGCCGCGAATGCCGCGCCAGCGGGTGCGCGAAAGGCGGTACCGCAGCGCGCGGAAACGGGCGACGCCCAGCAGGTAGAAGATCGCCAACGCCGCGAATGCCGAAAGCGCAATGCCGAGCGATTCGTACCCGCGCGTGACCAGCGCCTGCGCAACGAAGCTCAACCCGAAATAGGGAATGCCGAACAGGACGAAGACCATTACGAAACCGATGAACAGCTCCATTCCGGTGCCTGCCCATTCGAGATTTTCGTCGACGAAGCGCGTGCGCGACCACAGATAGCGGCGCTCCCGCGCGGTCGCCCAGAAACGGTAAATGCCCAGCGTGACGATCGTTAGCAGCAGGTTCGGCAAGGCGATCCTGGCGAAATCGCGCCAGTTTCCTTCGAAGACGAAGGCGCTGTCGGCCCCGTCCCTCGCGTGCGACCCATGCATAAGTAACGACCCCTGTGAATGTACCGCGCAAGGGTCGGGGATCGCCGCTGCCGTGTCAATCGGTGAGCCGCTATTCTTCGCGCAGGAAGATTTCTTCTATCGCCAGCCCGAAAACATCGGCGATCCGGAAAGCGAGCGGAAGCGAAGGATCGTAGCGTCCGGTCTCGACGGCATTGACGCTCTGCCGCGACACTTCGAGCCGGGCGGCGAGGTCCTGCTGGCTCCAGTCGCGTTCGGCGCGCAGCACTTTGAGGCGGTTCTTCATGCGCCGCGCACCTTCTGCCACAATTGCGCCAGGCCCAGGCCGATCGCCCAGACGGGCAGTACCCACCACGCCCAGATATGCGGCACCAATTCGAACATCTCGAGAAAGCCCCAGAAGATGCCCAGCGCGAGCACCAGGCCGAGCGCGATCAGGGCGGCCATGATCGTGCGATGACGGAGATATTCGTCCTGTTCCTCGGCGAGGTAACGCCCCATCGCCCAGATGATGCCGAAGGTCGGAAGCGTCGGCAGGAGCGAGATGGCGAAGACCGCCAGATCGGACAGCTCGTAGCGGTTCCACAGCGTGATCGCGATGCCGAGCCCGAGGACATAGCCGAAGCTGCTGAACACGATCCGCCGGTTGTACGCAGCCATCGCCTGGCTGGTGCAGCCATCCGCCCCGCGCCGCGCCAGCGGGAAGAGCAGGAAGGTCGCCGCAGCCAGCAGGATGAAGCCGACGGGCGATGCGATCGCCCCGCTCAGTTTCAGCGCCGCGATGACGGCGATGCTGAGGAAGTAGAGCGCGACCCAGCGTCCCGGCGACTTGAGCAGCCAGGGCCCGCCGGTGCCGCTCATGCGCGCATCTTCGTGCTGCAACCGCACGCGCCGGTGCGCGCGATATGAATGGCCGCGAGGGCCGGGAAGAGAATCACGCTGAACTGCGCAAATTCTTCAGGGACGATGTCGAAGACGGCGAGCACGGCAATCGCGATGATCGCGCCAGCGAACAGGAGGGGGGTCTTGAGTGACATGGCAATGGTTCTTTCCGTGATGTAAAGCGTGTTTGTCATAAGTGAGGCCTATTGTCAAGCATCCTTTCCAATAGGTCGTGCGTGCTTGTCGCTTCGCAAAATGGCTTGTCACCACACCGTCATCGGGCGCAGGCAGGGGGCCGGAAGAGGAGAATTCGAATGTTCGCGACTGAACCGCCTGCCGCTGCCCCGCTATCCGCACTCGACCGCCGTTCGCTGCTCAAGACCGGCATCCTCGGGCTGGGGGTGGCCGGAGCCCCCCTCGCCGCGCAGACGGGGGGCAAGGGGTTCAGCCACGGCGTCGCCAGCGGCGAACCGGCGGCCGAGCGCGTCCTGCTGTGGACCCGTTTCGTGGGCGCGCAGGACACCGCGCTGGAATTCGAGGTCAGCGAAACGCTCGAATTTTCGCGCGTCGCGGCCGGAGGCTCTGTGACTGCGCGCGCGGAGAACGACTGGTGCTGCAAGGCCTGGGCCGAGGGGCTCGAGCCGGGACGCTGGTACTATTACCGCTTCACTGCACCCGACGGATCGCACTCGGACGTCGGCCGCACGAAGACGCTGCCCGTCGGCGCGACCGACAAGTTCCGCATGGCGGTGTTCTCCTGTTCGAACCTCGGTTTCGGCTGGTTCAATGCCTATGCGCATGCCGCCGCCGATGGCGATTTCGACTGCGCGCTGCATCTGGGCGACTATTTCTATGAATACGGCCCCGGCACCTATCCCTCGAACGAAGAGACGCAATCGGGCCGCGTGCTGTTTCCCGCGCACGAGATCGTCAGCCTGGCGGATTACCGGCTGCGCTATGCGACCTATCGCCGCGATCCGGACCTGCGCCGACTGCACCAGCTGTTCCCGATGATCGCCGGCTGGGACGACCACGAAAGCACCAATGATTCGTGGGAAGGCGGCGCGCAGAACCACCAGAGCGAGACCGAGGGCGAATGGTCGGTGCGCAAGGCCGCCGCAGTGAAGGCCTACCGCGAATGGATGCCCGTGTCGGATGAGCCATGGGCCGCCTATGAAGTGGGCGACCTCGCGACGCTCTACCGGCTCGAGACGCGGCTGACCGCCCGCGCCGAGCAGTTTTCCTACGGCCAGATCCTGTCGGGCAAGACCAGTCCCGAAGCCGCAATGGCTGCGCTCGTCGCCTTCCGCGAGGGCGACTACCGCGATGGCAGCCGCGAATTGCTCGGAATGAAGCAGCAGGCCTGGCTGGCCGATGGCCTAAAGCGCTCGGCTTCTGCAGGCAAGCCGTGGCAGGTGCTGGTGCAGCAGGTGCTGATGGGCAATCTGGTCACGGCGCCGCGATTGACCGAAGGGCTCCCGGCAGACCTGCCCGCCTATATCCGCCAGCGCATCCTCGCCGGGGCCATGGCCGGCCGCGCCGAATTGCCGCTGAACATGGATGCGTGGGACGGGTATCCCGCCGCGCGCGAACGGATCTTCAAGGCCGCCCTCGACGCCAATGCGAATCTCATCAGCCTGGCGGGCGACACGCATAATGCCTGGGCTTTCGATCTCGATCATGCGGGCGAGAAGGTCGGCGTCGAATTCGGCGTGCAGGGCGTTACCTCCCCGGGGCTCGAAAGCTACGCCTCCTACCTCCCGGTTGATGTCCTCGAACGCGAGACGGTTGCGCACAATCGCCAGCTCAAGTGGATGGACGGATCGCGCCGCGGATACATGGCGGTGGAGCTCACCCCGGCCAGCGCATCGAGCGAGTTCCGCTTCGTTTCCAGCGTGCGCGACAAGGGTGCCGGGGTGAACGATACCCGCCGCGTTTCGACGCAGGCGGGAAGCCGCGCGCTCGATATGGGTTGAGAAACCCGCGGCCCGCACCTAATGTGCAGGCCATGCCCGACGCGCGCATCACCACGACCACTACCACCACCCCGGGCGACCGGGGGCGGTCGGTCGCGGCTTGATCCGCGCCGCCGCCGCCCGGTTTCGGGCGGCATGGCGTTTCCTCCCGAAACCGGATTTTGCGCAAACGCCGCTTCAAGCGTGCGCGCCCTTGTGCCATGGGCGCCGCAACCAGACGGACGACGAATGACATGACGGAACTGCTCAAGATCAGCCTGCCCGATGGATCGGTGCGCGAAATGGAACAGGGCTCGACGCCTGCCGACGTCGCCGCGGCGATCGGGCCCGGCCTCGCCAAGGCGGCGATCGCGGCGCGCGTCGATGGCGAATTGCGCGACATCAACCGCCCCTTCGAGGGCGATGCCGAACTGGCGCTGGTAACCGCGCGCGACGAAGAGGATGCGCTCGAACTGGCACGGCACGATTTCGCGCATGTGCTCGCCGAAGCGGTGCAGGCGCTCTGGCCGGGCACACAGATCACCTTCGGTCCCGCGACCGACGACGGCTTCTATTACGATGTAAAGGCGCCCCAGAGCCGCGACCCGTTCAGCATGGATGACCTGCCCGCGATCGAGGAGGAGATGCGGCGGATCATCAAGGCCGACAAGCCGCTGCGGCGCGAGGTCTGGAGCCGCCAGCAGCTGATCGAAAAGTGGGAAGCCGAAGGTGAGACCTTCAAGGCCGAATGGGCGCGCGAACTGCCCGAGGACGAGGAGCTGACGGTCTACTGGTCGGGCGAGGACTGGCTCGACATGTGCCGCGGGCCGCACCTGCCGAGTACCGGTAAGCTCGATCCGCAGGCGTTCAAGCTGATGCGGGTGGCGGGTGCCTATTGGCGCGGCGATCAGAAGAATGCGCAGCTCACGCGGATCTACGGCACCGGCTGGCTCAACAAGAAGCAGCTCAACGCGCATCTTACGCGGCTGGAAGAAGCGGCCAAGCGCGACCACCGCAAGCTGGGCCGCGAGATGGACCTGTTCCACCTGCAGGAAGAGGCGCATGGCAGTGTCTTCTGGCACCCCAAGGGCTACCGTATCTGGCGCGAGCTCGAAGCCTATATGCGCCGTAAGATGGATGGCGCCGGCTATCGCGAGATCAAGACGCCGCAGCTGATGGACGTGCGCCAGTGGGAGCAATCGGGTCACTGGGGCAAATATGCCGAGAACATGTTCGCGGTGCCCGACATGGTGCCCGAGGTCGACGACAGCGGTGCGGGTGCGCATCCCAGCGTCGCCAAGGACGCCGACTGGATGGCGATCAAGCCGATGAACTGCCCCGCGCATGTGCTGGTCTTCAAGCAGGGCATCACCTCCTATCGCGACCTGCCGATCCGGCTGGGCGAGATGGGCTGCTGCCACCGCAACGAACCGCATGGGGCGCTTCATGGCCTCATGCGCGTGCGTCAGTTCACGCAGGACGATGCGCATATCTTCTGCACCGAGGACCAGGTCGTCGAGGAAGTGCGCGCCTTCTGCAGCCTCGCCGCGCAAGTTTACAAGGACTTCGGCTTCAGCTTCGCGATCAAGCTGGCGCTGCGGCCCGAGAAGCGTCTGGGTTCGGATGCGGACTGGGACAAGGCCGAGCAGGAACTGCGCGATGCGGTCGAGGAAGCCGGCATGATGAGCGAGGAGTTCGGCTGGGAAGAACTGGAAGGCGAAGGTGCCTTCTATGCGCCCAAGCTCGAATGGCACCTCACCGATGCGATCGGGCGGACCTGGCAGGTCGGCACGATCCAGGGTGACCGCGTGCTGCCCGATCGTCTCGAAGCGACCTATATCGGCGAGGATGGCGACAAGCACCGCCCGGTCATGCTGCACCGTGCGATCTTCGGCAGTTACGAACGCTTCATCGGGATCCTGATCGAACATTTCGCCGGGCGCCTGCCCGTCTGGCTTGCCCCGGTGCAGGCGGTGGTCGCGACGATCGTGTCCGACGCCGACGGCTATGCGAAAGAAGCGGTCGCCAAGCTCGAGGCCGCGGGCATCCGCGTCGAGAGCGACCTGCGCAACGAGAAGATCAACTACAAGGTGCGCGAGCACAGCCTCGCCAAGGTCCCGCACCTGCTGGTGGTGGGCAATCGCGAGGCCGAGGAAGGCACTGTGGCGGTCCGTACGCTGGGCGAGAAGGACCAGCGCGTGATGAGCCTCGACGAGGCGATCGCGATGCTGCGTAGCGAAGCCACTCCGCCCGACCTGCGCTAGAAGGGCTGCACGCGATGGACCTGCTGGCGGCCTATGCGCCGTGGCAATTGGCGGCGGCGCTTGCGGCAGCCTTCGGCTCGGCCTTCGTGCGCGGCCTGACCGGTTTCGGCATGGCGATCCTGCTGGTGCCGATCCTCGCGCTGGCATTACCGCCGGTGGAGGCGGTGCTGCTGGCCAATTTCCTCTCGCTCTTCATCGGGCTGAGCGAGGTTCGGCGGCTGGTGCGCGGGGCGGAGCGCTCGGCGTGGCGCATATCCATCCTCGTGGTGCTGGTCACCCCGCTCGGCCTGCTGGCGCTGGCTGCGACGAGCAATGACCTCGCGCGCTTCCTGATCGCGATGATTGCGCTGTCCGCCTTCTTCGCCATTCTCCTGCCGCGCCGGGCGGGTACAGAGCCGGGGCATCTGGCAACCGGAGGGGTGGGGGTGCTGAGCGGGCTGATGACGGGCTATGCCGGAATGCCCGGCCCGCCGGTCGTGCCCTATTATGTCGGGCGGGCCATCCCGCGCGAGACGGCCAAGGCCTCGATGATGCTGATCTTCACCATTGCGGCAGGCGCGGGCCTGGTTTCGGGCGCCGCACTGGGAATCCTCGCCTGGCGCTTGCCGCTGCTGGCGGCGCTGCTGTTCCCCGCGGTATTGCTGGGCAATTGGCTGGGGGATCGCGCTGCGGGGCAGATCGGGGACGCGCTGTGGCGCGGGGTCGTCGGCGTGATTTTGGGCGGGGCTGCGCTCGCGGCGCTGCTACGCCTGCTCTAGGCGCTCAGAACGGCAGCACCGGTCCGGCGAGGACCAGCGCAAGACCGCAGCCACCGACGATCAGCGTGCGCGCGATATCGACCACCGACTGGGCGGGGGTCTGCGTGCGGGAGAGAGCGGTGGGCTTGACCATGACCGCCATTCTCGGCTGCAATAGCTAATGAAAGGTTAAGGCCGCCATCCGGCCGCGGGCATCTGTTGGCTGGCGCAATGGAACCCGCCGCCGCCGGCAAGCACGGCATCGCCCGGCAGGCCGATCGTTGCGCGGTCGGGGAACAGTTCGGCTACGGCTGCGACGCCTTCGGCATCATGCGGGCTGTCGAAGGTCGGCACGACCACGAGATGGCTGGTGATCGCGAAATTGGCGTAGCTCGCGGGTTCGACATGGTCGCCGCTGGTGACCAGCCCGGGCGAGGGGATCTGCTTCACGGTCACGCCCACTGCTTCGGCACGCGCCTTGGCGTCGGCGTAGATCGCGGCATTGGGATCGTCCTTGCCGGTGGCGCGTGGCAAACACAGCGTGTTGGGCGCCACGAAGCGCGCGAGATTGTCGACATGGCCATCGGTGTGGTCGTTGATCAGCCCTTCGCCAAGCCACAGCACGCGATCAAAGCCGAGGTCGCGCTTCAGGCGCTCTTCGATGGCTTCGCGCGACAGCTGCGGATTGCGGTTGGGGTTGAGCAGGCACTGTTCGGTCGTGACCACCAGCCCCGTGCCGTCGCCGTCGATCGCCCCGCCTTCGAGGATCCAGTCCGCCACGTCGAGCGGTAGCCCCGCATCCTCGGCCAGTCCGGCGCCGACCGTCTGGTCGCCGTCCATCAGATATTTGCCGCCCCAGCCGTTGAAACCGAACCGACGCGCGGCCCGGTTGCCCGCGCCGTCGCACAGCACCAGCGGCCCGGTGTCGCGCAGCCAGACATCGCCGTAGCTGCGCCGTTCGAGCGTCGCGGCGCCCGAAACCAGCTGGCGCGCACGTGCCTCGTTGGCGGCGTCGCGGACCAGCAGGCGGACCTCCTGTCCGCTTTCGGCCACGGCATTGGCGAAGGCCGCGATCTGCTCCTGCGCGCGCGGGAGCACTGCGGGCCATTCGTCGGCATCATGCGGGAAGCCGATCCACAGCCAGTCCTGCGGTGCCCATTCGGGCGGCATGCGCAACGTCATGGACCGGTTCTCCCGCTCGGCAGGCTCAGGCGGCGCAGCCAGCGCCTTCGGCGGCGCAATCCTCGTCGCGCGTGCCCTTGAACTCGTCGCCCTCGTTCCAATTGGGCCAGCTGGTCGAATCGGCCAGCATGCGCCCGATGCGGTAGAACAGCGCGAGATCGCTCATCACGCCCGACCAGTTCCAGTTCGGATCGTATTCGTCCTTCGGCCCGTGATAACGGTTTTCGCGATAATCGGCGGCCACGGCGGCGCCCGCCTCGGTGCCGCCCTCGATGAGGTCTTCGCCGCCGTCGAGATAGAGCATCGGGACGCCGCGCTTGGCGAAGGCGAAATGGTCCGAACGATAGTAATAGCCCGCCTCGGGGTTCGGATTGGGCGTAGTCACCCGGTCATCGTTCATCAGCGCCTTGTCGAGGAACACGTCGAGCTGCGACTTGCCCGGGCCGACCACGGTCACGTCCTTCGCCGCGCCCGCCATCAGGAAGGCGTCCATGTTGATCCCGCCGACCGTCCGGTTGAGCGGGAACACCGGATTGGCGGCATAATAGTCCGCGCCGAGCAGGCCCGATTCCTCCGCGGTCACCGCAAGGAAGACGAGGCTGCGCTTGGCCGGACCGGCCTTGGCATGCGCTTCGGCCAGCGCGACCAGCGCGGCGGTGCCGGTGGCGTTGTCGACCGCGCCATTGCAGATGTCGTCGCCATCGGGTGCCGGCGTACAGCGGCCGAGATGGTCCCAGTGCGCGGTGTGCATGACATATTCGTCTGCGCGCTCGCTACCCGGCAGCATGCCGATCACGTTCTGCGAGGCGAAGGTGCGGATGTCGTTGCGGAAGCTGGTCGAGGCGGTGAGGCCAAGCGGGACGGCGGTGAAGCCTTTCTCGCGCGCTGCGGCCGAGAGTTCGCCGAGGTCCTTGCCCGCCGCGCCGAAGATATTCTCCGCGACCGCTTTCTGCACCCAGCCGTTCACCTGCGTCATCGGCGGCGGATTGTCGCCGCGCGAGGCATAGGCCTGCGGGCCCGACCAGCTGCTTTCGACCACGTTCCAGCCATAGGCCGCCGGCGCGGTGTCGTGGATGATGATCGCACCCGCCGCGCCCTGGCGACCGGCTTCCTCGTATTTATAGGTCCAGCGGCCATAGAAGGTCATCGCCTTGCCGTTGAACGGGCCATCGAGCGTTTCCGCGCCGAAATCGGGATCGTTGACGAGGATGACCGCGGTCTTGCCCGTCATGTCGAGCCCGGCATAGTCGTTCCAGCCCTTCTCGGGGGCATTGATGCCATAGCCGACGAAGACCAGTTCGCTGTCCTCCAGCGTGGTCTGGACATCCTCGCGATAGGTCACTCCGACCCAATCGCTGGCATAGGCCAGTTCCATCGCCTCGCCTTCGCCGCCCGCAATCGTCAGCGGGGCGTAGTTCTTGCCGGTGATCTCGACCAGCGGGACATCCTGCACCCAGCTGCCGTTATTGCCCGGCTCGAGGCCTGCTTTCTCGAATTCCTCGATCAGATAGGCGACGGTCTTTTCCTCGCCCGGCGTACCCGGCGCACGGCCTTCGAATTCGTCCGAGGACAGCCGCTCGGTGACCCGCTTCATCGTCTCTTCGGACAGCGTGCCGTCGGCGACTTCGGGCAGGTCGAGGCCGGCACCTGCACCTGCATCGGGGTCCAGCCCCATGTCGCAGGCAGACAGCACCAGCGCCGCGCTCGCGGCAAGGATGAAGCGTTTCATCGCGGAGGTTCCTCTTCTCACATCTCGCATTGCGCGCGCTTGTGTCAGCATGGCGGGACGAGGGCAAGCTTGCGCGGGCGCGCAGGCGGCGGCAGGGATGCCGGCGATGGCTGCCGACTGGACCTCCGCGCTGAACCGCGCCCGCGACCATGCGCCCTTTCTTGCGCGTGCGCTGGAGCGCCGACCCGACTTGGCCCGGATGCTGGCCGAGGGCGCGGGCGAAGAGGCGCTGCTGGCGGCCAAGCAGGTCACGGAAGCCGACGTGGCAACGGCGCTGCGGCGCGAACGGCTGGGCCTGGCGCTGGTGCTGGCGGTGAGCGACCTCGCGGGGGCCTTCGATCTCGAGAAGGTCATGCGCGAACTGTCGACCTTTGCCGACCGCGCGCTGCATGCGGCACTCGCGGCGGCGATTCGCAAGCGCGTGCCCGATGCCGAGCCAGCGGGAATGATCGGCCTCGCTCTGGGCAAGCATGGCGCGGGCGAGCTCAACTATTCCTCCGACATCGACCCCATCCTGCTCTACGAGCCCGAGCAGCTACCCCGGCGCGAGCGGGACGAACCGGGCGAGGCGGCCCAGCGCTATGCGCGCGAAACGGTGCGACTGCTGTCGGATGTCACCAGCGAAGGCTACGTCTTCCGGGTCGATTTGCGCCTGCGTCCAGCAGCCGAAGTCAGCCCGCTGGCGATCTCGCTCGACTCGGCCATCACGCATTACGAAAGTTCGGCGCTGGCATGGGAGCGCGCGGCGTTCATACGTGCGCGGGCCTGTGCTGGCGACATCGGTGCAGGCGAGGCGTTCCTCGACCATATCCGCCCCTTCGTCTGGCGCCGCAGCCTCGACTTCGGTGCGATCGACGAGGTGCGCCGCCTGACCCACCGCATCCGCGACGAACAGCGCGGGCCCCGGGTTCCCGAGCCGGGTTACAACCTCAAGCTGGGGCGCGGCGGTATTCGCGAGATCGAATTCTTCGCCCAGACGCATCAGCTGATCCATGGCGGGCGCGACCCCTCGCTGCGGGTCCGCGGAACGCGCGCGGCGCTCGATGCGCTAGCCGTGACCGGCCGGATATCCTCGGCGGATGCGCAAGCGCTGGGCCAAAGCTACGATGGTTTGCGGACGATCGAGCACCGGCTGCAGATGGTCGGCGACAAGCAGACGCATACGCTCCCTGCGGGGGAAGCGCTGGACACGGCCGCGCGGCTGCACGGACTGGATGGCGGCGCCGCGCTGATTGCGCTGGTGGAGGATCTCGCCCGCCCGGTCGCCGAACGGTTCGATGCCCTCCTCGACGAAGACCGGATATCGGTCCCCAAGAGCGCGCCGCACGTCGTGGCCGACACCGGCAGCGCGCCCGACATCCCCGTCGAACTGGTCGAACGCATGAGCCAGTGGACCGGCGGCCGGTATCCGGCGCTGCGCAGCACTGCTGCGCTCAGCGCCTTCGAAGCGATCCGCCCCGACCTGCTGTCCTCGATCGCGGATTCGCCCGACCCCGCGGCTGCCGCAGTGCGCTGGGAAAGTCTGATCGCGCGCCTGCCCAGCGCGATCAATTTGTTCCGCCTGCTCGAAGCGCGCCCCGGCCTGTTTGCGCTGATTGCCGATTGCCTGACGCTCGCGCCGCCGCTGGCCGAGGATTTGTCGCAGCGGCCCGAACTGCTCGACGCGCTGATCGACCGTACAGCGCTCGACCTGCCGGGCAGCGTTGCCGAGCTCGCAGCGCACATGGGTCGGCGCGAACGCGGCGACGATTACGAGATGCAGCTCGACCGGCTGCGCGTGGTCACGGGCGAAACCCGTTTCGCGCTCGCAGTACAGCTGGTGGAGGCGGCACATGATCCGCTGGCCATCGCTGCCGGGCTGGCGCGTACGGCAGAGGCTGCTTTGCAGGTTGCGGTGGCAGCGGCCGAGGAGGAATTTGCCGCAAAGCATGGCCGGATCGCGGGCAGCGAACTTGTCGTGGTCGGGCTGGGGCGGCTGGGCGGCGGGGTGCTGACGCATGCGTCCGATCTCGACATCGTCTATCTTTTCACCGGCACGCATGAAGGCGAATCGGATGGCGAGCGACCGCTTGGCGCGACGCTCTATTTCAATCGTCTCGCCCAGCGGGTTACCGCCGCGCTCAGCGTCCCGACAGCGCAGGGCGCGCTTTACGAAGTCGACACGAGGCTGCGACCGCAGGGCAATCAGGGGCCGCTTGCGGCCAGCGTTGAGAGCTTTGCGCGCTACCAGCGCGAGGATGCCTGGACGTGGGAGCATATGGCGCTCACCCGCGCACGGGTGCTGGTGGGGAGCGATGCCGCGCGTGCCGAGGTCGGCGAACTGGTCACGTCGATCCTGTGCCGCGAACGCGATCCCGATAGCCTGCGCAAAGACGTGCTCACGATGCGCGGCGAGATGGCAGCGCACAAATCGGCCAAGGGACCGCTCGATGCCAAGCTGCTGCGCGGCGGGCTCGTCGATATCGAATTCCTGGTGCACTACCTGCAATTGCGCGATCGCGCTGCGCTTGGCCCCGATCTGGGACCGGTTATCGGCAAGCTGGTCGCCGCCGGGAAGCTGCCGCCCGCGCTTGCGGGCGCGCACCGCTTGATGACGCGGCTGCTGGTCGGTACGCGGCTGCTTGCGCCCGACCTGGCCCGCCCCAATCCTGCGGCCGCGGCGCTGCTGGCGCGGCAGAGCGGGTGCGGCGACTATGCGGATCTGACGCATTGCCTGCGCGCTGCGCGTCACGATGTAGCCGCGGCATGGCAGGATGTGTTCGGCGAAACCCTGGAGATGGACGAATGACCAAGACCTATGGCGAAGGCGATGCCTTTCCCGATTTCACCATGGAAACGCCCGATGGCGGCACGCTGACCAAGGCCGACCTGGCGGGAAAGAAGGCGGTGATCTTCTTCTATCCCAAGGACAACACCCCGGGCTGCACCACCGAGGCGAAGGATTTCTCCGCGCTCAAGCCCGAGTTCGACAAGGCGGGCGCGGCGCTGCTCGGAGTCAGCAAGGATTCGGCCAAGAAGCACCAGAACTTCATCGCCAAGCACGATCTCACCGTCGCGCTGGCAACCGACGCGGCCGAGGGCGGGCTTTCGGATACGCTCGGCGTCTGGGGCGAGAAGCAGATGTATGGAAAAACCTTCATGGGGATGATCCGCTCGACCTATCTGCTCGACGAGAAGGGCCGGATCCTGCGCGTCTGGCCGAAGGTGAAGGTCAAGGGCCACGCGGAGGAGATGCTCGCGGCGGTCCGCGGCGGCTGACGTGTCTCCTCGCCAGCACCGGTCTGCCGCGCTGGATTCAGGCGGCTGTCGGTGCGCGGCGCGCTGAACCGAGGGGCGGCAGCCCTCCGCCACGCTACGGCGCGCGAGGGCAGGCGGTCCGGTGCGGAATGCGATTCGCCGGGCGAAGCGAAAAGCGGCCCGCCAGGGCGCATAATGGGCTAAGTCCGTGAATTCACGTCAGATATTCTCAAACGAATCATTGACCGTGCAATCGCCATTATTGCGTTCGGCCCGAAGCATTTTCACGGCCCCGGAACGACGTTCAGGGGTAACCTACAGAAAATAAAGCGAAAAATCGCTGGGGCCGGGTCTCTTGGGAGCGGCAGGGGTAGCGGTAAACGACTCAACGCGTTTCGCAGGCAACCTGCCGCGCGGTTACTGCGCAGCTATTGCTTGATTAACTTTTCTGCCGATAACCCAAACTCACAAGAAGCCGGGGGGTTCCGGCGCAGACTGAAAAGGGCGGAAACGGCCGGGACGCCGGGATCGCCAAAAATCGAACAGGCGCGCAAAGCGCCGGATGGACGGGTTAGCATGATCACCAAGCGCACTTCGCTTGTTCTCGCATTGATGGCTGGTTTCGGCATTGCCGCCGCTCCGGCCCATGCGCAGGAAACCAACGCCGCGGCCGCTGTCGGCGCGATCGACATGAGCAAGGTCACCGCACCCGCCCAGGCTGGCGACGACGCGCAGTTCCAGCAGCTGTTCGCCAAATGGGACGAACTCGATCGTACGACCCCGGCCGCTGCCCGGGTTTCGGTCCCTTCGCGCATGCCGCTCGACGACACGCGGCTGACCAGCGATTACGGCATGCGGACCCACCCTGTGCTCGGCGGTCGCCGCAGCCACAAGGGTGTCGACCTGTCCGCGCCGACCGGTACGCCGATCTACGCGACTGCGGATGGTTACATCAGCAAGGCGGAATGGTTCTCGAGCTACGGCAAATATGTCTCGATCGAACACGGCGCGAACCTGCAGACCCGCTTCGCGCATATGTCGGATATCGCGGTGACTGCGGGAAGCCGCGTCAAGAAGGGCGATATCATCGGCTATGTCGGTTCGACCGGCCGTTCGACCGGCCCGCACCTGCATTATGAAGTCCGCATCGACGGCAAGGCGGTCAACCCGGTTCCCTATATGGTCGAATCGGAAGCACAGCGCGCTTTCGCGCTCGCCACCGGCCAGGGCGGCCAGGGTGACGGCGAAGAATAGGATTTTAGCCCTTCAAGGGTCGCAAAAGAGGCGGTGGGAGCGATCCTGCCGCCTTTTTTCTTGCCCATGCGAGAGGCTTAGGTAGGTTTCTTCTCGAAACTGGACCAGTCCGCGGCAGAACGCCGGACCGGCAGACAGGAGAGAGAAGCCCATCATGCACCCCATTACCCATGCGCAGACGCGCCCCGACCATCCCGCGATGATCATGGCGGGCAGCGGCCAGACCGTGACCTTCGCGGAAATGGACGCCTATGCGAACCGCTTTGCGCAGTTGCTGCGGGCACGCGGGCTCAAGCGCGGCGACCATTTCGCAGTGCTGATGGAAAACAACGTCCATTACCTGCAAGTGGTGTGGGGCTCGCAGCGCGCGGGCACGATGATGGTGCCGATCTCGACCCGGCTGACCGCGCCGGAGATCTGCTACATCCTCAAGGATGCGGGGGCCAAGTTCCTGCTCACCAGCACGCGCTATGCCGAGGCGATCGAGGGCATCCGCGACGAATGCGCCGACCTGCCGCTGCTGATCGTCGATGGCGAGGGCGAGGAAGATTACGAAGCCGCGCTCGCCGCGCAGCCTGCCGAGCCGATCGCCGACCAGGCGCCGGGGCAATACATGCTCTATTCCTCGGGTACCACCGGCCGTCCCAAGGGGGTCAAGCCCGCGCCGCCCGAGGATGACGACATCCTCGCCACCAATCCGCTGATGGGCCTTGCGGTGATGGGCGCCGGCATGCCCGCCGATGGCAGCATGGTCTATCTCTCGCCCGCGCCGCTCTATCACGCCGCACCGATCGGCTGGTGCACCACCGCCCAGCGGCTTGGCGGCACGGTCGTGGTGATGGAGAAGTTCGATCCCGAGCACGCGCTCGAGACGATCGAGAAATACAAGATCACCGACAGCCAGTGGGTGCCGACGCATTTCGTGCGCATGCTCAAACTCGATCCCGAGGTGCGCACGCGCTACGATCTCTCCAGCCACCAGCGTGCGCTGCATGCTGCCGCGCCCTGCCCAGTGCCGATCAAGCGCGAGATGATCGAGTGGTGGGGCCCGATCATCAACGAGTATTACGCCGGCTCCGAAGGCGTCGGCATGACGCTGATCAAGGCCGAGGACTGGCTGACCCATCCCGGCAGCGTCGGCAAGGCGATCCACGGCACGCTGCATGTCTGCGATGCCGAGGGGGAAGAGGTCCCCGTGGGCCAGGACGGATTGCTCTATTTCGAGAACGATCTCATCCCGACCTATCACAACGATCCCGAGAAGACGCGCGAAGCGATGCATCCCAAGGGCTGGATGACGCTGGGCGACATCGGCCATGTCGACGAGGACGGCTTTCTCTACCTGACCGACCGCAAGAGCCACATGATCATCTCGGGCGGGGTCAACATCTACCCGCAGGAGATCGAGAACCTGCTGGTCACGCATGACAAGGTGATGGACGCGGCGGTGATCGGTGCGCCCTGCCCCGATTTCGGCGAGAAGGTGGTCGCGGTGGTGCAGCCGATCGACATGGCCGAGGCGGGCGATGCGCTCGAGGCCGAATTGCGCGATTTCCTCGCCCCCAGCCTGTCCAAGATCAAGATGCCCAAGCTGTTCGACTTCCGCGCGCAGCTCCCGCGCGAGGCCAATGGCAAGCTGTACAAGCGCGAACTGCGCGACGAATTCCAGAAGGCGGCCGAACAGCAGACGGAGCAGGCGTGATGGCGGCGCAGGCCCGGCCCCGGCTCGATCCGGCCACCGCCCGCGCGGTGATCGACCCGCAAAGCTACGCCGAATGGGACGGCCTGCTCGACACGTTCGACCGCCTGCGCGAGGACACCCCCGTCGCCTGGGTCGAGCCGGCCGACGATGCGGTGCACCCGCCCTTCTGGCTGGTCACGCGCTATGACGACGTGATGCGCATGTCGAAGGACAATGCGACCTTCCTCAACAACCCGCACAGCGTCGTCTTCAGCCTGACCGAGGGGATCGAGTTCGCCAAGGCGCTCACCGGCGGCAGCGAACACATGGTCGCCAGCCTCGTCACCTTCGATGCGCCGGTCCACATGAAGTACCGCAAGCTGACGCAGGAATGGTTCATGCCCAAGAACCTGCGCGGCGTGGAGGACGAGATCCGCGGCATCGCGCATGCGGCGGTCGACCGGTTGCTGGCGGGCGGCGGCGAGGCGGATTTCGTGAAGGCCGTTTCGGCGCCCTATCCGCTGCATGTGGTGATGCAGATCCTCGGTGTGCCCGAGGAAGACGAACCGCGCATGCTGACCCTCACGCAGCAGATGTTCGGCGGCAGCGACGAAGACCTCAACCAGTCGGGGATGAAGGACCTCCCGCCCGAGGCGATCACCCAGCTGGTGGCCGGCGCGGTCAAGGACTTCGAGGCCTATTTCGCCAAGCTCACTGCGCAGCGCCGCGCCAACCCCACCGCCGATGTCGCCAGCACCATCGCCAATGCGGTGGTCGACGGCGAGCCGCTCAACGACCGCGACATGATGGGCTATTACATCATCCTTGCCGCCGCGGGGCACGACACCACCAGCGCCAGCACCGCGGGCGCGATGCTCGCACTGGCGCAGGATGCCGAGCAATGGGCGCGAGTGCGCGCCGATCGCGGCCTGCTGCCGGGCATCGTCGAGGAAGCGATCCGCTGGACCACGCCGGTGCAGCATTTCATGCGCACTGCGGCTGAGGACACCGAGGTCGGCGGGCAGGCCATCGCCAAGGGAGACTGGCTGATGATGAACTATGTCGCCGCCAATCACGATCCGGCGCATTTCGACGACCCGCGCCGCTTCGATGCCGCGCGCAGTCCCAACCGCCACCTCGCCTTCGGCGCGGGCGCGCACCAGTGCCTCGGCCTGCATCTCGCCCGGCTGGAAATGCGCATCCTGTTCGAAGTGCTGCTCGACCGGATCGAGACCGTCGAACTCGCGGGCGAGCCCGCGCGGTCCAAATCGACCTTCGTCGGCGGGCTCAAGACGCTGCCGCTGCGCTTCACTGCGGCCTGAAAAGGCACCCGGGGGGACCGCAAAACGCGTTTGCGCAAAGCGTGACCTTCCGCCGCTTCACGGCGCAGCCCGCGGGATTGCGTACGGGCTGCGCTTCCTAAAATGTGACCTTCCATTCGAGCCTGCTCTAGGATGTGTTGGCCTGCCGCTGCGGGCGATCTCGCGTGCGATTAAGGCCATGTTATCAAGCGCCGGACCAGTAGGAAAATCGAACTCGGTTCATCGCATATTTGTGTCGAAAAAGAGCGATTTGCGCTAAGAAACAGGCGGAAAAACAAGTCGGAAGCGAGAAGCCTTCGTCCTTTGAGGCCGAATTTGTCCCTCTGGCTGTATCTATAGTTGAGAGCCGGGGGTCATGTCGATATTCGAGGCACACAACATGCCGTTCGCCGCGGCATTCGTCTTGGTCTTGCTGCTTGCACTAGTTCAGGCGATTGGTCTCGGCGACATGTTCGGCGGCGACGCGGAGGTCGATCCGTCGACCGGTGTCGAGGTCGATTCCGGTATGCAGCCAGGAGCGCTGGACGGGATCTTCACCTTGCTGGGCATCGGCCGGGTCCCGCTGACCATCTGGCTTGCGGTGTTCCTGTTCGGCTTTGCCGCAATCGGGGTATCGATCCAGTCGCTGTCGGATAACCTGCTCGGTGCGCCGCTGTACCGCTGGGTCGCCGCGATCGTCGCTGCCGCGGCCGCCCTGCCGCTGACCGGGATGCTGGCACGGCCGCTGGGCGCGATCCTGCCAAAGGATGAAACCAGCGCGGTCAGTACCGACACGCTGCTCGGGCGCCGCGGGACCATCACCGACGGGATCGCCCGTCGAGGTTCGCCCGCTCGCGCCCGGGTGCAGGATGCGCACGGACAGGCCCACCATGTCATGGTCGAGCCACACGAGCCGTCCAGCGAGATGTACGCTGGCGACGAAATCCTGCTCGTGCGCCGTGAAGGTCGCCAGTTCTACGCCACTGCGCTCGCCGAGCGCCGCCTCTCGCCGCAGGCGTGACGCGCTTACCATGATTCGCAATTCATCACCGAGGAGAACCAATGGAAAACCTGCCTGAAGTCGTAATCTGGGGCGGAGGCGGTCTTGCCGTTTTCCTCGTCATCGCACTCACGATCACGCGCCTGTACCGCCGTGCGTCGAAGGAAATCGCCTTCGTGCGGACCGGCGTCGGGGGCGAAAAGGTCGTCATGAACGGCGGCGCACTGGTGCTGCCCGTCTTCCACGAGACCATGCCCGTCAATATGAACACGCTGGTGCTGCCGGTGGTCCGGCGCGATGGCGAGGCGCTGATCACGCTCGACCGCCTCCGGATCGATGTGAAGGCCGAGTTTTATGTCCGTGTGCGTCCCGATGCCGGAGCGATCGCGATGGCGGCGCAGACGCTTGGCCAGCGCACGATGCAACCCGAAATGCTCAAGGACCTGGTCGAAGGCAAATTCGTCGATGCGCTGCGCTCGGTCGCAGCCGGCATGAGCATGAACGAGTTGCACGAACAGCGCGCCGACTTCGTCCAGAAGGTTCAGCAGGTGTCGTCGAACGACCTGGCCATGAACGGGCTGGAACTCGAATCCGTCTCGCTCACCGGGCTCGACCAGACCAGCATCGAGCATTTCAACGCCAACAACGCGTTCGATGCTGAAGGCCTGACCAAGCTGACCGAGCAGATCGAGGCACGCAAGAAGCTGCGCAACGACATCGAGCAGGATACGCGCGTCCAGATGGAGACCAAGAATCTCGAGGCCGATTCACGGAGCTTCGAGATCGGTCGCGACAAGGAATATGCGCGCCTCCAGCAGGAGCGCGAGGTGGAAATCCGCCGCGCCGCGCAGGCTTCGGAAATCGCCCGCGAACAGGCCGAGCGTAGCCGCGAAGCCGATGCCGCGCGGATCGAGGCCAAGAAGCAGGTCGATGCGCAGCAGATCGAGGCAGACCGACTTGTCGAGGAAGCGCGGATCGACCAGCATCGCGCCCTCGAAATCGCCCGCCAGGAACAGCAGATCGCGGTGCAGAACAAGAGCCGCGAGGAAAGCCAGGCCAAGGCCGAGGCCGACGAGGCCCGCTCGAAGGCAGTGGCCGCCGAGGAGCAGGTCGCCACCAGCCGTGAAACCGAAATTGCCGAGCGTATGAAGCGCATCGAACTGATCGAGGCTTCGAAACAGGCCGAGCGTGACGCAATCAAGATCCGCGTCGATGCCGAAGCGGAAAAGGACGCGGCGTCGAACCGGGCCGAGGCCGCGCGCCGCGAAGCCGAGGGCGAAGCCGAAGCCGAGAAGCTGCGCGCCGAGGCCGCACGCGTCCGGTTCGAGGTCGAGGCTGCCGGCCAGAAGGCGATCAACGAAGCTGCCAACATTCTGTCGTCAGGCCAGATCAGCCTGCAGACCAAGATGGCACTGCTCAAGGTGTTGCCCGAAGTCATTCGCGAAAGTGCGAAGCCGATGGAGGCGATCGACAGCATCAAGATCGTGCAGGTCGATGGTCTGACCAATGGCGGAGCCAAGGCGGGGACGCCAGCGGGCAGCAATGGCTCGGGCAATCTCGCCACCGATGCGGTCAGCGCCGCGCTGGCCTATCGGGCGCAGGCGCCGGTGCTCGACGGACTGATGAAGGAGTTGGGTCTCGATGGTTCGTCGCTCGACAGTCTCGTCAAAGGACCGGCGGCGGCAGAAACCGCGCCGCGCCTGGCAGAGGTGCTCGACGACATCGCGGAACAGGTCGAGGAGGCCGAAGCCAAGGCACCGGCGAAGTCGGAAGCCACAAAGGGCGAAGACGCTCCGGCGGTATAGCTCGCGAACTTAGGCAATTGCGAAAGGGGGGTGCTGCGGCGCCCCCCTTTTTACGTCGCTATTCGCTGAGCAACCGCTCCGCCATCGCGCGCACCTCGGCGCCCATGTCTTCGCGTTCGAGCGCCAGGGCCAGCGTCGCCTCGACGAAGCCGGTCTTGCTGCCGCAGTCGAAGCGGCGGCCGGCGAAGGTGGCGGCGTGGAAGGGCTGGTTGCCGATCATTTTCGCCATTGCGTCGGTCAGCTGGATTTCCCCGCCCGCGCCCTTGCCCTGGTCCTTGAGCACGCCCATCACCTCGGGCTGGAGGATGTAGCGGCCCGAGATGATCTTGTTCGACGGCGCCTCGTCCACCGGGGGTTTTTCGACCAGCCCGGTCACCTCGGTCAGCGTCTCGGACAGCTGGGCGCCCGGCGCGATCACGCCATAGCTCGACACTTCGTCATGCGGCACTTCGAGCACCGAGATCAGATTGCCGCCGACCTCTTCATAGGCTTCGACCATCTGCTTCATGCAGCCGGTGCCGCCGCCCTTGGCCGCCACCATCAGCTCGTCGGGCAGGAGGATGGCGAATGGATCGTCGCCGACGATCGCGCGCGCGCACCAGATCGCATGGCCCAGCCCCAGCGGCACCTGCTGGCGTACGGTGATGATATCGCCCGGCGTGGCGCGGGTGGGTTCGAGCACCGAGAGGTCCTTGCCGCGCTCCGCCATGGTGGTTTCGAGTTCGAAGGCGACGTCGAAATGCTCGACGATCGCGGTCTTGCCGCGGCCGGTGACGAAGATGATCTGCTCGATCCCCGCCTCGCGCGCCTCGTCCACCGCATACTGGATCAGCGGACGGTCGACGATCGGCAGCAATTCCTTCGGGATCGCCTTGGTCGCGGGGAGAAAGCGGGTTCCGAGACCGGCGACGGGAAACACCGCCTTCTTGATCGGTTTACGGGCTGACATCTGTGTTGCTCCTGCCTGTTTGCGCGGCCAATTTCGCGCGGGGGCGCACGCGATCGGTCGACGATACATCCGCTGGCGCGGCGCTGCGACGCTATCGTGACGCTTGCCAGCATGACGCGCGAGGGTAAAGCACGGTTCCATGGACAAACTGATCATTCGCGGCGGTAACCGCCTGTCGGGGACCATCCCCATTTCGGGCGCCAAGAATGCCGCGCTCACGCTGATACCCTGCGCGTTGCTGACCGAGGAGGCGCTGACGCTGCGCAATTTGCCGCGGCTGGCCGATATCGACGGCTTCCAGCACCTGATGACGCAGTTCGGCGTCAGCCATACGATTCCCGGCAAGCGGCCCGAGGACTTCGGCCGCAACGTCACGCTCGAGGCGATGCGGATCACCAGTTCGGTCGCGCCCTACGATCTGGTGCGCAAGATGCGCGCCTCGATCCTCGTGCTCGGCCCGCTGCTCGCGCGCACCGGCGAGGCGACCGTGTCGCTGCCCGGCGGCTGCGCAATCGGCAACCGCCCGATCGACCTCCACCTCAAGGCGCTCGAAGCCTTCGGCGCGCATATCGAACTGGCGCAGGGCTATGTGAAGGCGATGGCGCCCGATGGCGGACTGCCCGGCGGCGAGTTCGACTTCCCCGTGGTCTCGGTCGGCGCGACCGAGAATGCGCTGATGGCGGCGGTGCTGTGCAAGGGCACCAGCCGGCTGGTCAACGCCGCGCGTGAGCCCGAGATCGTCGATCTGTGCAATTTGCTCACCGCGATGGGCGCGGAGATCGAGGGGATCGGGACCTCCGAACTGACAATCCACGGGGTGAACAAGCTGCACGGCGCGACCTACCGGGTGATGCCCGACCGGATCGAGGCGGGCTCCTATGCCTGCGCGGCGGCGATCACCGGCGGCGAGGTGCGGCTCGAGGGCGCCGATGCGGGCGACATGGGCTCGACGCTGCACGCTTTGCGCAACATCGGGGTCGAGATCGAGAGCGACAAGCACGGCATCGACGTGGCCGCGAACGGGCCGCTCAAGGCGCATAATCTCACCACCGCACCCTTCCCGGGGCTGGCCACCGACATGCAGGCGCAATTGATGAGCCTGCTGACCCGCGCCGAGGGCACCAGCGTGCTCAAGGAAACGATCTTCGAGAACCGCTTCATGCATGTGCCCGAACTGGCGCGGATGGGCGCGGATATCGAGACCGAGGGCCGCACGGCGATCGTGCGCGGTCCGGTGGAACTCACCGGCGCGGAAGTGATGGCGACCGATCTGCGCGCCTCGATGAGCCTGGTGATCGCGGGGCTCGCCGCTACAGGCGAGACCACCGTGCGCCGTCTCTACCACCTCGACCGCGGTTATGAGCGGCTGGAAGAGAAGCTCCAGCTGGTCGGCGCAGATGTCGAACGGGTGGGCGACGAATGAGCGCTGGCTGACGGACCTTTCCGGCGATCCGCGCGTTGGGTCGCCAAGGAAGGAGTTCTCATATGTTACTCAAGCTCATGGCGCTCGGCGGTATCGGATATGCCGGTTATCGCTATCTCGAAAAGAACAAGTCCAAGGCGGCGTTTGCCGACAACCAGGGCGATGCATCGATCCGCGACGCAGGTCCCGAATCGATGCGCGACAAGCCCGACGGGACCTGGACCAAGGCCGACGAGGAAAGCGACGAAAGCTTTCCCGCGAGCGATCCGCCCGCCAATTACTGATCAGGCGGTTTGAACTGCCGAAGGGGCGGTTGGCGCAAGCCAGCCGCCCTTTTCATATGTGACCAGCCAGATGCGAATCGCCCCCGCCAGACCCGGCGGGGTTTCGGCGCGGATTCGTTCGGCGTCGATCTGCGCGACCAGCGCGTTGATCGACTGGTTGCGCATCCGTGCCGCGGTGGTGAGCTTGTCCCAGAACAGCGGTTCGAGACTGATCGAGGTGCGATGTCCGTCGATGCGGACCGAGTATTTCTTGGGGGGGTGGTAAGGGGGCATTTCCATAGGCCGCGCGCCCTACAACGCTCGGGCCGGGGCCGATACGATTTTTTTGGGGTGTGCGGTGAACCGTGCCGCGCCTAGGTTTCGGGCATGGCTGACGGCTATGACGCGCTTACCGAAAAGGAGAAGGAAACGCTGCGCCTGATGGCGCGGGGGCACGATGCCAAGTCGGCCGCGAACGCGCTATCCCGGTCGGTACACACGATCAACGAGCGGCTGCGCGGGGCGCGGCGGAAGCTGGCGGTCACCAGCAGCCGCGAGGCGGCACGGCTGGTGCTCGACCGCGAAGGCGGACCCCACGAAAATCTTGCGGACAAGGATTTGGGGGGAGACCCGCGTGCCGGTTCGGATGATCAACCGGGCCGCAGGCGCAAGGGTGCCTGGCTAATCGGAGGAATCTGTATGTCAGTACTGACCGCAGCGCTGCTGCTCTTCACACCCCTCGCCACCGATGGCGGGGGCTCTCGCGATGCCGAAACCGCGGCGCGCGACGCAGCGGTCGAGTCTGCCGCGCGAAGCTGGCTCGCGCTTGGCGATGCCGGAAACTGGCAGGCGAGCTACGATGCGGCGGGCGAGAGTTTCCGCTCGGCCAACAGCGTTGCGGGATGGGCCGCGGCGTCGGAGCAGGTCCGGGTTCCGCTGGGCGCCGTGGTGGCGCGCAATCTGGCGACGATCCGCTACCTCAACGCGCCGCCGCACGGCTATCAGGAAGTCACCTTCCAGACGCGCTTCGCCAACAAGCCCGACGCGGTGGAGACGGTCACGCTGGTGAAGGAAGATGGCCAATGGAAGGTCGTCGGGATCCTGATCGACTGAACCGACCGGGCACGGGGGGCGCCGGCAGCCCCCGTGGCCATCAATACATGTGCTGGCCGCCGTTGATGCTCATCGTCGAGCCGGTCACGAATGCGGCATGTTCGGAGCACAGGAAGCTGACCCCGCGGGCGATCTCGCTGGCCTTGCCCAGTCGCCCGACGGGGATCTTGGCGACGATCTTCTCGAGCACCGGTTCGGGGACGGCGGCAACCATGTCGGTGTCGATATAGCCCGGCGCGATCGCGTTGACGGTGATCCCGAAACGCGCACCTTCCTGCGCCAGCGCCTTGGTGAAGCCGTGGATCCCGCTTTTGGCGGCGGCGTAATTGACCTGGCCATATTGTCCGGCCTGACCATTGATCGACCCGATGTTGACGATGCGGCCCCAGCCGCGTTCCTTCATCCCCGCGAAGGTGGCCTTGGCGGTGTTGAAACAGCCGCCCAGATTGGTGCGCATGACCGCGTCCCAGTCCGCATAGCTCATCTTGAGCAGCGTGCCGTCGCGGGTGATCCCGGCATTGTTGACCACCACGTCGATCGGGCCATGCTGCTCGGCGATGCTTGCGCAGGCCGCCTCGACAGCCTCGGGGTCGCCGACATCGAACTTGCTCGTGGGGATGCCGGTTTCTTCGGTGAAGCGCTGGGCGGCTTCGTCATTGCCGGCGTAATTGGCGATCACGGTAAAGCCGCGCTCGTCGCGCAAGCGTTCGCAGACTGCGCGGCCGATCCCGCGCGTGCCCCCGGTTACAATAGCCACCCGTGACATAGTCGATTCTCCCCGGCATTCCCTAGCGTTGCGGCGAGCCTAGGCCAGCGACGTGGCGCACGCCAAGCCCCAACGCCAAGCGGCGCTGCGGTGCAATCGTATTTTCGGGTGGGGTCTGCTTAGAAGCTTTAGAAGCTGACGCGCGTGCCGACATAGACGGCCTGGTCGTCCTCGAGCCCGTCGGTCAGCGGTGCAAGCCGGTTGCTGTCTTTCGACAGGCGGACACCGGCGGTCACATTGAGATTGCCGACCACGCGGTAGGAGGTGCTGAGATCGACGCTCTGGTTGCCCGCGCCTTCGAGCGTGCGCGGCGAGCGGCCGGCCCTGTCTTCCTTCTCGAGCGCGAGGCGCGAATCGAAGCGGCCCGGCTTGGCGGGCTTGTCGCCCTTGTCGAGGGCGTAGCTGGCGAGGTCGGGCATGCCCATGTCGCGCAGGCCGACCGAAACGGTCGCCGGCTTGGCGGGCTGGGCGAAGCTCTGATAGCCACGCGCCACACCCAGATTGTAGCTGGTCTGGCTGATCGCGAGCACGCGTTCGCGGCTGTCGGCGGTACCGGCCGAATCGATCGCGCTGCGGACCGAGATCGCGCGGGCCATGGCGTCATCGACGCGGACCGCGACGGTCACCGTGCGGTCCTTGGTCAGCACCGGCTTGTTCGCCGGGGTGAAACGCAATCCGTCTTCACCCATTACGGCGGCGACGCGCGCAGCAAGCTGCGGATCGACCTTGGCCGGGGTGAAGCGCAGATAGGATACGGTTTCGGGAAGCTCCGCTGCCGCGCTGGTCTGCACCACGGCGAGACCGGCGGCGGGTATCGCCAGCGACAGACCGGCAACAGCCAGCGCCGCGGGTACGAACCGCGTCTTGCCCTGACTTTTCACCGAACGTGCCATCGCGAACGAGCTTCCCTTGTTTCTCGGGACTAAAGGCAGAACCGCCCTGAACGGTTCCTGACTTTTACGCCCTGGCGGGGCGAGTCCTTTTGTTTGTGAAAGCCAAGGTAGCACTCGCGCACCCGATGGCCAGCTTTTCCACAGCGGTTCCGCGCGATTGGCGAAAAGTGTTGCGCAGTATCCACAAGCACTTGGCAGAAGGTGCGCAGGCCGCGCGCATGGATTAAGCCCGCATTCACGCGCGCAAGGCTGTGTGAGGCGCCGATGGCCTATGCCTTGCTCCCAAGCGTGCAGGCTTTATAGAGCCAAGCAATCTGCAGGATACCAAGGATCGACATGAGCGCTTTCGCAACCATTCGCCGCCCCGCAACCATCGCCGTTGCGACCGCCGCCTCGCTGGGCCTCGCGGCATGCGGTGGCGGGCGTGAGCGGCCGCAGGCGGACATTGCCGCGGCGCAGGTCACCACCATCGGGGTCAATTCCTACCTCTGGCGCGCCTCGCTCGATGCAGTGAGCTTTGCCCCGCTGCTCCAGGCCGACAGCAATGGCGGCGTGATCGTGACCGACTGGTATGCCAATCCGAGCAATCCGGGCGAGCGGGTCAAGATGACCGTCACCATCCTCGATTCCGATCTGCGCGCCGATGCGCTGCGCGTGGCGGCCAGCCGCCAGGTCAACCAGTCGGGCACCTGGGTCGACGCCCCGGTCCAGGCGGCGACCGTGCAGAAACTGGAAGACATCATCCTGACCAAGGCCCGCGAGCTGCGCCGCGAAGCGGTCAGCTGATCGCGGGGGCGGAGCCTTAAAGCGCCTTCCCATAGCCGGTAAAATCCGTAAACGCCGCTCGCATGAGCAGCGAAACCCGTTTCGATCCCGCCAGCGCCGATGCGCGCTGGCAAAGCGCGTGGGACCAGGCGCAGACTTTCCGCGCGGATAGCGATTCCCCCAAGCCCAAGAGCTACGTGCTCGAGATGTTTCCCTATCCTTCGGGGCGCATCCATATCGGCCATGTGCGCAATTACACGATGGGCGACGTGCTGGCGCGCTACAAGAAGGCGGTGGGCCACGAAGTGCTGCATCCGATGGGCTGGGACGCCTTCGGCATGCCCGCCGAAAACGCGGCGATGGAAAAGGGCGTCCACCCGGGCGGCTGGACCCGCGACAATATCGAACACATGAAGGCGCAGCTGAAGCGTCTCGGCTTCGCGCTGGACTGGTCGCGGGAATTGGCGACCTGCGAACCCGATTATTACGGGCACGAGCAGGCGCTGTTCATCGATCTCTACGAAGCGGGCCTCGTCTATCGCAAGGAGAGCGAGGTCAATTGGGACCCGGTCGATATGACCGTGCTCGCCAATGAGCAGGTGATCGACGGCAAGGGCTGGCGCAGCGGCGCCGAGGTCGAGAAGCGCAAGCTGAGCCAGTGGTTCCTCAAGATCACCGATTTCGCCGAAGAGCTGCTCGAAGGGCTCGGCAGCCTCGACAACTGGCCCGACAAGGTCCGGCTGATGCAGGAAAACTGGATCGGCAAGTCCAAGGGGCTCGAATTCAGCTTCGACCTCTCGAATGGAGAGACGTTGCCGGTCTATACGACCCGCCCGGACACCATCTTCGGCGCGAGTTTCGTCGCGGTCGCACCGGATCATCCCCTCGCGCAAGCCGTGGCGGCACAGAACTGCGATGCGGCGAAGTTCATCGCATTGTGCAAGCGAGGCGGCACGACCGCGGCTGAATTGGAAACGGCAGAGAAGCTCGGCTTCGATACCGGGATCGGGGCGAAGCACCCTTTCACGCAGCAGCACCTGCCCGTCTATATCGCGAACTTCGTGCTGATGGATTACGGCACCGGCGCGATCATGGCGGTACCGGGCCACGACCAGCGCGATTTCGAATTCGCCACCAAATACGGCCTGCCGATCCCGCGGGTCGTCGCGGCGAGCGCCGATCAGGCGAACAAGCCCTTCGCCGGCGAGGCCGAGGCGGGGGAGGGCGTGCTGGTCAATTCGGACTTCCTCGACGGGATGGAAGTCGAGGACGCCAAGCGCGCAATCATCGCGCGCATCGAGGAACAGGGACGCGGCAGCGGCAAGACCGTGTGGCGCCTGCGCGACTGGGGCGTGTCGCGCCAGCGGTACTGGGGCACGCCGATCCCCTTCATCCATTGCGATGCTTGCGGCGTGGTGCCCGCGCCCAAGGACAGCCTGCCGATCACGCTGCCCGAGGATGTCGACTTCCAGACCCCGGGCAATCCGCTGGTGCGGCATCCGACATGGAAACACGTCGACTGCCCCAAATGCGGCGCCGGCGCGACACGCGAGACCGACACGCTCGACACTTTCGTCGACAGTTCGTGGTATTTCCTGCGCTTCGCCAGCCAGCCCGCGGACAAGCCGTTCGACAAGGACGAGATCGCCAAGTGGCTGCCGGTCGAACAGTATATCGGCGGGATCGAGCACGCGATCCTGCACCTGCTCTACGCCCGGTTCTGGACCCGCGCACTGGCGCATATGGGCCAGATCGACGTGACCGAACCCTTCGCCTCGCTGTTCACGCAGGGCATGGTCACGCATGAGACCTACAGCCGCAAGGATGGCGGCAAGACCATCTATTATGCGCCCGACGAGATCAGCCGCGAGGCCGAACGCGCGCTGCTCAAAGACGATGGCGGCGATGTCGAGATCGGCCGCGTCATCAAGATGTCGAAGTCGAAGAAGAACGTGGTCGACCCCGATACGATCATCGACACCTATGGCGCCGACGCGGTGCGCTGGTTCATGCTGTCCGACAGCCCGCCCGAGCGCGACCTGCCGTGGTCCGAAGCGGGCATCGAGGGCTGCTCGCGCTTCGTCCACCGCCTGTGGCGGCTGTTCGCTGCCCATGCCGCCGGGGCCGTAGGCGAGGACAAGCCGCTGCTGCGCAAGATGCACCAGACGGTTGCGGCCGTGGCGGAGGATATCGAATCGCTGGGCTTCAACAAGGCGGTGGCGCGAATCTACGAACTGACCGGCGCGGTCGAGAAGGCGCAGCGTTCGGCCAGTCGGTCGGCCGCGATCCGCACGCTGGTGCAACTGGTCGCGCCGATGATGCCGCATCTGGCCGAGGAAGCCTGGGCGGCGCTGGGCACCGACGGCCTGGTGGCCGATGCCGCCTGGCCGGCAGTCGATCCCGCGCTGCTGGTCGAGGACGAGGTGACCATCGCGGTCCAGCACAAGGGCAAGCTGCGCGACACGCTGACCGCGCCCAAGGGCGCTTCGAAGGAAGATCTCGAAGCGATGGCGCTGGCGTCGGAAAAGGTGCAGCGCTCGCTCGACGGGGCGGAAATCCGCAAGGTCATTGTGGTGCCCGACAGATTGGTGAATATCGTCACCTGATGCGCATCGTCCTCGCCTGTCTCGCCCTGTGCACGCTTTCGGCCTGCGGCCTGTCGCCCATGTATGCTGGCGGCGGCAGCGGCGCGGTCGCGCAATCCATGGCCGCGATCGAGGTCGCGCCGATCGAGGGGCGGGCCGGCTGGCTGGTCCGCAGCGCGCTCGAGGAACGCTTCGGCGCAGCGGGCACGGTCAGCCCGCAATACCGGATCGATGTCCGGCTCGACGACCAGCTCGAAGGGCTTGCGGTGCTGCGCGACGATACGATCAGCCGCGAACGGCGGACGCTGCGCGCGCGCTATCAGCTGGTCGATCTCGCCACTGGCGAGATCCTGCTTGACGCGACCGATGGCTCGGATGCCGGGATCGACGTGGTGTCGAGCGAATATGCGGTCATCGCCGCTGAACAGACCGCGCTGCAGAACCTGTCGCAGGATCTTGCGCAGCGGATGATCACGCGGATCGCGCTGGCCTTGCGGCGGCAGGGCGACGCGGCACAGTGAAGCTCAGCAACCGCGATTTCGCGGCCAAGGGACGCAGCGCCGCCCAGGGCTGCGGCATTTTCTTTTTCTGCGGACAGGACGAAGCGGGCGCGAGTGCGGCGGCCAACGACCTCGTGACCTGGCTGCCCGAACCGGGCGAACGCGTCGAAATGTCGGGTGCCGAGCTGCGCGGTGATCCCGCGCGGCTGGGCGATGAGGCACGGACCAATTCGCTGTTCGGCGACCAGCGGCATATCTGGGTACGGGCCAACGGCGACGAGGCGCATGAAGCGCTCAAGGTGCTGGTCGAAACCAGCGAGGCGGGCGGCGGTAAGGCCTGCCCGGTCATCGTCGTCGCCACCTCGGCCACCGACAAGTCGCGCTCCGCCAAATTGCTCGAAAAGCGCAAGGATGCGCTGGTGGCGATGTTCTATCCGCCCGACCTGCAATCGGTCACCCGCAGCGTGCGCGGCCTCGCCGACGGGGCGGGGGTGCGGCTGGGCGGCGATCTGGCCGAACGGATCGCACGCGCGGCCAATCTCGACGTGCGGCTGGCGAAGAGCGAGATCGAGAAACTCGCGCTCTATCTCGATGCCAGCGCGCAAAGCCCGCAGAGCGCGACCGCGGAAGACCTCGATGCGATTGGCGCGGCGAGCGAGGACGATGGCTTCACCCCGCTGGTCAATGCGGTGATGGGCGGACAGGCGCCCAAGGTCGCAGTCGAGCTGGCGCGGATGAAATTGCTCGGGCTCAATCCTGTCGGCGTGTTGCTCGCCTTCGAGCGGCGCGCGGCGCAGCTGGCGCGGATCGCCGCGGCGCTCGGTTCGCGCTCTTTCGGCGATCTGGATCGGGGCGAGGAGGCGCGGCTGGGCATCTTCTTCAAGGAAAAGCGCGACATCGGGCAGCAGCTCGCGCTGTGGCGGCACGGCGACAAGCTCGACCGACTGACGCAGCGCCTCGTCGGGCTCCACCGCGAATTGCTGACCAACAGCCAGGCCGCCGAATTGCTGCTGGCACAGGGCCTTGCCGATATTGCGCGCGTGGCCGGCGCGCGCGGGCGCTAGCCGCGGCTCAGCCTTCGGGGACCGAGAAGGTCCCGGTGACCCTTCCGCCCGACTGGCCCTCGCCCGTAACCGAGGACGACCCGCTGGCACGCCCGTCGACGCTCGACACGCCCGAGGCGAGGTCGATCACCAGCCGTCCGCCGTTGAGCGTATCGCCGCCGCGGTTGAGCCGGACATTGCCCGCCATGGTGATGATCCGGCGGTTGAAATCATAGACCGCCGTATCGCCGCGCGCGCGTTCGTTGCCGCGGGTTACATTGACCCCGCCGGTGGCCATGATGCGCTGGATCTTGAGTGTGCCCGCATCCGAATAGCTGACGATGGTCCGCGCCGCATTGAGGTTGAGCCCGGCCTGGGTGATCGCGACATTGCCCGACAGGACGACGCGGTTTTCGCGGTCCTGCAGCTCGATCCGGTCGGCGGCATAGGACACGGGCGCATCCGAATTGTGCCCCGCGATCGACTGCGCGGAAAGCTGGATACCGGCAAAGGCGACCGCCGTGACCGCGAACGAACCGATGCCCCAGCGGGCGATAGTGGGGAGCAGGGGCTTCATTACGGCATCCTCAGCTTTCCGGGCTCCATGCGCAGCCGCGCATTGCCCGACAGGGTTATGGTGCGCGCCGACAGATCGGCGGTCAAACGGTCGGCGCTGAAGGTCCCGGCGGGAATTTCCCCCTCGACGCCCCCCGCACCGACCAGCAGCTTGTTGGCGAGGTCGACCGAGACGCCGCGTGCCAGCATGCGATAGCCATCGGCGGCCTGCATGCGCATCGGCCCGGTGATCGAAACCACTTCCTCGTCGATGTCATATTGCCCGGCTTCGGCGCTCAGCCGCGCGGGGCCATCGTCGAGCAGCAGCCGCGCGACCAGATCGTCCATCCGCACAAGCCCTTCCGCGCTCGAGCGCTGGACTGCCTCGCCTGCGGTCAGCGAGAACGGGCGGTTCTGGTTGTCGGCTCCGCGATAGAGCGCATTGTCGACGCGCAGGCGTTCGGAGATGATCGCCACCTTGTTGCGGTCGAGCAGGAAGCTGATCTCGCCGCGCGGCGAGAGCGGCGTGATGACCATCAGGGCCGCCAGCACGCCGACAGCCATCGGCAGCGCGCGCGCAAGGAAAGCGACGAGGCGATCATGCGCCCCGCCAGGCTCGGCCCAGTGTTGGCGCTCGTGGCGCCGCTCCTGGGCTTCTGCCGTTTCGATCCTGCGTTGCCGGAATGCCATGCGTGTCGCCTGCCCGCGTGATCCTTACATGTGGCTGAAGATGTCGTGCTCGGCCCAGCCCGCCACGTCGAGCCGCGCGCGGGTGGGGAGGAAGTCGAAGCAGGCCTGCGCCAGTTCGGTGCGGCCCTCGCGCGCCAGCCGGCGGTCGAGCTCCTCCTTCATCCGGTGGAGGTAGCGCACGTCGCTAGCGGCATATTCGCGCTGCGCGTCGTTGAGTTCGGGGCCGCCCCAGTCGCTCGACTGCTGCGCCTTGGAAATGCTTTCGCCGAGCAATTCCTCGACCAGCATCTTGAGCCCGTGACGGTCGGTATAGGTGCGCACCAGCTTGCTGGCGATCTTGGTGCAATAGCAGGGCGTCGCTTCCACCCCGAGGTAATATTCGATCGCGGCGAGGTCGAAGCGTGCGAAATGGAACAGCTTGAGCCGTGCGGGATCGGCCAGCACCGCCTTGAGATTGGGCGCGTCGTAATCGCTGTCGGGAGCGAAACGGACGAGATGCTCGTCGCCCTTGCCGTCGCTGATCTGGACCACGCACAGCCGGTCGCGGATCGTGACGAGACCCATGGTTTCGGTATCGACGGCCACGGGGCCATCGGCGAGGACGCCTGCGGGGAGGTCTTCTTCGTGGAAATGCACTGCCATGCGCGCGGCCTTAGGCCGATTGGGGATTGGTGGGAAGGGGTGCTGGCGAGGCGCGTCCGGGCGGCCTAGTCCTGCCCTCATGGCGAGCGATGCAATCCCCGAAAGCTGGCAGGCCGCTCTGGGCCCGGTGCTGGCGACCCCGCAGGCGCGGCAATTGGGCGGCTTCCTGGTCGAGGAAGAGCGCGCCGGCAAACCGGTCTATCCGCCGCGCGGCTGCCGTCTGGCGGCGCTCGAGCTGACCCCGCTCGACGCGGTGAAGGTCGTGATCCTCGGGCAGGATCCCTATCATGGGCCGGGGCAGGCGATGGGCCTGTGCTTTGCAGTGCCCGAAGGGGTGAAGGTCCCGCCAAGCCTCGTGAACATCTACAAGGAGCTGGAAGCCGACCTTGGCATCGCGCGCCCCGCGCATGGCGATCTGAGCAAATGGGCGCGGCAGGGCGTGCTGCTGCTCAACAACACGCTGACGGTCGAGGGCGGCAAAGCGGGCAGCCATGCAAAGCGCGGCTGGGATGCGATCACCGATGCCTGCGTGGCGGCAGTGGCAGCGCGCGAGGAGCCCGCGGTGTTCATCCTGTGGGGCAGCCATGCGCAGGCCAAGGCGCAGCGTATCGAGCATTTACGCGATCCGCGCCACTGCGTGATCGAGAGCCCGCACCCCAGCCCGCTGTCGGCGCATCGGGGATTTTTCGGCTCGCGTCCGTTCAGCCGGACCAATGCCTTCCTTGCCGAACACGGCCGCACCCCGATCGACTGGGCCGTGTGACTTGCCATCGGCGTAAGCCTGTAGGAGACTTGCCGTCAGCGACAGGGGGAAGTTGGCAGTGAAGGCGATATTCAAGGCAGGCGCGGCGCTGGCCGTGCTGGGAATGGTGGTTCCGGCGCAGGCTCGCACTGGCGGCGATCACCATGCCGAGGCAGGCACCACCGATGCCGCCCGGGCCGAGGCGCTGGCCGAAGCGATGCGCGCGGCCGAGCTGTGGGTCGAAGGCCAGCGACAATATCGCAATATCCCCGCAGTCTCCGCCGCCGTGGCGCAGGGCGACCGGACCGTCTGGGCGCGCGGCTTCGGCACCACCGACCGCGCGCGCCAGATGCCCGCGAGGGCCGACACGATCTATTCGATCTGTTCGATTTCCAAGCTGTTCACCGCGGTCGCGCTGATGCAGCAGTGGGAGCAGGGCAAGGTCGCGCTCGACACGCCGATCGCGCATTATCTGCCCTGGGCCACGCTGGCGGACGATCCGCGTGACAGCGTGCCGGTGACCCTGCGCGGGGCGCTGACGCATTCTGCCGGGCTGCCGCGCGAAGCGGATTTTCCCTATTGGACCGGGCCCGATTATCCCTTCCCCAGCCAGGCCGAGGTCCGCGCGAAGATCGGCTCTCAGGCGCCGCTCTATCCTGCGTCGACCACCTGGCAATATTCGAACCTCGGCCTGACGCTAGTGGGCGAAACGGTCGAGGCGGTAAGCGGCGAACGCTTCGCCGATTACGTAACCGCGAACATCATCGACCCGCTTGGCTTGGAGGATACCCGGCCCGGGCTTCCCGGCGAGCTATATGGCGGGCAGCTGGCGGTCGGCTGGGGCGCGCTGACGGCGCAGGGCACACGCCCGCAGATCGATCTGTTCGATCCGGCGGGGATCACGCCCGCCGCCGGGTTCAGCGCCAGCGTCGCCGATCTGGCCAAATTCGCCAGCTGGACCTTCCGCCTGGCCAAATCGGGCGAGGCTGAAGTCCTGCGCGCCTCGACGCTGCGCGAGATGCAGCGGGTCCATTATATCTCGCCCGATTGGGAAACCAGCTGGGGGCTCGGCTTCGCGGTGCGCCGGGAAGGCGACACGACGGTGGTCGGCCATGGCGGTTCCTGTCCCGGTTATCGCAGCTCGCTGATGATCGCGCCGAGCGAGGAAATGGCGGTCGCGGTCGCGATGAACGCGATGGATGATCCGGGCGCGCTTGCCTATGGCATCGCCGCGCTGATCAAGGCGCGGGGCGGGGCCAAGCCCTTTGCCGAGGTCGAAGGCGTCGATCTCGCCGACTATGCCGGGGTCTATGACGGGCAGCCCTGGAGCGCGGACTATATGCTGATCCCATGGGCGGGCGGG
Organism: Qipengyuania citrea; assembly: GCF_024171405.1. Taxonomy (GTDB): domain Bacteria; phylum Pseudomonadota; class Alphaproteobacteria; order Sphingomonadales; family Sphingomonadaceae; genus Qipengyuania; species Qipengyuania profunda. Next base: position 2,120,428 of record NZ_JALJZT010000002.1, read on the forward strand.
CTGACCTGGCTCGCCGCCGATGCGGATGAACCGGCCAAATCTATGTGGCGGCTGAAACCGCTCGGCGGCGACCGGTTCCGCGTTGTCACCGACACCGGCGAAGAGCGCGACGAAGTCGTCTTCGAACGGGACCGGGCGGGCAACATCCACGCGGTCCACCAGCACTCCAATTCCTCGCGCCGGCTGCGCGGGCTCTAGCTCAGAAGATCGAATAGCCCCCGTCGATCACCACCGAATCGCCGGTGTGGAAACGGCTGGCATCGCTCGCGAAATAGACCGCGATGCCCGCAAAGTCCTCGCCTTCGCCCCAGCGCCGCATCGGCACGCGGCCGATCGCTTTTTCATTGAAGGCGTCCCAGTTCTGCAGCCGCTCGGTCATGTCGGTGGCGATCCAGCCCGGCAGGACGGCATTGGCGCGGATACCGTAGCGCGCGAGTTCGACCGCGGTGCCGCGGACCATCGCCAGCACGCCCGCCTTGGTCGCAGCATAAGCCTGGTTCTGCGGCGCGCCGTGGATTGCCGACACGCTCGAGGTGACCAGCAGCGAACCGCCCTTGTCGCCGCTCTCCGCGCGCGCGACCATGTGCTTGCTCGCCTCGCGGAAGGTCCAGAACACCGCATCGAGATTGACCGCGGTGACCTTGCGCCATTGCTCGGTCGTCTGTTCGATTAGCGGCGCGGCCCCGCCGACGCCGGCATTGGCGATGCAGCTGTCGATCCGGCCAAGGCGCGACAGGCTTTCGGCCATGGCATCGACCACTGCCTGTTCATCGGCGACATCGACCTCCAGCGCCTCAATGCGCGTACCATGCGCTTTGAGGCGTTCGAGCGCGGCGGCATTCTTGTCCGCATTGCGCCCCCAGATCGCGATGTCGGCGCCGGCCGCCGCAAGCCCTTCGGCCATGCCCAGACCGATCCCGCCATTGCCGCCGGTTATCACTGCCGCCTTGCCCGTCAGGTCGAAGGGTTTGAAAGCCATAGTCCTAGTCTCCTCTCGCTCCGCTGGCAGTGAAGGGCAGCAGGAGAAAGATTGCAAGATGCAACTTGTTCGTTAGGCAGCCCTGCATGACCGACCTTGTCCTGACCGAGATCGCCGACGGGATCGCCACCGTCACCCTGAACCGCCCCGAAGCGATGAACGCGCTGTCGAAAGCGCTGCGCCACCGGCTTTATGCGGTGATGACCGCGCTCGATGCCGATGACGCCGTGCGCGCGGTGATCCTGACCGGTGCGGGCACACGCGCCTTCACCGCAGGGCTCGACCTCAAGGAATTGGGAGCGGAGGAAGGCGCGCTGGGGGCGGCCAATGCCGAAGGCGCGGACGAAAATCCGGTCAAGGCGATCGAAAGCTGCCGCAAGCCGGTGATCGGTGCGATCAACGGCGTCGCGATTACCGGCGGGTTCGAAGTCGCGCTCGCCTGCGACGTGCTGATTGCCAGCAGCAATGCCCGCTTCGCCGATACGCATGCGCGCGTCGGGATCGTGCCGGGATGGGGGTTGTCGCAGAAACTGTCGCGTATGATCGGGATCAGCCGGGCGAAGGAATTGAGCTTCACCGGCAACTTCCTCGATGCCGAAACGGCCGAGCGGTGGGGCCTGGTCAACCGTGTGGTCGCGCCCGAAGACCTGCTGCCCGAAGCGCGGCGGATCGCGGCTGATATGGCGGGTATCGATCCCGCCTTTCTCGCCAGCTACAAGCAGCTGATCGACGAAGGCTATGCCGCGAGCATGGGCGAGGGGCTGGCGATCGAGCACCGGCTCTCGTCGGCGGCCAATAGCGCGGTCAGTCCGGCAGAGGTCGAGGCCCGCCGCGCCGCAGTGCAGGCACGCGGACGCACGCAGAACTAGCTCAGCGGGGCTAGTTTAGCGGGGCAGCTCGCTCGCGCCCATCAGCGCCTTGTCGACCGCGCGGGCGCATTGCCGGCCTTCGCGGATCGCCCAGACCACCAGGCTCTGCCCGCGCCGCATGTCGCCGCAGGAGAACACATTCGCCTCGCTGGTGAGATACCATTCGGTATCCGCCGCGACATTGCCGCGCCCGTCGAGATCGACGCCTGCGCGGTCGAGCAGTCCGCGCCGCTTGGGCCCGGTGAAGCCCATCGCGAGCAGGATCAGGTCGGCCTTGAGCGTAAACTCGCTGCCCGCGACTTCCTGCATGCGGCCGTCTTTCCATTCGACGCGGACGCATTCGAGACCCGCGACATCGCCATTGTCTTCGACGACGCGCTTGGTCAGCACCGCCCAGTCGCGGTCGACGCCTTCTTCATGGCTGGAAGAGGTGCGCAGCTTGAGCGGCCAGTCGGGCCAGGTCAGCGCCTTGTCTTCCTTCTCGGGCGGCTTGGGCATGATCTCGAGCTGGGTCACGCTGGCTGCGCCCTGGCGGTTGCTGGTGCCGACGCAGTCGCTGCCGGTATCGCCGCCGCCGATCACGATGACATGCTTGCCGGTCGCGGTGAGCGAACCGCGCGGCGCGGCGCGGACTTCGTCGTCGCCGGCATTGCGCTTGTTCTGCTGGGTAAGGAATTCCATTGCCAGCCGCACGCCGTTGAGTTCGGAGCCGGGGATGTCGAGCATGCGCGCTTCTTCGGCGCCGCCCGCCAGCACTACCGCGTCGAAATTTTCCTGCAGCGCCTGGAAGCTGACTTCGACCCCGACCTCGCTCGACGTGCGGAACTGGACGCCTTCGGCTTCCATCTGCACCGCGCGGCGGTTGATCAGGTGCTTTTCCATCTTGAAGTCGGGAATGCCGTAGCGCAGCAAGCCGCCGATCCGGTCGCTCTTCTCGAACACGGTGACCGCATGGCCCGCGCGCGCCAGCTGCTGCGCGCAGGCGAGGCCCGCCGGACCGCTGCCGACCACCGCGACCGATTTCCCGCTGCGCCGTTCGGGCAGTTCGGGTTTGACCCAGCCTTCCTCGAAGCCGCGGTCGATGATCGCGCATTCGATGCTTTTGATCGCCACCGGCGAATCGACGATATTGAGCGTGCAGGCGGCCTCGCACGGGGCGGGGCAGACGCGGCCGGTAAACTCGGGGAAATTGTTGGTCGAATGAAGGACCGCGAGCGCGTTCTTCCAGTCGTCCTCGTAGACGAGGTGGTTCCAGTCCGGGATGATGTTGTTCACCGGACAGCCGTTGTGACAATAGGGAATGCCGCAATTCATGCAGCGCGCGGCCTGCTGGCGCAGCTCGTCCTCCGACAGCGGGAGCGTGAACTCCTTGTAGTTGGTCAGCCGTTCCTGCGGGTCGAGATAGGTGCGCTCGAGCCGATCGTATTCGAGAAAGCCGGTTTCCTTGCCCATGACCCTTACTCCGCCGCTTCCATTGCGGCCTGTTCGCGTTCGTCTTCGAGTGCCTTGAGCGCACGCTGGTAATCGCGCGGCATCACCTTGCGGAAATTGCCAAGCTCGCTGGTCCAGTCGTCGAGCAAAGCCTTGGCCTTGGCCGAGCCGGTGTGCAGCAAGTGCCGCTCGACCAGGACCTTGAGCCGTTCCGCGTCATGGTAGAGCGGATCGCCCATGCCGCAGTTCTCGACCGAGACCGGGCGCTGCTGCGGGTTGCCCCAGCTGCGTTCGGCACCCGCGCCATCGCCCGGCTGGACGTCGACCACATCGACCTGCGCCGGATTGCACAGCGCTTCGAAGCGGCGGTCGGGATCGTATACATAGGCGATCCCGCCGCTCATCCCGGCAGCAAAATTGCGGCCCGTGGGGCCGAGCACGCAAACCACCCCGCCGGTCATGTATTCGCAGCCATGATCGCCCGTCCCCTCGACCACCGCGACCGCACCCGAATTGCGCACCGCGAAACGTTCGCCCGCGACGCCTTCGAAATAGGCCTCGCCCGCGATCGCGCCATAGAGCACGGTGTTGCCGACGATGATGTTTTCGCCCGGCGCACGCGGCGCGTCTTCGGGCTGGCGGACAATGATCCGGCCGCCCGACAGGCCCTTGCCGACATAGTCATTGGCATCGCCGGTCAGGCTGATCGCGACGCCATGCGCGAGCCATGCGCCGAAGCTCTGTCCGGCAACCCCGGTGAAATCGATCCGGATGGTGTCGGGCTGGAGCCCGGCATGGCCATGCGCTTCGGCGATCCGGCCCGACAGCATGGCGCCGACGGTGCGGTTCACATTGCGGATCCGGCGCGTCAGATGAACCGCCTGGCCGCTCTCGATCGCGGGCTTGCAGGCCTCGATCAGTTCGACATCGAGTGCCGCGGCAAGGCCATGGTCCTGCGTTTCGGTTTGGAACAGCTGCTGGTTTTCCTCGAGCGGGACCGCATGGAGGATGCGCTTGAGATCGACGCCATGCGCCTTCCAGTGGCGCTCCACCCGGCGCATGTCGAGACGGTCGACACGGCCGATCATTTCCTCGACCGTGCGGAAACCCATCTCGGCCATGATCGCGCGCAATTCCTCGGCGACGAAGAAGAAGTAGTTGATGACGTGTTCGGGCGTGCCGGTGAAGCGCTTGCGCAGCACCGGGTCCTGCGTGGCGACCCCGACCGGGCAGGTGTTGAGATGGCACTTGCGCATCATGATGCAGCCCGCTGCGATCAGCGGGGCGGTGGCGAAGCCGAATTCGTCGGCGCCGAGCAGCGCGCCGATCGCGACATCGCGCCCGGTGCGCAGACCGCCATCGACCTGCACCGCGATCCGGCTGCGCAGATCGTTGAGCAGCAGCGTTTGCTGCGTTTCTGCGAGACCGATTTCCCACGGGCTGCCCGCATGGGTCAGGCTGGTCAGCGGGCTGGCGCCTGTGCCGCCGTCATAGCCCGAAATGGTGACATGGTCGGCCTTGGACTTGGAGACGCCCGCGGCGACCGTGCCGACGCCCACTTCGGACACCAGCTTGACCGAAATACGCGCCTTGGGCTGGACGTTCTTCAGATCGTGGATCAGCTGCGCGAGATCTTCGATCGAATAGATATCGTGATGCGGCGGGGGCGAGATCAGGCCGACGCCGGGCGTCGCATGGCGTACCGCACCGATCCGCTTGTCGACCTTGTGGCCGGGCAGCTGGCCGCCTTCGCCGGGCTTTGCGCCCTGCGCCATCTTGATCTGGATATCGTCCGAATTGACCAGATATTCGGTGGTCACGCCGAAACGGCCGCTGGCGACCTGCTTGATCCGGCTGCGCATCGAATCGCCATTGTCGAGCGGGCGGAAGCGTTCGGGCTCCTCGCCGCCTTCGCCGGTGTTCGAGCGGCCGCCGAGACGGTTCATCGCGATGGCGAGTGTCGAATGCGCTTCGTGGCTGATCGAACCGAAGCTCATCGCGCCGGTGCTGAAACGTTTGACGATCTCGACCGCGGGTTCGACCTCGTCGAGCGACAGGGGCTGTTCGGCGGGCGTCAGTTCCATCAGCCCGCGAATGGTCAGCAGGCGTTCGCTCTGCTCGTTGATCGAACGCGCGAATTCCTCGTAATTCTTTATATCGTTGCCGCGCACCGCATGCTGCAATTGCGCGACCGATTGCGGGGTCCAGGCATGCGCTTCGCCGCGCAGGCGGTACTGGTAGATCCCGCCGACATCGAGCATGCCCTTGTACAGCGGATTGTCGCCGTAAGCCTGCGCGTGACGCTGCACCGCTTCCTCGGCCACTTCGGCGAGGCCGATGCCTTCGATGGTGGTCGCCGTGCCGGTGAAATAGGTATCGATGAATTCGGAATTGAGCCCGACCGCGTCGAAAATCTGCGCGCCGCAATAGGACTGGTAGGTCGAGATGCCCATCTTGGACATGACCTTGAGAATGCCCTTGCCGACTGCCTTGACGAAGTTCTGACGCACGTCGGCCGGGTCGCGGTCGGGGAAGCGCCGGGCGCGCAAATCCTCGAGCGTCTCGAAGGCCACATAGGGGTTGATCCCCTCCGCGCCGTAACCCGCGAGCGCGCAGAAATGATGCACTTCGCGCGCTTCGCCGGTTTCGATCACGAGCCCGGTCTGCATCCGCAGCCCCTGGCGCACCAGCTGATGATGCACCGCCGCGGTCGCCAGGAGCGCGGGCATGGGAATGCGGTCAGGGCCCTGGCCGCGATCGGACAGGATGAGGATGTTGGCATCGCCCAGCACGGCTTCGGTCGCCGCCCAGCACATTTCCTTGAGTGCCATGGCGAGGCCATCGGCGCCGGTCGAGGCATCCCAGGTGATGTCGATCGTGGCGGTGCGGAAGGCGCCGTCCAGCGCGGCTTCGACCGAGCGGATCTTCGCCAGACCCTCGTTCGTGAGGATCGGCTGGCTGACTTCGAGCCGCTTGTGCGTGCCCGCATCGCGGCCGAGCAGATTGGGCCGCGGGCCGATCATCGACAGCAGGCTCATCACCAGTTCCTCGCGGATCGGATCGATCGGCGGATTGGTGACCTGCGCGAAGTTCTGCTTGAAATAATCGTACAGCAGGCGGCTGCGGTCGGACAGCACCGCGATGGGCGTATCGGTCCCCATCGAACCGATCGGGTCCTCGCCGCCCTGCGCCATCGGCTCGAGGAAGCGGCCGATGTCTTCCTGCGTATAGCCGAAGGCCTGCTGGCGTTCGAGCAGGCTGGTGGTGGCGGTGGGGATCTCGCTCAGGTCGGGCTCGATCCGGTCGAGGTCCTTGAGCTTGTACTGCGCCGTTTCGAGCCATTTTTCATAGGGCGCGGCATTGGCCAGCTCGGTCTTGAGCTCCTCGTCCTCGACGATCCGGCCCTGTTCGAGATCGATCAGCAGCATGCGGCCCGGCTGGAGCCGCCACTTGCGCGTGATATCGGCATCGTCGAACGGCAGCACGCCGCTTTCCGAGGCGAGCACCACGAGATCGTCCTTGGTCGTGCACCAGCGCGCGGGGCGGAGGCCGTTGCGGTCGAGGCAGGCGCCGATCTGCTTGCCATCGGTGAAGCAGACGGCGGCAGGGCCGTCCCACGGCTCCATCAGCGCGGCGTGATATTCGTAAAACGCGCGCCGGGCCGGATCCATCAGCGGATTCTTGGCCCAGGCCTCGGGCATCAGCATCATCATCGCATGCGCGAGGCTGTACCCGCCCGCGACCAGCAATTCGAGCGCATTGTCGAGGCAGGCGGTGTCCGACTGGCCATGCGGGATCAGCGGCCACATCTTGTCGAGATCGGCGCCGAGCAGCTCGCTTTCCATCGTCCGGCGGCGCGCTTCCATCCAGTTCACATTGCCGCGAACCGTGTTGATCTCGCCATTATGCGCCATGAAGCGATAGGGATGCGCCAGCCGCCAGCTGGGGAAGGTATTGGTGCTGAAGCGCTGGTGGACGAGGCCGAGCGCGGACACGCAATCGGGATCGCGCAGATCGTCGTAGAAACTGCCGACCTGGTTCGCCAGCAACAGGCCCTTGTAGACCACGGTGCGGCTGGAAAAGCTCGGGATATAGGCGGTCGATAGCCCGGCAATGCCGTGCTTGTGCTCGAGCGCGGCAAGCGGGTTGAGCGTCTGCTTGCGGATCACGACCAGCTTGCGTTCGAAGGCATCCTGGTCGGCGCAATCGGGGCCGCGTGCGATCACGCACTGGCGGATGACGGGCATCGAATCGACGACCGCCTTGCCCAGGCCATCGAGCGTGGTCGGGACATCGCGCCAGCCGATGAGACGCTGGCCTTCCTTTTCGACGAACCGTTCGAGCTGGCGCTCGACGAATTCGCGCGCTTCGGTCGGCTGCGGAAGGAAACACATGGCGACGGCATAGTCGCCCGCCTGCGGCAGGTCGTGGCCGTGATCGGCGGCCCATTTGCGCAACAGCGGGTCGGGTACCTGCAGCAGGATCCCCGCACCGTCGCCCAGCAGCGGATCGGCACCGACCGCACCGCGGTGGTCGAGATTGGCAAGAATCTCGAGCGCCTGCGTGACGATGGCATGGCTCTTCGCGCCCTTGATATGCGCGACCATGCCGACGCCGCAGGCGTCGTGTTCGTTACGCGGATCGTAGAGACCCGTTACGGTTTGGGGCGGCGTGCGTCCCATCAGCGATGCGTCCTCCTTCGTGCCCGCCCACCGGCCTCGCATGGGGTGCGGGGCAGCCGGGAGCATGGTCGAGCGGTGCCCATCACGGCACCAGCAAAATTGCGCGAAGGATCGTAATGCCGACCGGATCGGGATTTTGCAACTGCGAGAAGCGAAGCAAAATTTCGCAGCCGCCAAGTTTTCCGCTTTATACGGCGCGTTAGCGGGGGTGCTGGCTGGGCCCGGTGACCAGCCTAGTCGGGCTTGCCGACGCGGCTGAGCTTGTCGAGCGCGCTGCGGAGTTCGGCCTGCGCGTCGTCGGATGTCTCGCCCCGACGCGATTCGGGTGCATCGCGCTCGGCCTCGCGGCGCAGGAAAGCGATGACCATATCCGAATCTTCCTGCTCTTCCGCCGATGGGCCGGACTGGAAGGCCTTGAGCGCCGAACCGAGGCGTTCGGTGAGCTTGTCGAGCGGCAGATCGCCCAGCGCCGCGGCCGGAACCGGGTTTGGCGCAGGGTCGGACGGGGCGACCTCTTCAGTGGGTGCGGGGGGTGCTGGGGGCGCTGGCTCGTCGAAGCCTCCTTCGTCCGGACTTGTGGGATCATCATCCGAATTGTCGAAATCGCTCTCGTCCGAACTATCGAGATTGCCAATGGGATCGGCGATTGGATCGCCATCGGCCACTTTCGGCCCGACGTTCTGCCACTCTTCCCACGGGTCCCCCCCGAATGAAGCCACGGGCTCCTCCCAATTGTCCGCGATCGGTGCTGGCGCGGTTTCGGCCTTGAGCTTGTCGAAGACCGAGATTTCCATTTCGTTAGCGTCTGCTACCTCGGGTTCATCCGGCCACTCGGGCGCGGTGCCGGCACCTGCCTCTTCATGCCACAATTGCGTCATCGCATCGTCGGGCTGCGGGGCATCGGCGAGCAGGGCTTCTTCGCTGTCGGCGTCCTCCGGCGGGTCTTCGGCCGGGCGGATGCCCTCCTCGGCCATGTCCTCGCGCGGATTGAACGGGCGGCGCGGGCCGGTCTTGCGGAGCGGGGGCGCATCCTGCGCGCCGTCATTGTGCAGCCAGACACCGCCGGGCTCGTCCGCATAATCCGCATCGTCGTCATCCCCCATGGCCTCGTTGATGGCGGTCACGCGCATCGCGATGGCCAGACCGATCAACAGGCCAAGCCCCGCAGCGGCGGCAGACAGCGCCAAACGGCGCACGCCTGCATCCGCCAGCATATCGGCGAGGCCGAGGCGCTCGGCCATCAGCAGGTGGACCGCTGCAGGCATGACGAAGAGGCCAAGCCCCAGCAGCAGCGCAAACCATGCGCCGACACCCCATTTGAAAGCAGGGTGGCTGCTGATCGGTGCAGAGTGCGTCGCGGCGTTCATCGGCGTGGTAATACTCGTTGCATGCGGCTCAGGCGACCGCGGAAGAATCACGGGCTAGCAGATTCTGGTAAACGGCCCGATAACGATCAATGTTCCTAGCCCAATCATGGGCTTGCGCGACGTGGGCATGACCTGCCTCACGCATCGCCGGCCAGCGCTCCCGCGCGGTGATGAACCCCGCCAGCGCCTCGGCCATCCCGGCAGGATCGCCGGGCGGGAAAAGCAGGCCGGTGACGCCGTTTTCGATCAGTTCGCGGTGCCCGCCGACATCGCTCGCGGCGACGATGCGCCGCTGGGCCATGGCCTCGAGCGGCTTCAGCGGGGTGACGAGATCGGTCAGGCGCGATCGTTTGCGCGGATAGGCGAGCACGTCGACCAGCGAATAATAGCGCTCGACCTCGCCATGCGGGACCCGCCCGGTGAAGATGATCGCCTCGCTGGCGGGCGATGCCGCGGCCTGCGCGCGCAGGGCTTCGTCCATCGGCCCGCCGCCGACCAGCAGCAATTGGGCCCCCGGCTGGCGCTCGCGCAGCAGCGGTAGCGCGGCGATCAGATCGTCCAGGCCCTCGTAATCATAAAAGCTGCCGATGAAGCCGATCACCGGTCCCCGCCCGATGCCGAGCGTCTCGGCCAAACCCGCATCGCGCGGCGGCGGATCGCCGAACAGCGTCAGATCCACCCCATTGGGGGCCAGCGCGATTGTGTCGCCATCGTGGCCGCGCGCGACCAGGTCGCCGCGCAGCCCCGCACAAATCGTGAAGACCGCATCGGCCTGCGCCACCACGCGGTTTTCGAGCGCGCGGGTGAGGCGGTATTTGAGCGACCCCGCGCGCCCCGTGCCATTGCCGACCGCCGCATCCTCCCAGAAAGCGCGGATTTCATAGACGAAGGGGAGGCGCAGGCGGCGCGCGGCGCGCAGACCCGCCATGCCGCACAGCGCGGGCGAATGGGCATGGATGATGTCGGGGCGCCATTCGTGCACGACTTGCTCGATCTCCTGGCGCAGCGCTTCGATTTCGCGCCATTCGCGCCAGACGGGCGGGCCCGACGGCTGGCCGGGCGTGCGGTGGAAGGTCAGCCCCTCGACCTTTTCCACTGGCGGTCCCTCGGCGAAATGGCGTTGGCCGGTGATGCCGCGCACCTCGACCCCGGCACCCTGCAGGCTCTTGAGGATCGCGCGCGTGCGGAAGGTATAGCCGGAATGGAGCGGCAGCGAATGATCGAGGATATGCAGCACGCGGGTCATCGGTGGGTGCCTGTGTCACATTACGCTTAACGGCGCGTCAACCGCGAGGCATTAGGGACCGCTGCGGAGACCAAGCACTCGTGATCGACTATTTCGCCCTCGCCCTGACACATGCGCTGATCCTTATTGCGATCCTGCGCGTGTTCATGCGCGACGACCTCGACCGCGAGGACTCGCCGGGCGCAGAGCCCGAGGTGGCGAAACCGAACCGGCGCGAGGCGAGGCGAGCACGGCGCGCAGGCGGGAAGACGCGCGATGCTTGATGCGGCACTGTTCCTGTTCGTCATGGCGTTGTTCGCGCTTGGCCTGAGGCGCCCCTTCGTATGGGTGCTGGCCTATCTCTATATCGATATCCTCGCGCCGCAGAAGATCGGTTGGACGCTGACCCCGATGCTGCCGATTTCCTTCATCGCCTTCATGCTCGCCTTCGCCGGCTGGGCGATTGCCGATGCGAAATCCGAGATTCGCTTCACGCTGCGGCAGGGCATCATGATCGCCTTTCTGGGATGGTGCTTCCTCACGCTGCAATGGGCCGACTTTCCCGAGGATGCGGCCTATAAGTGGGAATGGGTCTGGCGCGCGCAGGTATTCGCCATCTTCCTGCCCTTCACGCTGGTCACGCGATTGCGGCTGGAACTCGCGCTGCTGGTCGTCACGCTGACAGCCGGAGCGATCATCATTTCCTCCGGTCTCAAGACCGCGCTTGGCGGCGGGGGCTATGGCAGCCTGTATTTCTTCGTGAACGACAATTCGAACATCTACGAGAGTTCGACGCTCTCCACGGTCGCGATCGGTCTGATCCCGATCATCTGGTGGTTCATGAACCACGGGCGGATCTTCCCGCCCGACTGGCGCGTCAAGCTGTTCGGCGGCGCGTTCATCTTTGCCTGCCTGCTGATCCCCGTCGGAACCGAAGCACGCACCGGGCTCGTGTGCATCGGCGTTCTCGCGCTGCTGCTGCTGCGCGACGTGAAGCGCCGGATGACCTTCATCGTCGGCGGCATCGCGCTCGTGCTGATGGCTGCGCCCTTCCTGCCGACCAGCTATTACGAACGCATGGGGCTGATCACCGGGCACGAACAGGACCAGTCGGCATCGACGCGCCTTGCGGTGTGGCAATGGACCTATGATTATGCGCTCGAGAACCCGCTCGGCGGCGGGTTCGATTCCTACCGCGGCAACAAGTTCGAATACCGCCTGCCGCAGGTCGAGGAAAACGGCAGCACGACCACGGTCGAATACAAGGACGTGGTCGACGAAGCGCGCGCCTTCCACTCCTCGATCTTCGAGGTGCTGGGCGAACAGGGGTGGATCGGCCTGTTCCTGTGGGTCTGGCTCCATGCCAGCGGGCTGTGGCAGATGGAAAAGCTGCGGCGGCGCTGGCGCGGGCGCGAGGGGGCGAGCTGGCAATCTCCATTGGCGAGCGCGCTACAGATGACGCAGATCATCGCACTGGTCGGATCACTGTTCCAGGGGATCGCTTACCAGCCGGTGATCCTGCTGATCATCGCCCTGCAATGCGGGCTGTGGACCTATCTCAAGCGCTGCGAGGAAGCGGCCGCCGAGCCGCGCTCCTCGCGCAGGCGCGCTGCCCACCGTTCGGAGCCCCAGCGCGCCACCAGCGCATCGAACGCGGCCCGTTCGGCCCCGGCGAGCGAGGCGTAATCTGCACACCGCCGTGCGCGCGTGACGCAGGCTTCGCCGCTGTCGAGCCGCAGCGAAATCACGCCGAGCTCTTCATGCGCGAGACCGATCGCGGTCGGTTCGTCGAGCGGCCCGATGTGGAGGAAGGGCGCGGGCGGCGCGGCGGCGGGAACATCCGCGCCCAGAAGCCGCAGGATTATCGCGCGGTAGTCGCTTAGCGCGAGCGGCGCGCGAGCCGCGCCCAGCGGACGGTTGCTGGCGAGAAACGTCGCATTCTGCCGGTCGTTGATCACATGGCCATGGCCGAGGAAGCCGTCCTCGAACAAGGCCTCGCCGTGATCGCCGGTAACGATCAGCACGGTGTCCTGCCACACGCCCATCGCTTCCAGCTTGGCGATCAGCCGGCCCAGCGCGGCGTCGGTATGCGCGACCGCGTTCCAGTAGGTCCGCTCCAGCGCCGCGCGGTTGTCCTCGTTGATGTGGCCGCGTTCCAGGGGCGGCTTGGCGAAGCGGTGCGGAACGGCGTCGTGGTGATAGGGGAAGTGCGGCGTCTGGAAATTTAGGTAGACGAATTGCGGCTTCTCCCACGCTGCAGCATCGCCGAGCGCGGCGTCGAAGCGATCGAGCACGATGTCCTCGTCGATCAGCAGCGAGCCCTGCGCGGCGAAGCTGAAGGCGCGCTGGTCCTTAAGCGTTTCGGCATCGACGAAGCGGTCGGCAACCTCACGCATTCCGACAGCTGCCGAAATACCGCCGAAATCCTCCGGTTGTCCCGAGAACACGCCGATCTCGTAACCGCTAGCATCGAGCTCGCGGAACAGGCTCGGCGAACCTGGCGGCACGACCAAGCTGCCCGCGAAGAGCGATTTGAGCGAGGCGGTGGTGAAGCCGACATGGCTGTAGGCGGGCGCGAGGGCGCCGCCCTGCGCCGCCACGCGCGCGAGATTGGGGGCGACGGGTTTTCCGTCGATGCGCTTGCCCAGCACATCCGCGCGGGTGCTCTCGAAAACGACGATAACGAGATGCGGCTTTGCGCCGCCGATTGGCGTGGCGGGCAGGGGCTCGGCAACCGGGACCAGCGCGAGATCGCCGCCGTAGCCATCCTCGTCGATCCCATTGCCGGGGATATCGAGCGCGAGCGGATGGCGGCCGGCATCGAACGGGGCCGGGTCGATGGTCCGCCCGGCAAGGCCGTAGCCATCGCCGTCGAAATCGCTTGCCAGTGCCAGCCCGTCGGCCAGCCCCTGCCAGGCGGCGATCCTTTCCAGCCCCCGCGGTCCGTCGCCGCCCAAACGCGGCAAGACGATCACCGCGCCGGCAAAGGCCAGCCAGACAATGCCGAGTGTGGCCCAGCGAGGCCATGCATTGGCAAGCGATGACTGCTTTCCCAGCCATCGGCGCAGCAGGCGTGCTGCCAGCCACCAGCCCGCAAGAAACAGGGCCAGCGCGCCAAGGCCGAGCATGATCTCGTTTTTGGCGAACAGCAGCGCATCGGCCGCGCTTCCGCCGCCCAGCTGCTTGAGGAGGGCGAAGCTGACCGCATCGCTGAAATAGGAATGGAGCTGGTACCGCAGGGTCAGTACCAGCAGGCTGGTTCCGCCATAGAGGAACGCGAAATGCAGTACGGCGGACTGCGCGCCGGACGCGCGCGCAAGCCGTACGGCCAGCTTCCAGGCGAGGAGGGCGACCGCGATATGGGCGAGCGCGAAGCCGAACATGAAAATGGCCAGTTCGCCGCCCGTATCGACCGCACTCGACTGCCCGAACCCGCCGGTGAACACACCATATTTGCGATTGGCGACCGCCAGCTCCGCGCCGGCAACAAGGGCGGCAACTAGCGGTACGCCGATTGCGGGTTTGAAGGCAGCGCCGAGCATACGGGCCAGCATGGTTTCTCCAGCGTCGCGGACGCGGTTGCGCCACAAGCGGGACCATACCGTTTGTGCGAATCGGCTCAATACGCGGGTCGCCGTCCATCACCGGACACGGCGCTTCCCCATGCCGTAGCGGCACGTGCGGCGGTGTTGCGCCAGTCCCGCGCATGCGCCATGAGTCGCGCCGCACGCGCGGCCGGAGTCGCGCGAAACCGTCAGTTTGGATAGAGGAGAGGCGCGCATGAGCCCGCAGGATCTGGCCGGCAAGGTCGGCGAAGTAATCGGCACCAGCGAATGGGTCGAAATGAGCCAGGAGCGCATCAACCAGTTCGCCGATGCCACCGGCGATCACCAGTTCATCCATATCGACGAGGAAAAGGCCAAGATGACGCCGTTCGGCGGCACCATCGCGCATGGCTTCCTGACGCTGTCGATGATCCCCTATCTCGGCGCACAGTCCGACATGCCCCGGCTCGACGGCGTGAAAATGGGCGTCAACTACGGCGGCAACAAGACGCGCTTCATCTCGCCCGTACGCAGCGGCAAGCGCATCCGCGGTCACTGGAAGCTGGTCGAAATGATCGAAAAGCGTCCCGGCCAGTGGCAGCAGACCAGCGAGATCACCATGGAGATCGAGGGCGAGGACAAGCCCGCGCTGATCACCGAATGGATCACCCAGATTTTCGTCTGATTTCCCCCTCCTCCCCGGTGAGGATTCAGGCACCATAGCAACCAAGGAAATACGCATGCGTGACGCAGTCATCGTCTCCACCGCCCGCACCGCCATCGGCCGTGCCTACAAGGGCGGGTTCAACGACACCAAGGGCCCGACGCTCGGCGCCTATTCGCTCAAGCCCGCGATCGAGCGCGCCGGTATCGACGCCGGCGAAGTCGACGACGTGCTGTGGGGCAGCGCGCTCCAGCAGGGCACGCAGGCCGGCAACCTCGCGCGCCAGGTCGCGCTGCGCGCCGGTTGCCCGATCGGCACCAGCGGCATGACCATCGACCGCCAGTGTTCGAGCGGCCTGATGAGCATCGCCACCGCCGCCAAACAGATCATCACCGACCGGATGGATGTGGTTGCCGCAGGCGGTCAGGAATCGATCAGCCTCGTGCAGACCAAGGAAATGCGGGTGATGCCCGATCCCGAGCTGGTGAACATGCATGGCGCGGTTTACATGCCGATGCTGCAGACCGCCGAAACGGTCGCCCAGCGTTACGGCATCAGCCGCGAAGCGCAGGACGAATATGCGCTGCAGAGCCAGCAGCGTACCGCCGCGGCGCAGGAAGCGGGCAAGTTCGACGATGAAATCGTCCCCGTAAGCACCACGCACAAGGTGCAGGACAAGGAAACCGGCGAGATTTCGGACGTCGAAATCACCATCGCCAAGGACGAGGGCAATCGCCCGCAGACCACGCTCGAAGGCCTTTCGAGCCTCAAGCCGGTGATGGGCGAAGGCACCACGATCACTGCGGGCAATGCCTCGCAGCTGTCGGACGGGTCGTCGGCCAGCGTGCTGATGGAAGCCAAGGTCGCCGAACAGAAGGGCCTGCAGCCGCTCGGCCGCTATGTCGGCATGGCAGTTGCCGGCACCGAGCCCGACGAAATGGGCATCGGCCCCGTCTTCGCCATCCCCAAACTGCTCGAACGCTTCGACCTCAAGGTCGACGATATCGGGCTGTGGGAACTGAACGAGGCGTTCGCGGTGCAGGTGCTCTACTGCCGCGACAAGCTGGGTATCCCGGGCGAGCTGCTCAACGTCAACGGCGGCTCGATCTCGATCGGCCACCCCTACGGCATGACCGGCGCGCGCTGCGTCGGCCACACGCTGATCGAAGGCAAGCGCCGCGGCGCGAAATACGGCGTCATCACCATGTGCGTCGGCGGCGGCATGGGCGCAGCCGGCCTGTTCGAGATCTTCTGATCGGACGACCGGCAGGCCGCCTGCTTGCCTAAACGAAGGATAATGGACATCCTCCGGCCCCGGCGGTCGGAGGATGTTCGCGTTTGGGCATCAATAGCGCGATCTCGACTACCAAGGAAGTGGCGACGGTCGGACTGCTCTATCTCGCCTATGAATTTACGCTGTTTGCTGCGGCTATCGCGGCCGTGCTGCTCGCCCTGACCGTGTGGCTGCTGCTGCTTGCGCGGCGGATCATCGGCAGGCTGTTCGGGCAGCGAAAACCGCGGCCGCCCTGATCGGTCAGCCGTGCGCGGCGATGAATTCCTCGACCACCGGCGCGATACGGTCGCGCCACTTGCTGCCGTTGAAGATGCCGTAATGGCCCGCGCCATCGGCCATGTAATAGCGCTTTTTCGCGCTATCGAGCTTGGGCGTCAGGTCGAGCGCGGCCTTGGTCTGGCCGAGCCCCGAAATATCGTCGCGCTCGCCCTCGATCGCGAGCAGCGCGGTGCGCGTGATGTCGCCCAGATCGACCCGCTTGCCGCGATGCAGGAAGGTGCCGTTGGGCAGCGCATGGTCCTGGAAGACCTCCTGCACCGTCTGCAGGTAGAATTCGGCGGTCATATCGGCCACGCTGCGGTATTCGTCGTAGAAATCCTTGGTCGCCTGCGCGCTCGCCTCGTCGCCTGCGGTGAGGTGTTTGAACATCTCGTAATGGCTCTGCATGTGATTCCCGAGATTCATGCTCATGAAGCCCGCCAGCTGCATGAAGCCGGGATAGACCCGCCGGCCCGCGCCGCGATACTGCATCGGCACGGTGGCGATGACATTGTGGCGGAACCATTCGATCGGCCGATCCATCGCCATGTCGTTGACGCTGGTCGGCGAACAGCGCGTGTCGATCGGCCCGCCCATCATCGTCAGCGTGCTGGGGGTGCAGGGATGATCGTCGCGGTTCATGATCGCGGTGGCGGCGAAGACCGGCACCGAAGGCTGGCAGACCGCCATGACATGCGCGCCTTCGCCGATATGCTCGAGGAAGCCGATGACGTAATCCATGTAGTCGTCGAGGTCGAACTCGCCCTCGTGCAGCGGCACGGTCTTGGCATCGGCCCAGTCGGTTACGAACACGCGGTAATTCTGCAGCATCCGCTCGACCGTGCCGCGCAGCAGCGTGGCGTAATGGCCGCTCATTGGCGCAACGACCAGCAGGCGCGGCGCATCCTCGGGCAGGTTTGCGCGGTAAAACTCTTTCAGATCGCCGAAGGGGCGATTGAGCACGGTCGCCTCGAACACCGGATCGGGGGTGCCATCGACTTCGATCGCCTCGATGTTCCAGCCCGGCTTGCCGTAAGTGGCGGTGGCATGGGCGAACACTTCGAGCGCGCTGGCCGCCATCGGACCGATGTTCAGATAGCCCATCGGGTCGATGTGATTGAGCGGGTTCGATGGATTGTTGAGCATTTCCACCCCGATCGAGGCGATGGTGCTGGCCGAGTTCAGCCAGCTGCGCTGCAGTTCATAGGCGTGATAAAGCAAAACATATCCCCTGCTGGTCCGGCGCATGATGCGATCTCCGGCCCGGGTAAAGACGGTCATCCTGCCGTCCGGTTGGTAATTGTGCAACGCACAATAGCCGAAAATGTGCCTTCGCGCGTGCAGCAGTGTGGATTTTCGCGCCGCACCGACCTAACTGCATGCGCATGGCAGCCCAGGACGAGACGGAAACCGAAGGTCGCGGTCGGTTCGCGCGCAAACGCGCGGCCAAGGACGCACCGCGCCAGCGCTCGTTGCGGCCCTTGCGAATGGTGTGGCAGGCGGGGACGGGTTATCCCGGTCACGTCGCGCTGGCGCTGGTCGCGCTGTTCATCACCGCGGCCGCCACGCTGGCGATCCCGGCGGGGTTCAAGATGGTCATCGACCGCGGTTTTGCCGAAGGCGCCACCCCCGATGATATGGCGCGCTGGTTCCGCTATCTGCTGATGATCGTCGCCGTGCTCGCGGCGGGTACGGCGATGCGGTTCTATTACGTCAGCTGGCTGGGCGAGCGCGTGGTCGCCGATATCCGGCTGCGGGTGCAGGAAAACCTGCTGCGGCTGGCCCCGGGCTTCTACGAAGAGAACAGCCCCAAGGAAATCTCCAGCCGCATGACCAGCGATACCGCGCTGATCGAGCAGGTCGTGGGCACCACTGTCTCGGTTGCACTGCGCAATGCGCTGATGGCGATCGGCGGGACGCTGTATCTGTTCTGGCTGGTGCCGGGGCTGACCATGGGGCTGCTGCTGATCATCCCCGCAATCGTGGTCCCGATCACGCTGTTCGGACGGCGGCTGCGCAAGGTTTCGCGCACCAGCCAGGACCGCGTGGCGGATATCGGGGCGATGGTCACCGAAGTCCTGTCGGCGATGAAGATCGTCCAGGGTTTCAACCAGGAAGGCCGCGAGCACGGGCGGTTTCGCGAGGCGGTCGAGCGGACCTTTGCCGTGGCGCGGCGCCGGGTGATGCTGCGCGCGGCGATGACCGCAGTGGTCATCCTGCTGGTGTTCGGCGGGATCACGCTGCTGGTCTGGCGCGGCGCGCAGGCGGTCAGCGAAGGCGCGATTTCGGGCGGCACGATTGCCGCCTTCGTGCTTACCGCGGGCCTCGTGGCTGGCGCGATCGGCGCGCTGACCGAGGTCTATGGCGATCTGCTGCGCGGTGCCGGCGCGGCCAGCCGCCTGTCCGAACTGCTCGACGAAAAGCCGGCGATCACGGCGCCCGAACGCCCGCAGGATCTGCCCGTCCCGCCGCGCGGCAGCCTGTCGTTCCGCAATGTAACCTTCCGCTATCCCACGCGACTCGAAGCCCCGGCGATCAGCGATTTCAGCCTCGAGGTCGAACCGGGCGAAGCGGTGGCCATCGTCGGCCCCTCGGGAGCAGGCAAATCGACCATCTTCCAGCTTGCCGAGCGGTTCTACGATCCGCAGGCGGGCTCGATCCGGATCGACGGCATCCCGTTGACCGGCGCCGACCCCGCTGAAGTTCGCCGCCGCATCGCCTATGTCCCGCAGGAAGGCGTGTTGTTCAGCGCCAATGCGCGCGACAATCTGCGCTATGGCAATTGGGAAGCGAGCGAAGAAGAGGTCTGGGCCGCCGCGCGCGCTGCCAATGCCGCCGAATTCCTCGAGAAACTGCCGCGGGGGCTCGACACCTATCTGGGCGAGAGCGGCACGCAGCTGTCGGGCGGCCAGCGCCAGCGCATCGCCATCGCGCGCGCGCTGTTGCGCGATGCGCCTATCCTGCTGCTCGACGAGGCAACCAGCGCGCTCGATGCCGAAAGCGAACGACTGGTCCAGGAGGCACTCGAACATCTGATGGAGGACCGCACCACGCTGGTCATCGCGCACCGGCTCTCGACCGTGCGTGCTTCCGACCGGATCGTGGTGATGGAAGACGGCCGTATCGTCGAGCAGGGCACGCACGACCAATTGTCGGGCAATGGCGGGCTGTACGCCCGGCTCGCCTCGCTGCAGTTCGGTCTCGAGAGCGCGTGACCGCTTGACTCCCGCCTCGCCTTTCCCTTGGGGACTGCCGCAATGAACGACTATCTCACCGCCATCTTCCTCGGCATCGTCGAGGGGCTGACCGAATTCATTCCCGTCTCCTCGACCGGGCACTTGATCCTCGCCACCGAACTGTCGGGTGCGGACCCGAACGAATGGGCGATGTTCAATGTCGTCATCCAGCTCGGCGCGATCCTCGCGGTGGTCTATCAATATTGGGGCACCTTCTGGTCGGCCGGCATGGGCGTCCTGCGGCTCGAACGCGAAGGGCTGATGTTCGCGCGCAACATCCTGCTGGGGTTCCTGCCCAGCGCGGTGATCGGCTTCGCGCTGTACGAGAATTTCGAGGCCATGCTCGGCAATCCGGGGATCGTGCCGTGGGCGCTGATCGTCGGCGGTGTGGCGATCATCGTGATCGAGCGCGCTGCCAAGCCGCGCGACGAGGGCCGCGGGGTCGCCGAACTGCCGCTGAGCAAGGTGCTCGGCGTCGGTTTCGCACAATGCCTGGCGATGGTCCCGGGGGTCAGCCGTTCGGGCGCCACGATCATGGGCGCGCTCGCCATGGGCATCAACCGCAAGACGGCCGCCGAGTTCTCCTTCTTCCTCGCCGTGCCGACCATGGTCGGTGCGACCACGCTCGAAGTCGCGACCAAATACGATGCGATGATGGCCGGCTCGACGCGGGTCGGGTGGGACCATATCGCGCTTGGCTTCGTGGTCAGCTTCATCGTCGCGCTGGTCGTGATCCGCGCCTTCGTGGCCTATGTCAGCCATAGCGGCTTCACGCCGTTTGCCTGGTACCGGATCATCGCGGGCAGTGCCGCGCTGGCATGGCTGACGTTCGCGTAACTCCCGGCGCGTATCGTGATCGCCACAGTCCGGCCATAATTCTATCCCGCGCCGGAACTTTTGTTTCGTGGCGGGTTTATTGCCAGTGAGTGACACGTAAAGGTTAGACCAATGGGCTTACTGATCCTGATCGTAGTGGGTGCCCTGCTGGGGTGGCTGGCGACGATTATCCTGCGCATCGAGGATGGTCGCACTATCCTCGCCAATGCGCTGGTCGGTGTGCTCGGCTCGCTGGTAACCGGGATGGTCGCGGGCAATGGTGCCATTCTGGGCACGGTAAGCGGCGTTGCGCTGCTGTGGGCGGTGCTGGGCTCGGTCGTGACGATCGGCCTGTTCAACCTGTTCCGCCAACGCGCCTACCGCTGAACGCGCTTCACATAATCTTAGCATTGATTACAAACGGGCGCGGGATGGATTCGCGTCTCGAATACCAAGGGGAATAAACATGAACTTCAACAAGCTTACCATCATCGCCTCGGCCGCTGCCCTGAGCCTCGGCGTTGCCGCTTGCGACAGCCCGCAGGAAGAAGCCGCTGAAGAGCAGGCCGAAGCCATGGAAGACGAAGCTGACGCGATGGAAGATGCCGGCGAAATCACCGATGCTGAAGCCGACGCGATCGAAGCCGAAGCCGACGACATCGAAGATGCCGCCGAAGGCGACACCGATGCGATGACCGAAGGTCTCGAAGAAGCCGTCAACTAAGACGCTCTTCAGCAGGAATTACCAGGCGGCCCGGAAGCGATTCCGGGCCGCTTTTGCGTGCGCCACTGCCAATCGCCGCATTAGCATTTGTCTGGGAACCTGGCGGCTATTCGCCCGTTCATCACATTCTCGCCGCATTTCGAATACGCGGCGTGCACAAGCGTCGCGACGCGGCGCGAACCTAAAGGTTAAAGGGGATACGTAATGAAGTTCACCAAAGCCACGATCATCGCTTCCGCCGCCGCCATGAGCCTCGGCCTTGCCGCTTGCGACAGCGCAGCAGAAAACGAAGCTGAAGAAAACATCGAAGAGATGGAAGACGCTCGCGACAACCAGGTTGACGCACTGGAAGAAGCCGGTGAAATCACCGAGGACCAGGCCGACGCGATCGACGACCAGACCGACGCCATGGAAGAATCCATGGAAGAACAGGCTGACGAAATCGACGAAATGTAAGCATCGTCGATCGTCAATCGATCATGCGGCCCCGGAGCGATCCGGGGCCGTTTTTCGTTAGGCCCTGTTTTTCTGGCCGCTGCTGTCGTCAGACCGGTTTGGCGCCGCTCTGGCGTCCGCCGCGCAGCGTATATTCGAGCGAGCCGCGGTTCACCACATGGTCGACATCGATCACCGCGGTATTGGCATAGGTGAAGCCCGCGCCAAGGTTCCGGTACAGCTTGTCGAAATCGCGCTCGACCGTCTGGCGGTAGAGATCCTCGAAACTCTCGATCACGAAATAGGTCGGCTGCAGATCGCTGATCACATAATCGGTGCGCATTACCCGGTCGACATTGAGCATGATCCGGTTGGGGCTCTCGGCCTCGGTGGCATAGACCACCTCGGTCGGGCCCGAGAGGATCCCCGCGCCATAGGCCTTGATGCCGTCGGCTTCCTGCAATAGCCCGAATTCGACGGTGTACCAGTAGAGCGAACCGAGCGCCTTGAGCCGGTTGTAGCGCATCGCCTTCCAGCCCGCGCGGCCATATTCCTGCATGTAATCGGCATAGACCGGATCGGTCAGCATCGGGACATGGCCGAAGACGTCGTGGAACACGTCGGGTTCCTGGATGTAGTCGAAGGTCTCGCGCGTGCGGATGAAATTGCCCGCGGGGAAACGCCGGTTGGCCAGGTGCCAGAAGAACACGTGATCGGGGATCAGCATGGGCACGGGGACCACGCTCCACCCGGTCAGCGTATCGAGGTCTTCGGACAATGTGCCGAATTCGGGCACGCCCCCGCGGTCGAGGTTCAGTTTCTCCAGACCCGCCATGAACGCGGTCGCCGCGCGGCCGGGCAGCACGGCCATCTGCCGCGCAAACAGATCGTTCCAGATCGCGTCGTCTTCGGCCGTATAGTCGGTCTGTTTGGGTTCGAGCCAGTCGTCGCCCACATGCGCGGGCTTCTTCAGCGGCGCGGTGAACACCTCTGCCGGAAGGTCGGGCAGGCGGGTAAAGTCCTGTTCGGTCTGTGTAAGTGTAGCCATATGGTCGGCGTTAATACTATCATTGCCGCATGCATACAAATGGCAGGAGCGAGGCGCGATGAAACGCAAGCACTATGAGGCGGCGATGGCGCCGCTGCGCGAGCAGCTGGTCGTCATGGCGCGGTGGGCGCGGACGACGGGGCAGCGGATCGTGGTATTGTTCGAAGGGCGCGATACCGCGGGCAAGGGCGGTGCGATCCGCGCGGTGTCCGAAAAGCTCAACCCGCGCCAATGCCATATCGTCGCACTCGCCAAGCCGACCGAGGCCGAACAGACGCAGTGGTATTTCCAGCGCTACGTCGATCATTTGCCCAGTGCAGGCGAAATCGTGCTGTTCGACCGCAGCTGGTACAATCGCGCCGGGGTCGAGAAGGTGATGGGCTATGCCGACGACGCGCAGGTGGCGCGCTTTCTCGAGCAGACCCCGGCGTTCGAGAAGATGCTCGTCGACGACGGCATACTGCTGTTCAAATACTGGCTCGGGACCGATCAGGCACGGCAGGAGGAGCGGCTGCGCGAGCGGTTGGAGGACCCGCTCAAACGCTGGAAGCTCTCGCCGATCGATCTTGCTGCGCGCGGGCGTTACGATGCCTATACCGACGCACGCGAAGCCATGCTGGAAGCAACGCATACGGCGCACGCCCCCTGGACGCTGGTCGATTTCAACGACCAGAAACGCGGGAGGCTGACGCTGGTGCGCGATCTGCTCGACCGGCTGCCCGATACGCATGTCGTCCCGCCGGAGATCGACTTCCCGGCGCTGGACCGCGAGCCGCGGGCCGAAACCTATGCAGTGCTGAAGCCGATTGCGGACTATCCGATCGAATAGTCATTGCGAGGAGCCGCAGGCGACGCGGCTGCGCCGCTCGCGAAGACTAGCTGAGAGTAGCAGACGCCTTGGTCACCTGGCGTCCATCACCGGCAAAGGCACCGAGCTCGATTTCCCCGCCATCGCCGCGTAGCACGAGGTGGAGCGGCTCGCCCGCAATCGCCGGGCTGACCCCGCGAAAAGCGAAGTGGGCAAGGCGGTTTTCGCCAAAATGCGCGCCGGCCAGCTGCAGCAGCAGACTCGCGGTGAGCGGGCCGTGAACGACGAGCCCGCGATAGCGTTCGACCTCACGCGTATAGGGCGCATCGTAATGGATGCGGTGCGTGTTGAAGGTCAGCGCCGAATAGCGGAACAGCAGCCGCTCGTCGGGCAAGAGTTCGCGGTGCCCATCCCACCCTTGCCGGTCGAAGACAGCCGGGGTCGGTTCGGGCGGGGACAAGGGTGCATCACCCGTCAGCGCTTCGAGATAGACTGCGGTCTGGCGCTCGGTAACGGCAGCGGTGCCGTCGGCGCTGGTTTCATGATCGATCTCGACGAAGACCATGTCGCCCCGGCTGCCCGATTTCGGCGTGATCGAAACCACGCGGCTGACGCGCTCGACTGTCGCGCCTACAGCGATCGGGGCGTGAAACTGGATCGCGCTCGATGCCCACATCCGCCGCGGCAGCGGGATCGGGGGCAGGAAGCTCGCCGGGTCGTTCTCGCGCAGCGGATGCCCGTCGGGGCCCAGCCGTGCGGTCGGTGATTCGGGCGTGCAGAGGCAGAAATGGATGCCCTGCGGCATTGCCGCCGAATCCGGGGCGCCGTGATCGAAGGTCGCGTACCACCGCGCGGCGAGCGCCGGATCGAGCCGGTCTGCCGCGCGCTGCTCGCGCCCGATCCATTCGCCCCACTCGGCCATCAGGCGGCGCGTTCGAACACGGCGGCCATCCCCTGGCCGCCGCCGATGCACATGGTTTCGAGCCCGTAGCGCACCTCGCGCCGCTGCATTTCATGTGCCATGTCGGCGAGGATGCGGATCCCCGTCGCGCCGATCGGGTGGCCCAGCGAAATGCCCGACCCGTTGACGTTGACCAGCTCGCGGCGGCTGTCGTCCTCGGTGAAACCCCAGCCCTTGAGCACGGCGAGCGCCTGCGGGGCGAAGGCCTCGTTGAGTTCGATCAGCCCGATATCGTCCCAGCCCATGTTGGTCTTGGCGAACAGCCGTTCGACCGCGGGAACGGGGCCGATCCCCATCCGGCTGGGGTCGCAGCCCGCCGCGCTCCACGAATGGAACCACAGGATCGGTTCGAGACCCAATTCCGCCACCTTGTCTTCTGCCACCACCAGGCAGGCGGCGGCGGCGTCGTTCTGCTGGCTGGCATTGCCCGCCGTCACGATCGCATCCGCATCGCGCTTGCCGTCGATCGCGCGCAGCTTGCCCAGTGTGTCCATGCTGGCGTCCTCGCGGAAACCCTCGTCACGCGCGAAGACCACCGGATCGCCGCGCCGCTGCGGGATCTCGACCGGGACCAGCTGTTCGTCGAACTTGCCTTCGGCCCAGGCGCGGGCGGCGTTCTGATGGCTGCGCACCGCGAATGCATCGGCGGCCTCGCGGCTGATGTCGTAATCCTTGGCGAGATTTTCGGTAGTCTCGATCATGCCGGTGATCACACCGAAACGTTCGATCGGCTGGCTCATCAGCCGGCCGCGCGTCAGCCGGTCCCACAGCACCATGTCGCCCAGCCGTGCGCCGTGACGCGCCTTGGTGGTGTAATGTTCGACATTGGACATGCTCTCCACCCCGCCCGCGAGCACGCAATCGGCGACGCCGGTCTGTACCATCATCGCCGCGGTCGCGACCGCCTGCAGGCCCGAGCCGCAGCGCCGGTCGAGCTGGAAGCCGGGCACTTCGATCGGATAGCCTGCCGCCAGCCAGCTCCAGCGCCCGATCGCGGGGGCCTCGCCGCTGCCATAGCCCTGACTGAACACCACGTCGTCCACCCGCAGCGGGTCGATCCCGCTGCGTTCGACCAGCGCCTTGATGATCACTGCGCCGAGCGCGCCGGCCTCGAGCGGGGCGAGGCTGCCGAGGAACTTGCCCACCGGGGTGCGCAGGGGCTTGCAGATGGCAACGCGGCGGAGTGTCGTCATGGCTTATTCCTTGTCGGAGAGGCGGGCGATATCGCGATCGACGAGCTTGCCGATCGCACCCGAGGACAGGCCGAGCCGTTCGGCGAGCACTTCCTCGGTATGCTGGCCCAGATAGGGCGCGGGCGCGGGCGGCCCGGCTTCGCGCGAAGGGATATTCGCAAAGCTGCGCGTGGCGGGATATTCGAAGCCGCTGGGATTGGCGGGCGAGGCACCGAACAGCGGGTTGTCGGCCACCAGCGCGGCGTCGTTCGCCGCTTCGTGCATCGTGCGGTAGCGTTCGAAAGTGGTGCCATGCGCGGCGAGGCTGGCGGACAGTTCGTCCCAGTCCACCTTGTCCGCGCGCTCCTGGAACAGCGCGAACAGGCGGTGGCGGTGCTCGAAACGCGGGCGGTCGCCATCGGCGAAGCGCACGCCCAGTTCGGCCTCGAGCGCAGCAATCGCCTCGCCGATGCCAAAGGCGGCGACGAGGCCGTCCCATTGCTTGGCCGTCAGTGCCGCGACCATGAAGCGCACGCCGTCGCGGCTGCGGAAATCGCGCCCGAATGCGCCCCAGATCGCATTGCCCAGCCGTTCGCGGTCGCCGCCGCGATAGAGCATTTCGGCCATCGCGCCGCTATTGGCCAGGGTCCCGATCGCGACATCGCCCAGCGGTACGCGCAATTCGCTGCCCTGACCCGTGATATCGCGCTGGCGCAGCGCAGCGAGCAGCGCGAAGGCGCAATAGGCCCCGGTGATGAAGTCCCATGCGGGCAGCACCTGGTTGACCGGCGGCGCATTGGCCATGTCCCAGTCCTCGGGACCGCACATCAGCGGATAGCCGCTCGCCGCATTAACGGTGAAATCCATCGCCTGGCGCCCATCGTGCCAGCCCATGATGCGCACGCTGACTAGTTCGGGCGCGCCCTCGGGCTGCTGCGCGGCGATGGCATCATGCCCGAGGAAGCTCTTTTCGGGCAGGTTGGTGATGAGATTGCCGGTATTGGCAGATAGCGCGACCAGCAATTCGCGTCCCTCGCCGCTGCGCAGGTCGAGCGCGACCGATTTCTTCGCGCGGTTGAGGTTTTCCCAGCTCAGGCTGCGGCCCTGCTCGGTCAGCATGTAGCGGTCGTAGTCGAGCCCGCCTTCCTTGTGATCGACGCGGATCACTTCGGCGCCCAGTTGCGCGCAATAGAGGCCGGCGGTGGGCGAGGCGACGAAGCTCGAGGCCTCGATAATGCTCAGTCCGTCGAGAAGCTGGTACACGCGCTACAATCCCGCCGCGTAATCGCGCAGCATGTGCTTGGCGATCTGCAGCTGGAGGATCTGCGTCGTGCCCTCGTAAATGCGGTAGATGCGGGCATCGCGGAAGAAGCGTTCGGCATCGTATTCGGCGAGATAGCCCGCGCCGCCATAGATCTGCACTACGCGGTCGACCACGCGGCCGCACATTTCGGAGGCGAAGACCTTGAAGGCGGCGGCGTGCTTGACCGTGTTCTCGCCACGATCGACGCGCGCGGTGACATCGGCCATCATCGCCTCGGCAGCATAGATTTCGGTCCAGCTTTCGGACAGCATCTGCTGGATCAGCTGGAAATTGGCGATCGGTTCGCCGAATGCCTGCCGCTCATTGGCATATTTGAGCGCCGAATCGAGCGCGCGGCGCGCATAGCCGGTGCTGGCTGCGCCGACCGAGATACGGCCATTGTCGAGGCTCATCATGGCGAAGCGGAAGCCCTGTCCGGTCTGTTCGCCCAGTAGCGCATCGCCGGGGACATGCACGTCGTCGAGCATGATGTCGGAGATATGGCTGCCGGCCTGGCCCATCTTTTCGTCGGGGCTGCCGGTCGATACGCCCGGCGTATCCATCGGCACGATGAAAGCGCTGACATGCGCGTTCTTGGGCTGCGCGTCCTTTTCGGTGCGCGCCATGATCAGCCCGACCTCGGCATGCGGGGCATTGGTGATGTAGCGCTTGGTCCCGTTGAGGATCCAGCCATTGCCATCGGGATCGGGCTTGGCGGTGGTCGCCATGGCGGCGCTGTCGCTGCCCGAACCGGGCTCGGTCAGGCCGAAGCAGGCAATCGCGCCCCCGGCGATCCTGGGCCACCACTCGGCCTTCTGCGCGTCGGTCCCGCCATTCTTGATCGCCGAATTGAACATGCCGACATTGATCGAGAAGATCGAACGATAGGCGGGCGCGGCATAGGCCATGGTCTTCACGACCTGGGCATATTGCGTGATGTTCAGCCCGGCGCCGCCGAATTCTTCGGGGACGGTCAGGCCGAACAGACCCATGTCCTTCATCTCCGCGACGATCTCGTCGGGGATGCGGTCGTTGGCGATGACGTCCTTTTCCGCCGGGATCAGCCGCTCGCGGACATAGCGTTCGAGCTGTTCGAGAAACTGGTCGAAAGTCTCGGCATCCATGCCGGGGTGGACGGCGTCACTCATCGGGTAGCTCCATTTGCTCAGGGCCGCCCGATTCCTGCGGGGCTGCACCGGGGGGCATCTTGCCCGCGGGGGTCTCGGCGGATGCTTCGGGCGCGGGCGGAACCACGCCGTCGGGCAGGCGGCGCTGCTCGATCATCTCGGCGGCATCGTCGAGCGCTTCGGCCTCGCTTTGCGTCACCGCGCCGACCGGCTCGGTATCCTCCTCGTAGCCGGAACAGGCAGGCAGCGCGAACAGGGCGAGGAGCGGGATGAATCGGTTCATGGCTGCGGAAGCTAGGCGCACATACACCGCGCGCAAAGGACGCTACGGCGCGGCTGGGCGCGGGCGAGCCGCGAGGCCCGCCCGCTTGAGGCTCAGTTGCTGGCGTCTTGCGACATGGCGTCCATCGCCGCAGCGGCGGTGTCGGCCGCATTGTCGCCGGCTTCCTGGATCTGCGCGGTCTCGCTTGGGCTCAGATCGGGGGTCTCGGTGGCCACGTCATTGGCGGCGGGGTCTTCGACCGGCTCGGCTTCGACATCGGCCAGCGCATCGTCGGCGGCGATTTCGACGGTGTCGGCTTCGGCTTCGGTCGAGGCGTCTTCGGTGCTGCCGCAGGCGGCAAGAGCAAGCGTGGCGGCAGCGGTCAGGGCGATACGGAAGTTCATGGTTTCTCTACTCCGGTGATGGGTCGCGCGGGTAAAGCGCAACCGCGGGGCGCGGGGCAAGGGGAAAATCGCCCGCGACCGGTTGCGTGTGCCGTTCCTTCTGCCATCAGGCGGGCATGACCGGGATTGCGCACGCAGGACAATCGCTGAAGGAGACCTTCGGCTTCGATCGCTTCCGCGGGCGGCAGGAAGAAGTGGTCGCACGCGTACTGGCGGGCGATTCGACGCTGGCGGTGATGCCGACGGGGGCGGGCAAGTCGCTGACCTACCAGCTCCCCGCGGTCATGCTGCCCGGCACCTGCGTGGTGATCAGCCCGCTGATAGCGCTGATGCACGACCAGCTGCGCAGCGCGCGCGCCAACGGTATCCGCGCGGCGACGCTGACCAGCGCCGATGCCGACTGGCGCGAAACGCAGGACGCTTTCCGCGCCGGCGAGCTGGATCTGCTCTATGTCGCGCCCGAACGTGCCAGCCAGCCGGGTTTCCGCGACCTGCTGGGCACGGCGCCGCTGTGCCTGTTCGCGATCGACGAGGCGCATTGCGTGTCCGAATGGGGCCATGATTTCCGCCCCGATTACCGCATGCTGCGCGGCATGCTCGATGCTTTCCCCCAGGTTCCGCGGCTGGCGCTGACCGCCACCGCCGACAAGCAGACCCGCAGCGACGTGATGACGCAGCTGGGCATCCCCGATGACGGGCTGGTGCTGGCGGGATTCGACCGGCCCAATATCCGCTATGCCATTCGCCACCGCGACAATCCGGTGCGCCAGCTGACCGACCTGATGGCCGCCGCGCCGGGACCGGGGATCGTCTACGCCCCGACGCGGCGCAAGGTGGAGGATCTGGCGGACAAGCTGGCGGCGGCCACCGGGCGCGCGGTGCTGCCCTATCACGCGGGGCTCGATGCGGGGACGCGCGCTGCCAACCAGGCGGCTTTCGTTACCAGCGAGGATATGGTGATCGTCGCCACGGTCGCCTTCGGCATGGGGATCGACAAACCCGACGTGCGCTTCGTCGCGCATGTCGGCGTGCCCAAGTCGATCGAGGGCTATTACCAGGAAACCGGGCGCGCGGGGCGCGACGGCGATCCGGCCCAAGCGGTGATGTTCTGGGGCGCGGGCGATTTCGCCACTGCGCGCCAGCGGCTGGCCGAAGTCGACGAGGCGCGGCGCGGCGCGGAGCGTGCGCGGCTCGATGCGCTTGCCGGGCTGGTCGAGACCGCCGCCTGCCGCCGCGCGGTGCTGCTGCGCCATTTCGGCGAGGACCCGCCGCAGAGCTGCGGCAATTGCGACAATTGCCTCGAACAGCCGAGCGTGACCGATGTCACCGAACTGGCGCGCAAGCTGCTGTCGGCGGTATACCGCACGGGGCAGAGCTTCGGCATGGGCCATCTGCAAAAGGTGCTGACGGGGAGCGAGGACGAGCGCGTGCGCCAGCGCGGGCACGACCGGCTGAGCGTCTTCGGGATCGTCGAAGGCGAGGAAGCGGCTCTGCTCCAGCCACTGTCCCGGGCCCTGCAGGCGCGCGGCGATCTGGTCGCGACCGAACATGGCGGATTGGCGCTGGGCGGCTCGGCGCGCGCGATCCTGACCGGCGAAAGCGCGGTCGCGATCGTCGTCCCGCCCAAGCGCCAGCGGCGCCGCCGCGGCGATACGACTCCCAATCCGGTCGGCGATCCACTGTTCGAGGCGCTGCGCGCGCTGCGCAAGGAGCTCGCCGAAGAGGCGCAGGTGCCGCCCTATGTCGTCTTCCACGATTCGACGCTGCGCGAGATGGCCAGTGCGCGGCCCGCCACACTCGCCGCGCTGGGCCAGCTCCCCGGCATCGGGGCGAAGAAACTCGAAGCCTATGGCGAGCGCTTCCTGCGCGCGATCGACGACCATTGAACCCGGACCTCCAATGATATAATGATGATATCATAATTATTGGAGGAGCGATTCGTCATGACCGTCGAACTCAGGGGAATGAAGACGAGCAGCGAGCATGCAGGGTCCAGCTTCAGCGGCTATCCGATGCTGGGGCTGATCCTGGCCTTGCTGGTGCTGGTGATCTGGAACGTTGCCGGAAATGTGCCGATGGACGGCGCGGACAAGGCGGCCAAGCTCACCTTCGTCGGCCTGCTCGTCCTGCCCATCCTCGTGCTGGCGTTTCTCGCCGCCGGATTTTTCATGATCCAGCCCAACCAGGCCGCGGTGATCACGCTGTTCGGCGAATATCGCGGGACCGAACGGCGCGAGGGGCTGCGCTGGATCTGGCCGTGGATGACCAAGAACAAGCTGTCGGTGCGCGCGCACAACATCCATTCGGAGCGTGTGAAGATCAACGATTTGCGCGGCAATCCGATCGAGATCGCCTGCAATGTCGTGTGGCGCGTCGCCGATAGCGCGCAAGCCAGTTTCGATGTCGACGATTACAAGGAATTCGTGAACATCCAGATCGAGGCGGGGCTGCGCACGGTGGGTTCGCGCCATCCCTATGACGATTTCGAAGGCGAGGAAGTCACGCTGCGCGGTGGTGCGGATGTCATAAACCGCGAATTGCTCGAGGAACTCAACGACCGGCTGAAGGTCGCGGGGATCATCGTCGACGAAGCAGGCCTGACCCACCTCGCCTACGCCAGCGAGATTGCCAGCGCCATGCTCAAGCGCCAGCAGGCCGATGCCATCATTGCCGCACGGGCCAAGATCGTGCTCGGCGCGGTCGGCATGGTCGAGGATGCGCTGACCAAGCTGGCGCAGGACAATATCGTCGAGCTGGATGACGAACGGCGCGCGACGATGGTCAGCAATCTGATGGTGGTGCTGTGCGGCGAGAAGGACGTGCACCCCGTGATCAATGCGGGCTCGCTCTACCAGTAGGCATGCGTAGAGCCCCGATCCGATGACGAAGAAGGCTTTCGCCCTGCGCCTCGACCCGGCGGTCCACGCCGCGATCGAACGGCTTGCCGCGAGCGAATTGCGCAGTGCCAATGCGCAGATCGAGATGTTGCTGCGCGAATCGCTGGCAAAGCGCGGGATCGAGGTGCCGGTTTCGAAGCCGCCCAAGCGCGGCCGACCAAGGAAGGAGGAATAAGATGAAAGTGCTTCACTGGCTGAGCGCCGGGGGCCTGCTGGCCGCGCTGGGTGCCGCGCCCGCAGTGGCCCAGGAAACGCTGGTTGCCCCCGGGCCGCAAGGCGATCTCGCCGGAACGCTGGTTGCGCCCGCCGAAGGGCAGCCGCTGGTCCTGATCATCCCGGGGTCGGGCCCGACCGACCGCGATGGAAACAATCCGCTGGGAGTGACTGCGGCACCCTATCGCCTGCTCGCCGAGGCGCTGGCCGAGCGCGGCATTGGCACATTGCGGATCGACAAGCGCGGCATGTTCGCCAGCAAGGCGGCGGTGGCGGACGCCAATGCGGTCACGATCGCCGATTATGTCACCGACACTGCAAGCTGGGTTGGCGCGGCGCGCACTGCGACCGGGGCCGAGTGCCTCTGGCTGCTGGGGCATAGCGAGGGCGGGATCGTCGCGCTCGCTGCGGCGCAGGAGATATCGGATCTGTGCGGGATCATCCTCGTCGCTGTACCGGGCCGCCCGCTGGGCATGGTGCTGCGCGAGCAATTGCGCGCCAATCCCGCCAATGCGCCCTTGCTGGAGGATGCCGAGGCGGCGATCGCGACGCTGGAGACGGGCGAACGCGTCGATGTCACGCCGCTGCATCCTGCACTTCAGAGCCTCTTTGCGCCCGCAGTGCAGGGCTTTCTCATCGATCTGATGGCGCAGGATCCCGCAGCGCTGGCAAAGCAGACCGACCTGCCCATGCTGATCGTCCATGGCGGGACCGATCTGCAAGTCACTGCAACCGATGCCCAAATGTTTCGTGCGGCGGCCTCACAGGCCAAGTATTTCGAAATTCCGGCGATGAACCATGTGCTCAAGGACATTCCGGACGGCGCGCCCGCAGCGAACCGCGCAAGCTATGGCGACCCCTCGCTCCCTGTATCGCGCGCCTTGGTCGCGGGCGTGGCGGATTTCGTGACGCGCGATAGGGGAGCAAGCGAATGAGCGAGCGTGATGACGGGGCATGGTTCGCACCCAAACGCTTCGGCTATGGCGCAGGGCTGCCGATCGCCTGGCAGGGCTGGGCGTTGCTGGCCGGGTACATCGTGGTGATGCTCGCCCCCACCCCTCTCCTCGAATGGGATCCCATTCTCGGCACCGGCATTGCCGCAGCCGTCTGGATGTTCGCGACAGCGCTCGTCCTGGTCGTCGCACAGCGCAAGACGCGAGGCGGGTGGCGCTTGCGCATCGGCGAACGCGATTGACGCGAACAGCGCGATGGGCGGAGTTATTCCACTGTTAACCATCACGGCGTAGAAGAAAGCCATGGTTTCGCCATTCGTCTCTCCTGCTTCGCGCCTTCCGCGCTGGCTCCTTGCTGCGATCGCCGCGATGGCGGTCAGCGCGATCCCGCTGGCAGCGGTGCTGGCGCAGACCGGAGGATCGGCCAGCTTCACCGTCACCGAGACTGGCCGCGGCTATGGCTCGCTACAAGCCGCGGTCGATGCGATCGGCAATCGCGAGGGCACGGTGGTGATCGCTCCCGGCAATTGGAACGAGTGCGCGGTACAGAGCGAGGGCGTGGTTCATTTCCGTGCCGAACAGCCGGGCGAAGCGCTGCTGGGCGGCAAGGCATGCGAAGGCAAGGCATCGCTGGTGCTGCGCGGACGCGGGGCCAGCGTCGAAGGCCTGGTCTTTGCCGATATCGCGGTTGCCGATGGCAATGGCGCGGGCATCCGGCTGGAACAGGGGCCGCTGCGCGTTTCGCAAAGCTGGTTCCGTGACAGCCAGCAGGGCATTCTGACAACCAATGGTGTCGACAGCGAGCTGGTGGTCGACAAATCGACCTTCACCCGGCTGGGCACTTGCGAAAATTCGGGCGGCTGCGCCCATTCGATCTATGCCGGCGATTACGGCCGCGTCACGGTGACGCGCAGCCGGTTCGAACAGGGCACCGGCGGCCATTACCTCAAGTCGCGCGCGGCACGCAACGTGATCGAGGGCAACAGTTTCGACGATGCCAACGGGCACGGCACCAATTACCTGATCGACCTGCCCAATGGCGGGACCGGTGCGATCCGCGGAAACTGGTTCGTCCAGGGGCGCGACAAGGAAAACTGGTCGACGATGATTGCCATCGGCGCCGAAGGCGCGCGCTACGCGTCCGACGGGCTGGTCATTGCGGACAACGATGCGCGGATGGTCCCGGGGCTGTCGCGCAGCCCGGCCTTCATTGCCGACTGGACCAATGACGCGCTGGTGATCGAGAACAACAGGCTCGGCAGCAACGTCAGGCGCTTCGAGCGGCGCTGAACGCCGGAGCGAAGGTCACCGCGCCGCGCGGCGCGTCGCCTTCAAGCACCAATCGCTGGAAATAGCGGGGCTCCGCCCCGTCGTAGCGCAGCGCGGGATCGCATTCGAAACCGAAGCGCGCGTAATAGGCCGGGTCGCCGACCAGCACGATCCCGCGCCCGCCGCTTTCGCGCAGATCGGCAATGCCGCGCTTGATCAACGCCGAACCGATGCCCTGCCGCTGTAGTTCGGGCGAGACGCTGACCGGACCGAGCCCGAACCACCCCTCGCTGCCATCCGAGATGGTGACCGGCGAAAACGCGGCATGGGCGACGATCCGCGTCGCATCCTCGGCCACCAGCGACAGCGCCAGATCGCCATCGGCGCGCAGCCGGTCGACCAGCTCCTGCTCGTCGCCATCGGCATAGGGCATGTCCCGAAACGCCGCCTCGGTCAGCGCGACGATCGTCGGCGCATCGCCATCGCGCTCGGGCCGGATCGCGATTGCGGTCACAGCAAATGTCCCGACCGGTCGCGCTTGGTCGCGAGGTAATGCGCGTTGTGCGGGTTGTCGGGCAGCGCATGCGGCACGCGTTCGGCAATCGGTACGCCCACCGCGGCGAGCGCCGCGACCTTGGCGGGATTGTTCGTCATCAGCCGGATCTCCCCGACATTGAGCAGCTCCAGCATCCGCGCGGCAGTGGGAAAATCGCGCGCTTCATCGGGCAGGCCGAGCCGCGTATTGGCATCGACCGTGTCGAAGCCCTGATCCTGCAGGCGGTAGGCGCGCAGCTTGTTGATGATGCCGATCCCGCGGCCTTCCTGCCGCATGTACAGGAGTATGCCCCAGCCGTCCCTGTCCGCTTCCTGCGCCATCGCCTGCAGCGCGGCGGCGAGCTGCGGGCCGCAGTCGCATTTGAGGCTGCCGAGGATATCGCCCGTGAGGCATTCGGAGTGCAGCCGGACCAGCGGAATGCGGTCGGCCGATTGCTCGCCGATGATCAGCGCGACATGCTCGCGCGTGTCGTCGGGGCTGCGGAAGGCGACGATCCGCGCATCGTCGGCGGCGGCCACGGGCAGCCGCGCGCGCGAGGCGATCTGCAGCCGCGCGGCATCGGTAAAGGCGCCGACGTCGGCAGCTTTCAGCGCCACCGCTTCGCCGGCATTCTCGGGATCGACCAGAAAGGCGGGCAGCACGCCGGCGAGGCGGGCGAGGTCGAGCGCGGCGCGCGCCTGCTCCTCCCATTCGAGGGGCATGGCCTTAAACGGCCCCTTGAGCGGGTTGGCCATGTCGAGCGCAGGATCGGCGACCGCCAGCGCGGACGGCAGGTCGAACCGGTCGGCACCGCGCATCAGCACCGGCTGGCGCGGGGCGGCGGCTTCGATCTGGTTGGCCAGCTTGAGCGTCGCCGCGCGCGTGGCGGAGATCAGCATGGCCGATCCCGCTAGCTCGCCGAAGGCGGTTTCGACCGGTTGCAGCAGCGGGGCCCCTTCGATGGCGAGCGGCCAGCCGTGACGCAGCGCGTCCACCGCCTGCGCCGCGCGCCGTGAAGGGGAGGCCGTGCTCAGAGCGTGAACTCCGTCACCAGCGGCACATGGTCCGACGGCTTTTCCCAGTCGCGCGCATATTCGTGGATCGAATGGCCGGTGGCCTGCCGCGCGAGTTCGGGGCTGGCCCACATATGGTCGAGTCGGCGGCCGCGGTCGTTCACCTTCCAGTCCTTCGACCGGTAGCTCCACCAGCTGTAGTAGCGTTCGGGCGCCTTGACGTGTTCGCGCCCGATATCGCTCCAGCCGTGGGCGTCCATGAAGCGCTGCAGGCTCTCGACCTCGATCGGCGTGTGGCTGACGACCTTGAGCAATTGCTTGTGGTTCCACACGTCGCTTTCGAGCGGGGCGATGTTGAAATCGCCGACGATCAGCGTCGGGCGGTCGACCGCATCGGCCCAGCGGGTCATCCGCTCGAGGAAATCGAGTTTCTGGCCGAACTTGGCGTTGATCTCGCGATTCGGCTCGTCGCCGCCCGCCGGAACATAGACATTCTCGACGATCATCCCGTCATGCTCGGTCAGCTCGACCCCGACGTGGCGCGCCTCGCCATTGTCCTGCCAGTCGTGGCGGCTGAATTCCCTGAGCGGCGTTTTCGCCACCGTCGCGACGCCGTGGTAGCCCTTCTGCCCATGCACGGCGAAATGCTCGTATCCCAGCGCGCGGAACGCCTCGTAGGGGAACTGGTGCTCCTGGCACTTGATCTCCTGCAGGCACAGCACATCGGGCGCCTGCTCTTCGATGAAGCGCTCGACGATGGGCATGCGCAGGCGGACGGAATTGATGTTCCAGGTAGCGATAGAAACCATGGCCAGCGACTTAGGACGCGCGCCGGGAAAACTCCACCTTTCCCTTTTCGCATCGAGCCGATAGCGCGGGGGCGATTGCCAGGAGAGCTACATGATCCGGACCCCTTCCCTCGCCGCGCTGGCGGCATCCGCCGCGCTGTTGCTGGGTGGCTGCACCACCACCAACAATTACAACTATCCCGACAAGGCGCGCGCCGCCGCCCCTGCGCATGAAACGCAGGCCGCGGGCAAGGCGAAGAACGTCATCCTGCTCATCGGCGACGGCATGGGCATTTCCACCGTCACCGCCGCGCGCATCTATGCCGGCCAGAAGCAGGGGCAAAGCGGCGAGGAATACGTCCTGCCGTTCGAGACCTTCGACAATGTCGCGCTGGTCAAGACCTACAACACCGACGCGCAGGTCGCCGACAGCGCGGGCACGGCCAGCGCCATGCATACGGGTGTGAAAACCCGGATCGGCGTGCTCGGCTACGGGCCCGGCGTGACCACGGGCGACTGCGCTTCGGGCAGCGGGCACGAACTGGGCCTGCTGGGCGAAGAGGTGAAGCAGCGCGGACTGGCGCTGGGCATCGTCAGCACCGCGCGGCTCACGCATGCGACCCCCGCCTCGGTCTATGCGCGCAGCGTGTCGCGCGACTGGGAAGGCGATACCGCGATTCCCGAAGATCAGCGCGGACGCGGCTGCAGCGACATCGCGCAGCAATTGGTCGCCGCGCCGTTCGATGTCGCGCTGGGCGGCGGCAGCGTGGCATTCTTCGGCAAGCAGAACGGCGGGTTGCGGCTCGATGACGGCGCCGACCTGCCCGGCGACTGGCAGGCCGCCACCGGGGGCCATTTCGTCACCACCGCCGCCGATCTGGCCGCAGCTCCCGCCGATGCGCCGCTGCTCGGGCTCTTTTCGCCCAGCCACATGACCTACATGGTCGATCGCGACGCCGAGAGCAGCGAACCCACGCTGACCGACATGACCGCCGCGGCCGTTACCCGGCTGGCAGGCGACCCGGACGGCTTCTACCTGATGGTCGAAAGCGGGCGGATCGATCACGGCCACCACGCGGGGCAGGCGGGCTACGCGCTGGAGGAAGCAGTCGAGTTCGCGCGCGCAATCCAGTGGGCGATCGACAACACCGACCCGGCCGAAACGCTGATCATGGTCACGGCCGATCACAGCCATGTGTTCACCATCGCGGGCTATCCGCGGCGCGGCAACGATATCCTCGGCCTCGTCGTCCCGCCCGCCGGCGGGGGCGGGGACGACGCCGATCCGATGCTGGCCGCCGATGGCCAGCCCTACACCACGCTTGGCTATGCCAATGGTCCGGGGGCTGTGAAGCACGATGCGGGCGCCGGCCGACCGACCCCCGAAACCGGGGTGATGGCGCATCAGCAGGCGCTGGTCCCCCTGGGCTCGGAAACGCATGCGGGCGAGGATGTCGCGCTCTACGCCAATGGCCCGGGCGCGGGCAGCGTGCGCGGCGTGATGGAGCAGAACCTGATCTACGACGTGATCCGCAAGGCATACGGCTGGGACGCTGAATAGCCGCGCCATCGCGTCCCCCCATGCGAACAGCAAAAAACCCTCGCGCCGGGGGCATTGGCGCGAGGGTTTCCTGTGAGCGTTCGTCACGCTTGGAACGAGACGAACCAGATCGAGGGGGTCAACAGGGGGGAAACCCGCCTCGTGTCGTCTCGTGGATTAGAAATTAGGCCTCGCTCGATTGCTGTTCAATGAACGCCATGGAGCGGGATAACGCATAGATCGCACAATTCGCCGCGTGCCCGTTTATCCCGGACGACGGGACGAACGGCGCGGGTCGCGGAAAGTGAACGCGCTGTCCGCCACCGCCACGCCGTAACGCTGGTTCGCGAGTCGGACGGTGGTGCGATGGTTCTGCGAATCGAGCGCGACCCAGTGGGTCAGCCGCAGCCCGCCGGGCGATGCGGCATCGCGGGCGAAGATCAGCGTGATCACGCCAAACTCGGGCCGCTTGGTATCGCGTACTTCGACGCTGACGACATCGGGGTGG
This sequence comes from Qipengyuania citrea, assembly GCF_024171405.1. Classification (GTDB taxonomy): domain Bacteria; phylum Pseudomonadota; class Alphaproteobacteria; order Sphingomonadales; family Sphingomonadaceae; genus Qipengyuania; species Qipengyuania profunda. Next base: position 2,158,754 of record NZ_JALJZT010000002.1, read on the forward strand.
CTGGTCGGCACCAGCTTGCCGAAGCGCTTCACGTCGCGGCTCGGGTCGAGCAGCGCGCCAAGCGGCGAGTTCTCGATCGGCCAGCGCTGGACCTGGTTGACCTCGTAGTCGACCATATACATCGACTTGCCGTTCGAGACGACGAGCATGGGCACGCCCTTCTCGTATTCGAAGCGGATCTTGCCCGGCCGCTTGAGCGTCATCACCCCGCGGACGGTCTGGCCGCTGCGGTCGGTCTGGACGAAATCGGCCTTCATCGTGGAGATGCCGCGCAAGGCGGCAACGGCCTTGTCGAGATCGCCCTGGGCGGCGGCCACCGGGGCCGGCGCCAGGAGGGCGGATGCAGGAAGCGCCGCGGCCAGCGAAAGGGCTAGCGCGGCGCGAATCGATTTATGCTTTTGCAAAGACAAGGTGCTCATGCTCCTGCGGTTAGGGTCGGAGCATTGAACCATCGCTGAACCCCGCTCGTTCCCGCGGTTCAGCTGGTTGCGCATTACTTGATCTTGGCTTCCTTGAACTCGACGTGCTTGCGCGCGACGGGATCGTACTTGCGGAAGGTGAACTTCTCGGTGTGATTCCGGGGGTTCTTCTTGGTCACGTAATAGAAACCCGTGTCGGCGGTCGAGACGAGCTTGATCTTGACGGTTGCGGGCTTCGCCATGGCGTGTTCCTAAAGATCTGAAAGGGGCCGATGGGCCCCGAAAAAACAAGGGCGGCGCGCAGAGCACCGCCGTTCCGGCGCGCCCATTGGGCGATTCACCGGCAAAAGTCAAGCATCCTACCAGTCGACCCGGCCACGCTTGGACTTCACTTCGCCGCGCGCCTTCTTGGCCTTGAGACGCTTGACCTTGCCCACGCGATTGACGCGGCTCTGCTTGCGTTTGCGCGGCGGCGTGAGCGCTTCGGCAAGCAGCGCGACCAGCCGTTCGCGCGCCGCCTCGCGGTTCTGTTCCTGCGTGCGATATTCATTGGCGGTGAGCACGATTTCGCCGCCCTTGGTGAACTTGCTCCCGGCGATGTCCTTGAGGCGCTCGAACGATTCGGGATCCATGCCCAGCTGGAACACATCGACCCGCAACTGGACCGAGGTGGCGACCTTGTTGACGTTCTGCCCGCCGGGGCCCGAGGAGGCGATGAACTTCTCCTCGGCAATTTCGAGAGCCTTGTCGGCTATCCTACCCATCGCCGAAGCCGAGCGCGGTGAAATCGCGCGGGACGGGGGCAGTGGCGGCGATCGGCGGCTTGCCCTCGCGCGGGACGGTGATCGCTGCGGCATGCAGCATGGTGCGCGGGGCGCCCTTGCCGTCGCCATAGACCGGATCGCCCAGCAGCGGCAGGCCGAGCCCCGCCTCGCAATGCACGCGGATCTGGTGGGTGCGCCCGGTTTCGGGACGGAATTCGAGCAATGCGCGGCCATCGATCTCGGCGAGCACGCGCCAATGCGTGATCGAGGGCTTGCCCTTTTTCGCCGCGATCATGCGCCAGCCCTTTTCAGCGCTGCTGATCTTGGACAGCGACAGTTCGATCGTCCCTTCGCTTGCGTCCGGCACACCGGCCAGCACGCCAAGATAGCGCTTTTCGACCCGCCGCTCCTCGAAGGCGCGCGAAAACCGCGTCAGCGCCTTGGGATTGCGCGCCAGCAGCAGGCAGCCGCTGGTATCGGTATCGATCCGGTGCACCGGCACCGGCGCGCGCTGGAACCCCAGCTTGAGGTGCTCGAAATGGTCTTCGAGACACGCGCCGCCGCGCCGCGGGCGTTCGATCGGCAACCCGGAAGGCTTGTCGATCACCAGCGCCTCGCCGTCTTCGAAAAGGATCGGGATCTGCATCATGTCTTGAGTGTCGCTTTCATCAGAAGCCGCAGCGCATTGCCGAGGAAGAAGCCCTTGTCCAAATCCTCGATCCGCAGGTCCGCTTCGCGTACGCGGCCTTGCTCGATCAGGGTCCGGCGATAGACACCGGGCAGCAGGCCGAGGCGCGCGGGCGGGGTGAGCAGGCCGCCGTCGCCATCCTCGACGAAGATATTGGTCACGCAGCCCTCGGTCAGCAGCCCGTCTTCGCGCACGAACAGCGCCTCTTGCGCGCCGTGACTGTGCGCGACGCGCTGGGCATCCTCGTAAAAGCTGCGGTCGGTGGTCTTGTGCCGCAGCCGCCAGTCGCCCGGGTCGACCGGCAGCGGCAGGACGATGCAGCGCGCCGGATCGGGCCAGGCCTGCGGCAGGTCGCGCGCCTCGAGCGCGATCGCGCCCGAGCGGGACGCGAGCAAGCGCACCCGGCTGGGCCGCTCGAGCACAAAACACAGCGCATGCAGCTGGTTGCGCGCTTCGTGGCGGTCGAAGGAAAAGCCGAGTTCGGCGGCGCTGTCCTTCATCCGCTGGAGATGCATTTCGAGCTGGGCGATGCCCTTGTCGGGGGTGAAACGCATGGTTTCAATGAGGTCGAATTGCGCGGCGCGGCAAGCGGGCGAGGAACTGCGCGCAAAGGCCCCCTTGAGCAGCGCTTCGCGCCATTCGGTGCGCGGTTCGCTATCGGCGACGATCGCGCCGCCCACGCCCAGCACCGTCTTGCCGCGGCCGTTCTCGATCTCGGTCAGCCGCAAGGTGCGGATCGCCACGTTGAAGGCTGCATCGCCGCCTGCGCCGATCCGACCGATAGCCCCGCAATAGGCGCCGCGCGGATCGCGCTCGACCGCGTCGATCAATTCCATGGCGCGGATCTTGGGCGCACCCGTGATCGACCCGCAGGGGAACAGCGCCCGGACGAGATCGACCGCGCCTTCGCCCTGCCCAAGCCGGGCGCGGACCACGCTGACCATCTGGTGGACGGTGGGATAGCTCTCGATCGCGAAGGGTTCGTCCACCCGCACGCTGCCGGCTTCGGCGACGCGAGCGAGATCGTTGCGCATCAAATCGACGATCATCAGATTCTCGGCGCGGTCCTTGACCGAACCGGCGAGCTCCGCGGCCAGCGCTGCATCCGTCTCCGCATCGCTGCCCCGCGGGCGGGTGCCCTTCATCGGCTTGGCCTTGGCCTCGCCATCCTTGAGCGAGACGAACAATTCGGGACTGAGGCTGAGCAGCCAGTGCGAGCCGTGGAAAATCACGCCGCCATAGCCCGCCTGCGCCGCCGGACGTAGCGCGGCGTAAAGCCCCAGCGGATCGCCGGTGAAATTGCCCGCTAGCGGGAAGGTCAAATTGGCCTGGTAGATATCGCCCGCGCGGATCGCGTCCTGCAGCGCCCCGAAAGCCTGCGCATAGCCGCCCGGTGACAGCTGCGGCTCGAGCGGACCGACACTGCCGCCGCCTTGCGCATGCGCTGCCAGCCAGTCGGGCATGTCGGCGGCGGCGATCCGCGTCGGTGCATCGAACAGGCCGAGCCAGACCAGCGGCCCGGCGCCGCCGCTGCGCGCATCGGCCAGCGGGCGAAGCCGGTCTTCCAGCGCCAGTCCTGCCTCATAGGCGATAAAGCCCGCGAGTTCGCCGCCTGCCTGCCGCGCGGCTTCCGCCGCCGCGAGCACCTCAGCCACCTGTTCGGGGCGCTGGGCGATGAAGATTTCGCGCGGGTTCTCGAACAGCAGAGCATCCGCCGCGCCGCATTCGCGCGCATCGTCGAGCAGGACAAAGGGACGCTTTTCCGCCATCGGTGCCAGCCTTTACCGCAAGTGCTGCGCCTGTCGAGGGATAGCTTGACCGCACCCACAAGGCTGCGCCACACCGCAAGGGCGGGCAAACCATCGGGAGCGGGCAGCGCAATGAGCGAGATTTTCCTTGGACTGGGCGGAAATGGCGAGAACCAGTACTTGCGGCTCGACCAGGCCAATCGCCACGGTCTGATCGCCGGGGCGACGGGCACTGGCAAGACGGTGACGCTGCAGGGGCTGGCGGAAAGTTTCTCCGCCAATGGCGTCCCGGTCTTCGTTGCCGATGTGAAGGGCGATCTGGCGGGTATCTCGATGGCCGGTTCGCCGCAGTTCAAGCATGCCGCCAAGCTCGAAGCACGGGCGGCGGAACTGGGCTTGGAAGACTATGCTTATGCCGACAATGCCGCCGTTTTCTGGGATCTGTATGGCGAGCAGGGTTTCCCGATCCGCACCACCATTTCGGAAATGGGGCCGTTGCTGCTGGCGCGGTTGCTCGATCTCAACGAGACGCAGGAAGGTGTGCTCAACATCATCTTCCGCCATGCCGACGATGATGGACTGCTGCTGCTCGACCTTGGCGACCTGCAGTCCATGCTCGCCTATGCCTACGAGAACGCGAAGGAGCTTTCGGGCACTTACGGCAATGTGTCGAAGGCCAGCGTCGGCGCGATCCAGCGGCAGCTGCTCAGCTTCGAGAGCCAGGGCGCGGACATGTTTTTCGGCGAACCCGCGCTGGAGATCGACGATTTCCTCGCGCTCGACGACCAGGGCCGGGGCGTGATCAACGTGCTCGCCGCGGACAAGCTGATGCGCGGGCCCAAGCTGTACGCCACCTTCCTGCTGTGGTTGCTGGCCGAATTGTTCGAAAGCCTGCCCGAAGTGGGCGATCCCGAAAAACCCAGGCTGGTGTTCTTCTTCGACGAAGCGCACCTGCTGTTCGATGACGCGCCCGAAGCGCTCGAAGACAAGGTCGAACAGGTTGTGCGCCTGATCCGTTCGAAGGGCGTGGGCGTCTATTTCGTCACGCAGAACCCGATCGACATTCCCGAAAAGATCGCCGGCCAGCTGGGCAACCGCGTCCAGCATGCGCTGCGCGCCTTCACCCCGCGCGACCAGCGCGCGATCAAGGCGGCAGCGGAAACCTTCCGCATCAATCCCGAACTCGATGTCGCGCAGGCGATCACCGAACTGAAGGTGGGCGAGGCGCTGGTTTCCTCGCTCGACGAGGACGGGGCGCCGACGGTGGTCCAGCGGACGCTCATCAAACCGCCGCAATCGCGTCTTGGCCCGGTGACCGAGAAGGAGCGCAAGATCGTCAATTCGGTCAGCGCGCTCGACGGGAAATACGATGTCGCGGTCGATCGCGAGAGCGCCGAGGAAGTGCTCGCCGCCAAGGCAGTCGACGCGGCCGCGACCGCCAAGGAGGTCGAGGAGAAGGGCGAAACCGAAGTACGCAAGCGCAGCCGCAAGACCACTTCGCTATGGGAAAAGGCGGGCAAGGCCGCCGCGGGGGCTGCCGCGAGCAGCGCCGCCTCGCTCATCGCGGCCAAGGTGCTGGGCAAGAAAAGCCGCGCCAATCCGGCACGGTCGGCTGCGACTTCGGCCGCCGGGTCGATCGCGACCGAGTTTGGCGGCAGTATCGCGGGCCGCTTCGTCCGCAATCTGGTCGGCGGGTTGATGCGCTAGGTCGGAATGCGGATTTCGGCGCGCAAACCGCCTTCGGGACGGTTGGCGAGCGTCAACGTCCCGCCATGCTGTTCGGCCACCGCGCGCGCCAGCGTCAGACCCAGCCCGGAACCGCCGGTTTCACGATTGCGGCTCGCCTCGCCTCGGGTGAAGGGCTCGAGCATTTCGTGAATGCGGTCCTCGGGAATGCCGGGGCCTTCGTCCTCGACTCGTAGCACGGCCATGCCGTTCTCGCGCAGCACGCTGACATGTGCGGTGCCGGCATAGCGCAGCGCATTGGTGACGAGATTGCGCAGGCCCCGCTTGAGCCATGTGAGATGCACCGGGGCGGCGATGCGCGCGCCGCCGGCAAGCGTGACCGGCTGGCCCAAATCCTCGAATTCCTCGATCACCGACGCGGCCAGCGCGCCGAGCTCGGTCATTTCGGGCGGCGCATCGCTGCGTCCGATCCGCGCGAGCGAAAGGATTTCGTCGAGCGTGCGGGTGATATCCTCGATCGTCGCCGCCATCTTGTGCCGCGCGCCTTCATCCTCGACGCTTTCGATGCGCACCCGAAGCGCGGCGAGCGGGGTTTTCAGATCATGCCCGATGGCGCCGAGCATGACGTCCTTTTCGTCGAGCATCGAACCGATCCGTCCCTGCATCGCATTATGCGCTTCGATCAGTCGGCGGACATCCTGCGGGCCGCTGGGCACCAGCGGTTCCTCGGGCGCGCCCGCGCTGCCGAACCGCCGGGTGCGGTCGGCCAGCGCGGCGAGCGGGCGGGTGATCCGGCGCAGCACGAAATAGAGCAGGCCGACGAGCACCAGGAACAGGATCAGCGTCTGGAGAACGAGGGTGCGGACGATCCCGCGATCGGGGGGTGGCACTGCGAGGCGGGCGACCTGCCAGCCATCGGTGCCCGCCTGCCGCAGGCCGACGACCAGCAATTCATGCGGCGCGGTGCGCAGGCGCTGGTCCCATACGGGGTGGGTCTGCTCCAGCTGGCCGACGAGCGGATCCGACTTCAGCGAGCGGTCGGTGACGACGATTTCGGCCACTTCGAGGCCCTGGCGTTCAAGCTGGCGCGTGATCGCGGCCTCGCGCGCCGAATTGCGTTCTTCGCCGGAGAGCAGCGGGCTGGTCTCGCTTTGCGAGAAACGAATGCTGCGCGGCAAGCGGATGAACGGTTCGTCCTCGACGGGGCCGGGCCGGCCCGATGGCGGACGCGCGCGCCGGCGCCGTTCGTCGCGCAGGTCGCGGCGCTGGCCGACGAGGAGCTGGAAGCTCGCAGCGCTGGTCACGGCAAGCTCGCGCCGCTCGGAAGCCGCGCGGTAGAGCATGGTCGCCGAGATTGCCTGCGCGATCAGCAGCGCAGCGGCCAGCGCCAGCATGACCTGGCCGAGCAGGCTACGGGGCAGGAAACGCGTCATGCGCTGTCGTCGCGCGCCACGCGCGTGACCTCGGCACCGAAGCGATAGCCGCCGCCGCGTACGGTCTGGATGAAATGCGGATTGCGGCTGTCGGTTTCGATCTTGCGCCTTAGCCGGCTGATCTGGTTGTCGACCGCGCGGTCGAATAGCTGCGCCTCGCGCCCCTGCACCATATCGAGCAACCGGTCGCGGTCGAGGACCTGCCGCGGATGATCGCAAAAGGCGCGCAGCATGCGGAACTCGGCGGTCGAGAGCGGCACCAGCGCATTGTCGGGGTCGGTCAGGCGGCGTTTGAGGGGATCGAGCTGCCAGTCTTCGAACCGATAGAGCAATTCCTCGTCGGCCACGGCGGCCGGCCGTTCGGCACGGCGCAGCACCGAGCGGATGCGCGCCACCAGTTCGCGTGGTTCGAAAGGCTTGGTGACATAATCGTCGGCACCAATTTCCAGGCCGATGATCCGGTCCATGGCTTCGCCCTTGGCGGTCAGCAGGATCGTCGGCAGGCCGCGGCTTTCGACCAGGTGGCGGCACAGCGACAGCCCGTCTTCTCCGGGCATCATGATGTCGAGCAGCGCGAGGTCGGGCAGGTCCTGCGCCAGCAGCGTGCGCGCCTGCGCGGCGCTGTCCGCCTCGCGCACGACGAACCCCTGGCGGGTAAGATACTCCGCCAGGGGTTCGCGCAGGCTGCTTTCGTCATCGACGAGCAGGATGGAAGTGGGCGCGGGTTCGGTCATAGGTAATCCAATCCCGCGCCTACCGCCCGGTGGTCCCTGCGATCAACCGTTACTGGCCGCGGCGCTCGCCCCGCTTGGCACGGCGTTCGCCCTTCTGTGCCTCGCGTTCCTCGGCTGAGATCGCGCCGTCGCCATTGGTATCGAGCTTGGCGAAGCGGGCCTGAACCGAAGCATCGAATTCGGCGCGGCTGATCGCCTGGTCGCCATTGGTATCGGCGGTCATGTGCATGCCGCCGCGCTTTCCGTCACGGCCACCACGTTTGCCGCGTTCGCCGCGGGCTTCGTGCATTGCGGCCAGTTCGGCTTGCGAGAGGCCGCCCGACTGGTCGGTATCGGCCTTGGCGAAATGCTCGGCCATGCGGGCGCTGCGATCACCGCCGCGCCGGCCGCGACGGTCCGCGCGATCGCCGCGTTCGGGCCGATTCGCCTTGCGGGCTTCATGCGCAGCCTTCATTTCGGCTGCGGTCAGTTCGCCATTACCATCGGTGTCCGCCTGGGCGAACATTTCGGCGCCCACTGCCGCACGGTCGTCGGCATTGAGCACACCATCGCCATTGGCATCCATACGGGCGAAGCGCTGAGCGCTGGTGGCCTGCATTTCGGCCAGCGTGATGCGGCCATCGCCATCGGTGTCGGGATTTTCCCCGCCACGGTGCTGCGCGATTGCAGCAGTGCCGGTCAGCGCCAGCACGGCAGCGGAGAGAGTGAGGAAGGTCTTGTTCATGGGTTATCTCCAAAAGTGGAGAGCTGCGACGGACCAGGGGTCTGAGGGGAGGGACGTATTCGCCCGCCGCAGCTCGTATTCCCGTTCTAGGCCCGCAATGTCGCAGCAATATCCCGAACATGGCCTGAATTGTAACGGATTGCATCGGCGCGGCGTACCTGTTCATCGCGCTGCAAGTCAGCGGGGCCGGTGCCGGGTGCCCTCGCCCGCGGTGATGAATATGGCGGTGGCTTCGCTATCGATATCGGCAATATGCCACACGCCCGCGGGGTTGATGGCATATTCCCCCGCCGCGAGTGAGGTGGTTTCGCGCCGCCCGTCCGGGAATTCCTGCGTCACCACCATCGTGCCCGCGGTGCAGATCACCACTTCCTCGCCCAGCGGGTGCATTTCCCAGCTTGGCCAGCTTTCGGTAAAATGGTGCTGGCTGACCAGCCGCCCCTCGCGCCCGTCGGCCGCATGCCGCTCGCCATAGGCTTCATACCATTCGAGCCCGTTGAAGGGCGGCTGCGGCACCGCCGTCGCGCCCAGACCCAGATGGATGAAACTGTCGGCGACACGGTGCGGCCGGGCCATGTCAGGCCACCTTGTCCATCAGGAAAGCGTTGAGCTTGTTGCCATCGGGATCGCGGAAATAGGCCGCATAGAAGACCATGCCGTTGGCGTCGGGTTCGCCCCGCGGGCCCGGTTCACCTTCGCTGGTGCCGCCGTTGGCCAACGCGATGTCGTACAGCCGCTGCACCTGATCGCGGTCCTGCGCCTGCAGGGCCACCATGGTGCCATTGCCGACGGTCGCCGCTTCGCCATCGAATGGCTTGGTCGCAGCGATACCCGCCGCGCCGTCCATATTGCCCCAGGCAATGAAGCTGTCGAAATCCATCATCCGCCCCACGCCCAGTTCGGCCGCGATGGGATCGTAGAACCGAGCCGCCTGCTCGAGATCGTTGGTCCCCAGTGTCACATATCCGATCATCTGCATTCTCCTTGTCGAAAACGACTCGCGACCGGCGGAACATTAGGGGAACATGATCTGGCCTACAAGGGCGCGCATTGCTCCTCGAGCCAGGCGAGATCATCGCCCTCGAGCTGCGGGGCAAGCGTAGCGTAGACCGCGGTGTGATAGTCGTTCCACCAGCCGATTTCGGCCTCGCTGAGCAGCGCGGGGTCGACCAGCGTCCGGTCGAGCGGAACCATCGTCAGCGTTTCGAAGCCGAGATACTTGCCCTCGCTGTCCGCAAGGCCCGCATCGACCACCAGCACGAGGTTCTCGATTCGGATGCCGTATTCGCCGGGCTTGTAGTAACCGGGCTCGTTCGACAGGATCATCCCCTCGCGCAGCGGGGTTTCGGTGCCGGGGAAGGCGCCGCCCGGCTTGCTGATCCGCTGCGGGCCCTCGTGGACCGAGAGGAAGCTGCCGACGCCGTGACCGGTGCCGTGGCCGTAATCGACCCCGCCGTTCCACAGATGCATCCGGGCCAGCGCGTCGAGCGCGCCGCCCGTGGTGCGATCGGGGAATTTCTGCATGTCGAGCTGGATATGGCCTTTGAGCACGCGCGTGTTGCGCTCGACCATCTCGGCGCTGGGCTCGCCCGGGCCGATCCACACGGTACGGGTGATGTCGGTGGTGCCGTCGAGATACTGGCCGCCCGAATCGACGAGGTAGATCGACGAGGGCGGGATCGGGATATTGCTGTCTTCATCGACCTTGTAATGCGGCAGCGCGGCATGGCCCGCTGCGGCACTGATCGTGTCGAAGCTCGCATCCTTGAGCAGGCCGCCCGCTTCGCGGAATTCGCGCAGCTTGGCCGCCGCGGCGAGCTCGTCGACGCCGCCCTTGGGCGCTTCGATGCCGAGCCAGCGCAGGAACCGCGCCACGGCGGCACCATCGCGCGACTGGGCATCGCGGTGGCCCTGCTGTTCGGCCGGGTTCTTGATCGCCTTGGGCAGCACGGTCGGATCGTCGGTGCGCACCACGCTGGCGCCGCCCTGTTCCAGCGCGTGGAAGATGCCTGCCACCGCATGGTTCGGATCGACCGCGACCCGCTTGCCGTCCAGCGCCTCGAGCGCGGGTACGAATTCCGCGCGGTCGCGCACCGTCACCGCATTGCCGAGATGCTGGGTGAGTTCGGGCGTGACCTTGTCGGGCGCGATGAACAGTTCGGCGGTGCCATCGGCATGCGCCAGGACATAGGACAGCGCGACCGGAGTGTTGTCGACATCGCTGCCGCGCATGTTCAGCAGCCACGCGACCGAATCGAGCGCGCTGACGACGGTCGCGTCATACCCTTCCTGCTTGAGCCAGTCGGCCACTTCGGAACGCTTGTCGGCGCTCGACCGTCCGGCATGCTCGTCGCCATGCGGGACCGCTGCGGCCAGCGAGGCCTGCGGACGGTCGTCCCAGATCGCATCGATCGGATTGCCGTCCACCGGGACCAGTTCGATGCCCTTGCGTGCGAACGCGGCTTCGGCCTCCTCGGCCCAGCCGATCCCGTGCAGCCATGCGTCATAGCCGATCTTTGCCCCCTCGGGCGCGTGCTCGGCGATCCATTTGGCGGGCGATGTGGCGGGCACATCCTCGTAATCGTACAGCGCCCCGCTGACCTGCTCGCGCACCTGGACGGTATAGCGCCCGTCGGTGAACATCGCTGCGCGGTCCTGCAGCACGGCGGCACTTCCGGCGCTGCCGCCGAAACCGGTCAGCCAGTTGAGCCGCTGGGCATAGGAGCCGACATATTCGCTCATATGCTCGTCCGAGATGGGAATGACGAAGCCGTCGAGGCCGCGGCGGGCCAGTTCCTTGCGCAATCCGTCGAGACGGGCTTCATGGGTCTGCATCAGCATCGAGAAATCCTTTCCTTCGCGCCGGTCGCGCTGGGGAGCGACTCGGTGCTTGCGGCGCGTGGCGCAGCCGCATAATCACTCCCCCGTCATAGTCATCCGCGGCGCTCCTTTCCAGTTTTGCGCCGCCCGGGGGAGGACCACCCATGCCTTTCATGCGATACGCCGCGTTCCTATCTGCCGCATCGCTGGCGCTCAGCGCGCCGCTCCACGCCCAGAACTCCGAAGGGACCACAGTGCCACAGCCGACTTCGCCGCCGACTGCCGAAAAACGCGACCACAGCTATTCGCACCACGGGATCACGATTTCCGACCCCTACCACTGGCTGCGCGACCAGTCCTATCCGACGATCGACGACGAGGACGTGCTCGACCATCTGAAGGCCGAAAACGCGTGGTTCGAAGCGCGGATGAAGCCGCAGCAGCCGCTGGTCGACGAATTGTTCGCGGAGATGAAGGCGCGCATCAAGGAAGACGATTCCACCGTGCCGCAGCGCCGCGGGGATTATCTCTACTGGTCGGAGTTCGAGGAAGGCGCGGAATACCGCAAATATTACCGCAAGCCGGTTGCCGGGGGCGACGACGTCCTGATCCTCGACGAGAACGCGCTGGCCGAAGGGGTCGAATATTTCCGCCTGGGCGCGTTTTCGGTGTCGCAGAACGGCCGCTATCTCGCCTATTCCGCCGATACCAACGGCTCCGAACGCTTCACCGCGCGGATCAAGGACCTGGAAACGGGCGAACTGCTGCCCGACGAGATCCCCGGCACGCTGTCGGACCTCGTTTGGGTGAAGAACGACACGGCGCTGGTCTATGGCACTGCGGACGACAATTGGCGCGTCCACGATGCGACCATGCATGTCCTCGGAACGCCGGTCAGCGAAGACGTCGAACTCTACCGCGAAACCATCGACGAGGGTTTTCGCGTCGGCACCGGCCTGTCGGCACAGGAAGACTGGCTGATCATTTCGACCGGCGACAACGAGACCAGCGAAGTCCGCTTGGTGCCGGCCAGCGATCCCACGGCGGAGCAGGTGCTGGTCAAGCCGCGCCAGAAGGGCGTCGAATACGATGTCGATGTGCGCGACGGGATGGTGTGGGTCCATACCAATGACGACCACGTCAATTTCCGGCTGGCGACCGCCAAGCTCGAGACACCGGGCGACTGGACCACGCTGATCTCCGGATCGGACGAGTTTTACCTGACCGGTTTCGAACTGTTCAAGGACTTCTATGTCACCGAAGGGCGACTGCGCGGGCTCGACCAGATCCAGCTGCGCTCCTACAAGGATGCCAATCTGGTCAAGCCGATCGCCTTTGCCGAGGCCAGCTTCAGCGCAGGGCTGAGCAACAATCCCGAATACGATCAGGACACCCTGCGGCTGGCCTATGAGAGCATGGTCACGCCCGATTCGGTCTATGACTATCACGTCGCCACGGGCGAGCTCGAACTGCTCAAGCAGCAGGAAATCCCCAGCGGTTACGACCCCGCGCTCTACACCACCGAGCGTGTCGAGATCGCCGCGCGTGACGGCACGATGGTTCCGGTCAGCATTATCATGCGCAAGGACCGGCCGAAGACCGGGCCGCTGCACCTCTATGCCTACGGCGCTTACGGCTATGCGGTGCCACCGGGCTTCTCGACCTCACGGCTGAGCCTGGTCGATCGCGGCTATGCCTATGCCATCGCGCATATCCGCGGCGGCGACGACCTGGGCCGCAAGTGGTACCTGCAGGGCAAGCTCAACGAACGCACCAACACCTTCAACGACTTCGTTGACGTGGCGAAGGGGCTGGTCGCCAAGGGCTATACCGAGAAAGGCCGGATCAGCATTTCGGGCGGTTCGGCGGGCGGCGAGCTGATGGGCGCGGTGGTCAACACCGATCCCGAGCTGTGGGGCGCGGTGGTGGCGCATGTGCCCTTCGTCGATGTGCTGTCGACCATGCTCGACGGAGAACTGCCGCTGACGCCGGGCGAATGGCCGGAATGGGGCAACCCGATCCTGAGCAAGCAGGCCTTCGCCTATATTCTCAGCTACAGCCCCTACGACCAGGTGACGGCGCAGGATTACCCGCCGATGCTGGTGACCGCGGGTCTGAACGATCCGCGCGTGACCTATTGGGAGCCCGCCAAGTGGGTGGCCAAGCTGCGCGAGGTGAAGACCGGTGACAGCGAATTGCTGCTCAAGACCAATATGGGCGCGGGCCATGGCGGCAAGTCGGGCCGTTTCCAGTCGATCTACGAAACCGCCGAAGAGGTCGCCTTCATCCTGTGGCAGATGGGGGTTGCGGGCGCAGAATGAGCATTGTCGGGAAGATCCTTCTTGGTGTCTCCGTCGCAGCGGCGGGCGTCGTGCTCCTCGGAACGCTATTGCTAATGGACAAGAGTTATATGCCGATCCTCGCTCCGGTTGCGGTTATTGGCCTCGTGGCATGGTGCGTTGCCGGGGTCATCTTTTGGAAGCGCTGGTCGATCCTCCTACTACCGATCTTCGGCCTCCCCTTTCTGCCCACCGCCATCTGGTACTGACGCGATGTCAAACATCTTTCGCTCAGATTTCACCGCCGAGCCGCGCCACATCGACGAGATGGGGCACGTCAACAATGCGGTGTGGGTGCAGTGGATACAGGACATGGCGACCGCGCATTGGGACGCCGCGGCGCGGCCCGAGGACCGCGAGCAGTTTGTCTGGCTCGTGGTCCGCCACGAGATCGACTACCGCGGCAATATCGACCTGGGGCAAAGCGTCGAAGGCACGACCTGGATCGAAGGCGGGGCCCGCGGAGCCAAGTCGCTGCGCCGCGTCGATTTTCGCGATTCTGCGGGCCGGGTGATCGTCAGCGCGGCGACCACCTGGGCCATGCTCGATCGCACTTCGGGGCGCCCCGCGCGGGTGCGCCCCGAAGTGATCGCGCCGTTCCTCTGACCTAGCGGAGCAGTTCCGCCGCCGGGCGATAGTCGTAGCCGAGTTCGGTGGCGACCGCTTCATAGGTCACTTCGCCGCGGTGGACGTTGAGCCCTTCGGCGAGATGCGGATCGGCGGCGAGCGCATCCTTCCAGCCCATCCGCGCGATGCGCAGCGCATGCGGCAGCGTCACGTTGTTGAGCGCATAGGTGCTCGTGCGCGCCACCGCGCCGGGCATGTTGGCGACGCAATAATGCACGACATCGTCGATGACATAGGTCGGTTCGGCATGCGTCGTCGCGCGGCTGGTTTCGAAACACCCGCCCTGGTCGATCGCGACATCGACCAGCACCGCACCCTTGTGCATGTCCTTGAGCATCTCGCGCGTCACCAGCTTGGGTGCCGCGGCCCCGGGGATCAGCACCGCCCCGATCACCAGATCGGCATTGGTCACTGCGTCGTAGAGATTGGCCGCGTTGGAAAAGCGCGTGCTGGCGCGCGCCTCGAAATGCGTGCCGACCTTTTCGAGCACTTCGGGATCGCGATCGAGAATGGTCACGTCGGCACCGAGGCCGACCGCCATCTGCGCGGCATTGAAGCCGACCACGCCGCCGCCGATCACCACGACCTTGCCCGGCATCACGCCCGGGACACCGCCCAGCAGCACGCCGCGTCCGCCATGCGCCTTCTCGAGCGCGGTGGCGCCCGCCTGCACGCTCATTCGGCCGGCGACCTGGCTCATCGGCTTGAGCAGCGGCAGCTGGCCGCGCGGACCGGTTACCGTCTCATAGGCGATCGCGGTGACGCCGCTGTCGAGCAGTTCCTTCGTCTGGTCCGCATCGGGTGCCAGGTGCAGGTAAGTGTAGAGGATCTGGCCCTCGCGCAGCTTCTTGCGCTCGACCGACTGCGGCTCCTTGACCTTCACCACCATTTCGCATTCGGCGAAGATCGGATCGGGACCGTCGACGATTTTCGCCCCTGCGGCGACATATTGGTCGTCATTGGCGTCGATGCCGGCACCCGCCTGGGTCTCGATCCACACCTCATGGCCCTGCATGACGAGCTCTTTCGCGCTCTCGGGCGTCAGGCCGACGCGGTATTCGTGGTTCTTGATTTCCTTGGGGCTGCCGATGCGCATGGGGGGACTCCTTGATTGCGCGCGTCCGTTACAACTGCAACCAAGCGGCGGCAAGCCTGGCCCCTTCTTGCATGCCGGGCCGGGTCTAGTCGGGCACAGTGCCCGCAGCCGTCGACCAGGCGGCGGTCACGGTATTCCCGCCTCCCGATGTGCGAGTGTCGATATAGCGGGCGTCCGCGCCGAGCGCCTGCGTCACTACGGCAAGCGCACTTTCGCTGCCACTCAAGGTGATCCGCAGGCCGGTGCGCCGCGCAGCCCAGCCGATCAGCGCGACCCGCGACGTATTCGCGTCATCAAGACCCTCTTCGCCGACGGTAACCTCGGGCAGGGCGACAAGGGGCGGACGTAAATCGACCGTCCAGCCCGGCGTCGTGCGCTCGAGCCGCTGCTCCAGCTGGCGGTAGCCCGAGAGGGTGAGGCCTGCGAGCGGTTGTGCGGTCGCCTGAACCGTCTGGTTCTCGCGATCGAGCATCACATCCTTGCGCGCGACTCCGGCGATCAGAGCGACGCTTTGCCCCAGTGTCGCGATCTGGCGCTCGCTCGCCTCGGCCGCCTCGCGCACGCGCGCCTGCGCCAATGCGGCCTGCTCGGCGGCGCCCGGATCTGTACCGACCTGGAACTGGTCGATCGTCACCACCACCGGCCGGCCCAGCCGCTGCGACAGCCGTTCGGCCACCTCGCTGTCGGCGCCGGGATTGAACTCGGGGGTAAAGACGCTGGCGGCGATGGTTACGGGTTCGGCCGCCCAATTGACGATCGGCTGTTCGACCCGCGCGCGTCCGGTGAAGGCCTCGGCGACCTCTTGGTTGACGATTCGCTGGCCGTTCGCCTCCCAGGCAATCGTCCTCAGCGAGAAGCCGAGCGGCACCGCCAGCGAGACGAACACCGCCACCATCACCATCGACTGCAACCGGGTCTGGCGGTGCGTCATGTCCGACTGGAAGCCGTAGAGCCGCGCCATCAGCGCAGCGGTCAGGCCGATCGTCACGAGGTTGGTGATGAACAGGCCCAGCGCGCCGCCGAAGACCGTCCAATTGAAGGTGGCGAGGCCGAAGCCCACCACCGCCAGCGGCGGCATCAGGGCGGTGGCGATCGCCACGCCCACGATCGTGCCTTCGCGCCCGCGGATCACGGCATAGGATCCGGCCAGCGCCGAAAACAGCGCGACCAGCAAGTCGAACAGATTGGGCCGCGTGCGCGCGGCGATTTCCTCGGTCACCGTCTGCAACGGCGAGAAATAGACGATCAGCGCACAGAACAGGATCGCGAAGACCGACCCCGCCACCAGCGCCTTGCCGCAGCGCCGCAGCCAATCGGCATCGCCCGTGGCGAGCGAGAAGCCGGTGCCGAGGATCGGGTTCATCAGCGGCGAGAGCAGCATGGCGCCGATGACCACCGCAGGCGACGACAGCAGCAGGCCGAGGATCGCGATGCCCGCGCTCATCGCGGTCATGAAGATATAGCGGCTGGTGAGCAGCGATTCGCCGCGCACGCGTTCGATCGTGGCGACATGGTCGAGATCGGCGATCACCCCGTCGCGCCACCACATGCGCACTTCGACCAGCGCGCGCAGTATCGTCAACCGGCTGATCGGACGGCGGCTGGCGAACGCTCCGGTGCGGGCCTTGTCGGTCTCGGCTGTGCTTGCGGTGTCGTCGGTGGGGCTGGTCATCGGCGCGCTATCTAGCTCGCCCATCCCCGCGAGTCGCGCGGATTCTGAACCTCGTGGTTCGTCCGTATGGCGGTCAGAGCGGATTGCCGTCCTGATCGCGGAATATCTCGCGCCGCCCGACATGGTTGGCGGGGCCCACCAGCCCTTCGCTTTCCATGCGTTCGATCCACTTGGCGGCGGTATTGTAACCTACGCCCATCTGACGCTGCAGCCATGAACCCGATGCCTTCTGGTTTTCGATCACGATCTGGCAGGCCTGGCGATACTTGCGCTCTTCGGGATTGTCCGACGCGGTAAATTCGTCCTCGAAGTTGAAACCGCCATCCTCCGGCTCCTCGGTCACGGCATCGACGTAATCGGGCTTGCCCTGCGCGCGCCAGTGGGTCGCGACGCGTTCGACTTCCTCGTCGCTGACGAAGGGGCCGTGAACGCGGATCATCGCGCCGGTATTGGGCTTGTAGAGCATGTCGCCCTTGCCCAGCAGCTGTTCGGCACCCTGCTCGCCGAGGATCGTGCGGCTGTCGATGCGGCTGGTCACCTTGAAGCTGATGCGCGTCGGCAGGTTCGCCTTGATGACGCCGGTGATGACATCGACCGAGGGGCGCTGCGTCGCCATGATCAGATGGATGCCGGCGGCGCGGCTCTTCTGCGACAGCCGCTGGATCAGCACTTCGATTTCCTTGCCCACGGTGACCATCAGATCGGCCAGCTCGTCGACGATCAGCACGATCAGCGGCAGCGGTTCGTAATCGAGCTGCTCTTCCTCGTAGAGTTCCTCGCCGGTTTCGGGGTCGAAGCCGGTCTGCACGCGGCGGCCAAGCGGCTTGCCCTTCTCGATCGCCTTGCCGACCTTCTCGTTGAAGCCGGCGATATTGCGCGAATTGACCGACGACATCATCCGGTAGCGCCGCTCCATCTCCTCGACCGCCCATTTGAGCGCGCGCACGCTCTTGTGCGGCTCGGTCACCACCGGGCTGAGCAGGTGGGGGATGTCATCATAGCTCTTCAGCTCGAGCACTTTGGGGTCGATCAGGATCAACCGGCATTCGTCGGGCGTGAAGCGATAGAGCAGCGACAGCAGGATGGCGTTCAGTCCGACCGACTTGCCCGAACCGGTGGTGCCCGCGACCAGCAGATGCGGCATCGCGGCCAGATCGGCGACGATCGGTTCGCCTGCGATATCCTTGCCGAGGATCATCGGCAGGCTGCCCTGGTGGTCGACGAATGCTGCCGAATTGGCGAGCTGCTTGTAGCTGACCATCTGGCGATCGGCATTGGGCAATTCGATGCCGATGACCGTCTTGCCCGGGATCGGCGACACGCGCGCGCTGATCGCCGACATGTTGCGCGCGATGTCTTCGGCCAGCCCGACCACGCGGCTGGCCTTGATGCCGGGCGCGGGTTCGAGCTCGTACATGGTGACCACCGGCCCCGCGCGCACCGCGGTGATCTCGCCCTTGACGTTGAAATCGTCGAGCACGTTTTCGAGCAGCCGCGCATTGCGTTCGAGCGCCATCTTGTCGAGCTTGGGCGCGGTATGATCGGGGGCGTCGTCGAGCAGGTCGTGGCTCGGCAGCTGGTAATTGGCGAACATGTCGCGCTGCTTGGCCTTGGCCGGCCTTGGCTGAACCGGGGTCGGCGCAGGATCGGCGATTTCGGGTGCGCGCCGCGGCTCGTTCATCGGCACCGGCTCCGCCTCGTCATCCTCGGACGATTTGGCCGCGCGCTTCTGCTTCTTCGGCGCGAGCGGCAGGTCGAGCTCGGGCAGCTGCGCCTTGCGTTTCACGAAGTCGGGCAGGGTGAGGAATTGCGCCCAGTCGATCGCGAAGACGCGGGTAACCAGCGCGATGCCGCCGCCCAGCGCGATCAGGGCGAGGACCAGCACGATCCAGCCGGAGAATGCGCCGCCGAAGCGCTCCGCCACCGCTTCGATCCCCAGCCCGCC
Organism: Qipengyuania citrea; assembly: GCF_024171405.1. Lineage (GTDB taxonomy): Bacteria > Pseudomonadota > Alphaproteobacteria > Sphingomonadales > Sphingomonadaceae > Qipengyuania > Qipengyuania profunda. The sequence continues at coordinate 2,177,449 of NZ_JALJZT010000002.1, forward strand.
GAGCTGGCCGAACAATCCGCCGACACCTGCGGGCAGGCTGCCGGTGGCGGGATCGAAAACCAGTGCCAGCACCGTGTCGAGCAGCGCGATCGCGGCGAGCAGCATGGCGACAGGGCGCCACCAGCGGCCGGGCGTTTCCTCCTCGTCCTCGCGCTCGACCCCGGTCCACAGCCGCCGCGCGGAGATATAGAACAGCGGAAGCAGCAGCACTGCGGGCAGGCCGAGGAAATTGAGCGCGCGTTCGCTCGCCCAGGCCCCGCTGGCGCCCATCCAGTTGCGGATGTCCGCCCCGCTGGCTGCGGTCGAGGGGCTGGGGTCGGTCTGGGTGTAACTCGCCAGTGCCAGCGTCAGGAAAACGAGCAGCGCGAACAGCACTCCGGCGCCCGCCATATGCGTGGCACGGCGGAAGGAGCGGCGAAACGCCGCGCGCCAATCGGGTGCTGCGCCTGCGCGCGAAGCCATGTAGGGTCCCCTGATCCGTTGAGAGCGCGCAGTATGAATCCTCGGGGACTCCGCCGTCAAGCGGCCTTCGTCGAACCGAGTCCGTCGATCGCGCCCCAGCGTGGCCAGTCGAGTTCGCGCGCGCGTTCGTGGGTCATGCCGCCCAGCGCGATGACGGGGACGGGTGACCGGTCCGCCAGTGCATGAAACCCGGCCGCGCCCAGCGTGGCGGCGCCGGGGTGCGAGGCGGTCGGGAAGACCGGCGAGAGGAAGATGCCGTCGGCCTGCGCCGCCACGGCGGCCTGCATTTCCTGCTCGTCATGCGCGGTGGCAAGCCGCAGGCCGCGGCCGAGCTTCTCGGGCACGCCGTAATGGCCATCCGCGCCCCACTCCTGCGTATCGCCGAGCACGACCACATGCCCGTATGCCTGCGCTACGGCGGCGAGGGTGTCGAACCGCGCGCGCCGTGCGGCGGGGCCCAGGTGGTAGTGGCGAAAGACGAAGCCCGAACCTTGCGGGAGCGCCGCGAGCGCTTCCTCCAGCCGCGCGTCGTTGCGGGCATCGCTTAGCAACCAGATCAGCGGGAGGGACTGTTTATCGCGCATATTGTCGCTATAGCGCGCCGCGATGGAAAAGGCAGAGACCCCGCTTCAGCAAGTGCAGGCGACTATCGCGCAGGCCTGCCAGATCGCCCGCCGCGAGCCGGGCGAGGTGACGCTGATTGCCGTCAGCAAGATGCACCCCGCCGCCGCGATCGAACCGCTGCTGCGTGAAGGCCAGCGTCATTTTGGCGAAAACCGCGTGCAGGAAGCGCAGGGCAAGTGGCCCGCGCTGCGCGAGGCGCATCCCGCGGTCCAGTTGCACCTCATCGGCCAGTTGCAGTCGAACAAGGCCGACGATGCCGTCGCGCTGTTCGATGTCATCCACTCGCTCGACCGGCCCAGCCTCGTCAAGGCGCTGGGCAAGGCGATGGACAAGGCGGGCAAGCGCGTGCCCTGCTTCGTGCAGGTCGATCTGGGCGAGGAACAGCAAAAGGGCGGCTGCCCGCTGGCCGAGTTGCCCGCACTGCTCGACCAGGCGCGCTCGGCCGATATCCCGATCGCGGGGCTGATGTGCCTGCCGCCCGCCGATATCGAGCCCGCGCCGTTCTTCGCCTTCCTCGACAAGCTCGCGCGCGACCACGGCCTTGAAGGCCGCAGCATGGGCATGAGCGGGGACTACGAAACCGCGATCAAGCTGGGCGCGACGCATGTGCGTGTGGGCACCGCGCTGTTCGGCGCGCGTCCCCCGCAGGTCTGACGGGCCAGCCGGGTACGGCCTGCCCCGTCACGCGTTCTCGAGGCGGTCCTGCGTGGCATCGCTGGCGGCTTCCATCAGCCGCGCTTCGATACGGTTCATCCGCTCGCCCGGCTCCAGCTTTCCGCCCGTAAGGTCGGTCACGTAGAAGGTGTCCGCCGCGCGTTCGCCGTAATTGGTGATATGCGCCGAATGCACCACCAGCCGGCTTTCGAACAGCGCGCGCGCCAGGCGGTTGAGCAGCGCCGAACGGTCGCGCGCATTGACTTCGATGACGGTGAACTTGTTCGACGCCTTGTTGTCGAACAGGACACGCGGGGCGACGTCGAAGGCGCGCGCGCGGCTATGCGGCAGCGGACGCTGCGCGAGGCGCGGGGCAAGATCGACCCGATGCGCCAGCGCATCGGCAATGCTTTTCTTCAGCCGGTCGAGCTGGCCCGCTTCGGCGAAGGGTTCGCCATGCGGGTCCTGGACGAGGAAATTGTCCAGCGCCCAGCCCATGCGCGTGGTGTGGATACGCGCATCGATGATGTTTCCGCCAGCCAGGTGGATGCCGCCCGCAATGCGATAGAACAGACCCGGATGGTCGGCGGCGATCACCGTGACGAGCGTGGCCCCGCGCGCCTCGTAATATTCGCAATGGATCGACAGTTCGTGCTCCGCCGCGCGCGCCGCGGCATAATGCACCAGGTTGAGCGCGATGATATCGGTCGGCTCGGCGATCCAATAGGCATCGCCCACAGTCTCGGCGAGATCCTCGACCAGACCCGAGCGCTCGCCGAGCAAATCGACCACCTCGGCCTGCTTGTGCGCGACCTTCTGGTCGCGGCCATGGCGCATATGCCCCAGCCGCAGGCGTTCGCTGGAGACGTCGTACAGCTCGCCCAGCAATTGCCCCTTCCAGCTGTTCCACGTGCCGGGCCCGACCGCGCGGATATCGACTGCGGTGAGGATGGCGAGATGGCGCAGCCGTTCGTGGCTCTGCACATGCCCGACGAAATCCTCGATCGTCTTGGGATCGGTCAGGTCGCGTTTTTGCGCGGTGTGGCTCATCAGCAAATGGTTGCGCACCAGCCAGGCGACCATCTCGGTCTCGCTTTCGGTGAGGCCGAAGCGCGGGCACAGGTCCTCGGCAACTTCCGCCCCGAGCACCGAATGGTCGCCCCCGCGGCCCTTGGCGATATCGTGTAGCAGTGCGGCGACATAGGCGGTGCGGCGCGATCCCACCTTGTGGATCAGCCGCGTCGCGCGCGGATGGTCGCCCGCCAGTTCGCCCTTCTCGATCTGGTTGAGCAGGCCGATCGCGCGAATGGTATGCTCGTCCACCGTATAATGGTGGTACATGTCGAACTGCATCTGCGCGTTGACCTTGCCGAAATCGGGCACGAATTTCCCGAAGACGTTGGCCTCGTTCATCCAGCGCAAGACCATTTCGGGATCGTTACGGCCGCACAGCAGGTCGAGGAACAGCGCATTGGCGCGGGCATCCTCGCGAATCTTGTGGTCGATCAGCCCGCTGTCGCGATTGGCCTGGCGCATGGTTTCGGGGTGGATTTCGAGCTCTTCGGCTTCGGCCAGCTGGAAAATTTCGATCAGTCGCACCGGATCCTGCTTGAACCATTCGTCCGTCGGCGCGGCGATCTTTCCGCCATAGACCCGGTATCCCTTGAGGATACGCGCCTTCTGCTTCCACCCGGCGAAGAACCCGCGCCGCGCGGTCTTGGCCTCGAACTGTTCGTCGATATGCGCGAGGAAAATGCCGGTCAGCGATCCGACCCGCTTCGCCTGCAGGAAATAGAATTGCATGAACCGTTCGACCGAGCTCTTGCCCGGCCGCTCGGCGAAATTCATCCGCTCGGCAATGCGGCGCTGGAGGTCGAAGGTCAGCCGGTCCTCGGCGCGCCCGGTCAGCACATGCATATGGCTGCGCACTGCGAGCAGGAAGTTTTCCGCGCGGCGGAAGCTGCGGTATTCGGCCGGGGTAAACAGGCCGACATCGACCAGTTCGGCGGCGGCGCGGACGCGGTGGATGAACTTGCCGATCCAGTAGAGCGTATGCAGGTCGCGCAGGCCCCCCTTGCCGTCCTTCACATTGGGTTCGACGACATAGCGGCTGTCGCCCATGCGCTTGTGGCGCGCATTGCGCTCGGCCAGTTTCTCAGTGACGAAGGCGCGCTCGTTGCCGCGCACGACTTCGGTCGTAAAGCGGCGCGAGCCCTCGTCGTAAAGCTCCTGGTCGCCCCAGACATAGCGCCCTTCGAGCAGCGCGGTGCGGATGGTCAGGTCGTTCTTCGACAGCCGCATCGCTTCGTCGAGCGTGCGCGTCGAATGACCGACCTTCAGCCCGAGATCCCACATCAGGTAGAGCATCGCCTCGACCACCTGCTCGCACCAGGCGGTTTTCTTGCCGCCGACGAGGAAGGCGATGTCGACATCCGAATGCGGCGACATTTCCGCGCGGCCATAGCCGCCCACCGCCATCACCGCGAGCCGTTCGGCCTGCGAGCGATTGGCGCTGGAATAGAGATGGGTGGTCGCGTGATCGTGGATCACCCGGATCAGCTGGTCGATCAGGAAGGCGAAGCCGCCCGCATTCTCGTGCCCTGCCGAAGGCTTTTCCTCGAGCCGCCGCTCGAGCTCGGCACGGCCCTGGTCGAGCGCGGCCTTGAGCAGCGCCACCACATGCGGGCGGGCCTTGTCGCCGTGCTCCCCGACCAGCGCCTCGATCCCGGAGGCGAGCTGCCGCCGGTCGATGATGGCACGCTGGCGGGGGACACGGGTCACGCTCAAGCGGCCAGGTGCTCCTTGGCGTAGGTCGCCTTGACGGTGCGCTTGTCGACCTTCTGCGTACCAAGGCGGGGAAGCTGTTCCTCGCTCTGCCACATGACCGACGGCACCTTGAAGGCGGCGATGTGTTCGCGCAGGAACTCCTGCAGTTCCTCGACCGACAGGCTCTGCCCCGGATGCGGATAATAGACCGCCGCCGGAATTTCGCCGAAGCGTTCGTCGGGCAGGCCGAAGACCGAGCATTCGGCAACCTTGGGATGCGCGTAGATCGCTTCTTCGACTTCGATGCAGCTGATGTTCTCGCCGCCGCGGATGATGATGTCCTTCTTGCGATCGACGATGAAGAGGTAATTGTCCTCGTCGAGATAGCCGAGATCGCCGGTGCGGAAATAGGCATCGTCCGAATAGGCCGCCTTGGTCGCGTCCTCGTTCTTCCAATAGCCGAGGAAGTTGCACACCGAGCGGATCGAAACCTCGCCGATCTTGCCCTGCTCGAGCGGTTTGCCGTCATCGTCGAGAATGGCCATGTCGACCAGCGGCCGCGAGGGCATGCCGGTGCTGTTGGGCTTGGCGAGATAGTTCTCGTTCAAATTGCCCGCGCCGACACCATTGGTTTCGGTCAGGCCATAGCCCAGCGCGGGGAAGCCGTCCTTGAACGCATCCTTGATCTTCTTGACGTGTTCGATCGGGCGGGCCGCGCCGCCACCGGCGAAGGTCTTGCACTGCGACAGATCGTATTTCTCGCGCTCGGGATGGACCGCGATCTCATAGCTCATCAGCGGAACGCCGACGAAATAGGTGATCTGTTCCTTCTCGAGCAGTTCGAGCGCGTTGGTCGCATCCCACTTGGGCATCAGCACCAGCTTGCGGCCCATGGCGAAGCTTTGCAGCATGAGCGGCACTTCGCCGGTCACATGGAACAGCGGCACCGCCACCAGCGCGCTCGGCTGGACGGTCGGCGCGGCGTCGTTCTCGGTCAGCAGCTGGAGCATCATCGCCGTCTGGCAGACGTAGTTCATCGTGCCCGACACGACGCCGAGATGATCCGAATAGGCGCCCTTGGGATGGCCGGTCGATCCCGAGGTATAAAGGATGGTGGCAAGATCGTCGGGACCGAGCTGGCCGAGCATGGCCATCGCGGTATTGCCCGCCGCCCAGATGGGGGCGAGTCCTTCGGACGGAACGCCGTGGTCGAACACGACGACCTTGGCGCCATGCTGGACCCCTTCGAGCCGTTCGGCGCGCTGCGCATCGGCCAGCACCAGCTTGCACTCGCACAGGTCGATTCCGTAGGCCAGTTCCTCGCCGGTCCACCAGCCGTTGAGCAGCGTGGCGCAGCCGCCCGCCATCAGGATGCCCATATAGGCGATGATCCAGTTGGCCGAATTGCGCGCGGCAATACCGACCCGGTCGCCCTTGGCGATCCCGTGCTCGGTCGCAAGGCTATGCGCGACATGCGAGGCCGCGCCCCAAACTTCGCCGAAGGTCAGCCGCATTTCGCCATCGACGATGAACAGCTCGTCCTTCTTCTCGTTGCAGAAATGCGCGAAATAATGCGCCACGCTGGGCGGCGCATTCTTGAACGCGGGCATGGTAACGCCGCGGCGGGTGACTTCGGTCAGCTCGAACATCTGGCCGGGTTCGGTCACTGCCCTGGTGATCCGGTCGATATCCTTGTCGAGTTGTGTCGGCATGGGTTGTTTCGTGTCCTCTCCAAATCGGCACGCGGCCTCGTGCTCGAGGCTCGCGCATGAACTGCGGCTCGACGCAGGCTTTCCCCAAATCCCCTGCTATGCCAAAAGCCGCCCCCGATGGGTCGCCGGACGCGGCCTTGGGCACACCTCTAAGGGGATAACCACTTGCTGTCACTACTGGCTGCATCGGGCGCGGCAGAGCCGATCTACTGGGAGAATCTGGGGCTACGGCCCTATCTCTTCGAGATCGGCGGCTTCCAGCTGCGCTTCTACTCGCTCGCCTACCTGCTCGGCATCCTGCTGGGCTATTGGCACCTGTCGAAGATGATCAAGGCCCCCGGCGCGCCGATGGCGCAGCGCCATGCGGACGATCTGTTCTTCTATTGCACGCTCGGGGTCATCCTCGGCGGGCGACTCGGCTATGCGGCCTTCTACAAGCCCGAACTGTTCGCCAGCGCGGATGTGTTCAAGCTGTGGGAAGGCGGGATGAGCTTCCACGGCGGGGTCATCGGCGTATTGATCGCGATTACCTGGGTCGCCTGGCGCGGCGGTCTGAACTGGCTCCGCATCACCGATTACATCGCGGTCAATGTCCCGCTCGCCTATATGCTCGGGCGGCTGGCGAATTTCGTCAATGGCGAGCTTTACGGACGCCCGGTCGAAGGCGGCTTCCCGCTGGCGATGATATTCCCGACCGATCCGGACCAACTGCCGCGCCATCCCAGCCAGCTGTACCAGGCCGGGTTCGAAGGCCTGCTGCTCGGGTTGCTGCTGCTGGCCATGTTCTGGAAGACGCCAGCGCGCTATCGCCCGGGTCTCCTCGTCGGCATCTTCACCATCGGCATGGGGCTGGGCCGGTTCCTGATGGAGTTTTTCCGCGAACCCGATGCGCATCTGGCGCATGTAGTGGTCGAAACCGGCCTGTCGCGCGGCCAGTGGCTGAGCCTGCCGATGATCGGCGTTGGGCTGGCAGTGCTCGTCTATGCATTGCTGCGCCCGGCCATCGGTAGCGCCAAGGCATCCCCGTCGACGCAGGCATGACCGAACCGGGCGAGCCCGCGCTGGGGGCGGTCTTCCGCCGTCTGATCGCCCAGCACGGGCCAATGCCTGTGGCGCGCTATATGGGTGAGAGCAATGCGCGCTATTACACCAGCCGCGACCCGCTCGGCGCGGCGGGCGATTTCACCACCGCACCCGAAATCAGCCAGATGTTCGGCGAAATGGCGGGGCTGTGGCTGGCGGATATCTGGGCGCGGGCGGGACGTCCGGCGGATGCGATCTATGTCGAGCTCGGCCCTGGACGCGGGACGCTGGCGAAGGATGCGCTGCGCGCGATGGCAAGCCAGGGGCTGCATCCCGACGTGCACCTCGTCGAAGGGTCCGAAGCGCTGCGCGCGGTGCAGGGTACCGCGCTCGCCGGCGCGCAGTTCCACGATTCGCTCGACAGCCTGCCCGACGATCGCCCGATCCTGCTGCTTGCCAACGAGTTTCTCGACGCGCTGCCGGTCCGCCAGCTGGTTATGACCACAAAGGGGTGGCGCGAGCGCATGGTGGGGCTGGAGGAGGATCGCTTCGCCTTCGTCGCGGGGCCCAGCCCGATGGACGAGGTCGTGCCCGAGGCGCAGCGCGCCGCGGCTGCCGGAACCGTGATCGAAACCTGCCCCGCCGCCGCCGCGCTGGTCCAATCGCTCGCGCAGCGGCTCGATGTGCAGGGCGGCGCGGCGCTGTTCATCGATTATGGCCATGTGGCCCCGCGCCATGGCTCGACGCTGCAGGCGGTGCAGGCGCATCAGAAAGTCGATGTGTTCGCCGCGCCCGGCGAGATGGATCTCACCGCGCATGTCGATTTCGCGACGCTCGACACGATCGCGCGGCGCGAAGGCGTGGCGAGCTCGCTGACCACGCAGGGTGCCTGGCTCGCCGCGATGGGAATCGGCTTGCGCGCGCAGGGATTGGCATCCGCCGCGCCCGAGCGTTCGCAAGAGATCAAGGCCGCGCACGACCGGCTCGTTCAGCCGCAGGCCATGGGCGAATTGTTCAAATGCATGGCCCTGTCTGCCCGCGACTGGCCGCGTGGGGCGGGCTTTCCCGAAGGCCAGCGGAGGACGCCCCCGTCATGAAACACCTGCTTGCTGTTGCCGCGCTTGTGCTGGCCGCCACGCCGCTGGCCGCCGCCGAACCGATCGAAGGCCGCTGGGTGACCGCGGAAAAGGACGCCGTCGTGCAGATCAGCGATTGCGGACGCAGTATCTGCGGGCGGATCGCCAAATTCCTCGTCACGCCGCCGCAGGGCGCCGACCAGCGCGACGTCAACAACCGCGATGCCGCCAAGCGCAGCCGCAAGCTGCTCGGCATGGCGATCCTCACCGGCTTCACCGAAGACGAGGATTCGTGGCGCGGCGAAATCTACGATCCCAACAACGGCAAGACCTATCGTTCGATAGTGCGCCGCCGCGGTCCCGACCGGCTCGAGGTCAAGGGCTGCATCGGCCCCTTCTGCCAGACGCAGGTCTGGCAGCGCGCACGCTAGCCTACCCGCCGATCCGTTCGGCGAGGCGGCGCGCGGCCTCCCCGAACGACAGCTTGTCTTCGTCGCGATCGACCGAATAATTGGCTTCGCGCATTGCTTCGACGCTGATCGCACCGACCAGTGGTTCCAGCGCGGCAACAAGTGCGTCGTCGGCCCCGGTTGCGGGGGCGAGGAGGATGATCGCGTCGTAATTGGGGAAGGCGCCTTCCGGATCGTCGAGGATCACGAGGTCGTCCGCCGCGATCCGTCCGTCGGAGGTGTAGGCACCGATCACGTCGGCCTCGCCCGAGGTCAGCGCATTGTACATGAAGGTGGGCGAGAAATTGCGCCGTGCGGCGAAGCGCAGGCCATAGGCCTCGCGCACCGCGATCCATTCGGGCCGTTCGAAGAATTCGGGATCGCCGCCGATGGTCATGTCCTGCGCGCGTCCCGCGAGATCGCCGATACTGGCAAAGCCGCCGGCCTCGGCCGCTGCGCGCGGCATGGCGAGGCCGTAGGCGTTTTCGAAACCCAGCCTTCCCAGCACATGCGTGCCGCTGGTGCGGGTTTCCCACGCGGTAATTTCGGCAAGCATGGTTTCGCGGTCGGGATTGTCGCTGCGTTCCATCTGGTTGGTCCAGATGGTACCGGTGTAGTCGACCAGCACATTGATCGCCCCGGTCGATACCGCCTGGTGCGCGACCGCCGAACCCAGGCCGTCACGGTATTCGACCGAGAAGCCCTCCGCCTGGAGCCGTTGCCCGATCAGGCGGGCGAGGATGTATTGCTCGGAAAAGCCCTTGGCTCCGATGACGATGCGGTCGCCCCCCCGGTCGCCGAACTGGACGGTAAGCGCGCCAAGAATGCCCAGCAGGACCGCCGCCAGCCCGCCGAACGTCAGCATCCGGCGGCGCGTGGCGAGCCCTTTCTCGATCAGGCCCAGCAGCGCATCGGCGACCAGCGCCAGCCCGGCGCTGGCAATGCACCCCGCCAGCACCAGCACCCAGTTCTGCGTCTGCAGTCCGGCGAAGATCGGATCGCCCAGGCTCGGCTGTCCGATGGTGGTGGCGAGTGTGGCGGCACCAATGGTCCACACCGATGCGGTACGGATGCCGGCCATGATGTAAGGCGCGGTGAGCGGAGCTTCGACCAGCCGCAGGCGCTGCCAGAAATTCATGCCGACGCCGTGCGCGGCCTCGATCACGCCCGGGTCGAGATTGACCTGCGCGGTCACCGCATTGCGCAGGATCGGCAGCAGTGCATACAGCGCCAGCGCCAGCAGCGCAGGCAGGAAGCCCAGCGTGGGCAGGCCTTCGCCAAACACCGCGCGCAGCGACAGCAATATGGGGAAGAACAGCGCAAGCAGCGCCAGCGCGGGGATCGTCTGGACCAGGCTGGCAAAGCCCAGCGTGGCGCGCGCCACACCCGGCGAGCGGCTGGCCCAGATCGCCAGCGGCAGGGCCACCGCGATTCCCAGCCCAATCGCGGCAGCGGAAAGCAGCACATGCGCGGCAAGCTTGTCGCCCAGCCCGAGCAGCGTGGTCCAGATTTCGCTCATCTTGCCAGCTCCGCCAGCCGGTCGGCCTGCGCGCGCGGGACTGCGACGAGGCCCTGGGCGATCTCGCCGCCGGCCCCGGCGAGCAGCGAATGCGGGGTTTCATCGGCCACGACCGTCCCAGTATCCATCACCAGCACGCGATCGGCGAGCAGCAGGGCTTCGGCCATGTCATGCGTCACCATCACGGTGGTCAGGCCGAATTCGGCATGCAGCGCGCGGACCCGGTCGCCCAGCGCGTCGCGCGTAATCGGATCGAGCGCGCCGAAGGGTTCGTCCATCAGCAGCAGCTGCGGCTCGTTCGCCAGCGCGCGCGCCACGCCGACCCGCTGGCGTTGCCCGCCCGACAATTCGTCGGGCAGCCGAGCGGCCATGTCGGGCTCGAGATCGACCAGTTCGAGCAATTCGCCGATCCGCTCTGCGGCAAGCCGCTCGCCGACGAGGCGCGGCCCGATGGCGATATTCTCGCCCACGGTCATATGCGGGAACAGGCCGACCGACTGGAAGACATAGCCGATCTTGTGACGCAGCGCGGCCAGCGGCAGGCTTTCGACATTGTCGTCCTCGAACCGCACCTGGCCCGATGTCGGCTCGACCAGCCGGTTGACGGTCTTGAGCAGCGTCGACTTGCCCGAGCCCGAGGCACCGACCAGCGCGACGAATTCGCCCTGCGGGATCGTGAGCGAGACGCCCGCAACCGCTTCGGTCGCCTCGTAGCTCTTCCTGAGGTCGCGAAATTCGAGCAGCGGGGCGGGCGTATCGGTCACGCGGGTGCGTCGTCCGCGTTTGCGTCTACGTCCGCGTCCGAACCTGCATCTGCGGGAGGCCGGTAATCGACGCGTTCGAGCTCGATCGAGACCCCGTCGTCATTGGTTGCCTTCATCTTCCCGCCGGACATCCGGCCTGGCTCCCAGCACCGCTCAATCCCGCTGTCGGGCGCAGGCATGAAACACAGGCGCTTGTCGCGTTCGACCACGCTATAGGTCCAGCTGCCGGTCTGCCACGGATCGCCGTTGCGCAGGTCGCGATAGGTCCCGTCGGCATCGAGATAGGTGGTGTAGCGCGCACCGTCTGCGGCCACCGCGCGCCACGCGGTGGCAACGAAGACTTCGGGGGCCGGCTCGCCCGATGGCGATACGACCTGCTGCGGCGTAAGCGCGGAGCTCTCGCCTTCGTCACTGGCGGGGGTGCAGGCGGGGAGCGCCATTCCCAGCGCAAGGATTGTCAGACTTCGCATGGCGGGCGGGAAAGCACAGCCACGCCAAGCGTGCAAGGCGGGCGGGGGATCAGGTTTCGATCGAACTGCGCGGAAAGACGATCCGGATATCGAGCCCGTCGTCCGAAAACGTGCGCTCGAACGAACCGCCCAGCTGGCCTTCGACCGCCATCCGCAGGAGACGCGAGCCGAAACCCTCATGCGCGCTGTCTTCGGGTGCGCTGGCGCTGCGTACGCTTTCTTCCCACAAGACGCAGACCTTGCTGTCGTCCTCACCCTCGCATTCATCCTCGACGGTGACGGTCACATGCCCGTCGACACGCGACAGCGCGCCGTATTTCGCCGAATTGGTCGCCAGCTCGTGGAAAATGAGCGCCAGCGGGGTGGCTGCACGCGCACCGACCACGATCCCCGGACCCGTCACGCTGAAGCGCTTGTCTTCCGCTGTGCCGTAAGGGGCCAGCAAATCGGCGAGCAGGCCCGACAGCGTGCCGCCCTGGTGCCCGTGACCGGGCCGCACGTAATCATGCGCTGCGCCCAGAGCGCGGATGGTGTCGTTTAGCTCGGTGGCAAACTCGGCGATTTCGGGTTTCCCGCGCGACCGGATCGCAACCAGCCCCGACACCACGGCGAAGATGTTCTTGATCCGGTGCGACAGCTCGTTCGCGAGCAGGTCCCGCGCTTCGGACAGACGCCGCTGGCGATCGACATCGATGACCGTGCCGAACCAGCGGTTCTGCCCCCCGCCAACCGGCGTCTGGACCGCGCGGGCGAGCATCCAGCGATAATTGCCGTCGGACAGCTTCAACCGCCATTCGAATTCGAACGGCTTGCCGCTATCGAGCGAGGCAAGGAACGCGCCCGAGGCAGTGTCCCAGTCTTCCGGGTGAATCGTCGCGCGCCAGTCCGCCAGCGTCCTGGGCTGCGCCCGGCCGGTCATCTCGTCCCATTGCGCGTTGACGTAATCGAAATTGCCTGCGGCATCGGCGGACCAGGCGATCCCCGGGACGCTGTCGATCATCCGCTGGAGGTAGCTTTCGCGGACCGCGACCGCGGCCTGCGCAGTCTCGCCCATGCGTCGCTGCGAGATGCGGCGCATGACCGCCTTGCCCAGCACACCCAGGGTCTCGCGCTGGAGCGCGGTCAGCCCGTCCGGGCGCGGCACGGTATCGATGACACAGAGAGCGCCCAGCGGAGCGCCCTCGACCGACACCAGCGGATGGCCGGCATAGAAGCGGATATGCGGTTCACCCGTCACCAACGGGTTGTCGGCGAAGCGTTCGTCCTCGCGTGCATCGGTGATCACCATCGGCTCGGTGCCGAGCATGGCATGCGCACAGAAACTGGTTGGGCGCGGCGTTTCGCGCGCGTCGATCCCGACCCGGGTCAGGAACAGCTGGCGCCCCTCCTCGACCATGGTGACCATCGCTATCGGTGTGCCGCAGATCTTGGCGGCGAGATCGACGACTTCCTGCAGTTCGGGATCGTCGAGCATGGCTTCGGTGCCGTGCGCGGTCAGGATCGCGAGGCGCCGGTCCTCGTCGCAATAGGCATCCGAGGGGGGCTCTCCCTCGGGCCAGAGAATATTGTCTTTACGGTACATAGGCAGACCCAAGCGCCTAGATGCAAGCGACTATCGCGTAAAGTATTTACCAGTGACAGAGGGTAAAGCCAGCCTATTCGGTTTGCCCCGTGCTGCGCGCTCGGCTATCGGCCCGCCCGCAGCCGAATTTTCGCGAGCCCCCAAGGAGAGAGCATGCGCGCGACCCCCGATTTCGATTTCCAGCTTGGCGAAAGCGCCGAGATGATCCGCGACAGCGTGGCCCGCTTCGCCGATGAACAGATCGCCCCGCTGGCGGAGAAGATCGACCGCGAGGATTATTTCCCTCGCGCCGAGCTGTGGGAGCAGATGGGCGAGCTGGGCCTGCATGGCATCACCGTGAGCGAAGAGGATGGCGGGCTCGGTCTCGGCTATCTCGAACACGTCATCGCGGTCGAGGAAGTCAGCCGGGCCTCGGCCTCGCTCGGCCTCAGCTACGGCGCGCATTCCAACCTCTGCGTCAACCAGATCCGCCGCTGGGGCAATGCCGAGCAGAAAGCCAAGTATCTCGCCCCGCTGGTAAGCGGCGAACATGTCGGCAGCCTTGCCATGTCCGAAGTCTCGGCGGGTTCGGACGTGGTCTCGATGAAGTTGAAGGCCGAAGCCGCCTCGCGCGACGGCGTGGACGGCTACATTCTCAACGGCACCAAGTTCTGGATCACCAATGCGCCCTATGCCGATACGCTGGTGGTCTATGCCAAGACCGACGGCAGCGCTGGTTCGCGCGGGATCACCGCCTTCCTGATCGAGAAGGACGATGCAGGTTTCTCCATCGGCCAGAAGATCGAGAAGGTCGGCATGCGCGGCAGCCCGACCGCCGAACTGGTGTTCGACGATTGCTTCGTGCCCGAAGACCGCGTGATGGGGCCGCTGAACGGCGGCGTCGGCGTGCTGATGAGCGGGCTGGATTACGAACGCGTGGTCCTGTCGGGCATCCAGCTGGGGATCATGCAGGCCTGTCTCGACACGGTCATTCCCTACCTGCGCGAGCGCAAGCAGTTCGGCAAACCGATCGGCAGCTTCCAGCTGATGCAGGCCAAGGTGGCGGATATGTATGTCGCGCTGCAAACCGCCCGGGCCTATACCTATGCGGTCGCCAAGGCCTGCGATGCGGACCAGACGACGCGCTTCGATGCCGCGGGCGTGATCCTCTATTCGAGCGAGAGCGCTTTTCGTGTGGCAGCCGAAAGCGTCCAGGCACTGGGCGGGGCGGGCTACACGCTGGACTGGCCGGTGGAACGCTACATGCGCGATGCCAAGCTGCTCGATATCGGCGCAGGGACCAACGAGATCAGGCGGATGCTGATCGGCCGCGAGCTCATTGGGGCGGCGGGGTGAGCGCCGACGAAGACTATGTCTATGACGAGGACAGCGGCGAATGGATGCCCGCGTCCGAGCTCGCGGCAAAGCAGGCTGCCGCGAACCGCGTCGAAGTACGCGATGCGGTGGGCAATGTGCTGTCCGACGGCGACCAGGTGACTTTGATCAAGGATCTCGACGTCAAGGGCGCGGGACAGACGCTCAAGCAGGGTACGCTGATCAAATCGATCCGCCTGACCGGCGACCAACAGGAAATCGACTGCAAATATCCCGGTATCAAGGGCCTCGTCCTGCGTGCCGAGTTTGTGAAGAAGCGCTAGGGCCAGACGAATGACCGCACCCGTTCTTACCTCGACGCTCGACCGCGAGGCGCCCGATGCGAAGGCTCGCTTCGAACACAATAAGGAGCTTGCCGAGGAACTGCGTTCGGCCGTCGCCGCAGCCGCGCTTGGCGGGTCCGAAGGCAGCCGCGAGCGGCATGTCGGGCGGGGCAAGCTGCTCCCGCGCGAGCGGGTGGAGCGCCTGCTCGACCCGGGCAGCCCCTTTCTCGAAATCGGGCAACTGGCCGCGAACGGCATGTACGGCAAAGACGAAATCAACGGCGCAGGGCTGATCGCCGGGATCGGGCGTGTGTCGGGCCGCCAGGTGATGATCGTGTGCAACGATGCTACCGTGAAGGGCGGCACCTACTACCCGATGACGGTCAAGAAGCACCTGCGCGCGCAGGAGATCGCGCAGGAGAACCGCCTGCCGTGTATCTATCTCGTCGACAGCGGCGGGGCGAACCTGCCGCACCAGGCGGAGGTCTTCCCCGACCGCGACCATTTCGGGCGCATTTTCTTCAACCAGGCGAACATGTCCGCGCTGGGTATTCCGCAGATCGCCTGCGTGATGGGCAGCTGTACCGCGGGCGGGGCCTATGTCCCGGCGATGTCCGACGAGACGGTGATCGTGCGCGAACAGGGCACGATCTTCCTTGCCGGTCCGCCGCTGGTGAAGGCCGCGACGGGCGAGGAAATCAGCGCCGAGGACCTCGGCGGCGGCGATCTGCATGCGCGAAAATCGGGCGTGGTCGACCATCTGGCCGAGAACGACGAGCACGCGCTCACCATCGTGCGCGATATCGTCAGCCATCTGGGCGACAATCACGCCGCCGCACGGGCCATGACGACACAGGATCCGCGCGCGCCGAAATTCGATGCCGAGGACCTCTATGCGCTGGTGCCTGACGATGTCCGCGCGCCCTATGACGTTCATGAAGTGATCGCCCGGCTGGTCGACGGCAGCGAGTTCCACGAGTTCAAGCAGCATTACGGCAGCACTTTGGTATGTGGTTTCGCGCATATCTGGGGCATGCCGGTGGCGATCCTCGCCAACAACGGCGTGCTGTTCTCCGAAAGCGCGCAGAAGGGCGCGCATTTCATCGAGCTCGCGTGCCAGCGGCGTATCCCCTTGCTGTTCCTGCAGAACATCTCGGGCTTCATGGTCGGCGGGAAATACGAGGCCGAAGGCATCGCCAAGCATGGCGCGAAGCTGGTCACGGCAGTCGCCACTGCCAGTGTGCCCAAGCTCACCGTAGTCATCGGCGGCAGCTTCGGTGCGGGCAATTACGGCATGTGCGGGCGGGCTTACTCCCCGCGCTTCCTGTTCACCTGGCCCAATGCGCGCATCTCGGTGATGGGCGGCGAACAGGCCGCCTCGGTGCTCGCTACCGTCCACCGCGACGCGGATAGCTGGACGGCGGAACAGGCCGAGGAATTCAAGGCCCCAATCCGCCAGAAATACGAGGATGAAGGCAATCCCTATTACGCCACCGCGCGGCTATGGGACGACGGTGTGATCGATCCGGTGCAGACGCGCGACGTGCTCGGGCTGGCGCTGGCCGCGACGCTCGAAGCGCCGATCCCCGAGCATCCGCAATTCGGTGTGTTCCGCATGTGATCGGCGGGAAAACCGCTGCATCCCTATCGCTTTCCCTCGCGTAGCTGCTAGGTCGGATCACCGGGGAGAGTGAAGTGTCGTTAGCCAGGCCGCGCCGCAAGCGTTCGATCCTGTCGCGTATCGTGCGGCGGATCATTCTGGCGATCTATCGCTGGCGCGGATGGACGCTCGACGGGCATCTGCCCGACATCCCCAAATTCGTTATCGCCGGCGCTCCGCATACGTCCAATTGGGATTTCGTTTTCTTTACCGGCGCCACCGCCGCAGAGGGGATCGAACCCGCCTTCATGGGCAAGCACACGCTGTTCAAGGGCGTGATGCGCAATTTCATGCTCGATATGGGCGGCATTCCGATCGACCGGACGCAGCGCGCCAATGTGGTCGAGCAGGTCGCGGACGAATTTGCGCGCCGGGACCGGCTCGCGCTGGTGATCGCGGCGGAGGGCACGCGCAGTTCCATGGGCGAATGGAAATCGGGGTTCTACAATATCGCCCGCGCCGCCAATGTGCCGATCGTTCCAGCCTGGGTGTGCAACACGCGCCGGATCGTCGGCTTCGGACCGGCGATCATCCCGAGTGCGAATTATGGCGAGACACTGCTGGAAATCGCGCGTTTCATGCGCGCCAAGTTGCCCGAGTTCGAGCGCTTCAAGGTGCTCGAACGCCAGGCGCTGCAACTGATCGAGGAGAACGGGACATGATCGTCGAAGCACTGCTGGCCAATGCAGCGATCCTGCTCGGCATGGCGATCATCCTGTGGGTGGTCGCGGTGCAGATCGACGATGTCAGCTTTGTCGATGCCTATTGGGGCGGCGGCATGACCTTGATGGCATTTGTCAGCTGGCTGCGGCTGTACGAACCCGGCCCGCTGGCCACGCTGCTGATGGCGATGGCGGTGATCTGGGGGCTGCGGCTGTGCGTCCATCTGCTGCTACGCTGGCGGCGCGAGGGCGAGGACAAGCGTTACGCGCGCATCCTCGCGAAAGACCGCGCAAAGGGGCGTTTCGCGCTGGCCGCCCTGACTAAGGTGTTTATGGGTCAGTCGGTGTTGCTGTTCATCGTTTCGAGCCCCGCGCAATACGGCATTCTCGAGGCCAATTGGATGGTGCCGATCAGCGGCCTGGCACTGATCGGCTTGGCGCTGTGGACGGTGGGCATCCTCTTCGAATGGGTCGGTGACTGGCAGCTCGCCCGGTTCAAGGCCGATCCCGCGAATGCGGGCAAGGTGATGGACCGCGGCCTGTGGCGCTATACCCGTCACCCCAATTACTTCGGCGACGCCTGCGTCTGGTGGGGCATCTGGATCGCCGCCGCATCGGCCGGCTGGTGGGTCGCCGCCGCGACGGTGATCGGGCCGCTGTTCCTGACCTTCACGCTGACCAGGTGGTCGGGCGGTCCGCTGCTCGAACGCGGCATGAAAAACTCGCGTCCCGGCTATGCCGATTACAGGGAGCGGACCTCTGCCTTCTTCCCGCTCCCGCCCAAGAAATCCTCGGGCTGATCCCGCAGGGGGTTTAACCCGCGCCCTTGCGCCCCTATTTGCGGCGCAGGACGAGAGGGGAGCGCGCGAGCGTGAGCGAGAACGAAATCGACGAACTGCGCAGCCGCTTCGCGCGCGAGGCGATGGCGTTGATGGAGCGCACCGGCGAGGAAGTGTCGCGGGCGCGGCTGGCCGCCGAACTCGGCGTTGCGCGGGCGCGGGTCGATTCGGTCTTTCCCGGGGATGGCGATCTGTTCGAGGCGATTACCGCCGAATGGTTCGCGCCCAAGCTGCGGGTGATGGACGAGGTGATGGCCTCCGACCTGCCGCCGCCCCGCAAAATGTATGAATTCTTCGCGCGGCGGTTCCGCTTGCTGGAGCAGAATTTCCGCGACGATCCCGCGACCTTCAACCTCTATGTCGAGATGGGGCAGCGCTATTTCGAATATGCGCGCAGCTATATCGATCTCGGCGACCACTACCTGTGCGAACTGATCGCCGAAGCGCAGGCCGACGGTTACCTCGAGGGGCTCGAGGTCGACACCGCGATGTCGATTATCAACCAGATGGTGAATTGCTATCTGCAGCCCTACATGATCGCCATGATCGACGACCGGCTGACCGAAGAAAAGCTGGCCCTGATCGTGGGCGCGATCTTCGGTGGTCTCGATGCAAAGGATGGCGGCGCGCGCGGAACGAACGACATCCGCGCGGCGTAATCAAGCCGCTTTGTTCGGCTCCGTTGGGGGGACTGCGGGTTCGCGCTGTTCGGCGAAAATGCCCCAGGCGGCGAGGAACAGGCCGCAGACAAGCGGGCCGACCACGATCCCCGACAGCCCCATGAGCGCGATGCCGCCAAGCGTCGTCACGAGGATCAGCCAGTCGGGAATACCGGTATCGCGGCCCACCAGGATCGGGCGCAGGACATTGTCTGCCATCCCGATCAGCGCGACGCCGGAAACAATCACTACCACGCCTTCCCACAGCGCGCCGGTGGCGAGCAGGTAGATCGCGGCGGGCACCCAGACGATCGCCGGGCCCAATGCGGGCAGCAGCGAGGCGATCGCCATGATCACGCCGAGCAGCAGCACCGAAGGAAGGCCGACGATCCAGAAGGTCAGCGCCCCCAGCGCGCCCTGCACCAGCCCGACCACGACCGATCCCTTGATCGTCGCGCGCACGATGGTGAGGAAGCGTTCGGCCAGCCGGTTGGCGACCTGCCGCTCCATCGGCAGCGCGGCGATGATCGCTTGGCCGATTGCGCGTCCGTCGCGCAGCAGGAAGAAGCCGACATACAGCGCGATTGCGAAGGACAGGACGAACCCGAACACGCTTCCGCCCAAGGCGATCGCCTGGGTCGCGATCAGGCCGAGACTCGCCTGCACAAACGCGGTCGCGCGAGCCTGTACCTCGCCGAAATCGCCAAAGCCTGCGCTGTCGAGCGAAGCCTGGATATTGGTCGGGAGTGCGGCGAATATCTGTGCGAAATACATCGATACGTCGATATTGCCTTCGCGGAAGGCGACATAGAGGCCGGCCGCCTCCTCGACCACCGCACTGCCAATCCACAGCGCCGGAAGCACCACCGCGAACAGGATCACCACGAGGCTGGCCAATGCCGCCTGCGTTTCTTTGTCGGGCCGCCGCACGAGGAACCAGCGGTAAAGCGGCTGGAACATGATGGCCGCCAGCGCCGCCCACAGCATCGGGGTGAGGAATGGCAGAACCACCGCCAGCAGCGCAAGCGAGACCAAACCGAGAAAGAGCAGGAAACCGCCCCGCTCGGTCGCCGATGTCGACTGCCCCCCGCCCACCGCGTCAGACGTCCAGATTGGCCACGTTGAGCGCGTTGTTCTGGATGAACTCGCGGCGCGGTTCGACCACATCGCCCATCAGCCGGGTGAAAATCTCGTCGGTGACGTCGGCATCCTCGACCTTGACCTGCAGCAGCGCGCGATTGTCCGGATCGAGCGTGGTCTCCCACAATTGCTCGGCGTTCATTTCGCCCAGGCCCTTGTAGCGCTGGATCTTCTGGCCCTTGCGGCCGGCCGCCATGACCGTCTCGAGCAGCTGGGTCGGCAGGGTGATCGCATCATCGGCGAGGATCGGTGCGTCCTCCTCGACATCGCTGCTGTCGACCTCTTCCGCCGGCTCCGCGGCACCGCTGCGGACGAGCCGCACGGGCGAAGTGTAGACGTCGGCGAAATCCTGCGCGATGCGGTGCAGCTTGCGCGCTTCGGCGCTGTCGAGGAAAGCCGGGTCGATCTCGTGGACGTCGGTCACTCCGCGCCAGATGCGGTTGAGACGGACCTTGCCGTCTTCGCCGATCTCGGCGCTCCAGCGCGCTTCGGGATCGCCCATCTGCAGATGCGCGGCGGCCCGGTCGAGCGCCGAGCGGCGGTCGCCATCCGGTTCGAATGCGCCCGCCAGCGCCATCGCCTCGATCAAATCGGTCTTGTACTTGCGCGGGACGAAGCCGAGCATATTGCGCATCCGCAAACCATGGTCGACCAGCGCTTCGAGTTCGCCGCCGGCGTGGGTCGATCCGCTCTGCGATTCGAGCATGCGCCCGTCGAGGCCCTGCGCGATCAGATAGCGATCGTAGGCGGCCTGGTCCTTGAGATAGACTTCGCTCTTGCCGCGCGCGACCTTGTACAGCGGCGGCTGCGCGATGAAGAGGTGCCCGGCCTTGACGATCTCGGGCATCTGCCGGTGGAAGAAGGTCAGCAGCAGCGTACGGATATGCGCGCCGTCGACATCGGCGTCGGTCATGATCACGATCTTGTGATAGCGCAGCTTCTCGAGATCGAATTCGTCGCGCAGCCCGGTGCCCATCGCCTGGATCAGCGTGCCCACTTCCTTTGAGGAAATGATCCGGTCGAAGCGCGCGCGCTCGACATTGAGGATCTTGCCCTTGAGCGGCAGGATCGCCTGCGTCTTGCGGTCACGGCCCTGCTTGGCGCTGCCCCCTGC
Organism: Qipengyuania citrea; assembly: GCF_024171405.1. Taxonomy (GTDB): domain Bacteria; phylum Pseudomonadota; class Alphaproteobacteria; order Sphingomonadales; family Sphingomonadaceae; genus Qipengyuania; species Qipengyuania profunda. Next base: position 2,198,261 of record NZ_JALJZT010000002.1, read on the forward strand.
CGAATCGCCCTCGACCAGGAAGAGTTCGCAGTTCGCGGGGTTGCGGTCCTGGCAGTCGGCCAGCTTGCCCGGCAGTGAGGCGATGCTCATCGCGCCCTTGCGGCTCATTTCGCGCGCGCGTCGCGCGGCTTCGCGGGCGGCGGCGGCGTCGATCACCTTCTGGATGATCGCCTTGGCTTCGGCGGGGTTTTCCTCCAGCCATTCGCTCATCTTCTCGCCCATCAGGCTTTCGAGCGGCGAACGCACTTCGGAACTGACCAGCTTGTCCTTGGTCTGCGAGGAGAACTTGGGATCGGGCAGCTTGACCGAAACGATCGCGGTCAGGCCTTCGCGCATGTCTTCGCCCGAGAGCGAGACCTTCTCCTTCTTCAGCATCCCGCTGGCGCTGGCGTAATTGTTCAGCGTGCGCGTCAGCGCGGTGCGGAACGCGGCGAGGTGCGTGCCGCCGTCGCGCTGCGGGATGTTGTTGGTGAAGGTGAGGACGTTTTCGTAATAGCTGTCGTTCCACTCGAGCGAGACATCGATGCCGATGCCGTCCTTTTCCGCGCTCACCGCGATCGGTTCGGCGACCAGCGGCTGCTTGTTGCGGTCGAGATATTTGACGAAGGCGGCAATCCCGCCTTCGTAGAACAGGTCGTGTTCCTGCGCTTCCTCGTGGCGCTTGTCGCGCAGCAGGATCCGCACACCCGAATTGAGAAAGGCGAGCTCGCGGTAGCGGTGCTCGAGCTTTTCGAAGTCGAATTCGATGACGTTCTTGAAGGTATTTTCGGACGCCTTGAAGGTGACGCGCGTGCCCTTCTTGAAGCCGTCCTCGTCGGGGTTCTGTTCGACCCGCGGGGCATCGCCCACGACGCGCAAGCTTGCGACCGCATCGCCATGCTCGAAGCGCATCCAGTGTTCCTTGCCGTCGCGCCAGATCGTCAGTTCGAGCCATTCGGACAGCGCGTTGACCACCGATACGCCGACACCGTGCAGGCCTCCCGACACCTTGTAGGCATTGTCGTCGCTGGTGTTCTCGAACTTACCGCCCGCGTGAAGCTGGGTCATGATGACCTCGGCTGCGGAGACGCCTTCGCCCTTGTGCATGTCGACCGGGATGCCGCGGCCATTGTCTTCGACCGAGACCGAGCCATCGGCATTGAGTTCGATCAGGACGAGGTCGCAATGCCCCGCCAGCGCTTCGTCGATGGCGTTATCCGAGACCTCGAACACCATGTGGTGGAGGCCCGAACCGTCATCGGTATCGCCAATATACATGCCGGGGCGCTTGCGGACCGCGTCGAGGCCCTTGAGGACCTTGATCGAATCTGCGCCATAACCGGGTTTCTTCGGCGCTTCGGCGCCCGTGTTTTCAGGGGTTTCGTCCATAGTGAGCATATAGGCGTTCGAAGGCGGATTTCCAAAGTTTCGCGGGCGATTTTACCCACAGATTGCCGCTGCTCCGGTTTCGACTGCAACCGGTTGATTTCGAAGCGGCAAAGGCGCATCTCGCGGCCATGCTATCGGTGCTCGACATCTTCCGGATCGGGATCGGTCCTTCGTCCTCGCATACGGTCGGGCCGATGCGGATCGCGCGCACCTTCGTGCGGGCGCTGGCCAAGTCGGGCAAGCTCGACAGGACGGCGCGCATCACGGTGGAATTGCAGGGCTCGCTCGCGCTGACCGGCGTCGGACATGGCACGCTCGATGCGAGCATTCTCGGCCTGATCGGCTTCGCGCCCGACACGACCTGTCCCGACGACGCCGCGGCCGCGCTCAAGCGGGTGCGCGAGGGTCGGCGGCTGGTGCTGGGGGGCAAACGCGAGATCGCTTTCGACCCGGCGGCCGATATCGATCTTGCCGGGCATATCATTCCCGACCTGCATCCCAACGGGATGAAGCTGGCGGCCTTCGATGCGGCCGGGGAGCGGTTGTCCCAGCGGACCTATTATTCGACCGGTGGCGGTTTCGTCGCCTCCGAAGCGCAATTGCAGCGCAAGCCCAAGGACGACCGGATCAATACGGGCACGCGGGTGCCGCATGATTTCGGTTCGGCGGAGGAATTGCTGGCCGCCTGCGCGCAGACCGATCTGCCGATCGCCGAGCTGATCCTCGCCAATGAAGACAGCTTCCGCCCGCGCGAGCAAACGCTCGAGGGGATCGACCGTGTCGCCGCCGCGATGGACCAGTGTATCGATCGCGGCCTGCACCAGCGCGGTATCCTGCCCGGCGGCCTCAAGGTGGCGCGGCGCGCACCCGACCTGTGGGACAAGCTGTCCGCCAACCCGCTATCGAACGAGCGCGAACAATTGTTCGACTGGCTCAATTGCTATGCGATGGCGGTCAATGAGGAGAATGCCGCCGGGGGGCGTGTGGTCACCGCGCCGACCAATGGCGCTGCGGGGATCATCCCCGCGGTCATTCGCTTCTATTGCACGACCACCGGCGACGGCCCGTGCCGCGACAGCCGCCGTACCTTCCTGCTGACCGCCGGCGCGATCGGGCTGCTCTACAAGCAGCGCGCGAGCATTTCGGGCGCGGAAATGGGGTGCCAGGGCGAAGTGGGCGTGGCCTGCTCGATGGCTGCCGGGGGACTGGCGGCGCTGTGGGGGGCCTCGCCCGCGCAAGTCGCCTGTGCGGCGGAGATCGGGATGGAGCACAATCTCGGCCTGACCTGCGATCCGGTCGGCGGGCTGGTCCAGGTGCCCTGTATCGAGCGCAATGCGATCGGCGCGGTCAAGGCGGTCAATGCCGCACGGCTCGCGCTGCACCGGACCGAGGCGGAGACCTGCGTCAGCCTCGACCAGGTGATCGAAACAATGCGCCAGACCGGTCTCGACATGTCCTCGAAATACAAGGAAACGAGCCAGGGCGGGCTCGCGGTCAATGTGATCGAATGCTGATGCTGCTCGTCGTGGTGCTGGTGGTTTCGGGCGCTTTGGTCGCCGGGGCGGCATGGGGCATATACGGCAAGCTCCCCACCCGCGTCGAAGGGTTCCTCGTCGCACTCGCCGGCGGCGCGCTGCTGCTGTCGGTGACGAGCGAATTGATCGAACCCTCGATCGCCAAGAGCAGCGTGTTCCACGCCATGCTCGGCGTGGGGGCCGGGGCGATCGTCTTTGCCGTGGCGGACTATCTGATCGACGAAAAATGGGGCTCGAATAGCGGCGGCGGCCTGCTGGCGGCGATCACGCTCGACGGGATCCCCGAGAATCTTGCGCTGGGTGTCGCGCTAATCGGTGCAGGCGGGATGGAAGTTGCCGCGCTTGCGGGATCGATCCTGCTGTCCAACCTGCCCGAAGCCGCGGGCGGCGCGCGCGCCATGACCTCCGACGGGCGCTCCAAAGGCACCGTGATGCTGCTGTGGATCGGCACTGCAGCGTTGCTCGCGCTAGCGGCAATCATCGGCAATCTCGCATTGGCCGGGGTCGGCGAAGGCACGCTGGCGGTGATCCGCTGCTTTGCCGCCGGGGCAGTGGTCGCAAGCCTTGCGACCGAAGTCTTCCCGCAGGCGTTCCGCGAGGATCGCCACTGGGCGGGGGTTGCCACCGCGCTGGGCGTCATCCTCGCCTTTTCGCTTGGCAGCCTCGCTGGCAGCTAGACAGCGCAGCGCGCCGCGATAGGGTGCGCCGCATGGGAGAGACACAAAGAGCAGCGCTGGCCGAAACTTTCGGCAGCTTTCCGCACATCATCGCCGCCAATGCCGCCGCGCTGGACAGCCAGATCGCGATGCGGGACGACGAGGGCGAGCTGAGCTGGGCCGCGCTTGGCGACCGGGTCGAGCGGATCGCCGCACGGCTCGTCGCGGACGGGCTGGAGCGGGGGCAGGCGGTGGCGATCCTCGGCTATTCCTCGATCCCCTATGCGCTGGTGTTCCTCGCCGCGGTGCGCGCGGGCGGGGTGGCAGCGCCGCTGACCACCAGCGCCAGTCCCGACCAATTGGCGGGCATGGCGCGCGATTCGGGTGCGCAGCATATCTTCATCGACCGCGCAAAGCTGGCGGAACTGGGCGAGGATTGCTTCCCGGGCATGACGCGGATCGTGCTCGACGAGGAACTTGCCGAGTGGATGGCGCCCGCAGGCGCGCAGGCGCCCGAATTCCAGCCGCAGCCGGGCGATCCCTTCAACATCATCTATTCTTCGGGCACGACCGGCGTCCCCAAGGGCATCGTCCATTCGCACCAGATGCGCTGGCGGCAATTTGCCAGCACCGCATCGAGCTGGCTGGAGGGCGGCCTGCCCGTCCGTACGCTCGCCTCGACGCCGCTCTATTCGAATACCACCATGGTTGCGTTCCTGCCGCCACTGCTGGCGGGCGGGACGGTGCGCGTGATGCGCAAGTTCGATGCCCTGCGCTGGCTCGAATATGCGCAGGCGGACCGGACCACCGCGACCATGCTGGTCCCGGTGCAGTACCGGCGGTTGATGGAAGAGCCGCGCTTCGACGAATTCGACCTGTCCGCCATGCAGCTCAAATACTGCACCTCCGCGCCTTTCCCGGCGGAATTGAAGCGCGAGGTGCTGGTGCGCATGCCGGGCGCACTGATCGAGATCTATTCAATGACCGAGGGCGGGGTTGTCTGCCTGCTCGAGGCGCACAAGTTTCCCGACAAGCTGCATACGGTGGGCCGCCCGGCGCCGGGCAGCGAACTCAAGGTGCTCGACGATGCGGACCAGCCGGTCGTGCCGGGTACGCCGGGCAATCTGATCGGACGCAGCCAGACGATGATGGCGGGGTACAAGAACCAGCCCGACAAGACGCGCGAGGGCTACTGGACCGACCCGGAAACCGGCGATGTGTGGCAGCGCATGGGCGATATCGGCCGCGTCGATGCCGACGGCTTCGTCGAACTGGTCGGCCGCGCGAAGGACATGATCATTTCTGGCGGGTTCAATATCTTCCCGGTCGATCTCGAGGATGAATTGTCCAAGGAAGCCGATGTGGTCGAGGCCGCGGTGATCGGCGTGCCCAGCGCGCGCTGGGGCGAAACCCCGGTCGGGTTCGTGACGCTGGCGAATGACGCGCGCGATTGCGAAGCGATTCGCGAAGCGGTCAATGCGCGGCTCGGCAAGACCCAGCGGCTGGCGCAGCTCCATAGGATCGCGGACATGCCGCGCAGCCATATCGGCAAACTGCTCAAGACCGATCTGCGCGAAGAGGCCGATCGGCGCGGCCTGCCCGACTGAGCGGGTGGCGCAGCGCTTCGAGACGCGGCGCCGACTTCTTGGGGGGAGGGAGAGGAATGTCGGCGGCCGCGTCTCTACTCGCTGCCATATCGCCTCGCCGGTGCGGAGGGCCGGTGGCCGGCCGCCGTGGCGAGGAAGGCCAGAAACGCGGCTGCTTGGGGGGCCGACGCTTCTGTAAATCGTCCGGGACGGGAGTGTCAGGGTTCACCGTCCGGCTGTGAGGCGTGTAATAATCTTACTCGTCAGCGAACGAAAGTGAGAAAACTTTGAAAGATGTTGCGATTTGCGCAACCAAGCTTTCGCGCCTCTGCCGTCCCGTCTCAAAACGAGCGGTGCCGCCAAGACCGAGGTCATGGCGGCACCGGAATATCCTGCAGTCGCGCGTGCAGGAAAGTCGCTTAGCGAGCCTGCGCCAGCTTTGCCGAGGTCTTCAGCGTGATCATCTTGCGCGCCGATGCGACCAGCGAAGCCTTGCAGCGGCGATCATAGGAGAAGGCGTTGACCGACAGCGCGTCGGGATGCGTGCAGGCGGCTTCGGCGGCATCGGCAACGCGCTCGCGCAGGACTTCGACCTGGTCGGGATCGCGCAGGTCGAGGTCGTTGAATGCGACTTCGATGCTGACTTCGCTGCGTTCGGCCTGCGCCGGGGTGTGGACGAGTGCGGCAGCGACGAGGCTGGCGGCGAGAAACTGGTGATACTTCATGAGCGTCTCCTGGGGTAAAGGTTATCGCTCTTCAGGCATCCTCGGCCTTGTTCTTGATCGCGATTGTGCATCGCAACATAAGTGTTCGCAAGTGCAAAATACGCGACGATACGTTGTAAGCGATGCATCTTCGCCGCGGCCCGCGCGATATGACCGGCAGCAGCGCTGCGAATGCTGGACAGGCGACGCGCGCTGCCCTTATCGGGACCCATGCAGGCAGAACACCTCCCCGATTCCATTCTGATCGTCGATTTCGGCAGCCAGGTCACCCAGCTCATCGCGCGCCGCGTGCGCGAGGCGGGGGTCTATTCCGAAATCGCCCCCTTCACCCAGGCAGAAGAGGCGTTCCACCGGCTCCAGCCCAAGGGCATCATCCTGTCGGGCTCGCCCGCCAGCGTATGCGACGAAGGCAGCCCCCGCGCGCCGCAGGTGCTGTTCGACAGCGGCCTGCCGATCCTCGGCATCTGTTATGGCCAGCAGGTGATGACCGAACAGCTCGGCGGCGAGGTTCGCCCCGGGCATGAAACCGGCGAAGGCGGCGAATTCGGCCGCGCCTATCTCACCGTGTCGGAAGAGTGCGCGCTGTTCGACGGGCTGTGGCAGACCGGCGAGCGGCACCAGGTGTGGATGAGCCATGGCGACAAGGTCACCCGCTTCGCCCCCGGATTCGGCATCGTCGCCACCAGCGACGGCGCGCCCTTCGCGGTCATCGCTGACGAGAAGCGCCAGTATTACGGCACGCAATTCCATCCCGAAGTGGTCCACACGCCCGATGGCGGCAAGCTGCTCGCCAATTTCGTGCGCCATGTCTGCGGGCTCGCGGGCGACTGGACCATGGCCGAGTTTCGCCGCACCAAGATCGAGGAAATCCGCGCGCAGGTGGGTGACGGCAAGGTCATCTGCGGCCTGTCGGGCGGAGTCGATTCGGCGGTTGCCGCAGTGCTCATCCACGAAGCGATCGGCGACCAGCTGACCTGCGTCTTCGTCGACCACGGGCTGATGCGGATGAACGAGGCCGAGCAGGTCGTCACGCTGTTCCGTGACCATTACAATATCCCGCTGGTGCATGTGAATGCGGAGGAGATGTTCCTCGGCGGTCTCGCGGGCCAGACGGACCCCGAAAAGAAGCGCAAGTTCATCGGCGGTGCCTTCATCGACCTGTTCGAAGCCGAAGCGAAGAAGATCGGCGGCGCCGATTTCCTCGCGCAGGGGACGCTCTATCCCGATGTGATCGAAAGCGTCAGCTTCACCGGCGGCCCCTCGGTCACAATCAAGAGCCACCACAATGTCGGCGGCCTGCCCGAACGCATGAACATGAAGCTGGTCGAACCCTTGCGCGAACTGTTCAAGGACGAGGTCCGCGAACTGGGCCGGGAACTGGGCCTGCCCGAGATCTTCGTCGGGCGGCATCCCTTCCCGGGGCCCGGCCTCGCGATCCGCATTCCCGGCGAAGTCACCAAGGAGCGCTGCGATATCCTGCGCAAGGCCGATGCGATCTATCTCGAGGAAATCCGCAACGCCGGGCTCTACGATGCGATCTGGCAGGCCTTTGCCGTGTTGCTGCCGGTCAAGACGGTCGGCGTGATGGGCGATGGCCGCACCTATGACAGCGTCTGCGGCCTGCGCGCGGTGACCAGCACCGATGGCATGACCGCGGATATCTATCCCTTCGACAGCGCCTTCCTCAGCCGCGTCGCGACCCGCATCATCAACGAGGTGCAGGGCATCAACCGGGTGGTCTACGACTATACGTCGAAGCCCCCCGGCACGATCGAGTGGGAATAAGCGCGGGGAAACCGCGCGCACCGGCTGCGGCTGCGCGCCCGTTCGGGCTCGCGACGGTTCTGGTCCTCGCCAGCCTCGCGGTGCTGGCCTTTGCCGGCAATTCGCTCATCGCGCGCTATGCACTCGCCGGAGGGGGAATCACGCCGATTGCCTTCTCGGCGGTCCGGCTGGCGACCGGGGCGATCGTCCTCGCGCCGCTGCTGCTGGGGCGCGGCGGGACATGGAATTTTGGCGGCGGGCTCAGCCTGTTCGCCTATGTCGTGATGTTTTCCTGGGCCTATGTCGAGCTGCCCGCGGCGACGGGGGCGCTGATCCTGTTCGCCGTCGTCCAGGCGACGATCCTGCTGGCCGGCATGGCGCGCGGCGAACGGGTGGGCTGGCTCGGGTGGACGGGGCTGGTGCTCTCGCTTGCGGGTCTGGCGGTGCTGCTGGTTCCGCAAGTGCAGGGCGGACGATTGCTGCCATCCGCATTCATGGCGGTCGCCGGGATCGCGTGGGGTGCCTATACGATGATCGGGCGGGCGTCCGCCGGCGCGGGCCGCTATACGGCGCGCAGCTTTGTCATCGGTGCGGTGCTCGCGCTGCCGCTGCTGGCATTCGACATGACGATGCCCGAAACCCCCGGTCTGCTGCTCGCGATGCTGTCGGGTGCGGTCACGTCGGGGCTCGGCTACGTCATCTGGAACCGCGTTTCCCCATCGCTGGGACTGGCGACGCTGGCGACCGTCCAGCTGGCCACGCCGCTGGTCGCGGCGCTGGGCGGCATCGCCCTGCTCGACGAACTGGTGACCAGTGAACTGATCGTTGCCGGGGTGCTGATCGTGACCGGCATCGGCCTGACGCTACGGCGCTGACCGATGCTGCCGCTGGGTCCCGATCCGCGCACCGAGACGCTCCGCCGCCTGCAGGCGCTGCTGGTCCAGCGCTTCGGACATATCGAACGCGTGGCCGCCGAATGGCGCCAGCCCGAATGGGTGCTGGTGCAAGGCGTGATTGGCGCGCGGACCAAGTCCGAGATCTCGAACGCCGCAACCGACCGGCTGCTGCAGCGCTGGGGCAGCTGGGAGGCGGTGGCCACCGCGCCGCTTGAAGACTTGCAGGCCGAGCTCGCGACGCAGACCTACCCCAATGTCGCCGCCAAGCGCCTGCAGGCGAGCCTTGCGGCGCTCATCGACCTGTGCGGCGCGGTAGACCTCGCGCATCTCGCCGAGCTGGACACCGAAGCGGCGATGGACTGGCTCGAACAGCTCCCCGGTGTCGGGCGCAAGATCGCCGCGGGCGTGATGAACGCCAGCACGCTCGACCGCCGCGCCATCGTGCTCGACGGGCATCACACGCGTATCCTCCAGCGCATGGGGCTCGTCCCGCCCAAGGCCGGTACCGCACGCGCTTTCGCCGCGATCATGCCCGCCATGCCCGAGGACTGGTCGGGCGCGCAGTTCGACGAGCATCACCTGCTGATGAAGAAGCTCGGCCAGACCTGGTGCCGCCCCTCAGCCCCCGACTGCCCCAATTGCCCCGCGCAGGCGCTGTGCGAGACGGGTCGCCGCCGCGCCTGATTGCGGCGCGTGCCAGCTTGCGCCACAAGGGGCGGCAATGAAGCGTATCGGCTCGATCCTCCTGTGGTCCGCAATCGCGGCGGCATTCATCGGGCCGGGCACGGTCACGGCGGCTGCCAGCGCGGGGGCGAACACCGGCGCGGCGCTGCTGTGGGCGATCCTCTTCTCGGGCATCGCCACCTTCACGCTCCAGGAATTTGCCGGGCGGCTGGCGGTCGCCACGGGCGACGATCTGGCGACCGTGCTGCGGCGCCGATACCCGACAGGTTTTGCGCATGTGGCCACGCTGCTGTTGGTCGGCGGCGCGATCCTGCTGGGCTGCGCGGCCTATGAAGCGGGCAATATCCTCGGCGGCGCGGCGGGGGCGATGCTCGCCTTCGACGGGCCGCGGACAGGCGTTACGCTGGGTCTGGCGGCAGCGGCTGCGCTGTTGCTGCTGGCGGGATCGCCGCACAGCGTTGCGCGGCTCATGGCGGTGTTCGTCGCGCTGATGGGGGGCGGCTTCCTGCTCGTCGCGCTGTCGCTGGCGCCGCCCGCCACCGTGCTGCTGGCGGGCCTTGTCCCGGCACCGGGTTTTGCCGACGATCCTGCCGCGCTGCTCGCGGTGCTGGCGTTGGTGGGGACGACGGTGGTCCCCTACAATCTGTTTCTCGGCGCGGCGCTGGCGCGCGGGCAGGGGCTGGGGGACATGCGCTTTGGTCTTGCGATCTCGGTCGGGCTCGGCGTGGTGATCACTGCGGCGATCCTGGTGGTCGGCACGGCGCTGGTGGGCGAGTTTTCGTTCGAGGCGCTGGGCGATGTGCTCGATGAACGGGTTGGCGGCTGGGCGCGGACGGGCGCCGGGATCGGGCTGCTCGCGGCAGGCATTTCATCCGCGGTCACAGCCCCGCTGGCAGCCGCGCTCACCGCGCGTGGGCTGTTCGGCAAGGCGGATGACCCGCGGTGGCAGGCCCGTGGCTGGCGTTTCCGCGCGGTCTGGGGCGCGGTGCTGCTAGTCGGCCTTGGCTTCGGGCTGGCCGAGATACGCCCCGCTCCGGCCATCCTCGCCGCGCAGGCCTTCAACGGCATATTGCTGCCGCTGGTCGCGCTGTTCCTGCTTGCAGCGATGAACGACGCAGGCCTGCTGGGCGAGCGGGTCAACGGCCCGCTGGCAAATGGCTTCGGCCTGCTGGTGGTGGGGGTTGCCGCCATGCTCGGCCTGACCGCGCTGGCGCGCGCTACGGCGACGCTGTTCGGCTTCGATCTGCCCGACCCGGGCCTGATGCTACCCGCCTTTGCCCTGCTCGGCGTGTTCACGGGCCGCGCGGTCATGCGCCGCGCGGTGCTTTAATCGGGAAAGGCTACCCCGGTCAGTTCTTCCGACTTGCGCCACAGCGCTTTTGCCAAGTCCTCGTCGCGGATATGCGGCCAGCAGCCGCCCGCGCGCGGGTTTTCGGGATCGGCGGGGACCGCGATGTCGCAGTCCTCGCAATAGACGCCGCCCTTGCCCTCGAGCAACGGCGAGACCGCGCACCACACGCTGGTCGACGCGCCTTCCTCGGTCGATTTGAAGGCTTCGTGGACATTGCCTTCCTCGTCATACCAACCCATCGCGCGCTGCTCTTCCATGGTGAGGTGGCGCTGGAGCGGGGTCGCAATTCCGCCCGGATGGACGGCAAAGGCACGCACGCCCTGCGCTTCGCCCAGCTTGTCGAGCTGGAGCGCGAACAATGCGTTGGCCGACTTGGCCTGCCCATAGGCCAGCCACTTGTCATAGTCGCGGCGCTCGAAGTTGGGATCGTCGAGGTCAAGCCCGTTGAGCCGGTGCCCGATCGAGGACAGCGCCACGACCCGCGCACCGCCGTCAGCCAGCAGCAATGGCCATAGCCGCGCGGCGAGCTGGAAATGGCCCAGATGGTTGGTGGCGAATTGCATCTCGTAGCCACGCGCATCGCGCGCCAGCGGACTGGCCATGATCGCGGCATTGTTGATGAGGATGTCGATGGTCGCGGTTTCCTCCGCGACCTCCTCGGCAAAGGCATCGATCGAGGCGGGATCGGACAGGTCGAGCGGCAGGATGGCGATATCGCCGCTCACCCCTTCGAGGACATCCTCGGCCTGGTCGGGTCGCCGCGCGCCGACGATTACCTGCGCTCCGGCCCCGGCCAGTGCGTGGACGGTTTCGGTGCCGATGCCCGAATAGCCCCCGGTGACGACCACGGTCTTGCCCGCCAGATCCACGCCCTCGACCACTTCGCGCGCGGTGGAGCGATAGCCGAAGGGCGAATTCACGGGGGCTTGCGGGCTGGTCATTGGGCTCTCCTCGAAAAAAGAGAGCTATGCCCCCCGGATAACGGGCTGGCTACCCTTGGGGGCGATCAGCCCTCGGCGTCGACCTTCGCATAGGGGATGAACTCGTCGAGGAAGATCACCCCGCTGAGGAAGCCGCCGGTGCGGCTGACCAGTTCGATCTGGTCGGTGCGGCACAGGCTGGTGGCGCTGAAGCGCTTGATCACCATCACTTCGCTCTCGTCGATGCTCTCGGGATTGCGCGTGTAATTGACCCAGATGGTGTCGCCGTCGCGATAGGTCAGCGCGGTGCCGTCGATCTGGTTGATATTGCGGCTGCCGATGGTGCGGATGCAGTCGCGCGGTTCGCCCGCAACGCGGCCTTCGAGCAGTTTGGCGAGTTCGGCCTCACCGCGGGTCATTTCCTCGGTTTCGTCGGCCTGGACGGGCGCGGCAAGCAGGCCGAGCGCGGCAGTGGCAATGGCAAGCGGCTTGAACATGGCGAGTCTCCTGATGAGCGGCGGATACTGTATCACACCGCCTGAACCTGCGCTGAGTTGACGCGCGCGTGGGTCAGCCGGTTCCGCCCACGGTGATGCCATCGACCAGCAGGGTCGGCTGGCCGACGCCCGCAGGCACGCTCTGCCCGCCCTTGCCGCACATGCCGACGCCTTCATCCAGCGCCATGTCGTTGCCGATGCCGCGCACCTTGGTCAGCACGGTCGGGCCGTCACCGATCAGCGTTGCGCCCTTGATCGGCGCGACCACCTTGCCCTTTTCGACCTTGTAAGCCTCGGTGCAGGCGAAGACGAACTTGCCGCTGACGATATCGACCTGCCCGCCGCCGAAGCTGGTGGCATAGATGCCGTCGTCGACGCGGCTGAGCAATTCCTCGGGATCGTCGCTGCCGCCCTGCATGAAGGTGTTGGTCATGCGCGGCATGGGGGCATGTTCATAGGATTGGCGGCGCCCGTTGCCGGTCGCTTCGACACCCATCAGGCGGGCATTGAGGCGATCCTGCATATAGCCCTTGAGGATGCCGTCCTCGATCAGCACGGTCTCGCGCGTCGGCGTGCCTTCGTCGTCAATGCTCAGCGATCCGCGGCGATCGGTCATGCTGCCATCGTCGATCACGGTGACGCCGGGGGCGGCGACGCGTTCGCCGATGCGCCCGGCAAAGGCGCTGGTGCCCTTGCGGTTGAAATCGCCCTCGAGCCCGTGGCCGACCGCTTCGTGCAGCAGCACGCCGGGCCAGCCGGGGCCAAGCAACACGGTCTGCTCGCCCGCCGGGGCGGCAACGCTATCGAGATTGACCAGCGCCTGGCGGACCGCTTCGTCGACCGCGCGCATCCAGCGCCCCTCGTCGAACAGATCGTCGTAAAGATAGCGTCCGCCAAATCCGAAACTGCCGGTTTCGCGGCGGCCGTTGGCTTCGGCCACGATGCTGACGTTCAGGCGGACCAGCGGGCGCAGGTCGCGCGCGGTGAACCCATCGGCGCGGATGATGTCGATTGCGCTCCAGCTGGCCGACAGGCTCGCATTGACCTGCGCCACGCGCGGATCCTTGGCGCGCGCCACCGCATCGATCTTCTCGAGCAGCGCGACCTTCTCGGCGAAGGGCACGAGGTCGAGCGGGCTGGCATCGGTATAGAGATGCCGGTTGGTCCGCTCGGGCGGGGCGGCATGCGGCGAGGTGGTGGCGTCGAGCAAGCGCAGCGTCTCGCCGGCGCGGGCGATCGAGGCGGCGCTGATCTCGTTGGCATGCGCGAAACCGGTCGTCTCGCCCGACACGCCGCGCAGGCCGAAGCCCGAATCGCGGCTGTAGTCGGCGGTCTTGAGCCGTCCGTCATCGAAAGCGAAACTCTCACTCGCCATGAATTGCAGGTAGAGCTCGCCATCGTCGCAGGGGGCCAGCAGACGCGCGGTGAGCGCCTTGGCTTCCTCGGGATCGAGCTGGTTGTAGAGCAGGGCGTGCGGGTCGGTCGCTGGCGTCATGCGCCCTATGTAGGGGCTGGCGCCGGCGAAGGCGAGGGGGTCAGCGGTGGCCCGGGTCTGCGCCTTCGGAAATATCCATCAGCTGCGACTGGTCGACCCCGTCGGCGGGCCCGCCTTCAAGCACGAAGCGGCGATCGCAATAGCCGCAGTCGACATAGCCATGCTCGTCGATTTCGAGATAGATCTTGGGGTGGCCGAGCGCGGCGGGTTTGTAGTTCGCCCCCGTCCTGATGTCGGTCGCGCCGTCGCACCACACGCGCCGCGTGGTGACCTTGGTGATTTCGGGAGGAGGCAGGCTCATGCGCAAGCCGATAATGGGTTTGACGGAGCTGCTCAAGAGCCTAGGTCACGCGGCATGACCACCCCACCTGCGATCAAGATCGACAATCTCGTCAAGGAATACGCCTCGCCCGGTCCGGGCTCGCCGCCCAAGCTGGCGCTCAAGGGCGTCAGCTTCGATGTGCCGCAGGGCGGCATTTTTGGACTGCTGGGCCCCAATGGCGCGGGCAAGTCCACGCTCATCAACATCCTTGCCGGGCTGGTGCGCAAGACCAGCGGCAGCGCCGAGGTCTGGGGTTTCGACATCGCGGGCAATCCGCGCAACGCCAAGCGCTCGATCGGGATCGTGCCGCAGGAAATCGTCTTCGATCCCTTCTTCACCCCGTTCGAAGTGCTGGAGAACCAGGGCGGCTTCTACGGCATACCCAAGGCCGAGCGGCGCAGCGAGGAACTGCTCAAGGCAGTGCATCTGTGGGACAAGCGCGATGCCTATGCGCGCACGCTGTCGGGCGGGATGAAACGGCGCCTGCTGATCGCCAAGGCGATGGTTCACTCGCCGCCGATCCTGGTGCTCGACGAGCCGACCGCCGGCGTCGATGTCGAACTGCGCCGCCAGCTGTGGGAACTGGTCACCGAACTCAACCGCGAGGGCGTGACCGTGGTGCTGACAACGCATTATCTAGAGGAAGCCGAGCAGCTGTGCGACCGCATCGCGATCATCAATCACGGCGAACTGATCGCCGACAAGCCGACTCGCGAACTGGTCGACATGGCGCGCGAAAAGATCGTCTCGATCACGGTCGACAAGGATCTCGGCGGGCCGATCATGGAACCGGCTTTCACCAAGGCCGAAGTGATCGAGCCGCGGCGGCTGGAGATCACCTATGACCGCGACAAGACGAGCGCGGGACAGGTGCTCGCGCTCGTCCAGTCGCACGGCTATGCGATCGAGGATGTCACCACCCGCGAAGCCGATCTGGAGGACGTGTTCGTCCAGCTGACCGGCGCGGGATAGGCCTGCGCGTTACAGGAAGGCGCGCGGCCCGAGCCCTGCATCGCGGACCTTCTGTACCGCCCACAAATGCGGTTCGACCTCTTCCATCGGAGCCTTGCACTTGCGGCAGCGCCCGACCTGCTGCCCGCTGACGCGTGTTACATTCGCGTTGTCGACGCTGTGCCTACCCAAGGCACAGCCGATACGTCCCAAAGTCATGATCTCGCGACCCTTCCAAACCCGTTGTTTTGTCCCCTGTCGATTCGCCCCCTAGTGCAGCAAGCGGCTGACAATAACCTCGCTGCGCCGAATCGTTCCTTGCTTGCCGCGTAGTGATTGCGTCGGCATGACGCGGGCATGACAGACACCCCTTACGACGTCCTCGTCATCGGTTCGGGCGCTGCCGGACTTACCGCCGCGCTGGCGCTGGCGCAGACCAAGCGCGTGCTGGTGCTCGCCAAGGGCCGGCTCGACAGCGGCTCCACCGCCTGGGCGCAGGGCGGCATCGCCGCCGTGCTCGACGCGGGCGACACGTTCGACAACCACATCCGTGACACGATGGTCGCCGGGGCGGGTCTCAACGACCAGGAGACGGTCGAATTCGTGATCGAGCGCGCGCCTGCCTCGATCGACCGGCTGTGCGAGCTGGGCGTGCCCTTCAACCGCGAGGAAGGCGACCTTCACCTGACGCGCGAAGGCGGGCATTCGCACCGCCGCATCGTCCATGTGAACGATGCCACCGGCTGGGCGGTGCAGGCCGCGCTGCTCAAGGCGGCGGAGGAAAGTCCGAACATCACGCTGCTGCCCGGGCAAAGCTGCATCGACCTGGTCACCGGGCGCAACCAGGCGGATTATTCGGGGTCGGGCCGCGTGTGGGGTGCCTATGCGCTCGACGAGGCTACCGGCGACGTGGTGACGCATGTCGCGCGCGCGACCGTGCTGGCGGCGGGCGGGGCGGGGCGCGTGTACCAGTTCTCGACTGCGCCACGCGGCGCGACGGGTGACGGGATCGCCATGGCATGGCGCGCGGGCGCGCGGGTCTCCAACATGGAGATGATGCAGTTCCACCCGACCTGCCTCTACAATCTCGAGGTCAAGAATTTCCTCATTACCGAGGCAGTGCGCGGCGAGGGCGGGAGACTCTTCAACCCCGTCACCGGCGAGCGCTATATGGAGAAATACGACCCCGAGCGGATGGAACTGGCGCCGCGCGATATCGTGGCGCGCGCCAATGACGACCAGATCAAGCGCCATGGGCTCGACTATGTCCATCTCGATATAAGCCACCAGCCGCCCGAATTCGTGAAGGAGCATTTCCCCACGATCCACGAAAAGCTGCTCGGCCTCGGCATCGACATGACCAAGGGGCCGATCCCGGTGGTGCCGGCGCAGCATTATACCTGCGGCGGGGTGAAGATCGGGCTCGATGCGAAGACCGACTTGCCGGGTCTGTGGGCGGCGGGGGAATGCACCGAAAGCGGGCTCCACGGCGCCAACCGGCTGGCCTCGAATTCGCTGCTCGAATGCTTCGTCTTCGGTGAGGCGGCGGCCAGCGACATCCTGTCGTGCTGGGACGACCTCGATGATCCGCCCGCGATCCTGCCGTGGGATGCCAGCCGCGTGACCGATTCGGACGAGGAAGTGGTGATCAAGCAGAACTGGACCGAGATCCGCCGCTTCATGTGGAACTATGTCGGTATCGTGCGGACCACCAAGCGGCTGGAACGCGCGGGCAACCGGATCGAGATGATGCGCAAGGAAGTGGAGGACTATTACGGTTCGTTCCGCGTCACGACCGATCTGATCGAGCTACGCAATTTGCTCGATTGCGCGGGGCTGATCGTGACCAGCGCGCTCAGGCGCCACGAAAGCCGCGGGCTGCATTACATCATGGATTATCCCGCCACCGACCCGGTCGCGCGCGACATGGTGCTGGTGCCCTGACGAGGCACCCGGGCGGCATCAGCCCGTTACCGACCGCCAATTGGCTGCCGACCAGTCGCTGCGCAGCATCCAGTCGTCGAGCGCGAAGTGCCGCACCACCCCCACGCTGATGGGTTCGAGGAAGAAGATGCCGATGCTCTCGCCGAGCTGCCAGGCGACTTCGCCCTGCGCGATATAGCCGGGCAGCAGCACGACTTCGACCGGCGTGCCGACATCGGCAATCAGGTCGCGGCACTCGATCATGCATCCCGAAAGCGACAGATTGCGCATGGCACAGCGTAGACCGGTGCCGCCGATCGTGACGCGAAGATTGTCCTGCGTCTGGCTTCGCTGTTCGTCGCGTCGGTCCATCGCTCGTTCCCTCGTTCCGCCCAATGGGGCAGCGCGATTCCCTTCTACATCCCGGTCCAAGTCGGGAAGCTGAACAGCCGCGGCGGCGGTAGCCGTGCGATGATCCATTGCCGTCAAAGCCATTTCGTTCACCCTCGAGCCACGCCAATGCGTGCCATCCGCGCGGGGATATGCCAGCGGTCGGCGCGGTAGGATTGTAAGCACACGCCATTGTGATGAGCCGGCGAAACCCACAGCTGCAGGCCGGTTTGCGCTGGACAAGGGCATGAGCATGCGATGAGGTCTCCAGCCGGAATTCGGAGGAGGTAGAGCAATGCCCAAGGCAATCGCGAACGGGATCGAGATTCACTACGAGGAACAGGGCGACAAGGCCGCCCCGCCCATGCTGCTCATCATGGGGTTCGGCGCGCAGCTGACGCTGTGGCCCGACGAACTGGTCGAGGCGCTTGCCAGCCGCGGCTTCCGTGTCATCCGCTACGACAATCGCGATATCGGCCTCAGCCACAAGTTCGACGGGGTCAAGGCGCCGGGGCTGGTCAAGATGACGCTCCTCTCCAAGCTCGGGCTCAAGCCCAAAGTACCCTATACGCTGGCCGATATGGCCGATGACGGGGCCGGCTTGCTCGATACGCTGGGCATCGAGAAGGCGCACATCGTCGGCGCGAGCATGGGCGGGATGATCGCCCAGCATTTCGTCTCGCGGCATGCCGACAAATGCCTGTCGCTCACCACGATTTTCTCGACCACCGGCAATCCCAAGCTGCCGCCCGCCAAGCCCGAGGCGATGAAGGCGCTGGTTACCCGCCCCGACAGCACCGATGAGAAGGTGCTGGTCGAGCATGGCATGATGGTGGCGCGCACGATCGGTTCGCCCGGCTATCCGACCGAGGACGAGCGCCTG
Source organism: Qipengyuania citrea (assembly GCF_024171405.1). Lineage (GTDB taxonomy): Bacteria > Pseudomonadota > Alphaproteobacteria > Sphingomonadales > Sphingomonadaceae > Qipengyuania > Qipengyuania profunda. The sequence continues at coordinate 2,216,207 of NZ_JALJZT010000002.1, forward strand.
CGCGAGCGCACCACCGCCAGCGTGCGCCGCAGTTTCTACCCCGAGGGGCCGACACGGCACCTCTCGGCGATCGTCGCGGATGGAGACCGCCGGGGCATGCTGAAAGACGTTACCGTGCCGACGCTGGTCTTGCATGGCGAAGACGATCCGCTGGTGCCCTGCGAGGGTGGCCGCGATACGGCGGCCTCAATCCCCGGCGCCAAGCTGAAGACCATCCCGGGCTGGGGCCACGACCTGCCGCTCGAGCTGGTCGACGAGCTTGCCGATGCGATCACCGGCCATGCCACGGCGAATGCCGGCTAGGCCCTAACTCGGGCGGTTGTTCGACCAATGGCTGTCGCCGGTCGACCGGCGGACGAACGGAAATTGTCGCTAGTGGTTCGCAAAAGGCGAGTCTGCTGCGCCGCTGCGCTCGATTCTTGCGTTTGACGATAATGATCTCTTCCGGATGCAGGCGAGAAGTTGCGCTGTCCCCTCAGGGAATTGCCATTTGCCCTTCCGAGACCCCCTTGCGCCGGGAGTTTGACACGGAATTCTTCGCGCGTATCCTGATGCACAGGACGTCCGGCTCCCGCAGACGCCGGCCTGCCCCGATCGACCACTGATTGTGGACCATGGGACTGCCGCCCGCCTTGTGCCGGGCGTGCAACGCGACTGCGGCCGATCATCTTTGCACGCGAAAGGATGATCCGATGAAATCCCCCCTTATAGCCTTTGCCGGTGCCTTGCTGGTGACCGGCGTCCCCGCGACCTCGCAGGACATCGTGGTCTCGGCGGAGAGTGCCGCCGTCGAGACGATTTCCCGCGACCTCGATCGCAATCTCCTGCGCGCCGACTGGCCGCGGCGCGAGCTGGTTGGCGAAGGGATTGCCATGGTGCGGTTCCAGCGCGGCGCCGATGGCCGCCCGGCCGATGTGAAACTCTATCGCAAATCGGGCCAGCGCAGCGTGGATCGTCGCGCGCTGGTGGCGGTTGCCCGGCTGGGCCGGAGCAATCCGCTCCCGGCGATCGGGGCGCCCGACCAGATCTTCCAGGCCAACATCGTCCTCGCCAACAGCCACCAGGCCTTTGCCGATCTGTCGTCGCAGCTGGCGAAGCTGGAACAGGCGCGCCTCACCGACCCGCGCGAACGCACCGTATTCGCGTTCAATTCGGCTCCGCGCACCGCGTCCTAGCGCCGGCCCCGGCACTGTTCTTCGGCGTTGCCGTGATCCCGTGCTGCGGACGGGTTGCGGCGGCGCCGGAGTCTGTGCCGAATGCCCGCCTCGATTCCAAAATTGCGCACCCGGATTCGATTGTCTCACAAGCCGGACGGATCGTTTTTGCCCGCAAAATTTTTTTCACGGATTCATTTAGCCCCTTGCGCTCGCCCGAAGTCCAGCTTGGTCCACGCGTCGCGGCGTTGCAGCCGGATAAGGCACCGCGTCTGCCGGGCCCGAACCAGCCCTAAATCGGTGTTGACCCTCTTGCGCCGGAGTGCCGCCTGATTCAGTATCTAGTGGTCAGGCTACCATGGGTACCCACAAGACCTAGCTTTTGGCGGCCGGCTCCCCATATTGGAGAGCCCCGCCCCAGCGGCATGGCTGTGGGGAAAAAGGGGAAAAGTTTTCGCCCCGGAGCCACACAAAATTGGTAGGCGGGGCAGTGGTCTCGTCGACTCGAACACAACCGGAACGCGGGTGGCCTGATAGCGGCCCGCGGAGCACTCAGACGGCGGGGCACACGATGGATTTCAAGAGCGGGAACGATACGGCGATGGCATTGGATTTCGACACACAAGACACCGCGCCCGAACCCACCACCGAAGAGAAAGCGGTCGCCATGGACAAGACGGACAAGGGCAGTGACGAACTGGTCCAGGCAGCGGCGGGCGAGGCGCTGGCCGGCGCGGTCGCCAGCGCGACCTCGGAAGCGGCCGAACATGACAGCAAGAAAGTGCTCGATCGCCGGTTCGACGTGAAGACCGACGAGAGCCGCGATGCGCTGCTGACCGAATTCGGCAAGGAAACGCTGACCGATCGTTACCTGCTGCCGGGCGAAGGCTATCAGGACCTGTTCGCGCGTGTGGCCGATTACTTCGCCGACGATGCCGAACATGCGCAGCGGCTTTACGACTATATCTCGAACCTGTGGTTCATGCCCGCCACGCCCGTCCTGTCGAATGGCGGCACCACGCGCGGCTTGCCGATTTCCTGCTATCTCAACAGCGTGTCGGACAGCCTCGACGGCATCGTCAACACCTGGAACGAGAATGTCTGGCTCGCCTCGAAGGGCGGCGGCATCGGCACCTATTGGGGCAATGTCCGCGGGATCGGCGAACCGGTCGGCCTCAACGGCAAGACCAGCGGCATCATCCCCTTCGTGCGGGTGATGGATTCGCTCACGCTCGCAATTTCGCAAGGCTCGCTGCGCCGCGGTTCGGCGGCCTGCTACATCGACGTTTCGCACCCCGAGATCGAGGAGTTCCTCGAGATCCGCAAGCCGAGCGGCGACTTCAACCGCAAGGCGCTGAACCTGCACCACGGCGTGCTGGTCACCGATGCCTTCATGGAAGCGGTGCGCGCGGGCGAGGAATTCGACCTCGTGTCCCCGCGCGACGGATCGGTGCGCAAGACCATCGACGCGCGCGGCCTGTTCCAGAAGCTGGTCGAAACCCGGCTCGCCACGGGCGAACCCTACATCGTGTTCTCCGACACGGTGAACCGCATGATGCCCAAGCATCACCGCGAACTGGGGCTCAAGGTCTCGACCTCGAACCTGTGCGCCGAAATCACGCTGCCCACCGGCATCGACCATCTCGGCAACGATCGCACTGCAGTGTGCTGCCTGTCCTCGCTCAATCTCGAGAAATGGGACGAATGGAGCGGCGACAAGCAGTTCATCGAGGACATCATGCGCTTCCTCGACAACGTCCTGCAGGACTATATCGACCGGGCGCCCGACCAGATGGCGCGCGCGAAATATTCGGCCATGCGCGAACGCAGCGTGGGCCTCGGCGTGATGGGCTTCCACTCCTTCCTCCAGGCCAAGAGCATCGGCTTCGAAAGCCCGATGGCCAAGGTGTGGAACCTCAAGATGTTCAAGCATATCAGCGCCAAGGCGGAAGAAGCCTCGCTGGTGCTGGCGCAGGAACGCGGGCCGTGCCCCGACGCCGCCGAAACCGGCGCGATGGAACGCTTCAGCTGCAAGATGGCGATCGCGCCGACCGCGTCGATCAGCATCATCTGCGGCGGAACCAGCGCCTGCATCGAACCGATCCCGGCCAACATCTACACGCACAAGACGCTGTCGGGCTCGTTCATCGTCAAGAACCCCTATCTCGAGAAGATCCTCGACAAGAAGAGCAAGAACTCGACCAATGTCTGGAATTCGATCCTCGAGCGGGGCGGCAGTGTCCAGCACCTCGACTTCCTGACGACCGAGGAAAAGGCCACCTTCAAGACCAGCTTCGAAATCGACCAGCGCTGGTTGCTCGAATTCGCCGGCGACCGGGCCCCCTTTATCGACCAGGCGCAGTCGCTGAACCTGTTCATCCCGGCCGATGTCGACAAGTGGGACCTGATGATGCTGCACTTCCAGGCGTGGGAAAAGGGCATCAAGTCGCTCTACTACCTCCGCTCGAAGAGCGTGCAGCGCGCCGGTTTCGCGGGCGGCGTGGAAGCGGACAACACCGCCGATGCCGCGAAGTTCGAACTGGCCGCGGGCGCCGAGCAGACCGATTACGAGGAATGCCTCGCCTGTCAATAGTAATGTTGTGCTGTGTCTCATTCTATGGAACAGGATGGGGCTGCAGTCAATAAATGACTTGAAAAAGTGAGAAGTTGTGCCCTCATGGATCGGGAAACCCCGTAAACCATGAGGGCACACCGTCTTGCGTCTGGCTTTCGTCAATCCTGATCTTCTCGACCAGCCGGTCGACGAAGCCCTCATGCCGAGAGAGCTTGAACGGTTCTGGCACGAGCGGGCGGGCCCGTTGGCGAAGTCACTCTACGCCAGGATCGGGATCACCGAACGAGTCCCCTTCGTTCTCGATCAGAATTCTCATCCTCCTCAAATCCATCATCAGTCCTCTAGCGTCCTACGCAAGATGACCGAGCAGGTGGCCGGGCGGACCACCATGCGGACCTATGGTCAGCACGTCCTCAGGTTCATCGCCACGCTAGCCGAGGATGGTGGAGATCTGGCGACTGTCGATCCGGGATACCTTTCCCAATACCGGGCTCGCCGCTTGGCGAGCACGACGCCTCAAGGGAAACCACTCGACCCCGTCTCCTGGAACTCCGAGGCCGCAGCGCTGAAGACCATGTTCGATGCGGCCGTCCTCCTGCGTCTGCGCCCTGACAACCCGACCGAACATCCGGCATTGCAATGGTCCTTCAAGGGTGCCGCAGCTGCGTCCGAAGAGCCCAAGTTCATCACGCTCGACCGCTTCCGTATTTTCCGGGACGACGGTCTGATGGTGACCAGATCGCCGTTGCGCAATGCCGCCTTCGCCGAAACCATCCTGACGTCCGGCATGCGTCTCTACGAATGCAGCAGGATGCCGGCATCGGCTGTTCCCTCTCGCGCCGAAAGCACCGGTGGTCGAGCGTTCACCTATCCGGTCCCTGCGATCGATGGAAAGGGCTATCGCGCCCGGAAAGTCCCCGTCGGCATCCACGCGTTCCGTCGCCTCCAAGCATATCAGCAACTCGAGCGACTGCCGGCGCTCGAACGCAAGGGGCTTTCAGCGTCTTTAACTCCGCTCTGGATCAACCAATCCGGCGGCCTCATGGGGATCGGCGGCTGGGAAAAGGTCTTCGAGAACGCATCCGAGCGATCGGGTATCAAGGTGACGCCGCACACCCTCAGGCACACCTTCGCGGTCTACATGCTCTGCGCGCTCCTGCGTCGGCATCACGACAGCATGAAGATCAAGGACGATGTCAGACGCCTCACGGAAGGCGGTCGCGGTGACGTCTACGCTACGATCTTCGGCGACCCCCTCCGCGCCCTCCAGCGTCTCCTGGGACACAAGCACTACGAAACGACCTTCATCTACCTCGACATCCTCAGCGCAGACGATTTCGTCATCGACGAGGCGCTGCGGATCTTCGAGGATACCCTGGGATCGGAGGAGGACTACCTTGACCTCATCCGCTGAGAACAGGAACGACGCGTCCGATGCAAATCTCCCGCCGAGGCGCGGGCGGCCACGGCGGAAAGTCCCGAGTCTCGACCGTGGAGGCGTTCTCCAGTTCCCCACTCGGTCGAATCCGAAAGATTGGCGGCATCGCCATTTCGAACGCAAGAACCCCCTGAACTGGGACTTCGCTTCGCTGCGTCCCGCCCTCGGGAGGGCCATGCTCGATGCGGTCCACAGGATGTCCGGACCCGGCAAGGCCATCGCCACCGGATCGACGGCCTTGGCCTACCAGACACAGAGCAAGCCCTTCTTCCTCTGGCTGGCAGAGACGGAAAAGGACGCGCGAGGTCAGGAGCCCGGCAAGGAAGACACCATCCTCGATCCTCAGATCGTCGAGGACTTCCGCATAGCCATGGACCTGCGTGCGACGCTGGGAGAAGTCACCGGCACCACCGCCTATGCCTACAAGGCCGCGCCGCTGCGGATCCTGCGACAGCTGTATCTCGAGGACGCGGCGGTATTGGGTCCGGGTTGGCGTGACGAGGACTTCCTTCCCGGCGAGCGGATCGACGATACGAAGCCCAACGCACCCTATTCGCTCGCCGAATCACAGCGCATTATCTCCGCCTGTGCGGCCATACTGCACCGAACTCACGATAGTGGCGACCCCGGGGACAAGGCGGCCATGGAGATCGCCGCCTTCGTCATCATCGGCCTGAAGCTCGGGATCGAGCCCGAATGCCTTCCCGTGCTCACGCTGGCGAATCTCAGGACCGATGGGCGGCGCATCAAGGTGCGCTACATCAAGCGACGCGGCGGTGGCGGGAATGGATTTCGCAAGAGCCGGACCACCAACCCGAGCGACGGCAGCATCGACACTGAGGAGGAGGCCATCGCGGATGGGACCTCGTTCCGGGAAGCCGCGGGGGCCCTCGCTCTCCTGCGGGATCGAGCCAGAAAGAGGCAGGACCAGGACGGCGGAACCGACGATGCGACACCGCTGTTCACGTTCCACTGTGCCGCCGATGCCTTCAGGGCGTTCAGCGACCATCTCAACGAGAGCGGCCTGCGAGATGATCACGGCGGGCGATTGCCGATCGTCAGGAACAGGCTGCGCCCGACCTGGCGGACGCAGCGCACGATCAGGCATGGAGGCCGATTGTCAATCGACAGGTCGGACAACTCGGCCGACGTGCGCGCCAAGCACTATCTCGACAACGACCGTATCCGACCCTTTCTCGAGAATGCGGTCCTGGACGCGCAGGCGCAGGCCTGGGACCACGCGCTCTCCAGGCGGGTCATCGATCTTCCGAACGACGCATCCGAGGATCAGGTATCAACAGCCGCACGGAAGGTCGAAGTCGCCGAAAACGACATCGCAACCGCGCTGTCCGGCGAGCAGGACCTGTGGCTCGCCAGCTGCCGCGACTTCACAAATTCCCCGTTCGACAAGCCGGGAACGCCCTGCTCAAAGGCCTTCTTCGGCTGCGTGGTCTGTCCTAACGCTCTGATAACGCGTCGATCCCTGCCCGCGATCCTCGGCTTCCGGGCGCATGTCGAGCGGCGCCGCGACGAGATGGGGTCACCCGAGTGGGAGGCCCTGTACGGCGCTGCGTGGCGTGAGATCACCCATGCCATCCTCCCCCAGTTCGACCAACGCACCGTCGCAGAGGCGGAAGCGATCGCCAGGGGGCTGGACATGCATCTCCCTCCCGAGATGCTGCAATGAACGCGCATGCCGGCCATATCCGGGCTCAAGATGAGCGCAGCCAGCGGTCGCCCCACGGCGAATCGCCCATCCTGCTGCGTCGTCCCGACCTCAAGGGTCGGTTCGACGCGATGGTCTGGGATCTGACGGAGACGGATCACCATTCCGGCCGTGTCGAATCGATCTGCCGGATCGACTGGAACGACGTCGCCGCGAACCACCCGGGCTGGCTCTCCATCTGCAAGGAACTGTGCTGGCACCGGTTGAACACGCCGCTGGCGACCCAGAAGACGATCGGCAGCTACCATGCCTCACGCGAGCAGCTGAGGATGAAGCGGTTCCTGCGTTGGCTGGACGTCAAGCACCCCGATGTCGCGGGTCCTCTGGACCTCCGCCAGCGGCACGTCCACGAATATCGCGTATGGCTGGAGAACCATGGCCCGGAAGATGCAGTCAATGCCTCCGGCGCGAATGTGCGGACGGGTTCCTCCTGCAGCCCGCAGACGGTCTGGAGCTATCTCCTCCCGATAAAGGCGCTCGACGTCTTCCGTGAACGCCTGAATTCCCCACTGCCATTCTCCCCCTACGACGGCAACCTGACCGCAAAGATGCTCGGCGCCGGCGAGGCCAATGAGGAGAACGCGACCGAACCCCTGCCGGACGAGGTCATCGCGACGCTTATCGACTGTGCGCGACGCTATATCGAGCACTATGCACCCACCGTGCTTGCGATGCGGGAAGAGATGCACGAATTCTGGGACGATGGCAGGGCTGATTTTCCCGGTTGGAAGACATCACCTGGCACCTGCCCCGAGACGGGCATCACCTGGATGCCGGACCGCAAGAAGGCGGCGCACCATCTCTATCGCGAGGAACTCGGCCATCTTGTCGCCGCCTGCCTCATCGTGATCCTCTACCTTTCCGGAATGAGGTCAGGGGAGGCCAGTAACCTCGGTTCCGACTGCCTCGACCGTCCCGTCGACAGGGCTACAGGCCTCCGCGACCGCTGGCGCATAAGCGGCATACCGCTCAAAAAACGCGGCAAGGGCAAGGAGGGCAAGCCTCCACCCGTGGAATGGGTGGTCCCGGATATCGTCGCCCAGGCCGTGCAGATGCTGCAGAAGCTTCTGGCGCCATACCGCATGATGCACGGGTCGGACCTGCTCATGCTGAGCAAGGATGCCCTGCGCAAGCCCAAGTCGCGAGACAGGAAGCTGCTGCGTTCATCGAAGACCGGCTATCCACTGTCCGTCACGTCCATCGGGAGCCTGATCAACCTGTTCTACGAACGGGCAAGATGGCAGCGGGATGCGATCGTTCAATCAGACCCGAGCATCGCCCCTGCACCCGATTATCACATCAAGCCGAGCCAGTTCCGGCGCACGCTCGCGAGGTTCATCGCCAGGCAGCCCTTCGGCATCATCGCGGGACGCCTCCACTATCATCACGTGTCGACGGCCGTCTTTGAAGGATACGCAGGCTCCGCTTCCGACACCTTCGCACTCGATGTCGAAGACGAGCGCATCCTCGCGGGCATTGATATCCTCGAGGAGATGAGAAGCGATGCCCGGGCAGGCTGGCGGGCCGGGCCAGGTGCCAGCCGCGTGCTCGCTGAATGGGAGAACGTGCGGGAAGTGGGCCTCGCATCGGCCGTGGTGGACACGTCCTCGAAAGGAGCGGTGCTCGACAACAGCGTGCGCAAGCTTGTCCAGACGGTCCATGTTGGCAGCCTGAGCTACTGCGTGTTCAACGTGAGCAACGCGCTCTGCCTGACCGAGCAGGAAAAGTCCTCACCGGGCGCATCCCCGGCGATAAGCATGTGCTCTCCGGACAAGTGCGCCAATTCGGTGATAGCGCCCTGCCACGTTCCCAAGTGGCAGGGCCTGCTCGACGAAGTCCGAAGACTAACCGGAACCGCCCGGAGCGGACCGCAGAAACAGTCACTCCGGACCGCCGCCGAGAGATACGAAGGGGTGATCGCCAAGGCACAGGGAGGTGGAAATGAAAAAGATTGACCAGACCTCCTTCGAGGAACTCAGAAAGGACAATGCGGACCGCCTTCACGAACTCGACGTGCTGGCGGGAGGAGGCGACCTTCGCGGAACGGAAACGACCGAAAGGACGATCCGGGCCGGAATCGACCGCTTCTGCCGCGGGACCACGCAGACGGACGGCTCCTGGACGGTCGTCAACCTGGTCGAGGAGACCGGCGTCCCGCGGCCGACGCTCTATCGTTACAAGCGCGAACTCGAACTCTTCCAGAATCTCGGCGCATCGGCTCCGCACGGCGGCGCGCGCGAAGAGCTGAAACGCCTACGGAGCGAATTGGCGGCAGAACGCGAGGCGGCGAAGGCGGAACGCGCGCGGCACCGCAATGCCGAAGCCGTCCTTGTGGAACGCATCCACGCACTATCCCTACTGGTGGCTTCGGCGATGGGAGAGGATTCGCTGCCGCGAATGATCGAACTCAGCAAGCCGCCCGAATAGATCGGAGCTCAGGAAATGTCGCTGGTGATGGAAAACGGGTAGGAAACGCCTATCCTGATGAGGTGGAAGAGAAGGGGAAAAGCAGATGACGCATGCAGCGACCATTGCCGACGACCGGCTCGAGGCCGCCCTGGCCCTTCCAGGCGCAAGGCGTTCCCTGCGCGTGGCGATCGGTCATCTGAACGTGTCCCTTCCCGACAGTGTGAGCGAGCAGGAGTTGCTCGGCTCGCTACTCGACATCCAGCCTTTCTCCATCGACAGGGTCTGCGTCAGGGAATTCCTCAACGAGGCCGAACTCGAGACGCTGTCCGACCTCGTGACATCGGGGGCCATCAGCTACGACCAGCTCGCCGATGCCGCTTCGCTGCACCTCCCTTCCGGACACGAGACGAGGAGGTGGCTCGATGACCGCAAGGGCCTCTGAATGGCGCAAGCTCCTCGACAAGGCGCTCCCGGCACTGGATCACGTGTTCGGCGCGCAACCGGAGAAGACGGATAGCCCCGACTGGACGCTCGGGGGCGGCACCGCGATCGCCATCCAGATCGGCCATCGCATATCCTACGACATCGACATCTTCGTGCCCGGCACCGCGCTCAGGAACTTCGTGCCCGCGAACAATCCTGCCTCACGCGGCATTTCCGAACGCTTCCAGTGGCCGGGTCACTACCTGAAGTTCGAGCTCGACGAGGGAGAGATCGACTTCCTCTCCCCACCCTTGCAGACCGAACCGGGATTCGAATGGGCCAGATACGGGGATCGGCGGATCGCCGTCGAGACTCCCGAGGAAGTGATCATCAAGAAGATCCGATATCGATCGGCCAAGTTCACGCCTCGTGACGTCTACGATCTGGCAGCCGTTTCCCAGGAAAGGACCGCCCTCGCCACGATCATGTCGGAAGAGACATCCGACGCCTTACCGCGCCTCAAGGAGTCGCTGCGCGTATTGGAGGCCAAGGGCGGGACCGATCTGTCCCCCTACGTCACGCCAACCGCGAAGGGGCGGTCGATCCTCCCCGACGCATTCCGCATCGCCCACGCGACAATCGGCGAAGCCATGGGCATGGCGGACCGGGCCTCGCGGCAGATTTCCCGTGATCCGCGTCGATTCCCGCCTCCGGATCGCGGCATCGGGGACTGAGGCGACATGCTTCTTCTTCCGCTGCTCCGCATCGGAATCCGATATGAAGAGCGGTGTCGCTGCTGAACGATGAGACGTTGGAAAACGGTGTATCCACATAGGGAAGGAAAAGGCACTCCTACGACCTGACGCCATCACCGCCTGGGTGAAGTTGAAGATCCGGATGTGGAAGATTCCGGTCCGTCGTCCTATATTCGAAATGAAGAACAAAACGCAGAAAAGAGGAGGCTCTCTCATGGCTAATCAGGATTTCAGCCAATCCGACAGGGCCAAGGCAAAGCAGGCCGCGCGCGACCTCGATGAATGCGATCTCGCCGCCGGACGTATCGATGTCGCTTCGCTTCAGGAGCGCAACGGGTTCATCCCACGTGATATCGCTCGGCGCGCAAGAGTTCGTCAATGGAATGAGCTCGATTGATCGCCATGGAGCAAGGCATTCCTCGCTAACCATAAGAACTAGGTCGATGGCGATCTTAGCTTCGAGCGAGCTAGTCGCATAGCACCCGCTTGAACCTCGGCTCCGGATCCTCTGCGCGAGGATCGGAACGAACCAACACAACAATACACATCGCGTCCACCCGCGGAGGCCTTCGCCTCTGCGGGTGCTTCGCCGTGCCCATCTCAAAGGAAGGAGACCATCATGAGCAATGTCTGGTCGCGAATGCCGCATTGGTCGACGCTGGTACAGCGATGGACCGAAGCGATGGAACGCCACGGCGTGGACCTCGAAGAGGGGCTGACGACCGTGGTCGACGTCGTATGCGACGACCTGTCCGAATTGCGGACCGTCTCGGGCCTGCGCCACATGTGGATCGATCGCGGCTCGAGCCTTTACGACCGTCCCATTCCCGCCTTCCACCTTCTCTCGCTGGAAAGTCAGAAATCGCGCCTGCACGACGCAAACGAAGTACTGCGCGCACTTGGCGAGACCGGTGGGGACCTGGAGCTGGTTCCTGCCGTGATGATCGCCGCAACCGCCGCCGGCTATGACGATCACGACGACAGCCTGCAGGCGGCGGGAAGAATGGCCACGGCGCTCCTCGAAGCACATGCGATCAATCCTCCTCGGCAGGACAGGCGGCCGGTGTTCCTCATGGAGGACCGGTTCGACCTCGGTGGACTGGCCTCGGAACGCCTCGCCGACGCGCTCGCACGCGAACATGCCGGCATATTCCGGAGCATCATGGCGGCGCGCATCAGGTACCTCGTCAAGACCGCGGATGGTGTCCGCATTCCCAGCCGCGAGGAGCTGGCCATCGGCCTGCCCGGTGAATTCGATCTCGCCTTCGGTGCGCGTACCAGACCAGTGACGAGTGGCTCACTTGACGGCGCACGTGAGGATACCACCAGGGTCGCGCTCTCCAGCCTCCCGCGCGACGAACTGATCATGATCCTGGACGCGATCACTGCTGGGCTCGCGGCGGGTTGTCACGACATCGATGCGGTGACCAGTTTCGATCCCGAACGACGTTCGAGCAGCTACTTCGGACCGGCCATCCGCGCGACCGTAGACGCCAATACGAGAAACGGATGGCTCCTCCGGGTGAGCCGCCCCACTCTGATCACCATCAAGCCTGAGGACGCCGATTCCTGCACGGTCCTCGTCGGTCTGGACGGTTCGGTCAGGACCGAGGACATCGAGGCGCTGGGCAGACTCATGGAGCGCGCCATCGAAGCCGGTAAGCGCATCGACGCCGAAGGGCTCAGGATCGAGGATTGGGAGCATGTCGATCCCCGTGATCTGCGGGTGGACAGCCTGACGAGACGCATCGCCCACCTATGGGGAATTGATCTCATCCACGATGTCCGGTGGAGGTGGGGTGACGAAGGAAAAGAGGATCCGACCCCGATCTCCGAAAAGAACGTCCGTTCGATCGGCCTCAGGGCCACTGACCGGAGAGTGCATATATTGCGCCAGTGGCTGCCTTGCCCGCGCGATGGAGCGTTACTGTTCGAGGACGACGGACGGACGCAAACCATCCGGACGCCTCGTGCCATCGGCCGAGACGCGTTGGACCGGCCCATCGCGGAAGTCCTCGGTCAACCCGATCTGGCCGATATCCATGATGTGATCGTCGACGACATCATGACCGATGCGGACGGAAGAAGCGTTCTCTACCTCCGCTCCCGTCCCACTTCACTGCCGTTTCCCGACGAATTCCGAAGAGCGGAGTGAGACAGACAAGCCATGATTTAACCTTGGAGAACTGGCGACCTTGTCCTAGAATCAGGATGAACGTCATTCTCCTCCCAACCGACCGAATGACAGGAGAAGAATCAATGAACACCACGTTGCACAAATGCATCTGGCAGGTGCGCAATTGCGCAGTGAGACACCCTCACATTCTAACTAAGGCATGCCAGTAGTAGGCGGCCTCTGGTGACGTCCGGGCGGCCCTAGGTGCACCTCACCAGCCACGATTGCCGATATGAAAGGCCCCGCCACCGGAACATCCGGGGCGGGGCTTTTTCGATCCGCTATGGGATCGTAATGGCGGGGTCGCTCAGGCGACCGCCTTGTTGCCGAGACCGGCGGGAATGCGCGCACCTTCCTTGAGGTAGATACGGTTGTCGTCGATCTTCTCGACATCGTCGAGCGGCAGGAAGTGGTGCATGTCATCACCGCTGTCCGACTTGGTCAGCTTGATGGCGTCGCCTTCGACTTCGTCGACGGTTCCGACATGCTGGCCCTTGGCGTCGGCGATTTCCATGTGTTCCTTGATGCGAATCTTCTCGAACATGTAAATTCCTTTTGTTTTGCGTTGCTTACACCCTACCAACGGGCGGGCAGTGGCTTTGGTCCACGCTTCGCCGAAGCTGGTGCACGGCGCAGCCGACCCCCCCAAGATTTCTTGGGGCCGGACGCTCTCTCGACTGACGGGGCGCTCAAATTAAGGGCTTCGGCCTTCCGCGCGTATCCTGCGCCGCCCCGATGCTCTCGACAGCCGACCGGGACGGGCTAGTATTAACCAACCGGCGCAAGGCGCATTTAATCACCCATGCGCGGGCATTATTCAGACATCCCGTAATATCTTCGGATGGCATTCTGCATTGTCTTTGGGAGGAGGGGGAATTCGGTAGTGCACTCTCCATACGTATGTCCGGGGCACGGCCATGGGCGGGCTGAGGAATTTCTTCGAGGATTTCCTGGCGTCGCTTGACCATGCCGAAAGCGCGGATGCGATCTGGACCGCCGCGCTCGATGCGATCGGCCGGGTTCCCGTGTCCGGCGAGGTCCATGTCTTCTACCGCGATACGGAGCAGGAGCAGCAGGCGGCGACCGCGCTGTCCACACAAGCGCTCGGTGCCTCTGGGCCGGCTGTTGCCAGCAGCGTCGCGATCTCCGCATTCCCCTTCGGCCAAGTCGCCCGCGATGGGGCGGATGCGAACGCGGGCAGCATCGGGCAGTTTGTCGAGCGACCGGGCACGGGCGACAGGTCGACCATGCAGGCCATCGCCATCACCGTCGATGACCCGCCCTGCGAAGGCAGGGCCGGCCTCCCGGTGGTGCGCGATGCCAGCGCCCCCGACCGCGGCGTCCTGCCTGAGGATTTCGCCGACGACGTGACCGCGGCGCTCGATGACAGCTACTGGATCTACCTCTCGGCGGTGATGCATTTCACCTATGCCTATCTCGAGAAAATCGCCGGACCGGCGCCAAAGCGCCTGCGGCCCGCGCTGAGCGGCCGCCAGGCCGATGTCCTCGCGGGTCTTGCAGCGGGCAAGCGGCAAAAGGAAATCGCCTACGACCTCGGCATCAGCGAAAACACGGTGGCCTATCATGCCGCGCGGCTGCGCCAGCGGCTCGGCTGCAGCCATTCGAACGAGATCGTCGCGGCGGCCTATCTCAGCGGTCTGCTACGGTCTCCCGATCCGCGCCGCAGCTAGCGACCACGAATATGGTAATAGGAATCGATCTGGACGCGCCGGTAGGCGCGCTTCCCCGATAGCGCCCTGAAACTGCCGCGGATCATGACGTCGACGATTTGGCCCACAACCAGCAGGACTACCCCTAGCAGCGCCATGGATCCGAAGATCGGGGACAGCGGAAAGGTCCATACATGACGCCGCAGCAATTTGCTGGGCCAGGCAGAGGTGGCGATACGAACCAGCAATGAGGCGAACACGAGGCTTGCCACAAGGTAGGTACCGACCCCGGTCGCAACGTCATCGAGCCCGATGGACATGTCGATCTCCAATTCTCGCCTGCGCGGCGCGCAATTGCACATCTGCCGAAAGGCGGGAGCCGCTCGACCGGTGCCCGGCCCGGGGAAATGGACGGATTCGCTTCCTGGGTGTTCTGGTGAATCACCCCCCTGCCGTTAATGATAATGCCCAGCGGGCCGTGCAGCGACAATACCGAGGAACCTTGGGGTTGACGCAAAGCGCGGCGGGCTATCCAGCGCACAATGGGGCGCTCCGGTCGCGTGGCATGCGACCGCCGCGGGTACGGCGAGCGGCTGCTGCTTTGAAGAATCGCGCGGTTCGTCGCACATCGCCCCCGCGCCCCCGGGCGCATCTGCGGTTGACCACATCTTATCCCCGCCGAATCATTCCCGCTTGCCTTCGAATCCGGGTTCTGATTCCCTATATGAGTCGTTCACGCTGAATCGGAGAACTACCAGATGTCGTTGCTCGAAGCCCGTAAGACCTACAAGCCCTTCGAGTACCCCTGGGCCTACGACTTCTGGAAACGCCAGCAGCAGATCCACTGGATGCCCGAGGAAGTGCCGCTCGGCGAGGACTGCCGCGACTGGGCGCAGAAGCTCACCGAGCACGAGCGCAATTTGCTCACGCAGATCTTCCGTTTCTTCACCCAGGCCGATGTCGAGGTGCAGGATTGCTACCACGACAAATATGCGCGCGTGTTCAAGCCGACCGAGATCAAGATGATGCTGACCGCCTTCTCCAATATGGAGACGGTACACATCGCCGCCTATTCGCACTTGCTCGACACGATCGGCATGCCCGAAAGCGAATATTCCGCCTTCCTCGAATATGAGGAAATGGCCGACAAGCACAGCTACATGCAGCAGTTCGGCGTCGACAATGACGAGGATATCGCGCGCACGCTGGCGATGTTCGGCGGCTTCACCGAAGGCATGCAGCTGTTCGCCAGCTTCGCCATGCTGATGAACTTCCCGCGCTTCAACAAGATGAAGGGCATGGGCCAGATCGTCAGCTGGTCGGTGCGCGACGAAAGCCTGCACTGCGAAGGCATCATTCGCATGTTCCACGAATTCGTGCGCGAGCGCGACTGCCTGACCAAGGCGGTCAAGGAAGACATCATCGACATCTGCCAGAAGTCGGTGCGGCTGGAAGACAATTTCATCGACCTCGCCTTCGAAATGGGCCCGGTCAGCGGCATGACGCCCAAGGAAATCAAGAAGTACATCCGCTATATCGCCGACTGGCGGCTGGGCCAGCTGGGCCTCCAGCCGATCTACATGATCGACGACCACCCGCTGCCCTGGCTCGCCCCGCTGCTCAACGGCGTGGAGCACGCCAACTTCTTCGAACAGCGCGCCACCGAATATTCCAAGGGCGCCACCACCGGCGACTGGAACTCGGTCTGGTCGAGCTTCGACAAACGCACCAAGGCCAAGGCCGCGAACGAGGAAGAAGCCGCGGACGATGGCCCGGGCCTGTTTGGCGATGAGGCTGGAGCGCAGGCGGCGGAGTGAACTTAGACAACCGGACGCCAGGTTGCTTGGTCGACAAAAGACTTGAGTAGTATTATTCCGAACTCGAAACTGAAAGAAACTTGGGGCTTTTGCGCGGACTATGCGGCTAGTTTCTGGAATTTGTGCATTCTTTTTTCCGGCGCTTCTCATTTTGATGGAGCAATTTCTTAAGCCTGTTGAGGCTCAAAATTGGGATTTCGCTCCGGCAGCTCTTTGTGCGTGTTCCGTTTCGGTATTAATATCATCATTCCGTGTACACACCCGCAAAACGGGAAGCCATGCGGGTGTGGAATACACGCGCCAGCTCACCTCTGAATTATATGCTACCTACGTCACGTTTTTTATTGCGATAGCTCTCATTGCGATATGGGCCATGGTAATTGGCGATGTTTATGAGAAGAAGGTGAAATCAGGCCTCTTTGGTCTTTCCCTGACCTATACCTTAGGGCTGGCGTCCTATCTATTGGCTCAAATCACCGTTTTCGTAAAATCAGCTTCATATGAGCGGTAGTATGCCACTATTCTATGAGATCGCTATCGCAGTCGTTTCGGGGCTTGTTGCTCTTCTAGCAGCTCGCAAGGGTCGCGAAATATTTTCGAAGTTCGTGGTTAAAGATGGCTTCGAAGAAGTTATTGTCAAAGTCGGCCGCCTGCAGAAAGAAGAGAGAATCGATGTTGATTCATCAAAGCATAGCGTCGATCAAGTAGTCAAAAGATACTTGGACGATGAACTCATTGTGCACGAGGCGTTGATGAAAATATCCGACTCAATCGAAACCTACAGCGATTCGATGCCTTTCGATTTCGGTATTCGTAGCGGTGACGCAATAATCGGGATCGAAGTAAAGTCGATTTTCAATCCGAAATCCAACATAGGTAGGGTCTTAAATCCCGCAAATTTTAGTAATCATAACCGATCTGGATTGGTCGACGGATTGGTTTACGTTATCTTTAATCATTCCGAATTGGAGCTGGAGGGCGTAAATCCAAAAATTAGCGGTCCGCGCCCCATGGATTTTGTGCTGTTGAATGTTTGTGAAGATGTTGAAGGAAACATGATGGATAGCACCGTAAGCTCGGAGGAATTATCTCGAAGCCTTACGCACGCGGTATCGAAAATGCGGAGTGAAATTGCGTTGAATGAATAACGCGAGTCTGAATGAACCTATCTTGTTCGGATATAAGCTTTGAAACGCGAAAGATTTTTCTCGTTCAGCACCACTCCCCTCTTCCCCCACCCCAATAACCCCGCGCGCCGCCCTCGCGGCGCATGAAGTTCGCCAGCCGGTCCTCGCCGCCATCGGGGCGCAGGCGGTAGACGGTCCTTAGCGCGCGGCCGTAGCGGTCGGTGGGTTCGTCCAGCCGGTGCGTCATGCGGAACGGGCCGCGGTTGAGCCAGCCTTGCAGCCCGCGGGTCGAGGCTTCGGCCTGCACCGCCTCTGCCGGGCATTCGGCGTCGCGCTCCGCCGTGTCGATCCCGACCACCCGCACGCTGGTGTCGCCCATCTTGAACGTGTCGCCATCCACCACGCAGTAATAGCCGCGGCCCTGCCCGCGGCGGGTGCAGGGCCCTTCGATCACCTGCGGTTCGCTCGGCAGGAAGCCCGGGCACGGGAAAGGCGCAGGGCAGCGTAACAGGGATTACAACCAGCCCCATGCCTGCGGGTTGCATCCCGTGCCGCGATGGCAGAAAGACCTATCGCGTCAACGCGCTAGCGGCGTCTCGCCGACCGCCTATCGAGGGAGATACAGCGGTGTCGAAATTGCAGGTGCTCGAACTCGCGACCTATTATCTGATCGCGGTCAATTTCCTTACCTTCCTCGCCTTCGGCTACGACAAGATGCAGGCCGAGAGAGGCGGCTGGCGTGTGGCCGAGGCGACGCTGGTGTTCTTCGTCGTCATCGGCGGTATCGTCGGCGCGCTCGCCGGACGGGCGCTGTTCCGGCACAAGATCCGCAAATCCTCCTTCACCGCCAAGCTGGGGGGCGGGGTGCTGCTCAATCTGGGCATCGTCGGCGGGCTTGTTGCGTTGGAGAACCGGACGTCGCCCGAAGAGCAGGCGCGGCTCGATGCGATCATGGCGAGCGTCCATTACCCCGGCTGCAACGAAGTGCGCGCTGCGGGCAAAGCGCCGCTGCGCTATGGCGAGCCGGGCTACCGGACCGACATGGACGGCGACGGCGACGGGGTCGCCTGCGAACCGCATTACTGAGCCGCCCGCGCGAACGGCTTGCGTCGTATCCACTACGGTGCGAAGCTGCGGGGGCACCATCCCGTGACAGGAGTATTGCCATGACCACCCGTTTCACCGCCGCCGCCCTTCCGCTGGCTGTCGCATTCGCTCTCGCCGCTTGCGGCGAAGCCGAGGACACCACCTATGAAGTCGACGCGACCGATGAAGGTGGCGGCGAGCTGATCGTGACCGAGGAAGTGCCCGGCGCGGTCGAGGTTGATACGCCCGACACGCCGATGACCAATGTGCCCGAGGATGGCACCGAGCCGGCCGGCGACGAGGCCAGCGACGCGGAACCCATCGCGCGATAGGCCAGGCCCCCGCGCCGCGCTGTCGGGAATCTCCTATACGCGCGGCGGGCCGTGCCCCTAGCGTTTGCCGGTGACCGCAAGATGGCGGCATCGGCACTCTTGGGGGAGAGCGGAAATGGGCCTGCGAAAACTTGCCTTGGTACTGAGCTGTGCGGCGCTGGGGGGATGCGCCTCGTTCGACGGAATCCAGGAGCCGGTGATGGCATCCGATGCGGCGGTAAACGTCGCCGTCGGGAGCTACGGCCTCGCGCCGACGCTCCAGCAGATCCAGACGGAAACCGACAAGAAGGCCTATCGCAACCGCGTGATCAGCGTGTGGTTGCTGGCCATCGACACGCGCTACGATGCCTTCCGGCGGGACCTGTCGCGGGGCCGGAAGGGCTCGAATGTCGGTCTCGACATGCTGACGCTCGGCCTGACCAGCGCGGGCGCGATCTGGGATGGCGCGGCGAGCGAATTGTCCGCCCTCGCCACGGGCGCGGGCGGGGCGCGCGCCAGCCTCGACCGCGAACTGTATTTCGAGAAGACGCTGCCGGTGCTGATTTCCTACATGGATGCCGAGCGGCTCAAGCTGCGCGGACATATCATGGAAGGGATGGCGAGCCCGATCGGCGAATATTCGCTCGAGCAGGGCTTTTCCGACCTGTGGCGCTACCAGTCGGCCGGAAGTCTCGACCGCGCGATCGGCAAGGCCGCCGAAGGCGCCGCGGAAGAGATCAAGGATGCGGAATATGATTACAGCACCGCGATCGAGCTTTGTCTGCCAACCGAACAGCAGGATGTACGGCGGCGAAGTCTCTACAATCGGATGATCGCCGGCGTACCTGGTGACGAGTCCGCGGTGCCCGATGAGGCGCTGGCCCGCATCAACCGCGGCGCTGCACAGGCGGGCAAGTCCGCGGTCGCCAATGATGCTCCGCTCGCGAGCAAGTTGGGTCAGGCCTATGCCGCATCCGATCACCTCAACACATTGTGCAAGGAAAGCGAACTCGACGCTTTCGAAAACGCGGTATTCGGTGGAGGGCAGTAATGGCGCATATCATCCATAAACTGGCGGGACAGAACGCCGAGGACATTGGCCATGAATTGCGCGCGCGCGAGCTTTCGCTGATCCTGACCGATATCGGGACCGACGAGACGGACAATTACGGTGTGTATGCTCGCCGGCTCGTCATGCCTGCCAGTTCGATCGTGGTTCTCCCGGAAGCGTCCGTGCCGCCGGAAGACAGCGACTTCATCGCATCCGGCCCACTGGTCATCGGCGGTGTGAAGCAGGTCTTCCACGCTTACCGGGTCCCCGTCCGGGGCGAAGCCGCGGCGGCAGAGGATTAACGCCTACGCGGTGTCGCAAGGCGCTCCTGTCACCAGCCCCACGCAGCGGGTGGCGGTTCCACCCGCGCGTTGGCATCGATTTCGACGCGGAACACCCGGGTCGGGTCGTTGCGGCGCGTGAGCTGGTAGGCGAAGCGTGCGTTGGCGCTGCCGCGCGGTGTGACTTCGATCCGCCAGACATTGGTCAGCGACGCGCCAAGCCCTTCACGGGTGAACAGCGTCACGCTTTCGGCGTCCACGGGGAAGTCCTGCGCGCTCGCGCTGCCTGCGTCGGCAGTGGTCCCGCCATAAAAGGTCACTGCATCGGCCTCGCCATCGGCATGACGGTGGTCGTGCTTGAGCGTGAACCGCGTGTCTGCGCCGGTGCCTTCGCGGGTCACGATCCATGTGCGGCTACGGTTCCAGGATGGTTCTTGTTCTACCGCTTCGCTGCCTGAGGACGGGGGCGCTTCCTCGACATGGAAGGCGATCGCCACGCGGGTCTCCTCGCACTCGGCCCAATGCGCGACCATGCGCTTGCCCGCCCAATCGGCATCGCGCGCATCCGTGCTGGCGAGCCCGCCCGCATAGGCCTTGCCGCAATGGCTCGACAACGCCTGCCAGAATGCCTCCTGCGGGTGGGCAAGGGTGCCAGCGGCGGGGCCGGGCGCGGGCGCACAGGCGGTAAGGGCGAGAGCCGCGAGCGGCAGGAGAAATCGGGCGATATGCATCGCGCCAGCCTAGGGGCTGGGCCAGCCAACGCAAAGCCCGATGAATTTCGCGCTCGCGCCGCATGCCCGCGCAAAAAGGGGCGACGGGATTGACCCGCCGCCCCCGATGCGGCCGCTGTGCGGGAAGAGGAGGGATCGCCCGCCGCGGCCGATCGTCTGGTTTATCCTCAGCGCTCGGGCTGGGTATCCACCGTGGTCTCCGCCTCGGCATCTACCGTGGCGTCGACACCGGGTGCCGAAGCATCGGCATTGGCGCTGCCATCGACCTGCGTTTCGAGATCGGCGGCCTGCTGCGTTTGCTCGGCCGTGTCTTCGAGGCGGTCCTGAGCGGCGTCGGTCGCTGCCTCGGTCCGCGTGCGGGCCCGCGTTGCGGCGGTCTCGGCCCGATCGGTCACGCTGTCGGTCGTGCGCTGGGCGCGGTCGAGCGTCGGCTGTGCATCGACGCGGGCATTGGCGGTCGCATCGACGGCGCCGGTGACCGGTCCGGCAAGCTGCGCGCTCGCGGCGGTGGCGCCGGTGGTGGCAAGCAGGGCGGCGGCTAGTGCGGTAAGCTTGGTCATATCTGCGTTTCCCGTTTTCGTTCTTGGGACCCGGGATACGGCGGGGGCGGCGATCCGGCTCCCGCAATTGCGCCGAAATGTGCCCTGCGATTGGCGGGGCGAGCCGGTTCATCACCCGTTTATCGCGGGTTTATCTGCGGTTCATGAAGCCCAGCCATCGCCGCCCCTCTTCCAATTTCTTTGCCTCGCGGCCCCGCCGCCGCTATTTCGCCGCCGATGAACGAGACACGCGATATCCACGCCAAGGCCGAAACGCTGATCGAGGCGCTGCCCTATTTCCAGCGCTATGCGGGCCGCAGCTTCGTGGTCAAATATGGCGGCAATGCCATGGGCGACGAACGCGCGGCGCGCGAGTTCGCCGAGGATGTGGTGCTGCTGAAAGCGGTCGGCATCAATCCGGTGGTGGTCCACGGCGGCGGTCCGCAGATCGGCGCGATGCTCGAAAAGCTCGGCGTCGAGACGACCTTCGTCGATGGGCTGCGGGTCACCGACAAGCAGACCGCCGAGATCGCCGAAATGGTCCTGTCGGGCGCGATCAACAAGGCGATCGTCGGCTCGATCGCGCGCGCCGGGGGCAAGGCGATCGGGATCTCGGGCAAGGATGGCGGGCTGGTCACCGCGACCAAGCTGCAGCGCACGCGCAAGGACCCCGACAGCAATATCGAGAAAGTGCTCGATCTCGGCTTCGTCGGCGAACCGGCCAGGGTCGATACGGCGATCCTCGAAACCGCGACCGGTGCGGGGATGATCCCGGTGGTCGCACCGATCGGCGTGGGCGAGGACGGCCATACCTACAATATCAACGCCGACACCATGGCGGGCGCGCTGGCGGCGGCGCTGGGCGCGGCGCGGCTGCTGCTGCTGACCGATGTTCCGGGCGTGCTGAACAAGCAGGGCGAGCTGCTCACCGATCTGACGCCCGCCGACATCCACCGGCTGCGCGATGACGGGACGATCTCGGGCGGGATGATCCCCAAGCTCGAAACCTGCGTCCAGGCGGTGGAATCGGGCTGCGAGGCGGCGGTGGTGCTCGACGGGCGCGTGCCGCATGCGATGCTGCTCGAATTCTTCACCGCCCGCGGCGCGGGTACGCTGGTCAGCCGCGGGGTCTAACCCGTCGGATGGGGGTAGCGCGGGGCGTGTCGCGCTTGTAGGACGCGCGACACGGCAGCTTCAAGGGAACGCTCGATCACATGCAGGCGCTCAGCACTATCTACCAGATCATCGCCATGCTCACCAACGTACTGGTGATGCTGATCATCATCCAGTTCATCATCGGGCTGCTGTTTGCCTTCAACGTGGTGAACCGGTCGAACGAGTTCCTCGCTGGCTTCTACATGGCCATCAACCGCTTCCTCGAACCGGTCCTGCGTCCGATCCGCAACCTCCTGCCCAATACGGGCCAGATCGACTTCTCCCCCCTGGTGCTGATCATCCTGCTCAACATCGTCCTCATCGTTCTCGGCAATGTGATCTACGGCTGATGCCGGCGCAGGTCATCGACGGGAAGGCATTCGCCGCCAAGCTGCGCGAGCGCGTTGGCCAGCAGGCCGCGAAATTCGCCGAGGCGGCGGGCCGCAAGGCCGGTCTCGCGGTGGTGCTGGTGGGCGAGGACGCGGCGAGCCAGGTCTATGTGCGCAGCAAGCACAAGGCGACCGTGGCCGCACACATGGAAAGCTTCGAGCACCGCTTGCCCGCCGATACGGCGGAGGCGGACCTGCTCGCGCTGGTCGCGCAATTGAACGCCGATCCGGCGGTCGACGGTATCCTCGTCCAGCTGCCGCTGCCCGATCATCTCGACGAACAGGCGGTGATCGCCGCGATCAGCCCCGACAAGGATGTCGACGGCTTCCACGTAACCAATGCCGGGCGGCTGGCCGTGGGTCAGAGCGGCTTCGTGCCCTGCACGCCGCTGGGCTGCATGATGCTGCTGACCGACCGGCTGGGCGATCTGTCGGGCCTCGAAGCGGTGGTGATCGGCCGCTCGAACATCGTCGGCAAGCCGATGGCGCAGCTGCTGCTCGATGCCAATGCCACGGTCACCATCGCGCATAGCCGCACCAAGGATCTGCCCGGCGTCGTCCGGCGCGCGGATATCGTGGTTGCGGCGGTGGGCCGGGCCGAAATGGTCAAGGCCGAATGGCTCAAGCCGCAAGCGACGGTGATCGATGTCGGTATCAACCGCCTGCCGCCCGAACCGGGCGCGGACAAGGGCCGGTTGGTCGGTGATGTCGACTATAGCGGGGCGCAAGGCGTCGCTGCGGCGATCACGCCGGTCCCCGGCGGCGTCGGACCGATGACGATCGCGGTGCTGCTGCGCAACACGCTGGTTGCGGCCTATCGCAACGCCGGTCTCGACCTGCCCGAAGGCGCGCTGTGAGACTGGCGATCGCCCTGCTGGCGCTGGCGCTGACCGCCTGCTCCACCGGGCCGAACCCGCGCGACCGCTATGTGCGAATGCTCAAGCCGACCGCCAATCCTTCGAAAGTGGTCGCCGCCGAGCTCGGCTTCGCGCGCATGGCGCAGGACGAAGGGCAGTGGACCGCCTTTCGCGAATATGCCGCCGATGACGGCGTGATGTTCGTCCCCGAACCGGTCATCGCGCGCGACTGGCTGAAGGGCCGCGCGGATCCCGCGCAGGCCGTGCGCTGGCAGCCGCATCACGTCTGGTCGAGCTGCGACGGCTCGCTGGCGGTGACGCGCGGTGCCTGGCAGCGGCCCGATGGCTCGAACGGCTATTTCACCACCGTGTGGCAACGCCGCCGCGATGGCGAATACCGCTGGACGCTCGATCAGGGCGATAGCCTCGAGACACCGCTCGAAGCCCCCGAATTCGTGCGCACCGATGTCGCCGACTGCCCCGCTCGCGGGCTCGCCGCCGAACTGCGCGAACAGGCCGAACAATCGCGTCCGGTGACAGGCGGTACCTATTTCGACCAGGTCAGCGCGGACAGCAGCCTGTTCCTGACCTTCGTCGTGTCGCCCGATCTGTCGCGCAACTGGAAACTGATGCTGCACCGCGACGGCATGATGGTCGACGCCATGACAGGCAGCGTAATCGCACCTTCGGAGGATTAGCATGACCGCGCTGTTCTTTTCGGCTTTCATAACATTGTTCGTCGTTATCGACCCGCCCGGCTGCGCCCCGATCTATGCCGGGCTGACCAAGGGCGCGGCCCCTGCCGAGCGCCGCAGCATGGCGATCCGCGCAGTGGTCATCGCGGGCATCATCCTCATCGGCTTCGCGCTGTTCGGCGAGGATCTGCTCGACGCGCTGCATATCGAGCTCGACAGCTTCCGCATCGCGGGCGGCATCATGCTGTTCCTTATCGCGCTGGAAATGGTGTTCGAGAAGCGCACCCAGCGGCGCGAGGACCGGGCCGAGAAGGTCGCTGCGACACCTGAAGTCGAGGATGTCTCGGTGTTCCCCATGGCGATGCCGATGCTGGCGGGTCCCGGCGCGATCGCCGCGATCATGCTGCTGACCAATGAAGCGCGCGGGACCGAGGAAACGCTGGTCGTTCTCGGCGCGATGCTGGCCGTGCTCGCTCTGACCGCCGCGGCGCTGATTGCCGCAGGTCCGCTGATCCGCGTGCTGGGCGACCGGGTCGAGGCGGTGATCACGCGGTTGCTGGGCGTGCTGCTCGCCGCGCTCGCGACGCAATATGTGCTCGACGGGCTGAAGGGCACTTTCGTCGGGTGACGCGGCCCGGCGCCGGTTTCACCCGCCGGCGGCGCCTACTGCAAGGTAACGATTTCGTCGCCGTCGTCGCGCAGCGCAAAGAACTGCATCAGCTGGATCATCAATTCGCATCGCTGCTTGAGGTCGGGCACTTCGAGCAGGGCCTGTTTCGAGGCCGGGTCGAACGGGGCGATCTGCGCCACGCCATTGATCAGCGTTTCGTCGTCGAGCCGTGCGACCGAGTCCCAATCGACCGAATAGCCCTGCATGTCGGCAAAGCGGCGCGCCTCGAATTCGAAGCCGGCCCGCTCGACGCTCGAAAGCACCTCGTCCTCGGACTCCTCGATCAGCTCGGCCTCGACCTGGCGGAATGCGGTTGCGACATCGATTTCGCGCAACACGCGAAATCGCGATTCGCCGTCGAGGACGATGTTGTAGCGCCCGTCTTCGAGCGCCTCGACATCCGCGATCCGTCCCACGCAGCCGATCTCGTAGAGCGGGGCACCGTCCTTCGACTGCTGCGGCTGGATGATCCCAATCAGGCGGTCCTTGG
Organism: Qipengyuania citrea; assembly: GCF_024171405.1. Classification (GTDB taxonomy): domain Bacteria; phylum Pseudomonadota; class Alphaproteobacteria; order Sphingomonadales; family Sphingomonadaceae; genus Qipengyuania; species Qipengyuania profunda. Next base: position 2,241,732 of record NZ_JALJZT010000002.1, read on the forward strand.
CCAGCGCATGCCCGACAAGGTCGCGATAGCGCGGTTCGAAGACATGCAGCGGCAACTGCAGGCCGGGAAACAGGATCGCACCGGGGAGGGGGAATATGGAGAGACGGACGCTCAAGCTGCAGCTTACCCGAAGAGGAGCTTGGAGAGGCGGCGGCGCGTGTTCACCACCCACGGGTCTTCCAGTCCGACCGCTTCGAAGATCTGCAGCAGCTTGGCCTTGGCCGCGCTCTCGTTCCACTCGCGATCGGTTTCGAACATGCCCAGCAGCTCGTCGGCTGCAGCATCGCGGTCGCCCGCCGCAAAGGCCGCCTCGGCATATTCATAGCGCGCCTGCATGTCGCCGCCGGCGGCCTTGTCCTTCAGCGCTGCCAGTTCGCTGTCGTCGACGCGGTTGCCGGCCAGTTCGAGCGCGGTCTTGGCCTGCTCGACCTGTGGATCGGCGGCCAGCGCCGGATCGGCTTCGGCAGCCGCCAGCGCAGCCTGTGCCTGTTCGACATGCCCGGCCTGCACCAGCGCGCGGACCAGTCCGGCATGCGCGGCGGCATTGTCGGGCGCCATCTGCACGACCTGCGCGAAAATGCCCGCGGCGCGTTCGGCATCGCCTTCGGCCAGCACGTCTTCGGCCATGGTCACGAATTGCGAGACATCCTGCTGCGGCTGTCCGGCGGCGGCGCCCTGCTCCCCGCCCGCCTGGATCGGCAGCTGCGCAAGGATCTGGTCGAGCGTCTGCTTCATCTGCGATTCGCTACGCGCATTGGTCAGGTCGGCGACCGGCTGCCCCTGGAACAGCGCATAGACGGTGGGGATCGATTGGACCTGGAACTGCGCGGCGATGAACTTTTCCTCGTCGACATCGACCTTCCTGAGGATCACGCCCTTGTCGGCATATTCCGCCGCGACCTTTTCGAGCATCGGCGCCAGCGCCTTGCACGGGCCGCACCATTCGGCATGGAAATCGAGGATGACCAGCTGCGACATCGACGGTTCGACGACCTCGGTCTTGAAGCGTTCGACCGCTTTCTGTTCATCCATGCTCAGACCCATGCTCGCCACGTAAATCCACCTTTCGTTCGAAAATCGCGTCTGCCCCATGTGGGCATTCGCACGCCAATGTGAAGGAGCGCCGGTCCACCCGCAAGAGCCGCAAAAATTCTGCAATTTTCGGCTTGCGGGACTCAGGGACCGCTGCTAGTTGGCCGCCTCCCCACCGGGCCTACGGGTTCCGGTAGCGCCAGTGAGCGGGCGTAGCTCAGGGGTAGAGCACAACCTTGCCAAGGTTGGGGTCGGGCGTTCGAATCGCCTCGCCCGCTCCATTTTTCGTAGTCAATTCAACGGCTTAAAGAACCGTTCTTGAAGCTGACTAGCGATTTTTACGGCAGGTGACCACCGGGTGACCACCGTTTTTACGCTGGAGAACAGGTCGTCTCGGACGGCTAGATATTCGCCAGACGCGTACCAACCCGTCCCACCGCCGATCCTGCGAGGGCACTGGCGATTCGCGACATCGGAGCCCTCGTCGGCGCTGGCCTCGTGATCTCTTCGAGACTACCGACAACTAGCTGGCCATATTGTGAATCGGAATGCCCACTCGCCTTCATTATCTACATTGGCGAATTCGCCAAAGCGCGGCGCCGGGCAAAAAGTACTGCATCAGGCGGAAGACGACCGACTGCTTTGAGTCCCGAAAAGTAGGTATTGCTGACTATTTTCTTCCAACCTTGACGATTTATCAAAGACCCGCGAGCCACTGTTATTCGCGACCGGGTGTCGATGCGTATGTCCAGGCTGCACGCTAAAGGTATCGATGCGCCTGCCAACGGGCGTTTTCATCGCCCGGTCACATCCGCAATTTGCGGGCTGATTTATAATGGCATTATAAGTTGGCCGTTTTCCTTGCTCAGCTTCAGTCTTGGGGTTGCGACACAATGAGTCGTGAATCCAGAAAGAGGAGTAAGTGATGAAGGATTTCGAACATAATGAGAATGAGGTCATTGACCTCGGAAAGGCCTCGGTGGAGACCAAGGGCAACGCCCTGTTCGATATCGATGTGAGCAGCGGCCGACTGTCCTATGCGACCGGCCTCGCCGAAGAGTGAGCCTCGCGGGGGCGCGCGTTCTAGCAGGACCGCGCCCCTTCGCTGCAATCCTACTGCCGTGACCGAGTTCAGCAGCAGCGATATCGCCTGGGCCGAATGCAGCGGCAGGTTCGTTTTTCTCGATATTGCCGAGGATCGCTACTTTCAGCTGCCAGCGCCTCGCGAGGAGGCTTTTCGCGCCCAGGTTAAGGGCCAAGACTGGTATCAACCAACCGCTTTCCCGCGCCCACCTGAATGGACCAGACCGCGTATTGTTTCGCCCGAGATCCATGAGGGCCCCTTCCGGCTGGCCCGCGTTTCAGCGGCAATCTGGACCCAGCGCCGGATCGAGCGCCGAATTGCAACGCGTTCTTTCCGCGAAGTCCTGCTGGAGCTGAAACGCCCGAAAGGTCCGCTGGTGACCAGTGATACAAGTGAGACCGAGCGGGCTATTGAGCTTCGCGCCTTTGAACACGCCCGGCTCCTGCGCAGTGCAGCAGATCGCTGCTTGCCGCGCTCGATTGCGCTATCTCTGCGGCTGGCCCGGCGCGGTATCCACGCCCATATTGTTATAGGCGTCAGAAGCGATCCGTTCGGCGCTCATTGCTGGGTCCAGCACGGCGAGGCCGTGCTCAACGACACTGCCGAGGAAGTGCTGCGGTACACGCCGATACTGGTTGTATGACCACACTGCGCTTTGCTCTCGCATTGCCGCGCCTCAGATCGGGGGCGTCTGCTCGGCTGCAGACGATGCCAAGCCTGAAGGATCTGTGCGGCGATATCCCGCGGCTCTGGACAGCGAGAGACACGCGTGTCGCGGATCTTAGCTCTGCCGGATGTGTGATCGGCACGCTCTTCTCCCGGGACACCGCGCATCGCGTTTCTCAGTTGCCAGAGGTGGGTGCTCGCTCTGCGAAATGCCTCGCCGCCAAACTCGCCGCGAACTTCTGGGGTGCCTATATCGCAATTCTGCCCGATCAGGACCGTAGCGATTTGGCTGTACTGCCGGATCCTTCCGGACTGGTTCCGATCTACCGCCTGGTGACAACAACCCATGTGGTGCTCACCTCTGATCCGAAACTTTTCGAGCAGGCCTGCGGCAAGAGGATGAGTATATCTTGGGATTCTCTGGCTCGCTTTTCGATGTGTTCCGAATTGCGCGCGAGACAAACCTGCCTCGTCGGTGTCGACGAGCTTCGGCCCGGTGCCTTGACCTATCCGGCTGCTTGCGATTCCGAAGAATTCCCAATCTGGCGCGCGCAGCAGTTCCTGCCGGGCAGACTATCGCTCTCCTATGATGAAGCGAGATCACACCTTCGTGAAATGGCGATCCGTGTCATGGGCGCATGGGTCGACGAGCTTGGGCCCGTAGCAGTGGCGGTGTCGGGCGGCGTCGACTCTTCCCTCGTCTGCGCCGCGCTTGCGAGGGCGCAAAAACCGTTTTCCTGCGTCACGCTCGCGACAGCGGACAGAAGCGGCGACGAGCGGGACTATGCTCGCCTTCTGGCGGAGCACCTGGGTGCAGAATATGCCGAGCGGATTTACGATCCTGCGCGTTTCGATCCCCAAATCAGCGCCTCGGCCGGTCTTCCGCGTCCGAGCCGCAGATCGTTTCTGTCGACCATCGATGCGCTGCTCGCCGATGCCGCAGGTGACCTCGGAGCGCAGATCGTCTTCGATGGCAATGCCGGCGACAATCTGTTCTGCTTTCTTCATTCAGCGGCGCCGGTCGTCGACCACTTGCGTGTTGAGGGACCCGGACGCGGTGCGGTCGCAACCATTCTGGACATGTGCCGGGTTACCGGCTGCGATTTGCCTGCCATGGTCAAGGCGACGCTAAAGCGTTTGGTGCGCCGCCCATGCGGCGAATGGCCTTGCGACCGGCGTTTGCTTGCCGATCATCTTGCATCGGATGAGCCGCTGGACCCCGTAACACCCTGGGTCGATATCGATGTGGGGCGCCATGGGGGGAAACACGATCATCTTGCCCTGATTATGCGCGCCCAGCACCATGTTCACGGGCTTGGCATCGGGCCTGAACGCTTCTCACCACTGATGAGCCAGCCTTTGCTCGAATTGTGCCTGAGCATCCCCACATGGCTTTGGGCCAAAGGCGGTCGCAATCGTGCGCTCGCGCGCGACGCTTTTGCCGCTGACCTTCCGCCGAGCCTGTTGGCACGCACCTCCAAATCAGGACCAGACAGCTTCATCCGCCTCGCGTTCCACCACCATCGAAGCGCCCTTCGCGAATTGTTGCTCGATGGCCTGATTGCACGGAATGGATTGCTCGACCGCGCAAGTGTTGAAGCCGCATTTGAACTCGATACGTCGCTCGATGGATCGACCATCTACCGGCTTCTGGATCTGGCCGAGGCCGAAACCTGGACCCGGTCATGGCAATAAGGATTGCCCGTCGAAACATTTCAACTCTTCGGAAGAGGGGGCGCCTTCCATCTCGCTCCACCGCCGGTATTGCTGCACCCGTGCCGGATCGCAGTTGATACGATCCATCAGCCAGAATTCGAACCATTCGGTCGATCGCTCGTAGATCGCCTGCCGGTGGGCGGGCTGCCATTTCACATGCGTTTCGTTCTCCAGCACGTAGAGTTCGATGGCCCGCCCGCGATGCGAATAGGTTTCTATCACATCGAGGCCGCCTTCATATTCGCTGTCGCCAGTCTGGATGAGGATCGGCACATCTACCGTGTCGACATTGAGGATGAGCGACATGGGTCTCCAGAATTCTTCGGTCCCGGCCTCGAAGTGGCGGTAGCCCATCGCGCGAACGAAGTCTGTAAACCGGGGCCCGGCTGCCGTCGGATAGGAATACATATCTTCGCAGCATGAGCCCATAGAGGCCACTTGGAACAGGTCGGAGTTGATAAGAGCCCACTGCACTGTTGATCCGCCGTCGCTGAATCCGCTGATGCCCATCCTCCCGGCATCGACCGCACCCGTTTCGATGGCGAGCTCGAGCGCGATCTCCAGGGACGACTGCACTCTGCGGCGGTCGATCCAGTCGGCGCGGTTGGCGCGGACAAGCTCCTCTTCACTCGTTGCGGTGAGCGCTGCAGCCGAGAAGGTCGGGCGATCAAAACTGAGCACAGCAAAGCCGCGGTTTGCCAGCGGGTGGATCGGCACTTCGTCGCCGGTCCCGCCGCGCAGGAAGCCGTCACTGGTGTATTGCACGACCACCAATGGGTGTTGCTGCCCCGGTCTGTGATCGGGCGGCAGAACAAGATCGGCGAAGCTTTCCGAACCATATGCATTGCGAAACCGGAGCCGCTGTACGGTTCCGAAAACTGCGTTCGCCAGGTCTGGGTTGGGATCGTAGACCACCCGCTCGGCGCCCGTTCGGATATCGATGGCAACGATGCGCCGGGGCCTCGCAGCCCCTTCGCGCGCGCAGATCAGTTCGTTTGCAAAAGGGCTGCACCCGATCAGAACGTCATCGGTTGTCAGCAGCGAACGGGGCTGGCCCTCCTCCATATCCCAGCGCAGGATCGCCATCTGGCTGTTCGCCCAGCCCGTTCCCTGGAGGGCAAGCAATGTCTGGCCTGCGGTTGTCCACCACAGTTGGCGGATCCCTTCGCACGCCTCCGCATCGCAGGAGATCCGGCTGCCGCCGGGCTGCATCACTGCGATGCGCGATGGACTTATCAGCCGGTCGGGATGCTTGGGTTCAAGCCACGCCGCATATCCATCCGGCCCTGCGGCATATTCGCGTGCTTGCGCAGGCAGAGTGGCAGGCCGGTGGGCAACGAGAAGCTCGGCCTCGCTGGCTGTCGCCGGACGGACGCTGCCATCGCCGAGGGCCACGAAGACATATTCCGGGGCAATCTCACCAGTCGGGATCGGGCGGTCGGCAAATTGCGGGGAGAAGCGATCGTCAAACAGGAAGCCTCGCGCAGCCTCTTGCGCAATCGCTTCTGCCTGCTGGCGAATGCCCGGACGTGTTTGCACGATGAGGCCATTGCCGTCAGCCGTCCAGGCAAAGCGGTCGACATCGTCGGGCATGGCCGTTGCCCGATGCGTTGGATTTCCGCCTGCTGGATCGGCAATCCAAACCTGCGTCGAACCATCGATGCGCTTGAGATAGCCGATGCGTGCGCCGTCAGGAGACCAGCGGGGCGCATTGGGCCTGTCCCATCCACCCATGATCGTCGGAAAATCGCGGAGCGGAAAGTCATCCCGGATAAACTCACCGCCCCTGTCGATTTCGGTTTCAGTCTCGCTTCCATCCATCGTGGTCACCATGAGCCTCAGGCAATACGCATTGGCTTGCGGGTTTGCGCGCTTCACAACAAAAGCGATCCGTTCGCCATCGGGCGAGATTTCGAACGCCGAAGGCGCGCCGGTCGGAGCTGTCCTGCCGATGTCCGCAATCCGGACCTGGTCGTCGAGCGTGAATGCCGATCTTTGCGCTTGCGCGCTGCTCGGCGTTTCATCGAACAAAGCACACGGGTCCTGGTCGCCAGGATCGATATATGCCGTCGGCACGATAGTCTGCGAAAGAGCGGCGGCAAGCAGTATGATTGTCACCAGTGCCTCCGGATGCCGAAGGTGACGAACCGCCCGATCGGCGAATAATTGGTTGAATCATAGGGTGTGTCGGTCGGCCCAGTCTGGCCGAGCGTTTCGGGTTCGTCGTCGAACAGGTTCTGGATCGTGAGCGAGATTTCGAGGCCTGGTTCGCGGCCCTCACCGCGAACAATTTCATAGCTCAGGCCGAGATCGACCGTGGCGCTGGGCGAAAGGCGGCGCTCTTCCTCGAAGCGGCGGTCGCGCAGCGCGCCGATATAGTTGGCGGCGATATTGGCCGCGAACCCGCCAGACTGATAGCGTGCCGTACCTCGCGCACGGTAGCGTGGTGGATTGAAAACCGTTCCGGCGAGCTGAACCTCGGGCAGATCGGGCGTGACCTGTTGCTGGCTATCGAGAAAACTGCCCGAGAGATCGAAGGAAAGTGACTGTTCGTCGCCCAGGTTCTGGTTCCAGGCGATCCTCGCATCCACGCCTTCGATGGCCCAAACCGCAACGTTTCTGTTCCGGTTGTCGACAAAGGCGGCAACATTGGCGGGATCGTAGGGGGAGCCCGAGAAGTTTTCGAGACCGAAAAGCGATCCAGCAATGAGCTCGGATAAAGTTGTCGGATCGGGAGAGAAATCGATCAGGTTTGCAAACCCCGGGTCGCGGAAAGCAGCCGCAATCGAGCCCGCAATCGGTCGCACCACCCGGTCTTGATAGCGAATGTCGTACCAGGTGGCCGAAAACGTCAGTTCGGGAATGGCGACCGGCTGCAGTTCCACACCCGCGGTCCAGCTGCGCGCGCGTTCCGATGTCACGTCCGGATTGCCGCCGCTTGTGAAAAACACCGTGTCGGACCCCGTTCCGGCGCCGAATACGGCCGCTGGCAGCAGAATGGTCTGGTAGGGTATGAAACGCTGAAAGAGGGTCGGAGCCTTGAACGAGCGCGCCCAGCTGCCGCGCAAAGTCAGCCCTTCGACCGGTGCGTAGCTTAAGCCAAAGCGCGGCGTTGTCTGTTGATCGAGGCCTGGATAATCTTCGTGACGCGCCGCCGCCGAAAGGGTCAGTTCGGCGACTCCATCGATTGCATTGCGCGGCGAAACGACCGGCAAGAAGAGTTCGCCATAGGCAAAACGCGCGCGCTGCGTCTTGTCGAAAGCGATCAGTAAATTTCCCGCTTCGCTGCGGCTGAAATCGAGCGTGTTGTTTCGCAGACCCGCACCGACAGCGAGACGCGCCTCGCCTCCGGGGAGCGTGAACAGCGGACCCTCCAAACCCGCTTCGAGTGAGAAGACCTCGTTGCAAAAACATCCCTCGGTTACGCTCGAAGATCCATCCTGCAGCGCGAAGGCGGTCCGGTAGTGCGTCCGGTCGCGCCCAAACACTCCCAGCACTGTTGCCTGCCAGTCTCCTGCGACGTCGAATTTCAGTGACGGGGCGAGCGTATAGGATTCCACCTCGGGGTCGGCTTCCGATCGAAATGCCGATGATGCGGCCACGAGCGTTGAGCTTCGGCTTGAATAAAGCGCGTCGATACTGGCCTCGAGGCCTGGCGCGAGTTCATGATGCCCCGAAAGCGTAACGGCATGGCGTTGCTGCGAGGGGAAGAGCGTGGTCTCCGGATCAAGCGAGCTTGCATAGGAGCGCTGGCCAGCCTCGATCGCCGAATTGTTTGCAAAATCGTAAGCGACGAAGAACCCGCCCCCGCTCCAGCGCGTGCCCGCCACTATATCGGCCTGCTGGCGGAAATTGCCGCCATCTGTGCTTGCGCCGATCTGCGCGGATGTCGTGATGCCTTCAAAATCGCGGCGAAGGATTACATTGACCACGCCCGCGACGGCATCTGAACCGTAGAGGGCCGAGGCTCCGTCCGGAACGACTTCGATCCGGTCGACCGCCGCGAGCGGGATGGATGAAATGTCGACCCCTGCAAAAGCGGAATCATAGGGTAGCCGGTGGCCGTTGAGGAGTGTCAGCGTCGCATCTGGTCCGAGACCGCGCAGATTTGCGCTTGAGGCCGAGTTTACGTTGCTGTTGGCGAACCCTGCGCCTGATCCAATACCTGGATTTTGCCCGCCGGAAAAGTTCTGCGGAAGTGTCCGGATCGCTTCGCCCAGATCGATCTGGCCCGCTTCGACGATCGCCTCGCGGTCGAGCGAAATTGTATCGCCAATGATCCGGGCGCCCCGGATCCGCGTTCCTGTAACGACGATCGCGTTGTCCCCGCTGGCGACATCCGGGCGATCGTCCTGCACTTCATCGACTTCCCTCTGGGGCGGCCCTGCGGATTGGGCGAGAAGCGGCGAAGAAAAGCCTGTCAGGGCGGTTCCTGCCAAGAGCGCCGTAATGGTCCGGATTGTCGATTGCATTGTCATCTCCCTGATCTGTTGCGATTATGTCGCCACAGGGAATGACGCAGGCATTCACGAGCACCTTAGTTTCAAATGAAATTAAATTTGCAAGGCCTGATCTTTGCGCGGTAGATCTGTCGCGCTCATTCAGGCCCGATCAGCGAAAACCGTGCGAAGATGCGCGAGCGCTTTCATCATGTGATAATCGACTGTCGGCAGCGCGATGCCCAGCTCTTGGTGGATCTGACGGTAGGATTTTTTCTCGAAGCGGTTCATCCTGAAGATGCCCGCCGTTTTCTCGGGCAACTGCTCCAACGCGGTCTCGAAGCGCCCGGTCGTCTCTTCCACCTCAATTCTGTCTTCCTGCTTGGCGCAGCACGGCGCATCGGTGTTTTCGACCAGTGGCACCGTCTTGATACGGCATTTCTGTCTGCGGGCTTCATCGACCAGCAGGTTGCGAGCGATCCGGAACAGAAACCCTGCCGGGTTCCGGAGATCTGTCAATTGCGGGCTGGTCGCTGCGCGCACGAAAACGTCCTGCACCAGATCGCGGGCTCGCTCATTACCGACGCGGCGCGAAAAATAGGCAAGCAGGCATGCGCTCTCTCGGCGGTACAGGGTGTCGAGCGGGCAGGGCGAGCTAACCCGAACATGTGGTGCCGGATATCGCGCCACAGAGTTCGATAGTCGATGATCGTCTCGCCGGGTGTCGGCAGAAAGCTGGTTCATGCAATGGGCTGGGAGGCAACCGCAATCGGCGCTCGTCATTGCAAGCCGAGTGCGGGATCCAGTACTGTGCCGCCGTTCAGGACGTATCGACGTCCCTTGACCGGTTGGGCCGCCGGGCCTTGAGCGGACCGGCGTGCATGATGGCTGGCGGAAATATCCACGCGGTCGGTGCCAGAGTTTCGAACCGCGCGGGTCGAATGTGCCCAAGACAAAAGCAGCTTGCAAGGGGCAAGTGCCTCCATTTTCGAGGCAGCATGATAGGCGCTCGGCACTGCGGTCGCGCCGATATAGGGCGCTCACATGCCCACTACTGGGGAGGGCTCCTCCGCATGCTTGGAATGTCCGCTGTTATCCCGCGGCGCTAGCCATCCGAGCCGAAAGGAGGTGCTCTATGGCTCAATCATCCGCCGACGATACTGGTACAGGCGACTTCGATTTTTCGGACTTCGCGCAGGAATTCCTGCGACGCAATCCGGCCTACAAGGATCAATATGCCGGACTTCATGTGCGCGATACCGGCGACAAGAAACCATCCGCCGCGCAGCGAATGGCTCGGTCATGGGGCCTAGAATTTCCCGTTCGATCCGAGTGTTTCGGCCGCAGACAGCCCGGCGATCTGGAGAAGCGATGCGAACGCAAGCGTCGTTATCGTGGCTGGCGGCGCCCGGGACCTTGCCGGAATCAGAGGCACATTGGCTGAGTGCAAGGTGATTGCCCAGCACGAGAACGATGCCGGACAGCACATGGTGGTTTCCGATACGCGAAATCGTCACCGCGTCCTGTTGGCGCGCGAGCCATCTCCCGGCATTGATGGCTATGTCGTCCCCGACGATGCCGATCTTGGTGTCCGCGTAGCAGCTCTCAGTGAATTCCACCGGTCGAAAGAGGGCGCGGCGACAAAGGCGCACCATCGGCTCCTCAAGCCATCTGCTTACAAACGCTACAGGCTGAGCATCCTGCTTGCCATTCTCGATCTGCTCGAAGACGCTTCACCCAAGCAGGTGACATTGCAAGAGCTCGCCAAGGCACTGATCTATCCAGGCCTCAAAGCGGGCCGCGCGATCGACTGGAAAACATCATCGCATCGCCGGCAGACACAGCGCCTCGTCGCCGAAGCGCATCGCATGGCGGCTGAGGGTTATCGTGAATTGCTCAATCCCTCACGGGGCAAGCGTTGTGCGAATTAACTGGCGTCGAAATCGTATTCGCCCGGCTGGCCTACCAGTCACAGGCCAGACGACTATCAGGCCTACGTCCTTGCAAAGACTTCCCAAATTCGCTGAAGTCGTTATGCCTCTCCTTGTGGCGCGATCTGCATCTCGCGACCGACGCCGCAAGGAACCCGACCTTCGGGGGCGCAACTGCAGCAGCCGGAACCGGTGCAATGGAAGCGCCGGGACTGGCCACCAGCAGGCGATCGGACGGCGGCGTGTTGGATAGCGCCCTGCCGATCGGACGGGCAGGGCTATGCAGGCTTATTTCGCGGAGGAATTCGCATCCGAACTGGTCAATGTCCAGTCAGACGGGGAACTCGACCAGGCGCTGAAGCAAGTCTCTCGGCGGCTTGGCTTCGATCACTTCGCCTTGAGCCTCGAGCTTCGTTCAGGATCGCGCGACGCTCCCGGTTTGCTCCTGCATGATTATCCCGACGAATGGGCCAAGGTGTATGTCGGGTTCGATCTGGCCGGACAGGATCCGGTCCGGCGAGCCTGCGACAAGTCGTTTGTCGGCTTTGCGTGGGGCTCACTGGGCGAACTGATCCCGCTAACTCGCGGTGATCGCCAGATGCTGGCGGTGGGGCGCGAATGCGGAATCGGTGATGGCTACACTGTCCCGCGACATTTGCCCGGTCTTGCGCGCGGAACGTGTACATTTGCGGTCTGCCCCGACCGAGACCTGCCACATAGTCGCTTCTCGGTCGCAGAAATGGTCGGTACGCTCGCACTGAGCTGTGCACTGGGACTGGGCTCAGCTCAATCCGACGAATCCGTGCCTGTCCTGAGCGACCGGCAGCGCGAATGTCTTCTGTGGATCGCACGAGGCAAGACCTCAGCCGAGACGGCCATGATCCTTGGGATTGCGACCGAAACAGTAATCCAGCATCTCAAAATGGCGCGAGAACGCTATCAGGTTCACTGTAAGCAATCTTTGATCGTTTCGGCGCTGTTCGATGGTCTGATCGGGTTTTCCGATATCATCCGATGGCGCGATGCGGGATGATTGGCGAAACAGAAGCTCTAAGGCCGGAACCTCTCGGAGGCCGTCAATTGCTGACCATCAAGCTCGATGGAAAGTGAATATTCTACGCCCCAAACCATGCAAGCAGCTAACGTCTTCACCAGAAGCCGACGATCAACAGCTGGTATCGAGCAGATTACAGCATGGACCCTAAATCCGAGCCAACCGAGGGGTAGGCCGCGACCAATTTCTTCAGATCTCGAGTTGTCAGTGACAGCCTCATTGCAAGGCCGAAGAAATTGATAATCTCCCCGTATTCGGGTCCAAACAGATGCGCGCCGAGGATAGTGTCGGTGTCTTTATCGATGATAATTCTGGTGGCAGCACAGGTCTCGCCAACGCGAAGATTGGAATACCAATTGCCTGTGTCGTTTTCCGCGACGCGGATATTGTGACCGGCTTCCTCTGCTTCTTCTTCGAGCATTCCGACGCGGGTTAATTCCGGAATTGTAAACACAGCGCTGGGCACGCCGCGATAGTCTGGCTTGGTCTGATTGCCCTTGAGCATGTTGGAGGCAGCGACCTTGCCTTCGAATACTGCGACAGGTGTCAACGGAGGCCCGTGCGTGTTGGCCGCATCGCCTGCGGCGTAGATTTTCGGGTTGGACAGGCTCTGCAAATATTCATTGACTGCTATTCCCTTGTCTCCCGCCTCGATATTGGCAGCGCTCAGGTTCAGGCGATCGATTTCAGGCACGCGTCCCGCACCGTGCACGACCAGATCGGCGTGCAAGTCTTCGGTTTCACCATTCTTTTCGACAGTGACGATGAATTCGACGCCGTCAGTGGCGATCGATTTCAGCGATGTACGCCGACGCAATCCCACCCCAATTTCCTCGCCTCGTGCTACAAGCTTTTCAGCGAGGTTTGTGTCAAAGGCCTTCAATGGCCTGTCACCGCGATCAATGATCTGCACCTCGCTGCCAGCTCGTGCAGCGATATGACCGAACTCGAACGAGACGAACCCGCCGCCGATAAACAATATACGCTTCGGGAGGGCGTCCATCCGCATGAATTCGGTGCTGTTGGTGAGGTGTTCGGCACCTGGAACATCCACCGGGCGGGGCTTGGCGCCAGTAGCGATCAGGATATGGTTGGCTTGAAACCGCCCTTGGCCCTCGATTTCGATCGTGTCTTCGCCAGCAAATTGCGCCGTCCCGTGAAGCGTGGTGACGCCGTTACTGTCGAGACCGCCCTCGATCTTCTCGGGCATTCTGTCGGTAAAGCTCTGAGCGAAGGCGATGAGATCAGGCCAGTTGATCGCGATATCATTCGGTTCAATACCCTTGCCCTGCATCAGCCGAGCTCCATCGATGATTTCGGCGCCTCGCCGCAGCATCTTTTTGGGGTCGCAGCCGCGCAGCGCGCAGGTGCCGCCATAGGGAAGTTCGTCAACCACTGCGACCGACCAACCCGCAGCGGCGCATTTGTTCGCGGCATTCACCGCCGCCATTCCGACGCCGAGTACGATAAGATCGAAGCTGCGTTCGTTCATGTCATTGACCTCAGCAGCATTCAACGCTTGTGCCGTTGGCACGCGCTTCTTGAATTGGCGGGCAAGGCACTGTGCCGAACGAACAGAAGACACAGCAGTCGCCGGCATTGGGTTTCAGCTTCATTCCGCAGCCCTTGCAGTCGTAGAAAAACCAGCATGCGTCGGTCGGCATGGTTTCGATTTCCTGGTGGCCGCACTGAGGGCACGTGATCGTGGATTGTAATTCCATCAGAGGCCGGTCCCGCTAAATTGTGTTTGGGCGGGATAGCCTACCTCGGTCGAAGCAGTAGCGATGTCGCGCATGGTGGTTTTGGCAGGATCGAAATGCGCTGTAGCAGTCTTGGCTTCGTAATCGATTGTCACATCATGCACACCTGCAACGCCTTCCATTGCGCGCCGCACCGTGATCGGACAGGTCGCGCAGGTCATATTTTCAACCGCGAAGCTTGCCGTTTGCAGCGTTTCAGCACTTTGAGCGGTTTTCTCGTTCGAGGACTGCGGCATGAGCGTCGCTGCCCCAATGCCTGCTCCGGCGATGGCCAATCCGGCAGCAACGGCAATCATTGTTTTTTTCATCCGTCTAACTCCTAATAAAAATGCGGCGCCCACCAATCGACCGTGGCCGAGGCAGCAACCAAGGCGGTTGCCAGCCACAGGGCGCTTTTTAGGATCGGGCTCGCTTCAGGACGCGCGCAATATGTACTGTCCTCACAAGTCTCGACTTTTCGGGAATGGACATGCCAAAATCCAAGGCCCAGACAAGCGACCGCTACGGCAATAAAAATCCACTTATAGGGTTCGAGCGCGGTCAGATTGCCGATCCACGCGCCACTGACGCCGAGGCTCAACAGGAGCAGCGGAGCAATGCAGCAGGAGGCTGCAAAAACCGCACTTAATGCGCCACCGCTCGCCAACAATCTCTGGGAGGTCTTTTGCGTTTGATCGGCCATGGAGTTCAATATAATCTCTGTAGTCACTACAGGTTCAAGCACAAATTGGCACGCGGCATATGACGACATCAAAAATGATCAAGCGAGGCGAACTGGCCAATCGGTCAGGCTGCAACCTTGAGACCATTCGCTATTATGAAAAGATCGGTCTGCTGAAGCCGCCCGAGCGCACGGCCAGCGGGCACAGGCTCTATTCGCGCGATGACCAAGCGCGGCTTGGTTTCATCCTGCGTGGCCGTGATCTCGGCTTCTCGATCGGAGAGCTCAAGAGTCTGCTCACTCTCGTCGATTCTCACGACTACAGCTGTGGTGAGGTTTTAGAGTTGACTGACGGCCATCTAGCGAGCGTTCGGCAGAAAATTATTGACCTGAAGAAGCTCGAGCGAACGCTTGCCGATGTCTCGGCTCAGTGCGACGGCGGCGACGTTCCCGAGTGCCCCATCATCGACGCGCTTTACGGGCATAAGGTCGTTGTGCCCAATTGAGGTTTCACGTCGCCAAGGCCCGTAAATTGGCTGATTTAAGATTTGAAGAGAGGAACAGAACAGAGCGAGCTCGCCGGTGCGACTGCGTCCGATGACACGATTATGAGCACCCCAAAGTCGCAGCATCCCCAGTTCTTGGTATGTCTGCGATCGCCCCGATCTGGTGAAAGGCGACCTGTCTTCAAATCGCCAGGTAGCCGCCATGCAACACTCCCCAGTTTCTCTCCAAGCTTGCCCTTCGGATCCAGCACTTCGCGCAATGTTCGAGGCGCGCAAGCGGGTATTCGTCGATCTCCTTAAATGGAATGTTCCCGTTTTGGATGATGCATACGAGATCGACCAGTTCGATACGCCCGATGCGAGCTATTTGGTGCTGACCGACGGAGAAGGCCGCCATCGCGCTTCAGCGCGCCTTTTGCGGACTGACGGCGCTCACATTCTGGGAGAGCTTTTCCCCTGTCTGTGTGATGGTCCGATACCCTCTCGGTACGATTTTCGCGAGATCACGCGTTTCTGCATCGAACCCACGCTCTCGCGGTTTGAGCGCCGTACGGCACGCGATCAACTGGTGACCGCGCTTGCCGACCATGCCCTAAAGACCGGCCTGTCGGGCTACACCGCTGTGGCCAATAGAGTTTGGTTCCGCCAAATCGAAAGCTTCGGCTGGCAATGTCGCACACTTGGCGGCGGCTGCAGGATTGACGGTGAGGACCTTGTCGCACTGCAGATCGATATAGATTGCGACACGCCGGACGATCTCGCTCGCGGCGGTATCTATCGAAAAGGTGCCTATCGGGTCGCCGAGGCGGCATCGGAGGTGGTGTCATGAGCGATATCAAATCAATCGATTGGCTCGAACGGCTGCAGAAGGATGGCTATTGCATCATTCCGGACCTCCTTCCTCAGAGCAGCATCGCGGCGCTCGATGCAGATCTTGAACGGGATTTTACCGAAACCCCTATGGGTCACGGCGATTTCTACGGGTTTCGCACGAAGCGTTTCGGTAGTTTGTTGCGCCGCTCACGCTGGGCCTGTGACCTTGTTCTGCAGCCTCTCATCCTTTCGCTGGCCCGCGAAGTCCTCGGTAAGGCTTGCGACCGAATTCAGCTCAATGTGGCCCAGGCAATAGCCATTCATCCCGGCGAGATCGAACAGTTCCCGCATTGCGATCACGACATGTGGGCCGGTGCCAAGGGTGAACACGAATATCTGCTCAATGTCATTTGGCCGCTCACCGACTTCAACTCATCCAACGGCGCGACCCGCATCTATCCCGGGACACATAAACGTCCTGTCGAGAGCCTCGATCAACTCGGTGATCCGATTGTTGCGGCAAGCAAGCCAGGTGATGCGATCTGCTTTCTTGGTTCGACCGTGCACGGTGCTGGACCAAACTCGACCGAAGACGTCCGACGCGGCGTTGTGATCGGCTACAGCCTCGGCTGGCTCAAGCCGTACGAGAACCTTTGGCTGGCATATCCGCCAGAGGTCGCGCGAAATTTTCCGCCCGAACTTGCTGAATTGGCAGGTTATGCGCAGCACCGGCCGAATCTTGGGAACTACGAAGGTCAGTGTCCATCCATTCTGCTCGGTGAAGAGGTAGCCAATTATCCGCAGGCTACCGATGCGCTTCGGCCCGAGCAGCTTGCAGCTGTCCATGAATTTGCGGAAGCTCGTCGCTCCAAGAGATGAGCCCCGCACACGTCCTGGAACCGACCTATCGCCGCCTGAAAAGGGCATTGATGGAGGGTACTTGGCCGATCGGCCAGAAACTCGAAGCGATGCGATTGGCAGACGAGTTCGGTGTCAGCATGACACCTGTGCGAGACAGCCTCAATCAACTTGTCGGCGAAGGTCTTGTCGATCTGACCCCTGGCGAGGGGTACCGGGTCACGCTCCTGACCGAACATTCGTTGCGCGACATGCTCGCAGTAAATGTTCTTCTCTTGGAAAGCGTGGCCGATCCAGCACCACGGAAAATCGACACGGCTGATCTAGCCGCACCGATCGACACCTACGCTGACCGCGTTGGCGATGTTTTTTCGATTTTTGCCTTGGGTTCGGAAAACAGATTTCTAAGACAGACGGTCGATCTGATTAGCGACCGATTGCACATCGTAAGAAGGCTGGAGCCTGACGTCCTGCCAAACGCTCTGGAGGCGCTTGCGGAGCTGGAGGGCAATGCTTTGGCGTCTCCGTCGAAGCGCGTCCAAGCTCTAAGGCGATATCATGACCAATGCCTCGCGAACGTCTCCCGGCTGATTGCGGTGCTCGCGGAACAGGGATCGACCTGAGAGTTGCAAGGCATAGCTCCTCAAGCATATGCTTCAAGCCTGTTCGGACCCGTTCAGTATCTGGACCAGATGCTCATTCCAATCATCGAGCGCTTCTCTCTTCTCCTTTTTCCAGTCGTGGCGTTGGTAGATCCCTGCAACGCCTGCTCTTGAGCCGCTGACATGGTTCAAGACTGCCTCTGTAACCTCGAAGCGAACGCCGAGGCGCTGGAAGTTGGTCGCTAACGTGCGCCGAAGATCGTGCAGCCGCCAGGATTGCAATGGCTCGCCAAGTTTTTGCTCTATGAGACCGTCCAGTTTCTTCTTGCCCTTGGCGTAGCCGGTAAAGCCTGCCCCGCTTGACGTGGCAAAAACGCGTCCTTTCTTCGGCCAGTTTGCGCCACCTGCCTGCCGATCGAGTTCGGCAACGGCAAGGTCGTTCAGCGGGATCGCGTTTGGTTCATTATTCTTTGTTCGTGAACCTGGTAGCGTCCAGAACCGGTCTTTCCGATCAACCTCTTGCCAATGTATTCCTGAAACCTCTTCGCGGCGTTGCCCTGTTGCAATGAGCAAGCGGACAATTGGACCGAAGCAAAGATAGCATTCGGGAGCTGCCTCCCAAATGTGTCGAAGCTCGTCGTCCTGTAGCCAGCGATCCCGCGGTCTTACCGGCGGTGGTGCTTCCATTCCCTCCATAGGACTGCGCTCGATATCGCCACGACTGACAGCCCATCGGAATAGGCGCCGCATCACCGCAAAGACATTCCGGCGATTGGCAACCTGATGCTCGGGCATATTGTCCAGGACAGCTACGATATCCGGCCTCGAAACTCGGGGAAGCGGCTTTTTTCCGATAACCGGTTCAAGGTAAAGCCGGATGACGCGTTCAACGAGCCTCGCCCAGCCAACACCCTTGCAGGATCGAGCGAAATGCGACGCATAGTTGTCGAATGCGAGATCGACGGCTTCGCGGCGCCTCTGCTTATCATCGTCTACAGGGTCGATACCTTGCGCAATTAGTAACTGAAGGCGTTCCGCCTCCACTCTCGCTGTCGTCGGTGTCCACGGCGACCCGTGCGCCCCGATAGTATAGCGTCTTGTTCGAGCTTCACGGCCGCCCATTCGGAACTGCAGCACATAGGATATCGAGCCGGCTGGAGTGATTTTCGCACCGAATCCTTTGAGGTCCGTATCCCAAAGGAGCTGGCTCGAGCTGCTCGGCTCCAGCGCATCTATCGATTTTTTCGTGATTTTTCCTGTTGCCATCCGAAACCTCGTGTCCCTTTTCTGGCAATCACCGGGCAATCACGCAAGCGGAAAAAGGGGCGAAATGGAGGCAATTCTAGCGTAAGGTGAACCTGCTAAGTACATTGTTTTACAATGATTTCGTACTTTAGCGTCGTCTGAATCGAAAGTACCAGACTTCGTGGTTATAGATCGTGCGCGCCTTGTGCTCGTAGCGCGTTTCGGGCCAGCCCGAGGGACGGTTCTGCCAGCTCGCCGGGCCATCGACGACCCATTCGAACTCGTCGGTAAAGCGGCGCATCACCATCAGCGCATGGCGCAGATAGACCGCGTGATCGGTGCCGAAGCGAAACTCGCCGCCGGGCTTCAGCTTGTCGGCAATCATCCGCACCGGCCCGTCGTTCATCATCCGCCGCTTGGCATGCTTGTTCTTGGGCCAGGGATCGGGGTGGAGCAGATAGACCATCGTCAGCGCACCATCGGGTACGCGGCGCAGCACCTCCAGCGCGTCGCCATGCTGGATGCGGACATTGGCCAGCGTCCGGTCGCGCACATGCGTCAGCGCCTGCGCCACGCCGTTGACGAAGGGCTCGGCGCCGATGAAGCCGTGGTCGGGCAGCATGTCGGCGCGCTCGGCCATGTGCTCGCCGCCGCCGAAGCCGATCTCGAAATGCAGCGGGCGATCGAAGCCGAACAGGCGTTCCGCCGTCACCGGGCCTTCCGCGGGTACCGCGATCTGCGGCAGCAATTTGTCGACCAGTTCCTGCTGCGACGCGCGCAGCGGCTTGCCCTGGCTGCGGCCGTAAAGCCGGTTGAGGGTGGTGGGGTCGCCTTCTTTAAACGCGCTCATGGCGCGGGCGCCTACAAGCCTACCCCCACGCCGTCCAGATGCCGTAGGCGCTGGTCACGCTCAGTGCGATGCCGACAAGGACCAGCATCAGCTTGGGGCTGAAATGCTTGGCCGCCATAGCGCCGAAGGGCGCGGCAGTGATCCCGCCGATGATCAGGCCCAGCGTCGCCCCGGCGATATGCGAGATGCCCAGATGATAGATGAAGCTGGCCGAAATGGTCAGCGTGAGGAAAAACTCGACCGAATTGACCGTGCCCACGACCTTGCGCGGTTCGGCCCCCTGGACCAGCAAATTGGAGGTCACCACCGGCCCCCAGCCGCCCCCGCCTGCCGCATCGAGGAAGCCGCCGACCAGCCCCAGCGGCGCGACATGCTTCGCCTGGCGCAGCTTGGGCGGGTAGAGCAGGCCGCGGATCAGGAGCCACACGCCGATCCCGGCGAGATAGATCAACACGAAGGGCTTGATCGTATCGCCGTCGATCGAAGTGATCAGATAGGTGCCCAGCAGGCCCCCGATCACGCCGGGGACCAGCAGGCGGAAGAACAGTCCTTTGTCGATATTGCCGTGCAGCAGATGGCTGATGCCCGACGTCGCGGTGGTGAAACATTCGACCAGATGCACGCGCTGCGAGGCGAGCGCGGGAGGCACGCCAAGCAGACCGACCATCAGCGTATTGGTGATGACCCCAAAGGCCATCCCCAATGCGCCGTCGACCATTTGTGCTGCAAAACCGATCAGGATGAATGGGACGATGGGCCCCAGATCGAAACCGAACACCTCCATTGCGGGGGCGGGCCTTTCGCTGTTGATACCAGCGGCATCTACAGCGATTCGCGAAACCGCGCGAGATAGAAAATCTCTGCCGGTCTCGGGGGTTGAAGCGGGCTCCCGCCTGCGGCTAGGCAGCGCGCCATGGACGGACTTCTCGACCGCTACGCCGGCCTCGCACTGTGGCTCCAGTCGCTGATCGCCCTCGCCGGCCTGGTGGTAGTGGCGCTGGCAGTGAACTGGCTGATCAAGCGCGTGCTGCTGCGCGCCGCGGCGCCCTATCTCGACCGGCGCAGCGATACTGCCGATCGCGCGGTGGCATGGCTGGCGACGGTTATCCCGCTGCTGGTGGTGTCGCGCGGGATCGATTGGGTACCCAACCTGCCGCCCGAACTGGTCACGGTCACGGTCAATGTCGTGCGCGCGCTGATCGTGCTGTCGGTGGCCATGGCGATCAGCGGGGCGCTCGATTACGCCAACGAACTTTATGCGCGCCGCCCCGAAGCACGCAGCCGCCCGATCAAGGGCTATGTCCAGGTGGTCAAGATCGCGATGTTCTGCGGCGCGGCGATCCTGATGATCGCGGTGCTGATCGAACAGTCGCCGCTGCTGCTGCTGTCGGGGCTGGGCGCGATGGCGGCGGTCCTGCTGCTGGTGTTCAAGGACACCATCCTCAGCCTCGTCGCCAGCGTCCAGCTGGCCAGCAACGACATGCTGCGCGTGGGCGACTGGATCGAAATGCCGAGCATGGATGCCGATGGCGATGTCATCGATATCGCGCTGCACACGGTGAAGGTGCAGAATTTCGACAAGACCATCACCACCATCCCGACGCACAAGCTGATCGCCGACAGCTTCCGCAACTGGCGCGGGATGAGCGACAGCGGCGGCCGGCGGATCAAGCGCGCGCTGGTGCTCGACCAGAACTCGGTGCGGTTCCTGGACGAAGACGAGGTCGCGGGGCTCAAGCGGTTCCGCCTGCTCGAGAAGTATCTGGCGCGCAAGCAGGACGAGATCGCCGAATGGAACCGCCATGAACTGGCGAGCGATTCGGATGCCATCAACGCCCGCCGGATCACCAATATCGGCACGCTGCGCGCCTATGTGATCGCTTATCTGCAAAGCCATCCGCGGATTGCGGACGAGGGCTTCACGCTGATGGTGCGCCAGCTACCGCCCAGTCCGCAGGGCCTGCCGCTCGAAATCTATTGCTTTGCGAACACGATCGACTGGGCCGAATACGAGGCGATCCAGGCCGATATCTTCGATCACATGCTGGCGATCCTGCCCGAGTTCGGGCTGCGCGTGTTCCAGCAGCCGAGCGGGCTGGATTTGCAGGGCCTGGCCACGCCAGGGTGACACGCAGCGACCCGGTCGTCACCGTCGGCTTATCAGTCTGATCTACCCCGCATAAGCGAAACGCCCGGTAGCCGAAGCTCCGGGCGTCGCTTGCTATCCCGTCCAGGGCAGCTGGATCAGGCCGCTTCGGCCTCTTCGTTCGGGTCGCGCAGCACATAGCCGCGGCCCCAGACGGTTTCGATGTAGTTCTCGCCGCCGCAGGCATGGCTGAGCTTCTTGCGCAGCTTGCAGATGAAGACGTCGATGATCTTGAGTTCGGGTTCGTCCATCCCGCCATAGAGGTGGTTGAGGAACATTTCCTTGGTCAGCGTGGTGCCCTTGCGCAAGCTGAGCAGCTCGAGCATCGCATATTCCTTGCCGGTCAGGTGGACGCGGGCACCGTCGACTTCGACGGTCTTGGCATCGAGGTTCACCGCCAACTTGCCGGTGCGGATGATCGACTGGCTGTGGCCCTTCGAACGGCGCACCACGGCGTGGATACGGGCGACCAGTTCTTCGCGGTGGAAGGGCTTGGTCACGTAATCGTCGGCACCGAAACCGAAACTGCGGATCTTGCTGTCCATTTCGGCAATGCCCGAGAGGATCAGAACCGGGGTCTGCACCTTGGCGACGCGCAGCTTCTTGAGCACGTCGTAGCCATGCATATCGGGCAGGTTCAGGTCGAGCAGGATGATATCGTAATCATACAGCTTGCCCAGATCCAGGCCTTCCTCGCCGAGGTCGGTCGAGTAGACATTGAACCCTTCGGTCGTGAGCATGAGCTCGATCGCCTTGGCGGTTGTCGGCTCGTCTTCGATCAGCAGTACACGCATGGGAACTCCCCTGTCTGGCCCCTAGTGTCTCGCGGTAACTCCCGGGTAAGAGGAGTTGCCATGTATTAACCACACAACATCTGAATGGAAAAGGTTAACGCGAGGTAAAAGCCGTTAACTTTTTCTGCAGGGATCGTGGAAAATCAAATCGCTGCGAGTTTTTTCTGGCGCCGTCGCTGCGCGCTCGACCCAATGCCGATGGCCTCGCGATACTTGGCCACGGTGCGCCGCGCGAGGTCGAAGCCCTCTTCCTTCAGCAGATCGGCGAGCTTCTGGTCGGACAGCACCTTCTTGGGATCCTCGGCGTCGCACAGCGTCTTGATATGCGCCTTGATCGCTTCGGAGGATGCGCCTTCGCCATCGGCCGCCGAAACCCCGCTGGAGAAGAAATACTTTAGCTCGAAGGTGCCGCGCGGGCAGGCGAGATATTTGTTGCTCGTGACGCGGCTGACGGTGCTTTCGTGCATCTCGATCTGTTCGGCGACCTCGCGCAGCGTGAGCGGACGCATGGCGGTCACGCCTTCGCGGAAGAAGCCTTCCTGCTTCTTGACGATTTCGGCAGCGGTCTTGAGGATCGTCTTCTGGCGCTGGTCGAGCGCGCGGATCAGCCAGTCGGCCTCGCCCAATTGTTCGTTGAGCCAGCTGTGCGAGGCCTTGTCGCGCGCGCCGGTCTTGAGCTCGAGATAATAGTCGCGGTTGACCACCAGCCGCGGCAGGCTCGCTTCATTGAGGCGGATATCCCAGCCATCCGCGCTCGGCGTGATCAGCACATCGGGCACGATCGCGGATTCGGCGCTGCCGCCGAAAGCCAGCCCCGGCTTGGGGTCGTAGCCGCGCAATTCGCCGAGCATGTCGGCGAAATCCTCGTCGTCGACTTCGCACATGCGTTTGAGCCGCGCGATATCGCCGGTCACGACCAGGTCGAGATTGTCGATTAGCCGCGCCATGCACGGATCGTAGCGGTCCGCTTCCTGCGCCTGCAGCGCGAGGCACTCGGCCAGCGAGCGCGCGCCCACGCCGGTCGGGTCGAGCGACTGCACCGTGGCCAGTGCCCGCTCGGCTTCGGCCAGCGGGACGCCCATTTCCTCGGCAATCAGCCGCAGCTCGCCGAGCAGATATCCGGCTTCGTCGAGATCGCCGATGATGCGCTGCGCGACCAGCGCCTCGCGATTGTCATGCGCCACCGCGCCAACCTGGTTGGACAGGTGTTCGGCCAGCGTCGGCCCGTTGGCGGAGCGGTTTTCGAGATCGGGCAGTTCGGCGCTGCTGCTACCAATATCGCCGCGGCTCCAGTCGCCCATGTCGCCGGGCGCGGCTTCGGGGTCGATCGCGTGGTCGGCGATATCGAGCGCGTTATCGCCATCGAAATCGGGCGCGCTGTCGTGTTCCTGCGGTTCGGGGGCGCTATCCTCGCCCGCTTCGCGCTGGACTTCGCCCATTTCCAGCAGAGGGTTCGACTCCAGCGCGTCGCCGACGAAGGTCTCGATTTCCAGATTGGACAGCGCCAGCAGCTTGATCGCCTGCTGCAGCTGCGGCGTCATCACCAGCGACTGGGTTTGCCGCAGATCGAGGCGCGGACCCAGCGCCATTGATCAGTTCCCCGTGACTATCGGCATCACAGTGTGAAACTCTCGCCGAGATAGAGGCGGCGCACGTTCTCGTCGGCGACCAGCGCTTCGGGCGTCCCGGCGAACAGCACCTGCCCGCCATAGATGATGCAGGCGCGGTCGACGATCTCGAGCGTTTCGCGGACATTGTGATCGGTGATCAGCACGCCGATCCCGCGCGTGCGCAGATCCTTGACGAGATCGCGGATGTCGCTGATCGACAGCGGATCGATCCCCGCAAAGGGTTCGTCGAGCAGCATGATCGAAGGCTTGGCGGCAAGCGCGCGGGCAATCTCGCAGCGGCGGCGTTCGCCCCCCGACAGTGCCATCGCCGGGCTCGCGCGCAGGCGGGTAAGGCCGAATTCGCCGAGCAGGCGCTCCAGCTCCGCGGCGCGCGTGTCCTTGTCGGGCTCGACCATTTCGAGCACGCAATTGATGTTCTGCTCGACCGTCATGCCGCGAAAGATGCTGGTTTCCTGCGGCAGATAGCCCAGCCCCAGAATCGCGCGGCGGTACATCGGCAGATTGGTGACATCCTCGCCATCCATCAGGATGCGTCCGGCGTCAGGGCGCACCAGCCCCATGATCGAATAGAAGCAGGTGGTCTTGCCCGCGCCATTGGGGCCGAGCAAGCCGAGTACTTCGCCCTTGCCCACCGATAGCGAGATATCGGTCAGGACTGCACGCTTGTCATAGCTCTTGGCGATCGAAATCACCTCGAGTCCGCCCTGCGGGATCGGCGGGGCGGCATCGTGCAGCGCAGCGTGGTCCGGGTCGGTTGCGATATCGGCCATGCGCGGCGACATAGCATGCCAACTGCGCGTGAAAACCCCGCAGGCACGCCTTTTCGTTAATCTGGCAGGATTTGTGCATGGGCGGCAGTCGGGGAGGGTATGTGCCGCAAATGGACGCCGCGCATCGCAATTACGCAGGATTGCTTGCCACACGGAAGCAATTTTGAAACAATACGATTCGGGTTGGAGAGAGCAAGGAGAGACGCGTTGAACAAGGCGCTCCGGGAAAACGATATCGTCAGCGGTCCGATGACCGAACGCAGGCGCGACTGGCGCAAGGCCATGAGCGACAATGTCGCGCTCGCGCTGCTGGTCTATACCGGCCTCCAGATCTTCATGACCGTGGGGGCGATGAAACAGGGCGTTTCCTCCATCGTGCCCTATCTTGCGCTGGTCATCCTGGTCGCCGGGATTATCCCCGCCTGTCGCTGGTTCGAACGCCGCTGGTCCGATCTGTCGGACGACGAAGCCGCCGACCTCGCGCTCAAGCCCGCCTTCCGCCGCGACCAGATCATGCTGTGGGTGCTGGCGATCGGGCTTCCGGTCGTTCTTACGCTCATCTTCAAGCTGATCTTTTCCTGACCGGCCGGGCGGTTGCCAGCCGGCGGCGCGGGGCCTACCTCGCGCGCATGACTGCCCACTCTCGGACCCTGCCATGATCACTTCCGACGCGGCGCTTGCCCGCTGCCAGGACCTCGTCGATCTCGCGCGCCAGATGGGCGCGGATGAAGCCGATGCGGTTGCCCGTGCCTCCTCTTCCGAAAGCGTCAGCGTCAGGCTTGGTGCGCTGGAAGAGGTCGAACGCTCCGAGAGCGAGGAGATCGGTCTGCGCGTCTTCGTCGGCCGCCGCTCCGCTTCGATCAACACCAGCGATTTCGCGCCCGAGGGACTGCGGACGCTGGCGCAGCGTGCAGTCGAAATGGCGCGGCTCGCCCCCGAGGACCCCTATGGCGGGCTGGTACCGCGCGAGGCGCTGTTCAGCGGTGACGGTCCCGATCTCGATCTGTCCGATGGCGGTGAGCCGTCACCCGGCGAATTGCGCGAGGCCGCGCTGGCGACCGAGGATGCCGCGCGGGCGGTGGCCGGCGTGACCAACTCCAACGGCGGCAGTGCGTCCAGTTCGCGCTCGGTCTTCGCATTGGTCACCAGCAATGGCTTTGCGCGCGGCCATGCGGGCGGGGCGCACACGCTTTCTGCCAGCGTCGTCGCGGGCGAGGGCGGGGACAAGCAGACCGATTACGCCTATCGCACCCAGCGCCATCGCAGCGATCTGCCCGATCCTGCGGAGATCGGCCGCGAGGCGGGCGAGCGCGCGGTGCGTAAGGTCGGACCCGGCTCGATTCCCTCCGCCCAGATGCCCGTGGTGTTCGATCCGCGCGTGGGCGGCGGGATCCTGGGTCATCTGCTCGGCGCAATGGCTGCCCCCTCGATTGCGCGCAAGGCCAGCTTCCTGATTGGCCGCGAGCAGGACCAGCTGTTCGACAGCGCGCTGCGGATCGTCGAGGACCCGCACCGCTTGCGCGGCCTGCGCTCGCGCCATTACGATGGCGAAGGCACGGCGAGCGTGCCGCGCGCGCTGGTCGAGGAAGGCCGGATCACCGGCTGGCTGACCAATGTGGCCAGCGCGGCGCAGCTCGATCTCGCCCTGACCGGCCATGCCAGCCGCGGCGGCGGCGGCGCGCCGGGGATTGCGCCGGGCAATGTCTATATGGAAGCGGGCGGCCCCAGCGTCGCCGAGCTGATCGCCGATATCGAGGACGGCGTCTTCGTCACCGACCTGTTCGGCCAGGGCGTCAACCTCGTCACGGGCGATTACAGCCGCGGCGCCAGCGGGCTGCACATCCGCAACGGTGAGCTGGCGGGGCCGGTGGCCGAGATCACCATTGCGGGCACGCTGCCCGAGATGTTCCGTGCGCTGGTGCCTGCCGGCGACCTCGAACTGCAGCGCGGGATCGACGTGCCGACCTTGCGCATCGACGGCATGTCGGTGGCGGGCCAGTGAGGGCTCTGCTCGCCGCGCTTGCCCTGCTGTGGGCGATGCCGCTGGCGGCGCAGCTTGAAACCACCGCCGAACCTGCCGCGACCCCAACCCCGGTCCAGACCATCGCCGCGACGCAGGATGCGGGCGACGACGAGCGCATTGCCGAGCGGATCTCGGGCATATTCGCCGAACTGCCCGCCTTCGCCGCGGTCGAGGTGGCGGTCAGCGAAGGCGTGGTCTCGCTTACGGGCACCGTGCCCAAACCCGGGGATATCGCCCGCGCCGAGGCCATCGTGAACCGCGTCACGGGCGTGGTGACGGTCGAGAACGGGCTCGAGCGCGACTTGTCGCTCTCCGCCGACAGCGCGGGCATTTCGAGCCTCGCCGAACGCTGGAACTCCTTCGTTCGCATGCTGCCGCTGATCGCCGCGGCGCTGGGCGTGTGGCTGGTTATCGCCGCGATCGGCTATCTCATCGCGGGGCTCGGCCGGTTGTGGAAGCGCGTCGCGCCGAACAATTTCCTCGCCGAACTGATCGCCAGCGCGATCCGCTTCGTGTTCGTGGTCGGCGGGCTGGTGGTGGCGCTCGACATGATCGGCGCGACCGCGCTGCTGGGCGCGGTGCTCGGCGGCGCGGGGGTGGTCGGCATCGCGCTCGGTTTTGCCATGCGCGACACGATCGAGAACTACGTCGCCTCGCTCATGCTCAGCCTGCGCCAGCCCTTTCGCGCCAATGACTGGGTGCGGATCGACACTTTCGACGGCCGCGTGATCCGGCTGACCAGCCGCGCTACCGTGCTGATGACGCTCGACGGCAATCATTTGCGCATCCCCAACGGTCAGGTGTTTCGCGCGGTAATCCTCAATTACACGCGCAACCCGCAGCGCCGCTTCGAATTCGACCTTGGCGTCGATGCCGATGACGATGCCCGTGCGGCGCGCCAGCTGGGCCGCGATACGCTGGCGAGCCTTGAATTCGTGCTCGCCGATCCGCCGCCTGAGGCGCGGATCATGGAAGTGGGCGATTCCAATGTGGTGATCCGGTTCCTCGGCTGGATCGACCAGCGCGAGACCGATTGGTGGAAGGCGCAAAGCCAGGCGATCCCGGCGGTCAAGCAAGCGCTGGAAGATGCCGGGTTCGGCCTGCCCGAGCCGATCTACCGGCTGCGCTTCGACCCGCGCTCGGCCAGCGTTCCCTTCGCCACCGAGGCCAGCGCCGTGGCCGATACGGCTGCGCCGGAAAAGCCGCGCCCCGTCCAGACCATCGCCGCCGCGCAAGCCGACGAGGACGTGCGCCCCTCCGACGAAATCGCCGCTATGGTCGAGGAAGAACGCCGGACCGGAGGGGAGCAGGAAACCGACCTGCTCGACCCCTCCCGCCCGGTCGAATAACCGCTACTTCGCGGCGTTGTACCGCTCGATGCTTTCGAGCACGATGTCGCGCGCTTCGGCGGCATCGCCCCAATTGCCGATCCGCACCCATTTCTCGCTTTCAAGATCCTTGTAGTGGGTGAAGAAGTGCTCGATCTGCTGGAAGATGATGCTCGGCAGATCCTTCGTTTCGGCGATGTCCGAATAATAGGGGAAGGTCGTGTCGACGGGCACGCAGATCAGCTTCTCATCGCCGCCATGCTCGTCCTCGAGGTTGAGCACGCCGATCGGGCGGGTGCGCACGACGCAGCCGGGGACGAAGGACGAACGCGCAATGACCAGCGCGTCGAGCGGATCGCCGTCGGGGCTGAGCGTGTGCGGGACAAAGCCGTAATTGGCCGGATAGCGCATCGGCGTGTGCAGGATACGGTCGACGAACAGCGCGCCCGAATCCTTGTCGAATTCGTATTTCACCGGTTCGCCGCCGGTCGGGACTTCGATGATGACGTTGAGGCTTTCGGGCGGATTGTCGCCCGTGGGGATCATGTCGATGCGCATTGTGTGTCTTCTCTCTTTGCGGTCAGCCCCTCTCCCGGAAAGACTTCGCGGCGCCGATAGCGGCTTGTGAAGCATTGCGGAAGGGGGACGATGGCCCTAATCGCGCGCACCATGGCAAAGACACCCCAGGCAATCCGCGGCACGCAGGACATTTTCGGCGCCGACGCCGAGGCATTCGCATTCGTGGTCGAAACTTTCGAGCGCGTGCGCAAGCTCTATCGCTTCCGCCGCGTCGAAATGCCCGTGTTCGAAAAGACCGAAGTGTTCAGCCGCGCAATCGGCGAGACGACCGACGTGGTCAGCAAGGAAATGTACTCCTTCGACGATCGCGGCGGCGAAAGCCTGACGCTGCGCCCCGAATTCACCGCCGGGATCGCGCGCGCCTTCCTGTCGAACGGGTGGCAGCAGCACGCGCCGGTCAAGCTGGCGACGCATGGCCCGCTGTTCCGCTACGAACGCCCGCAGAAAGGGCGCTATCGCCAGTTCCACCAGATCGACGCGGAAATCATCGGCGCGGGTGAACCGCAGGCCGATGTCGAACTGCTCGCCATGGCCGACCAGCTGCTCAAGGAACTCGGCATCACCGGCATGACCCTGCATCTCAACACGCTGGGCGATGGCGACAGCCGCGAGGCCTGGCGCGCTGCACTGGTCGAGTACTTCCGCGCGGTGAAGGATGAATTGTCGGAGGATTCGCAGGAGCGGCTGGAGAAGAACCCGCTGCGCATTCTCGACAGCAAGGATCGCCGCGACCGGGCCTTCGTCGCCGATGCGCCCAAGATCGACCAGTTCCTGTCCGACGATGCGCGCGCCTTCTTCGACGCGGTCACCAGCGGGCTGGATGCGGCAGGGGTCAAGTGGCAGCGCGCCGAAAGCCTCGTCCGCGGGCTCGACTATTATCGCCACACCGCGTTCGAATTCATCCCCGACGAGGGCAGCGAGGCCGCGGGCAAGCTCGGCAGCCAGAGCACGATCCTGGGCGGCGGGCGCTACGACGGGCTGATGGAAAGCCTCGGCGGCGCGCCCACCCCGGCGGTCGGCTGGGCCGCGGGGATCGAACGGCTGGCGATGCTGGTGGGGGACAGGGCCGAACCCAATGCGGACGCCATAGTCGTGGTCGAAAACGACGGCGCGATGGACGCCGCGATCGCTGCGCTCGGCACGCTCCGCCGCGGCGGCCTCACCGTCGAACTGTTCGCATCCGGCAGCCCGCGCAAGCGGTTCGACAAGGCGGTCAAGGCGGGGGCCGAGGCGATCGTCGCCTTCGACCTGCGCGACGGTGCGCCCGCACGGCGGATCAAGGCCGACGAGGCCGCCACTGCGCGCCTCGAGGCGCTGCTCGGCCGCTCATGAGCATCCCCGCCGAACGCCTCGACCAGATCGCCCACCGCTTCGCCGAGCTCGAGGCGCGGATGGCGTCGGGCCAGCTGGAAGGGGACGCCTTCGTCCAGGCCAGCCGCGACTATGCCGAGCTCGAGCCCGTGGCCAGGGTCGCCGCCGAAGTGCGGGCGGCGCGCGAGGAGATTGCCAGCCTCGAGGAGATGCTTGCCGATCCCGAGATGAAAGCGATGGCCGAGGAGGAGCTGGCCGAGCTGCGCCAGCGCCTGCCCGAGGCCGAGCGCGAACTGGCCATAGCCATGCTTCCCCGCGACAGCGCCGATGCCAAGCCTGCCATGCTCGAAATCCGCGCGGGCACCGGCGGCGACGAGGCGGCGCTGTTCGCAGGCGATCTCTATCGCATGTACGAACGCTTCGCCGCCGAGCAGGGCTGGACGGTCGAGCCGGTCAGCATGAGCGCGTCCGAGGTCGGCGGGTTCAAGGAAGTCGTCGCCAATATTGCCGGCACGGGAGTGTTTGCGCGGCTCAAGTTCGAAAGCGGGGTCCACCGCGTCCAGCGTGTGCCTGAAACCGAAAGCGGCGGGCGTATCCATACCTCGGCCGCGACCGTGGCAGTGCTGCCCGAACCCGACGAGGTCGATGTCCAGATCGACGCGGGCGATCTCAAGATCGATACCTACCGCGCCAGCGGCGCGGGCGGACAGCACGTCAACACGACCGACAGCGCGATCCGCATCACCCATCTGCCGACCAATACGGTGGTCACCTGCCAGGACGGCCGCAGCCAGCACAAGAACCGCGAGAAAGCGATGCAGGTGCTGCGCGCACGGTTGTTCGAACAGCAGCGCGAGGCGACCGAGGGCGCCGAGGCCGAAGCGCGCAAGGCGATGGTCGGCTCGGGCGACCGGTCCGAACGCATCCGTACCTACAATTTCCCGCAGGGCCGCGTGACCGATCACCGCATCGGGCTGACGCTGCACAAGCTGCCCGAGATCCTCGCCGGGACCGGGCTGGGCGAACTGGTCGATGCGCTGATCGCCGAGGACGAAGCCAAGCGTCTTGCGGCGATGACCGAGTGAGCGACACGGACACGGTCGCCGCAGCGCTGCGCGCGGCCGCGAACCGGCTCGGCTCGACCAGCCCGACCCCGCGGCTCGATGCCGAATTGCTCATGGCGCAGGCGCTTGGCGTATCGCGCTCGCATATGCTGCTGCAGCGCATGGGCGAAAGCGTCCCCGCCGGTTTCGGCGATCTGCTGGCCCGCCGTGCCGCGCATGAACCCGTCGCCTATATCCTCGGGCACCAGGAATTCTATGGCCGCGAATTCCGCGTCACCCGCGACACGCTGATCCCGCGCGCCGATAGCGAGGCGGTAGTCGAGGCTGCGCTTGAAGCAGGCGCCGGGCCGAGCCGTGTGCTCGATATGGGCACCGGCACCGGCGCGCTGCTCCTGACCGTGCTGGCGGAACGGGGCGGCGAAGGGGTGGGCATCGACCGCAGCGCGGCTGCCATCGCGGTAGCGGCGGAAAACGCGGCTGCGATCGGCGTGTCGCAGCAGGTGCGCCTGCTGACCGCGGACTGGACCATGCCCGGCTGGAACGACGGGCTGGGCCAGTTCGACCTGATCCTGTGCAACCCCCCCTACGTCGAGGCGGATGCGGAGCTCGATCCCGATGTGCGCGACTTCGAGCCGGCCTCCGCACTTTTCGCCGGGCATGCCGGGCTGGACGATTATCGCGTGATCATTCCGCAACTTGGCACGTTGCTGCTGCCTGGCGGGGTCGCAGTACTCGAGATCGGGGCCACGCAGGACGCGGCAGTAAGCGCGCTTGCGCGCGAATCGGGCTTTGCCGTAACCCTGCGGCGCGATCTGGCGGGACGCCCGCGCGCGCTGGTCCTGCGATAAAAGACTTGGCAAAGTCGATTGGAACCCTTAATCGTGGCCACAGGCCTGCGGTGTACGGCTAACGCCACCCCGCCGGTTCCAGCTCCGACATTGCAGTTACGGTGCGCAGCCTACCGCTACGCATACCATGCACAAACCGGAGCACGCGAGCTGCGACAAGCGCAGGCGCGCAAGGGGTCACGCGGCCATTTGCGAACCGGATACGGTTCGCGCCGCGCTTTGTATGAGGACCAACTACCCTTGAACATGAATCGCAATAACCGTCGTCGTGGACGCGGTAACCGCAATCAGGGCGGCGCCAATTCGGCCAACCGCATCGACAGCCGCGCGCGCGGCAATGCCCCGCAGCTGCTCGACAAGTACAAGAAGCTTGCGCAGGACGCCCAGCACAATGGCGACCGCGTGCAGGCCGAATACTACCTGCAGTTCGCCGACCACTATCTGCGCGTGATCGCCGACAACAAGGCGCGCCAAGAAGAATCCAAGGGCAAGCGCGGCGACGATCGCGGCCAGAACCAGTCGGACGATGACGACGACGATGACGCCGGCGACGATCGTCGCAGCAACCGTCGTCCGCGCAGTCGCGGCGACGATCAGGAAGGCGGCAATCGTCAGCGGAGCCGCCGCGATGACCAGGATGACGGCAATCGCAAACCGCGGGCGCGCAAGCCGCGCACCAGCGATGACGGCGACGCCAATGATTTCGAATCCTCGGACAATCCCTTTACGCGCGAGGAAGAAAGCGAAGCGCCCAAGAAGCGCCGCGCTCCGCGCAAGGCGAAGAAGGACGAGGAAGGCACACCCGGCAGCGAAGGCGAAATCGATGCGACGGTCCTGCCGCCCTCGATCGGCGCGAATGACGCCGATGGGGATGCCAAGCCCGCTCCGCGTCGGCGCAAGCGCAAGCAGGACGACGACAGCGAAGTGAGCGCGGTCGGCTGATCGCGCTTGCACCGCTGACCTGACGATCTAAGGGGCAGGCCGATGGAGAGAATCCCCGGCCTGGCCCGCATCCACCCGAACATCGCCGCCCTCCTGTTGGGCGTGTTGTCGGCTTTCGGCTTCCAGCCCTTCCATTTGTGGCCGCTCGGCCTCGCCGCAGTGGGCGCGTTCGGCTGGCTCGCGTGGCGTATGCCCAGCTGGCAGCGCGCGCTGCTTGCCGGCTGGCTGTTCGGCGTGGCGCATTTCACGGTCGCGAACAACTGGATCGCGACTGCCTTCACCTATCAAGCGGAAATGCCTGCCGTCCTCGGCTGGGCGGCGGTGCCCCTGGTCTCGCTCTACCTCGCGCTGTGGCCCGCGCTGGCGACCTGCGCCGCGTGGCTGGTGGCGCGCCGCGGCAGCCTGATCGCTTTCGCGCTGGCCTTTGCCGCGATGTGGATTGCCGGCGAGTGGTTCCGCAGCTGGGTCTTCAGCGGATATGCCTGGGGACCGCTGTCGATGATGCTGCTGGGTCCGTGGGACCGGCCGGGCCTGGCGATGGCGCTGCCCTTCGTCGGCAGCTATGCACTGTCGGGTCTTACGGCGGGGTTCGCGATCCTGCTCGCCGATTTCGTGCGCACGCGCCGCTGGGCAGGCTTCGGGCTGGCCGCCGTCGCGCTTGCCGCGCTGCTCTACCTGCCCGCCGGTGCGGGGCGCGAGGGCTCGCTGCCGCTGACGCTGGTCCAGCCCAATCTCGGGCAGGACGAGATTAACGATGCCTCGCGGTTCGAGGAACAATTCCAGCGCACCGCGCGGCTGAGCAGGCCGCTGAAACCGCAAAGCCACCGCCTCGTCCTGTGGCCCGAAAGCGGCATCCCCGATTACCTGCGCGATGGCTATCCGCAGCGCTATTACACCCAGATGACCGCAGCCGGCGATCCTGCCTTCGCCCGCGCGCGCATCGGGCAGACGATCGGCGAGGGCAGCCTGCTGCTGACCGGCGTGGTCGACCTGGAAATTGCTACGGTCGACGGGCGCGAGCGCGCGGTGGGCGCCTATAACGCCATCACCTCGATCGACCCCGCGGGACGGCTGGGTGCGCGCTATGCCAAGGCGCATCTGGTGCCCTATGGCGAATATCTGCCGCTTCGCACATGGCTCGAACCGCTTGGCCTGTCGCGGCTGGTTGCAGGCACGCTCGATTTCATTCCGGGGCCGGGACCGCAAAGCTACGATCTGGGCGAGCACGGCACCGCGGGCATGCAGATTTGCTACGAGATCGTCTTCTCGGGCGAGACCGTCGACCGGGCGAACCGGCCTGATTACATCTTCAATCCCTCGAATGACGGCTGGTTCGGCATGTGGGGCCCACCGCAGCATCTGGCGCAAGCGCGGATGCGCGCGGCCGAGGAAGGCCTGCCCGTGCTGCGTTCGACCACCACGGGGATCAGTGCGGTCATCGATGCACGCGGCGTGGTGCGCGAACATATCGGGCGCAATGTCGCCGACCGGATCGATACGCTCGTCCCGCCGCCGCATGCGCCCACCTGGTTTGCGCGGCTGGGTCACTGGCTCACGCTGCTCTGGGCGATCGCCCTGCTGGCGCTATCGCTGGTTGCCATGCGTCGTTCGGGAGGCTACCCCGCAAAGAACACATAAAGATTTCTTTATATCGGGAATTCGACCTTCATGCGCGCCAGTTTCCTCTTCACTTCCGAGAGCGTTTCGGAAGGCCATCCGGACAAGGTTTCCGACCAGATCTCCGATGCCATCGTCGATCTGATGCTGGCCAAGGACCCCGAGGCGCGCGTCGCCTGCGAAACCATGACAACGACGCAGCGCGTCATCCTTTCGGGCGAGATTCGCTGCGCGCCGATGTATGATGCGAAGAACCTCGACTGGGCCGAAAACGCCGGATGGGCGCCGGGCGCAAAGGAAGAAATCGAAAAGGCCGTGCGCCGTACGGTGCGCGAAATCGGCTATGAACAGGACGGCTTCCACTGGAAGACGCTGACCTTCGAAAACCATCTGCATGGCCAGTCCGCCGAAATCGCGCAGGGCGTCGATGCCAATGGCAATAAGGACGAGGGCGCGGGCGACCAGGGCATCATGTTCGGCTTTGCCTGCGACGAGACCCCCGACCTCATGCCGGCGACGATCGACTACAGCCACAAGATTCTGGAACGGCTGGCGGCGGATCGCAAGAGCGGTGCGGCGCCTTTCCTTGAACCCGATGCCAAGAGCCAGGTCACACTGCGCTATGAAAACGGCACGCCGGTGGCCTGCACTGCGGTGGTTGTCTCCACCCAGCACGCCAAGGGCTATCACGAGGGTGCCAAGGAAGCCGAGCTCAAGGCCTATGTAAAAGGCGTCGTCACCGAGCTGCTGCCCGAAGGTTGGATCGATGGCGATACACAGTGGCATATCAACCCCACGGGTGCGTTCGAGATCGGCGGGCCCGATGGCGACGCAGGGCTGACGGGGCGCAAGATCATCGTCGATACCTATGGCGGCGCCGCGCCGCATGGTGGCGGCGCGTTCAGCGGCAAGGACCCGACCAAGGTGGATCGCTCGGCCGCCTACATTACCCGCTACCTCGCCAAGAACATCGTCGCGGCAGGCCTTGCCCGGCGCTGCACGATCCAGCTGGCCTATGCGATCGGCGTGTCGCAGCCGCTGTCTCTCTATGTCGATACGCATGGCACCAGCGCGGCGGGGGTCACCGACGAAGCGCTCGAGGATGCCATCCGCGGGATCGAAAAGCTCGGCGGGCTGACCCCGCGCGGGATCCGCACGCATCTCGGCCTCAACCAGCCGATCTACCGCAAGAGCGCTGCCTACGGCCACTTCGGCCGGCAGGCCGAAGGTGCGTTCTTCCCGTGGGAACGGACCGATCTGGTCGACGACCTCAAGGCGGCGCTCGCCTGACCGGTTCGGGCGGGCAAGATCGCCTACCCGCTTTGCCATCACGGATTTCGAACGCGGCGCGGAGGGAAATTTACCCGTGTTCGCCCTTGCGCGGGCTGGGGTGGTCGAGCGCGAGTTCGGCTTCGGAGAAGGTGAACGGGCTGCGCACGCCTGCAATGCCGTCGAGTTCTATCCGCATGCCGCGTGCGCGCACCTGCGGATCGGCGAACACGGCGTCGATCGGACTAATCGGCCCGGCGGGAATTCCCGCTTCGCCGCAAGCGCCGAGCAATTCCGTGAGTTCCCACTTGCGCGTCTCGTCGGCGATCATCGCGTCGAGTTCGGCGCGGTTGGCGAGGCGGCTTTCATTGGTGGCGAAGCGCTCGTCGCCCAGCAGGTCGTCGCGCCCCAGCAGCGCCAGCAGCCGCCGGAACAGCCCGTCATTGGCGGGCGCCAGTACCACTTCGCCATCGGCCACGGGGAAGACGCCATAGGCGCTCACCTGCGCATGCTCATTGCCCATCCGTGGCGGGTTCTCGCCAGTGGTAAAGAAATGCGTCGCCTGACTCGCCAGCAGGCCGACCGAACAATCGAGCAGCGCCATATCGACATGCTGGCCGCGCCCGGTGCGTTCGCGCATGGCCAGCGCGGCCTGGATGCCGATGACGGCATAGAGCCCGCAGGTCAGGTCCGAGATCGAAATACCCATCTTCATCGGCTGGCCCGCGGGTTCGCCGGTCAGCGCCATGAAGCCGCTCATCGCCTGGACGACGAAATCATAGCCCGCCTCATGCGCACGCGGCCCCGTCTGGCCGAAACCGGTGATCGAGCAATAGACCAGGCGCTGATTGGCCGCCGCAAGGCTGGCGTAATCGAGCCCGAATTTGGCCAGCGTCCCGGTCTTGAAATTTTCGAGCACCACATCGGCCGAAGCGGCGAGATCGCGCACTCGCGCGAGGTCCTCCTCGTCCTTGAAATCGGCGACGATCGAGCGCTTCCCGCGATTGGCGGCATGGTAATAAGCGGCTTCACGCTCGCCATTCTCGCGTTCGATCCATGGCGGGCCCCATAACCGCGTCCCGTCCCCCTCGGGGCTTTCGACCTTGATTACATCCGCGCCGAGATCGGCGAGAATCTGTCCGGCCCACGGCCCTGCCAGGACGCGCGCGAGTTCGAGGACCTTCAGTCCGGCGAGAGGAGCTTGCGGGTTGCGCGGTTGATCGAGCCACATGGCCTGCGGCTTGCGCAGCCCTGACCCCGCGGTCAAGTCACTGAGTGTCCATCGCCGCCATCAGCCCGCTTACCGCGTCGATAAACTCCTCGCGAAAATCCTGCACCACCTGCCGGCTCGAACGCACCTGCTCGACCAGCCCGACGCCCTGGCCGACGAAATAGCTGACCAGTTCGCGCGCGCCTGCATTGCCCGCCGCTGCCTCGCGCTCGATCCGCGCGAAGGCGGGTTCGGAGACCATGCCCATCAGCGGCATGGGCAAGGTGCCCGGCCCTTCGGGAGCATCCCAGGCGGCGTGCCACGGCGTCCCGAGCTGGCGCGCAGGCTTGCCGGTGCGGCTGCGCGAACGCACCGTATCGCGGCTGCGCGCGGCCACCATCTTCTCGCGGAACGCATCGGAGGTTTCGGCTTCGGGTGTGGCCAGCCAGATCGACCCGGTCCAGGCGCCTTGTGCGCCTGCCGCCATCATCCCCGCCATCTGTCCGCCGGTCATGATCCCGCCCGCGGCCAGCACCGGAATATCGTGGCCCGCGCGCGCCAGTTCGCGGACGACTTCGGGGATCAGCACCAATGTCGATACTTCGCCGCAGTGCCCGCCCGCCTCGGTGCCCTGCGCCACGATGATGTCGACTCCGGCCTCGGCCTGGCGGATCGCGTGTTCCTTGGCGCCGACCAGCGCCGCCACGGGCACGCCGCGCTGCTTGCCTTCCTTGATCATCGCGGGCGGGGCGATGCCCAGCGCATTGGCGATGAGCCTGATCGGATGGCGGAAGGCGACTTCCATCAGCGCGAGCCCGTTTTCGGGCGTGATGCCCATGCGTTCGCGCAGGATCGGCAGGTCCGCTTCGGGGGCGATGCCATATTCTCCCAGTACCGAATTGACGAAGCCCTGGTAGGACGGGTCGATCACTGCCGCCCGGCTCTTGTTGTCCGCCAGCTCGCGGACCCGCGGGTCGACGACTTCGGGGACGAGGACGTCCACCCCGTAGGGCGCGCCATCGACATGCGCATCGATCCAGGCGAGTTCTTCCTCAAGCTGGTCGGGGCTGAACCGCGTCGCACCGAGCACGCCGAAGCCCCCCG
The DNA here is from genome assembly GCF_024171405.1 of Qipengyuania citrea. Taxonomy (GTDB): domain Bacteria; phylum Pseudomonadota; class Alphaproteobacteria; order Sphingomonadales; family Sphingomonadaceae; genus Qipengyuania; species Qipengyuania profunda. The sequence continues at coordinate 2,279,585 of NZ_JALJZT010000002.1, forward strand.
CCTTGCTGACTGCGGCAACGACATCGCGGCAGTGACTGAAGGCGAATAGCGGGAACTCGGCCCCCGTCATTTCGCATACGCGGTTCATCGGCATTGGTGTCTCCTCTCGCAGGTCACCCTATCCGCAAGCCGCGCCGGCGCAAGCGCGCGTTACTGGCGCTCCATGATTGCCGGCGCATCGCCCGGCGCGGGCTTCCAGCGGGTGGCGGGCGGGAAGACCTCACCCACGCTGCCGTGCTGCCAGCCGCCGTAGACCGGGTTCGGCATCAGGAACCAGCCATTGCCCCACAGCTGCGCATATTCACCGCGGGCGACCATCGCGCGGCGCGCGGCAATTGCGCTCTCGTCGGCATTGAAGACATCCGCGAAGTCGCCGAGATTGTCGCCCGCCAGGGCGATCACACAATAGCTTTCCGCGATCATCGCGCGGCGGCCATCCTTGCGGCTGCCCATATCGTCGTCGCCGCGCAGATAGAGCGTTTCGAGGTGGACCGCGGGCCCGGCGCCCGCCGCCTCGAGCGCGGCCACCGTGCCTGCCGCGGTGTCCGAATTGCGGTTGGTGTTGAAGATCACCGTGATGCCTGCCTCGCGCAGGCGCCTGAGACCGGTGACTGCACCCGGGACGGGCGGGGCGATACCTGCGCCTTGGTCCGCCCATTGTTTCCATTCGGACGGGTCGAAGGCCTTGCCCGTCAGCGCCTGCCAATATTCATAGCCGGTGTTGAGCAGCACGGTCTCGTCGACATCGAACACCGCGGCAAAGGGCTTCGCCGTCCCGTCTTCGGCCACGCATGACGGCGTGCCGATCCCGCCCGCTGCATCGGGCAGGCCGAGCGGCACAGAGCGCGGTGCGCTGCGCTGGCGTGAAACCGCGATGGTGTAATCGGCCAGCTGGCGCCATGTTTGGATCGATGCCCCCGCAGCTTCGCCCGAACCATAGAGCCAGCGCATCGTATCGGGGGCGGGCTGGTCCTCGCCCGTGGCTGCGGCGGGAGCAGCGGCGATCGGGGCCGCCTCCACGGTTGCGCAACCGGCAAGCGCAATGGTGCTGGCGGCAAGCAGGAAAAAGCGGGTCATCGGCGGGTCTCCATATCGGCGGGAAGGGGGCAGGCGGGCGTCTCGACCAGCCAGAGCAGCGAATGGATTCGCCAGCGTCCGGTTTGGTCGCGCCTTACCTGGAACGAATTGATGCCGCGAGTCGCCCCCGTGGTGCCGTCCGCTTCGGTCCATGCGCCATCATAGGATGACCATGCATGGCCAATGTCGCCGTAGACCTCGACGCGGTTGACCAGCGCGGTCTCGCCAAAGCCGTTATCGGTGAGAAAGGCGCGCTTGCCGGCGATATATTCCTCGACCGTACAGCTTTCGCTGCCGGTGGGGCGCAGCGCGGTCATCCGCGCTTCGGGCCAGTACAGTGCGCGCATCGCCGCCCAGTCACGTTCCGCGCCCGCGGGTCCGGAGATGACCGCATAGGCATCGGTGACCAGCTGTTCGATCACGCCGGCGGGGTCAGGCATCGCATTCTCCTCGCATCCTGCCTAATCCGCCGAAGAAGGGCTGTCACCTCGCTGCGTGCTCCGCGATCGGCAGCGCGATTGTGCGGCGCAATATGGAAAATGTGCACCCCGCGCATTTCCGAGCGACGGTAAATCAAGGGTTTACGATATCTGGAACCTCATATGTTGCGGTTCATGCAACAAAACTTGTTCTTTTCGCACTTGCACAATATCCGGATGCCGCGCATATCTCCTCGTGCCTTTTAGGCATCCTCTCCCAAGACTTCCAAGCCCGGTTGGTTCGCCAGCCGGGCTTTTTTCTGTCTGCGGCAGACCCGCTGCCCGCGCTCGTGCATTGCATCGGCGGCGACCGGTCCCCAAGTGGGGCCTCACCAGACCACAGGTAAGCGGAGCCCCACCCAGATGCCCGACGCGGACGCTTCAACAGCAGCAGAGGAAACCACCGTCAGACTGCAGGTTGCAGCGGCGCGCCAGGACGAAAGCGGGCAAGGCATCGCGCGCATGCCGCGCTCGGCCTTCCAGACGCTTGGCATTACCGAAGGCGATGTTGTCGAGATAACCGGCAAGCGCGCCACCGCGGCGATCGCCATGGCCGCCTATGACGAGGACCAGAGCCTCGACGTGGTGCGGCTCGACGGGCTGCAGCGCGGCAATGCCGAGGTCGGTTCGGGCGAACATGTAAAGATCGCAGTAGGCCAATCGCGCCCGGCGACGCGCGTCGTCTTCGCTCCGGCGCAGCGCGAAATGCGCCTGCAGGGCCCGGCGCAGGCGCTGAAGCGCAATTTCTTCCGCAAGCCGCTGGTCGCGGGCGATCTGGTCGCCACCACCGGGCAGCAGCCGGTGCAGAACATGCCGCCCGAAGTGCGCCGCATGTTCAATGCCCCTGCTTATGCGCTGACCCAGATCCGCCTCAGCGTTGTATCGACCACGCCCAAGGGCATCGTCCATATCGACGAGGATACCGAGGTCGAACTGCGCGCCGAATTCGAAGCCCCGCGCGATGCCCGCGCGGTGGTCAATTACGACGATGTCGGCGGGATGGAGGATACCATCCAGCAATTGCGCGAGATGGTCGAACTGCCGCTGCGCTATCCCGAACTGTTCACCCGGCTGGGTGTCGACCCGCCCAAGGGCGTGTTGCTGCATGGCCCGCCGGGGACCGGCAAGACCCGCTTGGCGCAAGCGGTCGCCAATGAAAGCGACGCCAATTTCTTCACCATCAACGGTCCCGAAATCATGGGCTCGGGCTATGGCGAGAGCGAGAAGGCGCTGCGCGAGGTGTTCGAACAGGCGGGCAAGTCCGCCCCTGCGATCGTCTTCATCGACGAAATCGATTCGATCGCCCCCAAGCGCGACCGCGTGCCGGGCGAAGCCGAAAAGCGCCTGGTGGCGCAGCTGCTGACGCTGATGGACGGGCTCGAAGCGCGCTCGAACCTGGTGGTGATCGCAGCGACCAATCGCCCCGACGCGATCGACGAGGCATTGCGCCGCCCCGGCCGCTTCGACCGCGAAATCGTGATCGGCGTGCCCGACGAACAGGGCCGCCGCGAAATCCTCGGTATCCATACCCGCGGCATGCCGCTGGGCGACAAGGTCGATCTCGATGAACTGGCCAAGGCGACCTACGGTTTCGTCGGCGCCGACATCGCGGCGCTGGCACGCGAAGCGGCGATCGACGCGGTGCGGCGGATCATGCCCAAGATCGACCTCGACGAGCGGACCATTCCGCCCGAAGTGCTCGACGAGCTTTACGTCGGGCGCGAGGACTTCCTTTCCGCGCTCAAGCGGATCCAGCCGTCCGCCATGCGCGAAGTCATGGTCCAGATGCCCAAGGTCGGCTGGTCCGACATCGGCGGCGTGGGCGATGCCATCGGCAAGCTCAAGGAAGGCATCGAACTGCCGATGAAGAACCCCGAGGCGTTCCATCGTCTCGGCATCCGGCCGGCCAAGGGCTTCCTGCTCTATGGCCCGCCGGGCACCGGCAAGACGCTGCTGGCCAAGGCGGTGGCGCGCGAGGCCAAGGCCAATTTCATCTCGATGAAAAGCTCGGACCTGCTGTCCAAATGGTATGGCGAAAGCGAGCAGCAGATCGCGCGTATGTTCAAGCGCGCACGCGCGGTGGCACCCTGCGTCCTGTTCATCGACGAAATCGACAGCCTCGTTCCCGCACGCGGGTCGGGGCAGGGCGAACCGCAGGTCACCGGACGCGTGGTCAATACGATCCTCGCCGAAATGGACGGGCTGGAGGAATTGCAGTCGGTCGTGGTGATCGGCGCTACCAACCGCCCGACGCTGGTCGATCCCGCACTGCTACGTCCGGGGCGCTTCGACGAACTGGTCTATGTCGGTACGCCCGACCGGCCGGGCCGCGAACAGATCCTCGGCATCCATACGCAGGACATGCCGCTGGCCGACGATGTCGATCTGGGTGATGTGGCGGGCAAGACCGCGCGCTTCACCGGCGCCGATCTCGAGGATGTCGTTCGCCGCGCGGGTCTCAACGCGCTCCACCGCGCGGGCGGCGACGTGCAGCAGGTGACGGGCATGGACTTCACCGAAGCGCTCAAGGACAGCCGCGCGACGGTCACTTCGAAGATGGAAGCCGAGTACAAGAAGATGCGCGGCGAGTTGAAGAAGCGTGCCGCCGAAGTGCGCCCGATCGGGTTTCTCTACGACGGCATGGTCGAAAGCACCCGCGACGCGAAGCACGGGCCCGAAACCGAAGGTTAGCCGCCGTCCGCGGCGCGCGCGTTGGCGGCCTCCACCTCGAGCCGGTGGCGGATCAACGCCTCGGGCTGGTTGGTCTTCAGCCAGCCCAGCATGTGTTCGCGGACCGCGCAGCGCAGCGTCCACAGATCGCCGATCGTCTCCGCGCTCATCGACAGGCGCAGTTCGACGCTTTCGGGGTACGCTTCGGTCATGAGCAATTGGAGGTTGCGCCCGTCCCACAGCGGGTGGGCCTGGACGAAACGCTCGAATTCGGCGCGGATCGGCTCGATATCGGCGATCGGGTCGAGATTGAGCATGACCGGGCCGGTCAGCTTCTCGTCGACCCGCGACCAGTTCTCGAAACTCTCGTCGAGGAAGCGCATGGTCGGCACCACCAGCACCCGCTCGTCCCAGGTGCGCACGGTGACGAAGCTCATGCGGATTTCCTCCACCCGCCCCGCCTGATCATCGACCTTGACCAGGTCACCGATCCGCAGCGGCTGGGTGATCGCCATCTGCAGGCCCGCGATCAGCGATTTCAGCGCAGGCTGCGCCGCGGCACCGACCGCGAGCGCGGCCAGGCCCGCCGAAGCGAGCATGGTCGTCCCGACATCGCGCACGCCGGGGATGTTGAGCATGATCAGCGAGACGGTGATGATGATGATCCCCACCTTCACCGTGCGCGACAGGATCGCGATCCGGGTCAATCGTCCGCGCTGCGCCACCGGGTCGTCGGCTTCGCCGATCTGCGCCTCGTACCCGCGTGCCAGGCCGCGAACGACCGCATAGGCGACCCAGCCGATCACTGCCGGGGTGAGGAATTTGGCGAAGAGGTCCCAGCCGCGTCCGACCAGCGCATCGTTTTCCGCGGCGGCGGTAATCGCGAAGGCAATCGCGGCCCAGCGCAGTGGCCTGCGCACTGTCTCGACCACCACGTCGTCGAGCGTGCTTTCCGAAGCGCGCGCCAAGCGGCGCAGGATGGCGAAGATGATCCAGTGCGCGATCAGCGCGATCACGACCGCGCCGCCCAGCACGATAAGCGTGTGAATCAGACCGTCGTAGGAAATCGGCCAATTGCGCGGATCGTAGCGTTCGAGCATCTGCGGCGGGAGTATGGGCGCAGGCGGGTTAACGCAAGCTAGTCGTCGGTGGGAAGCTCGATCGTGACCTGCAGGCCATCGTCGGCAAAGCTGCGGTCGAAGGTGCCGCCGAACTGGCGCGCCGCGCTGGTCATCAGCAGACTGCCGAAGCCCTTGCGTTCGGGCATCTCCGTCAGTTCGGCCCCGCTTTCGCGCCAGCTAAGGATGACGGTGCCATCCTGCTCGGTCCAGCTGACATGCACCGTGCCCTCGTTCTTCCACGCGCCATATTTGACTGCATTGGTGGTGAGTTCGTGCAGCACGAGGCCGAGCGGGGTGACCTGCTTGGCGGGCAGCAGGATTTCGGGTCCGTCGATTTGTGCCGGATGCTTGCTCGACCGATAGGGCGCAAGCGACGTCTCGACCAGCGCGCGGAGCGAGGCGACGGGACGCTCGAGTTCGCCCTGGCTCACCTCATGCGCGGTCAGCAGGGCGCGGATGCGCTGCGCGATGCTGTCGGTCACTTCCTTGGCTTCGGGCTTGTCGCGTGCGCTCATCTGCACGATCGCGAGGATCACCGCGAAGAGGTTTTTGACCCGGTGGTTGAGTTCGCGCGCCAGCAGGTCGGCGCGGTCGCGCGCTTCGCTGACGATCGCCGCCTGCGCCGCCTCGGCCTCGGCACGTGCCGCACGCCCGACGAGCCGGGTCCCGGCGAACATGGCAAGAACCAGCAACACCAGCAGCGCGCCGAGCAGCGGCAACACACGCGCTTCGGACCGTGCGGCCTCGGCGCTGTGATCGGCGAGAATCTCGTTCTCGATGTCCTCCATCTCGGCAATCGCGCGGACGAGCCGTTCCATCGATTCAATGCCTTCGTCGGTCAGCACTGCACGGCGCGCATCGAGCAGCCGACCGTCTTCGAGCAGTTCGACACTCTCGGCCATCTCGTCGAACTTGGCGCGAGCAAGCGCGTCGATCTGGTCGATCAGCTCGATCTGGCGCGCCGTCGCTTCCTCGCCGATCAGCGTGCGAATGCGGTCGAGCGCCGGATCGATCTGTTCCCTGCCAGCCTGGTAGGGGGCGAGATAGCGGCGATCGAGCGTGATCAGGTAACCGCGCTGGCCGGTCTCGCCGCTCAGCACCGAGCGGTTCACCTGGCGCAGTTCCTCGAGCACCTCGACCGTGCGGCGGACCTGTTCGCGCTGGGCGCGTTCGGACTCCACCGTCTGGTAGACCAGGAACAGGGTCGCGAACATTGCCGCGGCGATGACACCGAGCAGCGCGACATTCATCCAGCGCGGATCGCGCGTGCGCGCGACGAATTCCTCGATCTCGGTCAGTGTGCCGCTCCCCAGCTGGTGCCGGTGCCGATATCGACACCCAGCGGCACATCGAGCGTCACCGCGGGTTCGGCAGCGCCCGCCATGACCCGCTCGATAACCGCAGAGGCGGCGGCAACATCGGCTTCGGGCAATTCGAACACCAGTTCGTCATGTACCTGCAGCAGCATGCGGACATGGCCCAGCCCGGCTTCCTGCAGGGCGGGCATCATGCGGACCATCGCGCGCTTGATGATGTCGGCGCTGGTCCCCTGGATCGGCGCATTGATCGCTGCGCGCTCGCTGCCCTGCCGTTCGGCCTGGTTCTTCGAACCGATCCGCGGGAACCAGGTCTTGCGCCCGAACAGCGTTTCCGAATAGCCGCGTTCGCGGACTTCCTCGAGCGTACGGACGATGTATTTCTGGATGCCGGGGAAGCGCTGGAAATAGGTGTCGATCATCGCCTGCGCCTCATCCGCCTCGACCCCCAGGCGTCCGCCCAGGCCCCAGCGCGAGATACCGTAGAGGATGGCGAAATTGATCGTCTTGGCGCGTCCGCGCGTATCGCGATTGACCTCGCCGAACATCTCGATCGCGGTGCGCGCGTGGATGTCCTCGCCTTGCGCGAAGGCTTCCTTCAAACTCGGCACGTCGGCCATATGCGCCGCCAGCCGCAGCTCGATCTGGCTGTAATCGGCGGCGAGCAGGACATGGCCCGGCTCGGCGACGAAGGCCTCGCGGATCTGGCGACCGATCTCGGTGCGGATCGGGATGTTCTGCAGGTTAGGATCGGTGGAACTGAGCCGCCCGGTCTGCGCGCCGACCAGGCTGTAGCTGGTATGCACGCGGCCCGTCTGCGGGTTAATCGCTTCCTGCAGCGCATCGGTATAAGTGCTCTTGAGCTTGGCGAGCTGGCGCCATTCGAGTATCTTGGCCGCAATCGGCGCGCCTTCGCCCGACAGACGTTCGAGCACGCTCTGGTCGGTCGAATACTGCCCGCTCTTGCCCTTCTTGCCGCCTTTGTAGCCGAGCGTGACGAACAGCACTTCGCCCAATTGCTTGGGGCTGCCGACGGTGAATTCGGTCCCCGCAATCGCGTGGATTTCCTTCTCCAGCCGGGCGGTTTCGCCGGCGAATTCCTCGGACAATCTGGCCAGCCGCGCACGGTCGACCTTGATCCCGTGCCGTTCCATCTGCGCCACCACCGGGACCAGCTGGCGGTCGACCCGCTCGTAGATCTTCGTCCCGCCTTCGGTCGCGAGCCGCGGTTTCAGCTGCTGGTAGAGCCGCCAGGTGACATCGGCATCCTCGGCGGCATATGCGGTCGCCTTGTCGAGCGGCACTTCACCAAAGGGGATCGCCTTGCGCCCGGTGCCGCACAATTCCTTGAAGGTCAGGCAGGTATGGCCGAGATGGCGTTCGGCCAGTTCGTCCATCCCGTGACCGCCGCCGATCCCGTCGAGCTGGCGCCCGGCATCGAGATCGAAGCTGATGATCATCGTATCGTCGACCGGCGATACCGCCACGCCGTTGCGCGCCAGCACGTTGAGATCGTATTTGCCGTTGTGGAACACCTTGAGCACGGCATCATCCGCCAGAAGCGGCGCGAGCGCGTGGAGCGCGGCAGCCTTGTCGATCTGCACCGGCTTCTCGGCAAACATGTCGCTGCCGCCATGACCGAGCGGGATATAGCAGGCATCATTGGCGCCCAGCGCCAGGCTGATGCCGACCAAATCGCACTGCATGCAATCGAGCGAGCTGGTTTCGGTATCGACCGCGACCAGCCGTGCGGCCTGCGCGCGTTCGACCCAGGCCTCGAGCCGGTCGAGCGTCTGGACGCATTCATAGGCGCTGCGATCGACCGCGGGAAAATCGGGCAGCGGCTGGCGATTGCCCGCCGCATTGGCGGGCGCGCCGGCCGTGTCGCGCTTCGCCGGGTCGAGATCGGTGGTGCGCGAGGGGCTGCCATTGCCTGCCTCGAGCCGTTTGAGCAGGCTGGAGAAGCCATGCTTGCCGAGGAAGGCGGCGAGCGGTTCGCTGGGGACCTGGTCGAGCTTCATGTCGTCGAGCGACACGGGCAGGCCGCAATCCTCGCGCAGCGTCACCAGCACGCGGCTGAGCTCGGCATCGGCGCGATATTCGAGCAGGCGTTCCTTGAGCTTGCTTTTCTTCATGCCCTCTGCCGCATCGAGCGCAGCGGTCAGTCCGCCATGTTCGGCGATCAGGCGGCTGGCAGTCTTGGGCCCGACGCCGAAGATGCCGGGGATGTTGTCGACCGAATCGCCCATCAGCGCGAGGACATCGCCAACCTTTTCGGGCGGGACGCCGAATTTCTCCTCGACCTCCTCGATATAGATGCGCGCGTTCTTCATCGTGTCGAGCATGTCGATCCGCGCGCCGTCCTGCTCGCCGACAAGCTGCATAAGATCCTTGTCGGAGGAGACGATCGTGACGTTCCACCCCTGCCGCTGCGCTTCGCGTGCGTAGGATGCGATCATGTCGTCCGCCTCGACATCGGGTTCCTCGATGCACGGCAGGCTGAAGGCGCGGGTGGCGTCGCGGATCAGCGGGAACTGGGGCACCAGATCCTCCGGCGGCGGGGGCCGGTTGGCCTTGTACTTGTCGTAGATCTCGTTGCGGAAGCTGCGGCTCGACTTGTCGAGAATCACTGCCAGATGCGTCGGCCCATCGGCCTTGTGCAGATCGTCGGCCAGCTTCCACAGCATGGTGGTATAGCCATAGACCGCGCCCACCGGTGTCCCTTCGGGGTCGGTCAGCGGGGGGAGGCGATGATAGGCACGGAAGATATAGGCCGAGCCATCGACGAGGTAGAGATGCGGTGTTTCAGCCATGGCCAAGCGGCTTAGCAACGGCTTGGCACAATGGGGAGCGCGATTTTCGCCCATCCCCACAAGTCGCGGAATTCTGTCGATTTTGGCCAAAATGAGACCGGAATGTGGCAAGATTGCGGTGAATCTGCTTGCCGTGCCCCATTTCTGCCATTATTCAGACGCTGTGAGGCCCCAATGGGGTTTCGCGCGGGAGGGGCCACTGGCCTTGCACCGCACCCAACACTCGCTGTTCAAGGATTTAGAACTATGCGCAAGATCGCTCTTTTCGCTGCTGCTTCGGCCGCTGCCCTGACCCTCGCCGCTTGCTCGGAAGCTACCGAAGACAGCGCCGAAGCAACTGCCGATTCGGTTGCTGCCGACGCTGAAGCCAACATGGAAGCCACTGGCGAAGCCATGGAAGCCGGCGCTGACGAAATCGCTGCTGACGCCGATGCAACTGCTGCTGAAGTCGAAGCTGCTGTCGAAGGCGACGAAACTGCTGCTGAAGCTGAAGTCGACTAATTCGATTTCGCTTCGCGGACGGTTTTACGTTCACGAACAGAAAGGGCGGTGCCTCACGGCGCCGCCCTTTTTGTTTGTCCGGATGGTAAGCTGGGGGTCAGTCCCCGCCGTAGTCCGCCGTGGCCCAGTTGCGGCCGTCCTGCGCTTCGCGGCCAAATCCGTCATACAGCGCCTGGGTGATGGTCGAGATCCGCGAATCGCGATTGTAGCGCGCTTCGAGCTTGCGCGTGCGGCTGCCGTTTTCCACCGCCATCGACGGGCTTTGCCCGGTGACATAGATCGCGGCGGCAATCGCGCGCCCATCGGGCGTATGGAAAATACCGATATCGCTCGCGGTCCGCGCAAGCGTCCCGGTCTTGTGCGCCAGATTGGCGCTGAGCGGCAGCGCCGAACGCATCCGCTGCTTGCCGGTCGTGGTTTCTTCCATCGCGTCGAGCAGGACGCGGCGCGAATAATCGCTCAGCCACTTGCCCTGGTAAATCCCGGCGAGCAGCTGGCCCATGGCGCGCGGGGTCGCGCTGTCCTTGGTATCGACGCTCCAGGCGGGGTCGATGCGGCCATCCTCGCGGATGAGCGTGGCGATATCGCGGGTCAGCTGGAACCCTTCGATCCCGGCATCTTCCATCCATTTGTTGACTGCGCGCGGGCCGCCGACTGCGGCAAGCAGCGCGTCGGTGCAATCGTTGCAGCTCTTGCTGATCATCAGGCTGAGATGACGGTAGGCGGGCATATAGGCCCCGCCCGGACGCGGCAGGCGAAACTCGCTCGTCAGGCTCCACCGGCCGGCATCGACACCCGCCAGATAGGTCGCGGCAATCGCGACCTTGCTGGTGCTGGCCATTGGGAAACGCTGGTCGGCCAACACGCCGACCTCGCGCCCGGTCGACAGATCGATCGCATAGACGCCGATCCGCCCGTTCGACCCTTCCGCCAATTGCGCGATCTGGCGCTCGAGCGGGGTCGCATACAGCGCGTCATAGCTTGGCGGGGTCCGAACCTCGGTCCCCAGAACAGTGTCGAATTGGGATTCGAAGCCATTGCCCTGCGCCAGCGTGGGCGTGGCGCATGCCATCGCCGCAATCGCCAGCAGTCGTCCGAAAAGTCTGTTACCCATACTGACCCTGTATACCTTTCAAGGTTAGGCGAAGCTTAATGCTGATCGATTGGGGCTAGACAAGGGCGCCGCGATGAAAAGTGTTGCGCGCGCGACAGGTTCGGTGATCGCCGCGTTACTTTGATGCGGGAAGCATCGATCAGGCGTTGGCAATCACCTGTTCGATCCGCTCGGTCGGCTCGCCAGACATGGTCTTGTCGATCTCACCGACCAGCCGCTTTTCCAGTTCGGAATGATAATGGCGGCGCATTTCGCCCAATGTCTTGGGATCCGCGATCACCAGTACATTGTCGATCTCTCCCGCGATTGCCTTGGCGTTGAGCCATTCGCTGGCCGCGGCGCCATGCGCGAGCTCGTTGAGATCGGTGCGCCCATGCTGCTGACCACCTGCGTCCTGATGCTTCACCCCGGCGCTGAAATTGGTCGCCGACAGATCTGGTTTTTCGGCTGCCCCAAGCTTGGGTTCGAGCGGCTGGCCGCTGTTGCGCATCACGATGAAGTTCTCGCCGTCGACGATGGCGACATGGGCATTGGTGGGAAGGCGCATGGAGTCTCCTCTGGATTGTTGCTTGCCCTGACAACGATCGAGGCGGCGATGAGGTCCGGGCTTGAGCAACGGCCCGTTTCAATGCACAACTCATTCTATGGGAGAGACGGAAAGCGCGGGCGCGCTGGAGCAGGGACTGGCGCAGGCGCTCGCACGCGCCGGTATGGCCGCACCCGAGGGGATCACGCGGCTGACGGGCGGTGCAACCATGGAAAGCTGGCGCTTTACGAGCGGCGACGGGGATTATGTCCTGCGCCGCGCGCCCAGCCTGTCGTTCATGGAAGACCGACCCTTCGGACACGGTACCGAGGCCGCGATCATCCGCGCCGCGCATGGCGCAGGCGTCACTGCCCCCGAAGTGCTGGTCGAATTGCAGCCCGGCGACGGCATCGGCAGCGGTTTCGTGATGCGCGCCTTGCCCGGGACGCCCGATCCGCGCGCTATCTTGGCGATGGACGAGCCCGCGCAATTGCTCCGTCAGGTGGCGCGCGACCTGGCGAAAATCCATTCGCTGCCGCGCGCCGCGCTGCCCGGAGATGTGCCCGAAATGGACTATGCCGAGGCAGTCGACGGCCTCGCCGTGCAGTTCGAGGAGGCCGGCGCCGACCGCCCGATCATCGCGCTCGGCCTGCGCTGGCTGCGCGATAACCTGCCCGAGCGTGTCGAGCCGGTGCTCAACCATGGCGACTACCGGCTGGGCAATCTGTTGGCGCAGGATTCGCAGCTGACCGGCGTGCTCGACTGGGAGCTGGCGCATTTCGGCGATCGCCACGAGGACCTCGCTTTCGGCTGCATGGCGGTGTGGCGCTTTGCCCGGGTCGACCGGCCTGCGCTCGGGCTGGGATCGCTGCAGGACTATGTCGATGCCTATGAAGCCGAAAGCGGCGCGCAGGTGGATGCCGGGCGGTTCCGCTTCTGGCTGGTCTATCGCACGGTGTGGTGGGCGCTCGGCTGCCTGCGCATGGCGAGCTTCTGGCGCAGCGGCGATGATCGCATGCTCGAACGGGTGGTAATCTCGCGGCGGACGAGCGAGCAGGAGCTCGACCTGCTCCTGCTGCTCGAAGAGGATGCCCCGGCCGCCGAACAGGCTCGGCCCGTGCCCCCGGCCGACGATCCGCTCGAACCCGATGGCGAGGCGAGCGCCGGCGAAATCGCCACTGCGATCGCCGAATGGCTCGGCACGGTGAAGGACCGGATGGAGGGGCATGACCGCTTCCAGCTGGCAGTCGCGCGCAATGCGCTGGGCATGATCGCGCGCAATGACGCGGCCGCCACGCAGAGCGAAGACGCCATGCTCGCGCAGGATCTGCTCGACGGCAAGGCGACGCTGGCAACCCCCGGCCTGCTGGCGATGCTGCGCCGCGCCGCGCTCGACAAGCTGGCCGCCGACGTACCCAAATACCCGATGCTCGCGCTCGCGCAGGCCAAATGGACAGGAGAGGATTGATGGACTTCGCGATACCGCAGGACCTCGAGGACTATTACGCCGAGCTGGAAGGCTTCATCGACAGCACCATCGCGCCGCTGGTGGCGCGCGACGACAACATCCGCTTTTTCGATCACCGCCGCGAGGATGCGCGCACCGACTGGGATCGCGGCGGCCTGCCGAGCCACGATTGGGAAGACCTGCTGCGCGAATGCCGCAAGGCCGCCGACGAGGCAGGCCACTGGCGCTTCTCCGCGCCGAAGAAATACGGCGGCAAGGATGGTTCGAACCTGTGGATGGCGGTCATCCGCGACCGCTTCGCGCAGCGCGGGCTGGGGCTGCACAACGATCTGCAGAACGAACATTCGATCGTCGGCAATTTCCCCTTCGTCGCGATGTTCGAAACCTTCGGTACCGAAGACCAGAAACAGGAATTCATTACCGGTGGCTTCGAAGGCACGCGCCGGGTCGCCTTCGGCCTGACCGAGCCCGACCACGGTTCCGACGCCACCTGGATGGAAACCAGGGCGGTGCGCGAGACGCGTGACGGGGTTTCCGGCTGGCGCATCGATGGCGAGAAGATGTGGATCACCGGCATGCATGTCGCCACGCATTGCGCGATGTTCGCGCGCACCGGCGGCGAGAATGGCGATGCCAGCGGGATCACCTGCTTTCTTGTTCCGAACCCCACACCGGGCCTCGAGATCGAGGAATGGATGTGGACCTTCAACATGCCCACCGATCACCCGCGCCTGTCGGTCAACAATGTCTGGGTGCCCGACGAGGCGATCCTCGGGGTCGAGGGGCGAGGGCTCGCGCTGGCGCAGAGCTTCGTCCACCAGAACCGCATCCGGCAGGCCGCATCGAGCCTTGGCGCGGCGCAATATTGCGTGGAAGAAAGCGTCAAATACGCGCGGACCCGCAAGCCGTTCGGCGAGGAACTGGCGCGCAACCAGGCGATCCAGTTCCCGCTGGTCGAGCTCGCGACGCAATGCGAAATGCTGCGGCTGCTGATCTACAAGACTGCCTGGGACATGGACAACATGCCGCATGAAGAGATCGAGAAGACGATCTCCGACAAGGTCTCGATGTGCAATTACTGGGCGAACCGGCTGGTGTGCGAAGCCGCTGACCGCGCAATGCAGGTACATGGCGGGATCGGCTATTCGCGGCACAAGCCATTCGAGCATATCTATCGCCACCACCGCCGCTACCGCATCACCGAAGGGGCGGAGGAAATTCAGATGCGCAAGGTCGGCGCCTATCTGTTCGGCTATCTCGGTCCGCGCCGCGGGAAGTTCTCCGCAGCCTGACCGGGCGCGAAAGCGGTTCCCGAAATTGCCGCTTGACCGGCTGCGGATCGCAGGGCCTTTTGGGGCAGCAAACTTGGGGATCGACATTATGAAAATCACGCTTCGTGCGCTGGCTACCGGCCTGCTGCTGTCTACCTCGGCTGCGGCCCTTGCCCAGCCTGCGCCGATCGTGCTGCCCGGCGCGCCGGGCACTGCCTCGCGGGTGATCGACGAGGATGAGGCGATCCGCCTGTCCGACACGCGGTTCTCGCCTGCCGACGTCAAGTTCATGCAGGACATGATCGTCCATCATCAGCAGGCGGTCGATCTGGCCGCGCTGGTCGAGGGCCGCAGCAACCACGCCGATCTGGCGAAGATTGCCGGTCGCATCGATGCGAGCCAGGCGGACGAGATCACCTTCATGCGCGACTGGCTGGCCGAACGCGGACAGCCCGCCGCGGCAATGCACCACGCGGGAATGGACCATTCCGCGCATCACTTGATGATGGGCATGGCGACGCCCGAACAGATGGCCGAACTGGCAACGCTCGAAGGAACCGCGTTCGACCGCATGTTCCTGCAGCTGATGGTACGCCATCACGAGGGCGCGATCGACATGGTCGAGACGCTGCATCGCCAGCCCGGCACTGCCTACGATCCGGTGATGTTCGAATTCAGCAACGATGTGGTCAAGGAACAGAAAGCCGAGATCGACCGGATGAACGGCATCCTCGCGGCGCTGTCGAGCGATCCGCGCGCGAGCCTTGCAGCGGGTTTCCGCGATGCAGAGGAAGCGATCAGCAATCTGCGCCTCGTAACCGCGCTGCCAAAGCCGACCGGCTTTTTCGATCCGGAGAACCCGGCCCAGCTTGCGCCGCTGATCGAAGAGGACGAGGAAACCGAAGACAAGGCAGAACTGGTCGATGCGTCCCGCCCCGATATTCGCGACGAGGAAGACGAGGACGGCCAGCCCCGCTTTGGCGAGCGCGGCTCGCTGCTGAGCTTTGCCAATACCGACATGGCGTTCAGCCGCGACCTGCTGGTGGCGGGCAATTACCACGGCTTCAACACCTACCGGCTGGGCGCGGACGGCGCTCCGCAACTGGTCAGTTCGACCGTCTGCCCCGGCGGGCAGGGCGATGTCTCGATCGTCGGCGACCTCTTGTTGATGAGCGTGCAGGACAGCCGGGCACGCAAAGATTGCGGGCTGCAGGGCATTGCCGACAATGTCAGCGACGAACGGTTTCGCGGCCTCAGGATCTTCGACATTTCGGACGCCACCCGCCCGCGCCAGGTCGGGCAGGTACAGACCTGCCGCGGCAGCCATACGCATTCGGTCGTCAGCGCCGATGCGGACCGCGTGGTGGTCTATAATTCGGGCACCAGCTACGTCCGCGATGGCAAGGAACTGGCGGGCTGTTTCGAAAGCGGCGGCGACAGCACCGCGCTGTTCAGCATCGATGTGATCGCGATTCCCGTGGATGATCCGGGCGCCGCGCGGATCGTCGACAGCCCGCGCATCTTCGCGCAGGACGGACAGATCGCGGGCCTGTGGCGCGGCGGCGACCATGGCGAGGGCACGCAGGATACCCGCGTCACCGATCAGTGCCACGACATCACCGTCTTCCCGGCGCTTAACCTCGCGGCGGGCGCCTGTTCGGGCAATGGCATCATCCTCGACATTGCCGACCCGCTCAAACCGCAGCGGATCGACGATGTGACCGACCAGGGCTTTGCCTATTGGCACTCGGCCACCTTCAACAATGACGGCACCAAAGTGCTGTTCACCGATGAATGGGGCGGCGGCGGGCGACCGCGCTGCCAGGCGGGCGATCCGGTGACCTGGGGCGCCAATGCGATTTACGCGATCGAGGATGGCAAGCTCGGCTTCCGCAGCCTCTACAAGCTGCCCGCACCGCAGACCGACAAGGAAAACTGCGTCGCGCATAATGGCTCGATCATCCCGGTGCCGGGGCGCGATATCTTCGTCCAGGCATGGTATCAGGGCGGCATTTCGGTGATCGATTTCACCGATGCGGAAAACCCGTTCGAGATCGCCTATTTCGACCGCGGGCCGGTCGATGCGGACCAGCTGGTGACCGGCGGCTACTGGTCGGCCTATTGGTACAATGGCCGCATCTACGCGACCGAGATTACCCGCGGGCTCGATGTCTTCGCGCTCGAGCCAAGCGAGTTCTTGACTGCCGAGGAGATCGCGGCGGCCGAGGCGGCGCAGTACGAAGGCGAGCTGTTCAATCCGCAGACGCAGACGCAGGTGACCTGGCCGGCAGAAGTCGCCGCGGCGGCGGAGGCTAGCCGTAAGGGCGGTTGAGATGGCTATCGATCAGCGAAGCGGCGCCCGCTCCCGCAGCCGGACGATCGGGGCGAGGCTGCTCATCGGGCTGCTCGCGCTGCTCGCCATCGCAGCGCTGATATCGCTGCTCGATACCAACCGCGGTTCGGTGCGCATGCTCGACATGCTGCGCGAGCCGTCGGTCTATCTGGCTGCCGCGCTGGCGGTGGTGGGCCTGATCCTGTCGCACAGGCGGGCCGTGGTGCTGGGTCTCGCGGCGATCACCATCGGCATCAATATGTGGCGTTTGTGGCCCTATACTTTCCTCGCCACTGCGCAGGTTCCCCTGCCCGACGAGGTCGACGGGATGAGCTGCGCGCGGCTGCTGTCGTTCAACGTGCTGCAGGACAACGACCGCTATGGAGACACCGCGAAGCTGATCGAGCGGGTCGATCCCGATATCCTGTTGCTGATGGAAACTCACCAGCCGTGGCTCGACGCGCTCGAGCCGCAATTGGCGCGCTATGGCTATCGGCTCGACCGGCCGCTCGACAACAAATACGGCATGGCCTTCGCCACCCGGCTGACCGTCGACCGCGCCGAAATGGTCGCCAACACCAGTTCGAACACGCCGACGCTCTATGCCACCCTGCGCATGGACGGTGGCGCGCGGTTCGAACTGATCGGCCTGCATCCGCGCCCGCCGCTGCCGGGGCAATCGACCGAGAGCCGCGATGCGAATATCGCGCAGGCGGGTGCGCGCACACCCGACGGCCTTTCGAACGTGCTCGCGATTGGGGATTTCAACGATGTCCCGTGGTCCAAAACCACGACGCGCTTTGCCCGCGAAGGCGGCTACCGCGATCCGCGCGCGGGCCGTGGCAGCTTCGCGACCTTCCCCGCCGACTATGCCTGGGTCGGCTGGCCGCTCGACCAGATCTTCGTCAAGGACGGGGTGAAGGTGGAAGAACTCGTGATCGGCGACGATGTCGGTTCAGATCACCTCCCGCTGATCGCACGGGTCTGCGTCGATCCGATGTCCGCCGATGCCGATATCGAAGGACTTTTCGCGCCGGAAACCCCCGCCGCACAAGGGCTATAGGACGCACTTTCTCCAGCGCGCGGTGACCCAATAAAAAGGCCCGGCAGGATCGCTCCTGCCGGGCCTCTTCATGTGACCTGTCGGTCGGGGGCGGGGCTTAGAAGCCCATGCCGCCCATACCGCCCATGCCGCCCATGTCGGGCATTGCCGGGGCAGCCGACTTGTCTTCGGGCTTCTCGGCGATCGCAGCCTCGGTCGTGATCAGCAGGCCGGCCACCGAAGCGGCGTCCTGCAGCGCGGTGCGCACGACCTTGGTCGGGTCGATGACGCCGGCCTTGACCAGGTCTTCGTAGGTGTCGGTCGCCGCATTGAAGCCAAGCGAGGTATCGTTGGCATCGGTCAGCTTGCCGGCAACCACAGCGCCATCATGGCCTGCGTTCGAGGCGATCTGGCGGACCGGAGCCTGCAGCGCACGACGGATGATGTCGATGCCGCGGGTCTGGTCGTCATTGATGCCTTCGAGGCCTTCGAGAGCCTTGGTCGCATAGAGCAGCGCGGTACCGCCGCCCGGGACGATGCCTTCTTCGACGGCTGCGCGGGTGGCGTGTAGCGCGTCGTCGACGCGGTCCTTGCGTTCCTTGACTTCGATCTCGGTAGCGCCGCCGACCTTGATCACGGCCACACCGCCGGCGAGCTTGGCGAGACGCTCCTGGAGCTTCTCGCGGTCGTAATCGCTGCTGGTGTTGTCGATCTGGGTGCGGATCTCGTTCACGCGCGCCTTGATGTCGCCTTCGTCACCGGCACCGTCGACAATCGTGGTGTTGTCCTTGTCGATGGTGACGCGCTTGGCTTCGCCGAGCATGCCGAGGGTAACGTTCTCGAGCTTGATGCCGAGGTCTTCCGAAATCATCTCGCCCTGCGTCAGGATCGCGATGTCCTGCAGCATCGCCTTGCGGCGATCGCCGAAGCCGGGAGCCTTGACCGCTGCAACCTTGAGGCCGCCGCGCAGCTTGTTGACCACGAGAGTGGCCAGCGCTTCGCCTTCGATGTCTTCCGCGATGATCAGCAGCGGGCGACCGCTCTGAACAGCCGCTTCGAGCACCGGCAGCATTGCCTGCAGGTTCGACAGCTTCTTTTCGTGGATCAGGATGTACGGATTTTCGAGTTCGACCGTCATCTTGTCCGGGTTGGTGATGAAGTAGGGCGACAGGTAGCCGCGGTCGAACTGCATGCCTTCGACGGTTTCGAGCTCGAATTCGAGACCCTTGCTCTCGTCGACGGTGATCACGCCTTCCTTGCCGACCTTTTCCATGGCTTCGGCGATCTTTTCGCCGACTTCACGGTCGCCATTGGCGGAGATCACGCCGACCTGGGCGATTTCTTCGCTGCCCGAGACGTCCTTCGAACGGTTCTTGAGGTCTTCGACGACCTTGATGACGGCGAGGTCGATGCCGCGCTTGAGGTCCATCGGGTTCATGCCCGCGGCGACCGACTTCATGCCTTCGGTCACGATCGACTGTGCCAGCACGGTAGCGGTGGTGGTGCCGTCACCGGCGGCGTCATTCGCCTTCGATGCGACTTCCTTGATCATCTGCGCGCCCATGTTCTCGAACTTGTCCTTGAGTTCGATTTCCTTGGCGACGGTGACGCCGTCCTTGGTGATGCGCGGGGCGCCGAAGCTCTTGTCGATCACGACATTGCGGCCCTTGGGGCCGAGCGTGACCTTAACGGCATTGGCGAGGGTATCGACGCCGCGCAGGATGCCTTCGCGCGCGTCGCGGCCGAACTTTACGTCCTTGGCTGCCATTGGTGTTTCTCCTGGAATTGGTGTGTCTGGTGGAAAGCGTCAGGATCCGGCGATCAGCCGATGATCCCCATGATGTCGCTTTCCTTCATGATCAGCAGGTCTTCGCCATCGAGCTTGACCTCGGTGCCCGACCACTTGCCGAACAAGACGCGGTCGCCGGCCTTGACGTCGAGCGGGGTGACCGTGCCGTCTTCCGCCTTGGCACCCGAACCGACAGCGACGATTTCGCCTTCGCTCGGCTTTTCCTGGGCGCTGTCGGGAATGATGATCCCGCCGGCGGTCTTTTCTTCGGCTTCGATGCGACGGACCAGTACGCGGTCGTGCAGCGGACGAAATGCCATGATGATGACCTCTCTTCTAAGAGTGAAAAAGGGATGTTGGCACTCACTCGGTGAGAGTGCCAGCACGGGGCATTTGGGTGCGCGGCTTGGCAGAGTCAACGGGTCGGCGAGCAAAAAATGAACTCTTGCGCCAGTGCTGCGTTGGGGGTGGCGAAGCGGGTGGACCAATCCCCGGTGGGCCCACCCCGATCGATATGAAAATGCCGCGATAAAGGGCTGCCCACGAATGACGACCGACCAAGCCATTTCCGCACTGACCATTCCCGAACAGATCTGGCTTTGGCTGCGGCTGCACATGATGGACATCGCGGGCGCTTTCGCGGTGCTGGTCATCGGCCTGCTGCTTGCCGGGATACTTTCGCGCTGGGCGGAACGGGCGATGACGCGCTCGCCGCGGTTCGAGCCGACCGTGGCCAACTTCCTCTCGAGCATCGTGAAATACGCTCTGTGGGCGGTGGTGCTGGTCACCGTGCTCGCGCAGTTCGGAGTGGAAACCACCAGCATCCTCGCCGCGCTCGGCGGCATGGCGCTTGCGATCGGCCTCGCGTTGCAGGGCACGCTCAGCAATGTTGCTTCCGGGGTGATGATCCTCGTCCAGAAGCCGTTCAAGGTGGGCGAGGCGATCTCCGCCGGATCGGTGACCGGCACGGTCCAGCAGATCGGGCTGTTTACGACCGAACTCAAGCAGTTCGACGGCCTGTTCGTGATGGTGCCCAATTCGCAGCTGTGGAACCAGGCGATCGTCAACTTCCACCGGCATCCGAACCGCCGGCTCGAACTGGTCGTGGGCATTGCCTATGGCGACAGCATGCTGCGCGCGCGAGAGGAGCTGTTGAAGCTGGCACTGACCGACGAGCGTGTGTTGTCCGAACCCGAGGCGGTCACCTTCGTCAGCTCGCTCGATGACAGCTCGGTCGGGATCGGCCTGCGCGTGTGGTGCAGCACCTCCGACTATCTCGGCCTGTCATGGGATCTCACCGAAGCGGTCAAGGCGCGCTTCGACGATGTCGGCATTTCCATCCCGTTCCCGCAGCGCGAGGTGGTGCAGCGCGCCGCCTGAGCTATGCGTTAAGCGGGTGGCGGGTCAGCCCCAGCGCCTCGCGCCGGTGCCAGCGCCAGCCGAGCAGTGCGGCGGCCACGGTCAGCCCGGTCGCCAGCCCGATCCACACGCCGATCCCCGCCAGCGGGGTGTAGAAGCCCAGCACCAGCGCGGTGCCGATCCCCGGGACCCAATAGGCGAAGGCGGCGATCCACATCGGGATGCGGGTATCCTGCAATCCGCGCAGCGCGCCTGCGGCGACCGCCTGCATCCCGTCGAACAGCTGGAAGGCCGCGGCGATGACGATATACTGCAACGCGAAGCCTACCAGCACGGCATTCTTCGGGTCCCACGGATCGACATAGATCGCGATCAGCGGCTTGGGGATCACCACCATCGCCAGCGCGGTGAGCGCCATGAAACCGGTGCCGACGATGATCGCGGTCCATCCCGCGCGCTTGACCCCCTCGGGATCGCGCGCGCCATAGAAATAGCCCACCCGGATCGTCGCCGCCTGGCCAACGCCGAAGGGCACCTGGAACGCCAGCGCCGCGATCTGCAGCGCCACCGTGTGCGCCGCCAGCTCGCTCGCACCGATATTGCCCATCAGGAAAGCGGCCGCGCCGAAGATGCCTGCCTCGGCGGTAATGGTCAGCGCGATCGGCGTGCCCACGCGGACGATGTGCATGAAGCGCGCCCAGTCGGGCGACCACCAGCGTCCGAACACGCGGTAGCGGTGCAGTTTGGGGTCCAGCCGGATCGCGACGACATATGCCGCAAGCGTGGTCAGAGTGGTGAAGATCGTCGCGACCGCGGCGCCCTGCAGCCCCAACTCGGGCGCGCCCAGATTGCCGAAGATGAAAGCGTAATTGGCCAGCGCATTGACGAAGATGCCGCCCGCAGTGATCGCTGTGGCGAAGATCGGCCGGTCGAGCGTGGAGACGAAGCTGCGCAGCACATTGCAGAACAGCATCGGCACCAGGCTGAGCACCAGCAGCGAGTTGTATTCGATCGCCATCGCGATGATCTGCGGTTCCTGCCCGGTAACCTGCATCAGCGGGCCGAGCAAAAGGCACAGGCCGATCCCGGCCACGCCCGAAAACAGCGCCAGCCACAGCGCCATGCGGACCGTCCGCCGGACCGAGCGCAGCGCCGGGGCACGTTCGCCCAGCTCGGCAGCTGCCACCGGCGCCACCGCCCCGGTCAGGCCCGACAGCGCCCATAGCACCAGGCCGAACAGCGCGATCGCCAGCGCCGAGGCAGCGAGCTGGTCCTCGCCCAGCCGCGCGATGAAGATCACGTCGATCGCATAGGTCAGCATCTGCAACAGGTTTGCCGCCGCCAGCGGCCAGCTCAGCCGCAGCGTCGCGCGCAGCTCGGTGCGCCAGCCATCACCGCCAGGAGGCGTGGGCTCCATGGCGGTTGCGATCGACATGCAGCCGGACCGGATAGGGCAGGATAGTGCCCGGACCAACCCCGTGCATTTGATGAAACCGCTTTCCCCCGGAAGGCGAGGCCCGGAGGGCACACTCTTTGCGATGCGGCATGGCCACGCAAAGAGAGATATGAGCTGTTAGTCCCCGCGTGGATCCGTGGCAGGATCGATGTCCGCCGTCATTTCGGCCACAATCCGGCTGACCTGTTCACGGCCGGTTGCGTTGCCACGGCTCGCATAGAGTCCGCGCAGCAGTGCCAGATCGTAATCGGTCAGGCCAAACCGCGCGGATTCGTCGCGCTTGGTGTCGAACATCGCGAGGATCGAACTCTTGGGCCACGGTCCCTCCATGTCGGGCGCGGCGAGCGAGACCATCGCAAGATAATCGGCCAGCTCGCCGATCTGAAAGTCTCCGATCTGTTCGTGGTCGACAATTACAACCAATATCTGGAAATTGGCCTGACTCGAGTGGCTGAGGCGGGAATTCGGCAAGGCGCAGCCTTCGCTACAGAAATTGGTGACAGTCAGCCAGCGAACCGGTCGGTGGGTTTCGCGAAACTGTTGCCATTTGGCATAGCCATCCTGTCTCAAGAGGACGCGCTTGCGATCGGTCAGCGATATGGCGAGTTCACCTGCCCCAAGCGAAAAGGCGATCAGCATGGTGGTATTGCACTCGCCGTCGGCCACGCGAAGCCCGACATCGCTGGCCAGGCTGGTGATCCGTTCACGAATAAAGCGCGCTTCAGCGTCGCGTACGCCGGTGATCTTGGGGCAAACACGGGCGTTCCACCGGGCGAGCTGGTCCGTCTTTGCCGGTTCCAGAACCTGCTCGGCAAAGCGTCTGAGAGCTCTGACACCCTCCGCGGTCTTCACTCGATTTCCGCTAACAACGATCTGCTCTCTATCGGGTTGATTTGAAGCGGGTTCGATATCACCGGGCGTCTGCGCAACCGCTACGACCGAAGTAAAAAGCAGTGCGATTAGGAGACCCGGATGAACAATCATCCACGAAGTATATTGCGGTAACTGCCCGAGTCAAAGTCTCCAAACCCGACTGCGGTTATTGAGATTGCTGCGGGATGATGGACAACTTCGAGCTACCCGATCCATTTGCATTGCACGTTTTCTGCCGGGCGCTCCGCCCGTCGACAAAAAAGGGCGGCGCCTTGCGGCACCGCCCTTCCGTGATCTCGCACGCGAGATCGAAGCGTAAGCGCCCAAACGGGCAGTAGCTTACTTGAGCTCGACGGTACCGCCGGCTGCTTCGATCTTGCCCTTGATTTCTTCGGCTTCTGCCTTGTTGACGCCTTCCTTGACGGGCTTGGGCGCACCTTCGACGAGAGCCTTGGCTTCCGAGAGGCCCAGACCGGTGATGGCGCGGACTTCCTTGATGACCTGGATCTTCTTGCCACCGTCGCCGGTCAGGACGACATCGAATTCGTCCTTTTCTTCGGCTGCGGGGGCATCGCCGCCGCCGGCGGGGCCAGCAACAGCAACAGCAGCAGCGGCGCTCACGCCCCACTCTTCTTCAAGTGCCTTGGCAAGCTCAGCGGCTTCCATGACGGTCAGCTTCGACAGTTCTTCAACAAGCTTGGCGATATCGGCCATGATGTTTCACTCCAAATATAAGGCCGGGGTGTCCTGATGGACGAATGCCCCGATGAATGTGTGTTCGTACGTCGAACCGGCTCTTACGCGGCTTCCTTGGCGCCATAAGCGCCAACAACGCGTGCGAGCATCGACGTGGGTTCCTTGATCGTGCGGACAACCTTGGTTGCCGGCGCGTTGAGGAGGCCCACGATAGTGCCACGAAGTTCGTCGAGGCTGGGCATCGAGGCAAGCGCCCGAACCCCTGCTTCGTCGAGCTTCTGCGCGCCCATCGAACCACCGACGATTTCAATCTTGTCGGTAGTCTTGGCGAACTCCACCACGGCTTTCGCCGCAGCAACCGGATCCTCGGAATAACCAAGGGCGGTCGGACCGGTCAGGTACTCTTCGAGACCTGTGTAGTCGGTGTCCTTCAGGGCGAGCTTGGCGAGACGGTTCTTGGCAACCTTGTAGGACGCACCGGCTTCACGCATCTTCGTACGCAGTTCGGTGGACTGATCCACCGTAAGCCCCAGATTGCGGGTGACGACCACCACGCCGGACTGGGCGAAGACTTCGTTGAGCTGGGCGACCGCATCGGTTTTCTGCGAACGATCCATGCCATACTCCTTCACTATGGCCACGCCGGGAAAACCCGCCGCGACCGGCTACGTTTGTCCGCCCCGGCGAACCGGAACGGGCGAGTCCGTTGATGGGGAAGGAGTGCGCCTGGTGGCGCGAAACGGTGCCGAAGCACCGGAAATCTCTGTCCCCGCCTAGGCTGGAAATTAAGAAGGCGCCAATTCGCCTTCACCAACTGTCTCGGACGGATGAACGGGCGGAATCGAAAGAGACCCGCCGTTCGACCGCGGGCCTCTAAGGATTTGGGCGATTCTGTCAAGCGTCTGGCGCTATCGCGCGGCGGGCCCGGACGACGCGTCGATCGGGGCGGGGCGCGTGGCGATCACATATTGGGCAGCGATCATCACCAGCGCGAGCCATGCGGTGACGACGCTGTCGAGCGTCAGCATGGCCCATTTCAGCGCTGTGCCTTCGACGAAGATTGCGCCGATGCCCAGCGCATAATGCAGCACCATCAGCGGGAGCATGGCGGCCAGCGGGAAGAGGATCGCGAACAGCGCGTCTGGCGCCATCACGCGGATCGACTGCAGCGGACTGATGAAGCTGCCCAGCGGCGCAGCGACGATGAAGCGCACGATCAGCGGCATGAAAATCAGGCCGAAGACAAAGAAGCCGATACCCATCGGCCCTTCGGTCCAGACATAGAGGCCAAGCCAGGCGAGCAGCGCCTGCAGCGCAATAACGAGGCCGAACAGCGTCACTGCGGGCCTGTCGAACCGCGTAGCGAAGCCGCGATCGCCCTGCGTATGCAGCCAGCGAATGAGGAAATAGGCGGGCAGGCCCAGCGCGATCGTCTTGAAGAACCCGGCGATCATCCGGTCGGGGTCGCTTTCGAGCGCCTGCGCGGCCTCGACCCCGGCATACATGCCGCTGCGTATCTCGACCACGTGCTGGACGAACTCGGCCACCAACGGAATCGCCGCGACGAGCGGCAGCGCTGCGGCAAAGGCGAGGCTGCGGGTGTGAACGGTGCGGAATGCGGACAGGAAAGTGGTCATGGTTTGGTCCCCCCGGTTTCGGAATGGATTATCGGCTCGCCCGGTCGATAGAAATACGAACGGATGCGCGGCCGCGCCACCGGATTGTCCCATCCTGATACATCTGCAGGCGAAGAAAAGTGCCCGCAATTTGGCGACAACCCGAATGCGCTGGTTGGCGGCGTGCAAGCCGTTGACTATGACGGGAAACCTAGGTGGTTCCCCTTATCGAGCTTCGATATGACAACGCTGCCAATTATCGTCAATCGACCATCCCGAATTCCGCCGGGTCGGTTGGTTATGCCATTCGCCGGGTGCTGGCGGTCATTGGTGGAGGAGGTTTCGACCGTGAGGGTTCGATCGGCCACCGCGTCCTTGGATCGAAGGAGGAACTGTATGTATCGCCTGGCACCCCTGGTGGCGGCCTTTAGCCTGGCGGCCTGTTCCGGGTCCGCTGCCGATGCGCCCGTCCCCACCGAAGTGCGGATCGGCGGGCTGACCGCGGGGGATCGCGAGGCGCTGCATTCGCTCGACCGGGCCTATGTCAAAGCCTGGCGCGAGGATGGTACCGAGGCGCAGGCGGAAGCGTTGCTGAAGCTGTTTGCGCCCGATGCAATCGTTTATCCCGGGCGCGGCCGCGGGCCGCTGTCGGGGACCGAGGAATTGCGCGCCTTCTGGTTTCCCGAAGGCGCGCCGCCGACCAGGATCGAGTATATCGACCATCGCACGATCGATGTCGAAGGCTCGGTCGCGCTGGCCGCGATCACCGGTTACAGCGAGATTGCCTTCGTCTTCGATGGCACGCGCACCGCGCAGCGCGGCCATTATATCATCCACGCCCGCCCCGACGCGGCAGGCCACTGGAAGATCGAACGGATGATGTGGAGCGCCCGCGCGGAGGGCTGAGCCCCGCCGCAAATCCGGCCCGATCGATTCCGCGTTTGACAGGCGCGGGGGCAATTCCTACATGCTGCTCCGACCGCACGCTTCGAGCGAGTCCGATTCAAGCGCGGGAATCGGACACAGGATGGAAGCGGCGTTTCCATAATCGCGACGCTCGAGAAGCTGCAGCAGCCACCGCAACCGGTGTGCCATACGCTGCGGCCTTTTCGCGTCCCGACCATGGATCTCACGCGCATGAGAAGCAATCACCGGTCTTCCCCGCACGGGACCGGCGCACACGAGAAGAGGTACGTACCCCTTATGGCTACCAAGGCGAAAGCTCCCGCGAAGTCCCCCAAGAAGGCACGCGGAGCAAATGCGCAGGGCACGGCGAAACGCCGGATCCGCAAGATCTTCGGCGACATCCATGAAGTCGTCGATATGCCTAACCTCATCGAGGTGCAGCGCGAGAGCTACGAACAGTTCCTGCGTTCGAACAAGGAGATCGATTACGTCTCCGGCCTCGAGAAGACGCTGCGCTCGGTGTTCCCGATCCGCGACTTCGCCGGTACCGCCGAACTCGACTTCGTCCATTATGAACTCGAAGCGCCGAAATACGACATCGTCGAATGCCGCCAGCGTGGGATCACCTATGCCGCGCCGATGAAGGTCACGCTGCGCCTGATCGTGTTCGAGGTCGACCAGGAAACCGAGACCCGCTCGGTCCTCGATATCAAGGAGCAGGACGTCTACATGGGCGACATGCCGCTCATGACCGGCAATGGCACCTTCGTCATCAACGGCACCGAGCGCGTGATCGTATCGCAGATGCACCGTTCGCCGGGTGTGTTGTTCGATCACGACCGCGGCAAGACGCATTCCTCGGGTAAGCTGCTGTTCGCCGCGCGCATCATTCCCTATCGCGGTTCGTGGCTCGATTTCGAATTCGACGCCAAGGACATCGTCAACGTCCGGATCGACCGCAAGCGCAAGCTGCCGGTCACCGCACTGCTGTATGCGCTGGGTCTCGACAGCGAGGACATCCTCGCGCATTTCTACGAAACCGTCACCTGGAAGCGCGCGACCGGCAAGAAGGGCGAAGGCTGGAACATCCCCTTCGTCCCCGAAAACTGGCGCGGCCAGAAGCCGGCGTTCGCGCTGGTCGATGCCAAGACCGGCGAGGAAGTGTTCCCCGCCGGCCAGAAGATCAGCCCGCGTGCCGCCAACAAGGCGGCCAAGGACGGTCTTGAAACGCTGCTGCTGCCGACCGAGGAAATCTTCGGCCGCTATGCCAGCCGCGACATGATCGACGAGAAGACCGGCCGCATCTACATCGAGGCGGGCGAGGAAGTCTCGGCCGAGAACCTCGAAGTGCTCGATGCCGCGGGCGTCGATTCGATGGTCCTGCTCGACGTCGACCATGTCACCACCGGTCCGTGGATCCGCAACACGCTGCAGGTCGACAAGGCCGAGAACCGCGACGAGGGTCTCGAAGCGATCTACAAGGTCATGCGTCCGGGCGAACCGCCGACCAAGGAAACCGCCGAAGCGCTGTTCGAAGGCCTGTTCTTCGATAGCGAGCGCTACGACCTTTCCGCCGTCGGCCGCGTCAAGCTCAACATGCGTCTCGAACTCGACGCCGAAGACACCGTGACCACGCTGCGCAAGGAAGACATCCTGGCCGTGGTCAAGGAACTGGTCGACCTCAAGGACGGCAAGGGCGACGTCGACGACATCGACAATCTCGGCAACCGCCGGGTGCGTTCGGTCGGCGAACTGCTCGAAAACCAGTACCGCGTCGGCCTGCTGCGCATGGAACGCGCGGTCAAGGAACGCATGAGCTCGGTCGATGTCTCGACCGTGATGCCGAACGATCTGATCAACGCGAAGCCGGCTGTCGCCGCAGTGCGCGAGTTCTTCGGCTCCTCGCAGCTCTCGCAGTTCATGGACCAGACCAACCCGCTGTCGGAAGTCACCCACAAGCGCCGCGTCTCGGCGCTTGGCCCCGGCGGTCTTACCCGCGAGCGGGCCGGCTTCGAAGTGCGCGACGTCCACCCGACGCACTATGGCCGCATCTGCCCGATTGAAACGCCCGAAGGCCCGAACATCGGTCTGATCAACTCGCTCTCGACCTTTGCGCGCGTCAACAAGTACGGCTTTATCGAAACGCCGTATCGCAAGGTCCTCGACGGCAAGGTCACCGAAGAGGTGGTCTATCTCTCGGCGATGGAAGAGCAGAAGCACACCGTTGCGCAGGCTTCGGCCGATCTCAACGATGACGGTTCGTTCGTCGAAGAACTGGTTTCGGCCCGTCACGACGGTGACAACCTCATGGCGCCGCGCGAAACCA
Organism: Qipengyuania citrea; assembly: GCF_024171405.1. Classification (GTDB taxonomy): domain Bacteria; phylum Pseudomonadota; class Alphaproteobacteria; order Sphingomonadales; family Sphingomonadaceae; genus Qipengyuania; species Qipengyuania profunda. The sequence continues at coordinate 2,308,336 of NZ_JALJZT010000002.1, forward strand.
TCACGCTGATGGACGTCAGCCCCAAGCAGCTCGTCTCGGTTGCAGCGTCGCTCATTCCGTTCCTGGAAAACGATGACGCCAACCGCGCGCTGATGGGCTCGAACATGCAGCGTCAGGCTGTGCCCCTGGTCAAGGCCGAGGCACCCTTCGTCGGTACCGGCATGGAAGAAACCGTGGCGCGTGACAGCGGCGCGGCGATCGCGGCGACCCGCGGCGGGATCGTCGACCAGGTCGACGCGACGCGTATCGTCATCCGCGCGATCGGCGATGTCGAAGCCGGCCAGTCGGGCGTCGACATCTACACGCTGCAGAAGTTCCAGCGTTCGAACCAGAACACCTGCATCAACCAGCGTCCGCTGGTGAAGGTGGGCGAGACGGTCGAACCGGGCGACATCATTGCCGACGGTCCCTCGACCGATCTCGGCGAGCTGGCACTGGGCCGCAACAGCCTCGTCGCCTTCATGCCCTGGAATGGCTACAACTACGAGGATAGTATCCTCATCTCCGAGCGCATCGTGAAGGACGACGTCTTCACCTCGATCCACATCGAGGAATTCGAAGTCATGGCGCGCGACACCAAGCTCGGGCCCGAAGACATCACCCGCGACATTCCCAATGTCGGCGAGGAAGCGCTGCGCAACCTCGACGAAGCGGGCATCGTCTACATCGGCGCCGAAGTGCACCCGGGCGATATCCTGGCGGGCAAGATCACGCCCAAGGGCGAAAGCCCGATGACGCCGGAAGAAAAGCTCCTGCGCGCCATCTTCGGTGAAAAGGCCAGCGATGTGCGCGACACCTCGCTTCGCCTGCCGCCGGGTGTTGCCGGGACCGTCGTCGAAGTGCGCGTCTTCAACCGTCACGGTATCGAGATCGACGACCGTACCCGGGCGATCCAGAACGAGGAAATCGAACGCCTCCGCAAGGACTCGAACGACGAACGCGCGATCCTCAACCGGGCGACCTACAACCGCCTGCGCGACATGCTGATGGGCCAGACGGCTTCGGCAGCGCCCAAGGGCGTCAAGAAGGGCACCGAGATCAGCGAAGAGCTGCTCGACGACATCGACCGTCACGAATGGTTCAAGTTCGCCGTGGCTGACGATGGCCGCCAGGCGCAGCTTGAAGCGGTCAAGTCGCAGTATGACGAAGCGGTCAAGATCATCGAAGAGAAGTTCGAAGACCGTAAGGAAAAGCTCGAACGCGGCGACGAACTCGCTCCGGGCGTGCTCAAGATGGTCAAGGTCTTCGTCGCGGTGAAGCGCAAGCTGCAGCCGGGCGACAAGATGGCCGGCCGTCACGGGAACAAGGGTGTGATTTCGCGCATCCTGCCGCAGGAGGACATGCCGTTCCTCGAGGACGGTACCCCGGTCGACATCGTGCTCAACCCGCTGGGCGTGCCTTCGCGCATGAACGTCGGTCAGATCTTCGAAACGCATCTCGGCATGGCGGCCCGTAATCTGGGCCACCAGATCGGCGAGCAGCTCGAAGAGTGGAAGCGCGCCAATCCGGATGCGTCGGAAGATTACGCCAAGGCCAAGCCGCCCGAAGCGATCATCGATCGTCTGAAGGAAGTTTACGGCGAGGAGTATCACGACGCGATCGACAGCCGTTCGACCGCCGAAGTGATCGAACTGGCAGGCAATCTGACCACGGGTGTCCCGATGGGTACGCCGGTGTTCGACGGTGCGCGCGAAGGCGATGTGACGATCGAGCTCGAAAAGGCCGGTCTGCACAGCTCGGGCCAGTCGGTCCTGTTCGACGGGCGCACAGGTGAAGCCTTCGACCGCAAGGTCACCGTGGGCATCATCTACATGCTCAAGCTGCATCACCTCGTCGACGACAAGATCCACGCCCGTTCGATCGGCCCCTACAGCCTCGTCACCCAGCAGCCGCTGGGCGGTAAGGCGCAGTTCGGCGGCCAGCGCTTCGGGGAAATGGAGGTCTGGGCGCTCCAGGCCTACGGCGCCGCCTACACGCTGCAGGAAATCCTCACCGTGAAGTCGGATGACGTGATCGGGCGGACCAAGGTCTACGAAGCGATCGTCAAGGGTGACGATACCTTCGAAGCGGGCATTCCGGAGAGCTTCAACGTGCTCGTCAAGGAAATGCGCAGCCTGGGTCTCAATGTCGAACTCAAGTCGCTCAGCGAAGGCGACGAGGACGGCGACGGCCTCGCGATCGCGGCGGAATAGGGGAGCCTAGCGCTCCCCACCACCGCCCCAAGGAATTCACCCGCTAAGGGAATAAGTCATGAACGAACTGACCAAATTCACCAACCAGCTCGCGAAGCCCGAAACCTTCGACGAGATCCAGATCGGCATCGCCAGCCCCGAGCGCATCCGCTCGTGGTCCTTCGGCGAAATCAAGAAGCCCGAAACGATCAATTACCGCACGTTCAAGCCTGAACGCGACGGGTTGTTCTGCGCGCGCATCTTCGGTCCCGTGAAGGATTACGAATGCCTGTGCGGCAAGTACAAGCGCATGAAGTACAAGGGCGTCGTCTGCGAGAAGTGCGGCGTCGAAGTGACCGTGACCAAGGTCCGCCGCGAACGCATGGGCCATATCGAACTGGCCGCGCCGGTCGCGCATATCTGGTTCCTCAAGTCGCTGCCCTCGCGCATCGGCCTGCTGCTCGACATGCAGCTCAAGCAGCTCGAACGCGTGCTGTATTTCGAAAGCTACATCGTCACCGAGCCCGGCCTGACCCCGCTCGAGAAGTTCCAGCTCCTCACCGAGGACGAACTGCTCGAAGCGCAGGACGAATATGGTGAGGACGCCTTCACCGCCGATATCGGTGCCGCTGCGGTCAAGACCATGCTGATGGATCTCGATCTCGAACAGGAAAAGGCCGATCTGCTGGAAGAGCTCGCGACGACCAAGTCGAAGCTCAAGCCGGCCAAGATCATCAAGCGCCTCAAGGTCGTCGAAAGCTTCATCGAAAGCGGCAACCGTCCCGAATGGATGATCCTCGAAGTCGTGCCGGTCATTCCGCCCGAACTGCGCCCGCTGGTGCCGCTCGACGGGGGCCGTTTCGCGACCTCGGATCTCAACGATCTCTATCGCCGCGTCATCAACCGTAACAACCGCCTGAAGCGGCTGATGGAACTGCGCGCGCCGGACATCATCGTCCGCAACGAAAAGCGCATGCTGCAGGAAGCCGTCGACGCATTGTTCGACAACGGCCGCCGCGGCCGCGTGATCACCGGCGCCAACAAGCGTCCGCTCAAGTCGCTCAGCGACATGCTCAAGGGCAAGCAGGGCCGCTTCCGCCAGAACCTTCTGGGTAAGCGCGTCGACTATTCGGGCCGTTCGGTCATCGTGACCGGTCCCGAACTCAAGCTGCACCAGTGCGGTCTGCCCAAGAAGATGGCGCTCGAGCTGTTCAAGCCGTTCATCTACGCCCGCCTCGATGCCAAGGGTCTGTCGATGACCCTCAAGCAGGCGAAGAAGTGGGTCGAGAAGGAGCGCAAGGAAGTCTGGGACATCCTGGATGAAGTCATCCGCGAACACCCCGTCCTCCTGAACCGCGCACCGACGCTTCACCGTCTCGGCATCCAGGCGTTCGAGCCCGTGCTGATCGAAGGCAAGGCCATCCAGCTCCACCCGCTGGTCTGCGCCGCCTTCAACGCCGACTTCGATGGCGACCAGATGGCCGTCCACGTCCCGCTTTCGCTCGAAGCCCAGCTCGAAGCGCGCGTGCTGATGATGTCGACCAACAACATCCTCTCGCCCGCCAACGGCAAGCCGATCATCGTGCCGTCGCAGGACATGGTCCTGGGTCTCTACTACCTCTCGATGGAGCGGCAGGAGAAGACGCCCGAATTCGTCGAGGACAGCGACGGCAACAAGGTCGAAAAGCTGCAGATGTTCTCGGACATGGCCGAGGTTCACCAGGCGCTCGAGACCAAGCAGGTCTCGCTGCACACCAAGATCCTCGCCCGCGTTCCGCAGGCGGACGAGAACGGCAAGATCGCGATGTCGCGGTTCGAAACGACCGCCGGCCGCATGCTGATCGGCGAATGTCTGCCCAAGAACCACAAGGTTCCGTTCGACATCGTCAACCGCTTGCTGACCAAGAAGGACATCGCCGACGTCATCGACGAGGTCTATCGTCACACCGGCCAGAAGGACACGGTGCTGTTCGCCGACGCGATCATGTCGCTCGGCTTCCGCCACGCGTTCAAGGCCGGCATCTCCTTCGGCAAGGATGACATGATCATCCCCGAAGAGAAGATCGAAATGGTCGAAACGACCAAGGCGCTGGTGGCCGATTACGAGCAGCAGTATCAGGACGGCCTGATCACCCAGCAGGAAAAGTACAACAAGGTGATCGACGCCTGGAGCCGTTGCGGCGACCAGGTTGCCGAAGCCATGATGGAGAAGATCCGGGCCCGCCCGATTGGCAAGGACGGTGTCCAGGCCGAGATCAACTCGATCTACATGATGGCGCACTCCGGTGCCCGTGGTAGCCCGGCGCAGATGAAGCAGCTCGCCGGGATGCGCGGCCTGATGGCCAAGCCGTCGGGCGAGATCATCGAGAACCCGATTATCTCGAACTTCAAGGAAGGCCTCAACGTCCTCGAATACTTCAACTCCACCCACGGTGCCCGTAAGGGTCTCGCGGATACGGCGTTGAAGACGGCGAACTCGGGTTACCTGACCCGCCGTCTCGTCGACGTGTCGCAGGACTGCACCATCGTCGTCGAGGACTGCAAGACCGACAACTCGCTCGACATGCGCGCCATCGTCCAGGGCGGTAGCGTGATCGCCTCGCTCGGCGAGCGTATCCTGGGCCGCACCGTGGCCGAGGATATCGTCAACGCGGCGACCGACGAGGTCATCGCCAAGGCGGGCACGCTGCTCGACGAACCGATGATCAAGGTCATCGAGGAAGCCGAAGTGCAGGTCGCCAAGATCCGCTCGCCGCTGGTCTGCGAAGCCCAGCAGGGCGTTTGCGCCAAGTGCTACGGCCGTGATCTTGCCCGCGGTACGCCGGTCAACATCGGCGAGGCCGTCGGCGTCATCGCTGCACAGTCGATCGGTGAACCGGGCACGCAGCTGACCATGCGTACCTTCCACATCGGCGGTGCCGCACAGCTCAACGAGACCTCGCATCTCGAAGCCGTGTCGGACGGCAAGGTCGTCTATCGCGACATGCCCACCATCACCGACAAGAAGGGCCGTATCCTGTCGCTCGCCCGCAATGGCGAACTGGCAGTGATCGATGCCGAGGGCCGCGAGCGCGAAATCCACAAGGTGCCCTACGGTACCGTGCTGATGCACAAGGATGGCGGCAAGGTGAAGGAAGGCGATCGTCTGGCCGAATGGGATCCGTTCAGTCTGCCGATCATCACCGAAACGTCGGGCGTGGCGAAATTCCAGGACCTGATCGACGGTACGACCATGGAAGAACGCGTCGACGATGCCACGGGCATCGCGCAGCGCGTGGTCATCGATACGAAGACGTCGGGCCGCAAGAAGAACGAGGATCTGCGTCCGCGCCTGACCCTGTTCAACGATGCGGGCGACGAGACGGAAGCCGCGCGCTACATGCTGGCACCGGGCACCGTGCTTTCGGTCGAGGACAACCAGCAGGTCGATGCCGGCGACATCCTCGCCCGTGCATCGCGCGAAGCTGCCAAGACCCGCGACATCACCGGCGGTCTGCCGCGGGTGGCCGAGCTGTTCGAAGCGCGCCTGCCCAAGGATAATTCGGTCATTGCCAAGATTTCGGGCAAGATCGAATTCGTTCGCGAATACAAGGCCAAGCGCAAGATCGCGATCGTTCCGGAAGAAGGCGATGCAGTCGAGTACCTGATCCCCAAGACCAAGGTGATCGACGTGCAGGAAGGCGACTTCGTGAAGAAGGGTGATACCCTGATTTCCGGTTCGCCCAACCCGCACGACATCCTCGAAGTCCTGGGCGTCGAGGCGCTGGCTGAATATCTCTGCACCGAAATCCAGGAAGTCTATCGACTCCAGGGCGTGAAGATCAACGACAAGCACATCGAGGTGATCGTTCGCCAGATGCTGCAGAAGGTCGAGATCAAGGATGGCGGCGACACCGTGCTGCTGCCCGGCGAACAGGTCGATCTGGAAGAGCTCAAGGAAACCAATGCCAAGCTCGGCCGGAACAAGGAGCCCGCCAAGGGCACCCCGATCCTGCTCGGCATCACCAAGGCTTCGCTGCAGACGCGTTCGTTCATCTCGGCGGCTTCGTTCCAGGAAACCACGCGCGTGCTCACGCAGGCCGCAGTCGAAGGCAAGAAGGACACGCTGGTCGGCTTGAAGGAGAACGTGATCGTGGGCCGTCTCATCCCCGCCGGTACCGGCGCGGGTATGAACCGCATGCGCATCACCGCCACCAGCCGCGATGCGGCGCTGCGCGCCCAGTGGAAGAAGGCACAGGAAGCGATCATCGCTGCCCAGACCGCCGAAGAAGAGCACGCGGCGGAACTCGCCCAGGGCCCCGAAGCGGCGATCGGCGACGATCCGCTGGCAGTGATGGAAGGCGAAACGCACGGCACCGATGCCGATGCGGGCGAATACCTCAACGAGGACGCCAAGGACGGCGAATAAGCCGCGCCTAAATCGCACCGAAGTATTGGGCCCCGCCGGAGCGATCCGGCGGGGCCTTTTCTTTGGCGGGTAGCCTTTGCGCCGCGTTAATTAGTTCTGCTTCGCATGTTACTTGACCTTGAGTTGCGGGGGTTGCACGATGTGTCCCGAGTGGCCGCATCGGGGGTGTTGGCAACGACCGAGGGGAATTCGTGGCCACAGAAGTGCCCGATACCGAACTGCGTGCCGAGCCCGGTCCTGCCGGGGCGGATGCGGTGGGCCGTCTGCTCCTGACACGCCGACTGGACGATTTCATGGCCGGGGCGCGTCTGGCGCTGCTCCCCACGATCGGATCGCTTGCCGCGCTGCTGTTCACCTTTATCGGGCAGGTGCCCTTTGCAATTCTGCTCGCCTGGACCGCGATGCAGATCGCGCTGCTGGTGACCTATGTCCTGCTCGAGCGGCAGCTCGATTCTGAAGAGGCCCCGCTGGAGGAACTGGAGCGCCACTGGCGCCGGCTGATCGCGCTGCAATGGGTCGGCTCGTCGATCTGGGCGGCCATCTTTCCCTTTCTCGCCACGGTCGCGACCGGGTTCGACGCGGCAGTGCTGGCAGCCATTGCGATCGCGATCCTGTGCGGGGTCCTGCTGGTCCATCGCACTGCGCCACAGGCGGCGATATTCCATATTATCGTGATGACGGTGTCGATCACCGCGGCGACCTGGATCCAGACCGACGGTGCCGGCTGGCCCGCGCTGATGCTGCTGGCGCTGTTCGTCATCGCGCTCCTTGGTTCGACGCGCGAGCAGGAAAAACAGATCATCAGCGGGGCCGAGGCGGAGATCAGCCGCCGCGAAGCCGCGGGCACCGTCCGCATGCTGTTGTATGATTACGAGGAGCATTCGTCCGACTGGCTCTGGACCGTGGATGCCGCCGGGAACCTGCGCGATGTCCCCGCGCGGTTCGCCGCGGCAGCAGGCAAGGCCGAGGATGCGCTCGAAGCCACGCCGCTGATCGCCATGTTCTCTCCGGGGGACGACCGCGACCGGCTCGCGCGCCATCTGATGGAGCGCAGCCGGTTTCGCGATCTCGTGCTCAAGCTTCGGGTCGATGGCGCGGTGCGGTACTGGAAGCTGTCGGCGCGCCCGCGCAGCGATGGCCGGATGAGCGGGGTCGCGCGCGACGTTACCAACGACCGGCTGATCGAGGACCGGGTCGCCTTCATGGCGCATTACGACAACCTCACCGGCCTCGCCAATCGCTACCTTTTCAACGAACGGCTGCGTGCCGCGCTGGCGCAGCAGGACCGTGTGCGCAACATCGTGCTGTTCTATCTCGATCTCGACGATTTCAAGGCGGTCAACGACACCCGCGGCCATCTGGTCGGGGACCGCCTGCTGCGCGAAGTCGGGACCCGGCTCGAACAGGAGGTGCGCGGACAGGATCTCGTCGCGCGGCTGGGCGGGGACGAATTCGCCGTGCTGCTCGAAACGCGCGCGGGCGCGGGCATGCTGATCGAGCGCGCGCATCGCTTCCTCTCGGTCATCCGCGACCCCTTCGAACTCGACGGGCAGGTCTATCGCATTTCGGGCAGCATCGGCATTGCCAAGGGCGCCGATGGCGACCGCGATGCGGAAGAACTGATGCGGCGCGCGGATATCGCGCTTTTCGCTGCCAAGGCCAAGGGCCGCGACACGCTGGCGCTTTACGACGAGGAACTCGACCGGGTGGCGCGCGAGCGGCGCGATATCGAGACCGATCTGCGCGAAGTGCTCGCCCGCGATCAGCTCCATCTCCATTACCAGCCGGTGATCGATCTCGATTCGGGCGAGGTCGCGGGCTACGAAGCGCTGCTGCGCTGGTACCATCCCAAGCGCGGAATCGTGACACCGGACGACTTCCTCGAGGTGGCCGAGGAAACCGGGATGATCGTGCCCATCGGCGAATGGGTCATCCGGCAGGCGCTGGCCGAAACCGGGCAGTGGGAAGGCAATTTCCGCATCGCGATCAACCTGTCGCCCACGCAGGTGCGCAGTCCGCATCTGGCCGATGTGGTCGCGCAGGCGATCCATGCCCACGGGATCGCGCCCCACCGGGTCGAATTCGAGATTACCGAACATGTGCTGATGCAGAACAGCGACTTGTGCGAAGGCAATCTGGCAAAGCTGCGCGAGCTTGGCACCAAGGTCGCGCTCGACGATTTCGGGATCGGCTATTCCTCGCTCAGCTATCTGCGCCGCTTCCCCTTCGACCGGATCAAGATCGACAAGGATTTCGTCGAGGGGATCGAAGCCTCGGCCGACAATCAGGCGATCGTCTCCAGCATCACGCGGCTGGCCGATGCGCTGGGTATGGCGGCGACCGCCGAAGGCGTCGAAACGCGCGCGCAGCTCGACCTCTTGCGCAAGCTCGGCTGCCAGGAAGCGCAGGGCTATCTGATCTGCCAGCCGGTCCCGGGCGAGAATTTCGCCACCCCCGCGGCGGTCCAGGCGGCGATGCAGGGCGACGCCAGCGGCATCCTCGATTACCGCAAGGCGCGCGAGGCGGCGCTCAGGCGGCGCTCGTCGCGGGCCAGCTGACCTCTCGCCAAGCGCGCGCCCCTCGGCTATCGGCGCGCGCATGACCCATGTCACCCGCTTCGCCCCGTCGCCCACCGGGCGGCTCCATGTCGGCAACATTCGCACTGCGCTGCACAACTGGATGCTCGCCAAGCAAAGCGGCGGGCGTTTCCTGCTGCGCATCGACGATACCGATGCCGAGCGCAGCCGCGAGGACTATGTCGAGGCGATCCGCGCCGATCTCGAATGGCTGGGTCTCGAGCCCGATGGCGAGGCCCGCCAGTCGCAGCGGCTCGCGCTGTACGAACGCGCCTTTGCGGCGCTGCGCGAGGCGGGCCGGGTCTATCCCTGCTACGAGACGCAGCAGGAGCTCGAGCTCAAGCGCAAGATCCGCCTCGGGCGCGGGCTGCCGCCGATCTACGATCGCGGGGCGCTCGAACTGAGCGCAGCCGAACGCGCCGCCAAGGAAGCCGAGGGCATCGCCCCGCACTGGCGGTTCCAGCTCGATCACACTGCGCCGATCACCTGGGATGATGGCGTGCGCGGCCCGCAGAAATTCGACCCCGCGCAATTGTCCGACCCGGTCATCCGCCGTGCCGACGGCAGCTGGCTCTACATGCTGCCGAGCGCGGTCGACGATCTCGACATGGGTATTACGCAGGTGCTGCGCGGCGAGGATCATGTCAGCAATACCGCAGTGCAGATCCAGATGTTCTCCGCGTTGATCGCGGCGCAGGATGGTGCGGGGCAGATGCCGGGGTTCGCGCATGAGGCGCTGCTGGTCGGCGCGGAGGGCAAGCTTTCGAAGCGGCTCGGCTCGCTCGGCTGCGATGCGTTTCGCGAGCGCGGGTTCGAACCGCAGGCGATCGTCGCGCTGCTGGCGCGGCTGGGGACCTCGCTGCCGGTCGAGCCGATCGCGGACCGCGCGGTGCTGCTCGAAAGCTTCGACCTCGCCACCTTCGGCCGCGCCCCCGCCCGGTTCGACGATGCCGAGCTCGAACGGATCAACGCCGCGCTGGTCCACCAGATGGACTATGCCGCGGTTGCCGCGCGCCTGCCCGAGGGGATGGACGAAGCCGGCTGGCATGCGATCCGGCCCAATCTTTCACGGGTGTCCGAGGCGGATGAATGGTGGCGGCTGGTGACCGGCCCGATCGATACGCGCGCGTTCTCGGAAGAAGACCGCGCCTATCTGGCCGAGGCTGCGCGGAGCCTTGCATGGGGAGACGATCCCTGGCGTGCGCTCACCGCCACGCTGAAAGAGACCACCGGCCGCAAGGGCAAGCCGCTCTTCCTCCCCTTGCGTCAGGCCTTGACGGGAATGGACCATGGGCCCGACATGGGTGAATTGCTGCCGCTGATCGGTGAGACGCGCGCACGCGAGCGGCTGGAGCAAGCCGCGCAGGGGTAGGGGAAACGCGATCATGGCCGTGACTTTGGCAAGCGAACTGAAATTGCCGTGCGGCGCCGTGTTGCCCAACCGGCTGGCCAAGGCCGCGATGACCGAAGGACTGGCCAGCCCCGATGGGCGCCCCACGCCCGAACTCGAGCGACTCTACGGCCTATGGGCCGATGGCGGGTCGGGCATGCTGCTGTCGGGCAACATCATCGTCGATGCCGACCATCTCGAACGGCCCGGCAATGTCGTGATCGACCGCGAGCCCGATGCCGGCATGCAGGCGCGGCTGGCACGCTGGGCGGCAGCGGCGACGCGGCAAGGCAATCATTTCTGGGCGCAGATCAGCCATGGCGGCCGCCAGACGCAGAAGCTGGTCAATCCGCATCCCAAATCCTCTTCCGATGTCGCCGTGGCGCTGCCCGGCGGGCAATTCGGCAAGCCGACGCCGCTGACCAAGACGGAAATCGCCGATCTGGTCGAGCGCTGGGCGCTGGCCGCGCGCGTTTGCAAGGATGCGGGCTTCACCGGGGTGCAGGTGCATGGCGCGCATGGCTATCTCGTTTCGCAATTCCTCTCCCCGCGGGTGAACCGCCGGACCGACGAATATGGCGGCAGCCTGGAGAACCGCGCGCGGTTCCTGCTCGAGATCGTCGCCGCGGTGCGCGCTGCAGTGGGGCCGGGCTTCCCCCTCTCGGTCAAGCTCAACAGCGCCGACTTCCAGAAGGGCGGGTTCGATTTCACCGACAGCCTGCAGGTGGTGCAATGGCTCGAAGCCGCATCAGTCGATCTGATCGAAATCTCGGGCGGCACCTATGAACAGCCCAAGCTGCTCGGTGTAGCCGGGCAAGAGGCCGAAGAGGCGCCGCAAGTCGCGCCCTCGACCGTCGCGCGCGAAGCCTATTTCGTCGATTTTGCCAAGGCTATGCAGGCCGAGGTTTCGGTCCCGCTGATGGTCACCGGGGGTTTCCGTACCCGCGCGGCGATGGGACAGGCGCTGGCCAGCGGGGCGGCGGATGTGATCGGGCTGGGCCGCCCGCTCTGCGTCGACACCGATGCCCCCGCGCAGCTGCTGAAAGGTGCCGACGAGCTGGCGCGCTACGAAGACAGCCTTGAGCTGCTGCCCCGCTGGCTCGGCTTTCTCAAGCGGTTCCGCGCGGTGAAGGCAATCAGCGGCTTTGCGGGGATCTACTGGTTCTACCAGCAGCTCTGGCTGCTCGGACATGAAGGGCGCACCGACCGCGCGTTCCCCGTGTTCAAGGCCTTCCGGCTGGTCGATGCGCGCAGCAAGCGCATCATGAAGGAACGCCGCGCTCTTGTAGCGGGCAGGCCCCGGGCCTAACTCCCACCATCATGCTCGCTGCACTCTACCGATGGCCCCTGCGCGCGTGCGCCGCGCTGTTGCTGGCGGTCCTGTGCGCGCAGGCTTTGCCGCATCAGCCGATCTCCCTCGATCGCGGCCGCGGCCCGGTGTTCAGTGCTGCAACTGCAGAGGTTACGCTCCCGCCGCGAGAAGGGGAGGCAGGGCTGGTCTGCACGGTCGCAGCCCCCTGTCCGAAAACATATGTGGCGCTTGGACGGACGCTTCCCGCGCTCGCGCTCGATGCGCAGCCGATCTTGCCCCAGCGCTGGGCAGCGCACCGTGTTCGCGGCCCACCGCGGCGGCCACCGCCCCAGTCGATCGCCGACCCCCGCGGGCCCCCGCACCTGATCTGAACCGCCACGCGCCCGCAATCGGCGCGTCTCTCCGTTTCAGACAGGACATATATCATGACACGTCCCACCGACGGCGGCACCGCCGTCCCCGATCGCTTCGACCAGATCGAGGCGCTGCTGCTGCGTTATCCCGAGATCGCCGAAACCGAACTGGCCGATCTCAAGCGCTGGTTCACCAAGGAGGCCTCGGCCTTCGAAGTCGCCAGCCTGTCGAGCAAGGATGAGCTACGCCAGCAATACCGCGCTTTTCGAGCCGAGCATATCGACCGGCTGGGCGCGGTCGAACTGGCCGCGATCATCCTCGGCGGCATCTTGTCGCTGGGGGCGATCGTCTTCCTCGCGCTCGGCGGTTGAGGCGATGCGGCTGGTGGGGGCAGAACGCGCCTGCCAGCCGCCGCTAGTCGTCGTGCTTGTCGAGCTCGTCGCCGCTGATGGTGACGACGTGGAGCAGATTGGTCGATCCCGGCGTGCCGAAGGGGACCCCGGCAAGTGCGATCAATTTGCTGCCCGCCTCGGCAAACCCGTGGCGCAGCGCCATGCGCTTGCCCTTGGCGATCATCTCTTCGAAGCTGCCGATATCCTTGGTCGCCACCGCATGCGCGCCCCATAGCAGGCCCAGCCGGCGCGCGGTCCGCATGCTCGGCGTCAGCACCAGCATCGGCACGCTGGGGCGTTCACGCGCCACGCGCCGCGCGGTCGAACCCGACCCGGTGAAGACCGTGATCGCGCTGACCGGGACCGTATCGGCCACGGTCATGCAAGCATGCGCCAGCGCATCGGCGGTGGTGGAATCGGGCGGCGTGTCGAGCAGGCGCACGCGTTCGATATAGGCCTCGTCGCGTTCCACCTGGCGCGCGATCTTGTGCATGATCGTGACCGCTTCCTCGGGCCAGTCGCCCGCTGCGGTCTCGGCCGAGAGCATCACGCAATCGGCGCCGTCATAGACCGCATTGGCGACGTCAGAGACCTCGGCACGCGTCGGGGCGGGGCTTTCGATCATGCTTTCGAGCATTTGCGTCGCCACGATCACCGGCTTGCCCTTGAGGCGCGTCTCGTTGACGATCCGCTTCTGCAGCGGCGGGACTTCCTGCGGCTCCAACTCGACCCCCAGGTCGCCGCGCGCGACCATGATCCCGTCCGAAGCCTCGATGATTTCGGCCAGGCGGCTCACCGCATTGGGCTTCTCGATCTTGGCGCAGAGCGAGGCATGCCCGCCCATCAGCCGGCGTGCTTCGGCCAGATCCTCGGGCCGCTGGACGAAGCTGAGACCGATCCAGTCGACCCCCTTCGCCACGGCAAAGGCCAAATCCTTGCGATCCTTGTCGGTCAGCGCGGGGATCGGCACTTCGGCATCGGGCACATTGACGCCCTTGCGGTCCGAGATCACCCCGCCGACTTCGGCCGAACAATGGATTTTCTCTTCATCCGCGCTGATCACTCTGAGGCGGATCTTGCCGTCGTTGATCAGCAGCCGTTGCCCCTTCTCGAGCAGGCCGAACAGTTCGGGATGTGGCAGTTCGACGCGGGTCTCGTCGCCGGGTTCGGGATTGCGGTCGAGCGTGAAATGGCCCGAATGGCGGATCACCGCCTGCCCGTCCTTGAACTTGCCCACGCGCAGCTTGGGGCCCTGCAGGTCGGCGAGGATCGCGATCGGGCGCCGGAACTGTTTCTCCAGCGCGCGGATCGTCTCGATCGTCTGCGCATGGTCGGCATGTTCGCCATGGCTCATATTGACGCGGAAGGCGTCGACCCCGGCCTTGAACAGGCGGGCGAGCATTTCGGGCGAACGGCTTGCCGGACCGACGGTGGCGAGGATCTTGACCTTGCGGCCGCGCGGATCGAGCTTGGGGGCGGGGTTGGCCATGACCATCGCCTATGGCAGCGGTGTGCGACAAAGCAAGGACCATACGATCATGATAACGAATGCACGCGATCCGCTTGACGATTTGCCCGATGCCGTAGCGGCGGCAGCATTCCGCCGGCTGGTGCGCCATTTGCGCCATCGCCACGATGCGCAGAACATCGAGCTGATGGGGCTGGCGGGGTTCTGCCGCAATTGCCTCGCCGACTGGATCCGCGAGGCGGGGTTCGACGGCGACAAGCTGGCCGCGCGCGAGCTGATCCACGGCATGCCGCAGGATGAATGGAAGGCCACCCGCCAGACGCCCGCGACCGAGGAGCAATTGGCGCGGATGGAAGCGAGCGTCGCGAAAAATCGCGTGGAGTAACGAGTCGCCGCCTTCACCCGCGCTGGCTGGCTGGCTATCGAGCCGTCAACCGATTCTCATTTTACCGGAGTACACCCGACCATGGCCGAAGCCACCGACGACCGCCTGCGCCTGCTGATCGAGCGGATCGAACGCCTCGAGGAAGAGAAGAAGGGCATCGCCGACGACATTCGCGACGTGTACGCCGAATCCAAGGCGGTCGGCTACGACACCAAGATCATGCGCCAGATCATCCGCCTGCGGAAGATGAAGCCCGACGAGCGCAGCGAACAGGAAACCATCCTCGACACCTACAAGGCCGCGCTCGGCATGGGTTGATTCCGGCGGGGCGTGCCCTACATTCATAACACACCTGTTGCCGAGGAGAATGAGGACATGCCCAGCCCCTGGAAAGACGCCCGCGGGATCACCGTGACGACCACGCCCAACATCGAAGGGCAGCCGATCCAGGACTATCTCGGCATCGTCACTGGCGAGGTGATCGTGGGCGCCAATCTGTTCCGCGACCTGTTCGCCAATATTCGCGACATCGTCGGCGGGCGCTCGGGCAGTTACGAGCGCATCCTGCGCGATGCGCGCGAACAGGCGATCCAGGAATTGCAGGCCGAATGCGGCGCGCTCGGCGGCAATGCGGTGGTCGGGGTCGATCTCGATTACGAGGTCATCGGCGATACCGGCTCGATGCTGATGGTCAGCGCCAGCGGCACTGCGGTAAAGATCTGACCTAACCCGCGCTGCCAGCCAGCAGCACCAGCGAAATGAACGCGCCATTGTGGAGCAGGTGGAGCAGCACGCTGGCCCACAGGCCATAGTGGACGCGCAGATAGCCGAGCATGGTCCCGGTTGCGAATTGCGGCAGGACCAGCGGCAGCGCCATGGCCATGTCCTCGGCGGGAAAATTGAACAGGTGGACGCTCGCAAACGCCAGCGTGCTCAGCCAGAACAATACCGGGAAGAAGCGCGCGAACCAGCCCATGGCGGCCCGCCTGCGCAGCGCGAAGAGGATGGCCAGCGCGGCCAGCAAGCCGGTTCCCCCGACGAGCGCAGCGTGGATCGTCGCGTTACCGCTCAGCATGATCGCGGCCAATCCGGCGCCCAGCAGGACGATCAGCGCCAGCACATGGCCGGGGCGCCCCGACAACCAGCCGCGAAACGCGATCTCTTCCACCAGCGGGGCGAAGACCACCACCGCGAACACCACCGCCGGACCGATATCGATCCCTGCCAGCGCGGTTTCGGGCACGGTGATGCCGGTCGACATGACCAGCCCGGCAATTCCCAGCAACACGCCCATTACTGCCAGATCGAGCAGGAACAGCCGCCATACCGCACCAAGGCTTCCCAGCCGCGGCCTTGGCGCGCGTGCGGGCAGCGCCGGGCGCTTCAGGAAAGCGGCAAATTGCGTCCATTCGCCGCGCATCGAATTCGCGGGCGCAAGGCTTGTCGTTGCGGCGTGCATGAGGCTAAGGCGACCCTCTGATTCCAACCATTTCAGCTACGCAAAGCGAAACCATGGCCGGCCATTCCAAATTCAAGAACATCATGCATCGCAAGGGCGCGCAGGACAAGAAGCGCAGCGCGATGTTTTCCAAGCTCAGCCGCGAAATCACCGTGGCGGCGAAAATGGGCATGCCCGACCCCGACATGAACCCGCGCCTGCGGCTGGCGGTCAATGCCGCCAAGGCGCAGTCGATGCCCAAGGACAACATCCAGCGCGCGATCGACAAGGCCAGCGCGCAGGATGGCGAAAGCTATGAGGAAGTGCGCTACGAAGGCTACGGCCCGGGCGGCAGCGCGATCATCGTCGAAGCGCTGACCGACAATCGCAATCGCACCGCGACCAGCATTCGCACTGCCTTTTCGAAGAACGGCGGCAATCTCGGCACCGAGGGCAGCGTTGCGCATGGCTTCGACCGGCTCGGCTTCATTTTCTACGCGGCCGACGCGGGCGGCGAGGAAAAGGTCCTCGAAGCGGCGATGGAAGCGGGCGCGGAGGATATCGCCTCGAGCGGGGATGGCCACGAAATCTGGACTGCTGCCGAAGACCTGCACCAGGTCGCGGCCGATCTCGAGAAGGCGCTGGGCGAGGCCGAGACGGTCAAGTTGGCGTGGAAGCCCAACCTGACTGTCGACATGGACGAGAAGAACGCTAGCACGCTGCTCAAGCTGATCGACGTGCTGGACGATGATGACGACGTCCAGACCGTGTGGGGCAATTACGACATCTCCGACGAGGTGATGGACAAGCTCGAGGGATGAGCTTTCGCGGGGTGCGCCTCCGGCCCCGGCGGACATCCTGCGGCACTCGCCGATGACGCTTATCCTCGGCCTCGATCCCTCGCTCAGTTGTACCGGTTGGGGCGTGATCCGCGCCGAGGGATCGCGCCTTGCGCATGTTGCCAACGGGCAGGTGCCGACCGACCCCAAGGCGCCGATGGCCCAGCGGCTGGCGGGCCTGCAGGCGGCGCTGGCCGATGTCATTGCCGCGCACCGGCCCGACCGCGCGGCAGCCGAAGAAGTCTTCGTCAACAAGAACCCGCAATCGACGCTCAAGCTGGCGCAGGCGCGCGGCTGCGTGCTGGCCGCCTGCGGAGCCGCTGGGCTGGCGGTCAACGAACACGCCGCGCGGCTGGTCAAGAAGGCCGTGGTCGGCACGGGCGGGGCGGACAAAACGCAGGTGCAGGCCATGGTCAAGGTGCTGCTGCCGGGCGTGCGGATTGCCGGGGCCGATGCCGCCGATGCGCTGGCCGTGGCGATCGCCGACGCGCATTTGTCCTAGAGTGCTGATTTCGCCCGCCGCAGGCGCGGTCGCCCGATGTCCAAAAGCTGTCCCAATTCCTTCTTATAATTGAAAGACTTTCGCCGCCGGTGTGTCACAAGGCGGGGCTAGGCGCGTTGCGATCCAATCCAACGACAGGGGCCTTCCATGACATTCCCAGCTTTTCGCAGCGCCTTGCTTGCTTCCATCGCTCTCGTTCCCGCTCCGCTGATGGCGCAGGAGGTGCCGGCCGCGGACCAGTCCGCCAGCAGCACCACGATCATCGTCACTTCGCAGAAGATCGAACAGCGCGCGCAGGATGTGCCGATCACCATTTCGGCGGTGACCGGGGACCGGATCGAGGAACTCGGCGTGTCCGATCTGGACGAGCTGTCCAACTATGTTCCGGGGCTGAATATCCAGGAGCAGAGCGCCAACAACCCCGGCATCGTCATCCGCGGGATCACCTCGGATTCGGGTTCCTCGCAGCAGGGGCCGCGCGTCACGCTCTATTACAACGGCGTCGACATCTCGCGCTCGCGCGGGTCGTACCAGGCGATCTACGATCTCGAGCGGGTCGAGGTCATCAAGGGCCCGCAGGCGACGCTGTTCGGCACCGCTTCGGCGGTCGGCGCGATTAGCCTTGTCTCGGCGCGTCCGCGCGCAGGCTTCTCGGGCAAGATCACCGGCGGCTACGGCAATTTCGACCAGACGCTGCTCGGCGGCTATCTGAATGCCGGCAACGATGTGATCGCCGGACGGCTGGCGTTCGAATGGCGTACGCGCGACGGTTATGTCGAAAACCTCGCCGCCAGCCAGGAGGAAGAGCTCTATGCGCAGGACCAGCTCGGCCTGCGCGGCTCGCTGCGCTTCACCCCGACGTCCGCCCTCACGATCGACCTGATTGGCACTTACGACCAGCAGCGCAACGGCGGTACGCCCTTCATCTCGGGTACCTTCCCCGCCTTCGCCGGTGCGCCCGGCGGCCGCGACAATGCCTTCGAGGATGCCAATCTGGGCGGCTCGCCCTTTTCGGGCGCGGCGCTGGGCGACGACCAGCTCGGCCTCAACCGCGAGGTCTATGATGTGAACCTCACCGCGGAATGGGAATTTGCCGACAGCTGGACCTTCACCACGGTCAATGGCTACCGCAAGTTCGACAGCGCCGAAGTGTTCGATGCCGATGGTTCGGCCGCGCCCTTCCTCGAATTCGCCGAGATCGCCGAAGGCGAACAGTTCAGCCACGAAGGCCGGTTCAGCTATTCGGGCGTGGATCTGCGCGGTTCCTTCGGCTGGAACGTCTTCACCGAGGACGGCTTGCAGAACGTTCCCTTCTCGACCGAAGAAGGCACCTTCCTCCAGTGCCTGACCAGCCTGTTCGGCGCGCCGCTGATCCCGGGTATCCCCTGCGTCGCGCCCGACGGCAGCGTACCCGCGAGCGCGGTCACCGGCCTCGCGACCGGCGGCGCCGCCACTGCCATCCCCTACCGCTCGATGTTCGAGAACCAGGGGCAGAACGACACTTACTCGGTCTTCGCCGATGCCACCTGGCTGGCCACCGACGCGCTCGAACTGACCGCCGGTCTGCGGTATCTGCGCGAAAACCGTCAGTCGGGCTATCGCACCGATGTTCCCAATTCGGTGCTGTCGGGCGCACCGTTGATCCCCGGGCAGGTCGATACCGGGGGGGAGACCTTCCTCGGCGAAGCCGACTTCGATGCGTGGCTCCCGCGTTTCAACGTGCTCTACCGGATCTCGCCCGAAGTGAACGTCTTCGCCACCGTCTCCAAGGGCCGCCGCTCGCCAGTCGTGCAGCAGTCCACGACGCTGCAGCTTGTTGCCCGGGAGACGGTGTGGAACTACGAAGGCGGTATCAAGCTCGCCAGCGGCGGCGTTTCGGGCTCGCTCGGCGTCTATTACCAGGTCTATGACAACTTCCAGGTCTCGGTCGAGGAGCTGGACGAGGACGGCAACCCGACCGGCGGTTTCATCACCCAAAGCGCCGGTGCGGCGTCCAATCTGGGTGTCGAGGCCGAAATCGCGGTCGAGGCGACCGACTGGCTCAGCTTCTTCGGCAATGTCGGGTATATCGATGGCGGGATCGACGAGGATAACAGCTTCGCCCCCGAATTTTCGGGTGCGCGTTTCCGCTTGCAGCCCGAATGGCAGGCGGCGGCGGGCTTCACCGTCGATTATCCCCTCGGCGGCGGGGCACGCCTGTTCGCCACCCCCAGCATCACGCATCGCAGCCGGATCTACTTCGAAGTGCCCAACAGCGAACTGACTTCGCAAGGCCCGGTGACGCTGGTGAATGCCCGCGCGGGGGTGAGCTTTGCCGATGACCGCTACGAAATCGCCGGATTCATCCGCAATGCTTTCGATGAAGACTATCTGCTCGATGCGGGCAATACGGGCGGTGCCTTCGGTATCCCGACCTTCATCCCCGCAGAACCGCGCTTCTTTGGCGTCCAGCTGACCGCGCGCTTCGGCGATTGATCTGACAGCGCCGCCGGGGTTCGCGCCCCGGCGGCCTGTTCAAGCGCTGCGCAAGCCGTTAGCGAGGCGCGTTCCAACCAGAAGCGGGCAGATCAGTGACTGAGACTATCCTTTACGGCATTCCCAATTGCGACACGGTCAAGAAGGCGCGCACATGGCTCGATGCGCAGGGCGTCGATTACGCGTTTCACGATTACAAGAAGCAGGGCGCCGATCCAGCCAGGCTGGCCGCATGGATCGAAACGGCGGGGGTCGATACCGTGCTCAACCGCCGCGGGACCACCTGGCGCAAGCTGCCCGAGGCCGACAAGGCCGATGTCGATGCGGCGAAGGCCGTCAAATTGCTGCAAGACAATCCGTCCATGATCAAACGCCCGATCGTCGAAGACGGCGGGGCCCTGCTGGTCGGTTTCAAGGAAGACGAATGGTCCGTGCACTTTTCCTGATCCTCGCGGCACTCGGTGCCGTCCCCGCGGCCGCGGCCGCGGCCGCTGCGGCTGAGGGCGACTTTCTCGTCATCGCGCATCGCGGCGCCAGCGGCGAACGGCCCGAGCATACGCTGGCCGCCTATGAGCGCGCGATCGACCAGGGCGCGGACTATATCGAGCCCGACCTCGTCGCGACGAAGGACATGCGGCTGGTCGCGCGGCACGAGACCGAGATCGGCGAGACGACCGATGTCGGCGCGCGCGAGGAATTTGCCGATCGCAAGCGGTCGAAGACGATCGAGGGGCGGTTGGTCACCGGTTGGTTTGCCGAGGATTTCACGCTGGCCGAATTGCGCAGCCTGCGGGTGAAGGAGCGGCTGCCCGGATTGCGCCCGGCCAATGCGCGGTTCGACGGGCTCTACCAAATCCCGACCTTCGAGGAGATCGTCACGCTGGTGCGCGCGAAAGAGGCCGAGACCGGCCGCGCGATCGGCATCTATCCCGAACTCAAGCATCCCACCTGGCTGCTGCAGGAAGAAGGCATCGACACGGTCGACCTGCTCGCCACTGCGCTGCGCCAGGCCGATCTCGACGACGCCGATGACCGGGTCTTCGTGCAGGCGTTCGAAATCGGCCCGCTGCAACGGCTGGACGTGCTGGTCGAGAGCCCGCTGGTGCTGCTGATCGCGGTCGAGGGCGGCCCCTATGACGAACCCGCGATCACCTGGGACGAATTGCTGACGCCCAGCGGTCTCGCCGACGTGGCGCAATATGCCGATGGTATCGGCCCCTATCTGGGCCGTGTCCTCGCTGCGGATGGAAGTCCGACTGCGCTGATCGCCGATGCGCATGCGGCGGGGCTGGCGGTCCATCCGTGGACGCTGCGCAAGGAGAACGCCTTCCTCCCGCCCGCGCTGCGCAAGGGTAGCGACGCCGCCGCGCAGGGCGATCTGGCCGCGCTGGTGGGAATGGTCGTGGCAGCAGGGGCCGATGGTGTCTTCACCGACGATCCCGCGCTGGTGGTCAGCGCGCTCGGGCGGTGACGATATAGTTCAGCGACAGATCGCCCGACAGATGCAGCCCTTTGGCGGGCGAGAAGCCGATCCCGCGCGGCGTGCCCATGTCGAGGCCTGCTTCGTCGAGCAGCGCGTCCAGTTCTTCGGGCGTGATGAAATCGTCCCAGTGGTGCGTGCCCTTGGGGATCAGTCCGATGCCTTCCGCCGCGCCGATCATTAGCAGACGCGATTGCGGCGTGCGGTTGGGGGTCGACAGCACCATCAGCCCGCCCGGCGCAAGCCGCGCGGCCAATGCTGCGACGAAGGCGCGCTTGTCGGCAACATGTTCGATCACTTCCATCGCGGTGACGAGGTCGAAGCTGCCGAGATCGAGCGAACCGACCTCGCCCGCAATATAGCGGATATCGAGCCCCGCGCCTTCGGCATGCACTGCTGCAGCCGCGGCGTTCTCGGGCGCGGCATCGACGCCGGTGACATCCGCCCCCAGCCGCGCCAGCGGTTCGCACAGCAGTCCGGCACCGCAGCCGACGTCGAGCGCGGTCTTGCCCGCGAGCGGCTGGCGCGCCTCGATATCCCCTGCCCAGTGCAGGTCGATCGCCTCGCGCAGGAATTGCAGTCGCACGGGATTGAGCCGGTGGAGCATGGCCGAGGAGCCCTTGGGGTCCCACCAGTCCTTGGCGAGCTTGCCGAAATGCGCGGCTTCGTCGGCGCGGATCGTTGCGCCCGAAATTGTGCCGGCCGAAGTATTGCTACGCGGCTGTGTGGTTGCATCGCTCATGCCCTCTGGCTAGCAGCCTAGCTCGACGCATTCCAGCACGGAGACCTCTACGCTTGGCCCGTATCGTGATGAAATTTGGCGGCACCTCGATGGCCGGGACCGAACGCATCCGGCGCGTGGCCAATATCGTGCGCAAGCAGCAGGCGCGCGGGCACGAGGTCGCGGTGGTGGTTTCGGCGATGGCGGGCGAGACCGACCGGCTGGTCAATTTCTGCCGCGAGGCCAATGCGCTCTACGACCCGGCGGAATACGATGTGGTGGTGGCCAGCGGCGAACAGGTGACCAGCGGGCTGCTGGCGCTGACGCTGCAGTCGCTCGGTTGCCAGGCGCGCAGCTGGCTCGGCTGGCAGATGCCGATCAACACTATCGAGGCGCATGCCAAGGCGCGGATCGACAGCATCGATGCGGACGCGCTGATTGCCAGCATGGAGCGCGGCGAGATAGCCGTCATCCCCGGCTTCCAGGGCCTCTCGGGCGAGGGCCGGCTGACCACGCTGGGCCGCGGCGGGTCGGATACGTCCGCCGTGGCGGTGGCTGCAGCTATTGGCGCAGATCGCTGCGACATCTATACCGATGTCGACGGTGTCTATACCACCGACCCGCGGATCGTCGCCAAGGCGCGCAAGCAGACCGCGGTGACCTATGAGGAAATGCTCGAACTCGCCAGCGTCGGGGCCAAGGTGCTCCAGACACGCTCGGTCGGGCTGGCGATGAAGGAGGGCGTGCGCGTGCAGGTCCTCTCCAGCTTCGTCGGCGACGACGCGGTTCCCGCAGACGAATACCCCGGCACGATGATCGTGTCGGAGGAAGAAATGAACGCACTGGTGGAGAAGGGCGATATGGAACGCCAGCACGTGACCGGCATCGCGCATGACAAGAACGAGGCCAAGGTGATCCTCACCCGCGTGCCCGACAAGCCCGGCGCGGTGGCCCACATCTTCGAACCGCTCGCCGCGGCGAGCATCAATGTCGACATGATCATCCAGAACGTCGGCCGCGACAAGGGCGAGACCGACGTGACCTTCACCGTGCCGCAGGCCGATCTCGCGCGCGCGCAGGCGCTGCTCGAGGACAAGCGCGACGACATCGGCTACAACCGCCTGATTACCGACAGCAAGGTCGCCAAGATCAGCGTCGTCGGTGTCGGCATGAAAAGCCATGCGGGTGTCGCCAGCACGATGTTCAAGGCGCTGGCCGACCGCGCGATCAACATCCAGGCGATCACCACCAGCGAGATCAAGGTCAGCGTGCTGATCGACGAGGACGAAACCGAACTGGCAGTGCGCGTGCTTCACACGGCCTATGGGCTGGACGCTGCCGACGAGGCGGCATGAGCCACACTGCCCGGATCCTCCTGCTCGGCTCGGGCGAACTGGGGCGCGAGTTCGCGATATCGGCCAAGCGGCTTGGCGCCTATGTCATCGCCTGCGACAGCTATGACGATGCGCCCGCCATGCAGCTGGCCGATGCACGCGAAGTGTTCTCCATGCTCGATGGCGACAAGCTGCGCGAGGCGGCCGAGAAGCACCGGCCCGATTACATCGTCCCCGAGATCGAGGCGATCCGCACTTCGGTACTGGCCGAACTGGAGGAGGAAGGCTTCACCGTCGTGCCCTCTGCGCGCGCCGCGCAGCTGACCATGAACCGCGACGCGATCCGCGACCTTGCGGCCAATGATCTGGGCCTCGTCACCTCCCGATATCGCTATGCCAAGAATTTCGAGGAAGTGCAGGCGGCCGCGCAGCACACCGGTTTGCCCTGCGTGATCAAGCCGGTCATGTCGTCATCGGGCAAGGGCCAGTCGACCGTGCGCGACGCGGCCGAGCTCGAAGCGGCCTGGGCCTATGCCTGCGCCAACATGCGCGGCGACCGCCAACGCGTGATCGTCGAGCAATTCGTCGATTTCGATTACGAGATTACGCTGCTGACCGTGCGCCACAAGGACGGCATCAGCTTCTGCCAGCCGATCGGCCACCGGCAGGAACGCGGCGATTACCAGGAAAGCTGGCAGCCCACGCCAATGACCGACGCGGCGATCGCCAGGGCGCAGGACATGGCGCGCACCGTGGTCGACGATCTGGGCGGCTACGGGCTGTTCGGGGTCGAGTTCTTCGTGAAGGGCGAGGAGGTGATCTTTTCCGAGCTTTCCCCGCGCCCGCACGACACCGGCATGGTCACGCTGGTCAGCCAGAACCTCACCGAATTCGACCTCCATGCGCGGGCAGTTATGGGGCTGCCGGTCCCGCCCGTGCTGCGCGCGCGCCCCGCCGCCAGCGCGGTGATCCTCGCCGAACGCGACAGCGCGGCGCTGGCTTATGACGGGCTGGCCGAGGCGATGGGCGAGGGGGCCGACATCCGCATCTTCGCCAAGCCCACCAGCCGTCCCTACCGCCGCATGGGCGTGGCGCTGGCCACTGCGGGCGATACCGACGAAGCGCGCTGCATCGCGCGCGAGGCGGCGCACAAGGTCCGCATCACCTACGGCGACTGATCAGCCTCAGCCCAGCAGCATCACGTTCATCAGCCGCCCGGGCAGCAGGAAGGCCGCGAGCCCGGGAAAGACCAGTCCGGTGACATAGGTAAAAACGAGCTGCCGCTTGTGTGCCGGGATGTTGCCACGCCGTGCGGTCGCTACCGAACGCCAGGCCGAGAAGATCGTCAGCGGGATGAAGACATGGATCGGGCCGTAGCCGCCGCCCGAAGTGATGAAGATCGCCGAAAAGGCGGTCACCAGCATCAGCGCGAGCCAGATCTTGCCCAGCAGCCTGTGCCGCGCATCGCCCTTGCGCGCTAGCAGCACATAGGCGCCCAGCGGGATCGCGGGGATAACTGCAACCACATGCACCGCGATCGCGGCATGGCGCAGATGCGGCAATTCGGGAGTCATGCCGGCAAGCGCGCGGCCGATCGCGATGACGCAGAGCAAGGTCATCACGGTCCCGATGGTGGCCACCAGCGCGCGGCTGGCCGGACCGATATCGAATGCGGACGGGCGGCGGGGGGCGGGCGGCGCGGACAGCGGAAGTGCGAACATTGTCTGGGTCTCCAGGCGGGTGGTTTCGCCCCCTTGGTGGCAGCGCGCCGCTGGCGGGCAAGCGGGCTTGCGCAAAGGGGCCGACCGCTTCGCGAAAGGACGCGAAATCGGGTGTTTGACCACTTTACGAAGCGCGAACGGGCACTAGTCTGCAGGATATGGAACAGGCCCGCCCCGCTGCAGCGCGCATTGCTCGCAAGCTGGTGATCGATCTGTCGGTCATGACCGCGGTCGGGCTGGTCTTGGCGATCATCGGCCCCTTCGGGACGGCCGCCGCGCCGCTGGCATGGCGGCTGGTGAGCTGGATCGGGCTCGCCTGGCTCGGCTATGCCTTCTACCGTCCGCTCGCCCCGCTGGTCGCCTGGCTGCACCCGCGGCTCGAGCTGCCCCGCGCCGGGCTGTGGATCGGCTTGACCATGCTCGCCACGGTGCCGCTGACGGCAGCGATCTGGACGATCGAATTCCTTCCCGGGCCGGTTCCCGCGCCCACGCTCGAACAGGCGCTGCTGGCCTATCTCAATGTGCTGGCGATCGGGGCCAGCGTCACC
The DNA here is from genome assembly GCF_024171405.1 of Qipengyuania citrea. Classification (GTDB taxonomy): domain Bacteria; phylum Pseudomonadota; class Alphaproteobacteria; order Sphingomonadales; family Sphingomonadaceae; genus Qipengyuania; species Qipengyuania profunda. Next base: position 2,333,850 of record NZ_JALJZT010000002.1, read on the forward strand.
GTCGTCTTCTACCTGCTCGAACGCGGCCGGCCGAAGGCGGCGGCGCACGACGCGATGGCCCGGTCCGTCGCCGCGAGCGACGTGCAAAATGCCCGGCAGGGCGAGCCGCATTCCGCATTCCTGCAGCGCCTGCCGGCCGAGCTGGGAAGCGACCTGATCGCGCTGGAGATGGAAGACCACTACGTTCGCGCGCATACCATGCTCGGCTCGGACCTCGTGCTGCTGCGGCTGCGCGATGCGATCGCGGAACTCGACGGGATCGAGGGCGCGCAGGTCCATCGCAGCTGGTGGGTGGCCCGCGATGCGGTCGAAGGCGTCGAGCGCGAAGGGCGCAAGCTGCGGCTGCTGTTGCCGCGGGGGATCGCGGCGCCGGTCGCGCGCAGCCGCATGAGCGAACTGGGCGCGGCCGGCTGGTTCTAAGCATCTTGCCGTTGCCCCGCGCGCGCCGTAAGCGCCGCATCATGACGACCTATCCCAAGACCGCCCGCCTGATGCAGCGCGGCGCAGATTTTCTCGGCAGCGAAACCGCGATCCTGTGCGGCGCGATGAGCTGGGTGTCCGAACGCAGTCTCGTGTCGGCGATTTCGAACGCCGGCGGCTTCGGCGTGATTGCCTGCGGGGCGATGACCCCCGAACTGCTCGACCGCGAGATCGCCGCAACCCGCGCGCTGACCGACAAGCCCTTCGGCGTGAACCTGATCACCATGCATCCCGACCTGTTCGAGCTAATCGCGGTGTGCGAGAAGCACGCGGTGGGCCATGTCGTGCTGGCGGGCGGCATCCCGCCCAAGGGCAGTGTCGAGGCGATCAAGGGCGGTAAGAACCCCGCCAAGGTCATCTGCTTTGCGCCCACGCTGGCGCTGGCCAAGAAGCTGCTGCGCTCGGGCGCCGATGCGCTGGTGATCGAGGGGATGGAGGCGGGCGGCCATATCGGCCCGGTCTCGACCAGCGTGCTGGCCCAGGAAATGCTGCCCGAACTGGCCGAGGATCACCTTATCTTCGTCGCCGGCGGGATCGGCCGCGGGCAGGCGATTGCGGGCTATCTGGAAATGGGCGCGGCGGGCGTCCAGCTCGGCACGCGTTTCGCCTGCGCGCAGGAAAGCATCGCGCATCCCGATTTCAAGAAGGCCTTCTTCCGCGCCAGCGCACGCGACGCGGTAGCCAGCGTCCAGGTCGATCCGCGCCTGCCGGTAATCCCGGTCCGCGCGCTAAAAAACAAGGGAAGTGAGTTGTTTACCCGGAAACAGATCGAGGTTGCCGGCGTTCTGGACCGCGAGGAGATCGCGATGAACGAAGCGCAATTGCAGATCGAGCATTACTGGGCGGGCGCATTGCGCCGCGCGGTCATCGACGGCGATGTCGAGAATGGCAGCCTGATGGCCGGACAATCGGTCGGCATGCTCAAGGAAGAAGAGCCGGTCGCCGCGATCATCGACAAGCTGATGGCCCAAAGCGAAGCAGCGCTCGCGCGTCGCTGATATGCCCCCTCGCCCGCTCGACCTTGATGTCGCCATCTATCGCGATCGCGTGCAGGTCACCAATCGCGCCACCGCAACCTTTGCCGACCAGCGCGCCAATCACGAATTTTCGAACGCGGCCTCGGTAGTCGCCGAGCCGCGTTATCTGGAAGACACGATCGTCCGCGCGATCCGTCAGCTCGCGCATGAGGACAGGGCCTTCATGCTGTGCGATCCGATCGCGCATGTGGTCGGCTGCGAGACCGCGCTCGACGAATCCGAACGCTACATCGTGGAAAGCGCCTTGCACCAGTCGGGCATGAAGACGGTGGTCTTCGAAATCGACTGACCAAGCCTGAATTGCGGCTGGCCAAGCCTGTTTGCGCTTGCACGGTTGGGCGCGGGGCGCACATGAGGGCGCATGTCCGACCCATTCGTCCTGACCCTGTCCTGCGCCGATCGTCCCGGGATCACCGCGCGCGTCACCTCGTTCCTGTTCGAGCGCGGCGGCAACATCCTCGAAGCGCAGCAGTTCAACGACCGGATGAGCGACGCCTTCTTCATGCGCGTCGAATTCGATCCGGGCGCGATCTCGCGCGATACCTTCCGCGGCGAGTTCGCCCCGTTGGCGAGCGAGTTGGCGATGGAATGGAAGCTGTCGCTGCGCGACCGCCCGCGGCGCGTGCTGATCATGGTCAGCAAGTTCGACCATTGCCTGGCCGACCTGCTCTATCGCTGGCGGATCGGCGAATTGCCGATGGAGCCGGTGGCGATCGTATCGAACCATCCGCGCGAGGCGATCGAGCACACCGATCTGGGCGAGCTCCCGTTCCACCATCTGCCGATCACCCGCGACACCAAACCCGCACAGGAAGCGCATGTGCGCGCCATTGCCGAGCAAAGCGGCGCCGAACTGGTCGTGCTGGCGCGCTACATGCAGATCCTCTCGGACGAACAGGCGGCGCATTTCGCCGGGCGCTGCATCAATATCCATCACAGCTTCCTGCCCGGCTTCAAGGGCGCCAAGCCCTATCACCAGGCCTATGAGCGCGGGGTCAAGATGATCGGCGCGAGCGCGCATTACGTCACCGGCGATCTCGATGAAGGCCCGATCATCCACCAGGATGCCGAGAGCATCGGCCATGCCGACACCCCCGATGCGCTGGTGCGCAAGGGCCGCGATATCGAAAGCCGCGTGCTCGCCGAAGCGGTCCGCCTGCATCTGGAAGAGCGCGTCCTGCTCAATGGCCAGCGGACCGTGGTGTTCAGGGGCTGAGCAGCTCTTTCCACGGCGCCGTGACGGCGTCGTCGCCGGATAGCGGGTCCCACACCGTCGCCATCCGCGCACGCGCTGCCTGCTGGTCCATCCCGGCCTTGAGATCGGTCAGGTAGAAGAACGCCGTGACGCGGTAATTCATGATGCAATGGACATGCACCGGCGTGTCGCTCTGCTCCAGCGCGGCACGAAACGCCGCGACATGGCGCGCGTGGGGTGCGTCGAAGGGAACCGGGATATGCGTGTAGCTGATCCCCTGCTCGGCCAGCAGCCGCTCCTCATCCGCCAGCGCTTCGGGATGATCGTCCAGCGCCAGATTGATCACATGGCGCACGCCGATGGCCGCAAGCCTCGCCGGGTCGCCCGGCTCGAGTTTGCCCGACGTGGTGATCCCGTCGGGCCGCCTGCGCCAGTTCCTGATGTCGGATGGGTCGTCCACGCTCAGCGTGCGGCAGCGACGCGGGTCTTGGCGCGTTCGGCCTCCATCGCCTTGTCCTCATTGGCGCGCTTGATGACATATTGGCGGATCGCTTCGACCTCGTCCTCGGATAGCGAGGGTGCGAAGCTCGCCATGCCGTTGTCGCTCAGCGCGCCGCCATGGACGATCTGCAGCCAGGCGGTCCGGTTCTCCAGCGCGCCCGAGCGGCGCAGGTCTGGCAATTCGGTCGATCCCACCGCGCCCGGCGCATGGCAGACCGCGCAATAGCGGGCGTATTTGCTGCCCCCCAGCGCAAGGGTCACGGCACTCGCGCGCGACGGCGGCGGGTCGAGCGCGGCGAGCGTGAAGTCGGGTTCTTCGGGCAGGGCGGCGGTGCCGCCCAGCTTGAACACCAGCAGGCGGCTGATGTTGCGCACGGGGCGCATATTGTCGATCAGCGCGCCATCGGCGGAAATCGCAAAGGCGCCGCCCCAGCCGGCCAGCACGGCGACATATTGTTCGCCATTCACGGTGTAGGTGATCGGCGGGGCGACCACACCGGTCTGCGCGGCGAAACTCCACAGCCGTTCGCCATTGGCCGAATTATAGGCGGCAAACTCGCTGCCCGAATTGCCTTGGAAGACCAGCCCGCCGCCAGTCGCCAGCAAGCCGCCGTTCCACGGGCCCGGGTGCTCGACGCTCCAGCGTGCTTCCTGTGCGACCGGGTCCCACGCCACCAACTTGCCCTTGATCGTGCCCTGCACCTCGCGGCGGATGCCCAGATCGGGCGGCAGATCGCCTGCGCCCAGATCGAAGCCGATGTTGAACCCGCGCGCGCGGTCGGGCTTCCAGTTTGCTTCAGGGGCATAGAGCATCGCGGCTTCGAATGCCGGGATGTAGACGAGATTCTCGCCCGGGTGGTACGCCATCGGGTGCCAGTTGTGCCCGCCCAGCGGCCCGGGCATCACCAGCGCGGGCTGGCCGGTGATGTCGATCCGCGTTTCGGGGTTCATCTGCGGGCGGCCATCCTCGCTCATCCCGGTCGACCAGTTGAGCGGGATATAGGGCTCGGCCGAAATGAACTCACCCGTCGCGCGGTCGAGCACGTAGAAATAGCCGTTCTTGGGCGCCTGCATCAGCACCTGCCGGCTGCGCCCGTCGATTTCCATATCGGCCAGCACGATGTGCTGCGTGGCGGTGTAGTCCCAGGTTTCGCCCGGCGTGGTCTGGTAGTGCCAGACATATTCGCCCGTAGCGGGGCGGATTGCGACAATGCTCGAAAGATAGAGATTGTCGCCTTCGCCGCGCCCGTCTGCTCCGGGGCTGCGATAGGCGCGGTTCCACGGGGATCCGTTGCCGACCCCGAAATAGAGCAGGTCGAGCTCGGGATCGTAGGCCATCGAATCCCACACCGTGCCGCCGCCGCCAATTCCGTCCTCGCCCGCCAGCGCGTCGCCGCTCCAGGTTTCGGTCGCCGCCGTGAGATAGTCGGGCGCGTCATCGCCCTCGTCGCCGGGCACGGTGTAGAAGCGCCACAGCTCCTCCCCGTCCTCGGCGTCATAGGCGGCGATATAGCCGCGCACGCCGAACTCGGCGCCGCCATTGCCGATCAGCACCTTGCCATCGACCACGCGCGGCGCGCCGGTGATGGTGTAGCTCTTGTCCTGGTCGACCGTAACCTTCTCCCACGCCACCGCGCCGGTATCGCGGTCGAGCGCGACCAGCCGCCCGTCGAGCGTGCCGAGGAACAGGTGCTCGCCCCATGCCGCCAGACCGCGATTGACCACGTCGCAGCACGCCTTGACCCCGGTTTCGCCCGGCACTTCGGGATCGTAGCTCCACAGCGGCTCGCCCGTCGCGGCGTCATAGGCGAAGACCTTGCTCCACGCGGTGGTGACATAGAGCTTGCCGTCCATCACCAGCGGGGTCGCTTCCTGCCCGCGCGCGGTGTCCATGTCGGAGAACCACGCGAGCCCGAGGTCGCCCACGCTGTCGCGGTCTATCTGGTCGAGCGGCGAGAAGCGCTGTTCGGCATAGCTGCCACCATGCGTGATCCAGTTGGCCGGGTCCTTGCCTGCATTGACCAGCCGGACGGTGTCGACCCCGCCTTCGGGTGCGTCCGCGGCACCCATCTTGCAGCCAGCCAGCGTCCCGCAAAACCCCAGCGCGGCCACTGCCGCCCAACCGATCCCTCGCATTATCCTCTCCCCGGCGACATTTGCGTCGCTCTATGAAACCTATCCTGCCGACGATGCGCGGGCTTGTCCATAAGGCTGCACCCTGCGAGGATCGGCGCGAACGGGACTGCGAGGAGAGACGAGCGATGTGCGATGAACAGGATCTGGCGCGCTGGGCGCGCGGCAAGGTTTCGCGCCGGGCCTTCGGCGGCGGTGCGATGGCGGCGGGCGTGGCGGCCTGCGCGCCGGTCGATGCCAATGTCGATCGTCCGGCGGAGGCAGGCGGGCTGACCGAACGCATGGTCAGCTTTGCCGCACCCGGCGGGACGATGGACGGGTTCTTCGTGCATCCCGCGGACAAGACCGGCCCGCTTGTGCTGTTCTGGCCCGACATCGCCGGGCTGCGCGAAGCGAAGCGGCAGATGGCGCGGCGGCTGGCGGGCGCGGGCTATGCCGTGTTCGTCGCCAATCCCTATTACCGCGATGTTGCAGGCGAGCAGTTCGCCGACTTCGCCGATTTCGCGGGCAATGGCGGCTGGGACAAGGCGCGCCAGTGGCGCGCCAAGCTCGATGCGGAAGCGATCCAGGCCGATGCGCGCGCCGCCACTGCATGGCTCGATACGCAGGACGCCGTCGATACCGCGCGCGGGATCGGCACGCAGGGCTATTGCATGGGCGGGCCCTTTACCGTGTGGAGCACGGCTGCAGTGCCGCGGATGAAAGCGGCGGGCAGTTTCCATGGCGGCGGGCTGGTGCGCGAGGGCGCGGACAGCCCGCACCGCATGCTGCGCGAGGACGCCCATTATCTGATCGCGATCGCGCAGAACGACGATACCAAGGAGCCTCAGGCCAAGACCGAATTCCGCGCGGCCGCCGAGGCGGTGGGCGCGGCGGCGGAGGTCGAGGTCTATCCCGCCGACCACGGCTGGTGCGTGCCCGATTCGCCGTCCTACGACGAGGCCGAGGCCGAGCGGGCCTGGGCGCGCTTGCTGGCAACCTACGCCGCGGCGCTCTGACCGCTTTCGCTTGCCGCCAGCCCCACGCGCGCTACGATGCGGGCGAATAGAGGAGGGTCGTGATGCTTGGTGGTACGCTTGTCCTGATGCTGCTGGTCCTGGTCGTTGTCATGTTCCTGGTGATGGGCGTGCGCATCGTGAAACAGGGCTTCGTCTACACCATCGAACGGCTCGGGAAATATCACCTTGCCGCCGATCCCGGCCTGCACATCATCTATCCCTTCATCGATCGCGTCGGTCACAAGATCAACATGATGGAGCAGGTGCTCGATATTCCGGGGCAGGAAATCATCACCAAGGACAACGCCATGGTCGGCGTGGATGCGGTGGTGTTCTTCCAGGTGCTCGATGCGGGCAAGGCGGCTTACGAGGTGTCGGGCCTCCACAATGCGATCCTGGCGCTGACGACCACCAATCTACGCACGGTGATGGGTTCGATGGACCTCGACGAGACCCTGTCGAAGCGGGACGAGATCAACGCCCGGCTGCTCAGCGTGGTCGATCACGCCACCTCGCCCTGGGGGATCAAGATCACCCGCGTCGAGATCAAGGACATCCGCCCGCCGGTCGATATCTCCGAAGCCATGGCGCGGCAGATGAAGGCCGAACGCCTCAAGCGTGCCGAAATCCTCGAAGCCGAAGGCGACAAGACCAGCTCGATCCTGCGCGCCGAGGGTCGCAAGCAATCCGCCATCCTCGAAGCCGAGGGCAAGCGCGAGGCGCAGTTCCGCGATGCCGAAGCGCGCGAGCGCGCGGCGCAGGCCGAAGCCAAGGCGACCGAGATGGTTTCCAACGCCATCGCCTCCTCGGGCAACCAGGCGATCAATTACTTCATCGCGCAGGAATACACCAAGGCAGTGGGCAAGTTCGCCGACAGCCCCAATGCCAAGACCATCCTGTTCCCGGTCGAGGCGACCCAGCTGATCGGCTCGCTCGGCGGTATCGGCGAACTGATCAAGGGCACGTTCGACGGTGTCGAGGGCACGGTGGACAGCGGTATGCCGATCCCCGCCGGCCGCGATACCGCATCGCCGCGCCGCAGCAGCGTCCCGCGTTCGCGCGGCGATTGAGCGGAATTGCGATGGATGGCATCGAATCCTACTGGATCTGGCTGATCCTCGGCCTCGCCCTGGCCACTCTCGAGATGGTCGTGCCCGGGGTCTATCTGATCTGGCTGGCGATGGCGGCGCTGGGCATCGCAGTGCTGGCCTTCGTCTCGGCGCCCCCGCTGGCGCTGCAGATCGTCGCCTGGCTGTCGCTCTCGCTGATCCTCGCCTTTTCGGCAAAGCGCTGGCTGCGCGACCGCCCGGTCAGCTCCTCCGACCCGTTGCTCAACAACCGCGTCGGCCGGCTCCACGGCGAAACCGCACTGGTGACGCAGGCGATCGAAAGCGGCTCGGGCCGGGTGAAGGTGGGCGATAGCGAATGGATTGCGCGCGGTGCGGATACCGCGGCGGGTGCGCGCGTGCGCATCATCGGCAGCAATGGCGCCGAACTGCTGGTCGAGCCGGTTGCGCTGCTCGAAGGCGATAGCCCGCCCGGGGGCGAGGCCTAGCTCAGCCGTTGAGCGCTTCGGTGAAGCGGCCGTGCTTGCGGTAGCGCACCATCCATTTGTCGAGGAACAGGCCCAGCGGCTTGGGCTCGATGCCCAGCTTCGCGAAACCCGGAAACTCGCCCGAGACGACATTGCCCTGCTTGAGCAGCTTCCACTGGTCGCTGCCCATCGGTGTGCCCGGCAGCGCGGCGAAGGTCGCCGAAAGCGCATCGGGCATCGCCAGGAAAGTGCGCTTGCGCTGCTGCGCGGCGGCGATCGCTTCGTTGATCTGCATCATCGACATCTGCTCGGGCCCGCCCAGCTCGTAGGTCTTGCCGCCGAATGTGGCCGGGTCCTCGAGCGCGCGCACCGCCGCTTCAGCGACATCGTCGACATAGACCGGCTGCAGCTTCGCTTCGGGGGCGAAGACCGGCAGCACGGGCAGCGCCGAAATTAGCCCGGCGAACATGTTGATGAAATTGTCGTCCTTACCGAACAATATGCTCGGACGCAGGATGGTCGCCTTGGGGAAAGCGGCAAGCACGCGCTCCTCGCCCAGCTTCTTGGCCGCGGCATATTCGATCTCGGTACCCTCCTCGGGCTCTGCTGCGATCGCGCTGACATGGACGAACGCGCTGGCGCCTTCCTTCGCGGCGGCCTCGGCCATCCAGCCAGGCGCTTCGCCCATCAGCCGGCGCAGATTGCCGCCAAACGCGCCCACCAGGTTGATCACCGCATCCGCGCCCACGAGGCAGCGCTCGACCGACTGGCGATCGCTCGCATCGCAGCGCGCGAACTGCATCTGGCCGAGGTTGGCGAGCGGCTTGAGCTTGAACGCCTTTTCGGGATTGCGGCTGGCGATCCGCACCCGCGCACCGCGCTCGAGCAGCGCCTGCGCCACGTAATTGCCGATAAAGCCGCTACCGCCCATCAGCACTACCAGTCTGCCGTTCAACGCACCGCTTTTCGCCATGGTATTCGCCTGTTTCCTCGAAGGGAGAAGTGTCGCCACGCCCCTAGCCTCAACCCCCGCTGCGCCGCAAGCGTTCCGGCGGGTGTGAAAGGCGTTGACAGGTAAGCCACTGCTTCGCTAGTGGCCCGCGCCTACCCGCAGCCGTGCTACGACGACCGGCCAGCGACAGTGTGCCCAGATGGCGGAATTGGTAGACGCGCATGCTTCAGGTGCATGTATCCGCAAGGGTGTGGAGGTTCGAGTCCTCTTCTGGGCACCATTTGTTCTTCTCACGTTCTCCCAAATAATCTATAAAACCCGCAGAAATCCTAGGGATTTGGCCCTTGGATCGTTCCGGATCGTCCCGCCTGTTCTCGGGGGTTCCAGACACTTTTGTGGGCCTTTTGAGGCCGTTTCGCAAAGGCCCAGATGAAAAGGCCCCCACATGCCGCTGACAGATACTCGCCTCCGCGCTCTCAAGCCCAAGGACAAACCGTACAAGGTAACCGATGAGCGCGGCCTATATGTCGAGGTCACGCCGACCGGCAGCAAGCTTTGGCGATTCCGATACCGGATCGGTGGTGCGCAAAAGAAGCTCTGCATCGGCAGCTATCCTGACATCAGCCTCAAGCAAGCCCGAGACGCAGCCTACGAGGCACGACGAGCTGTTGCTTCTGGGGGCGACCCGGCCTTTGAGAAGCGGAAGCGGAAAATCCGCGCCGAGTTCCTTTCTGCACAGACGTTCGAGGCAGTCGCGCGTGAATATATCGAGCAGATGATGGTCCAGAATGGCCGCGCCGATGGCACGATCGTCAAGGCCAATTATTTCCTCGACAAGCTTGCGCCTGCCATCGGTAACCGACCCATCCACGAGATCGAGCCGTTCGAAGTCCTGGCTCCTCTGAAACGACTGGAAGCCACTGGTAAGCACGAGACTGCGAAGAAATGCCGCTCGTTCGCAGGCCGCGTGTTTCGTTACGGTGTCGCTACCACCCGCTGCAAATCCGATCCGACCAGTATGCTGAAGGGCGCTCTCGTAACGCCGAGAGCCACGCATTATGCAGCAATCCTCGAGCCCACCGAGCTAGGCGGGCTGCTGCGCGCAATCGACGACTTCACTGACTACATGGTGACCAAGTTTGCTTTGCAGATCGCGCCGCATGTGTTCGTACGTCCCGGCGAACTCCGCCACGCCGAATGGCATGAGATCGACCTGGTCGATGGGGTCTGGAAGATCCCTGCCGGTAAAATGAAAGCGCGCCGAGCGCATGCCGTCCCGCTGTCCAAGCAAGTTAGAGGTTATCTCACAGACCTGGCCGAGATGCTCGGCCGCGAAGGATATGTCTTCCCGTCTGCGCGCAGCTCCAAGCGTCCCATGAGTGAAAACACGCTCAATGCCGCATTTCGTCGCATGGGATATTCGAAGGAAGAAGTCACCGCGCATGGACTCCGGGCGACAGCATCGACATTCCTGAACGAGTCGGGCCTTTGGAATCCCGATGCGATCGAGCGTGCCCTGGCACATGGCGACAGCAATGTTGTGCGTGGCATCTACCATCGCGGCAAACATTGGGAAGAGCGCGTGCGCATGGCTCAATGGTGGAGCGACTACCTCGATGAGCTCCGGACAGGAGGAAAGGTCATCATGGGAAAGTTTGCGAATGGTTGATCGGAAGAACGAATTTCTTCTCAGCCAGTGCAGGATTGAAGGCTCAGGACGAGCCCTATCAGGGACACTGACGCGAGCAAGGCGAACTCAATTCTGATGCCCCAGACTTTAAGCCACTTCCGCATCGTGCTGAGCCTCAGTTCGCAGAGCTTTGGCAGCTAAGCTGATCGAACCGTTCAGCAACAGTCTTCCACGTTGCTATGCCTGCCTCGTCCCCTTCGTTGGAAAGTCGCTGGATCTGCTTTGCGATAAACGCGGCTCCCTCTTCGCCATGGTTCTTTTCGACCCAAAGTGCAACGGCCCACAATTCTTGATCGCGGTTCAGCACCATGGTTCACGTCGCCCGGTCCAGGTCCGCGCCAGCCCTTCGCTGACCAACTGATCGCCAAGCGAGCGGCCGCCGCGCGTTACGACCCGCAGTTTACGACCGTACTGATCCTCATCTCTGCTTCCGATGGTCCTCAGTTCAAAGGGTCCGCCATTGAGCAATTCGACAAGGCGATGCGTCGCGCGCATGCCGAGTTGGTATTCATAATCGCAACGAGGCTCGCTGATCTCTGGTGTATCGATGTCAGCAATGCGGATCTTTACGCCATCAAGCCAGAAGGTATCTCCATCCACGACGCATGTGCGCCGGACGGATCCGCAAATGTCGAATTGTGGGAAGCTCGCTTGCTGGAATAAAGTTTGAGGCTGCTGATCGTCGTTAGCAATGCTGGCATCATGGACTGGCCAGGTGAGTGCCAGCATCCCTCCAGCAAATACGATCGCGAATGCTCCCAATCCCAACGCGATCTCCTTTCTCAGCTTCCGGCGCTTCTGTGCCTTCAACGACTTGCGAAAATCGAACGGCTCACCGGGGGTCTCATTCACTAGCGTTGTCCGTTTTCATTCCGGCACATGATTTCAGACAATAGCCGGAAATCAGGCAGTTTCGTCAATTGTACGTACCAATTGCTTGCCAACGTCCCAACACGGACCGGACATATTGCGGTGTTTCACCGTTGCTGGGAATGCCGCGTGATCGGGAGACGGCACCTGGGCCCGCATTGTAAGCAGCCAAGGCCAGGTGGACCGCGTCGAACCGGTCCAACATATCGCGAAGATACCGGGCGCCACCGTCGATCGATGCAAGAGGGTCATGACGGTTCCGGACGCCCAGTTCGCGCGCCGTGGCCGGCATAAGCTGCGCCAGCCCGGCAGCACCGGCTGGACTCACAGCCATCGGATTAAAGCGGGATTCAGCCCAGATAAGAGCACGAAGCAGGTTGGTCGGAAGCCCGTAACGGCGCTCAGCCTCGGCTATCGCCGCCATATACAGGCTTTCCCGATAGGATATGTTTGCTGGCTCGGCCTGGTAGATTGCAGGAAGATATTGCCTTGCCGGCTGCTGGTCCGTCTTCGGCGGAACGACCGCGTGTTCGAACAAGGTGAAATCCTGGGCGCGGACTTGCTGAGAGGAGGTCGCGATCATTCCCAAACAGGCGACCGCTATCGCGGTCCGACGATTGAGGCGGGTCATCTCGAGTGGTGCTCCATTGATTCGAATCGATATAGAACATAAGTAGAACATATGCCTGTAGGAAAGCAGCGAATGCCTGCCTTCGGGAGAGGAGAGGAACGCTGATGAGGGGGCCACTTTGCTTGCTGAGGAGCTCGCATGTCCCTGTCTGTCCAAGCTCATCCCAACCGGTCGCTTGCCGGGACCGCCCGTCGCATTTGTGAATCGCGAGGGGGCAAATGGTCAGGCACAAGGGGCATGGCCTGCTGCCCTGCGCATGATGACCGCACGCCGTCACTCGGTGTGTCGCTCGGTCGACAGGCTATCCTTTTCCATTGCTTTGCGGGATGCGATCAGCAGAGCGTATTGTCTGCATTGGCGCGTGAAGGTTTCGAGGCACCGGCGCTTTTTTCAGGTTCTGCGACCACCAACGAGCCCGAATCGACCAGCACCCGCAAACCTTCGGCGGCAGCGCTGAGGATCTGGCGCGATGCACAGCCACTGCGTGCCAGTCCGGCAAAGGCATATCTTGAAAGCCGCGGCATCCTCGCCGCATCTCCGGCGCTCCGCTTCCATCCACGAACGCCGCTTGGCCCGAAAGGACGGGCCCGTTTTCTGCCCGCCATGATCGCGGCAGTCAGCCTCGGCGAGGGCCCGATCGCCATCCACCGCACGTTCCTGTCTACCGAGGCTTCAGGCAAGGCCGCTTTCGAAAAGCCGAAACGCGCGCTCGGCGCGCTCGGTGAAGCTGCTGTTCGTCTCTTCGCTCCAGTTTCCGGCAAGCTTGGCCTTGCCGAGGGGGTCGAGAGCGCGATGTCGGCCTATGCTCTCACCGGCATTCCCGTCTGGGCGACCCTGGGCAATGAGCGCTTCGGTCTCGTCAGCGTGCCTGAGAGCGTGACCGAGCTTCACCTCTTCGTCGATCACGATGCTGGCGGCGAGCTGGCCGCGTCGCGTGGCCTAGCCGCTTATGCCCGCGATGGGCGGACGATCCACGTTCGCAAACCATCCTCACGCGACACCGACTGGAACGATGAACTTACAGCATGGCTGCGCCGCAAGGCGGCGCGGTAGAGGAGAGAGAGCTTCTCGAATTCCTGATCCGGCAGAGGGCGTGTCCCGATGCCTTCATCAGGAGGACGAATTGCCATGTTTCAATCAGACCTGTTTCCCGCCGACGAGCAGTTGCCGTCAATGCGCCTGGCCTATGCCATCGGCACCCGAGTTGCCGCGCTTCTCGCTTCGGGACGTCATCTTACCCGTACCGACATTTCCGGGCTGTTCGCCGAAGAGACCGGTGTTCTGGACTGGGGAGGTGCCTGGACCATCGACGACTACAACAACGCGGTCGAGATCGGTGCACTGCTCTGGCTTCGAGAGTCCTCACGGATCGATCTGGCGACGAACGTGCACGAAGCGGAAGCGCGGTTCGACTGGCTCGAAGCAGCCTTGCCGCCGCGGCATGTGCGCAGCGAAGCACAGGTCGAGCTCCAGCAGTTCTCGACCCCGCCAATGCTGGCCTGGCTGATGGCGAAGGCCGCAGCTGTCTCTGCGCAAGACACCCTACTCGATCCGTCCGCAGGCAATGGTGCCCTTGCGCTGTGGGGCAACGTTCGGAACGCCTTGTTGGTCCTCAACGAGATAGATCCTGTGAGACGAGACAGCTTGGGTCACATCTTCCCTTCGGCCGCGATTACCGCGCATGACGGGGAACTAATCGCCGACCTGATTCGCGGCCCTGTTCCTTCGGTCGTGCTGATGAACCCGCCGTTCGCCCGAAGCCAGGAACGCGGCAAGGACGGTGAGACGGCCATGCGTCACCTGCGCAGTGCGATCCGGGCCGCTGCCAATGGGGCGAGAATTGTCGCGATCATGCCCGAAGGATTCGATGCTTCCACTTTCGCCAAGGCACAGGACGAAGCGTCGCTGCTCCTCGATGTCCGGCTGCAGCAGATGTTTCGCCGGACAGGGACGGGGATCGCTGTTCGCCTGGTTGTGTTCGACAAGACGCCGACTGCGTCCTCGCCTGCGATCACCGGAGATACTGCCGACCTCATCTCGCTCCACGAGCTGCTCAACGCGCTTCCGCCACGCGTAGAAACCTCCACCAACATCCATCGCCTGCCAATCGGGAAGCCAGTGCGCCTTGTTGGCAAGATCTCAACGCACCGCGCGCCGGTCCGGCCAATGGCTCCTTTCGCAGCGACAGCAGCAGCCAGGGCGAATGCGATCGATCTTGCCTATTCGGTCCTCGCCGAACCCGCGCCGGTGCTCGAACAGACCGGCATCTACCTGCCTTACCGGCCTAGCCGCATCGCCTTCGAGAATGCGCCGGCCCATCCCACCCCGCTCGTGGAATCGGTCGCCATGGGTTCGGTCGCGGCACCGCAGCCCGATGTTTGCCCGCGCCTTCCCGCATGTTGGCAGGCCGATGGCCTGCTGTCCGAAGCGCAATGCGAGACACTGGTCTACGCTGCCCAGGCATTTGCGCGCGATCTTCCGGGTCAGTTCAAGGTGAGCCAGGAAGGCACCTCGCTGGAACTCTCCGAGGACGGAGACTCCTACCGCCAAGGCTTCTTCCTCGGCGACGGAACCGGAGCGGGCAAAGGACGGCAGATCGCCGCGGTCATCATGGATCGCTGGCTCGCAGGCGAGCGCCGACATGTCTGGATCACCAAGAACGAGGCGCTGCTCGAAGATGCACGCCGCGACTGGGAAGCCCTTGGCGGGCTGCCGCTCGATCTCCAGCCGCTCTCGCGCTGGAAACTCGGCCAGCCCGTAAAGATGTCCGAAGGCATCCTCTTCGTCACCTATCCGACGCTGCGCTCGGGCCGCGCCGAGGATACGCGGCTCGACCAGATCCTTGCCTGGGCGGGCGAGGATTTCGACGGCGTGATCGCTTTCGACGAAGCCCATGCGATGGCTAATGCGCTCGGGGGCTCTTCAATCCGCGGCAAGGTCAAGGGCTCCGAACAAGGGATGGCGGGCCTCAGGCTGCAGAACCATCTCCCGCGCGCCCGCGTGCTCTACGCGTCTGCCACTGGCGCTTCGGATATCGCCAACCTCGGTTACACTTCCCGCCTCGGCCTTTGGGGACCCGAGACCGCTTTTCCGACCCACGAGGCATTCATGACCGAGATCCGCGCTGGCGGCGTCGCGGCGATGGAGCTCGTCGCCCGTGATCTCAAGGCCCAGGGGCTCTATCTTGCCCGTGCGCTGTCCTTCGCCGGGGTCGAGTACGAGATCTTAGAGCACTGCCTGACCGAAGCGCAGGTGCGGATCTACGACGCCTATGCTGATGCCTGGGCGATCATTCACCGCAATCTCGAAGCCGCGCTCGAGGCGACCCGTGTGGTCGATGAGGACAGCGGCGATACGCTCAACCGGAATGCCAAGGCGGCAGCGCTTTCGATCTTCGAAGGCACCAAGCAGCGATTTTTTGCCCAGCTCCTGCTCTCGATGAAGCTGCCCAGCCTGATTCCGGCGATGGAAGCGGCGCTTGGCGAAGACCATTCGGTAGTCGTGCAGCTGGTCTCGACCGCCGAGGCGATGCTCGACCGGCGCCTTGCCGACCTCTCCGACGAGGAGCGTGAAGCGCTCGATATCGATCTGTCCCCGCGCGAATACGTTATCGATTACCTTACCAAGAGCTTTCCGGTGCGCCTGATGCAGGTCTTCGCCGACGAGGACGGCAATATTCGCTCCGAGGCGATGAGCGATGAGCTGGGCAATCCCGTTTTCTGCCCGCGCGCCATGGCCGCGCGCGATGCGCTGATCGAGCAGCTCTGCGCGCTGCCGCCCATCGCCACTGCGCTCGATGCGATCATTGAACACTTTGGAGCCGAAGCCGTGGCCGAAGTCACGGGTCGGACCCGCAGGCTGGTCCTGGGGCGCGATGGTCAGCAGAGGCTCGAACGGCGAAGCCCCAGCGCCAATGTCGCCGAAGCGCAAAGCTTCATGGACGGGACCAAACGCATCCTCGTCTTCTCGGATGCGGGCGGGACGGGACGATCCTACCATGCCGACCTTCATGCGAAGAACCAGCAGCGCCGAGTCCATTTCCTGCTCGAGCCGGGCTGGCGGGCCGACAACGCTATCCAGGGGCTCGGCCGCACCAACCGCACCAACCAGGCCTCGGCCCCGCTGTTCCGACCGGTGACCACCGACGTGAAGGGCGAACGCCGGTTCATCTCGACCATTGCGCGCAGGCTCGATGCCTTGGGTGCGCTGACGCGCGGCCAGCGCCAGACCGGCGGGCAGAACCTGTTCGACCCGGCAGACAATCTCGAAAGCGACTATGCGCGCGACGCGCTCAGCCGCTGGTTCCAGCTGCTCTATGACGGCAAGCTCGAAGCCACCACCTTCGGCAACTTCGTCGAACGTACCGGCCTCCGCCTTGAAAACCCCGATGGCGGACTGACCGACAATCTCCCGACGATCCAGCGTTGGCTCAACCGCATCCTCGCGCTACCGATCGCACTCCAGAACGCGATCTTCGACGAATATCTCGGCCTCGTCGAAGCGCGGATTGAAGCTGCGCGCGAGGCCGGAACGCTCGACCAGGGACTGGAGACCGTGAGGGTCGATCGCTTCACGGTCCTCGCCGATGAACTCCTGCGCACCGATCCCGTGACCGGAGCCGAGACCCGCCTCGTCTCGCTCGAAGTGACGAGGCACCTTCGGCCTCTGCGATTGCAGCGCCTGGTGCGGATGCACGAGATCGGCAGTCGGCACGCGATCCCGATGCGCAATATGCGGTCAGGCAAGGTCGCGCTGTCGGTTCCAGCCCGTCGCCTCATCGCCGACGACGGGGCCGTGATCGAACGCCGGCGCCTGCTGCGCCCGCTCAAGTCCGCGAACTGGACCCTTGAGGCACTCGCCGAGAGCCACTGGGAAGAAATTGGCGTCACCGCATTCACCAGCACCTGGCGGACCGAGGAAGAAGAGGCGGCCAAATCATCGGTCACCGAGCGCGTCCATCTCGCCACCGGACTTCTGCTTCCGGTTTGGAAGCGCCTTCCCGGCGATCATGTCCGCGTCACCCGGCTCGTTGCCGAGGACGGCCAGTCGATCATCGGGCGCGAAGTGCTCGATGTCGATCTCGCGGCAATTGCCGATACCTTTGGCCTTTGCGGAGTTACCGGGCCAGCTGCAGAGCAGATCGGCGACCTGGTCCTCTCAAGCGGAAAGCCGCTGGTCCTCGCAAGCCACGATGCCTTGACCGTCAAGCGATCGCTGGTCGGCGGCGAACAGCGCCTTGAACTGACCGGATTCTCGCCGGATCGCCTCGACTGGTACAAGGGCAAGGGCTGCTTCACCGAGATCATCCGCTACCGCACGCGGCTGTTTGTCCCGGTTTCGAGAGCTTCGTCGGTCCTCCCCGCGCTTGCCGCCTGATCCCTCGGGCAAACCCCAATCTAAGAATGAGAGTGGAGGGAGCCCTTTGGGCTTGTGGGCCTCGTGATCCTCACCTGCGCCTTCATTCCATCAGGAGAACACCCATGATCCAGTCGATCCCCTTGAAGAAGCTTGTTCCGAGCCCGCGCAACGTTCGCAAATCGAGCGACGTGCTGGCCGACCTCCAGCTGCGGGCAGACATTGCTGCGCGCGGCCTGCTGCAGAACCTCGTCGTGCGCAAAGGAAAGCGCGGCAAATTCGAGGTCGAGGCCGGTGGTCGCCGTCTCGCCGCGCTGCAGGCGCTGGCCGAAGATGGCACCTTGCCCGACAACCACGAGGTCACCTGCCTCGTCATCGAAGGCGAGGAAAGCGAAGTGCGTGAGGCCAGCCTTGCCGAGAACTTCCAGCGTCTCGCGATGAACCCCGCCGACGAGGCGCAGGCCTTCGCGGCGATCATCGAGGCGGGCGCTACCACCGAAGACGTGGCGCGCCGCTTCGGCCTCACCGTCCGTTTCGTCGAAGGGCGCCTGCGTTTGGCAAGTCTGGCACCCTGCGTCTTCGAAGCACTCGCTGAGGGTACGATCACGCTCGACATGGCCAAGGCCTACGGCGCGATCTCCGACATCGAGCGCCAGGCGCATGTTTATGCCGAGCTGCAGGACGCCTGGTACCAGGTCACCCCTGACACCATCCGCCGCATGGTGCTTGATGCCACGGTGCGCGGTTCCGATCCGCGTGCCGTGCTCGTCGGACGCGATGCCTACCTCGCCGCAGGCGGCCGGATCGAGCGCGAACTGTTCGACGATGATGCCAGCGAAAGCTGGATCGATGTCGCGCTGCTCGAAGACCTCGCGCACAAGGCCATGGAAGAGGCGGCACAAAAGACCGCACTCGAATATGGCCTTGCCTGGGTGCGCCCGACCCTTGGCACCTATGTCAGCCATGACCTTGTAGAAGGTCTCGGTCGCTTGCCCTGCGAGCCTGCGCCGATGACCGAGCAGGAAGCGCAGGAGCTCGGCGAGCTCGAGGCCGACTACGACCGCGTCGCTGCCGTGCTCGAAGACGAGGACAGCGACGAGGAGGAGATCGCCAAAGCCGAGCAGGAACTCGTCGTTGTCGACCGGGCCATGCGCGCGCTCAATGATCGTCCCCCTGTGCTTGCCGACGAACTAAAATCCGAGGCTGGTGCTTTCCTCGTCCTCTCGCGCAATGGCGAACCGACACTGGTCCCGCAGTTCTATACCGAGACCGAAGTCATCGCTGACGAAGGTGTGGTCGAGGCCATCGAGGAAGGTGGAACGGCGAAGCCCAAGGGGAGCGCGCTCTCACAGCGCCTGCTCGACGAGCTTGCAATGCAGCGCCGCGACATCTTGGCGATCCATCTCGCCAACGATCCGGCACTGGCGCTCGACTTCATGGTCTTCACGCTCGCTGATGCTGATGGACATGACTGGCGGGCCAAGAAGGCATCGACGCTGGTCGGCTCTGTCGCGTCCGGCCCCGTCACCGGGTTCGAAGCCAAGGACGCACCGGCAAGTGCTGCCCTTGCCGAGTTCGCCGGGTCGCTCGATGAAAGCTGGCGTGTCGGCGAGACCGACGTCGAACGGTTTGCGAGGTTCCGGGCGCTCTCCGACGAGGCGCGCTCGGCTTGGCTTGGTCATGTCGTCTCGCGCACGCTTGTCGCCAGTCTCGCCTGCGAAGGCGAACGCTCGGTGCCGCTGCACGAGGCGCTCGGCTCACTTCTCGAAATCGAGACCGCGCATTGGTGGCGTCCCACGGCGACGAATTACTTCGATCGTGTGGCCAAGGCCCGCACGCTTGAAGCGCTCGATGCCGCCGGCGGTCCCGAACTGGTCAGTCGCTATGCCGCCTCCAAGAAGTCCGAATTGGCAAGCGCTGCCGAACGCATCTTCTCGGGCAACTTCATCGGCGAGGAACATATCAAGGAACGGGCGCAGGCCTGGGTGCCTTCGATCATGCGTTTCGCCGGTGCCGAAGAGGTCGAACCGGTTGACGCCGAAGCGGATGAGCCGGTCAGCAATGTTACAGCTGATGAGATAGCCGAGCAGGCTGCCTGACCCCTCCTGACAGGTCCAGGTCACTCGGCGGGCGGTCCGTCCCAATCGGGACGGACCGCCTTTTCGTATTCTCCTAGTGCGGCGTTCGTCCCAATACTCCTGAATCCTGACATTCTTAGTGCTGAGGCAGCGTATCTGCAGCCGCCGCCAGAGCCGCCGTTCGCAGCCCCGAAATCGTCCGTCGGTAGCTGCCGTTCATTCAACCGCCAGAAATTGTGGCAACTGGGTCGGTAGCTGCAAGGCAGCTTTCAGCTCGAGAAACAAGGAAGCAGACATCCGAGACACTGGCCCTCTCGGTGTAAACGAGATGCTCGGCATACGGCTCAGAAAGGACCGAAAGCGGGTGAACAAGTTCCGGGTGGCAAGTATCGACTACGGGCGCACAAGGGAGGGAGCTAATTAAAGAATCCATCTTGCTCCATAGTCTCTGTCAATCGCGCAGCCTTCTCTGGGGTATCAACATAGGGCGACAGAATGGGCCGTTTCCCAAATAGATGCCGCCAAATCATTCGCAGATGACCAGGCTCGAACTCTACATCGACATGCACCGTGGGCACGGTCGCGGCGTAATGCCGCACCAGGTCGTCGCAAGAGCGGTCCCGAGCAATATAGAGCCGATAGCCGAACTGAGCGACCGTCCTGTTGATCTTGCGAACCTTCGCCTTGTCGCTCAGCACACGGTGCCGCATAACGCTGTTTACCGGACGAAGGCGCGTCGATCCGCGTAGCACCATACCTGCATCGATTGGGAAAATGAGCTCGATCTCTCCATCCTCGGGGTAGGGTATGCGAGCATGAACTGGTTGGTCGGGATCGTAGAAGCAAACTGGATTGTCGGTAGTCAGGAACGGCAAGTCGGTCTTGTTGTGGAGGACCTCAAAGCCCATCCGGAAGGCCAAATCGCCGCTACCCATAATGTCCTGGGGCATATTGGCTAGGCTCTGCTCGGGATTGATGCCAACGGGGACGTGGTCGAGCTTCCCAGCATATTCCGCCAGATCCGCGGGCAGCGCCCCGACCGCTTCTAAAGTCTGGATCTCCGCGCGCATCTTTTGTGCCAGCAGATATTCATGTCGTTCACGCGCCGCCGGCACACGCGCCATTAGGATCGCAACCATCCCAAGTAGATTGAAGGAAATAGCCGGCGAAAGGCGCTTCGCACGCGCGGCGGCGACAGTGATAGGCCACACAGTCTCCACACGATTCCAATGATCTTCCCAAGACGTGTCATCACGTCCGCCATCCTTGGATGGGAGCGAATAATATAGTTTGCGATACGCGATCGAGCCAGGCTGTGATGGCTGCGGGTCATCAGGTTTGTCGTCAAAGTAAGCCCAGACTCGGCCGTCCGGGCCTGTGAAACCCGCCATATAGGTGATCGACAAATAGTGATGTTTGCGAAGCTTTCTCCCCGCCCCACCGCTACCGGCCTTGAGTCGGCTGAATGGAACAACGTCGCCATCGGTAGGGACTAGCCCCCAATTCCAACGAAACATCGATCCTCGAGGAAAATGCATTTAGTTATCGACGTCCTTCAAATGGTAACCGGGCTGGCGCAGCCCAATGACCGGCGATTGACCTGGCTGTTCTAATTTTTCTCGATTAGCGAAGCGCGAACACCCATTTCCTCGATGATGGCACTGATCCGATCGATCACGGGGCCGAGCGCCACAGCCCGAGCACTGGCTTTGTCAGCAGTTGCATAGGGAAGCGGCGTCAGACCCTTGAAGTCGGACGGCAGTGTCACATCGGTGCGTTGCGGCACCAGCAACAGAGTGCGATGGCGGCCAAGGCGGGACATGAAAAAGCCGAGCTCGAAGATGACGTTGTCGCGCGGGACCGCCGATGTCTTGCCGCGAGCTGTGACGAGATCATCGGGCTCGCAGAGCGCAACGCCGAAGTCTGCAATGTTGACCTGCTCCTCTAGGGCTTCGATCGGATACCCGCCGGCCGGAAAGATCATATCGTCGCTCCAGATCTCAATGTCCGCATCGTGGGAAAGCCCGACGCGAATGGACTTTGCGATCGGTAGCGCCTCCGCAGAGCAGATCATGAACACCCGGGGGCGTATATTGGCACGGTTTACGAAGCGATTCCTCTGTTCGAGCCGCCCAGCAAGGTCCCGGGCGACGAGGCGCCACATCTCGGGATGCGCTTCGCCGACCTCGGCAAACTTCTCATAGCCAACTTTCAACGTGACCACGTCCTCGACCGCTTCGATGGACGCGGATCGGCCGATGCTGGGATTTATGGCCGACATCTCGCCGATGGTGCAGGGTGGCTCGCGGTGATAGAGGCGCACCCCGTTGATGATGATTAGGCCTCGGCCGGACAGCAGAAAATGTACCGACCGATCGCTGTCACCTTGCTCGATGATATTCTTGCCCGCGGCGAATTCGACCAAATCGCCGGCATCGGCAAAGGCCGCAGCGATCGTCTCGTTGCCGCGAATAATCTTCTGGCCGAGCAGCGCGTCGATCAACACCGCGCGATCCTCATATCGTTTCTTCAAGCTCAATCGTTCCTCCTGTTGATGTCTTTCCTGCGCCACCAGCCTGACCGCTTCCAAGACCATAGGGTGGGCTTGCCGGAAAGGGTCGGATCATCGGCCGGCCTCGGCTCAACGCGGATCTCGACCCGCGTCGGCGCCGATCCTGGCGTGAAGGCCGTTGCGCCAAGTTCGATACGCTCGCCGCCGTCGAGGCGGATGATGAGCAGGACCGCGAACAACGGCGCGTCGGAGCCGTCTTCTACGATCAGCTGCATCTGCGCCAGATCGGTGGTGCTCGGAACCGGCAGGTATAGGGGATGGGAATGCCACTCGCCCAGATAGTTGAAGCGCGCATAGTCGGCGCCGGTTCGGCGGAAGAAGCTCCGCATGAAGCGACGATGTTTCTTGGGATGGCGAACGAAGCAGCTCTCGGTTCCGCCCGAACGCTGAACCGACAGATCGACCACGCGGAATTCTTCGTCTGCGACGTGCTCGCCCACAAGCACACCGCCAATTTCACGGGTGCCGGCGCGCGACAGCGCTTTTTCGAACTTCGCGATGAGATCAGGCGGCAGCGTTACGATCATGACGTTCCTTGATCAGGCGCTGCACGGTGGCCAAGCCGTTTGGATCCATTGCCGGCGTGACTTCCGGCTCCGGTTGGCCGAGGTCTACCGGAAAGGTGTGGAACGGCTGTAAGAAGAGCCATTCCGCCTTCAGCCCGAGTAGATAGGCAGAGACGGGAAAAGCCGACTCGCCAGGCGACAGGAGTGTGTCGATAGCGAATCGCGTGGCGTGCGCTGCGATCACGGCAACGTCGGCATCATCGGCGATCATCGGGCCACTCAAAGCGTCGATCCCGTACCCCGCGGTTGCACGCGGCGCGACGACGTTCTTCTCCAAGCACACCGCTTCGATCCGCGCTCGCGCGATCTGCGGCGCAGGATCGAGACCGGGCCGCGACCGGGCGATCATTCCGCCGAACCCGCCACCATAAATCTCCAGCCACAGGAGCGGCTTCCGGGCTGCGGCGACAACCGACCCGAGCAAGTTAAACACGCGCGCATTGGCGGTCGCGTCGATGATCAGGTCACAGGTCTGCAAAAGCGCCAGCACGCCGTCGATACTGCCGCTGCTCTCCTGTCCGGCGAGCTGCTGACGGCGCACGGTGCACTTGGCGGCCGGCACGATCATCTCGATCCGGCGCTTCAGCCCCTCAGCCTTGTGATCGCCGACCGCGTCCCAGTCGAGATCGTGCCGAACAAGATTTTCGGGAAGCATCACATCGTCATCGACAAACAGGAAATTGCCGACGCCGCTGCGGGCCAGGCTGGTCGCGATCTTGCCGCCAGCCGAGCCGCACCCGACAAGACCCACGGTCATGGTCCCAAGGGCCGCGCGAGATGGCTCCATGCGAACGCCGCCGCCCTCGGGAAGGCATTTAAATTCTGTGACGGTGTCGGCCCCGTCCTTCACCCAGAACAGACGGGCGACGCCATCTGCGTGCACCAGGCACATATCCAGCACGTCGGAGACATAGCCCTCGGGATAGCTGCAGCCCGCTTCGGCAAGAGCCTTCTTTAACCCAGAAGCAGTTCCCAGCGCAGGAATCGGCATTCCGGCTGGTAGAATGGCGACATGCCCCTTCAGGGTCAGGCTAGATGCCTTCAGGGCTTCCGGGACCGTCGGGTCACGCCAAACAGGGTCCTCATCGCCGACTGTCAGCGGGATCACTACGTGCGTCGTCGAGCGCATGAAGAAGTCCATCGGCAGCAGTTGCGGGCCTGGCGTTGCATCGAGCTTGCTCGCAAGCGCCCGGGTCAGGACAAAGCCCACGGCCGAGGCGCGCAGTTGCTGACCCAGGCTTTCGACGTGGCGCGATGGCAGGACCGGATGCGCTTCGACATCATTCGGCGTTTCACCGTGCAAAAGCCGGTAAGCGCTCTCGACCATCTGGGCACCCGTGATGTCGGGCGTCCAATTGTCCGGGCCCCATTCGAGACATAGTTCGCCGCGTCCCCATTGGTGCTCCGACCATCGTTCGGGAGATTGGGGAAGAACCGAGATCGGGGTGTAAGGAAATGTCTGCGGATATGTCAGCCGGATCGGATAGCGCTTCGGGCCGATCTCGATCTCGGCATCGAAGCAGAGCCGGACCTGATCGTCGAAATAGATGCTGGCGACGGTGAACCAAGCCTCACGCCTCTCAAGGTCGGCAAGGGCTGCCTGTTCGGATGCCAGGCGGCCCAGATCACGCATATACCACATCAGGCGAAGCCTGCTGGCTTGGTCGGCGTGGCATCGCGATTCGGAAAGCGGAATGCGCTCGGCGCTGCAGCGGCCGGCGCGGCAATGATCGGCTCCAGAAGCGTCATCGCCATCGCGGCCTTCGCGACCTTGGCGGCCGCAGCCGTCGTATCCCCTTCGTCGGCGAGTTCCTCAAGCGCCACGTCATAGGTCAGGCCTGAGCGCTTCCGGCTGGATCCGAAAATCTTCTGTCCAGCGTTGGAACACCATCCATACGCGACCGCCCCGACCGCGGTCTCATCCCCGGCGCATCGACGCTGTTCGTGCTCCGAAGCCAGGATGGCTCGCCCCGTCGCGCAGCGGATCATCGACCCCTTCATGCCCAGGCGCGTCAGTGCGACGGGGCCGGCATCAAATCCGATTGCGATCCCGAGACCGGCAACGTCGACGCCCTCGTCCTCAAGCAACTCCAAAGCGCGGACGAAGCCGCTGCGCAGTCCGCCCGCGCACAGGATTGCGGTGCTCGCGCTTGCTTCGGTGTCGGCAGTCTGCGCGGTGCCTTCACCGATGACGCCGTGGACACAGTCGCCGATAAACCGGATTTTCCGCCCGCCGAAATCTTCGGTGAGCACGGCGTCGAGTTCAGCGCGCAGCACATGCAGTGCTCGCACGACGTCCATTGCATCATCGTCGTCGTCGATATGGTTGGCAACATAAGCGGTGAAGCCGTCGATGTCCGCATAAACCGAGATCGCGTCGTTGCGGCGCGAATTGCCAGGCGTCAGCACCTCCAGATCGAGATCGGCGAACGGCGGGGTATGCCCGCTAAACGAAAACTTGCCGATCGGATTGGCTTCGAGGTCCTTTTTCCAATCCCGGACGATACCATCCGCGGTCACGGCGAGCGCCGCTTCTTCCTGGCTATCGCCCACCTCGGCTGGGGTCAGCGCGCTGATATCTTCGTCATCCACCGCATCCAAGTCGATGGCGCCGCGCGCTTCGTTGGACAGATAGATGCCGGTGTTGGTTCCGCCCCCGGCGCGCTTGGCGGCATGGTTTGCCGGTACGCCCAGGAAGAGCGGCTCGGAACTGCCACGCCGGCCGTTCCGAACCGCCAGGGCCAGGCCTGTGTCAATGCCGACCCTGACCTTTGCCGATGGAATTTTGTCGTCACCATCCTCGCCGGTCTTTGCCAGGACATCCATAATCAGCTGGCCGATCGCCACCGCCTTGTGCACGCGCGCGGCTTCGTCGCCATACGGCTTGGCGACCACCAGATGCAGCCGTTGATTGTGAAAATCGACCTGAATCGCATCCACCCCGGCGATGATCCGGTAGACGGCGCGATAATGAAGGTTGAGAAAGCGAAGGGTCCGCTTGTGGCACGTCTCGCCCTCGACCTCGGTCGACTGCAGCATCTCGCCCAAGTTGAGAATGTCCGCATAAACATGGACGCCGTCGACGCGATACGCCTTGTTCCGCGCGAGCCCATGCAGGTCGGTATCGCGCACATAGTCCTTGATCTCGACCGTCTCGACCTCCTTCAAGCGGGTTGCCACCCGTTTGTCGGTTGTCTCGCTCTTCCACACCTTCTTTGCCATGATATTGAAATCCCTGTTCATTTTCCGCTTAGGGCGATTTGCCAGCAGATTTGTTGGCAAGCCATAAACCATGTTTTTCCGTTTGCCAACAGAATTGATGGCAGCTAGGGGTGCTCACTGGTGCAGGTCATGGAGCGACGCTGACGATGGCGTATAAATTCAATCCGGCCTTTCAGTCCGATGATGAGGCCGTATCGAATTTCATCGTTCGACAACCCGAGCTTGCAGAGACGCTCACGATCCTGCGCGGGGAGACGGCGGCGCCGCGGGTCATTCTGGTCGCACCGCGAGGTGCTGGGAAAACCACCTTGTGTCGGCGCGTGCTGGCTGAAATCAGGACCGATGAAACGCTGCACGCATTGTGGCAGCCGATTTTCCTTGGCGAAGAAAGCTATACGGTCACCACGCCAGGGGAATTTTTCCTCGAATGTCTGTTCTATCTCGCCGATGATGCCGGCGATGCGAACCTCAAGGCCCGGCACCGCGAAGCGGTGACGATCGCCGACGAAACAATCCTGCTGCAGCGCTGCCTGGAGATCTTGCGCGAAGTGGCGGCAGCCGCTGGCAAGCGGCTTCTTGTGGTCGTCGAGAACTTCCACATGCTGCTGAACGATCAGATCGGCAGCGACCGCTCAATCCTTCTGACCGCCTTGGCCGACGATTCGCTCTTCGGCGTACTCGCAACTTCCGTGGCGCAATCGACCGACGAGTGTTCGGGGCGCCCCCTCGACGGCTATCGCATCCTGCCGCTCCGGCCACTGACGCTTGAGGAATGCCATGCGCTATGGGCCTCCCTCACCACGCACGACGTGCCGCGTGCCCGCATCCGACCGTTGCAGATTCTGACCGGCGGCAGCCCGCGACTAATTCATATTCTTGCGGATTTTATGCGCATGCCTTCGCTTGGCGATCTCATGGAAAACCTTAACCAGCTGATCGATCAGAACACCGAATATTTCAAAAGCCAGCTCGACATGCTTCCAGCAGTCGAGCGGAAGGTGTTCGCCGCGCTGCTCGACGCATGGGATCCGAGCACCGCAAAGCAGATCGCGGCGGCAGCGCGGGTCAATGTCAACACGGCCTCCGCTATGCTTGGCCGGTTGAGCGACCGCGGTTCGGTGATCAAGGAGCAAGGTCGCGGACGATCGGCGCTATATTACGCCGCTGAGCGGCTGTTCAATATCTACTACCTGATGAGGCGACGCAGCCATCCTTCGAGCCGGGTCCGCGCACTTGTCGCTTTCATGACCGAATATTACGATCGTGACGAACTGGTCGCGACAACAGCCAAACTCGTCGATGAAGCCTGCCGATTTGAGCCCACCAAGCGTGCCGACTATCATTGGGCCTTCGACGCCATTTTGATGGGGCAGCCCGAAACGGTCCGCGCACGTATCCTCGCGCAAACGCCCGCTGATTTCCTCCAGTCGCTGCGTCAGGACGGTTTGCCGGCGGAAGTCGCGCCAAGCTTGATCGAAGCGGAATTCGACGAAAGCGACGGCGATGCCGCTGTCGACAGACTTCTTCGCGAGGCACACGATGCGCTCGAGAGCGACGATACCGACCGGGCGAAGGCTTTGCTCGCTGATGCCGCCGCTATCTCCCCATCAAACCCGATGCCATTCATACAGTTGGCGTTCACGCATCTTCAACTCCACGAACATGAGGAATCCGTTCTGGCGGCCGAGCGCGCCGTGGAGCAAGAACCGGACAATCCCGGCACACATTCGATGTACGGGCTGATGCTGTCGTTCGCCGACCAGACCGAGAAAGCCGAGGCGGCATTCAATCGCGCGTTGGAAATCGACCCCGGCTGCGCGCCGGCGATCCTTCATCTGGCGCGTTTGCGCGATCGGAATGATGATGAAGATGGTGCGCTCTATTTGTATCGCAGGGCGGCTGCGCTCGGCGAGTTGACAGATGACGCGACCGCGCACTTTGCCAGAATCCTGATGCGTCAGGACAAGGAGGATGAAGCCGAGGCAGCGCTTCGTCAGGCGCTCGAGGATCATTCTGATCGTTCCGAAGCCAGGCACCTCTTGGCCAGCTTGCTGAGCGGAACCGGTCGTGCGCCAGAGGCGATAATGCTGCTCCGGGATGTGGCCGAGCACGGCGACGATTGGATGGCCTGGGCCGATCTCGGCGCCTTTCTCTCAGCCGAGGGAGAATTTGCCGAGGCCCGCGCTGCACTAGATCGGAGCATTGCGACCGGCGCCGATAGCCCTGTGATCTACCGGATGCTGGCCACTGCCATGCGCAATTTGGGCGAACCTTTCGAAGCGATTGCCAAGTTAGTCGACGCCATGCTGGAAAAGCATGCCGACGATGCCTGGGCATGGATTGCGGCCGGAGATATTTATAGCGCGAGCCGTCAGCGAGATCGCGCCGAGAAGGCCTATCGCCACGCCACGACACTCGAGGAGGGCGAGCCGGCCTGGGTCAGGCTGGCGCGCCTGCTGATGGAGAAATCCGCTTCGGATGCCGAGGCGGAGTCGGCACTGCGGAAGGCCGTCGAGGCAGTTCTTGAAAGCGGTGCATGCGGTCCGATGCGCGAAGTTGCCGAGCTACTCGTCCATCATGGCGACGATGACGACGCGCTCGAATTGCTGAACGAGGCACTTGCCGCAAATGAAGACTGCTATTGCAGCCTTGTACTTCAGGGGGACATCGCGGCCCGTCGGCATAACGAGGATGGTGCGCGCGAACATTTCGAAGCCGCCCTAGCCCTGAATGACATTGGCGTATCGGCGCTGACGGGACTCGCTCGTATCTCTGCGCCTTCCGAAGCGCAGGCATTGATTGGCCGGGCGATGGAGGCTGACCCCGACAATCCCAAATGCCTTTTGGCGCGTGCACAGTTGACCGATCGCGAACTGCAGTTCCGGATCGAGGACGGCTCCGAAGCGCTCAAACGCGACCCGGATCTGACCGAGGCACGGCTATTTCTCGCGCCGCTCGAAGCCAAGCGTGGCGATATCCAGGCGGCGATCGCCCATCTCGGTGCCGCACTGCCGGAATTGGAGACGCGCCGTGAGCTCATCCCGAGCTTTGTCGACACAAGCCTGGAGCTTGCCCGTGTTGGCCTTAGTAATGAGTTGAGCGCACTGCTCGACTCCGAAGAAGGCCGGACAGTGGAGCCGCTCTCGATAGCGTTGAAGCTGGACCGAGGAGAATCGCCAGCTGTTGCCAAGGAAATTCGGGAGGTTGCGCTTGATATTCTGGATCAGCTTCACGCCAACGAACGATAGCCGGCACCTTCGCTGAGAGGGTAATCGTCTGGTCGAAATAGGGTGCGTTGAACGCGGTTACGGCGTCCACTCGTAATTTGAGCGGTAGACGTCTTCGTCAACGCCAGCGAACTTCATGCTTCGCTTTTCCCACATATTCACCCCTTTGCTCAGCTTCGCTTCGTCCAACATTGCGTCATACACCGCGGCCGAGATGAAGGTGCAGTAGGGATATTCCCGATTATCGGAGAGCTTCGCCGCAAAGCTTGGCGGGCGGCCAATCCAAATGAGATCGTTGTTATTGCGGATGCCCGCGCGAACCGCTCTGGAGATTCCGACATCGATGCCGCACGCTTGCCGGATCTTCACGTCATTATTCTTTACCGAGTTGAACCGGGCTGTCGCCTTTTTCTGAATCAGATTTTCAGTAGCCCACTGAATTTTCAGGGCGGCCTTCACTGCGTCCGTTCGCTTCCTATCGCCGATAAACACACCCATCACGCGATCGCCATCGAAGCTTCGTATCTCACCTCCTTGCGCTCTGATGATGCGTACCGAGCAGTCCAGATAGGCGCGGATGATTTTCGCCGTTGTGTCCCATGGACAAACCTTTGCGATGACGCCCGATCCCGCGAGATCGGCATAGAGGAACGCGGCATCCAGCTTCACGGCTCCGTTCGACAGGGCGATGTCGTCCGATGTCGGTATTTTCTTGCCCTCGCGTTCCTCGAACGCCGTTCCAAGGATGCCGTCGGCAGCATCCGTGAGATCGTCTTTCAATGCCATGTGATTACCCGCGAATCATGGGTATCCGGCTATGTTCGATTGCCGTCATCACCAGAAAGATCGCAAAAGGCAGGAAGGTCGCCAGCGTAATACGGATTGCGACAGCAATGGCCCGGTATTTCTCGCACAGAATGTGGGAATTGCGCCAGACTTGGCCAAGCATGTCAGCGCGATAGTCCGCCTCGCTAACCGCTTCGAACTCGTCCTTGAATTTGGTTTCCGTGCGGTCTTGGATTGCGGCGAAATAGATCAGGCTGCCCTGACCGCCCTCAAGATCAGGAAAGTTGCACCGATAGAGAAATGTGTATGACCCAACTAAGCCAAGGACCAGAAAAACAGCGGGAATGGCGATGTACCATTGTTTGAGATCGCCAGCTTGTACATTGAGCGCACTGACCGTCAGTACAGCAGAATTGACGGTGAAGAGCCCAGCGACCTTGGTGTCGACGCGGGGGAAAAAGTTCAAGACGCGCGTCAACTGTGCTTCAATGACGGTCAGATCTTTCATGCTACCCCTCCGATAGGAGACGGTATCAAGTTCCGTCGGCGTAGCAAAGCATGTTGTCTGCGCGACGCTTGGACGACGAGCGCGGATGAACAAACGACTGCTTTCGGGAGGATCGCAATTGGCCATGAGCTCCCGGGATGGACGCCAAAGCCAACGCGCCGTTTCGCTACCGGGAGTGTCCGCTAGTCCAATCGCGCTCCCGAAAGGAGGCTTTCCGGACTGTCGAACATTGCGGACAGATCGAGCCGACTGATCCTATGACCGCTTTGAGGCGATCGTCGGCAACTCTTTAATGACTGACGCGATAGCGCATAGCCGTTCTCCTTAAACGAGAGGGGAGGGAGCTTTGCTCTTCTGAACCGGGACAAGTTCGTTCCGGCGATCAGGAGACCTTCCATGACCACGTCCCGCCGCACAGCTTCGACATCGCCTGCCGCGCGCATCACCGCCGCCATTATCGAAAAGCTCGAGCAAGGCACCAAACCTTGGGTCAAGCCGTGGCGCGGTGTGCCCGTCTCGCGGCCGTTACGTTCCTGCGGGACACCATATCGCGGTATGAACACCTTCTGGCTGTGGATGGTAGCCGACGGCTGTGGCTACGCCTCGCCCTACTGGATGACCTATCGCCAGTGCCAGGCGATCGGAGGGCAGGTCCGCAAGGGTGAGAAATCGACCATCGCGATCTTCTACAGGAGCTACACCAAGGAGGTCGAGAACGCCGAAGGCGAGGCCGACACCGAAAACCGGCGCGTGCTCAAGGCCTATGCCGTGTTCAACGCCGACCAGTGCGATGGCCTCCCCGAGTTCTATCATCCCAAGCCGCTGGTTGCCGCGCTGGAGCCCGAAGGGCGCGAAGACCGACTTGATGCCTTCTTCGGTCAAGTGGGCGCAGACCTGCGCCATCATGGCGCGCAGGCCTATTACGAGCCGCTTCGCGACCGGGTCACTATGCCGCGAGCCGAACTCTTTGATGCCTACGACCACTACTATGCGACGCTCGCGCACGAGCTGTCACACTGGACGGGGCATTCTTCGCGGCTCGATCGCGATCTAAAGAACCGGTTCGGCAGCGACGCCTATGCTGCCGAAGAACTGATCGCCGAACTGTCTTCAGCCATTCTTGGGGCCGAACTTGGTCTTCCGGTCACCCACCTCGACCATCACGCCAGCTACATCGCGTCCTGGCTCAAGATCCTCAAATCGGACGAACGTGCGATCCTGACCGCGGCTGCCAAAGCCGAGGAAGCGGCCAACATGCTGCTCGAACTGGGTGGATGCCAATCCAACGAAAGCGAGACCGACATCGATCTCGCTGATGCAGCCTGAGGAGCCGTGAGATGGGACGTTCCGTCAGCTATCCGACCGGCTCCGTGGTGGCCTTTCGCCTGCTAGATGACGGCGAAGACGACGATGTCGACTGGGCCTACGAGTGCCTCATCGACGAGATCATCGATACCACAAAGGCAGCCTTCCCATCCTTCGAGGACTTCGATGGATGGCGCGGCCGCGAGGACCGTATCCTCCTGCGCAACGCCTTCGCCGATTGCGGCATATCGACCTATTGTGGGATCGCGGCGATCTGGCTCGCCGAGCGCGACGATGCCCGGTACTGGGAGGCCGATTTCTACAACCCACGAACGGCGAGAGCACGGCACTGGCTTGGCCAAGTCTCGGGTAGGTTCATCGACCTGTTTGGTGAGTTGCGCCTGGTCGGTCGGTTCTCAAATGGCGAAGCGATCTTCGAGCACTCCCGATCCATCTGCAACACCGGATCCTGATACTGCCTCATCCCTGTCCGCCGGGAGAGGCCCTTGGGCCGGTTGGGGCGCGCCGCAACCTGCGGCCCGTCGGCCCGTGTTGCCCGCGCCAGCCTAGGGCCGCAGGTTCCCCGCTACGCGGTGCGTCGCGCCCCTTTCCCCGGCCCTGATCGGGCTCCGGCGGACAGGTCCGAGGCAATGGTGCCTCCTCTCCTTGTCCCCCGATCAGGAGACACCCCATGTACGACAGCTTCATTGATCAATTGAGCGGCCTTGACTTGTCAGGCCTCAGCATCAGGCCCGCCCCATTCAACGCAACCGACTTTCCTTGCCAGGATGCGATCGACCAGACGCTTGGCGCCGTATGGTCCGACCTTTTCGCGATGTTTTCCGACACGGCCCTTGAGGCCGATGCCGAGGATATTGCCTGGGGCGTGGTCAATCTCTTTCACCGTGCCGCCAGCCGGAAGTCCGCTCAGCTTGATCGGGCCAGCGACGAGATCCGGGTCCTCCTCGCATCAGCCGATGGCTCCGAAGTGCATTCGAGCAATCTTGAAGAGCAGGTCGAGCGCGCGCAGGCTGCAGAAGCCAGCATGCTGGCCTTCGAGCAGATGCGCGAGGCTGCGGCAGCACTCTATCGCGACGAGACCGGGTCCTCGTGGAAGCCTGTTTCGGGCTCGCGCACGAGCCATTCGCGCCACCTTACCTCGGCTGTGATCGATGCCCGCGACTTCCTCCGCGCACGCGCTGAGAACAGGCGTCACGCCCTGATCCCGGAAGGCACTCCGGTCGTCTTCGCCGGCGGTCGCCAGAGCTTCGAGAGCTCCGAGGACGCGCGCGCCTACGCCGACAATATCTGGGCGACGCTGGACAAGGTTCGCGATGCGGTTCCCGATCTCTTCCTGGTCCATGGCGGCGACGGCAAGGGTGCCGATCGCCTCGCCGCGAGCTGGGCCGAGCGCCGCGAGGTCCAGCAGTTGACCTATTCGCTCGACCGTCGGCTTGGTGCCCGCGCCGGGTTCAAGCGCAACGAGCAGATGCTCTCGCTCAATCCGCGTTACGTCGTCGCCTTTCCGGGCAATGGCGTGACCGAACGGCTGGTGATCGATGCCAAGACGCGCCGGATCACCGTGGTCGATCGTCGCGGCCCCTTGGGCACCTCTCCCGGGTCCTGAGGGGGCCTTTACAATCTGCAACTGCATTGCCCGGATGTGCATTCGGCGCAGACCCGACTATGGACCGGTCATGCAACTTGACGATCTGCTGCAGCGCTACTTTGCCACCACCGACCTCTCCGGGGTTGCTCCCGAGACGTTGTCAGCCGGCATCGAGCATTGCCGGGTTGATCTCGGCCTTGAGGAGGACCGGGGCAAGCGCTTTGCACTGTGGTCGTTCCTGCACATGTTCGGGTCCGCCCCCGAACTCGACGTGGCGTTCGAGAACGAAGAAGACCGGGAAGCTGCCCGCAACTTCATGGATCTGCTGGCGGCATCGGAAGGCGAAGGCGAAGCCTGATTGGAAGTGCCGGTCACGGCACCTTCAGACCCGCACCCGATACCCATCCGGCTTTCTTCGCGAACAGTCCTGAATCAGGTCAGCTGAGGACAGCAACCCGTTCCTTTCCGGCCGTGTGGTCGCGCTTCGCGCGCCTGCCCGCACCACCCGTCATGAACGGGTTTCCCTTGGAGCTTCGCTCCAGCGGACAGCAACCCGTTCCTTTCCGGCCGTGTGGTCGCGCTTCGCGCGCCTGCCCGCACCACCCGTCATGAACGGGTTTCCCTTGGAGCTTCGCTCCAGCGGTGCAGTCCTCCCATGTCCTGCTTCTTCTGAATGTTCGCAAGCCGGAGATGGTCTCCGGTTTGAGGAACTGAAGGACTACTATCATGACCAATATCGCAATCCTCACTGGCCGCATCGCTCGCGAGCCCGATACCCGCGAGACCAAGGGCGGCACCAATGTCACCGGGATCACCGTCGTCACCGATCGCCCTGCACGCGACAAGGACGGCAAGACCTACAAGGACGAGAGCGGCTACACCGCCAAGGAAAGCGAGTTCCACCGGGTGACCTGCTTCAACGGCCTCGCCAAGACCGTCGGCCAGTACTGCTCCAAGGGCCAGCTGGTATCGGTCCAGGGGCGCATCCACTACACCCAGTGGGAAGACAAGGACGGGGTCACGCGCTACGGTACCGAGATCCTTGCTGACAAGGTCGACTTCCTCTCCCACGGTAGTGGTTCGAGCGACGACAACGACAACACCGACGCTCCCGATATCGACTGACATCGATCCCGATCGTCCCCTTACGAAGAGGCTCTGCCGCAAGCGGCAGGGCCTCTTCTTCTGTGGTTACTGGGTTCTTGCCGCTGCATTCGAAGCACGGGTTGCACCACGCCCCGTCAGTTTCTCGATCGCGGCATTCTCGCCGAGTTTCCCGAGTTCTTCGGCAACCTGCCTCAGGCCCTTCTTCGAGAAGCTTTCGAGGCCGCTTCCCAAGATGATTTCGCCGAGTTCCCTGGCTGCTTGTACTTCGAGCTCGCGTTGTCTGGCGTCGAGCGCCTCGCGGTCTGCTTCGAGCTTTTGCAGGGCTACAATCGCGCTCCTGTTCCGGGGCATGTTACTTGTCCTTTTGTCCCCCTCGGATCTGCTCCCCAATTGCTTCTATGCCCGCGACATCGGGGTGTAGGAAAGGCAATTCGCACCCAGCAGATGTTTGATCCGGGTGGAGGTGGTGGGTTCTTGCTCACGGTTCTCCCAGCATGATGGCCTTGCGCCTCCCGCCTCAAGGACGGCGGGGCCCCACCATTTTGCCCGCCACCGGATTGCATCCGGCAGCGAACAAAATCGTTACCCCCACCGCCGCTATTGCGGTCGCCCATTCGGGCGATCCCTGACCCGGGATGCACAAGACCATCGCGCGCACCTCCTGTCGTCTCACGACAGAAATCAGGAGGATTATCATGGCTTATTCGATGCATTGCGCCCTTCCGTCACGGAGCTATTTCGAGGCTCTCGAAACAGCCGAGAAGAGAGCGCTGCACAGCTTCTTCGATCAGCACGTTATCGAGGATGATGAACTCGGGTACTTTGCCCTCGACGAAGGTGACTACAACATCTTGCCAGCGCATCTCGCAGCGCGGGTGGTCCACACGGTCCACGGCGGCATGCTCGACGAGTTCTGAGACGACCGACAGGGCGGGAACCGGGAACGGTTCCTGCCCTTTTTTCTTGTTCGCCGGATAGTCCAATCAGGCACAAGAATCAGGTTCGGTCGGTTGCTCTGACGGTCGCCCACCGCAATGCGGCGGCGCCCGATAAATGGAGCGGGGCTGTGGACGCACTCTGTCCCGCGCATCTTGCGATGCGCTCCTGAGGGTGCGGCGTGATCTGTTCTTGGGCCCCGCGCGCACTTGCGAACCGGCACCGGGTCGGGCGGCGGGAAGCTGGGCACGCGACATGCCCCGTTTGCCTTGCTTCCCACGCGCCCTTGGCCGCTGCCTTTTTCGCAGGTGCTGTCTTTGGCTGGAAGCGTCGAAATGCTCTCGATCTGCATCCGAAGAGGTGCCAGGCCTGGTTGCTCGCGCTCCATCGTGGAGGTCGGGAATGGTCGTCCTTGATCAATCCCCGTTGCTGACTGGACCACCTCGCGCACTTGGGAACAAGGGAGCACACCCTACCCCGCGATTTCGGGATTTATCTCTCTGTTATTGCTAAAGAATGTGGTTATGGGCGAAATCAACCCGTCTGCGAGTTGAGCGGCTTTGCACTGATCCGCAGACAACTCACATCTCTCTATCACACTGAAATATTGTCTTAATCTTTCGATTGACTGCGAGTTGTTCACGATTTATTCTCATCAGCACCTTCCGCAAGGTGAGCCAGGTTCCGTCGGCCCGACAAGGAACCTGTTTCATGACCCGACAAGATCGGCTTCAGACATTCGTATCTCTCTCCGTAGGTAACTGGGTTCGCCAGTGTGCCGCGGACCATGGCGTAAGTGTCAGCGTCTTTATCCGTGACCTCATTGTCGCAGCGTGGCAGCGCGATAACGAGGCGAAGGACCGCCCCGCAGGGCTCGATCCCGCGCGCCAGGCTATCTTCATTTCGGTGGCGCTCGATGCGCTTCTAGCCAGCCATCCTGATGCGAGTTTGCGCGACCGTACCCACGAGGCGTACCGGCGACGCCTGGAGCGTCTTGGCCTCCCCGTCAACGCGAGCATGGGAGGCCATTCCCATGAAGCATAATCTCCTGAACTTCACCCGCGGGAGCCAGCTGCTCGGCCACTTTGGGTTCATGTTTGCAGCCGGCCTGAAGGGTCCGTTGATAGTCACCGGCCTTGTTGCTGTCGGCACGTGCTATTGGGAAGTGCGGTCGGCTCTGAGTGATCACCAGATCTACCTGGTCTGGATGCACATCTACGCCAGTCTCTACGCCTTCATGGAGTTCGATCCGGCCAAACTGGTCAACCTTGAATTGCTTGACGGCGAAAGGGTCGGCCTCCAGTTTGGCATCGTTCGCGAGTTCCCGTCGATGCGCGAGGCGGTCGAGGCGTTTCGATCGGCAGTGAAGCAGGGATTGCTCGTCGCGGCGGTCCTGTTGATCCCGGCATTCGTGTTCTTCTGGTGGTTCGCCGAGCGCTTTGGCGGGCGGTCGAAGGAGCGCAAGCACGAGCGCGGTGCAATGCTTGTTTCGCTCGACGAACTCGAAGAAGAAATCGAGCGTCACAACAAGGCATTCAGGGCCGAAGAACTGGGACGCAAGTTCGGCTGGAAGTGGCGGCTTGCCAGCTCGTCGGCGCTCGCCGAAGCGGGCCACTACCAACCCGCACATCTCGCCGGTGTAAGCTGGCCCTGGCGGCTCGAGCAGAG
Organism: Qipengyuania citrea; assembly: GCF_024171405.1. Lineage (GTDB taxonomy): Bacteria > Pseudomonadota > Alphaproteobacteria > Sphingomonadales > Sphingomonadaceae > Qipengyuania > Qipengyuania profunda. The sequence continues at coordinate 2,370,810 of NZ_JALJZT010000002.1, forward strand.
TCACGCCATGCTCATTGGCACGACCGGAACCGGCAAGACCGTGGCGCTCACCGAACTTGTTGCCGAAGCACGTGAACGCGGCCAGCGCGCGGTCATTTTCGACCTCACAGGGGCTTTCATTGAGGCCTTCTACGATCCCGCGCGCGACATCATTCTCAATCCTGTCGATGTTCGGTGTCCGCTATGGAGCGTGTTCAACGACTGCACGACGGAAGCTGAGTTTCACGCCGCGGCCGAAGCGCTCGTGCCCCATGACGGGGGTGGTTCAGAACAATTCTGGGTGCTCGCGGCGCGCATGCTGTTCGTCGAGATGTGTCTCCATCTTGCCCGCACCAACACAGCGACCAACGAGGCCTTGGCACGGCGGCTGATGACCGCTGACCTGTCCGAAGTGCATAAGCTGATGCGAGGAACGATGGCCGACCCGCTGACCGCTCCGGAGGCGGCCCGCATGGCGGAATCGATCCGCGCGGTGTTCAATGCGAATGCGAAAGTGCTCAAGCTCTTGCCCTCATCCGGACAGCGCTTTTCGGTCCGCGACTGGGTCAAAGGCGACTGCCAGGCGGGCTCGATTCTGTTCCTCTCTGCCCGCTATGTCGACATGAGCATCTCCTCGCAATTGCTCACGCTATGGCTCGACACGGCGATGAATACGCTGATGACGCTCGAGCGCACGCAGGACCTGCGGATGTGGTTCCTGATCGACGAGCTCGGTGCCCTTCATCGACTACCGGCGCTTGAAAAGGGGCTGCAAACGGCGCGCAACTTCGGCGGAGCGATCGTCACCGGGGTGCATGCGTTTGCCAAGCTCAAGGAAGTCTATGGCGAGAACATGGCCATGACGTTGTCCTCGCTTGCGCGCACCAAGCTTATCCTGGCGACGGCAGATCGAGAGACAGCGACCTGGTGCTCCGATTTCATCGGTCACCGGCAGGTGCGCGACATGGAAGAGGGCTACAGCTACGGGTACAACAATGCGCGCGATGCAGTCAGCCTGACGCCCAGGCGGCAGATCGAGCCGTTGCTCCTGCCCGACCAGTTCATGAACCTTCCGCGGCTGTCGGCCTACATCAAGTTTCCCGACGGATTCCCCGCTGCGCCGGTCTCGCTCATTCCGCGCACGCGTGGTCGTATTGCCGAAGGTTTCATCGCCCGCGAGAAACCGCTCATAAAGCCTGGCCAGGGTCCTGCGGCAGCGACGCCCCAAGCGAACCTGGGTTCGAAACCGAATGACGAGCATCCCGCTTCGAATGATGACGGTGCCGGTAAGCCTGTCGATTCAAAGCAGCTCAAATTCGACCTCGAAGGGCAGCGCCGTGTCGCCGATGAGCCGCAAGATCGGCAGGAGCCTGTGCCGCTTGAAAACCTAAATGCAGGGCGCGCTATTGGTGATCTCGATGCCGAATCCCGGTCCGATACACATCTGGATGCAGGTCCAACGCTACCTCTCGCCGCAGTGCAAACCGGTGAAGATGCACCAGCAATGGGCGCGGAACAGCACCCGTCCGAACCAGAAACCGCCGGCGATGCTGCAGCTGGAAAAGGCGGTTCGACGCCACGAGGCCGTGCGGCGGAAAACGGGCGTCAGTCGCTCAAGCCGGTCGAAAAAGACCTGCGTGAAGGTGCGGTCGCAGATCCGCCGGAGAAGGATTTCGGCGAGTTCGAACCCGACATGTGAAAGGCAAATGGGCAGGGATTACCTGGCCGCGGGGGAAGCCGTGACAAGGACCAGACAGTATGCTTTCCGTCGCCAATGTGCGCTCCCCTTCGGCTGCCGCGAGCTATTTCGCGGCAGACAATTACTACACCGGCGCCGATGCCGATCGTTCCGGAACCTGGGTCGGGAAGGGAGCGGAACGACTTGGTCTCGAGGGCCGCGTCAGCGCCGAGCAGTTCGATGCCTTGCTGCGGGGAGAACTTCCCGGCGGTATCCAGGTCGGCAATGCGGGACAGGCCCACAGGCCGGGAACCGACCTCACATTCTCACTGCCGAAAAGCTGGTCGCTGCTTGCGCTGGTGGGCGGCGACCAGCGGATTATCGATGCCTATCGCGAGGCCGTCATCGAGACCTTGCGCTGGGCAGAAAAGAACGCGGCGCAGACCCGGATGAGTAGCAAGGCTGGTTACGGGAAGGTCGCGACAGATAATCTGACGATTGGTCTTTTCCAGCACGACACCAACCGCAACCAGGAGCCGAACCTGCATTTTCATGCGGTCGTGGCAAATGTCACGCAAGGCAGCGACGGGAAGTGGCGCGCGCTTCGCAATGACAAGCTTTGGTCGTTCAACACCCTGCTCAACTCGATGACCATGGCGCGCTTTCGTCTGGCGGTCGACAAAATGGGCTACGAAGCAGGGCCGGTTGGAAAGCACGGCAATTTCGAAGCAGCGGCCATTGCTCGCGGGCAGGTCGTGGCCTTTTCAACGCGGCGCGAAGAAGTCCTCGAGGCGGTACGCCAGCTCGGTGAGAACACCCCGAAAACCCGCGACATTGCTGTGCTCAATACGAGGAAAAGCAAGGCGCCCGTCAGGGACCGGGAAGGCCTTCTCGATGCATGGCGGCAGAAAGCCCAAGAAGTCGGGATTGACTTTGTCGGTTTGATCGATGCGTCGCAGATGCGGGCTGCAACGAAGGACATTCCCAGCTCCAAAGAAGGGAGCCTTCTTCAGCGTGGAATTGCGAAGCTGAGAGAGTTCGCCCAGCGGATCAAGGGCGATCCGGCTGATCCGCTGATCCCAGCCCATGTCCTCAAGCAAGATGCACCGATCATTGCGGCAGCGCAGGCCGTTGCTTCCGCGGTGCGTCATCTCTCGCAGCGCGAGGCAGCGTTCCCGCGTGAGGGATTGCTGAAAGCGGCGCTTGATTTTGGGCTGCCGACGACGGTGGATCACGTCGAAACCCGTGTGAACGCATTGGTCAGAAGCGGCGCACTCGAGCCCGGCAAAGGCGAACACAAAGGCTGGCTGGCGAGCCGCGAGGCGCTGGACCTTGAAAGCACCATTCTCGCGAATGTCGACGAGGGACGAGGTGCGGTGTCGCCCATCTTGGATCGGCCGGACGCCGCGCAGCGGGTTCAGGATGTTGCTGCGCTCAATCACGGAATTTCACTCAATGAAGGGCAGGAGGATGCTGCGGGCCTTGTCCTTTCGTCGCGCGACAGGATCGTAGCGATCCAGGGCATTGCCGGGGCGGGCAAGAGCAGCGTGATGAAGCCGGTTGCCCAGCTGCTCCGCGAGGAAGGCAAGCAAGTGCTGGGGCTCGCCGTGCAGAACACGCTCGTCCAGATGCTCGAGCGCGACACTGGCATCCGTTCGATGACCATCGCCCGCTTTCTCGCCCAATGGGGCAGGCTTCTGCCCGAGCCGGGAAATGCCTCCCTTCTGAGTGAGGCTCGGAGCGCGCTCGGAGACCATGTCCTGGTGCTCGACGAGGCGTCGATGGTGTCGAATGAGGACAAGGCCAAGCTGGTACGGCTGGCGAACCTTGCCGAAGTCTACCGCCTTGTTCTCGTCGGCGACACGCGACAGCTAGGCGCCGTCAATGCCGGTAAGCCCTTCGACCTCGTACAGCAGGCCGGGATCGCGCGCGCCAACATGGATGTAAATTTGCGCGGCCGCGATCCCGCCCTGCGGCGAGCCCAGGCCGCCGCGCAGGAGGGACGCATCGACGATGCGCTCCGGGCGCTTGCTCCTTCAACCATCGAGGCTCGCGGGGACAGTGCGATTGTTGCTGCCGAAAAGTGGCTTTCGCTCAGCCCGGCGGATCGGGATCGGACGTCGATCTACGCGTCGGGACGGGCCTTACGTTCTGCGGTCAACGATGCTGTCCAGCGCGGACTCAAGGCCAATGGCGAGCTCGGGCCGCGATCCGGGCGCCTGACCGTCCATTCGCGGGTGAATGTGACACACGAGGAGCTTCGCTATCTTCGCACCTACCAGCCGGGCATGGTTCTCAACTTCCGCTCGCGCGACAGCACCCAGAAACTTTCCAAGGGTGACTACACAGTCAAGACCATTGACGAGGCGCGCAGGCAGCTCGTGCTTGAGGACAGGAAGGGGCAGCTTCGCAAGTTCAATCCTGCGCGTTTACGGCCGGGCGCAGACGATAGCCGCCTGTCGCTCTTCGAACGCAAGCCGCTGTCAATCATCGAGGGTGACAAGATCCGTTGGACCGACAACGACCACAAGCGTGGGCTGTTCAACGCCGACCGTGCGAGGATCGTGGCCATCGACACAAAGGGCGTCTTGGTGGAGACATCAGCGGGGAAGGAGCTCCGCCTGAGCCGCGGCGACCCCATGCTCAAACGCATGGACCTCGCCTATGCCCTCAATGCGCACATGGCGCAGGGACTGACCTCTGATCGCGGAATCGCAGTGATGGACAGTCGCGAACGTAATCTCGCCAATCGGAAGACCTTCTTGGTCACGGTCACCCGGCTTCGCGACGGCCTTACGCTGATTGCAGATAATGCCGAGAAACTCGGCCGGGCCATCAAGTCCAACAGCGGCGATAAAGCGTCGGCCGTCGAAGTAACGCAAAGGCTCAAAGCGGCAGCTGCCAAGGGGCTTTCGCAAGACAAGGATGTTGGCAGCGCTTCGCAGGCAAGTGACAAGCCCGAACTCACCAAGGAAAGGGTAAAGCCTTTCGAAATCGGGATCTAAGCCAACGGGAGCTCCTAAACCGCGCGTCCGAACCAGATGACACGCCCGACCACCTGGATTTCGGACCGATCGACATCATCCCAGCTGGGATAGGCCGAATTATCGCTGCTGATGGTGATCTTGCGGCCACCTGGCTTGAGCGTCACGCGCTTGACCACCAGCGCATCATCGGCGCGCAGGACATAGATGCCGTCACGTAGCCGCGAACCTTGGTCCGACGCATCGACCAGTACTTCGTCGCCATCGCTGAGTGTCGGCTCCATGGAGTCGCCTAGGACATGGATGATCGAGAGACTGGCGCTCTTTGCCCGGGTCAGCCGGGCAAGCCAGCGTTCGTCGAAGCCGAAGCGTGTATGGGCGGTCTCGCTTTCGGCAATCGCTCCAAAGCCCGCTGATGCATCGACATTGAGTACGGGTATTTCGATCAGTCCGTCACGCATTGGCGCGGCCGGGCCGCCCAAAACTTGCTCGTCGACCCCGAAGAAGCTGGCAAGCGTGCGCCGGTCATCATCGTCCAACTTGCGCGGCGAGCCGCGCTTGATGAACTGCTGAATGTAGGACGAGTTTCGTCCGATCATCCGCGAGATCGAGGAATATCCGAGCCGTCGCTGCTGGATCAGGCGATCGAGCTCCTCTCTGACATGTTCCATCGTGTCGTTCCTTCTGACGGTCTGAGGAGAGAAGGAAATCTCCTAGACTCGATGGAACCTTCCTACTAAGAACAAAACAGGAACACAAGTGCTGAGTGAGTCGAGGAAGGCCATGAAATTGCTGGATCGCATTGAGCGACACCTGAAGGAATCGCACATGTCGGCGACACGGTTTGGTCGTCGCGCGGTTGGCGATCCACGCTTTGTCTTGGACTTAAGACAGGGAAGGCGGCCGCGGCGACGGACCTTGGAAAAAGTTGAGGTCTATCTCAGGCATGCAGAGGTGCGAAACGGAGACGGTCTTTGAACGCAAGTCGTTTGTCAGCTTTCATTTAACGATCATCCCGCTAAGTTCGATACCGTTCGACGCGGGGGGTAGCGGGCTGGATTTCAGCAAAGGTGCCCTCTTTTAAGGGGGCGGCTAAGTGAATGATCTGATTAATCAACCCGATGCGCCACGGCTCATTTACGGGCTTCGGGACACAGGCTACAGTTTCAATACCGCCGCCGCTGATATCATCGACAATTCAATCGCGGCCAATGCGACCGAGGTCAATGTACGAATAGAGTTGGCCGAAGACGGTCGAAAATTCGTGTGCTTCGGTGATAATGGTGATGGCATGGACAGCGAGATGCTGTTCGACGCTATGCGTTACGGGGCACCTGCCAGAGCTAATCTTGCCAGTCTCGGCAAGTTTGGCCTTGGTCTCAAGACGGCATCCAGTTCGGTCTGCCTTAGGTTTACGGTCATTTCCCGTCAGTCTGATAAGGCTGACTTCGCCAAGCTCGCATGGGACCTCGAGCATGTCGAAGAGCAGAACCAGTGGGAAATGCTCCGCGAAGAGATGACAGCAGATGACTACGAGCTCTTCGAAGAGCTTTGCGGCGACAAGGGCACGCTTGTGGTCTGGTCCAAATGCGACCGTCTGCTATCGAAAGAATACGACGATCCGGGTGGCGCGAGGGAACAGGCTGCAATCAGACGGCTGGGTGAGCGGCTGATCGACCATGTCGCTCTCATCTATTATCGCTTCCTCGACAAAGGGGACGATCGTGAGAGGCATGTCTCAATATCTGTTAATGGGGAACAGGTCAGACCGTGGAACCCGTTCTATCCTGAGAAGGCCGATCAGGTGCTTTCACCTGAACAGCAGAAACTCGAGATCGAACTGGAGGACGGGTCGGTTGAAACAGCGCACATCAGGGCGTGGATTCTCCCGAACCGACGGGATCTGACCAGAGACGAACAAAAAATCGCGAATATCACCAACCGCGGCCAGGGCTTCTACATTCATCGCGAAGGACGAGTGATCCAGCAGGGCGGCTGGCTTGGCGTATTTGGTTCTGTTGAGCCGCACACGTCGTTGCTGCGCGTCGAATTCGATTTCACACATAAGCTTGACGAGGCCTTCAAGGTCGACGTCAAGAAATCGAAAATTCTCTTCGACCCGGCTCTTGAGGAAGCCCTCAAGACCCTACTTCAGCCGACTTATCGCGAGGCAGGAAACCGCTACCGGCGCAAGGAGAAAGCAGCGGCGGTGGAGCGCGGCGTCGATCACGGCAGCGCGAATAAAGTCATCGGCAATACGCCTTCGACCAAAAAGCCGGACGTCCAGTCTGCCGACGCGGGTCAGAAAACCGCTACACTCAACAACAATCGCGGTTCAGGCATCAAGCTTCGGGTACCCGTGGATACGCACGTAAACCCGGATCGTATTCACGTTGAAGCTGTCGAAACCATTACGTCCGGCGATCTCTGGGAGCCGGCTATGCGCAGCGATGCCGAGTCAGGCTTCGTAGCAGGCGTCCGCATTAACAAGCATCACGACTTCTATCTGAAAATCTATCAGAGAGCTGCCGCCAGTGGCTATGCAGTCGAGGGTATGGATCTGCTGCTGTGGGCTTTTGCTGTGGCTGAGCAGAACAACACCAACGATGACCTTGAGCCGATATTTGAGGACATTCGCAACGAGATTTCGACCAATCTCAAGAAGCTGCTGCGTGAAGTGCCTCTGCCCGACGACGAAGAGCTGACAGAGACCGGGGACGAAGAAGGGGACTGAAATGCTTGCCGAGAAGCAGGCCCTGATCCGCCGGGAAGTTGAGGAGGGAACCGGCGCTGCAATCTGTCTGGAGGAAGACAGGTCCGGAGTGCAGACAGCAATCAGGCTCTGGTTTGCAGACCTTGAGCGCTCTCACAGCCCGATGGTCACTCTTCGGCCGACCGGTCTGCGCCGCTTCGAAGCGAAGTTGGCATTCGGCAATTTCGCAGCCGATACGATCCGGCAGATGCGGCAGGCAAGCGCAGAAGAAGTCCAGCTTGCAAGGGCACTCGTCGCTTCAGTAGCGTCGAGCGCGGATCTAAAAATCGGTAACAATCAGACTACCGATGACTGGATGATCGACAATGGCAGTTTCACGATCATCGCAGAGAAGCGCGGTATCGAGAGCCGGTTTGACGATGACTCCGTTGCAGCGACCTGCCGGGAGCTCGTCATTCCGGTTCTTGCCGCAATGGCAGAGCTTTATGGATACGATCCGATCGAGGAAAGTACACCGACCGAGCAGGAAGCGCTGACTGAAGGCGCTGTCAAACTGACCGTCGTACGCCGACGCGAACGAAATCCACGCAATCGTCTGCTCTGCCTGCGTATCCACGGGGCAGCCTGCATGGTATGCAGTCTTATTCCTGGCGATCTTTATGGCGATGCTGGCGGTATTATTGAAGTTCATCACCTGCAGCCGCTTTCGCTTGCCGGCGAGCCCAGACCATACGATCCGGCAACTGACCTGATACCACTTTGCCCGAACTGCCATCGCGCGGTACATACAAGACGCCCGGTCCCTTGGACGCCCGCAGAACTCAGGGCCAAGCTGGGCAATGACTGACGGATCAGCATCACTTCCTGCCGATTTCAGGCAGATTACAGCGGCACCTCCCCAGGGCTGGGAGTTGTCGTCAAGAGTTGTGCAGCCGGAAATCCGGATCCGGAAAGAGGGTGCTGGTTTTGCGCTCCACGTTGCTGGCACCAAAACTGTGCGGGGGGAAAAGAAAGTCTGGGACGCGCCCGGCCCGGACTACAACTGGGTCGCCGACGGAAATGTGATCCGCCCACTTCCTCACAATACGCCGGCCATAGTCCGGCAGATGCTGGGCGGACAGCTGCCGAAAACGCTCAGCTTTCCCGATGTGGTGCGTCTTGTCCGGCTGGGTAATCCCGACATACCTGTCATAGCTGAAGAGAGCGTCTTCCACTCAGCGCAATCGGCTGCTGCCGACCTGCGCCCGGATCAGGACATTCCGGGTCTGCATGCGACTCTGTTCCCGTATCAGGCTCAGGGCGTAGCATGGATGGACCAGACCATACGGCATACCGGCGGCCTCATTCTCGCTGACGAGATGGGGCTCGGAAAGACCATCCAGATCATTGCCCTGCTGCTCTGCGAAAAACCGGAAACCTCACGACCAGCCCTCATTATCTGCCCGACGAGCCTGATCGCCAACTGGCGGAAAGAGATAATGAAGTTTGCGCCCGAGCTTTCTGTTCTCATCCACCGCGGACACAACAGAACCGGCATCACCGCGGGTCTGCAGCGGGCGCAGGTCGTGCTTTCAACCTACGACACTGTGGTCAACGACATATCCATTTTTGCAGGAATGCCCTGGTCATGGCTGATTTGTGATGAAGCGCAGGCTTTGAAAAACCCCGATTCCGGGCGCAGGCAGGCAGTCGGGAGGATTCCCAGGCAGCGTACCATTCCGATGACGGGGACGCCGGTCGAGACGTCGCTCCTGGATCTCTGGTCGCTTGCTGATCTCGCGATACCTGGATTGCTGGGAAGCCGGGAGGACTTTGAAGCCGATCATCCTGACTCCGAGGAATCGGCAAAGAATCTGGCTCGCCTGACCGATCCTGTCGTTCTCTGCCGAAAAGTGAGGGACGTCGCCGGCGATCTTCCGGAGCGCATCGATATCGATCTGCCACTCGAACTCGGTGACGAGCTTTCCCGGCGTTATGATGAAGTGCTCGCCGAGACGCTTGAGAAGTACCCTGTGGCAGGTAATCTGGTCGCGACAGGTCAGTTGCAGCTCTTCTGTGCCCATCCCTGGCTGCAGGGATCAGGCGATCCCGACAGGGATCAGGACGCGGGGATCGATCCGTCAGCCGGAATGCCGCTCGTCACACCGAAGGTGGAGCGCGCAATCGCCATTCTCGAAGAGGCGTTCAGGAGCGGACGAAAGGTTCTGCTCTTCGCAATTTTTAATCGCTGTGGCGAGATTATCCGTGAGGCAGCACAGGGTCGGCTGCCGGATGCATACTGGGGGGCGATCAATGGGTCCACGCCGCAGGAAGAGCGGCAGGCAATCGTTGACGCATTCTCTGGCCACGATGGGCCGGGCTGCCTTGTACTCAATCCAAAGGCGGCAGGAGCGGGACTCAATATAACCGCTGCAACTATAGTCATTCATTTCACCCAAGCATGGAACCCTGCACTTGAATCCCAGGCAAGTGCCCGCGCGCACCGGCGCGGGCAGACCGAGCCGGTTTATATCTACCGGCTGTTTTACGAGGACACTGTCGAACGGGTGATGATTGACCGATCCCAGTGGCGCCGCGAGCTTGGCAACGAAGCAGTCCCGGTATCAACACGTGATGCCGATGATCTGAGGCGGGCTCTTTCCATCCGGCCCGGCGGAGAAAATTGATGAGCAGTCAGACTTATGAGAAGCCGCTGACGGCAAACGACACCGGAGAAACCGGAGGTCATCAGGCCGGCATACACATACCGAAATCACAGACTGATCTGATTGCGCTGCTTCCGTTTCTCGATCCAGCGCAGAAGAACCCCGATGCGTGGCTGGAGATGACGGACGAAACGGGGGTGACCTGGCGCTTCCGCTATATTTACTACAACAACAGGCTTCATGATGAAGGCGGGACAAGGGACGAGTACCGCATCACTCATATGACCAAGTTCTTCCGCGCTGTCGGGGCGACAGAAGGCGATGTACTCGTGCTTACCGGATCCCCGGGAAGTCTAACCTATTCTGTGTCGGTCCGGAAGGATGAGTCGCCTCAGGGCGAGGAGGCAGGTGCACCGGTGAGGGTCCGCCTGAAAGGCTGGCGCCGTGTACATTAGAGAAACCGGAGAGCCGATAGATCCGCCGGGCGCGCGTCACCGGGGTAGCATCCGGCAACCTGAACTGGTGGATGATCTCCCTATCGGCGTGCTTCACCTTGGTGTGAAGACTGCAACGCTGGAGAGGGCTGGTTTTCGCACCGTCGGTGATCTCGCCAGCGTAAGCCGGGAGCAGATCATCCGGATTCCCACAGTTGGCTGGCGCACCGCCGATCTGCTCAGTGAAAACCGGCAAGCGCTGATTGATGCTTCGGATGCTGAGACGGGCACTGATTGGGACAGGTATTGCGAAACGACGCGTATCCCTCTCCTGCCGCATGAGGGCCGGCCGCGTTCGGGCAAAGACTTTCTGGCTTCGCTTCCGGACTTTCTCGCAGAGGTCGCCGACAATCTCGCAGACGAAACCTTTTCAGCAATTCTTCGCGAACGCATCTGTCAGCCGCCGGAACGGCAGAAGACGCTCGATGAAATAGCTGCGACAACCAGCCCTCCGGTCACCCGCGAAAGGATCCGGCAGAAGGAGAAGAAGCTGCTGGGGCAGCTGACAGGCGGGCTACTCAACGAGACATATGGAACGCTGGGAATACATTTCCGTCCGGAGTTTTCGGTCTGGTGGAAACGGGCTGCTGACCGTCTTTCCCACCTTGAGGAAATCGAGTTCACAGATTTCGTAGAAGCCCTCTCCGCTGAATGGGAGGTTCCCAATCACGCGGTCATAGCACAGCTCCCCATCATCCTTGCGATAGTCACCGGCGAACCGCAGATGTCCGGGGAATTCCGGGCAGCAAGCCGCGTCGATCCCCGGCTCTTCGGCGATCTGAGGCGGGAAGTGCTCGGACTCCCACTGAACCGACTCAGACTGGGCAGATACGTTGAGCGTCTGGCTGAAGCCGGATCGGAAACTGTAGGGGATATCGTCGCGAGGTTGCGCGCCGGCAGCCTAGGGGCAAGGGGAGGAAAGGCGGCCGAGGTGGCTGCGATGCATGCAAATCAGCTGGCCTCCTGCCTCCGTGATGATGGTCTGATCGATTGGCGGTCATACCGGACAGCCAACGCACTGAGCTGTCTGCCAGCCTCGCCAACGGTCAATGCCGCTGAGTTCGTCGCCACACTTCGTGACACCGTCTGTGACTTGCTATCTGTGTGCCGCGTTACGAAGCGGGCGTCCGAAATTTACCGTCTCAGGACGAGCCGCACTCTTGGGAGCCAGATGACACTGCAGGCTGTCGCCGACGCCCTCGATACCCATCTGCCCACGGTCAAACGCGAAGAAACGGTGTTTCTGAGTTTTCTGAATGGAGTGCTGATCGGTCACGATTTCAGCAAGCTGCCTGTATGGCTGGATGACCTCTGGCTGGAATACTGGGACGAAGCCCGGGCCAGCTACGAAAGTGCCCGGGACAACTACGGAGAATTCTCGGAGAATCTTGCCTGGAAATGGCGACTGACGGTGCGCGACATCGGCAAAGCAGCACCAACGATCTGGGCAGTGCTGAGCGGCTATCCGACCGACAGGCGCTCGAAAAGATCCATCAGCAAAGCTCCCGTCGTGAGCCCGATCATTTATCCGGACCCTCAGTTACCTGCCGGAAGGATCCGGCTCCGTGGCTTCCGGCGGGTGCATTGACGAGGCGCACATGGATTCTACATCCTAGCCTCTGATTTCGAGCGATAGCTCATCACCCCTGAGCCAAGATGTCAGCCGCGTCAGAAGTGCTGTCGGTTCAATCCTATTCTTTCCCTTGAGCGCGCATTCCCAGACGGTGGCAATGCGCCATCCTTCCGAAAGCAGCGCTGATCTGACAACCTTGTCCCGCTCTTGATTGGCGCCGATCTTCGCCGCCCAGAATTCGGTGCGTGTCTCTGGAAGCCGGAACAAATGGCAGTCATGACCATGCCAGAAGCAGCCGTGCACAAAGATAACCGCATGAAACCGGCTGAGTACGATGTCGGGCTTGCCGGGCAGATCCTTCCGGTTGACCCTGAAGCGATAACCTAGCCGGTGAAGGCCACTTCGAATCTGAAGTTCAGGCTTCGTGTCCCTTCCCCTTATAGCCGCCATGTTACGGCTTCTTGTCGTGGGATCATGGACGTCAGGCATACTCCCGGACAGCCACCTCATCGTTCGGGGCTGCTTCCCGGGTTATATGCGGACGCATGATCCTTGCGACCTCGCTAAACACCGGCACTGCCACCGAGTTACCGAACTGCTTATACGCCTGCGTATCGGAAACAGGGATCCGGAATGTGTCGGGAAAACCCATCAGCCTTGCGCATTCCCTCGGGGTAAGCCGTCGGGGATTCTTGCGTCCCTTTTGCTGTACAAGAATTTCAGACCCATCCTTGTAATAGCGCGCTGAGAGCGTTCTGCAGGTGTCGTCCGGGCCTACCAGGCCATAGCCAAAGCCATTGCCTGCTGCACGATGCTTGGCTGAGTAATCTCGGAGATATTTCCAGAGGTGATTGCTCAGGGTATACTTGGCATTGACCCTCGCAAGTTCTCCCTCTGTATAGTGCGATTCTGCAGTTTCGCCGCCGTTCTCGGGATGCAGTACCGATCGCATCCGCGCTTCGCCTTCAACCGGAAGCTTCAAGTCCGCCCAGTCGAATCCACTTTTTTCGCGGAAGCCAACGAGCACGATCCGTTCACGGTTCTGGGGAAGAAAATGACGTGCGTTTAGAACGCGAACATGGAGCTCGTATCCGAGGTCTTTCTCCAAAATTTTGCGGATGACCTCGAAGGTCCGGCCTTTGTCGTGGCTTTTCAGATTCTTCACGTTCTCGAGCAGGAATGCGCTTGGTCTGTGAGCCTTCAGGATCCGTGCAACATCGAAGAACAGCGTTCCCTGAGCTTCGTCAAGGAACCCATGTTTCCGGCCCAGCGCATTCTTTTTTGACACCCCGGCGATTGAGAATGGCTGACAAGGAAAGCCTGCGAGCAGAACATCATGCTCAGGAATCTCATCGACGGGGACTTTGGTAATATCGCCGGCGATCGGGCGGTTGTCCGGATAGTTGGTGTGATAAGTAAGCTGTGCATATTTGTCCCATTCAGACGTGAATACGCAGCGGCCGCCTATGCCGTCAAAAGCCCGGCGTAGTCCTCCTATGCCGGCAAAGAGGTCAATGAATGTGAACCCCTTCGCATTTGTGTGTGTCGGGACTGTATCAGCGCGCTCACGCAGCCAGTCGAGCACAACTTTGCGAGGTCTGATCTTTCCGGACTCCCAGCGGAAAATCTCCCGTTCGGAGTAGCCAAGTTTTTCTGCGAGTTCCTCGGTCGAGAGTCCGGCACGGCAGCGTAGAATTCGGAACTCAGATTGCATATGTCTGCCTCGGGTAGTTGTAGCGACGGGATGTCATGAAAATTCCCCACGGGCAAGGGCAGAGATTTTAGTTTCAACAAACCGCTGTAGGCGATCGCCCGGTCTGCCGGCTTCTCAGCCGATATCACGGAATCCGCGCCTAGCCTTCCGTGCCATGTCGGCTTCCACTCCGGCGGTATTGCAGTGCCTGTCCCAGTTACCGACTGCGGCCCGGATCGTTTCGATGATCGACTTGGTCTCAGTAGGTTTCAGGTCAGCAAACCGTCCGAATTCCAGCAGATCGTCGAGTTCAAAGTCGTCGGTCTTGCCAGCCAGCGACATCTGGTGCTCGTTGGTCCAATCCCCCTTGGGATTGTAGGCGTAGACGACATCGTATGCGGGCGAGAGGCTCCAGCGACCCGAGCTATCCATCAGGAAGGCGATGTTCTTGGTGTGGTCGTCTTGGTTACGGATAAAGACATTGAGCAGCGCGCGGCGCACCTGCTCCTTGATCGCTTCGCGTCCGAGACCGAGCATGCGGATGGTCTCGATTGCCTGCTCGTAGCTATAGGCCCGGGCGAGGTTGAAATCGAAATGGCGCATCGCGCAAAGCGACTGCATGTGGAGCTTCTTGCCGTCAGGCGTGCGATCAAAGCGCTGGGTCATGAAATGCGCCCTCCCGCCTTCCTCGTGCAGTCGTGAGCGAGCCATGTCGATGGCAGCCTCTCGGGCTAGCAGATAGCAAGCGTATTCAAGCCGGCCGAAGCCCATTGGGTCGGCAAGTTCCTTGTCGGCATTGCCCGACACGCCGTCGAACTTGACCAGCCATTGCGTGTAGCCGGGCCCTGCAGTCAGCTGCCCTGAATGGAACTCTCCGGTCGCCTCGTTCCAGGCGAGGACGGCCTTGGCCCGGGCGCCACCGGCGGAGGTTCCGACGCGCAGGATCTCTTGGAGTGCGCGGTGATCATCCTCTCCCTTGAGCACACCGGCCAGTTCTTCACGCGCGGCAATGACTCTGTTGGCGAGCTCGACCAGCGGGGCGATATCGACCGGCCGGCCCTGTTCACGGCGCTCACCGGTAGCGGGCTCGAATTCGAGCGCACCCATGCCTCGGCGACCGGTATAACAAAGGCGCTCGACCGGATCGAAGCTGTCGGCTGTGCGGCCTTGCTCGGCAAGCCAGCGATTGATCAGCGCGTTACCAAACTTGTCGGGCAGGCTGTCTGCCAGCATGCCCGGTAGCCCTTTAAAGGTCTCGTAATTCAGCGCGGGAAAATCGTAGACGCCGCTTCGTAATGGCATTGTGAGCGGAGCGACTTCGATGCCGCTGCGACTGAATTCCGGAGTGTATTCGAAAACCCCGACATCGCGATCTTCATCCCACAGGACGGCGCCGATCTGACGACCCCAGAGATTGACTACCGCACGCGTCATGGGGCCTCGTCACCCCAGCTCCATTCCTCGCCAGCCTCACCTTCAGAAGACTTGCGCACCCTTTGCCGCGCCTTGCCGGTGTCGGACCGGGGATCGAGCGGTCTCAGCTTGGCGTCCGGCATGACATCCAGCAGGCGGTCTTCAATGTCGAGCGCACGCATTATCCTGGCGAGGCTATCGATGGTCCCGCCATTACCGGCTTCCAGGCGGGCGAGCGTTGAACGCGAGATACCTGCCATTTCCGCAAGCTCGGCCTGCTTGAGATTGCGTGATATGCGATATGCTTCGATCTGCTTCCCGAGGTCGGATAGCAGCACCGAGAGCGGACGCAGATCTGGTGAATCATAATGTGGCATTATCGAGACATTATCTCCGTTATGGAGCTTTGTGTAGCGATTTTGCGTCTTTACGTGATGATATTTAATGTGTCAATATCGAGACGTAAATTGGCTTATGCCCGATAATGCATCAAATTTGCTACTTTATTTAGGTCGGAGTGATGGAAATGGATGACGAGAAGGAGCAAAACGACCAGACGGACTGGAAGGGCCTGCGAGAGATCGACCGTGCCATCTCCGAAAATCGGCGCATGGAATACAGCTGGAAGAAGGCTCTAGCAGATCCTTGGGAACGACGCGGACTCTGGCTACTTGGGCTGGTCGTCGTCGCATTTGCGGTGTTCGTCATCCTGCAGGATTTCGTGCTGTAGCTATCTATTGCCCCATTCTTTGACGTCGTCTGCAGCTTCCTCACTCGCGCCCGTGGCGCCTTCCGTTTGGCGATCAAGATAAGTTCGCACGGTTCCGATCCTGCCACGACCCTGTCGGCGCACCCGCTCGACCTCATCCGTGATGTCAGACCGATCAGGAGCATCGGGCATTGAGGGACCACCCGCAGAGCCCACGGCTCCTCTTGCGCGTACCTGCCCAGCACTTCCGATCCCGGGGCGGCTGACAGGAGCGAAGTCCGGCAGCGAAAGGTCGGCTTCGATGTCGTCTTGTAGGCGATCAGCATAGCTCTCGACAAACCGCGATTGCAGTTGTTGGCCGCGCGCGCTCATCTGGAACTCGATGTCGTCGAAGCGCACCGGCCCGTAATAGTCGCGATTGGCTTCGATCTCGGCCATGCCCCATTCGCGATAAGCCTGGCTCAGGTTTAGCGTGCCTGCGGCACTATTGGCCTCGTACCAACTGGCCTGGTTCTCGAGGCGGCTGGCCACCTCTTCGGCCCGACGCGCCTCTCGTGTGTAGCTTTCGGCTTCGGTCAGCGATCGGCTGAGACCCGACGAGCTGGTTGACACCTGCGATACCGAACTCGAACTCGTCTCGCGCAGGAAGCCTTCACGCGTGTTCGACCAGTTGCGGCTATCCGAAAGCTGCCGCAGCGTACCCATTATCCTGCCGCGATCTTCCGAGGCGATCCCGATATCGCTGTCGGTCCACGACTGATTTCGGCCACCGCGGACGCCCGCCTGCGCGTTTAGTACTCCACCTTCGGCCTTTGCTCCGGCTCCTGCTTCGCCGTTGAGGAACCAAGAAATAGTAATGTCGTCTGACGCGCGCCGGGACAGGCCGAACTGCTGCTGGAGCGTCCTCGAGGCATTGTCGACTTCGCTGAATGCCGTGCCGATGCTGTCGTTCGTACCAACGCCGCTGACAGTATCGGAGCTCTGACCCTGGCTGTAGGCGTTGCGGATCTCGCTGAACCGGGTGAGCGCAGAGCTCGTCGATTGCTGGGCGAGGTTGGCATAGGTCTCGCTCTGCGTCCGGCTCTGGCTCGCCATCGTTCCTAGGCGGCCCGTGAAGTCCTGCCCGAGCGTCGGCGTGAACGGATAGCTTGAATTCGGGACTGCAGCGAACTCGCCATCGGGGAAGCTGGTCGTCTGCGTGCCGCTGTCGCTGAATCCCCGCGTCTGTGCCGCGCCATAGGCAATGTTGGGGGCAAGATTGCCCTGCGCAAACTGGCGGGAAAACACTGTCGAATTGTCGATGCTCGAGTTGCCGAGTGAGACGTTGCCGGTGCTCGCTTCGCGCGAGGCTTCCTCGGCTGCATTCTGGCTCGGGTTGAGATAGCTCGTTGCCTGGCCCGAAATCGCCAGCGCACCACGCGCCACGCCGCCGGCAAGGAACGGGATCGAGGCGACAAGATAGCCTGCCAAGATGCCGATATCGCTGTTGACGTCGCTCATGCCAGCAAAGGTCGCGAGGCTGAGGCCCGTGCTGCCGCCAGCGGCGGCGACATCGCCCGCGCCTTTGAACATCAGGATCATGTGCAGGATGACGAAGAGCGGTCCCCACGCCGCAAGATAGAAGAAGCCGGTGACGTAACCTCTCAATGCAATGGGTCCGGTCCGCGGCATCAGGAACAGCGGAAACAGGACAGGGAACAGCGCGTAGAACACCACCGTCAGTACGACATTGAGGATTGGGACCCATTTCATCGCGTTGTGCGCGATCGAAGAATAGGTCCGCTCGGTCTGAATATCGGCCCGGGTCTGCGCGAAGACGTCAATACTGCCGGTGCCGCTCGCCCCTGCAAAGCCGTGCATGGCCTGGTTCATGGCATTGATCGTCAACAGCTGGCGGAAAATGTCGCTCGCGCTGCGCGAGATGCCGGTAAGATACTGATAGGCAATCGGGAGGTCGGCCATGAGCTTGGCCTTGGCGAGCGCTTCGGTCTGGCGCGGATAGAGTTGGCGTCCCGCGACAAGCGTCATCTCGTCAATGAGGCTCGCCCATCGCCCCGAAAGCGCGGTGTAGGCTTCGCGGCAGGTGATGATCGAGGCCGTCACGCTGTCGTCGGCCTGCCGGGTCAGGAATTTCTGCGCGCGCGCCGCGCTGCCGGGTGCGATCGTCGCCCAGATATCATCGCTCTCGGACAGCTCCTTCATCGAGTAGCGGCCGAGCAGCAGATCGTAGAACACGCATTGCCTGACATGCTCGTCGAAGTTCGCAGCAAACTCCGGATCGGAAATGCGCAAGCTCCGCGTCGATTCAAGCAGCCGCGCGCCATAGATCATGCCGTTCTTCGAGTAGTTGAGGTCGTCCGGCAAGCCGAAGACGAGCTCGGCCGAGCGGGTCAGATAGTCCCCCGCCTGGCTGGTGAAACTTGCCATCAGGGCGAGCCCGAGCGGAACATTGGCCACCGTTGCCGGTGCAAGGCTTGGATTGACCCGGTCTGTCACATGGACGTCCATGCGCGGCACCATCAGACACATGTAGATGAGCGTCGCACCGAGGAACCAGTTGAGCCATGCGCGCCAGTCCTGGTTGAACGCGACCACGATGACCGCGAGCACCATGCCCATCACCAGCGCGACCTGAATCAGGCTCTTGTAGCCGCCCGCTCCGGTCCAGGCGGCAACGGCATTGAGGACATTGACGATATACTCGCCGCCGCCGACCGTGAAAATCTCGACCATGCTGCCTCACCCTTATGGAACGATGGAGCGGGACTGCATCCCGCGCGACCAGTCGAGCGCGGCGGCCATCGATGGCGACATCGAGGCGGCGAGCATGTTCTCGATCATCGCGGTCTTCTCGATGATCTGCATGATCGCGGAGACCCGCGCCTGTCCGGTCGCTTGCCTCTGGGCGAGGCTTGACCGGACTTCCGCGACCTGAGCGCGCCAGATCGCGAGTTTCGCTTCATCGGCCGCAATGAAGCTCGCCATCGAGCGTCCGGCCTCGGCTGTGATGCGTTCGAGGATGGCATAGAGAAGATCGATGCTGGCGATCTCGGCCAGCGTGTCGCGGTCGTCGGTTGCCATCCCGCGTCCATAGGCCGCCTGCACGGTGAGGATCTTGTAGAGCGGCACCGATGCCACCTGGAGCAGCTCCTTCTCCTCGTCGCCGATCGCTGTGTCGCTGCGGATGGCCTCGACCATGCTGCCGATGAGCTGGGCAACGCGGGGCCGGATGGCCTTCGCGCTCGTGAGGCTCATCTGCTGGAAAGTGGGGTTGAGGCACTGGTCGGGCTCGTCACACTGGAACACCCGCACCGACTGGCCTTGCGTCCCGTCGAGCAGCGCGGTCACCAGCGTCGAGGAGGCATCGCCTGCGAAAGGCACGAACTTGCCTGGTTCGTCATCGCGGGGCGGCACGTAGATCACCGTGCCGATGAGCGTCATCGCATACTCGGCGAGGTCGCGGTCGAAGGTGCCACCAGGGTTGAAGAAGGCGCTCTGCTTGAGGACATGCCAGGTGTAATTGCGCGGTACACCGGGATTGACGTCGGCATAGTCGGCGCCGGCGCTCTCATTGGTCGAGGCGCGCTGACCCCTGGTGCCGCAACCGTGTTTGGCGGCAGCATAGTCGGTGAAGATACCTTCGGAATTGCCGATCGCTTCGCAGATCGCCTTGTCGGCGAGATCGCCCTTGGGCCAGACGCCGCCGACCAGCCCCTGCGCCATCTCGCAGGAGTTGATCGAGAGATTGTTCATGAGCTGCGCCTTCTGGCTGAACTCCTGCATGATCTTTGAGCACTCGGGGCAGACGGTATCGATCGCGAGGCTGAAGGCGAACCCCACCGCATTGTTCGCGACGGCCTTCAACAGCGCGACCATCTCGCTCGCGTTGATGAAGGAGAAGGACCCGGCGAAGATATCGATGCCGCCGCAACCTGCGCGGGCACGCGGCAGCTGGAGGTTGGCGATGCTGGTCGTCTTCTGCGGGAAGCGCGTCCAGACATTGCCGAGGCTGTAATAGCCCGCCGACTGTCCTTCGAATGCGCTCGGCCCGGTGACATTGGCCGCAGCGCCCATGTCGTCCATGAAGCGGTCCATGCTGTCGCCGACGTTTGCGGCGACGGGGGACGCGACCATGCTGGCGGCAGCTATGGTGAGCGCCGCATTGCGGATGCTAGTAATCATGTCCGGCTTCCTTCGAGGTGAGGAGGTAGATGCGGTCCTGCAGCTCGTCGGCCGAGAGCACGCCGTATCCGATCGGGATCGGGCGCCTGGCCACGCTGTCCCAAAGCACGAGCGCCGGGGTGATGCCGGGTTCGAGCCCCATGCGGGGCCGCTGGCCGCTTTCGACCTTGTAGTCGGGGAAGTGCCTGGACGGCCCGCCATCGGTCGAGATCGCCCGGACCGTGATATGCCAGCGGTCCGCCACCGAGCGCACGATCGGGCTCATCACTTCGCAGGCGCCGCAGGTCTGGGCGAAGAAGTAGAACAGTCCATAGCGTTCGGAGAGCCTGGCCATCACCGCGTCGCGGTCGGCAGCGCGCGCGTCCTGCCATTGCTTCTTGGCGAGTGCGCCGACCGGTCGTTCGAGCGTGTAGTCGAGCTCGGGATCCTGCCAAATCGCGCGTTGCCAGACATCGGAGAACAGCGAAGCCCGGTCGAGCTGGGCACGCTGGAAGCGGATATAGGCGGTGACGTTTTCCGGCGTCGGATAGAGGATCGCGCGCGCCTTGAGTTCGCGCAGTTCCCCCGTGACCGCGTCCAGCTCCTGCGTGGCGGTCACCTGGGCTGGTGGCTGCGCCATCTGCGGCTCGTCTGCCGGCACCGGCTTTACGCAATAGAACCAGTAGCCGAGCCTGCGCTGCTCGCAGTAGAGGCTGTCTGCCGAAGCAGCTGGCTTTGCCTGGCGCGCTTCCTGGGCGGCTGCCCGAACGGGGAGCAGTGCAGCGAGAATCATGGCCAGTGCTGGGAGGGCCAGCATCGGCAGTGATTGGCGGCGCGTCATTGGCCACTCCTTGCGTAATAATCTTCGATTTTCTGCTGGATGAGGATGCTGGTCTCGAGCTCGTCGGGGAGCCGTGCAGCCTCGGTGAACTCGGCATAGACTTCGCTGAAATCCATCTGGCTGAGGTCGAGCCGGGCGAACTCGTCGAGCGTGAACCCCTCGCACTGCTCTTCCTTGGGCTTGTCCCAGGGCTTGCGCAGCTGGCGGCGACCCTGTTCCTGCAGGATCCGCGAGAGCTTGCTCTCGAAGCAGCAGTAGACCTTCTTCTTGGTCAGGCAGACGCCGAGGAACTTGTCCGAACAATAGGTCCCCACGTAGGCGCACAGCCCCTGCGCATCGCGTTCGTGGAGCAGAACTTCCTCGCGGTTGCAGCCGAGCGCGACCAGCAGGCTGATGCCGGGGATGAGCGGGAAACCCTTGCCCTTGCAGCAGTTGAGCACGCCGAAGACCTTGGACGAGCAGGTGTTGCGCGTGCCGCGGAACAGCGTCAGCGTCTCGGGATCGAACTGCCCGCGGGCCTCGTCCATCGCATGGAGCGCGGTGACGGCATCCTTGAACTCGTCGTTCGCGGTGCGCTGGATCGTCTCGCAGCTGCCGTCGATGCAATAGACATCGCCGTCGCAGACATACTGGGTGGAGCTGTCGGTCCCGGGAAGCGGGCACTCGTAGATGCGCTCCCAGGTCTCGCAGGGGTCTTCGTCGGTGAGGCATTCCTCGCGAACAAAGCGACAGCTGCCCTGGCTTTCGATGTCGGAGCAATCGGTCGCCGCTTCGCGCGCGATGCAGGTGTAGCTCCTCTGCCATTCCCAGCAGGGCTTTGTGACAGAGACGCCATCGACCACGCGGGTCTGCGGATCGGTATCGGTGCAGATCTCTGCGTCCAGCGTGCAATCGCTATTGTCCGCAAAACCTGTGCACTGGCTTTCGTCCGGGGTCGTGGTAACGGTGGTAGCGTTGGCAATGCGGTAGGGCGTCTGACCTGCGACCTGTTCGTCGCAGGTCAGCTCGGTAAGCGGATCGCCCGGCTCGGTGCACCACTTGCGACCACCGGACCAACCCCACTGCAAGCAAGGACCATCGCGGTGCCCGGTCACCCGGCAAAGAGCGCCCGAAAACTCTTCGCAGTCCGGCTCACCTGATAGGTTGAAGCTGCCCAATGGGCTGCAAAGGTAATGATACTGCGGTTGCTGGCTGACCCTGACGACGAGTGGTACCGCGCATTGGCCAACCGACTGATCGATCCGTGTGCCCGTATTGCAGGTCGCGGTATATGTGCCCGCCGCGCCCGAACCGGGCGGCAGCGGAACGCAGGATCCCTGGCTGCCCGAAATTGCCATGCCGCTGGTGTAGTCGAGCGGCGTCTCGTTGATGGCGAGGCTGCGCGCGATCACGTCCTCGATCTCGTTCGGCTCGAACCGTGCGCGATTGGCCATGCTGTCGCGGATCGTCCGCATCGGCGTGCTGGTCGTAGCGGCGCTGCGGGCGCGGGTCTCGATCTGGTCGGGATCGCGCGCAAGATCCTGCAGATCGCGCGTCGCTTGCGGATCGAAATTGGGAACGCGTGCTGCGTCGGGATTGGTCGTTGCTGCCTCGCGCGCTTCGCCCAGCAGCTCGGTGGCAAAGTACTTCCCGTCAGCCCTTGCCGCATCGCGGGTCTGAGCCTGAATGGAAGCCGCGCTTGTGAGGGTGACGAGTGCCACAAGGAGATGGGCGAGGGTTTTGGCGGTCATGGCCGTTCCTCCCTGGAGAGCTGGCGCAGATGGAGGCGGGCAAGTTCGGCGCCCGGACCCTTGCCCGAGGCAAAGGTCTCGAGGACTTCGCCCACGCTAATGTTGCCGGCGATGCGGTCGTGCGGCGGCACCTCGCTGGTGCAATCGAACCCGTCGCAGGGACTGAACTCGGTGCTCAGCATAATGAAGCTCGGTGCAGCTTCGATGTTGAAGGCGCGGAACAGCCTTGGATCGATGCCGAGCGAACCGGCCGCGTCTCGGGTGCTCCAGATGGCGGCGAGCCGCTTCTTGAATGCCTCGCTGTTACCTTGCGGGAAGCCGCGCAGCACGGTGACGCCTCCCGCCCTGGTCATGTCGTGGACCAGTGCTTTCAGCGCTTCGGGCGGCATCGACAGGCTGGCAAAGGCAATGAAGCGCGGGGTTCCCCCGAGCGATGCCTTCTCTGCGGCGGCTTGCCCTGCGATCATGGCGTCGAAGTCGAGGACGGCGTCGGTCTCGGTTGCCTTGATGCTGTCCGCATAGGCTGCGCGATTGGCCTGCGCTTGCGCCTGGATAGCCTGTGCGTCCTCGGTCAGCGCCTCGGCGCGTTGGCGGACATTGGTGCTGAGCGCCTGCGCATCGTCGGCGTGTTCGGCCGCACGCTCGCGGATCGCTTCAAGGTCGATGCCTTCGGGCGCGCTCTGGGCGAGAGCGAGGCCACCGAGAGTGACGGCAAGGCCGACGGGCAAAAGGAGGAGGTGCTTGTTCATAGCGCGCAGCAGTTCCGCTTGCGCCAGACGAGGTATCCCATGTCTTCGCCGATGGCGGGAATGACCTGTCCGGCCGATTGAAAGGTGGTGGAGGCGCCGATGGGCGGGCAGGCGTAACGGCCCGAAGTCGCCGGGTTGGGGTTGGTGGCCTGGAAGCGGTATTGTTGCTTGCGCATCACCGGCATCAAATATTTGCCGCACAGGCCCTTGGACCCCATCGTCCCCCACGAGACGAGTTCGCGGTGGAGCTTGTAGGCAAAGCGCGAAAGCACGAGGCGCGAGGCCTGGACGTGGCCTATGCTGGCCGAGACATTGCCGTTCATCGGGTACATCGACCCCTGGCAGCCCGCGCACCAGAACATCTCGTCGATCGGCAGCTTCGCGGTCGAGGCGACGCAGTCGGCCGCACAGGCAGCGAGCGCCAGCGGGTTGGCGAAGAGCACGGCCTCGGGGTTGATGATCGCGGTGAGCTCGGAATCCTGCCACAGCGGATCGATCTCGGAGATGTAGAGGATGTCGATCGAGCCCGATTCCAGGCACAGAAAATCGGCGACGATCTCCATCCAGTAGATCAGCGGATAGGCATACCAGTGGACGTGCCAGCTCGAATAATACTGGCTCGCGCCGCCCACTGCTGATGGACCCGAGATCGAGCGGAAGCCGATATCGAAGCCGGGATCGAGCTTCATGCCGCCGAGGTTCACGAAGCACCACGGCTTCATGCTGACATCGGCAAGCCGCACGGGCTCCCAGAAGCCCATCGCAATTCCGGGCCTCAGACCGCACAGGCACACCGGCAGGTCGGGGTTATCGGGATCGGGCCGGCTCGAGGGCCAGATGTCCAGCCCGCCGATCGAGATCGGGAACAGGCACGACCAGCAGATGTCGGTGATCGGGTTGACAAAGCTTCCGGTGCAGCGTCCCGGACCGGCATCGGCCATCGCGGGCGTTGCAGTGGCGAGACCAAGAATGGCGGCCAGCATGAGCGCCAGCTTTCTTAAGTGCGTCATTGGGCCGTCCTCCTTTTCGGTGGCAGCGCGATTTCGCTGATCTCGAGCAGGCGGCCCTGCTGGCGCACGCGTGCGGGCACCGATCTGATCCCGAACCTCTCCGTGAGCTTGCCGCCCTGGTCGAAATAGAAGCGGCGCTGGCGGGCCTTCATCAGCTCGAGCGGCGCACCCTTCACCAGGATCAGCTTGGCATTGGCGGCCTGCTTGAGCGCCCAGGCGAGCTGGTCGGGATCGTCGCCGTCGAGGAAGAGAAGTTCGGCGCGTAGCTGCACGCTGTCGAGCGGATTGACCCTCGTGCCAGCGGCATGGATCAGCTCGCCTTTTGCCCCGCGGATATCGGCAGCGAGCGTGATCGTCGGATCAAATTGCCAGCGACGGGCTTCGCTGGCCCGGACGATTCCGGCGACGGGGTCGGGCCGGTTCACGCGCGCGATCGTGCGGCGCTTCAGGTCTTCATTGAGCCGCGCGGTCTCCCCCGAACGTTCCATCTGCGTCAGGCGCGAATGAATCTGCTCGAGGAGGTCGCGCTCGATCACGGGAAACACCGTGCCGCGCTGGCCATAGTCGCGCGCCAGCACCTCGGCAGGGCAGAGCAGGACTGCAAGTAGGGCCGCAGGGAGGATGAGCTTGCTCACAGGATCGCCCTCCCGCTGCCCAGGATCTGGCCGCGGCAGACGAAGCCGATCTCGGCGTAGCGGCTGTCGAGGCCGCGCTGATGGCTGGTCCCGGTGTAGAAGCAGCCGTCGGGGATCGGGCCTTCGGGGCCCTTGTGAAGCGCAATGCCGAGACGGGTCTCATCGAGCCGCGCGGCGATCTTGCGGCCGTTGATGAAGACCTCGTGGCCACGGTGGCTCACGACATCGCCCGGCACGCCCAACACCCGCTTGCCGAAGAGCTGCGCGCCTTCTCCGAAATGCGCTTCGACGAGTCTGCTCGCCGGCGGCTCGAAGAAGATCAGGCTGCCGCGCTCGATCCGCGCATGCTTGTCGAGCCAGAAGGCCCAGTTGGGCAGGCTCGGGCTGGCATTGATGAGGAAGGCATGGTCTTTCGCGAAGGCGTCGACCGCGCCCCATCCAAGTGGCAGCAGCACCAGACCGGTCAGGACGAGCGGTCGTTTGAGCGTGCGGACAAAACGAGAGGCAAAGCGCGTCACTGGCCGCCTCCCTGCCCAAGCTGGCGAGCGATCCGCACGCGCAGTTCATCGGTAGCATCGGGGGCATCGCCCGCGAGCACTGCTTCGCCGACCAGCACCACGCGGCCATCGGCCCCCATTTCCGCAACAGCGCGCTCGGACGCCTGAAGGAAGGCGAGCACGCGCGCCTGGCTGGCTTCGGGATCCTGCTCTGCGCGCGCTTCGGCATCGACGAATGCGGCGATGGTCTCGGCAAGCCGGACGGTGACGATCTGCTGGCGCGGCTCGGACAGTTCGCGGCTGACCCAGGCTGCCCAGAGTAATGCGACCACGAGCGCGAGCACGCCGAGAATTCTCAGCAACAGCGGGCGATTGAAGGATGGTAGTCTGCGCGTCTCAGTCACGTTTAGCCTCCCGGGCCGGATGGTAGTCGAGATCGGCCGCAAGCCGCCTCAGGAAGCGGGGCATGCGAAACAGCGTCACAGCGCCAGCGAGGGCGAGGAAGCAGCCCTTGAGGTCCTGGCTGAACAGGCTGCGGCGCAGCCCGTCGGCTTCGAGATATCGGTCCGACAGATTGGCGAGCTGGGTGAAGAGGCCGCCAAGGTCCCAGCCCGCAACGAACAGGAACAGCGCGAGCGGCAATCCCAGCACGATCAGCAGTGAAGTCGCGGCAAAGCGCGCGGTCTCGATGAGGACGAAACAGCTCCCTTGCAGGAACGGCAGCAGGCTGCGGAGATTGGCCGGAGGGGTCCGGTCGACGAGATGCGAGACCATCATTGTCCGCCTCCCGCCACGATCCGGATGGCATCGGCGAGGCTGTGCCCGCGCCGCTCGCAGTCCTGGATCGCCGCATAGGTGTCGGGATCGGAGGAGTAGATCGTCGCCGAGAAGGGATCGAGCACGAGCCGACCGACCGCCTCGGTCTCGGGGCCTTTGATGAAGACCTCGCTGTACTCGGTCCCCGAACGCTTGAGGCTGCGGATCAGCGTCTCGGTGCGGTCGTCCATGTCGAGCCGCGCGTTCGCCCTGAAATCGGCGATCGTCTCGGCCTTCTGCTGAAGTACCAGCATCCAGTCGCTATTCTCGAGCGCGGCGCGCGCGCCGTCGGACTTGTAATAATCATTGAGGGACTGGGTCGCGGTGGCGAGCGCGCCGCCGTACTTGCGGGCAGTGCGGGCATAGGTTTCGACGAACTCGCCCATCGACCCGCCCTTGAGCATGGCCCAGGCCTCGTCGATCAGCAGCAGCTTCTTGGTTGCTCGCGACGAGCGGGTCATCGCCTGGCTGGTCATGAACATGATCGCCGAAAGGACGACGCTGCGCAGTTCCTCGCGGCTTGCGAGATCGCTCATCTCGAAGACGGTAAAATCATCGTCGAGCGCGAAGCTCGCCTTGCCTGCAAAGAACCCGCCGTAGCTGCCGCCGCGGCAGAAGGGCGCGATCGCGGTGGCGAGATCGCGGCCCGCCTCGCTTTCCGATCCATGGAGCGCATGCGCGACATCGTCGACCGATGCGCCGCTGCCGAGTGCCTCCCAGGTCGCGGTCACGGCCCGATCGATGAGCCCGCGCTCGGTATCGCTCGGCGCGGTGCCGGGACGCGCCATCTGGCCAATGATTGCCTTGATCATGGCGAAGCAGTCGAGGCGGTAGTCCTCGTCTTCGTGTGCGCGGGCATCGTCGACCATCGAGAAGGGGTTCAGGGAAAAGCCCGAGGCGAGCGTGAACTCAACGAAGCGTCCGCCCTGCAGTTTGACCGAATGCTCGAAGCTGCGGCCGTCGTCGATCACCACGACCTTGGCACCGGCGCCGCGCAGGGCGGCGCAGAGTTCCTGCAGCAGCACCGACTTGCCCGAACCCGACTTGCCGCAGATCGCGATATTGTGGTTGCCGGCACCGTTCTCGAATGGCGACCACCAGAAGGGCTGGCCGCGGCGGCCAACGAGCAGGAGGTGCGGGATTACGCCGCCGAGATATTCGCCCTGCATCGGCGCGATATGTGCCGCTGTCGTCGAGAGCATGGTCTTGAGACGCTTCAACCGCGCCATGTCGTCGGCGAGGCCATCGGCGAGGCACAGGGGAAAGGCAGCGACGAGGCCTTGGAGCTGGAGGAAGCGCTCGTCGGCAAGGTCCCAGCCCGCCGCCTTGTAGATCGCCTTGATGATGCGTTCATGCGCGTCGCCCTGGCCGAGCGGCGAGATGCTGGTGAGCCCGTAGAACAGCTTCACGAGCTTCTTGCCAGCCTGGAGTTCGGCCTGGACGTGGCGCCACTCGGCCGACTGTTCGGCAAGCTTGGGCAAGAAACGCGCGCTCTTGGTCTGGCTGAGACTGGTCGTGCGCATGAACTTGAAGCCCGCGCGCGCCGAAGCAGCTTCCTGGTCGGGGTAGACCAGGCACAGCATGGTTGCCGTCGGACAGGGGAAACGCAGCTTGTCGGTGAACATGTCGCCGATGAGCCGCGCGCATTCCCAAGGTGCCCAGCGCTCAGGGGTAGAGCGCACGGCATAGTGCCGCACATCGAAATGGTCGGGATAGCATTCGCCGACTTCAGGATTGCCCTCCTCGTCGCGGCCCGTCTCGCGAAAGCGCTCGGTCCTGAGGATCAGGCGATCGTCGCCGACCTCGAGCTCGATGTCGCGGCGGATCGCTTGGGACTGAAGCGTATCGTGCGGGTTCCACGCATGGATATCGGTCTCGTGCGCGGTAGTCGGCGAGGTGAGCTCGTCGATCAGCGCCAAGAGGCCGCCCGGACGCAGCTCCTGCGCGTGCAGTCCGAGCGAGTGGAGCATGCCCATCAGCCCTTCGCGGCATTCCGAAAGTTCCGCGTCGGTCACGCTTCCGGGCACCGGCACGCCGAGCGAGACGATCAGCCGGACGTTGCGAGCATGGAACGGCGCATGCGCCGAGCCCGAGCTCCAGACGAGATCGTAAAGGCGCCTGGTGCGCGCTCTGGCGATGGCCTCGTAGATCCCGCCCTGCTCGTAGCGCGGAGCGAACCAGGGGCCGACCACGCTGCCGATCCGCGGAGATGCGAAGTTCAGGACCTGGAGGCAGGCGCCCTGCGGCAGGCCTTCGGAGAAGAACTGACCGAGGATCTCGCCGGTCCGTTCGTCGGCCCCGATCAGCGGGGTGACTTCGAGCACGAAGCCTTTGGAGCGGGCGTTGCGGTAGAGCTTCGCCCCCTCGTCATAGACCCGGTAGGGCAGCCAGTCCGAGAGCATATCGAGCCCGAAATGCGCCCGCGGCTTTTCGGGCCGAGCCGTGTCGGCAAACAGGCCCCGCGAGAGTGCGTCGCGCGCGGCAGCAAGGGATAGCGTCACTGGCTCTCTCCTTCGGTCATGTCAGGTTGGGGGACCGGCTCGCGGGGAGGGGAAAACGAGCCAGGTCCCCCGGGTTCCGGCGCGTCAGCGCCGGGCATCGCCGGAACGGGCTGCGAGGGGATGAACAGCTGTTCCGGCAATGTGTCTGCCTCTTGGATTTTTGGCGGTTGGAAATCGGTTGCGGGGTTGCTCTCGCGCGTCGCGGCAATAGTCGATGCCAGCGAGCGCAGGACTTCGCGGCGGCCCTGCGGCGTGCGCCAGCCTGTCCCTGCCTGTTCGGGCAGCGTCAGGTGAACGACGCGCGCCTCATGGTCGCGGCCCGCCGCGTCACGGTAGCCTGTCAGCACGACCAGCAGGCGACGAACCGCTTCGCCGGTCGGGGTCACCGTCCGATGCGCGTCAACCGTGTCAGCCTTTTCAATGCCGGTCGCCCCGGCATCGATCGCGGAAGTCGGCGCGCAGGTCCCTTCCGGAGCCCGGCAGGCAAAGCTGCCTTTGACGTTGCCGCCGAGGCTGGCGCAGCCACTGGCCAGGAGGAGCGGCGCAGCGAGCACCATGGCGCGAAGGATTGGAAGCCGGCTCATTGCGCCACTCCCTTGCCTTCGGCGACGAAGCGGCGGATCGCCGCGGCATCGCGGTAGCCATGAAGCACCGCCCCATCGCGGGCGCGCACGATGACCGGAGTTCCGGCAAACCCGTTGGCCTTCGCGAAGGCTTCGTTGGCATCGAGTGCCTTGGCCTCCTTGCAGGTCTTATCAGTCGCCAGAGCCTGGCCGGAATAGGCCGCATGGAGTGCCTTTGCCGGATCCTTAGCGCACAGCACCGCCTCGGAAATCTTGCGGCTTGCCGCGCCGAAGATCGAGATCGGTCGCTCTTCGACATGAACCTTGGCCTTGGCGAGTTCGGCGGTCAGGCGCTGGCAATACCCGCACTGGAAATCCGAGAAGACGACCAGGCGTTCGCCCTTGAGGTTGCCCCAGTGGATCGCGCCGGCAGCCGGAAGCGACGAGAGGTCGACATGGTTGGCGGCCGCCTGGACAGGCGTTTCGTCGCGTCCCGCCGGCGCGTCACTGGCTACGCGCGCCGCACCGGCCGCGAGCAGATCGGGATTGAGTTCGAGCAGGCGGGCGGCAGTGACGTCGCGCCGTTCTTCCATGTCGTAGAGACGGCCTACGAACAGGTAGCGGGCGGTCTCGTCGATGTAGAACAGCGTGTCACCCGAGACGACTTCGCACCAGGGCCCGAGCGTGTCGCAGCTGATCGCATCGATCGGGGTCTTGGGCAGCCGCAGTTTCAGCGCCTGCGCGACATCGCTCGCCATGCCCGCGGCGCTCGCAGGCATCGCAGTGACGGCAGAGACGCCGAGCGTCAGCACGGCGGCGGCGCTCGAGAGGGCAAGGGCAAGGTGGGCGGCGCGCGCCTTCAGGCTTGGCGGCGAGTCATTGTAGTTCATTTGGAGGGGCTCCTGACGTGGACGCCGTCGAGAAAGACGATCTCGACCTCGATGCCGGTCGGCATCTCGACGACGGGTTGGTATTGTTCGGCGCGTTCGATGAGGTATCGGCTGACGGTGTCGGCGGCTTCGCCGGCACCCTGGCCAAAGCCACCGGCGAGGATGTCGGTCGGCGACAGCGCCTCGCGCTGACCGTTGGCGCCGACCTGGCCGGTAAAAATGCCGTTGGCGTTGGCGGAAAATCCGCGGCCGAAGCCGCCCACAATCCCGGCGAGCAGCGCCTGGCTGACAAGGCTGCCTTCGCGGCTGACCACGCGGCCGCGCACGCCCGACTTTCCGGCGAAGGAGATGAACCCCTTGACCTCGCTCACCGCGAAGCGCCCACCGGGTTGCGCGCAGGTCATGCGCACCAGCTTGACGTAGACCTTCTCCGCCGAGAGATCGCCGCGCGCCGCGCCATTGACGAGGCAGCCGGTGATATCGGTGGTGAGCAGTTTGTTGCCGCGCATCACCGAGCGGGCCGGACCGGTGATCCGGAGCACCACGGGAAGCGGATCGCTCTGGCTGGCAACGCCGGTCGAGGCATCGACACCCACGATGACCGTTGCCGGTGCGTAGCTGTTGGGCGGAAGGTAATCGCGGCTCGCTTCGAGCAACAAGGCTGGCGCAGTCTCTGCCGCACGCGGCTTGCCGTCCTTGCCCGTCTCCGCGCTGAAGCTCATCAGGCTGAGCTGTCCGCCTTGCGTTTCCGGCGCTCCTTGCGGTGGCTGGACAGCTCCGCCGGTGCCGACGCCGGGTCCATAGGCAGGTGGCGGTGGCAGTGGCGGCGCGGCGGCAGGTGCCTTCGCAGCTTCGCTCAGCTGTGATCGCAGATTGGCATTCTCGGCCGAGATCGCGTCGATCGCCGCCTGGCCGTCGGAGCGCATCTGCGCGTTCTCGCTGCGCAGGGCTTCGAGCTCCTGTTCGATCTCGGGGCGCGGCAGCTGGGCCTGCTGGAGATCCTTGATCGCGCGGCCCTGTGCATCGAGCCGGTTACCGTAGCTCGCGACGAACTCGCGCTGCGAGAGGTTACGATTGACGAGGCCGCCGGTGTCGATTGTCGCCGCACCATTGGCATCGGTGCCAGCCTCGTCGCCGTCGCCGCCGAAAATGAACATGCCGCCGCCGATGAGCGCGATGGCCCCGATCCCGGCGAGCAGCATCTTCTGGCGCTGTGCGATCTGCGAATTGAGGTTGCGCCGTCCGCTTTCTCGCGCTTCCGGCGAGCCCGGCAGAGGCCTCTTTCCGGCGTCCTTCTGTGGTGCCTCGGCCATCAGTCGAGTCCTCCCTTGGCAAAGACTAGGAAGGCACTGGTCGCTTCACCGGGAGCGAGTGCATCGCGGCCATAGGCAAAAGCGAGCGCGCCTGCGGCACCTTCGCGCTCGGAGCCAAGCGCAAGGCTTTCCTGGCCGAGGTTGCGCACGAGGAAGCGCTGTCCGGTAAGTTCATCGCCCTGGTATTCGGCGACCAGCTGGACCTCGATCCCGCCGGTACGGCGCGGAGCCGACAGTTCGGCGCGGGCAGTGAATCCGGGCAGGACGGCATCGCTCGCCATCGCCTCGATCAGGCGGATCGCGGCGTCCTCGGGACCGGTCTCGGTCTCCCATTCGGTGGCCGCGGCTTTAGCGAGCGCGGGATTGGTGATGAAGAGCTGGGTCGCTTCCTCGCCGCCGAGACGGCAGGCGAACTTGTAGACGTAGCCCGCCTTGCTGGTCGCAAAGAAGCTGACCCGGGCAGCGGCAAATTGCGGGGGCACGGAGATATAGATGTCTCCGCGCACTGGCTCGTGCGTCACCTGGAAATCATTGTAGGGAAAACCGCTCGCGATCTTCGAGACATTGGCAAAGCCGTCATCGATAAGCGCGATCCGGGTGAGTTCGCCGCGAGCGAGCTCGCAGTCGATGGTCGCGTTGTCGGCCGCTTCGACGAATTGGTCGGCATACGCCGGGACCGGCGCGAGCGCGAAGGCAAGCACGGCGAGGCCGGTCAGCTTGAGCCCGGGATCGGGGCGCCTTGTCGCGCCGATCGCGAAACAGGCAAGGCCGGTTCCGGCAAGCGCAGCAGCGAGGGGAGATGGGAGAAGGCTCATTGGCCGGGTTCCTCCTTGTCGGTGGGAAGTTGCTCAAAGCCGGCGAGCGCAAGGCTGAGGCCACGCTTCGACCAGCGGAAACGGAAGGAGCGGCGCTGGCTCGCGATCACCTGCGTGCCGACAAAGGTCTTGAGCGTGCCGGTGACGGTCGAGGTCAGGGCCTTGGGGTCGACGTGCATTTCCGCGATCACGAAGGCCTGGCTGATGTCCGAGCCGCGCTGTTCCTCGACGATTTGGACGAGCTCGGCCTTGAGGCGGCCGTGCGCGGCGGGATCGGCGAGCTTCAGGATGTTCGTCATCCAGTAATCGAGGCTTTCGGGCGCCCGGTTGAGGAGCATCAGTGCCGTGTCGCGGGTGACAAGTTCGAGATAGGGCGCGTCGATCCCGCCGCTCGAGACGGTGATCCGCTCTGAGGTGATCGGCACCAACACAACCTGCTCGTCGCGGGTGACCGCGGCGCCGAGGCTGACCAGCGTGGTCAGGCCCAGGACACCTGCCAGCACGGCAAAGCGGTTGCGTTGCCGCAGGTAGGTCTGCGCCTGTTCGTGCGCGAATTCTGCTCGCATGGTTCGCCTCCCTCAGCCCGCCAACAGGCGGCAGTGGGAGGGCGGCGTGGCCTTCAACCCGAGAAAGCTCCCGGGTAGGTACCAGTACGCAGCATGCACCAGTGCCGAACCGGCGCCGCGTGCCTTTGCCTTCCGCAAGGCAAGCCAGGCCCCGGCGGCCAGGCCGATACCGATGAAGATATGCTGCGAGAGAATGCCCCAGGCGAAGGGAATAAGGATCCCTGCAAACTCGTCGATGGTCCAGAAGCCGATGAGCTCCGGGTCGTCGAGCCGCCGTGGAACGAGGTACCTGTCGGCCATGCCGCCCTCCTGTCGTGACCGGATCCGCTGATCAGATGACCGCGGTCACGACCGAGGTGACGATCGGAACGCCGGTGCCGACACCGATGCCGACGCCGACCGGCACCGCGACCTGGCCGAGCGAGAAACGCCCGGAGGCGAGACCGATCAGGCCGCCCGCAAGGCTGAGCACAGTGATGATCTTGCCGCCCGAACCTTCGAGGAAGTCGGTGAACTTGGTCAACGCGGGATCGAAGGTGGTATCGGCCCCGGCAAAGGCGGCACCGGCGCAGGCCAGCGCCACGCAGGCGGGAAGAATGTAGTCGCGGCCGCGAGCCCCGTTGGGCGAGCGCTGCTGGACCGGAAGGGCAGTCTTGGTGGTCATGGATGGAAACTCCGAGGATTGAACATCAGCCAGCGATGCGTTCGCTGTATGTTCTTTCCTCTCCCCGGAGCCGGGCTGTAGGAAATCGGGAATTGGATTTTGGGGCTTTCGACCAAGCAAAAAGCGACATCGGGAGGTGCGATGCACGGGATTCGCGCAGGCTGATCGCGCAACAGCGCTGACTGTGCCGGCATCTGAGCGAAGAGAGCCGCGATATGCGCGCAGGCGACCGAAATTCGCGCGAATCGTCGGAGGAAGCTGATCGTTCCTTCCTCTATGTTCTCTAAATGTTCTTTTTGTTTTCCTACAGGCTTCCTTCGCGGTTAGCCGGAGAGTCGATCACTCTGGAGATAAGGATTCGTCGATGACCAACATGGCGCTCTTTGCCGAACAACAGGTTCGCGCCGACCTCGCCCGGCTGCTTTTGGCCGCCGTCGAAGCCAGCGGCCGTGCCCGCTGCGACATCGCTCGCGACGCGCAGATCCATAAGGATGCCCTGCGCCGTGTTCTTGCGGGCGAACGCTCGGCCAGCCTCGGCGAAGCCTTGCGCATTCTTGCCGCGAGCGGCGTCGCGCCGCACGCACACCTGCTCCTGTTCCTCGTCAGCGGCGGCGATCACGCGATTGCGTGGCTGCAATCGGACCTCGCGCAATTCTTCGAGGACTTTTCCGGCGAACTGCCTTCAGCGCTCGAGCGTGTCTTGGGCAACCAGGTTCACGATGTGAAGCCGCGCTGGGCCAAGGGGACCGCGCACCGCGTCGCCCGCTTGCTCTCCGACCACATCGACGAGCTCGAACGCAAGGATGCGCTGCTTGGCGATGTCTTTGCCGGTGCCGAGGGAGGCCATCGTGGGTGAAGAGATAGACAAAGGAGCGACCGAAACCCGGCGGGTGACGCGGCTCATTCGCCTGCCCGAAGTTCAGCATCGCGTCGGGCTTGGCCGTTCGACAATCTATCGCTGGATGGCCGAGGGCAAGTTTCCGAAGCCCGTGCAGCTGGGTGGATATGCGGTCGCATGGGCAGAAGACGAAGTGGAGGCCTGGATTTCGGACCGCCTGAAGTGACCGCTTATTGGTCTGGAGCTGACTGGTTGGAGGCGGACGTGCCATCGACAGGGGCAGTCAAAGGCATCCTTTGCGCGGTCGCCGGATCGAAGCAGTCGGCCCGATACCCTCGAGTATTGGGAGCGCTCGTCGCTGCAAGAACCGAGCTGATTTCGGAAGCCACCGGCGCCTATTAAGGAACATACAATATTGAGTAGGTCGAGCCGATCATGACAAAGTGCATCGAACAAGATTTCCCGTGTCAAAATCAAGAGTACGATGCGTTCGATCAAATAGCGCTCTTAGAACTAAGCCAGCCAATTTCTGCCCATGAGTTGGTGAACGAGAGCGCATTTTGTGCGGAACTGCCGGTCGACGACGAACTTCGTATTGGGAACATAACGTACAAGCTCTATCTTAAATTCCTCCGTGGTCAGACAGGCCTCTATCACCTGTGGGTAGACTATGACGCCTGCGACGACCATGGCAATTACACGATGTTATGCGTGTATGTCGGGAAAGGGTTTGCTGAGCTTCGCGTTGATAGCCACGTCAAAAAAATGGCCGAAGAATGCCCAGCTATACGTGACATTCACCAGCATGGAGAATCGTCTCTCTAAGTACTACGAGCAATTGTTTCTCGATGTGTACGATTTCGAATTAAACAACATTGAGAATTCTGGCGCAGAACATCTGTTTGCGGTTTGGGATGAGGAACGCCATCACTTGGAAACGCACTTGAATGAGGTTTCCAATCTGAGCAAAATTCAAAGTTTCGACGACTGGTAAGAAGTCGTAATCCGACCGGCCTCAGGTCGAACGAACTCCAGTCTACAGCCCACGCCGTTACCGGTCTGGACGTCTGGTGTTTTGGCGCAGAGCGGCGGCTATATTACACCCCAAAAGCGACCGCCGAGCACGAATATGGCCGCATGATTCTTCAAGAGATCGCACACCTGCGTGGAGCAATGAGAGCTTCCGGATCAGATCGGCTTAATGCCTTCGAATTGGACATCGGCAGCGTGTCCCCGCCAGATGGGCCTTTCAACGTTTTCCGCCAACGCAAAGCCAAAAGATGCGAAATTCCCCAAGTGACTGAGAGCTTCGCATTGCTTAGCGATGGCCTCTACGTTGCTCGGGATCTGAGCCACCTTTTCTGGATATCGCGCTGCTCGTACGATTACCCACTCGGGTCCATTGTCTCCGACAAATCAGATGTTCGGATCGACGTTGGGATTTGAGTGAGTGGACATGATCTCGAAACCCTTCCTTTGGAGCCATTGCTTGACAACTTGAACTGCAAAATCAAGTAGTTCCCAGTCGGTAACCTCAATGAGTTCATCTGAGGCCAGGGAAAACGGATCGACCGATTGCGCGTTTCTAAGGTCGATCAAGCCCCAACCGCCCAACTGCGGTTTCCAGCCTGTCAGCGTCCTTCCCATCGGCCAGAGGTGACCTTCCCCCCGAAAAGTGGTCCGTTTTGAGAGTTAGGATTTCGGCTATTTACGGCTTGAAAGGGGCTGATGAATGGCACGGAAGAGATACACGCCGGAACAGATTATCGGGATACTGCGTGAGGCCGAAGTTCGGCTCTCGCACGGAGAGAAGATCGGGGAGATCAGCCGATCGCTGGGGATTTCGGAGCAGAGTTACTATCGCTGGCGACGCGAGTACGGTGGGCTGAAGGTCAGCCAGGCTCGGCGATTGAAGGATCTCAAGAAGGAGAACCAGCGGCTCAGGAAGGCGGTGTCTGATCTTACGCTCGATGCGCTGATCCTGAAGGAGGTTGTCGAGGGAAAGTACTGAGCCCTTCACGGCGTCGGCTGGCCATCGACCATGTGCAGGAGGCATTGGATATCTGCCAGCGCCGTGCCTGCCGGGTCGTTGCCCAGCACCGCTCGACCCAGCGCAAGCTGCCCGCACCACCAGCCGACGAGAAGCCGCTGACAGCTGCAATCATCCGGCTGGCCCAGCAATATGGTCGCTACGGCTATCGCCGGATCACGGCGCTGCTGCGCAATGAAAGTTGGTTGGTGAACGCCAAGCGGGTCGAGCGGATCTGGCGCCGTGAAGGGCTCAAGGTTCCGCAGAGACAGCCAAAGCGCGGGCGTCTGTGGTTCAACGATGGATCATGCGTGAGGCTGCGTCCGCAATATAGTGGCCATGTGTGGAGCTACGACTTCGTCATGGATCGCACCCATGACGGCAAGGCCTTCCGCATGCTTACCGTGATCGACGAGTACAGCCGCCAGTGCCTGGCGATCCATGTCCAGCGCAAGCTCAAGAGCGATGATGTCCTGGCCGTGCTGACCGAGCTGTTCCAACGCCATGGTCCGCCTGATCACATCCGTAGCGATAATGGCGCTGAGTTCACTTCTCATGCCGTGCGCGACTGGCTCTGGCGGATTGGTGTGAAGACTCTCTACATCGAACCCGGATCACCATGGGAGAATGGCTACAACGAATCCTTCAACGGCAAGCTCAGGGATGAGCTTCTCAACGGGGAGATCTTCTACACTCTGAAGGAGGCAATCATCCTGATCGAGCGCTGGCGTATCCACTACAACACCGTCCGGCCACACTCTTCGCTGGGCTACCAGCCGCCGGCCCCACAAACGATCTTGCCTCGTCCTGCCATGCTGCCTTACGCTGCGCTCCAGGCCGCCCAGCAGGGCGACCCCAACCGCCGGAACTCTAACTTAACCGGTGGACCACCCTGATGGGGCAGGTCAGCAGCATGGTGGCGGCAGGCACCGCTTCGGCAGGTTTCTGTTCGGTCATTTCCACTCTTCTCCCTTGATGTAGCCAATATCGGTGCCGGGCGGCCGTGGTCTAAGCGTTCATTGTGTGTGGTCTTATCAGTTCCATCTAGGAATGAGTGCTATTCCCGCGAAAGCCAGAACAATTCCTGCCAGTAACAACGATTGGTCGGCCAGCAATGCGGCAGAGATGATCAACGCTGCCACCACCGGACCCTTGACGGGGGTGCTGCGGTCCTCTTCCCGCGTCAGATGGTTCAGACTGGCTGGGTCGATGGATACCTGAATCGTACCTGATCGAGCGACCGAGGCAACGTTATCGATTAGCTCGGGCAGCGATGCCGAGAAATCAAGCAGGCCACTGCGGACCTTGGCCAAATGATCCCGCGCGGCTCCGATCGAAAATCGCTCGGCAAACAATTGCATCACGATCGGCTTCGTTTCTTCGGCGATATTGTAGTCCGGCGCCAAAGAGCGAACGAAGCCCTCTGCGGTCAGCAGGGTGCGCAGCAAAATAGCGAGGTCGGGCGGCAATACGAGGCGATAATCGCGCAACAATCCGAAAACCCGATCGAAAATTGCCGCGAATTCTATCCCGGCAAGAGCTGTGCCGCTAAATTCCGCGATCAGCTCATCCAGGTCCATCACCAATTGCGCGCGATCCACGAGTGGATTGCCTGCCCAGTCGAGCAGCAGATCGGCCAACTTGTCTATCTGTCCGTTCGCGATAGCGAAAATCAGTCGGACGATTTCCTGACGCCGCGCGCCGCTGAGAAAGCCGACCGAGCCGAAATCGATGAAGCCTACCTGGTTCCCTTCCATCCAGAAGACGTTGCCGGGATGCGGGTCGCCATGAAACTCTCCATTGAGAAGGATCATCCGTAGCACTGCATCGGCATAGCGCTTCGCGAACTGGGCATTCCCTGCCGGATCAGTTGCCGGGTGCCGCGACGCGGGCTTTCCGCCCAGGGCTTCCTGCACATTGATCGTCAAGCCTGTGAGTTCCCAGTGGATCGCGGGCGTCTTCACCCCAAGCATCTCCAGATAACCGCCAATCCTTTCACAGGCACGTGCTTCTGCCGCCAGGTCCATCTCCCGCGCTAAATTCTTGGCGAATGTCTGAAGGAATTCCACGGGTCGATAGCGAGCAATGTCGCTTGACCGACGCTCGGCGAGGCCCGCGAGCCGTGTCAACAGCCTCATGTCCGCCTCGATCCTGGACGCCATGCCGGGTCGGCGGATTTTCACGATAGTCTCGCTTCCGTCCAGCAGGGTTGCGACATAAGTCTGCGCGATAGAGGCTGAGGCGATCGGGTTTCTCTCGAAAGCGGCGAATTCACGTTCCCAGTCGCTGCCCCAAGCCGATACAATCACCGGTTCGATCTTATCGAACGGCAGCGGTTCCACCTGGTCGTGGAGAGTGCCGAACGCGGAAATCCAGGGTTGTGTAAACAGATCGCTTCTGGTCGCCAGGAGCTGGCCAAGCTTTATTCCGACAGGGCCGACATCGCGCAACAGCGCCACCACCGATGCAGGACGCAAGTCCTCGGTATCTGGCTCATTCTCCGAAACCGGCATAAAGCCAAGCAAGCTTCCGAGATTTTTCAGACCGTGCCGGGCGAAAATCTGACCGAGTTCTGCTAGCCGCGTCAGTTCACCGACACTGTTTTCCAGATCATGCTTCATCGGCTTTCTTCGCAAGTGTCAGCCTGCTTCTGATTCTCCGCAACTTTTCGAAGCATCGTACGCAGGAGGTCGATTTGAGGCGCAGACATTCCCTTCCAGAGAATTTCGTGGAGTCGATCAGCCGCTTCGCGCAGTTCCGGCCAGATGGTTCTTACTTGCTCGGTGAGGTGGAGGTTCCAAACCCTTCGATCGTGCGCCGCCCGCTCTCGCTCGATCAAACCTTTTTCAACCAAAACTGCGACAGCCTGTCCTATCGTCGCCGATTCAAGCTCGAGCAGGCGAGAAATCTCGGTCTGTGTTAGCGTAGGTTCTCGCAACAAGGACGCGATGATCCGCCATTGTGTTTGATTGAGGTCGAGCCCCACGATCAGAGCGTCGAAGGTCCGCCGAGCGGTCCTGTTCACCTCTTCTAGCAAATAAAGGATGTCATCCTTTTCGTTGGGGGCGTAATCACGTATCTCATCTTTCGGCATATGCTTATCCATAGCGCTATCTTGGAAGGCTCGCGCATGCCTGGCGTGTTCAAGCTCAGCGTCAACCATATTCGCTAGCAGTGCCGCCATGCAAACACTCGCTGATTTCACGCTACAGCAGAAACTGAATCCGATGGTCGCTCAAGCTGATAAGGAACCGAACTGCGCTGGGTGAGTGCGGGGGCTCCGGCCACCTCGCCTGCCACGACTGCCGGGATGTTATGATCGCATGCGCTCGGCGTCCCTCATCTGAGCATCAGACCCCCTGAAGGGCAAACGCGGGCGTGAACGCGGGGCATGGGCTCGATTTCGAGTGATTATGGCTCGCTGCCCAGATTGTCATGCATCCTAGCCAGCGATCCGCGTAAGCGCTCCAGTTCCCCAAAACGGATCCCCCCGAGCAAGCGAGCATACATTGCATCAGCTTCTACTCGCATCTTGGGAAGTAGCTCGATTGCGGCAGGGCGTAAATGAACCCGCCAAACGCGCCTGTCGTTCTTCGCGCCTGCGTCTTTCCACCAGCTCAAGTTCTTCCAGGCGATCAATAGTCTGGCCGATGCTAGCGCGCTCTAGCTTCAGTTCCCGAGCCAGCTCTGTCTGGGTCATGCCTGGGCTCCGAAAGATAAGCCAATATACTCCATTGCGTCCGCGTGAGCCCGAATTGTTCAACCGAAGAATCGGCGGTCCTGCGCAAACGCCGGGTCACTTCCTCCATAAGAAAGAACAGCCGATCGGTATCGGTGAGGGAACTTGCCCCCCTTTGTATCCGCGTCATAGCCCGTCATGGCAGCCATCTAGGGCAACCTACCATAGCGGATCAGGAAATAAAGCCGTTTACTGTAAATCGATTTACAATATGAGGTTGCGGTATGCAGTCGCAAACTTTCCATATCGGGGGAAATGGTGGCATCTCCATAGCAGCCGAAGCGACCGGAAATGCCGATGCTTTACCGGTCTTGCTCGCGCATGGGGGCGGCCAGACCCGTCACGCATGGAAACGTGTCACAGCCGATCTCGCCAATGCGGGATTTCGTCCGATCGCAATTGATATGCGCGGTCATGGCGACAGCGAATGGTCTGCCGAGGGCGCTTACGAAACGCGCGACTTCGCTTCAGATCTCGTTGCGATCGCTTCAAAAATGGACCGCAAGCCAGCGCTCGTCGGGGCCTCCCTTGGCGGGTTGGCCGGACTGATCGCCGAAGGACACCTTGCGCCGGGCCGCTTCGCGTCGCTCACTCTCGTCGACATCGCGCCGCGTATGGAGACGGGGGGCGTTATGCGCGTAGTCGGCTTTATGGAGGAGCACGTGGAGACCGGTTTCTCTTCACCGGACGAAGCGGCAGAGGTCATCGCGCGCTACATGCCACATCGCCGCAAGCGCGGAGCCGGCAAGGGCTTACGGCGCTATCTGCGAGAGAAGGAAGACGGCCGCTACTACTGGCATTGGGATCCGGCCTTTATCCGCAACATCACACTAGCCAAGCGAAGCGATCCGGCTCATCAGGAACGCCAGTTTGATGCGCTGAACGATGCAGCCAGCAGGCTTTCGCTGCCATTGCATATTATTCGCGGCGGATCGAGCGATCTGGTTTCCGAAGACGCGGTCGCGCAATTGCTCGAACTTGTTCCACACGCTGAATACACCGACATCGCAGAGGCAACACATATGGTGGTTGGCGATGCCAACGATGCCTTTTCGGCAGCGATACTCGATTTTCTCAAGCGTAATCACAGTCCGCAGGGAGCCGTTACATGACCGATAATCTGACAAGGATCGATCCTAAGCGCCTCGAAGAGATCCTGCAGATTGCCCCGTTTCACCGGTGGCTTGGCCTCACTTTACGGTCATGCTCGAACGAGCAGCTTGAACTGGAGATGCCTTGGCGCGACGAGATCGTGTCAAACCCGGCAATCGGTTCAGCGCATGGCGGCGTGCTCGCCTCTCTGATCGATTTAACCGGGCTCTACACCTTATTGTCGCAAGGTACAGGGGCCAAGGCGACCGCCGATCTGAGGGTCGACTACCACCGCCCGGCAACCTCGGGACCACTCGTAGCATCGGGCAAAATAATCAAGATCGGTAAAAATATCTCGGTCGCTGAAACACGTGTATACGGTCCTACTGGCAACCTTTTGGCTAGCGGCCGCGGTGCCTACGTATGCTAACAGCGTTATCCTAATGGAACTAACTGCAGGGCGAAAATTAGCAGGTCTGTTCCTCGAAGACCTGCAAAATAGTCCCACGACTTTCAGAGCGAATTGCGTCGCGATAGCCGCCTTCCAATGAGTGACGTGACCCCCTGATCTTCCCCCCAGCCGGGATTAGAGCCGAGCTGCGTTGATGCGTATGAGCGCGGTTGAAGCAATGGGCTGCGCAGCGGAGCCCGTAGGGCGTGGCGAAGCAGGCCATTGCTTATCTAGTTCGGCGGCGAACGCCGCCGGTGTCGCGTAGCCAAGGGATGAGGGCGGTCTCTCTCGGTTGTAGTCTTCCACCTGACCTGCCCCATCAGGGTGGTCCACCGGTTAAGTTAGAGTTCCGGCGGTTGGGGTCGCCCTGCTGGGCGGCCTGGAGCGCAGCGTAAGGCAGCATGGCAGGACGAGGCAAGATTGTTTGTGGGGCCGGCGGCTGGTAGCCCAGCGAAGAGGGATTCATGCAGCGAACACCGCTGCCGGCCTCTCCCTATCACATCATCGACGATATTGAGCACACGGAACTTTTGTTCGGACGCCACCTAGTCGTGAGCAAATAAAAGTTCGAAAAAGAGGGCTCGACACAGCGAAACGCCGAACCCTCTTGCAATTAGCGAGTAAGTTTAAAACTTGCCGCGCACGGTGATGCCGTAAGTCCGCGGTTCCGCAAGAAAAGCGGAGAACGTTTGTTGCGGAGCCACGAAAGGCGTGTTGAAGGCCACCTGCGTATACCCAACGTCAAACAAATTATTGACCCATCCCTCGATCGCGAAGCGATCCGCAATATTGGTCAGACCCACACGCCCGTTCACTACGACGAAGCTGTCCTGTTCCTTGCTGAAGAGCAGGTCGGAGCCGGTGTTGTAATCACCAGCCATACGAGCGTTCACGAAGACCAGGCCTTCGAGCCCACTGTCGCCGATTGGCGGCGTCCACGTAAGCGACGATGTTGCCACGATCTCTGGTGCATTCGACAGGTTGTCGCCTGGCAGCAAGCGTAGTGCGGGGTCGAGCGGTGCCCCGGTATCGTCCCCGATAAGATTGTCTTCAAAGCTCGTATCAGAATAGGTGACGCCAAGGGTAATATCCAAATCACGAGCGGGCCGTAGATAGGTTTCGATCTCGACACCTTGAGCGATCACACCTGGTGCAACTTCATCGGAAGAGCATGCACCGGTTGTCGCGCTTGCGTCTCTGTCGGCCCCGCCGAGATCGCTATCGCAACTATTGACCGTCTGCACAATGTAGAACGCCCCATTGAACGTGTTCAACTGGAAGTTACTGAACTCTTGCCGGAAGCCTGCAATGCTAACCCCGAACTCGCGTGTCGAGTATTTGAGGCCGATCTCATATGCATCGACTGTTTCTTCATCGAACTGCAGCGCGGCTGCCGAGATATTGGCCGGATCGAACGCAAGCGGATTTGACAGTGCAGACCTGTCGAGGTTGAAACCGCCCGCCTTGTAGCCGCGTGAATACGAACCGTAGACTAGCAGATCGGGAGTTGGCTTCCAGCTCAGGATAGCCGTGCCGGTAAACTCCTCTTCTTCGCGCGAGTCTTCGAGAGAAACTCCATCGAGCTCCGATGTCGAATTGCCTTGGCAGGAAAGGCTGATGATACCACCGGCCAGAGGTGCCAAAGTCGGAACACCCAGAAAGCCTCCGAGCAGATTGCGGTTTGTCGGACAAACCGTGTTGTCGTTGCGGAAAGTTGCGTCGAAGTCCTTGGTTTCGTTTGTATAACGAAGCCCCAGCGTCAAATCGAGCGTATCCGTGATCGCAAAGATATTATGCGTGAAGAACGCGAAGTTCTCACTCGTCTGATTGTAGACCTCGCTGACCGTTCCCAAATCGCTGATGCTTGCAAGGTTGTTGATACCTGCGAGGATCGCCGGGGTTGCAGCGCCGAATGCCGGGCTTCCGGTCAGCGTACCGTCCAATGCCGCCACGTTGGCACCCAGGCAATTGGAAGCCCCCGGATTGACCAAAGCCGGGTTGATCGCGATAGCGATGCGGCACGCTACGAAATTGCCGTACTGGGTGCCGAACCGCAGATTGTCACGCACCTGCAGTTCTTCATTGG
This sequence comes from Qipengyuania citrea, assembly GCF_024171405.1. Lineage (GTDB taxonomy): Bacteria > Pseudomonadota > Alphaproteobacteria > Sphingomonadales > Sphingomonadaceae > Qipengyuania > Qipengyuania profunda. The sequence goes on from NZ_JALJZT010000002.1 coordinate 2,414,677, forward strand.
CGTAATACGCGCCGATCAACCAATCGAGTTTGCCATCGAAGGCCTCACCGGTAAGGCGCAGTTCCTGAGTGAATGTTTCAAAGTCTCGAGCAAGAGCATTCTCGGTCGGAGCGCGGTAGAGAATATCGACAGTAGTGTAATCGGTGTCAGATCCCTGGCTGTTGGCATATTCACGGTAGCCCGTGATAGACGTCAACGTGACGTTCCCGAAATCCCAATTGATCTCAGCCGAAATACCGTAGTCTTCGGTTTCGCCTTCATAGCTTCTGCCCGGCGTAGGGTACAGGTCGCGGTTGAATGTATCCTGGGTGAGGGCACGCGGATCCTGCCCAAGCGCAAGCAACACGGGAACGATCGGATTTGCGGTACTCGTCAGGGCGGCCCCATCCGATGGCCTCGTAAAGGGATCAAATCCAGCGCTGATCCGTGCAAGCGGAGCAAACTCGGGCTGGACGAACGTCGCGGCACAGCACGCTTCGTCCTTTTTGGAATAATCCCCGACAAGGCGAATGGACAGGTCGTCATTGGGTTCGAACAGGAGCTGACCGCGGACCAGATAACGATCGCGATTGTTGATCGTCCCGCCGTTGGTAATATCGTTGTAGAAGCCGTCGCGCTCAAAATACACGCCGTCCACACGCGCAGCTACGGTGTCGCCAAGCGGAGCGTTTATGCCACCTTCGACGCGGATCGCATCATAGTTGCCATAAGTGAAGGCCCCGTATGCGCTGAAATCGAACTCGGGCGGTGCGGTGTAGATATTGATCAGGCCTGCCGATGAGTTCCGCCCGCCCAGAGTACCTTGGGGACCGCGAAGGATTTCGACCCTGTCGATAGGGCCGAGCTCACTCAGGGCGCTTCCCGAACGAGAGCGATAGACTCCATCGACAAAAACCGCGACCGAACTTTCCAGACCAGGGTTGTCGCCGACCGTGCCGATACCGCGAATACGCGCGGAACCGTTAGCTTCGTTGCCGGTGGAAGACACCAGCAGGGACGGTGCAACCTGGTTCAGCTCACGTATGTCGCTGGCGCCCGAATTCTGGAGGGTTTCTCCGGAAACAGCTGACACGGCGACTGGAACATCCGCCAAGACCTGCGATCGCCCTTGCGCGGTAACAATGATTACGTTTTGGTCTTCGACATCGGCCCCTTCAACCAGATCCGCATCGGGTTCGCCAACATCCTGGGCGAAGGCGGCTGTCGGTGTGAAGGCAAGTGCCGCTGCCAATGCACCAAGGGCGCAATGGTGGCGTGATGGAAATCTTTTCATGTGCCTCTCCTCTAAGAATGTGCCCCATCCTAGGCACTAGTCGATGTTAGAAACGATGCCGATAAGCGCGTTTCATTTCAAGAATTGGTAGATGAATTGACGGATTATTTCACATTGTCGACAAGCATGTGGCAAAAATGCCATGCAGGTCACTACATGCAGGTTTCTAGTAGCCAGAAAGCTTGGAAAATCGGTCCTTTAACCAGCTCGACGAACCGAAGCTCTGCTCCAGCACGCGGGCGCGCTTGAGATAGAAGCCGACGTCGTACTCATCGGTCATGCCGATCCCGCCGTGCAGCTGGATGCCCTCGTTTGCCATGGTGTGCATAACGCGGTTGGCTTCCGCCTTGGCGATGGTCGCCGCGCGCGCCACGCCGAAGCCGGCATCGACGGCTTGCAGGCCCGCCTCGACCGCGCTGCGCATCTGGGCGAGATCGGCGAAGAGGTCCGCCATGCGGTGTTGCAGCGCCTGGAAGCTCGCCAGCACCTGGTTGAACTGCACGCGCTGCTTCAGATAGTCGAGCGTGTCGTCGAACACTTGCTGCGCCATGCCGAGCATTTCGGCTGCGGTGAGCACGCGCGCGCGGTCGAGCACGTCATCGAGCAGGTTGTCGCCGCCATTGGCGAGCTTCTCCGCCGCCGCGCCGTCGAAGGTGACGTCGGCATGGCTGCGCTGGTCGGTCAGCTTGCGGGTGGTGAGCGCGACGCCGTCGCCTTTCTCGACCAGGTAAAGCCCGTCCTTCGCCGCGACGACGAACAGGTCCGCACCATGCGCTTCATGGACGAAGGCCTTGGTGCCGCTCAGCTTGCCGTCGGACACACTGGTCTCGATCTTCGCAGGATCGTGGCTCGGCCCTTCGTCGACGGCGAGGGTGGCGATGGCCTCGCCGCTCGCCAGCCTGGGCAGCCACCTGGCCTTCTGCTCGTCGCTGCCGCCAAGAACGATCGCCGAGGCGGCGACGGTGTTCATCACCAGCGGGCTGGCGGTGAGCGTCTTGCCGAGTTCCTCGACGACGAGGCCCGCGGACAGGAAGCCGAAGTCCGACCCGCCATGCTCTTCGGGGATGATGACCCCGGCCCAGCCCATCTGCGCCATCGTCGCATAGGCGTCGCGGTTGAAGGCTTCGGGCTCGCCGCTGGCGCGGACCTTGCGGAATTCGGTGACCGGGCTTTCGTTGACGGTCCATTCGCGCGCCATATCTCGCAGCATTTCCTGTTCTTCGTTGAGAACGGCCATTGTCCTTGCTCCCCTCTCTTACTGGTGGTCGAGCATGCCGAGCACGCGCTTGGCGATGATGTTGTTCTGGATTTCGGTCGAGCCGCCATAGATGGTGGTCGCCTTGCCGAAGAGCCACGCGCGCACGGCCCCGAGCTCGCCGTCCGAAAAGCCGTCGCCTTCCCAGCCGAGGCCCTGCAACCCGCGGATTTCGATCAGCAATTCGCTGCGTTCCTGGCTCAGCTTGGTGCCGAGCTTCTTGAGCACAGAGCTGATTTCGGAGACGCCGCCAGCTGCCTTGCTCTCTTCCATCGCGCGGCGCGCGGTGAGCAGGAAGCTGTTCCAGCGGATTTCGAAATCAGCGATCTTGTCGCGCAGCACCGCATCGGCGAGTTCGCCGTCGGCGCCCGTCGGCTGGTACTTCTTGGCGATATCGCCAAGGCTCTGGCCCATGAGTCGGGCGAGGCTGCCGCCGCCCGAGATGTTGGTGCGCTCGTGCTGCAGAAGGCGCTTGCCGATGGTCCAGCCCTGGCCTTCCTCGCCGACGAGGTTTTCCTTCGGGACCTTCACGTCGGTGAAAAAGGTTTCGCAGAACGGGCTGGTCCCGCTGATCATGGTGATCGGGCGGACTTCGACGCCGGGCGTGTCCATGTCGATCAGCATGAAGCTGATGCCCTTGTGCTTGTCGCTCTTGTCGGTTCGTACAATTGCAAAGCACTTGTCGGCCCATTGGCCGCCGCTGGTCCAGGTCTTCTGGCCGTTGACAAGGTAGTGGTCGCCCTTGTCCTCGGCAAAGGTCTGGAGGTTCGCGAGGTCAGAGCCGGCATTGGGTTCCGAATAGCCCTGGCACCAGCGGATTTCGCCGCGGCAGATCGGCGGAATATGCTCCTGCTTCTGTGCCTCGTTGCCGTATTCGAGCAGCGTCGGGCCGAACATCATGACGCCCATGCCGCCGATCGGGTTGTAGGCACCCGCCTTGGCGAATTCCTGGTCGATGATCTTGGCCTGCGCCTTGGTGAGGCCGCCGCCGCCGTATTCCTTCGGCCAGGTGGGGGTGCCCCAGCCGCGCGCGCCCACGGCTTCGCGCCACTTGGTCTGCGCCGGCGTTTCATTGGTGGGGCCGTCCACGCCGGCCAGCGCGTTCGACTGGCCCTTGAGTTCGGCGGGAAAATTGTCCGCCAGAAACTGCTGCACTTCCGCGCGGAAGGCGTCTTCGTCGGTCTGGGTTGCGGGCTCGATTTGTGTGGCCATGGGTGTTTTCTCGAAGAATCAAGGAAAGACAGATAAGAATGTAGGCTACGGGGACGAGGATCCCTCCGTCAGTATTGTTGTTCGGGTAGGTGAAGAACCAATCCATCCAGCATCGGCTTCATCGGAATCTGACAGGCAAGGCGACTGTATTCAGTGGTGCCTTCGGCGAACTGCAAGAGGTCGGCCTCCATTCCATCATGCATAAGCCGACCCACCTTGTCGATCCATTCGGGATCGACATGCACATGACAGGTCGCGCAAGCACATACCCCTCCGCAATCGCCATCGATACCCGGCACGTCATTGTATAGCGCCGCTTCCCTGGCTGTCTCGCCTTCTTCTATTTCGACCTCCCGTCGCTCACCATCGCTAGCCACGAACGTAATTTTGATCATCTTGAACTCCGCATTTCGATCTCGAGAGTCAGCGGGCGCGGAGCCGCACCGGCAGCCTGGTGATTCCGCGGACGAGGTTTGAAAAAAGACGCTCTGGTTCACCTGTAACCTCGACCCGGGAAAAGCGCTTGTGAATTTCTTCCCAGATGATCCGCAGCTGCAGTTCCGCGAGCCGGTTTCCCATGCAGCGGTGAATGCCATAGCCGAATGAGAGGTGATGGCGCGGATTTTTGCGGTCGATGATGAACTGGTCCGCGCGCTCGATAGCACTCTCGTCGCGGTTGCCTGACAGGTACCACATCACCACCTTGTCGCCCTTCTTGATCTGTTTGCCGCCGATCTCCCAATCTTCCAGCGCGGTGCGGCGCATATGAGTGAGGGGGGTCTGCCAACGGATGATTTCCGGAACCATTTTGCTAATGAGCGAAGGATCCGCGTCGAGTTTCGCGTACTCGTCCGGGCTTTGGTTCAAGGCGAGCACGCCGCCGCTGATGGAATTGCGTGTTGTGTCGTTTCCACCGACGATCAGCAGCATAAGATTGCCGAGAAACTCGAGGAACGGCATGTCGCGCGTGGCGGGAGAATGAGCCATCATCGAGATGAGGTCGTTCTTCGGCTCCTCGTTTATCCGTTCGTCCCACAGAGTCTTGAAATACATCGCGCAACCGATGAGTTCTTCGCGCCGCGCCTCGTAGGATTCGACGATCCCGGTTTCAGGTGCCGCAGTTGCTACATCGGACCAGCGCGTCAGCTTGCGCCGCTCCTCCCAAGGGAAATCAAACAAGGTTGCCAGCGTCATCGTCGTCAACTCGATCGCAACCTTATCCACCCAGTCGAAATCTTCGCCAATCGGGAGTTCATCGAGAATCTCTCCCGCGCGCTTGCGGATGATCGGCTCGAGCAGTTGCAGGTTGGACGGAGCCACTGCCGGAGTCACCGCCTTGCGCTGCTGATCGTGCTTGGGCGGGTCCATCGCTATGAACATTTCAAGTTCGAGCGCGCCTTCCACCGAATGCATGTCCTGGATTGCAATTCCGCCTAGCTTCGCTTCCGAAGAGAAGACCTTATGATTGGTGTCCACCGCCATGATGTCGTCGAACTTGGTAATGGACCAGTAAGGGCCGACATAGCTCTCGCGGCAGTAGTGGACAGGTTCTTCGGCGCGCAACCTGTCAAAAAATAGACCGATGGTATCGTTCTGAAACAGGCTTGGCCGGGCCACGTCGATTTCCTCGATCGGAATTGACGCGATCCTCGCCGCGGCATCCGGCTCGGCGATCTGGCTGTCCATAAGAACTATTCCTTCTACATCTCAGGCCTGATCGGCCTTCAGTCATCCTTAAGGGAGACATCTCGTGCAGTCAATAAATCGTATACTCTTTTAGTCCCTTGCAGACACCAATCCCATCGGATAGTGTGCCGATCCAACGAAGGTTTGCTAATATCCTTATACTTTTTATTCGAGAGGTGCGGGTGTGCTGATGAGTGGCGGATGTCAGCGGTGAAGAAGGCCAAGCGTGCCCTTTCTCTTGCGCAAAGCATCGTGCGGGACATCGAGGCGGGTCGCCATAACCCGGGTGACAGGCTTCCGCGCGAGGATGAAATGCTCGCGCGTTACGAGGTTGCGCGCGCAACTTTGCGGGAGGCTTTGCGGTTCCTGGAATTGCAAGGGGTCATCCATCTCCAGCTCGGCCGTGGTGGAGGTCCCGTCGTAGCCCGTCCGCAGACCGGCGATTTTGCAAGCAGTTTGTCATTGATTCTGCATTTCATGGAAGCCGATTTGCGTGGTTTGCTTGAATTGCGCGAAGCAATTGCTCCCGATGTCGCAGGGTATGCAGCCCAGCGTGCAACTACCGCTGATCTCAGCGCGTTGGCAGGGTGTCTGGCGGAATTGAGGCATCATGAAGCCTCTGATCAATTCGAGGAACTTAATCGCAGATTTCACGACTTGTTGGGTTGGGCGAGCGGCAATCCGCTGTTCGGTTTGCTGACCTCTGCGATGCATCTGTTGACCCGCGAGTTTTCCCATTCGCTGGGATATTCGGCACAGGAACGGGCGGTGCAGATGAAGTTTCTGGTGCGGGTGCTCGAGGCAGTGCGGACTGGCGACAGCGCCGCGGCCCGTCAAGCAATGAGCCGGTTGGTGGCCGGCTCTGCCGTCTATCTTTCGGAGCGCAGCCCCGAGCTGGTCTCGCAGCGGGTGCGGTGGGGGCAGCTGTAGAATTTTCAATAGTTTGAGTGTGCGTTTAGGCAAGTGGCTGGAGAGGAAGAATGGCGTTGAAGAGCCGAATATGCGAAATGCTGGGGATCCGGTACCCGATCCTGCTTGCCGGGATGGGCGGAGCGAGCGTTCCGGCGCTGGCGGCTGCGGTTTCGAATGCCGGCGGGCTCGGGGTCCTGGGTGCCGCGGCGTGTTCGCCCGATCAGTTGCGTGACTGGATTCGCCAGACCCGGGAATTGACCGACAAACCTTTCGGTGTCGATACGCTGCTCCCCGCGTCGGTCAGGCGCGGCTCTGCCCCTCAAAGCGGTGCTGCACCCCAAAATCCCATGGATCTGATGGGTGAATATCAGCAGTTCGCGCGCGACTTCATGGATCGTGAAGAGCTTCCGGAGGTCGATGCTGCCGCCGCCATGCGGGCGGCGGGCGCGCCTGAAATGGGCAAGGGCGGCCCGCAGTTGTTCTCGAAGGAATTCTTTGAGGCGCAGATGGAAGTGGTGATCGAGGAAAAGGTGCCGGTTTATGCTGCCGGCCTTGGCAATCCTGAACCGTGGATGGATCGGCTCCATGCCAATGGCACCAAGGTCATGGCGGTGATCGGCAAGGTCAAGCACGCCGAACAGGTCGTCGGGTCGGGCATCGACATGATCGTCGCGCAAGGGCACGATGGCGGAGGTCACAACTCGCCGATCGGGACTATTTCCTTGATTCCCCAGGTGGTCGACGCCGTTGGCGATCGTGTTCCTGTCCTTGGGGCCGGCGGTATCTCGGATGGCCGGGGTGTTGCCGCTGCGATGATGCTGGGGGCAGAGGGCGCGTGGGTCGGCACGGCATTTCTCGCGACCGAGGAAGCGGGCATCGAGCGCTTCCAGAAAGAGGCGATCACCGAAAGCGGCGATGCCGATACGGTCGTTAGTCGATCGCTTACCGGCAAACCGGCGCGCATGATCCGTAACAAATGGGCCGACGCCTGGGTGCAGGCCGGAAAGGAGCCTCTGCCGATGCCCTATCAGTCGATGATCTCCGGCCCGGTCATGGCCTCCGGGATCAAGGCAGAGCGCAAGGATGTCATCCCCGGCTTCGCGGGGCAAGGCATCGGCCTGATCGATTCGATCCGGCCTGCCGCCGAAGTGATGCGCGACCTGGTCGATGGAGCCGAGAAGGCGTTGGCGTCCGCTGGTATCTACAAGTGAAGCGCAGGAGGCAAGAAGATGGCTTACGCCAAAGGTCATGAATTGCGCCGCCCCGTAGAGCCTCTCAGAGCGCTGGGGCAATGAGGCAGTTGATTGCCGACAAGGAGGATACGGCGCAGGTGTTCCGTATCGTCAAGGCATTGTCGGGCAATTCCTATTATCGGAATTTCAATCGCTTCATGAAGTCGAGCGATGGGCGGCGTATCGCTTCCGACCGGGCCGACCTACTTGAAACCTTGTGCGATCGCAAACGCCTTGCGACCTGTGCGTCTGGCACGCTTGGCCGAGCCTACCTCGATTTTGTTTACGGGGAGGGTCTGACAGCAGAAGGTCTGGCGGAAGCCAGCGAGGCCGGAGGTCTGGAGGACCTCGGCGACCCCGATGTTTCCCTCTATCGTCGGCGCCTTCGCGATTCGCATGACCTGTTTCATGACGTCGCCGGATACGGCAGGGACGCACTGGGCGAATTGTGCGTGCTGTCCTTCGGAAACGCGCAATTCTATAATCACGGGATCGCTTTCATCTTGGGCGTCGGCATTCCCAAGATGAAACTGGAAGCTGCCCAGTTGCCAGTGGCGCGCGCTGCATTTGAAGCGTGGCGCCGGGGCCGGGCTGCAGCCGATCTGACCACCTTCTACTGGGAAGAAAATCTCGATCGTCCGTTGGAGGATGTCCGCCGCGAGTTGCGACTGCGTCCGCCGGAGACCTATCAGAGGGTGCGCGCTCTTTCCGAACAGCTCGAACGCGATTACCAGGCGGTCAGGCAGGCATGAGCTTAAGCGACAAATCGGCCATCACCGGAGTGGGCGAAACCGCTTTCGTGAAAGGCACCGAGAAAACCGCGGTCGACATGATGCTGGAAGCATCGCGCAAAGCCATAGCAGATGCAGGGCTGAAGCCGTCGGATATCGACGGCATGGTTCCTCCGCCGATCTACACCACCTCGGAAGAGATGGCGGCTAACCTCGGTATCGAAGTTCTGCGCTATGCCTCTACGGTCCACATGGGCGGGGCGAGCCCTACCACGGCACTCCAGAACGCCGCGATGGCAATTGCCAGCGGCTTATGCGACCATGTGCTGGTGACGCTCGGGTGGAACGGTTATTCCGCCTTGCGGCCCAAGCCTGGCGCACCGCCGACGCGGCCGATGAACATGAACACCCTGACGAATACGATCCAAGGCTATTACATTCCGTATGGCGTGTTCCTGCCGGTGCAGATGTATGCCTGGCTCGCCACCCGGCACTCCCGAATTTACGATATCGGCCCGGAAGCGATGGCGGCCGTTGCACTGGCGTGCCGTCGCCATGCGCAGATGAATCCGCAGGCCTTCACTTATGGCCGGGAACTGGATGCCGAAACCTACCATTCCACGCGCTGGATATCCGAACCCTTTCGCCTCTACGATTGCTGTCTGGAGACTGACGGGGCATGCGCAGTCGTGGTTTCGCGAATAGACCGCGCCAGGGACATGCCGCATGTTCCCGTGAGCATCGCCGGTGCGGCTGAAGGGCATCCTTACCCCGCCGACGATATCCCTTCGCGTCCCGACCCCTTCAAGATCGGCCTGAGCTACGCCGCGCCGCGCGCGTTCGAAATGGCGGGGGTCGATCGCGAAGACATGGATTTTCTGCAGATCTACGACTGCTTCACCTACGTGGTTCTCCTTCAGCTGGAGGCCCTGGGCTATTGCGAACCAGGTGGACAGGCAGAGTTCGTCGCGAATGGCCAGATCGAGCTGGGCGGGCGCTATCCCGTCAACACCCATGGCGGCCTGCTGAGCGAGGCCCATGTTTGGGGACTGAACCATGTCGTCGAGGCGGTGCGTCAGTTGCGCCACGATTGTGGGGAGCGGCAGGTCGAAGGCGCCCAGACCGGCCTGGTGACCGGCTGGGGCGATCTGGGTGACGGCAGTATAGCGATTTTGAGGAGGTTTGCGTGAGCGACGAGAAAGATCTGCCGCCCAAGATGCGCCCCTCGGCGCAGGCCGCACCAGCCAAGCCAAAGCCGCGCCCGCAGGATCCGGTGGAGCAGGAATTCTGGAACCGGTGTCAGGACGGCAACCTTTACTTCCAGCAGTGCGAAGGATGCGGCAGTTTTCGGCATTTGCCGCGCTATATGTGCGCCCGATGCGGTTCTCCTGAATGGTCGTGGGAGCGTAGCACCGGCAATGGCACGCTGTTTTCCTGGACGGTGACCCATCAGGCACTGCATCCCGCCTTCGCCGGCGAGATTCCCTTCATCGCTGCGGTGGTGGAACTGGAGGAGGGAGTGCGCATGGCAACCCGGCTGGTCGATTGCGCGCTCGACGAGCTTGAGCTCGATCTGCCGGTCACGCTGGATTTCGAGCCGATCTCCGAAGATTTTCGCCTGCCAGTATTCCGACCCGTCGCGATCGCGCGCGCAGAAGGATAGACCAAGATGGATCTCGACTACGGACCCCAGTATGACGCGTTTCGCGAGGAAGTGCGCCAGTTCCTGCAAACCCACGGTCACCGCGCACCCGATGGCCAAGGCCGTGCCGCGCGCCCTTCCCCCGAAGCCGTCGAATGGCAAAAGCTGTTGATCCTGCATGGTTACACGGCGCGTACGATTCCCAAGGAATACGGCGGATACGGAGCCGAGCCGGACATCCTGAAATCGCGGATCATTGCCGAGGAATTTTCGCGCGCTGGCATCCCCGCAGGCCTTGCGAACCAGGGCATTTCCATGCTCGTTCCCACGCTGCTGGAACTCGGAACCGAAGCCCAGAAACGGCAATGGATCGAGCCGACCCTAAATGGCGAGATAGTCTGGTGTCAGGGATATTCGGAACCTGGAGCGGGATCGGACCTCGCCGCGCTCAAGACCAGCGCCCGCGTCGAAAATGGCGACTTTGTCATCAACGGACAGAAGATCTGGACCAGCACGGCCAAGCAGGCGGACATGATCTTTTGCCTTGTTCGGACCGAACCGGACGCGCCCAAGCACGGCGGCATCTCCTACTTGATCTTCTCGATGGACACACCAGGGATCGAGGTCCGACCACTCAAGACCATGACCGGTCATGCCGAGTTCAATGAAACGTTCTTTACCGACGTGCGGGTTCCCCTGGATCAGATCGTCGGGCAGCGCGGGCAGGGGTGGTACGTGGCCAATGCCACACTGGGCCATGAACGTGGCATGCTGGGCGACCCCGATGCACTGGAAAACCGGCTCCAGGCGCTGGTCAGGCTGATGCAAAAAGAACGCATCGGCCAGGGTTGCGCAATGGACAACGCCGTTCTGCGTGACCGGCTGGTTGCATTGCAAGCCGAAGTCGCGGCGATGAAATTCAACGGCATGCGCATCCTGTCGAACAGCCTTAGGGGGGATGCCGGCGGCATGGCGAAACTTGTCGTGAAGCTGCAGAGCTGTGAGCTCGCCCATCAGATTTCCGCGCTCGCGATCGACGCAATGGGCGAGATGGGCATACTCTATCACGGAAGCGAGCGCGAGCGCGAAGACGGTGCCTGGCAGTGGAACTACATGTTCCAGCTTGGTCTGATCATCGGTGGAGGCACCGCCCAGATCCAGAAGAACATCATCGCCGAACGCGGGCTGGAAATGCCGCGCGAACCCAAGTTCGCAACGCCTCCCGCCGTCGAACAGGCGACGGCCGTTGCAAGCGGGCAGAATAAGGGAGCCGCCTGATGGATTTCGGACTTTCGCAAGACCAAGAGATGCTCTGCGACGCGATCAGCCGCACTCTTGCTGATACTTGTCCGCTCGATCATGTGCGCGAATGCGCGGAGGGCTCGGTTCCCTTCAGCGACAACGTGCGTTCGGCGCTGGGCGAAATCGGCATTTGGGGAATGATGGTTCCCGAGCAACATGACGGGCTCGGGATGACAATGCTCGATGCCGCCGCTGTGGCCGAGCAGCTCGGCTATGCCGTCGCGCCGGTGCCTTTTATCGGTGCCCATGTACTGGCACCCCTTGCGCTGGCACAGGGCGGTAGCGAGGAGTTGAAGGCGCACTGGCTGCCGAGGATAGCGAAGGGCGAGGCGCAAATCGCCGTCGCGATCGCGGAAACGGTGGAGATCCGGGACCGGGCAGGCGTGGACTTCGACGGCGCAAAGCTCGACGGAACGGCTTTGTTCGCGCTCGACTTCCTGGAAGCCGACGCGTTTCTGGTAGCCGATACCGCCGGTCGTATGCACTTCGTAGCTGGCGATGCTGCGGGTCTGGAGAAGGTTGCTCTCAAAACGATCGACCGCACCCGGAGCGTAGGGGAGCTGCGGTTTTCTGGCGTAGCGGGCGAGGCTCTCGCGGACGATGGTGGGGCCACAGTCAGGCGCCTGCGGGACGCCGGCCGGGTGCTCCTGGCCGCCGATAGCCTCGGTGCGGGCCAGGCTATGATCGAAAAAGCGGTCGACTATGCCGGGCAGCGCGAACAGTTCGGACGAGTGATCGGCAGCTTCCAGGCGGTCAAGCATATGTGCGCGGAAATGGCTGCCCGCCATGAACCATGCCGTTCGCTGGTCTGGTATGCCGCCCATGCGTTCGATGCGACGCCCGACGAGGCTTCGCTGGTGGCATGCCATGCCAAATCACATACGGGCGAAGTCCACCGTTTTGTCGCCCGAACCTCAACCGAGGTGCATGGGGGGATGGGTTTTACCGATCTCCTAGGTCTGCATTTCTGGTTCAAGCGAATCGGTTTCGACCGCCAGGTTCTGGGAAGTCCCGAAGCGGTCCGGGCCGAAGCAGCGGCCTTGCAGGGGTGGACGCAGGTCGCATGAGACGATGAATTAGGCGCACGCTACCGACAAAATCGTGGCCACCAAGGAGAGAGGAATTAATACGTGATCGACTGGAACCTTGGCGACATCCTTGATGCAATCGAACCTGCGGTCCCGGAAGATGCTCCGGCGCTGATTCACGGCGACCGGATCATTAGCTGGCCCGAAATGTCGAAGCGTTCGAACAATTTGGCGCGCAATCTGCGCGCGCAAGGTGCAGGCGACGGGGCGAAGATAGCCTTCTACATGCGCAACCGTTCCGAATACGGGGAATTGATGGCCGCGTGCTTCAAGGGCCGCCTCACGCACGTGAACATCAATTATCGTTACCGTCCCGAGGAGGTTTTCTACATCTTCGACGATTCCGATAGCGAGGTAATTGTTTACAGTTCCGAGTTCCGCGACTGCATTCTTGAACTGAAGGAACGGTTGACCAAGGTTCATACATTTGTAGAAATCGGCGATGCTTCGCAGATCGCTTCCTTCGCGCTTCCTTACGAAAAACTTGTAGAAGGTAACGGCGCGCCTCTCGATATCGAGCGTTCTCCCGATGACCTGCTGTTCATATATACAGGCGGTACCACCGGCATGCCCAAGGGCGTGATGTGGCGACACGATGATATGCGCAAGGCTCAGCTCGACGCGCAAAAGCTGCTGGGTCCGGTTCCCCAGACCATGGAGGAAATGGTGGCCCTGGTGAAGCAGGGCGAGCTTGCGCGCATCACTTTGCCGGCGTGCCCGCTGATGCATGGAACCGGGTTCATTACTGCTATTGGCACGCTCATGTCGGGCGGGGCCATCGTCACGCTGTCCGATCCATCCTTCGACGCGGAAGAATTGTGGGATGCGGTGGACCAGCACAAGGTGCAGAGCATCGCCATTGTCGGTGACGCTTTTGCCAAACCCATGCTGCAGGCGCTGGACGCCCACCCGAAGCGCTGGGACACGAGCAGCCTGATTTCGATCATCTCGTCCGGCGTCATGTGGAGTAAACAGGTAAAGGCGGGCCTGTGCAAACATATCCCCCAGGTCATCCTCATGGACAGTTTTGGCGCTTCGGAAGGGCTGGGCTACGGCTTGTCGGTGACGACCGCACAGGGCGGCACCAACACCGCGAAATTCGGGATCGGGGAATTTTGCGACGTATTCGACGAGAACGACCGGAAGGTCGAGGCGGGGAGCGGCGTGCCCGGCTTTATTGCCCGCAAGGGCGCAATCCCCACAGGATACTACAAGGACCCGGAAAAGTCGGCCAAGACTTTCAGGACGATCGATGGCGTGCGTTACTCCATCCCGGGCGACTGGTGCCGGGTGGAATCCGATGGAAGCCTGACCTTGCTGGGCCGCGGCAGCGTCTGCATCAACACCGCAGGTGAAAAGGTTTACCCCGAGGAGGTGGAGGAAGTGCTCAAAACCCATCCCGCCATTGCCGACGCGCTTGTCGTCGGGGTGCCTGACGAAAAATGGGGCGAAGCGGTGACCGCTGTGGTGCATTTGACCCAGGATGCGGACTTCGACGCGCAAGCGATCAAGGATCACGTGCGCCAGCAACTGGCAGGTTACAAAACGCCCAAGGCGATTTGCCCAACGCAAACCGCCTTGCGCGCGTCAAACGGCAAGGCGGATTATACTACGGCTAAAGACATCGCGAAAGCGGGTGCCGGGGCCTCGTGAGCCATTCGCCCCCTCCTGACTATGATGTCGTAATCGTCGGGGCCGGGTTCAGCGGAATATACCTGCTTTACAAGCTGCGTCAGGCGGGGTTCGATGTTCTGCTGGTAGACGCAGCGGAGCAGCCGGGCGGAATCTGGTACTGGAACCGCTATCCGGGAGCACGGGTCGATTCCCAGGTTCCACTTTACGAATTTTCCATTGCGGAAGTATGGAAAAGCTGGACGTGGAGCGAACGATTTCCAGGCTGGGAAGAACTGCGCGCCTATTTCCTCCACGTCTGCGATACGCTCGACCTCTGGCCGGCAATGCGAATGAAAACACGGGTCGAAAGCGCGCCGTTCGATGAAGACACCGCCTGCTGGCGATTGAAGCTCGACGATGGCGGAAAAGTAAGCGCGCGTTTCCTCTTGCCGGCCCTGGGGTTCGCCTCGAAACCCTACATTCCCGATATCCTGGGCCTTAGCGATTTCGAAGGCGAATGGTGCCATACCGCCCGCTGGCCGCAGGAAGGCATCGACCTTTCCGGCCGCCGGATCGCCCTGATCGGCACGGGTGCCAGCGGCGTACAGGTGGCGCAGGAGGCGGCAAGCTGCGCGGAGCAGCTGACGCTTTTTCAGCGAACCCCGATTCTCGCCCTTCCCATGCGGCAGGAAAAACTGGACGCTGATCGTCAGCTTCGCGAAAAATCCGAATATCCCGCTGTCTTCCACAAAAGGCTTACGACAAGTGGCGGTTTCGAATGCCAATCGCTGGACATCTCGGCCCTGGCTGTGACCGAGGAAGAGCGGACTACGCATTTCGAGGATTTGTGGCAGCGAGGAGGGTTGCGCTTCTGGTATCATAATTTCGCTGACATACTGACGAACGAGGACGCCAATCGCCACGCCTACGAGTTCTGGTGTGACAAGGTGCGCGAGCGGATCTGCGACCCGACCATTGCCGAGAAGCTCGCTCCCGATGAGCCGCCACATCCCTTCGGGACCAAGCGACCATCGCTCGAACAGAATTATTACGAGATCTTCGCACAAGACAATGTTACGCTGGTCGATCTGAACGACACCGCGATCACTCGCGTCACCGAGGCCGGGATAGAAACAGCCACTGGCATGATCCCGTGCGATCTCATTGTCTTCGCGACCGGCTTCGATGCCGGTCGTGGCGGGCTCATCGACATGAACATCACCGGCCGCGGTCGGCTGGCGCTGGCAGAAGCATGGAAGAGTGAGATCAAAGCCTATCTGGGCATGGCCGTCGCCCAATTTCCGAACATGCTGTTCGCCTACGGCCCGCTCAGCCCTTCAGGCTTTTCCAACGGTCCGACAAGCGCCGAAATCCAGGGTGACTGGATCTGCGATTTCCGGATCTGGCTGCGCGATAACAGGATCGGCCTTTTCGAAGCCGATGCGCTGGCCGAGCGAAGCTGGACCGATATGGTCGCCCAAGTAGGGTCGATGACGCTCTTCCCCAAGGCTGAATCGTGGTACATGGGCGCCAATATTCCCGGCAAACCCCGACAACTGATCAATTTCCCCAGCGTATCTGGTTACGCCGATCTATGCCACGATGTCGCACGGCACGATTATCGTGGTTTTATCAGGAATACACTATCCGGTATGGAGACTGCGCCGAAATGAATGAAATGAAACCAATCCACGACGGGTCAACAGATATTGATCCCGTATGGGCCGGCGACGGGGCGGATATACCCGAATGGTTCGCCTGGGCGCTGAGCGTGCCCCGTGAGGAAGGCTTCGTAGAGGTTGGTGGCGCGCGGGTGCATTATCTTCGCTGGGGCAGGCGTGACCGGCCCAAATTGCTCATGACTCACGGTTTTCTCGCCCATGCCCGCTGCTTTGCCTTCATCGCACCGTACCTTGCCGAAGACTACGACGTGGTGGCGTTCGATCTGGCCGGTATGGGCGATAGCGAGATGCGCGGCGTGGCCGATATAGCTGCGCGGGGAAAGGAATTTGTCGAGATCAGCGAAGCGCTCGATTTGTTTGCGGATGGAAGCAGACCGACGATCATCGCCCATAGTTTCGGCTCGGGTGCAGCGCTGACCGCCGTTTCCCAATCGCCGGATGCCTTCGCCGGCGTTATTGTCTGCGATCTCATGGTGATGCGGCCCGAAAAGCTGGAGAAATACTGGACCATGGGCAGATCGAGCCCCGGGTCGGGTAATCCTGACAAACCGGTGCGACGCTACCCGACCTACGAAGCGGCGCGCGAGAGGTATATCCTGTCGCCGCCGCAGGCAGTTGGTGAGCCGTTCCTGATGGATTACATGGCCTATCACTCTCTCCGCCGCGATGGCGAGGAGTGGACATGGAAGTTTTCTCCCGAAGTGTTCCGGCGCAGCAACAAGCCCGACGAATGGCTGACAGTAGGCCAGAGGCTGGTCGATGCGCCCGGGCGCAAAGCGATTGTGTACGGCGAGAAAAGTCAGCTCTTTGATCGCGATTCCGCCCGTTATATCCGGGAACTGGGAGGGGGAAAGATACCAATTGTTGCAGTGCCCGATGCACGCCATCATCTCATGCTGGATCAGCCGCTCGCGTTCGTCGCTGCGCTTCGGGCGGTACTGGCCTTTTGGAGCCTCTGAGATCCCCCATACTAAGAGGCTGGTTCCTGGTCAGAGGCCAGCGAGATGGGGGCAAAGGGCGTCCATATTCATCTTGTACTATATCCGAACTATTGTCGCCGTCGGCACGGCGAACGCTTCGTTGGTCTCGATGCCAGCTGGGGCAAAAGCTTTATCGGGAGCAACTCGCTTAGCGCGCCAACCATTGCTGATCTTTAGCAAACGTTCACTCCGCGTGCGATCTGGATCGTGGCCCATGGGGTCAAAAGATAAGGCGCTTTACTAATATCACGCGGATGTATATGCCCATGGACGGGGATTGGGCTAATTCTCTCCCTCTCCTCTCCACAGACTAAGGGGCGACCCTCGAGGTCGCCCCATTTTGCAGTAAGCGGCGGAGCCAATTATCGTCGCACTGAAGAGATGGGAAGGGATGCTATATGACACTGAGAGCGATGGTGCTCGCCACTTCGGCCATCTTGGCTTGGCCGCAGATGGCTTTAGCGCAGGATCCCACAACTGATGAGGCGGAACCCCAAGGATCCGTAATCATCGTTACGGCCCAACGCCAATCTCAAAGTCTGCAAGAGGTGCCGATCGCGGTCAGTGCCTTCGATGCTACGGCTCTCGAAAGCCAGCAGATCGAAAACGCTGCTGACCTTCAATTGACGCTCCCGAACGTCTCATTTTCGAAGGGCAACTTCACCGGGTCGTCCTTCACCATCCGTGGTATCGGCGATCTTTGTGTTGGTGTGACGTGTGACGCAGCGACGGCTATCCATATCAATGGTTCCCCTCTTTTTGGTACCCGGCTGTTCGAAACAGAATATTTTGACCTTGAGCGAATTGAGGTCCTACGGGGGCCGCAGGGCACCCTCTTCGGCCGCAACGCTACCTCGGGTGTTGTCAACCTTGTGACAGCCAAGCCTGACCTCGGTTCTTTCGGCGCGGCCGGAGAGTTCGAGTATGGGAATTACAACAGCATCAAGGCCGAAGGGATGGTCAATGTCCCGATCGGCGATTCTATCGGCGTTCGGGTAGCCGGATTCTTTCTGAATCGCGACGGTTACACCACAAACCTTTTCGACAATTCGGATGTCGACGACCGAGACATGTACGCTGTTCGTGGTTCTCTTCGTTTTGAACCCGGTGCCGATACCACTCTCGACTTCATGGCATATTATTTCAGGGAAGATGACACCCGTTTACGTAATCAAAAGCAGGCCTGCCAGCGTGACCCGCTCGGCGTGCTGGGTTGTCTGAACAATCGCCGCGACTTTGACATCACCAATGCCAATTCCACAGTCGGCGCAACGCTCAGTTCGCAAGAGTTCTTCGCTATTCAGGGAATTCCCTCAGTACTGGGATTGGGAAGCCTGTACGGCCCCGACGCATTTGCAGGATTCGATAAGCCCGACGATGTGCGCACGGTAAACACGGCGTATACTCCATTCTATTTTGCCGATGAAGTGCAGCTACAGGCCCGTCTCGAGCAGCGCATCGGAGCTATGACACTGACTGCAACCGGTCTTTATCAGGACACCGAAGTCGATTCCCGGCAGGACTACTTTCTGGGCATTCAGGATCGTACCGGCTTTGCTACGGCCTTGAACGTGTTGTCCGGCTTCGCGGCCAACGGTTTGCCTACCGGCCTCCCCGCACCTGCACCGGCGTTCGTGCCAGGTTCGTCGGCGTATTTTACCCCGATTGTGGAGGCTCTCATCCCCAATGGCCCAGGGGGCGTATTGTGCACCTCCGATAACGATGATGGGAACAGGGGCGCGTTCGAAGGTAATGTATTGTGCGGCGAAACGCCGCTATCCTTCGACAGGTCTTCAGAGCAACGCGAATCCTGGAGCGGCGAAATCCTCCTTTCCAGTGATTTCGACGGAGCATTCAATTTCCTGCTCGGAGGGATCTATGCAAAGTCCAAGACTACCGACAACAGTTACTATGTAAACTCATTCGCGCTTGACTACGCCAGTGCCATTCTGGGATCGTTTGGTACTTTGGCAGGCGGTGCACCGCCATCCTACTTCGCAACATCCATGTACCGCAACAATTCTCTCGAGGCTAATCTTGAGAGCTTCGGTGTGTTCGGGGAGATCTACGTCGACCTGACCGAGCGTCTGACCTTCACCGGAGGTTTGCGGTATAACGACGACAAGAAAGACGTGACTGCGCGCACGACCTTGATTAGCTTCCTCAATCCTTACGCGAATGACGGGGAGCCGTTCGACAGCCCGATCACTCCCTTAACCGGTCCCTCTGGTCTTTTTGATGCCGATCCTGGTACGCCAGGTGAGCAGCTAACGCAATTTAGAGAAGTAGGTTTCGATGAAATAACCGGGCGTGCGGTGCTCGACTACGAAGTTACGCCTGACAATTCGATTTACGCATCTTATGCCAGGGGCTATAAATCCGGGGGTATCAACCCGCCCCTTTCGCCCGTTTTCGATGTGGCTGAAAGCTTCGGATCAGAAACCATCGACGCATTTGAAATCGGATCGAAAAATACCTTTGCGAATGGCGCACTGCAATTAAACGCTACTGCATTCTACTATAAGTATAGCGGGTTGCAGCTTAGCCGCATCGTCGCCCGTACCTCAGTTAATGATACTATCGATGCCGATATCTGGGGTGTGGAACTAGAGTCCGTTATCCGGCCCGATCCCGATTGGCTTGTCAACTTGACGTTCAGTTATCTCAACGCGGAAGTTGCCGGCGACCAGTTCTTCTCCAATCCGCGCGACCCGGGTGGCGGCGATCCTGATGCCGTCATCATCAAGGATATTAGCAACGGTGCTAATTGTGCCGTAACCGGGCCAGCCCCCGGCGCGGCCGACGCATTCGTGGCCGGAGTGAACGCAGCTCTGGGTCTTCGTGGTCCCGAAGAATTTCCTAATGACGGCAATCTTGCGTCAAGCGGCGCATTCAGCATTTGCGATGTCTTGGCCGGAGCCGTTCCGGCGGGCAGCGGCCTTGCGGTATTAAGCCCTGGCGTAGAGGTCAACATAAAAGGGAACAAGTTGCCGCAGGCCCCCGAAATGAAGGTTTCGATGGGTGTGCAGTACACCGCCACTTTCGACAATGGCATGACTCTGGTTCCTCGCGTGGACGTAGCGCTGACTGGTGAGCAATACGGCAATATCTTTAACGGCAGGGTCAACCGGATCGAGCCATTCGTGCAAGCCAACGCGATCGTGCAGTTGAACAGTGCGGATGAGCGTTGGTTCGTGCGCGGATTTGTTCAGAACATTTTCGACAGCAGCTCGGTGACAGGATTGTACTTGACCGACGCATCCTCGGGGAATTTTACCAATATCTACACTTTGGATCCTCGTAGATATGGTGTTGCTTTGGGGTTCAGTTTCTAACAGGTCCAGATCGTGTTGGCGGGGAGATCGGTGGTCCTCCCAACGACCCGAACGGACAGTGCCAGCTAGTTCGTATTTCGACCCATGACTTTATAGCTTTTCCAGAGCGGCGTAATGCTCGATGACCGCCTCGTAAGCCTACCGACGAGGCGGTCATCGAACCGGCCAAATGCGAGCTGCACTCGAAATGCCTGTACGATCGCTCGTTGATGTCGCTACGAGATGCTCGCGGAAAGCTTAAGGCCTTACATAGAAACGACAATGAAGAGTCACCGAATAGTGCAATCGGGATATCCGATGGTGATACTGGCAAACGCACTCTGCGAAAGGCGGAAACATGCTGACCCCTATGATCCAAGATTGGGTCGTAGTGCACGAGGTGCTGACGCGTTAGGAAAAGTTGGAAGGGGCTGCGGGGCAGACTTCTGAGAAAACTTATCCTAACTCTGTTCAGGTTTCATAACTGATTTTCGATCGACCGGAGCTGGCTCAACCGACGTGCGATTGTCGCGAGACAATTCGACCCATCCCAACCCAAGCGACTTCTGGATCGCGATCCAGCCATTTGTCATGGCGGCGATCGCCCGATCGAGATTTGCTCTGGCCTGTTCGCGCTTGCGGATCGAAGTGTTGAGTTCGCCTTGCGAGATTACCCCCGCGGCGCGGCGTTGCTCGTTAAGCTCCGCAGCCGTGTCGGCCTGCCGACTGATCTGCGCCAGCGCGGCTACGTTGGCTCTTTGTTGCCCGAACCGAGCAAGCGATTGTTCGGCGTCGCGTAGTGCGCCCAGGACCACTTCAAGATAGCGCGCTTCGGCCTCGTCGCGCGCACTCTCGGCCTGATCGATCGATGCTGCCGTGCGGCCGAAATCAAGCAGGTTCCACTGCAGCCGCGGCAAAGCGATTGCCGATAAGTTGCCCGGGTCCAGGATGTCGTCGGGCTCCGATCCGCCCAAACCGAGAATCCCCATGAAGGAAATCTTGGGGAAGCGAGCAGCCTCTGCCACGCCAATGCGCGCATTCGCCGCGGCCAGCATGCGTTCGGCGGCTCGAACATCCGGCCGCCGCGCTATTAGCGCTGCGGGATCGCCCACCGCGACCCGTTCGGGGGGAAGCGGAATTTCGGCCTGAGCCGCCAGGAGCCCGTCGAGTGCGCCGGGCGCTTCGCCCGTCAGCACCGCGAGCGTGTCTTTGAATACATCGATGTCCGCTTGAGCTTCCGCGATCTGCGACTTGAGCAGTTCGAGCTCGGCGTTCGCGTTACCGACCGGGAACAGCGCGAGAGCGCCCTGTGTATAGCGCTGATAGGTCAGTTCGAGAATTTGCTGCTGCAAGTCGCGCTCTCGCTGGACAAGCTCGAGCCGCCCTTGCGCTTCTCGCAGGCTCACATACGCCCGCGCGATTTCGGCGGCGAGCTGGACTTTCGCATCCTCGGCGTTCGCCACCGAGGCCGCAGCCTGAGCGTTAATGGCCTCGACACGCCGTGCCTGCCCCCCAGCGAAATCGATCTCCCAGTTTGCATTGAGCCCGACGTTGTAGACGCTGAGGCTGTCCTGCTCTTCGGTGTCTGCAGGAGCGCCGGGCGATCCCGGGGGCGGGCCACTGCCGATATCTAGCCCTGGGATATTCGCCTGGACCGCAGTCGCCTGCGCAGCCACGGCGGGTAGCCGGTTGGCGCGCTCCTGGCGGACAGAAGCCCTTGCCTGTTCGATGCGAGCGCGCGCCGCGGCCACGCCCGGATTGCCGACCAGCGCGCGCGCCTCCAGTTCATTGAGAACCGGATCGCCGAGCAGCGTCCACCAGTCGCCGGCAATCGGCGCAAACGGATCGATTTCGGGGCCGGCGCGTACGAACGCATTGCCTGCGGCGGTCGCAAGTTGCGGGGGACCGGCATAGTCGGGACCGGACATGCAACCCGCGAGGAGCGCCATGGGAGCGAGGAGGGTTAGGGTCTTGCGCATAGAGTTCTCAGTGCATCGAAAGGGATAAGTTCTTCGGGAGAGGCTTGAGGAACAGTACCAGCGGCACCGTGACCAGGGTAATCGCGCCCATGGCGAAAAAGACATCGTTGTAGGTCATCACGAACGCATCGCGCTGAATGATGCCGGAAAGCATCTCCAGCGCGGCCTGTGGGCTGCCCAGCGACGCCGTCATGCCGTCCAGGTATTCCTGTAGCCGGGGGCTGTTAGCGTTGAGGGTTTCTTCCATGCGTCGACTATGATGCCACTGGCGCTGATCCTGGAACGAGGCAAGCCCCGCGAGCGCGAACGAGCCCCCGAGGTTTCGCGCCGCGTTGAAGATGCCCGAAGCATCGCCGGCATCCTCCTTGGCAACCGAAGCTACCGTCGCCTGGTTGAGGAACATCATCGTGAGGATCATGCCGATGCCACGCAGGAACTGGCTTTCGGTGAACACTCCACCTCCCGATTCCGCTGTCAGATTTATGCTGACGAAACAGCTTAGCGCCATGATGAACATGCCCGCGCCGACCGCAAT
Source organism: Qipengyuania citrea (assembly GCF_024171405.1). GTDB lineage: Bacteria > Pseudomonadota > Alphaproteobacteria > Sphingomonadales > Sphingomonadaceae > Qipengyuania > Qipengyuania profunda. The sequence continues at coordinate 2,437,114 of NZ_JALJZT010000002.1, forward strand.
GCGGATGTGAATCCTGCGGATCATGAACGGGAGAACGGGCATCAACAGGAAAGCCGGAACGCCCATCCAGAAGATCACAAGTCCGGTCTGCAAGGCATTATAATCGGAAATTATCGCGAGAAATTGCGGGATCACGTAGGTCGAGCCATACATGACCATGCCAAGCGCCAGTGCCATCACCACGACGCTGGCAAACTGCCTGCTGAGCATCAGGCGCAATTTGAGCACGGGTTTGCGCGCGTAAAGCTGTCCGTAGGTCAGAAGTGCAAAACCCACGACCGTCATCAGTGTGAGCTGGACGATCAGCGTGGAATCGAACCACTCCTCGCGGTGGCCTTCTTCCAGAACGATGGTCAGCCCACCCAACCCAAGGATCATACCAGCTATTCCCGCCCAATCAGCCTCGCGCAGGTAAACCCAGTCGGGCTTTTCATGGGGTAGCCCGATGAATAGTAAAGCAAGGAGCAACGCGCAGACGGGCACGTTGACGAAGAAGGCGTAGTGCCAGCTCAGGTTCTCGGTAAGCCAGCCCCCCACCAACGGGCCCATTACCGGCCCAAGAACCACGGTCATTCCGAAGAGCGCCATGCCGATCGGCTGTTGCGATGGAGGCAGTCGCTTTGCGACGATGGTCATAGCGGTTGGAATAAGCGCGCCGCCCATGAACCCTTGACCGGTGCGACCGATGATCATCGTCGTCAGATCGGTGGCAATGCCGCACAACACCGAAAAGGCCGTGAAGGCAGAAACCGCGACGATGAGCAGCGTGCGAAGGCCGAGCAGTCTTTCCAGCCACGCGCTCAGAGGGATGATGATGATCTCGGCAACAAGGAAGGCTGTCGCGATCCAGGTGCCTTCGGTTCCGGTCGCGCCGATTTCCCCCTGGATCGTCGGCAGCGCCGAATTGACGATCGAGATGTCAAGCGTTGCCAGCATCGCCCCCAGCGCACCGGCGGCTACGGCGATCCAGGCCGTAGCATCGGCCTTTTCGACCGGCGGCGAAACCGCTGCAGCGGCGCCTGCCATCGGTCAGTCTCCGGCCGCGTTGCGGATCGAATCGAGTTGGTCTCTAGCGGCGCGCGTATCGACACTCGCGACAACAGACATGCCCGGCACCAGCAGACGCAGGATCTCGGGCGAAGCCTGAATGGATATGCGCACCGGGACGCGCTGAACGATCTTGGTGAAATTACCCGTCGCGTTTTGCGGAGGTAGGATCGAGAATTCTGCCCCGGTCCCGGGGGCGATGCTTTCCACTCTTCCTAATAGCTCGAGGTCCGGCAGCGCGTCGATTTCCAAGGTGACGGGTTGCCCCGGGCGGACAAGTCCGAGCTGCGTTTCCTTGAAATTTGCTGTCACGTAGAGGCGGTCGGTCGGTACGAGGCTCATAAGGCGTTGGCCAGGCTGGACAAATTGTCCAGGTCGGACCGTGAGGTCACCCACCCGCCCGGAAATACTGGCCTGGAGCGTGGTCGATGACAGGTTCAGACGGGCGGCCTCGAGTTGCGCACGAGCGGCGTTGGCTTGCGAATTGGCCTGGTCTATCTGCTCGCTAAGCGTGTTCTGTCGGCGCTGTGCCGCCGTGAGCGCGGCGCGCGCTGCCGCGACTTGAGCCTGCGCTTCTCTGGCCTGGGCCTCCAGCTGATCGAGCCTCTCGCGCGGCTCCGCTCCCGAAGCGGCAAGGGGGCGGTACCGGACAACCTGCTCAGCAGCGAGACCAGCCTGTGCAGATGCTGCTGCGAGCTGTGCACGGGCCTGGGCAATTGCCGCGTCCTGCTCTTGTTGCTGGGCGCGTACCGTATCTGCTCCGGCGAGCGACGCGGCGATCTGGGCTTCGACCTGGTTCGTTTGGGCACGATAATCTCGCACGTCCAGCTGGACAAGTGCATCGCCCGACGCGACCGTTTGATTCTCCGTCACTAATACGCGCTCGACGTAGCCCGCAATTTTGGGGGAGATGATGACGCTGTCGGCGGCAATATAAGCGTTGTCGGTGGACTGCTGGAATCTGCCGTACGTCTGATGATTGTAATACCAGTAGCTCCCGGCGAGCAGGACCAGAATGCCGGCGATCAGCAGACCCAGCCGGACCCGCGGACTGGACAACCCCGTCGGACGTGCGCCTTCATCGCTAGCCCCTGCTGTCTCGTCCGCCATGATTATTTCGCTCCTCGCCATCGTTTGAGCCGCTGCGCGAGCGATATAGCGGCCAAAACAAAATGCGAAAGTCCTTTACTATTTTTCTCCGATCGATAGGAATGTCTCATGCCAGAAGATGAGGGCACTCTCGCACTCGACAATGTCATTACCCACGATGATCGAGCGATCTTCATGATGGACCAGATCAGCCGCGCCGCGCGCAAGGCATTCGATGACCGAGCACAGCCGCTGAGCCTCAATCGTACGCAGTGGCGTGTGTTGGCGCAGCTCATCAGAGCTCCTGCCCTGAACCAGACGGACATCGCCAGGAGACTTGAAATCACATCCTCCAGCAGCGGCCTGGAAGACATGACGCCTTCGCGCTTGAGTGACCGGACGCGGCTTGCGCAAGTCATAGCAATATTCGGTCGCCACGGGCGGGGCGGCATCACGCCCGTGTTGGGACTAGGCCGATCTCAAACCAAAACACATTCGACGCGCCCGGATGCCCCGCTCGTGGCGATTGCGCCAGGGGACGAACCTCGGTCATGTTCTATAGCGGACAACCGAATGGAGCATGCGGGACGCGAACTTTCATTGCACCGGCCCTCTGCCGGACGAACAAACCGCTGGCGGCGTGCTAGATGGAAACTAACGCAAACTTCTCCCTAGTGGCGTGGATCGTTGGCATTCTGATGCTTACGACCATCGCTTTCGCGATGTGGCTAATCGATCCCAGACCAAATCAGGAAACATATCAGATCAAGTTTGATCGCTCCGTGGAAGGCCTTCAGTCGGGATCGACTGTAACACTATCGGGAGTCCCTGTGGGACAGGTAACATCGGTCCGTCTGGCGGAAAATGAACCGGAAAACGTGGTCGTTGTTCTGACTCTCGATCCTTCTGCGGCGAAAGTCCACGGCCTTGAAGCGACAATCAGCACGGATCTGATAACTGGAGAGGCTGCGCTCGTGCTCGAGGGCCGACGGGGTCGTCAGGGCATTTACACCGACAAGTCAGGAAAAAAGATCATTCCCGCCGCGGACGAAACCGGACTATTGGGGAGGGATGCGACCGCCACTGTAGAGACCGTGGCAAATAGCATTCGCGCTCTGAACGAAGGACTGGAGCCAGAAAAGCAACGGGTGATCACCTCCGATCTTGTCCGGCTTCGAGTCACGACGGCCGCACTCGCATCGGACGCCGAAGGTTGGGACGAACGATTGGCCTCAACAAAAGGAAGATTGTTAGACTTAGGGCAAAGGGTTGGTGGATGGGGAAATAATCTTCGAGATGCAGATCGGCGGATCTCAGGGCGGAGCGCTTCTGCTATCGCGCAACGACGCCTTCGCCAATTCAGGGAGGGGGTGCAGAACGCTGAAAACAAACTTTCCCAGATAAGGAGTGGCATTCCGGCGGTCGAAGATTCTTTGGTTGAAGGTGAAACGGACCTTCGCGAGCTTAGTCGCGAACTTGCTCCTCTCAGTGAAAAAATCGAAGATATTCAGGTTGAGGGAATTACATCAAATCCTCCCCTCCCAGACTATCGGCCAAAAAGAAGAGAAGCTGGAACGAATATCGATGATTTAAAGTAAACCGAACGGATGACTGCTTCCGGGCAGAGCGCGCAGCCCGTAGAATAGCGGAGATTGGAGCGCAAAGCGGATAACGACCTACTCCGCGGTCAAGTTTGAAATTGAAATTCCGAGTCCTAAAAAAGGCATCGAACCAATACATTAGAGGGATTTTGCGGGCCTTTTGCGGGCTTTTCAGCTTGACCGAAATATCTAAACATCAGAAATTAAACGGAAAAGAAGTTCGAATGTGATGCCTCTTCTGGGTCTCGAACCTACAGACACTGAAAACAAACACGAAAATGACGAACCGATCGAGGACTCGAACCAGCAGCCACTGCTCGGTCCTCTTCTGGGCACCACTGCTTTTCTCCCGACATAGATGCACCGCGCAATCGCGCCACACAGGTCGGCCCAGTCGCGCCCTCTCGCACACTCCAATACCGCACCCTTGTCGTTCTCATCCTTGCGCGACATGATGGATGGGTTGCGAATCGAGACTGGCGCGGCGGGGAGAGGGACATGGCTACGGCCCATAAGGACGGCACGATCGATAAGGAGGCGCTGCGGCGCCGGTATGCGGCGGAGCGCGACAAGCGGCTGCGGACCGACGGGGCCGCGCAATACAAGCGGCTCGAGAGCGAGTTCACCGACCTTGCCACTGATCCCTATACCCCGCGCGAGGAACGCGATCCGGTCAGCGATCATGTCACCTTTGCCTTTATCGGCGGCGGGTTTGCCGGGCTGGTCGTCGGCGCGCGGCTGAAGGAAGCGGGGATTGCCGATTATCGCATCGTCGAGAAGGGCGGCGACTTCGGCGGGACCTGGTACTGGAACCGCTATCCCGGCGCGCAATGCGACACCGCGAGCATGATCTACATGCCGCTGCTCGAGGAAACCGGGCACATGCCGAGCGAGAAATACGCGCATGCCCCCGAGATCCGCGACCACTGCAGCGCCATCGGCCGGCAATACGGCCTCTACGACAACGCGCTGTTCCACACGCAGGTCACCGATCTCGAATGGGACGAGACACGCCAATTGTGGATCGTGCGCACCGATCGCGGCGACGAATTCACCGCCAAATATGTCGGCATGGGCACCGGTCCGCTGCATGTCGCCAAGCTGCCCGGCCTGCCCGGGATCGAGCTGTTCGAAGGCAAGAGCTTCCACACCAGCCGCTGGGACTATGGCTATACCGGCGGCACGCCCGAGGGCGAGCCGATGACCGGGCTGTCTGACAGACGCGTGGCGGTGATCGGCACCGGCGCGACCGCGGTCCAGGTGGTGCCCAATGTCGCGCGCGATGCCAAGGAACTGCTGGTGTTCCAGCGCACGCCGTCGAGCGTGGACGAGCGCAACAACCGCCCGCTCACCCGCGACTGGTTCGACGAGGTTGCCGAGCCCGGCTGGCAGAAGAAATGGCAGGAGAACTTCGTCGCCAATCTCGGCATCGGCTTCCCCGCCGAGGATCTGGTCGACGATGGCTGGACCGATCTCGGCAAGCGCATCCGGGCACAGGTGATCGACATGCCGCCCGAGCAGCGCACGCCCGAAGGCATCATGGCCGCTTTCGAGGATGCCGATAACCAGAAGATGAGCGAGATCCGTGCGCGCGCCGAGAACATCGTCGGCGGCGAGGCGGGCGAGAAGCTGCAGGCGTGGTATCGCCAGCTGTGCAAGCGTCCGTGCTTCCACGACGAATATCTCCAGGCCTTCACGCGTGAGAACACCCAGCTGGTCGATACCGACGGCAAGGGCGTCGAGCGGATCACCGCCAAGGGCGTGGTCGCCAATGGGCAGGAGTACGAAGTCGATTGCATCGTCTATGCCTCGGGGTTCGAGGTCGGCACGGATTTCACCGAACGTGCGGGATATGACGTGACCGGGCGCGGCGGGCGGCTGCTGTCGGACTATTGGGCGGGCGGCATGCGCAGCTTTCACGGGCTGCACGTCAACGGCTTCCCCAACCTGTTCTTCGTCCAGCAGAACCAGGCCGCGGCCTTCATTGCCAACTACCCGCACAACCTCGTCGATCATGCCGAAACGGTGGCGGCGGTGGTCGCCCATGCCGAGGCGCAGGGGCATGCCGCCGTCGAACCCAGCGCCGAGGCCGAACAGCAATGGCTCGACTTCCTGCTGACGGGCCCCGCCGCGCGGCTGGGCAGCACCGAATGCACGCCCGGCTATTACAACAATGAAGGGCAGGGTTACGGCGAGCAGGAACGTTTCGCGCTGGGCCATCCGGCGGGCGCGCTGGGATTCTTCAACCATATCGACCAATGGCGGCGTTCGGGTGCGTTCGAAGGGCTCGAGTTTGCCTGAACACCGTTCGCGGGGTGTGGGAAAACGCTTTGTCGAAGGGGCTTTGCGGCAATTGCCCGCACGGCTAGCGTCGCGCTACGATCTCAGGGGAGACTGCACATCATGACTACCACTTTCGCGCGCCTCGCATCGGCGCTGGCCATTGCCTGCGCCACCGTGTCCGCACCCGCCGTGCTGGCGCATTCGCATCAGGCCGAAGCGCATGCGGCGGAGGCCGCCAAGCTCGCCGCCCTGTTCGAACGCAGCGAAGCGGACATGCTCGACCGCAATCCGATCGCGGCGTTCTTCCGCGGCGATTTTTCCGATGCCGACCAGCTGGGCGATTATTCGCCCGCCAGCTATGCCGCGGACCGCGCGGCGGCGCAGGCCCATCTGGCCGAACTGGCGACGATCGACCGCACCGCTCTGGGGGAGACCGACCGCATCGCCTACGACGTGTTCGAATATACGCAGCAGCGCACGCTGGCGCAGACCGCGCCCGATGTGCTGCCCACCGTGCTCGCTTTGCCGATCGACCATTTCCGCGGGCTGCATGTCTTCTACCCGCGCTTTTCCGCGCCCGGCGCGCTGATGCCCTATGACACGGTGCAGGATTACGAGAACAATTTCAGCCGCCACCGCGCGATGGCGGAGATCATCGACCAGGCAATCGCGCGCTTCCGCATCGGCGCGGCGCAGGGCATCACGCTGCCGCGCATGTCGGTCGAACTGATGATCGAACAGCTCGATCTGCAGATCGGCGCGCCGATCGAGCAGAGCCCCTATTGGGCGCCGGTCGCCAATTTCCCCGACAGCTTCTCCGCCTCCGAGCGCGAGCGCCTGATCGGCGAGCATCGCGCGGCGCTGACCGGCACGCTGATGCCCGCGCTCGCCAAGCTGCGCGAGTTCCTCGCGGAGGAATATCTCGAGCAGGCACGGCCTAGCATCGCCGCGACCGACAATCCCGGCGGCGAGGCCTATTATGCTTACCGGATCGAGGAGAACACCACGCTGCCGCTGACCGCGCAGCAGGTCCACGAGACCGGGCTGGCCGAAGTCGCGCGGATCAACGCCGCGATCGATGCCGCCGAAGCGGAAGCCGGTGGCCGCACCGGCGCCACCTACACCAGCAAGGCCGACCTGCAGGCCGCGTGGTACGAAGTCGCCGAGCAGGTCGATCCGCTGATGGACGAAGTGTTCCTGCGCCAGCCCGAAACCGAACTGCGGATCGAGCCCTACGAACCCTATCGCGAGAAATTCAGCCTCGCCGCCAGCTACATGGCGGGCAAGGCCGACGGGTCGCGTCCGGGCACCTTCTACTTCAGCGGCTACAATGTCGCCGAACGCGAGCTGGGCACCTCGATCTCGCTCTACATGCACGAAGGCAATCCGGGGCATCACTTCCAGTCGATGTTCGCGATCGAGAACGAGGACCTGCCCGAATTCATGCGCTACGGCGGGTTCACCGCCTTCAGCGAAGGCTGGGGTCTGTATGCCGAGAGCCTCGGCTACGAACTCGGTCTCTATGACGATCCGGTCGAACGGCTGAAAGCGCTCGAGGGCGGTGAAATGCTGCGCGCGGTGCGGCTGGTGGTCGACACCGGCATGCATGCGCTGGGCTGGTCCAGAGAGCAGGCGATCGAATATATGGTCGCCAATGGCGCAGCGCGCGATTTCGCCGAAAGCGAGAGCGCGCGGTATATCGTGATGCCCGCGCAGGCGCTGGCCTACAAGACCGGCGAATTGAAGATCAAGCAGCTGCGCGCGCGCGCCGAGGCCGCGCTGGGCGAGGATTTCGACGTCCGCGCCTTCCACGAACAGGTGCTCAACACGGGCGATATCCCGCTGCCGGTGCTGGAAGCCAAGATCGATGCCTGGATCGCGGGCGGGGGGCAGTAAGGGTATGGCCATGAAACACAGGGTCCTGCAGGTCGCCTCGGCGCTGGCGATGGCCGGCGCCGCGCTGGCGGCCCCCGCAGCGCAGGCCTGCGACCGGGTCGCGGCCGCGCAGAGCGACAGCCAGCGTCTGCGCGCGCTGATGGCCGAAAGCGACGCCGCCTTCCTCGACCGCAACCCGCGCGCGGCGTTCTATCGCGGCGACTTTTCCGATGCGGGCAGCCTCGGCGACTTCTCGCCCGCGGCCTATGAGACCGAACGCGCGGCGGCGATGTGCGACATCGCCGCGCTCGCGACGATCGACCGCGCGGCGCTCACCGCGAGCGAGCGGATCGCCTACGATACCTTCCGCTATTCGCAGGAACGCACGCTGGCCGCGACCGAGCCCGAGGTGCTCAAGACCATCCTCGCGCTGCCGATCGACCACTTCCAGGGTATCCAGGGCTCCTATCCGGGCCTGTCGGCACCCGATGGCGTGATGCCGTTCGCGGCGGTTGAAGACTATGCCGACAATGTCGCACGGCACGGTGCCTATGCGCAGATGGTCGACGATGTCATCGCGCGCTTCGACACGGGGCTGGAGCAGGGCATCACGCTCCCGCGGCTGACGGTGGAGCTGATGATCGAGCAACTCGACACGCAGCTGGGCGCGCCGGAGGGCAGCAATCCCTATTACGCACCGCTGCGCCAGCTGCCCGAAAGCTTCACCGAAGCGCAGAAGGGGCAGGCACGCGCCGCGCTGATATCGGCGGTCGAAGGCACGCTCTATCCCGCGATGCGCAAGCTGCGCGCCTATCTGGCCGACAGCTACCTGCCGCAGGCACGCACCAGCATCGGCGCCACCGCAACACCCGGCGGCGATGCCTATTACGCCTACCGGATCGCCGAGATGACCACGCTGCCGCTGACCGCGGAAGAGGTGCACCGGCTGGGCCTGTCCGAAGTCGCGCGGATCAACGAGGCGCGCCAGCAGGCGATCGCCGAGCGCGGCGACCGCCGCCCGCCGGTCTACAAGACCAAGGAATCACTGCAGGAAGCATGGTACGAAGTCGGCGGGAAGGTCGATGCGAAGATCGGCCCGCTGTTCCTGCGCCAGCCCGAAACCGAGCTGCGGATCGAGCCGTACGAGCCCTATCGCGAGCAGTTCTTCCTCGCCGCGTCCTACCAGCCGGGCAAGGCCGACGGCTCGCACCCCGGCACCTTCTATTTCAGCGGGTGGAACGCGGCCGAGCGCGAACTGAGCCCGTCTGTCCGGCTCTACATGCACGAAGGCAATCCCGGCCATCACTTTCAGGTGATGTTCGCGGTCGAGGACGAGAGCCTGCCCGACCTGCTGCGGCACGGCTGGTTCACTGCCTATGGCGAGGGCTGGGCGCTTTATGCCGAAAGCCTCGGCTACGAACTCGGCCTGTATGACGACCCGGTCGACCGGCTGCAGGCGCTCGAGGATGGCGAATTGAAGCGCGCGGTGCGGCTGGTGGTCGATACCGGCATCCATGCGCTCGGCTGGACCCGCGAACAGGCGGTCGAATACATGGTCGAGAACGGCAATCCGCGCGATTATTCGGAAAACGAGGTCGCGCGCTATATCGCCATGCCGGGGCAGGCGCTGGGCTACAAGATCGGCGAATTGAAGATCAAGGAACTGCGCGCGCGCGCCGAAACCGCGCTGGGCGAGGATTTCGACATCCGCCACTTCCACGAACAGGTGCTCGACAGCGGCAATATCCCGCTCACCGTGCTCGAAGCCAAGATCGACGACTGGATCGCCCCCGGCGGCAAATAGCCCAGCGCAAAAAAAACAGGGGCCGCGCGGTGGCATGCCGCGCGGCCCCTTTTTCATGCCCGTTCGGGGCGATCAGTCGTCGCTGGAAACCCCGGTGGTGCCTGCCGGAAGCACGGGGCGCTCGGCCGGCAGCGGCGCATCGCGGTCACCCGTCTTCAGATAGGTGTCGAACCAGCGCATCATGCGCAAATTGTAATCGTAGCGCGCGGCGGCCTTCTGGTTGCCGTGACCTTCGCCGGGATAGAACACCAGCCGCACGGGCACGTCGGGCTTGCGGATTTTCATCGCCCGGTACAGCTCGAGGCTCTGGCCCGGATCGACGCGCGTGTCTTCCTCGCCATGCATGATCAGCAGCGGCGTGCTGGCCTTGTCGACATGGAAGATCGGCGAGACTTCGAGCATCGCCATCCAGTCGTCCCACGGCCACTTGCCGCTGTGCACATTGTACATCTCGTAAGGGATGTCGCCCGTGCCGAACTTGCTGACCTGGTTCGAAATGCCGACGAACATCACGCCCGCGGCGAATTCCTCGCTCCAGCGGGTGGAGGACCATGCCGTGGCATAGCCGCCATAGGAACCGCCGGTCACGCCGGTGCGGTCGGCATCGGCGATCCCGGCTGCGACCAGCGCGCGCTTGGCATCGACCAGATCGGTAAACTCGGGATCGGTGTAATTGCCCGTGTGCTGCTTGGAAAACGCGGTGCCATAGCCGGTCGAACCGCGATAGTTGGGCAGGAACACGGCATAGCCCTGGCCTGCGGCCACCTGGCCGGGCTTGGAATAGGCGGTCTGCCAGCCATTGCTGTCATGCGCTTCGGGGCCGCCGTGGACGTTGAGGATCAGCGGAGCGCCGCCGCGCGGTGCGCCGCCGACAGGTTCGATCAGCACGCCTTCGACTTCCTGCCCGTCGCGCGCGGTGTAGGTGAAGGCGCGCTGCTCGCCGAAGTCGATTTCGGACAGCCAGGCATTGTGCTGCGTCCAGCGCTGGAAGGCGCCGTCGTTCCAGACGAACAGCTCGCCCGGGTGGCGCGGGCTGTTGGCCTCGACCGCCAGCGTGCCGCCCCCCGCCTCGACGCTGGTGAGGATCAGCGCGCCGCCGTCATGCTCTTCGGCCACCGAGCCATCACCATTGTAGATCCGCAGCGCGCTCTGCGCGCCCTTGTGGATCACCGCGGCGAGGCGTCCGTCGGCAAGCCATTCGGCATCGACCGCTGCCTCGGGCGCACCTGCATTGAGCGCGCGATAGGCACCGGTCGCGACATCGACCAGATGCAGCGTCGTCGCCGCCGGGTCGTTCATATCGACCCCTGCGATCATCGACAGCTGCGCACCATCGGGCGAGACCTCGATATCGCCCAGCTTGCCCGGCGTTTCGACAATGCGCACCACCTTGCCATTGGTCAGGTCGAGCACATGCGCGCGCTTGGCGGTATAGGCATCGTCGATCTGCGGGGTGGGCGCGCTGTCGACCACCGCGTGGCGGCCATCGGGCGCGACCTTGAAGGCGCTGACATAGCCGGGAATCGCGACCGGCTTGGGCTCGGCGTCGATCTCGGCACCGACCCGCGCGGAGAACAGCCGCGTCAGCTTTGCCTCTTCCTCGTAGACCACCGAATTGAACCCGGCCTTGGCCTGCTTCGTGCGCGCCTTGTCTTCCTCGGCCCCGGCCAGCATCCAGATCGTGCTGCCGTCGGGCGACCAGGCGTAGGAGCGCACCGCCGCGCCCTCGACCGCGGCCAGCTTGCGCTGCGCCCCGCCATCGACGGGGATGCCCCAGACCGCGGTCTTCTCGTCCTCGTCGGCCCAGGTGAAGCTAACCATGCGGCCATCGGGCGAGAAGGTGACGCCGGAGACACTGATGTCGTCGGGCAGGAAGTCGCGGGCGTTGCTCGGACCATAGGCCAGCTTGAGCTGCTGCTGCGTGGTGCCGTTTTCCTCGCCCTCGGTTACATCGGGTAGGCTGGCGGTGGTGTAGGCGATCCGGCTGCCATCGGGCGAAACGGCGATGGTGCCCACGCTTTCGAGCTGGGCAACGTCTTCCGGCGTCATCGGACGGGCCTGCGCCTGCGCGGCGAGCGAGGCGGTGGCGAGCAGGGCGGCGGCGGTAAGCGGCGCGCGTAGGGTCATGGTTGGCAATCCTCTCCTGGGAAATGGTGAGGGCCGCTATACCGATGCTGCGCTAGGGGGCAAATCCGCGTGTGGGGGCGAGCGCCCCGCGCTGCCCCGCTTGGCGCGAACGCAGGATCGCCCCGCCCACTATGGCGAGCGTTACCAGCCAGAATATCGCGGCGAAGGGCGCCCCATTGCCCAGGGTCAGCCGGGCCAGCAGCGTGGCGAGGATCGCAACCGGCACACCGATCGTCACGCCCCACCAGCCCGCGCGGATCACGGGACGCGGGCGGCCCTTGCGCGCCTGCTTGTTGAGCCAGATGAAGGTCCCCGTCGTCACCACCACGCTGAGCGCGATGCCGAAGACGATATAGGCGATCTTCACCGGCAGGCCGCCGTAATTGCCGAAATGCAGCTTGTAGATCGACGCGGCGAATTGCTGGCCGGTCGCGCCATCGGCAAGCCCGGCGGTGCCCTTGAAGCTGCCATCCGCCGCGAAGGCGTAATATTCGCCGAAGATCAGCCGCCGCTCATGCTCGCCGACCACCTGGACATGCTGGCCGCGCGTCCCGGGATCGTGGAGGATCAGATAGGACACGCGCACCCCGGGATATTCGCGGTCCATATAGTCCAGCACGGGTGCGACACGGGGGAGCGGGGCGGGGGCAGGGTTGCCCTCGGGTTCGGAGCCGAACACCGGCGCCAGCGCTGCATCGCCGTCGCCGTCATAAGCGGTTTCGGCAAGGCTGGCACCCGAGACGTAGAACAGGCCGATCATCGCCCCGGTCAGCGCGATCACCAGCGCGAAGGGCAGCGTCCACACCGCCAGCCGGTTGTGCCAATCGAGCGTGGCGACATCGTCCTTGCGGCGGGCGCGCAAGCGGAAGGCGTCGCGGAAGATGCGCGGATGCGCGACAATGCCCGACACGGCGAGCGCGACGATCATCGCGCCGAACATGCCGACCAAAGTCATCCCCAGCACCGGGGGCAGGTTGAGCGTGTAATGCAGCCCGAGCAGGAATTCGGCCCAGGCGTTTTCCTCGGGCGCAGCGATGGCGCCTTGCGCATCGACATGCACCGCCTGCGTATCGGTGGTGACCGTCGTGCGTGGCAGCGCTTCGGTGGGCATGTGGACGTAGAGATGCGTGGTCGGCGTCTGTCCGGCTTCGGTGGCCGCCACATTGGCAATGGCGCGCTCGACCGCCTGCGGCGCGATGCTCTCCATCTCGGGCGCGCTTGGCTGTTCGAGCCGCTGCCATTCCTCGTACAGCACGATCGCCGTGCCGCTGACGCAGATGAGGTAAAGCAGCGCGCAGCAGACCAGCCCGATCGCCGAATGCGCCGCGATTCCCCGGCGGACGGTATCTTTCGAAAACAGCGCGGTCATGGCCGGCTCCCCATGGCAAGCAGTGGCAGCGATGCGGCGATCAGCGGCACGAGCAGCATCGCGATTTGCGGGCGCCGGCTTTCGGCCATCAGCATGGCGAAGGCGAGCAGCGGCCAGAGCAGCGGGACCAGCGCCAGCACCATGACATTGGCATCCGCTTCCGCCACCGGCCAGTCGAGCGCCACGACGCGGATGCCCAGCGCGAGCACGACCGCCACTGCCAGCGCGAGCGGTCCGGTCAGCGCAAAGGTGATCACGCCCCGGTGCCAGTCACTCGGCGCAGATGCGGCGGCCGCGCTTTCGGGCTCGGCGGCGCGGCGCGGCGTGCGCGGTCGCTCGAATGCCGCATGGGTCAGCAATAGGCAGGCAATCGCGGTGGCGACCAGCGCGGCGATGGCCACACCCCAGGCGCCGCTTGCCATACCCGCCGCGATGCAGCCCGCGGCAAGCGCCGTCCAGCCGAGCGCGCTAAGCGCGGGCGATTTGCCCCTGCGCCCCCAGGACAGGCGCAATCCGGCCACGCCCGCCGCAGCAAGCACGCAGCCGAGCCAGAGTGCGCCGTCCCCTCCCATCAGAAACTACCCCGCAGCGTCAGCGTGTAATTGCGCGGCGCGGCGTAATAGGCCTGCTCCCAATAGAGGCTGGTGAGGTATTTCTCGTCCGCGACATTGGCGATATTCGCCTGCAGCTCGAGATTGTCGGTCAGCTGGTAGCCGGCCTGCAATTGCAGCGTGGCATAGGCATCCTGCTCGATCCGGCCCAGCGCGGTGTCGAGATAGACATCGTCCTGCCAGCCCAGCACCGCGCCCAGCGACAGCCGTGTGGTCGGCTGCCAGCGCAGCGCGATATCGGCGGTGGTGCGCGGGACATAGGTGCGCACCTTGCCGTCATTGCCATCCTCGAGCGAGAGATGCGTCAGGCCCGCCTGCAGCAGCAGCCCTTCGGCCAGACGTCCGGTGATTTCGAACTCGACGCCTTCGCTGACCACGTCGATGCCATTGTAGAGCGTCTGGCCGGTGGCCGGATCGAGCCCGGCGGATTCGGCGAGGTTCGACTGCTCGGCACGGAACAGCGCCACAGTGCCGAGCAGCGCTCCGTCGGCGGTCTGCGCCTTGAGGCCGATTTCCATGCTTTCGCCCTTGGCCGCGCCCAGCGGGGCATAGTCGGTCCCGGTTTCGTGCTGGGGCAGGAAGATGTCCGAATAGCTGGCGTAGAGATTGACCCCGTCGATCGCCTCGAAGGTCACGCCCGCGAACGGGCTCAGCGCGCTTTCGCTGCGGCCGAAGTCGACTCCGTAGCTGACCCCCTCGGATTCGACATCGATGTAATTGGCACCGCCGATCACGCTCAGCCGGTCGGTGAGTTCGAGCCGCGCCGCGGCAAAGGCGCGCCACATGCGGTAATCGAAATCGGCATCGACCTGCGCCGCGCCATAGGCGGGACGGCCGACTTCCTCGCCACTCCAGTCGGGCAGCGCGGGCAGCGGGCCCCAGGCGGGATCGGTGAACGGGGCCTGGCGCCCGAGATAGCCGAAGCTGGTGTCGCTATATTGCACGCCCACGGTCACATCGTGCTCGCGCCCGAAGGCACCGAAGCGGCCGCTCAGCTCGGTATCCGAAACCCAGCCGCCGGTGTCGTACTGGTAGGCGCCGGGATAGCCGAGCAGCCCCAGCCCGGTGTCGCGATCGGGGGTGCCATAGACATAGAACAGTTCCGAATCGCTCGAGGTGTCCTGCCGCGTCAGCACCGTCCTGAGCGTCCAGTCCTGCGCGAGGTTCCACGCCACTTCGGCGAAGCCGCGGGTGTTGGTGGTGTCCCAATAGGTCCAGTCCTGCGTGGTCGAGGTGCCGGCGGGATAATCGGTCGGCGTGCCATCGGTGAACAGCAGCGGCAGCGCGCCCCACAGCACGTTGTCGGCATTGTTCTGCTGGTGCGAATAGCCCATCGCGAGCGACAGCGTCGGGGTGATCTCGCCCGCCAGGACCAGCTGCCCGGCATAACGGTCCGAGGTATAGTCGCGCAGGTGCGAATCGCCCGTCGTGATCGCCCCGGTGGCGCGCAGGCCCCAGCTGCCGGTTTCATCCAGCGCGATGTCGAGGTCGGCCTCGCCGCGGATCGTGTCCCATGACCCATAGCTGAGCGCGGCCGACCCGCCGGTTTCGCCGGTCGGGCGGCGGCGGACGAAATTGATCGTGCCCGCCGGATTGCCGATCCCCGACAGCAGCGCATTGGCGCCGCGCACGACTTCGACCCGCTGGTAGAACACCGTGTCGAGCGCGCCGCTGGTGGGGCCGTAGACATTGGGCGTCGCCAGCCCGTCGACCATCAGCCAGCTGATGTCGAAGCCGCGCGCGGTGTAATAGGTGCGATCGGTTTCGACCTGCTCGACATTGATCCCCGGGACCACTGCCAGCGCGTCGTTGATCTCGTCGAAGCCGAAGTCCTCGATCAGGTCCTGGCCGATGACCGAGACCGATTGCGGCGTGTCGATCACTTCCAGCGGCAGCTTGGTCGCGCTGCGCGGCGGGTCCTCATCGCGTTCGCCCAGTACGACGATGCCGGGTGCGGCAGCGGCGCTGTCCATGGCCTCGTCGGCGAGCGCGGGCGCGGCGGCGAACAGGCAGGGAGCAAGCGCGGTGCAGGCGAGCAGACGCGCGGCGGGGGAAGCGGTGGGCATGAATGATTTCCTCATCTGAACTTTCCGCGCCGCTATTGCGAATTAATCGCAGGAGTCAAGGCTAGTGAGAATCATTTGCAAATAAAGTGCGGGATGCGGTGTTTTTCCCTCGCTGGACGCGGCGCGCGAACACGCCTACAACGGTGCCATCCCCGGGGAGCCTGCTCAGGCTGAGAGGGGCGCGTAGCACCGCCCGACCCGTCGAACCTGAACCGATTAGCATCGGCGGAGGGAGTGGGCGGTACCCGTGCAGGGCCCTGCTCTCCATCCGTCGCGAGGAGAGATTTCGCATGGCCGACGGTATCGATATTCCCGCCTGGATCGCCCTGTTCATCGGGTTCTATTCCGCCAGCGCCGCGATCGGCGAACTCCGTCATCCGGGCGGCTGGGTCGGGATGGTCGCGCATTTCGAACGCGACCTGGGCCTGCGCTTTCTCACCGGCATCGTCTGTCTCGGCCTTGGCGCCGCGATCTACCTCGTCTCGCCCTGGCGGCCGGGCGACTGGCTCGCGGTGCTGGTCACCGTCATTGGCGGGGGGATGGTCGTCGAGGGCGCGCTGATCCTCGCCTTTGGCGACAATTTCCTCGCTTTCGCGCGGCGCCTGATGGGCGCTGCCAACCGGCTCTGGGCCGGTCTCTCGCTCCTGCTCGGCGCGGCGCTCATCGTCGTCGCGCTGCTGCGCCTCTAACACTTCCCGCTCTTTTCCAAGGAAGGTCCATTTCATGGCCGACATCAACAGCAAATTCGACATCGGCGTCACCACCGGCCCGATCCGCGGCAGCCGCAAGGTCCAGATCGGCGCGAAAAGCGGCAGCGGCGTGCGCGTCGCCATGCGCGAGATCGGCCTCGAGGGCGGCGAGCCCAGCGTGCGCGTCTACGACACCTCCGGCCCCTATACCGACCCCGCTGTCACGATCGACATCCGCGCCGGTCTCGAACAGAAACGCCGCGAATGGATCATGGCGCGCGGCGATGTCGAGGAATACACCGCGCGCGAGGTAAAGCCCGAGGATAACGGCCAGCTTGGCCCCGACCGTTCGGGCGGCGTCCCCGCCTTCCCCAATGTCGCCAAGAAAGTGCTGCGCGCCAAGCCGGGCATGAACGTCAGCCAGATGCATTACGCGAGGCAGGGCATCATCACGCCCGAGATGGAATATGTCGCCGAGCGCGAGAACCTGGGCCGCGAACAGGTCCGCCGCGAGCTCGACGGCAATTCATGGGGCGCCGAGATCCCCGAATATGTCACCCCCGAATTCGTCCGCGACGAGATCGCCCGCGGCCGCGCGATCATCCCCAATAACATCAACCACCCCGAAACCGAACCGATGGCGATCGGGCGCAACTTCCTCGTCAAGATCAACGCCAATATCGGCAATTCTGCCGTCGCATCGGATGTCGCGGCGGAAGTCGACAAGATGGTCTGGTCGATCCGCTGGGGCGCCGACACCGTTATGGACCTCTCGACGGGGCGCAACATCCACGACACGCGCGAATGGATCATCCGCAACAGCCCCGTCCCCATCGGCACCGTGCCGATCTACCAGGCGCTCGAAAAGGTCGGCGGCATTGCCGAGGACCTCACCTGGGAAGTCTTCCGCGACACGCTGATCGAACAGGCCGAACAGGGCGTCGACTATTTCACCATCCACGCGGGCGTGCGCCTGCCCTATGTCCCGATGACCGCCAAGCGCGTCACCGGCATCGTGTCGCGCGGCGGCTCGATCATGGCGAAATGGTGCCTCGCGCATCACAAGGAGAGCTTCCTCTACGAGCGCTTCGACGAGATCACCGAGATCATGAAGGCCTACGACATCGCCTACAGCCTCGGCGACGGCCTGCGCCCCGGCTCGATCGCCGACGCGAATGACGAAGCCCAGTTTGCCGAGCTCTACACGCTGGGCGAACTCACCAAGCGCGCCTGGGAACAGGACGTGCAGGTGATGATCGAGGGCCCCGGCCATGTGCCGATGCACAAGATCAAGGAGAACATGGACAAGCAGCTCGAGGCCTGCGGCGAAGCGCCCTTCTACACATTGGGCCCGCTCGTTACCGATATCGCGCCCGGCTACGACCACATCACCAGCGGCATCGGCGCCGCGCAGATCGGCTGGTACGGCACCGCCATGCTCTGCTACGTCACGCCCAAGGAACACCTCGGCCTGCCCGACCGCGACGATGTGAAGGTCGGCGTGGTGACCTACAAGCTCGCCGCGCACGCCGCCGACCTTGCCAAGGGCCACCCCGCCGCCAAGGTCCGCGACGACGCGCTCTCCAAGGCGCGCTTCGACTTCCGCTGGCGCGACCAGTTCAACCTCAGCCTCGATCCCGACACGGCCGAGCAATACCACGACCAGACGCTCCCCGCAGAAGGCGCCAAGACCGCGCATTTCTGCTCGATGTGCGGTCCCAAGTTCTGCAGCATGAAGATCACGCAGGAAGTGCGCGAATTCGCAGCGAAGCAGAACTCGGACAGCTACCTTGCGAGCGAGAACATCAAGCGCGAGACAAGCGCTGAAGAGGCCGCGGAAGCGCGCGCGGGCATGGAGAAGATGAGCGAAGTGTACCGCGAGAAGGGCGAGCAGCTCTACCTTCCCGAAGACGAAGTGGACGGGGTGGGCCCGGCGCAATAGGCTGCCGCACGAGCCGCCCCACGGGGGCCACACAGAGGGGAGCGCCATGGCCGAAGTCGATACCGATGCGATATTGGACGACCGGCGCGAACGCCGCCGCCTGCCGCTGGTCGGGCTGCTCCTCTCGGCGCTCTATGTCGGCGGCGTGGCGCTCTACCTGTTCGTGCAGGGCCAGAACCCCGCCGATCTCCGGCTCAACGAGTTGGGCGATTTCCTCGGCGGCGTGTCCAGCCCGCTCGCCTTCCTGTGGCTGGTGCTCGGCTTCTTCCAGCAAAGCCGCGAAATCCGCCTGAGCGGCAAGGCGCTCCAGCTGCAAGCCAGCGAAATGCGCCGCAGCGTCGACGAACATCGGCGGCTTGCGTGCGGGGAACGCGCGGAATGAAAGTGGCGTGAGAAGCGTGTGAGGACACGGAAAAGATTAGCAAGGTGTGCCGCGAGAAGGGCGAGCGGTTGTATTTGCCGGAGGGGTAAGTATCCCTAATCGATGAGTTGGATTGCAGTTCGCGTTACTCTCATCTAAAGTCTTTTGGATCTTGGATCGAGGAAACCCCCATGGAAAAATTGCCGCCTTTTATAAATTCCACGGGCTTAGTGACTAAGATATTTGATAAGATTCAGGAGGCTAAAGAGCCGGACGACCGCTACACGCAAAACTTTCAAGCCGCAGTTCTTGGCTATGGAAGCGGAAACGCAAAGGCTTTTATCCCATTCCTAAAGCGCATGGGATTCTTAGAAAGCGATGGTCGTCCCACGCAACTTTATAGGCAGTTTAGAAATCCCGATGCTGCGGCCGCTGCGATGGCCGAGGCAATGAGGGTCGGATACTCAGATGTCTTTGCTCGCAATGAGTATGCGCATGACCTTAGCGATGAAAAGTTCCGCAACCTTCTTGTGGAAATGACTGGTAAGGACAAAAACGCTTCATCTATCAATAAGATCGTTGCGACTTGGAAGGCCTGCAAATCTTATGCTGACTTCGATGCGAACCTCACAGATACGAGCGCATCAGATGTTTCTGACAACAGCGAAACGATGACTGACAGCCCGACCACCGGTGTTAGACCAAGATTACCCTCTGAATTTACAGAAATACCAAAATCGGTGGGCATGTCGTTCGGCTATAATATCAACTTGAACTTGCCTGCTACAACCGATGCGAAGGTTTACAACGCGATTTTCTCAGCGTTGCAGCAGACCCTCCTGAAGGACTGATCCGTTGAAGCCAGTTGATCAGGTAAAGAGGTTCGCTACGAACAACTTGTTGATCGAAGCAGCCTTAGATCAGGCGCAGGCCGATCTAGGTATGCGCGTGTCCGAAGACCCGAGCATCGAAGCGGAGATTGATGAGACCTATTACCCACAGTTTGACGAAAAATACCGCGCGGAAGCTGCGGATATGGCGGTCAATTTTAGAATTTTTTACTGCTTGGAAAACTCGATCAGAGAGCTGATCCTAGATGCTCTCAGCGAGGAGTTCAGCGACGAATGGTGGGTTGAAGGTATTCCGGAGCCTATTCGTCTGGCGGCTGAAAAACTAAGGCAAAAAGAAATCGATACAGGCGGCGTTCCTCGATCTGACAATCTGCTAGACTATACGACGTTTGGTGAACTGGCCCAGATTATCGAACAGCGACAACAGGCCTTTGAGGGAAAGTTCACGAGCCTTAAGGCGGTAAACAAAGTTCTTTGGCAATTGAACATGCTGAGAGGGCCGATTGCGCATTGCAAGCCGTTGGCTGAGGATGAAGTGCTTCGGCTTCATCTCTCTCTTCGTGACTGGTTCAGAGCACAAGGCGAATAGCTCTAATTTCGTGAAGGCGCAAATATCGGCGGCAGTGTGCTTAACCTGCCGGTACCAACCGGTCCACCAACGCCCTGAGTTCGCTCGGCGTCGTGTGCCCCGCGACCACCTCGTGATAGCCGATGCCTGCCTTGCGCAGCGCTTCCTTCTTCACCGCGTCGCGCGCGGCGGCGCTGGCGCCGGTGTGGTGGCCCGAGCCTTGGTATTCGAGCGCGTGGACCACCCGGCAGTGCTCGTCCATTAGCGCGAAATCGACGCGTTTGGAATTGACCGCGAAGAAGGCGTCCTTGTCGGGGCTGGCGAGGAATTCGCCGAGGCTCACCTGTGCCATCACCTGCCATTTCGGATTGCGCGCAATCACCGCCTTGTCGAGCGCCTCGAACACCTTGGCCTCCGATTTGTTGAGCAGCGAGCGCGAGGTGAACTTGGCCCGGCTGACGATCTTCAACTGGTCCGCCGCCATATCGGACCGGATCGCCTGTCCCCGCTCCGCCGCCTCGATCTTGCGCAGCCCTGCGCTCTTTTTACCGAACCGCTGCGCATTGCGCCCCTGCCAATACGCCTTGCGCTTCGCCGCATCGGCGCTGGCGACTGCCCGCTCGAAAGCGACGCCGATCAGCGCGCCGACAAGCAGCACGATCAGCAACGCAACGGGGCGATCCAGCAGGAAATTGACGGTTTCCCTGACGCATATGACTAGCAGCTTTTGGTTGCGACATGGCTAACGGCGCATTGTAGCGCCCGTATGAACACACCGCGCAATATCCTGCGGGCGCTGGCGAAGTGGCCCATATCCGTCATCCAGCGAAAGCTGGGATCGCCGTCGTTTCGCGCGACCGAGCCAGATCCCAGCTTTCGCTGGGATGACGGGATGATCGACCTCCCCGGGGCCGAACTCGCCCACTGGTTCCGCCGGCACCTCACCTGAGGGCTTTCCTACTCCGCGCAAACCTGTCTTGCTGCGGGCCATGTACGCGCTCCGTCCCCTCGCGAACCACTTCCGCCAAGCCCCCGCGCGCACGCCGGGACTTTTTTCGCAATGGACCGTGGTCCATGCGGTCCATGTGATGGGAGTGGCAGGGGGCAAATCCTCCACATGTCCTACACGCCGCCTGGCCGCGCGCGCGCTTCACCGGCACGCGGGCCAGCGCCTGCAGCCATTCCGCAATTCCGGGGTCGGCACACTTGGCCTCACGCCCCCTAGCCACCGGTCCCCAACACGCCCATATGCGCGGGCATGGCCGATCTCTATCTCAAGAACCTCGAATCCGAACGCCGCCAGCTGTGGGCGACCTGCCGTCTCAAGGGGCTGGCCAAGGGCACGCCCGAGCGGCAGCGGATCGTCGCGATCGACGAGGCGATTGCCGCGCATAAGGCGAAGAAGGCCTAGCGCGCGCCGCTTTGCGGCAGCGCCCGTGCGGGCCGGCGGGGGGCCGGCTGGCGCCCGCCGCCCGCTCGCATCCGCTAGCTGTTCTTCATGTTCTCCAGGCCCCTGATCGCGCCGGGCTTTTGCGACGGCTGCGAGGCGTTGGTCTTGACCTTTTCCTTCTTGGGCTTGCGGGCTTCGCGGTTCGATTTCTGTCCCTTGGACATGCGTGGTTCCAATCGGGGCGGAATGCCCCGGCCATGCTCCTACGCCTGCGCGCCGGACAAAGCGCGTTTATTCGCGCGGGCGGCCGCCGCGCGCTAGCGGCGCAGTTCGACCATTACCCGGTCGAGCGCCTGGAGGAAGTTGGAGCGGTCGGCCTTGCTGAAGGGCGGGGGGCCGCCTTGGGCACCGTCCATCCCCGCACGCAGGTCTTCCATGATCGCGCGGGTGGCCACCGCGCTGCCGATGCTGGCGGCGTCGAAGGCGCGCCCGTCATGCTTGAGCACGCGCGCGCCCGCCTTCAGGCAGCGCTCGGCGAGCAAGATGTCGGCGGTGATCACCACGCTGCGGGCGTCCGCATGCTCCGCGATCCAGTCGTCGGCGGCATCGAACCCGTCGCTTACCACCACGCGCTTGACCCGCGCGCTCACCGGTACGCGGAAGGGGCTGTTGCTGACCACGCGCACCTCGGCGCCAAAGCGTTCGGCGACGCGGTAGATCTCCTCCTTCACCGGACAGGCGTCGGCATCGACCAGGATCGTGACGGGGGCGGCTGTGGGGCTGGGGCTGGGCATCGCGCCTGCCTAGCCATCGGTGCGCGCGTGAACCAGCCCCGCGATCGGCGGGTGCGTCAGTAGGCCCAGCGCTCGGTGAGCATTTCGGCCTTGCCGTCCGCGAGCTTCACCTCGGCGGCGGGCTCGCCCGGCTGGCCCTCGCGGAACAGCTCGTAGATCACCGCGCCGTCCTCCTGCACGCTCTCGATCACGCGCACGGGAGCGAACATGTCGGGCGCGGCCTCGGCCACTGCACGCGCGGGAGCGGGGACATCGGCCCAAGCGAGATCGCGCTGGATCTCGACCACGCGGAACACGCCGTCCTCGACCAGCATGTCGAGTTCGACCTCGCTGCCGTCGGCGCGTGTGCCCTCGACGTCGTAGAACACCATGCCGTCGCGCTCCTTGCGCTCGGCCCCGGCGAATTGCATGCCCGGCACCGCCTCGAGCGCGGCGGCGCGGGCGCCCTCGGGGATATCGTCGGCGGCCAGTTCGGTAATAACCGCCTCGGGACCATCGGCGAGGATCGCGGTGTCGCTGGCCGCGGCCTCATCCGCTTCACCGGCGGGCGCGGGCGAACAGGCGGCAAGGCTTGCGGCAAATGCCAGCGCGGCGGAAGTCTGACACCAAAGAGCGATACGCATGATCTTGTCCCCAAACAGCGCCCCGGACGGGCTATGACACCGGTGTACCGTTTGCGGGGCGGATTGGCAATTGCGGGCCTGGCGGCGGCGTGCGCGGGCAGGGTGATCGCTTTGCGGGCCGGGTCATCCAATTGCAGCACCGCGTTCCGCCCGTTCCATCAAACCGCTGGAAACACGCGCGCCAATCCCCATCTCGAGATCAGGCAAGACAACAATGAGAGGAGCCTTCCACTATGCAGGTCCAGTTCAATTCCGACTCTTCGGTCATGGGTACCGAGAACGTCGCCGAACGTATCGAGGCGAGCGTGCGCGAGAAGCTGGCGCGGTTCGAGGAACGGCTCACGCGGATCGAGATCCACGTGCGCGACGAAAACGGTGCGAAGGGCGGGGCGGACGACAAGGCCTGCACGATCGAGGCGCGCCCGCGCGGCGGCAAGGCGATCGGCGTGACCGAACACGCGGCCAAGGTCGATGATGCCGCGCGCAAGGCGGCGGCGACGCTCAGCCAGCGGCTCGAACGGCACTTTGGCAAGGAATCCAAGCACAGCCACGACCCGCGGCCCGACAAGGTGTTGTAAGCGGTAGCGCGGGCGCGCTCCGCCCGGGCTGCGCGTGTCAGCCGGGGACGGAGCGTTCCTCCGCCCCGTGGCGGTGCAGCATGACATCGAGCAGCGCGGGGCGGTCCTTCTGCTCCCAGGCGCGTTCGTGGAAGAAGAACACCACCGCGTTGACCAGCGGCTCGACCAGCGCGATCCCACCCGCAAGCATCACCGACCCGGTGAACAGGTAGGCGACTGTGAACCCGACCAGCAGGTGGAGGACGAGGAAGCTCAGCGTCTTGGACAGGTTGCGTTTCATCCACCGCAGATAGGAGTGTCGTTTAATCGATTGAAGCGATGAATGACGCATAGAGTAATCGCTTTTCGCTCCTGTCGCGGGTTCCAAGACGCATTCGTCGCACTTTGACACGCCATTGCTCGCGCAACCCAGCCGCTTTGCCTTATTTTTGCCCGAGTTCGAAACATCCGGACCGGTGCAGCGTTCGTATCTTGAAGCAGCAGCCGGAAACCGTCGGCTGTGACAATGCTCACGACTACCGAATAAAGGGAATGGATATGAACAAGCTTACCATCGCGCTCGCCTCGGCCGCATCGCTGGCTATCGCCGCCTGCGCCGAAGAACCGGCCGAAACCGCTGCCTATGAAGACACCGCCACTGCCGATCAGATGGCCAATGCAGAAGCCGAAGCCGGCACTGTGGTCGAAGTCGCACAGGACGACGAGACTTTCTCGACGCTCGTCAGCGCGGTGACTGCCGCCGGACTGGGCGAAACGCTGTCGGGTGACGGCCCGTTCACCGTCTTCGCGCCGACCAACGATGCCTTCGCCAAGATCCCCGAGGCGACGCTGACCGAGCTCACCACCAATGACACCGAAACGCTCGGCAACATCCTCACCTACCACGTGGTCGAAGGCAATGTGGATGCAGCCACGCTGACGCAGGCGATCACCGATGCAGGCGATGCGGGCTACACCATCACCACCGTCAATGGCGGCACGCTGACCGCGACCGTGGTCGACGGCAATGTCGTGCTGACCGATGCCGCCGGCGGCACCGCCACCGTCACCGCAACCGACGTCGCCGCCTCGAACGGCGTGATCCACGTCATCGATACCGTGCTGATGCCGCAGTAAGGCAATCGCACTGTTACTCGCGAAAGGCGGCTCCTTTACGGGGCCGCCTTTTTCGTGGGCGCTTTTCTACAGCGTCGCCGACGAGAGCCATGCCAAGCAGCATATCGGCACGTGCCCTGCTTCGAAGCTTGCACCTGCGGCGCGGCGCGCTAGCGTCTTGCCCGGGCGAGAGGAGAACAGCGATGGGCGTAGCCGCCGAGAAGCCGGTTTACAGCGTACCCTTTGTCGAGCGCACCGGGATGCGCCGGATCGAGGAGCGGCGTGGGTATTCCAAACTGCTGATGCCGCTCGATGGCAATGCCAACCATGTCGACGTTATGTATCTCGGCGCCTTCTGTGTGCTCGCCGAAGCGATCGCGGCAGGGCCGGGGATCTCGATCCTCGACACCGCGCGCCATTTCCCAATCATCAAGGACATCGCGGTGGACTTTCACCGCATGGCGGCCAGCGATGTCACCGGCGAATACGAACTCACCGAGTGCCATATTGCCGCGCTGGAGGCCGATCTCGAGCGCAAGGGCAGCGCGGGCTACACCGCCGAAGTCCCGATGCACGATGCCGAGGGCGCGCTGGTCGCCACGGGCCGCGTCACGGTCAAGCTGCTTACCCACGACTGGTCCGGTCGGGCCTGAAGGAAAGATTCATATGACCAGTATTCGCGCCCGCCTCGTCAAACTCGCGCTGCCGCTGCTCGGCATCAAGCGGTTCTTCTCGCAGCCCGACAAGTTCGACGAACGGATCGCCAAGCTCCGTGCGGCCAAGCCGGTTCGCCCGCGTGCGAAATGGAACAAGCGCTTCGATATTCGCGAGTATGGCAGTCGCGGGTTTCCGGTCGTCACGCTCGAACCCAAGGGCGGGGCCCAGCCCGGCGCGCCGCATCTGCTGTATCTCCATGGCGGCGGCTATGTGATGGATATCGCCGCGGTGCATTGGGACGCGGTGGCTGATCTGTGCGAGCGGCTGGGCGCCTCGGCGACCGTACCGCTTTACCCGCTGGCGCCCGAACACAAGGCGGACGAGACGCTCGAGGCGATGCGCTCGCTCTATCTCGAATTGGCCGAGCGCTATGGCGCGGACCATGTCACCGTGATGGGCGACAGCGCGGGCGGCGGCATGACGTTGGCGCTGGCGCAGATGCTCAAGGCCGCGGATCAGCCGCTGCCCGGCAGCCTGGTGCTTTATTCGCCCTGGCTCGATGCGACGGCCACTGCCGAAGGGCAGCGCGAAATCGAACCGCGCGACGGGATGCTGGCGGTCAGCGGGCTCAAGGCCTGCGGCGACATGTATCGCGGCGATTTGGCAATCGACGATCCGCGCGTCAGCCCGCTGTTCGGACCGCTGGAGGGATTGCCCCCGATGGCGATCTTCTCTGGCACCGCCGACATCCTGCTCGTCGACGGGCGCCGCCTTGCCGGGAAGCTGGCGCAAGTGGGCATGCCCGACCACCTTTATCGCGAGTATGAGGATATGTTTCACGTCTGGATGTTGCTGCATGTCCCCGAAGGCAAGCGCGCACGCGCCGAAACCGCGAATTTCATCCGCCAGCACGGGAAGACCGTATGACCACCCGCATCCTGTTCGCCGCCTTGCCAGCATTGCTCCTGGCCGCCTGCAACACCGGCTCGGGCGATGTGCCCGAGGGCCTCGCCACCGGCACTTTTGCGGGCATCGGTGCGGGCGAAGTGGTTCATTACATTGGTACCGAACCTTTCTGGAACGGCGCGGCGGGCGGCGGCCTCGCGCTCTATGCCACGCCCGAGAACCCGGACGGCAGCGAGTTCGCGGTCGAGCGGTTCGCGGGCAATAACGGGCTGGGTATCAGCGGACGGCTCGAGGGGGCGGCGTTCGACCTGATGATCACGCCGGGCGAATGTTCGGACGGGATGAGCGACCGGACTTACCCCTATACTGCGACCTTGCTTGTGGGCGGCGAACAGCGCCAGGGATGCGCCTGGACCGACAGCCAGCCCTACGACGAGCCGGAACTGCCCTGATGGACACTGCCCCCGCCTTGCCGCGCTGGCTTGGCCGCGCCGGCCTGCTGCCGCAACTGGCCTGCGTCGGGGTGCTTTATGCGGGTCCGGCGGAATGGCGCGAACCCGCGCAGGCGCTGGCTTTCGCCTATGCCGCGCTGATCCTGTCGTTCCTCGGCGGGATGTGGTGGGGGATCGCGGCGGCGGCCCCCGCAGCGCAGCGACGCAACACGCTCGGCTGGGTATGGATGGCGGCGGTGCTGCCAAGCCTCGTGGCGCTGGCCGGTTTCGTGCCATGGGCGCTTGGTTGGCAGTGGCCCGAACCTTCGCTGGCCATGCTCAGCGGGGCGCTGCTGGTCAGCCTGGGTGTCGATGCCAGACTGGGTCCGCTGGTTCCGCGCTGGTGGATGCCGCTGCGGGTGCCGCTGTCCTTCGGCCTCGGACTGATGACGATGGCGGTAGCGGTTGCCTAGCGCTTGGTGACGCCTGCACTCTCGAGTTCGGGGCCGAGCCTGCCGGTCAGCCACATCCACCACATGCGGAAATCGGCGCGCAGGCTCCACAGCGGATAGGTGAAGGTCGCCGGGCGGTTCTTCTCATGCCCGAAATGCGCGATCCAGGCGAAGAAATACCCGGCCAGCGGCATGCCGAGCAATAGCAGCCACTTTCCCGTCGCCAGCGCTGTCACGCCCAGCGCGACGACCAGCGAGGTGCCGATGTAATGCAGCGCGCGGGTTCCCGGGCGCGCATGTTCGCGCAGGTAGAACGGCCAGAAGGCAGCGAAGGTGGTGTAGCGCCGCTCGGTCATTGCAGCCCCGGGATTTCGATCTGCGCGGGCGAGGGCGTCTGCGGCATGACCAGTTCGCGCTTGGCGGGTGCTGCCCGGCTTTCGGCGATATCTTCCGCCGCCGCGCCGATCGCGGTGCAACTGCGCCCGGCGAGGAAATCGAGCGCGGTGGCGATCGAGGCTTCGCCCGGGTCGCCCAGCGGGGTGAGGATATCGTCGTCCGCGCGGCAGGTTTGCGGCATCACGCTGGCGAGGCCCGAATAGTAATCGCCCCCGTCATCGGCATTGACCGAGCGGAAGGCGACCACCCGCAGCCGGTCGTCGCAGGCCGACCGGTCGCGGGCGATCTGTCCGACCGGCTTGCCGTAGGTATCGGTGCCGATCAGCGCGATATTGTCGCCCAGGATGGGAATGAAGGCATTGGCCACCAATTCGCTGGCAGACGCGGTCCCCATGGTGCCGATCACCGCGATCCTGGTTGCTGCAATAGCCTGCGGTGCGGCGGCGAAGCGGGCGATTTCGTTGAAGTCGCTTTTGGAATCGCGAAAGGTCGTCTTGCTGAAAACCTGTCCGGTCCGGTCCGCCGCGAGCAGGTCGCCAAGCAGTTCCGCGACCGATACAAGCCCGCCGCCATTGTAGCGGAAGTCGAGGATGATCTGCGTCACGCCCTCGGCGCGGAAGACGGTGAAGGCATCGCGCAACTGGGCCTTGGCATCGTCGATGATGAAGGTGCGCAGATTGATATAGCCGACCTTGGTCCCGCCATTGTCGAGGATCTTCGCACCATAGCGATCCGAGATCGGGTCGAGTGCATATTCGGTCTTGGTCACGCCGACCGTAACCTCGCCGCCACCGGGCTGGCGGATACGCAATTGGCGGGTCACCCCCGGATCGCTTGGGCCGAGCGCATTGACCACCGCCTGCGCACCGCCCTCGGCCATCAGTGCGGCGACGGTCTGCCCGCCAATGGCGATGATTTCGCTGCCGCGGTCGATGCCTTGCGCGAAGGCGGGGGCATTTTCGAAAGCCTCGACCACGAACACCCGGCGGGCGGCGGTATCATAGCCCAGGCGCACCCCGAAACCGGCGTTGGATCCGCTGCTGATCAGCGCGTTCTCTTCGGCGATCGAGGTGATGTAGGTGAAGTAGCGATCGCGGTCCTGCGCCCGGGCAGGCGCGACCAGCGCATCGATATAACCCTGGACCGAGCTGAAATTCCCCGCGTTCACGGTCCGGTCGAGCAGGTCGGGGAACAGATACCATTCTTCCATCTGCCCCAGCGTCCAGTCCTGCCGGCTGGCGAGCGTGCAATTGTCGGAGGAACCGCCACCACCGCCGCCGACCGCGCCGCCTCCGGAGCCGCTGCCGCCTCCGCTCGAGCTGCCTCCACCGCCGCATGCGGCGAGCGAAAATGCCAGTGTTGCAGTGAAAATGGTGCGACCCAGACCCATGCGCTTCCTCTCCTGAATCCCTCCCTCGGTCCCCCCGAAGGCATCGTTCACGATCAATGACGGCTAAATCGGGGGCGAGCAAGGGCGCGAATGGTCTCTGGCAAGCCCCGGTTTCCCTCAAAAACGGTGCAAATTTCGGATCGCGGGATGGTTTGTCGCCCGCAGCTATGCCTTAAAGGTCGACCGGAATACGCCGCAGTGGCGCAAATACAGGAGTTTTCATGGCTAGCGGCGTTGCGCCCTGGGTTCAGAATGCGATTGGCGGAGGTGCCATCGGGCATACGCTCACGCTGGAGAAGGTTGCCGACGAGCGCGTGCTCGGCCGGGGCGGCTTTACCCTGACCAGTGCAGCATTCCGTCACGAGGGCGAACTCGATCCTTCCTTTACCGCGGTCGAGGAAGATGCCGTCGCGCCGCCGCTCGAATGGACCGCGCCGCCGCCGGGCGCGCACGAGCTGGTGCTGGTCGTCGAGGATGCCGACAAGGGGCACGTCCATTGGACCGTCTGGGGCCTTGCGCCGCAGAAGGGAAAGCTGATGGAAGGCGAAACCCCGCCGCGCACCGGCAAGAATTCCCACGGCAATTCGGAATGGCTGCTGCCCGATCCGCCGCTGGGCGAAGAGCATCGCTATATCTTTCAGCTTTTTGCAGTCGACCTCCCGCTCACGCTGATGCCGGGGGCGACGCTCGAAGAACTCGTCCGTAATCTTGACGGGCATGTAACCGCCGCCGCGGTCCTGACAGCCCGGTTCGAAGGCCATGAGGTCGAGGAACTGGATGTCGAGGATCTTGGCGACGTCGATTGAAGCATAGCCAAGGAAAGGAACTGTCATGGCTGGCAAGAACAACGCACTGCAGAAGCCGGTGAATCTTTCGCCGGAACTGGAAACCGTGGTTGGCAAGGGTCCGATGACCCGCGCCCAGGTCACCTCCAAGGTGTGGGATCACATCAAGGCGAACGACCTGCAGGATTCCAAGGATCGGCGCATGATCAACCCCGACGACAAGCTCGGCGCGGTGATCGGCAAGGAACAGATCTCGATGTTCAAGATGACGGGCGCCGTCTCGAAGCACATGAGCTAAGGTGTTACCGGCGGCGCAGCGGCCAGTCCGTTACGCCGCCGGTCCACAACGCCAGCCACACGACCAGTGGCTGCGCGATCATTCTCGGCGCATGATAGCCGAGCCCGAGCCCGCCATCCGGGCGCGCCAGATCGAGCGCGAAGTGATGGATGTTCGCAGGAAAAACGCACACTGCGTAAAGCGCCAGTCCGATGGCCCCTACGCGGCGCAGCGGCAGGCTGGTCCATTGCGCCAGCGCCGCCGCACCCAGCAGTTCGGCGATCCCGGTCCATAACACCACCGCCTCGGGCGCGGGCACCCATGTCGGCATGATCGACAGGAACGGGGCCGGGTTGGCGAGGTGCACATATCCGGCGAAGGCATAGAAGGCCGCGAGCAACCAGCGCAGAGTGTGCCGGATCACGCGCGCGGACCTCTGGCAATCGCCCGAAGTGTGCTCACAGTTCGACCACCTCGACGCCTTTCCAGAAGGCGATCCGGTCCCTGATCGCGGCGGCGGCTTCCAGCGGTTCGGGATAGTAGAAGGCAGCGTCGGTATTGATCGCGCCGCCCGCATTGATCGAATAATAGTTCGCCGTGCCCTTCCACCCGCAATGGCTGGTGGTCTCGCTCGGTACGAGCACGCCGCGCATGACATCGCCCGCGGGGAAATAGTGATTGCCTTCGACAACGAGCGTGTCGTCGCTGCGGGCCAGCGTTTCGCCTTTCCAGCGGGCGGTGATGGTCATGATTGGGGCCTTTCCTTGCCGCGCCTCTTTGCTAGGACGGGGCATACTACATCAAGGGGTTCCTGTTCATGCGCCATTTCCTGCTCGCTTCCGCCGCTGCCGCTCTCTCCTTCGGAACCCCGGCGCTGGCGCAGGACAAGGCCGAACGCACCGCCGCTGCCGCGCTCGAAGCGGCACCGGTCTGGGACGGGCACAACGACGTACCCATCCAGCTGCGTTCGCGGCTGGGCAATGTGATCAATAGCTTCGATTTTCGCGATACGCTCGATACCGCGCGCGATGGCCGCGAAGCGATGCATTCGGACCTCGCACGGCTGCGCCTGGGCGAGGTCGGGGCGCAGTGGTGGTCGGTCTATGTCAGCGCCAACCTGCCCGAAGCCGAAGCGGTGCAGGCCACCGTCGAGCAGATCGACGTGACCAAGCGGCTGATTGCGCGTTATCCCGATGCGCTGCAACTCGCGCTGACCGCCGATGATGTCGAGGAAGCGATGGCGGCGGGGCGGATTGCCTCGCTGCTCGGCATGGAAGGCGGCCATTCGATCGGTTCGAGCCTCGCCGTGCTGCGCCAGATGTACGATATGGGCGCGCGCTACATGACGCTGACGCATGGCAAGACGCTGGGCTGGGCCGACAGCGCGACCGATGCGCCGCAACATGATGGGCTCAACGCCTTCGGCATGGATGTGGTGCGCGAAATGAACCGCATCGGCATGCTGGTCGATCTGAGCCATGTGAGCGATGCGGCGATGACCGATGCACTCGACGCCGCGCAGGCCCCGGTGATCTTCAGCCATTCGGGCGCGCGCGCAATCAACGGCCACGCGCGCAATGTGCCCGACGGCGTGCTTGCCCGCCTGCCCGAGAATGGCGGGATCGTGATGGTGGTGGCGCTGCCGTGGTATGTCACCGAGGAACTGCGCACCCATGCGGCCGATCGCGCCGGTGAAGAAGCGCGGCTGAAAGCGCTTTATCCCGGCCTGCCCGACACGGTCGAAGCGCAGCTGGCCAAATGGGACGCGCAGAACCGCGCGCCAGTTTCGACCATCTCGGACATGGCCGACCATATCGACCATATCCGCGCGGTGGCGGGGATCGACCATATCGGCATCGGCGGGGACTATGACGGCATGCCTACCGGGCCGATCGGGATGGAGGATGTCACCGGCTATCCGGCGCTGTTCGTCGAACTCGCGCGGCGCGGCTATACGCAGGACGAGCTCGAGAAGATCGCCTCGCGCAATATGATGCGCGTCATGCGCGCGGCGGAAGCCTATGCAGCGAGTGCGGCTGACCTGCCGCCGTATGAATATCCGGCGGGCGAACCGCGCGACGGGGCAGAATAGGCCCCCGCCAGCGCGCGGTTTACAGTTTCGCCAGCGTCAGTGGATCGCGCTCGCCGCCGAAGAACTGGTCGAGCGCGTGCGCAAAAACCTGGGTATCCTCGTCGTCGCAGGCCGCTTCGAACAGCGTCATCGAACTGCGGAACTTCATCGCATCGACCGCGCCGAGGATATCCCTGGCGTCCATCGTGCCGGCCCAGTCGAGCATTGCTTCGGTCGCTTCGAACAGCCGCGGACCCAGATCCTCGTGGCGGCAATAGGCGCGTGCTGCGTGGCGGTCGGCAAGCGCGAATTTGTGCGCGGTGGCGCTTTTGCCGAGCCCGGCAATCTGCGGGAAGACGAACCACATCCAGTGGCTGGTCTTCGCCCCGGCACGGATTTCATCGAGCGCCCGCTCGAAGACCCCGCCGTCCTGCGCGGTCAGGAAATGCGCGAAGCCCGCAGGCTCAATCGTCGTCGTCGTCGACATGCTCGGGCAGGCCGTCAAGATCGGTCGAGGCGTAATCCTCCAGTTCCTCTTCGGTCATGGAATCGTACATGTCCTTCGATGCGCCCCTGAGGTCGCCGACCTTGGTGTCACCGCGCTTGGCGGAAAGCGCCGCTCCGGCGGCACGCTGTTGGGCTTTGGATTGTGCAGGCATCAGTCTTGCTCCGACAGCTCGGAACCGCGTTTCAGCACTTCGTCGCCGTCTTCCTGTTTGATGAGATAGGCGGGATTTTCGGCATCGCCGTCCTTGGTGACTTCGGTTCCCTGCAGGGTGCGGGTGACCTCGCGTTCGAAACGCTCCTCCACTTGGCCCTTACCCTTGCCGTTACCCCAGTTCCATTCGACATATTGGTCGGTCTGGAAGCTGTTCGGATTGCTCATGCGACCTCTCTTTCGCCAGCGCTCAGTTCTCGACGATTTCGAGGCCGTCTTCGGTGGTGGCCTGGTCATCGGGTGTAGCGATCTGGTCGTCGCCCAGATCGGTGATGATGCTGTCGGTGGTGTCGCCGTCATCTTCCGTGGAGGAGATCTGGCCGCTGACCGTGCCTTCCTCCTCGACATCGCCCGTGCTCAGCGCAGGCACGATCCAGGTGATCGAGAGCAACAGGATCGCCAGCAGCAGGCCGCCAGCCAGCACCCAGCGCACAACGCCTTCCTTGGAACCACCGCTTGCTTCGGTGTCGGTGACGTGGATTTCTTCGCCTTGCTTGTGCATGAAACTGTACTCCCTCGATGGACGCGATCCCGCGTGTGTCAGGGAGATTTACGTTTCTGCGCGGCGAATGTTCCGTATTGTCAGTCGCGCAGCAGCTCGTTGATGCCGGTCTTTTCGCGGGTTTGCGCGTCCACCGTCTTGACGATCACCGCGCAGGCGAGGCCGGGGCCGCCATCCTTGCCGGGCATGGTGCCGGGCACGACGACCGAAAAAGGCGGGATATGCCCGCGGATGACCTCGCCGGTGTCGCGGTAGACGATCTTGGTCGACTGGGTAATGAAGACCCCCATCGCCACGACGCTGCCTTCGCCGACGATCACGCCTTCGACGATTTCGCTGCGCGCGCCGATGAAGCAATTGTCGCCGATGATCGTCGGATTGGCCTGCATCGGTTCGAGCACGCCGCCGATCCCTGCGCCTGCCGAGATATGGCAGTTCTCACCGATCTGCGCGCAGCTGCCGATGCTGGCCCAGGTATCGACCATCGTGCCCTTGCCGACATAGGCGCCGATGTTGACGAAGCTGGGCATCAGCACGCAGCCGGGGGCGATATAAGCGCCTTCGCGCGCGACCGCGCCGGGGACCACGCGGAAGCCTGCTGCGCGGAAAGCCGCATCGTCCCAACCGGCGAACTTGCTCGGCACCTTGTCGAACGCCGGATGACCCGCGCTGCCGCCATCCATCACGCGGTTGTCATTGAGCCGGAAGCTCAGCAGCACTGCCTTCTTGAGCCACTGGTTGACCGTCCAGCCGCCCTTGCCATCAGGCTCGGCGACACGGCCGGTGCCGCTGTCGAGCATGCCCAGCGCCGCTTCCACCGCCTCGCGCACGTCCGCGCTTTGCGGCGTGACATTGGCGCGGTCTTCCCACGCAGCTTCGATGCGGCTTTCGAGGTCGGCGCTCATGCTGGTCTCCGTTTGCAATTCCGGAGCGTTCGTTAGCAGCGTCGGCGCGCTAGTCCATCCCCGCAGCCTGTGCGAACTGGTACGCGCGCTCGACCAGCGGCGCGACGCGTTCGGACATCGACTTGGCATGCGCGCTCGAGGCGGTGCCGTCGATCACGCGCTTCTTGATGCCCTGCATGATCCCCGCCAGCCGGAAGAGGTTATAGGCGAAATACCAGTCCATCGGCGGGACGGGATAGCCGGTGCGCGCAACGTAGCGTTCGACCGCTTCATCTTTGGTGGGAATGCCCAGTGCCTCGAGGTCGAGCCCCTCCAGCCCCGCGCGGCCATCGTGCGGGTTGTGCCAGTTGAGCATGAGATAGCTGAAGTCGGCAATCGGGTCGCCCAGCGTCGATAGCTCCCAGTCGAGCACCGCGATCACGCGGTTCTCGGTCTTGTGGAAGATCATGTTGTCGAGCCGGTAGTCGCCGTGGACCACGCTGGATTCGTGCTGCGGCGGGATCGTCTGGGGGAGCCATTCGATCAGCCGTTCCATCTGCGGCATGTGCTCGGTCTCGGACAGCTTGTACTGTTTCGACCAGCGGCTGATCTGCCGCGCGCAGTAATCGGTCGGCTTGCCGTAATCGCCCAGTCCGATCGCCTCGGGATCCTTCAGGTGTAGATCGGCAAAGGTGTCGATCATCGCATTGTAGATCGCGCGGCGTTCCTCGGGCGTGTTGTTGGGCAGCGAGCCGTTCCACAAGGACCGCCCGTCGGCGAGGCCCATGACGAAGAACTTGCTACCGATGACCCCGGGATCCTCGCACAGGCCATAGGTCTTGGGCACGGGGAAGCCGGTCGGGCCGAGCGCGTGCATCGCCTTGTATTCGCGGTCGACCGCATGTGCGCTGGGCAGCAGCTTGCCGAACGGCTGGCGGCGCAGCACGTAGCTGCGGTCCGGCGTGTCGATGCGATAGGTCGGGTTCGACTGCCCACCCTTGAACTTGGTGTAGCTGATAGGCCCGGAAAAGCCGTCGACATTGGCCTCGAACCACGCGGTCAGCGCGGCGAGGTCGAGCTGGTCGGCCTCGGGCACTGCGACCGTGCCGACCATCTCCTTGTCGAAATCGATGGGCTGGTCTTCCGCCATCAGTCGAACACCACCACGCTGCGGGCCGAGGTGCCCTGTTTCATCTTCTCGAAGCCTTCGTTGATCTTTTCGAGCGGGATGCGTTCGGCGATGATCGTGTCGAGATCGAGCAGGCCGCGCATGTAGAAATCGACCAGCCGCGGCAGGTCGACGGGGAAGTGGTTCATCCCCATGATCGCGCCCTGCAGCTTCTTGCCCGACAGCAGATCCATCGCGCCCAGTCCGACCTTGCAGTCGAGCGGCATCATGCCGAGGATCGTGGCGGTGCCGCCGCGGCGCAGCACCTTCACCGCGAGGTCGGCGGATGCCTGCCGGCCGACCGCCTCGATCGCGTGGTGCACGCCGCCGCCGGTGATCTTCATCACCTGTTCGACCGCATCGTCGGCCATGGCGTCGACCGTATGCGTCGCGCCCAGCACTTCGGCCAGCTGGCGCTTTTCCGCCAGCGGGTCGATCGCGATGACCTTGCCCGCACCGGCGATCTTGGCGGCATTGATCGTCGCCAGCCCCACGCCGCCGCAGCCGATGACCGCTACGGTTTCGCCGGGAACGACCGAACAGGCGTTGAAGATCGCGCCTGCCCCGGTGGTCACCGCGCAGCCGATAATGGCCGCGCGGTCGAGCGGCATGTCCTTGTCGATCGCGACGCAGGCATGTTCGTGGATCAGCATCTGCTCGGCAAACGCCGACAGGTTGAGCATTTGCGCAACGGGCTCGCCGCCATTGCGCGTGATGCGCGGCGCGGCGGTCTGCGCCCGGCGGGTATCGCCGCCGAGGCACAGGGCCATCCGCCCGGTCACGCAGAACTCGCAATGCCCGCAGAAGGCGGACAGGCAGGAGACCACATGGTCGCCCGGCTTGACCGTTTTCACCTCGCTGCCGACTGCGCGGACCACGCCCGCTGCCTCATGGCCCGGAATGGCCGGCAGCGGGTGCGGATAGGCGCCGTCGATGAAATGCAGGTCCGAATGACACAGACCGCAGGCCTTGGTGTCGATCAGCACTTCGTGCGGTGCGGGATCGGCCAGCTCGACCTCACCGATGGTGAGGCCGCCGACCTGCTCGAGGATTGCCGCCTTCGCCATCAGCGCGTCGCTCCCATGTCGCCCGAGCTGAAATTGGCATTGCCCGCATTGGGGATTTTGCCGTCGCGCAGCGCATTGGCGCTGGGGCCTTCCTCGGGCAGATGCTTGGCAAACTCCATCCGCGCGATCGAGCGGGCGTGGACTTCGTCGGGGCCATCGGCCAGCCGCAGCGTACGCTGGTGGGCATAGGCATTGGCGAGACCGTAATCGTCTGACACACCGCCGCCGCCATGCGCCTGGATCGCATTGTCGATGATGCGCAGCGCCATGTTCGGCGCCTGCACCTTGATCATGGCGATTTCCTGCTTGGCGGCCTTGTTGCCGACCGTATCCATCATGTCCGCGGCCTTGAGGCACAGCAGGCGGGTCATGTCGATATCGATCCGCGCCTGCGCCACGCGCTCTTCCCAGACCGAGTGCTTGTAGATCGGCTTGCCGAAGGCTTCGCGTTCCTGGAGGCGCTTGCACATCTTGTGCAGCGCTTCCTCGGCCACGCCGATGGTGCGCATGCAGTGGTGGATGCGGCCCGGTCCGAGGCGGCCCTGCGCGATCTCGAAGCCGCGGCCTTCGCCCAGCAGCATGTTGGTGGCGGGCACGCGCACGTCCTTGAGCTCGACTTCCATATGGCCATGCGGCGCATCGTCATAGCCGAACACGGGCAGGTGGCGCAGTACGGTGACGCCCTCGGCATCGGTCGGCATCAGCAGCATCGACTGCGCGGCATGGCGGCCGGCCGAGAAATCGGTCTTGCCCATTACGATGGCGACCTTGCAGCGCGGATCGCCCAGGCCCGAAGACCACCACTTGCGGCCGTTGATAACGTATTCGTCGCCGTCCCGCTCGATCCGGGTTTCGATGTTGGTGGCGTCGGAAGATGCGGTGAAGGGCTCGGTCATGAGGAAGGCGGAACGGATCTCGCCATTCATGATCGGGGTGAGCCATTTGTCCTTCTGTTCGCGCGTGCCGTAGCGGTGGAACACCTCCATGTTCCCGGTATCGGGCGCGGAGCAGTTGAACACTTCCGACGCAAAGCCGATGCGGCCCATTTCCTCGGCGCACAGCGCATATTCGAGATTGGTCAGGCCCGGCCCTTCGAATTCGAAGCTTTCCTCGACATGATGGTGGCCGTCATTGCGGGGCGGCATGAAGAGGTTCCAGATGCCTTCCTTCTTGGCCTTGGCTTTCAGTTCCTCGACCACGGGAATGACCTTCCAGCGATCGCCTTCGGCGTCCTGCTGCTTGTAGGTCGGTACGGCGGGACGGACGTGATCTTCGATGAAGTTCTTCACCCGGTCGCGCCAGTATGCTTGCCGTTCTGTCGGTTGGAAATCCATCGTCTGATCCTCTTCTCTCTCAAATCGGTTGCGCCATGAAACTGGCAGAAGGTTGTGGCCAAGCCAAGTCCCGGCTCGGCGGTCAGGGGGTTATCGTGTGTCCATCAGGGTCGGCGCGGGCTGCCTCGTCCAGCGGGTCACGCTCCGCCGCATCGGGATCGCGCGACCGGCGCGCCGCCACCCGCGCTTCGTGCTGCTCGCGTGAAATCGGGAAGCGCGACAGCCAGAACGCCGCCACCAGCGCCAGCGCAGTGGCTACCAGCATGAACAGCCATACGAGCCGGGTCACGGTTTCGGGCGCAACCTCGGCCTGCGGCGTGCCGGGCGCCAGATCGATCGACTGCACGATCAGGCTGGTCAGCAGGATGCCGCCGCCAGTCGCGCATTTCTGCACCAGCCAGTTGCCCGCGTAGAACGTACCTTCGGCGCGCTGCCCGGTGCGTTCCTCGAACGCCTCGACGATTTCCGCGACCATCGAGGTGGCCGAGATGATCGACACCACGCTGGCGGTATTGGCGCAGACCAGGAAGCCATAAAGTAGCGCGGTCGATGCGGTGGTGCCCGGCGTCGGCCAGGCCCCTGCGAGATAGAGCGCATAGGGGCCGCAATAGAAGACCAGCCCGACCAGCGCGCCGATTGCCGCCGATTTGGGCTTGCCCCAGCGCCGGTGCAGCGGGCCGACGATGACGAACATCAGCACCACCGAAAGGAACAGGGCGACCGGGTAAAGCTGGAAGGCGAGCTCGGAAAACTGCCATACGTAGAGATTCACATATTGCGTGATCGAAAAGGTCATGCCCTGCAGCACATAGGCCGCCAGCCCGCCCAGCGCGAAGATGACGAACGCCTTCTCGCGGAAGGCATCGAAAATCTCGGCAAAGGCCCCGCGGATCGAAAAGGGCGGCGGGCGGCGCGCGGGGAGCTGCGCCACGATATGGTGCTGCGCCGCTGCCGAGCCGATCACCGCCAGTGCCATCAGCGCCGCGCCGAACATGCCGTAGCTGGCATAGCCTTCGGGCTGGAGCTGCGAAGCGGGCGTGGGCAGGAAGACGGTGAACGCCAGCACCATCATCAGCAGTCCGCCGAGCCAGCCCGAGAGGAAGCGATAACGGAACAGCGTGGTACGATCGTCATAGTCGTCGGTGATTTCGGGGACGAGACTGACCGAGGGGACTTCGCAGGCTGACAGCAGCAGCCGTACGCCCACCGCCAGCGCCACGATCTCCCAGAAGCCCGGGGTTCCGGTAAAGGGCGGCGACCACAGCACTGTCCACAATAGCGCGAGCGGCCACGGCGCCAGATAGAGCCACGGCAGCCGCCTGCCCCAGCGCGTATAGGTGCGGTCGGACAAATTGCCGATCAGCGGATCGACGATCGCATCGATCAGCAGCGCCGTCGCCAGCGCGGCGCCGACCGTGCTGGCATCGACCCCCAGTACAAGGTTGTAGAACGGCAGCAGGAAGAAGCTGAAACCGCTGTCCTTGACCCCGAAGGCCACCGCACCGAAGCCGTGGACCAGCTTGAGGCGCTGGGGGAGGGGGCCGGTAACGAAAGGCATCAGGCGGCGGGCTGCGCCGCCTTCTTCGCCTGTTCTTCCATGGCTTCCAGCGCCGCGAACAGCCGGGGTTCCTCGGGATCCCAGC
This sequence comes from Qipengyuania citrea, assembly GCF_024171405.1. Taxonomy (GTDB): domain Bacteria; phylum Pseudomonadota; class Alphaproteobacteria; order Sphingomonadales; family Sphingomonadaceae; genus Qipengyuania; species Qipengyuania profunda. The sequence goes on from NZ_JALJZT010000002.1 coordinate 2,476,558, forward strand.
TATGCCGGGGGCCGAGCGTGATCCCGCCATCGACGATCAGCGATGCGCCGGTCATGAAACCGGCTTCCTCGCTGGCGAGGAAGGCCACCGCATTGGCGATATCGATCGCCTGGCCGCCGCGCGCCACCGGCTGCGCATTCGAAGACATCTGCGCGATCGCCGCCTTGGCCATGCTCTTCATCTCGCCGGTCATCTCGAGGCTCGAGGTGAAGATATTGGTGTTGATGAAGCCGGGCTGGACCGCATTCACGCGGATGCCGTGCTGCGCCAGGTCGGTGGCGGCACATTTGGTCAGGTGCAGCACACCCGCCTTGGCCACTGCATAGGTGGTCGGCGAATAGCCCGGGCCGACTGCGGCCACGCTGGAGACATTGACGATGCTGGCGCCCTTGCGGTGTTTCATATGCGGCACCGCATAGCGGATGCCCATCGCCACCGAGCGCAGCAGCAGGTCCATCGTCCGGTCCCACGCGTCGGGCTCGACCTCGTCGATCCCCTCGCGCGCACCGCCTGCACCGGCATTGTTGAACAGCGTGTCGATCCCGCCGGTTTCGTCCGCCGCACGGTCCATCAGCGCCTTGATCGCCGCCGGATCGCACACGTCGCATTCGACGAAGCGGACGTCGCCCTCGCTATCGGCTGCGAGCTGCTGGCCGCCCGCGACATCGATATCGCTGGCGAAAACCACCGCGCCTTCGCCCGCGAACAACGCAGTTGCCGCCGCGCCGATACCCGATGCCGCGCCGGTCACGACGACGGTCTTTCCCGAGAATCGCATCCCTACTCTCTCCCCGAATTTCTCCGCGTGCAGCTTAGGGCAGCGGCGCATCGCGTCAACGAATTCCGGCTGACGTTACGGAAATGCAGGCGGCTGCGACTGGCCTTGCATAGGCGGGGCGAATCACCCTAACGTAAGCGTCAACATACCGCTGTTTTGAAAAGAGAGGATTCGGCCAATGTCCGACAGCGCCCTTGAAGCCTTCCGCGCGGAAACGCGCGCATGGCTCGAAGCGAATTGCCCGCCCGAAATGCGCGAACCCGTCCGCGACGAGGACGATGTCTATTGGGGTGGCCGCAACGCAACCTTCAAGAACGATGCGCAGAAAGCCTGGTTCGAGGTCTGCCGCGACAAGGGCTATACCGTTCCCGCTTGGCCCAAGGATTATGGCGGCGCCGGGCTGTCGCCTGCCGAAGCCAAGGTATTGCGCGAGGAAATGACCCGCATCGGCGCGCGCCCGCCGCTGTCCAGCTTCGGCATCTGGATGCTCGGCCCCGCGCTGCTGCATTTCGGTACCGAAGGCCAGAAACAGCGCTTCCTCAATGAAATCGCCCGCGGCGAAATTCGCTGGTGCCAGGGCTATTCGGAACCCGGTTCGGGATCGGACCTGGTCTCGCTGCAGACCTATGGCGAGGACAAGGGCGATCACTGGGTGGTCAACGGCCAGAAGGTGTGGACCTCCTATGCCGACAAGGCCGACTGGATCTTCTGCCTCGTCCGCACCGACAAGGACAACAAGTACCAGGGCATCACCTTCATGCTCTACGACATGGCGAGCGAAGGCGTGGCGACCAAGCCGATCCTGCTGATCAGCGGCAACAGCCCGTTCTGCGAAACCTTCTTCGACGATGTGACGGTGCCCAAGAGCTATGGCGAGGACGTCCCTGCCTATGTCGGTGAAATCAATCGCGGCTGGGACGTGGCGAAATATCTGCTCGGCCACGAACGCGAGATGATCTCGGGCGCCGATGGCGGCAACACCGGGACCATCGGCGCCGCACTGGCGCGCGCCAATGGCGACATCGATCCGGTGCTGCGCGCCGAACTGGCGCAGTTCGACGTCGATGCGCTGGCCTATGGCGCGATGGGCGAGAAATTCCTCGACGAAATCAAGGTCGGCAAGGCGCATCCCGCGCAGCCGAACATGATGAAATACGCCGGGACCGAGCTCAACAAGCGCCGCCACGAACTGATGATGGCGGCGGGCGGCTCGACCGCGCTCGAATGGGACAGCGAGGAGACCGGCGGCGGCAAGCCATCGCGCAACTGGCTGCGCACCAAGGCGAACAGCATCGAGGGCGGCACGTCCGAAGTCATGCTCAACGTCATCTCCAAACGTATTCTCGACCTGCCGGGAGCCTGATCGATGCCTCTTTATTACGACGACGACCAGGCGATGCTGGCCGATTCCGCAAGCCAGTTCATGGCCGAGGAAGGATCGACCAAGAAACAGCTGCGCCATTGGCGCGACCGCGACTGCAAGGATGGTTTCGGCCACGCGCTGTGGCAGCAATTCGCCGAAATGGGGTTCACCGGCATGCTGGTGGACGAAGATGACGGCGGGCTCGGCATGGGCCAGGTCGAAGCCAATATCGTGCTCGAGGAAATCGGTCGCAATCTGACCCCTTCGCCCTTCATGGCCTCCTCCGTGCTCGCGGCCACTGCGCTGAAGCATGGCAGCAATGATCTGAAGGGCCGCTGGCTGCCGCACCTCATCTCGGGCGAAAAAGTCTATTCGGTCGCCATCGACGAAGGCGCCAAGCACCGCCCCGAACGCATCGCCTGCAAGGCGGAAAAGTCGGGCAATGGCTTCAAGCTGTCGGGCAGGAAGGACTTCGTGGTCTATGGCGCCAGCAGCGAGATGATCGTCGTCGCCGCGCGCACCTCGGGCAGCGATAGCGACAAGGACGGCGTTACGCTGTTCGCCGTGCCGCAGGATGCCGCCGGGATGACGCACGACAGTGTGCGGCTGGTCGACAGTTCGATGGCCAGCCATGTCACTTTCGACAATGTCGAGCTCGATGGCGATGCGGTGATCGGCGAGGTCGATGGCGGCCGCGCCGTGCTCGATGCCATGCTGGTGGCGGGCCGGGTCGGCTCGGCCGCGGAAGGCGTGGGTGTGGCCCGCGGCGCGATGGACATGACCGTCGACTACCTCAAGCAGCGCAAGCAGTTCGGCAAGGTCATCGGCGAATTCCAGGCGTTGCAGCACCGCGCTGCGCATCTTTATTCCGAAGTCGAGATCGCCCGCGCGGTCACCGTCAAGGCCGCGCAGCTGGTCGATGGCGGCAGCGAAAAGGCCGATCTGATGGCCTCGGTCGCCAAGGCCAAGGTGGCCAAGGTCGCCGGGCTGGCGGTGCGCGAAGGCGTGCAGATGCACGGCGGCATCGGCATGACCGACGAATACGACATCGGCCTCTATATGAAGCGCGACCGCGCGCTGCAGGAATTCCTCGGCGACCAGTACTACCATGCCGGGCGCGTCGCGGAGCTGTCGGGCTACTGATCAAGCCGTCACCCTAGCGAAAGCTGGGGTCGCGGTCGGCATGCTCCGCACGGGCGGCGAGCGATCCCAGCTTTCGCTGGGATGACGAAAGGATGAATTAAATGAACCTAGAAGACCTGTTCAGCCTCAAGGGGCGCGTTGCGCTGGTTACCGGCGGCAGCCGCGGCATCGGCAAGATGATCGTCGAGGGCTTCCTCGCCGCGGGCATCGACCGCGTCTATATCAGCGCTCGCAAGATCAACGAGATCGAGGAAACCTGCGCCGAACTGGGCGAACGGGTGATCGGCATCCAGGGCGATCTGTCGACCATCGACGGGATCGAAGCGCTGGTGGAAGAACTGTCGGGCCGCGAAAGCAAGCTCGACATTCTCGTCAATAACGCCGGGGCTGCCTGGGGCGTCGATTATCTCGACTTCCCCGAGGCGGGCTGGGACAAGGTCATGGACCTCAACGTCAAGACGCCCTTCTTCCTCACGCAGAAGCTGCACACGCTGCTGACGGCCGCGGCCAGCGCGGACAAGCCGGGCAAGGTGATCAACATCACCTCGATCGACGGCCAGCGGGTCAACCCGTGGGAAACCTACAGCTATCAGGCATCGAAGGCCGCGCTGATCCATCTGACGCGGCGGATGGCCGCACGGCTGGTCAAGGATCACGTCTATGTCACCAGCCTCGCACCGGGGGCCTTCCCGTCGAACATGAACCGCGCGGCGCGCGACCACGAAGACGCGAGCGCGGCGGGCATTCCGTCGAAGCGCGTGGGCGACAAGTTCGATATGGGCGGCACCGCAGTCTATCTCGCCAGCCGTGCGGGCGATTATACGATCGGCGAAACGCTCACCGTCGATGGCGGGATCGTCAACGCCCTGCTGCCGACCCACTTCGCCGAACCCAGCTAAGGCCGGGTCGGCGGGGGCGACCCGTCAGGCGCAGAGGATGCAATTGCGGCCCGCGGCCTTGGCGCGATAAAGCGCCTGGTCGGCCTGCCGCAGCGATGCCGCATTGGCCTCGGCCCCGCCGGTGGCCAGTGCGACGCCGCCCGAGAACGAGATCAGCCCCATCGGCTCGTCGGTCTCGCGCAGCTTGAATTCCTTGTCGGCCAATTCGCTGCGCGCGAAATCGAGCAGCTTGACCGCCGCGGCGGCATCGTCGGACGGGATGACGACGATGAATTCCTCGCCGCCCCACCGGCCCACGAAATGCGGGCTGCAGGCGTCGTCCAGCGTATCCGCAACCAGCTTGATCACGCGGTCGCCGACATTGTGGCCATAGCGGTCGTTGACCGATTTGAAGTGGTCGATATCGCATAGCGCGATGATCCGCGGTTCGCCTTTCGCCGCGAGTTCGCCGAGATAGCCGTCGATCGCCCGGCGATTGGCAAGGCCGGTCAATTCGTCGCGCTGGGCATCGTGGCGCGCCGCCTCGAGCTCCTCGCGCAGCGCCTTGACTTCGTCCATCGCCGCGATCAGCCGGGTCTGCGTGTCGAGCGATTGCTCGATCATCCGCGCGACGATGGACAGCGTATTGCTGCTGTCGCCCGAAAATGCGCCCGCCTCTTCGCTCAGTTCACGCGCAAAGGCGCCGGTGGCATCGGCTGCCGAGGACGCGAGTTCGCCCAGCTTGATCGCCTGGTGCCGCAGATGCGCGGTCAGTTCGCCGTCATTGCGTTCCTGCGACCCGAATATCGCGATCCCGCCGTGGCGATCGAAAATCTCGTCCGCCTCGTCCTGCTTGATGCGGTAGCCTTCGGCGATGATCGCCTCGACCGCGCGGCCCATGGGCGAGCCCGCGTCGTTCAGCGCGATATAGGCGAGCGTGTAATTCTGCGGGGAGGGCGGCAGCCGGTGGCGTTCGAGAAACGCCATGACCTTCGCCGCATGATCGGACTGCATCGGGGACATATTTATCCGGCCGCCTCGAACTCTTGCCAAAACTCTGCCCGCCTAACGGTTGGCGGCGCGAAAAGGGCCCAAAGATTGAACATGCGCATATGCTGCGGGGTATCCCGGGCCCGTGTCAGGCCATCAGTTCGCGCACGAAGGGGATCAGCCCGGTCTGGCGCTGGCGCTTCATGCGTTCGGCGTCGAGGATTTCGCTGACCTTGTCGAAGCAGCTGCCGACATCCTCGTTGATCACTACGTAATCATAGGCGTCCCAGTGGCTGATCTCGGCGCGGGCGCGTTCCATGCGTGCGGCAATCACCTCTTCGGGATCGGTATTGCGGCTGCGCAAACGGCGTTCGAGTTCGGCGATGCTCGGCGGCAGGATGAACACCCGGACGACGTCCTGCTGGTCCTTCTGGAACAGCTGCTGCGTGCCCTGCCAGTCGATGTCGAACAGGAAGTCCTGCCCTTCTTTCAACGCATTGCGGATACGCCCCTTGGGCGTGCCATAGCGATGGCCGAAGACATGCGCCCATTCGTAGAAATCGTCTTCCTCGACCATGCGATCGAATTCGGCATCGTCGACGAAATAGTAATGCACCCCGTCCACTTCGCCCGCGCGCGGCGGGCGCGTGGTGACGCTGACCGAGAGCTTGATCTCGTCGTCGCTGCCGAGCAGCATGCGCGAAATAGTGGTCTTCCCCGCCCCGCTGGGCGAGGAAAGGATGAACATCAGCCCCCGGCGGGCAAGCGTAGCGGATTGCAGGGTGGATTCGGCCATGCGCGCTGTTGCCGCATCGGACGCCGCCAAATCAACCCCTGCGCGCAGTATCCTGTCAGATCTTGCTGTCGGAGGACGCCTGTTTGTGCAGCATGCGGTCACCCTTGCGGCGCGCCTGGCGCTTCGACTGGCTGCGATCGAACAGAACCTTCAGCGCGAGTCCGGTGGTCACCACCAATGCGCCGGGCACCGATTTGGTCGCGACCTTGGTCACGCCGTAAGCCGCCAGCGTGTGCACGAGGCTGCGGCTTTCGACCGCATCCTTGGCAAACTGCTTGCCATATTGCCGGCCCAGCACTGCCTTTTCGACCGCCATGCGCGACAGCCGTCCAGCGCTGCGCAGCAGGATGTCGTGGATGATCAGATTGGTCGCCGGATTGGTGCTCGGGCCCGGCACCGGATCGTCATGCGACGGCGACCCGTCGGTCACGCGTTCGAGTCCATCGCCGACCACATCGGTCAGATGGTTGGGTTTGTCTTCGTCGGTCAGTCCGAGTTTCGCCATGTCATGTCCCGCTCTACCGGGAAGACCCGGCGCTTACTTCTTGCGGCCGAAATCGACCGTGACGACATTGGAGCCGTCATCTGCCCCTTCAACGGCTTCGCCTACCGCCTGTTCCGTCCCGTCGTTATCGGGATGTTCGGTCGGCGCGGGGGCCATGTCGGCGACGGTCGCCTGGAACTGCAGTCCGAAATCCACCGCCGGATCGACGAATTGCGTGATCGCGGCATAGGGAATGTCGAGTTCGGCGGGGACCTGGTTGAACGACAGGCCGACGGCGAAGCCGTCTTCGCGCACGTTCAAATTCCAGAACTTGTTCTGCAGCACGATGGTCATCTCGTCGGGGAAACGCTCGCGCAGGGCGGCCGGGATCGAGACGCCGGGGGCGTGGGTCTTGAAAGTAATGTAGAAATGATGCGCGCCGGGCAGTTCGCTGCCGCCCTGCTCGATTTCGCCCAGCACGCGCCCGACCACGGCGCGCAGGGCTTCCTGCACGATGGAATCATAAGGGATCAGGCTGTCGGGCGTATCGTCGCTCATGCCGCGCTAGGTGGAGTGGCATGCGGGCGGGGTCAAGCGGTTTAAGAACGCCTTTACCGTGTAAGTGGTGCATTATCTTGCGCCTCGCCGCGCGCGGCTCTAGCGCGGCGGCATGCGTACAGGCCGGATCGAGCGAAACACTGCGGAAACCAAGATCCTCGTCGAGATCGATCTCGACGGGACGGGATCATATCAGGTCGAGACCGGGATCGGCTTTCTCGATCACATGGTCGAACAGTTCGCCAAGCATTCGCTGATCGACGTCACGATGAAGGTCGATGGCGACCTCCATATCGACCAGCATCACACCACTGAAGACAGCGCGCTGGCGCTGGGCCAGGCGCTCGCCGCCGCGCTCGGCGACAAGGGCGGGATCGCGCGTTACGGCAGCGCCTATTCGCCGATGGACGAAACGCTGGCCCGCGTCGCGCTGGATATTTCGGGTCGTCCCTACCTCGTCTGGAAGGCCGGGTTCAGCCAGGAAAAGCTGGGCGAATGGGACACCGAGCTGATCGAACACTGGTTCCATTCGGTCGCGCAGACCTGCGGGCTGACGCTGCATGTCGAACTGCTCTACGGCAGCAACAACCACCATATCTGCGAAGCGATCTACAAGGGGTTCGCGCGCGCGATGCGTGCGGCGGTCGAAGTCGATCCGCGCAAGCGCGGTGCCATCCCCAGCACCAAGGGGCAGCTCGGTGGGTGAAATCGTCGCGCTTGTCGATTACGGCGCGGGCAATCTGCATTCGGTTGAAAACGCGCTGCGCCGGGTCGGTGCGACCGTCAAGGTAACCGCCGATCCCGATGTGCTGCGCGCCGCCGACCGGATCGTGCTGCCGGGCGTCGGCTCGTTCAGGGCCTGCGCCGAGGGGCTGCGCGCCGAGCAGGGCGTGATCGAGGCCATGCGCGAGCGGGTCTTCGTCGGCGGGGCGCCGTTCCTCGGCATTTGCGTGGGCATGCAATTGCTCGCCACGCGCGGCCTCGAACATGGCGAGACGCCGGGTCTGGGCTGGATCGACGGCGCGGTGCGCAAGATCGAACCGAGCGATATCAGCGTGAAGGTCCCGCATATGGGCTGGAACGATGTTGCCCCGATGCCGCATGCGCGCGGGCACGATGTGCTGGTTGGCGGCGAGGCCTATTTCCTGCATTCCTACCATTTCAAGGTGCGTCACCACGAAGACGTGCTGGCGATGACCGATCATGGCGGCGGGCTGGTTGCCGCGGTCGGGCGCGACAATGTCGTGGGCGTGCAATTCCATCCCGAAAAGAGCCAGGCCTACGGGCTCGACCTGTTGAGCAAATTCCTCGAATGGAAGCCGTGATTTCGCCGACGTTACCGCGCTGCCCCCGGGCCGAAGCCGCACTGGACACCAGATCATGATCGTATTTCCCGCCATCGACCTCAAGAACGGCCAGGTCGTCCGCCTTGCCGAAGGCGATATGGACCGCGCGACCGTCTATGGCGACGATCCGGCGGCGCAGGCCGCCCTGTTTGCCGAAGCGGGCGCCGACCATTTGCATGTGGTCGACCTCGACGGCTCTTTCGCGGGTTCGGCGCAGAATCGCGGCGCAGTCGAGGCGGTCGTCGCGGCCTTCCCCGGACGCGTCCAGCTGGGCGGCGGTATCCGCACGCCCGCCGATGTCGAAGGGTGGTTTGCGGCAGGTATTGCGCGGATCGTGATCGGCACCGCGGCGCTCAAACATCCGCAATTCGTCAAGGACATGGCGCGCGACTATCCCGAGGCGATCGTGGTCGCGGTCGATGCGCGCGACGGCATGGTCGCGACCGATGGCTGGGCCGAGGTTTCCGACGTTCCGATCGCCGACATGGCGCGCCGGTTCGAGGATGCGGGCGTCGCCAGCCTGCTGTTCACCGACATCGGGCGCGACGGAATGCTCAAGGGCGTCAATATCGATGCCACCGTGGGGCTGGCGCGGCAGGTGGACATTCCGGTGATCGCCAGCGGCGGGGTCAAGGGCCTCACCGATATCGATACGCTCGCGCAATTCGCGAAGGACGGCATCGAGGGCGTGATCACCGGCCGGGCGCTCTATGACGGGCGGCTGGATCTGGCCGCTGCGCTACGCGTGGCGACGCGCGCATGACCGTCCGCATCCGTGTCATACCCTGTCTCGACGTCCGCGACGGGCGCGTGGTCAAGGGTGTGAACTTCGTCGATTTGCGCGATGCGGGCGACCCGGTCGAACAGGCGCAGGCCTATGATGCGGCGGGCGCGGACGAGCTCTGCTTCCTCGACATCTCCGCCAGCCATGAGGGGCGCGGGACGCTGCTCGACATGGTTCGCCGTACTGCCGAGGTCTGCTTCATGCCGCTGACCGTGGGCGGCGGCGTGCGCAGCGTCGAGGATGCGCGCGCGCTGCTGCTCGCCGGGGCGGACAAGGTCGCGGTCAATTCGGCGGCAGTGACGCGCCCCGAACTGGTGCGCGAGATCGCCGAGAAATTCGGCAGCCAGTGTGTCGTCGCCAGCGTCGATGCGCGCGCGTTGACCAGCGGCGATGTGCGCGGCTGGGAAATCTACACGCATGGCGGGCGCAAGCCGACCGGGATCGACGCGGTCGAACACGCGATCCGGCTGGCCGAGCTCGGGGCGGGCGAACTGCTGGTTACCTCGATGGACGGCGATGGCACCAAGAACGGATATGATGTCGATCTGACCCGCGCGATTGCCGATGCGGTGTCGGTGCCGGTCATCGCCAGCGGAGGCGTCGGCCAGCTCGACCACCTCGTCGAAGGCGTGACGCGCGGCCATGCGAGCGCGGTCCTTGCCGCCTCGATCTTCCATTTCGGCGAACACACCGTGGCTGAAGCGCATGCCGCGCTGCGCGCCGCGGGATTGCCCGCGCGCGGCTGACGCGGGCGGCGTCCCTTCACGGGACAGGGCCGGCGCGGTTCATCCTGTGTAGCGCCGACCCGTGATATGGAGCATCCATGACCAGCCAGTTCATTTCGCTGGCCGCGCAATTCGCGGATCTCGGCGGTCCCGCCGGTCTCGCCGCGCGGCTGGTCGAACCGAGCACGCTGACGCTGGTCGCGGTCGGGATTGCGGGCGTGCTGGTCGGGCGCTTCATGATCGGCCGCAACTGAGATTGACGCTGTGCGCAGGCGCCGTGCATAGCACGCCGTATGGACACGCTTTCCCGTCTCGCCCAGACCATCGCGCAACGCCGCGCGGCCGATCCGTCGCATAGCTATGTCGCCAGCCTCCATGCCAAGGGCCTGCCGCAGATCGCGCGCAAGCTGGGCGAGGAAGGCGTCGAGGCTGCCATTGCGACCCTGTCGGGCGATGACGGAGAACTGGTCGGCGAGGCGGCGGACATCCTCTTCCACCTGCTCGTCGCGCTGGATGCGCGCGACATCGATTTTGCCGAGGTCCTGGCCGAACTCGACCGGCGCGAGGGCGTGTCCGGGATCGACGAGAAAGCCAACAGGAGCGCCTAATGCCGATCGACCCGACGCTGCCCTTCGATGACGACAATATCTTCGCCAAGATCCTGCGCGGGGAAATCCCCTCGACCAAGGTCTATGAGGACGATTGGGCCTATGCCTTCGAGGACATCAACCCGCAGGCCGAAGTGCACACGCTGGTCATTCCCAAGGGGCGTTATGTCAGCTGGGACGATTTCAGCGCCACGGCGAGCGCGGAAGAGATCGCGGGCTTCGTCCGCGCGGTGGGCCAGGTCGCGCGCGACAAGGGGCTGGTCGAACCCGGCTACCGGATGATGGCCAATATCGGCGCGCACGGCGGGCAGGAAGTGCCGCACCTGCATGTCCATATCTTCGGTGGTGAGCCGCTGGGGCCGATGATCGCCGGGCGATAGGGCGCACGGGGCGCGACCGGCGCGGTCGGTTCGATACCGTTTGCGCACCCGAATAAGGTTGACCGAATCCCCGCCGCCGGTTAACGGCCCGCTTGATTTCGACGCGTCGGGACACCATTTCCGGCGCGCATTTATTTCCAGAGAGACATCATGAAGATCCGCAACAGCCTCAAGTCGCTCAAGGCCCGTCATCGCGATTGCCGCGTCATCCGTCGCCGCGGGCGCACCTATGTCATCAACAAGACCAACCGCCGCTTCAAGGCCCGCCAGGGCTAATTGGCGCGTCGCCCGCTGGGCGGCAGTCTTGCAGACCGGCCCGGCTCCGAGAGGAGTACGGGCCGTTCGCGTTTGAGGTGATGTGATGCAGGTTGAGGCCGTCGTATTCGATGTGGGCCGGGTGCTTTACCAATGGCAACTGGCGCATCTGTTCGAGAAGATCGTTTCCGATCCCGACCGTCTCGCCAAGCTGCTCGACGAAGTGGTGACCGAGGAATGGCACTTCGAGGCCGATGCCGGGCGCTCGCTTGCCGACATGGTCCCCGAACGCATCGCGCTCTACCCCGATTTCGAAGCCGAGATCCGCGCCTATGCGGCGCGCTTCAACGAGACCATTCCGGGGCCTGTCCCGGGCAGCCATGCGCTGGTCGAGCGACTCGACGCGCGCGGCATACCGCTATTCGCCATCACCAATTTCGGGGCCGAGTTCTGGGCCGGCTTTCGCCCCACCGCGCCGATCTTCGATCGCTTCGGCCAGATAGTCGTCTCGGGCGAGGAAAAGCTGGCCAAGCCCGACCCGGCGATCTTCGCGCTGGCACAGGACCGCTTCGGCAAGCCCGCCGAAGCCATGCTGTTCATCGACGACAACCCGGCCAATGTGGAGGCGGCCGCGGCCTGCGGCTGGCAGGTCCATCATTTCACGCAGGCTTCCGCGCTTGAGGGCGATCTCGCGAGTCGCGGGCTGATATAAAAAAGCCCCGGCGATCGAATCGCCAGGGCCCGCAAGGTAGCCACCCGAAGGAGAGGGGTGGGATTGGATACGGTTCAGCCGTTGCACTGCGCCAGCTTGTCGGCCTCGAGAACCTTGTCGTCCGCGGTGAACGCGGCGATTTCGCCATGTTCGCGCTGGAGTTCGCGGCACATGCGCAGTGGGCGTGAGCGGCCCTTCTGGGCCACGCAGGTCGTGCCCTGGCAGATCCAGGCGACACCGCCGGCCACGGTGGTGGTCCGTTCGGCAACCGGCTGCGCCAGTTCGACGGTGTAGAAAATGCCGTTGGAACGGGCTTCGGCAGCGGTCGGTGCGAGCAGCGCACCGAAGGTGAGCGAAGTGTAGGCAAAGGCGGCGGCGATGACGCCGACATTGATCGACCGGGGGAGGGGGGAGGTCATGGGGAAGTCCTTCCTGATTGCAATTATATCAACAGGGCTTGTGATCCACGCAATTGAGTTTCATTTAGCAACCTGTTGTGGGGAGGCTGTCTAGGCGTATAGGTTGCGTAATGCAACCCACATATCTAAAAATTTGGCAAAAGCCGATTATTCGCTAGATAGGTTGCTGGAAAAGGACTGAATTTATGGGTGACATCCGCGAACCGCTCCGTGAACTGACCGAATGCGGCCTGCCGCAAGCACTCGAAGTCATGGGCGAGCGATGGTCATTCATGATCCTTCGCGCCAGCTTCAACGGCCTCCACCACTTCGAGGAATTCCTCAGCGAACTCGGGATCGCGCGGAACATCCTGTCCAATCGGCTGGCCAAGCTGGTCGAGCACGGGATCCTCAAACGCGATCCCTGCGCCGATGATAAGCGCAAGATCGAATATCGCCTGACCGACAAGGGGCTCGATCTGCTCCCCGCCATGGTCGCGCTGCGCCAATGGGGCCAGAAATACGGCGCCGAAGTGGTCGAAAACCCGGTGCTGGTCGACGAACGCGACCGCCTGCCGATCGGCCCGACCGCGATTCTCAGCCATGACGGCCGCATTCTCGGCCCGGCCGATCTCCATTTGGTGGAGCGCGCCAATCTCGGCATTCGTGCCGATGGCAGCAAGGCCGAAGCCGGTGCCGCGTTGAAGCGTGGCGGCGTGGTCGACATTGCCAGCGCCCGCAAGGCCAAGAGCGCGGCCTGAACGACTCGGTCGAGCGTACCGGCGACGGACGCTATATCATCGTTCGCGGCCGGTTGTGGCGCGCCAGCAATCCCGCCTTGCCCGAGGCCGAACGCCAGCGTCTGGTCGACCGGCTGATGGATGCCCGCCGGGCGGTGGCGGCGGCCAAACGCGCGAAGGATGCCGCTGCCGAAAGCGCAGCCCGCGTCCAGGTCGATGCTGCGAAAATCGCGCTGGGTGAGCGCGGGCCGGTGTGGTGGGACGACGGCGCGCCCGACTACAACCGCCATCTGGTCAAGAACACGCCCTATGCGGTGGCAGCGCCCGAAGCGGATTAATTGCGTAGCCGGCGCCGCGCTGCCTCGCCCGGATCGATCTCGTAGGAGATCCTGATTCGCACCCACTCGCCGACCATCGGGCGGCCCCCGCGCTGGGGCGGACGGACCTTGAATTGCCACGCCGCCGCCAGCACCGCCTGGGCGATACCCGACCCTTGCGGCGATTCGCCCACCACGACGCAATCCTCGACACGGAAATCAGGCACGGTACGGCAGTCGATCAGCCCCCAGCCGGGCCCCTGTGCGGTCGACAGATACCCGGCGAGCTCATCGTCATACGGCCTGCGATACCAACGCGCGGCATAAAGCGGTTCGCCATTCGGCCCGCTCCCCGCGATCCGCGGCGTGTCGCCGGGCGAGGAGGTGTCGGGCGGACCATAGGCCTGCGGCTTCTCGGCCGGCGCTGGCGGGGCCTGCTGCGGGACGCGCTCTAGCGAGAAATCATTGCGCAGGACCGGGCGCGGTACGGGCAGCGGCGGGGTGACTTGCGGGCGGGGCTCCGCTGCCGCGTCCTCAGGCTGCGTCTGCGAGACCTGCGGCTGTGCCGCTTCGGGGACCTCCGCAGGCGTGGGTGCGTCGGCGACTGCCTCCTCCTCGTCTTGCGACGATGTGGTGAAGGCAACCAGCGTATCGGTCATGGCGACCACCTCGCGCTTCACGCTACCAAGCGAAAGCAGCACCAGCACTAGCAGGATCTCGACCGCCAGCGCGAGAGCGAGCGCGGGGATCCGCTGACGCCATTCGGGCGGCAGGTCGTCATACCGCTGCCGCAAGCCGGCGATCGGGGAGGCGGGTTCGGTCACGGGAACAGGGTTTCTCGAAATCGCGGTGTCTCGCCGGTTACCGGCACGCGCCGGTCGCACATCTACGCCCCACATCTGCGCGCATGGGCGATTGCGCGCGCGCCTTCAAGCAAAGACTGCGGGCCGGTAACGATTGCCGCGGCCCGCCCCGCCGAACGCCGCAGTGGCACCGTGACGTCATTGTTAAAGCGATCTCAACAAGTCGCTGTCACAAAGCCCCATTGTAACGAATCCACCCAGCAGAGCCGGACCTGCCTTGTGATCGAAATCGAAGTTCAAAACGAGACGCACCAGGATGTGCACCGCATCAAGGTGATGAACGTGCCACGCATTGGCGAAGGTATTCGCCTGCGCGAGCCCAGCGGCCAGTGGGCGTCCTACGATATCCTCGACGTGTGGTACCAGCAGGCCGAATATGGCGAAGTCTGGGTGCCCTATATCCATGTCCGGATGACGCCCGACGAGATGAAGACCGCCGAAATGGCGCGCGTGAACCCCTTGGTCGACAAGGGGCAGCAGGTGCCGATCGAGGATTTCCTCAAGAAGTTCGAAGGCGACCACGAGCACGAAACGGTCAAGCTCAACCTCGACATGAGCGAGGACGTCTGAGGCTCAGGCGCGCGGCGGCTGTCGCCGATAGCTGAGCGCTTCGGCGACATGGATGCGCCCGACCTGCTCGGCCCCCGCCAGATCCGCGATCGTCCGCGCAACGCGCAACATCCGCGTATAGCTGCGCGCCGATAGCCGCATTGCGGTCGCGGCCTGCAACAACAGCTGCCGTCCGGCCTCGTCGGGTTCGGCGAATTCCTCCAGTGCGCTGCCCTCGAGCTCGGCATTGGTCCGGGCGCCGGTTGCCTCTGCGCGAGCCGACTGGCGCTGGCGTGCGGCCGCGACTCGCGCGGCTACCTCTGCGCTGCCTTCCGCAGGCGGGGGCAGCGCCAGATCGGCGGCGCTGACCGGATCGACCTCGACATGCAGATCGATGCGATCGAGCATGGGGCCCGAAACCTTGCCCTGGTAATCGGCGGCGCAGCGCGGGGCGCGGCTGCAGGCCAGCGCAGGGTCGCCCAGATGGCCGCAGCGGCACGGGTTCATCGCCGCAATCAGCTGGACATTGGCGGGAAAGGTGACGTGCGCATTGGCGCGCGCGACATCGACCTTGCCCGTTTCGAGCGGCTGGCGCAGCGAATCGAGCACCGCGCGCTGGAACTCGGGCAGTTCGTCGAGGAACAGCACCCCCAGATGCGCGAGACTGACCTCGCCCGGCTTGACCCGCAGGCCGCCCCCGGTGAGCGCCGCCATGCTCGCCGAGTGATGCGGCGCACGGAACGGGCGCGCGCGGCTGATGCGCCCCTCGGCCAGCGTCCCGGCGACCGATTGCACCATCGACACTTCGAGCGCCTCGGCAGGCGCAAGCGGCGGCAGGATGCCCGGCAGGCAGCTCGCCAGTAGCGATTTCCCCGCGCCCGGCGGGCCGATCATCAGCAGGTTGTGTCCGGCTACACTCGCACGGATAAATGCTGTGGAAAGCGGTCGAGAATGGCGGGAAGTGGGCCGTTAGCGGTCTGTCCGGTTTGCGAATTGATCAGAGTAATTGCTGACATTCAGAGCACCTCTATTCAGCAGATATGCCGCTCCTCTCGACCACCGGCGGATGGCTACGCGATTAAGTGGCCAAGGCAAAAAACCTTTGATGGGAGCGCCGACAGGATATCAATCGGTTCGGAAAATAACGAACGACCAGCCGATTAAGCGCCTGAGCAGTTAGGCTGAACAACGCGGGCGCGTAAAATCCGCACCGGCTGCTCAAGGATTTGTTCTGCCATGGCAGCCAAGGGGCTGTCCGAGCTTACAGGCTGCTTGTGAATCTCGCGGACCACATCCATTCCGCAGATGACCTGCCCAAATACTGCAAAACCCTGTCCATCGGGATTGCGTTTACCGCCATGGTCGAGCGCGGGCTGAGGGCCGATCGATACGAAGAAAGACATGGCGGTGGTGGTGCCGATATCCCCGCGCGGCAACGACACCGCGCCGTCGATATGCTTCAGTCCGGTCTGGTTCGTGCCCTCGTGAGGAATGGGATCCTGATCGAGCGGTGGAGCGTGCTCACCAACAGCCGCCTGGACAACCTCGATCGGATTTTCCGTCCTGTCGTTATCCGGGCGCACCGCGCGGAAGAAACTGCCGCCATCATACTGTTGCGCGTTCACTTGTCCCAAAAAGGCGTCGCTCGAAGCTGGCGCCTCCTTCGAATGGATCAGAATGGTAATGACCCCGGCGTCCGTCTGTAGTTCGACAGCGGGATCCCCGTGCTCGCAGTCACGGCTTTCGACGACCGAAGGCAGCAGCACCCCCCACGCAGTCATCAGGCCAAGGATCGCGGCCCGCCGTATCACTCTGGCTTGCTCTCGGGTTGGCCATCCTTCCCGGCCTTAGATGCGCCGCCCTTCCGGCGCTTCATCTCGGCAATGGTATAGTCATAGCCGTTGATCAGCTCGAACTCCTTGGGCGGCGTTTTGCCTGCCAGATGTTCGACGAAATAGTCCCACCCCCGGCGTTGCGCGTAGCCCGTGTAAGAGTGGCCAGCACGCGGAGCGATCACCAGGTCGAAGTCCTTGTTCTCGTCCTCCAGCTTCTGGACCAGATTGAACAATGTGCCAGGCTGGACGCCCGTATCCATGAGGCCCTGATAAAGCAGCAGTTTGCCCTCCAGGTTCTTGGCATAGGTGAGATTGGCCTGCGCTAGGTAATTGTCGCCATCCAATTCGCCCTGATAACGCTCCCCCCAGCTATGCCAGAAGTCCCGCTGATCGTGATTGCCTGCACCGGAAACCGCGACTTTGTAGAAATCGGGGTAACGCAGAATCGCGCTGGTGCTCATGTAACCGCCACCTGAAAAGCCGGTGATACCAACCCGGTCGAGGTCCATATAGGGGTAGCGCTGCGCGAGCTGCCGGATGGCTGCGATATGATCCTCGACCTCGCTCGCCTTTTCGACGGCACCGTAGGAATGCTCATGGAATTCCCGGTCGCGGCCGGTCGTCCCGCGTCCGTCGATGATGACGGTGACGAAGCCTAGCTCAGCCAGCGGCATCGCCATATTGGCAAGTCCGTCCAGCGCGACCGGCACGACCGCCGCCTGCGGACCGCCGTAGATCAGGTCGATGACCGGGTATATCTTGCTTGGATCGAAATCGCTCGGCCGAAAAATCGCACCTTGTAGTATGGTCTTGCCGTTTGCGGCCTTCACCAGCACCGGTTCGGGCCGGCGGAAGCCCTCGGGCACATGGTTCAGGCTTGCGGTTTCGAGCGTCGCAACCTCCCGCCTGGATCGCGTCCTGATCACGCTGACCGCCGGCCGGTCGATCCGCTGGCGCGTTTCCACCCAGTAATCGCCGCTTGGCGAAACGCCGCTGCCGCGCGGCGCGCCGCCCAGCAGAAGCGCGAAGGACACGCCGTTGCGCCCGTCCGGCGCAATAAATCGGTGATCGTCGCCCTGGCTGAGAATTTCGCCGTTCCCGGTATCGAGATCGATGCGAAGAATCTCCTCGTAGTAGGGGTTCTTGGTCGGATCCCGGCCGGAAATGGAGATGAGCACCTCGCCACGGCTTTCATCCGCGCTCACGATGCGACGGACACCATAGGCATCGTCGGTCAGTTTGCGCACGAGCTGGCCGGTGGCAAGATCGTACAGATAGAGCTGTGGCCTGCCGGTTCGCTCGGAATACCAGATCACCTGGTTTCGTTCGGGCAAAGGAACGATCGAAGCCGCTTCATAGACGTTGTCGGACAGCTCGACGTAGCCGTCCGGATTGGTTTCGCTAAACAGCTCGGTCGTATCGCCCGTGCTTGCATCGGCGGAGATCAGATGAGCGGCTTTCTCTCCGCGCTCGACATCGACGAAGAACACGCGTTTGCCATCGCCGCCCCACCACGCTCGGCCGCCGTTGAAGGGCGCGTCGAGCATGCGACCCGCTGGCAGGTCGCGGTATTTGATGGGCACCTGTTTGCCGTCTTCGACGTCGACCACCAGCATGCGATACATCGGGATGTGCAGATCGCCTGGGAAGGCATAGGGCATGCTGAATGCCACCGGCCTTACGCCATCTTCGGGCGCATATTGAATGAAGGGGACGTCTTTTACCTGCCGATCGTCGGTCTGCACGGTGAAGACGCGCTTCGAATCCGGGGCCCAGCGCAACTCGCTGCCCCAAGTGAACCCTCTCGATGCGCCCGGTTTGGTGGCATAGGCATAGCGTTCCTGGCCATCGGTCGTAATGGGCTTTTCTTCGCCGGATTCGAGGTCTCGAACCCAGATATTCCAGTCCTTCACATAGGCTTCCAGCTTCCCGTCGGGGGAAACCACCGGCGCGGAAAGCAACGCATCCCCTAACTCTTTCAACACTCCATTGCTGTCGTAGGAATACCGCTTCTGAAATGCGGAAAAGGTGATCGTTCCATCGCCATCGACATATAGGTCGGTGATGCCCAGGTCGTCGGGCGGGAAGATATTGCCGCTTTTCTTTGTAAGCTTGGCCGCGAGGTCGCTGTGATCGAACAATAGCCGTGAATTGCCGGTGCGCGCGTCGACCAGGGTATAGGTACAGCCCGCTTCGGTCTGCTTGCAATACCAGAAGCGGTCTTCGCCGCCGATCCAGGTCGGGATGACCTGATTGTTCAGCGAAACGGGGCTTCCCCCCCGTGCGAGCATAGCCGCCCGCTCGTAACGCGCTTCCATTTCAGCGGTGGCTGCCGGCTCTTCTACCGACGTGTGCTGCTGCTCCGCCGTCTGGGCAAGTGCAGGGGCGGACGTAAGCGCGATCGCACACATGCCTGCAAGCAGGCCGTAATGGCGTTTGGTATTCATGAGTTTCTCACCTGAATTGCTACGGGCGGCCTGAACTTGCTCTCTCAGAAGCTGGCCCTGACCTGGGCGCCAAACGAACGCGGTATCGGGCGGCCGGGATAGGGAAGCGAGCCAAAGGCGGGATAGGTAACGCCGTATTCGTTGAGGATGTTCTTCGCGAACAACTGAATGGAAAACCCCGAAATTTCGGTGCCGACGTTGAGGTTCAGAAGGTGCTGCGTTTCCGACAGCGCCGGAACCGCCTGGAAACTGCGGAACCAGACCTGAATTCCATCGGCAAACTGATAGTCGAGACGTGCAAATGACGGCGCATCGCCCAGATCGAACCGGTATTCTGCAGACGCCGATCCCGAGTAACGCGGTGCGTAATCGGCGCGGTCGCCGGCAAAATGCTCCACGGTCGTCGTCTTGTATTCCATGTTGTTCCAACCGCCCGTCAAAGACAGCGTCAGCGAAGGAACCGGGCGATAGGTCAGCTGGGCGTCGATGCCGTTGCCGGCCATCTTGGCACCATTCACGGTATAGGTGTTCAACCCGTTGGGCGCGGTCGCGACGGACTGGATGTCGCTCCAGACATTGCGGAACACTGCGACTTCGCCGGTGAGACGCCTGTCGAACGATTCGTATTTGGCACCCAACTCGTAAGTCCAGACGGAGTCGGGATCATAAGAGGGCGGTATGACGACCGTTCCCCCGCCGACCGAGGTCGTGTTGAAGCCGCCGCTCCGGAAGCCCTTGGATGCGGTCGCATAAAGGTTGAGCGAGTCGCTGACCAGGTAAGATATGTTCAACTTGGGCGTAAAGGCACTGAAGGTATCTGCGCCTTGATCGAGCGATGGAGTGCCAAAAATCCTGGTGGCCGAGTTGGTCGTCCGCTTGTCTTCGAAATAACGACCACCGAGGTTCAAATCCAGTCCGGAGAGCAGTTCATAGGTAAGGTCGCCGAAAACTGCCCACGATTCAGAGGTTCCTTCGGTGTCGCCGAAATAGTAGTCGGCCGGGACTGCGGTGACCGGGTCGCTTTCCCCGGATACGAGACTCGTGCTTCTCGAGTTGCGATAGAAAGCCCCGATGAGAGCGCGCAGTCCGGTCGAGCTATCATACTGAGCGCGAACCTCTTGCGAAAAGGCGCGAAAACTCGAAGCTCCGTTGAAGACATAGGAGTTCAATGTCCCCGGCTGAAGTCCCTGCAAAAGCTCGACGGTTGGTGCCAGGATATCGGTGATATCGGTGACGTTGCTCCCATTGCGCTCCTGCCAGCTTGTCGCGCTCACCAATGATACCGCGCCCAGGTCGTAGTCGAGAACGGCGCTGAAAAGATTGATCCGATTCTTGATCGGGGTCGGAACCGCATAATAGACCTGACGATCCTCGTCTGCGGTATTGTTGCCTCCCGTGTCGATCTCCTGGTGCGACGCGAGAAGGGTCGCGATGAGATCCTCGCCAAGCCTGGCCAACAGTTTTCCGCGCACGAAGTAAGAACTGCCACCATTCAGGTTCTCTTCGCCGGTGCGGGGATTGTCGATCCAGCCAGCGATACTGGTATAGCCGCCGGCTACCCGCAGCCCGAGCTGATCCTCCACCAGAGGCAGATTGAACACGCCTTCGCCACGCCAAGCCAGTTCGCCGCCTTCTACGACGCTGAGTTCGCCTAGCGCCGATCCGCTGACAGCCGAGAGCTCGGGATCATTGGTGATGTAGCGGATGGTGCCGCCCATCGCACCTTGGCCGTAGAGGGTCCCCTGCGGACCGCGCAACAGTTCCACTCGTGCAATATCGACGAGCCGAATATCGGGCCCTTGGTCGGGCGCTTCGGTGTTGAGCGGAATTTCATCGAGATACTGCCCGATCTGGGCAAGACCGCTGAACGAAGACACGCCACGGAACTGGATGCGCTGCTGGCCCGGTCCGAACTCCGAAATGGAAAGGCCAGGAACCGTGTACTGCAGATCGGTGATTGTCTCTGCATTTCGGTTGCGGATTTCCCGCTGGCTTTTGACGCTGATGGATATCGGCACGTCGAATGCGGTCTCGGTGACTTTCTGCGCAGTCACCACGATCTCGTTGCTATAGTCGTCGGCGGACTGGACCTGTGACCGCGCAGCCTGAGGGCCCTGCGCGCGCGGCACTTTCGGGCTGGATTTTACTACGTAAACGCCCTGCGCGGTCGGTTGGGCCACCAAGCCGGTGCCACGCAGTGCCAGATCCAGTGCATCCTCGGTCGAATAGCTACCTTTGACCGCACGGCTGCGCTTGCCGCGAACTTCGTCTCCATCGAATATCACCTGGGACTTCGTGATCGAGGCGATCGCGCGAAGCGCCGACCCGATATCCTGCGTGCGCAGTTCGAAATTGTAGGTTTGTTGCTCAGCCTGCGCGGGTGTGGCGCTAGCCGCAACCACGATTGTAGCCAGACCGCAAAAAAGGGGCCAGTACGCATGGACATGATTTCCCCCCGGATTGTGGTCTTCATGGTACGATCGGTGGATCGCCCTCACACCATCTGACGCACGAGGTCGGGATTCACGCCCGATTATTTTTCGGGCAGTTTCAACTTTGCACTCGAAATCACAATCTTCTTCTCGTCCGCGCTGACCCTGACGGGGTACAGAGAGGCGACACCGCTGACGAAGGCGGCAGTATCGCCTGCATCGAACTCGCCATTGATGATCAGTCGTCCGGCAGCCGCATCACCCAGCACTATCGGAGTGTCCGAGGTCCGGTTCACCCGTTCGATCGCGAGCGATAGAGGTTCATCGATAAAGCTCAATCGACCGCCCTCCCAGCTAAGGGAACGCTCCACATCGCCGGGCGCAATCGTGGCCGTGCGAGCCTTTGTGGACAAGATCAGCTCCTGGCCGGGCATGAAGACCCGATCGCTCAAGGAGCCGTCTGCCAACAGCTTGGACGCATCCGCCAGATCGGTTGCCTCGGCCTCGTCGAGCACCGCGACATGCCCTTCGTAGAGAAATACTCTGATCTGTTGAGGCAGAAGTTCGACACTGAAGGCGGTGCCGATTGCGACAACGGTCTTGTCGCCCGCGGTTACAATGAACGGACGCAGCGGATCACTGGCGACGTCGAACTTGGCCCGTCCGCGTTCGATCGAAAGGGCGCGTCGCTCACGAGAATAAGTAACCTCGACACTGCTCGCAGCATCGAGCGAGAGCTTCGAGCCGTCTTCGAGACTGACGACCCTGCGCTCTCCGATACCGGTCGTATAGATTTCGGACTGGTTCCCAATGAACACCAGGCCGGTCAGCACGGCGAGAAGCATGACAGCGGCCGCAAAACCCGCGCCCATGTATACAAAACGCTTGGGCATTGGCTCATGCCAATCCGGCTGCCCCTCTTCCATCGCTGTTAACGCCTGCGCGCGCAGCGAGAGGAAGCCAGGCATTTCCGCTATCGCATCGGCCCCTTGCCAAACCAGAACCATTTTCTCGAACGCTTCTTCGTGGCGGGGGTCGGCACAGATCCAGGCGTCGAATTCCCTTTGTTCGGAGAGATCCAGTGCGTCTTCGGCAAGCAGGCAGCACCACTTCGCTGCCTGCTCTTCGAAGGGGGTCACACCCTCATCTTGGGTGGGAAAACTCATGGTCTTTTCTCTATCCGGCGTGCGAGCGCGACCATGGCGCGGGTAATGTGCTTCTCGACCGTGCGCACGTGGAGGGCGAAACTGTCGGCGATCGTCTGTTTGTCGATTCCCTCGACACGGTAGAGAACGAAAATCTGGCGAGTGGGCTCGGGCAGGGCCTGAATGCCTGACCACAGCGCTCCCAGTGTTTCGCGCGCTACAAGGGAGCGGTGCGGATCAAGCGGGTCGATACCCAGGCTTGTGTCCTGAAGAACCCGCGAACGATAGGCGTGACGCACACGTTGGCGGCGTGCGTGATCCCGCAAAATATTTGCGGCTATGCGAAAAATGAAGGGCTCGCTTACCTCCAGATTATCCTCGCCCTTGCGGGCGAGACGAATGAAAACCTCCTGCGTCATATCTTCGGCTTCGGCATGACTCGACACCCTGCGGCGAAAGTACGCGAGCAGTGCTGGTCGATACTGACGGCTAACCCTTTCAAGTTCGGCTGGGGCTCGCTCTGTCACGCACTCTCCTTGCCAACGTATTCATTGCCTTAAACGCGCGACCGCCCGTTATGCGCCCGCCAAACTTCTCGAACCCTAGATTGACGCCTCCATCTACACGGAATTCGTCATAGAGGGTTATGTTGGGTTGGAACAAATGTCCCTATCCTGAGGTTAATCATATCAGGCTGCAATCTCTGCTAATTACAAGAAGGATTGGAAGATGGAACTGACCGTCGAAAGGTTCGATCTCGACGATGCGGTTCGACTTCCGAACACTGACCGTCCGACGCCCCCAGGTGCTGTCATACCGACTGATTTCTATTTCGTCGTGGATGAGCAGACGGAACAGATCATCGAGCCGATCGCGATCTTCCTCTTGCAGAAGTTCAACGGACCTAACTCCTACAAGGGTGGGATTTGGGCGAAGGCCGCTTCCGCAGAGGCCGCAGCCAACGATCTGAAGAACTGGTGGAGTTTCATCGATGCACATCCGGGTGTCGAAGACTGGACCCAAGTCAGCGACCTAGTGCTAAACCAGTACATCCGATCCTTGGTGAAGATGCCGAGCAAAAAGACCGGTGACTTCCTCGATGCGGCGAGCATACGTCGTTACTGCGCATCGATCGAGAGCTTCCATGGTTTCGCCCGCGAAAAATGGCCGCAGCACAGCTTTCCTTCAATGGAGCGCGCTCGCGCGCTTCTCGGTAGCGCGGGCGGGGCTCCCAGTCATGCTGCGGATGAGCAACCGCGACCACTGTCACCGAAGAACATGCGGAAGCTGAATGCGCATATCGGCCCGAAGCCCTCCGAGGCGTCACAGAGCGAGTCCAGTAGAACGCGGCTCGCCTGGATGATCGCACATCAAACCGGACTACGCGTCGATGAGATAGTCAATCTCAAGGCCACCACCTTCGCCGATCTCGACATCAGCAGAAGGGCAGAGTTGTCGGTGGTGATCTTGACGGTATCCAAGACCAAGGGGCTCAAAGCGCGTGAGGTCTTCTTCCCCGTGTGGCTCGTCGGCGAGATAAAAACTTACATCGCTGGTGAAAGAGAGAGAAGTCGCAGGAAGGGTGCACCCCTTCTTGGTGCGGATGAACCTCAGAACCTGCTCCTCAACCGTCCAGACGCACCTGCCGGCAACGCGGGAAAGCGAGCCACTGCTGCAACAATCGAAGCCGACTTCGCGCGCGCCATCAAGGACGCCGACCTCATGCGGACCGAAGAGCATCTCGCGGGAACCAAGGATGCGACACTCGTCGAGGTCGCCATGCACACGTTCCATGACGGCAGACATACCTACGCTCACGGGGTCTTCGGAGGTCTGTTGGAACAGGGAATGGTCACCGACGCCGCTTGGCTCCTGCTGCGCAACCGGCTCGGCCACAAGCATACCCGAACGACGATCGACACCTATCTACGATCATTCAGCGAGATACCAGGCAACACCTCCGACCGGCTGGCCGAATATCTCGCCAAAACCGAGGATCGAAACTTCGTATGAGCAGCGTCGGCAGGAGGGATGCGGGAAGCGACCGCGCGGAATTCGCGCGAAGGCTCAAGGAAGATACTTTCGGCGAGCTTATCGAGGAAACGCTTTTCGAACGAAACGGTGTCACTTTTGCCAGATTCGATGATCACGGGATCAAGCGGCCTTTTGATTTGGGATACATCGATGAGTTCACAGATCCGGAAGCGGGCAGAGCGCTCATCGAGGGCTTCGTGGTGGCAGCGGCAGAGTGCAGTGGCTATGGGGGCAGGTACTCTCTCTACAAAGACATGAAATACAAGCTAGGCGGGTTCCTGCAGGGCCGCTCAATTGCCGGACCCGAATCTTTCGATACTGATCTGATCTCCGAGTTCGGTGATTGGCTTACAGAACGATATGCAGGCAAGCGCCGCCAGAAGGCGGCGGGTATCAATGTAGTCCGACGCCTCATTGATGCATGGCGTAGAATGCCGGCTTGGCAAGATCGCGTTTGCAGCGAGATAGCCTTTCCACCGCAACGCAAGGATCGCAGGTCTCCGACGGTGACCACGGATCCCTCGCTGAGCGAAGCGGATTACGAGAAACTGTGGTCAGTAGCTGCCCGCAAGTCCCGCAGGATCATTGCGCTCCATGAGCGTCGGAAGATCGCACTCGAGAAGTGGGAGGGTCGGCAGATCGAACTTTCGGATATGAAACGATCGCCAATCGCTTTGGCCGCCTATCTTTCTCGGACTTACGCGGACGAGATACCACCTCCTTACACGAAGATCAGCGGCCGTTACCTCGGCAGACGCATCAAGGTCCGAGATTGGCAGCGGGCTCGTGGAATTCTCATGCCCAGCGTGGACGAATTCATTCCTGCGATCATCATCCTCACCCTAATCTTCGCACTCAACCCATCAACCATCCAGGGCTTCCGCCACAAACGCGACTATCGACGGGAGGAAGTGCTCGGACGCGAGCGGCTCTTCATCATGCCGGTGAAGCGCCGAGCGAAGGGAAAGAAGCAGCGCAACAGCATCGTCTGCACAGAGGATGGTGACAATCCCTCGCGCATTCTCAGGTATGTCGAAGAGCGCACGGCTTTTCTCCGAGCCCGTTCCGAACCCCCGCATACCGAGTTGCTCTTCCAGTGGATCACCAAGGACGGCCTGCGCTCCTTCGCGGGCTCGGACTTCACATTCCGTACCGCGTTGGCGAAGTTCGCGAAACTCCACAAGCTGGAGGGGCTCCAGCTGAAGAAGCTGCGTCCGACCACCCTCGATGCGATCCACAAGATCACCGGAGGCGACCTCCTGCAGGTCAGAGATCATGCCAACCACGAATCCATCCAGACGACGTTCGTGGACTACCGCACCGATGCGATAGCGAGACGTGACGAGGAGAAACTCGGGCGGGCAATGATGCAGAACGAGCGCTACCTCGCGACTGGGGGAGTGATCCGTTCCTTCCTGGTCGATCCGAAACTGGACCGTGGTTCAGCAACACCGGGCTACGCCTGCCTCGATCCCCTGGACAGCCCGATCCCCGGTGAAGTGAAGGGGAGGCTCTGCGCAGCCTACGGGCGATGCCCCATCTGCCCGCTCGCCGCCGTCCAGCCGACGCCCAGCGGGTACGCATATCTGCTGAAGTTCCTCGACAAGATCGACGAAGCGTTCACAAGCGAACTCGTGAGCGGTCCCGAATGGATCGGTCGATGGGCGATCGTGAAGAAATCGGTGCTGCTGCATCTTCTCATGTTCGACGATGAAACGGTTCTGGCTGGGGAGCGGCAGCCGACACCGGAACTGCCGGCGATAGAGTGATGATCTCGGGCTCATCCAAACATCGACCGTTGAACCTTCGGGATCTCGCGCCACTCGCCGAGTTGGTGGCGAGAGACCCCTGGATATCCGGTCGTAGCCGGTGGTCGGACAAGCGATGGTACCTAGATGGCAAGACGCCGGGGCGTCCTCCGTTCTCGATTCACTGGCGGCTGGACGGCGTGAACGCAGAATTGGCGAACGAGTTGAAACTACTCGCCGCATGTCTTCTGCTTCCACGCCATGCGGATATTGCCTTGCAGAAGTTCTCCAATGGTCCGGTGATTGAGATCGCGCTCGTCTACCTTGCAAGGTTCATGGTCGAGGAGCGATATGAATCAATATCTGATCTGGATGTTGCGGCGTTCGCGATATTCAGAAGGCATCTCGAAGGGGCGGCCTCGCAGCCCTTCGATTTCTTGACTTCAGAGACCTATCCCGAAGATGATTGTGACGAGGCAGGCGATTTCTCGAGCCAAACCGGATCGGATCGCGACGTCGCCGCCGACGACATCGAAGTCGATCGCCCTACCTTCAACTTCGTCAGTCTCCGATTGAAGCCTTGGTCGTGGCTGCATCAGGTTCAGGGCGATCTCGGACGTGCGGGGGTGGCTGTCAATGCCGTAGGGCTGTTCGAGAGCAGGACGGTCGCGAGCATGGCGATGCAGATGTCGAGCGAGGGGCTCAAACGGCTCGAAGACCTACCTGACGAAGTCATCCTGCCCATCATCGGTGAAGCCCATAGGCTCATGGGAGCGCCCGCCGATCAGACCATCTGGGTCCAGGACGAATATCTTAAAATCGGGCCGCGTGACCTCAGCATCCCTTTCCAGACGACCGACAAGCGCAATCGTCTCGTCAATTTCCTGGATTTCAAGCTCGATGGCGAACGTTGGCTGCAGGAGAGCGGCGCTGCGGGCCGGGACCCCGGGATGCGGGTCGCGGAAGCAGTCAGGACGATCCGCGATGCCTGCTTGATCATTCTCAACGCCGGCATCGGGTGGCGGATAAGCGAGGCGGCCAGCGTCGAGGTCGAGCCGATGAGCGACGACACCGCTCTACCCAGTTGCATCGAGATCCGGCCTTCCTCGTCCGGCACGAACGAGCATTTCTGGTTGAAGGGCTATCTTTCGAAGAACCAGCGCAAGCCGACCCCGACCGAATGGCTGATCGGGGCTCGGGTCAGCGGCAGCGATGCAGAACCCATGACCGTGCGCGCCGTTCGAGTGCTAGAGCGGCTGTTCCGGCCGTGGAGAGAAAATGCTCCAACCCCCTTCCTCCGACGCCAACTGGTCCTCAATTGGTACAATTCCTCGATCACCTTCGACCCGCAACACATCGTCGAGATCAGGGCCGAGGGGATGCGGACGAGCGCTCAAGCGTTCATCGAGCGGCAGGTAGGACTCGCCGAGATACTGAAGCCACAGGTCGCCTCGAAGCCCGGCCTCGCCCCGTACTACGAGACCGGTGGCCGCTGCATCAGGCCGCATCAGTGGCGGCGTGCCTTCCACCGCATGATCTTCCGGACGAACCCCGATCTCGGCCCCGCGATAAGCAGGCACTTCAAGCATCTCTCCCTCGCGATAACGGAGAACGGCTACATCGCCCGGAGCCCTGCAGCGCTGGAGGAGAGCGAGGCGGTGGCAACGAACGAACTCGTAAGGCTGCTTTACGAACGCAACGAAGCCGACACCCCGGCAGTAGCCGGTGCTGACCGGATCCTCGAGCGTCACCGCGCGCGTCTTTCGGAAATCATCGATGGTGACGATCTGGAGAATGCGAGCGACCGGCTCCGGGGCTTCATCGAACACGCCGACCTTCGCCTCTGGCCTGCGGAACATGGAAGCTGTCTCATCGGGCTCCATCCGGACAAGGCCGCCTGCCATGTCCGCGGCGGCCGGATCGACTGGCGCGTCGAGGAACCGAACGTCGAGCGTCGGAATCCCGGCCTGTGCTGCAGTTGCCCCAACTTCATTCTCGGGAAAGCCGACATTCCGTTCTGGCAGCGCCGCTACGAGGAAAACCGAACCGCATGGGAGCGGTCCGGTAAGATCGCGGCATTCCGGGTGGCGAGGGATCGCGCCCATCAGGCCCGCACCATCCTCGCTCATCTCGGCGCGCCCGTACCCGCCGACGAAATCGATCAAACCGAAATCGTTCGAGGAGAACGCCGATGAGCCTCGTGCCGGAACTCGACCATCCAGAAGATGAATGTCCACGCCCGTATCGACGCTTGCTGGATGCTCTGCACCGTCTGCTCGACGGCACACCCCAGTCACCGGAACTGCTCGAGCAGATGGAAGATGCCGACGGTTCGCATAAACCCCTGATCACACAGACCAACGTCGCGATCGAAGCCGGCAGCCCCTCCCTGCGGAAGTACATCTCAGGAGAGAAATGCAAGTACCCGAGGATGGCCGCCTACATCGTCTCATTGCGATCCACCCATGGGGTCAGCGAGGGCACTCTCGAGAAGATCAGACGACAGGCGGAGCTCATCGCCCGGTACGAGCAGAAGGTCAGAGTCCTTCGCTCGAAGGTCCTCGATGCCATCCGGGAAAAGGACGAGGCCCTGCAGGCGCTGGCGGATGAGAGGTCGCGAGCGAGGCGGAAGGCCGACTAGCCCCGTCAGTGCGGTCCAGGAGGCTGGACCCCTCGAAGCCGCTTCCAACCGAGCATGCCAAGACGGGTCTGGGTCTCTTGATGCACACGCCCGGCTTTAGGCATTCGCCAGCGTGGGTAGCTCGAACGCCCGGACAGGGTCCCGACTATGCCTTCGGCAGCGCTCGCCGTGCCATGGAAGACATCTCCCGTCGCGAGATTGATCCAGTCGCAATGTGCAAGGGTCAGGTACAGTGTGGCAGCGGCAAGGTCGTCGCACCGCAGCATTCCCATGAAACCTTCATCACTCCCGATAGCGGCTCCGATGTGGTCCGAAGCGTCGTCGACCCTGTGCGCGAGCGTTGCGGCATCGACATCGAGCTTGAACGTATCGGGAGTGGTTGGGAGGAACCTGATACGATGTCGTCCGATGAAGGCCGTGTCGGAATTCGTGCGGAAACCGGCAACGGAGTTGCCTCGCAGAGCGGCCCGCAGGGCATCGACAGCACCCTCGACATAGGCAGCAGGAAGCGCTTCGCCGGACCTCGCGAGTTCCCCCCGAACGTCCTGTAGGTCGAGAAGCAATAGCTGAAGCCTTTCTCCGACATCCACACCTTGAAACGAGGGATTAGTCAACGGACAGATCCTTCGCGCAACTTCGCGAGCGCTAGGCGGAGCGATTGCGGCACCTTGGTGAGGGTCCGGGCGAGGGAAGTGCCTCGCGCGTCCTCGTCGTCGCCATGCAACCAGGACACCATCCCTGCGTCGAGCACGCGACCGAGCAGTTCGACCGTCAGCCGCAGCCGATGCTCCGCCCGCGAGTCCAGGCTCCGCCAGGTGCCGCCGTCCAACAGCACGATCTTCTCGAGCCATTCCGAACCCAGACCACAGTCAGCAGCTCTCGAACCGGCGACGGCCTTCAGATGGGCGACTTCGTCGAAGTTTGTCGTAGCGTCGGACATGGTAGAACTTTCCCCTTGATGCCGATCACAATGATAATACTTTAAAGTAGTTCCCAATGGCTACGTGTGAGATTGCGATGATCACGAAGACGGACTTCATCAGATTCCGGTCCTGTGCCAAATGCTTCTGGCTGCAGCGGACGAGGCCCGAAGAGTTTCCCACGCCGGGCCCATCGTCCTTCGATCGGCTCCTCGCGCGCGAAGGCCAGGAGGTCGAACGCATCGCCCTCGACCATTTGGCCGACCTAATCGGTTCGTCTTCGATGGCGAAACAGACGACGTTCGAGCACGGCGGCTTCCTCGCGCGTGCCGACGCGATCGATCGACGTCCGGACGCCATCGACATCTACGAGATCAAGGCTTCGACCTCGTATAAAGAGCACGTCATCGACATATGCTTCCAGCGTAATGTAGCCGAGTTGGCGGGGGAGACGGTCGGCAAGTGCTGCATCGTACACCTCGACCCCGGCTACCGGCTGGAAAACGTCCTCGAGCCTGAGCACCTCTTCGTCATTGCCGACGTAACTGACGAAGTGGACCGGATGGCATGCGAGGTACTCGCGTCGATGCGATCCGCCGAAGCCCTTCTCGACCAGGAGAGCATCGACGAGACCCGCTGCGATTGTCGCCATGTCGGTAGCCGGACGCGCCATTGTTCCGCCTTCAGTCATCTGAACAGTGACCTCCCCGACCTGACCGCGCACGATCTGCCGCGGGTGTCCAGCAAGCGATTGACGTCCTTGGACGAGGAGGGGCGACTGGCCATCGATGCGATCGAGGATGACGACGTCACACCCAAGCAGCGGGTGATCCTGCGCGCGCTGAGAAGTGGCGAAGCCCAACTGGACAAGGCGGCGATCTGGAGCTTCCTCGATGCTCTCGTATGGCCACTGCACCTATACGATTACGAGACGATCGCCCCGGCGGTTCCTGTGTCGAGGGGGCACGGTCCCTACATGACCCTGCCGGTCCAGGTGTCGATGCATGTCCTGAATGAGGACGGCGGCCTGCGGCATCACGAATGGATCGCCGCCGAATACGGACGACAGGACGAACTGGTTCGAATGCTGCGCGAGACTGTCGAAGCCAGAGGCTCGATACTGGTATGGAACAAGTCGTTCGAGATGGGGTGCAACAGGCGGATGGCGGACCTGCTTCCCGCACACGCCACGTTCCTCGCCGACATGAATGACAGGACGATGGATCTCATGTCACCGTTCCAGCAGGACTACGTCCATCCGGGCTTCAGGGGATCGACCTCCATCAAGAAGGTGCTGCCGGTGCTCTGTCCGGACCTCGATTACGGCGAACAGGCAATCCAGGACGGAGCGATGGCGATGGAGGGATGGACGCAGATGATCGGGGCGAGGGACGTTCGTCGCGAGCGTCTGAAGTCCGAACTTCTCTCCTACTGCCAACTCGACACGCTAGCGATGGTCAGGATCCTCGAACGACTGGCGATCGATGTCGGATGGAGCGCTCTGCCACTCATCCGCTATCAGTAGGGGCCTGTCGGATCGTGGAAGTCGAGGTCGCCTCCCAGCATTTCGCTTCGCACGACTTCGCCTGACGCCGTGATCTCTACGAACATCCTGACCTCGACATCCGCTTCGAGTTCGGCGGTGGCGCTCTCGGCACCGAAATAGCTGTCATCCTCCTTGTCGTAGAACGCCAGTTCGCGGTCTTCGAAATCCACCTGAGCCAGGATGGGCTGAACGAAGTCGACGATGACTCCGTAACGGTCGGCGGCAGCGGATATGACGGTCCAGCCGATCTCCTTCGCATCGCCGGCGGCCCGTGCCGACTCGATATCGCCATCGGCGAGATCGCCGTAGTAGACGATCCCGACGTCTCCGAGGTGCTCGTCGACGAGGCCCGCCAGTTCCTCAGCGAAGGTGGAGGCCCCTACCATCAGGTCCACTGCGGCTTCGACGTCAGGAGAATGTTCGCGTGTCGCCGATGAGAGGAGCTCCGCAAGCGTCTCCAGAGGAACGAGCCTCCCAGAAGCGAGAGCCGCTCTACGCATTCCTCCATCGCGCGTCACGACGTACATCGAGGTGTCGTTGTCCTCGCACCACTTGACGAGAGCCGCGATTACGAAAGCGTCGGGAAACTCCTTCGGTTTCTTCTTCTCATCGAACGGCGGGTGGCGATCGAAGTATGCCCTGAAGATGGGAACAGGATCCTGAGAGGCCGCGGCATGTTCGCGTGCTCCGTGGGTCTTCAGAGCCGTCCGGAAGGCACCGAAATACGTCTTGCTCCATGCCGAGTGATCGATGCCTGTCGGGACTTCGGGCATCTCCTGCGCATGTGCGGGTATCCTTCCTCGCCACTTCGTCGCCAGGCCGGCGGTCTTGCCCAGCTCCCTCACCAAGCCTTCCGTCAAAGCCCCGACGTGACGCAGGCATTCGCGCAGCGTGATGTCGGTCGTGTGCAGACGAAGTGTATCAGTCCCGATGTGTTCGAACAGGGCCGTGAGCGTCGGATGGCGGGTGTCGAACTCCACCTCACGATAAGTCTGAGTGTCGATGAATACATTGCGAGTGACGAGAGGACCAATGTTCTCTTCAGGAGCGCCATCTTCCTCACGAGATTGCATGGTCATTCCCCACGTGTCTCAGGGCACATTCCGGGTACGCGCGGACGAATTCAAGCATGGTCCGCATCAAGATACCGCATCGACCATTCCGTGGCCCCCACCACTTCGTTGTAATGCACGTCGGCTGATCGTTCGCCTGCGATCACCATACTGACACCTGCGGGATACGGACCATAGAAACGAAGGTCCGTCAACAACGCGTGCACCGCTGACATGACCTTGGAGCGTGCCTCGAATCGCACCTCCTCATCCTCGTCGTCGAGGGAGGCCCGCAATCGGTTGATGCGGGTCCATTGCTCCTCCTTGCTCGGAGTGTGCACCAGAAGGAGAAACCTCTCGCGGGCTTCTGCTAACTCTACGTCCGCGGCGTCGGCTTCCGCGGCAAGATCGGTCCAAGCAGTCTGCGCCTCGTGCCGACCGGTCTCTATGGCGATCCTGAGCGCCGATCCTGCACGGTCGCTGGCGATCTGCCACACTCGCTCGAGCCGCGCGATCTCGATCTCAAGATCTCGTATGTCGGATTGGGAAGCGGTCCGATCATCCTGTAACGCTTCGAAGATGATCGGGTCCAGTATGCCGGCTTCCCAGATCGCATAGTTGAAATGGAGACCGTTGTCGCACCCAAGCCCGCGCTGGTATCCGTCGCAGACCAGATAATCCTCATTGACCCAGGAACCATCGGCGCGCTGTTTGCGTCCCTTGCCACGGAAGGTCATCTTCGAACCGCACGTGCCGCAGCGCGCCAGACCCGAAAAGAGGTTCACCAGGCGGCGGCCGCGCCCCGTGAAGCGCCGGGTCCTTTCATCCATCGCGACAATCGCACGGCGATGGAGATCCGCGTCCACGACGGCCGGATAGTAGTCGACCAGGACTTCGCCGGTCAGTTCGCGTGCCGAACCTCGGGCCTTTCGTCCTGGATGGAGTTCGCCGATCACCGCCGGGTTGCGAAGGATCTTCTGGATGTACGAAGCATGCCATCCTTCGGCCCGGCCGAAAGTGGGCACACCATCACGATTGAGGTTCTTCGCAATGTGATGCTTGCCGTATCCTGCGACGGTCTCCTGGAAGATACGACATATCACCTCGACGCGCTCCGGGATCGGGATGAATGTCGGCGGGGACCCGACCACCTCGAGCCAGGCGGGAGCGCGCCGTGTCATCACGAACCGCTCACCGGCATTCAATCGGCGGCGTTTCGCCGCCCACGCAGCGCCGAGTCTCTCGCTCTTTTTCTGTGATTCCTCGTGACTCAGCTGCGCCTTGACGACGACCTCGATTATCGAAGCCATGTCGAAGTTGCCCTTCGAGTAGCGGCGGGCTCCATCCACCGTCGCCACGACAACGCCGGATTCGGTCAGGTTCATCATCCAGAGGAACACCTTGCCGGGTTCCTGGCGTGAAAGGCGGTCCAACTTCTCACAAAGGAGGATGACGCCGTCAGGGTATCGCCCTGCTTGGACGTCGTTCACGAAGCGCCCGAGCGCACCGGACGACGCATGCTCGCCCTTGAATGCACTTATGCCATCGTCGACCAGTTCGTCGATGACGGTCCAATCATTCTGACCCGCATACTGACGGCAGTCCTCACGCTGCCTCTCGAGACTCGAGCCCTTGGCTTGTTCGGTGCTTGACCACCGCATGTAGATGACGCAGTCCATGGAAAATTTCCTACGCTGTGTAGGTATATACTATCTTAGGAGGTTGTGCCCGCCGGCCGCCGCGATCTCGAGCGCGCGCTTGGCGGTCTCCTGTCCCTTGACCTGCTTGAGGTCGCCGCCGCCGACCTCGCTTTCAACCACGCCGGGTTCGGGGTCGGGCAGTTGCTGCGTGCCTTTGAGGTGATTGAGCAGGCTCGCCAGATCGGGGGCGGCGCAGACCGGTATCTCGCTCGCCCAGCGCGCTTCGGAGCCCTGCGCGCGTGGGCAGATCAGCCCGGCCTCCGCCTCGCTCGCGTGGATTGCCGCCAGCAGCACGCCGGGCGAGGGCACGATCCGCGCGTCGAGCGCCAGTTCGCCCACCGCGATCCAGTCGCCCAATTGCTCGGCATCGGTCACCCCCATCGCTGCCAGCAGTGCCAACGCAATCGGCAGGTCGTAATGCGAGCCTTCCTTGGGCAGGTCGGCGGGTGAGAGGTTGATGGTGATCCGCTTGGGCGGCAGCGCAAGGCCCATGCTGGACAGCGCGGCGCGCACGCGTTCCTTGCTTTCGCCTACCGCCTTGTCCGCCAATCCGACGATATTGAACTTGGGCAGACCCGGCGCGACCGAGCACTGCACTTCGACGCTGCGTGCCTCGAGCCCGAGATAGGCCACCGTTTTGACCAAAGCGACCAGGATTAACCCCCACCCCCGCAATCACCCCTAGCTGATGCCGTGAAAGCCCCTGTTTGTCGAGGGTTAACGGGTTCACACTGGAGGTGAAGCAGCATGGTTAACAGCGGGTTATCCATACCTCTTGAGCCGCTGGAAAGCGCGCGTGCGGCAAAAGATTGCCATGTTCAGAATTACAGCAATCCTCCTTTCCGCTCTTGGTACCCTGATCGCCGCTCCGGTGGCCGCACAATCGCTGACCCTGGTCAGCCTGCCGGTCGTCTATGTCGCCAGCCCGGTCGTCCAGCAGACGCACCAGGGCCGCGCGGTCCTTCCTGCCGCGGTAGTCCGCCCCCAGGCACAGCCGGTGCGCGAGCGGCAGAACCTTGCCGCTGTCCGCCCGCAGACCTACACGCCCGCCGCATTGCCGGTGTGGAAAGCCCCCGCCTTCATCGATCGCCGCTTCCGCGACTATAACCGCGGTCTTGCGCAGTACGGCCCGTTCCGCGTGATCGACGCGCGCCGGGTGGCGCTGGTGGGCGAAACCGATGCAGCGACCCCCGGTTATTTCCGCGCGATGATGCGCGACTTTCCCGGCATCGAGCAGCTCGACATGGTCGAATGCCCGGGCACCCGCGACGACCGCGCCAACCTCAAGGTCGGCCGGATGATCCGTGCAGCGGGCCTTGTCACCCACGTTCCCGCGATCGGTTCGGTCCGTTCGGGTGCGGTCGAACTGTTCCTCGCCGGTGTCGACCGCGACATTGCGCATGGCGCCGAGTTCGCCGTGCACAGCTGGATGGATGCCTATGGCCGCGAAGCCGACGATTTCTCGTTCGATGCTCCGGAGAACCGCCAGTATCTCGACTATTACCGCGAGATGGGTATGAGCACCGACCAAGCGCGTGCATTCTATGATTTCACCAATTCGGTTCCGCATGCGCGTGCCCTGTGGCTTGGTGCGAGCGACATGCGTCGCTGGTCGGGCCGCCCGCAGCAGGCCAAGACTCCCGCGCGGACCAAGGCTGTCCGGTCGGCCCCGACGCTGGCCTATGCCGACGTCACTTTTTCTTGACGCGAGAGGGCGGTTCGCCTAGGCGCGCGGCCCTGTAGGTCGTCGCTCGCAGGGGCGGCCCTTTTTGCTGGCCCGAATCACTCGAGCCGGCAGCCAACCGAAATCTTTTGTAAGGACGATCCGATGAAGCGGACATTCCAGCCCTCGAACCTCGTGCGTGCACGCCGTCACGGTTTCTTCGCCCGCAAGGCTACTCCGGGTGGCCGCAAGGTCCTGCGCGCCCGTCGCGCCCGTGGCCGCAAGAAACTCTGCGCGTGATGTGACGCGCCGCGCCTGAGGCGCGGCGACAATCGCACCACACTGGCGGGCTCCCATTCGGGGGCCCGTTCGCGTATCTGCCATCCATGCACCCGAGCCTCTCCGTCATCCGCAAGCGCGCGGACTTCCTCGCGGCGAATCGCGGGCTGCGGGTTGCGCGCCCCGGCTTCGTGCTGCTCGCGCGGCCCAATGACGGGCAGGGCAAGCGCTACGGCATCACCGTCACCAAGAAGATCGGCAATGCGGTGGTGCGCAACCGGATGAAGCGGCGGTTTCGCGAATTGCTGTGGGACGCGCTGCCCGGTGCGGGCCTGCCCGATCACGATCATATCCTGATCGGCCGCGAGGGCGGGATCGAGCGCGATTTCGGCGCCCTGCGCGAGGAACTGGCCGCCGCGCTCGCGCGCGCTGCTGAAGGCAAGGGCGACCGTCCGCGCAAGCCGCGCCACCATCGCAGCCGCCGCGCATGAAATATCCGCTGATCTGGATTGCGCGGCTGTGGCAATTGGGGCCCAGCCTACTGCTGCCGTCGACCTGCCGCTACCATCCCTCGTGCAGCCAGTATGCGATCGAGGCGCTGGGAAAATACGGCGCGATCAAGGGTGGATGGATGGCCTTCAAGCGTATATT
The DNA here is from genome assembly GCF_024171405.1 of Qipengyuania citrea. Taxonomy (GTDB): domain Bacteria; phylum Pseudomonadota; class Alphaproteobacteria; order Sphingomonadales; family Sphingomonadaceae; genus Qipengyuania; species Qipengyuania profunda. Next base: position 2,513,318 of record NZ_JALJZT010000002.1, read on the forward strand.
GCGCTGCAACCCCTGGGGCGGCCACGGCCACGACCCGGTGCCCTAGTACTGTCTTGACAGGCTAAGACACCACCCCACATTCTGACTTTCGACCGGACAAAGACGGGACCGACCTTGGACAACCATCGCAATTTGATCCTCGCCATAGTGCTTTCCTTCCTGCTGTTGCTGGGATGGACCTCGGCGATGGACTACCTCTACCCGCAGCCCGAACAGGCGCTGGTCGGGGACCGGGCGGATACGCCGAGCGAACAGGTCGCCCAGGCGGCCGACGGGGCGGCAACGCGGCATTCGCGCACCGGCGGCCTCGTCGATCCGGCGATGCGCGCGCAGGAAGTGGCCGATCTGAAGACCGCGCTGGCCAGCCCCGACCGGCTGCCTATCGACGCACCGCGCGTGGCGGGGTCGATCAACCTGCGCGGCGGGGTGATCGATGACATCGTGCTCAAGGGCTATAACGAGACCACCAGCAAGGATAGCGAACCGGTTCGCATCTTCTCGCCCAGCGGCACGCCCGCGCAGCAATTCGCCCAATTCGGCTGGGTCGGTTCGAACCTCACGGTTCCCGGCCCGCAGACCTTGTGGGAAGCCGATGGCGATGTCCTGACCGCCGACACGCCCGTCACGCTGACGCATGACAATGGCGAAGGGCTGACCTTCGCCATCCGCTATTCGATCGACGACAAGTTCATGGTCACCGCCGAACAATCGGTTGCCAATAGCGGCGGCGCCCCCGTCGTCATCCAGCCCTTCGGCCTCGTCAATCGCACCAGCCGCACCGCGAGCGAGGATCTGTGGATCGCGCATTCGGGCCCGATCGGCGTATTCGGCGATAGCGCTGATTACGATGTCGATTACGACGATCTCGACGACGACCAGCGGATCTCGCCCGAAGGCCGCACCAGCTGGGCCGGCTTCACCGATATCTACTGGCTCGCCGCGCTCGTCCCGCAGGACGATACCGCGCCCGAAACCACCTTCCGCGCGCTGGGCGACGAAACCTATCGCGCGGACATGATCTACGAACCGAGCAATCTGGCTGCGGGACAGGCATACACCGTCACCTCGCGGCTCTATGCCGGGGCCAAGGAAAGCGTGATCCTCGACAGCTACGAGGATGCCGGGCTCCAGAAGTTCGGCCTCGCGATCGACTGGGGCTGGTTCCGCTGGTTCGAAAAGCCGTTCCTGTGGCTGCTGCGCACGATCTACGACGCGGTCGGCAATTTCGGCATCGCCATCATCTGCCTGACGATCATCGTGCGCGGGGCCATGTTCCCGATCGCCCAGAAGGGCTTTGCCAGCATGGCGTCGATGAAGGCGATCCAGCCGAAGATGAAGGCGCTCCAGGAACAGTACAAGGACGACAAGCCCAAGCAGCAACAGGAGATCATGGCGCTCTACAAGAAGGAGAAGGTCAACCCGGTCGCGGGCTGTCTGCCGATGCTGCTCCAGATCCCGGTGTTCTTCGCGCTGTACAAGGTGCTCTATCTCGCGATCGAGATGCGTCACCGCGACTTCCTGTGGATCACGGATCTGTCCGCGCCCGATCCGGCCAATCTGGCCAATGCGCTGTCCTATGTCGGTATCGAGGTGCCGCAGTTCCTGATGATCATCTTCGGACTCGGCGTGCTCGGTGTCCTGCTCGGCTTCACCATGTGGCTGACCTTCAAGCTCAACCCGAGCACGCTCGATCCGATGCAGCAGAAGATCTTCGACATCATGCCGTGGATCCTGATGTTCGTGATGGCGCCGTTTGCCGCGGGCTTGCTGCTCTACTGGGTGACCTCGAACATCCTCACGTTGGCGCAGCAGAAATACCTCTATTCGAAGCATCCGCAGCTGCGCGCCGCGATCGAAGAGGACAAGGCAAAGAAGGCCGCCGAAGCGGCCAAGGCGGGCTCGTGACCGAAGCCGAAGCCGCCGAACAAGCCGCGCTCGAACGGCGCGCGGGCAAGCTGTTCTCGGGCCGGGTGGATTTCCTCCTCTCGGCGCCGCAGCTCAAGTTCCTGCCCGAACCGACCGTCCCCGAGATCGCCTTCTGCGGGCGCTCCAACGTGGGCAAGAGCTCGCTGCTCAATGCGCTGACCGGGCGCAAGTCGATCGCACGCGCCTCGGTCACGCCGGGCCGCACGCAGGAACTCAACTTCTTCGAAGTGGGCGAACCCACGCTGTTCCGTCTCGTCGACATGCCCGGCTACGGCTTTGCCAAGGCGCCGGTGAAAGTGGTCGAGAAGTGGAAGAGCCTCGTGAAGACCTATTTGCGCGGCCGGCCCGTACTGGCGCGCACGCTCGTGCTGGTCGACGGGCGCCACGGCCCCAAGGATGTCGACCGCGAGATGATGACCATGCTCGACGAGGCAGCGGTGGGTTACCGTGTCGTGCTGACCAAGGCCGACAAGATGAAGGCGAGCGAACTCGCCAAGGTGATCGAGGCGACCGAAGTCGAAGCCCGCAAACACGTCGCCGCCTTTCCCGAAGTCCACGTCACCAGTGCGGAAAAGGGCATGGGTATCGGTGAGCTAAGGGCGGCTGTGCTGGGGGATGCGGGGGTTTAAGAGCCGTATACTGCCCTACTAGGGGCGACGACGGGTTGCACTGCCTGTAAACGCCGCAACCACGATGTCCAAAAGTTCATCGTCTTCGGGTATGTCTTTCGTGCCAGCGTTCAGGACAGGCATCGGGTCTCGTTGGTTACAAAGCAGGTCATTATGAAACGGGCTTTGCGGATACGAACGATTGTCCAATCGAATGCCCCAACCAAATCCCGATAGATCGAAAGTATATGCCCTCTTTCCCCATTTAGGGGCACCGTATGGTGGTACGGCAATCTCAGGATGTTCCTTTCCATCGACTGTCCAAACCTTGCGAACTACGATGACGCGCGGCTCGTCACCAACATCGTTGAAAACAAAATTGCGCAGCGAAAACTCCCACGGTCCCAAAGAAAGCCCTTCATGCGACATGTGGGGTGAAACGGCAGCGCGCCAAAGAGTGGCTGCCACGAACTTCACGAGAAGTGCGGGCTTTGGGTTAGGGACTTCGAAGCCTAAGCCACTAGGTAGCGAAACCGCCTTCTGACTGAAGCCTCGTATCCATCGCACCGCATAATCGTCGCAATCGCCGAGTGATGCTTCGCAATCTTGGCATAAGATTGACTTGTCCCAAGGGCCGGACTGATACTCGACCCACCGACCCCGCCCACGGTCCGCAGCAAACATTGCTGTCTCATCACCTCGTATCGAGTGCATCAATGATCGGGGAAGAATGTGTGACTTTACAGTCTTCCTTGCTCCACAGACCTTACAAGGCAATCCGCAATCCTTCGAAGACAAAACTCTTGATGGGTCAACGCGCGAACAGCATCGCGTCGTCGGCGAAGGCCTTCATCTCCAGCGCGTTGCCGCTGGGGTCGCGGAAGAACATCGTGGCCTGTTCGCCGGGTTGTCCCTTGAAGCGGATGGTCGGCGGGATCGCGAATTCGGTGCCTGCGGCCTCGAGCCGTTCCGCCAGCGCCTGCCAGTCCGCCATCGCCAGCACCAGGCCGAAATGCGGCACGGGCACGCCGTGCCCGTCGACATGGTTGTTCGCGCGGTCGCCCGCTTCGCCGGGGGCAAGATGTGCGACGATCTGGTGGCCGTAGAAATCGAAATCGACCCATTCGCCGCTGCTGCGTCCCTCGCGGCAACCCATCGTTTCGCCATAGAAGGCGCGCGCGGCGGCAAGGTCGTGAACCGGGAAGGCGAGGTGGAAGGGCCTGAGCGACATGTCTACTCCGTCGCCCCTGCGAAGGCAGGGGCCTAGATAAGGGGTCTTGCTGGCACACCTTGCGCCTGATGGAAACCGCATCGAGTATCGCTACCGTTATCCGGATTCCCGCCTGCGCCGGAATGACGAACCGGGGCCGGGCGGCCTTGCCTGTTCAGCCTCGACAGTGCCCGGTCGGGCCTCTACCGCCGCCCCACGCAAGGTGGGTGCACACATGAAGCTGATCATCGGCAACAAGAATTACTCGAGCTGGAGCCTGCGCGGCTGGCTCGCGGCCAAGCAGTCGGGCCTGTCGTTCGAGGAAATCACCGTGCCGATGTTCGGCAAGCAATGGGATGCGCTCAAGAGCGAGGATGGCGGCACACAGCCCTCGCATGGCAAGGTGCCGATCCTGTGGGACGACGAGGCGGTGGTGTGGGACAGCCTCGCGATCCTCGAATATCTCGCCGACAAGGTCGGGCGCGACCGGTTCTGGCCCAAGGACGCGGTCGCGCGCGGCATGGCGCGCTCGATGGTCGCGGAAATGCATTCCTCCTACCATGCTCTGCGCGGCGAATGCCCGATGAATGTGCGCAAGCGGTTCGAGGGCTTCACCCCGAGCGAGGCCTGCCGGCAGGACATCCTGCGCATCCTCGGGCTGTGGGCCGAGGCACGCAGCCGCTTCGGCAGCGGCGGGCCGTTCCTGTTCGGCACTTTCGGCGCGGCGGATGTCTATTTCGCCCCCGTCGTGTCACGGTTCATCAGCTATCAGATCGCCGTACCCGGCTTCGCCGCCGCCTATATGCAGGCGGTGTGGGAGCATGAGTGGCTGCAGGCGTGGATCGAAACATCGGAAAGCGAAGAATGGGTCATCGAACAATACGAAACCATTGCCTGAGCGCATGCGCCGCGCTGGCGGCGTTGCTGCTGCCCGCGCAGGCGCAGGCCTGGGGCTTCTACGCGCATACGGTGACCGCCGATATCGCGCTGGAAAACGTGCGCCCGCAGACGCACGCGGATATCGCCCGGCTGTTGCAGGCCTCGCCCATGCTGGGCACGCCCGATTGCGATCTGGACAGCCTGCAGGGTGCGAGCGTGTGGCCCGACTGCCTGCGCGGTCAGTACTGGCGTTGGGGCTACACCTTCGCCTGGCACTACCAGACCGAGCCGGTCACCGAGGAATATGACGCGCGCAAGAACTGCTCGGGCCTCGGCTGCGTCAGCGCGCAGGTCGAACGCAACCAGCGCATCCTCGCGGACGAGAGCCTGCCCGACAATGTCCGCGTTGAAGCGCTCGCCTTCCTCGTCCACTTCATCGGCGACATCCACATGCCGCTGCATTCGGGCGATCACGACGACCGCGGCGGCAACGACCGCGAGGCCGCCTATGGCATCGTCCCGGGGCTGAACCTGCACTGGGTGTGGGACGGGCCGCTGGCCGAACGCGCGATCAGCGGCAATCCGCCGATCGCGCGGCGCTATTCGGACGCCGAGCGGGCCGAACTGGCGGGGGGCAATGCCGCCGACTGGGGCCGCGAAAGCTGGCAGATCTCGCGCGAATTCATCTATCCCGAAACCTTCGGCTGCGACCCGTGCGAGGGTGCACTGCCGCGCGAGACCGCGCTGTCGCAGGAACTGATCGAACGCTCGGCCCCGATCGCGCGGCGCCGCGTGCTGCAGGCGGGATTGCGCATGGCCGAATATCTCGATCGCGCTTTCGAGCCGGGGCCGTTGCCCGAAGAGGTGCGCGACTAGGGCAGGCGTTCGGTCGGATAGCGGGTTCCGTCCTTGTGGGCATAGCCCTCGGCATCGAAGACCATGTCGATATCGGGATATTCGCCCGAATCCACTTCACTGCTGCCACCGCTGACGACCACGAAGACGCAATCGGCAGCCGAGCGGTTGTGCAGCCGGTGGCCATTTTCGACGCCTGCGGCCCATGCAACGACATCGCCGGGGCGGACCACGACCTCGCCCGTATCCTCGATCAGCACGGCCTCGCCTGCCAGCATGACCAGCAGTTCGTCCTTCTGCCGGTGCCAGTGTCGCTGCGATGAGAAGGCATCGGGCTTCAGCACGACATGGCTGGCCCCCAGATAGGTCAGCCCCGCCACAGGCCCCAGCCGGCGGTACCAGCGCCCCTGCACCTCGGCATCGTAGGGGGCCGGGTAACCGGTTGCTTTGGTCTGGGGGATGGCATCGAGATCGAGCTTGGGCATCGCTGGGCACTCCTGCTAGCGCGTGCAGCATGACTGATGTTCTCGATCTCGCCAAGCGGCTGATGGCCGCGCCCAGCGTCACCCCCGCCACCGGCGCGGTGTTCGACGCGATGGAAGCGATGCTGGTGCCGCTCGGCTTCGAGGTGACGCGGTTCACCCGCGGAGAAGGCGCCGTGGGCACGCCCGAAGCGCCGGTGGAGAACCTCTTCGCGATCCGCCGCGGGCCCGAAGGCTCGCGGCACCTGGCCTTTGCCGGCCATCTCGATGTCGTCCCGCCCGGTGGCGGCTGGACCAGCGAGGCCTTCGCACCCGAAGTGCGCGGCGAGCTGCTCTATGGCCGCGGCGCGGTCGACATGAAGGGAGCGATCGCCTGCATGGTCGATGCGGCGGCGCAGGTGCCTGCCGACGCGGGGACGATCAGCTTCATCATCACCGGCGACGAGGAGGGCCCCGCGCTGCATGGCACGCGTGCGCTGATCGACTTCATGCGCGAGCAAGGCCACCAGCCCGACCTCTGCCTCGTCGGCGAGCCGACTTCGGTCAACCGGCTGGGCGATATGATGAAGATCGGGCGGCGCGGTTCGGTCAACATCTGGCTCGAAGTGCAGGGCACGCAGGGGCATGTCGCCTATCCGCACCTGGCCGACAATCCGATCCCCAGGCTGGTCGCGATGCTTGCCGAACTCGACGCGCTGGTGCTCGACGAAGGCACCGACTGGTTCCAGCCGAGCAATCTCGAAGTGACCGAGATCGACGTGCCCAATGATGCACACAATGTGATCCCCGCGCTCGCCAAGGCGCGGATCTCGATCCGCTTCAACGATCTGCATTCGGGCGCATCGCTGTCCGAGAAGGTCGGCGGGATCGCGGAAAAGCATGGCGGCAGCGCGCTGCCGATCATCAGCGGCGAGCCGTTCCTGACTCCGCCGGGCACCTTCAGCGACAGTATCGCCGCGGCCGTGAAGGCGGAAACCGGCGTCGATCCCGAACCCTCGACCACCGGCGGCACCTCGGATGCGCGGTTCCTGCGCAGCGTCTGCCCGGTAATCGAATTCGGGCTGGTCAATGCGACCATGCACAAGACCAATGAGGCGGTCGCGGTGGAGGATCTCGCCACGCTGAGCCGGATTTACGCGCGGATCGCCCGCGACGTGCTCGGCGGGTGAACGCGCGCCTCCTCACAAGGCTTTGCAAGCCACGATAACTGCGGCATGAATCCGCGCGCGGCTTTGACCGCTCGCAATGACAAGACGAGGGGTTGGGAAGTTGCTGAGGACCTGGTTCGAAATTCCGCTGTGGCAGCGCGTGATTACCGCGCTCATTCTCGGTGTGCTCACTGGCTGGGCCTGGGGCCCGGAGGCCGAAAGCATCAAGTGGATCGGCGATTTCTTCATCAAGTCGATCAAGATGCTGGTCGTCCCACTGATCTTCTTCAGCCTCGTTTCGGGTGTCGCGGCGATCGGCGATTTGCGCAAACTGGGCGCGGTCGGCGGGCGGGCGATGCTCTTGTTCGTGGTCACCGGCCAGATCGCGGTCTGGCTCGGGCTGGGCCTCGGCACGCTGGTCCAGCCGGGCGCGGGGCTGGATACCGATGCGATCCAGAAGGGCGCGACGCCCGAACCCAACGAGACGTCCGCAGTCGACATGATCCTCTCGATCGTGCCCGAAAGCCCGGTGCAGGTGATGGCCGATGTCGCGGTGCTGCCGCTGATCGTGTTCAGCATGCTGATCGGCATCGGCATCCTGATGGCCAAGGAAGACGGCGTTCCGGTCCAGAAGGTCTTCGATAGCGGCGCGGTGATCATGCAGAAGGTCACCATGATCGTGATGGAACTGACCCCCTTCGGCGTCTTCGCGCTGATGGCGTGGGTGGCGGGCACGCTCGGCCTCGATGCGCTGGTCAGCCTCGCCAAGCTGGTCGGGCTCAACTACCTCGGCTGCCTGCTGATCATCACGCTGATCTACGGCAGCATGATCAAGTTCCTCGCCAAGCTGCCCGTGCGCGACTTCTTCCGCGGCATCCTCGATGCGATGGCGGTGAGCTATTCGACTGCCAGCTCCAATGCGACGCTGCCTGTCACGCTGCGCTGCGCCGAGCGCAATCTCGGCGTGTCGAATTCGGTGGCCAGCTTCGTCATCAGCCTGGGTGCGACGATCAACATGAACGGCACCGCGATGTATCTCGGTCTCGCCACGCTGTTCGGCGCGCAGATCTTCGGCGTCGACCTGTCGATGGGCGACTATTTCCTCATCTCGATCCTCGCAACGCTGGGCGCGGTCGGCGCGGCGGGCATCCCGGGCGCGGGCCTGATCATGATGGCGCTGGTGTTCGGCGCAGTCGGCGTGCCGCTGGAAACGATCGCCTTCGTCGCCGGCGTCGACCGGATCATGGACATGATGCGCACCACCACCAATGTCAGCGGCGATGCCGCGGTAGCGACCACGGTGGCGGTGATGACGGGCGAGATCGACACACGCGAGATGATCTCGGCGGACGATGTTTGATATATCTACTGATGACCGAGTCGAAAGCCCCGATTCTCGATCAAATATTCGCTGAACTGCGCTCGCGGTGTGATACCGACGGCTACATTCATACGTTTTATGTAGACGACTTGGAGCGTTGGTCCGGACTTCTCGGCCTCCCATGGTTCGAAAGCTTGAACTGCATCGGTATTGAATTGGCCAAGCGCTACGACAGCGGGTCAGTGAATTATGCCTTTGGAAATTCGCTTGCAAATGAATTGTGGAGCGAGATGATCTCACGTCTCGAGGAGATGCCGGAAGGTTGTTGGCCTCTGCAGTTCGATGAAGTTTACTCGGCATTCGATGCCGGAGAGTTTCGTCGGAAAAAGGATGGGGAAGCAGACCCGGTCAAGCTCTATACGGACCCGATGATCATGGATTTCGTCGCAAGTCTTTCCTAACGCCCCTTGGGCTTCTCCAGCGCCTTCTTGCTATAGCTACACAGGTCGACCACCGGGCAGTGCCAGCATTCGGGCGCGCCCGCCTTGCAGACATAGCGGCCGTGCAGGCTCAGCCAGTGATGTGCGCCTAGCCGGAAGGGCTGCGGCACGCTTTTCCAGCTTGGCTTCGACCTGCTCGGGTCTCGTCGGGATTGGCGTTCCGATCTCCGTCAACAATCCACTGATGGCGGATCAGGCCGCGACCGGTTGCAGTTCCTCTTGCTCCGGTTCGGCTGGGTCGCCCGCGATCGCCGCGAGCCATAGCGCGCCGATATGCCGGTCGAGTTCGGGCGGATCGAACGGGTCGAGCCCCGAGCCGGGATAGAAGGTGACCTCGCCGAATTTGGGTTGGCCATCAATCTCGTAGAAATCGATCCGCGCAAAGTTGAACGGCCGCGCCAGCGTCTCGGCTGCGGCCAGCATGCGGTCGAGATTCGCCGGCGCGGACGAGGGCGCCTCGTCCGGCATCGAGACCTGCGTCCATGCCCGGTCGTAGAGCGTCCAGCGGTGATTGCGCCCGCGATCGAGATGTACCTGCACCAGCACCGCGTGCCCGCCGAAGACATAGATCTTGTAATCCACCGGAAGCCGGTCGCCGCTGCCGAGAAAGGGTTCGACGATGTACCCGCGCGGCAGGTCGCGGTAAGCCCATTCGTCGAGCCACAGGCCGTAGGCCCTGCGCGTCCAGCCCGCAGCCCGCCGCCGCGCCGCCTGCCAATCCGCCGCGTCATGGCACACCACGTTCTGGTTGCAGCCATGGCTGGCCTTGAGAATGAACGGAAAGGGGGCGGGCGGGCCTGCGGGCAGGACGTTGCCCGTCCAGCGCGTGGGGATGATCCATTGCTCGCCCAGCAACCGCGCGGCCTGCTGCTTGGCGGAGACCTTGTCGACCCACACGGGCAGCAGGGGATTGCGGTCCTCCAGCTTGCGCTGCTGCACCAGTTCGGTGAAGCGGCGCGGGCGGTGCAGGTCGGGCCAGCGGCGGTGACGCCACAGATAGGTGAGGCTGATCCGGACCTTGGGCAGGGGCAGGAGCCAGTGCGGGAGGGAGGGCAGCTTCCGCAGGTCCATCGTCAGCGATACGCCGGTCGCGGGTTTGCGTTCCGCACGGGGTGAACCGGAAAGGGGGGCGGGGGCCGTTGCACCTAGCGCCCCCTGGGCTTCTCCAGCACCTTCTTGCGGTAGCTGCACAGATCGACCACCGGGCAGCGCCAGCATTCGGGCGTGCGCGCCTTGCAGATATAGCGGCCGTGCAGGATCAGCCAGTGATGGGCGCCCAGCCGGAAGGGCTGCGGCACGCGCTTTTCGAGCTTCGCCTCGACCTGCTCGGGCGTCTTGCCCTTGGCGAGGCCGGTGCGATTGCCGACGCGCAGGATATGCGTGTCGACCGCGAAGGTTTCCTGCCCGAACCAGCAGTTGAGCACGACATTGGCGGTTTTGCGGCCCACGCCGGGCAGGCGGACGAGATCCTCGCGCGTGTCGGGCACCTCGCCGCCATATTCGTCGACCAGCAGCTGGCTGAGCGCGATCACGTTCTTGGCCTTGGAATTGAACAGGCCGATGGTCTTGATGTGCTCCTTCAGCCCGTCTTCGCCCAGGGCGAGCATCGCCTGCGGCGTCTCGACTGTGCGGAACAGCGCGCGGGTCGCCTTGTTGACGCCGACATCGGTTGCCTGCGCGGAGAGCGCGACCGCCACCACCAGCTGGTAGGCATTGCCATATTCCAGCTCGGTCTCGGGCGCGGGATTGTCCTCGGCGAGCCGGCGGAAAAATTCGAAGATCTGGTCCTTGGTCATAATCCGGCGGTCACTCGGGGATCGAGCCTTCCATGTCCTCCAATGCGCGCGCCATCGCTTCGCGGCGGCGCTGCATCGCATCGCTGAAGGCGGCGGCGACGATGCCGGTGGGCAGTGCCACCAGCAGCACTCCGCCGATCGCCACTATCGAACCGATCAGCCGCCCCGCAGTGGTGACCGGATAGACATCGCCATAACCGACCGTCGTCAGCGTGATCACCGCCCACCACAGCGCGCGCGGGATCGATCCGAACTGCTTGGGCTGCAGGCTGCCCTCGACCCAATAGAGCCCCGCCGCGCCCAGCAGCACCAGCACCAGCGCCAGCGTGGCGCAGACGATCAGGTCGTAGCTGCGTTCGCGCAGCGCGGCGCCGATTTCGCGCATCGCGGCGGAAAAGCGGCTGAACTTGAGGATCGAGACGATCCGCAGCAGACGGATGACGCGCAGCACTGCGGCATTGGCGATGAAGAAGGGCGCCAGGCTCACTGCGACCACGATCAAATCGATGATCCCGATCGGCGACAGGATGAAGCGCCAGCGCTTGGCCCAGGCGGAGCCCGGCCCCTCGCGTTCGGGCGCGGCATAGATGCGCCCGAGATATTCGACTAGGAAGATCGTGCCGAAGACGAACTCGGCAATCAGGATTTCGCGCTGGTAGGGAATGCGGATCTGCGGCTCGGTCGCGACGATCCCGACCAGCAATGCCAGCAGGATCGTCCACACCACGAAGATGTTCAGCCCCGTCAGCCGGCCATTCGGCCAGGAGCCGATATGCAATTGCCGGTGCAGACGGGCGCGCAGGGTCACAGGCTCAGATCCCCAGCACCTGGTCCATCGAGTAGCGGCCGGGATCGCGCCCGATCATCCATTCGGCCGCGCGCACCGCGCCGCGCGCGAAGATCGAGCGATTCTCGGCGCTGTGCGACAGCGTGATGCGTTCTTCCTCGCCCGCCAGGATCGCGCTGTGTTCGCCCGCCACGGTGCCGCCGCGCAGGCTGGCAAAGCCGATCGCGCCTTCTTCGCGCGCGCCGGTGTGCCCGTCGCGTCCGCGTTCGGAATGGCTGGCGAGATCGATCCCGCGCGCCCCTGCCGCAGCTTCGCCGAGCAGCAGCGCGGTCCCGCTGGGGGCATCGACCTTGCGCCGATGATGCATCTCGAGGATTTCGATATCCCAGTCGGGTCCCAGCCTTGCAGCGGCCTCGCGGACCAGATGCGCGAGCAGCGTCACGCCGAGCGAGGTATTGCCCGTCTGCAGCACCGGCACCGCGCGCGCGGCATCGTCGATCGCGGCGTGATGCCGCTCCTCGAGCCCGGTCGTGCCGATCACCAGCGGCACGCCTGCGCCGATCGCGGCGTGGAGGTTGATGCACAGCGCGCCGGGGGTCGAGAAATCGACCAGCACCTCGCTTGCATCGGCCAGCCCGGCCGCGTCGCCGCCCTTGTCGATCCCGCCCGCCAGTTCATGCCCGCTTGCACCGATCACGGCGGCAAGCGCATGGCCCATGGCGCCTTCGCACCCGATAATCCCGATCCGCGCCATTCTTTCCCCTATCGGCCATGGTTCATGGCCGGTCTTTGACATGCCCTACCGCATCGCTACTTGAGGGCAAATGACCGATATGCGCAACATCGTGATCCTCACCGGGGCAGGTATCTCCGCCGAAAGCGGGATCGATACCTTCCGCGATGGCGGCGGCTTGTGGGAACAGCACCGGGTCGAGGATGTCGCCACGCCCGAGGCCTTCGTGCGCGATCCCGATCTCGTGCTGCGCTTCTACGACCAGCGGCGCGAGGCGATCCAGGCCAAGCAGCCCAATGCCGCGCATGAGGCGATCGCCCGGCTCGATGCGGAATGGGACGGCGAACTGCTGGTGGTGACGCAGAATGTCGACGACCTGCACGAGCGGGCGGGCGCGCGCCGCGTGCTGCATATGCATGGCACGCATCTCAACGCCTGGTGCACTGCCTGCGATATCCGTTCGCGCTGGACCGGGCCAATGATCGACCGTCCGCCATGCCCGGCTTGCGGCACGCCCGCGCTGCGGCCCGATGTCGTGTGGTTCGGCGAAATGCCCTACGAAATGGAGCGCATCCATGCCGCGTTGCGGCAGGCGGATCTGTTCGTCTCGATCGGCACCTCGGGCGCGGTCTATCCCGCGGCGGGTTTCGTCCAGGACGCCCGTGAAATGCGCGTCCGCACGCTCGAACTCAATCTCGAGGCGAGCATGGGATCGCGCTGGTTCCACCAGTCGCGGCACGGCCCGGCGACGCAGGTGGTCCCCGAATGGGTTGCGGAAGTCCTAGGCGGCTGACCCGCAGGCGGCGCAGGCGGGGTCCTTGGCGATGGTGAAGCTGCGCATGGCGGGCTTTAGCCCGTCGAGCAGGTGGACCCGGCCCCAATCGGCCTCGCCCAGCGCGCTGACCCCGTCGAGCAGGATGCGCACCGCCTGCAACGCCGCGAAGGTCGCGACCCAGCCGGCCATCGCGCCAAGCATGCCGTCCTCGGCGCAGGTGTCGCAATCCTCCGCATCGAAGGCATCGCCGACGAAGCAGCGGTAGCACGGCTGGTTGGGAAGGTGTCCGGCAAAGGCACCGACCTGCCCCTGAAAGCGCCCGACCGCGGCCGAGAGCAACGGAACGCGCTCCGCCACGCAGGCATCGGCAACCGCCAGCCTTGTGGCGAAATTGTCGGTCCCGTCGAGAATCAGATCGGCATCGACCACGAGTTCGTGTGCATTGTCGCGCGTGATCCGGCGGTCGCTGATGGTGACGTCGAGCGCGGCGTCGAAGCCGGTCACCCAGCGCTTGGCGATCACCGCCTTGCCGTGGCCGACATCGCGTTCGTTATACAGCGTCTGGCGCTGGAGATTGCTGGCATCGACCCGGTCGTCGTCGACCAGCGTCAGCTTCCCGATCCCCGCGCCGGCGAGATATTGCAGCGCGGGTGAGCCGATCCCGCCCAGGCCCACCAGCACGAGATGCTTGCCCGCCAGCGCGACCTGGCCCGCGCCGCCCACTTCGGGCAGCACGATATGCCGCGCAAACCGGTCGAGGCGGCCCGGTGGCAGGCTCATTGCAGCTCGTCCTGCGGCTCGGGCAGGCGTTCGCGGCGAAAGCCGTGCATGCCGTGCCACCATTGCAGCGCGATCACCCCGCCCTTGGCGGGCTGCAGCGTGACCAGCATGAAGATCACCGCCAGCGGGAGGATGATGGCGAGGATCGCCATGCTCGACAGCGCGAAGTCGCTCGCGAGGATGATCAGCACCGGCGCGAGCAGATGGCCGGTGACGAAGATCGAGACATAGGCCGGAAAATCGTCCGCGCGCTGGCCCGAAATGTCGAGCGCGCAGGCGGGGCAGCGATCATGCGGCTTGAGCCATTTGCGGAACAGCGGCGCTTCGCCGCACCGCGGGCACCGGCACCGCGCGCCGCGCCACAGTGCGGCGCCGAAGGAAGCGGGCAGGGCGATATCGGCGCGCGGGGCGGCGGGAGGTATCTGCGGCATGCAGGCTCTTTGGCGCGCGCAATGGCGCCTGTCGACAGCTCTGTGCACAGAGCTGTCGAAGCGGTGTGAACGGGGTGGGGAGCGGACGCGCCGGCGCCCGCGCTTATGCCGTCAGCTTTCGAGCTGCCGGAGCAGGCTGCGCACATCGCCGTCCATATCGGCATCGCGCTGGCGCAAATCCTCGATAAGCCGCACCGCATGGATCACGGTCGAATGGTCGCGCCCGCCGAACTTGCGCCCGATTTCCGGATAGCTGCGCGGGGTGAGCACTTTCGACAGATACATCGCCACCTGCCGCGGCCGCACCACGGCGCGCGCGCGGCGCTTGCTGCTCATCTCGCTGCGGTCGATACGGTAGAACTGGCATACGGTGCGCTGGATCTCGTCGATCGTGATCCGGCGGCGGTTGGCCGACAGGATATCGGTCAGCTGCTCTTCGGCCAGCTGGAGCGAGACTTCCTGCCCGGTCAGCTGCGCATAGGCGATCAGCTTGTTGAGCCCGCCGACCAGTTCGCGGATATTGCGCGTGATGGTACGGGCGAGGAAGTCGAGCACGTCCGCAGGCACGTCGAGCGGTGCGAAACGCGTCAGCTTGGAGGTTAGGATCTTCTTGCGCAGTTCGATGTCCGCGGCCTGGATATCGGCGACGAGGCCCATCGACAGGCGGCTGAGCAGGCGCGGTTCGACCCCGTCGAGCGCCTGCGGCGCACGGTCGGCGGCGAACACCAGCCGCTTGCCTTCGGCGAGCAGCGCATCGATCGTGTAGAGCAGTTCTTCCTGCGCGCTGGCCTTGCCGATGATGAACTGGATATCGTCCACCAGCAGCAGGTCGAAGCTGCGCAGCCGGGCCTTGAATTCGAGCATCTGGTTGGCCTTCAGCGCCTGGACGAATTCGACCATGAAGCGCTCGGCGCTGCAGTAGAAGATACGGCTGCGCGGATGTGCCTGCAGAAAGGCATGGCCGGTGGCGTGCAGCAGGTGCGTCTTGCCCTGGCCGGTGGCGGCCTTGAGGTAGAGCGGGCTGAACTGCGGCTTCTCGGTCGCGCCCATGCGCTGCGCGGCGTTGAAGGCCAGGACATTGGCTTCGCCGGTGATGAAGGCGGCAAAGGTGAGGCTGGGGTCGAGCCCGACCGAGCTGGTGAAACCGGTATCGCCCAGCGTGTCGGCGCCGATCGCCATCATCGAGGTGTCGGCCCCGTCATTGGCCGGGCGGCGCCCGTCCGAATGAAGGCGCAGATCGGCGACCTGGCGGCGCCCCGGATGGACCTGGATGCGGACGTCGCGCACTTCGCTACGCGCGATCTTCCACGCCAGGCTGAGCCGGTCGGCAAAGCGGTCCTTGACCCAATTGGCGCTGAATTCGGTGGGCAGGAACAGGTCGAGCGTACCGCTGTCCTTGTCGATCCCGCCGACCTGGATCGGCTTGATCCACTGGCTGTGGAGCTGGTGACCAAGATCCTTGCGCAGACCCTGGCTGATATCGGCCCAGTCCGCCGCCAGGTTCACCGCCTCTTGATCTTCCATGAAATCGTCCTGTGCCTTGCGCGAACCAATGTCTGATGCCTTACGCATTCTTGTATCATCCCCCGGTGAACGCCGCGGCGCCACTCGTTTGCTTCTAACATTGGCAAGGCCGGGCACAGCATCGCCACACTCCGGAATCGGTGCATCCGAAGGTCGCCCTCGCTCGTCGATAATCTAAAGGTCCGGGCTGTCCCGCCCCGAACCGAGAACCATTGTGTAGGTCGCTCGCCGGATGAGTCGCAAGGGGGATAACTGCAAAAAATCTGAAATATACTTGTTGACTCACGTGTAAGCCGCAGGCCCCCGTTCAAGTGACGGATATTACTTGAGTTCGCCCAAATTTGCGCTGCGAATCGTGAGTTTCGCGTGGGTTTTGTTACGAATGCATTTCAAGCCAGTATTCGAATGCAACTGAAATACGACAAAAGGGCCGCCGGTTAACCCGACGGCCCCACGAATACTGTCGAAGCCGGTCCCGGGACCGGCGAATCTCTTAGAGCGAAGCGACCCGCTTCGTCAGGCGGCTCATCTTACGCGCCGCCGTGTTCTTGTGCAGCACGCCGCGGGCAACACCGCGCGCCAGTTCCGGCTGCGCGCTCCTGAGCGCCGTCTGTGCGGTATCCTTGTCGCCGCCTTCGATCGCGACTTCCACCTTCTTGAGGAAGTTGCGGATGCGGCTCATGCGGGCACCGTTGATTTCGGCGCGGTTTGCGTTGCGACGGATGCGCTTCTTGGCTTGCGGCGTGTTGGCCATGTTTGTCCTCGTCAGGCCGCACGGCATGCGCGGCGGGAAATCTCGTAAGTGCGTGCGAAAAGGCGGCATGGGCCGCCGGAAAGCGGCGCACTTAGCGGCGCGCCTCCGAATCGTCAAGCAAATCGTCGACCATTCGCGGAACCGCGTGCATCGGCTCCGGCAGCGCCTATATGGTCTGTCCCAGACGAAAGGACAAGCCGTGAGCGACAAGCCCGAACACACCGCCGCCGAATGGCGCGAGAAGCTGACCCCCGAGCAATTCCACGTGCTGCGTGAAGCCGGGACCGAGCGTGCCTTCACCGGCAAATACGACAAGCATTACGACGCCGGTGAATATTACTGCGCGGGCTGCGGCCAGAAGCTGTTCGAGAGCGGCGAGAAATACAACAGCGGCTGCGGCTGGCCCGCCTTTACCGCCCCTGCCGAAGGCGAGGCGGTCGACGAGCACCGCGACGTGTCGCACGGGATGATCCGGACCGAGGTGACCTGCGCCAATTGCGGCGGGCATCTGGGCCATGTCTTCCCCGACGGGCCCCCCGATCGCGGCGGCCTGCGCTATTGCATCAACTCCGCCGCGCTCGATTTCGAGCCCGAGGATTGAGGCGTCCAACCGCGCATGGTTCCGTTCACGCTTGGTTAGACCTCGCCATGCAAGGTCGGGGCACTTATAGGGCGGCGAGCAACAAGGGTGCCAGCATAATCGATGGATAGACGAGGGAGCCGCCGCAAGAGTTCGGCGCGCAAGGAACGCGCTGCACGGGCCGCAGCGGACAAACCGCAAAGCTGGTTCGCGCGCTGGACCCGCCGCCTCGTCGTCTGGGGCGGCGCGCTGGCGCTGCTCGTGGCGCTGTTCCTGGCGCTCGCCGTGGGATTTTCCGCGCGCTCGATGCCGACCTATTACCAGCTGAAAGCGACGCAGAACGCGCAGACCATCGTGGTGCGCGCGCGCGACGGGACCGAGATTGTCGAGCTCGGCCCCAGTTTCGGCAAATGGCTGACCTCGGACGAGATCCCGCAGGTGATGAAGGATGCGATGATCTCGGTCGAGGACCGGCGGTATTATTCGCATTTCGGGATCGACCCCTGGCGCACCGGCGGTGCGATCATCGAAGGGCTGACCGGTTCGCGTGAACGGGTTGGCGGGACCTCGACGCTCACCCAGCAGCTCGCGCGCAACGTCTTCCTCAACAACAACCGCTCGCTCGACCGCAAGCTGCGCGAGGCGATCCTTGCGATGGCGCTGGAATGGAAATTCTCGAAGGAGCAGATCCTCGAGCTCTATCTCAACAAGGTCTATTTCGGCGGCGGTGCCTATGGCATCGACAGCGCCAGCCGGAAGTTCTTCAGCCATCCCGCGACCGAACTGTCGGTTGCCGAGGCGGCGATCATCGCCGGGCTGGTCAAGGCGCCCAGCCGCTATTCCCCGACTGCAGATGTCGACGCCGCGGTGGGGCGCGCCAGCGTGGTGCTGCGGCTGATGAAGGAACAGGGCCGGATCGCGCCCGATGTGACGGTCGATCCCAGCGCGGTGAAGCTCAAGGAAGAGGCGGGCCAGAATTCGGTGCGCTACTTCACCGACTGGGCGCTGCCGCAGCTCGACCTGCTGCTGCCCGAGACCTTCGAGCCGATCGAGGTGTGGACCACGCTCGATGTCGGGATGCAGCGCGCGGCGACCGCGTCGATCAAGTCGAACACGCCCGACGGGGCGCAGGGCGCGCTGGTCAGCATGGACCGCGACGGGGCGATCCTCGCGCTGGTCGGCGGCACCGATTACGTCGCGACCAATTACAACCGTGCGACCGATGCGCTGCGCCAGCCGGGTTCGGCATGGAAACTGTTCGTCTATCTCGCCGCGCTCGAGGCGGGCTACACGCCCAACGACCGCGTCGTCGATACGCCGGTCGAGATCGACGGGTGGAGCCCGCGCAATTCGAGCGGGCGCAATGTCGGCGAAATCGATCTGCGCACCGCCTTTGCCTATTCGATCAACACCGTCGCCGCGCAGCTGGGCAATGAAGTCGGCTTCGGCACCGTCGCCTCGATGGCGCGGCGGTTCGGCATAACGACCGAGATCAACACCTATCCCGCCATGGTGCTGGGTTCGAACGAAGTGCGGCTGATCGACATGACCCGCGCCTTCGCCGTCGTATCGGCGGAGGGGGCTTCGGTCGAACCGCATGGCATCCTCAAGGTCGAAACCGCCGATGGCGAATTGCTCTACCAGCACGAACCTGCGCGTTCGTCGCAGCTGGTGCCCGATTATGTCGCTGCCGGGATCACCGACCTGTTGCAGACGGCGGTTGCCACCGGCACCGGCCGCGCGGCGCAGATCGGGCGGCCGGTGGCGGGCAAGACCGGCACCACCAGCTCGAACAAGGACGGCTATTTCGTCGGCTTTTCCAGCGGGATCACCACCGGCGTGTGGATGGGCCGCGACGACAATGCGCGCGTCGGCGGCCTGCAGGGCGGCACCGCGCCCGCGCGCGCCTTTGCCGCCTATATGCGCTATGCGGTCAAGGATCGCCCGGTGGTCGAATTCGACACCGATCTCCAGCTGCCCGAATGGCAGCTCGAGCCCGACGACGAATACATGCTCGGCGATCCGGAGGATTACTACTTCATCGACGAGCAGGGCAACCTGATCGAGCCGGGTACGAGCGACAGCTCGCGCGGCGATCCCTTCGCCGACGATTTCGACCGGACGCTCGATCCGGCGCGTCCACGCACGCCGGCCGTGCCCGCACCGCGCGCACCGCAGCAGCCGCCCCGCGGTGCCGATGGCGCGCCGCAGGCGATCGGCGACGATTTCCTCGACGAGGCGACCGGCGGGCGGCGCGAACCCGGGCCGCAGCAGACCCCGCGCCCCAACAATTAGCCGGGCGGATATGAAAAGGGCGGCCCCCGCGAAATGCGAGGGCCGCCCTTGGCATGTCGGGTAGCGGCTTTAGCGCAGGCGCACCGCCACATAGGCCGGCTGGCGGCCACGTTGCTGGATGCGCAGCAGCACCGCTTCGCGGTTTTCGCTTTCCGCAGTGCGGATGGTGTTTTCCAGATCCTGCATGCTGGTCACTGCGCGATAGTTCGCGGTGAGGATGATGTCGCCGCGCTGCAGCCCCTTGCGGGCCGCATCGGAGTTCCGGTCGACCCCCGCCACGACAAGCCCCTGCGTGTCGGCGCCGACGCCCAGCTGGCGCGCGATCTGCGGCGTCAGCGGCAACACCTGCAGGCCGAGCTTTTCCTCGATCACGGCATTGTCGCTCGCTTCCATCGGATCCTCGTCCTCGGCATCGGGGTCGAACTGCTGCTGCTGGCGCAGTTCTTCCTCGCTCGGACGCTTGCCCACGGTCACATTGACGCGGCGCGTCTGCCCGTCGCGGATCAGCTCGACCGGGATGGTGGTGCCCGGCGGGGTATTGGCGACGAGATAGGACAGCGACTGGTCGGGCGTGACCGTCTGACCATTGATCTTGGTCACGATATCGCCCGCGCGAATGCCCGCCTCGTCGGCCGCCTCGCCCGGCTGGACCGACTGGATGAACTCGCCGCGGTTCTGTTCGATGCCCAGCGAATCGGCGAGATCGTCGGTCACCGGCTGGATCGAGACACCCAGATAGCCGCGCTCGATTTCGACGCCGTCGCGCAGCTGCTTGACGATCGGTGCGGCGATCTCGGCGGGAATGGCGAAGCCGATCCCCACGCTGCCGCCCGAAGGCGAAAAGATCGCATTGTTGATGCCGATCACATTGCCCTGCATGTCGAACAGCGGGCCGCCTGAATTGCCGCGATTGATCGCGGCATCGGTCTGGATGTAGCGGTCATAGGCGCCGCCCTGGCCGGTGTTGCGATAGACCGCCGAGACAATGCCCGAAGTGACCGTTCCGCCAAGCCCGAAGGGATTGCCGATCGCGACCACCCAGTCGCCCGGGCGGGCCTGCGCCGAATCGCCAAACTCGACGAAGGGAAAATCCGCGCCGCGGTTGATCTTGAGCACCGCCAGATCGCTCTGCGGGTCGGTGCCGACCAGTTCGGCGTTGTATTCGGTGCCGTCGGGCATGGTGACGGTGATTTCCTCCACCGTCCCGCGCCCGGTCGGGCTGACCACGTGGTTGTTGGTCACGACATAGCCATCGGCCGAAATGATGAAGCCCGAGCCCAGCGACTGGCCTTCGCGATATTGCGGTTCCTGTTGCTGGCTACCGCCGCGGCGGTTGAACAGGCCCTCGAACGGGGTGCCGGCGAAGGGATTGCCGCTACTGCCCGAAACCTCGATCCGCTGGCGGGTCGAGATATTGACCACGGCGGGCTGCAATTGCGCGGTCAGGTCGGCAAAGCTTTCGGGAGCGCCGGCACGCGGGACGACGCGGGCCATGTGGCTGTCGTCGTTCTGGGCGACCTGGGCGCCGGCCGGGTAGCCGGTCGCGAGCGAGATCGCGGCGCCGCCTACCAGCAGCGCGCTCGTCACGGAATATGCATATCGCACGGGCTTCACGTCCTTTTCGTCCTCTTCTCTAAAATGCAGGTGCCGCGGTCGGCAGCAAAGCTACCGCCATGCGGACCTGGCGTTCCGGCGGGCGATTTTCGCCCCCGCCGGTGAATGCCATTTGAACGGCGCGGACGCCGCTCGACGAACCGTCAACGACGCCCGCGGAACTGCCGCAGATACTCATTGTCCGGCGACAGGATGATGCTGCTTTCCGACGGATTATCGCCATTGGAGAAGGTCGCGTCATAGCTCTGCATCGCGCGGTAGAAGTCGTAGAATTCGGCGTCCTTGCCAAAGGCCTCGGCATAGATGCGCGCGCTTTCGGCATCGGCTTCGGCGCGGATGATCCGCGCGTCGCGGCTGCCGCCGGCCCGGATCGTGCGGGCTTCGCGTTCGCGATCCGATTCCATCCGGCGGAAGGCCGATTGCAGCGGGGCTTCGGGCAGGTCGGTGCGCATGATCTTCACATCGACCACCTCGGCCCCGTACTGCCGCGCCTGACGGTCGAGATTGGTGCGAACATTGGCCAGCGCGCTGCCGCGTTCGGCGGTCAGCATGGCCTGGAAGGTCCGGCGGCCAAGTTCCTGGCGCAGCACCGAGTTGAGGATCGGCTCGAGCGCATTGCGCACGCCATCGGTCGAACCGGCGCGTTCGACCATGCGGACCGGGTCGGTAATGCGGAACCGGGCGTAGGCATTGACGAGCAGGCGCTGCTGGTCGGCCGAGAGAACCTCTTCATCGGTCATCTCGAGATCGAGCAGGCGCTTCTCGACGCGGCTGACCCTTTCGATGATCGGCATGCGGAAATAGATGCCCGCGCCGGTCGTGCCATTGGGCGTATTGACCGTGCCGACCGGCTGGCCGGTACGGATGATGACGACCTGCTCCTCTTCGGGAACGACATAGGCGCTCATCATGAAAGCGATCACCGCCACGGCGAGCGCGATGACCCAGTTGCGGTGTTTCTGCAGGAAAGTGCTCATCTTACTGGCCCCCCGGTGCCGTGACAGTGGTCGCGGGCTGCTGTGACCGTCGGCGAATCTCGGGCAGCGGCAGATACGGGGTCACATTGTCGGTTTCGACGATTGTCTTGTCGGTCTGGCTCAGCACACGCTCCATGGTTTCGTAATAAAGCCGCTGGCGGGTCACCTGCGGGGCCAGGCGGTACTGCTCATAGACCTTGTTGAAAGCTTCCGCCTCACCCTCGGCCTGTGCGAGCACCTGCTGGGCATAGCCGCGCGCCTGGTTGCGCGCCGCATCGGCATTCTGTTCGGCGACCTGCACGTCGCGAAAGGCATCGACGACCTGCGCGGGCGGATCGGCCTTTTCGATTTCGACACCCAGCACGCGGACGCCCGCGCCATAGCTGTCGAGCGTGGCCTGCATGCGTTCGCGCACGTCGAGTTCGATCGCTGCACGGCCCTGGCCCGAGAAGGTCTCGTCGAGCTCGGTTTCGGCGACCGAGGCGCGCATCGCGGCTTCGGCGGCTTCGTTCACCGTCTCGATCGGGTCGACCACGCGGAACTTGTAGCCCTCGAGGTCCTTGATGTTCCAGCGGACGATATAGCTGAGATCGACGAGGTTCTGGTCGCCGGTCAGGATCAGCTTGACCTGGCTGTCACCGCCCGGAATGCGCACCGAACGGACGCCTTCGACATCTTCGACATCGACCGTTTCGATCGGGAAGGGGGCGGTGATCTGCAGACCCGGGCGCAGCGTGCGGGTGTACTCGCCCAGCGTCTTCACCACGGCCTGCTGCTGCGGACCGACAAGGTGGAAGCTGGTCGCGAGCAGGCCGAAGGCAATGATCCCGATGACTGCGATCGGGAACCAGCTCTTGCCGCCGGGGCGCTGGGGAAAGCGGAAATTGGGACCGCCGGGGCCGCCGCCGCTGCGGCGCGGGCCTTCGGGGCCGCGGCTCTTGAAGATATCCTCGATATTGGGGGCGCGGCGGCCATCCTCGCCGCCACCCGGCGGGAGCCATGGATTGCGCGGGCCGCGGGGTTTGTCGCCGCCCTTACTGCCCTCGGGATTGTCGTCGTCTCCGTCATCCCCGGAGCCGCCGCCCCAAGGGCTTTTGTTGCCCGCCATTGCCAGGGAAATCCTCTGTCCGAACCCGTCAAAAATTCTCATGTCTTTCCTTATAGGTGCGCCGCCACGGAAAAACAGGGGTTGCCGCGCGCTTTTCGATGCTACAGCAGCCGCGCCCATGAGTTCGACCAATCCGAAATCGCTGCTTCCCGCCAGCCTTGCCGACCGCGTTTCCGCGCTGACCATCAAACAGGGCCGGGCGATTGCCGTGGTCGATGCCGCCGGGCTGGGCGAGCAGGAGCGCGCCGATATCGAACGCGCGATCACCGATATCCTCGGCCAGCGCGACGATGTTTCCGAAACCCGCGTGGTAATGACCGCCGAGCGCCGCCAGCGGCGGCTGATCGCCGTCGGCAGCGGCAAGGGCGGGGTGGGCAAATCCACGCTGACCGCCAATCTGGCGATCGCACTCGCCCGCCTGGGCCACAAGGTCGGGCTGGTCGATGCCGATATCTACGGCCCTTCGCAGCCGGTCATCCTGGGCAATCAGGGCAAGAAACCCATCGCGCGCGATGAAAAGCTGGTCCCGGTAGAGAGCGAGTTTGGCATTCCGGTGCTGTCGATGGGCCATCTGGTCGAACCCGGCCGCGCGCTGGCATGGCGCGGGCCGATGGCGGGCAACGCGCTCACGCAATTGATCGATGCCCATTGGGGCGATGTCGATACGCTGCTGGTCGATCTGCCGCCGGGCACGGGCGATGTGCAGCTGACCATGCTGCAGCGGTTCAAGCCGATGGGCGCAGTGCTGGTTTCCACGCCGCAGGACCTCGCGCTGATCGATGCGGCGCGCGCAGGGCAGCTGTTCGACCAGGCCGAAGTGCCGGTGATCGGGCTGGTCGAGAACATGGCCGGCTATGTCTGCCCGCATTGCGGCGAACTGTCCGATCCTTTCGGCAGGGGCGGGGTCGAAACCGCTGCCGAGCGGCTCGAACTGCCGTTCCTCGGCCGGATCCCGCTCGACCTTGCCATCAGGGAAGGCAGCGATCGCGGCCAGCCGCCCGCCTGCGGCACGGGCGCGCTCGCCGCGCCGTTCCACGATATCGCCGCCAAGGTCGACGCATGGATTGGCGCGCAAAGCTGACCGCGCTTCCCGTAACGCGGCGCCAGCTGGTTGCGGGCGCCGCGGTGGGCGGGGGATTGGGCGTGGCCTGGTGGCTGTGGCCGCGTCATTACACCAGTCCGCTGTCTCCCGGTCCCAATGAACGCGATTTCGGCGGCTGGATCACCATCGGCCGCGACGGCGTGGTCACCGTGGCGGTGCCGCAGCTCGAAATGGGTCAGGGCGTCACCACCGTGCTGGCCCAGGTGGTGGCGGTCGAACTGGGCGCCGACTGGCGCCAGGTCGCGGTCGAACCCAGCCCGCCCGCGGGGCTCTACGCCAATATCCCGCTGGCCGCGAAATGGGCGCCGCTCTGGTCCAACCTGCCCAGCTTCGCCAGCGATCCCGACAGCCAGCTGGCGGAGAATTACGCGCGCAGCAATGCGTTTGCCGCGACGGCGGACGGAACCGCGCTCGCTGCGTATGAACTGCCGCTGCGCGAAGCCGCGGCGACCGCACGCGCGCTGTTGGCGATGGCGGCGGCCGAACGCTGGGACGTGGACTGGGAAGAATGCCTGGTCGAACGCGGGATCGTCCGCCACGCCGAACAGCAACTGGGCTTCGGCGCGCTGGTGGCGGAGGCCGCCGAACTTGATCCCCCCGATCCGCCGCCCCTGCGCGTAGCGCCTGCGAGCGAGGATCCCGTGCCCGCCGAGGCCGAACTGGCGCCCGATTTCCCCCGGCTCGACCTGCCCGCCAAGGTCGATGGCAGCTTCCTGTTTGCCGGTGACATCCGCCTGCCGGGAATGGTCTTCGCCTCGATCCGCCACGGACCGCTGGGCAAACCCGATCTGACGGGGTTCGAAGCGGCGGCGGTCGAGGGGCTGGATGGGCTGGTTGGCGTGGTCAAATCCAGGCGCTATCTCGCCGCTGTGGCCGAAAGCTGGTGGGTTGCCGAGCAGGCGCTCAAGGCGATGCGCCCGGTGTTCGCCGGACCGCCCGCGGTCGAAAGCGCGGCGGCGCTCGAGGCGCTCGACGAAGCGCATGGCACGGTCGAGCCCAGGCGCACGCTGGCACTGGGCGACGCCGACGAGCTGCTCGCCCGCCCCGACTATGCGCAGACCTATGCGGTCGGCCCCGCGGTCCATGCGGCGATCGAAACCGCCAGTGCCACCGCGCGCTACGATGGCGGGAAGCTGGAGCTGTGGATCGCCGCGCAGGCCCCCGAACTCACCCGGCGCGCGGCAGCCAAGGCGATCGGCATCGCGCCGCATAATGTCGTGCTCTATCCGACCGCTGCAGGCGGCAGTTTCGACGCGCGGTTAGAGCGGCGTCACGCGATCGAGGTCGCGCAGATCGCGCGGGAGATCGGGCGGCCGGTGCAGCTTACCTGGCCGCGCGCGCAGGAACTGCAGTCGCTCCCCGTGCGGACCCCGGTCAGCGCGCGGCTCGAAGCCGGTTTCGAGGCGGCCAGCGGCGGACGGATTGCCGCCTGGCGCGCGCGGCTGGCAATGCCCGCCACCGCGCGCGAATTCGGCTATCGCCTGTTCGACAACAAGACCCCGCAGGCCGCGCTGGAGCAGGCGGCGGACAAGGCGGATGCGCTGGCGTGCGACGGCGCGCTGCCGCCTTACGGGATCGAGCATGTCGCCATCGACCACCTGCCCGTCACCTTGCCTTTCCCGACCGGGCGGCTGCGCGGCAATGCCATCGCCTACAACGCCTTCTTCATCGAGAGCTTCATCGACGAACTGGCCGAACGCGCGGGGCGCGATCCGATGCTCTACCGCATGGAGATGCTCGGCCGGATGCCGCGCATGGCCGATACTTTGCGCCGCGCGACGCGGCTCGCGGGATGGGACGGCGGGCGCCGCGGGACCGGGCAGGGGCTGGCCATGGTCCGCATGGGCGCGCCCGATACCGGGGGCCGGATCGCCTGTGTCGCGCAGGCCGCGCTGGGCGAAGGCGGAGTGCGCGTGACCAGGCTGCATGCGGCGGTCGATATCGGGCGCGTGGTCAATGCCGATATCGCGCGCCAGCAGATCGAGGGCGGGTTGATCTTCGGGCTCTCGCTCGCAACCGGATCGAGCGTCGCCTATGAAGAGGGCCGACCGGTCCCCGCCCGGCTTGCCGGTCTGGGTTTGCCCACGCTGACGGATTGTCCCGAAATCGTGGTCGAATTCCTCGCCAGCGATGCCCCGCCTTTCGATCCGGGCGAACTCGGCGTGGCGGTGGCGCCCCCCGCTATCGCGAATGCGCTTTACTCGGCGACCGGAGTGCGCTTTCGCCGCCTGCCATTGCTTTCGGAGGGTCTATGACCTGGCAAGAACAGAAATTACCCGCCGACCATCCGCCCGTGAAATCGGGCAAGGTCGGCGTGCTCGTCGTCAATCTCGGGACCCCCGATGCCCCCGAAAAGGGACCGGTGAAACGCTATCTCGGCGAATTCCTGTCCGACCGGCGCGTGGTCGAGATACCGCCGATCGCCTGGCAGCCGATCCTGCGCGGGATTATCCTCAACACGCGCCCGAAGAAGAGCGCGCATGCCTACCAGCAGGTCTGGACCGATGAAGGCTCGCCGCTTGCGGTCATCACGCGCGACCAGGCCGCGGCCATGCAGGCCCGGCTGGGCGACGCGGTGATGGTCGACTGGGCGATGCGCTATGGCACGCCGGCGATCCCCGAGCGCATCCAGGCGCTGATGGACGCCGGGTGCGAACGCATCCTGCTCGCTCCGCTCTACCCGCAATATTCGGCCGCCACGACCGCGACGGTTGTGGACAAGGCTGCGGACAAGCTGCGGACAATGCGTTGGCAGCCCTCGCTGCGCACGCTGCCGCCCTATCACGACGATCCGGCCTATATCGATGCGCTGGCACAGGATCTGTCGCGCCAGCTCGATGCGCTCGACTTCGCTCCCGAAGTGCTGCTGCTGAGCTTCCACGGCATGCCGCAGCGCACGCTCGAACTGGGCGATCCCTACCATTGCCACTGCCAGAAGACCTCGCGGCTGCTGCAGGAGCGGCTGGCCCGGCCGGGCCTGCGGTTCCGCACGACCTTCCAGTCGCGCTTCGGGCCGGCCAAATGGCTGGGCCCCGCGACCGACGACACCTTCGCCGAGGAAGCGCAGGCTGGAACCAAACGGCTGGCTGTGGCTGCACCGGGCTTTTCGGCGGATTGTCTCGAGACGCTGGAAGAGCTGGCGATCCAGGGGCGCGAACAGTTTACCGAAGCGGGCGGAGCGCAGTTTGCCGCGCTTTCCTGCCTCAATACGTCCGCTGCCGGACTGGACATGCTCGAAACTTTGCTGCGCCGTGAATTGTCGGGGTGGATTCCCGCGTAAAACCTACTTACAACAAAGTAAGTTGTAAGGAGCTACCTAATGGCCACGCTTGCCCCGCACCAGTCTGCCGAGACCGCGCCATCGCATTGGCAGGAAGGCAATCCCGGCGACGATGCGCTCGCACATATCCCCGGTGAGGGAGGCTGGCCGATCGTCGGCAACACCTTCAAGATGCTCGCCGATCCGCATGGGCAGACGCGGCGCATGGTCGAAAAATACGGCCGCGTTTACAAGAACAAGGCCTTCGGTGGCTGGAATGTCGCGCTGATCGGGGCCGAGGCCAACGAGATGCTGCTGATGAACCGCGACAAGATATTCAGCTCCGAACAGGGCTGGGGGCCGATCCTCGACAAGCTGTTCCCGCGCGGTCTGATGCTGATCGATTTCGACCATCACCGCGCCGATCGCCGCGCGCTGTCGATCGCCTTCAAGCCCGGCCCGATGCGCCATTATGCGGACGCGCTTAACCGCGGCATCGCCAAGCGGGTCGAGGAATGGGGCGGCGATGGATCAGGGGCGGAAATGCTCTTCTATCCCTCGATCAAGGAACTGACGCTCGACCTGGCCGCCGACAGCTTCATCGGCATTCCCTGGGGCCCCGAGGCGGACCGGATCAACACCGCCTTTGTCGACATGGTCCAGGCCAGCGTGGCGCCGGTGCGCAAGCCGCTGCCCTTCACGCAGATGAAGCGCGGCGTCGATGGCCGCGCCTTCCTGGTCGACTATTTCACGCGCGAAACGCATCGCCGCCGCGCCGAAGGCGGCGGGCAGGACATGTTCAGCCAGTTCGCCACCGCCGAATATGACGATGGCAGCCTGATGTCGGTCGACGAAGTGGTCGATCACATGAACTTCCTGATGATGGCCGCGCACGACACCATCACCTCCAGCGCCACCTCGCTGCTGTGGCTGCTCGCCAAGCATCCCGAATGGCAGGACCGGCTGCGCGAGGAAATCGCCGCGGTCACCGGGGGCAGCGATGCCAGCGGCCGCCCGCGCGATCTTGAATATGACGATCTGGGCAAGCTCGACCTGACCGAAATGGCGTTCAAGGAAGCGCTGCGGTTCGTGCCGCCCGTGCCCTCGATGCCGCGCCGCGCGCTCAAGTCCTTCGAATATGGCGGCTATCGCATCCCCGCCGGGGCGCATGTCGGGATCAACATCCACTACACGCATCACGACGAGGAGCATTGGGAGGATCCCTACACCTTCGACCCGATGCGCTTTACGCCCGAGCAGGTGAAGGCACGGCACAAATACGCCTGGGTGCCCTTCGGCGGCGGGGCGCATATGTGCCTGGGGCTGCACTTCGCCTACATGCAGGTGAAGATCCTGCTGGCGCAGATGCTGCCGCGCTACCGTATCGAACTGGCGGCGGGCGATCCCGAATGGCAGGCGTGGCCGATCCCCAAGCCCAAGGACGGGTTGAAGCTCAAGCTTACTGCGATCTGATTCGGTTTTTTATCGGGCATCCTCGCTCACGCGACCTGACGGTCGCGTCGCTGCGGGCGGCCAGTCGGCCTTGCCTCGCCTGCGGCGCGGGGATTCTCGCCCAGCGATCGAGTTGTGCTAGCCCCGGCCCGGAATGAGGACGCACCGACGGATGTCGGTGCGCAACCGGAACATCGACTCAGAAATCGATCGCGATGCCGTCTTTCACCCAGTCGCCATAGCGCGTCGGGCTGAGGTCCTCGTCATCGCTGCCCTTCCGGGGCGCGGGCGGGGCATCATTGGTCCAGTGAGCGGGCTTCTTGAAGCCTTCGGGGCGGGTGGTGGCGCGTTTCGGCATGCTGCCAAGATGATGCCGCTGGCGGCTTTGTGCAAGTGCGGGTAGGGGCGCGGCCATGGCCCAACCCCAAGGTATCCACGCACGCCGTGCCGCGCTGCGCCTGCTCGACGCCGTAATCCGCCGCGGCGAGACGCTCGACATCGCCTTCGCCGGCGCCACCAAGGACCTGCGCAAGTTCGAGGATAAGGCGCTCGCGCGTGCCATCGCCAGCGAAGTGCTCCGCTGGCTGGTCGATCTCGATGCGCTGATCGACAGCGCGACCAAGAAGCCGCTGCCGCACGATGCCAAGGCGCGCATGGTGCTGCGGATGATGCTTGCGCAATGGCTGCGGCTGGGCACGCCGCCGCATGCGGTGGTGGCGACAGGGCTCGATTTGCTCGCGGGCGGTCCGCGGCGGCTGGCGCACGGCGTATTCTCCACACTGACCAAGCGCGAGGCGGCGCTGCCTGCCGCGCCGACGCTGCCCGCCGAAGTCGCGGCGCGCTGGGGCGAGCGGGCCGAGGCGATTGCCGCCGGTCTCGCCGAACCGCCCCCGCTCGACCTCACGCTGCGCGATCCTTCCGAAACCGCGCACTGGCAGGTCCAGCTTGCCGCCGACAGCCTGATGCCGGGTCACCTGCGGCTCCCGCGCGGCGCCAGTGTCGAAACGCTGCCCGGCTTTGCCGAGGGCGCGTGGTGGGTGCAGGACCTTGCTGCGGCGCTACCCGCGCGGCTGCTGGGGCAGGGGGAGGGGCGCCATGTGCTCGACCTGTGCGCTGCGCCCGGCGGCAAGACGCTGCAACTGGCAGCGCAGGGCTGGCAGGTCACCGCGCTCGATATTTCCAAGCGCCGGCTCGACCTGCTCAAGGCGAACCTCAAGCGCACCGGGCTCAAGGCCAATACCGTGCGCGCCGATGCGCTGAAATGGGAGCCCAAGCACCAGTACGATGCCATCCTGCTCGACGCGCCCTGCACCGCCACCGGCACCGCGCGCCGCCATCCCGATGTCCTGCACCGGATCGGCGCACGGCAGATCGAGGAAATGGCCGAACTCCAGGCCGCGCTGCTCCAGCAGGCACAGGGCTGGCTCAAGCCCGGCGGGACGCTGGTCTATGCGACCTGCTCGCTCGAACGCGAGGAGGGCGAGGACCAGACGGGCGCCGTCGCCATGCCCACGCTCGCCGTCTCGCCGGACGAATTGCCGACAGGGCTGGCGGCCACTGCCGAGGGCTGGATCCGTACCGATCCCGGCATGCTCGCCGAAGCGGGCGGTCTCGACGGCTTCTTCATCGCCCGCTGGCGACGCGAGGCCTGATCATTCGCCGATGAACGCGCCGACTTCGGTGACGAAGAAGTCCGGGTCGGTCATCAGCAGATAATGCGGCGCGGCCGCGCTGGCGGACAGGGTAATCTCGCCGCGCGCGCCCAGCCGGTCGACATAGGCAGCCGCGCCGTCATAGGCGGTCTTGGGGTCGAGCCGGCCCTGCAGCACCAGCGTGGGCGGAAGGCTCGCGGGCATCCGTCCCAGCGCCTCGCCGGGATCGTAAGTCGGGAACCCGCCCGGCAGCAGATGGCGGGGAAGCGGACTGGCGAAGAGCAGTCCGGCTTCTTCTTCGGCGATCATCTCGGCGGTCAGATCGGGACGGCGATTGTTCTCCGACCGGCTGATCAGGCTGACCAGCGGGATCGAGGACCCGAATTGCGGAAACGCCGCGAACCGCGCCTGTATGGCGCCCAGCTGCGCTTTGGCATGATCCAACCAGGCGGTCTCGCCGCGGTGCAGGTCGGCAATCACATAGGGCAGGATCGCGCGCGTCTCGGGAAAGTCGATCAGCGCCGCGAGCAGATATTTCGGGTTCGCGCCAAGCTGCTCCGACAGGGCCGGATCGGCGAGCAGGTCCGCCACGGCCTGCTCCAACGGCCGGTCGAAATACCGGCTGCACTCTGCACGCGCATCGCATTGCCGCAGCACCTTGCGTCCGATCGCATCGGTGACCTGCGAGCGGCGGCTGAGGTCGTGGAGCATATCGTCATCCGCGGGAACGAGCGAATCGAGGATCACCCCGTCGAGCGATGCGGGCGGGGCGACCGCCAGCGTGCGCAGGACCAGCTGCGTGCCGTAGGAGACGCCATAGAGATAGCGCCGGTCTGCGCTGCCCAGTTCGTCCATCAACAGCGTGATGTCATGCGCGGCATTGCTGATGGTGAAGGATTGCGTGCGCTGCGGGTCGGCATGCATCGAACCGATACAGCTGCCCCATTCGGCCCCTTCCAAAGCCATCCCGCCGTCGCTTTGCGCGCTTTCCTCGGCCGGACACAGCCGCGCCGAATAGCCGGTGCCGCGGTGATCGGGCACGATCAGGTCGAAGCCCGGGGCTGCCGCGCGCAGCGTGTCGATGAAGGGATAGAAGGAAGCGCCCGATTCCCCCGGCCCCCCGGCGATCAGCCAGAGCTCGCCTCGTGCAGGTCCGCGCGCGGGAAACTTGCGCACGAACAGGTCGATTGCGCCCTGCGCGGGCGCCGCATGGTCGAGCGGGGTCGATACGAGCGCGCATTGCGTGGCGGCGAGCGCGGGGTTCGCACCCGCGTCCGCGCACGCCGCAAATGCCGCCTCCGCCCCATCGCCGCCCACCTGCGCCTGTACGGCATGGGGAAGGATGAAGGCGGTCAGTGCGACCAGGAAACGCGGGACTGTGGGCAAGGTAAGCTCCTGCAGGAAAGGGATAAATGGCACCCAGGAGGTCATGGCCGCAAAAGCAAAGCCCAGTTCGATGACCGACCCAGTCACCCCGACCGGCGGCTAGATCCCGGCGATGCGATAGTCGATCGAGGTGCAGTCGCGCCGCGAATGGCCCAGTTGCATCCTCGCACAGCTAGCGATGCTGCCAAAGAAGGTCGGGTCCGCACCAAAGCCGAGGAGGTGAGCTGAGCAGCGGTGTTCCTCGCGCGCGGACGCGAAGGCCTCGAAGTGCGCTCAGCGGTTCGCGAGGATCGATGCAGTCGGCGTGAACTCCTCCGGGATGACGCGCGCATGTTGCTCGAAGGCTGCCTGCAACTCGGCGCTTTCGTCGAGCAACTCGACCGGATGCGGCAATTTAGACGGCGTATAGAACAGTTCGAAGGTGCTCGGCTGCAAGCCCCCCAGAACCTGACTGCGGTTCGGTTCGTCGGCGATCCCTTCAAGCAGCAAATCTACCGCTTCGGCGCGTTCTCCGACACAGAGCAGCGCCTGCGCGGCGAGTGTGTAGGATTCCGCCTTGTTTTCGCGCAGAAATGCCAATTCGGGAGCGATCTCATCCGCACGATCCAGTGCTGCCAGCGCGCAGGTGTGATCGCGGGCTATGATCATCCGTGCGTATTGCGATCCCCAGCTGTCGGCGACACGGCGCGCAAGCGAGGCGGCTTCGAGCCCGTCTACCCAGCGCTCATGACCGACGAGGCGCGATGCCCGGTTGATCACGAAATTGACGACCCATGGATGTTCCTCCGGGTCCAGCGCGGCCAGCTGGTCGAAAATCCGGTCGGCCTCGTCGCGGCGTCCCAGTGCGTCGTTGGCGTAGGCTTCGATATTGAGGGCCCAGCCATCGCCCTCCTCGATCGAAGCCATAGACCCATCCCGCTCGCGCCACTGGCGTGCAAGCGCAATCGCCTCTTCGAATCGTCCCGCATAATGAAGGGCGTGGGCTGCGTCCGAGAATCGATCGCGATCGCTGGGGTGGTTTTCAAGACGCGCGCTGGCCCAGAACACATACTCATCCGTTATGGCCTCGAGATTGGGGCCGGCCCGTTCTGCCGCGAAAGGCCAGATCGCTTCATATTCCCGCATGGACAGCAAGGTCAGGTAATCAGCGGGAGAGCGGATGGTCGCAAGCAATTGTGGAGCCATCTCAGCGCGGCCATGCCGGATCGCCGCGCTGAGCGCAGCCATGGCTACCCCGGCGTGCAAATCCGCCGGTAGGTATGCGAGACGCCGGGCATCGATCCACTCCAGCATGATGTCATCGAAGCGGTCTTCGGCACCCTGGTCACGAACCATGCGGAAGCCTTGCCAGAATCTTTGTGGTTCGAACTCCCCAAGCTGGCCATTGTCGAGCGCCCGCATGCGAGAAAAATACTCGGCCGCATTGTTCGAGCGAACCGCGAAGTACAGGCCGAGATCGGTAAAGTCGAAGTCCGGCCAGCCCGCCTCGAGCTGGCGGACCTTGGCCATACCCGCTGCATAATCGTCGCGTTCATCTTCGCACAGGGCGCCCGCGAAGAGTTGAGCCCGCGCGACATGTGTGTCCCCGAAGTCTCGTTCCAAAATCTCGCCGAACAGGGGAACGCCGATATCGCAGGGCTGTTCGAGCCAGCGATTGGCCTGCGCCTCTGCGAACAGCTCCCGGTCGCTCAGAACCGCAGCGTCGAAGGCCGCCTGCTGCTCGTCGGTTTGCTGTGCGGAAAGCGGTGCCGCGATCAGAAGTGTTGCAGCAGCGAATAGTCTATACATTTTGCCGACCCCCAGTTTGACCCCAAGACTTTGTCTTCTGGGGGCGGTCTTTGCAACCTGCTGTTTCGCCAAGACTAGATCTGTCTTTTCCCGGTCTGCGGTTCTTCCGGAGAGATCCGATACGATATATGCGTGCAGACGCGGCCGGACTGGCGAATGGCCATGTCCACCACGGTTTCGGCATCGCCCTCGGTCCGCTCGACCGTGAAGGGCACACCCAGTTCGACATAGCGGTCGAAGCGCATCTCGGCGGCGGTCACGCGGAACGGCTGGCCCGCGCGCAGCAGGCTGACGAATTGCCGGGCGACTTCGGCGAGATGCGCCGAGTTCACATGGTCGCCCGAGCCGTCGAGCCAGGGATGGGCGGGCGGCATGGCGTTGGCGTGGTCGAGCAGGCCGGTGGCGGCGCTGCCATCGAGCGGGCCAAGGAAAGGAAATTCTCCCGGCGCAATCCCCAGCGCCTCGCGCCCGGCATAGGCGAAGCGGTCCGATCGCACTTGCTCCCCGCGGTCCTTGGCACTGCTGCGCCACTGGGCGAAATCGCGTGTGCGGAACACCACGCCGCGCCCACCGAGGCGGCAGATCGGCGCGTCCTGCGCATCGTAGAGCTGGATCGAGAAGCTTTCCTTGCCTTCGATCCGTGTCCGTTCGTAACGGCCGCGGGCCATTCGCCCGGCACCGGGCTCGCCGCAGCTCCAGCGGGTCCAGGTCAGCGCCGACCATTTGTCCGGGTCCCACCCGCCCAGCGCCATGGCGCATTCGACGCTGAGCCAATAACTCGCCGCCTGGATCGCGCCCGGGTGGTGCGGGCCGATCAGCGTCCACGGCCACAGCGCATCGTCCTGCGAGCAGGCGAACGCGACACTGCCGTCATCATGGACGACATGGTCGCGGGTGAGGGCCTTGGTCGGTGCTCCCGGCATGACGCCGACAATTGCAGCTTGCGCGCTTTCCCACAATGACCCGCGCGGGGCAGCTGTGCCGTATGCCACGCGGCCCCTTTCCGATCGCGAAGTCGCCCCAGGGACCCGCGGGACTTTTCCTCAGGCGTCTTGCTTGAGGTATTTCTGGAAGCTTCTGCGCAGCTTCATCAGCTTGGGCGGGATCACCGCCTGGCAATAGGGATTGCGCTGGCCTTCGCCCTCCCAATATTCCTGATGGTAATCCTCGCCCGGATACCATTCGCCGCTCTCGATCGTGGTGACCGCTTGCTGGCCGGGGTGTTCGTCGTTCCAGCGCGCGATCGCCGCGCGCGCTTCGTCTTCCTGCCCCTCGAGCGGGAAGATCGCGCTGCGGTATTGCGTGCCGACATCATTGCCCTGCCGGTTCAGCTGGGTCGGGTCATGCGTGCCCAGGAACACATCGTAGAGCTGGCCCAGCGTGATCTGCGCATCGTCGAAGGTCACGCGCACGCCCTCGGCATGGCCGGTATTGCCCGTGCAGACCTCTTTGTAGGTCGGATTGGGCTGGTGCCCGCCGATATAGCCGCTTTCCACCGCGCTGACGCCGATCACATCCTTCATCACCGCTTCGGTGCACCAGAAACATCCGCCGGCAACGATCGCCTGTTGTTGAGCCATATTCGTCAATCTCCTTGTGCCCAGCAGATAGGAAGCCGTCTTCGCCTTGTCATCCACCCGCGGCAGGTCCAGAACACTGCCGGACGAATTGAGGAGGATTTTCCATGCGTCTTATGCTGACTGCCGCCGTTGCCGCTCTCGTCGCGTCACCGCTCGCTGCCGACAACCACGCCGCCGATCTCGAAACCGTGCTGGCAGCCGATGTGCGCGATGACGACCGAGCGCGCGACCAGTACCGCAACCCCGCCGAAACGCTCGAATTCTTCCAGGTCGCACCCGGCATGACCGTGGCCGAATACGGCCCGGGCGGCGGCTGGTACACGCGCGTGCTCGCGCCCTATCTGCACGGCACGGGCAAATATATCGCCTTCGATCAGGACAGCGACGGCGGCACCTACAACAGCCGGGCGCAGGAAGCGCGCGCCAAGGGCTGGACCGAACGGTTCAAGGCCGAAGTCGCCGAAATGACCGGTGTCGAAGCCGATAGCGTCACTGCGTTCGAGATCGACGAGATGCCCGAAGACCTTGCCGGCACGGTCGACCGCGTGCTGATCTTCCGCTCGATGCACGGGCTGAACATGGGCAATGCGGCTGACGACGTGCTCAAGGCCGCGCGCATGATGCTCAAGGACGACGGCATGGTCGGCGTGGTCCAGCACCGCGCGCCCGAAGGCGCCAGCTACGACGATTACGGCGCGCGCCAGCGCGGCTACATGCGCAAGCAGGATGTCGTCGCGATCTTCGCCGCCAACGGTTTCGAACTGGCCGATGAGAGCGAAATCAACGCCAATCCGAACGACCCGGCGAACTGGGAAGGCGGCGTGTGGACGCTGCCGCCGGTGCTGCGTTACGGCGACCAGGACCGCGCGAAATACGAAGCGATCGGCGAAAGCGACCGCATGACGCTGCTGTTCCGCAAGGCGCAGTAACCATTGTCTGGACGGCGGCGGCTGCCTATCTCGCGCGCATGAGAAAGCTGTCCGTCGCCGTCCTGCAATTGCCGCTCGCCCGCCCCGAGCCGGCCGACAACATCGCCGCCGTGTCCGCGCTGGTGGAAGAAGCCGCGGGCAAGGGCGCGCAGGTCATCCTGCCGCCCGAACTGTTCGCGGGCGAGTATTTCTGCCGCATGGAAGAGGAAGAGCTGTTCGACCTCGCGCATCCCACGCTCGAAAGCCCGAGCGTGCAGGCGATGCAGGAACTGGCGGCCAAGCTCGGCGTGGCGATCCCGACCAGCTTCTTCGAACGCGACGGGCAGCACTATTACAACACGCTGGCGATGATCGGCCCCGATGGCAACATCATGGGGACCTATCGCAAGAGCCATATCCCCGACGGGCCCGGCTACGAAGAGAAGTACTATTTCCGCCCGGGCAATGACGGGTTCAAGGTGTGGGATGTGTTCGGCACGCGCATCGGCGTGGGGATCTGCTGGGACCAGTGGTATCCCGAATGCGCGCGGGTGATGGCGCTCAAGGGCGCCGAAGTGCTGTTCTATCCCACCGCCATCGGCTCCGAACCCTATGACGCCGATCTCGACACCAGTCGCATGTGGCGCCGTGCGATGATTGGCCATGCGGTGTCCAACTGCATGCCCGTCTGCGCCGCCAACCGGATCGGCCACGAAGGCCCCGCCGATCGCCAGCAGAGCTTCTACGGCCACAGTTTCATCAGCGATGAATGGGGCGATCTGGTCGCGGAATTCGGCGGGTCGAGCGAAGGCGTGCTGACCGCCACGCTCGATCTCGACCGCGCGCGCAAGCACCGGGCCGGAATGGGCTTCTTCCGCGACCGGCGGCCGCAGCTCTACGGGCGGATCAGCGAGGATATCTGAGCTTGGCTGCGGGCATCGACCAGGCACGGCTCGATGCGCTCTTCACCGCCGCGCTCGAAGCCGCGATCGCCCGGATCGAAAAGGACGGGACGTTCTTCCCGCTGGTGTTCGAATTGCGCGCCAATGGCGCGATCCAGAATGTCGCGGTGCTCGAGACGGGTGCCATCGAAGGCGCGCAGGGCGTGCTCGACCGGCTCGCCGATGTGATCCGCCCGCGCGCTGCCGACGGGACGATCCGCGCCGCCGCCATCGTTCGTCACCGCACCGACGCCGCGACGATCGAAGTCCGCTTGCGCGCGGCCAATTATGCCGCCGATGTGCTGGTCCCGTTCGAGATCGCGAGCAGCGGATTGCTCGGGCACCAGCGCCAGCTCACGCTCGGCAGCTTCACCGCGCGGCCTGCCGCCAACGAGCTGTTCTAGCTGCCCGCCAGTTCCTTCAGCACGATGCTCCAGTGGTCGAGCCCGGCATAAAAGGCATCGGCCCGCATCCGCTCGTTGAGGCCATGCGCATAGATGTCCTGCGGCCGGCTCGCACCTGCGCCAATGGCCACCGTATCGTAACCCAGCGCGCGGTAATGCATGCCGTCGGTGCCGCCCGAAGACATGGTCGGGATCATCGGGATCGCCTGCCCGAACCGCGCGGTGAGCGATTTGGCCAGCGCATCGCGGACCTCGTCGGGAAACGCGCTCATCGGGCTTTCGGTCGCTTCGGCGCGCTGCGTCACGGTGATCGCTTCATTGTCGATCGCCGTTTCCAGCGCGGCCTTGACCGATTCCACCCCTTCGCCCGGGAAGACCCGGCAATTGACGGCGGCGCTGGCCGATTGCGGTAACGCGTTCTCGGCATGGCCGGCGTCGAGCATGGTCGCCACGCAGGTCGTGCGCAGCGTGCCGACATAGCCCGGATCGGCGCTGATCAGCGCGATTGCCTCGTCATCGGCGGGATCGGCGGCGAAGGTCCGCATGGCCGCGCCAAGCTCGCCCGGAATGCTCTGGCCCAGCGCGCCGAAATAGCTGCGGGTCAGCTCGCTCTCGCGCACCGGAAATTGATGCTGCGCAATCCGCGTCAGCGCGCCCGCAAGGTCATAGATCGCATTGTCGCTGCGCGGGCGCGAGGAATGGCCGCCCGGATTGGTCGCGGTGACATCGAAAGTGACATAGGTTTTCTCGGCCAGCTGCACCTGCTGCGCGAGCGGTGAGAAATCGTCCGCCAGGCCGATTCCCCCGGCATCCGAGTTGAGGATATAGGCGGGATCGACATTGTCGGCGACCCAGCGGGCCTGCGCGCGGGTGGAGACCATGCCCGTTTCCTCGTCGCCCGAAAACACGAGATAGAGATCGCGGTTTGGTAGCCAGCCCTCTTCCTTCAGCCGGATGAAAGTGCCCGTGAGGTTGGCGACGCCATATTTGTTGTCCTGCGTCCCGCGGCCGAAGAAATAGCCTTCGTCCTCGACCAGCGTGAAGGGATCGCGCTCCCAGTCTTCGGGCAGGGCGTCGACCACGTCCATATGCGCGAGCATGACGATCGGCTTGGCATTCGCAGAACCGTCACCGCGATAGCGCACGACCAGCCCCTGCGTCGGATCGCCTTCGCTGTCGTAATCGGTGACCAGCACATCCTCGTCGGCAAAGCCCGCTGCCGCCAGGCGGCCGGTAAGATAGGCGACCATCTCGTCCATCTGCCCGTGACCTGCCGCCGTGCGGAAGGCGATGATATCGCGGTAGATGTCGTAAACGCGCTGCTCATGCGCAGTCAGGTCGCGCGGCGCATGATCGTCCGCCGCTGCCTGCCCTGCCATGGCCAGCGCCCCAGCCGCCACGATTGCCTTGATCTTCATCTACCTGCCGCTCCCGATTGGCTCTTGTCGGCGGGGACGCTAGGGCGGGCACATGGGCGAGGCAAGCGAGCATCAATATCTGGTCGCGCTCGGCTCGAACTGCCGGGTGTCCGGCGTGGGCGCGCCGCGCGCGGTGCTGGCGGCGGCAGTGGCGGCGCTGGCCGAAAGCGGCTGGGGGGTCGAGGCGGTCGCGCGCGTGATCGACAGCGCGCCGGTCGGTCCTTCGCTGCGGCGCTATGCCAATGGCGCGGCGATCATCACGGGCGATCTCGCGCCGCCCGACGCGCTAGAGAATCTGCAGGATATCGAGCGCGCCTTCGGCCGCAACCGGCGCGGACAGCGCTGGCGCTCGCGCACGCTCGATCTCGATATTGTGCTGTGGAGCGGCGGGGCCTGGCATACCGGCGAGCTGGCGATCCCGCACCCCCTGTTCCGGCAGCGCGCCTTCGTCCTGCGCCCTGCCGCCGAGATCGCGCCGCACTGGCACGATCCGGTGACGCATCTGACGGTGCGCCAGCTAGCCGCGGGGCTTTCCTGAGCGCAGGCGCGGTATCGGCCGCATCACCGGCTTGACCACCCGCGACAGCGCCCCTAGGTGGCACGCCGTGGTCGGGCCGTTAGCTCAGTCGGTAGAGCAACTGACTTTTAATCAGTAGGTCGCTGGTTCGAACCCAGCACGGCTCACCACATTGTATTTCGCCCCGAGGCCGGTGCGCCGGCACCTCTAGTCCGGAGCCATTATCCATGAAAACCCGCGCTGCAGTCGCCTTCGCCCCCAAGCAACCGCTCGAAATCGTCGAGCTCGACCTGGAAGGGCCCAAGGCAGGCGAGGTGCTGGTCGAGATCATGGCCACCGGCATCTGCCACACCGATGCCTACACGCTCGACGGGCTCGATTCCGAAGGCCTTTTCCCCAGCGTGCTCGGCCATGAAGGCGCGGGCATCGTGCGCGAAGTCGGTGCGGGCGTCACCAGCGTATCGCCCGGCGATCATGTGATCCCGCTCTACACGCCCGAATGCCGCCAGTGTAAATCGTGCCTCAGCGGCAAGACCAATCTGTGCACTGCGATCCGCGCGACGCAGGGCAAGGGGCTGATGCCCGACGGGACCACGCGCTTCTCCTACAAGGGCGAGCCGATCTTCCATTACATGGGCTGCTCGACCTTTTCGAACTTCACCGTGCTGCCCGAAATCGCGGTCGCCAAGATCCGCGAAGACGCGCCGTTCCAGTCCAGCTGCTATATCGGCTGCGGGGTCACCACCGGCGTCGGCGCGGTGACCAACACTGCCAAGGTGCAGGTGGGCGACAATGTCGTCGTGTTCGGCCTCGGCGGGATCGGCCTCAACGTGATCCAGGGCGCGCGGCTGTCGGGCGCGGGCATGATCATCGGGATCGACATCAATTCCGACCGCGAGGAATGGGGCCGCAAGTTCGGCATGACCCACTTCCTCAACACCAAGGGCATGAGCCGCGACGAGGTCGTCGCCAAGGTGGTCGAAATGACCGATGGCGGCGCCGATTACACCTTCGACTGCACCGGCAATACCGAGGTCATGCGGACCGCGCTCGAGGCCTGCCATCGCGGCTGGGGCACCAGCATCGTCATCGGCGTGGCCGAAGCGGGCAAGGAAATTGCCACCCGCCCGTTCCAGCTGGTGACCGGGCGCAACTGGCGCGGCACCGCGTTCGGCGGCGCGCGCGGACGCACCGATGTGCCCAAGATCGTCGACTGGTACATGGACGGCAAGATCGAGATCGACCCGATGATCACCCATGTCCTGTCGCTCGAGGAAATCAACAAGGGCTTCGACCTGATGCATGCCGGGGAAAGCATCCGCAGCGTGGTGGTTTTCTGATGGGCGGCAAGATTTACCCCGATGCCGCGGCAGCGCTCGACGGCGTGCTGCGCGATGACATGCTCATCGCCAGCGGCGGCTTCGGCCTGTGCGGCATTCCCGAACGCCTGCTGACCGCGATCCGCGACAGCGGCGTGAAGGGGCTGACCTTCGCCAGCAACAATGCGGGCATCGACAATGAAGGCATCGGCATGCTGCTGCGCACCCAGCAGGTGAAAAAGATGATCTCCTCCTATGTCGGCGAGAACAAGGAATTCGAACGCCAGTTCCTTTCGGGCGAGCTCGAGGTCGAGTTCTGCCCGCAGGGCACGCTCGCCGAACGCATGCGCGCCGGCGGCGCGGGCATTCCCGGCTTCTACACCAAGACCGGCGTCGGCACGCAGGTCGCCGAAGGCAAGGAAGCCAAGGCCTTCGACGGCGAGGACTATATCCTCGAACGGGGCATCTTCGCCGACCTCGCCATCGTCAAGGCATGGAAGGCGGATGAAACCGGCAACCTCGTGTTCCGCAAGACCGCGCGCAATTTCAACCAGCCCGCGGCAACCTGCGGCAAGGTCTGCGTGGTCGAGGTCGAAGAGATCGTGCCCACCGGCAGCCTCGACCCCGACTGCATCCACCTGCCGGGCGTCTACGTCCAGCGGATGATCGTGGGCGCGCCCTACGACAAGAAGATCGAATTCGAGACCACGCGCGAAAGGGAGAGCGCCTGATGCCCCAGGAAGCAGCAGGCTGGGACCGCAACCAGATGGCGGCCCGCGCCGCGCAGGAATTGCGCGACGGCTATTACGTCAATCTGGGGATTGGCATTCCCACGCTGGTCGCCAACCACATTCCGCAAGGCATGCATGTCACGCTGCAGAGCGAGAACGGCATGCTTGGTATCGGGCCGTTCCCTTATCCCGACGAAGTCGACGCCGACCTGATCAATGCGGGCAAGCAGACCATCAGCGAACTGCCGCACAGCGCCTATTTCGACAGCGCGGCCAGCTTCGCCATGATTCGCGGCGGGCATATCGACCTGACCGTGCTGGGCGCGATGGAAGTGGCCCAGAACGGCGATATCGCCAACTGGATGATCCCGGGCAAGATGATCAAGGGCATGGGCGGCGCGATGGACCTCGTCGCGGGCGTCAAGCAGATCATCGTGGTGATGGACCACACCGCCAAGGACGGCTGCCCCAAGTTCATTCCCGAATGCACGCTGCCGCTGACCGGGCAGAACGTGGTCGACATGATCGTCACCAATCTGGCGGTATTCCAGCGGCCCGACCATGACAGTGCCTTCCGGCTGGTCGAACTGGCGCCGGGCGTGACGGCGGACGAAATCGCCGCGAAGACGACCGCGAAATACGAGGTCGCGCTATGACCACGGCGGGCACGCTCGAGACGGTATCGGAAAATTGCAGCCATGGCGGCGTGCAGGGCGTCTACCGCCATGCATCGGCCAGCACCGGCACGCAGATGACCTTCTCGGTCTTCGTCCCGCCGCATGCAGACGGCGCGAAGCTGCCCGTGCTGTGGTTCCTGTCGGGGCTGACCTGCACCCACGCCAATGTCACCGAGAAGGGCGAATTCCGCGCTGCCTGCGCCGAGCACGGGGTCATCTTCGTCGCGCCCGACACCTCGCCCCGCGGTGAGGACGTACCCGATGACGAGGCCTATGATTTCGGGCAGGGCGCGGGCTTCTATGTCGATGCGACGCAGGCGCCCTGGGCGCAGCATTTCCGGATGCGTAGCTATATCGAACAGGAACTGCCCGCGCTGCTGGCCGAGCATTTCCCCGCGGACATGCAGCGGCAGGCGATCAGCGGCCATTCGATGGGCGGCCACGGCGCGCTGACCATCGGGCTGCGCAATCCCGACCGCTTCCGTTCGATCAGCGCCTTCTCGCCGATCGTCAGCCCGCTGAACTGCCCGTGGGGCGACAAGGCGCTGGGCGGCTATCTGGGCGATGACCGCAGCGACTGGCGCGAATACGATGCCTGCGCGCTGATCGAAGACGGTGCGCGCCATGCGAACCTGCTGGTCGACCAGGGCACGGCGGACAATTTCCTCGAGGAACAGCTCAAGACCGATCTGCTGGTCGATGCCTGCAAATCCGCCGACATGGCGGCGGACATCCGCATGCAGGAGGGTTACGACCATTCCTATTACTTCATCTCGAGCTTCATGGCCGAGCATGTCGGCTGGCATGCGCGGCATTTGCAGGGCTGAACGCTGGGCGGGATAGATTTGCGCCCGCCATGCGTTGGGGCAGCATGATACTCGACACTCCCTGGCCGGATACCATCGCCCGCGGCGTATTGCTGGCAATTGCCGCCATCATCTGGGTGGTGGTGCTGATCCGCCTCAACGGGCTGCGCTCGCTGTCCAAGA
The DNA here is from genome assembly GCF_024171405.1 of Qipengyuania citrea. Lineage (GTDB taxonomy): Bacteria > Pseudomonadota > Alphaproteobacteria > Sphingomonadales > Sphingomonadaceae > Qipengyuania > Qipengyuania profunda. Next base: position 2,556,524 of record NZ_JALJZT010000002.1, read on the forward strand.
TGACCAATTTCGACTTCGTGATGACGATCGCGCTCGGCAGTCTCATCGCGGGTGCGGCGCAGGCGAGCGACTGGAAAGCCTTCGCCCAGGCCATGGTCGCAATGGCGGGCCTGTTCCTCGTCCAGGCGACGTCGGCGCGGCTGCGCAAGACCTCCGACCATGTCGAGGACCTGATGCAGAACGATCCGGTCTTCCTGATGCGCGACGGCAAGTTCTGCGACGATGCGCTGACGTACACGCGTGTCGCCAAGAGCGATCTGGTCGCCAAGCTGCGCGAAGCCAATGTGCTCGATCTGGGACAGGTCCGGGCAGTGGTGCTCGAGACCACCGGCGATGTGTCGGTGCTGCACGGCGACCATCTCGAGGAGACGATCGTCGAGAAAGTGAAGCGCGTCTAGCGGCGGTCCAGCCAGCGGGCGAAGGCAACCCCGCCGGTAATCAGGAACGGCACCAGCACCAGGCTGAGCACGACCTTGGCGATGATCTGCCCGATCATCAGATTGGTGATCGCGAACTGGCCATAGAAGGCGAGCGTGATGAAGATCACCGAATCGATCGCCTGGCTCAGCGCCGAGGCAATCGCCCCGCGCGCCATCAGCGACAGCGTCGATGCGCCTTCGGACGATCCGCGCAGGCGCGAGAATATCCACACATTGAGCAGCAGCGAAACGATATAGGCGGCCGGGCCTGCCAGCCACACGCGCCACAGCGTCGCATGCACGCGCTCGAACGCGGCGAGGTCGTCCCCGCGGAACTGCGACATCTCGGTCGAGGCAGGGAGCGAGAGCACCAGTTGCATGAGCAGCGAGGCCACCAGCAGCGGGATGAACCCCCACCACACGATCCGGTTGGCCAGCTTCTCGCCATAGAGCTGCGCCATCGTGCTCGAGATGACGACCAGCAGGAGGAAGGCGAAAATGCCCGATTCCACCGCCAGATCGGTCGGCCACAACTGCACCTGCTTGAAGGCCAGCACGCCCGCCAGCACCGTCATCCCGCCATAGAGCAGCGTGTAGACGAACTGCCCCAGCGGCATGGCGGCAGCGGCGAGACGGGTCTCGTTGGCGGGTTCGGTCATCACACGGCCTCGACAAGTTTGGTGGACGGCGAGGCCGTCTGCGGGTCCCGAAAATTGACTATTGCGGCAGCGCGCGCAAGACAGCGACCGATTTCATCCGCAATTAGTCCTCCCCGAAGGGAACCCGATGTCGCCCATCCTGATCAATCTCGTCGGTATCGTGGCGATCCTGCTGCTCGCCTTCCTGCTGTCGACGGGCAAGCGCCGTATCAGCCTGCGCGTGGTCGGGGCCGCCTTTGCGCTGCAGGCGCTGATGGCGCTGCTGGTGCTGCGGACACCCTTTGGCGTGCAACTGATCCAGTCGCTGTCCAACGGGGTGATCGCGCTGCTCGACTACTCCAAGGTCGGGATCGAGGCGGTGTTCGGGCCGATGGGGGCCAATCCCTTCACCAACACCTTCGTCATCGCCGCCTTGCCGGTGATCGTGTTCTTCGCGGCGATCGTGTCGATCCTCTACCACTGGGGCATCATGCAGCGGCTGGTGCGCTGGGTCGGCGGCGCGATCGGCTGGATCACCGGCATCAGCAAGGTCGAGGCGCTGGGTAGCGCGGCCAATATCTTCGTCGGCCAGTCGGAAAGCCCGCTGGTGGTGCGTCCCTATCTCGCCGCGCTGACCCCCAGCCGGCTGTTCACACTGATGAGCGTAGGGATGGCGGGCGTGGCGGGGACCATCCTCGCCGCCTATGCCAGCTTCATCGGCGCCGAAGCGGTGCCCTTCCTGCTTGCCGCGGCCTTCATGTCCGCCCCCGGCGGCATCCTGATGGCCAAGATCATCATGCCCGACGACCAGAGCGACCTGGCCCGCGATGCCGCGCAAATGTCCGGCGTCGATCCCGAAGGCGAGATCGTGCTGCCCAAGAGCCGGATCAGCGCCGAAGGCCCCGCCGCGCTGACCGAAGGCGGCAAGGCGCATGAAGTCGAAGTCGCCGAGACCTTCGAGGAAGGCCACAAGCCCGCCAATATCATCGAAGCCGCCGCGCAGGGGACGCAGACCGGCGTGAAGCTCGCCGTGGCGGTTGGCGCGATGGTGATGGTCTTCGTCGCGCTGGTCGCGCTCGCCAATGGCATCCTCGGCGGTATCGGCGGCTGGTTCGGCTATCCCGATGTCAGTTTCCAGCAATTGCTCGGACTGGTGTTTGCGCCGGTGATGTATCTGATCGGCATTCCATGGGAGCAGGCCGGTGCCGCGGGCGGATTGTTCGGCACCAAGATCGTGCTCAACGAATTCGTCGCCTTTATCGAACTGGGCGCAATGGACGCCAGCGTGCTGACCGATCGCAGCCGCGCGATCGTCACCTTCGCGCTGTGCGGCTTTGCCAATTTCAGCTCGATCGCGATTCAGATGGCCGTGACCGGCGGGCTGGCACCCAACCAGCGCCCAGTCATCGCCAAGCTCGGCCTGCGCGCGCTCGCGGCGGGCAGTCTCGCCAATCTGATGAGCGCGGCGCTGGCGGGACTCTTCCTGCCGTATTAGAGGGCGCAGCCATTATGACCGATTCGAACACCGATATCGCGGTCGTGTCGCTGGCACAGCCGCTCGACTCCATCGCCGCCGAACTGGGCCGCAGCTTCGAGGAATACGGCTTCGCCGTCGTCCGCGACCACGGCATCCCGCAGGAATTGATCGACCGCGCCGAAACGCTGGCGAAGCAGTTCTTCGCGCTCCCCGACGCGGTCAAGCGCGCCTATCACATCCCCGGCGGCGGCGGCGCGCGCGGCTATACCCCTTTCGGGACCGAGAAGGCGAAGGACGCCAAGGTCCACGACCTCAAGGAATTCTGGCACGTCGGGCGCGAGCTGCCCGCAGGTCATCCGCTGGCCGAGTTCATGGCCGACAATGTCTGGCCGTCCGAGGTCGAGGGCTTTCGCGAGACCTTCTCCGGACTCTACGCCGCCTTCGAGGAAGCCGGTGGCCGCGTGCTCGAGGGCATCGCGCTGCATCTCGGGCTCGACCGCGGCTTCTTCGCGCCCACGGTCGAGGACGGCAATTCGGTGATGCGCCTGCTGCGCTACCCGCCGCTCGAGGGCGCGGAGGCCGAGGGCGCGATTCGCGCCGCCGCGCATGGCGACATCAACACGATCACGCTGTTGCTCGGCGCGGAGGAGGCGGGGCTCGAACTGCTGACCGCGCAGGGTGAATGGAAAGCGGTTGCGCCGCCCGAGGGGGCGCTGGTGGTCAATGTCGGCGACATGCTCGACCGGCTGACCAACGGCAAGCTGCGCTCGACCACGCACCGGGTGGTGAATCCGCGCGGGGAAGCGGCCTATCGCGCGCGCTACTCGATGCCGTTCTTCCTCCACTTCCGCCCCGATTACGTGATCGAGACGCTGCCCTCGTGCATCGACCCGGCGCAGCCCGAAAAGCGGCCCGAGCCGATTTCGAGTCATGAATTCCTGCTCCAGCGCCTGCGCGAGATCAATCTGGCCTGAGGCCCCGCCGCATTCGGCGAGCGTTGTATTTATGCATCGGTTCCGGAAAGAATCGGATTTGTTGCCTTTTTGCAACTAGCCTAAGTCGCAGAAATCCAAGCAAATTTTATTGCGCTGCAGCGAAACGTCTCGCAGGTGCAATACATGTCTTGATCATGTCATAAAAAGATCGCTTTGGCGCAACGTCCTCCCCGCAAAGGGAGCTGGCTTTGACGTACCAGCCTACTTTTAACGAGACGAAGGGATCCTCTCGATGAAGTTCAAATATCTCCTGGCCGCATCGGTGGTCAGCACCGCCAGTGCAATGGTCGCCGCCCCGGCCGCCGCACAGTCGACCGGTTCGGTCGATTTCGACGACTCGGTCATCATCGTTTCAGGTGCTCGCACCACCGGCGTCGGCGGTGTCGACATGCCCAACACGCCGAAGGCGAAACAGGTTCTGGGCGAGGAAATCATCCGCCGCCAGCGCCCCGGCCAGACGGTCAACGACATCGTCAACCTGGTTCCGGGTGTCAGCTTCCAGAACAACGATCCCTGGGGTTCGTCGGGCGGTAGCTTCACCATCCGCGGTTTCGACGACAGCCGCATCTCGCAGACGCTCGACGGCCTGCCGCTGAACGACTCGGGCAACTATGCGCTCTACACCAACCAGCAGGTCGATCCCGAAGTTCTCGAATCGATCAGCGTCAACCTCGGCATGACCGACGTCGACAGCCCGACCGCTTCGGCCGTCGGTGGCACGATCAACATCCGTACGCGCGAGCCGGCCGACGATTTCGGCGTCACCATGACGCTGACCGCCGGCGACATCTTCGCCGAGGGCAACAATGCGAACTACGACCGCAGCCGTCTCTATGGCCGCGGCTTTGTGATGATCGATACCGGCGACATCACCGGCATGGGCACCAAGGCTTTCGCCTCGGCCAGCTTCACGCGCTACAACAACCCGTTCAACAATTACGGCGTGGTCGAGAAGCAGCAGTATAACGGCCGCATCTGGCAGGACATCGGCGACAATGGCGATTTCGTTGCCATTGCCGGTCACTACAACCAGAACCGCAACAATTTCTTCGGTTCGGTTCCGCTCCGCGTCGATCCGGACTTCGAGCCCGGTTCGGGCTTCACCAACCGTTTCCCGGCGACCAAGGAAGAACGGTTCTACGAAATCAACTATCCCTGCACCGTCGAGGGCCCGACCCCGGGCACTGCCGGCAGCGACAACAATTGCGGTGCCGAATTCGATCGCCGCTTCAATCCGTCGAACACCGGCAACATCCGCGGTTCGTCGCGCTTCACGCTGGCTGACGGCCTGATCCTGACGGTCGATCCGAGCTACCAGTACGTCAAGGCCAATGGCGGCGGTGACGAAGAACTGCTCGAAGGCACGCGTGATGTCGGCGGCGTCGACATGACCGGCTTCATCGGCGGCCGTTACTACTTCGGTCGCGACCTCAACGGCGACGGCGACACGCTCGACGAAGTCACGGGTCACGATCCGAGCCAGACCCGCACGCGCCGGTTCGGCGTGATTGCCAACCTGGCTTACGAGATCAACGACGATCACCGCGTTCGCCTGAGCTACACCTATGACGATGCCAACCACCGTCAGACGGGCCAGACCTCGGTCGCTCTCGCCAATGGCGAAATCGCGGATGTCTTCCCGATCAATAACCCGTTGGCCACTGCGGACGGCTTCGTGCTCAACAAGCGCGATCGCCAGTCCTATGCGACGCTGCACAAGGTTGCGGGTGAATATCGTGGTCGCTTCTTCGACGACTTCACCGCAGTCCTCGGTCTCAGCGTGCCCTTCTACAAGCGCGACCTGAACCAGTTCTGCTACACCACCTCGGCCAGCGGTTTCCTCGACTGCGTCGGCGGTGTGAGCGCTGCATACGAAGCCGCCAACCCCTATGTGACCGACCCCAACACCGGTGAAGTCATCAGCGGTTCGGCTCCGCCGCAGTCGCGTGAATACAATTACGACAAGCTGCTGCCGAACGTCGGCTTCACCTATGAATTCGGTGATGCATCGTTCTTCGGCAACTACGGCAAGGGTCTTTCGGTCCCGGGTACGGACGAGCTCTACGACTCGATCTACTTCCCCGATGTCGAAAGCGCGCGTCCGGTGGCCGAAACCACCGACAGCTTCGACCTTGGCCTGCGTTTCCAGAATGGCGACCTTCAGGCGCAGCTGGTCGGCTGGTACACGCGGTACAACAATCGCCGTGCAACCGCCTACGATCCGATCCTCGACGAAACGATCACCCGTAACCTGGGTGTCGTCGACAAGTACGGCATCGATGCCTCGGTGGCTTACAGCCCCACCCCGAACACGCTGCTCTATGTCTTCGGTTCGCTCAACGAATCGGAAATCCGCGACAACGTGCAGCTGGACGCGGGCGAATTCGCCCAGACTGCCGGCAAGCGTGAAAGCGGCGCACCGACCTTCACGGTTGGCGCACGTGGCCAGTACAACTTCGGCCCGGCAGAACTCGGCGTGCAGGTCAAGCACACCGGCAAGCGCTACGTGAACGACGAAAACCTCCCGCGCGATCCGCAGGGCTTCGTCGGCGAAAGCGTCGGCTTCCCGGCGACCGTCGACAGCTACACGCTGGTGGATATCGACCTGCGTGTTCGCCTTGGCGAATACTTCAACGGTCGCGATGCCGCGGTGCAGTTCAACATCACCAACCTGTTCGACGAGCTCTATGTCGGCGGCTTCGGTGGCGGCCTCACCTCGGGCGATCTGCCCTTCGTGCAGATGGGTCCGCCGCGGGCAGCCAGCGTTTCGCTGATCCTCGGCTACTAAGATAACCGGCATGGGGCTCGGCCCCATGTGCAGACTACGGGGCGGTCCTCCTTCGGGAGGGCCGCCCTTTTTCCATGCCGCTGGACCCGGTCGGGCGGCTTTGCCATGATCGCCCGATGGCCGAACCCGCGACCCGCTATGCGCAGACCAAGAAGCGCCTCAATCCCTGGGTGATCGCGCTGATCGCGCTGATCCACCTCGGCCTGTTCTACCTGCTGGCGCGCGCATTGGCGCCGACCGCCGTCTCCGGGGTGGAGCGCTCGGTGGTCTCGGCCTTCACCGTCACGGTATCCACGCCCGAAGAAGAACCCGAACCGACCGAGCCCGAGCCCGAAGGCGCGCAAGGCGATCCGGGGCGCGAGGCGGTGCCCGATGCGGTCACCGCGCCCGAGCCCGAGCGGCGCATGCGCGAGGATCCGCCGGCACCGCGTGCCTCCTCCACCGGGACGGCAAATACCGCCGGCGCGACCGATCAGGGGCAGGGCACCGGCCGGTCCGGGTCGGGCGAGGGTACGGGCAGCGGCGAAGGCGGCGGCGGCCAGGGCGGGGGGGCGGCGACCAAGCCGGTGCTGACGCGCGCGATTACCGATGCAAGCGCCTTTCCCGTTCCGCCGGGCGGACGCCAGGCGCGGATCGGCCAGTCGGTCATCGTCAGGCTGACCGTGTCGGCGCAGGGGCGCGCGACGCGCTGCAGCATCTACCGGCCCAGCCCGTTCCCCGAAACCGATGCGGCGGTCTGCCGCCTCGCGCTCGACCAGTTGCGCTTCGAACCGGCGCGCGATGCGAGTGGCAACCCGGTTGCCGCGACGTTCCACTACCAGCAGCGCTTCTTCAACTAGCCGCGCCGCACGGGCCGCGGGGTCAGTCGTCCTTGTCGTAGCTGCCGATCACTTCGACCAGCTCGTCCTTGCCGTAAGGCTTGGTCAGCAGGCCCGATGCGCCCAGTTCTTCGAGCCGGTCCTGCATTTCGCCATAGCCCGTCGCCAGCCAGAACGGCACGCCCATCTCCCTGAGCCTGGCGGCGATCGGCTCGCTGTTTTCCTTGCCCAGATTGTAGTCTAGAATGGCCAGTTCGGGCTGGCTCTTCGTCAATGCGTCGAGCGCCGCTGCGACCGAGCTTTCGATCCGCACGGTCCCGATCCCGAGTTCCTTGAGGCAATCTTCCGCATCGAGCGCGATGATCATGCTGTCTTCGACCAGCAGCACACTGGCGGGCAGGTTTTCCAACCGGGCGTCCTTCTTCGGCTTGGCCGCTGCGCTCTTTTCGCCATCGCGCGAACGCCATTCGACATAGCGCGCGGGGATGCAGAACCGGGCCTCGACACCCTCCAAGCGGTAATTGATCTCGGCGGTGCCATCGAGTTCGTAGGGGATCGAGCGTTCGGTGATCGTGCTGCCGAACCCGCGGCGGCTGGGCGGCTTGACCGGAGGCCCGCCGCTTTCGCGCCATTGCGCGCAGAAATTGTCCTCGGAGTCGCGGGTCACTTCCACCTCAAGCTTGCCCGATTGATCGCTAAGCGAGCCATATTTAGCCGAATTGGTTATCATCTCGTGGATCACGAGCGCCATCACCGTATAGGCTTCGGGCGCGATCATCGCTTCGGGGCCGCGCAGGTCGAGCCGGTCCCGGCTCGCTGAAAGATAGGCATTGGCCTCGGTCTCGATCAGCTCCGAGAAGGGCGCGTGCGACCAATTGCCCTTGGTGATGTTGTCATGCGCCGACGCAAGCGAGGCGACCCGGCCCGCGACGATTTCGACGAAACTCTCGATATCGCGCGCATCGCCCTTGGACTGGTTGATCAGCCCGCGGATCAGGTTAAGGATATTGCGTACGCGGTGGTTGAGCTCCGCGATCAGCAATTCCTGCTGCTGCTGCGCGCGGGCGCGTTCGGTCACCGCCTCGTCGGTCAGCCGCAGGATGATCTCGAGCAGCGTGACGCGCAGGCTCTCGGCAATTTCGATCTCGGCGCGCGACCATTTCTCGGCGCGGCCCTCGACCGTTTCGCGCCAGGCCTCGAAGCTCTTGCGCGGGGTCAGCCGGTCGCCATTGGGACCAGCCTCGACCGCCTTTTCGGGATTGCCGGCCCAGGTCACGGTCTGGGTGAGCGGCTTGCGCCACAGGATCAGGTAATCGCGCGGCGTGCGCGAGACCGGGATGACCAGCGCGCCCGTCGCCCGGTCGGCAAACCGGGCAGCGCGCGGGAGGCGTTCGGCAATCGCCTCGGTGGCGAGCAGCTTGCTGGTCGCGGTGCCGTTGAGATTGGCGACGATCGCACGGAATTCTTCCTCATTGGGAGCAGAGCCGCGCGCGTCGTAAATGTCCTCGACGAAAATGCTCACCCCGTCATGCGGGATGACCTGCTGGATGACCGGTTCGATCATCGGCAGGCTGGCGGACAGCGGGGTACCAGCGACGACATCGCGCATCAGCCGGGTGTGGACCTCGCGCCCCATTTCGCGGCGATCCGCGCTCTGGCGGGCCAGCGTACGGTCGAGCGTCAGCGAGAAGAATTCGGAGAACAGCTCGGCTGCGGTGCGCTGCGAATAAGGGAGCAGTTTGGGGCCGTAATGATGGCAGGCGAACAGCCCCCACAGCTTCCCGCCGATAATGATCGAGATCGACAGCGAAGCGCCGACGCCCATGTTCTTGAGATATTCGATATGGATCGGCGAAACCGCGCGCAGCGTGCTCATGCTGAGGTCGAGCGGCTCGCCATCGAGTGACACGCCGGGTTCGACCGGGACCGGCTCGGCCTCGACATCGGCAATGATGCGGAAGCGGTTGCGGACATAAAGCGCGCGCGCCTGGTCGGGGATGTCCGAACGCGGATAGCGCAGGCCGTGGAATTTCTCGAGATCGTCGCGCGCGGCTTCGGCGATGACTTCGCCCGACAGATCCTCGCGGAAGCGATAGACCATGACGCGGTCGATCTGCAGCGCCAGCCGCAACTGGCGGGCGGCTTCGTCGACCAAGGGCTGCACTTCGGTATGCTTTTCCAGCCGGGTCATGATCGGCCGCAGAATGCTCAGCTGGCGGTTGAGATCGCCCGCCGCATGCGGTTCGATCTCGATCACCGTGTTCCCGTCCGAACTGTGCAGCGCACAATCGAACAGCGCGTCGGTGTCGAACAGCGCGAGACCGAACAGCCGTTCGACCTGGTCGGGCATGGTCAGCGCGGTGGCCGAACTGCGCAGTTGCTGCAATGCGGCGGGGGAGAGCAGCTGCGAGAGACGATCCCCGATTTCGACCGTGCGGCCGGCGCCGAACAGGGCTTCCAGATTGGTCGAGCGATGCGCGACGAACCAGTCGGAATTGACCGCGATAAGCGCGCCGAAACCCTGGATCCGGCCAAGCTGGTGAATCGGTTCGCGATCGCAATTGGAAAGATTGACGTCCTGCGGGTTCATTATGCGGCCTCGCGCGCGAGGCTGTCGGCCACGATCGCGTTAAAGTGGGAAAAGGTGGCTTGCGCCGCGTGCAAGGCGGCTTCGTCCATGGCGATGGAATGCGGTCGTTCGAGCGCGGGCAGCAGGCTTCGCCAATAGGTGGTCATGCCAATGTCGGACAGGAAATCGACCGGCCAGTCCACCTTGTTTTTCCTGAGCCGCGCGAGGATTGCGCGATTGCCCAGCGATGATCCCGCCAGCACCCAGCATACGCCCAGCGCGTCGCTACCCGCGGGAGGGGTGAAGGCCGGGGCATCTTCGGGGACCGCGCGTCCCAGCGCGGACATGTCCTGCGCCAGCAAATTGCTCTGGCATGGCGGCGGGGTCCCGCTGCCGGCCAGCCAGTCTTCGACGCCCACGCGCGCGCGGTACTGGATATCGAGAAACGCTGCATAATCGCGCGCATCGCCCGTCACCAGCGCGCCCAGCCGCGTATCGAGCCGGTCATGGCTCGCCGCAGTTCCGTTCTTGAGATAAGTCCTGGTGGAGCGACACGCCCCGTTTGCTACCGGCATTCGCTCGGCCTCGCTTCCCTACCGTCTTGCCCCATGTGGATCAGCCATGCATCCGCATCCGGATTCCTGATCCGCCCCAGTGCAGAGCGCTCCGCAAAGGAGATCGTTCCGCAGTCGGGAAAATTTCTCGGCGGCGCGGGCGAAATTACTTCGGCGCGATCAGTTTCTGGCCCTGCTTGCGGATCGCGCTGGCGACCATCGGTTCGACGAAGGACAGCGCGGGCGGCAGATTGACCTCGAACACCACCTGGTCGTCCTCGATGATCACGCAGCCGTCGACGCCCTGGCCCATGGCCCTGACCGCCAGGTCCATCCGGTCCTCGCTCGGCCAGCTGGTGGTGACGTCGGCCATGCCGCCGGGGATATACTGGGCGATCTCGTGGCTGTGTGACTGGAGGCGGCGTCGCACTTCTTCCTTGCCGAGGCTGTGGGAAATGGGAACGCGCATCAGTTCTTGTGCTCCAGTTGCGGGCTGGTCTGCGCCCCTTCGCCAAATTTGTAGTCGAGATAGCGGTGCTTGATCGCCAGATCGTCGAGCGAGCCTTCGGCCAGCTGCCGGGTGATCGAATCGATCTCGCCGCTGATCTTGCCGAGGCTGTCGGTCAGCTGCTGGTCCGGGGTCGCGCCGGCGCGTTCTTCCTTGCGCAGATGCGCCGGGATCCGCTGGTAGCTGTCGATCATCTGCGGCAATTGCTCGCCCACCAGGCTGCGCACTTCGCGCGCCTTGGGATGGTCCTGGTCGAGCCCTTCGAGCTGCAGGCCCAGCGCGTCGAGCTGGACGCCCATATCGCCGACGATCTGTGCCGCGGGCGGGGGCAGGGCGGGGCGCTGCGCTTCGAGCCACAGCTCGGTGCGGCCGACCATCTGCTGGACGTTGCCCTTGTTGATGTCGGCGCGCTTGGGCGTCTTGATCTTCGGATAACTGGAGAAGATTGCGGTAGCGATGGCCGTGGCGACAACCACAGCCATGACGCCCCAGAAACCGATGCCGCTGAAGATCGCCCCGGCAATTCCGGCTCCCACCCAGATGACGGCCACCGCGATCAGGAGGTTGCGCACCTTTTGCATCAAGTGGTCGCGCTTGGCCTTGGCCGATCCCTGCCCGATCGAGGGCGCGCGCCGGTGGCGGCCGCCCTCGCGGTTGTCGCGCACCAGCGCCTTGCTCTCGGACAATATGCGGTCGCTGTCGCGGGTGAGGTCGTTCACGATGCCGCCCTCAGCCCTCGATGCTCAGCAGGCTGCTTTCGGCGACCTGCTTCTGCGCCTGTGACTGGCCTTCGGCGCGCGCGATGTAGCCCTTCGACTTCTCGACCTCGTCGGTCAGCAGCGTGACCGTCTGCTTCATGCTGTCGAGCGCGCGCAGCTTGAAGCTGTCGACCTCGTCCATCGTGTCGTAGATGTTCTGGAAGGCGCGTTGCAGCGTTTCCAGCGGGATCGTGCTCGCCGCGGCCTGTTCGTGGATCTTGCCGGTCTGGTCGCGCAGCAGCGTGCTGGTGCTGTCGATGATGCCCGCAGTGGTTTCGTTGAGCGCGGTGATCTGGCCCAGCACGAGGCGCTGGTTGGTCATCGCCTCGGCCACGGTCACTGCCGTGCGCAGCGCGCCGACGGTGGTGGTGCTGGCGCGGTCGACACCCTTCACCAGCTCGACATTGTTCTTCTTCACCAAATCGAGCGCAAGATAGCCCTGCACGCTCACCGCCATCTGGGTGAGCAAATCCTGCGTGCGCTGGCGGACATAGAACAGCGCGGTTTCGCGCACCGCCTTGGCCTTGGCCGGATCGGTCGCATCGAGTTCGGCGGCCTTTTCCTCCAGCTTCGCGTCGAGCGAGTTGGAGATGTGGATCATCTGTTCCAGATTGCCCATCGCCTCCCACAATTTCTGCCGTTCGACGTCGATCGCGGCATTGTCCATGATCAGCTCGTCCTTGCCGCTGGCGAGGTTGTTGAGGATCGACTGGATATGCGTCTGCGCGCTCTGGTAGCTGCGGAAGTAATTGGTCAGCTTGTTGCCGAAGGGAATGATGCCGAGGATCTTGCGCGGACCCGACAGCTTGCCGCGCTTGCCCGGGTCGAGGTCCTCGACCACGCGGCGCAATTCGGAAAGATTGGCGCCGACGCCTTCGTCCTTGTCCATCGCGCGCACCGGGCGGTCGAGGAAGCGGTTCGACATGCCCGCCGCGGCCATGATTTCCTTGCGGCCCATATTGGTCAGCTGGTCGACCTTCTTGCCGAATTCGGGAGAATTCGCATCCTCGGCGATCAGATCGGCGACGAAGCCGTCGACCTTGGTCTGCAGCTTGCTCTTCACCTCTTCCGAAACCGGGACGAGGCCCGCAGCCTTCTCCGGCTTGACCTCGGGCACGGGATCGGGCGGCGTGAGGTCGAAGGCGGTTTCGGTGGCAGTTGCGGTCGGCGTTTTCGTATCGCTCATGGGCGCAGATCTCTCCAAGCGGCTATAATCCTGTATTAGGGTGGCAATACACGATCTTCAAGCGCGCAGTCGCGCGGCGCGCCGATAGTGCCGCGCCGATGGCGCGAAGCGCAAGGCAATTCTGCCGGTGGTCCGTCGCGCGGAGGGCCGCGTTGGCGCAGGCCTCAGGCGGCGAGGTCGAGCGGGACGATTTCGCCTGCAAGATACTGTTTTTTCGCCTTGGCCCGGCTGAGCTTGCCCGAACTGGTGCGCGGCAGCGTGCGCGGCGGGACCAGCTCGACCACGCAGCTCATCCCGGTGACGCCGCGGACCTTGTCGGCGATCTGGTCGCGCAGCTTGATCCGCTCGACCGGGTCGGACACGCGGCAGTGCACCAGCACCGCGGGGGCTTCCTCGCCCGCCTCGGTATCGATCGAGAAGGCCGCGATGTCGCCATGGTTGAAGCCCGGCAATTGTTCGACCGCCCATTCGATGTCCTGCGGCCACAGGTTCTTGCCGTTGATGATGATCATGTCCTTGGCGCGGCCGACGATGAACAGATAGCCATCGCCCATGTAGCCCATGTCGCCCGTGTCGAGCCAGACGTCCCCATTGTCCTTGGCGACGAGGCAGTCGGTGGTCGCTTCCTCGTTGCGGAAATAGGAGTGCATCACGCTCTTCCCGCGGCACCAGACCTTGCCGATCTGGTGGTCGCCGCGAAGCTGGTCGTTCTCGCCGCGGATCTCGACTTCCATGCCGGGGATCGGCTTGCCGCAATTGACGATGGCGCGGTAGCGCGCGGGCTTGGACAGGTCGCGCGGGCGGCCAGAGAGGCGTTCCTCCTCGACCAGTTCGACGCGGATCCCTTCGCCCGGCGGCATCACCGTGACCGCCAGCGTCGCTTCGGCGAGGCCGTAGCTGGGATTGAAACTGTTCGCCTGGAAGCCCGCGCCGGCGAAGGCGTTCACGAAGTTCTGCATCACGTCGGGGCGGATCATGTCCGCGCCATTGCCCGCGACGCGCCAGCGCGACAGGTCGAAGCGGTCGGCCACGCTGCTCTGGCTGGAAATCCGGCGGGCGCAGATGTCGTAGCCGAAGGTCGGCGAATAGCTCAGCGTGGTGCCATGGTTGCGGCTGATCAGGTCGAGCCAGGCCAGCGGGCGGCGCGCGAAATGTTCGGTGCGCAGGTAATCGACCGATACCTGGTTGGCGACCAGCGACAGGAAGCAGCCGACCAGCCCCATGTCGTGATACCACGGCAGCCAGCTGACCACGCGGTCGTTCATGCCGATTTCCATCGATTCGGCATGACCGCGCAAATTGTGCAGCAGCGCTTCATGCGTGACCGCGACCCCGGTCGGGAAGCGGGTCGAACCCGAGGAATATTGCAGGTAGCAAATATCTTCGGGCTGCGCTTCGGGCAGGTCGACCGGCGGCGCCGGGCGCTGCGCGAAATCGTCCCAGCTTTCGCCGCCGCAACCCTGCCGGTCGGCCGCGGCCTTGGCCATTTCGGCAATTTCGCCGGGATAGATCAGAATCGTCGGGTCCGCGCTCTTCAACTGGACCGAAAGCTGCTCGATATAGCTTTCCTTGCCGCCGAAGGTCGTCGGCAGCGGCAGCGGCACCGGCCAGGCGCCCATCAGCGTGCAGGCGCAGAACAGTGCGGCGAACTCGGGGCTGGTCTCGGCCACCAGCGCGACGCGGTCTTCCTTGCCGATCCCCATCGCCACGAGCCGGTAAGCCGCTTCAAGCGCATCCTCGCGCATTTGCGCATAGGGATAGACGCGTTCGAGCGTCCCGCGCATGTCGTGGAAATTGAGACCCTTATCGCTGCGCGCAGCGTAGTCGATGGCCTCGTTGAAGGTCGCGAAATCGGAACGGCGACGCGGTAGGTCGCAGTCGTTCGGCGTCGGCGTCAGTACGGCGTCGGTCATAATTATCGGCGATACCCGTGAATAGCTGGGGCCTTGCGGCTTCCCTCATTGCTTGATGTCTCACACGATCTGGAAGATCGCGCGCTCTCCCATGTTTCCCAATCTTAAAGGAGTGTGGCAGGAATATGGCCGATGGATGATGAACGCGCAACATCGGGCCGCACCCGCCGCCGGGCAAAACCGCTTGATCGCACGCGGCTGGAGGAGCTGGCGGTGGCTTATGTCGCGCGTTTCGCGACCAGCGCGGGCAAGCTGCGCGCCTACCTCCAGCGCAAGCTGCGCGAACGCGGGTTCACCGAAGACGAGGAGCCCGATCTCGACAGGCTGATCGCGACATTCGTCGAGCGGGGCTATGTCGACGACGAAGCCTATGGCCGCGCCAAGGCGGGCGATCTGGTGGCGCGCGGTTATGGCGCGCGGCGGGTCGATCAGGCGCTGCGGTCTGCCGGGATCGACGAGGATTTGCGCCATTCGCTCGAGCCGGGAGAGGCGCAGAAGCGCCAGGCGGCGCTGGTACTGGCGCGCAAGCGCGGCTTCGGGCCGTTCGGGCAGCACGCAGACCTGGGGCCCGAGGAAGCGCGCAAGCTACGGGAAAAGCGGCTTGCCGCATTGGTGCGCGCGGGCCATGATTTCGATATAGCACGGCGCATCGTCGAGGCGCGCACGGTCGAGGAGCTTGAGGAATGGGTCGCAGAAGCACGGGACGAGGAGCAATAAAGCGCCTGGCCGCGATGGCAGGGCTGGCCGCGCTGCTGGCCTGTTCACCCCAGACGCAGGCCGAATCGTCCGCCGAGCCTGCCGGTGCGGGCGCCGAGACGGCGACGACGCACCCGATCTCGGGACTCAAGGTGATCCCGCTGACCGTGACGACCGACGATGGCCAGATCGCGATTGCGGCGGAACTGGCCGATACGCCCGAAACACAGGCGCGCGGGCTGATGTTCCGCACCGAGCTCGGCGATCATGAAGGCATGATCTTCCCCTATGAGGGGACCACTGCGCAAAGCTTCTGGATGAAGAACACCCCGCTTGCGCTCGATATCATCTACATCGGTCCGGATGGGCGCATCAGCAATATCGCCGCGATGACCGAGCCCTATTCGCTCGAACCGGTCTATTCAGTCGGCCCGGTGCTCGGCGTGCTCGAATTGCGTGGGGGCCGGGCGGAGGAACTGGGCATCGCCCCGGGCGACCTGGTCGAATGGTAGGGATCACGCACGAGCGGAAGCCCAAGTGCGCGGTTGCGCACGGCGGCGCTTGAGGCCCGGCAAATAAACGGCTAATCGCGCGGCCATGAACATCCTCGGCAAGATTTTTACCTGGTGGGACGGCGCCACGATCGGCACGCTCCTGTGGTCGTCGCGCAATGGCGAGCAGGTTGGCACCGATGCGCAGGGCAACGCCTATTACCGCTCGAAAAAGAAGAGCGGCGATGGCCGCGAGCGGCGCTGGGTGATCTATGAGGGTGCCAACGATGCCAGCCGCGTGCCGAGCGAATGGCACGGCTGGCTCCACGGCTCGTTCGACGACGTACCCGAAAGCAATCTGCCCGCGGCGCGGATCTGGGAAACCGATTACACGCCCAATGCCACGGGTACGGCGACTGCCTATCGCCCCGCCGGTGCGCTCGAGCGCGGCGGCAAACGCGCCCGCGCGACGGGTGATTACGAAGCCTGGTCGCCCGAGGCGTGACGATGCGCGGGGCGCTTGCCCTCCTGGCCACGGCGGCGCTGGTCGCGGCCTGTGACCAGCAAGCGGACGCGCCCGCCGATGCGACCGCGACCACTATTCCCGAGGAACTGCAGCAGGGCGAATTGCCCGCGCGTCCCGCCGCCGAAGCGGGTCTGGGCACGCCGATGGCAGAGCGTGTCGCCACGCTCGGCCTGCTCAACAAGCGCAACAATGTCAGCCAGGACCTCGAACTGCGCCCCGGCGAGCAGCAGCGGGTCGGCGATGTGATCGTCCGCCTGCAGGCCTGCGAGCGCACCGCGCCGTGGGAAATGCCCAAGGAAACCGGCGGTTTCGTGCAGGTGCTGGTCAAGGAACGCGGGACCGAGGACAATTTCCGCAAGGTCTTCTCGGGCTGGCTGTTCAAGAACTCGCCCAGCCTCAACGTGGTCGAACACCCGATCTACGACGTCTGGATCAAGGACTGCGTGATGGATTTTCCGGGTGAGGAAGATGCGCCGAATCGCGCGACGACATCGGGCAACGCGGCCACCGGATAACCCTCCAGCCGGGCCATCATCTGCATATATTGCGCTTGGCTGACTGCCACTGCGCCCATGGTCGCCAGGTGTTCGGTCATGAACTGGCAGTCGAGCAGCGCATAGCCCGCCTCGCGCATCGCCGCGACCAGCCACGCCAGCGCCACCTTGCTGGCATCGGGCGTGCGGCTGAACATGCTTTCGCCGCAGAACACCCGGTCGAAACCGACGCCATACAGCCCGCCGACCAGTGCGCCGCCCTGCCAGCATTCGATCGAATGCGCATGCCCTGCCAGATGCAGCGCGTTGTAGCTGGCCTCGATCCGGTGGCTGATCCAGCTTTCGGCATGTTCTTCGCGCGGGGCTGCGCATTCGGCGATGACCCCGGCGAAATCGGCATTGCAGGTGACACGGAAGCGATCCTGCCGCAGCGTCTTCTTCAAACTCTTCGACAGGCGGAAACCATCGAGCGGGATGATCGCGCGTTCGCGCGGCTCGACCCAATAGACTTCGGGATCGCTGCGATGGTCGGCCATCGGGAAGATTCCCCCGCGATAGGCGCGCAGCAGCAATTCGACGGGTATCCGGGATGTGGCGGGGGCGTGCATCGCGGAGCATCTTAGCACTTCCATGCCTCTGGCGATATGGACCTTGCCAAGTGCGATTGGTCCCCCTAATGCGCGCCCTTCCTGCAGGGGTGTAGCTCAGCTGGTAGAGCATCGGTCTCCAAAACCGAGGGCCACGGGTTCGAATCCTGTCACCCCTGCCATTTCTTCTTCGATGACTTGTCGTTGCCGCAAGCGCGGCCTATCGCGCGCCAGATGACAGAAGATGAAAAGCGCCGGCGCGGTATCGAAGACCGCAAATTCTACGCCGCCAAACAGGAAGCCCGGTTCGAAAAACAGGGCCTCGAATCCCATACCCCGCAGACCGAGCATCCCAGCTACAAGCTGGCGTTCCAGGATACGGACTTCCTCCTGCGCGAGGAACTGCGCCCGGTGCGCTTCCAGCTCGAATTGCTCAAGCCCGAAATGGTCCTCGACGAGGCCGGGGTTGGCTCGACGCTGGTGATGTATGGCAGCGCGCGGATCCCGCCTCCCGAAGCCGCAGATACCGCGCTCGAAGGCGCCAAGGACCTGCCCGAGGAAGAGCGCAAGATCGTCGAAAGCCTGGTCGCCAAGTCGAAATATTACGAAGAAGCGCGCAAGCTGGCCAAGATGGCGACCGAGAAGTCGATCATCGAAAACGGCAAGCGCCAGTTCGTCGTGTGCTCGGGCGGCGGTCCGTCGATCATGGAGGCGGCCAATCGCGGCGCCAGCGAGGCGGGGGGCGAATCGATCGGCCTCAACATCATCCTGCCGCACGAACAGGCGCCCAACCAGTATGTGACGCCCTACCTGTCGCTCAACTTCCACTATTTCGCGCTGCGCAAGATGCACTTCCTGCTGCGCGCGCGCGCGGTGGCGGTCTTCCCCGGCGGGTTCGGCACGTTCGACGAATTCTTCGAACTGCTGACGCTGATCCAGACGGGCAAGATGAAGCCCATCCCGATCCTGCTGTTCGGCAAGGATTTCTGGTCGCGCGTGGTCAATTTCGAAGCGATTGCGGAAGAAGGCACGATCTCGAAGAAGGATCTCGAGCTGTTCCGCTGGTGCGAAACCGCCGAAGACGCATGGGAATATCTGTGCGACTTCTACGATCTGGGTTGCTGATCGCGCTCGCTGCGATTGCGGACTGCGTGATGGCCCAGCGGGCCTGATCCCTCGCCGAAACCGGGCGCCTGCTCGATCGCGGCATGGGTAAAGGCGCGTGCAATGCGGATCGCGTGGGTGAGCGGCTGGCGATAGCCCAGCATGGTCGCCAGCGCGGCAGACAGCGTGCACCCCGTCCCATGCGTATGCCGCGTTTCGATCCGCGAATGCGCGAAGCTGGCATATTTGCCGCTGGGCGAGGCGATCCGGTCGACCACCTGCGTTTCGTCCCCTGCATGCCCGCCCTTGGCGAGCACCTGGACCCCGTGCCGGTCGGCCAGTTCCTTCGCTGCCTCGAACATGTCCTCATCCGCGATCTCGGTGCGCCCGGTAAGCGCCTCGAGCTCGGGCAGGTTGGGGGTCACGATGGTGGCGATTTCCATCAGCGCAGCGAAGCCGGCGATTGTCGCCTCGTCCGCCAGCACCGAGCCGCTGGTGGCGACCATCACCGGATCGAAGACGATCGGGCCGGCGAATGTGTCGAGCCGCTCGGCGAGCAGCCGCGCGGTTTCGGGTGAGCCCAGCATGCCGATCTTGATCGCGTCGGCGCCGATGTCGGACAGGCAGCTATCGACCTGCTGCAACACGAATTGCGGCGACAGCGCCTCCACCCCCTGTACGCCAAGCGTGTTCTGCGCCGTCACCGCGGTGATCGCGGTCATCGCATAACCGCCCAGCATGGTGATCGTCTTGATATCCGCCTGGATACCCGCGCCGCCCGAACTGTCGGAGCCGGCGATCGAGAGGATACGCGGGGTCATTGCGTCGCTCACCCGGCGAACTTCCGTTTCGTGCCGGGCGGGAATTTCTCGTGCAATTGCTTGGCGCGGGTCGGGCGGTCCATCAGCTCGCCGCTGCAATTGGGGCAGACATCGTCGAGCGCTTCGGCGCATTCGGTGCAGAAGGTGCATTCGAAGCTGCAGATGAACGCACCGGCACTTTCGGCCGGAAGGTCGGTCCCGCAGCGTTCGCAATCGGGGCGCATTTCAAGCATCAGGCGGCCTCTTTCACAGCAGCGCAAATCCGGTCGACCACGGCCTCGACCTGGGCGGCATCGTCGCCTTCGGCCATGACCCGGATGACCGGCTCGGTCCCCGAGGGGCGGATGACGAGGCGGCCCTTGCCCGCAAGCTCCTGCTCGGCCTCGGCAATGACCTGTTTGACCGTCTCGTTCTCGAGCGGCGTGCCGCCGGCATAGCGCACATTCTTGAGCAATTGCGGGACCGGGTCGAAGACATGCAGCAATTCGCTGGCCGGCTTGCCCGAACGCACCAGGCTCGCGAGCACGCGCAGCGCGGCCACCGTACCGTCGCCGGTGGTGCCGTGATCGGTCAGGATCATGTGGCCCGATTGCTCGCCGCCGACATTGAAGCCGCCTTCGCGCATCCGCTCGAGCACGTAGCGGTCGCCGACCTTGGTCCGTTCGAGCGTCAGGCCGAGACCGGCGAGATAGCGTTCCAGACCGAGGTTCGACATGACCGTGGCGACCACGCCGCCGCCGGTCAGGTCGCCGCGCGCCTGCAGGCGGCTGGCGATCAGGCCCATCAGCTGGTCGCCATCGACTGTCCTGCCTTTCTCGTCGATCACGATCAGCCGGTCGGCATCGCCATCGAGCGCGATGCCGATGTCGGCGCCTTCCTCGACCACGCGCGCCTTGATCGCGTCGAGCGCGGTGGACCCGACGCCGTCGTTGATATTGATGCCATCGGGCGCGACGCCCATCGCGATGACCTCTGCGCCCAATTCCCAGATCGCGCTGGGGGCGACCTGGTAGGCCGCGCCATGCGCGCAATCGACCACCACTTTCAGCCCGTCGAAGCGGATGTCGCTTGCCACCGACTGTTTCACCGCGTGGATATAGCGCCCACGGGCGTCCTCGATCCGGCGCGCGCGGCCGATCCGGTCGGGCTGGACCAGCAACGGTTCCTGTTCGAGCAGGCGTTCGATCGATGCCTCGGCCTCGTCGGACAGCTTGAACCCGTCGGGCCCGAACAGCTTGATGCCATTGTCCTCGAACGGGTTGTGGCTGGCGGAGATCATTACGCCCAGGTCGGCGCGCATCTCGCGGGTCAGCAGCGCGATCGCCGGGGTCGGCAGCGGCCCGGTCATGATCACGTCCATCCCGACGCTGGTGAAGCCCGCGACCAGCGCGCTCTCCATCATATAGCCCGACAGGCGCGTGTCCTTGCCGATCACTACCCGGTGACGATGCCCACCGCGGAGGAAATGCGTCCCCGCCGCCTGGCCGACGCGCATGGCGGTGGCGGCGGTCATCACACCCTCGTTGGTGCGTCCGCGGATGCCGTCCGTGCCGAAGAATTTGCGTGCCATCTGCGGGCGGTCTCCTTGTGTCGGCTCCCCCATGGCGCGATTGGCACGCGAATAAAAGCCTGCCTGCCCCCCTTTTCGCGTACAATATCGGCGCTATGTGCAACCACGCGCCCATCGCGGCGTTAGGGATACGCGTAGGAAACTGATTCACACCAACCCAAGAGGGGACAATCCATGGCTTTTGAGCTGATCGACCTGCCTTACGACGACACCGCGCTGGAACCGGCGGTTTCGGCCAAGACGCTGTCGTTTCACCACGGCAAGCACCACAAGGCCTATCTCGACAAGACCAACAAGGCGATCGAAGGCACCGACCTCGAGGGCAAGGAACTCGAAGCGGTGGTCGCCTCGGCGCGCGACAGCGACCAGGGCCTGTTCAACAATTCGGCGCAGAGCTGGAACCACGGCTTCTACTGGCACTCGATGGCGCCTTCGGAAACCAGCCCGTCGGACGAACTCAAGAGCATGATCGACGATGTCTTCGGCTCGGTCGACGGCGTGAAGGAAAAGCTCGCCGAACGCGGCGCGGGCCATTTCGCCAGCGGCTGGGTCTGGCTCGCCATCAAGGACGGCAAGCTGACGATCGAGGAAACGCATGACGGCGACACGCTGGCCGATCTCGACGGGGTGAACCCGCTGCTCGTGATCGACCTGTGGGAACACGCCTATTACCTCGATCACCAGAACGCGCGTCCCGCCTATCTCGATGCGGTCAACGGCAAGCTCAACTGGAGCTTCGCGAGCGAAAATCTCGCACGCGGCACGACCTGGAAATATCCCGGCTAAGCCGCACGGCAGCTGATGAATACCGGGCCCGTCGCCAGCAATGGCGGCGGGCTCTTGCTATGGGGCGGGGGTGTCGGTCTTGTCCGCTTCGTCGAACAGGCTGGTCGCGAACAGGGGTTCGCCGAAGATGAAACCGACGAGGTTGGGCCGCCCGATATGGTCGAACAGCGCGGTCAGCATCAGCAGGATCGGGACCGACAGCAGCGCGCCGAACACGCCCCAGATCCAGGTGAAGTAGGACAGCGCGATCAGAATCATCACCGGGTTCATCGTGAAGCGCGCGCCGAGGATCGACGGGGTGATGAAATTCGCCTCGACCGTATGCAGCGCGAGATAGGCGGCCGCAGGCACCAGGCCGAGCACGATCGTTTCGGTCGTTCCGATCCCGAACAGGCCGAGCAGGGCGACCATCACGATCGGGCCGACATAGGGCAGGAAATTGAGCAGCGCGGCGAGCCCGCCCCACATGATCGGCGCATCGACGCCCAGCGCCCAGGCGCCCAGTGCGACCACCAGCCCGACCATCGCATTGATCCAGCCCACCGTGAGTATATAAGCCGCGACCCGGTCCTGCACTTCGCGGATCACGCGCGCGGCCTTGATGCTGGTGCCGAAGCTGGCCCGGCCGAACAGCAGCCGCTGGCGCAGGCGGACGCGCGCTTCGATCATGAAATAAGCCATCAGCAGTGTCAGGATCGTCTCGATGATCAGGCTCGGCGTGGCGAAGGCGACCTGTTCGAGCAGGCTGGGCGCGGCCAGCACCACTTCGCGCGTGCCGTCACTGTTCATCAGCGCGCCAAGCTGTTCATTGAGCGCGGCGACCCAGGCGAAGCGCTCGCGCAATTCGCCGAAGCGCGCCATCACGCCCTGCGCCATCGCGGGAACATCGTCGAACAGGGCGACCGCAGGTTGCAGGATCAGCGCCAGCGCAAGCAGCAGGATCGCGAAGAAGAACAGCAGCGCGGTGAGCGAGGCAAGGGCATTGGGCAGGCCCCAGCCGTTCAGCTTATCCGCCAGCGGCGACAGGATCACGGTCAGCACCAGCGCGGTGACCACCGGCAGGAACACCACCGAGCCGATCGACAGTACGAAGGGCAGCGCGAGGAACAGGCCCAGGCCGATCAGCAGGACCAGCGACGAAATCAGCCGCAGTTCCTGTTCGGCAAAGGCCAGCCTGCGCGACCGGCGCGCGGGGGCGGGCGGGGCGCTCTGTTCGGAAGGCTGGGTGTCGCTCATCGCCATCTATCTGCCTTGCGCGGCAAATCGTGACAAGCGGCCCAGCGACGAAGTTATTCTATCTGCGGCTGCCACCCTGGCCCGCGGCGACTTCGTCGAGTTCCTCGAGGATCGCGCGGTGGGCAGCGTGGTCGTTGATCGAGCGCTTGGGGATGTTCCCTTCCGCGAGCATCGAGTTGAGCGCCGCGCGGGCGCGCCCGACGCGGCTCTTGATCGTGCCCACGGCACAGTCGCAGATGGTCGCGGCTTCCTCGTAGGAAAACCCGCCTGCACCCACCAGCAGCAGCGCCTCGCGCCGTTCGGGCGGCAGCGTCAGCAGCGCGCGGTGCATGTCGGACAGGTGGATCGGTTCCTCCTGCCCGGCCGGCGCGGTCAGCACGCGTTCGGCGACCGTCTCGTCATATTCGCCGCGGAAGCGGTTGCGCCGCATGTCGGTGAGATAGGCGTTGCGCAGGATCACGAAGGTCCATGCGCGCATGCTGGTGCCGGGCTGGAAGCGCTCCTGCGCCGCCCAGGCCTTGAGCAGCGTTTCCTGCACCAGATCGTCGGCCATGTCGGCGCGTCCGCACAGGCCGCGCGCAAATGCGCGCAGGTGCGGCACCACCTCGGTCAGCTCGCGCTTGAAATCGGCTGCATCGGATGCCGTCCGTTCCCCGGCGGCCATCAGGACTTGGCGTCCAGCTGGTCGAGCAGGTTCTGGAAACTGTCGGGCAGCGGTTCTTCGACCACCGAATCGTACAGCTGCCTGAGGCCATTGGCCCAATCGGGGTCCTTGCCGCGGCCACCTGCGCCGGAACTCGGGGGCGGTCCGCCGGCGGTCGACCGCTGCGGTTTTTTTGGTGTGTCGGACTTCATGACTTGAAAGGTAGTACCCTCTTATGGTTCTCGCTAGGGGCTGTACCCGCTAGCGAGAGCGACGATCCCGGATGTGCTTCGCACAACGCACGGATCATATGCGGGTTCCCGCAAGTTGCAAAATGGAACCAAACCCGCCGCGCGGCATAGTATAACGCCGGGTAAATCGACAGGGACAAGAAGCTGGTCAGCGAAGAACTCCAACGCAAGGGACGCCGACGGCGCTGGTTGATCGATTATCCGCGCGGTATCCCGGTGCTGATTTTCATCCTCGTGACCGGCATCACCGTGCTCAGCGTGTTTGCGATCGAGCGGGGCGAGAAGCAGCGCGATGCCGCCGATGTCGCGCGCAAGGCGCAGGCGATGACCTCGGCGATCGAGCGCCGTGCCTATACCAGCTCGGCCTATCTGCGCGCCGGCGCGGCGCTGCTGTCGACGCAGGACGAGGTGACGCCAGAACTGTTCCGGCGGTTCGTCTCCGAATTGCGGCTCGATGCCAATTATCGCGGTGCGGAGGGGATCGGCTGGGCTCCGGTTATCGAGGCGGGCGAGGTCGAGCTTTTCGAGAACCGTCTCGGTGTCAGCCGGGTCGAGGAAAAGCGCGTTTCCCCCACGCTCGAAGAGCAGCCGCGCGACATGCTGACGCCGATTCTCTATCTCCAGCCCGACACCGTCCGCAACCGCCGCGCGCTGGGTTACGACATGTATGCCGAACCGATCCGCCGCGCGGCGATGGATCTGGCGGCGGCCAACGACCGCCCGACCGCAAGCGGCCCGATCGTGCTGGTGCAGGAAGGTGGCGGCAGGGAGGCGGGCTTCCTCATCTATATGCCGGTCTACGAAGGGCTCAGCAATACGCGCGGGCTCAAGGGCTTCATCTACAGCCCGTTCAACGCCACCCAGTTCCTCGATTCGGCCGGCGAGCTGGTGAGCTATGATGCGGTCGGTGCGCGGCTGCTCGATGGCGAGACGCCTGCACGCATGTCGATGGCGCAGAGCGAGGGGTGGGTCGAAGGGCGCTCCGCCGTGACCCGCGAGGTGAATCTCGCCAACCGCGCGATGGTGCTCGAAGTGCAATCGACGCGCGAGGCCGGGCTGTCCTCGATGTCGATGATTACGCTGCTGTTCGGTCTTGCGGTTGCCAGCCTGCTCATGCTCGTATCGCGCCTGCTGACCCAGCAGACGCTGGAAGACCGGCGGGCGATCAGCTGGTTCGAGGAGCAGAATTCGATCCGCAATTCGCTCACCCGCGAGCTCAACCACCGGGTGAAGAACACGCTCGCCAACGTGCTCTCGATCGTCTCGCTGACTCGCCGCCGGTCGGACGACCTGGATGAATTTGCCGAGGGGCTCGACGGGCGCATCCGTGCGCTATCCGCCACGCATGACCTGCTGACGCAGTCGGAATGGGGGACCACGCCGATCCGCTCGGTGATCGAGGTCGAACTGGCGCCCTATGTGCGCGACGAGGATCACACGCTCGAGCTGGACGGCCCGCATACCGAGCTTGCGCCCAATGATGCGCTGTCGCTGGGACTGGCCATCCACGAACTGGCGACCAATGCCGCCAAATACGGTTCGCTCAGCATTGCCGGGGGCAGCGTGTCGGTACGCTGGAGCCAGCTCAACGATACGCTGGCCAAGATCGAATGGATCGAAAGCGGCGGCCCGCCTGTCGGCAAGCCGCAGCGGCGCGGGTTCGGCACCGATCTGATCGAGAAGATCGTCGCGCATGAACTGCGCCACCCGGTCGAGCTCAAATTCGATCCCGAAGGCGTGCGCTGCACGCTGATGGTCCCGGTGCGCGAGCCGAGCGAGTTCGAATTGCGGCGCAAGGGCCCCGGCGGCCGCAGGAACTGACCGCCGCCACGTCGCAAACGACAAAGCCCGATACGAAAAACCCGGACCTTGCGGCCCGGGCTTTACCGTATTCAATTATCGGCTGACGCTCAGCCCAGCGGGCGGCTCGATCCGAAGAACAGCGCCTGGCTGATCGCGGCGCGGACCGTCTGCTCCTGGAACGGCTTGGTGACGAGGTAGGTCGGCTCGGGCCGGTCACCGGTCAGCAGGCGTTCGGGGTAGGCAGTGATGAAGATCACCGGGACGCTGCTGATGGCGAGGATATCGTCCACCGCATCGAGGCCCGACGAACCATCGGCCAGCTGGATATCGGCCAGCACCAGACCAGGGGTCTTTTCCGCGACCACTTCCTGCGCCTGCGTGCGCGTGGCAGCAGTCCCGCAGACTTCGTGGCCGAGCGAGGACACGAGGTCTTCGAGTTGCATCGAGATCAGCGGCTCGTCTTCGATGATGAGCACGCTGGTCGACGATTCACGGTCGATCTCGGAAATGGCTTCCTGCGCCAGGCGCTCGATGTCGTCGGCTGCCATATCCATGATTTCCCCCGCCTGGTCGGACGAGAAGTCCTCCAGCGTGGTCAGGAGCAGCGCCTGGCGGTTGAGCGGCGTAACCGATTTCAGCCGGTCCTGCGCGGCGCCTTCGTGGCGGTCGTCGCCGACGTTTTCCGGAACATCCAGATAAGCGCTCGACCAGACTTTGTTGAAGGCCCGGTACAGCGGCACGCGGCCGCCTTCGAGCGATTGTTTGAGTTCGCTATCGGCCAGAGCGGCTTCAAGCGTGGCACGGACAAATGCGTCTCCCGTAGCCTGCGAACCCGTCAGCGCGCGCGCATAGCGGCGGAGGTACGGCAAGTTACGAGCAATCTGATCACCAAGTGACATTTAGACCCCTTCCTTAAGGTGCGCGCTTCTAACGTCCCGTGGGGCAGTAGGTTCCAAGTCGGCGGCCTGCAAGCTGCGGTTTGACAAACCCGGTTGTTGGGGCGCATCCCGCGCGCAATTCGCTGCCTCAAGGAGATCGTGCGTTGCACGAGATTGCCGATCCGATCGCCTGCCGGAACTGCCCGCTCCAGTCCTGTCCGGGCCTGAGAACGCTGGAAGAGCATCAGCTCACCTATATGCAGCGGTTCAAGGACGGCGAGGTCGGGCTCCTGCGCGGCGATACGCTGATCGAGGAGGGCACCGCGCACGACCGGCTCTATACCGTGCTCGACGGGGTGCTGATCCGCTCGCGCACGCTCGCCGACGGACGGCGGCAGATCCTCAACTTCATGTTCCCCGGCGATCTCGTCGGCTTGCAGGGCGCGTTCGATGCCCCGTCGAACCATGCGATCGAGGCTTTGGTGGATGCGCGGCTATGCCGCTTCAAGCGCGGCGATTTCATCGACCTGATCTCGGAGCACCCGCGGCTGGGCTACGATATCACCTGGCTCGCCGCGCAAGAAGAAGCGGCGCTGGAAGGGCATATCGTCTCGCTCGGCCAGCGCAGCGCGCGCGAGCGGGTGACCTATCTGGCGGTATGGTTGCTCGACCGTGCGCAGGCGACCTGCCTCGCCGGCGACCAGAATATCGTCTCGCTGCCGATCACGCAGGCGCAGATCGCCGACATGCTCGGGCTGTCGCTGGTGCATACCAACCGCACCGTGCGCCAGCTCCACCGCGAAGGGCTGGTCGACTGGAAATCGCGCACAATTCATGTGCCCGACCTCGCCCGGGCGGCCGACTTCGCGCAATTCGATCGCGAAAAAGAGACGTGCAGGCCGTTCATTTGACGCGGTTTTTTGCAGGTCCCAAAAAAAATGGACCGGCGTGGGAACCCTCTTTTTGGCGGCGCGTATTCTCTATGTCACCGCCGAGACCCCCCCTCCCGTCCAAGCGGCTGGTGATACGATCCCGAAAGGCCTCCGTTGCACTGCAACGGAGGCCTTTTTTCTGTCCGGCGCCTATCTTCGACGACAGCGCGGTCTTCCGCATGCGGGCTGAAATCGGGAAAAGGATGGGGTTTTAGCGCAGCGCGCCGCGCAGGCGCGAGATGATCCCGCGCCGTTTGGGTTGCCGCAGCACATCGATCAGCACTTCGGCATCATAAGGCTTTTCCAGCGTACAGCCGAGTGCCGCGATATCCTTGGGGATGTCCTGCGGCGCGCCGGTCGAGAAGATGATCCGCGGGCTGTTGGGGCCAAGCGTGCGGACCAGCTCGGCAATTGCCCAGCCATCGTCGCGATCGGCGAGATGGACGTCGAGCACGATCGCCCCGGGCCGTTCCTGCCGCAAATGCTGCATCGCCTGTTCGGTGGACGAGGACAGCGCGACCTGCGCCACGCCCGCATCGAGCAGCGCCTGTTCCAGAACCATGCCGAGGACAGCGTCATCCTCCACCACAAGCACGTGGTCCGGCAATGTCTCGGCTGAGACCGTCTGGGAAGGCTGCGTCATCGGTTCTCGCATGGCTCCGCGACAAGGATGCCGCGTCTGTTCTGCCAACGGGACAAGGCCTTGCACAGTTCCCGGCGCATGGCGTTCAGGCGTGGACCGTGGCGCAATTGCGACAGAAGGCCGGGATCAGGTCGTCAGCGCCTTGCGGTAGATCGCATATTCGCGGTTGACGCTGCTCTGGATCGCATCGGCGATGGCCTTCATCCCCTGGTTGTCGTCGAGGATCCAGCCGATCTCGGCCCGCGTGGTGGCGTATTTCGTGGTCGCGGTTTCGCGGATCTGGCTGATCATCATGAAGGCCAGCTGGCTCGCCAGCCGCGAATTGTGCAATTCGCGCCGCACCCCCATCAGCGGCACGCGCATGCCCGCGTCCATCGGCTTGCGCATCCAGCGCAGCAGGTGGAACCAGCCGAACGGAAGCAGTCGGCCCTTCACCTTGCGCAGCACGCCGTTCACGTCGGGGAAGGTCAGCATGAAAGCCACCGGCTTGCCGTCGAGTTCGGCAACCATGTTGAGTTCAGGATGGATGATCGGTTTCAGCTTCTTGCCGGCATAGGCGATCTCGGCATTGGTGAAGGGCACGAAGCCCCAGTTGTTCGACCACGCATCGTTGAGGATGGTCAGGAGGGTCTCGACCTCTTCGTCCCAGCGCGAAATGTCGATCGGGCGCACGGTGATGCGGTCGTTGCGCTGGCCCGATTGCACGATCCGCTGGATCAGCGGCGGGAACCCATGCGTCACATCGAGGTGGTAGGTCAGCAGCGTCTTCTCGCGGACATAGCCAGCGCTTTCGATCCAGTGCTGGTACGCCGCCGGATGGTGACCCATCATGATCATCGGATCGTGATCCTGCCCCTTTACCAACAGGCCCGGCTCTTCCCAGATCGACATCGAGATCGGTCCAATCGCGCGGTCCATGCCCTGGCCGCGCAGCCAGTCCTCGGCCGTGCGCAGCAGCGCATGCGCGACCGCCTCGTCCGCGGCATCGAAATAGCCGAACATGCCCGCGCCGGGCCCGAAACCCTGTTCGCGCGGCAGTTCGAGCGCGAGATGGTCGATATGCGCAGAGATCCGCCCCACCGCCGTGCCGCCGCGGCGCGCGACGAACAATTGGTGCGAGGCGTGGCCGAAGAACGGGTTCTTGTTCGGGTCGACCAGTTCGAGCTGTTCGGAGCGCAATTGCGGCACCGCATGCGGCTCGCGCGCGGCAAAGGCGCGGCCGATGTCGACGAATTCGGCCCGTCCCGACTTGCCCTCGACCGGTTCGACCACCACATTCCCGTCAGACATTCACGCACACTCTCGTTCAGCTTGGATTAGCCCTGTGTGCGCTAGCTGTTCTTTGTCAAGGAAGCCAAGGCAGCGATCACTATGATCGACAGCGCGCGCTGTATCGCGCGCGTGTTTTCGGCTAGGGGCCTCCCAGGAAATTCGATTATGACCGTGCAACAAACCAGCATTTCGAGTGCCGACCTGCTTTCGCGCCGCGACGCGGGATCGGGCTGGCATGCCCAGATTCCCGACGACAAGACGATGCTGCGCGCCGCGCGCGACCTGACCAAGGACATCGCCGCGCACCGCGCCGACATCTACTGGCCCGACATGGTCGGTTCGGCGCTGGTCGGCTATGGCGCACTGGCTGGCGCGATCCTGACCGGCAGCCTGCCGCTGGCGATCCTGCTGGCGGGCGTCGCGGTGCTCGCGCTGTATCGCGCGCTGCTGTTCATCCACGAGATCTCGCATTTGCGGAACGGTACTCTGCCCGGCTTCCGCACCGCGTGGAACGTGCTGGTCGGCATTCCCATGCTGACCCCGTCCTTCATGTATGAAGGCGTCCACACGCTGCACCACAAACGCACGCAATATGGCACGATCGAAGACCCCGAATATCTCCCGCTCGCGCTGATGAAGCCGTGGAGCCTGCCGGTGTTCGTGCTGGTCGCGCTGCTGGCACCCGCAGCGCTGCTGCTGCGCTTTGCCGTGCTGGTCCCGCTGGGCGCGATCGTCCCGCCGATCCGGCGGCTGACGTGGCAGCGGCTGAGCGCGCTCGCGATCAATCCCGAATTCCGCCGCCGTCCGCCCGAAGGCGATCTGCGTCCGCGCGTGTTCTGGCAGGAAGTGGGTGGCATGGTCTGGGGCTGGGCGCTGATTGCCAGCGTGTTCGCCTTCGGCTGGAAGCCGCTGCTGGTGGCCTTCGCGGTCGCCGCGGTGGTCGCGCTGCTCAACCAGCTGCGCACGCTGGTCGCGCATCTGTGGGAGAACGAGGGCGAGGCGATGACCGTCACCGCGCAGTTCCTCGACAGCGTCAATGTCCCGCCGCCCGGGCGGATCGCCGAAATCTGGGCGCCGGTGGGCTTGCGCTATCACGCGCTGCATCACCTGATGCCCTCGATGCCCTATCACTCGCTGCCCGAGGCGCACCGCCGCCTGGTGGGCGAGCTGGCGACCGATTCGAGCTACCACGGCGCGAACCATGCCGGGATGGGGGTGCTGGTCGCCCGCATCGCGCGCAACACCATGCGCCCGCGCGCCTGATCCTGCGCTGCGCCGGCGCCGCCCGGTAGCGCGCCTGTCAGCCGAGGAAGTGGATCATCGCGATGCGCCGCTGGGCGGGCAGTCCGGCCTCGATCTCGGCGGCGATTTCCTCGGCGAGCCGGGGATGTGCGGCCAGGTCCTCCACTTCGACAAAGCCGATCCGCGTGTAGAACGGACCGTTCCACGGCAGGTCGCGGAAGGTCGTCAGCGTCACCGCGCGGAAACCCGCATTGCCCGCATCGATCAGGCAGGCACGCAGCATGACCGCGCCGATGCCTTGGCCCTGGCAGCCGGGATGGACATCCATTTCGCAAATATGCAGTTCGCGGCCGCATGGCTGCGTGGCGAGGAAACCGACGATCCGCTCACCCCTTTCGGCGACCAGGCAATGGCCGCGCGCAATCAGCCGGCGATAGTCCGCGGCGGAGCGAACCGCATCGAAATCGATCTCCGCGCAATCGGGATCGTCCGCGAACAGCACTGCGGCGGCGCGTTCGACAGCGGGGAACGCCTCGGCATCCTCGCTTCGCGCCAGCCGAATCGAAAACTCGCTCATTCCTCGGTGCGGATGAGCACCGTCTCGCCGATCAGCAGGAACAGGAAGAACGGCGCCCAGGCCGCGAGCGAGGGCGGGTAGCCGCCGAAACTGCCCATCGCGAGCGCGGCATTGTCGATCACGAAATAGGCAAAGCCCAGCGCCATCCCGATCACCGCGCGCACGAACAGCTGGCCCGACCGCGCCAGCCCGAAGGCGGCGACCGCGCCGAGCAGCGGCATCAGGAAGGCCGACAGCGGCCCCGATATCTTGTGCCACCACTTGGCGCGCAATTCGGAGGTTCGCCGCCCCGCGCGCTCGAATTCGGCGATCGAGCTGGTCAGCGTCCAGAAGGGTTCGGTATCTGGGTCGATCTTGGCGAGGTCGATCTGGTCGGGGGTCAGCCCTTCGCCCACCACCATGGTGGCAGGCCGTTCGGTCACTGCGTTCTGCACGCTGAAGCGGGTGATCCCCTCGAGCTGCCAGCCGGGGCTGGCATAGCGCGCGGTATCGGCCTGCACCTGTTCGACGATCATCCCCTCGGCATTGCGCTGGTACCACGTGACCTTGCGCATCGCGATCGCGTCGCCCGTACCGGCGAGATAGGCGGCGGTGAGGATATTGCCGTTGTCGGTCAGATAGATATTGGTCCGCACCCGGCTGTCGGTCGGGATGGGGCCGAAATCGACCGCTTCCCACGCCTTGAGCGTTGCGGTTGCGCGGGTAACCACGCGTTCGTTGAACCCGAAGGTGACCAGCGACACGATCCCCGCAGTCAGCAATAGCGGCGCGAGCACCTGATGCGCGGATAGCCCCGCCGCCTTCATCGCGATGACCTCGCTGTTCTGGTTGAGCGTCACCAGCGTGATCAGCGTCGCCAGCAGCACCGAATAGGGCAGGAAGCGCGAGATCAGCTGCGGTATCCGCAGCCCCGCATAGGTCAGCAGCTCGCCCTGCCCGTTACCCGGCACGGCGAGGATTTCGCCGCTGCTCGAAAGCAGGTCGAGCATCATCAGCACCAGCACCAGCACGAACAGCATGGCCGCGATGCGCACGGCAAAGAGTTTCGCCAGATACAGCGTCAGCGTGCGCGAGGGAAAGAAGTCGAGCTGCATGGGTTCCTGCTATTCGGCGGCTGCGAGGTCGATCTTGAGCCGCCGTCGGCGGAACAGCCGCCCGATCCGCTTGGCGACCTTGTCGAACCAGATTTCCAGCGCCCC
Source organism: Qipengyuania citrea (assembly GCF_024171405.1). Taxonomy (GTDB): domain Bacteria; phylum Pseudomonadota; class Alphaproteobacteria; order Sphingomonadales; family Sphingomonadaceae; genus Qipengyuania; species Qipengyuania profunda. The sequence continues at coordinate 2,588,898 of NZ_JALJZT010000002.1, forward strand.
GATCGCCTGTCCGCCGGGGACATGCGCAACGCGCCAGTACATCCACCCGATCAGCGCGGCAAACAGCAGGAACGGCCCCCACAGCGCAAGGAACGGGTCGAGCCGGCCGAGCGCGGCGATATCCTCGCCGTACTGGTTCACCTTGTGATAGGCGACCACCATGATGATCGACAGGAACACGCCGAGCGCGCTGGTCGATCGCTTGGGCGGCACGCCCAGCGCCACGGCGAGCAGCGGCAGCAGCGCCATCATCACCACTTCGACCAGCCGGAAGTTGAAGCTCGCCTGGCTGGCATCGCGTTTGTCGTCGGGCTGCTCGTCGCTCCACCCGACGCGGAGCAGTTCGGGCAGGATATATTCGCGCTCGGCATCGCCCCGGTCGCGGAATTGCTCGATCGCGGGCAGATCGATCGGCAGATCGTGACGGGTGAAGGTCAGCACGCGCGGCGTCTGGCTGCCCGTGTCCTGGACGATCGTGCCATTGGTCAGCCGCAGGATGATCGTGTCGGGGCTGTCGGTGGTGGCGAGAAAGGCGCCTTCCTTGGCGGAGATCGACAGCACCTGGTCCTGGTCGTTTGCCACGCGCGCGAAGATGCCCTTCAGGCGGCGCCCGTCGTCTTCGCTTTCCTCGATCCGCAGCGCCATGCGATCCGCCAGCGTGGTAAACTCGCCGACCTTGATCGAGGCGCCGAGCGCGCCCGAGCGCAGCTCGTATTCCATCTGCTCGTAATAATAGCGGCTGACCGGCTGGATAAAGAACACCAGCGCGACATTGACGATCATCAGCACTGCAGTGATCGCGTACGGCACCCTCAGCAGCCGCCCGTAGCCGAGCCCGACCGCGCGCAGCACATCGAGTTCGCTCGATGTCGCCAGCTTGCGAAAAGCGAGGAGGATGCCGAGCAGCAGGCCCAGCGGGATGGCGAGGCTGGCATATTCGGGCACCAGCGCGATCAGCATCTTGAACACGACCCCCACGGGTCCGCCCTCGATCGCGACGAAATCGAACAGCCGCAGCATCTTGTCGAGCACGAGCAGCGAAGCGGCGATGGCGAACACCGAAAGCATCGGCACGATCACGAGCCGGAAGATATAGCGATCTATGGCGGGCAGGAATCTGAGCAAGGTGTCGCCGGTCAGTTATTTTCGCCGGACGCCCTAGCGCGCTTTTCGGCGCAGGTCATGTCCCTTGTGCCGCGCCGCGGGGCTCAGGCTTTCTCGAGCGTGCACTGCAGCGGGTGCTGGTTCTGGCGCGCGAAATCCATCACCTGGTGCACCTTGGTTTCGGCGACCTCATAGGGGAAGATCCCGCAGATGCCGACGCCCTTCTGGTGGACATGCAGCATCACGCGGGTCGCCTCTTCCATATCCATCTTGAAGAAGCGCTTGAGCACGATCACGACGAATTCCATCGGGGTGTAATCGTCATTGAGCAGCAGCACCTTGTACTGGCTCGGCTTCTTGGGCTTGGCGCGGGTCTTGGTGGCAATGCCGACCTGACCCTCGCCTTCGCGCGTGTCGTCATTGTCGTCGGCAGCGCAGATCGGGAAGGGGGGCAGAATCTCGGTCATTGCGGAGCCCAATATCGTATCGCATCGCCAAATCGCAAGCCGCGAGCGGCGCGCGCTGCCGATTGCGCGGCGGGAACCGCGCGCGGCGAGGGCGGAGAAGGATAGAAAAAGGGCCGGATGGCAAATACCATCCGGCCCACGGTATCCAATTTCACCGAGCGAGGGAGAGAGGAGAGAGCCCGGCGGAATTGAAGCTGGTTGACGCCGTTCAGGCGGCCTTGCCGACCTTTTCGGCAGCAAGGCTCATGCGGTTCGACATCGGGGCGAACGCCTCGTTGACGAGCTTGAGCATGGTTTCGGTGTTCTTCGACGTGGTCGAGACCATCGCGTCGAAATTGCGGCGGGCAATCTCGCCCTGCAGCTGGAACATCTCGGTCGGCGACTTGATCGCGGCGAACTTCTTGACGTCGTCCTGCGTGGTCTCGGCAACCGACTTGGCTTCCTCGACGCAGGTGCGGCCCATGTCCTGGATGCCGCTGGCAAGGATCTTGCCCGATTCCACGAGCGCTTCGAGATTGCCCTTCTGGAACGCGACGGCTTCCTTGGTCATCTCGGTGCCCTTGTCATAGGCCGACTTGACGCGGGCCTGCATGTCGGCGGCCAGTTCCTGGGCCTTGGCGGTGTATTCGGTGGTGGTGTCGTTCTTGGCGGTGGCCATGATGGTTTCCTTCAACTGGGGGATCGGGGTGGTCGGGGCAGCAGCGGCCTTCGCGGGGGCAGCCTTGGACGTCGGGGCAGCGACCGGCTTTTTTGCCGGGGCGGCCTTCTTGGCGACGGCCTTTTTCGGTGCGGCTTTCTTCACCGCGACCTTCTTCGGCGCCGCTTTGGCGGGCTTCGCAACCGCCTCGGCGACCTTTGCGGTATTCACCGGGGCCGCCTGGTCCCCATCGACGGCCTGCGCGACCTTCGTGGTGCTCACCGTGGCGGCGGCATCGCTCTTGCTCGGGCTCTCGGCCATGGGGAAACCTCACTTTTGTTGCAGTGCACAAAATAGGCATTGCAACCGCGAAGTCAAGCAGATTTGTGCAGTGCACAATAAAGCGGATCGGCGCGTTTGTGCGCGCGTTAGCGCGTGGCGACGTAGCGTCCCGGCGCGTCTTCGATCACGGTGTCGCCGCGCCCCCCCGGCTTGCGCTTGCCCTTGGCGGGCACCGTCGCGCCATCCTGTGCGCGCAGCCACTCGATCCAGTCGGGCCACCAGCTGCCCTTGTGTTCGGCGGCGCCTTCACGGAATTCGGGCAGGCTGCGCGGCGCGGCGTCATTGGTCCAGTACTGGTATTTCTGCGCCTCGGGCGGGTTCACCACGCCGGCAATATGACCCGAGCCGGCGAGTACGAATTTGAGCGGGCCGGTGAAATGGTCGGTCATCCGCCAGACGCTTTCGGCAGGGGCGATATGGTCTTCCTTGCCCGCCTGGATATAGGCCGGGGTCGCAACCAGCCCGAGATCGATCGGAGTGCCGTCGACGCTCAGCGCATCCGCTTCGACCAGCCGGTTGTCGCGGTAGAGATCGCGCAGATATTGTTCGTGCCACTTGGCGGGCAGGTTGGTCACATCGCCGTTCCAGTGGAGCAGGTCGAAGGCCGGGTAATTCTCGCCCAGCAGGTAATTGTTGACCACGTAGTTCCAGATCAGATCGGTGCCGCGCAGCAGGTTGAAGGTCGCCGCCATGTACCGCCCGTCGAGATAGCCATCGGCGGTCATCGCCTTGACCACGCCCAGTTGCGGATCGTCGACGAAATTGAGCAGCTCGCCCGCTTTCTCGAAATCGACCTGCGCGGTGAAGAAGGTCGCGCTCGCGACCTTGTCCTGCTCGCCGCGGCGGTGGAGCAGCGCAAGCGTGGCAGCGAGCGTGGTCCCCGCCACGCAATAGCCGATCGCGTGGACCGCGGGCACGTCCAGCCGCGCGCGGATATGGTCGATCGCATCGATCTGCGCGCGGACGTAATCGTCCCACACCACGTCGCGCATGCTTGCATCGGCCGATTTCCAGCTGACCATGAATACGGTGACGCCCTGTTCGACCGCCCAGCGCACGAAGCTTTTCTTGGGGTTGAGGTCGAGGATGTAGAAGCGGTTGATCCACGGCGGGAAGATCACCAGCGGCGTTTCCATCACCGTGTCGGTGGTCGGCGAATACTGGATCAGCTGGTAGAGCGGGGTTTCGTGCACGACCTTGCCCGGCGTCACGGCGATGTTCTCGCCCAGCGTGAAGGCGCTGTCGTCGGTGTGGCTCAATTGCCCGCGCCGCAGGTCGGCGAGCAGGTGTTCCATGCCGCGCACCAGATTGTCGCCACGCGTCTCCAGCGTCCGCTCCATCACCACCGGGTTGAGCAGCGGGAAATTGGACGGGCTCGCCGCCTCGGTGATCGTCCGGGTGGTGAAGCGCAGCTGTTCGCGTTTCTCGTCCGACAGGCCCTCCATGCGGTCGACCATCTCGGCAACGCGTTCGGCGAGGAAGAGATAGGTCTGGTGGATCAGCGCATAGGCGGGGTGCGCGCGCCAGCGCGGGTCGGCAAAGCGGCGGTCCGAACGCGGCAGGTCGGGGTCGCCCTCGGCCACCGGTTGCCCCTCGGGGCTGAGCCCGTATTGCCCGAGCACCTGCTGCCACAGCGCCATGCCTTCCTGCATCAGCGCCTGCTGCCGCGCGGGATCGGCGAGCGGCATCTGGCGGTACCAGTCATCGGCCATGCGCATCCAGCGCGCCGGATCGAAATAGGCGGCGAAGGCCTGCGGATCGCCCAGCTGCTCGGTCTGGTATTCGAGCCACATGCCCTGCAGCTTCGTCCCGACTTCGGCCCAGTGCTGCATGTCTTCGGGTTTCAGCGCCGTGCCGGTGGTCGCTTCGGTCAGCGGCGCGAACAGCGCCCGCGCGAGTTTGGCCGGGGCTTCGAACATGTTCGTGAAGGGATCGGGGCCGTCGTCGGTCATCATCGCTCCTGCCTGCTGCCAAGCGTCTGTTGGGGGGACGATAGGATATTCCGCCGCCGCATGCACGCGTGCCGATTGCACCTGCATGATGAATAGGTAATCAGTGTGACTCGCCTACAGCCCGAAAGAGCCACGATGTCCGACGAATTCTACCGTATCAAGCGCCTGCCGCCCTATGTCATCGCCGAAGTCAACGCGATGCGGCATGCGGCGCGGCGCGCGGGACGCGACATCATCGATCTCGGCATGGGCAATCCCGACCATCCGCCGCCGCAGCATGTGATCGACAAATTGTGCGAAGTCGCCGCCAAGCCCAGCGCGCATGGTTATTCGCAATCGAAGGGGATCCCCGGCCTGCGCAAGGCCCAGGCCAATTACTACGCCCGCCGGTTCGAGGTCGAACTCGATCCCGAAAGCGAGGTGGTGGTGACGATGGGGTCGAAGGAAGGCCTGTCGTCGATGGCCACCGCGATCACCGCACCGGGCGATGTCGTGCTGGCGCCCAGCCCGTCCTATCCGATCCACACCTTCGGCTTCATCATCGCCGGGGCGACGATCCGCAGCGTGCCGACCACGCCCGACGAATACTACTGGAAGGCGCTCGACAACGCGATGGCCTATACCGTGCCGCGGCCGACGGTGCTGGTGGTCAATTATCCCAGCAATCCCACCGCCGAGACGGTCGATCTCGCCTTTTACGAGCGGCTGGTCGCCTGGGCGCGCGAAAACAAGGTCTGGGTGCTGTCCGACCTCGCCTATTCGGAACTCTATTACGACGGCAAGCCGACCCGCTCGATCCTCGAAGTGCCCGGCGCCAAGGACGTCGCGGTCGAGTTTACCTCGATGTCGAAAACCTATTCGATGGCCGGCTGGCGGATGGGCTTCGCGGTCGGTAACCCGACGCTGATCTCCGCGCTGTCGCGGGTGAAGTCCTATCTCGACTACGGCGCCTTTACCCCGATCCAGGCGGCCGCCTGCGCCGCGCTCAACGGCCCGCAGGACGTGGTCGAGGAAAACCGCGCGCGCTACCAGCACCGGCGTGACGTGATGGTCGAAAGCTTCGCCCGCGCCGGCTGGGACATTCCCTCGCCGCCCGCCAGCATGTTCGCCTGGGCCAAGCTGCCGCCGGGCTTCGAGGAAATGGGCAGTCTCGAGTTTTCCAAGCAATTGCTCGAGCATGCCGATGTCGCGGTCGCGGCGGGCGTCGGCTATGGCGAGGAAGGCGAAGGCCATGTCCGCATCGCCATGGTCGAGAACGAGCAGCGCATCCGCCAGGCCGCGCGCAACATCAAGCGGTTCCTCGCCGAACACGCGCGCCGCTAGCGCCAGAGATACATCCGGATCGGGCGCATCTCCGCGCCAGCCCGGTTTGCAAACGATTTCCTCTACTTAGTCTGCGACTCATATCGGAGTACCGAGAGGGTCGATTCGTGAGGGGTCCGACATTCGTATGGCTGTCGACCAGCCCGATTGTTCCGATCCGGTGGGATTTGCGGTTGGCGGACTGGTCGATGAAGCATGCGCGCGAGACCGGGGGGCTCCCCGGCATGCTCGATTGGCGCGCGGCCAGCAGGCCGGGCGACTGGCGCGAACTGGCGGCGCGTGGGCGGATCGTTGCGGTCGGCGTCGACAATGCGTGGGAACGCGCACGGCTGCTCGATCACGGGCTGGGCGATGCGCTTGCCAGCCATGTCGCGCATGTCGAACTCGATGCGCGGCTGTCGCGGATCCATGGCCAGGCGGCGGGTCTTCCGCGGCGCATCCAGGCCGGCCCCGTGCTGCTCGACCTGTTCCACCGCGACGGGCGGCTGCACGGTCGCTGGCTCGGCCTCCATCCGCGTGAATTCGCGCTGCTCTGGCGGCTGGCGGAAACCCCCGGTCAGCAGGTGACGCGCGCGCAATTGCTGCGCGATGTCTGGCGGCTCGACCACGTGCCCGAAACCAATTCGCTCGAAGTGCATGTCTCGCGGCTGCGCGCCAAGCTCCACGTCTCGCGCTGCGGCTGGCTGGTCGAAACGCACCCGGAGGGTGGCTACCGGCTGGCGGCTGACGGCGTCGCCCCGCCGCTCGCCCGTTCTGCGTGATCGCCCGCGGCGCAACTGGACTTGTCCCGCCCGATGGCTACCAAGGCGCCAAGGGATAATTTCGGAAGAGAGGCACTGCCATGAATTTCAACGACCGCGTTTCCATCGATCTGGCCGACAATGGCGTGGCGCAGGTGCGCTTTACCCGCGGCGACAAGATGAACGCGCTGGACCCGGCACAGTTCGAGGCGGTGCTGGCCGCGGGCGAGGCGCTGCGCGACATGCCGGGCCTGCGCGTGGCGGTGCTGTCGGGCGAGGGCCGTGCCTTCTGCGCGGGTCTCGATACCGCGAGCTTCGGCGGCGAACCGGCGGGCTCGGCCGCGCTGGCCGAGCGGACGCATGGCAATGCCAACCGCGCGCAGGAAGCCGCAATGACTTGGCGCAAGTGCCCCGTCCCGGTCATCGCCGCGGTCCACGGCGTGTGCTTCGGCGGCGGGCTGCAGATCGCCAGCGGCGCCGATATCCGCGTGGTGCACCCGCAGACGCGCATGGCGGTGATGGAAATGAAATGGGGCCTCGTCCCCGACATGGGCGGCTATGCGCTGTGGCGCGGCCTGGTGCGCGACGACACCTTGCGCGAACTGACCTACACCAACCGCGAATTCATCGGCGAGGAAGCGCTCCAGCTCGGCTTTGCCACCATGCTCGAGGAAGACCCGCTGGCCAGGGCCAATGCGCTGGCCGAAACCATCGCCAACAAGAACCCGCAGGCGATCCGCGGCGCCAAGCGGCTGTTCCGTGTGATGCACGAAGAGGGCGAGGACGCGATCCTGCTGGCCGAGAGCGAAGAGCAGGACGGCATCATCCGCCAGCCCAACCAGATCGAGGCGGTCATGGCCGAAATGCAGAAACGCGCGCCGGTGTTTACCGACGTCTAGCGGAGCGGGGGCGCCGCTCTGGCTGCGCGCGTTAACATAGCCATGAGGATCTGCGCCTAGGCACACTGCTATGCAGCAATTCGGCCAAATCATTCGCCGCATGTCCGGATGGGTCATGCTCTGCCTTGCACTGGCAACCTCAGCATGCGCTTCGGACGATACCGCGCCCGACTATCGCTATCGCCTCACGGTCGAGGTGGAGACGCCCGAGGGCCTGAAGACCGGATCGAGCGTGATCGAAGTGAAGCAGCGCCTGGTGCGCGCCGGCTCCAGCCCGGCAAATATGGCGGTGGAGCGTCGCGTGCGGGGCGAAGCGGTGGCGGTCGATCTGCCCGGCGGAAAGACGCTGTTCGCGCTGCTGCGGTCGGACAACAATGTCGATTGGGCATCCTATGTCATGCAGACGCTCGCCCCCCACCTCGACAGCGAAACCTTCGCGCAACAGCTCGACAACATGCTCTTGCTCAAGGGCGAAATCGTCCTGCCTCGGACATTCCCACCGGTCGGACATCTCAAGGAACGCTCGGCCTATCCGATGCTGGTAACCTTCGGCGATCTCGACGACCCGACCAGTGTCGAAGAGGTCGATCCTGACGATTTGGCCGCGACTTTCGGCAAAGGGATCAGTCTCAAGCGCATCACCGTTCAGATGACAGACGACCCGTTGACCGCTGGGATTGAGCGGCGCCTGGGGTGGTTGGAGGCGCACGGGCGTCACCACGCGAGTCTGAAGCCCAGCGGGTCCCGCTATTTAGACGAGGCCCAGTTGATCAATCTAGTTACTCACGGTGATTTCAGCACGGAGCTGTACAGATGAATCGCGCCGTCTTTCTGCCGCTGATGGCCCGCGACGCGCGCAATCGCGGCAACGCCAGAACGTCAGACTGACTTCGGCATTCTCCATATCACGGGACGAATTCGGTTCGTAGCTCTCCGCTTCCCGCACCCACCAATCACCCCGCCCGCGGGATAGCGCAGGCCGAGGCATAGCCGAGCCCGCGCTTGATCGCGGGGAACAGCCTGCCGCTGGCTGCGGCGAGCGTCATTTCGGTGCGGACGGGGCGCGAATGCTGCGCCTCGATCTCTTCGCCCAGTTCCGCCGCGCGCAGGATATCGCCGCTGGCGATGGCCTCGCCAAAGCCGAAGGCGAGCGCATCGGCTTCGCTTTCGGGTCTGCCCATCAGCGCGTTTTGCAACCGGTCCTTGTCCATGCCGTCGGCCAGCGCGAAATTGCGGACGATCTCGACGCAGGGCCCGCAATCCTCCGCGCGGGTGGAGCCGAGCCGGGCCATGTGGATCAACTCTTTGGGCGCATGGTAATAGTGCCCCGCCAGCAGCATGGAGTGCTGGAATTTCTCGACCGCGAAGCCGCCCGCAGCGGACAGATCGTCGTAATAGGGCTCGGCGTCGCCCACCATCCGCCTCATCCCGTTGATGAAAACGCCTTTGGGCAGGGGAACGGGTGAGACGCGCTGGCGGCCCAGCTGGATCGCCATCGCAACCAGCACCACCAGCGGCGGGCCGAGCACGCCGGGCGCGTCGCGCCAGAAGATGCCGGGGCCGCAGATCCCGGTGAGCACTTCGTAGATATGCAGCACGCCATGCGCGCCCAGCCACAGCGCACCCGCCAGCGCGCTGCCCCAGCGCAGCCCCGGATTGGCCGCGGCAAAAGCGATCAGCGCGCCCGAAACGAGATAGGCGAGCCCGATATCCCTGATGAAATGCGCATTGGCCGGACCGCTTGCCTTGACCGTGTCCACGAACTGGTACCACCCGAGCGGGTCGGCGAGCATGAACAGCCCGAAGACCAGTGCGAACAGCGCGGCGAGCGCCAGCAGGGCTTGCACCAGCCGGTCGAGCGCGTCAGGTTTGCCATACATTATCGGACTCCCTATATCCGGATATCGAATATCCATTTAAGGGGGGCCGCGCAAGAGGAATGTCGGGCATGCGGATCAACAAAGGCGTCGAATGGGCAGGCCATGCCTGCGCGCTGCTGGTGCCGCTGTGGCCCGACAAGGGCTTGCCGCTGTCGGCGCTGGCCGAATTCCACGCGCTACCCGAGCCCTATATGGCCAAGCAGATGCAGGCGCTGGCGCGCGCGGGAATCGTCACCGGCGGGCGCGGGAGGAGCGGGTTCTACACGCTCGCCCGCGCGCCCGCAGAAATCACGCTGCTCGACATATTGCTGGCGGTCGACGGTGACGAGCCGATGTTCCGCTGCAGCGAGATCCGCCAGAACGGTCCCTGCGCCAGCAAGCCCGCCGATTGCAAAGTGCCGTGCAATATCGCCGCGGGGTTCTGGCGCGCGGAGGAAGCCTATCGCTCCAGCCTGGCGCAAGTCGATCTCGCGACGCTGGCAGGTGCGGTGGCCGCGCAGCTGGGCCCCGAAAAAACCGCCCGGGCAGGCGCGTGGATTTCCGGCAATGTGCGGATGCGCGGCTGACCCGTAGGGGTTGGGGGCAGTGGTCAGGGGCTGGCGCGGATCGCGGGCGCTTCAGCTTACCCCAGCGATCGGGCCTCGCGCACATAGGTAAAGTCGCCGTCGCCCGACCAGTCGCGACCATTGGGGTGGCGCAGTTCGATCCCCGCCAGGTCGCCTGCATCGGCCAGCCACATGTTCACGCCCATCATCGTGTTGCCGTGAGCCGCGATGGCTTTCTCGGTCAGCACGAAATGGCTCGTTGCGCCGCATGTCGGACAGAATTGAACCTCGGCATTGGGTTCGTCCTTGTCGGCCCTGCGGAACCCCTGCGCCTGGCCGTGAACGGTGACCTCGGAAGGGTGGAAATAGGCCCAGCGCGCACCCGTCTTGCTGCACAATGTGCAATTGCACTCGTGAATGAATTCGGGTCGCTTTGTCAGCTCGAGACCGATCTGGCCGCACAGGCAGGACGTTTTTATCATCCGCGGGTGATAGCGCTGGCGGCGCGCGTTTTGCACCCGAATTCGGACACCTCCTCGCTGGAATACCTATGCGCCGCGTGCCGGGCCGCGTTCTCGCTCACCCTCGAAAGCCATCCCGGGGTTGGCCAATTCCGCCCAGCAGCCGCCCAACCCCGTCGCCGCGGCGCTGACCGGGCGGCATGAAGTTCCGCAATGGGACCGGAATGGACCTAGTGATCGTGCTGCAACGGCAGTGATTGCGTCCACGGAGGCGAGCGCGAAGCTTCCCGGTTGGGCCGGGCCAGTTCGCGCAATCATCCCGTCTATCGAGAATTGCCCGGCGAGTCGGGAAGTATATGATTGAACAGATCCCGCCGTTCTGGACGTAATTTAATTACCCTGCACAAGCGTCATGCCGTGGACGCTGTAAATATTCGAATGTATAAAGAAAAAACCACGCCGACTTAAAGGCGAACTTTGCACAGAGCGTTCGCGTTCTATGCTCGTTTGCGCGCCTGATCATTTGGATTCATCTTGTCGGTCTGGCAAACAGGAGGATGTTGCAATGGCTCTTCACCACGCATTCCGCAATAGCGCTCGGAATATCGCCGATGTTCAAAGCGCATATAAGCAAAGCGTCATCTTCGTGAATAACGAAGCGACCGGCGTTTACAGTTCGCAACTCGGTGTTCTGAACACCCTGCCTCCCGACTGGCAGGATTTCGTCAACGCGCACCAGGCCGCCCAGGCGGACGCGCTCGACTGGATCAACAATGTAATGGCTCGCTTGCTCACCGTCCCCGCCAGCGTCCAGAGCTATAACGCCACCATTTCCGCCGCCCTGCAGGATGCGAGGAATCAGGCTCAAGCGCTGATCCAGAACCCGGCAAACGCGGGTGCGAAATCAGCGCTGACCGCGGACCTGAACCTCATCAAGTCGCAGGTCTCGCTGGTGCTTGCCTTCGTCTCGGGCACGCTCTCGGCCGTGCAGAATTACCAGAACAAGGTGCCGGATATGGCGCAACAATTGCAGACGATCGCGAACAAATCGTCGGCCGACGCCGGGGCGGATCAGCAGAAGATCGATGATCTGAACACCGCGATCGAACAGCTCAAGGCGGATATCAAATCGCTGACCGCGGCCATCGTTGGTCTCGCTATCGCCGACGGCATCGCGCTTACCCTCGGTGTGGTCGCCACGATCGCTGCGTGGCCTGCCGGGGCGCTCGTCTGGATCGTGCTCGGGCCTGTCGTTGCGGTGGCCACCACGTACATCGCCCTCGATGCGATCAAGATCAAGGCGGACAAAGCGGAGATCGAAGCGAAGCAGGCCCAGATCACCGGGCTCACCCAAGACGTCGCGGTGCTCCAGGGCATGGCGAAACAATATGGAGATTTCGCGGCGCAGACGGCCGACGTGCAGTCGAACCTCGAAAATGTCGAGGCGGAATGGCAGACGCTCGACAACGAGGTGACGAATGCTGTGAACGACATTCAGGCCGCCATCGCCGATGAACAGGCGTGCAACTATCAGGCGGTCGCCGACGATCTGAACGAAGCCGTCGCCGCCTGGACAGATGCCTATAACCAGGCGGGCAGCCTGATCCTCGACATCAATGTGAACAACGCGCAGCTCGAACCGGGCATGTCGCAGCAAGCCGTGCAGGATGCGCTGGCCACCGGCCAGACGACCGATCTGGTGAACTATTTCAACCAACTGCAGACCGCGTAGATTATGGCTCGCGATGGTGGGGCCGCGCAGCAGACGGTTACCGGGCCGGCACCATAAGACCTTCGCATCCTGCGCCGGCATCAAAGGCGCCGGCGGCCTGTCCCGGGCCTGGCTTGTGGGGCGCTGCCCCGCAAGCCAGGCGTCTGCGCAGCGCGCAAGCCGGCCCGGACCTGCATCCAACCAGGTAGTGCTCGACGACGTCCCGGCCCTTACCCAAACCCCCTTTCCTACACGCGCCGAATTTGTCTTAACCTTGCGGATGACAGACCAACCGCACCCTTCCTCCTTCGTGCCGGCCGGTGACGACATCGCGCCTGCATCGCTCCCCGCCACTTCCACCGACCCGCGCCATGGCGGCTGGACGCCCGTGCGGCAGGCCGCCTTCCTGCGCGAGCTTGCCGCGACGCATAATGTCTCCGCTGCAGCGCGCGCGGTGGGGATGGGGCGGCAATCGGCCTACAAGCTGCGCGCGCGGCTGCGCGGGACGCCTTTCGACAGGGCCTGGGAAGCGGCCTTCGCGGCGCGCTTCGATGTGCTTGCCGAGGCGGCGCTCGACCGTGCGCTCAACGGGGTCGAAGTGCCGCATTATTATAATGGCGAACTGGTCGGCACCTCGCGCCGCTATGACGAACGGCTGACGCTGGCCTTGCTCGCCATGCGCCAGGGCCTGGTGCGCAAGCCCAGATACGATTTCCTGCCCGAAGCAGCCTTCGAAACCGGCGATCTGGCCGCGCTCGCGGATCGGGTCGAACGCGGGCCGCCGCACTGGCGGGGCGATGCCGAAGAGGAGCGCGAGGCACTCTCCGAGGCCGAAGGGGACCGGCCCGAACATGGCGAGGAAGCCGCCGATCCGGGCGAAGAGGGGGCGGGGGTGCCCGCCGAAGTGTCGCCCACCGATAGGGGCGGAATTATCTAGTAATTACAGTGTCATGTGACGTCGCTATGGCGGGCGACACAGTGTCGCCCTTGTCGCCCGACTGTCGCCCCGATCGGGCTCAGCCGAACACCGCCACGCATTGCATCCCGTCGAGCACCTGCTTGCCATCGGCATTCCACAGCCGCAACCTTTCGGAGGAATAGCCATGCGCGGCGTGCTGGCTGGCGTTCTCGCTCATCCACCAGCCGTCGCGAGTCGCGGGCGCGGGTTCGAGCAGGTTGAACGACCAGTTGACCGAACTGATCGGCCCCGGGCGCTTCATCGCGCGCATTGCACCCGGCGGCAGCACATCGCCCAGCAGGATCAGCTCGCTCACCGGATCGAGGCCCTCGCGATCGGTCAGCCGCGCCCAGCGGCGCACCACCGGTTCGCCGGGGCCCTGCTGCTCCTGCGCGCGGAGGATCTCGAAATTGTTCTGGATGAAGGCAGGACCCTTGCCGTGCATCGCCGGTTCCGCCTCCTCGGGCGGTCCGGGCCAGTCGGCGACCGGTGCGGCATCGTGTATCGCATTGGCCTCGCGTTCGGTGCCGAACAACCAGAAGGCGGTGAGCGTGCATTTCCCCTCGCACCAGATCTCGCTGCGCACCTGCGCGACATTGCGGCCCTGCCGCACGATCTCGCGCCGCAGTTCGACCTCGGGGCCGGTCGGGGCGACAAAGGCGACCTGCGCGCCGCGCAATGGCGGCAGGTCGGGAAAGGCGCGGGCGACCGCGGTATAGGCGATCAGCGCCGAGGCGCCGCCATACAGCGTGCGGCCCTGCATCCAGTGGTCGAGCCCGGAAAAGCGCGTTTCGCCGCCTGCTGCAGTGATCGGATCGAGGAGGTTGGCAATGCTCATGCGCAGGGTCATTGCGCCGATCCCGTCACGCGTCCAGACTGACGTTACGTAAGGCGCGACGAGGCGATTGCCTTTGCCCGCGAGAATCGCTAGTGCGCCGCTTCCCGACCGAGAGGCCGGGCGAGGCCCGATGGCGGAGTGGTTACGCAGAGGACTGCAAATCCTTGCACGCCGGTTCGATTCCGGCTCGGGCCTCCACTTCCCTATCAGATTGCACCAAGAGCCCCTCATTTTTGCAGAGTGAGGGACCTTTCGTCTTGCCTATTTCGCGCGCAGAGACTGCTCAAATTTTGATGTAACCCCTGAATACCTGAAGGTTCCGCAACGGATCGCGGGGACAAGAACCGACGCGACCATTTGCGCAAGGCCTCGTCGTGCTACATCGTCGCACGATGAAAATTATACTCAAGAAGACGCTCGAATGGTCGGCCGACAAGCTGTCGGGTATCGCCGCGGCTATCGAGAGAGAGGACGAAGCCGTCGAAGCTCCGTCGAAGTTCGTTGATCTTGCGCCGACGGACCAAGCGGACAAATCCGGCGTCTACTCGGAGGCGCTCGAATACGCGCTCAGCAGACCCAAAGTCTCAAACATTGCGCTCACCGGCCCCTACGGATCGGGCAAGAGCAGCATCATACAGACTTTCCTTAAGAACTATAACCGCAAGGCGCTTCATATATCGTTGGCGGCCTTCCTGCCCGAAGCCGGTTCCCAAATCGAGAAGGTAAGCCGGCAGGAAATCGAGCGAAGCATCCTCCAACAGATGCTCTATGGGGAGGACGCCGACAAGCTACCCCTCTCACGGTTCAAGCGGATCAGGTCACCAGGCCTCTCGGCCACCTTCGTCTCGATCTTCATGACCATCGGCCTGATCGCGCTCTGGCACGTCCTCTCGCAGACCTCGACAGTCGTTGACGGCAGCTTCTTCGTTCCATTGGCGCTCGAAAACTGGCGCAACCTAGCAAGCTTCGCATTCGCGACAGCGTTCCTTTGGGCGACCATCCATCACCTCTACGTCGCCAGCTTCGGCCTATCGTTGAAGAGCATCTCGCTCAAGGACGCGGAGCTCCGGCCAGCCTCCGACGACCTCGAATCGATCCTGAACCGCCACCTCGACGAGATCATCTACTTCTTCCAGTCAACGGACCACGATCTCGTGATCATTGAGGATCTGGACCGGTTCGACAACGCCGAGATTTTCGTGACCCTGAGGGAGATCAACAGCTTGGTAAACGAGAACGCGGGCGTGAAGCGCAGAGTCCGTTTCCTCTACGCGCTGCGTGACGACATGTTCGCGAACACGGATCGAACGAAGTTCTTCGAATTCATCATCCCGGTCATCCCGATCATCAACACTTCGAACTCCATCGACATGGTGCTGCAGCAGGGAGAGAGGTTGGATCTCGACGAGAGGCTCGATCGCCAGTTCCTGCGCGAGGTGTCGCGCCACCTCGACGACCTGAGGCTTATCCAGAACGTCTTCAACGAATACGCGATCTACTCGGCCAACATCGAGAGCGACGAGGACAATCTCCTGGACGCCAACAAGCTGCTGGCCATCCTGATCTACAAGAACGTGTATCCTAGGGACTTCGAACGACTGCATCGCAGCGAAGGGAATCTCGCCCACCTGTTGGGCGGCAAGCCGAAACTCGTTGCGGAGGGAGAGGCGGCAAAGCGCGATGAGATTACGCAACTCGAAACCCTGCTCGAGTTCGGCGAGCGACAGGTCGCTGCGGACTTGAGGCAGTTGCGGCAGATCTACGCGATGGAGCTCATCGAGATACTGCCGGCAAATACGCTGAGCGTTGGCCTGAACCATAGCGTGATGGTTTCGCTATCCGATCTAACCGGACACGACGGCTTCGACGAGTTGGTGGTCGCGCCTAACATAATCGCACGGGTCTACAACCAGAACCAAAGGTGCGACATCTCCGAACTTCAGCACCGTGTCGATCCAGACAATACCTACGAGGAGCGGAAGTCGGCCATCAAAGCGAAGGCGCACGATACTCGGAACGACACCATGCGCCGCATCCGAACTCTGCGCGCCGAGATCGCTTCATTAAGGACGAGCAGGTTCGAGAATCTTCTGCGTTCGAACGCCGATAGGCTGGATGAGCTCTTCTCTCCGTTCGGGGAGAACGGTGCGCTGGCGCGCTACCTGATCCTCGAAGGTCATTTGGATGATACCTACTATCAATACACTTCGCTGTTCCATTCCGGTCGCCTGTCTCCTGACGACAACAGGTTCCTCATCCAGATCCGCGCCTTCACCACCCCCGAGCCGGACTTTCCGATCGACAACCCGACGGAGGTCGCCGCAGCCATGAGGGACGACGACTTCCGGCAAAGCTACGTGCTGAACGTCGCTCTAGTAGATTGCCTCTTGGCCGATCCCGACCGATACGCCGATCAAATCACGAAACTTCTGGAGTTCATGTCGGCCAACTTCGAAAAGGCCGAAAACTTCCTCGATGTCTACTATGCCAGCGGAACCGGGGTCCCGTCGTTGCTCGACGCCCTCTCAGCAAGGTGGAACGGCTTCGTCCCGGCGGTCATCTCCAGTGAGCGGAACATCTCCCACGTCACCCGCGTGCTGAACTCGCTGTCCAAAAGGCGATTAGGGAAACTTGCCACGCGGTTCGACGAATTCCCTCGGTTCGTGACGGAGAACCTCCCGAAGATTCTCGCGGAGGTGCCGGAACTCGATCCCATACGCCTCGAAAGCCTCGGCATGGCAGTCGAGGACCTCTCGTCCATCGAGTCGCATCAGGTCGTCCTGCGTCACATGTTCGAAAGAGGATTCTTCGAATTGTCCTTCGAGAACCTGGCCTACGCCTACGAAAAACTGCTGGGCGAGAAGAACGTCGAGGGGTTGCGATCCAGCAACTACACTACGCTGAGGGCGGTTAGTAACACGCCTCTGTCGGAGAGAGTTGAGCGCGACTTCGCCGTCTACCTCGGCAAGGTCCTGTTGGAACTCAAAGGCAACACCGAGGAGAGCCCAGACGCCCTGTTGGCGATTATCAATAGGGACGATGTTGACGAGGAGGCCGTTGAACATTTCCTGACGCGCCAAACCACCTTCATCCCCAAGCTCGAAAACGTCCCGGCGCGATGGGTCCCGAAGCTGTTCAACCTAGGACGCATCCAACCGACATGGTCCAACTGTCTCGCCTTCATGGATGCGGAAGGCTACGAAAAGGAGCAACTCGCCGATTACCTCGATCGCGACGAGGTGCGGGCCACAATTCTGCAAGATCCCATACCGGAAGATGACGGCGCCGCCGGTCTGCGAAGCTTCCTCCTGAATGCAGGTTCGCTAAAAGAGGAAGCCTATCGGGACTACGTCGCAGCGCTTCCGCGGCCTTTCACGGCTTTTCCGGAGGGGATCGGGCATGAGAAGTCGCAGATACTAATCGAAGAGCAGAAAATTGTATTCGCGAAGGACACGTTCGAGGCGCTCGCGGGAGATCGCGACCTTCAGATCTCCTTCCTGGCCAGCAATATCGAGACGTTCTTGGCAGGCAAGACCGACATCTCGATCGATGATGATTACCGGGAGGAGCTCGTCAAGGCGGAGATCAACGACGCGCAACGTCACACGCTGATCAAATCGATGGACTTGGCGTCGTTGCCGAACACGCCGGGAAGAGCGGCGGTGATCGCCCCCATCCTCGAGAGGGTGGACCGGCCACTCCCCGAGCTTTCAGCGGATCAGGCCAGGCTCCTCATCGAGAACGCAGGGCCGGTTCGATCACAGGTTTCGCTACTCAATAAGGCCGCCAAATCTTTGCTGGACGACACTGTGCGGGAGATACTGTCCGCTCTTCCAGAACCGTATTCTCGGATCAGGAAGGGCTATCACACACCATACCTCAATCCGACCGTGGAGAACCTCGAACTGGTCGCTTGGCTCGACGACAGAGACATCATCTCGTCGTGGAGTAGAGGCATTCTAACGGGGGATATACGCGTCAACCTCAAGCGCCCATGAACGCCCAACGACTGGTGTCGAATGAGCCCACCCGAACAGGCGGGGAAAAGTCATCTCGTATGGCTCTGGAACCGATCACAGAACGCCAGCTTCATGAAATGTTCGGTCAAGGCGCGAGCGCCATCACGGCTGACCATCTCGCTCCATTCATCCCAGCGATCGATGCGCTCGAGCAGCCAGAGGTAGAAGCGGTCGCGCGCGAGACGGTCGCCATCAGGCCAAGCCATCGTCCACAGGGTGCTGCGGACTGGAATCTCGCGGGTGATCCGCAATCCGATCAGCTTCACCACCGGGTCGTCGCCGATCGTATCGGTAGCGAAACGATGCGCCATGCGTGCTGCGACGCGCTCCCGCCTTCCCACTTGCTCGGCAGCTTCCCTTCGTTCGGAATTACCTGCGACCGCCCGGTTCGCGATAATCCAATCAAGACCTACATCCTCCGCAGCATCCTCACGTGTGCGCGTAGCAATCAGCATCAGCAATACAGAGCGCCCTTCAGGCGTCGGTCGGCCGTCCGTGTCGTTCACCAGCCCGGCAGCCAGCAGGTAGGCCCTGAAGAACTGGTCGAGGTGTCCATCGCCTAGGAAGATGTCACGGACCCGCTCTTCCGGCGCGACGAAGCGACCGTCGGCAATAGCGAGGTAGCTCGCCATGAATTCCATGATTCCGCTCATCCAACCAGAATGGATGGAAGGCAGTCCGAGGCGATGGACCCAGAATGCTTCGCGCACCGATCCCCATTCCCGGCCGTCCTCATCGACCAGGGGTGGTTCTCCCGGCACCGATCCGCTCGAAACCATCCAGTATCCCCAGGGTAGATCGGGATGCCGATCATCGCCGTAGCGTTCCTCGCCGGCACCAAAAGGGTGAAACGAGCTGACCATCACTCACCCTTGCGCTCGGCGGGAGCCGGAAGGCCGAGTGGCTCGCGGATCGGCGTATCTCCGGCCTGACCGTCCTCGATCAGCGACTTCAACTTGCGCGCCAGTTCGATGCAGTTCTCGTAGACGAAGGACTGATCGCGATAGACGTCACCCTTGCGACCTTCGCCGTATCGACCGCCCGGAACGAGGTCGCCCGGATGATCGGTATCGAAACCCAGCCACCACAGATCCTCGTGGAACTCGTCCTCGGTGGTCTGCACCGTGCGATAGTCCTGCACCGTCCTGACCCAAGTCGTGTGGCAAACCGTGTAGCGTTCCAGACGCGGCTTGCCGTGGGCTCGCCGTTCGAACCGGTTGACCTCGCATGCCTTGCCGTAGGTCACGCCGCCATGGACCGTGTTGGAAACACCGACCGGCACGGCGTCCGCCTCATAGCCGAAGAGCGGATGCTCGGGGTTCACCCCCACATAGCCAGAGATCGTCCCGTTCTTCTGGCGAAGCATGATGCAGCCGAGGCCGGTCTCGTTGTCGATCCAGGAGACCTTGTCTGCCTCGTTGTTCCAGGGACCGTCGCCCGACGGTCGGCGATCGGGATTGTGATACACCTGCAGGGCCGTAATGCTGGTGTCCGCCACCTTGTAGGGAACCGGTGCGGGGTTCAACAGGCCGTCCGGCAGCGTCGCTTTCGTGACGTGCTTGCCGGCAGTCTTCCGCTGGGTCAGCTTCCTTGCCATATTCGGTCCTCCTGAGCTGCTTTTTCTGGGCATCGATCAATCCGCACCATCGAGTCGATAGCGGCTATATGCGTCTCGCCGCGTGAGCCGGGGGCCGAGGGCTCGTGCTCCCTTTCCGCTCGCGTAGACTTCGCTGGCCAACCACGCCTGTTCCTCGAGAAGGCGGAACTCCATGACCTCACGCCACCAGACCTGTGCCTTCGGATCCCAGCGGTAGCCGCGCATCCGCAGAGCATCCTTGGTCGAGAAGGCCGAGCCGACCGCTTCGATAACGAAGCTTTCGCACGAAGAGCTGCCATCGAGCTCGTAGAGCAGCGGCCGTCCATCGGTCCGCTCATGGCGCAGGAGCTGGATGAGCGCATCCACATCCCCCTGCGCTCGGTGCGCATCATAGAACCATCCTGCTTGCGCGCAGAGCCAACCAAGCGAACGGCCTTCGAAGCCAGCGGCGGCCCAGTCGATCTCCACGCACGAGCAGGCCCACTGCTTGATCGGCAGGTCGGTGAGGCGCTTCTCCACCATGGGACGGTCGAACGCGGCGTTGTGGGCGATGACGACATCGGCAGACGATATGATATCGGTCGCGACCCGGTCGTCTATCCGCCGACCGATCAGGTCCTGATCCGTGATGCCGGTGATCCGGGTGATGTCTTCGGGCAGCGTGACGCCGGGATCCTCGCGCCAGCACCACGCCCGACCGATCTCGGTAATGTGCCCGCCGGGATCATACCTGAAGCGTCGCACCGCCAGTTCGATGACCCTGTCGCTTTCAGGGTCGAGCCCGGTGGTCTCCACATCCAGAACGGCCGCGACACGTTGGGGATCGTCCGGATCCCCGAAGCCTGTTTCGCCTACATGAAGATCGACACGGCGGAGCTGCCGGATGTCGGACTGCGCCGGTTCAGCCACGTCCGGTCCCCAAGGATGCCGAATGATCGAAGAGCAATCGATCGATGACTGCCGGATCGGCGTCGAGGCCGAGACCCAAGCCGTGAAGGAGGATCGCCTTCGAGCAGGCGCTGCGCTCCATGCAGGCTTCGATCGGCGCGCGGCCTTCGAAGAGCTCGAGCGGCGAGACCATCCAGCCGACCGGATCCTCCGCCAAGCCGTCCCGCTGCATTCTCGCCCCGGTCTCTGCAGCCACGCATGCGATCCGAACGAGCGCGACGCGGTGAACAGCCACCATGCCTCCACTCCTGTCCTCGAGAGGATCGAGCGCCCAGTCCACCGGGGCCTGCTCGAAATAAGGGTCGATTTCGAATTCTGCGGTATCGCTCATCGCACCGCTCCCCACGTTCCGCGCCGGACCTACCAGCGCCTCGTGACACGGCACATAGCATGAACAGAAAATACTTCAATAGGTAATGAATTATTGAATTAACTTGTCGGTAGGGATCGCTGACGCTATCTGCAGGAGAATGGAAAAGATGGATGCCGTCGCGAAACTCAGTGCCCTGGCCCAGCCAACCCGGCTGGAGATATTCCTGGCCATAGCGCGAGCGGCGAACGGCATCACGTCCAGCGAGGTTGCCGAGCAGACGGACACCATGCCCAACAACACTTCGGTGCACCTGTCGGTATTGCGAAACGCAGGCCTCGTCTCTTCGACGAAGGAAGGGCGGTCAGTCACCTACCGAGCCGAGCGAGGGGCCGTGGAGAGGCTCGCGACTTTCCTGTCCGAAGCTGCCAACTAGCTGGCATCCTCCTCAAGGGCGTCCGGGCCAACGTCCGTGCAACTCGTCAATCACAAAAGCATGCCTATGCTCACCCGGGAACTGCCGCGACAAATGCGGATGATCGGACGGAAGTTCAGGGTGTTCATGAGCGATTTCTTCGGGATCAACCTTGGGCCAGCGCCACAACGCCGAGATGGCGCCGATCGCCGCAATCGCTGCCAGCGCCAAGAAAGCAACGCCCATACCCGAGTTCGCGCCGATCTGCCCAGCCACCGGATAAGCGAGAAGCCAGCAAACATGGCTGAGGGCGAATTGCGCCGCGAACAGCGCCGGCCTGTCCCCTTCGTTCGAAGAGCGACGCAACAGCCTGCCGCCAGGCGTTACACTGAGCGAATACGTCACGCCCAAGACCAACCAACCGCCTAGGAGGAACGGCCAGGCGATCAACCCGGCGGTTCCCAGCGTCATCATCGCGAAGACCGACAGCGTGGCGGTTAGCAAGAACGCACCTGCGATCATCACCGAGCGGTCGGAGATCGAGCGCAGAACCCGAGGGAGGATCAGCGCTGCCAGCATCGACCCTCCTCCATAGGCTGCGAGCGCGAGTGCGACGTCCTCCTCTGAGCGGCCCATGCCTTTCACGATGACCACGGTGTTCACGATCACCATGGCGCTCCCAGCCGCAGCTGCCAGCGTCACTGCCAATAGTCCGACCAAACGCGGTGTCCTGAGGTAAATCCGCGCGCCACGCGTGGTCTTGCGCCAAACGCTCTCGACAATCTTCTTCGCTGCCTGGCGATGCGGCAGAGCGGAGGTGACGACAAGCATGGCGGAAATCACGAAGCCGACCGAGGTGCCCGCGAACAGCCAGTGGAAGTTGATCACCGTCAGCAGAGCGGCGGCGAGGATCGGGCTGAGCAGGCTTTCCAGATCGTAGGCGAGACGCGAGAGCGACAGCGCAGTTGTATATTCCTCCTCGTCCGGGAGGATGTCCGGGATGGTCGCCTGGAAGGTCGGTGTGAATGCCGCCGAGGCCGACTGAAGCAAGAAGATCAGCAGGTAGATCTGCCATACCGCATCGACAAAAGGCAGCGCTATCGCGACGACAGCGCGGATCACATCCATCGCTACCAATAGGGTCTTACGCGGCAAGCGATCGGCATAGGCACCGACGACCGGTGCGATCCCGATGTAAGCGACCATCTTGATCGCCAGCGCCGTGCCGAGCACCGCGCCCGCATCCGTTCCGGCAATCTCGTAGGCCAGAAGACCTAACGCAACCGTCGCGAGGCCCGTCCCCACCAGCGCGATGACCTGCGCCGCGAGCAGGTGCCGATAGGTTCTATTGGTCAGAATACTCAACATTTCGAATTCTCCACGGGCCTACAGCGCCCAACCCAGAATCGATGCCGCGAGAACAGCATATCTCATGAACTTGGCGACAATCACGATGACCACGAAGATGAGAAAACGGACCTGCAAGACTCCGGCGACCAATGTCAGCGGATCGCCGATCACGGGAACCCAGGAAAAAAGCAGAATCCAATGGCCGTATCGAGAGAAGCGCGCTTCCGCCTTGTCCATAGATGCAGAGGAAAACGGGAACCACGCTGCGTTTCTGAACCGCGCGAGATTGCGCCCCAAATACCAATTGAGCACCGAACCCAAGACGTTTCCCGAGGTCGCGGTCAGGAGAAGCACAGAGGGTTCATAGCGTCCGGACGTCAGCATGGTGGCCAACACGACCTCCGACTGGGCCGGAAGGACCGTCGCGGCGACGAACGCGGCCGCGAACAGTCCTCCGTATCCAAGCCAAGCCAGGTCAAGGCCCGTCGCGACCCAGTTCGGGATGATCACACGACGCGCTTGATCTCGGCATAGGCGCCTTCCGTCCTGAGGGTTACGGTGACCGTTCCCCCCGATCGATTACGCCAGAACCAACCATGGCTGCCATCGAACGCGGCGACAAGCGTCCCGGACTCACCCGTCGACTCCCAACCCTTATCATAGCCGTGGTAGGAAACGCCCGGTGCGTCGGCGTGCGTGTCGTAGTTGACGTGTCCACCTGCGACAGACCATTCATACCGCAGAGAAGCGCCATCGGACATTACCGCCTTGACTTCTGCCCCCTCGCCAGGAGCAAGTGTCAACTCGGTGATATCCTGACGACCCTCCGCCTCTCCTTCGGAGTCCGGCGCAACGGCTATCGAGCGGACCTCTGCTCCCGCAGCGTTCTGCTCATCGGCCGCCGCTTCCGCAGCAAGCTGCTGCTTGATTTCGCCCATTTCAGCAAAGCCGAGGACCCGACCTACTCCGGTCGGATCGATCGCGTATTCAGATGGGAGCACCACAGTCACGAGAAGCGTGCCCGCCGCGACGACAGCGATACCCGTGGCCTTCAGCAACTGCCGGGTGGTCGGTAGATCATTGGACGAGGGACGTTGGGAATTGAACATATCTTATACTCCAGAATGCAAGAATTCAGGCG
The DNA here is from genome assembly GCF_024171405.1 of Qipengyuania citrea. Taxonomy (GTDB): domain Bacteria; phylum Pseudomonadota; class Alphaproteobacteria; order Sphingomonadales; family Sphingomonadaceae; genus Qipengyuania; species Qipengyuania profunda. The sequence continues at coordinate 2,612,535 of NZ_JALJZT010000002.1, forward strand.
ACGGCAAAGCCGACGAGCTGGTAACCGACGAGCATGAAGCCGGCGGCCATGAGAACGGTGTTGGCTGCGAAGGCGTGGCGCATGAAGCTTCCCGTCCGGCGCCAGAATCCCATCAGGATAAGGATCATGCCGAGTGCGAGAAGCTGCCCGATCTCCACTCCCACGTTGAATGCGAGAAGATTGGGAACGAGACCGTCTTCCGCGATATCGAACTCGATGATCTTCGTGGCCAGACCGAAGCCATGGAAGAACCCGAAGACGAGCGTCGCCGCCTTGGTGCTGGGTTGGAAACCGAACCAGCGCTGGAAGGCTCCAAGGTTGTCCATCGCCTTGTAGACCACGGACAGGCCGATGATGGCATCGATGAGATAGGCGTTGGCAGAAATACCGGTCAGGACGCCGAACAACAGAGTGGTGGAATGGCCGATCGCGAAAAGCGTCACATAGATTCCGACGTCCTTCAGCCTGTAGAGGAAGAAGATCACACCGAAGAGGAAAAGAAGGTGATCGTAGCCGGTGACCATGTGCTTGGCACCCAGGTAGATGAAGGGCAGGATCAGCGTGCCGCTGCTTTCTTGGATATAGCCCTTGTCGCCTTCTGCGACATTGTGGGCCCAGGCCTCGGCTCCGGAAGCGAGGAATATCAGCAGAACAGCCAACAGCGCGAACAGGCGCGTCAGTGTCTGGGCCGGAAGTTTCTTCGTCAGTTGCATCATCTATTTCTCCGATTGCAGGGGAGGACCGCCTGCGGGATCGCTCCACGCGGACGGCCCGACCGTCTTCAGCCTGCAGTTTGAATACTGGGGGGTGTTTCGGTGTCGTCGGCGGTTGACACCTCCGCTCGGTCGCCACGGACCGCCCGGTAAAGGGCAGGCAGGACGAGCAACGTCAGGGCCGTCGCCGATACGATGCCGCCGATCACCACCGTCGCGAGCGGCCGCTGCACCTCCGAACCGAGTCCGACATTCAGGGCCATCGGGACGAACCCGAGACTGGCGACCAAGGCCGTCATGAGGACAGGCCTCAGCCGGGCCATGGCGCCCTCCTTGATTGCAATGTCGAGCGGCCTACCCTCATCCATCAGTTGGCGAATGAAGGTCAGCATCACCACGCCATTCAGCACCGCAATGCCCGACAAGGCGATGAAGCCGACGCCTGCCGAGATCGAGAACGGAATCCCTCTCAGCATGAGCGCAGCGACACCTCCGGTCAGGGCCAGCGGCACTCCCGAGAAGACAACCAGAGCGTCCTTCACCGAGCGGAACAGAGCGACCAGCAGGCCGAAGATCAGCAGCAGGGCAATCGGGACGACGACCTGCAGCCGAGCACTGGCCGACTCCAGCTGTTCGAAGGTTCCGCCGTAGTCGATCCAATAGCCCTCGGGCAGATCGACTTCAGCGTCGATCCGTTGCTGAGCCTCGGCGATGAAGGACCCGAGGTCTCTGCCCCGCACGTTGCTGGTGACGACAGCTCGACGCTTACCGGATTCGCGACTGATCTGATTTGGGCCCTGAACGTTCTCGATCGTCGCCACTTCCGTCAACGGGACCGATCCACCACCTGGGAGAGCGATGGGAAGACGTTCGAGAACCTGCCGATCCTGGCGCATCTCCTCGGGTAACCTGACGACGATATCGAAACGCCTGTCGCCTTCGAAGATCTGACCAGCCTCCGCGCCGCCGATCGCGGTCGATACGACGGTCTGGACATCATCGACGTTCAAACCGAGCTGGGTCAGACGCACACGATCAGGGAGCACCTGAATAAACGGCAACCCTGTCACCTGCTCGGTCTGGGCATCCTGAGATCCCTCGATCGAAGAGACCACTCCCTCGACTTCGGCCGCAACGGCGGCGAGCTGGTCGAGATCGTCTCCGAAGACCTTGATCGCGACATCGGAACGAACGCCTGCGATCAGTTCGTTGAAGCGCATCTGGATCGGCTGGAGGAACTCGTAGCGCGAGCCCGGCACCTGCTGGACCGCCTCGTTCATCTCAGCGACGAGCTGCTCCTTGGGCTTCCTGGGGTCGGGCCAGTCCTCCCTAGGCTTCATGATGACGAAGGTGTCCGCCACCGATGGCGGCACGGGATCGGTCGCGACATCCGCCGTGCCGATCTTCGCAAATACCTGATCGACCTCCGGGAAGGTGCGGATCCGGTTCTCCAACGCGGTCTGCATGGCGACGGCCTGGCTGAGGCTCGTCCCGGGAATACGTAGCGCGTGCAGCGCGATGTCTCCCTCATCCAGGTTCGGGATGAACTCCGAACCCATCCGACTGGCGCCGAACCCGGCAAGGACCACCAAGGCAACCGCTCCAGCGAGCACCACCTTGCGTGAACGCAAGGCGAAATCGAGCATGGGCTGATAGCCCGACTTCGCAGCCCTCATGACCCGCGTCTCCTTCTCCTCGACCTTGCCCGTTACGAAAGTCGCGACCGCGGCTGGGACGAAGGTCAGGGAGAGGACCATGGCGGCTGTGAGCGCCATCACGACCGTGATGGCCATCGGGTGGAACGTCTTACCCTCGACCCCTTCCAGAGCGAAGATCGGGACGTAGACGATGGTGATGATCAGGATGCCGAAGAGGCTCGGCTTGATCACCTCCGCCGATGCGCGGGCCGCCAGTTTGAACCGCTCATCGCGATTCAGCAGTCTTCCGAGAGAATGCTGGGCCTCACCAAAGCGCCGCAGGCAGTTCTCCACTATGATGACCGCCCCATCGACGATCAGACCGAAGTCCAAGGCGCCAAGGCTCATGAGATTGCCGGAAACGTTGTTCTCGACCATCCCCGTGATCATCAGGAGGAAGGATAGCGGTATAACGGCAGCGGTAATGAGTGCGGCCCGGAAGTTGCCCAGGAGGACGAACAGAACGACGATCACCAGCAGCGCACCTTCGGCGAGGTTCTTCTCGACCGTGGACACGGTCGCCTCGACCAGTTCGGAGCGGTCGTATACGGTGTTGGCCACCACGCCGCCAGGGAGCGAACGGTTCACTTCCTCCAAGCGTTCGGCCACCGCAACGCTGACATCACGGGCATTCTCACCGACCAGCATGTATATCGTGCCGAGGACGACCTCGCGGCCATCCTTCGTGGCTGCGCCATTGCGGATCTCGGATCCGATCTCGACGTCCGCCACATCAGCGATCCGAATGGGAACGCCGTCACGATAGTCGACGATGATTCCGGACAGGTCGCGTTCGCCCTCGGCCTGCCCGGGAACGCGGATCAGGTATTGAGATCCGGACCTCTCGACATAGCCAGCGCCGACGTTGGCGTTGTTGTTCTCGAGGGCATCGATCACATCCTCCACGGTCAGGCCGAAACCGGCCAGCCTTTCCGGAAGAGGCGCAACGATGTATTCCTTGCGGTAGCCGCCGATCGAGTTGACCTCGGTCACGCCCGGAACCGTTCGCAGTTGTGGCCTGACGACCCAATCATGAAGCGTCCGCAGGTCCTGCGCGGTATAGGGCGACCCATCTGGCTTGATCGCACCTCGCTCGGCCTCCACGGTATACATGAAGATCTCGCCAAGGCCGGTCGCGATGGGGCCGAGCTCAGGCTCAACCGCTTCCGGCAGGGTCGAGCGGACCCCTTGAAGCCGTTCGTTGACCAACTGCCGGGCGAAATAGATATCCGTCCCGTCCTCGAAGACGACCGTGACCTGGCTGAGTCCGTAACGAGAAACAGATCGCGTATATGAAAGGCCCGGAAGCCCCGCGATCGCGGTTTCTACCGGATAAGTGATGCGTTGCTCGGCTTCGAGCGGAGAGAATCCCGGCGCGGACGTGTTAATCTGCACCTGGACATTGGTGATGTCCGGCACGGCGTCGATCTTGAGCCGGCCAAAACTGTAGATGCCCACGGCGGCGCAAATGAATACCGCCGCAAGCACTGCGAAACGCTGTCTGATCGACAGCTCGACTATCTTCTCTAACATGGAATCGCGCTCCTCAGTGATCGTGGCTCGCGCCCGACTTCTCGATATCGGCCTTGATCACGTAGCTGTTCTCGGATGCGTAGACGGTGCCCGCCTCGATGCCGCCGAGGACCTCGGTCCACTCAGGACCTTCCTGGCCAAGCTCGAGCATCCGAACCTCGTAGGTCTCGCCGATCTTGGCGAAAACGACCCGAAAATCGCGGAACTGCTGAATGGCATCCGTCCGAACGGCGAGAGGAACCCGCCGCTGATCGACCGAGACCAAGCCTCTGACGGCCATTCCAGGACGCCAGAAACCGTCCCTGTTCGGCAGCGACGCCCGGGCGGTGACCGCCTGGCTGCTGACTTCCGCCAACGGCAGGAAATCCCGGATGCGGGAACCCTGTGCACGGTGGCCTTCCAGGCCTCGTATCTGAACCGCCTGTCCGGGACGCACCCGCTCGATGTCTCGTGGAAAGATCGGGAACGTGGCGACAGTGCGCGATGGGTCGGAGATGACGAAAATCGGGTCGCTGCCGGCAATGTCGCCGACATTGGAGTCCCGCTGGGTGATAACCCCCGAGATCGGCGCATATATCGAGTAAGTCTGCAGCGACGAACTGCTCTCCACCCGCGCAAGCAACGCACCTCGCGAAACGCGATCGCCGAGATTGGCGTGCAGTGAGACCACGGGGCCGGGGAACTTGGCGCCTACTTCGGCACTCCCCGAAGGATCGAGCTCGACACGGCCGATGATCTCGATAGTTTCACCGATCTGCTGCGGCCCGACCGTTTCGGTTCGAATCCCGGCCGCGCGTGCTGCCTCGTCAGCGATCTGGACACGGCCTTCATAGGACTCGAACGCCCACCGATGGGAAGTGTCGCCTTCGTTGGCCACCACAACCACATCGAAGCTGTGCGGTTCGATGAGAACACCCTGGCCACGCAGGTAATCCTGTTCCGGTTCGAACTCGAAGGTCGTCTTCTCACCATCCAAACGGGTGATCATGACCCGCGCGCGGACCGTCTTGGGATCGACCGGTTCGTCATCACGGTAGGCGTAGAGACGATACTCCGGAGGCACGCCGTCCTCGAATACCGTGACTTCGATGGCGAATTCGCCATCCCGGAGCATCCGGCCGTTATGGGGCCCGCGCTCGTAATCCCCTTCCGCCGCGGCCTGTTCCTCGGTGGACTCCGGATTGCCGTCAGATTGCCCGCAGGCGCTAAGTGTCACTGCGCACAAGGCAGCAAGGAAGAAATGCGTCTTGCGCATGATCAGTATCCCCCAACAATTTCGATGAAGCGGCCAGTCAGTCGATCGTAATCGACCTTGGCCTGATGATATTCCGCCAGAGCGTCGACGAACCGCACCCGGGCGTCGTGCAAGGCCGTCTGGGCGAGGGACACATCGAGGAAGGTAAACCCTCCCCGATTGTAGCCAGCCCTCACCTCCCGGAGCGTCTGTTCCGCTCCAGGAACGACCGCCTCCTGTATCGCTTCGGCCTCATGACGGGCCTCTTCGACACGCTCAGCGGCCAATGCGATCCGTCGCCGAAGCTCGAACCGCTCCACGCCCAGGTCGGCCTCGACCTGCCGCTGCTCCGCAGCTGCGCGATCGATATTGGCACGGTTCAGAGCGCGATTAGGAAGGGGCAGTGAGAACCCGGCAACGAGAGCAACATCCCCGTTGCCGAAGACACGTGGTCCAGCGAAGACGGTTGGGTCGGTGCGAGAATTGGCCCGCTGAAGTCGATAGTTCGCGTCTGCACGATCGCGGCGTGCTTCGAATACCGCGAGATCGACCGGCGTCAGATCGACCGGCCCGACTACGACCTCTGATGGATCGAGAAAGCCGGTAGTCACGACGTCCATCCCTTCGGGATCACCGCCGGTCAGCAGGGCCAAGCGTGCCAAGGCCGCCGTGTAGGCGTGCTCGGCCAGACCGAGGTCTACACGGGCCTCTGCCAACTGCGTGCGGACGCGTGTGCCGGCAAACAGAGGATCGCGTGCTTCGTCGACCCTTCGCTGGACCTCCTTGGCGAGCGTCTCGGCAATCTCGACCCTGCTCTTGGCCAGCTCAAGGGTCAGCGCGGCGGATTGGGCCTCGACATACAGCTCCTGAACCTCGCGCGCGAGATCCAGGCGCCTGACCAGGGCCTCGGCTTCAGCCAATTCGATGTCACCCATGGCCACGCCGACCCGGGCAGCGCGCTTGCCGCCACGCTCAATGCGCTGGTTGTAGGTTCCGTCGACCTGCCACTGTGAGAAGCCGGGCGTCCCGATGTTCTCTACTGTCCCATCAATGGACGGCGCAGGCCGGGTGTCGGCAGCTGCTCTGGCCGCATCCAGAACATCGAGGCGCGCGGCGACCGCTTCGCCTTGGGGTGAGTGAGCGACCGCGTTTCGGACGGCCTCTTCTAGGGTGAACGTTTGGGCTGATGCCGCGTTCGCCCACAGCAACGTGGCCGCCAAAAGGGCGGCACGCGTGGACACGTGCATGATAAATTACTCCTGATCATCTGAACGAAAAGCAGCCCGAAAACCGGGCCGAATTCAGAGATCAGGCTGAAGGCGGTTGCGTCAGAGGGGCCGACGGATAGCCGACGAGGGGGGCAGATTCGCCAGGACGCAGAAGAACCCTCGAAAGCGTGCCATTCGGCACAAGCGCAGCGTCATCTGGCAAAGTGATAGAGCCATGCGAGTGAGACGCAGCATGTGGGACAAGCTCGTCCGAAGCAAATGCGTCCGATTGCGGCTCAACCTCGACCACATCTGCGGATCTGTGGTCATGCGCGTGCGCTGCACTAACCGTATCATGCGCATGAGCCGCTTCGAGATGCGGAATCGCCCCAGGCAGCCCGCCATGCGAGACTACCAGCAGTATCAACAAAAACAGGAAGCGAACCTGGCGCATCGCGCTTGCGGTATACGATTGTGCGGCGCGAAGCAAGCGTTGGAGGGCTGTGATCTGCATTCATTTTACATAACCGCAACAACCCCGGAATTCCCTGCGTGCGCACGTCGACTTTCCTCGGCGTCAATCATGTCAGGAGTCGGGTAGTATACCGTAGCTATATTACCGGACGAGCGTGTCCGATTGCCTAACGCGACAAGCCCAGCCATCTACGTGGCATGGAACTGGAAGCAATGGCGACGGCGGGAGCGGTCCTCGATATCGAATCTCTAACGGCAACGCATGAGCGGCTGTGCCGACGGCTGCGCAAGCTCGATCGAAACGCAACTTGCGGCATGGTCGCAGGGCTTATGCTCGATCCCAGCCTTCAAGGCGGTATCCTTCGACTGGAAGTGCTCGCCCACTTGGCGGCTGCACACTGCGGTGGACAAGAAGAACCCTCGGCTGCGCGGATCCGCGACTTCCTCAATAATGACCTCGCGCGCGGGGCCGTATGGCGTCTGGAGGATCCCTCCGAAGACGTCTTCGTCTCCAACATCACCACAGGGGCCGGCGACTTCCGCATCCTCGAAGGAACCTGGGAAGCGAACGCCGCCTATACCCAGAGCTGTCTCTCTGCGCTCAACAGCGCAATCGCAGATGGTCACGAATGGGCCCAGCACGGAATGCGTCAGGCAAACGCGTTGTTGGCAATTGGCGAGGCGGTGGCGGAGCGAGCAGGACTGCGACGCTACCAAGCTGGTGAGGGCAAGGCGCGCGACCGATTTCGGTTCGATACCGCGAAGGCACTACGTGCATGCGCAGCTGTCACCTTCACCGAGGCGGAACTGCGCGCGATCGGTGTGGAACCGTTCGACCTTCTCCCTTTCGACTTCTCGCGCATCGATCCGCAGCTCTTGCGGAACGAAACTATCAACTGGACGAGCCTCGAGCGGTGGCCCGTCTCGCGAACGGAAGATGGCATCGTGGTGCTGCTTCCCACGGCAATTGGCGCGGCGGTCCGCCGCCGCGCACTGGAACTCGCGAGGGATAACCAAGCGGGGGATGCTTACGAAGGACATCTAACCGAACATCAATTCTTGGGGGCGGTAGGGGACGCTGTGCGCGGACTCGACCTGAGCCCTGCCGCTCCACCCTGGTCGGATGTCCAAAGTCACTGCGTGGTCCAGTTATGCAGGTTCGATGCGGGAGCCTATTGTCAGGTCATATTCGTGCCGGACCGCCCAGATGACGTAATCGCGGAAGGCTTCCGTTCGGTCCAGGACGTTTCAGCGCCTGTCCGAAGGCTGATGAGGCAAGCAGCGGCAGAGTGCAGCGCGCGCGATGACTACTTGCGCGGCATGACGCTGCTGGTCTTCGGTGGACAGGGCCGCGGTGTGGTCGCCGATCACGGAAGACCTCCAGACTGCTGGCAGATCGTCGGGCTTGGTTACGACGACCTTTCGCTTCTGGCATCCGCCGGGGAGATCGATGCATTGCGCATTTTCAGGGTTCTCGAGCAGGAGGATCAACTCGCACGGCGAGGCATCCAGCTGTTCAATCCGAATGGGTTCATGAACCTCTACGGCATGGTCGAAGAGCAGGATTTCACGCTTCTGCCCGAGCAGGTCGATCACTCGGCGCCATCCATGATCCAGATGGGAACCGATCATCTCAGCAAGCTGCGCATCCGGATTCGGCAGGCGCTCGACAAGCATAGCGTCGCTCGTCCTTCGAGAGGCTATCGGGCGGAGGTGCAGCGCCCTTCCGCGTTGCCCTTGTTCGAGGCGGCCAGCACCGAAAGCGCGTTCGTGAGCGTTGACGATCTGCGTCATGGCCACCCTGCGGTCGCAATAGAGGGCAGCAGGACAACGTGGTGGCTGACGGTAGAGGCCATTGACCCAATCACTGCCGGATCGCTCCCCTTTCGAGTATGGGACATGGCACAGAACTGGCTCATCCCGCTTGCGCCAGAACTCGAAATCCATCTGGGTGAAGAATTGCCGGGACATGTCGAGGTAGTCCTGACATTCGGACGGATTGATGAGCAGGAACTGCTGGCAGAGGAAGGAAAAATCGAGCCGCCCAATGTCTCCCTCGGCGGCGGGACGATCCGGATCTCCTGCGCGGAACCCTATCTTCGTTCTTTCGGCCAACCGGGTAATCAGGGCGACCGATGGATGGTGCGGGCGATCGCCTCGGGTGCCGCCGGCCTGGCAAACCAAGACCCGTCTGCGTGCGCTGATGCGGTGGAACGCGAGATAGTCAAGGATGACGCAGCGCGCCATCTTCACGTGTTCAACGCTGCTACGACCACGCAGATGGTGATTGCCAGTGCCGTCCATCATCCGCTTCGGAAGGTGCAACCGGAGGTCCGGGCGTGGGCCGAAGTCGGACTGGCAAGCGTCGGTGCCGACGACGAAACGAATGTAGTTCGCGGCCTCGAAGCAACCAAGTTCCTCGCTGGTTTGGTGGACGATCTATGGGCCAGTATCCGAACGAGGCTTAAAGACCTGGACAGGGCCAACGTCATCGAGATTGCGCTTCGCCATCATCATGCGGTGGACAAGGACAGGAACCGATGGCGAACGACGGCTGCGGCGGTTCTCTCGCTCCATCCCCCCGAAGAGGGTGTCCGGGTCGCCATCAACCTTGAAAGCGAGCGAGCCGAAGCGGGACTGTGCTCACGGGTCCTGGCTGAAATGGCGCTGTGCACCTCGCCTACGGAGCATGGGCGCGAGTGCTCGGTCTACGACTTCGATCAGATGATGGCGGAAATCTCCTTGATGAATGCGATCGCGTCCCGAAGTGACGAGATCCACCATGGCTTCGCTTCCGAACTCGCGGTGATGCCGAATGGCACACTCCGCTTCGAAAACGATTTCGCCGAACAAGTTCATACCCCTTACCTGCGTGCATCGTCCCAGGAGCAATTCGAAGCCGCTGCTGGCGATTACGCTGATATATATCGACGTGCAGAACCATTGGAGCGGGACGAGTATGCGGAAAAGAGGGACGCGGCATTCGATGCAGCGTTCCTGGCCGAATACGGCGTCGATCCCTTGGGCATGGCCGACATGGTGTCATTCGTCGGTCTGATCGCACTCGAACGAGGCGGAGACATCGTGCGGATGCGTCGTTCCGAACTGGTCCAGCTAGCCAAGGACAGGCTCGAAATCGATCGAGACGGAATTGGTGCTCTTCTCGATGCATGGTCGCTGCGACCTCGGCCCAAGTGGGACGAGAAGAAGCCCGAGGGCGCGACCGCCAGGGACTGGTGGCCGTGGCGCCATGCGCGCCGCCTCAGCCTTCTGGCGCGGCCGGTCATAAATCTCGACGGTAGAGACGATCCCGAACTTGTGCTGTCCCCAATCCTCCTGGACCATGCCCTGACCTACGCTCTGCGTGCGCATTCGGGCGGACTGCCCGTCGATTTCTATCGCAGTGATGAGATGCGGAGCTGGATAGGCGCTGTCATTGACGAGAGGGGGCACGCGTTCAACCAGAAGGTCAGAGACGACCTTGAAGCAATGGGGCTGGAGGCAATCGCCGAGGTCGATATGACGCGGCTGGGAGGCACGAAGCGAAACGGCGACGTCGATGTGTTGGCCTGGCGACCCGCTGACGGCCGCGTCTTCGCCATAGAATGCAAACGTCTCCGCGCCGACCGGACGGTCGGCGAAATCGCCGAACGCCTCTCGGAATATTCACCGAGGTCGGCGGAGGGCGCAAAAAGGGGGCCGACGGTCAAGCACACGGACCGCATTGCGGTGTTGAGGGATCATCTCGAAGACCTAGCGAAAGTCACCCGCCTGGAGGCCGGGGATGTCTCTCTGGTATCCGCGCTCGTCACGTCGTCACTGGTCCCGATGCAATTCAATGCCGCCTTGCGACAGGCCTTCGACGTCATCACATCGGTCGCGGATCTCTCGCCCTTCGTCGCTTCTCGACGCTGACGGTGAAACCGGCTCGCCATTACGCGGATAGCCCGCTTCCTAATGCCCCTTGCCAGTCTCGTCGGTTGTCCCTGCAGAGCCGATATGGATTGCACCGCCCGCCAGGTATTCGGAGGGGAAACCAGCTGCCGCGACGATGTCGCTTCCGTTTCGCCCAACAGGCGTCGCTTCGAGATCCAGCGCGGTTGCGATCATCGTGATGATACCGAGAAGTGCCCCAGCGTCCCGCCAGAACAGCGATTCCCAATTTCGGTAACACGCTTCGTAGCGTCGACGATCACCGATGAATTGAAGGGTGATCCCGTGCTTCGAGCTCAAAATCTCGTCTATCTCGTTCCGATTGAGCGAGACGGCGGTTTCGAAAGAGGAGGAGCTCCGAAGTTCGTGTGCTTCAGGATCATATAATCCGCACCAAGGCGAGCCGTCGATGGGAAGACAGGCGATGCCGAGCGAGTGGAGACCCCCTGCGGACGGGGCCGCGCGGCTCTCCCACTCGCCGAATCTCGAATTATTGTTCCGTTCTCGAAGAAGCATAGCATGCCACAGAACAGAGGACAGTTCGCGCTCGCTGACAGAACCTCCCAGCGCGGAGCCGCGCCTAGCCAATACCTCGAAGAAATTGTCAGAACCGGTCAGGATCCGCCGGGTCAGAGGAATGACGTGCTCGAACGCCGGCCAGGATCTCGTCGGAGCTTCTACGCCCGCGACCGGTCGAGGCTCGTCAAAGATCCCCATATACGTTCGCGATCACTTCCACGTTCTTGTAGCAGCCCCTGCAGTCGCCGCAGGCCAGATCGCCCCTGTGACAGGAATGCGCCCATGCCAGGACGGATCGCGGAACCTTCGACTTCACGATCAGCTCTTCGGTGGACATCCCGATCGCGGGCGCTGTCACGTTCAGGCCTCCCTCTTGCCCGGACATCAACCGGTCCAGGTCTTCGAAGAACCGGGGAAGGCCATCGGCATGCGAACCGTCGCCTCGAACCGCTCCGAATATCAGCTCCGTTACGCCCAATTGAACGGCTTTCATGCCGGCCAATGTTGCCAGCAGCTGATTTCGGAATGGCCACCATTCGGGAACCGGCGCCAGTTGGTGCGGCGCGTCGCCCGCCATGTCGCCCGAGCCAAGCTCGGGACATCTCGCTTCGATGACCGTATGCCCGATGCCCAGCTCCTCGCATACCTGACGCGAGGTTCGCGTTTCGGCGATCGCTGCAAGCTGTCCGTAATCGACGGTGATGGCTTGCTCGGGCCTCAGCCACCAAGCAAGCGCAATCGAATCCATGCCGCCCGAGAGAAGCAGTCCCTTCATGCCAGCGCCCAGATCGAATGGTAGATGGCGGTCACGAGATCCGATACGATCAGGCACCCGCTGCCCTCTGGCATCTTGGCATCCTCGTCGCGCATGTTCTGGGCTAGGCAGATGACGGGCTTGCCTTTCGCCACCGCATATCCAACCTCGAATATCGTCCCTGGATCTGAACCGCTGAGGACTGCCAACACGACATCGGCTTGGTCCAGTCCTTCGAGGTCTCGCAGCGCGACCTCCTGCGCCGTTCCCAAGCCAACATCGTGCAACGGCGAGAAAACGCCAACGCCCATGTCGAGCAGACGCTGCCTGATCTCCTCGACGAGCCAGAGGTCAGCCAAAGTGAAGAACGGTGCTGCGATGTAAACCCGTCCGCTCGACGGCGTGACGGGCGAGAGGTCCAGCGCCGCGAGTTCCTTCTTCGCGGGGATCGGCAATGAGCGGGTCGATGCATATACGGATACCGACCTCGAAGCGAGATCGGCAGCTTCCGTGGGTTCCAGGCCATCGCATGCCCAAAACTTTGTGAAAGCAGCCGAGAAGACATCCCCGGTGCCCAGCTTCCATACCGTGTCGCTGCGGTAGGCAGGAACCCGGGTTCGCGAAGTTCGCGTCGCGACTATCGCTCCATGACCGCCAAGCTTGAGAACCACGATGCTGGCATCCTGCTTCTCGATCAATGCTTCGACCATGCGTTCGGGCTCGGTCTCGTTCGTCAGCCGCCTTGCCTCGAAAGCGTTGAGGATGAGGGCGAGCTCGTCTGCCGTGGATCCATTCTCGTGGAACGGCCGGGGATCGAAGGCCGATTGCGGGTCGTAAACTGCCCGGCGGGCTGTCACCCTCGCATCCCCTTCGAGCATTCCGAACCGTAGAACGACGTCGCCGCTGACTTCGATCGGTGGGTGGACGCTAATGGAATCGGGCCGAGGTGCGATCCTGGGCTCATCGAGAGAATGGATATATCGAAAACTCACCGCATCCCGGACCTCGGGGCCTTCGATCGGGAAACCATAGATGGCCGACAGGTTTTCCAGCCCATCTGCCAACGCCGATGACCGATAGGTGACGAGCTTCAGATCATCGCACCAGCCCGAAAGCGCGGCTGCCGCGCGGCCGCCCGACCCGTATACATCGTTCCAGAACGGTTCGAGGCATTCCTCGGCGTAAACACCGCCGACGACAGCGGTCATTTCGGTTCGATCCTCAAGGCAATGAGGGCGCCCGTCTTCTGGACGACCGTCGCCTTGTAGATGTGTCCGGTGCCAATGCACTGGATGATCTTCAAGTGGCCGGGGTGTGTGAGCGAACCTGCAGCTTGTCCGCCCGCGGTGCTCACCACCAAGCGATTACCGGAGGGAGTATTCTGAAGATCCACCTCAAGCACATCGCCGACCTTCAAGCCCGAAACGACGGCTGGGACCGGACTGGAGAGAGGCGCGGTCTGGACGAAGAGACAGTCGTCAGCATCGGAGCCCCCACCCGCTCCGGATCCGCTACCAGGTGAGCCACCGCTGCCGATCGAATTGCGATTGTGATCCGTTCCCGAATCCGGCCCTCTTCCAGACATTATACTTCTCCCTTGAAAGGAAGAATGATGTCCGGTGCGCACGCGCGTCAACCGCGAACATGTTCATTTCAGCGGAATACTCAGTTGACCGAAGCAAAGAGAGGAAGATCGGCTGTCGGTTCCAGCCTGCGATCGATGACTGGCTGCCTGGCCAATTCACGCATGACGTTCCACATGACCGAATCGAGCAGCGAGGGGCGCGCTCCGATCACCTCTGCAAAAGCGAGGAATGCTTCCTCCATGGCGAGATAGTGACGCTCCACCGTCCAGCCGGGCTCGAAGAGGCCGATATGTTCGCAGGCGCGAACGATATGAATATCGAGGATGGCGACCAGGTCGCTGTCCCGCCAGTTGCGCACGACCCACGACGCCGTCTTCGGGCCAATTCCCTTGAGGGTCATGATCCCGTCGCGCAGAGCACGATCGGGAAGACCCTGGTCGATCTCCGGCAGAGCCTGAAACGAAGATGCCAGGAAGTGCGCCTTCTGCCGCGCGAACCTGTAACGCACCTTCCGCCCCCTGACCTCGAGCGGCCTGCTCAGCAGATCCAGCACAAAACCCTCATCCGCCAGGGCCTCATAACGTCCATCGCATTCGGATCTAATGCGCTCGTAAGCGGCGATACCGACTTCGGCTGGAATGCCGTAGCCACCCAGAAGGCAAGCGATCAACTCGTCCTCCAAGGTGGTTCCGAGCTTGTAATGCTGTGGTGCCTCCAGCCCCCACATCCAGGATTGCGCCGCCCAGTAGGCCGGGGTCTTGGGATGGTCATGCATTCCCCATTTCAAGTCCGAAATGCCGACCCCGGTGGACGCGGGAGGCAAGCGCAATTCGAGGAATGCCTCTTCTTTCAACGCGTAGACGATCTGGTCGGTTGAGAGGGCTAAGGAATGCATATATTCATATTATATGCATTCCGATTCGGCAGCAAGAAGTCTTCTGGAAAAGATGGAGCGCGCCCGCCTGGCGCGTCGATTCACCCAGCACGCGGTCGCGGAGCAGCTCGGAATAACGCAGCCGCATTACAGCAAGATCGTGCGAGGAACCGCAGCTCTTACGAATGGCATGCATGACGCTATTGACGAATGGCTGAACCAGAATCCTCCGCCTCCGGTGCAGCGCGCCGATGAACTCATGCGTCTCACGCGTCGGATCGAGCGCGACGTAGCCAAGCTTAATCGATTATTGGCGCAGGAGGGGCGTCGCCCGCAACGCCGCGCGCTAGCGTCGGAAGAAGGACCCTAATCGGCCTGTGACAGCCAAGCGCCTGGGGCAGATTAGAAGTTCGCAGGGCCGCCGAACTCAGTCAGCTGCTCACGTCGCCGTCGTCCCGCCTTCGGCGTTTCACACATCAGGGAAGGTTTCCGCCTCCCTCGAAATCGGTCAATGCGTCACAATTCATGCAGTGATACATCCAGGATGCGTCCTGGAAATGCATCCCGCAAAAGCAACCGCAGAACGGGCAGCATTCGTCGAACTCCAAGTCTGCCCAGTCCCAGACGCCGACATACTCGGGAACCGCATCGCGGTCGTAGCCCACAATCTCGAACGCGTCCGCGTTCTTGGCAACGAAACCGAAACGACCCGCGTGTGCGAGATCGGCAAGAATATCGGCCGGTTGCAGGTAGAACCATTCCCGCGCCGCGACCTCGCTACCTCTATTCACATTGGCCAACGCATACTTGGCATGCAGACGAGCCTCCATCACAGCGTCGGATCCGTCATCAATCCAACCGACCAATTTGAGCTGCCGCGAGTTTCCGGTCTGCAAGGCGCGACCGCGACCCTGCGGGTTGCGTGATCGCCCGATCTTCATTCGCCAATCAGCGTCGTTCTCTTCCAGAATGAAATAAACCGCCATTCGCGCCATCTAGCACACAACCAGACGTCTGCGAGCCGTGACCGCAAGACGCGGCTAGCAGTTCGCTTCCCTCGAAGGCGACAGCGGGCTCGCCTTGGGAAATCGTAGCACCTTCGACGCGCTCGGCGTGCCGGGCGGTCAGCCTTCAGGCGTTTTCGTCATTTTTCGACTGGGCGACGCCTGGATCTAGCCATCGATAAACCGAGGACTGTTTTTACGGAAATTTCGGGATTGAAGTTCATCTTGGAAAGGAAAACAAAGAGATGGAAGATATGGCCCGTAAGATCGATGCCCACGATGTCGCAGACTGGTTTATCAATCGGATCGACCGAAGGATGGGTGAAGTCATCACCACCGACGTTGTCCACCGGCTCCTTTACTTCGCACAGGCCTGGTATCTGGCCAATACCGGGCACGAAATGTTCGAAGAGGAATTCGAAGCCTGGGGCACAGGTCCCATAATTCCCGCGATCTACGAGCGCTTCGAGCACATGGATGTCGCGAGCCTACCGGACATCGAGAGCAGCCGCACGATCAAGGGTAGCAAACTCGAGATGCTCGAATGCATCCAAAGGGATTATGGCTGCTACATGCCGTTCAAGCTGGACGAACTCGCCAAGGAGCCGGGCGGCCCCTGGCACACAGCTCGGAAGGGCCTCGCACCTTTGGCACCCAGCGACAAGATCATCCCCAAGGCCGCCATGAAAAGCTTCTACAGGGAGAAGATCAAGGATGCCGCATAACTCCGAGAAGAGCCGTATGCGCACCGATCGGCAAGATCCTCGCCCATCCTTGGGGTCATTAGAAGATCATGAAGGCGTAACGGTGAGTTTCGCCCATTACAGGGCAGAGACGGAATGCCTTTCGAGCTGGAACAAGGCTGATCTCAAGAGCTTCGTCGGAGCGGTCGAGAAACTGCGGACGATGGATGTCACGACACTTCGAAATTCCAGCCTTTGCTCTCCGCATCGAGGCGAAGTGCGACCGGCGAAGCGTTTCACGAGACCCGACACGATCGGGAAGGACTACCGAATGCATGAGATCAGAGTTGATCGAAGCAACACTGCACGAATGCATGGCGTGATCGAGGAATCGGTGTTCTACCTTGTCTGGCTCGACCGTAAACATGAGGTGTTTCCCTGGAGGAAGAACAAGAAGTGAGTGTGCAATTTTCTCTCACATTCATGCATCTCCAAGGTCACGTTGCCTGTATGATCTCTGCTAGCGTCACGTGATGCGCCAACGGATTGAGCAAATCGCGGACTAGTCGCGCCTGGCTTGCGTGTATGGAGTCAGAGGGGCCTTTGACCTCGACGAACCGAACCTCGTCGCCGCGCCAGAGCGTGAGATCCGGCCAGCCCGCCCTCAGATCGTAGGGCGCAGTAGAAAAACGATCCGCAATGGCGGCGAGGCGTTCGTTGCCGAGCGCCTTGAAGAGGCCTTCCACGCCATCCCACCAGACGCCTGGATAGAATGCAGGGGAATCCCCTGAACGCTTGGATATCAGAGCCCAGTTCCGTCGCAGCTGCCCGATGTCCGCTCGCCTGACGCTCGCCAGCAGATTGCCGATGGCATATCGATCCTCATCGAACGCGACGTTCTGCGCATACAGTGCTTCGATGTAGGTGTCGGCATTACGCTCCGCCAGCTTTGCGAAGGACGCGGCCTTGATAACCGTGAGGATCAAGCCTCCTTCGGCTGCGGCCCCGCTCCACCCTCCATCGAGGTAGTGCTCTAGCGCGGCATTCTCGATCGACGTCCATTCGCGGAAGGCGGCACTCCTCCATAGCTTGTTCTCGCCCTTTTCAAGTTCGACGACCTCATGCTTCATGCCGAACCGGTCAGCCTGCTTCTCCAGACGTCTCTTGCGCGGTGGCTTCGTCTTCGACGTCCCCCCAACTGCGCGCCGCAACTTTTCCGAACGCCTGAAAACGCCGACCTGAGGGTCAAGCAACAGCGCGCTCTCATACGCTTCCAGCGCTTCGGCATCGCGATCCAGTTTCTCGAGTAGTTCGCCCTTTGCTCTAAAGGCTCTTGCACGAAGCCAATCAGCGTCGGTGCTGCATGCTACGGCGAGGCCCTGCAGAATCGCCGCGATGTCTTCGGACGCAGCATCTGACCCGGCCTGCTCGATGGCCGACTTGATCACGTTGAGGTCACCGCGCCCAATCCGAGCACGCTGCCACTCAGTGGCATTCACCAATCGACCGGTGAAGTCATAAGCCGCGCGATCCCCTTCCTCCGTGACGACGTGAACCAGGTCAGCATCGGTATCGAATTCATAGCCGGCTACGGATACGGGTTCCGGATCCCATCGGGCGAGTTCCCGTCCCGCATGCACATCGAACAGGATCAGCTTGCAACTATCACTGCTCCCCGGAGAATTGAGCGTCCGGCAGATCGCCATCCTTCCGTCAGGAGAGAGTGCGTGATCGTCGATGTTGGCCGCTAGGACGTGGTGTAGAAGCTGCTGTCCCTCGCTCGAGAAGCCAGCGAGCACTCCGTCGAGCCCATCCCCGAACAACCAGTCGCTTATCAATACCGTGCCGTCGTCTGCGACCTTACCGTCCTGGGGACGCTGAAGGTTGCCTTGTGCAATCAGACGATCGCCCTCGAGCAGGATCCATCGCCCCTCTCCGTGATACCGGTGGCCGCCCCTACTGCCATCCGGACTGCGATCCGACCAGCCAACGACATAACGGCCATTCGGCGAGCGGGAAAACTGCCCGAAAAAGCCAAGATCTCGTATGGTGAGAAACCGATCGGAGAAGAAGTCGAGCGCGTAACGCGTAGGGTCCTTGGGTTGCGAGGGAGGGTCCCGCGGGGTTGCCGCTGTCGGAGCAGATGCGAGTTCGGCGAGCCTGCGCCAAAGACCTTTCACGTCGACCATCCCGCTCGCGTGCGAAAACTACTCACAACCGACACCATCGCCATCGCGATCAAGGTGCCTCGCATATCCCGGGTCGCCTCTCCTGACGGGAGCTGCCCCCGCAGCACGCGCCGCGGCGCAATTCGCATAGTATACAGCCCCGCTTGCTGGCGGACGCTCCCGTGCTGGTGAGGCCTGAGCGCGGTGGCAGTGACGACCACCGTTCTTGCGATCATTGTGACATCCGTCGGCCGCGAGACCTCCGGGATGGGCCGAAGCGGCGGCCGCCCACACAAGCGAAGCAACTGCGAACACCAGCGATCCGAACATAAGCGTTGCGACCAGCCCAAACTCCAGCCGGATCAACCAACCGCGCCTTTCGCTCTTCCGATCGCTCCATTCCCTCAGCGACATTCGTGCCTCCCCCAATACCGGTCCCACCGAGCGGCCCAACCTCCGCGAACCATAGCGCAAGATAAATCACCGGACTTCGGCGAGGTGCACCACGCGCCTGTCCGGTCACCTCCTGCAGAACCGGTCGAAACACATCGCATCGGAGGACCCGCTACGAGGACATGACCGTGGCGCCCAGTGCCGGTGGGGCGGCCGATCAAGTCGACCAATGCGTCGCGCGCCACCATCGCATCGGCTGCGGGGCAGGGGTGATCATCGGAACAGGAGCCGTCGAGCTCGCGGGCTGCAATGCCGGCGAGCCGGATACGAGGACCTTCCTGGCACCATACGGGGCCATCGCCGTCCCACACGGCTTCGGGGGTGCAGGTGAAAGCCTCGCCGGCCGGCACGACTGCGGCTGCGAGAAGAAGAAGTGCCGACATTCGAACTTCTTACCGGACCTTCCGATCCATTCAATGGCCGTCGCATCGAGGCGCGGTGAACGCGCGCGGTCGCAGACGCCCGACAACCCTCTTGGGGTGGAGGGGAGTGGAATGAGCCAAAGTTTGCAGTTGTAATAGTTAGGAGTGGAAAAATGCCTGAACCGGACTTTGCCGGTATCGAGCCGACGCGCGTGCCCGAGGCCAAGCGCAGGTTAGCCGCCATAGACAAGTATCTGAGCTTGCCGTCTCCGACCGGCGAGGATGCCATTCGCCTCGCTCGCTCGATCGGGATAACGCGTTACCAGTTTCAGCGGCTGGTCAAGGCATGGTGCGAACACCGGAATGCGAAGATGCTCGTAGTGACCAAGCGGGGAAGAGCGACGCGCAACTACGGCATCGACCCACGTGCCAAGGCGATCGCGACCGAAGTCATCGAGGCAAGCGGCGCTGATGCGCAACTGACGAAAGTGGCGCCGATCGTCGAACAGCGTTGCGTCGAAGTCGGAGCCAAGCCACCGTCCCGCCCAACGATCTACAACTGGATACGCCAGCGACATGCCCAGGCCGCGAATGCGGAGGGCGCGCCCCGCATCGTGGTTGGCCGAATGTGGCCGCGGTTGGTGGTGAAGGCGCATCCCGATGCCTTTCCACTCGTCCTTGTGGCTGTAGCGTTGCCGGAAAAGTGCATCCTCGCCCATCGTGTGTCCTTCGACCCGGCACGGCCGGCCTCTGTCAGGAATCTGTTCGATGATCTGCTTCGTAAGCGTTCGACGAAGGCGATGGCCCGGCCACTGCTCTTAAGTCCGAATGACCTAAAAGAGGCACGCCCATCACTGGGCGTAAATGGCCTCGATGACTTGAAGAGCCACCCGCGGTCGCTCCAGCGGATCATGTCGCAGACCTTCGGAGGCGCGCTGGCGGATATTCGCGTCGTGTTTCAGATCCAGAAGGCGTTGAAGACCTCTGCGGCCAACCTCTCCCGGCAGGACGAGGCGATCAGTGAAGATTTCGCAATCGCGACAATCGACCAGGCCGTCAGCGATCACAACTGTCGTTGCGGATCCGACCAGGTTTCCTTCGACATCATCGATGGCTGAGCCCCAAGCAAAGGCCGTCCGGTGTCAGGTGCGATTCATTGTAGCTCGGCAACTATCTGAAGTAGTTCGAGCACATCCGCAGGGATCTCGCTCAGGGCGCCGGAAGCTAGAGCCTGCTTCTCTCGCATGACCTCATCATTATACTCCGCTGCCTTGATGGCGAAATGGGTCTCAAGCTCCGAACGCGACCATGGGGTCATATCCCCGTTCGGAGGCAGGGCATCTCCGCGCAACGTCCTTGCCGGTGTCAGGGACAGGAGACCAAGCTTGCCGCCCACCAGCTTCTTAAAATATCGACCGAAGCGAGCGTCGCTGTCTGCGTGTTGGACATTGCCGGCAATGGCTGCGTCAAGGCGCTCGACAAGCTTGGCAGTCGCTTCCTTGTCGAGTCCGGACTTGATTTCCACCTCGGTCAGTCGCGTTGCCCAGATCGGTGGGGACAGATCGTCAAGTTTCGCCAGGGCATCGCAAGCCGCTCGCTGATAGCCCGGGAGCGCTAAGGCGCTCTCCGCGACATGCCAGCCGAGTATCATCCGCGTGCCCACGTCGAGAACGACGAATAAGATCCAAGGCCGGCCATCCCCCTGCGGGGCGCTGATAGCCGAACAATCGAAGCGCAGAGCATGACCTGCTTCGCCCGTAGCCTTGACGCGCCGAATCTCTGTCTCGACGATACGGCGCAAGACCATTGGGCTCGGCACGGAGGTCGGATCAACTCCAGCTGCTTCGACCATGTGGCGGGTCAACTGGGCGACAGACGCATCGGCGTGGGCGCGAACGACCTTACCAACAACGGCTTGAAGAGCGTTCACGACCTCCCCTTTGGACGGTCGAGCCCGAGCGGACGCGCCTGACCCTCGGCGCACCGCGAGAGATCCAAGCGATGGGTGGTCGCGCCAGGCAGCCGCAAGCCTGTAAAAGCGACTGATGCTCACGTTCGCAATTCGGCATGCCTCTTCAATGTCGAGTTCACCGTCGCGCCACCCTTCTATCGCATCGATCCGACGTCGCGCCAGATCGCGCCGGGAAGGTGATAGTAGCTTCCACTCCTCTTCATCAGTGGCCGGGAGCGAGCTGGGCAGCGACACCGATGCGCCGCCTTTCATGTCTCGCTTTCCACCATATGCCAGTGGCGGGTGAGCGAAGATGCTGGCGTCAATTTTTCATCCATACCTGCCGGGGTAACACAAAAATTCTACATGCCAATGCGAATCTCCTTGATTTTCTGAAACGCACTTTCTAAATGCCAACGCACTAAGGGAGTTATGCGTATGAGCATTGAGATCGAACCACCGGCGAACAAGAGTAAGCCGAAGGGTGAATGCCCGTTCGCTGATAGCGAGCATTCAGAGCGCGATCATGATCGCGGATCTGCCGAGTGGAAAAATGCGGAAGATGGGCAAACGAACTACGTTCGGGCGGATCTCACCGCTACGCGAGTTGGTTCAGCCCGCTCCATCCCGCCGATGCCGCGATGGAACCGACACCCGAGCATCTCGGCGATGCGTTCGCGGCGCACCTCCCCTTGGCGGTGGACCCCGGTCAGCGGGAGGTCCGTGTCGTGACCATCAGCCATCCGCAAAGATCTCAGGCCATCCCCGATCTTCGGGATGAAGCCCAGCCAGCGGACGGACGCCGGCTTGTTCGGACCGGCACTGGCGAGACCGATAATCCTCCGCTCGGCCACATCGTGGTGTTCCGCCACGGCGGGACGGAGAGACCAGTGGTGACGCGCGGAGGTCTCCATCTGCGTTTCCGCATGCCGTCGGTGAAGACCGGAATGACGGAAGTCGGCGAGGGAAGGGGAGAGGAACTGCTCGCCATGCAGTGCGAAGTCGATGGCAACATCGTCCAGTTCAAATGCCATCCCTACAAATTCGACATCGCATTCGGCGGGCCGCGTTTCACCTATCGTCCCGATCTCGCGATCCTCTACCGCGATGGCCGGATCGAGATCGTCGAGGTCAAACGCACTCCGGACGATCTCAGCACCGACGACAAGGTCAGCCTGGCGAGAGTTCGGGAATTCGTCCGCCGGTGTGGCTGGAAATTCTCGATCCGTTACCTCGAAGATATTCGTGGTTCGAAATGGCGGGAGCACAACGTCGCCAACATCTTCGGACGTCGCGCGATGGCGCTGACCCACGATGAGAGTTCGCGCGCGGATGCAGTCCGAGCGAAAATGCATCAGGTGAGCTGGGGCGACCTTAGCACCCTCATCGCTCCGCATGATCGCAAGCACGGCAATGCGGTCGTCGAGCGCCTCGTTGCCGGCGGGTTGTTCATCGTCGACTTCGATGCGCCTTTCGATGACCGGACCATTCTCCGTCCCACTTCGATCGCCGCACCGCGAGCGCTGCCAGGATTTGAGGAGATCGCAGCGTGATGATGCCCCTCGCCTACCCTCAAGAGAAAGGGGATCCCGTCGAGATCCTCGGCCGCGATTACTACTTCGAACGCGTCGATCCCGACCACGCGGTCACATATCGCGCGCCTTACGGCGCCTCCTATCCCGACTTCATGGTCGATGACGATAACGGACATCCCCGCAAGCCCACCACGTCTGAGATGAATGCCATTTTCGCACAGGATGGCATCATCTTCCGCTCGAAGCCCTCGAGTAATGCAAGCCGCCGACTGGCTCGCAACATGGAACTGGACGCCGATCAGTGCCGAAAGATGGATGCAAAGTCTCCTCTGCGCGTCGCGATCACCCTCTTTTGTGACGACAACTGCGGCTCTCTCTCCGACGACGCGATGCGGCCAATTATCCGCCGCGCCGTCTCGCAGCCGGATATCGCTGCGCTAAATCCCATGGAATGGGAGCCGCACCCCACCACAGTTCGCGAGTGGTTGCGGGAACGCGGGGAACCGGGCAGGCGCAAGCCGCGCGATGGCGTGTCGATGGCCGGTCGCTACCTGCGTTCGATCGTCAGCAGACACCCGGTCGAGCTGATCCTCTATCACATAATGTCCGCCTGTCTCGCGAATGACCGGAATCAGATCCAGAGCTTCTACGACTGTTACGTCGCAGACCTGTGGAAGGTCAACAACGGCAAGCCGCTGGACCGCCCCATGCTCATTGAAGGCGAGGACGGAGCCTGGAGCGTCGGCGACGAGGTCGCAGAATATTCACGGCCCTCGACACCCTATAAGGCCGTTCACTACACCACCTTCTGGCGCCGGGTCCGCGATATGCGCACCCCGAAGCTCTTCGGCCTCGCGACTACCGAGAGGGGAAAACGCGCTCGCTACGGCGGCGGTGGTTTCAGCGAGCGCCCGTCCTTCGGTTCGCTGTGTGAAGCCGACGAAACGCCCGTTCCCTACGTCTTCCTCGTCGATGACGACACCGGCATCGGCATGGGCTCGGCTACAATGTCACTGATGGCCGAATGCAGCACGACGGCATTGGTCGGATGGGATCTGTGCGCCGAGGCGGCTTCGAGTGCCTCCCTGCTGCGCACCGTCAGGCACGCGAACTCGATCAAGGAAGTTCCCGCTGACCTGCTCGAGAAATTCCCGGACCTGCCTTTCGTCAGACTCCGTCCCGACCGCATCAAGGTCGACAATTCCGCAGGCGCGCACTCCCGTCATTTCGAGGACGCGTGCGCGGAAGCCTACATCCAGGTCAACTTCACCGGGAAGGAGCATCCCACGCACAAGGCTCTCATCGAGAGGACCATCGGGACGATCCTCCAGTTGCTCTTCAAAAAGCTGCCGAGCCACAATTACAACATCGCCCTGATGCGTAAGTTCGGTTTCGACCCGGACAAGCAGGTCCTCTGCACGATCTCGCAGGCGCGGGAACTGCTCGACCGGGCCTGCTTCACCTACAACATCACGAGGCACGAGGGCCTATGAAGCGGCAACCCCTCCTGATGTGGCGCAAGGCCACCGCTGCCCGCGCGCCCAATGTCATCGCGGATCTTGACGAGTTCGATCGCAACATGGGCTGCGTGAAGTTCGACGCTGGCGTCTACGCGACCGGGGTCGTCTTCATGCACAATCGGTATTCATGCGATGAGATGGGCGATATCGCCGGGCTCTTCGAGCGCGGTAACATTCCCGAGGGAGACGTCACCCCGAAGCAGCCCCGCAGGAATCAGGATCCGCACGGCAAGATCACCGCCCGTGGCAAGCTGAAGTTCGATCCGGATGACCTCGGGGTAGTGCATCTCTGGATCCCATTCGGCGAACACAAGCGGTGGGTGACGCTCAAGTGCGACAATTCTGACATGAAAGGCGTTCCCGTCTGGTTGCACGAGAAGTGCATGGAGCTGGCGAACATCGAGGCCGACGAATTCTGCTCTAAGGAGGAGCAGGCCGTGTTCCGCGCCAGACTGTTCGACATGATCTCGAACGTAAACGAGAAGGCGTCGGCGAAAAACCGCAAGCTCCTCGGCCGAGCCTTGGCAGATAAATCGACGGCGGCGTCACTGCGGCGCTACGTCGAACTCACGCCCGAGGAAGGCGTGGACACCCCCGCTGTTGAGACCCGGACCGATACCGACTCCCAGGACATCCATCCGTTCGAGCCGGACGCGTGCGTCATCGACAATGCCCTTGCGGGAAGTCGGCGCAAGGACGCGGGAGACATGACCCCGCGGCCCAGGAAAATGGCGAAGCAGACGCCCAAGACGTGGGCACAGATGCAGCGCGCGAAGAAGAGGGGTGTCCCGGTCCGCGCGCGCAATGAAAACGGCAGAGCGAACTCGAGAACGCGGCGAGAGGCGCCGCCGCGTCGATCCTCGGGAAGAGGCCTTACATGGAAGGAGAAGTGATGAGCAAGAAAAGCGAAAAGGCCGAAATACAGGATGTCACTGAAGCTGATCAGTTGACCATCTCTCCGGCGATCAAGGATGCCTTCCGGTCGCTGCGCGACCAAAAGGTGGCCATGCGCTCGACTGCTGCGACCCGGGCGATCGCGGCATTCAACACGATCCGGCTTCCCTATCCCCGCCAGCTCGAAGCCATGCTGACCTTTCAAGAGGCTCAGGATCTTGGACGTGCAATGAAAGGACGCAGGCAGACAGCGATCTGTGTCTTCGACCCGCCACACACGGGAAAGACCACCGCGGCTGAAACCTTCGTGGACGTGGCTAACGAAGGCGCCGAGGAAGGAATTAGGCCGGTCGTCTTCATGAGTTTCGGCAGTGGTGGCGGGCCGAGCGACATGTATCGCGCGATCCTGAAAATCCTCGGCGAAGGCTTCCCGGCGACAAAGGACCTCGAAATCCTCCGTGATCACGCCTGCGAGGCGATGCGGCATGCCCGCACAGATCTCCTCATGATCGATGAAGCGCACGAGGGAGGCAAGGGATCGGCCTACGGCCCGCGCCTCACGGCGGAGCTCAAGACGCTGCTTAATGGCGGACACGTGGGGATCGTCCTGCTCGGGACCGAAAAGGCAGAAGAGATGATCAGCAAGGACCAAGAGTTCCTCATGCGGACCATGGCACCGTGTCGTCTCGGAGCACTCGACTGGGCAGTCGACGAAGACAGGGACCTGTGGATCGGATTCCTGTCAAAGCTCGATGAAGAGATGATCCGGATCGGCATCATTGCCGAACCGACCGGCCTCGCCGATGAGGAACTGGCGTTGGCTCTCTGGCAGGCATGCGACGGGATCATCGGCCAGCTCATGAGCGTGGTGAGACAGGCGCTGCGCATCTCGATCCACGACGACCGCGATTTCATCTCTGTCGACGATCTCGTAGTCGCAGTCGATGACTGGTCGATCTCGCTCGGGCTGTGCGATACCAATCCGCTAGAGCGCCTCCTCCTCGAAGCAGCCTGACGCATGCTCGCTCTGGCCGATATCTCGCAGGAACTGCTGCGTGGGGAACGTTCGACAGACGATGCTCCTCGTCGGCTGCTCTATCGGGACCGGGTTTCCTTCTCCTTCAGAGATGGGGAATCCCTGCGAGGCGGCATGGCCCGAGCCTGTGAACTCGCCGGCGCGCCGAACAGCTGGACGGTCCTGCGGGAAGTCGGGCTCAAGCACCGAAATCGGGTGCTAGTTTCCGAGGATCCCGACATCGATATCGGCGCACTCGCGGAGGCGCTTGGCGTCACGCGCGAAGAGGTGGCCGCCAGACAATATCCCGAAAAGGAGAACGGAGCCCGGGAATACTTCGGAATGATCGTTCCCGCAGGCAGCATCGAAAGCCGTGCAAGGAGATATTCGCCCACGTTCCTTCGTGACCGAGGATATCATCTCGCTGCTTGGGAGCTGAAGTTCCTCCCCTTCTGTCCGGTGACCTGGGACATCCTGCTGCAACACTGCGATGCGTGCCGATCGCAGCCTCCGCAGGCGCAGGGGTGGGTCAGGACGCTCACGCCCGTCGATCGTTGCGACGAGTGCGGGAGAAGGCTGGCCGAAAGATCGACGTCGAACGTATCCGAGGGACTGCGGCCAGCACTCGAGATTATCTCGTGTCTAGTGCGCTGCACGGAGAAGGAACGCGCGTCAGTTTTCGACTTACTCCCGAGTGATCTCGGGAGGGCTGATCCGCAGGCACTGCTTGACGTGATCCTGGGGCTAGCGAAGCACATGAAAGCCCCTTCCACCGAAGAGGATGGTGACCCGCAGGTGATCCGCCTCCATCGAGCTTGCAAGGCCGTCCAAAGCTGGCCGACTGGTCTGGATGACATCGAGTTCAGTGCATCACCCACAGGCCAGACCCTTCCGCCGCTAATGCAGAGCTACGCAGCCTTGGGAGCAGAGCCGGCTATCGATGCGGCCGAGGCGGAATACGCGAGCATCAAGGCCATGAACCACCTAACTTGTGGCGACGAACTTGATCGGATCGTCGGGCTCAGAGAGGCATCTGCGATTTCAGGGTTGGAAGACGACACGCTTCGCGCCGCGTGGGAAGCGCAACTGATCACCCGGAGGTATCGCGCTCATGGGAATAGATTGCTTCCCGCTTTCGAGGTGCGAGAATTGCTGGCATTCGCTGAAGCGTGGAAAACCCGAGTGAGCGCATCATCGGTTGCCTCGCGTTTCGGGCTTCCGACATATGCCATCGAGCAATGCGTAATACGGGGGCACCTCATCCCCACCGCGCTCAGCCTGCCGGGATCGGGCTACTTCTTCTCTAAACAGGCCGCCGATCGCTTCTGCGATGAGACATCTCTGAAGCAGCCCGCACCTCACGTTGCGACGGTCGCTCTATATGATCTGATGCGACTGGTCTCGGGTAGACTGAAGCCCTGGGGTGAAGTCCTGAGTGCGGTAGCGCTTGGCCGAATTTCGGCAGAGCTCGAGCCGGGAGATGATAATCAGTTAGCCAAGCGGCTTCAGATCGACGAAAGTTCCGCGAAATATCTAATCGGAAAAGAGGCTGCCAAGGGGGTGCCCTCCTTGTGCGGCTTGTCATCAACCATCTGCCAATCCGATGCTTATGAAGTGCTGAATTGCTCGGCAACGAGTTCCGGCATGCTGGACGGAATCGCCAGCACGGGCATCAATCCAAAGCTGTTCCCCCTTGAGCTTGTCGCCAAGCGTGCCGGAGAGGTCGCGGCAACCTCGGAAATCGCGAAGCGTCTCGACTTGGATCCGACGCGGACATCGCGCCTCTTGAGTGCCGCGCGGGTCCGAGAGATCGTTCCGGGTGGTTGGGACCGTGCTCATGCTTTCGAACTGATCAATCGCGCAACGCTGATACGCGACGCACAACTCTCGTTGAGTTTCTAACTTACCCCTTGGCCACGTGCCTCTGCGGCCAGCCGCCGGATTCCCATTGCCTCCCCGATAGATGGCGCACTTTGGATGCGGAGGGTGAGCGTGTATCTGCAGAAATAGGTTGATCTGAGGGAAAACTACTGCAATCGGCCCCAACGCGATTGTGAAAACATCCTTTGATTCCAGTTGGAATTTGAGGGGTTCTCAGTGCAATCTGATATTCCCGCGCAACCCGCGAAAGTGCCGCTTTAGCTCAGTTGGTAGAGCACATCATTCGTAATGATGGGGTCACAGGTTCGAGTCCTGTAAGCGGCACCACGACTTCCGCCTCACTCCATTGCCGCGCGACTTCTCCGGGCCGCGAGCGTCCCTCGTTGGGGCGTTCAAGATTCAGCATTACATTTTGCGTAGGGGGATGGTAAGGCCTTGCTTACTACAAGGAAGAGGCCCGGATAACGGGCCCGGCGGATCGCTGACTAAATCGACGAGTGCATGTCATGTGCTGTTGGGGGGGCGATCTGAATGGGCTTGGGCCAGCATATCCAAACGAATTTGAATAGCGGCCACGGCGCCGCTTTCCACCGGGCACGCATGGTCCTGCTCGCCGGGGCGGCGGCGTTCGCGCTGGCCACTCCCGCCTCGGCGCAGGCGCAAGCGGTGCCGAGCCGCGGCGAGCTGACCCCGCCGCAGGCACGCGAGCCGGTTGCGCCGCCCACCACGCTGACGATCGACGGGGGCATGGAGCGCTCGCCCTGCGCGCTCGACGCGCCCGATCTGGCCGACATCACGGTGACGCTCAATTCGGTGCGCTTCACCGGGGCGGACAAGGCGCCCGAAGTCGACCTCACGGGAGCTTATCAGGGCTATGTGGGCCGCGAACTGCCGATATCGGTGCTGTGCGATGTCCGCGCGGCGGCCAACCAGCGGCTGCAACAGGCGGGCTATCTCGCCACGGTCGAAATCCCCGCGCAGCGGCTGTCCAATGGCGATGCGGAAATGCGGATCGTATTCGGCCGGGTCACCGCATTGCGGGTGCGCGGCGATGCAGGGCCTTCCGAGCAATTGGTGGCGACCTATCTCGAACCGCTGACGCAGGATGCGGTGTTCAACACCAAGCGGGCCGAGCGCTACCTGCTGCTGGCCGACGACCTGCCGGGGGTCGATGTCCGTCTCTCGCTGCGACCTGCCGCGAGCGGCGAGCCAGGCGATCTGGTCGGCGATATCGCGGTGATCCGGCGGCGCGGAACGCTCGATCTCAATGTCCAGAACTTCGGCTCCAAGGCGCTCGGCCGGTTCGGCGGGCTGCTGCGCGGCGAGGTCTATGACCTGACCGGGCTGGGCGATCGGACGAGCGTCGCACTGTTCTCCACCGCCGAGTTCGAGGAGCAGAAAACCGTCCAGCTCGGGCACGATTTCGCGATCGGCGGCGATGGGCTGCGGATGTTCGGCCAGTTCACCTACAGCTGGACCGACCCCGATCTCGGCCTGCCGGGTCTCGATGTCGAATCCGAGACGCTGTTCGCCTCAGCGGGGCTGTCCTACCCGATCCAGCGCAGCCGCAGCACCTCGCATATCCTGAGCAGCGGGTTCGATTACGTCGACCAGGACCTGACAGTGAACGATCTGCGCCTGACGCGCGACCGGGTGCGGACGGTCTTCCTGAGAGTGGATTCGCTCTACGCCGATCCCGACAGCATTGCAGGCGCCAATGGCTTCAGCGCCTTCGAACCCCGGCTTGGCGCGCGCGGCGGGGTCGAGCTGCGCCAGGGGATCGACATCTTCGATGCCACCCCCGATTGCCGCACCGATCCGCGCACCTGCCTTGTGGCGGGTGTGGCCCCCAACCGGATCGAGGCCGATCCCACGCCCCTGCTAGTGCGGTTCGAAGGTGAGGCCGATTACCGGCCCATACCCGATCTGCGCTTCTCGCTCGGCCTGAATGCGCAATTCACCCGCGAGCCGCTGCCCGCCTTCGAGGAGTTCTCCGCCGGCAACTATTCGCTTGGCCGCGGCTACGATCCGGGCAGCATTCTCGGCGATAGCGGCTACGCGTTGTCGTTTGAAATGGGCTATGGTTCGCTGGCTCCCGCCGGCCCCGCCAAACTGGCGTGGGAAGGCTATCTCTTCACCGACATGGCCTGGGCCTGGAACGAGGACCCGAGCCGTTCGCCGCTCAATCCCGATCGCCTGTGGTCGGCAGGCGGCGGTATGCGCTTTGCTTATGGCAGCGCGCTGCAGGCCGATGTGGCGGTCGCGGTGCCGCTCGAGAAACCCGATTTCGCTGCCGATCGCGGAGACGTGCGCGTGCTCGTTTCGCTCACCACTCGCCTGCTTCCCTGGAGCTTCTGATATGGCCCGCTCGATCAATCATCGTCTGCCCCTGCTGCTTGGCGGAGCAGGCCTCGCCATGGCCGCGGTTCTGGCGATTCCCTCGCAGGCGCGGGCGGAGGCTTTCAATGGCTTTGCCGAGATCGTGCGGGGCACCGTCGATATCGATCGTACGGTAGCGGGCGTCGACACATTCACGATCACCTCCGCAACCGCGGTGCTCGACTGGTTCCCGTACGAGGATGACGCGGGCAACGCGCTGATCTTTCTTCCCAATGGCAGAACGGCCTATTTCCAGGACGGACCGGGGCAGGGCGGGTTCGCCGTGCTCAACCGGATCCAGCCTTCCACCAATGGCAATGCGATCGTCTTCCGCGGATCGGTGATCTCGAACTTGCAGGATGCGAGCGGCACTCTCTCGACTGGCGGAATGGTCGCGTTCTATTCGCCGACGGGTATTTTGATAGGCGGCAATGCCACTTTCGATGTCGGGCAATTGCTGCTGACCACGCTCGATCCCGATCTCGACAGTTTCGATAGCTTTGCCGCGGGCGGGACATTGCAGCTGATCGGCGCCCAGGGGACGACTGCCAGCATCTCGGTGGGCGAAAACCCGCAGATCACGGCACTCGGTGAAGATAGCTACTTCGTCGTTGCTGCGCCCCAGATCACCATGCGCGGCAGCGCTTATATCAACGGTTCGAGCGCCTATATCGCTGGCGAGCAGGTCAATCTGACCTACAATAACGGCCTGTTCGACATCGAGATTCCCGTCGGGACGAGCGTCGCCGCGGCGATTGACCACCGCGGGTCGACCGGTGGACCATCGAGCCTCGGCGCGGGCGACAACCATGTCATCTACGGTGTTGCACGGGCCGCTGCCGATCCGATCACCATGCTGCTGCGCGGTAATCTGGGCTTCGATACCGCGGCTACTGCCGGGGTGGATAATGGCGATATCATCCTCTCGGCCGGCTACGACGTCTTCGGTCGGGATGTGACGACCGGCGCAGTGAACGACACGGCCGTCATGGAATCGATTGCGCTGTCCGGTGCATCAAGCCTGAGCTCGAGCGTGTTCGCGGGCGCGACGGGCGGCTTCACTGCCAATTCGAACGGCGGGGCGATCGATTTCGACGATGGCCTCACTGTCGAAGCTGCCCGGTCGATCGAGTTAAGCGCCCGCAATGGGCACGACATTTCGATCACCGGGGATGCTTCGCTGTTGTCTCGCGGGACGATCGCGACATCGCTCGATGTAATCGGAGGTGCGATCGACCTCATCGCCCGCGCAGGGTCTGCCGTGAACGTGACCGGGGATTTGAGCGCAGACGCGTCGCCGCTCCAGCTCTCCGGCGATGCTACCGGGGGCGATATCGACCTGCTGGGCAATGGCGGCACGATTTCGATCGGGGGCGACGTCAGCCTGTTGGCGCAGGCCAACTTGCGGCTTGGGACGGGCGCGGTCGGCGATGGCTTTGGCGGAACCGCGCGCCTCTACGCGTTGAACAATGGGTCGATCGATGTCGCGGGATCGCTGGAGATCGATACCACTGCCTTCGGTAATGATTTCGCCGGCAGCATGGCGACCGGCGGCCGCAGCGAAGTCGTTGTGCGAAGCGGTGGGCGGATCGATGTTGCGGGCGATGCATCGCTCGATGCGAGCGGCCTGGGCGGTGATGCCGACGGGGCACTGGGGGTGATCGACGGGGGCGCGGGCACCGGGGGCCTCGCCAATGTCGATGCGCGGGACGGGACAATCACGTTTGGCGGCTCGCTTTCGGTCAATGCGCTGGGCCAGGGCGGGGAAGGGGCGAGCGCATTCAATGGCGGACCGGGCGACACGGGCGGTCTCGGCCGCGGCGGCGAAGCGCTGGTCAACACTATCGACGGAACGATCACGATCGCCGGCATCGCCACGCTTCGCGCGAGCGGGAGAGGCGGCGAAGGCGGCTCTGGCGGTGCGGGCATCGGCGGAGTGTCGCAGGTCTTCGCCGATGGCACGGGAGCGATCAGCACGGGAGGTGTCACCGCCTCCGCTATCGGTCTGGGCGGTGATGGCCTGGCCTCCGACGGCGCGGGCGGCGAAGGCGAAGGCGGGCGGGCGATCATCCTGACCCAAGGCACCGGGGATATCGTGCTGAGCGGCAACGCCAACCTTCTGGCCGACGGGACCGGCGGCGATGGACATGTGGGCGGCGACGCCACTGGCGGCAATGCGGGAGTGCTGGCGGTCTTCGGCAGTATCGCGGTCGACGGCAATGCCTCCTTGTCGGCCCTGGCCACCGGCGGCGATGCCGCTGTCGGCTTCGGTGGTACCGGCGGCAATGCGCTGGGCGGCACCGCCTATATCCAGGCCGATGGTTCGCAGGCGCTTGCCGCCAGCCTGACGATCGGCGGCAACGCCTCGATGAACGCCTCGGGCGTGGGCGGGGACGGCGGCGAAGGCGACGGTAGCACGATCGCCGCCGGTGCGGGCGGCAATGGCACGGGGGGCACCTTCCAGGGAACACCCGGTTCGGGCGGCGCCTTTGCGCTGGCCGGCCGCGATAATGCCACGCTCACGGTGGGTGGCGGCACCGCGCTTTCGGCGAGCGGTCTCGGCGGCACGGGCGGCTCCGGCGGTACCGGACAGGCCGGCGGCGCCGGTGGGTCGGGTGTGGGCGGTACCACGCAAGCCGGCACATTCAGCGGCCGCGGCGATGGATCGCTCGGCGAAGGGCTGGCCGAGTACGATACGCTGACGCTCGAAGCAGGCGGCTTCGGCGGCGATGGCGGATCGAGCGCGGTTGCTCTTGGCACCGGCGGAATCGGTGTGGGCGGCTTCGCAGGCGTGTTCGCCAACGCTTCGCAGGTCGACGCAGGAAGCATTTCGACCCGCGCCGATGGCATCGGCGGGGATGGCTCGACCGGGGGTGACGGCTTCGGCGGCAATGCCGGGATCGGGATCGTCGGCGGCACGCTCAACGCCCTCTCCCTCATCGGCACTGCCCAGGGCACCGGTGGCAATGGAACGACGGGCGATGGCGGCGCCGGGCGCGCGGGCGAAGTCTCGATCGACAGCGATTCGATCCTGAACGTGACTGGCGACATCCAGTATGCCGCGACCGGCAGCGGCGGCGCGTCGGAAGCGGGCGATGGCGGCCTGGCGCTGGGCGGGGTTGCCAGCATAACCACTTCGGGCACCGCTATCCTCACGGTTGGCGGAGGGGTCGTCCTCAATTCCTTCGCGAACGGCGGGGCCGGGGCTGTCGGCGGGGATGCGACAGGCGGAACTTCCTTCATCGATGTACGGGAAGGCGCTGCGACCCTCGCGGGCCCGACCACTCTCGATGCGAGCGCCACCGGAGGCGAGTCGGCTGACGGCGATGGCGGCAGTGGAACCGGCGGTCTGGCCTATGCGCGCAGCCGGGACGGTGGCAGCCTGTCCTTCGGGAATGCAACGCTCACCGCCAACGGGATCGGCGGCTTCGACGCAGCAGGTGTGCGATCGGGTGACGCAATCGGCGGCCTGGTCCAGGTCCTGGCAACCGCCGAAGCTGCTATCGAGGCGGATTTCCTGCGGCTGGAAGCGCTTGGCGCGGAAACCGCCGGGGCGTTCGAAATCATCGCCAATGGCGGGACGATTGCGCTCGACCAGCTTGTCGCCCGCGCAGTCGGCGCCAGCGCGGGGGATGCCTCCCTGATCCGTGCTGCGGGCGGCGCGATCCCGATAACGGGATCGGCGCAGTTCGAGCTCACCGGCGATCTCGACATCGTCACCGCGAACGGCGGGCTGATCGGCGGACCGAGCATCGGCGCTCCCACCGCGCTTATCGATATCTCGACCGCGGGCACTGTCACCATCGACGGCGACAATGACGACCAGATCGGCTTCGGCGGGCAGGATGTGTTCATCCTTTCCAGCGAACTCGACATTCTCGCAGGCGCAAGGATCGGGGCCGAGTTCCTCAATCTCGTCGTGTTCGGCAATGACGCGATGACCGTGCTTGGCGGAACTGGCGATACCGAGGGTTACACGCTTACCCAGGCCGAGCTTGGGCGGATCGATGCGAGCGCCGCCTATTTCGGCGCCTCTTTCGAAGGTATGGCGTCGGACGATCTGCTGATCCGTGACACGACCATCTTCGGTTCGCTGGACGATGGGGTGGCCAATGTGTTTATCGGCGCAGGCGGAGTGGTCCGCGTCGAAGGCATACTTGCCTATGTCGACGCGGCCCCGACCGATGAACTGTCCATCCTGGCGCAGCGGCTGGAAATCGTGACCCCCGGCGGGATCGGGATCGTCGATTCGCAGGACAATCCAACCGGTCGGTTCAGCTTCTTCGGCAACGACTTCTGGATGGCCGATGCGGAAACCATCGCGCAGCTTCGGGGCGACGTCGGCTTTGCCGGGCGAGACGCACTGCTCGCGACCGCCGCCGCGGGCAGTTCCGACCCGCTCGGCTATCTGCGCGCCGGCGATGTCCTGCTCGCGGTCGGCAGCAGCCTGCTGGTTCGCAATACGGGAACGAGCCAGGCCCCGGCGGGCATTACCGTCACTGGAGATCTGGCGATCGCCAGCTTCGCCAATGACGACCAGCAGACCCCCTCAGGCGGGGCACTCGATGTATTTGCCTACGGCCGCAGGCTAAACGGCGATGGCAGTTTCGTGACCGGCGAGGAGTTCTTCACCCAGGTCGATTTCCATACCGAAGAGAATGACGACGGACTGGTCACGACCTACACCGACGCGTCGCAATTGAACGATTGCGCGATCAACACAGCGCAATGCGCCGGGGTCGAACCGCCGCCGCCCGATACGCGCGAAGAGGTGCTTGAGGAGATCGACGACAAGGCGCCCCAGGCTGCGGTAACGACCACCGCAGTAATCGCGGCCGCTCCGGTCGAGCAGAGCGAACAGGACAGCAATGTCGAGTTCGGCGCCGATTTCCCCGGGTTGCTCAGCGCCTCGCTGATCGGCGAACAGGGTGCGATCGACGATCCGGTCGCCAGCGGCGGCGATATTGCGCTCTATGGCGCGGGCGAAGAAGCCGCCGAGCAGGACGACGAAACCGCGGAGGATTCCGATGCGCAGTAAAACCTGGACCGCCATCGCGGCATGCAGCGCAGCGGCAGTGATGCTCTCGGCCCCGCTCCAGCCCGTTGCAGCGCAGAATGGCGAGCGTCCGGTCAGCTATAGCGACACCTTCCCGATCGGGGCCAACGGCCTGTGCGAAGCACAGATCATGCCGCCGCAGCCGGGTGCCGGACTGTTCGACCGCGGATATACGATCGTCTGCCGCGATGCCGCAGCCCCCGTGGGCACGCTATGGGTCCTTCGCGATGCGCAAGGCACGGCTGCACCGGCGCGGTTCCTCCCCTCGGCCGAGTGCCGCGAAGGCGACGGAACCGCCGTGCCCGACGCGCTGGGCGACAGCCAAAGCTTTTCCTGCAGCGATAGCGATCTGGGGACGCGGCGTATCCTTGTGGCCGGCGAGGTAGGCGGGCGGCTCTACGCCGGAGAAGCCATCGCGGCCTATTCCGATGCCGTGCGGTTGGGGATCGCCACGCTGGTCAACGACCGCCCCGTCCAGGGCAATGTCGAGATCCCGCTCACCGAAACCGGGGACGCGGTCGCCTTTGCCCGCGCCCAGGCGCGCGCGCTCGCCTCGGATGCGGTGATCGCCGAAGCCTACCGCCGCAGCAACAGCGGCGATTTCGCCGAAGCCGCCGAATTCTTCGCCGCGACCGCCACCACTGCCGAAGGCAACAATGCGCTCGAAGCACGTCTCAATGCCGCGCTCCTACAGTCGAATCTCGGCAATTTTGCCGAAGCCTCGCGAGGTTTCGCAAGCGTGCGCGGGCAGGTTGGCGGGGATCCCGTGCTGGCGCGCCTGCTGCGCAATTACGAGGCGATCGATGCGCTGAATGCCCGGGCGCCGCAGGTGGCGCTTGACATTATCGAGCGCCCGCTCGCCGCCGGAGCGACGTCGCAGGATGCGCTGGCGGGGCTGGAAATCAGCGATGCGCTGGCCGCGCGGCTGTCGGCCGAACAAACGAGCGCGCTGGACGATGTCGGCGGGCTCTCCGCGCTCGAGCGTGCCGATCTGCTCGACGGGCAGACCGACTATCTTGCAGCCACCGCCTTGCGCCTGCTCGGACGCAAGGGTGAAGCCGGGCAGCGCCTGGCCGATGCCGATACCGGCCTGGCGGGTGTTCGGGCCGGCTCGGTCCGCTCGATCCTGTGGCTGCGCGCGCAGGTGCTGGGCGAACTGGCCGATCTGGCCGAGGACAAGGACGACGCCGGCGCCGCCGAGGCCTATCATGGCCAGGCGATCGCGCTGCTTGAGACCAATTACCCCAATTCCCCCGCGCTGCTAAGCAGCAAGGCGCAGTTTGCCGGCTATCTGGCGCGCAGCGGGCGGACCGAAGAAGCGCTCGCTGCCTACCGCGATCTGGTGGGCGATGCGCAGGGCAAGCCCGCGCCCGCCTTGCGCCGTTTGCTGGTGCCGTTCTTCGACCTGCTGACCAGCGACGGGGATGGCGGAGCGGAGGCTGCGGCGGACATGTTCCTTGCCAGCCAGCTGCTGCAACGCCCGGGCCTGGCACAAACCCAGGCCGTGCTCGCGCGCGAGCTATCGGGTGGGAGCGACGAAGCCTCGCAATTGTTCCGCAAGGCCGTGAACGTCGGACGCTCGGTCGAACAATTGCGCAATCGCGTGGCGCTGCTCGAAGGGCAGGCGGCCACCGATCCGCTGGTTGCCGAACGGCTGACCGCGCAGCGCGCGGCGCTCGCGCAGCTCGAGACGCAGCAATTGTCGATCCAGGACAGCCTGGGCGAATACCCCCGCTTCCGCGCGGTGTCCGATGGCCGTGTCACGCTGGAGGAATTGCAGCAGACGCTGCGGCCGGGCGAAGGCTATCTCAAGCTGGCGACGCTGGACGGCGCGACCTTCGCCATCTTCGCCACGTCGGAGATGGCGCGCGCCTATCGCGCCGGAGTCGATCCCGAGGCGCTCGAGGCCGAGGTGGACGAATTGCGCGCCACCATCGCCTATGTCGAGAACGGGCAGACGCTGACCTTTCCCTTCGACATCGAGAAATCGCGCGCGCTGTACAAGGCACTGCTCGAACCCGTCGATGGCGAGGTCAAGGCGCTCGAACATCTCGTATTCGAACCCGATGGCGCGATGCTGCGGCTGCCCGCGAACCTGCTGGTCGCCGATGACGCCAGCGTCGATCGCTATGTCGAGCGGATCGCGCAGGGCGGCGACGATTACGATTTCACCGGTACCAACTGGCTGGGGCGCGATGTCAGGATCACGACCACCGTTTCCCCCTCGGCCTTCCGCGATGTCCGCCGGGCTCCCGGGTCCTCCGCGGTTCGCGAATATATCGGATTCGGCGAGAACACGCCGCTGACCCAGGAGCGCGGGACGCTCGGCACCCGTGCGGCGCTGGCCGGAGGCGCGGACTGCCTGTGGGCCCCGTCGATCTGGGACTACCCGATCAAGGCCGACGAGCTTTACGCGGCTTCGCGCAGCCTGGGTGCGGGTACCGCGCAGGAGCGGATCGTTACCGGTGACACCTTCACCGATACCGCGGTTCTCGGGATGGAGGATCTCGACCAGTATCGCATCCTCCATTTCGCCACGCACGGCCTCGTGACCGCACCGCAGCCCGAATGCCCGCCGCGCCCGGCGCTGCTGACCTCGTTCGGCGACGAGCAG
This sequence comes from Qipengyuania citrea, assembly GCF_024171405.1. Lineage (GTDB taxonomy): Bacteria > Pseudomonadota > Alphaproteobacteria > Sphingomonadales > Sphingomonadaceae > Qipengyuania > Qipengyuania profunda. Next base: position 2,650,575 of record NZ_JALJZT010000002.1, read on the forward strand.
TCCGATGGCTTGCTGTCCTTCGCGGAAATCTTCGACCTCAAGATCGATGCCGATCTGGTCATTCTCTCGGCCTGCGACACGGCGGGAGAGGCGACGCTCGGCGCTACACGCGAAGCGGGCGTCAGCGGCGGCGGGTTTGCCCTCGATGGATTGGTCCGTGCGTTCGTCGGTGCGGGCGGCAGGACCGTCGTTGCCAGCCACTGGCCGGTTCCGGACGATTACGACGCGACCAACCGTCTGATCGACGGCTTCTTTTCAGTCGCGCCGGGGACCTCGCTGGCCGAAGCCATGCGCCAGTCGCAGGGCCGGCTGATGGACCAGAGCGAAACCTCGCATCCGTTCTACTGGTCGGCGTTCGCGATTGTCGGCGATGGCGGCGCGCAATTGCGCAATTGAGCCAAGCCGTCAGCCATCCGGACCCTGCCGGGCAGCTGGTCCTGAAATGAAAAGGGGCGCCGTGTGGCGCCCCTTTGTCTTATTTCAGCGGGAGGATCTTGCCGATGATATAATCGGCGGCTTCTTCCGGTGACATCTCGACCGTGTTGACCCGGATCTCTGGGTCCTCCGGCGCTTCATAGGGGCTGTCGATCCCGGTGAAGTTCTTGAGCTTGCCTTCGCGGGCCTTCTTGTAGAGCCCCTTCACATCGCGCGCCTCGGCCACTTCCAGCGGCGTATCGACATGGATTTCGATGAACTCGCCGCTATCGATCATGTCGCGCACCAACTTGCGGTCGGCCCGGAAGGGGCTGATGAAGGCGGTGAGGACGATGAGCCCCGCATCGGTCATCAGCTTGGCCACCTCGCCGATCCGGCGGATGTTTTCGATCCGGTCGCTCTCGGTAAAGCCCAGATCCTTGTTGAGACCGTGGCGGACATTGTCGCCATCGAGCAGGAAGGTGTGGCGGTTCATGATCGCCAGCTTCTTCTCGACTTCGTTGGCGATGGTCGATTTGCCCGACCCCGACAGCCCGGTGAACCACAGCACGCGCGGCGTCTGGTTTTTCATCGCGGCATGATGGTCACGCGTGATGTCGGTCGCCTGCCAATGGACGTTCTGGCTGCGGCGCAGGCTGAAGTGGAGCATCCCCGCCCCGACCGTATGGTGGGTGATCTTGTCGATCAGGATGAACCCGCCCAGCGCACGGTTGTCGGTATAGGGATCGAACACGATCCGCTTGTCGGTGGTGATCTCGCACACGCCGATCTGGTTGAGATGCAGCGTCTGCGAGGCGAGGTGCGATCCCGAGCCCGAGGGATTGTTGACGTCGATCTCGAACTTGGGCTCGGCCACGGTCGCGCTGACCATTTGCGAGCCAAGCTTGAGCCAATAGGCGCGCCCGACGACGAGCGGTTCGTCGTCCATCCACACGATGGTCGTCTCGAACTGGTCGGCGACTTCGGGCGGGCTGTCCGCGGCCGCGAGCACGTCGCCGCGCGAACAGTCGATTTCGTCGGCGAGCGTGATCGTCACCGACTGGCCCGCGACGGCTTCGTCGAGATCGCCGTCCATGGTCACGATCGACTTGACCGTGCTCGTCTTGCCCGACGGCAGCGAGCGCAGCTCGTCACCCGGCTTGACGGTGCCGGTGGCGATCTGGCCGGAGAAGCCGCGGAAGTCGAGATTGGGGCGATTGACCCATTGCACCGGCATGCGGAAAGGCTTGGCCTGGTTGGCGGTGTTGTTGACCTCGATGGTCTCGAGGTGGTCGATCAGCACCGGGCCATCGTACCAGCTGGTATTTTCCGAGCGCGTGGTGATGTTGTCGCCCGCAAGGCCCGACATCGGGATGGCGGTAAAGGTCTCGATCCCGATGCTCTTGGCGAAGGCCGCGTAATCGGCGACGATCGCGTCGAACCTGGTCTGGTCGTAATCGATCAGGTCCATCTTGTTGACCGCCAGCACCAGGTTCTTGATGCCGAGCTGGTGGCACAGGAAACTGTGGCGCTTGGTCTGGACCAGCACGCCCTTGCGCGCATCGATCAGGATCGCGGCGCAATCGGCGGTCGAGGCACCGGTCACCATGTTGCGGGTATATTGCTCGTGTCCCGGGCAGTCGGCGACGATGAACTTGCGCTTCTCGGTCGCGAAAAAGCGATAGGCGACATCGATCGTGATGCCTTGCTCGCGCTCGGCGGCAAGCCCGTCGACCAGCAGGGCGAAGTCGATCTCCTGCCCCTGCGTGCCCACCTTCTTGCTGTCGTTCTCGAGCGCGGCGAGCTGGTCTTCGAAGATCATCTTCGAATCGTAGAGCAGGCGGCCGATCAGCGTCGATTTGCCATCGTCCACGCTGCCGCAGGTGATGAAGCGCAGCATCGACTTGTTCTGGTGCTGCTCGAGATAGGCCTCGATATCGTCGGCAATCAGCGCGTCGGTCTTGTAGATGGGATCGGTCATCAGAAATAACCCTCCTGCTTTTTCTTCTCCATCGACGCGTCACCCGCGTCCTTGTCGATCACGCGGCCCTGTCGTTCGCTGGTGGTGGTCAGCAGCATTTCCTGCACCACTTCCTGCAAGGTGGCTGCCTCGCTCTCGACCGCGCCGGTCAGCGGGAAGCAGCCCAGCGTGCGGAAGCGGATCGAGCGTTCGGTAATCTCGGGCCGGTACCCCATTACCTTCTCGAGCCGCTCGAGGTCGTCGGCCATGAACAGCCCGCCCTCATGCTCGTAGGTCGGGCGTTTGGCGCTGAAATAGAGCGGCACGATCTCGATATTCTCGGCCATGATGTACTGCCAGATGTCGAGCTCGGTCCAGTTGGACAGCGGGAAGACGCGAATGCTCTCGCCCTTCTTCTTGCGCGCGTTGTAGATGTTCCACAGCTCGGGGCGCTGGTTTTTCGGGTCCCAGCCATGCGTCGCGGTGCGGAAGGAGAAGATGCGTTCTTTCGCGCGGCTCTTTTCCTCGTCGCGCCGCGCACCGCCGAAGGCGGCATCGAACCCGTGCTTGTCGAGCGCCTGCTTGAGCCCTTCGGTCTTCCACATGTCGGTATGCAGCGGGCCGTGATCGAAGGGATTGATCCCGCGCTCCTCGGCCTCGGGATTCTGATAGACGATCAGGTCCATCCCGGCGTCCCGCGCTGCCTTCTCGCGCAGCTTGTACATGTCCTGGAATTTCCAGGTCGTATCGACATGCATCAGCGGGAAGGGCGGGGGCGAGGGGTAGAAGGCCTTCTTGGCGAGGTGCAGCATCACGGCGCTGTCCTTGCCGATCGAATAGAGCATCACCGGCTTGTCTGCCTCGGCGGCGACTTCGCGCATGATGTGGATGCTCTCGGCTTCTAGCCGCTGGAGATGGGTCAGGGTTTTGGGGTCGGTCATGAAGGGGTTCCTCAAGTCTTGCCCCCCGCTTACCGCTCCATGCGAAGGATGGACCTCCCATCTGGGAGGTAGTAAGGCGATCGCATGCGTATCCCCAATCTCGGCGAGACGGAACTCCTCGTGCCGCTCCATTCGGGCGTGTTCGAACAGCCCATGTGGCAGACCTTCCTGCGCCAGTTGCGGCGGGTGTGCACCGCCGACGGTGTGGCGATCCGGTTCCGTAGTGCGGGCGAGGAGGGCCTTGTCACCTTGGCCGATGGCGTAGTCGGCGCTTTCGCAGAGAGCGATATGCGCGAGGCGCGGGTCTATGCGGGGGAGGAACTGGGCCATCCCGAAGGAGGCTTGCGTGCGGTGCGCGTGGGAAGCGGCGAGCTTAACCTCGTGCTGTGCGTTGCCGCACCCCAAGCGCCCGGCGCCGAGATCGCCAGCCTGCTATCGGCGCTGGTGCCGCATCTTCGGGTCGCGCTGCAGGTCGTCTCCGCGCTCGAACGCGAACGCGGTCGCGCGTCGGTCGGCGCGGAAGCCTTTCGGCGGATGAATTTCGGCTGGATCGCGGTGGACCGGCGCTGCCGGATCGTCGATCTTGATGCCCAAGCCGGACGGTTGCTCGAACGTACGGGTGCGCTGCGGCGCGGCCCCTACGATCGGCTGGTTCCCGGCTCCCCGGCGGTCGATCGCCAGCTGACGGCACTGATCCGGGCGATGGCGACCGACCCGCGCCACCGCCCGCGTGCGATCAATCTCAGCCAGGACCCGTGGATCGATATTCTCGTCGCGCCGATGCGGGTCGATGCGCTGGCGGGCGAGGGCAAGGCCGTTGCGGTGGTCTATCTGCGCGGCGACCGGTCATCGAGCGCGGACCGGCACGAACAATTGGTCGATCTGTTCGATCTCACCCCCGCCGAAGCGCGGCTGGCATGGTCGCTGGCACAAGGGCTCTCGATCACCGAGGCCGCGCAGGCGCACGGTCTGACCGTCGAGACCGCGCGCTATTATTCGAAGAAGATCTACGCCAAGACCGGAGCGCGCGGGCAAGTCGATCTGGTGCGCAATATCCTGACCGGGGTGCTCGCGCTGGCCTAGTCGGTGCGCGCGGTGAGGTCGGACCAGAAGGCATCCGCGCCGCGCGCAATCACGCGCGCACCGAGCTTGTCGCTCCAATGCGCGTCATTGCCGAATTCGGAACGCCATTGCCACAGCCGCCGCGTTAGCGGATGCAGTCCGTATTCCTGCGTGAACCCGATGGCGCCGTGGACTTGATGCGCGACTGTGGTGCCCGCTTTGACCGCGCGATTGGCGCGCAGCTTGGCAGCGGCAAGCTCGAATTCGGCGTCCCCGCGATCGAGCGCCTGCGCCGCTCCCATCGCTGCGCAATTGGCCGCCGCAGCCTCGCAGGCAAAGCTCGCCAGCGACTGCTGGACGGCCTGGAATTTGCCCAGTGGCCGGCCGAACTGCACACGCTCATTGGCATAGGCGACCGACAGCGCCAGCGCGGCGTCGAGCGCGCCGGCGATCTGCGCGGCGCGGGCAAAGGCCATCAGGCTAAACCACTGGTCGCTTTGCCGCCCGGCCACGCGCGCGATAATCGCGTCGGGCAAGTCGATCCCGAGCGCGTGATAGCCCGCCAGCCGGAAGACGGTCAGCGCATCCATCCAGCTGCCGCCAAACCCGCCATCCGCTTCGGGCACCAGCAGCGCGGGGAGGCCGAGTTCGTCGAGCCGATTGCCGTCGCGCTCGATCGTGGCGGCAGGGCCCAGTTCGGCGAACAGCGGATCGACCATTTCGGCCAGCATGCGTCTGGTATCGCTCATCGCAGCCCCAGCCCCCGGGCGATGATGCCCTTGATGATCTCGCGCGTGCCGCCGCGCAGCGAAAAGCTGGGGCTGACCTGCAAGAGGTAGAAACAGACATCGCGCAGCGTGGCGGCGTCGGTATCGCCAAGATCCGCAGCCGCCTGGACCAGTTGCGGGATCGCCTGCTCGTAGGAATTGCCAAGGTCCTTGACCATGGTGGCTTCGAGCGCCGGGTCCTCGCCCCGCGCCAGCTTGGTGGCGACAGACGCGCTCATCAGCCGAAGCGTCCAGGCATCTGCCGTCAGCCGACCGATCAGCTGCTGCAACGCCATGTCCTGTTTCGCACCGGCATAGCGCACGAGTTCGAGGAACAGCACCATCGAGGACAGGTAGCGTTCGGGCCCGGCGCGTTCGAGCGACAGCTCGGCAGTGGCCTGCTTCCAGCCCTCGCCTTCGGTCCCCAGCAGCGCGGTTTCGGGCAGGCGCACATCCTCGAAGAACACCTCGTTGAATTCATGCGCGCCGGTGAGGTCGATGATCGGTTTTACGCTGACCCCGGGCGTGTCCATCGGAATGACGAATTGCGACAGCCCCTGCTGCCGCTCGCTGCCCGCTTCGCTGCGGACAAGCGCAATTATGAAATGGCTGACATGCGCGCCGGTGGTCCAGACTTTCTGGCCGTTGAGCACCCAACCGTCGCCATCGCGCCGGGCCGCGGTGCGCACCGAAGCGAGGTCCGATCCCGAATTCGGCTCGCTCAATCCGATACAGGCGAAGGCTTCGCCGCGCGCGATGGCGGGCACCCAGCGGCGCTTCAGCTCCTCGTTTCCGAGCCGCAGCAACAGCGGTCCGCTCTGCCGGTCGGCAATCCAGTGCGCGCCGACCGGTGCGCCCGCGGCAAGCAATTCCTCGATCACGACATAGCGTTCGAGTTGGCTGCGTTCATGCCCGCCGTATTCCTTGGGCCACGTCATGCCGAGCAGCCCGGCCTCGCCCAGCTTTTTGCTGAACTGCGGGTTTGCCTTGGTCCAGGAGTTTGCCCGCCGTACCGGATCGCGCTCCCCATACGCGGCCACCAGCGCGCGCACCTGTTCGCGCAGCGCAGGCGCGGTTTCGGGCCAATCGACCGCTTCGGTCACGAAGGTTTGCATCGCTCTCCTCTTCGGTGCCTCTCTCCCCAATTTGGAGCCGCACCGCAAGACCCGTTGCATCGAGCAACGAATTTCGACAGTGTGAGGTCAAGGGACGAATCCCAGATTTGTGCGAGGAGAGAGACGATGACCGACTACAAGAACCTGATCGACGGCAAGATGGTCGACAATGGCCAATGGCTGGAGGTGCTCAACCCCGCCACCGAACAGGTCGTCGGCCGCGTGCCGTCCTGCGGCAAGGAAGAACTCGACAGCGCTGTTGCAGCTGCACGCCGCGCCTTCACCCAGTGGAAGAAGACCACCGCCGAAGAACGGCAGAAGGTCGTCCAGGGGATCGCCGCCGCGATCAAGGAGAATGCCGACGAGCTCTACCGCTTGCTGACCAGCGAACAGGGCAAGCCGCATGCGCAGGCGCAGCAGGAAATCTACGGCGCGGCGGGCCTCGCCGCCGCTCAGTCGACGCTCACGCTTGACGATGTGATCAACCAAGACGACGACACCCGGCTCTCGCGCACGCGGCGCGTGCCGGTGGGGGTGGTCGGCGGCATCGTGCCGTGGAACTTCCCGATCATGATGGCGATCCAGAAGATCGTCCCGGCGCTGGTCGCGGGCTGCACCATCGTGCTCAAGCCGTCGCCCTTCACGCCGCTCACCACGCTGCGGGTGGCCGAACTGATCAAGGATGTGGTGCCCGCGGGCACGGTGAACATCATCACGGGTGAAGACACGCTCGGCCCGCTGATCACCGAGCATCCCGATATCGACAAGATCACCTTCACCGGTTCGACTGCGACGGGCAAGAAGATCATGGAAGGCGCATCGGGCGACCTCAAGCGCATCACGCTGGAACTGGGCGGCAACGACGCTTCGATCGTGCTGCCCGATGCGGATGTTCAAAAGGTCGCCGAACAGCTGTTCTGGTCGAGCTTCTCCAACGCCGGCCAGGTCTGCATCGCGGCCAAGCGGATCTACATTCACGAGGATATCTACGACGACCTGTCGAAGGCGATCGCGGATTATGCCAAGACTGTGGTGGTCGGTGACGGTTCGCAGCAGGGCACGGGTGTCGGGCCGATCCAGAACAAGAAGCAGTACGAGCGCGTGCTCGACCTCATCCAGGACGCCAAGGACAATGGCTACAAGTTCCTCACCGGCGGCGACAAGGATCCCTCGGGCACGGGGTATTACGTGCCGATCACCATCCTCGACAATCCGCCCGAGGATGCGCGCATCGTGGCCGAGGAACAGTTCGGCCCGGTCATGCCGCTGATGAAGTTCGCCAGCGTCGACGAAGTGATCGAGCGCGCGAACAATTCGGAATACGGCCTCGCCGGTGCGGTCTGGACCAAGGATACCGACAAGGGCGTCGAGATCGCCGAGCAGCTCGAAACCGGGACGGTCTGGATCAACGAATTCATGCAGCTGTCACCCTTTGCGCCCTTCGGCGGGCACAAGCAGTCGGGCTTCGGCGCCGAATACGGCATCGATGGGCTGAAGGAATTCACCTATCCGCAGGTGATCACGGTCAAGTGCGACGCCGCCGTCTGATGATTGACGCTACTCCGGGCGGGGCGGGCCGAACCCGCCGCCGCCCGGGGTCAGCACCACGAAGGTATCGCCCGGCTGCATCTCGGCACTGGCGGTAGCGCCCAGATCCTCGCGGTACCCATCCGCGCGCTCGACCCAATTGCGCCCCGGCGCGGCATCATGGCCGCCGGCAATGCCGCGCGGCGCGACCTCCCGCCGGTTGGCGAGCATGTTGGCGTGCATCGGTTCGAGGAAGGTGATCCGCCGCTCCACTCCGTCGCCGCCGCGAAATTCGCCGTCACCCCCCGACCCCGCGCGGATCGCGAAAGCATCGAGCCGCACGGGTAGCCGGGTCTCGAGGATTTCGGGATCGGTCAGCCGCGAATTGGTCATATGCGTCTGCACCGCGCTGGTGCCGTCGTGGTCCGGACCCGCGCCCGAACCGCCGCAGATCGTCTCGTAATACTGGTCGGCCCCGTCGCCGAAAGTGAAGTTGTTCATCGTCCCCTGGCTGGGGGCCAGGCGGCCGGTTGCCGCAAACAGCGTGTCGGTGACGACCTGGCTGGTCTCGACATTGCCCGCCACCACTGCGGCACCCGGTTGCGGATCCAGCATCGAACCGGGGCGCACGACCAGTTCGATCGGCCGCAGGCACCCGTCGTTCATCGGGATGGCATCGTCGATCAGGGTGCGCACCACATACAGCGCCGCGGCGCGGGTAATCGATCGCGGCGCGTTGAAATTGTCGGGCAGCTGGTCGCTGGTGCCGATGAAGTCGAACACTGCCGAGCGGTTCGCACGGTCGATGCGGATGGCGACCTTGACCACCGCGCCATTGTCCATCGGATAGGCGAATTCGCCGTCTTGCAGCCGGTCGAGCAGTCGCCTCACGCTTTCTTCCGCATTGGCGAGGACATGGTCCATATAGGCTGCAACCACTGCCGGGCCATGGTCGCGCGCGGCAAGGCAAAGTAGCTCCGCCCCCCTCGAGCAGGCGGCCAGCTGCGCGCGCAAATCCGACAAGTTGCGATCGGGATTGCGAGCGGGGAAGCGTCCGGCCGCCAGCTGATCGCGTATGGCCCGTTCGCGAAACGCGCCTTCGTCGACCAGCAGGAAATTGTCGATCAAGACGCCTTCCTCCTCGATCGTGCGGCTGGTGGGCGGCATCGATCCGGGCGCGATCCCGCCGATGTCCGAGTGATGCCCGCGCGCGGCGACAAAGGCATCGGGCGCGTCGCCGTCGTCGCCATAAAACACCGGCACGATCAGCGTGATGTCGGGCAGATGTGTCCCCCCGCGATAGGGATCGTTGAGGACATAGGCATCGCCGCGCCGGAACCCGCGCCCGTCAGCCCGCGCCCCGCGCGCCTCGATCACCCGCGCAATGCTGTCGCCCATGCTGCCAAGATGCACTGGAATATGCGGGGCATTGGCGATCAATGCGCCCTCGGCATCGAACAGCGCGCAGGAGAAATCGAGCCGTTCCTTGATGTTGACCGAGGTTGCGGTCGATTGCAGCACGACGCCCATTTCCTCGGCGATGGCCATGAACAGATTGTTGAAAATCTCGAGCCGGACGGGATCCGCTTCGGTACCCAGCGCGCGGTCGCGGAGCAGCGCCTGCGTCCGCGTCAGAACCAGGCTTCCTTCCTCGGCGATCTGCGCCTGCCAGCCCGGTTCGACCACCGTGGTCGATCCCGGGTCGATCACCAGCGCGGGGCCCTCGACGCTGTCGCCGGGGGCCATCGCGGCGCGCGCGACGGTGTGCCAGGTGCCCGAGGCCGCGCCGGACATGGCGACCGGAGCCGGCGGGACATGCCCGAGGCCGCCCGTATGCCCGCTGGCCTCCACGCTGAGCGCTTCGACGATGATCGGGGCCTCGGCATCCGAATAGCCGAAGCGTTGGCGATGGAGCGCGCGGAAGGCAGGGGCCATCGCTTCGGGCCCCTCGCAGGGGATGGGAAGCAGGCTGTCACTGCCCGCAAACCGCAACCGCGCATGGCATTCCATTGTTACCGCGTCCGCCGCGATGCCCTGTTCGACCAGCGCCGCGCGGGCATCCTGCTCGAGCGCGCGCAGGTCGTCGGAGAAATCCTCTTCCAGCCCGCGTACGATGCTCACTTCGCGGATCGCCTTTACCGGCGCCAGACCGATGCCATAGGCCGAGAGAATCCCCGCGAGCGGGTGGACCAGAACGGTTTCCATGCCCAGTTCGTCGGCGACCCGGCAGGCGTGCTGGCCGCCGGCACCGCCGAAACAGGCGAGCGCATAGGTTGTGACATCGTGGCCGCGCGCCACGCTGATCTTGCGAATGGCATTGGCCATATTGTCGACCGCAATGGCGAGAAACCCCTCGGCAATCGCGGCAAGGTCCTGCGGCTCGGGCAGCGCCGCAGCCACCGCTTCCAGCCGGGCCCGCGCCGCATCGGGGGCGAGCGGCTGGTCGCCGCCGGGCCCGAACACGCGGGGGAAGAACGCCGGATCGATCCGGCCGAGAAAGAGGTTGCAGTCGGTCACCGTCAGCGGTCCGCCCTTGCGATAGCATGCCGGTCCCGGATCGGCGCCTGCGCTTTCCGGGCCGACGCGGAAGCGTCCGCCATCGAACTGGCAGATCGAGCCGCCCCCGGCAGCGACCGTATGGATCTGCATCATCGGCGCGGCCACCCGGACGCCCGCAACCACGCTGTCGCCGGTCAGCTCGTATTCGCCCGCGTAATGCGCGACATCGGTGCTGGTCCCGCCCATGTCGAACCCGATCAGCCGGTCGTGCCCGAGGGGGGTGCTCGCGGCGACCATCCCGACCACGCCGCCCGCGGGTCCCGACAGGATCGCATCCTTGCCGCGGAACGCGCCGACTTCGGCGAGGCCTCCGTTCGATTGCATGAACCGCAGGCTGTGCGTGTCGGGCAGCCCCGCCTGCAGCGTGTCGGTATAGCGGCGCAGCACGGGGGAGAGATAGGCGTCCACCACCGTCGTATCACCGCGCGGGATCAGTCGGATCAGCGGGGCGACCTCATGGCTGATGCTCACCTGCGTGAAGCCGAGTTCGCGGGCGATCGCAGCCAGCCGCTCCTCGGTCTCGCGGTATTTCCAGCCATGCATCAGGACGATGGCGAGCGCATCGAAACCTTCGGCGCGCAGTGCGGCGAAATCGGCCCGTGCCGCCCCCTCGTCGAGCGGTGTCAGCACGGTGCCGTCGGCGCCCACACGTTCGGCAATCTCGATGACCCGGGCGGGCAATTGTTCGGGCAGCACGATATGGCGCGCGAAGATTTCGGGCCGCGCCTGGTTGCCGATCCGCAGTGCGTCCCCAAACCCGCGCGTGATCGCCAGCGCCAGCCGTTCGCCCTTGCGCTCGAGCAGGGCATTGGTCGCAACGGTGGTCCCGATCCGCAATTCGGCGACCGGTGCAGCGCCATATTGTTCCATCAGCCGCCGGACCGCCTCGCTCGCGGCATCGGCATAATGGTCGGGGTTTTCGGACAGGAGCTTGTCGGTCACCAGCGCCCCGGCGGGGGTCACCGCGACGACATCGGTAAAAGTCCCCCCGCGATCGACCGCGAAGCGCCAGGCGCCGGTTTTCGCTTCTCCGCTCATGAGGCGGGTTTCGCACGCCGGACGAACCATTTCAAACGCTTCGCGCGTAAAACCGGCGTGCGGCGAGGGCGCCCACCCCCCTTCCTGCGGCAAACCCATACGGGCCGTTAACCAATTATCGCTATCTGTTGTGACGAGGGCGAGCGCGATCTCGCCGATATCGAGCCGGGGGGTCGTCGATGCAACAGCCAAGCCGCACAAGCGTTCAGAACCAACAGCAGCAGACCGCTCCAGCCGATTGGACGCGTGGCTATGTCGCGCCCGGTTTCGAACCGGTCGCGCATGCCTTTGCCGCCGCGATCCAGGCGCGCACGGCGCTGGGCGCGGCATGCACGATCATCCATCATGGCGAAACCGTGGTCGACCTGCAGGGCGGGTGGCAGGACAAGGCGCGCACCCGCGAATGGCAGGGCGACGATGTCGCGCTCATCTATTCGCTGACCAAGGGCATCACCGGCATGGCGGGCGCGGTCGCGGTATCGCGCGGACTGTTCGCCTATGACGAGCCGGTGGCCGATATCTGGCCCGAGTTCGCAGCGCATGGCAAAGGCGCGGTCACCGTGGGCGAGGCATTGTCCGAACAGGCCGGCCTTTCGGCGATCGACTTTTCGCTCAGGCTCGACAATCTGGGTGACGAGGACGCCATCTGCGCGGCCATTGCGCGGCAGAAGCCACACTGGACCCCTGGCGATTACGCCGGGAACCACGCCTATACGCTGGGCTGGATCGCCAGCGAATTGATCCGCCGCCGCGACCCGCAGCAGCGCAATCTCGGTCGCTTCGTCGCCGATGAACTCGTCGCGCCGCTGAATGCGGACGTGTTTCTCGGCCTGCCCGAGGATTTCGACCGCAGCCGCATTGCCCGGATCGAGGGGTTCGGGATGCAGGACCTGTTTATCCACCACTCGACCATGCCCTGGCCGCTGACCTTCAGGATGTGCCTGCCGGGCACGCTGGCTTTCCGCACGCTCAACAATCCGCTGCTGCTTGCTGGACCCGGGGCGCTCGATTGCGAGGATTTCTGGCGCGTCGGCCAGGGGGCGGCGGGCGGCATCGCTTCCGCTCGCGGGCTGGCGGCGCTCTATCAGGCCTTTGCCGAGGGCGGCGCGAAACTGGGGGTGACCCCCGCGGTGATGCAGCAGCTGTGCGGCGGCCATGCCCGCCCCCGCAAGGGACTGAAGGACCAAGTCCTGACTGCCGACATGTATTATTCCCACGGGTTCGAAAAACCCTTCGATGAGTGGGAATATGCCCGCACCCGCAGCGCCTTCGGCAGCTTCGCGGTGGGGGGCTCGCTCGCCTATGCCGACCCGGAAGACGGGGTCGCCTATGCCTGGATCACCAACCAGCTCGGCACCGGCAAATGGGACGACCCGCGCGAGAAGATCGTGCGCGACGCATTCTGCACCTGCCTGGAGACCATCGCATGAGCATTGCCCAGATCGTCCTGTCGGACCTCCACCTCGGGGCGCGCGACAGCCTGCTGACACATTTCCATGGCGGCGGCGAGATCGCCGATGGGCCGGGCGAGGTGCTGTTGTCTTTCGCTCACGGCCTGCGTGAAACGCTGCCCGACGGCGAAAAACCGCAGCTCGTCCTGCTCGGCGATGCGCTCGATCTCGGACTTTCGCCCTTCGGCGATGTGTCCAAGAGTTTCCTCCAGCTGATCGACGCGTTCTTCCCCAAGGACGGGCGCGAGATCTTCCGCCGCGAAATCGTCTATGTCGCCGGCAATCACGATCACCACCTGTGGCGCATGGCGCAGGATCACCGCTTCATCACCGCCTTGCAGGCGGGGGAGATGCCGGGTGATCTGGAACCCATCACGCCAATCATCGGCCAGCCGGTGCACAGTTGCCGGCTGATGGAATCGCTGATTGCGCGCCGCCCGCATCTGGCGGGAGCTTCTGTGCGCATCGCCTATCCCAATTGGGGCCTCGCCGATCGCGATACCGGCCGTGCGGTGGTGATGCACCACGGGCATTATCTCGACGGTATGTATCGCGCGCTGTCGAACCTGCGCGGGTTCCTCGACAATGGCGAAGCGCGGCCTGCGACGATGCACCAGCTCGAGGCGGAGAACGGGCCGTGGATCGATTTCCTGTGGTCCGATCTGGGCAGCGCGGGCGATATCGGCGGAGCCGCCGGATCGCTTTACCAGACCATGCTCAGCGCCGGCGCGAGCCATGACTTTGCCGAAAGCGTTGCCCGGCGGATCACCGGCGGGCTGAATTCGAAACTCGGTATCGATCCCTCGATGCAGCTCAAATACGGAATCACTCTCGACAATCTCCTGCGCGCCGCCGTCGATTTGACCGCGGGCCGTGCAGCAGAACGCCAGCGCGAAGGCTATGGCCATGTGCTCGGCGAAGCGGAGATCGACGATATCGGCTGGTATCTCGGCACGCCCATGGCGGCGCAATTGCGCGACGAACTGGGCGAGCTGCCGACCGAATTGCAGTTCGTGTTCGGCCATACGCACAAACCGTTCCAGGACGAACTGATGGTGGACGGTTACGAGCGGCCCGTGGGCGTGTTCAACACCGGCGGCTGGGTGCTCGACGAACCGACGCTGATGCCCGTGCAGGGCTGCGCGGCAATGCTGGTGTCCGACGATCTCGAAGTCGCCTCGCTGCGGCTGTTCAACGATCCCACCGACGGCACGATGGCGCCGGTGCGGGTCGAAGGCAGCGGGCGCGTTTCGCGGTTGGTCGAAGAGACCGGCGCCGCGGTCGAGCGGGCTGCGAGCCACTGGGCCGATTTTTCGCGCGTGGTTCATGCGCGCATCGTCGAAGAAGCAGATGCGCGGGTGCGCCACCTGCTCGAAACATCCGAAGAATCCCTGCGGGAGGCGGCAGAATGACCATGCAGAAGCGCATCGCGAAAAGCCTGGATCAGGCGAAACCCCACTATACGGTCCTGGTGATCGGGTCGGGCTATGGCGCGGGTGTCGCCGCATCGCGGCTGGCCCGTGCGGGGCAGGACGTTGCCGTGCTCGAACGTGGCAAAGAGCGGCTCCCCGGCGAATATCCGAACAAGCTTGCCGACGCACAGGACGCCATGCAGATCAACGCCAAGGGCGGCCGGATCGGCGCGCCCGACGCCTTGTTCGAAGTGCATGTGAACGACGATCAATATGCGCTGGTCGGCTGCGGGCTCGGGGGGACCTCGCTGATCAACGCCAATGTCGCGCTCGAACTCGACAAGCGGCTGCTCGACCAGGCGCATTGGCCCGCTGCATTCCGCGAGGACGAGCACGAGATCGACACCTATTACGAGCGCGCCCGCGAAATGCTCGCGCCCAACCCCTATCCCGACAGTTATCCCACGCTCGGCAAGCTCGAGGCGCTAGAGCACTCGGCCGAGAAGATGGGCAAGCGTTTCTACAAGACGCCGATCAACGTCACTTTCGAAGACAAGACCAACAAGTTCGGCGTGCCGCAGCCGGCCTGCACCAATTGCGGGGATTGCGTATCGGGCTGCAATGTCGGCGCGAAGAACACCACGCTGATGAATTACCTGCCCGATGCCGCCAATCACGGCGCGGAGATCTTCACCCAGGCGAAAGTGCTGTGGGTCGAGCGCGAGGGCGAGCGGTGGCGTGTCCATCTGGAGCCCAATGGCGTGGATGCGCCGCATGGCCCGACCAGCATCACCGCCGATCATGTGATCCTGGGCGCGGGTACGCTGGGGTCGACCGAAATCCTGCTGCGTTCGCGCGACAAGGGGCTCGCGCTCTCCGACCGGCTGGGGGCCAATTTCTCGGGCAATGGCGATGCGCTGGGCTTCGCTTACGATAGCTATCTCAAGGTCGAGAAGAAGGACGACACGCTCACTGCGCAGCCGCTCTATGCGATCGGCGTGGGCGCTTCGGATGTCGCCAAGGAAGCCTATCCCGGCCCGTGCATCACCGGCGTGATCGACATGCGCGGGACGCGGGATGTGACCGAGGGACTGGTGATCGAGGAGGGCGTTGCCCCCGGCATCATCGCCACCGCGCTCGCCCCGGCGTTCTTCTTCGGCGAGGCCCTGGCCGATGGCTTCACCCGGTTCGGAATGGACCAGGTCAAGCCGCGCCTGATGGACGCCAAGGCGATGGGCGAAGCGGTGCAGACCGATCCCGGCAGCATCGCCGACTGGGCCTATAAGGGCCCGATGGCGCGCATGCAGACCTATCTGGTGATGAGCGTCGACGATTCGGGCGGCCAGCTGGCGCTCGATGACGACCGGCTGACAATTCACTGGCCGGGCGCAGGCAAACAACGCACCTTCCGCCGTGACGATGACAAGATGGCCGAAGCCGCCCGCGCGATCGACGCGCAATATTTCTCCGACCCGCTGTGGAGTGACCCCTTCGGCAAGAAGCTGATTACGGTTCACCCGATCGGCGGCTGCGGCATGGGCGACGATGCGGCCAGTGGCGTGGTCGACGACACCTGCCGCGTCTTTGCTAGCAATGCAGGGACCGATGTTCACGAAGGTCTTTATGTCTGCGACGGTGCTGCGCTGCCCGGCTCGGTCGGCGTCAACCCGCTGCTGACGATCACCGCAGTGGCCGAACGCGCCATCGAAAAGCTGGCGCAGAGGCAGGGTTGGACCATCGACTATACGCTCGGCTCCGAAGGGCCGCTGCCCGAACCGGTCCCGGCCGAGGAAGCCGCACCCGAGCCGGTGCTTGCCACGCGCGGCGATGGCCTGCGCCTGGGCATTGCCAAATGGGTGGCGGGCCATGCAATCGAACCGGTGGCCCAGGGGATCGAGAAGGCCGCCGAGCACTTCGAAAGCGGCGCGGTCGACGAGGGCAAGGCGGCGATCCGCCAACTGGTGATGGACCATCCCGAAGCGATGGCTCCCGGCCTGTCCTTCACCGAAACCATGGCCGGTCATATCAGCGATGTCGGTTGCCACCACCGCCCCTGCGGCCATGTCGAACGCATCCGCGACGACTACGCCAATGGCGAGGCATGGGGCCGCACGCATGGCGGCGACTGCCACTTCCGGCTGACGGTGACGACCGAGAACCTCCATCGCATGATCGAGGAGAAAGAACACCGTTCACGCATCACCGGTACGGTCACGGTCGCCGCGCTGTCACCCGATCCGCTACCGGTGCGCGAAGGCACCTTCCGGCTGCTGGTCGCCGATCCGGCACGCGCGGAGAGCTGGACCATGCTCTACGACATGGTGCTCGACGGTCCCGCGGGGCCGGTCCATTTCCACGGCTTCAAGACGCTCGAGCAGCGCGGCAAGTCCGATCCGTGGACCGATCTCACCACGCTGTTCGTCACGCTGCGCCATGGCGAGGATGCCAGCGGCGAGTTGATCGGCCGCGGAGTGCTCAAGCTGGGCATCGACGAATTCATGCGCCAGCTCACCACGATCGAGGTGCATGATACGGGGACGCTTGTTGCCCATGTCGTGAAGCATATCCCGCGCGCCAAGAAGGCGATCGATACCTATTTCGTCGCCAAATACGCGGGCTTCTTCGCGATGACCGTGTTCCGCTCCTACGGCGGGATGCTGGCGACGCTGAACGATTTTGCGAGCAAGGATGCGGCCAAGCTGGTGGATCGCAAACTGCGGTTGCCGCCTGCTGAAAAGCATATCGTGCCGACCGAGGACGGGGCCAGCATCGGCCTGACACGCTATCGCGGCGGTGCGCACGGACCGCTGGTGCTCGCACCCGGCTTCTCGGTGCGCGCATCCAGCTTTGCCACGCCGACGGTCGAGGAGAATCTCGCCGAAAGCCTCGTGGCGCAGGGCTATGACGTGTGGCTGTTCGATTACCGGGCAAGCGCCGATGCGGGCAATGACACCGAACACCCGCCCGAATTCACGATCGACGATATCGCGCGTTTCGATTGGCCGGCTGCGATTGCCCGGATCCGCAAGGTCAGCGGCGCCGACAGCGTGCAGGCGATCGCCCATTGCGTGGGCTCGATGAGCTTGCTCATGGGGATCGGCGCGGGCTGGGTGTCGGGCGTGCGTTCGCTGATTTCCTCGCAGCTTACGCTGCATCCGGTGACCGACTGGCTGAACTACATGAAAGCCGATCTGGGTGTGGCCGGGACGCTCGGGCAGATCTCGCTGCTCGACGGGCATCTCGACTTTGTCAGTCAGGGCACCGACGCCGATTACGAGATCGACGCCATCGCCTACCAGATCCCCGTACCGGAGGGGCAGGCGTGCAAGAACCCCACCTGCCGCCGCGTGTTCGGCGTGTTCGGCCCGAGCTGGGATCACAGCCAGCTGGGTCACGATACGCATCTGGCGCTGGGCAGCATGTTCAGCCGCGTATCGCTCAAGCCGTTCGAGCACTTGCAGGAGGTCATGCGCAAGGGTCTGGCGATCGATGCCGAAGGGGAGGCCGTCTATACGAGCGACGAAGCCGCGCGCCGTCTGGCGCTGCCGATCAGCTTCCTGTCGGGTGCGACCAACAAGCTGTTCTACCCCGAAAGCGGCCAGCGCACGCGTGTCTGGTTGCAGGACAAGAACAAGCCCGAGCTATACCAGCAGCGGATCGTGCCGAATTACGGCCATATGGACCTGTTCATCGGCCACAACGCGCACCGCGATGTGACGCCGGTCATTCTCGAACAGCTGGAATGGCTCGACGGTACCCACGGCGCGCACCGGCGGGACATCGCCTAGAGCGGCAGCCATGCCCGTCTAGGCAGGGGCGGCCCCGGCGGCGTTCCACGCTCCCATCGAGCCGAGGTAAACGTCGAGTTTCGCAAACCCGCGGCTGGCGAGCCAGCCGGCGGCGACGGTCGCGCGCATCCCGCTGGCGCACATCAGCGTGTAGTGCGTGGCCGAGTCGAGATCGCGGTAGCGTTCGTTCAACTCGCCGACATAGATGTGCTGCGAACCGTCGATCGCGCTGGCAGAGCGTTCGTCGGCGTCGCGCACATCGAGCAGCGTCCAGCCTGTGGGCCGGTTTTCGAGGCGGCTCGCGACCTCGCCGGTTGCGATCATCGGGATCATCGCCATGTCGCGCCCCTGCGCTGCGGCGGGAACGACACCGACATAGCCACCCACGACATTGTCCAGCGCGATGCGCACGAGATGGGTCATGGCGGCGGCGAGCTGATCTTCGTCGGAACCCACCAGCGCGAGGCTTTCGCCTTCGCGGATGAACCATCCGGCAAAGGCCGAGATCATCCCGACGGGCAGGTTCATCGCCCCGGGCAGATGCCCCGCCGCATAGGCCAGCGGCTCGCGGATATCGACGAGATGATCGACCTCGAGTTCGCCCAGTTCCGCCAGTGACAGGCGGCGGGGGCGCATGACCCGCGGGGCCGGGTCGCCGCCGCTGAGGTTGAGCCGCTCCATCAGCCGGAAATAGGGTGGCTGGTAGTGGTTCTCACCCACCTTGAAATCGATGAAGGCTTCGCGGTCGGCGAATTGCAGGCGCGGGTTGTTGGCGCGTTCGTGACCGACGGTCGAGAACTCGCGTTCCGCCATGCCCGACCCGCAGACCGAACCTGCACCATGCGCGGGATAGAGAATGACCTGGTCGCCCAGCGCCAGCACCTTCTGCAGCGAATCGTACAGCAACCCGGCGACTTCACGCTTGCGGTCGGGATAGAAATCGGTGCGGCCGACATCGCCGACGAACAGCGCATCGCCGGTGAACACACCGACCGGACCATCGGGATAGGCGGTGTCATGCAGGACGAAAGCAAGATGGTCGTCGGTGTGGCCCGGCGTTTCGAGCACGCGAATGGTCAGTTGCCCGATTTCGAAGGCATCGCCCTCGCGCGCGGTTTCCGCATAGACGACATCGGCTGCAGCGTTGGGGCCGTGCAAGACCCGCGCGCCGGTCAGCGCCGCGAGGATCGGCGCGCCCGATACCAGGTCCTCGTTCCTATGCGTTTCGAAGATATGGGTGATTTCGAGCCCTGCGGCGCGCGCCATGTCGACATAGCATTCGCAGTCGCGGCGAGGATCGATAACCGCCGCCTGGCCGCCGGACCCAACGAGGTAGGACAGGTGCGACAGACCGGGGGTCTTGATTTTTTCGAGCAGCATTTCGTTCTCCTAGCACGGGCAGGCGGGACCGGCGCAAGCCGGTCCCGCCCATGTCATGGATCGGGTTGGCCCAGGCTCAGTCGATTGCGACCGTGCGCAGGTAGGGCCGTAGCGTAGTGAAGCCCTGCGGGAAGCGTGCCTTGGCGTCCTCGTCGGAGACCGAGGGCGGGATGATCGCGACCTTGCCGTGGCGCCAGTCCGCCGGAGTCGCGACGCCGTGCTTGTCGCTGAACTGCAGCGCATCGATAGCGCGCAGGATCTCGTCGAAATTGCGCCCGACGCTCATCGGATAGGTCATCGTCAGACGGACCTTCTTGTCGGGATCGATGAGGAAGACCGAGCGGACCGCGGCCGTCTCGCTCTCGTCGGGATGGATCATGTCGTAGAGCTTTGCGATCTTGAGATCGGCGTCGGCGACGATCGGGAAAACCAGATTGGTGTTCTGCGTGTCGTTGACATCCTCGATCCAGCGCGCGTGTTCGGCGGCGGTGTCGGTGGACAGGCCAAGCGGCTTCACATTGCGCTTGTCGAACTCGTCGGAGAGCTGCGCGGTGCGGCCCATTTCGGTCGTGCAGACGGGCGTGAAGTCGGCCGGGTGGCTGAAGAAGAAAACCCAGCTGTCGCCCGCCCATTCATGCAGGCTGATTTCGCCATTCTGGGTGTCGACGGTGAAGTCGGGGGCGGTGTCGCCGATATGGAGACTCATGTGCAAATCCTTCGCTTCGAGTGGATGCGCACCTTCTACGCGCGGTTCGGAACACCGTCCAATTCGGATTTACGATTGCATTAATCGAGTAATCAAACGCGTCTGGATTTGACCTGCTTACGCCTTAAGGGTGCCCGCCGTAGCCGTTCATTTATGTGAAAATGATAATTGAAAGCCTTCTAGGTGACAATCCGAGTCAGGCCTTGAGCCAGAACCGGATGATATAAGCGACGGTGCCCAGCACGGCGATGCTCGCCGCCCAGATCACTGCCATCCAGCCAAGCCGCCGCCACAGCGGTCGTTCGTCCGGACCGGGCATCAATGATAGCCCTCGTCGCCCACCTTGCCGCGGAAGACCCAATAGGCCCAGGCAGTATAGGCGATGATCAGCGGCATGGTGATCGCCACCCCGACCAGCATGAAGATCTGGCTTCGTTCGGGTGCCGCGGCATCCCAGATGGTGACGCCGGGCGGCACGACATAGGGCCACATGGTGAACCCGAGCCCCGCCATGCCGAAGAAGAACAGCGCGAGGCTGAGCCAGAACGGCTTGCTGTGGCGCTCGACCGACAGCGAGCGCAGCAGGGCGATCGCGATGATGCCGGTCAGGATCGGCACGGGCGCGGCGAGGTATATCTCGGGCGCCGTCAGCCAGCGATCGGCATATTCGGGGTTCAGGAACACGTTATAGAGGCTGACCCCGCCCATCAGCACCAGCGTGGCCCAGGCGGCGCGCTTGGCAAGCTGGCGGGCGTGATGCTGGCTGTCGCCGTCGAGCTTCCACACCAGCCAGGTCGCACCAAGCAGCGCATAGCCCGCCACCGTGCCGAGCCCGGTCAGCAGCGTATAGGGCGTCAGCCAGTCGAACCAGCTGCCCGCATAGGCGCGGTCGACCACTTCGATGCCCTGCAGCAGCGCGCCCAGCGTCATGCCCTGCGCCATCGCCGCCACGAGGCTGCCGCCGGTAAAGGCCGCGTCCCACAGCCGCCGATGGCTGGGGTCGCGCCAGCGATACTCGAACGCCACGCCGCGAAAGACCAGCCCCAGCAACATGGCGATGATCAGCGGATAGGTCGCCGGCAGGATCACCGCATAGGCCAGCGGGAAGGCAGCAAAAAGCCCGCCGCCCCCCAACACCAGCCAGGTCTCGTTACCGTCCCAGACCGGGGCGATGGAGTTCATCGCCCGGTCGCGTTCGGGCCCGACTTCGAAGGTCGGGAAGAGGATCCCGATGCCCAGATCGAAGCCGTCCATCACGACATAGGCGAAGACCGCAAAGGCGATGATGAACGCCCAGATGACGGTAAGGTCGAAATTAACGGCCATCGGTCGCCTCCTCGTGATCGCGCGGCAGGGTGCTGGGGTCGCCCGGGTTCTGCGACGGCCCCGGGGTAATGCCGGCGGTACGGATGGGCCCCGTATCGCCGCGCTTGACGCCCTTCTCGCCGACATGCGGGGGACTGTGCATCAGGTGGAGAATGTACCACACCCCCGCGCCGAAAACGGCGAAATAGACCACCACGAAGGCGAGTAGCGAAGCGCCGACTGCGGGCGCGTCGAGCGGGCTGGCGGCATCCGCCGTGCGCAGCAGATTGTAGATCACATAGGGCTGGCGGCCGACTTCGGTGGTGATCCACCCGGCGATGACCGCAACGAAACCACTCGGTGCCATGACCAGCGCGGCGCGGTGCAGCAGCGGCCAGTCGTAGAGCTTCCTGCGGACACGCGCGAGCAGGCTCCACAGTCCGAGCCCGAGCATGGCGAAGCCGATGGCGACCATGATGCGGAACGACCAGAACACGATGCCGACCGGCGGTTCCTCGTCATCGGGGATCGTATCCAGCCCTGCCATCGGCGCATAGAGATCGTGCTTGAGGATCAGCGAGGATGCCTTGGGAATCTCCACGGCGTATTTGACCCGCTTTTCCTCGCTGTCGGGAATGCCGAACAGGATCAGCGGCGCGCCATCGGGATGGCTCTGGTAATGCCCCTCCATCGCCATGACCTTTTGCGGCTGGTGCTCGAGCGTGTTGAGCCCGTGCAGATCGCCGGCGAAAATCTGGATCGGCGCGACGATCGCCGCCATCCACATCGCCATCGAGAACATCTTGCGCGCATGGAGATTGGTGCGGTCGCGCAGCAGGTGCCATGCGCCGACCCCGCCAACCACGAAGGCGGTAGTGAGATAGGCGGCGATCACCGTGTGCACGAGGCGATAGGGGAAGCTGGGGTTGAAGATGATCTCGATCCAGCTGTCGCCCGGCAGATATTGCCCGTTTGCGCCCAGTTCGTAGCCGACCGGCGTCTGCATCCAGCTGTTGACCGACAGGATCCAGAAGGCCGACACAAAGGTCCCGACAGCGACCATCAGCGTGGCGGCGAAGTGGAGCTTCTTGCCGACCTTGTTCATCCCGAACAGCATGACGCCGAGGAACCCCGCCTCGAGGAAAAAGGCGGTGAGGACTTCATAGGCCATCAGCGGGCCGATCACCGGGCCGGCGATGTCGGAGAAGACCGACCAGTTGGTGCCGAACTGGTAACTCATGACGATGCCCGACACGACGCCCATGGCGAAGGCGATGGCGAAGATCTTGAGCCAGTATTTGAACAGGTCGAGATAGATCTGCTTGCCGGTCTTGAGCCACAGGCCCTCGAGCACTGCGAGGAAGCTCGCCAGGCCGATCGAAAAGGCCGGGAAGATGAAGTGGAAGCTCACCGTAAAGGCGAACTGGATCCGGGCGAGTAGAAGTGCGTCGACGCCTTCGAACATGGTGTCCCCTATCTCACAGCTCGTTTAGCGGAGCGATGGCCGCTTGGCCCGCCCGAATTACGCAATGGGTGTTGCATCGGATTGGCGCGCCGTGCGCCAGCGGTAGAACGTCTTTTCCGAGATGCCGACCTCGCGGCAGCTCTCGCACACGCCCTTGCCGGCGGCGATCAGCGTCTCGATCCGGCGGCAGCGCGCGTCCTTGTCGGGGATTACCGCCATCAGATCATCCCCCGCGCCATGTCGGGTGTGGGCGTGTCGGGCGGGCCGCCATTGGCCGCGAGTTCGCGAAAGGCGCGGTTCTGCGACAGGAACACCTTGCCGTTCAGATCGGCGACGAAATGGGTGCGGTTCAGCCGATCCATGACCGGACCTTTTACTTCGGACAAATGCAGCCCGATCCCGGCATCGGCCATACGGTGATTGATCGCCTCGAGGCTTTCGAGGCCCGAAGCATCGATTTCGTTCACTGCGCTGCACATCAGGATTACGTGGCGCACTGCGGGCCGGTCGGCGACTTCCTCGAGGACATATTCCTCGAGCCAGCGCGCGTTGAGATAGGTCAGGCTCTCGTCGATGCGGATCGACAGGACATGCGGCACGGTGAACACGTCGTGGCGGTCGATATTGCGGAAATGCTCGGTCTCGGGAACGCGGCCGACGATCGCGGCATGCGGGCGGCTGGCGCGCCACAGATAGAGCAGCAGTCCCACCGCGACCCCGGCGATCACGCCCAGTTCGACGCCCGCCAGCAGGGTGATGACGATGGTCACCATATGCGCGGCGAAATCGGCTTTCGAATAGCGCCACAGCTGGCCCGGGGTCTTCAGGTCGACCAGGCTGAGCACGGCGACGATGATTGTCGCGGCCAGCGTCGCGATCGGCAGGCTGAACAGCAGGGGTGTCAGGAACAACCCTGCCAGCGCGATACCCACCGCGGTGTAGGCACCCGCGGCGGGCGTTTCCGCACCGGCATCGAAATTGACCACCGAGCGGGCGAAACCGCCGGTTACCGGATAGCCGCCCGAAAAAGCGCTGGCGATGTTCGACGCGCCGAGGCCGATCAATTCCTGGTTCGGCGCGATCCGCTGGCGCCGCTTGGCGGCCAGCGTCTGCGCGACCGAGACGCTTTCGACGAAACCGATGACCGAGATCAGCAGCGCGGGCACCCATAGCTGCGCAATCAGGTCGAGATCGGTCGAGGGAAGGGCGAAGGGAGGCAGACCCTGCGGGATCGCGCCGACCAGGTTCACGCCGCGATCGCCCAGATCGAATGCAATCGCTGCAAGGATGGTGACCGCCACCGCGGCTACCGGTCCGGCCTTGGCCACGATATCGGCGGCATGGAGTTTCAGGCCCATCCGCATCAGCAAGGGCTTCAGACCCTTGCGGACCCAGAACAGAAACAGCGTCGCGGGCACGCCGATCGCGAGCGTCCACGGATTGATCTGGTCGGAAGCCGATGCCAGTCCGCCAAGCATGGCGGGCCAGGTATCGCCGCCCGCGCTGACGCCGAGGATATGCTTGAGCTGGCTGGTCGCGATGAGGATACCGCTGGCAGTGATGAACCCGCTGATCACCGGGTGCGACAACAGGTTGGCGAGGAAGCCCATGCGCAGCAGGCCGAGCACGACCAGCATCACACCCGACAAGGCCGCCAGCGTAATCGCCGCTTCGAGATAAAGCGCGGTTCCCTGCGCGGCGACCGCGCCCGCCGCGCTTGCGGTCATCAGCGACACCACCGCAACCGGGCCGACCGCCAGAGTGCGGCTGGTGCCGAAAATCGCATAGGCGACCAGCGGGAGGATCGAGGCGAAGAGCCCGACCACCGGCGGCAGGCCCGCCAGCAGCGCATAGGCGAGACTTTGCGGGATCAGCATGATGGTGACGACGATGGCCGCCACCATGTCCTTGGTCAGGATCGCGCCATTATACGACCGGCCCCATTCGAGGATGGGGAAATACTGCGCCAGCGCTCCTGCGCGCTGGCCCTGTCCGGGGGCGCTGGCCTGCGCCACGCCTGGGTCCGATTCCGGCCTGTCCATCACGCGGCGGTCTTGACCTGCGGTTTGACCATCCATTCATGGCCCTTGAGCATGCCGTTCCAGTAGATCCACGGCAGCGCTTCGGATTTCAGCAGCCAGCTCAGCCGCCGCGGACGCGTGCCGTCGATCAGCCAGGTGGGGAAGCTGGGCTGGAGCTCGCCGTCATAACCGAACTCGGCAAGCACGATCTTCCCGCGCTCGACCGTCAGCGGACACGAGCCATAGCCATCGTAATCGGCGACCGGCTGCTTGCCGTCGAGCACCGCCAGCGCGTTGACCGCGACGATCGGTGCCTGCTTGCGCACGGCCGCGGCGGTCTTGGCATTGGGGCTCGACCCGGCATCGCCAAGACCGAAGACATTGGGGTAGCGCACATGGCGCAGCGTGAACTTGTCGACATCGACAAAGCCGCTTTCGGCATGCGCCAGCGGGCTGTCGGCAACGAATTGCGGCGCCACTTGCGGGGGCACGACGTGGAGCATGTCGAACGCGACCACTTCCTCGCCCGCTTCGGTCTTGAACGTGGCGGTCTTTGCCGGTCCGTCGACCGCGACGAGTGTCTGGTTGAGCTTGAGATCGATGCCGTATTTCTCGACATATTCCATCAGCGCGGGGAGGTATTCCTTGACCCCGAAAAGCACGCCGCCCGCATTGCGGAACTCGACATCGATATCGTTGAGCACATGGCTATCGGCCCATGCATCGCAGGACAGGTACATCGCCTTTTGCGGCGCGCCGGCACATTTGATCGGCATCGGCGGCTGGCTGAAGATCGCCCGCCCGGACTTGAGGCCCTGCACCAGCTCCCAGGTGTAGGGGGCGAGATCGTAGCGATAGTTCGAGGTCACGCCGTTCTTGCCCAGCGTATCTTCCAACCCGGCAATCTTCTCCCACGCCAGGCGGATACCGGGGGCGACGATCAAGATCCGGTAGGTAATCGTGCTGCCGTCGGCGAGCGTTACCTGATTATGCTCGGGCTGGAAGCTGGCCGCGGCCTCGCGGATCCAGTGGGCTCGCCGGGGCATGACGCTGGCCATCGGGCGGCGGGTTACCGGCGCATCGAACACGCCCGCGCCGACCATCGTCCAGCCGGGCTGATAGTAATGGTCCTCGGCCGGCTCGACGATCGCGATATCCAGACCGGGACGCCGCCGCAGCATCGAGGACGCGGTAGCGATGCCCGCCGATCCGCCGCCGATAATGACCACCTCGTGGGTAAGTGCCTGTGCCATGCCGATCCTCTCCGAGAAGTGATTTGGGTTATGCGCCAAGCCGCGGGCGCAGGGGGGACAGGTCGTAGCCTGCCTGCCGCGCCCGCTCGATGCGCGCATCGGCGCTCAGCTGCTCGACATTGGCAAGCGTATCGAGCGTGATCGAGCGTGTGCCGGTACGGCAGTAGGCCAGCACCTTGCCATCCGCTTCCCGGCGGACCGTGGCAAAGGCCGCGATCGCCTCCGCGGGAAAGGCGCCTCCCGAAACCGGGATATGATGGAAGGCAATGCCTGCGCTGTGCGCCGCATCGCGCATCTCGGCCACGGTGGGCTGGCCATCTTCCTCCCCGTCGGGGCGATTGCAGATGACGGTGCGATAGCCCGCATCGGCAGCGTCTCGCATGTCGGCAGCCTGCACTTGCGGGACGACTGCGAACCGCTCGGTGACTTCGATAATTCTCATGCGCCCGCTCCTTCGAACAACCGCACGAGAGCCATACCCGCAAGCATGGCCGCGACGAAGATCGCCGCCGCCGCGGGTTCGATCACCAGCGCAGCGATGCCCGGTCCGGGGCACAGTCCGGCCACGCCCCAGCCGATGCCGAACAGCGCCGCCCCGCCGATCAGGCGCGGGGTGAGGTCGGATCGGGTCGGCAGGTGGAAATGCTCGTCGAGCAGCGGCGCTGCCATGCGCGGCACGAAACGCCAGGCGATCGCCATGACGATGACCGCGCCGCCCATGACGAAGGCGAGCGTCGGGTCCCATGCGCCGAAGATGTCGAGAAATCCGCGCACACGCGCTGGATTGGTCATCCCGCCCAGCGCCAGTCCGGCGCCAAACAGCGTGCCTGAGATCAGGCTTGGGATAGTGATCCGGCTCATTGCAATACCTCCAGTCCCATCGCGTTCATCACCGCGACCGTGGCAATGCCCGCCGCCATGAAAGTCGCGGTGGCGACGATCGAGCGGCCCGACAGGCGGCTGACCCCGCAAACCCCGTGTCCGCTGGTGCAGCCGCTGCCGAGGCGGGTTCCGATCCCGACCAGCAAGCCTGCGACCACCAATACCAGCGGACTGGCGAAGCGGGCCTCGATCCCGCCGCTGAGGAGCGACACGATCAGCGCGCCGAGCGGCAGGCCGATCACGAACATCCACGCGGCGCTGCGGGGAATCCCGCTACCGCCCAGGCCGACCGCCTTCGCGGCTAGCCCGGAAACGCCGGCGATACGGCCAAGCCCGAGCAGCATCAGCGCCGCGGCAAGGCCGATGAGCGCGCCGCCCGCCAGTCCGGCGAGCGGCGCGGCATCGGGAAATCCGGGGAGCGTCATACCGCGTTCACCGGGATCTTGATGTAGCTCACGCCATTATCCTCGGGTTCGGGCAGGCGCCCGCCGCGAATGTTCACCTGCACCGACGGCATGATCAGCTTGGGCATGTCCAAGCCCTTGTCGCGGGTGGTGCGCATGGTGACGAAATCGTCCTCGGTGACGCCGTCCTTGACGTGGACGTTCTCCTCGCGCTGCTGCTTCACCGTGGTTTCCCAGGCGTATTCGTCGCGGCCCGGGGCCTTGTAGTCGTGGCACAGGAACAGCCGCGTGTCGTCGGGCAGGGAGAGGAGGCGGCGGATCGAGCGGAACAGCTGGTGCGCGTCCCCGCCGGGGAAATCCGCCCGCGCAGTTCCGAAGTCGGGCATGAAGATCGTATCGCCGACAAACGCCGCATCGCCGATGATGAAGGCCATGTCCGCGGGCGTGTGCCCGGGAACGTGAAGCGCGATACCTTCCAGCTCGCCGAGGCTGAAGGTTTCGCCATCGTCGAACAGCTTGTCGAACTGCGACCCGTCACGCTCGAAATCGGTCCCGGCATTGAACAGCTTGCCGAACACTTCCTGCACGCGAATGATCTCGCGTCCGATGGCGAGCTTGCCGCCGAGCTTGGTCTGCAGATAGGGCGCCGCCGAAATGTGGTCGGCATGCGCATGGGTCTCGATCAGCCAGGTCACTTTCAGATTATTGGAAGTGACGTATTCGACAATCCGATCGGCGGAGCCATTCGAGGTCCGGCCCGACGCGGCTTCGAAATCGAGGACCGAATCGATGATTGCGGCCTCGCTGGTCTTGGGGTCGTGCACTACATAGGACACCGTATTGGTTGCTTCGTCGAAGAACCCGGCGATCGACGGGCGCAGCCCCTTGTTGTCCTGGGCGCGGGCAATTTGCTGGGAGGCCGATTGTAGCGATTGATCGTTATTCATGATTCTCACTCCATTCGATTACATAAACTATTTATATGTATTGCGTTTCCGATGTCAAGTGGTATGCAGTCGGCATGACCCACGATGCCTCGAAAGACAGCGGCGAGCATATCGCCCCCGGTGCCGGCCTCCGGATCGGCGATATCGCACCCGATTTTTCCGCCCGGAGTACCACAGGCGACATGCGGCTGTCGGATTGTCGCGGGCGCTGGCTGGTCCTGTTCTCGCACCCGGCCGACTTCACCCCGGTCTGCACGACCGAGTTCGTGGCGCTGGCCAAGGCTGCCGACCAGTTCGCGCAGCGCGAATGCGACCTCATGGCGCTGTCGGTCGACAGCCTGTTCTCGCATTTCGCCTGGCTGCGGATGATCCGCGACCGCTTCGATGTCGAAGTACGCTTCCCGATCATCGAGGATCCCACGCTCGTCATCGGGCGCGCCTATGGCATGGTCGCGCCGGGCGATAATGACAGCGCAACGGTGCGCACGACCTTCTTCATCGATCCGCACGGCGTGATCCGCGCGATGACATGTTATCCCGCCAATGTCGGACGCTCGACATCCGAAATGCTGCGTACGCTCGATGCGCTGCAGGCGGTCGACAAGGATCCGGTGCTCGCCCCGGCCAATTGGGAGCCGGGACAGAAGCTGCTGCGCCAGCCGAGCGCCGAGCTCGACGATGTGTTCGCGGCGAAGGATCACACCGACTGGTTTCTGCAGGAAGTGGGCCGGGGCAAGCGCGCATGACCGGGGACGAACTGGTCGATGCACTCAAGGCGGTCGCGCATCCGGTGCGCCTGCGCATCTTGCAGACACTCGCCGGGACCGAACGCAATGTCGGCGAGATCGACGAGGCGGCGGACATCGGCCAGCCCACGCTGTCGCAGCAGCTCGCCGTCCTGCGCAATGCCGGGCTGGTGACGACACGCAAGGACGCCAAGCTGGTCTTCTACCGCATCGACGAACAGCGGGTCGCGGCGGTTTCGGCTGCGCTCGGCGGTCTCGCCGGGGTGGACCTGGCCCCCACGCGCCCGACCCGCAGCCCGGCCCCGGGTGTCGCCAATTTCGCGCGCCTCACCTGACCGGACCATTCGTAAGGCTCGGACGCGACCCTTTCCGAACCGCCTGGCGGCTGCGCGTTGCGCCGATCATTGCAGGCAGGGGTGCACTTCGCGCTGACCTTCAACGCGCGATCGTTGCAACAATACCACCCGTAAATCCGGCCCGATGGCCTGCAAATGCGAATGACTTGCAATAGTATTCTCATCGCACTAGGCGGACCTTCGAACGAATCACGAGGGCCCCCATACAAGTGTCTCGACATCGATTTTTTGCTGCCGTCCTTGCTTTGACGGCGTTTCCCGTCGGCGCGCAAGCGCAGGGCGGCGGGACAAGCGCGGCCGCGCCCGGCTTGCCGACCGACCTCAGCATCTGGGGCATGTTCGCGCAGGCCGACTGGGTGGTGAAGCTGGTGATGATCGGGCTGGTGCTCGCCTCGCTGGTCACCTGGACCGTGCTGGTCGCCAAGCATCTCGAACTCGCGCGGCAACGCGAAAGCGCGGAGCAGTTCCGCGACAAGCTCGCCGCCACGCAATCGCTGGCGCAGCTCGACCCCGCCTTTGCCGATCATCCGATCGTCATCCAGGCGCGCGAAGAGATCGCGCAATCGGCGGGCTCGCTCGACGATCGCGAAGGCTTGAAGGAACGGCTCGTCTCGCGGCTCGACCGGCACGAGGCGAAGGTCGCGCGCAAGATGACGCAGGGCGTCACCATTCTCGGCACGATCGGGGCGACCGCGCCCTTCGTCGGCCTGTTCGGCACCGTCTGGGGCATCATGAACAGCTTCATCGGTATTGCCGAACAGCAGACCACCAATCTCGCAGTGGTCGCGCCGGGTATTGCCGAAGCGCTGCTGGCCACCGCGCTCGGGCTCGTCGCCGCCATTCCGGCGGTGGTGATCTACAACCATTTCGCACGCGCCATCGCGGCGCACCGCGCCGTTGTCGCCGATAGTGCGGCCGCGCTGCTACGCGTGGTCTCGCGCGATCTCAGCCGGGGCACGCTGCCGGAGGGCAAGGTCTGAGATGGCGCTCAGGCTCGCCTCGGACAGCGAAGACCTGGCGGTCGCGCATGAGATCAATGTCACGCCGTTCATCGACGTGATGCTGGTGCTGCTGATCATCTTCATGGTCGCCGCGCCGCTGGCGACGGTCGATGTGAAGGTCGATCTGCCGGTATCCAACGCGCAATCCGCACCCAAGCCCGAAGCGCCGGTCTATCTGTCGCTGCAGGCCGACGGGTCGATCCTCGTCAATGAAGATGAGGTGCGGCTGGCGGCGCTGGGTGCAGCGATCACCGAAGCGACTGCGGGCGACCGCGAAGAGCGGGTTTTCCTGCGCGCCGACAAGGCGATCACCTATGACGAAATCATGCAGGCGATGAACGCGCTGCGCGCCGCGGGTTATGTCCATGTGGCGCTGGTCGGTGCCGAGACCGGGGCCGCGGTGCCATGATGCTGGCAGGGGCAGGACGCACCAACTGGATGCTGGGGGGCGGCATTGCCTTCGCCGGCCATGCAGCCGTGGTCGCGGGTCTGCTCCTGATCGGCACCGCGCCGCCCAAGCCCATCGTCGAAGACCCGGTCGTCCTGCTGGAACTGCCCCCGCAGGCCGCCCCGGCGCCCGCTGCGTTGAACGAGCAGCCGGTCGATGCGCTCCAGCCCGACTATGTCCCGCCGCAGACCTTCCAGCCGCGGATCGAGGCACCGCAAGTGAGGGCGCCGCTGCCGCGCGAGTTCGTTGCGACGCCGCCGCCACCACCGCCCTTGCCCTCGCGCCGCAGTGTCGCGCCCGCGCCGCAGCCGACCACTTCCGCCCGGCCCGCGCGCAATGCGCTGGCGGTCGCTCCCGAAGGCAGCGGCACCGGAACCGCTGCCACCGCGGGCGACGATCCGAAGGCCAAGCGCGAAGAGGCCGATTACTATGCGCTGCTGAGCGCGCATCTCAATCGCAAGAAACGCTATCCGAGCGAGGCCAAGAAGGCGCGCCAGCAGGGCGTGGTGACGGTGCGCTTCACCGTGCTTGCCGATGGCCGGATCAGCGCCAGCTCGATCCGCACGTCCAGCGGGCACGACCTGCTCGACCAGGCCACGCTGGACCTGATGCAGCGCGTTGCGCCGCTGCCCAAATTCCCGCGATCGATGACCAAAGACAGTGTCACGATCTCGCTTCCTATCGACTATTCCCTACGCACAAGATGATGATTAGAAAGGTTTTTCCATGAGGGATCGTAACCAGGGCGTGATCCGCCCGATCAGCCTGCGCGGTGCCGGACGGAGCACTGCAGTGGCGGCCATCGGCCTGTCGGCAGCGCTCATCGCCGGCAACGCCAAGGCACAGGATGCCAATGACGAAGACGAAGTCGTCCTCGACACGCTGCAGATCGAAGACGCTACCGCCGACGTCAATCCGAACGCGCAGCCGGGCGTGCCCTACAAGGCGCGCACTTCGGGCGATTTGCGCCGCGTGAAGCCATTGTCGGAAACCCCGCAGACGATCCAGGTGCTGACCGAGCAGCAGCTCGAGGAACAGGGCGCGACCGATCTGCGCGACGTGCTCGACAATATCCCCGGCGTGACCGTGGGTACGGGCGAGAACGGCAACGCCTTCGGCGACCGCTACATCATCCGCGGCCATGAAGCGCGCAGCGATGTCTTCGTCGACGGTCTGCGCGATCCGGGCATGACCACGCGCGAAACCTTCGCGGTCGACCAGATCGAGATCACCAAGGGGCCGAGCTCGAGCTTCGCGGGTCGCGGTTCGACCGGCGGCGCGGTCAATTCGATCACCAAGAAGGCCAGCACCGATTACCAGTTCACGCGCGTCGATGCCGGCATCGGCACCGACGACTATTACCGCGTCACGCTCGACGCCAATGTGCCGCTGACCGACACCATCGCGGTGCGCGCCAACCTGCTCTACGGATATGAGGAAGTGCCCAACCGCAACTTCTCCGACCGCGAGCGCTACGGTGCAGCCGTGTCGGCGGCGTTCAAGCCGAGCGACACCTTCGAACTGGTGCTCGATTATTACCACCTGACCGCGAATGACACGCCCGATCTGGGCGGCTATGTTCCGGGCCCGACGGGGACCGGTCCGAGCGATGCAACGGTATACCAGCCGTGGGATGATGTGCCCAATTACACCCAGACCGGCGATTTCCTCGAATCGGACGTCGATACCGTCACCGGGCGGATCTACATCACGCCGTTCGACGGCTTCCAGATCGTCAACTCGACCCGCTATGGCGAAACCAGCAACGGTTACGTTCTCACCGGGCTGCGCGGCGGCTCCTACGATCCGGACACCGATACCTTCGCCCCGGTCACGCTGAGCACCCACCAGGGCAATCAGGAAGTCGAGTATTTCGTCAACCAGTTCAATGTGATCGGCGAATTCGCGACCGGCAGCCTGGTGCATAATCTGATTGTCGGTACCGAATATTCGAACCTGCAGGTCGCCAACGGCACCTACGATCTGACCGAGAATGGCGCGACCAATTGCGTCACTGCCGGTCGTGGTGGTAGCCTCAACCCGAGCTATTGCATCACCGACGAAAACCGCAATGTGCTGTTCGGCGAGAGTGAAATCCACAATCTGCTGCAGCGCGACATCGCCCGCAGCGATGTCGACAGCGACTGGCAGGTCGAAACGTTGTCGATTTACGCGATGGACACGATCGACTTCACCGACTGGCTGTCGGTCCATGGCGGTATTCGCATGGACGCCTTCAGCTACAGCAATGTGGTCGACAGCCGCGGCACCGTGACGCCCTTTACCTACAGCGACACTCTGTGGAACGGCCATGCCGGCGTCGGCGTCAAGCCGATGGAAGAGGTCTATGTCTACTTCAACTACGGTTCGGCCAAGAACATCAATGGCGGCGAATCCGACCTCGGCGCCAATTGCGGCTATGGCGGCATCTGCGTCGACGAGGGCACCGGCATCGGCGATGGCCGCCCCGAAAGCAGCGAAAGCTTTGAACTGGGCGTCAAGGCCGATCTGTTCGACGACCGCTTCATGCTGACCGCAGCGGCGTTCCAGATCACCAAGGGCGACGTGTTCGAATCCGCAGGCGACGACTATAGCGCCGGCGGTTCGCTCAACACCGGCGAGAACCGCGTCCGCGGTGTCGAATTCGGCCTGGTGGGCAATATCACGCCGAAGCTGCTCGCACAGGCGGCACTGACCGTGATGGAATCGGAAATCACCGATTCGAACGATCCCGAAAAGATCGGTCGCCGTCTGAGCAATTTCGCCAACACGCAGTTCAGCGGCCAGCTCCGCTACCAGGCGACCGAGGCGCTCGCCTTCGGCGGGACCGCGACCTACAAGGGCGCGCTCTACACCGGCCAGCCCGACGATGCGGCAAGCTTTAACGACACGCTGGGGATCTACACCTATCGCGTCCCCGACTACTGGACCTTCGATGCTTTCGTCAGCTTCGACTTCAACCAGAATTTCGGCGCGCGGGTGAATGTGACCAATGTCACCGACGAGGATTATTACCTCGCCGGCTATCGTTCGGGTCACTTCCTCTACAAGGGTGACGAACGCCGGGCGACGCTCACGCTCACCGGGAAGTTCTGATACGGCAGGGCGCGGGCTTCGGCTCGCGCCCTTCCATTTTCCACGACAAGAACCCCCGCCATGCTGACGATCATCGAGAACCTGCTGGACGATGAAACGGTGCGCCGCTTCCGCGACCGGCTGGCCGAAGCCGACTGGCAGGACGGGGGCAGCACGGCGGGCACGCGGTCGATCGCGGTCAAGCAAAACCTGCAATTGCCGCGGCAGGATGCGCTGGCGCAGGAGCTTGGCACTGCGATACTGCGCGAACTGGGCCGGCACGCGGAATTCGTCTCGGCCTCGCTGGCGGAGAAGATCTGGCCGCCGGTGTTCAATCTCTACCAAGACGGCGGGCATTACGGCACGCATTCGGATGCCGCGCTGATGCGCCTGCCCGAAGCCGATCTGACCATTCGCAGCGATCTTTCGGCGACGCTGTTCCTGTCCGATCCCGGCAGCTACGACGGCGGCGAGCTGATCGTCGAGGAGCAGTTCGGCGCGCAGGCGGTCAAGCTCGCCGCGGGCGATATGGTCCTCTACCCCTCATCCAGCCTGCACCAGGTTGCCCCGGTAACCCGCGGGCAGCGGATCTGCGCGATCAGCTGGATCCAGAGCGCGGTGGCCGATACGCCGGCGCGCGCGCTGCTCTACGATCTCGACCAGTCGATCCGCGCGCTGACGCCCGACCGCCCGCAGGAAGATCCCGAGATCAACCGGCTGATCCACGTCTATCACAATCTGCTGCGGCGCTGGGCGCAGCCGTGATCGGCTGGCGCCGCGCGCTGCTGTGGTTTGTCCTCGCCATTCCGGCGGCGCTGATGATCCAGCGCATCGCCAGCGGCGAGGCGCTGGCGATGGACCTCTACCACCCCAGCGGCGAGATGTCGGTCCGCCTGATGATCCTTGCGCTGCTGCCCGGTCCGCTGACCGATGCGCTGGGCCCCAACCGCTTTCTGCGCGGCTGGCTGGCGATCCGCCGCAATCTGGGCGTGGCGGCGTTCCTCTATGCGCTGCTGCATCTCGGTTTCTACGTGCTCGACATGCAATTGCTGTCGGCGATGGTGGGCGAGCTGCCCATTCCCGGCATCTGGACCGGCTGGCTGGCCTTCGCGCTGTTGCTGGTGCCCGCCGCGATCAGCTTCAATGCCGCGATGCGCCGGCTGGGGCGGCGCTGGAAGCAGATCCAGCGCCTCGTCTATCCCGCCTTCGTGTTGGCGCTGATCCACTGGCTGCTGCTCGATTGGGCGTGGGGGCCAGCGCTCGTTCACCTCGCACCATTATTGGTGGCATGGACATTGCGCATGGCCATGCGCCGCAGGACAATCGTTACCAGGAGTATCGCATGAGTTTTCGCCGGATCCTCAAGGCTTCGACCCTTCTTGCAGCCGTCGCGGCTGTCGGCCTCGCCGCCCCCGCGCAGGCCGATGGCGACATCGTCTGCAAGGCCGGCCCCAAGGATGGCTGGCAGAAGATCTCCAAGCTGAAGAAGAAGGTCTGGCTGGAGGAATGGAAGCTGCTGAAAATGCAGGTCGAGGGCGATTGCTACGAAGTCTACGCCCGGACCAAGGAAGGCCAGTCGATCGAAGCCTTTTTCCACCCGGTGACGCTGAAAAAGCTGGTGGTCTTCCGACGCGGCCAGGAAATCTACCGCGCCGAGGGCTTCACCGGCTAGCGTTCGATTGGGTGGTGCACCCAGCGCATGAGGGGGCGGGCTAGGCGGTGTCGCCAGACACCACGCGCGCGGCGACTTCGCCCAGACCTTCGAAGCGGGCGACCGCATGCTGGCCCGCGGCAATTTCGTGAACGCCGGTGATGGCGCCGCTTGAAACCCACCAACCCGCCTGCGGTTCGATGCCGCGTTCCGCCAGATTGCGGAGCAGGAAGGAGACGGCGCCGAACGGTCCGTCGAGCATGGTCGCAGTGGTCGCGCGACCCTGTTCCTCGCCATCGATGTCGAGTGTCACAGTGATATCGTCAAGCCGCGACCAATCGGCGCGAGCGACTGCCCGGCCGATCAGCAATCCGGCATTGTTGCCATGGTCCGATACGGTCACGCAGGGCCCGTCGACATTGATCGCGGCATAGGGGGACGAGGCCACTTCGAGGCCGATGCGGACCTCATCGACCCAGTCCATCGCCTGTTCGCGGTCATCGGGCAGGGGGCCTTCGCGAGGGGCCAGCCGCAACATGAACTCCGCTTCCATCGCGGCAAAACCGCCGCTGAAAATCGGGAATTCGGCCACGTCCGCGGTTTCCTGCCGGATAGCATCGGCAAAGGCCGGACCGATCAACCGGTCAGCCCCCAGGTCGTCGCTCGCGGGCGGATTGATCTTGCCCACTTTCCAGCCGCCGATCGGACGATCCCAGATGCTGATGGCATGATCCTGCACGGCATAGGCCTGCGCAAGGTCGGTCGGTCGGACCCCGGGATACTCGCTCAGGACTTTCCAGTTGCGGCGGGCATTTACAAAGGCGTTTGCAATCTCGCCAGCTGCGGAATTCATGGGGGCCCCTCTCGAAATGTCCCATTTTCAGCGCGACTTTGACGAAAAAGGAAACCGGTGTCAAAACGTATTTACCACACGCTTGCGGATAGCGGGCGGCTCTGCCCTCCCATTTCCTCGTGGGCGGGCTATGAGCGGTGGCAGGCAGCAAAAGGTTGTGACACATGGCAAAGTCCGGTCCGGCACCTACGATCAACGACGTGGCGCGGATTGCAGGCGTCTCTAAGAAGACGGTGAGCCGGGTGATCAATCGATCCCCGCTGCTCAAGCAAGCCACCCGCGAGAAGGTCGAGAAGGTTATCGCCGAACTCGGCTATACGCCGAACCCGCAGGCGCGGGCCCTGGCGCTGCGGCGCAATTTCCTGCTTGGCCTGCTGCACGACAACCCCAATGCGCAGACCGTGCTCAACTTCCAGGAAGGGGTACTCGACGCGATCCGCGATACCGAGTTCGCGCTCGTGGTGCGCCCGGTCGATCGACATTCGCCGGCCATGCTCGACGACATCCGCAATTTCCTCGAGCTGCAGCGGTTATATGGCGTGCTGATCCTGCCGCCGATTTCCGAGAATGACGAACTGGCCGCGCTGTGCCGCGAAATGGGCTGCGGCTATGTCCGCATGGGCTCGGCTGCGCTCGACGAGGCCGAGCATCTGGTCCAGTCGAACGACCGCGAGATGGTCGAGGCCGTGGTCGATTATCTCGTCGAACTGGGTCACGAGCGGATCGGCCTGATCGAGGGGCCAGCGGGGTTCCGGTCGGCCTTCGAACGGCGCGAAGGTTTCCTCGCCGCGATGAAGCGGCATGGGCTCGACATGCCCAGCGAAGCACTGGTGCAGGGCAATTATCGGTTCAATTCAGGCGTCGAGGCGGCCCACCAGCTGCTGAGCGAGAACCCCCACGTTACCGCGATCTTCGCCAGCAATGACGAAATGGCCGCGGGCGCCTATCATGCTGCACGCGAACGGGGCGTCGATGTCCCCAACGACCTGTCGCTCGTCGGGTTCGACGATTCCCCGATTGCGGCGCATATCTGGCCGCCGATGACCACCGTCGGCTGGCCGATCCGCGAGATGGCCAAGGCGGCCGCGCTCAAGCTGGTTGCCCCCGATACGGCAGAGGCGCAGCCATCGAACTTCCCCGCGCGGCTGGTGACCCGCAATTCGGTCGCGCCGCCCGCCAAGAAAATCTGATCCGGATGGTTGAAATGGCCCCCGCTTTGCGGATAGAAGTCGTTTTGACACCGGTTTCCTTATTCGACTCGGAACCGCCTGAATTCGCACCAGCGCCCCCAGCGGGCAGGGAGAACCCATGAAGATCGCTCTCATCACCGAGAACAGCCAGGCCGCCAAGAACGGCCTCATCTACGATGCCCTCAACACCGCTGCCGAACCGTTCGGCCATGAAGTGTTCAATTACGGCATGTACACCGCCGAAGACAGCGCATCGCTGACTTATGTGATGAACGGTGTGTTGGCGGGCATCCTGCTCAATTCCAAGGCCGCCGATTTCGTCGTGACCGGTTGCGGCACCGGCATGGGTTCGATGCTCGCCTGCAATGCCATGCCCGGCGTGTTCTGCGGCCTCGTGATCGACCCGACCGATGCTTTCCTGTTCAACCAGATCAATGCCGGCAATGCGATCGCGATGCCCTATGCCAAGGGCTTCGGCTGGGCCGCCGAGCTCAATCTGCAGGATTGCTATCGCAAGCTGTTCGAAAACGAAGCGGGCGCGGGCTATCCGCGCGAGCGGGCCGAACTGATGCGCAAGAACCGCGGCTTCCTCGCCGACCTCAAGGCTGCCAGCACGCATGACATGCTGACCGTGCTGAAGAATGTCGATCAGGACCTGCTGCGCGCCGCGATTGCGGGCGAACGCTTCGCAGAATATTTCTACGCCAATTCGCAGGATGACGCGATCAGCGACTATCTGCGCAATCTTTGACCCCTTCGGGAATCGCATGACCGGCATGAACCGGCACCGGGGGTAGGGGATCGCGTCGTCGCGGCGCGATCCCCACCGCACCACACTGGGAGAGTGAATACCATGGCCACCACCCCCTTCGACCTGACGGGGCGCACCGCGCTCGTCACGGGTGCCAATACGGGTATCGGGCAGGGCATCGCCATCGCGCTGGCACAGGCCGGGGCCGATATTGCCGCGGTGGGCCGCAGCCCTGCCGACGAGACCGCCGAACAGGTCCGCGCGCTGGGCCGCCGCTGCGAGCTCGTTTCCGCCGACCTGTCCTCGATCGAACCGGTCACCGAAGTGGTTGACACGGTCGTTGCCAAGCTCGGGCGTCTCGATATCCTCGTCAACAACGCCGGGATTATTCGCCGCGAGGATGCGCTCGACTTTTCGGAAGAGGATTGGGACGCCGTGATGGACACCAATCTGAAGACGCTGTTCTTCCTGTGCCAGGCGGCCGCGCGCCATATGACCGGCTGGGCATCGCAGGATGGCGAGCGGGGCAAGATCGTCAACATCGCCTCGATGCTGACCTTCCAGGGCGGCATCCGCGTGCCGAGCTATACCGCCAGCAAATCCGGCGTCGGGGGCCTGACCAAGCTGATGGCCAATGAATGGGCGCCGCGCGGCATCAACGTCAACGCGATCGCGCCGGGCTATATTGCGACCAACAACACGGCAGCGCTCCAGGCGGACGAAACGCGCAGTCGCCAGATCCTCGAGCGGATCCCCGAACAGCGCTGGGGCGACCCGGCCGATATCGGCGGCGCGGCCGTCTTTCTTGCCAGCCGCGCGGCGGATTATGTGCAGGGGCATATCCTCGCGGTCGATGGCGGATGGCTGGCGCGATGACCGCGTTGCCGAAATCGGGCCACGTGGTCTGTTTCGGCGAGATGCTGGCGCGCCTGTCGCCCGAGGCGGGGACGCCGCTAGCGCGCGCGCGCAATCTCGCGCTCGCAATCGGCGGGGCCGAGGCCAATGTCGCCATAGCGCTTGCCAGCCTTGGCCAGCCCGCCGCGATGCTCAGCAGTGTGCCGGACAATCCGTTGGGGCTCCGCGCGCTGGCTGCGCTGGGCGAAGCGGGTGTGGATCAGCGCTTCGTGCGCCGCGCAGCGGGCCGGATGGGCCTCTATCTGTTCGAACCGCCCAGCGGTCCGATCGGGGGGCGGGTGACCTACGACCGTGCGGGAAGCGCCTTCGCCATGGCGCAGCCGGA
This sequence comes from Qipengyuania citrea, assembly GCF_024171405.1. Classification (GTDB taxonomy): domain Bacteria; phylum Pseudomonadota; class Alphaproteobacteria; order Sphingomonadales; family Sphingomonadaceae; genus Qipengyuania; species Qipengyuania profunda. The sequence continues at coordinate 2,690,283 of NZ_JALJZT010000002.1, forward strand.
AGATTTCGACTTTGCCGGAGCGCTCGATGGGGCGCGGCTGCTGCACCTTTCGGGCATCACGCCGGCGCTGGGCCCCAACGGGGTGGCGCTGGCGAAGAAAGCCGTCGCTGCCGCGCGGGCGGCAGGCGTGCCGATCTGCTTCGATGGCAATTACCGTGCCAGTTTATGGGATGCCTGGGATTGCGATCCGCAGGCGATCCTGACCGAACTGGTCGAAGCGGCCACCATCCTGATCGGCAATCACCGCGACATCTCGCTGCTGCTCGGTAAGAGCTTCTCGGGCGACGGGGCGGATCGGCGGCGCGAAGCCGCCGAAGCCGCCTTCGCGCGCTTCCCCGATCTGGCAGCGATCGCCTCGACCGCGCGCCATATCGAAAGCTCGACCACGCATGGCCTCGCCGCCCGGGTCGACCTGCGCGAAAGCCATTGGCAGACCGACGAGGTCCGGATCGCCCCGGTGGTCGATCGGATCGGCACTGGCGATGCCTTCGCCGGGGGCGTGTTGCTGCGCTGGCTGGAAGATGGGGCCGCGCAGGAGATGGCCAAGACGGGGCTGTCGCTGGCGGTGATGAAACACGGTATTCCGGGCGATACGATAGCGGTCACGCGCGGTGAGCTGGAGAGCTTTCTTCCGGCAGGAGCCGATGTCAGCCGCTGACGGCATGACCCGCCGCGCGGCTCTGCGCGGGGGCCTCGTAGGGGGCGCATTGCTTGCGGCCCCGGCGGTGGCGGCTGGCGGCAGCGGCGATCCCCGGGCTCTGGCCTATCGCGGCATGATCGATCGCGGGGTGCCGGCATTTCTCGGCATCCGCTATGCCCGCGCTGCGCGGTTCGACCGCCCGGTGCGCGAACCTGTTCCTACCGCGCCCACGCCCGCGACGCAGTTCGGTCCGCTGTGCCCCCAACGTCGGCCGATGACCCCGGCGATGAGCGAGGACTGCCTGTTCCTCAACATCTGGACGCCGGATGCCCATTCTTCCGCGCGCCGCCCGGTGATGGTCTATTTTCATGGCGGGGCCTACAATTGGGGCTCGGTCACCGATCCGCTGACGCATGGGGCGAAGCTTGCCGAACAAGGCGATGTGGTGGTGGTTACGGTCAATCACCGGCTCAACCTGTTCGGCTATGGCTGGCTGGCACCGCTCGGTGAGCGTTTCCGCCACAGCGGCAATGCGGGCCAGCTCGACCTGATCTGCGCGCTCGAATGGATCCGCGAGCATATCGGGGCCTTCGGCGGGGACGCGAACCGCGTGATGGTTTTCGGCCAGTCGGGCGGCGGCGCCAAGATCGCGACGCTGATGGCTATGCCTGCAGCCGATGGGCTGTTCCATACGGCCGCAACGATGAGCGGCCAGCAGGTCACCGCGCAGGGACCCGGCAATGGCTGGCGGCGGACGCGCGCCCTGCTCGACCATCTCGGACTGGCGGAAGATGGCGGCGCTGCCCTGCTTACCCTCCCGTATGAACGCTTGCTCGAAGGCCTGGAGGCGACCGATCCGGTGCTCGGGGGCAGTCTCTATTTGGGCCCGACGCTGGATATGCTGCATCTACACCGCCATCCGTTCTGGCCCGATGCCGCGCCGCAATCGCGGCACATCCCGATGATCCTCGGCAACACGCGGCACGAGACGCGGGCCTTCATCCGCAGCGACGGGCCCGTCGTGCAAGGTCTCGACTGGCAGAATATCGCCGAGCGGCTGGCCCCGCAGATCCGCATCGATTTGCCTGCGGACTGGGTAGTCGCGCAATATCGCGCGCAGTTTCCGCAGTGGTCGGCCGAGCAAGTATTCTATGCCGCGACCACCGCCGGACGCAGCTGGCCTGGTCAGGTGATCGAGGCCGATGCGCGCGCCCGCGCAGGGGCGCAGGCCACCTGGGTCTACCAGCTCGACCGGCCCAGTCCGATCGATCCCACGCGCGGTGCGGCGCATACCGACGATCTGCCCTATGTCTTCGGGACGCTCGCTGCACCGGGCAGCTATTCGGGAACCGGGCCACGCGCCCGCACGGTCAGCGATGCGATGATAACTGCCTTTGCGGGCATGGCGCATACGGGCCGGCCGGGGCTTCCATCATGGGCGCCCTATACGCTTGCAGAACGCGAGACTTTGGTGATTGGCGAAGAGAGCATCGCGACCAAGAACGATCCACGCGGGTGGGAGCGCGAGCTGTGGGCGCGGGGGCCCTATATCCAGCCGGGCAGTTGAAACTCGGTCAGACCTGATGCAGTGTTCCGTGACAGTCGGCAGGCGGCTCGCTTGCGGCATGAAGACATACCGCCGCGAAGCCGCCTACCTATTGAAAAGCCCCAGCATGTTTACCGATTGGTGGCGCGCATCTCGCGGTCGCGGGGCGAAAGATGCTCCTGCGCACCGTCCTTCTGGCCCGGCCAGATACCCGACTTCGGGGTCATGGTGGCAAGGTCCCAATCCGCTTCGACGAAGGGCGCGCTCGTCGCTTCGAACTGCGGATAGCCGCCGACCTCCTCTTCCGAATCGATCACTTCGCCGCGTCCTTCGGCGATGTAGAACAGGACGCGGATTTCCATTTCGCTGCGATCCCACGGGCGCGCGCCCGTGGTTGCGAGCAGGACGGTCTCGACATCTTCGCTGGGCATGATCGAATAGCCATCGAGATCGTGCAGCGGCGCATCTTGCTCGACGATCTGCGCGCGTGTCTGGCCATAGCGGCCGAACATCGGCAGGTCGTTGCCATACCGGTCGATCGCGACATTGTCGCGGCCATAGTATTTCAGATCGCCGACGCCGCCGATCGTCAGGAACGGCAGGCCCGCATCGGTGCTGTTGCCGCCGCGCAGGACATTGCCCACTGCGGTGAGCTGGCCGTCGACCGGCGCGTGGCCCGCCCATTCCAGATCCATCAGATTGTAATGCACCGCGCGATATTGCGGATCGTAGATCAGATTGTTGATCATCAGCGCCTCGACCCCGCCCTTCAGCAACGGAGAGCGTTCGACATTGTGGGCCCAGACATTGCGTTCGAACACGATGCCGGTGGCATTGTCGTGGATCAACGACCCCTTCGAGTGTTCGCCCTTGGGGTGCGTCGAATCGGCCAGGCCCTCGGCCGCCAGGTTCGACCGGAAGACGATGTTGCGGCTGGTGCCTTCGCGCCATTCTTCCACCGTATCCCCGGTAAAGCGCGGGCCCGAAGCGGACATGTTCTCGTCGACGCCCCAGAAGAAGCTGTTGTTTTCGATCAGCAGATTATGCGCCGAACGCGTGGAAAAGGCATCGACCTCCCAGCCATGCCGCTTGGGCAGGCCATCGGCGCCGACCGCGACCCGCAGGTGGCGGATGATCACGTCATGCGTGGCCACATTGATCCCGCCGCGCAGGATCGTGATCCCCGGCGATGGGGCCGTCTGACCCGCGATCGTGACATGCGGCTGGGTGATGGTCAGCGAGGACCGTTCGAGGTCGATCGCGCCGCCCACTTCGAAGACGATGATACGCGGCCCTTCGCGGGCGAGCGCTTCGCTGAGGCTGCCCGGACCGTCCTTGGCGAGCGTGGTCACGCGAATGATTTCCCCGCCCGCTCCGCCATCGGTGGGATCGGCAGCCTGTACGATCGCGGGGGATGCAATCAGAAACAGGCAGAGCGCCAGCAGGCAATTTGCGAAATATCTCATGGCAATTTCCTCTCTCTTAATTGCAACCTTGACACTGAAGGTCAGATGGATCAAGAAGAATTGACACCGGTTACCAAACGGGCCGGGTTGAGGGAAATTGGAGTGTCAGATGGGGGGTGCGGCAGGCTGCCGCAAATTTTCTCCTCCAAAAAGACACCGGTGCCAATTGAGAGGAGGATGCGATGAGGTTTATGGTTTCCACGGGAAGCGTGAAGGCGGCTTTGCTGGCCGGTAGCGCATTGGTTTTTTCGGCGCCAGCAATGGCCCAGGATTCGGGCACGCTCGACGATGACGAAGTAAGCGATGTCGCTTCCGACGCATCGGGCGAGATTTCCGATAGTGATAATGTGATCATCGTATCGGGCTTCCGCCAGTCGCTCAACGCGGCCATTTCGGCGAAGCGCGAAGCGGTCGGCCAGGTCGATGTCATCGTGGCCGAGGACATCGCCAAATTCCCCGACACCAATCTTGCCGAATCGCTCCAGCGTATTCCTGGCGTTGCGATCGAACGCGATGCAGGCGAGGGACGCCAGATCACGGTTCGCGGGCTGGGTGGGCAATTTACCCGCGTGCGCGTCAACGGAATGGAAACGATCGCGACCTCGGTCGATGGCGCATCGTTTAACCGGGACCGCGCTTTCGATTTCAACGTCTTCGCGTCGGAACTGTTCAATTCGATCGTGGTCAACAAGACCGCGTCGGCAGCGCTCGACGAAGGTTCGCTGGGGGCGGTCATCGACCTCAATACCGGCGATCCGCTTGCGTACGGTGCGGGTCTCAAGCTGGTCGGTTCGGCGCAGGGGCGCTACAATGACCTGAATGACGACATCGCACCGCGTCTCGCCGGCCTGCTGGCGTGGAGCAATGCGGACGAAACCTTCGGTATCTCCGCATCGGCTGCCTGGACCAAGTACGAGACGCCCGAACTGGGCAACAACTCGGTCCGCTGGGCGAATGATGCGACCTTCCGTTCGGTCGATGGCGTCGATTGCGCCGCCAATGCTGCCGATCCCGGATGTGTGGAAGTGCGCGACGCTTTCCACCCGCGCATCCCGCGCTACGGCCTGGTCAATCACGACCGCGAACGTCTCGGCGCGACCGCGGCAATCCAGTTCCGTCCGACGGATCGCACTGATATCCAATTCAACGCGCTCTATTCCAACTTCAAGGAAAACCGCGACGAGTATTGGGGTGAAGTCCTGCTGCGTTCGAACGAGGACGAAATCGACCTCTCGAACTATGTCATCGATGGCGACAACAACGTCATCAGTGCCGATCTCGAGAATGCGTGGATCCGCAACGAGCGCTATCACCGCGAAAGCGAAACCGATTTCTACCAGATTTCGGGGACCATCGAGCAGGCGTTCAGCGACAACTTCAGCGCCTCGCTGCTCGCGGGCTTCTCCAAGTCCGACGCGACCATCCCGGTCGAAACCACGATCATTTTCGATGATCGCGACGGGACCTACAGCTACGACTACACCGATATGAAATTTCCGGTGCTTGCATTCGGTACGGATGTGACCAATCCGGGCAATTTCCAGCTGGCGGAATTCCGCGATCGCCCGAGTTCGGTCGAGAACAAGTTCAAGACCATCGCGCTCGATCTCGATTGGGAGCCCACCAGCGGACTGCGCCTGTCGGGCGGGCCGTTCTACCGTCAGTTCGACTACTTCACGCAAAGCGCGCGGCGTGACGGGCAGTATTGTTCGGCATTCACCTGCGCAGCCGGAGCCTATGGCGCGCCGGTCACGGCGGATCTGTCCGAGCTGTTCGAACTGGGTGATGCAGGCCAGCCGGCTGGCAACACCAACAGCTGGGTCGTGCCGAACCTCGACGCGGCGGTGGCTTTCCTCGATCTCTACAACATCCCTGCGGTGACCCGTGAAGGCGATGTCCGTTCGGTCGAGGAAAAGGTCACCGGGGGTTATTTCCAGACCGATTTCGAGATCGACCACGGACTGCGCGTAACCGGCAATTTCGGGGTCCGCTATGCGCGCACCGAACAGTCCTCGCAGGGGTTCAACAACGGTCAGTACGTGACGGTGGAGCGTAATTACGACGACTTCCTGCCGGCGCTCAATCTGAACGTGTTCCCGAGCGACGACGTCGTCCTTCGCGGGGCGATCGCTCGTGTGATTACCCGTCCCACGCTCGGCTCGCTTACGCCGGGCGGATCGGTCGACGAATTCAATTTCGTCATCAGCACGGGTAATCCGTTCATCGAACCCTACCGGGCCTGGAACTACGATCTTTCGGCAGAATGGTATTTTGCACCCGGGGCAATCCTGTCGCTGGCGGGCTTCATCAAGGAGATCGAAAGCTTCCCGGTCAGCCGGCCGCTGCAGATCACCTATGCGCAAAGCGGCTTGCCGACATCGCTGCTTACGTCGGGTACGCCCGTCTATGATGCGATTGTCAACGGGACCGATCCCAATCGCCAATTCGAGTTCCGCACGACAACCAACGGCGAAGGCGCGACGATCAAAGGGGTGGAGCTTGGTCTGAACCTGCCCTTCTCTGCTTTCGCCTCGGGCGCGCTGGCGAATTTCGGTGTGCTGGGCAATGTCACCTATGTCGACAGCCAGCAGGAGATCGAGTTCGAGGATCAGATCTTCGAAACAACGTTTAGCGGCGTGTCGAAATACTCGGCCAACGGTACGGTCTATTACGATGACGGGCGGATCTCGATCCGTATGTCGGGCGCTTATCGTAGCGGCTACAACACCGGCCTCAGCGGCAATAACAATTTCCTGGAAGGCTACACCTCGTCGTTCAACCTCGATGCGGCGATCCGCTACAAGGTCACGGATTCAGTCGAGCTGATGCTGGACGGGAATAACCTGACCGACGACTACCGTTACCGTTGGACCGACGACGATGCGCGGCGGAACTACGAGAACAACCACTTCGGCCGCATCATCATGGCCGGTGTGCGCTTCGAATATTAATTCGACAGCGTAAGGGATACAGGGGGCTCGCGCATGAGAAGTGATCGACGGTCGCTTCTTGTCGCGGGCCTTTCCCTGTCTGGTGCATGGACCACACGCGGCTCGGCGGGTTCGCAGGCAAGTGTGGCTGCCAAGCCAACAGAACCGATCGCGCTATGGCCGTACGGCGCGCCCGGCATTCCCGACCCCGCACCGAGTGAGCGGATAACCGAACGCTCGACCGATCCCTCGTTCAAGGACCGCGCCGTTGCGGCGGTTGCCGAACCGCGCCTGGTTGTCTTCCATCCCGCGCATGCCAGCGGGGCGTCGGTCCTGCTGATGCCCGGCGGTGGCTATCGGCATGTGGTCGTCGACAAGGAGGGCTACGAGATGGGGCGCTGGCTGGCCGCGCGCGGCATCACCGCCTTCGTCCTGTTCTACCGTCTGCCCGGCGATGGCTGGGCGGCGGGCCCCGACGTCGCGCTGTCCGATGCGCAGCGCGCGATCCGGCTGATCCGCAACCGCGCTGACGAATGGGGCCTCGACCCCGCGCGCGTGAGCGCGATGGGCTTCTCCGCTGGCGGGCATTTATGCGCCGACCTTGCCACACGGTTCGATCACGGTGCCTACGATGCGGTGGATGCAGCCGATTCGCTTTCCGCGCGTCCCGACAGCGCCGCGTGCATTTACCCGGTTATCAGCATGGAACCCGGCGTAGCGCATGCCGGATCGCGGGAGCTGCTGATCGGTAGCGACGCCGACGCCGCGCTGGAACGCGCGCATTCGCCCGATCAAAATATCCCTGCCGAAGCCCCGCCTTTTTTCCTGCTCCATGCGGAGGACGACGCCTCGGTCCCGGTCGAGAATACGCTCCGCATGCGCGCGGCGCTCAAGGCGCGCGACCTACCCGTCGAAACACATCTGTTCGAAGCCGGCGGGCATGGCTTCGGGCTGCGCAAGGCAGCGGGCAAACCGGTCGAGGTCTGGCCGGAATTGTGGCTCGCCTGGGCCAGAACAAGGAATTTTGCATGACGATCCGCCGCAGGGATTTGCTCGCCGGGGTTGGCGGGGCAGGGCTGGCAAGCTTGGTGCCCGCATTGCCCGCTCCGCTTCGCGCGCGAACGTATGATGCTCCTGCCGTGCGCCAGTACCGGCGCGGGTTCGACAACCAGCGAGTTCCCGATCTTGGCAATGGCACCTTTCTGAATCCTGTAGTCTCGGGTGATCGGCCGGATCCCGCGATCCTCAAGGATGGTGCGGATTACTACATGACCTTCTCCACCTTTGACGCCTATCCCGGGCTGACGATCTGGCATTCGCGCGACCTGGTGAACTGGCGGCCGCTCGAAGCCGCGCTGACGCGCAATATCGGGTCGGTTTGGGCCCCCAGCCTGCACAAGGACAAGGGCCGCTACCTCCTCTACATCCCGGTGAAGGCCAAGCCGCAGAACGACATCTTCGTCGCCTGGGCGGACGATATCACCGGGCCGTGGAGCGACCCGATCCCGCTCGGCCTGCCGAACCATATCGACCCGTGTCATGCCGTGGCCGAAGACGGCAGTCGCTGGTTGTTCCTGTCGGGCGGCGACCGTGTTCGCCTGTCCGGCGACAATCTCTCGCTCGCCGGCGCGGTCGAGCATGTCTACGATCCCTGGCGCTATCCGTCCGACTGGATCGTCGAAGGGTTTTCGCCCGAAGGTCCGAAGATCCACCACATCGGCGGCTGGTATTACATGATCACCGCAGTGGGCGGCACCGCCGGTCCGCCGACCGGGCACATGGTCATCGCCGCCCGTTCACGCTCGCTGCATGGCCCCTGGGAACACCATCCCGGCAATCCGCTGGTCCGCACCGAGAGCGTGGAGGAAGCCTGGTGGTCGCGCGGCCATGCCTCGCTGGTCGAAGCGCCCGATGGCAGCTGGTGGTCGCTCTATCACGGCTATGAAAACGGCTATTGGACGCTTGGCCGCCAATGCCTGCTCGATCCGGTGGAATTCACCCCCGACGGGTGGTTCCGCATGACCGGCGGCGACCTGTCCGCGCCGATCGCCAAACCGCGCGGCGGGGCTGCGGTCACGCATGGCATGCCGCTGACCGACGATTTCTCCGCCCCGCTTGCGCTGGGCAGCAAATGGGCCTTCTTCAAGCCCGACGCCGATGAAGCGGCGCGAATAACCAGCGGCAATGGCGTGTTGCGGCTGAAGGGCAAGGGCGCGGCGCCGTCCAGCGGATCGCCGTTGCTGCTGACCGCAGGCGACCGATCCTATCGCTTCGAATGCGATATCGAACTCGCGCCCGGCGGACGGGCGGGGCTGATCCTGTTCTATGACGACAAGCTCTATTGCGGGCTGGGTTTCGATGCGGAGCGCTTCGTCACGCACCAATACGGGCGCGAGCGGGCAAGGCCCGCCAATCCGCATGGCGGGCGGATGCGCATGCGCGTGACCAATCGGCGCCACATCGTCACGTACGATACCAGCGGGGATGGCGGGAAAACCTGGCACCGCTTTGACCGCGGGATGGAAGTCTCCGGATACCACCACAATGTGCGCGGCGATTTCCTGATGCTGCGGCCCGGCCTCTATGCGGCGGGGCCGGGCGAGGCGAAATTCCGTGACTTCCGCTTCACCGCGCTCGAAGATTGAACAAAATGACGGGGAGCGGAAGAAACATGACGAACGGGCGTATGGCGCTGTCGCGGCGAAGCGTGCTGGCCGGCGGCATGGTGCTGGGGGCAGGCGCGATCCTGCCCGGCTGCAAACCGGTGATGTCGGGGCTACTGACCGGCGCCGACGCGCATCCGGGCGATTACCCGACCGTACGCGCGGTCGAGTTCATGGGCCGCTATCTCGATGAGAAAACGGGCGGCCGGCTGGGCATCAGGATGTTCGCCGGCGGCCAGCTCGGCAGCGAGACCGATACGCTGGAGATCACCAGTTTCGGCGGGATCGATTTCAACCGGGTAAACTTCGCGCCGCTCAATTCGATCGAGCCGATGACGCTGCCCTTCTGCCTCCCCTTCGTGTTCGATTCGGTCGCGCATATGCGGCGCGTGGTCGACAGCGAGGTGGGCGATGAAGTGATGGCCTCGCTCGAACCGCACAATCTCATCGGCCTGTGCATTTACGATTCTGGTGCGCGCAGTTTCTACAATGTGCGGCGACCCATCACCACGCCGGATGATCTGCGCGGGCTCAAGATCCGCGTGCCCGCATCGGACCTCTATATCGCGATGGTCAATGCGCTGGGCGCCAATGCGGTGCCGATTCCCTTTGGCGAAATCTACCAGTCGCTTGCCCAAGGCGTGATCGACGGCGCGGAAAACAACTGGCCCACCTTCGTGGGCGAGCGCCATTACGAAGTCGCCAACTATCTCAGCCTGACCCAGCACCTGCTGACCCCCGAGGCGCTGGTCATGAGCAAGGCGAGCTGGGAACGGCTGTCGCGTGCGGACCAGCTGCTCGTGCGCGAGGCGGCCAAGGCTTCGGTCGTCGAGATGCGCCGCTTGTGGGACATTCGCGTTAACGAAGCCAAAGCTGCGGTCGCCGCGTCGGACGTCGCCGTGAACACGGTGGATACCGAACCCTTCGCCGCGCTGATGCGGCCGGTGTGGGATCAATTCATTACGACGCCCGCGCAGCAGGACATCGTCCGGCGGATCCGCGATATGAGGGAAGGATGACTATGGCCGCGACCCTATCGCGCTGGTTGATCGGTTTCGGTTCGATCGGGCTTCTGGCGATGACCGCGATCATCGGCTGGCAGGTGTTCGGGCGCTTCGTGCTCAACTCGAGCCCGTCTTGGACCGAACAGGCTTCGCTGATCATGATGATCTGGTACGTGATGTTTGCCGCCGCCGCGGGTGTCTATGAAGGCTTCCATATCCGCATCGCGCTGCTCGAGGAAAAGCTGGGCGATCGCGCGCGGCCGCTGCTGCGGATCGTCGCGCTCGTGATCGCCGTGATCGGTCTGGTGCTGCTCGTTTACGGCGCGCAGCTGTGCTGGGCGGTGCGCGGCAATGTCGTCCCTTCGCTCGGCGTCAGCCGCGCGGTAGCCTATGTGCCGCTGCCCGTTTCGGGACTGCTGATGACCTGGTTCGCGCTGCCACAGCTATTTACCGGGCGTCATCCGGCGGATGATGCCAGTAAAGGGGAGCGCGGCTGATGGAACTCCTCGTCCTGTTCGGCGTGCTCTTCGCCATGCTCGTCATCGGCGTACCGGTGGCCTTTTCCCTGCTCGCGGCGGCGCTTGCCTGTTTCCTCGCGATGGATATCCCTCCCATCGTCGCGGTCCAGCGCGTCGCCGCGGGGATCAGCGTTTTCACGCTGATGGCGATCCCCTTCTTCATCTTCGCGGGCGACCTGATGTACCGTGCGGGGATTGCCGACCGGCTGGTCCGCGTGGCCGATGCCGCCATCGGGCGCGTGCGCGGCGGGCTGGGGATCGTCGATGTCGGGGCCTCGATGATGTTCGGTGCGGTGTCCGGCTCTGCCATCGCCAGCGCCTCGGCGATCGGCTCGACCATGGTCCCGCTGATGAAGGAGAAAGGCTATCCTGCAGATTATGCGGTCAACGTCACCGTTACCGCGGCGATCGTCGGCCTGCTGATCCCGCCTTCGCACAATATGATCATCTATTCCGCCGCTTCGGGGATCGGCGTATCGATCGGCGACCTGTTCCTTGCCGGCGTCATCCCCGGCGTGCTCACCGGCCTGATGCTGATGCTGGTGGCGTGGCTGGTGGCCAAGCGCGGCAAACTGCCGCTGGGCCGCTTCCCCGGCTGGCGCGAGTTCATCCTCGCAAGCGCCTATGCGATCCCCGGTCTGATGACCGCGGTGATCATCATGGGCGGCATCCTCAGCGGGTTTTTCACGCCTACCGAAAGCTCGGCCATTGCCGTGATCTACACCATGCTCATCGGGACCTTCGTCTATCGCAGCCTGGGGTGGAAGGGCATGTGGGAAGCCGCCGGGAAGTCGGTGCGCACCGCTGCCATGGTCTTGTTCATCATCGCTGCCGCCACCGCATTCGGCTTCGCGCTCGCGCTGCTCGAAGTGCCAGCCGCGATGGGCGCGCTGATCGGCGTGATGACCGACAATCCGATCCTGACCCTGCTGATCATCAACCTCATGCTGCTGGCGCTGGGCACCTTCATGGACATGGCCCCGCTGATCGTCATCACCACGCCGATCTTCCTGCCGGTGGCGATGGATGTCGGGGTCGATCCGGTGCATTTCGGGATCATCATGATGCTCAATCTGGGCATCGGCCTGGTTACGCCGCCGGTCGGCTCGGTGCTGTTCGTTGGCTCGGCGGTGGGCAAGATCCCCGTGACCGCGCTGGTGAAGACCATCTGGCCGTTCTATCTCACGCTGATTGCGGCGCTGGTGGTGATTACCTTCGTGCCTGCGCTCTCGCTCTGGCTGCCGGGGGCATTCGGCGGCTGATCACAGCGTCACCCCGCGTTTCCAGATCGAAATCACGCGCTGGTCGCTGCGTTCGGCGGCGGTGGGCTCGCCGCTGGCAATGTTGAGCAGGTAGTCCGCAAAGGCGGCATCGACCGCGTCCACCCCTTCGGCAAGCGCGCGGCCCGCATCGAAATCGATCCAGCCCGGCTTGGTTTGCGCGAGTGCGGTGTTGGACGAAATCTTGACCGTGGGGACCGGGAAGCCGAGCGGCGTGCCCCTTCCGGTAGTGAACAACACCAGGGTCGCCCCCGCCGCGGCCAGCGCGGTGGAGGAGACCGCATCATTGCCCGGTGCTTCGAGCAGCGTCAGGCCCGGTCGCGATACGGTGCCCCCATAGTCGATCACATCGACCAGCGGGGCGCAGCCGCCCTTCTGCACCGCGCCCAGCGATTTTTCTTCCAGCGTGGTGATCCCCCCCGCGATATTGCCGGGCGAGGGGTTCTTCGAAACCGGCTGGCCCTGGTCGAGGAAATAGCGCTTGAAGCGGTTCACCAGCTCGCCTGCCCGCTCGAAAACCTCCGGTGACACGGCGCGCGCCAACAGTGCTTCCTCGGCGCCGAAGATCTCGGGGATTTCGGTCAGCACAAGGCTGCCCTCCGACCCTGCGAGACGATCGCTGAAGCGCCCGAGCAGAGGATTGGCGGTCAGCCCGGACAGCGCGTCCGACCCGCCGCATTTCAGCCCCACGGTCAGCGCGCTCGGCGGCGCGTCTTCGCGCATTACCGGAGCGAGTTCAGCCACCAGATCGGCAATTTCCGCAAGCAGGCGTTCGCGCTCGTCGCCCGGGTCCTGCGCCCGGACAAGCCGCAGCTTGGCGCGGCTGCGCTCGGCGACGCTGGCAACAAGGTCATCGAGCTGGTTGCTCTCGCAGCCGAGCCCCACCAGCACCACGCCTCCCGCATTGGGGTTGTCGCACAGCGCGGCCAGCAGCGCGCGCGTGCCCGATAGATCGTCGCCCAATTGCGAACAGCCGTGCGGGTGGCCGAACCCCACGATTGCATCCACGCTGCCGCGATGGATTGCGCTTGCTTCGCGCGCCACCAATTCCACCAGCGGGGCGACGCAGCCGACAGTGGCCAGCAGCCAGATCTCGTTACGAGTGGCAAAGCGCCCGTCGGCGCGCCGGTATCCCCGCCAGTTGCCCAGCGGCGGTGAGGCTTCCGGGATCGGCGCAGGTGGCGCAAAGGTGCCATACTCCATCTCCCCATCCAGCGCGGTGGCGAGATTGTGCGAATGGACATGCTCGCCCGCTGCGATCGGCTGGCTGGCAAGGCCGATCGGGGCGCCATAGCGCAAGACCGGTTCGCCTTCGTTGTGGGAGCGGAGGGCGAATTTATGGCCCCTCGGGATCGCTTCGGGCAACCGCAGGACAATTCCGTCCAGTTCGATCCATTCGCCGGCCTTGTGATCGCGCAGTGCGACGCCGACGCCATCGGCCAGGTGCGAGCGCCAGACATGGGGCGACCTCATCCCTGCGGAAGCGCTGTCGGCCTCGGTCATTGCGCGTCGCTCCTTATCCCCCTGCCTCGCCGGTTGATTTCCTCTCCGGTAAGCGGCAGAACCTGTTCTTGACACCGGTTACCATAGTTCGTCGCGGGAGAGAAGAATGAGCAAGCCCCTGGAGCTGCATGAGGATCGCCTGTTCCCGGCGGAACCCGGCATCCGCGCGCTTGCGCGCGAGCTCTATGCCGATGTCGCCGATCTGCCGATCATCAGCCCGCATGGGCATACCGATCCAGCGTGGTTCGCTCATGACGAGCCGTTTGGCAATGCGACCGAACTGCTGCTGCATCCCGATCATTACGTGTTCCGTATGCTGTATTCGCAGGGGATTGCGCTGGAGGATCTGGGCATCGGGGGAGGCGGGGCCGATCCGCGTGCCGCGTGGCGCATCTTCGCCGAGAACTATCACTTGTTTCGCGCCACGCCTTCGCGGATGTGGCTCGACTGGGTCTTCTCCAAGGCCTTCGGCATAGAGCTGCGGCTCGATGCGGGCACGGCCGATCACTATTTCGATACGATCACCGAGAAGCTGCAGCAGGACGATTTTCGCCCCCGCGCGCTGTTCGACCGTTACGGCATCGAAGTCCTCGCCACGACGGAAAGCCCGCTCGACCCGCTCGACCATCACCGCGCCATTCGCGGCAGCGGTTGGGGAGGCCGGGTCATTACCGCCTATCGCCCCGATCCGGTGGTCGATCCCGAGTTCGAAGGCTTTGTCGATAATCTGCGCACATTCGGCGACCTCACTGGCGAGGATACGCTGTCATGGCCGGGCTATCTCGCCGCGCACCGCCAGCGGCGCGAATACTTCGCTGCGATGGGGGCGACCTCGACCGATCACGGCCACCCTAGCGCAGCCACTGCCAATCTGCCGGATGCCGATGCGGCGGCGCTGTTCGAGCGCGTGAAGCACGGGGGTGCCTCCGCCGCCGATGCCGAACTGTTCCGCGCGCAGATGCTCACCGAAATGGCGGCGATGAGCGTGGACGATGGGCTGGTGATGCAGATCCACCCCGGCAGCTTCCGCAACCATAACCACCAGCTGTTCGCTAGGTTCGGTCGCGACATGGGGGCCGATATCCCCACGCGCACCGACTATGTGCAGGCGCTCAAACCGCTGCTCGACCGGTTCGGGAACGAGGCGGGTCTGTCGATCATCCTCTTCACGCTCGATGAAAGCGCCTATGCGCGCGAACTGGCGCCGCTGGCGGGGCATTATCCGTGCCTCAAGCTTGGCCCGGCGTGGTGGTTTCACGACAGCCCTGAAGGCATGCGCCGCTTCCGCCAGATGACGACCGAGACCGCCGGTTTCTACAACACGGTCGGCTTCAACGACGATACGCGCGCCTTCCTGTCGATCCCCGCGCGGCACGACGTCGCCCGGCGGGTCGATTGCGGCTTTCTTGCGCAGCTTGTCGCCGAACACCGGATCGAGGACTGGGAGGCCGCAGAGGTCGCCCGTGAGCTTGCCTATACGCTGGCGAAGCGGGCCTACCGCCTGTGAGGCTCGGGCCCGATACGCTGGTCCACCTGCCTGCCGATGTCGGCACATGCCCTTACGACCGAGACGCGCAGGAGATCGGCATCGTTCATTTCGGCATCGGGGCGTTCCACCGTGCGCACCAGGCCTGGTATACCGATTGCGCGATGACCGCGGGGGACCGCGATTGGGGCATTTGCGGCGTTTCGCTCCGCTCGCCCGACGTTGCCCGACAGCTCAATCCGCAAGACGGGCTCTATACGCTGACTGAACAGCAGGGCGAGGCTACGCAAACGCGCGTTATCGGGGCGGTTCGCGAAGTACTCTACGCCCCCGATCAGGCCGGGGCGGTAATTACCCGGCTCGCTGATCCGGCCTGCCATATCGCCAGCTTCACCGTCACCGAGAAAGGGTATGCGCGGGGCCATGACGGCGGGCTCGACCTCGCCGCGGCGCGCAGCAGTTTCTATCCCTTGTTGGGGCAGGGAATGGCCGAGCGCCGCGCGCGCGGACTGGGCGGGCTGACGCTGCTGTCCTGCGACAATCTGGCGGAGAACGGCCGGGTCCTGGCGCGGCTGATGGAACAGTGGCTGGCGGCGGACATGCCCGAGATGGTCGAATGGTTCACGCGCGAATGCCGTGTCCCCTCGACGATGATCGACCGCATCGTACCGCGCAGCGGCCCGCAGGATCTGGCTGAGCTCGAGCAGCGCCTCGGAATGAGCGATGCCGGAGCGGTCTTTACCGAGCGGTTCAGTCAATGGGTGATCGAGGACGACTTTGCCGGCCCGCGCCCGCAGTGGGAGAACCACGGTGTGGAGCTGGTCGATGATGTCGTCCCTTTCGAAACCGCCAAGCTGCGCATGCTCAACGGCGCGCATTCGCTGCTTGCCTATTGCGGGCTCGAGGCTGGCTATACCTATGTCCACGAGGCCGTCGCCGATCCCCGCCTCGCCGCGCTTGCCGAGCGGCTGATGCGCGATGAAGCGATCCCGACGATCACTGCCGCACCCGGTCAGGATCTTGCGGCCTATGCCGGGCAATTGATGCAGCGCTTTGCCGATCCTGCGCTGATGCACCGGCTCGACCAGATCGCGATGGATGGTACGCAAAAGATCCCCCAACGCTGGCTCGACACCGCCGCCGAGCTTGTCCGCCGGGGCCAACCCTTCGATGCGATCGCGACGGGTTTTGCCGCCTGGGTCTGGCACTTAGCCGATGGCCGCTTTGTCGACGATCCGTATGGTGAAGAACTGCATACGCTTGCTGCCGAAAAGGGTTCGCCCGCACTTGTCGCGCGGTGTTTCGGACCGTGTCCGAAGGCCGCTGCGCTGTGGCCGCGCTACGAACATCTGGCCGCAACCATGCTGCGACAGGCGCAGCCGTCATAGGAGTTTCGCTGGCTGGTATGTCCCGCCCGCTCGATCGCGAGGCCGGGAAAGTGGCGGAGACGGAGGGATTCGAACCCTCGATACCCGTTACCAGGTATGGCTCCTTAGCAGGGAGCTGGTTTCAGCCACTCACCCACGTCTCCGCATGTCGCAGGATCGGGCATGCCCGCTGCGAGGGGCGCGCTATAGCCATGGCTTTGCGGGCCTTCAAGCGGAGTTTTGCATGCCGGTGCAGACAACGGCCCGACCCCTGCAACGACTCGGTTCGCCGCATTTCCGATTCGGTTCATCGCCGTTTCATTGCCGCGCCGCTCTAAGAGGATTCTTCTCACCGCGCAGCTGTCTGCGCACGCGCCGCCGACACGGAGGGATCGATGACGAAATTTACACGCATATGGCCGCATCTTGGCATGGCGCTCGCAGCATTCGGCATGGCGGCGAGCCCGCTCGCCGCGCAGGTCGAAACGATCGACCCCGACAGCGCGATCGACGGCGATCTGGTCGAGCAGCCGGGCGACCAGCCGGTCTATGGCGAGCCAAAGACCGCGCCCAGCTATGCGCCGCCCCCGTCCACCGACGGGACGGATGAAACCGTTTGGGACTATGAAACGCAAACCGATCCGGTCCAGACCGATTCCGGGCAACCGCAATGGTCCGAGCAGGCGGCCGAAGAGGCTGCCGGCGATGCGGTGGACGGCGCGGTGGCCGACGATCCCACGACGACCTACCGCGAAGATGATCTCATCGGTGCGGCCGAAGGCGTCTTCGGCAAGGGCGCCGAAGGCGTGGCCAAGATGATCCGCGGCCTGCTGGAAAAGCAGGGCGAACCCAATGGCTATATCGTCGGCCGCGAGGCGGGCGGGGCCTTTATCGTCGGGGCGCGCTATGGCTCGGGCACGCTCTACCACAAGATCGAAGGCGAGCTGCCGGTCTACTGGACGGGTCCCTCGATCGGGCTCGACGCCGGGGCCAATGCCGGCAGCACCTTCGTGCTGGTTTACAATCTGTACGATACCGAGGAACTGTACGAGCGCTATCCGGCGGGCGAGGGGCAGGCCTATGTCATCGGCGGGCTCACTGCGAGCTATCTGCGCAAGGGCGATGTCGTGCTCATCCCGATCCGCATGGGCGCGGGGCTGCGTCTCGGCATCAATGCAGGCTATATGAAGTTCTCCAAGGAGCACCGCTGGCTGCCCTTCTGAGCAAGGGCGAACAAGCCGCCCTTCGGATCGCCCAACCATAATTCGCGCAGGCACGGGGCCGCGACGGGATTTCCTGTTGCGGCCCTTGGCATATCGGGCGATGAGGCGCGCATGCTTGACCAACTCGAAGCCCAGTCTCCCGACGCGCTGCTCGCGCTCATCAAGATGCATGCGCAGGACCCGCGCGAGGACAAGATCGACCTCGGCGTGGGCGTCTATCGCACCAATGACGGCGCGACGCCGGTCTTCCGTTCGATCAAGGCGGCGGAACAGCGGCTGGTCGATACGCAGGATTCCAAGAGCTATCTGGGGCCCGAGGGCGACACCGGCTTCGTCGATGCGCTCAAGCCCTATATCTTCGGGAAGGACGCCACGATGGGCGGACGGCTCGAAGGCATGCAGACCCCGGGTGGCACCGGCGCGGTGCGGCTGGCGGTGGCGCTGGCCAAGGCGGCGGGCGTGACGCGCATCCATCTCGGCGTGCCGAGCTGGCCCAACCATGCGCAGATCCTGCAGGACGTCGGGGTCGAGACCACCACCTTCCACCATGCCAATGCCGATGGCACCGCCGATATCGACGCGCTGCTCGAGGCGATCGGCAATGCGCGCGCGACCGATGCAGTCCTGCTGCATGGCTGCTGCCACAACCCCACCGGGGTCGATTACACGCAGGAGCAGTGGGGCCGGATCGCCGATGCCTTTGTCGAAAGCGGTGTCCTGCCGATCCTCGATGTCGCCTATCACGGGCTGGGGCAGGGGCTCGATGAAGACATCGCGGGGGTGCGCCAAGTGCTTGCCAAGGTGCCCGAGGCGCTGGTCGCCTATAGCTGCGACAAGAATTTCGGTCTCTACCGCGACCGCGTGGGCGCCTTCTACATGATCGCGCGCAGCGCTGCCGACCTGCCCGCGATCGTATCCAACGCGAACGCACTGGCGCGGGCCAATTGGTCGATGCCGCCCGATCATGGCGGCGCGGCGGTGCGCACGGTGCTGCGCGACGAGGAACTGACCAACCAGTGGCTCGACGAACTGGGCGAGATGCGCGCGCGCATGCGCCGCGTGCGCGAGCGGCTGGCTGCCGCGGATAATGAGGTGCCGAGCCTCAACCTTGCCGCGCTGGGTCACCAGAACGGCCTGTTCGCCATGCTGCCCCTGTCGCGCGAGCAGATTGCGCAACTGCGCGAGGAGCACGGCATCTACATGGCCGGTTCGGGCCGCATCAACGTGGCCGGTCTGCACGAAGGCAACACGCCCCGCTTCATCGCCGCACTGGCGGACGTCACGAGCGCGTAAATGGACCGCCAGCGGACTCTCGAAACCGAGCGGCTGGTGCTGCGTCCGCTCGCCGAGGCCGACCGCGACGCGCTGTACGAAATCGCTTCCGATCCCGCGGTCTGGGAACAGCACCCGATCCACGATCGCTGGCGGCGCGAAGTGTTCGACGCCTTCCTCGACGAAGGGTTGGCGAGCGGCGGCGCGCTGGCAGTGGTCGACAAGCGCGACAATCGCGTGCTCGGCTCCACCCGCTTCGACAAATACGATGCGGATGAGGGCGGGGTGGTCGAGATCGGGTGGACCTTCCTCGCGCCGCGCTGGTGGGGCAAGGGCATCAATCCCGAGATGAAGCGCGCCATGCTGGCCCATGCCTTCGAGCATGTCGCGCTGGTCGAGTTCCGCGTGGGCGATACCAATTACCGTTCGCGCAATGCGCTGGAAGCCATCGGCGCGGTGCGCACCGAGCGCTATGAACTGGAAAAGTACCAGGGCAAGCGCGTGGTCCATCTGGTCTACGAGATCGACCGCGACGGCTTCGCGGCGGGCCCGCTGAGCTGATGTAGGACATGTGTAGGATTGCCGCGGGCAAGTCCTGTCACATGGACCGCATGTTACACGGTCCAGGCGAAGAAAACGGCGGGCTGCGGCGGAGCCTGCGAAACGGGCAAAACGGCACGGGCGAGACGGCTGCGGCATCCTGCGGGTTCGAGCAGAATTCGCCCGAGTAGGAAAATCGGCACGCTTCGCTTTTCATTCGCCGATAGCGCGGTTATTGCGAGCGCTTCTCAAAAGGAGGAAACACCCTATGCGTAAGCTTGTACTTGCCGCCGCCCTTTCGGGCACCATGCTCACTCTCGCCGCCTGCTCGGGCGCTGCCGACGAAACGGCAGAGCCGGCCGACACCGCCGAAGTCGAAACCATCGACGATGCCGCAACCGCTGAAACCGCCGCCGTGCTGGATGCCAACACCGCCACTGCCGAACAGCTTGCCGGCGCCGAAGGCGTGAGCGAGGAACTGGCTGCCGCGATCGCGGCCGGCCAGCCCTATGCCAGCGTGACCGACCTCAACGCCAAGCTGCTCGAAACGCTGAGCGCCGAGGAAGCCGCCGCCGTTCTCACCAATGTCTTCGTGCCGGTGAACCTCAACAGCGGGACCGAGGAAGAGATTCGTCTTATCCCCGGCATGACCGACAAGATGGTCCACGAATTCGAAGAATACCGTCCCTATGCCGACATGGGCGTGTTCGATCGCGAAATCGGCAAGTATGTCGACGAAGCCGAAGTCGAACGGTTCAAGAACTACGTCACTTTCTGAGCGCGCTGTAGCGCAATCCTGACGATCTCGATCGCGGCCAGGATCCCGATGTGGATCCAGGCCGTGGTCGGGTCGAAAGCCGACCATGCCCAGTGCAGGAAGGTGAGGATCGCCGCCGGATAAACCAGCCGGTGCAGGCGCTTCCAGCCGCGCTTCATCATCCGCACCGAAACATCGTTCGAGGTCAGCGCCAGCGGCACGAACAGCGCCAGCGCCGCCCAGCCTGCCAGCATGTAGGGGGTGGTGAATTCGGCCAGCACATATTCGGGCGAACCCTTGCGCACGAGATAGATCGCAGTGTGCAGCGCGGCATAGGCGAAGCTGGCCACGCCGATATCGCGCCGCCGGCGCATCAGCCACAGGGTCCAGCCGCTGCGCCGGAAAACCAGCCGCAACGGGGTGACGGCGAGCGTCGCCATCAGCAGCCATGCGGCCCAGTCGCCGCTATCGCCGATCGCATGGCCATAGCCATATTGGTCGGGCGTGATCGACCAGCGCAGCCCGATCCACAGCGCGGGCAGCGCCAACACCAGCCATAGCATCGGGCGTGATCGCTTGAGGGTCGAAAGCACGGGGAGAATCGCCGCGCCTGTCAGCCGGCGAGGCTCTGCATTCGCTTGAGATAGCGCGCGAGCACGTCGATCTCGAGATTGACCGTATCGCCTTCGGACAGGTCGCCGAGCGTGGTCACTTCGCCGGTATGCGGGATGATGTTGAGCGCGAAGCGGACCTCGCCGCTGGGTTCATCCTCGACCGCGTTGACCGTCAGCGAAACCCCGTCGACCGTGATCGAGCCTTTTTCAGCGACGAAGGGGGCAATATCCGCGCCCGCGAGGATTTCGAGCCGGGTCGAGCCGCCGATATCCTCGGCCAGCGCCACCCGCCCGACCGCATCGACATGCCCGGTAACGAGGTGTCCGCCCAATTCGTCGCCCAGGCGCAGCGCGGGTTCGAGATTGAGCCGCCGATCGGCGCGCCACTGGTCCTGCGCGGTGCGACTGACCGTCTCGCCCGAGACGTCGACCGCGAACCACGCATCGCCTTCCTGCCCGCCTTTCTCGACCACGGTCAGGCAGACGCCCGAACATGCGATCGAGGCACCGATATCGATCCCCGCCGGGTCCCACGGGCAGGCAATGGTGACGCGCAAATCGCCCTTGTCCGCGACTGCGCTGATGGTGCCGATGGCGGTGACGATTCCGGTGAACATGTGTGCTCCTGATTACCGCAGGCGGCTGTAGGCGGCGAAGCTGTCGCTGCCAAGCTGGCGGCTTTCGGCAAGCTGCCACCGGCCATGCGCCGCGGCGAGGCTGTCGAGCCCGAGGTCGGCGACAGCGCCGCGCCCGCCGCCGATGACAATCGGGGCGCGGTAAAGCTCGAGCCGGTCGACGAGATCGGCGGCAAGAAGGCTGGCGGCGATATTCGCGCCCGCTTCGACATAGAGATAGAGCGCATCGAGCCCGGCCACCTGCGCGGGGGTGTTGATGACCTTGACCCCGTCGGGGGCGACCCCGCGGGTAAGCACGACGCGCTGCGGGCTGCGGTTCTCGAGCCCGGACAGCCGCACATCGAGGCCGGGCCGGTCGGCGCGCCAGGTTCCGCCGCCGACGAGTATCGCATCCGCCTGTGCGCGGCGCGAATGGACATGCGCGCGCGCGGCATCGCCGGTGATCCACTGGCTTTCGCCGCTGGCCATGGCGATGCAACCATCGAGCGACATGGCGATCTTCATCGTGACATGCGGCCGGTCGTGACGAGCCCGGGTGAGATAGCCCGCCAGGCTGGCTTGGGATGCGGGGGAGGGGAGGAGCGAGGCCTCGATCCCCGCCGTGCGCAAGCGCGCCAGCCCATCGCCCGCAGTGCGCGGATCGGGGTCCTCGACGCCTGCGACCACGCGCGCGACACCGGCTTCGACCAGCAAATCGCTGCACGCCGGGCCGCGCGGCGAGCGGTGCGCGCAGGGTTCGAGCGTGACATAGGCAGTGGCGCCGCGAGCGGCCTCGCCCGCCTGGTCCAGCGCGGCTGCCTCTGCATGCGGGCGGCCGCCGGCATGCGTCCAGCCGCGTCCGACCACGCGGTCGTCTTTGACGAGGATGCAGCCCACGCCGGGATTGGGATAGCTCGCCGGGCGCGAACGGCCCGCCAGCCGTGCCGCCGCGTCGAGCCAGCGCGCGTCAGTCGCCGCTGAGGTCAAGTGCCGAGCCTGCCTGGTAGCGTTCGCGCCGCCGTGCCTCGGCGATGGCTTTCTCGCGCGCGGCTTCGATCTGCGCCTGCCGCTCCATTTCGTCGACATCGAGCCCGGTTGCGCGGCCGAGCGCCTTGTAGGCCTCGACCTTGCGCGCGCGCAGTTCCTCGCGTTCGGCCTCGCGCGCTTCCTTGCGCTGCTGGTTGACGAGGTTCGACTGGCGGATTTCCTCGTCGCTGCGCCCCTCGGCGAAGGTCGAGATGAAGTTCACCTTGGGCGCATCGGGCGGGCGGAAATGCGATTCCTGCGTCAGCATCGCCACCCCGGCGAGTGGGATCGCGATCGATACCGCGAGTATCGGCCAGCGATAGGGCCGCGGTTCGCGGAGATATTCCCACAGGTCGGCGGCCCCGGCCCGGGGATCGAAGCGTGACGTAAAGCGCATGGGTGCCAAGATAGGGGGTTTCGGTGAACCGCGCCAGTATTGGCTAGCCGAAGCTTGCGTAAAGTTCGCGTCCGTGACGGCTGAGCCAGCGATTGGCCTGTTCGATATCGTCTTCGTAGAGCTGGTCGAGCAGCGCGTGGAACGCGGGCGAATGGTCGAAATGGACCAGATGCGCGACTTCATGCGCAACTACCGAGCGGCGGACATGGTCGGGCGCCTGGACGAGCCGCCAGTTGAGCCGCAATACGCCTTCGGACGAACAGCTCCCCCAGCGCCGCCGCGCACGGGTGAGCTTGACCTCGGCTTGCGCGAGATCGCCGCGGGCGCAGTAATCGGCGGCATCCGCGGCGAACAATCGCACTGCCTCGCCCTCGAGCCAGCGCTGCAGGCGTTTGCCCAGCGTGTCCTCGGGGCCGCCGACGGTCAGCGTGTCGCCCGCGACCTGCGGCTTGCGCGGGGCATCTGCGCGCCAGTCGATGGCGATCTCGGCGCCGCGATAGGGCAGCCGCCGTTCCCGCACGGGGTCGCGCTGCGTGGGCACCTTGGCCAGCTGCGCCGCCAGCCATTCGCGCCGTGCATGGGCAAAGGCGATCGCTTCGGCGCTGCGGCACCAATGCGGCAGCGTGATGCGCACCGCGCTGCCATCGGGCGCCAGCCGCAGCGTCAGCCGCCGCGCGCGGCGATTGCGGATGATCTCGATCGGCAGTTCGCGGTCATCCAGCGCGATCACCGGCTCGAGCGCTTCGCGGCGCAGCCAGTCGATCATGCCGCGTCTTCCTCGTCGTCGTCGTCCCATTCGACGACATGGTGTTCGAGCGGGCCGGCATCGGTTTCGCTCACCACGCGGCCCGCTACCGATACGCCTGCGCGGACCACATCCTCGCGGTCGCCGGTCAGCAAATAGTGCCAGCGCGGCAGCGGCTGCCCGTCGGCGCGGCGGCGATAGGCGCAGGTCGCGGGCAGCCAGCTCACGTCTTCGACGATCTTGAGCGTCAGCCGCAGGCAATCGGGGACGAAAGCCTTGCGGTGCTTGTAGTCGGTGCACTGCGCGGATCGTGGGTCGAGCAGCTTGCACGCCACATTGGTGTGCTCGATCTCGCCCGTGTCTTCATATTCTACCTTGTGCAGGCAGCAGCGTCCGCAGCCGTCGCACAGCGCTTCCCATTCCTCAGTGGTGAGATCGGCTAGCGGCCGCTCCCAGAAACGCTCCCTCAGCGCACCCATTTTTCCAGTTCCGCGGCGACCGCTTCGGAGCCTTCATCGGTGGGCAGCATGGCCAGCGGCTCGCCATCGGGTCCGAACAGATAGGTGATGTTGGTATGGCCGACGAGATAGCCGCCGCCCTCTGACGGATCTTCGATCGTATAGGTCGCGGCGAAGGCCCCGGTGACCGCGTCGAGTTGCTCTTTCGTGCCCGTCAGCCCGATCAGCCGCGGGTGGAAATTGTCGGTGAACTCGGTGAGCGTGGCGGGATTGTCGCGGCCCGGATCGACGCTGATGAACAGCGGCTGGATCTGCGCGCCGAGCGCGGGGTTCGCCTCTTCGAACGTCTTGAGGCCCGCCATCGCGCGCTGGGTGTCGACCGGGCAGACGTCGGGGCAATAGGTGTAGCCGAAATAGACGGTGCGGTACTGCCCGTCGAAATCGCTCCAGCTGACATCGCTGCCATCCTCGCCCGTCAGCGTAAACTCGCCGCCGATCGCGGCGCCGGCCAGCGGCGGTGTTGCGGGAGGGGCGCTGTTGCAGGCGGAGAGCAGCAGCAGCGCGGCGAAAATCGGGGCGTGGTTGCGTAGCATGGTGTGAGGGTTCATGGTCTGCTAACCGGCGCTCGGCAAGGGCGAGTCAGCCATTGAATTGCGGATAATAGGGACCCTACACGGTGAAGCGTTTGGTGAAAAACATCCTTCTGGCGGCGCTGGCAGGATCGCTGCTGGCGGGGCCGCTGCAGGCGCAGTCGCAGCGCGACGGATACAAGTTCCTCGAAGCGGTAAAGAAGCGCCAGGGTGACGAAGCGACGCTGCTGCTCGAAGAACCGGGCAGCGTGCTGGTCAATTCGCGTGACATTTCCAGCGGTGAAACCGCGCTGCATATCGTGACCCAGCGGCGCGATGCGGTGTGGCTGCGGTTCCTGCTGTCGAAGGGCGCCAATCCCAATCTCGCCGACAAGCACGGCACTACGCCGCTGCAGCTCGCCGCCCAGCTCGGCTTTTCCGAAGGCGTGGAAATCCTGGCCGGGCGCGGCGCGGCGGTCGATGTGCCCAACAGCACCGGCGAAACCCCGTTGATTGCCGCCGTCCACCGGCGCGATAGCGGCCTGGTCCGGCTGCTGATCGAAAAGGGCGCTGATCCCGACCGGGCGGACAATTCGGGCCGCACCGCGCGCGATTATGCGCGGTTGATGGGTGCGCGCTCGACCATGCTCGAGGAAATCGAACGCGCCGAGGCCGATCGCGGCGAGCAGGCCGAAGCCTACGGGCCGAGCTGACATGGACGTCGCCGACCTCACGCTCGACGAGCTGCGGCTCGCGCTGGCCCCGGGGATCGCCGAGGCGGCGATCTTCGATGGTTGGAGCGATGCCGCACTGGACATGGCCGCCGACCAGCTTGGCGCGGACCGCGATGTTGCCCGGCTCGCCTACAAGGATGACGGCGCGATGGGCATGATCTGCGCCTGGATCGAGACGATCGACCGGCAGATGATGCTCGACCTGCCGCCCGAAAAGCTGGCCGAGATAAAAATCCGCGAACGCATTCGCAGCCTCGTCCAGTATCGACTCGATGCGGTGGCCGGGCAGGAAGAGGCGCTGCGCCGCGCGCTGGCGATCATGGCGATGCCGCGAAACGCACCGCGCGCGCTCAAGACCGGCTGGAACAGCGCCGATGTAATGTGGCGGCTCGCGGGCGATACGGCGACCGATTACAATCACTACACCAAGCGCGCGATCCTCGCCTCGATCTATGGTGCGACGCTGGCGGTGTTCGTCGATGACGAGAGCGAGGGCAAGGCCGAGACGCGGGCCTTCCTCGAGCGCCGGATCGACGGCGTGATGACGTTCGAACGGGTCAAGGCCAAATGGCTCAATCCCGATCGCGAGAGCTTCAGCGTCTCGCGCTTCCTCGGACGGCTGCGCTACCCCGCACGCTAGCGCGCTATTGATAACCAGTTGCAACTACCGCGCACTTCTGACAGGGCGGCGCGTATGACGCTGGACGGGTTCGAACATGAAAAGGCCGCGCGGATCGTGGCCGTAGACTGGGCCGCGCTGGCCGAGGATGAAGGCAAGCGCCTCAAGGCGCTGGGCGTGGATGAAGGCGCCGAGGTCGCGATCATCCATCGCGGCATTTTCGGAACGCGCGATCCGCTTGCCATCCGTATCGGACGCATGACCATTGCGCTGCGCCGCAGCCACGCAATGGCGATCGAGGTCGAACCCGCATGAGCCGCAAACGCATCGCCGCCCTTGTCGGCAATCCCAATGCGGGCAAATCCGCGCTGTTCAACGCGCTCACCGGCGCGCGCCAGAAGATCGCCAATTATCCCGGCGTAACGGTCGAACGCAAGGCGGGGCGGCTGGCGCTGCCCAGCGGCGAACCGGTCGAACTGATCGACTTGCCCGGCTCCTACAGTTTCGATGCCGCGAGCCCCGACGAGGAAGTGACCCGCAAGGTCGTCCAGGGAGAGTTTGAAGGCGAGGCCACGCCCGAGGTCATCGTGCTTGTCCTCGATGCCGCGAATCTCGAACAGCATCTCGTCTTCGCGCAGGAAGTGCTCGAACTCGGGCGCCCGACGGTGGTCGCGCTCAACATGATCGACCTTGCCGAGCGCGACGGTCTGGTGCTTGATCCCGAGGCGCTGTCCGCAGCGCTGGGGGTGCCGGTGATCCCGACGGTCGCGGTGCGGCGCAAGGGGCTGAAGGAACTGGCTGCGGCGATCGCAGAAGCCGAAACCCATGCCGACGAGGACGCGCATCGGCAATGGCATTTGACGCTGCCCGAGCGGCGGCTGGCGGCCAAGCACATGGCGCGCGGCGCGATCCTGTCGACCTCGACCCGCCACACGGTCGAGAACGGCGTCGACCGGGTCTTGCTCAATCCCTGGATCGGGCCGGTCATCCTGTTCGGCCTGCTGTTCGTGATCTTCCAGGCGGTGTTTGCCTGGGCGACCCCCTTTGCCGATGCGCTCGAAGGCGCGGTCGGCGCGATATCGGGGGTGGTGACCGATGTCGTGCCCGCCGGGCTGATCCGCGACTTCCTTACCGAAGGCGTGCTGGCAGGCGTCGGCTCGGTGGTGGTCTTCCTGCCGCAGATCGTGATCCTGTTCTTCTTCATCCTGGTGATGGAGGCAAGCGGCTACATGGCGCGCGCGGCGTTTCTGATGGACCGGTTGATGGCGGGCGTTGGCCTGTCGGGCAAAAGCTTTATCCCGCTGCTTTCCAGCTTCGCCTGCGCGATCCCCGGCATCATGGCCGCGCGCAGCATTCCCGATGCCAGGGACCGGCTGACCACCATCTTGATCGCCCCGCTGATGACCTGTTCGGCGCGGCTGCCGGTCTATGCGGTGATCATTGCCGCAGTGATCCCCGAAACCAGCGTGGGGCCGGGCATCGGCCTGCAGGGCCTGGTCCTGTTCGTGCTTTATCTGGCGGGAATCGTCGGCGCGATGGTGGTGGCGCTGGTACTGCGCAGCACCGTGGCGCGCGGCGCGGCGAGCGGGTTTATCATGGAAATGCCGCGCTATCAGCTGCCGCGGATCAAGGATCTGGCGATCGGCCTGTGGCAGCGCGCGTGGGTCTTCCTGCGCCGCGCGGGCACGATCATCTTCGTCGTCACAATCGCGCTATGGCTGATGTTGAGCTTCCCCAAGGCCGCACCGGGCGAAAGCCAGATGGATGCCAGCGTCGCGGGCCGGGTCGCCGATGTGCTGCACCCGGTGCTCGAACCGATCGGCTTCAACCGCGAGATGAGCCTCGCGCTGATTCCGGCGATGGCCGCGCGCGAAGTGGCGGTTTCCGCGCTGGCGACGACCTATGCGGTCGATACCGAGGATGAAGACCTCGCCGCCCAAGGCGTGACCGACCGGATCGCCGCGCTGTGGAGCCTGCCGACCGCGCTCGCTTTTCTCGCCTGGTTCGTCTTCGCGCCGCAATGTATCTCGACCATCGCGGTCGCCCGGCGCGAGACCAACGGCTGGAAATGGCCCGCCTTCATGGTCGCGTACCTGTTCGCGCTGGCCTATGTCGCGGGCGGGCTGACCTTCTGGATCGCGACCGCACTGGGACTGTAGCGAACCGGGTCCGGTCCGGTGGAAACGCAGCCGCGCCTGTCTAGCCCCCGCTGGCGGGCTGGGTTAGGCCGTGGGTCAACAGTTACGAAGGAACGATTCGATGGCCGGTAGCCTCAACAAAGTCATGCTCATCGGGAATCTCGGCGCCGATCCCGAGATCCGCAGCTTCCAGAATGGTGGCAAGGTCGCCAATCTGCGCATCGCCACGAGCGAGACGTGGAAGGACCGCAACACCGGTGAACGGCAGGAACGCACCGAATGGCACACGGTTGCGATTTTTTCCGAAGGTCTGGTGGGCGTGGTCGAACGCTTCCTGCGCAAGGGTTCGAAGGTCTATATCGAAGGCCAGCTGCAGACCCGCAAATGGCAGGACCAGTCGGGTAACGACCGTTATTCCACCGAAGTCGTGCTGCGCGGCCTCAACGGCACGTTGACCATGCTCGACGGCGCCCAGGGCGGCGGCGGCGGCGGTGGCCAGCGCGGCGGCGGTGGCGGCGGCTCGTGGGACCAGGGCGGCGGCTCAGGTGGCGGCGGCCAGAGCGGCGGCTGGAACCAGGGCGGCGGCGCCCAGGGCGGCGCAGCATCGGGCGGCAGCGCGGGCGGCGCCGGCGGCGGTTCGAACTACGACGATCTCGACGACGATATTCCGTTCTGATGGAGTGGTTGTAATCCCACTTACAGCTAAGGATCGAGAACCGTCATGGACTACAAGCTGCTGATCAAAACGATCCTTACCTATCACGCAATTTTTGCATGCTTTTTCGTTGTGACGATGGCAGTTGCTTCATACTCGACGGTACTCATTGTCTGGACCCTCATCCTGACTTGCATGGCTGCGTCCCTCGCCCTGGGATTGGCAAAAAGCGCTAATCGGCTGAATTTTCTCCCTATTCTCGGTCCAATGGCGCTGGGTATACTTTTTATTGCCAACGACTTTTTTAGTGCCTCTTTTGGCACCAAAATGGACATCCTAGTCCTACCAATATTTGTTTCCACCTTGATCCTCTATGTTTCTCTCACGTACAAATCGAAGTATGGCGATGTCGTTTTCTTCAGGTGGAATAGATGAGGGCCGTTATGTACTTATCCTCTACCTCGAGGTTCTAGCGGCACACTGATGACACTCGACGGCGCGACGAGAGGTGGCGGCGGCTAGAACCAGAGGGGCGGCTCGAACTACGACGATCTCGACGACGACATCCCGTTCTGATCGCTTACAGCGACTTGACCAGATAGTCGGCGCTGGCAGGGCACAGCGCGGCGAATTCGCGTGAGGATGCGACCGCTTCGGGCGCATCCTCCCGGTCGTGATCGCGGTAACCCAGCTTCCGGAAAAAGTCCGCTGCGGTGGTGGTCAGCAAATGCAGCCGGGCGGCACCCTGACGACGCGCCTCGCTCTCCAGTAGCGTGACGGCCTCGCGCCCCGTGCCCCGACCGCGCGCCGCGCGGAGGATGACGAGGGAGCGCAGAATGCGGTCCCGGCCATCGCCCTCGATCCCGCCGAAGCCGATGCATTCCCCCGCGTGATGAAAGGCGAAAAACGCGCGCCCGTCGTCTTCGATATCATCCACCGGTAGCCCCTCCGCTGCGAGCGCCGGAACGAGCTCCTCGAGCGAGGCCATGGGGGTGATCATGAGCGCCGTCATGCCTGGTCCTTCTTCAACGCCGCCAGCGCCTCGGCCAGCGGACCGCTCGGGGCCTGGTCCTCGTCGCTGGCAATGCCCGCCTTGCGGCGTGCCTCGTCCGCGCCCGGGCCTTCGCGATAGGGATCGATCGCCAGCGCGAGCGTCTGCGCGATCGCCTCGCCGAGATCGAAGACGTCGCCCTCGTATGGAATCTCGTCGAGGTCTTCGGTGTCGAGTTCGACTTCCTCGTCGGGGGCATAGTCGGGCATCGATTCGGCAGGCACGAAGCGCAGCGCGAGCGGCTCGGTCACCGCATAGCGGATATTCTCGCGCGTCACCGCACAGGGCTGTTCGATGGTCGCGGTGAGCGTGCCATTGGCCAGCACCGCCTCGCCGTCGGTGTCGAAGGTGACGCTCGCGGTGAGGTCGGGGACCGAGGTGACGGCAAACCGCTGCGCCAGCGCGGCGCGTTCGGCGTCGGTGGCCTCCACCACCAGCGGCGCACCGGGCAGCGCGCGCGGCTTTACCAGGCGACTGAGTTCCCCGGCGCTCATGCCGCGATCTCACCTGTGCGCAATTCGTCCACGCCGGTGCGTTCGAGCCGCGCATGCAGCGCCGCCATGCGCTGGACCAAGGCCTCGGCCTCGTCGGGCTGCGCCATGGTGACGTTGCGGCGCACCGCCTCGACCAGCACCTTGGGGTCGCTGCGCAGCCCGTCGCGATAGGCGCCGATGCGCCCGTTCATGCTTTCCATCAGCGCGTTGATCTTCTTGCCCACGGTGGGATCGCCGATCCCCGCTTCGCGCATCTGGCCTTCCATGTCTTCGACGAACAATTCGGTCAGCCGGGCGGTGGCGGGGCCCATGTCGCCCGCATCCTCCAGCCGCAGCATCACCAGCGTGAGCACCAGCGTGATCATGTCGTAGCGCCCCTCGACGCTGTCGGCGACGCCGCACATGCGGTACCAGTCGGGATCGCGCGCTTCGGCGACCACGCGGTGCCACAGTGGGCGCCATTCTTCGCGCGGGTCCGGGCCAGAGGAAAAGACGGTGCCGAAAAGGCGGGCAAGGATAGACACAGACTACTCCGTTCAGCGGCAATTCAAACCGCGATCCCCAAGCGCACCCCATTGCCGAGTTGCAAGGGCCGACGCTTTCGGATTAAGGCGTTGCCCGAGCATATAGGCAGGTGGTCGCCCGCGGCCAAGCGCCTGCCGACAGACGGAGATTTGCTGTTCCCATGAACAGGTCGAAAATTCTGGGCCTTGCCGTAATTGGCGCGGCTGCCATTGCCACGAGCGGTTGCGCTGCGATCCGCGAGCCGCGCGGCTATATCGTCGATGCGACCCTGCTGCAGTCGGTCCAGCCCGGCATCGATAACGAGCGCAGCGTCACCGGCACGCTCGGCCGCCCGACCTTCGAAAGCCAGTATGGCGAGAAGACCTGGTATTATGTGTCGAGCACGACGGGGCGCAAGCCGTTCGTCCGCCCGCGCATCCGCGAACATTCGGTACTGGCGGTGAAGTTCGATGCCGCCGGCAATGTCGTTTCCGCCGAACAGACCGGCATGGACAAGGTCGTCTTTCTCAGTCCCGATGGCAACGAGACCCCCACGCTGGGCCGCGAGCGGAGCTTCCTCGAAGACCTGTTCGGCAATATCGGTGCGGTCGGCCAGGCGGGTGTCGGCGGCTAGGCTGCGCTTGACCCCGGCCGCGCACCCCCCATATCGCGCGGCATGGATGCAAACGACAATCGCCACGGGCTGACCCAGTGGCATTCCACCACCATCATCGGCGTCAAGCGCGGCGATGTCACCGTGATTGCCGGGGACGGACAGGTCTCCATGGGCAATACGGTGATGAAGCCCAATGCCAAGAAGGTCCGCCGGATCGGCGAAGGCGAGAAAGTGGTCGCCGGTTTTGCCGGTGCGACCGCCGATGCCTTCACGCTGTTCGAACGGCTCGAAAAGAAGCTCGAGCAATATAACGGCCAGCTCCTGCGCGCCGCGGTCGAGCTGACCAAGGACTGGCGCATGGACAAGTACCTGCGCAATCTCGAAGCGCTGATGATCGTGGCCGACAAGGACAACCTGCTGGTGCTTACCGGCAATGGCGACGTGCTCGAACCCGTTTCCGACTCCGGGGCGATGATCGCCGCGATCGGCTCGGGCGGCAATTACGCGCTCAGCGCGGCCAAGGCGCTCGTCGATTACGAAGACGATCCAGAAACCATCGCGCGCAAGGCCATGGCGGTTGCCGCCGATGTCTGCGTGTTCACCAACGGCAATGTGACCGTCGAAACGGTCTGAAGAGTTTCATGACACAAGCACTGACCCCCAAGGCGATCGTCGCCGCGCTGGACGAACACATCATCGGCCAGAAGGATGCCAAGCGCGCCGTCGCGGTGGCGCTGCGCAATCGCTGGCGCCGCCAGCGGCTCGACGCCGAGCTGCGCGACGAGGTGACGCCCAAGAACATCCTGATGATCGGCCCCACCGGCTGCGGCAAGACCGAGATCAGCCGGCGGCTGGCGAAGCTCGCCGAAGCGCCCTTCATCAAGATCGAGGCGACTAAGTTTACCGAGGTCGGCTATGTCGGCCGCGACGTCGACCAGATCGCGCGCGACCTTGCCGAAGAAGCGATCCGGCTGGAAAAGGACCGCCGCCGCGAGGCAGTGCGCGAAACCGCGAGCAAGGCGGCGATGGACCGCTTGCTCACCGCGCTGGTCGGCGACAATGCCAGCGAAGCGACGCGCGAGGCCTTCCGCCAGCGGATCGTCGACAATTCGATGAACGATACCGAGGTCGAGATCGAGGTGCGCGAAGCGCCCAGCTCGCCGATGGATGTGCCCGGAATGCCCGGCGGGGTCGGCATGATCGACCTCTCGGACATGCTCGGCAAGGCGATGGGCAAGAGCCCGCTCAAGCGCCGCAAGCTGAAGGTGCCCGATGCCTGGGACCGGCTGGTCGAGGAAGAAAGCGACAAGCGCATGGACCAGGACGACGTCAATCGCGTCGCGCTGGAAAATGCCGAAACCAATGGCATCGTGTTCCTCGACGAGATCGACAAGATTGCGGTCAGCGATGTGCGCGGCGGCTCGGTCAGCCGCGAAGGCGTGCAGCGCGACCTGCTGCCGCTGATCGAGGGCACCACGGTGGCGACCAAATACGGTCCGATGAAGACCGATCACGTGCTCTTCATCGCCAGCGGCGCGTTCCACCTGTCCAAGCCTTCGGACATGCTGCCCGAACTGCAGGGCCGCCTGCCGATCCGCGTCGAATTGCGTGCGCTGACCGAGGAGGACTTCGTCCGCATCCTCAAGGAAACGCGCGCCAATCTGGTCGAACAGTACTGCGCGCTGATCGGGACCGAAGACGTCACGCTCGATTTCACCGAGGATGCGATCACCGAAGTCGCCAAGCTGGCCGCGCAGGTCAATGAAGCGGTCGAGAACATCGGTGCCCGCCGCCTGCAGACGGTGATGGAGCGCCTGCTCGAGGACATCAGTTTCGAGGCCGAGGAGCACAAGGGCGAGACGATCACGATCGACGCGGCCTATGTGCGCGAACGGCTCGAAACGCTGGCGGGCGATACCGACCTCAGCAAGTATATCCTGTAATGGGCGGGCCGGTGCGCGATGGCCGGGCGATGATCGCCGCCATGGCGCCCCGGCTCGACTCGCGCCGCTGGCGTTTCGTCCTCGTACAACCGGACACGGCGCCGCAATTGCTCGGCGCGGCGATCGGTACCTTTCGCGAGGACGAGGGCGTGACCGCTATTGTCCCTGCCGATGTGGCGGATGAACTGGGGATCGAGGGTCCGGACTTCGCGCGCATTACGCTGATGGTGCATTCCGACCTCGAAGGTGTCGGGCTCACTGCCGCAGTCGCCACCGCACTCGCCGATGCCGGGATCGCCTGCAACATGATCGCGGCATTCCACCACGATCATGCCTTCGTGCCTGCTCTCCGCGCGCAAGAGGCGCTCGAAGTTCTGCGTACAGGGGCGGCGTCTGCGGCCTGACGGTCAGGGGCATAGTGCCCGGCCGCGATCGGCCACCCGAATGCGAAACCGAAGCGGGCGAAGTGTGTTCCTTTGATGAAGCGCCGGACGTTTCGGCCGCGCCAAAATCCCCCGAAAAGGACAAAACTTATGAAAATTCTTATGGTTCTGACGAGCCACGACGAGCTCGGCGACACAGGCGACAAGACGGGCTTCTGGCTCGAAGAGTTCGCTGCCCCCTATTACGTCCTCAAGGATGCGGGGCATGACATCACGTTGGCCAGCCCCGCAGGCGGGAAGCCGCCGCTCGATCCGAAATCCGACGAGCCCGATGCGCAGACCGCGGCGACCGAACGATACAAGAAGGACAGCGAGGCCCAGGCGGAGCTGGCCTCGACCGAGAAACTCGCGGATGTCGATGTCGCATCGTTCGACGGCGTCTTCTACCCGGGCGGGCACGGGCCGCTCTGGGACCTGGCCGAGAGCGCGGTTTCAAAAGCCGTGATCGAAGACACGCTGGCCGCCGGCAAGCCGGTGGCGCTGGTCTGCCATGCGCCTGCCGTGCTGAAGAACGTCACCGCGCCGAATGGCGATCCGATCGTTAAGGGACGCAAGGTCACCGGCTTTACCAACCAAGAAGAAGACGCGGTCGGCCTGACCGATATCGTGCCCTTCCTGCTCGAAGACGTGTTGATCGAGCAGGGCGGGACCTTCTCCAAGCAGGGCGTCTTCGAACCCTATGTCGTTCAGGATGGCCTGCTCATCACCGGCCAGAACCCGCCGTCGAGCGAGCCTGCGGCCGAGAAGCTGCTGGAAGCGCTGAAAGCGGACTAGGCTTCGGCGAATGCACTAAAAAGGGCGGGCGCGGATATACCGGGCCCGCCCTTTTTCATGCCCGCAGCTGCGTATCAGGGGCGGCTCGCGAAGGGGCGGCCATTGCCCCCGACATGCGGCTTACGGATGCGGGGCCAGCCCGATTTCGACGCCGGTCTTGTCGGTCAGCGCGAACTTGTCGACCAAATCGCTGCTCGCGCGGTTGAGCCCGACGACCTGCACGCTGCGGCCATTGCGGCGCATGCGTTCGACCACCTTGTCGAGCGCGCCGATCGCGCTGATGTCCCAGAAATGCGCCTTCGACACGTCGATGATCACATGGTCGGCAGGGTCGGGCATGATGCTTTCGGGGCCAAGCGCGGCTTCGAAGCGTTCGACGCTGGCGTAGAAGATCTGCCCCTTGGCGCGGTAGATCGCGGTTTCCCCGTCGCGTTCGCGAACGACCTCGAACATCGTCATCACCTTGTGGGTGAAGAACACGCCCGAGAGCACCACGCCCGCCAGCACGCCCAGCGCGAGGTTATGCGTCGCCACGACCACGGCAACCGTGGTCAGCATCACCACCGAGCTCTGCCAGGGGTGCTTGCCGATATTGGGGATCGAGTTCCAGCTGAAGGTTCCGATCGAGACCATGATCATGATCGCCACCAGCGCGGGCATCGGCACCTGGCCGACAAGGTCGCCAAGCAGCGCAAGCAGGATCAGCAGCGACAGGCCCGCGGTAAAGGTCGACAGCCGGCCGCGGCCGCCGCTGGTCACGTTGATGACCGACTGGCCGATCATCGCACAGCCGCCCATGCCGCCGAAGAAGGCCGCGACAATATTGGCGATGCCCTGACCGCCGCTCTCGCGGCGCTTGTTGCTGCCGGTATGCGTCATATCGTCGACAATCTGCGCGGTGAGCAGCGATTCGAGCAGGCCGACCGCGGCCATGGTCGCCGCATAGGGGGCAATGATGGTCAGCGTTTCCCAGGTCAGCGGCACATTGGGCAGCGCGAAATAGGGCAGGCCTTCGGGCAGCTCGCCCATGTCGGTGACCGTGTTGACCGGCGCATCGAGGAAAATCGTCAGCGCGGTCAGCACGATGATCGCGATCAGCGGGCTGGGGATGGCGGTGGTGAACTTGGGGATGATGTAGATCATCGCCAGCGCGGCAGCGACCATCGCATAGGTCACCCAGCCAATCCCGGCAGCGGTCGGGTCGAGCTGCGGCAGCTGCGCCATGAAGATCAGGATCGCCAGCGCATTGACGAAGCCAGTGATGACCGAGCGGCTGACGAATTGCATCAGCAGGTCGAGCCGCAGCAGCGCGGCAATGCCCTGGAAGACGCCCATCAATATGGTCGCGGCGAAGAGATATTCGACCCCGTGGTCGCGCACCAGCGGCACAACCACCACGGCCACCGCCGCAGTCGCTGCCGAAATCATGCCCGGGCGCCCGCCGGTAAAGGCGATGACCATCGCGATCGCCACCGAGGCATAGAGGCCGACCCGCGGATCGACCCCGGCGATGATCGAGAAGCCGATCGCCTCGGGGATCAGCGCCAGCGCGACGACGAGGCCGGCAAGCACGTCTGCGCGGATGTTGGAAAACCAGTCGCGGTGGATCGCGGCACGGTCGAGCATGGGAAATGTCCTGTCAGGTTCGGGAAGCGCACGCGCAATCGGCGCGCGAAAATCGCTTCGCCCTATGAACGATGTTGCAGTGCATCACAAGACTGCGGCCAGACGCACCGGGTTCGCGCGAATCCTACGCGGCCTACAGCGAGCGGGCTCAGGCGTCGCTTTCGGCCTGCTGGCGCGCCCACATATCGGCATAGAGGCCGCGCGCGCGGAGCAGGTCGCCATGCGTCCCGCTTTCCGCCAGCCCCCCCTGGTCGAGCACCAGGATGCGGTCGGCATCGGCAATGGTCGAGAGCCGGTGCGCGATGGCCAGCGTGGTGCGATGTTCCGAGACCCGGCGCAGCGTGGCGAGGATCGCCTGTTCGGTGCGGCTGTCCAGCGCGCTGGTGGCTTCGTCGAGCAGCAGGATCGGGGGGTCCTTGACCAGCGTCCGCGCAATCGCGACGCGCTGCTTCTCGCCCCCCGACAGCTTGAGCCCGCGTTCGCCGACCTCGGTATCGAGGCCGTCGGGCAGGCGTTCGATGAAGGGCAGGATCGCTGCCGCGCTGGCCGCCGCGGCCACCTGATCGGTGCTCGCCCCGGCGCGGCCATAGGCGATGTTGTAGCCGATGGTGTCGTTGAACAGCACGGTGTCCTGCGGGACGATGCCGATCTTGTTGCGCAGCGAGGCCTGCGTCACCTGCGCGATGTCCTGTCCGTCGATCAGGATCCGGCCCGCCTGCGGATCGTAGAAGCGGAACAGCAGCCGTCCGATCGTGCTCTTGCCCGCGCCCGAGGGACCGACGATCGCGACATGGTTGCCCGCGGGCACCTCGAAGCTCAGACCGTGGAGGATGGTGCGGTCTTCCTCATAGCCGAATACGACATCCTCGAACGCCAGCGTCGGTCGCCGCACGATTAGCGCCGGGGCACCGGGGGCATCCTGCACTTCTGCATTGGTATCGATCAGGCGGAACATCTCGGCCATGTCGATCAGCCCCTGCCGGACCGTGCGATAGACCATGCCAAGCATGTCGAGCGGGCGGAAAAGCTGGATCAGATAGGTGTTGACCAGCACCAGGTCGCCGGTGGTCAGCACGCCCTGGCTCCACTGCCACACGGTAAAGCCCATCGCGCCGCCCATCAGCAGGTTCATGATCACCGCCTGGCTGATGTTGAGCAGGCCGAGCGAGTTTTCGCTCTTCACCGCGGCTTCGGCATAGGCATGCGCGGATTCGGCGTAACGTTCGCGCTCGCGCACCTCGGCGCCAAAATATTTGACCGTCTCGTAATTGAGCAGGCTGTCGACCGAGCGCGCCAGCGCGGTCCCGTCGAGCTCGTTCATCTGACGCCGCAGATCGTTGCGCCATTCGGTGATCTTGCGCGTCACCGTTATATAGGCGCCCACGGTCAGCGCGGTGGCGGCGACCAGTTCCCAGCCGAAGTTGAGGTAGAAGATCACGCCCACCGCAATCAGTTCGAGCGCGGTCGGGGCGATGTTGAACAGCAGGAAATAGAGCATCACGTCGATGCTCTTGGTCCCGCGGTCGATCGTCTTGGTCACTTCGCCGGTGCGGCGCGAGAGGTGGAAGCGCAGCGACAGCTGGTGCAGCCGGGCAAAGGTATCCTCGGCCAGTTGGCGCGTGGCATCCTGCCCGACGCGTTCGAAGGTGATGTTGCGCAGATTGTCGAACACCACCGCCGCGAGCCGTCCCGCAGC
Organism: Qipengyuania citrea; assembly: GCF_024171405.1. Lineage (GTDB taxonomy): Bacteria > Pseudomonadota > Alphaproteobacteria > Sphingomonadales > Sphingomonadaceae > Qipengyuania > Qipengyuania profunda. The sequence goes on from NZ_JALJZT010000002.1 coordinate 2,728,194, forward strand.
ATAGGCGATGACGAAGGCCAGCGCGACCATCGCTGCCTCGTTTGCGGGCGTGGTCATCGCGTCGACCGCCCCCTTATAGGCGAAGGGCAGCGCCAGCATGGTCCCCTTGGCCAGCAGCACGAACAGCATCGCGCCGACGATCCGCCGTTTCAGATGCGGCTTATCCGCAGGCCAGAGATAGGGGAGGAAGCGCCGGACCGTGGCCCAGCCTTCGGGATCGTGACGCTGGGCGGAGGCTGTAAGGTCGGGCGGCATAGGGCGGCTATGTGGGACGATTGCGCCGCCGGGGCAAGGTGGCGGGCCTACGGGCTCCCCGGTCCACCGGGTATGGGACCGCCAGACATAAACATCGCGCGCGCGCGCGAGGGATCATGGCGGCCGGGAATGTCGAACAGGATCTGGCGGCGCGCGAAATCGATCGCCACCCGGTCGAACACGCGCATACTGCCGATTCCCAGGATCAGCGCGGGCCGTTTGCCCAGACCAAGCGCGGCGAAGGTCGGGCTGTCGGCAAAACCGATCGGGACATTGCCCATGGTCATCCCGCCGATCTCGAGCTTGCGCGCATAGGAAAGGTCGCTGACTATCTGCGTCCCATGGACATCCATGCTGGTGATCTCGCCCATGTCGCGCGCGCGCAATTTGCGCAGCAAGGCGCTGTTGCCCAAGGTTGTCTGGGCTCCGGTATCGACCACCACCGCGACGCGGATATTGTCGACCAGCGCATCGGTGATCACCATCTGCCCCAGCTTGCGCCGCGCGCGGACGATGATCTCATATCCCGCATTGCCGCCCAGCGTCGCCGCATCGGCCACCTGCATGCGCTCTTCGCGGAAGTCGATCAGCACGCGCAGGTCCTGCAAGCTGTCGAGCCCGAGGATCCCGTCGGCGCCGATATTGCTGGAATGAAGCAGCGGCGAGAGCAGGCCGGTGACCGAACGGTCGGCAAAGCGCAGTTCGTCGACCTCGATCAGATCGACCATCTCGGCGCTGCCCATCGCGACGAGCATTGCCCGGCCGCGGCGCGGCAGCGCAAGATCATCGACGATCTTGTGCGTCACCACGGTGGCCTGCGCGCCGGTATCGATCAGGAAGCGATAGGGGCCCTGGCCCGCGATGGTGACCGGCACGGTCAGCCGTTCGTAGCGATCGCGGTCGATGACATGGTCGTCGGCAGGTGGCTCCGCGCCAGCCTCGGCAGGGGCGGGCGACTGCGCGGCCAGCGGCGCGGCTATCGCCAGCGCGGCGGCGGCGGCCAGTCGGGATAACCCGTATCGAGCCATGGCTTTCACTCTTCCTCTCGCGCGCAGGATACCACGGCGGGGCGAGCCGGCAAAATCGGGGAGGGGAAGGGCGGAGGGGCGTGGTGCAGAGCCTGGGCGAGACTTACCGTGCATGCCTGCCTCGGACGGGGCCGCGGCTTAATCCGCTAAGGTACTGGTTCGATCGGCGGACGCTCGCGCGGATGCGTGCGGCGGCAGCGGATCTGCCGGGGTGCGCCTGATCATCGCAATGCTCTGGCGCACCACATCGGGCCAGACGAAATAGAGGATACCCGCATAGGCCGCGGCGCCCGCGCTCCCGAGAATGCCCAGCGTGGCGACAGGGCCTATATCTGCGGGCAGCGCCTGGCGCAGACCCAGCACCATCACGGCCATGATCAGGCAGGCGAGGGCCGGCGGCGCGAGTGCCTGCGCGAGGCGCTTCACCGACAGATCGATCTGCGGCAACGTCAGCGCCAGCGTGAAGATCAGGAGCAAGGGGGCGGCGACCCACCAGGCATGCACCAGCCCCTGCGCGCCATATT
>NZ_JALJZT010000002.1:2735000-2886391 GCF_024171405.1 Qipengyuania citrea
AGAAGCAGCCATCCTTTAAAGAAAGCGTAACAGCTCACTGGTCTAAATAAGGGTTCCTGCGGCGAAGATGTAACGGGGCTAAAGATATGCACCGAAGCTTAGGGTTCAGAATTTATTCTGAGCGGTAGCGGAGCGTTCCGTAAGTGGTTGAAGCCGAAGGGTAACCGACGGTGGACATATCGGAAGTGCGAATGCTGACATGAGTAGCGACAAACAGGGTGAGATGCCCTGTCGCCGAAAGACCAAGGGTTCCTGCTCAACGCTAATCGGAGCAGGGTTAGCCGGCCCCTAAGACGAGCCCGAAGGGGGTAGTCGATGGGAACCACGTAAATATTCGTGGGCCTGAAGATGTGTGACGGATCGTGGAAGTTGTTCGACCTTATTGGATTGGTCGGGCAGCCAAGCGGTTCCAGGAAATAGCCTCTTCAATATAGACCGTACCCGAAACCGACACAGGTGGTCAGGTAGAGTATACCAAGGCGCTTGAGAGAAGTATCCTGAAGGAACTCGGCAAATTGCCTCCGTACCTTCGGAAGAAGGAGGCCCTCTCATTACGCAAGTAGTGTGGAGGGGGCACAGGCCAGGGGGTAGCGACTGTTTAGCAAAAACACAGCACTCTGCTAAGTCGGCTTCAAGACGACGTATAGGGTGTGACGCCTGCCCGGTGCTCGAAGGTTAAGAGGAGGAGTGCAAGCTCCGAATTGAAGCCCGAGTAAACGGCGGCCGTAACTATAACGGTCCTAAGGTAGCGAAATTCCTTGTCGGGTAAGTTCCGACCTGCACGAATGGCGTAACGACTTCCCCACTGTCTCCAGGATATGCTCAGCGAAATTGAATTCTCCGTGAAGATGCGGAGTACCCGCGGTTAGACGGAAAGACCCCGTGCACCTTTACTGCAGCTTCAGAGTGGCATTAGGAAATTACTGTGTAGAATAGGTGGGAGGCTTTGAAACATCGGCGCCAGCTGGTGTGGAGCCAACCTGTGAAATACCACCCTGTGATTTTCTGATGTCTAACCACGCACCGTTATCCGGTGTTGGGACCCTCTGTGGCGGGTAGTTTGACTGGGGCGGTCGCCTCCTAAAGAGTAACGGAGGCGCGCGATGGTATGCTCAGGACGGTTGGAAACCGTCTGCAAGAGTGCAATGGCATAAGCATGCCTGACTGCGAGACCGACAGGTCGAGCAGAGACGAAAGTCGGTCATAGTGATCCGGTGGTCCCTCGTGGAAGGGCCATCGCTCAACGGATAAAAGGTACGCCGGGGATAACAGGCTGATGATTCCCAAGAGCTCATATCGACGGAATCGTTTGGCACCTCGATGTCGGCTCATCACATCCTGGGGCTGGAGCAGGTCCCAAGGGTTTGGCTGTTCGCCAATTAAAGTGGTACGTGAGCTGGGTTCAGAACGTCGCGAGACAGTTTGGTCCCTATCTGCCGTGGGCGTCGATTGTTGAAAGGAGTTGCCCCTAGTACGAGAGGACCGGGGTGAACATACCTCTGGTGTACCTGTCATCCTGCCAAGGGTGCCGCAGGGTAGCTATGTATGGACGGGATAACCGCTGAAAGCATCTAAGCGGGAAGCCTCCCTTGAGATAAGCAATCTTCGAACCGTCGTAGACCACGACGTTGATAGGCCGGGTGTGGAAGCGCAGTAATGCGTGTAGCTAACCGGTCCTAATAGTTCTTTTCGCGCTTGTAGGATCCATACCATCAACGACAGCCCTGTGCTGTCCGCGAGGGTGGAGGAAACTTCAGCCGGATAAGCCCAGAATGCTCAACAGCATCGATTTAAACCCGTCCGCCTGCTTTATTGCTTGGTGGCTATAGCGTCTGTGACCCACCCGATCCCATCTCGAACTCGGCCGTGAAACCGGACTGCGCCGATGGTACTAGTGCTCAAGCACTGGAAGAGTAGGTCGTCGCCAGGCATTATAGCAGACGGACGCGGTATAAACCCATTCACGATTTCAAAAAGCCGCTGCCGGGTCTCCCGCGCGGCGGCTTTTTCGTCTCTGGCGCATGCCGGCGGACGTACACACGGTGCCGCGGGGTGGAGCAGTCCGGTAGCTCGTCAGGCTCATAACCTGAAGGTCGTTGGTTCAAATCCAACCCCCGCAACCACCGAACCCATGAGATCATAACAACAAATTGCCTCGCTGCTTCCAGCGGGGCTTTTTGTGTGTGGCTATGTAAGCATATAGGAAGCAGGCTCTTAAGCCTTCCGGCGTAGCATAGCGTGATGGGCTGCCTCACGCGGGCCGAGTGGGAGCAAGGTATCGACTTTTCGGTGGTTTGAGGAAAAGCTTCCTGCGGGTTGCAAGATACACTTCATAATTTCAGCCATGGCAGATTCGTGCCGATTAATCCGATAGGACTCGTTGAAAGACGGGGGCCTACTTTTCTTTTCGGATCTGGTTCACTGTCTTCCTGGTCCACCGCTTCACCGCCCGCCGCAAGTTCGCTGCGTCGCTGAAGCCAACCTTCCATGCAACATCGTCAACGCTCATCCGAGTGGTTTGCAGATATTCTATTGCGAGCTTGCGCCTCACGTCATCGACGATTGCACCGTAGGTCGCGTCCTCCGCTGCCAACCTGCGGCGGAGAGTGCGCTCCTGTAGGCCAAGCTGTGCCGCAATCGCCGCCATCGAGGGAAACCGTCCGGGTGTGCTCAGCAAAATCTGATAGACCTCGCCCGAAAGACCTGAAGAAATGCGCGATTGCCCGATCAGGCGTTCGCAGGTTTCCTCGAGCATCATCCGGGTCAGCCGGTTGCCCAACTCGGGCGTCGATCCGAGTATGCCGAGCGGATAGTGCAGCTCGTTTGCAGCCTGGCCGTAAAGGCACTCGCATGAAAGCTCGCGCGCGTCCGGGCCAGTATGGTCGTCCTCCGGTAGCGCGAAGAGAGCGCGCACCGGCAGGTTGTCGTTACCCGCCGCGTCGCGGATATGGGTGAAGGTCATCTTCATCTGCTGCCGGACGAGGAAGGTGCGCACCTGGTCGCTCATCATGTCGCGGTAGATCTCGCGAAACTGCCAAATTGCAGCCTTGCCTTCGACGCGCCAGTGGAGCCGCACCGTCGGCGTGGCGAGCGGCTGATAACGGACTGCGAAATCGAAAAAATCGCGCATGGTTGGCGAACACATCAGGGCATATCCGTACATTCCGTAGGCCGACAGGTGCAGCCGCGCTCCGATCGCGAAGGCGTCGGCGTACCCGGCCCCCGCCGCCACAATGTTCTCGCACGCGGTCAGGTACTGGCCGATCGAGGTTAGCGTGCGCGGATCGCGCACCTCGGCCGGCGTCAGGCCAGTCCTGTCGAGTACAATTTCAGCCGACATTCCGCGATCCGTCACCGTATCGATGACCGTGGCGATCTTGAAGGGCGCGAAAATGCGCTGGTTGAGTGTCGGGAATCCCTCTCGGTCGTTGCGCATCGCCGCCTCGGCGGTGGCCTCGTTTACCACGGTCATCCTGTCCGCTCCTCCCCTCACGATGTCCGCAAATGACACAGAGTTGTCCGCTCGTGCGCTTACGCAGGCGTCTGCCAGACCATAAGCATGCCATCAAGCCGGCAAAGTCCGGCCGCGGCGATGTCCGCGACCACGATGGGAGAGAAAATATGTCGATGAGGTCGATTTCTACGCGGCGCCGTGCGCGTCTGCTTCGCCATTCTGCGCTGGCTGCAACGATGTTGATCCTGCCCGTTACGGCCCATGCGCAGACGGACCCAGGCGAAGACCAGCCCGAAAGCACCGAGATCGAGGCCCCGGCCGCCGGTTCTGAAGACGTGATCGTCGTCACCGGAACGAGCATCCGCGGCGTGCCGCCGACCGGGTCGGACCTGATCACCGTCACGCGCGAAGATGTGAAGCAGATCGGCGCGGCGAGCACGCCCGAACTGCTGGCGACCGTGCCGCAGCTCAACAGCTTCAATACCGCGCCGCGCGTCAGCAATGGCGGAGTCGGTTCCTTCGCGCCTGGTCTGCGGGGCCTGCCCACAGCCGCTACCTTGCCACTGATGAACGGGCACCGCCTTATTTCCGGCAGCGTGCAGCAGACCAACCCCGATTATCCGCTGATCCCCGAACTGGCGGTCGAGCGGGTCGAAATCGTCGCCGACGGTGCCTCTGCCATCTACGGGTCCGAAGCGGTCGCGGGCGTGATCAACTTCATCACCCGCAAGCGCGTATCGGGGCTCGAGACCAATTTCCGTTACGGTTTCGCGGATGACTACGATGCCTTGAACGCAGGCGCGATCTTCGGTCAGGACTGGGGAACGGGCTCGGTCGTGCTCGCCTATCAGTACCAGCAGAACAGCAACATTACCGGCGCGGATCGCGACTATCGCTCGCTCGATTTCCGCAGTGAGGGTGGCATCGATACACGCTCGGCGGTGTGTCCCGATGCCAACGTCAACCTGTTCGCAGGCACGATCTACGCTGCGCCGAGCCTCGAGCCGGGTGTCAACACCTGCGATGCGCGCGGCCCCGTCGACCTTCTGCCAGAGAGCCGAGCGCATAGCGGCCTGATCTCGGTGCGGCAGGACCTGTCGGATCGCATCACGGTATGGGGGGATGTGCTCTACTCGGACCGCAAGGATACGGTCCAGGCGGCGCTGCCCGGGCAGACCTTCGTCCTCATCACCGCCGCCAACCCTTACTTCCGCGCGCCTCCGGGCACGGGTTCGGTGTTCGGCTACTTCGATTTCCGGCCCGACAGGCTGGTCGGCGACGATCACTTCGACCAGACCTATCGGGTGCGAACGGGCAATGCCACGGCGGGCATCGACATCGACCTGCCGGGCGACTTCCAGGCGAGTGTGTACGGGAGCTACAACTGGTCGCGGAACGATACGCTTCAGCCTGGCATCGATACGACTGCACTGACCACTGCCGCTGCAGGAACGACGCCGTCGACCGCGCTCGACCCGTTCGGCTACGAGACCGATCCGGCGGTGGTCGCCGCAATCCTCGACAACCCGACAACCTTCACCAATCGCCAGCGCACACGGATCGGCGCGGTGAAGGTGGATGGTCCGCTCGCGCAGCTTCCTGGTGGCGACCTCAAGATCGCGGTAGGTGCCGAATATCGGCGTGAAACCTATATGCAACGCGGTCAGAGCGGCGGCGTCGGCTTCCCGGAAGATCTCGCCCGCAATGTCCAGTCGGTTTACGGCGAGCTTTTCATTCCGATCATCGGGTACGGCAACGCGGGAGCGTTCGGGCAGAGCCTCACGCTCTCGCTGTCGGGCCGATATGATCATTACAGTGATTTCGGGTCGACCACCAATCCGAAGATAGGCCTCACCTGGGAGCCGCTCGACGGGGTGGCCTTCCGCGGCAGTTACGGTCATTCGTTCCGCGCGCCAGGGCTGCGCGATCTGGGGTCGACCGTTGGCTCCTATTATTCGGCAGCCGCGCTGGTCGATGCCTTTGGCGCCCGCGATCCGGCGCGCGGGGCTGCGCAGGTGAACACGATCCTGCTTTATGGCGGCAATGCGGATCTTGAGCCGGAAACCGCGCGTACCTGGTCCGCCGGCGTCGATCTGCGTCCGCTGTTCGCCCCGGGCCTCACCGCGAGCGTGACCTATTACGACATCAAGTACGACGACGTGATCGGCGCGCCTTCCGGCCTTGGATCGCTGCTGTTCAGCGATCCCACTTTCGCCACGCGGGTCATACGCGATCCCGGTGCCGCGCAGGTCAGCGACGCGATCACAAACACCGTGCCGTTCTACTTCACTTTCGACGCCGTCCCTCAGATCGGCAATATCCTCGACCTGCGGCAGGGCAATTTCGGGGTCCGCAAGACCAGCGGCATCGACTTCGATCTGCGCTACCGGCGCGAGGTCGGTTTCGGCACGCTGTTCGGCGGGGTCGCGGGCAATTACATCCTCGACTATTCGAACCGCCTGTCGCCTACTTCGCCGGAGAGTAATTCGCTCGAGGCCGGGATCCCGCGCGCGACCCTGCGTACTACGCTGGGCATCACCGCCGGCCCGGTGACCTTCGTCAACTTCGTCAATCATCGTTCGGGCGTCACGGCATCCTACGCTACGCCGACCGGCTCGGCGCTTTACGAAGCGAAGGGATACACGACGGTCGATTTGCGCCTCTCTCTGACGCTGCCGCAAGAAAGTTGCCTCGAAGGCACCGAGCTCGGCTTGCAGATCAACGATCTGTTCGATGTGACACCGCCCTATTTCCCCGGCACCGACGGGATCGGGGGCGCATACAACCCCATCGGTCGCTACGCGGCAGTCAGCCTGCGCACGGCATTCTAGGCTCAAGCGGGCGGCGACCCAACCGGGTGCCGCCCATACTTCCGCCCCTACCGTTTCCGCTCCCGATGCAAGGCCTCTCTCGATGAATTCTGTCTCGACCAGCCTCGACCTGGCGACGCCCGTTCCGCAAATCCGCTTGTTTTGCGACTGGCTGCAAGAGACGCGGGGGATCGATTTCGCGACCTATGACGAACTGTACCGTTGGTCGGTCGAGGACCTCGAAGGATTTTGGCGCAGCATTTGGGAGTGGGACCGCATCCAGTCGCCGACAGCGGTGAGTGCGGCGCTGAGCGGCGAAGCCATGCCCGACATGCGGTGGTTCGATGGCGCCACGCTCAATTATGCGCAGCATGTCTTCAGCCATGTCGATGCTGCGGAGGCGGCCGGCCAACCTGCAATCGTCGCATTGGACGAGCGCGGCGCGAGCGAGACGATCGAGTGGGCCGAATTACGTCGCCGGGCTGCCTCGCTTGCCCTCGATCTGCGCGCACGCGGGATTGCGCCAGGCGATCGGGTGGCGGCCTATCTGCCCAATATTCCAGCCGCGGTCGTCGGTCTGCTGGCCTGCGCCAGCTTGGGTGCGGTGTGGACGCTGTGTTCGCCCGACATGGGGACGAATGCGGTGCTCGATCGCTGGCGGCAGACGCAGCCCAAGGCCCTGATCGCGGTCGACGGGGTGTTCTACGCGGGCAAGGCCCTGGACCGCAGTGCCGCGCTGGCGGAGATCCTCGCACAGCTCCCGTGCATCGAAACCGTGTACCTGGTTCCGAGCGACTGTGCAGTGCGTACCATGCCCGACGCGGTCGACTTCGCCGCCGCCACCGCGCGCGACGACGCGGCCGTGGCCGGTTTCGAGCCCGCCATGCTGCCCTTCGACCATCCCTTGTGGATCCTCTATTCGAGCGGGACCACCGGTCTGCCCAAGGCGATCGTTCACGGCCATGGCGGTGTGATTCTGGCGACGGCTGCCGGGCGGCTCCATTTCGATCTCGGGCCAAGCTATGCTCCGAATACAATTGGCGAGCGATTCCACTGGTACAGCGCCAGTGGCTGGGTCATGTGGAACATCCAGATCGGCGGGCTGCTGAGCGGCACAACCATTTGCCTGTTCGACGGATCGCCCAGCGGGACGAAGACCGATCCCGACTGGACCCGACTGTGGGATTTCGCGAGCCGGACGGGCGTCACCTGGTTCGGCGCGGGCGCGGCCTTCTTCGCCAATTGCCGCAAGGCTGGGGTCGAGATCGCGGGGACCGCCGGGGTCGAACGCATCCGCGCTCTCGGCAGCACCGGATCGCCCTTGCCTCCGGACGTACAACGCTGGGGCACCGCGCAGTTCGCCGCACTCGGGCGTCCGGACATCTGGTGGTGCAATGTCAGCGGGGGAACCGAGATCGCCGCCGCTTTCATGGCTGGCAATCCCCAACTGTCCGACACGCCGGGCCGGTTGCAATGCCGCCACCTCGGCGCCGCTGTCGAGGCGTGGGACGAACATGGCAATCCAGTGATCGAGGAAGTCGGCGAACTGGTCTGCACGAAGCCCTTCCCGAGCATGCCGCTGTATTTCTGGGGTGATAACGACGGGAGCCGGTATCGCGATTCCTACTTCGGCGAATGGCCCGGCATTTGGCGTCACGGCGACTGGCTGACGGTTCACGAGGATGGCAGTTGCACCATCTCGGGGCGCAGCGATGCCACCATCAACCGCCATGGCGTGCGGATGGGGACCGCGGAAGTATACGCTGCAGTCGAGCAGCTGCCGGCCGTTGCAGATTCCATGATTATCGATCTTGAAGACACGCAGGGGGGTAGCAAACTGGTCATGTTCGTCGTCCCGAGCGAAGGCAAGGTAGTCGATGGAGACACGCGAGGCGCGATCGCAGCTGCAATCCGGACGAGTCTCTCGCCGCGCTTCGTGCCCGACCAGCTGATCGCCGCACCAGGCATCCCGCGCACACTTTCGGGCAAGAAGCAGGAACTGCCGATCAAGCGGCTGTTCGCCGGGTGGCCAGCAGCCAGGGTGATCAATGCCGATGCCAGCGCCACGCCTGATGTGCTGCCATGGTACATCGATCAGGCGCAGGCATGGCAGCGCGATGCGCGCTCCGAGGCCGATGTTCGTGCGGAGCATACTTCGTGAAGTTGGGCGTCGTCGGCGCGGGCCTGATGGGGGCCGAGATAGCGTTGGTTTTCGCGCTGGCCGGCCACGGTGTGCTGCTGCAAGATCTCAGCGAAGAGGCGCTTTCGCGAGCCGTCGAACGGCTTCGCACGCTCCTCGACAAGGGCGTCGTGCGGGAGTTCTATGAAAGCGATGCGGCCAAGGCGGCGCTCGGTCGGATCGCACCGGTCGCCTCGATAAGCGCGATGGCCGATTGCGCGATGGTGACCGAAGCCGTCCGCGAATCGCTCGAGATCAAGGAAGAGGTGCTGCGCGTGCTGGACGAGGCATGCCGGCCCGATTGCATTATCGCGTCGAATACCTCGACACTGCCGATCTCCACGCTTGCGGCCTTCTTGCGGCCCGAGCGGCGTGCGCGCTTTCTCGGCATGCATTACTTCTCACCCGTCTCGCGGATGAAGCTGGTTGAGATTATTCCGGCTTTCGCGACCGAACCGGCAGTTGCCGATGAAGTGATCACGATCCTCCAAGGCATCGGCAAACAGCCAGTGCGGATCAAGGATGTCGCGGGCTTTGCGGTCAACCGCATGCTCCACGCGATGTTGATCGAGGCGGTAAAACTGGTCAAAGAGGGCGTCGCCAGCCCTGCCGATTTAGACACCGCATGTCGCCTCGGCCTCGGCCATCCGATCGGTCCATTCGCGATGATGGACGTCGTGACGTCCGATCTGTGTTTGGAGGTGCAGGACATACTGCACGATGCCTATGGCGAAAGATTCCGCCCGCCTGCTCTGCTCAGGCAGCGGGTCGCTGCGGGGTATGGTGGCGGTCGGGGCAATCCCGGCTGGCTGGAAAAGACCCAATAATACCGAGCTGGAGAGGACGAGACGATGACCCAAGCCAACACGCCCTGCGAGTGCCTTGCATGAGCGCCGCATCCGCCCCGGACACAGCATCCAGGTCGTCTGCGAGCGCGCGGATCACGCTGGGCATGCTGGCCTTCGTCTATGTGCTCAACTTCCTTGATCGACAGCTGATCTCGATCCTCGCCAAGCCGATCCAGGACGGGCTCGGCATTACCGATGGGCAGCTCGGCCTGCTTACGGGCTTCTACTTCGCGCTGTTCTACTGCTTTATCGCGATCCCGATCGGCTGGCTTGCGGATCGTACCAGCCGGGTGAAGGTCCTTTCTGCTGCATGCGCGATCTGGAGCGCGGCGACTGCCGCATGCGGTATGGCGGGCACTTACGGCCAGCTGGTCGTCGCCCGTATGATGGTCGGCGTGGGCGAGGCGGGCGGGGTTCCACCCTCCTATGCGATCATTTCCGACACTTTTCCGCGTGAACGCCGGACCACGGCGATGGCGATTTTCAACCTCGGTCCGCCGATCGGCTCCGCGCTTGGCGTCGCCTTTGGCGCATCGCTCGCCGCTGCGTTCGACTGGCGCATGCCTTTCTACGTGATTGGCGGGATCGGGGTAGTTACGGCTGTCGTGGTCTACTGGGTCGTGCGCGAGCCTAAGCGCGGTGAGACGGATGGCCTGCCGGTGACGACCGCGCCCGAGGTCGGCCCCGAAGGTTTTGTCGCGACCATACTCCGCTTCTTCCGAAACCCGTTGCTGCTGATGGCTTCGCTGGCGAGTGGAGCCGGCAATTTCATCACCTATGGCCTGCTCAACTTCACCGTGCTGTTCCTGATGCGCGAGAAGGGCATGACTCTGGAAGATGTCGCGGTGTGGTACGCGCTGGTGGTGGGTATCGGGATGAGCACAGGCATTTATGCCTCGGGCCGGATCGTCGATCGCTTCGCGCGGCGCAGCAAGGCGGCCTATGCCACCGTGCCCGCTGCCTCGCTGGTGCTGGCCTTGCCGTTCTTCATCGGCTTCGCCTGGGCGCCGAGCTGGAAAATCGCGCTCGCCTTCCTCCTAGTGCCGATGTTCCTCAATTCCTTCTTCCTTTCGGCGACGGTCACCTTCGTTCAGAACGAAGTCGCGCCCGAACGGCGCGTCATTTCGGGCGCATTGCTACTATTGGTCATGAACTTCATCGGGCTCGGGCTGGGACCGACCTATGTCGGAATGATGAGCGATTTCTTCCGCCCAGCCTATGGCGAACATGCGCTGCAGACAGCCTATTACGCGCTTGCTCCGATGTATCTCATCGGGGCACTCCTGTTCCTCTGCCTCGCCCGACTGATCAAGCGTGCGGAAGCGACAAACCCAGCATGAGCACCGCAAGAGGATATCGGAGAGAACCATGAAACGCACCCACCGCATCGCCATTCTTGCAGCGTCCGCACTGGGCTGGTCGCTCCCCGGAGCCGCGCTGGCGAAGCCGGTGGAAGATGATGTTGCCGCGCGATGTGCCGCGCTCTCCAACGTCAGACTGGCGGATACCACCATCGAGAGCGCGATGCTGGTCCCCGCCAAGGCGGACGAAACGAGCATTGCGGGTGACGTGCCCGGCTCCCCCGGGTTCTGCCGCGTTGTCGCGCGGGTGCGATCCGAACCCGGGTCCGATATCGGGGTCGAGCTGTGGTTGCCAGCGCAAGGCTGGGCCGGGGTTTTCCACGGCAACGGCAGCGGCGGCTTCGCGGGCAACTTCACGCTGGGCTATTCGGGCATGGCCGAAGGGCTGCGGCGCGGCTTCGCGACCGCGACGACCGACGCGGGCACGGCGCCCGCCACCCCGCTGGAAGGCGATGCGCTGATCGGCCATCCGCGCAAGTGGCGCGACTGGGGCCGGCGTTCCACCCACGTCATGACGACCACCGGCAAGGCGCTGACCAAGGCGTTTTACGGCAGGGAAGCGCGCAAGTCCTACTACACAGGCTGTTCGACCGGCGGGCAGATGGGGCTGATCGAAGCGCTATACTATCCGCAGGACTATGACGGCATCCTCGTCGGTGCACCGGTCATGAACCGCACCTGGGGGCACGCGTCGGTGCTGTGGAACTATGCTGCCGCGAACCGAGAACCCGGCCGGGTTCTATCGGACGCCAAGCTGACACTACTCGACGACGCTGCCATCGCCGCCTGCTGGAAGCAGGGCCATGGCCTGGCGGGCGACCGCTTCATCATGGACCCGATGAGCTGCTCATTCGATCCGCAGGTCCTCCAATGCAAGGCCGCGGTGTCCGATACATGCCTGACAGCGGGCGAGGTGGAAACGGCGCGGGCGTTCTATTCCGGGCCGACAACGCGCGACGGCGAGCCGAGCTTCTACGGCTGGCTACCGGGCAGCGAAATGCCCGATGCATTCGGCTGGTCCTTCCTGCAGAAGCCGGTCAACGATCAGCCGGCCTTCGGCAGCCTGTTTAAATGGGTGTTCGGCGCGGAGTGGAACTGGAGAGGCTTCGATTTCGACCGCGACATGCCCTTGGTGGATCAAGGCCTCGACGCGATCGTCAATGATGCGACACGCGGAAGCCTGGCGGACTATGCCGCGCGCGGCGGCAAGCTGATCGTCTTTCACGGCCTTGCCGACACGCTGGTACCGCCCGGCCAGTCGGTCGATTTTTTCGAACGGCATGCCGCGGAGATGGGTGGCGCGAGTGCCCTGGCCGAGAACGCGCGGCTATTCATGGCCCCAGGCATGATGCACTGCGGAGGTGGTACCGGACCCGATGCCTTCAACTCCACGCTGGGCATCCCGCCGCGTCCGCCATCCGACGATCCACAGAACGATCTTTTTTCTGCACTGATCGCTTGGGCGGAGGATGACGAGGCGCCCGACCGAATCACTGCGACGCGGTTTGCGGACGAGCGTTCGGGAAAAATCACCATGCAGCGACCCCTATGCCCGTGGCCGCAGAGGGCAGTGTATCGCGGGGTCGGGTCGACCGATGCAGCGAGCAGTTTTCGCTGCGAGGCACCTGCGAAACCCTAGATCTGCCGGATCACCGGCAGAGGAGATGCCATTTTCAGTCGCCGGGATATCCCCGACTTCGCGTAGCCGGTGCGGCGGCCTCGTTTAACGTTCCCGCTTCGGGCGAAGCGAAAGGGGCGGTCGCTATTCATGCGCTCCACTCGCAGAACATGCTGAGAGAGCTCGGCATCGCGGTATTCCATCAATGAGGATGACTATTCGCCGCGAGCGATCGGAAGAGCCCAGTGCGGTTTTCCAAGCTCCTCAAGAGTGTTGCCGATGCCGTGAAGGCGAACGGCCTTCTCGCTCGGTGTGGCGCCCAGTTTCCATTGAAACACCACACCCATTGGAGACGCGCTGGCCTGATGAGTTCGGTCATGTGGCCGCCTCACGATTCGGCGAGGATCTCGTCTCAGCGCAAGCGCGATGGATCAGACATGCAGCACACCGCGAAAGACATTCACACGGAAGTGAGTGAATGTTGACATGAGCGCGTCATTATTGAATGAAGCGCGGACTGCGGCGGACGAACCGCCGGGAACACGGAGAGGTATTATGAGGGGAACGTTGCTTGTTTCCGCGTCAGCGGTTGCACTTGCGCTTGTGCCAGCCACTATCAGCGCACAGACCACGAGCAGGACTGGTGCCGAGGTCGATGGCGAAACGGACGCTGTCGAAGAAATTTCGCCCACCGCCGAGACTGGCGAGGGCAACACCATCATTGTCACTGCAACGCGGCGCGAGGCCCGGCTGCAGGACGTTCCATTGGGCATCACGGCTTTCAGCCAGGAAGAGCTGACCGAAAAGGGCATCGTAGGTTACGAACGTTTGGCTCTTGAAACCCCGGGTGTTGTGCTCAACCGGCCGACCCAGAACTTCAACAATTTCACGGCCCGCGGGATTTCCACCAACGGCTACAGCGCGGGTTTGCAGGCCCCGGTCGCGATCTATGTCGACGAACTCCCGATCTCTGCGAACGGGAACTCGACGATCCTCGATCCTAACCTTTACGATGTCGAACGCGTCGAATTTCTGCGCGGTCCGCAAGGTACCCTGTTCGGTTCGGGCTCGCTTGCCGGCGCGATGCGGATCATCACCAAGTCTCCGAACCCCAACCGGTGGGAGGCGTCCGCTCTGGTCGATCTTGGATACACCGAGGGTGGCGGGCTTCGCCAGCGCTACAACGGGATGGTCAATGTGCCGATCGCCGAGGACGTCTTCGCCTTCCGCGCGGTCGGCTATTATCGCAATGAGGATGGCTGGGTCGACAATATCGGCACGGGCATCGAGGACGCCAATTCGCTAGAAGCCTACGGTATTCGCGCTGCGTTCCTGATCGAGCCATCGAGCGACTTTTCGGTTAAGCTGTCGGTCAACAAGGAGGTCAGCAATCCTGCCGATTCCGCGCTGACGAACCCGGATCTCGGCACCTATGTCCGCAGGACCGCACAGCCCGATCTCTTCCAGAGCGACTTGTTGGCGCTTAACGCCACGGTGAACGTGAATCTCGGCTTCGCCGACCTGGTCAGTTCCACGACCTATTCGGACCTGACCGGCGACTTCATCGTCGATCTTGCGGGCACCTATAACCAATTGGTGCCCTTTTCGCTCGACGCCGTCGGATATGACGACATCTTCGTGCAGGAAGTGCGCTTGGCATCTTCGCATGGCGGGCCGTTCGAATGGATACTTGGCGGGTTCTATTTCGACAAGCGGCGAGATGTCGACTTCGACTATCGCACGACGCAGCAGTTTCTGGATCAGACAGGCGTCACGGCATTTTCCGACCTCTATTACCAGCGCTTCAAGAACTACACCGACATCAGCGAGAAGGCGGTGTTCGGCGAGCTGACCTATCGCTTTAGCGACAGTTTCTGGGCGACCGGCGGCTTGCGCTATGGACAGGTCGATGTGCAGACGACCACCCGCGGCGGCGGCTATAACAGCAACTTCCTGACGGTCGGCTACTGCACCGTGTTCACGCCACAGTGCGGTGGCTTCATCCCGCCCCTGACCCTCGCGCCAATCCAGCCCGCGGTCGGTCTGTTGGCGTCCGATGACAAGCTCTCGTGGAAAGGGAGTATCTCCTTCAAGCCGACGCCGAACCTGACCACCTATGCGACGGTATCGACCGGATTTCGTCCGCCGGTGGTCAATGCGCGGGCCGGGCTCGCGCCTCCCGCCAGCGCACCTGATGACATCGTCATTCCCGACGGCGCGAGTTCGGACAAGTTGACCAATTACGAAATTGGTTTGAAAGGCAGTTTCTTCGATAACCGCCTTACTGCCAATCTGGCTGCCTTCTATATCGACTGGAACAATATCCAGGTTCAGGCCAACCGAGTATCCGACACCATCCAGTTCGCCACCAATATTGGCGGCGCTGTCAGCAAGGGCATCGAATTCGAACTGGTCGCGAGGCCGGTCGACGGCGTCCGGCTACAGGCGAGCGGCGCCTACATTGATGCGCGGATCGATGATCTGTCACCCGGCGAAGCGGCGATTTCGGGTGCCGAAGACGGCATTCGGCTGGCGACGCCCAAATTCTCGGGTTCGGCCACGGCGGCATATACGTTTGCTGTCGGCGACACCGAGACCGCGTTCGTTAGCGGCAACGTCGCCTATGTCGGTTCATACCCCGGCCTGTTCCCGAATGTACCGGGCCAGCCGGGCGTACCGTCCCCGCAATACGGCGTGACCGACGAGTATGTGTTCGCCAATGCCTATGCCGGGCTGAACATCACACCGGACTTCGTGATTACGGCCTATGTCGAAAACGTCTTCGACAATGATGCGATCACCTACGTACATCCCGAAGCCTTCCTCGACGGGCGCCATGGGCGACTGCGGCCGAGAACATTCGGCGTGCGGTCCAGCTACATCTTCTGATGCAGCAATGGCTTCGCGGTCCGTCCGTGGACCGCGAAGCCAACTTCCAGTCCCCTTGTCCGCTCGGCAGATTGCCCGATGCGCGCCCGCCCAGTCCAGAAGGTGATTTCGTGCCCTACTCCAAGTCTTCTTGCAGTTTCATCGCCGCGCTTTCGCTGACGGTCGCCGGCCTACTTCTGCCTTCTACGCCCGCCCTGGCGCGCAGCGAGCAAGGTCCGGTAGTTGATGCTCCTGCCGGAACAGTAGCGGGCCGCAGCGAAGGCGGCGTGACGAGCTTCAAAGGCATTCCCTATGCTGCTCCGCCCATTGGCGATCTTCGTTGGAAGCCGCCGCAGGAGGTCGCCCGTTGGGACGGCGTGCGCCATGCTTCCGATTTCGGTCCTCCCTGCTACCAACCGACGGTGCCCGGCGCTGCAAATTCGATCTACTTCGAAGAAATAGGTCGGATGAGCGAGGACTGCCTCTCTCTCAACGTCTGGGTTCCCGAGAACGCTTTGGGCGCGCCGGTCCTGGTCTGGATACACGGAGGCGCCCTGGTTTCGGGCGCTAGCAGTTTCGACATGTATGATGGCACGCGTTTGGCCCAACAGGGCGCTGTCGTTGTATCCATCAATTATCGCCTCGGGGCGCTTGGTTTCCTTGCGCATCCCGAACTCAGTGAAGAGTCGTCTGACAGTATTTCCGGCAATTACGGATTGATGGATCAGATCGCGGCGCTGCGCTGGATCGAGGAAAACATCACGGCCTTCGGCGGCGATCCGGACAATGTCACCATCGCGGGCGAATCCGCCGGGGCGCTCAGCGTCATGTGGCTGATGACCGCGCCGCGCGCGCAGGGTCTGTTCGACAAGGCGATCATGCAAAGCGCCTATATGATTTCGTCTCCCGCGCTGAATGAGTCGCGGAACGGCCACCCGGCGGCGGAAGAAATCGGCACCTGGCTACAAGGTGAGCTCGGCGCACCCGATCTCGCGGCCATGCGCGACATGGAGCCGGGCGAACTCGTCAATCGCGCGACCCGGGCCGGGTTTCTGACCTGGAGCACCGTAGATGGCGTATTGATCCCGCATCAGATCGCCGAGACTTTTGATCGCGGCGAGCAGGCCAAGGTGCCGTTGATTGCCGGCTTCAACAGCGGCGAGATACGGTCGCTGCGCCGCTTGCTGCCTCCGCGGCCGTCTGGAGCGAAGGCCTATGAGGCCAAAATTCGCGAGCTGTATGGTGATCTCGCGGACGTCTTCCTCGCTCTCTACCCGGCAGACAATATTGACGAAAGCATGCTCGCAGCGACCCGCGACGCGCTCTATGGATGGACTGCCGAACGACTGGCGATAAAGCAGACCGAACTGGGCCAGGCTGCATATCTTTACCTGTTCGATCATGGCTATCCCGAAGCGGACGAAGCCGGTCTCCACGCCTTTCATGCTTCCGAAATCCCCTATGTTTTCGGCACGATCCACGACACACCGCGGAACTGGCCGCGAATCCCGCGCGCGACCGCGGAGCGCACGCTTTCGGATGCAATGGTGCAATACTGGGTGACTTTCGCCCGAGACGGAACACCCGTGGCAAGCGGACAGGTGGGCTGGCCAGCATATGGAGACAACTCCGCCTTCCTCGTGTTCGACGAGACCCCGCGTGAAGGTGCCGAGCTTCTTGGAACACGGTATGATCTGAACGAGGCCGTGGTGTGCCGCAGAAGGGCCGCAGGTGACCAGCCGTGGCACTGGAACATCGGGGTCGCGAGCCCCCCCTTGCCGCCGCGCGTGGAGGGGTGCCAGTGATACCGGGTTCGATGCAGCCTTATGCGCTAACCCTCGACAAGTTTCTCGACCACGCCGCGAAATGGCACCCCAGATCGGAGGTTGTCACTGCAGGCGAGGACGGAAAGTCCGCGCGGGTCGACTATGCCGAACTGAAGGTGCGGGCAAAGCGCGTGTCTGCGGCGCTGGCCGGGCGCGGTGTCGGACAGGGCACCTGTGTGGCGACGATGGCATGGAATACGCAGGCCCATCTCGAGAGCTGGTATGGGATCATCGGCATGGGCGCGATCTGCCATACGCTCAATCCACGCCTCCTGCCCTTGCAACTTTCCGCGATGCTTACCCAAAGCGGCGCGCGGATCCTGATCCTGAGTGCCGATCTGCACGAACTGGCGCATGAGGTCCTTGCCCAAACATCCACCATTGAGGAAATCTTGGTCATCGACGGTAATATCGAGCCGGGGACGGTCACAAATGGCGCGTGCAAGGTCGGTACTCTGAACAACGCTGCTGCGGCGGTGAAAGGGGGCGGATCGGTAGCGTGGGGCAGGTTCGATGAAAACACCCCCTGCGGCTTGTGCTTCACTTCGGGGACTACCGGGCCTCCCAAGGGTGTAACCTACACCCACCGGGGCAACTATCTGCATACCATGCGTCAGCTACAGGCCGATGTCGCCGGACTGACCAGCCAAGACTCGGTACTGACCGTGGTGCCGATGTTCCATGCCAACGCCTGGGGGCTCCCGTTCTCGGTTCCTGCGGTAGGCGGCAAACTGGTCTTGCCGGGGAGGCAGTCCGACGGTCCGGCGTTGGCTCGCCTGATCGTTGATGAGCAGGTTACTATCGGCGTAGGGGTTCCCACCGTCTGGTTGGGCCTGATGGATTATCTCGACCAAGCAGAGACGGACGTGCCTACGCTCAAGCGTATCATGGTCGGCGGCGCGCCCATGCCGCCGGCGTTGATGGAGCGGATCGAACGCCGCGGAATCGGCGTCCAGACGACCTGGGGGATGACCGAGATTTCGCCGCTGGGCACGGCGACCCCGCTCGCCGAGGCGAATGCGGCCTCCACTTCAGGCCGGCCTGCGATCGGTATCGACCTCATGCTGACCGACGCGGCAGGGGAGCCATTGGCGCAACAACGCGACGCCAAGGGCCACTTGTGGGTGCGTGGCCCAAGCGTGGTGGAGCGCTATCTCGACCAAACTGAACCGGCGACCCGTGATGGTTGGTTCGATACCGGCGACCTGGCAAGGATCGACGCATCCGGTACCCTATCGATCGTGGGGCGGTCGAAGGATTTGATCAAGTCAGGTGGCGAATGGATCAATCCGGCCGAGATCGAGGCGATCGTGAGCGCGCATCCCGATGTCAGCATGGCCGCGGTGATCGGCCGCGAACATCCCAAGTGGGGAGAGCGTCCCGTGCTCGTCGTGGAAATCCGTCAAGGGGTCGAGCTTTCAGACGAGGCGCTGCTGGATAGGCTCAACGGCCTGGTTGCGAACTGGTGGCTCCCGGACTCTGTTTTGCGCGTGCCGACAATGCCATTGGCAGCGACGGGAAAAATCGACAAACTGCTCCTCAGATCGGAGTATGGCCGATTATGACCGTACTGGAACAGCAAGCGGCGCGCCCTGCGCACGCTGCGCAAAGGGAAATCGATTTGTCGACAGTCAAGGCGCGTAAGAAGAATCCCACCAAGGCGGAACAACGCGCTGAAACCACCGAAAAGATTCTCGACGAAGCGGAATATCTTTTCTCTTGCCACGGGTTGCATGGGGTAACGCTTAAAGACGTAGCCAAGCGTGTCGGCGTCCATCACACGCTTCTCAACTATTATTTCGAGGACAAGCAGAAGCTCTTCGAGGCGGTGTTTGGCCGGCGAGCGGTCGTCGCGAATGAAGTGCGCATGAAAGCGCTGAACGAATATGATCGCAAGTCCCAGGGCAACCCGACCGTCGAAGGGGCGCTGCATGCCTTCCTCGATACCAATCTCGACCTTTACGGCGAGGGGGGAGACCAGTGGCGCCATTCAGGCCGGCTTGCTGCGCTGGTTTCCAATACACCCGAATGGGGGGCGGAGATGTTCGACGAGTGGTTCGATCCGCTTGTTTTGCGCTTGATCGAACTGCTCAAGAAGGCGCTTCCTCATGCAGCGGATGAGGACCTCTTTTGGGGTTACCATTTCACCACCGGGGCGCTGATGCTGACCTTGGCTCGCACCGGACGTATAGACAAGCTGTCCGGCGGGCTGGCTCAGTCGGAGGACTTCGCAGCCGTCAAGCAGCGCATGGCCCGATTCATGGCGGCGGGCATCCGGGAGATCTGTGGTGCCGGGGACGACCCGATGCTGGAGGCTTAACTGCCTCTAGCCGGCAACCCTTAGCAACCAGTTGCGAGGACATCTGGACACGGTTCTCATCATGATATTAACTCGCTAGAGAGTGAACAACTTGAACGGGATGGTAAGAAGTGACGAACAGCAGATCGCTTGAAGGAAAAATCGCAATCGTAACCGGTGCGGGCGGAGGTCTCGGTCAGTGCCACGCGCTCGAACTCGCGCGGCAGGGCGCCAAGGTCGTGGTCAATGATCTCGGCCACGAAGCTGCGGGTGCTGTCGCGAAGGAAATCCGCGATGCGGGCGGCGAAGCGATCGTAGCCGAAGGGTCAGTAACCGATGAGCAGGCGGTCGACGCGATGGTTGCCAACACGATCGAAACCTGGGGCCGGATCGATATCCTGATCAACAACGCCGGCATCCTGCGCGACAAGAGCTTTGCCAAGATGGAGATCGCTGATTTCCGTGAAGTTGTCGATGTGCACCTGATGGGCGCGGCGATCTGCACCAAGGCGGTTTGGGGCCTGATGCGCGAACAGAATTACGGCCGGGTCGTCATGACGACCTCCTCATCCGGCCTCTATGGCAATTTCGGACAGGCCAATTATGGCGCAGCGAAGATGGCATTGGTCGGCCTGATGCAGACTCTCGCCATCGAAGGTGCGAAATACGATATTCGCGTGAATGCGTTGGCACCGACAGCGGCCACTCAGATGACCAATGGCGTCCTTTCCGAAGAGGCGCTGGCCCAGCTTGACCCCGCATTCGTTAGCCCGGGTATCGTCCATCTCGTGAGCGCCGACGCACCAACGCGGGCGATCCTGTGCGCAGGCGGGGGCCACTTCGCCTGTGCGAACGTCACCCTGACCGAGGGCGCGCAGATCGGTAGCGGTGAGAATGCTGCCGCGGAGGTCGCACACAATTGGCATTCGATTGCGGAGCGCACGGGCGAGATCGTTCCCGAATACGGGTTCACCCAAGCCGAGCGCGAGGTCGCTGCGGCCGTGGGTGAACCGAAGCAGGCGCTCACCAAGGCGGATTGATCGAAGCGCGGGGAGGAGCGAGCGGGCAAACCCGCCGCCGCGCATGGAGAGGAGTGTTGAGGATATGAACCGTTTCAGGTTGATTGTCGGGGTCGTGTGTGCAGCCTTATCAATGGGTTGCACCACCACCACGAGCAAATTCCCCAACGTACAGGCGGCTCCGCTCGTCTCGACGACGGGCGGCATGCTTCGCGGAGTAACCCAGGCACAGCTTGGCGTCTTCCGCGGCATACCCTATGCCGCGCCGCCGGTCGGCGAGCTTCGCTGGGCCGCCCCACAACCTCTGCCCGGATGGGAAGGCGTGCGCGATGCGAGTGCCTTCGGTGCGGCCTGTATCCAGCCGCCCGTGCCGGCCAGCAGTATCTACAACGATCCGCCGCCAAGCTCATCCGAAGACTGCCTGAACCTCAATGTCTGGGCACCCGACGACGCTGAGGGTGCGCCAGTCATCGTGTGGATTCACGGAGGGTCGCTCAGGATCGGGGGGAACAGCCTGCCGATGTACGACGGGACGAATTACGCGCAGCGCGGCGTGGTATTCGTTTCACTCAATTACCGCCTCGGACTGCTTGGCTGGTTGGCCCACGAGGGGTTGAGCGCAGAGTCCGACGACGGAACTTCGGGTAACTATGGCCTGCTCGACCAGATCGCAGCGCTGCAATGGGTGCGCGATAACATCGCCGCTTTTGGCGGGGATGCCAACAACGTCACCATCATGGGCGAATCCGCCGGCGCGCTTAGCGTGACCTATCTGATGGCTTCGCCCAAAGCGCGGGGCCTGTTCGACAAGGCCATAATCCAAAGCACCAACCTTCGCAGCTTCCCGGAGCTTGCAGAAGCAGCAAACGCCATGCCCTCGGCGGAGCAGATCGGAGCAGATCTTTTCTCGAAGCTCGGTGTCGCGGATATCGATGCGGCACGCAGCATGGCTCCCCAGGAGCTGACGAATCTCGCAACGCTTGCCGGTTTCGCGCCGCAGGGAACGATCGATGGGGCGCTACTTCCTGATCAGTTACTCGATATTTTCGACCGGGGCGAACAGGCACGCGTACCCGTAATGGTCGGCTACAACGCTCACGAATATCGCCCTGAAGGCGGGCTCGTCCTGCGCATGCCCGAGACGCCCGCGCAATACGAAGCGCTGGTCGCCTCCGTCTACGGCGATCTCGCGTCTGAATTCTTGCGGATTTATCCGCACGCCCAAGGAGCCGATGCTCTGCTCGACGCGACCGGCGATATCATCTTCGGCTGGTCGGGGGAACGCATTGCGCAAAGCCAGAGGGAGCTTGACGTCCCTTCCTATTTCTACGTCTTCGACCACTGCTACCCTTCGGCTCGCGCACGGGACCTGTGCGCCTTCCATGCCAGCGAACTGCCCTTCAGCTTCGGCAATCTCGCCGCCCAAGCGATGCCTGCGCGCTGGCCGGTGCCGGACGGCGAGCACGACCGCGCAATCTCGGATGCGATGTTGGACTATTGGATTAGCTTTGCGGCGAGCGGTCGACCGACCGCGCAAGGGCATCCGCCATGGAAGCCCTACGGGCCAGCCGAGCATTACGTCCGCTTCGCCGATAGGCCCATTGCTGGGCGTGATTTCAAGCCGGGGATGTTCGAACTGTTCGAAACCTTCGCCCAGCGAGAGCGTGCAGCAGGGCGTTCATGGGGCATGCCCGTCGCCTTGAGCGTACCGGCCGAAATCCAAGACAAGCAAAAGCGTTGAAACACCAGGGGGAGAGCCCGATCATGAGCACTACGGAGACCAACGACCACGCGGCCCCACCTGTGGAGACACCGTATTCGAAGGCGTCCTACCGCTATTTCGTGCTCGGCGTGCTGACGCTCGTCTACGCCCTCAACTTCGTCGACAGGCAATTGCTCGTGATCCTGCAGGAGCAGATCAAGGAAGAGCTTCTCCTGTCCGACACGCAGCTCGGATTGCTGTCAGGCTTCGCCTTCGCGCTGTTTTACGTGTCGTGCGGAATTCCTATCGCGCGCTGGGCCGACCGCGGTGTCCGCCGCAACATCATCGCGTTGGCGCTGACCGTATGGAGTGGGATGACCGCCGTAAGCGGGCTCGCGCAGAACTATCTCCACCTGCTGCTGGCGCGGGTCGGCGTGGGTGTGGGCGAGGCAGGTGGCAGCCCCCCGGCGCATTCGATGATTTCCGACATCTTTCCCGAGAAAGAGCGCGCGACGGCACTCTCGATCTACTCGATCGGGATTTACATCGGTATCCTCACCGGCTTCGCGCTGGGCGGTTTCATAGCGGAAACCTTCGGTTGGCGGATGGCGTTTTTGGTGGTCGGCTTGCCCGGCATCCTCGTCGCTCTGCTCCTCCGCCTCACCGTGGCTGAGCCTATCCGGGGCTGGTCCGAGAAACGAGAGAACGAAGTTGGACAAAGCCCCAGCATTTTCGACGTCCTGCGGTTCCTCTGGTCGCGCAAGACCTTCCGCAACCTCGCACTCGCGGGAAGTCTGCAGGCAACGGTGATCTATGCGGTCGGTAACTGGCTGCCCTCGTTCTTTTTGCGCAACCACGAAATCGGACTGGCGCAACTAGGTGTCTGGATGGCGCTGACATCGGGCTTCGGCGGCGGGGCGGGCTCGTTCTTTGGTGGTTGGTTCGCCGACAAGATGGGGCAGCGCGACCGTCGCTGGTACGTGTGGGGGTCTGCGATCATGATCCTTGCGATCACGCCAGTGCTGCTGATCATGCTCAACACCGGCAATCTCCTGCTGGCATTGTTGCTGACCGGCGTGTTTCATTTCCTTTCCGCCTCCTATCTCGGGCCTGCGCTTGCGGTATCGCATGGGTTGGTTGGCCTGAGGATGCGGGCGCTGACCTCGGCGGTCTTCTTCTTCTTTATCAATTTGATCGGCCTGGGCCTTGGCCCGCTCATCGTCGGCTACCTGAGCGATACGTTCGCCGCTGGCGGTGACGAAAACCCGCTGTCTGCAGCGATGCTCATCGTCGGCTGCATCGCTTCTGTCTGGGGTTGCGTGCATTATGTACTTGCTTCGCGGCATATCCGAGAAGACATCGCCAACAGCCCGGCGAGCGCGCCAAAGATCGAGGCTCTTTGATGCCGGGGGGTGCCGGGCGTATTTCGAGTGCGGTCTTGCTTGCCTTGTCGGCGGCAGGGTGTGTGCCGGTAGCTGGCAAGCAGACCCCGCAACTGACGGTGGCGGACACCCCAAGCAGTGCCCGCACGCGCTCGGGCGACTATATCTCTTGGCGGGAGCACCGGATCGACGACGAGGATCTGGCCGGGGTTCCGCTTCGCGGCGGCGACGGTCTCCAGATCGCCGATATCGACCGCGACGGATTCCTGGATATCGCTTCGGTGCACGAGGATTCGAACCACCTCCGCATTGCCTTCGGCACCGCCGATCCGGACCGCTGGACGCTGGCGACCATTGCTTCGGGACAGATAGTCGGCGCGATAGAGGATGTCGCAATTGGCGACGTCGATGGGGATGGGTGGCCCGATCTCGTTACTGCAAACGAAGAAGCGCATCTGACGTTCTTCAGCAATCCCGGAAGTAGCTCATCGGCGCGAGCAGGCGCTTGGCCGAGCCTCGTTCCGCCGATGACGCAAGGGCGCGGGTCATGGCTGCGTGTCTTCATCGCGGACATCGACGGCGACGGGCGCAATGATGTCATCGCAGCGAACAAGGGCGCAAGCGACATCGTAGATCCTGCAGCGCCCCGGGAAGACCGTACCACGTCGCTCTTTACCTTCGATGGCAATCCGCTCGATCCTGATGCCTGGCACGAGCAGGTGGTATTCGCGAGAGACGTGCCAAACACGGCGATGCCGGTCGATCTCGATGGTGACGGCGACCTCGATGTGCTGGCGGCCGCCCGGCTCGAGCAGGTCGCCTACGTCCTGGAAAGCCGGGGCACAGATGCCCGCGGTAAGGTCCAGATCGAAGCTCATGCGATTACTATCGACGACAGTACGCTGCCAGGTTGTACGGTCGCGACTTCCGCCTTCCAATCGGCATTTCGGGACCTGAACGGCGATGAGCGGCTCGATCTGATTACCAGCGTATTCGAGAATTGCGGCGACCCGCACGCGCCGGGCGGCCTGCCCGCTCTCGGCTGGCTCGAACAGCCCGAGGCGCTCGACATGCCATGGCGCTACCACCGTATCGGCGACATTCTGCCCGATATGGTGATCGCGGTCGAACTGGCCGATATCGACGGCGACGGCCACCTCGACGCCGTGACCGGCGGCTATTCGGGGCTCAACATTCTTAGAGGGGGCTATACCGGCGCGACGCGCGAGGGGGATCACCCATCTGTGACCCCCTCTTCCACCGTCGGGCGGATCGCCTGGTTCAAGAATCCGGGCACGGTGGGCGGCACCTGGAAGCGGCACGATATCTCGCGCCGGGTGCGCGGTATGTACGACCAGTTCATCGCGCGCGACATGGACGGTGACGGGGATGCCGATCTGGTTGGCACGCGCGGAAATAGCGGGCGGTTCGATGGATTGTTCTGGTTAGAGCAGGTCCGCAGCGACGGTCCGCGCGCAGCCTTCATTCCGGCTCGCAGCGAGGATAGCCGCGCGCTGCCGCTACCGCCCGAAGACTGGATCGACCGCTACGAGGAGGCCAATACGTTGGTCGCCCCGAACAAGCGTCAGGAGGCCGAATGACCGCCACTCATAGCCTTGCAGGGCGGACCTGCCTCGTCACCGGAGCTTCCTCCGGGATCGGGGCGCATCTGGCGCGAGCGATAGCCGCAGCAGACGCGCGAGTGGTGCTCGGCGCGCGCCGCACCGCGCTGACCGAGAAAATCGCGAGCGAAATCCGCAGAGATGGCGGCGAGGCGCTGGCTGTGCCGATGGATGTGACGAGTGAGAAATCGGTGGCCCAGGCATTTTCCAGCGCAGAGGGCGCTTTCGGGCCGGTCGATACAGTCATAGCCAACGCGGGGGTCTCTCGCCACCTGACGCTCGACAGAACTGGCCGAAGCGGAGCTGCGGCAGGTGTTCGATACCAATTTGCTTGGCGTCCACTTGACCGCGAACGCCGCGGCGCGTGCGATGACGGCGGGTAGCCGGGGGAGCGGCGCAGGACGCATCGTCATTATCGGGTCGATCACCGCACAGGTGACGGGGCAGGGTGACGCGGCTTACGCGGCGAGCAAGGCCGGTGTCGCGCATCTCGGCCGCCAACTCGCACGCGAATGGGTGCGACAAGGGATCAATCTCAACGTAGTCCAGCCCGGCTACATCCGGACAGAGCTGGTTGGCAATTGGTTCGACAGCGAGGGTGGTAAGGCGCAGATCGCAAGCTGGCACCGGCGGCGGATCATGGACATAGACGCACTCGACGATCTTGTCCTCTATCTCGCCTCAGATGCATCTGCTCAAATTACTGGATCCGTATTTACTGTTGACGACGGACAGTCGCTGTAGCTTGGGCTAAGCAATTCGACGGTCTAATTCGTCCAGCGTCGAACTGCGCATCGGAGGTACGCGGCATCGCTGAGGCCGACCTTCCATGCCACGTCGTCCACACCCATTCGCGTCGCCTGAAGATACTTGATTGGCAAGCTTTCGACGTACATCGTTGATTGCTGAATGGCATCTTTTCGGTTTCGGGCGCCCCATAACGGATGGTCCGGTATCGGCCCCAGAGTCGCCCTTCAGCCTGAGACAAAGCGGCCAGCCTATCTCGCGCGCCAATTCGGATCACCAGCTACTTTAGCTGCAATGCTCTCTCGGCGCGTAGTGCACCGCGAGGCTCGCGGAGGTTTGGCCGCAGAGTCTAGGAAAGCGGGCGTAGAGTGGCTCGCCTTGGAGAAGGGGGCAAAGCCTCGCCCCATTCGATATCTCCTTTGATCTGCTGGGCCACAGGCAGGCCGCGACCCGAACCTGCTGGGGCGATCCTACCTGGTAAACCAGCCGCGCAGCTCGTCCAGCCCGCGCTGGACGGTGGCCTCGTTGGCCTTACCCTTCAGATCGCGTTCGACCCGGCGGGCGAGATTGCCAAGATCCTCGTCGCCGAAATAGGCGGCGATGCCGGCCATCACATGCAGCTGCTCGCGCAGCTTCTCGCGCTGCTCGGCAGTGGGGGGCGTGGGGCCGCTCAGTTCGGCCAGCTGGGTGCGCAGCGCGCTGCGGCGCTGTTCGTACATCTGCCGCGCTTCGGCGTCTTCGTCGCTGGCGGGGGCTTCCTCCACTGCTGCAGCCGGGTTGGTCACCAGCCACTTTTCGAGGCAGGGGCCAAGCCGTTCGATCGAGATCGGTTTCGCAACATGGTCCTGCATGCCCGCCGCCAGGCACAATTCGATATCGTCGGGATAGGCATTGGCAGTAATCGCCAGGATTGGCAGGTCGCGCTCCGAAATCCCTTCGGCGCGCAATGTGCGCGTGGCTTCGAGCCCGTCCATGACCGGCATCTGCATGTCCATCAGCACGGCATCGAACGGCCGGCCCTGTTCGCGCGCAGCGCGCACCTTTTCGACCGCCTGCTTGCCGTCCTCGGCAATCTCCACCGCTACGCCGAGACGGCCGAGCATCGCCACCGCCAGTTTGCGATTGATGTCGACGTCTTCCGCCAGCAGGACCCGGCGCCCCGTCAGCGTCTTGCGGAACGAAGCGGCGTCCTGCTTTTGCGCGGGCGCGTCGGGTGCATTGCCTTCGCATTCGACCAGCGGGAGCGAGAGCACGAAGGTCGAGCCTTGCCCCAATTCGCTCGTCGCGGTCAGGCTGCCGCCCATCAGCTCGGTCAGCTGGCGGGCGATGGCAAGACCGAGGCCGGTACCCGCCACATTCGACGCCGAAGCGCCTTCGATCTGGGCGAATTCGTCGAAGACGTGCGACAGCTTGTCCGCCGGAATGCCGACCCCGGTATCGATCACGCGGATGACGATCGAGCGGTCCTCCTCCTGCGCCACGATCCGCACCGATCCCTCATCGGTGAATTTGATGGCATTGCCGATCAGGTTGAGGATGATCTGGCGCACGCGCAGCTTGTCGCCGGTGCCGGTGGGCATGCCGGAAGCGATGTCGGCCTCCAGCACGATGCCCTTGGCCTTGGCGTTGGGTTCGAACAACCGCACGCTGCTGCGCACGAGATGCCCGAAATCGACCGGTTCGCGCGACAGCTGCATCCGGCCCGCCTCGATCTTCGACAGGTCGAGCAATTCGTTGAGCAGGCGCAGCATGGCCTTGCCCGAATCCGAGATCATCCGCGCATATTCGAGATGCTCTTCGGACAGATCGCTTTCCAGCAGCAGGTCGGCAAACCCGATAACCCCGTTCATCGGGGTGCGGATTTCGTGGCTCATATTGGCAAGGAAATGGGTCTTCGCCTTCGCCGCGTCTTCTGCCGCGTCGCGCGATTGCCGCAGGCGCTCTTCGATCAGGACGGTTTCGGTGATGTCTTTGAAAACGCCGAATACCGTAACCACTTCGCCGGTCGGCGAGCTTTCGGCATGGCCGATGGTCGCCACATGGCGCAGTTCCCCATTGGGGCGCACGATACGTGCGGTGAACTCGAAATCCTCCCCCTCGTTGAGAGCTTTCTCGACCGCTTCGGTGACCATGGGTCGGTCTTCTTCGTAATAGAAATCGATGCCCTTCTCGAGATCGGGGACGAAGTCATCGGAGACGCCATGGATCCGGAACAGCTGTTCCGACCAGAACAGCGAATCCTCCTGCACATCGATCCGCCAGTGACCGATATTGGCGATCCCTTCCGCCATCTGCAGCAGGCGATTGTTCTCGCGCATGCGTGCATTGCGTTCGCTGTCGAGCAGCTTTTCGCGCCGCCGGGCGCCGATGTCGCGGACGATCCCGACGAAATCCTGCAGCTCGTCGGTTTCGGGAACCCGGCGAGACGCAAAATGGGCCTCGAGCCAGACGTAATGACCGTCGCGATGCTTGTGGCGATAGGTCGTCAGCGTGCGGGGAACCGCGCCCTGGAACAGTTTCTCGCTCGCCACCATGGTCGCGGCGCGGTCATCGGGATGGATGCCGTTGATCGGCGACTGGCCGATCATCTCTTCGGGCGGATAGCCGAGCAGTTTTTCGCAGGCAGCGCTGATGTAGCGGCGGACCCGGTCGGGCCCGATCACGACCACCATGTCGGGAAGGTCGGCCGCGATCGATTCAAGGTCGGGATGTTCGACCAGGTCGCGCAGGTCCGCGTCTTCGGTAGCGGTCGGCGCGGCGGAGGCGCGGGCATCGCGAATGGCGCTGCGGAACCAGATTGCCAGGGGCACGGCGGCCACGATGGTTCCCAGCACGAAACCCAGCAGAACCATCTCGATGTCCAAATTCATACCTACTCTGTTAACTCTATTTTACCCGAATTACCCGGCGGTTATGCAAGCTTGTTTCCCATGGCACAATCCCGTCAAAAATTGGGTCTATCGGGGATTAAGGGAAAGAACGTATAATATCCCCTCCCAAAATATTTGAGAACTTCTTCTGGTAAGGTCTTCTAAACCATCTGGGTGAAGTGGTAGGGCCAGCACATGCAATGGCTGAAGGTACCCCCAGGACTGTCATGGTGAATCGAAAACCCCTTTGTATTGCCGCGGCGGTGGCGTTGGTAACTACGGCAGCGGCGGGGCAAGTCCCCGCCATTTCCGAAAGTGCTGTAGTCGGCCCGTCGACGGAGGCGGTCACAAGGGTGATCACGCTGAAGGAGCGCGGGTTTCCCGATGGCTTCGAGATCGCCGGCCTGTCGGGTTCGCGCGAGATTTATTTCCCCATTCCCGCGGATGCCGGTGCGCAGAACCTGCGTCTCGTGCTGCCCTACCGGACGGATTCCTCCTTCAACAGTCGCCGCGCGCTATCGATCGAAGTGGGCGGGAAGACACTTTACACGACTGCGCTGCCGGACGGGTTTTCCGAAGGGGTGATCGATGTCCCCATCAACGCCTCGCTGATCGAGCAGGGCTTCCTGGCCGCGCGCATCGTCTATTCGGGCGCAATTACCGAAGACCGCTGTGTCGATCAGCGATTGTCGGCTGCCTATCTGTCTTTCGCAGGCAGTGGCGGTTTGCGGGCGCAGCTCGACGGCGCCAGCCTGACGCGGGTGGCCTCCCTCGCAGCGGCGATGCCAACGGCGATCGACGTCGATCTGCCTGCGGGCGCGAGTGCCGCGCAAACCGCGGCCGCGCTAACACTGATGCTGGGCGGGGTGGATGCCCGGCTTGCCGGCAACCGCAGAACCAATCCCGCCTTTGGCGAGGGGTGGCAGGTTTCGCGGGTCATTTTCGCCGATCCCGCCTCACCCGCACTCTCGGTGCAGCGTGAGGCCGGGGAGCCGGTGTTGCAGATCGGCGGTGAGGATCCCGTCGCCAGCGCGCGGCTGTTGCGCAGCCGGTGGAATGCGCTCGTCGCTTCGCCTGCTGCTGGGTCGGCACAGCGCAATGCGGGCGCTGCGGCAACCACGCTCACGGTAGGCGATCTGGGCGGCGACACGTCGATCCAGAACGTCGTCGACCGCGGGCAGTGGAACGTGGCGATCCCCACCGCCGCGGTGCCCGCCGGGCAGCGCATGACGGGCATGGTGGTCGACGTCGCGGCGGCGGAAGATGGCGGGACCACGCGCCCGGTCATCGCCGTGCTGCTCAACGGCGTGCTGCTGGCAAGCGCCGAGGCCGAAGACGATGGCCGTACACGGCTCGATGTGGATTTCCCGCAAGGGCTTACCACGTCGCGCAACAATCTCGAGGTCAGCGTCGCGCGGCAGCCCGCCGGCGGCGACTGCAAGTTTGCGCCGCAAGGCTATCCGGCGCAGCTGCTTCCTTCCAGCCACGTCAAGCTCGATCCCGTAGGGACGGTGGCCGATTTTTCCGATCTTCCCGCGGTCCTCAACGGCGGTTTCACGCTGGTGATGCCGGGCGCGGACGCGCTCGGTCCGGTGGCGTCGCTGCTGGGCGCGCTTGCAAACGGCGAGGGGGCGGTCACCGTCTCCTATTCGGACATGCCCGAGGCGGGCGCCGTGGTGTATGTCGGCGACCAGGCCCCGGCCGGGACCGATCCGATCGTGCGCTTCGACCAGGGTGCGGTCACGATCGACGGAGAGAACGGGCAGACGCTCCTCGATGCCGAAGCCATTGGCGAACTGACCACGGTCCAGCTGCTCGAGCAGGGCGGCCGCACCGTGGTCTGGATCAAGCCGGGCGCGGATTTTGCCGCGCTGGCGACCAGCGCTTCGCCGCCGGTACTCAGCTATGGCAATGTCGCTTTCCTTGCCGGGGACCAGCTCGACTTCGCATTCCATAATGCGCGCGAGCGGCTGATCGATATCCGCTATCCGGAAGAAAACACCTTCAGCCAGTTCCTGAGCCGTTACCGCCTGTGGCTGATCGGTCTTGGCTGGCTGCTGGTGACACTGGGCTTCGTCTATCTCCTCCGCCGCGTGATCGTCGCCAACAAAACCAAAGACTGATCGTGGGCAACCTCCTCTCGATCGACAGTTGGACCGGTGATTTCCTCGCCGAACGCAATCTCGTCTCGGCGCGGCAGCTGAACGAGGCGAGCGAGCTGGCTGCGCGGTGGGGGTCCAACCTCGCCGATGTCATGCTGACCAAGAACTGGATCGAGCCGGAGGACTATTACCGCGCCCTCGCCGACCGGTTCAGCGTTGAACAGGTCGATCTGGAGAAGGACCCGCTCGATCCGGACCTGCTCGAGGTTGCGGAAGTCGCCAATTACATGCGCGAACTGGCAGTGCCCTGGCGGTGTGAGGACGGGGTGACGACGATCGTCACGTCGCGTCCGGGGCCCGAGCTGATCCTCTATGCCCGCCGCAAATGGGGCGCGAGCGTCAAGATCGGCATCGCCTCGAAGAAGCAGATCCAGCAGGCGGTGCAGAGCGTGTTTTCCGAACGTTTCCTGCATGCCGCGGTATTCGATTTGGCCGAACACGATCCGGTGATGTCGGCGCAGACCGTGTTCACACCGGTCCAGCTGGTTGTCGGCTGGGCAATGCTGAGCGCGTTTGCATTGGGGTTGGCGCTGGCCCCGATCCCGACGCTGATCGCGCTCAACCTCGTGATGACGCTGTTCTACCTCGGCAATTTCCTGTTCAAGGCGGTGCTGATCTGGGCGGGCGGCAAGCACCAGCACGCCAGCGAGCGGCAGATGGACGCGGCGGTCGGCCTGCTGCGCGACGAGGACCTGCCCGTCTACACCGTGCTGGTGCCGATGTTTCGCGAGCCCGACGTGCTGCCGATCCTCGCCAATGCCTTGCGCGAACTCGACTATCCGACCAGCCGGCTCGATATCAAGATCGTCCTCGAGGAGGGCGATCAGCTGACCATCGATGCCGCAACCGCGCTGGGGCTGGAGGATATTTTCGAGATCATCCTGGTCCCGCCCGCGCAGCCGCAGACCAAGCCCAAGGCGTGCAATTACGCGCTGCAATTCGCGCGCGGCGATTTCCTCGTGATCTACGATGCCGAGGACAAGCCCGAACCCGACCAGCTCAAGAAGGTGGTGGTGACCTTCGACCGCTCGCCCGCGAATGTCGCCTGCGTCCAGTGCCGGTTGAATTACTTCAACCGCGAGGAGAACTGGCTGACGCGCCTGTTCACGCTCGACTATTCGCTATGGTTCGACCTGATGCTTCCCGGGCTGGAGAAGCTCAAGGTGCCGATCCCGCTGGGGGGCACGTCGAACCATTTTCGCATGGATGTGCTGCGCGAACTGCGCGCATGGGACCCGTTCAACGTTACCGAGGATGCCGATCTGGGCATTCGCCTGACGCAGAAGGGCTATGAAGTCCGGCTGGTTGCCTCGACGACCTTCGAGGAAGCCAATGTCTCGCAGTTGAACTGGATCCGGCAGCGGTCGCGCTGGATCAAGGGCTATATGCAGACGATGCTGGTCCATACCCGGCGGCCGATCCATCTGGTGAGAAGCATCGGCGTTCTCGGACTGCTCGGCTTCATTTTCTTTATCGGCGGGACCATGCTTTCGGGTCTGCTGAACCCGGTGTTCTGGGCGATTTTCGTGCTCTGGCTGCTGACCGAGACCGGCATCTTCGATCCGCTGTTCCCGCCCGTCCTGCTGTATCTCTCGGTGTTCAACCTGCTCGCGGGGAACGGCTTGTTCATCTTCGTGATGATGCTGGCGCCTTTCCGGCGCAACTGGCTGTCGCTGGTACCCTACAGCGTGACCGTGTTCTGGTATTGGGTGCTGATGTCGATCGCCGCGTGGAAAGGCGCGTGGCAGCTGATCACCAAGCCGTTCTACTGGGAAAAGACCGAACACGGGCTATCGAAACACACCGCCGCCGAAGTCAGCAAGGCGCAGGCGAGCCAGACCACGGGATGACGGCGCGCAAGATCACCAACTATGCCATGCCGATCGCACTGGGCATCGCGTTGGTCGCGCTGGCCTTCATCCTGCATACGCGCGGCTATGTGTCGGCCAGCAATCTCGACCTGCACGGACGGACACTGCTGAGCCTCGAGGGGCTGATCCGGTTCGAGGATATCGTCACTGCCTTTCCGCCGCTGCCCTATATCACCGGGATCGGGCTCAACCACTTCGTACCCGTCGCCGGAACGACCGGGCTGGCGGTGTTGAGCGCGGTGCTGGCCGCGGCGCTCGTCCTGGCATGGTTCTGGGCATTCCGGGCCAACGGATTGTCGCTGTGGGAAGCCTCCGCCGCCAGTGCGGTGCTGGCGCTCAATCCGGTGTTCCTGCGCGGCGCGACCGAAGGGATCGGGTTTATCCTCGTCCACTGGGGGCTGTGGCTGACCGCCCTGGGGATGTTTAGCCTGCGCCGGGGCGAACGCGTCAACGATCTGATGCTGGTCTCGCTCGGCCTGTGCCTGATGGCTTTCGCGCATCCGTTCGGGATGGTGCTGGTGTTCGCCAGCCTGCCGTTCCTTGCGCTGGTCATCCCGATCGACCGGCTGCGCATTGCGCCGGTAGCGATGTATCTGACGCTGCTGTTTCCCGTGCTCTTCTCGATCGCTTCGTTCATCTATGTGAACTGGGTTTTCGCCGACCAGACATTCGACTTCATCGGTGCGGTCAGCCGGGAATCTGCCGGGCTGGGCGCCGACCCCACCGGGCGCGTGCCGGTGGCCGACTGGCGCAATATCAGCCTCGCGTTGGTTAGCCTGTTCGCCGTATGCCCGATCGCGATCGGCTTTTTCTTCGCCGCGCGCGGGATGGCGCCGCTGCGCTATGCAGTGCTGGCGCTGTTCCTGACCGTGCTGGCGGCGATGCTGCTGGCGCTGTCCTTCGGTCTGTTCCCTTCGGCCGCGCTGGCAGCCAGTTTCGGCGTCACCGCAGCCGCCGCCTGTGTCGCGCGCTGGCCCATCGCTCGGCTCAAGCGGGTGGAGCTGCTGCTTCTCGCCGCCGGAGCAATTGGCGGGGCCTTGCTCGTCAGCGTCGACACCGCGCCCGAGACCCAGCGCTGGAAAGCGGCGCTGGCCAACCGCCTGGTGGCAGTCAGCGATCCCGAACTTGCAGGTGTTGCACGTGCGCTGTCGGGCCGCGAGGACGTGCTGTTCGATGCCGAGGCGGCACCTGCGGTGATCGCGCTGCGCGAGGATGCCGCCGGGGTCTGGTCCAGCGGGACGCAACAGTTCCGCACCGCCTCGATCCGGGGGCGAACCGATGCCAGCACGCTGGTCGTCCGCAATCGCGAATCCGACTATGGGAGTGACCGGGTTGGTCGCATCTTCCCGACCCTGTACGAGAAAGGCCTGCCCGGTTACCGGTTGCACTATGACGGGGCGCGTTGGCGGGTGTATGAATTGAGCAGCGAGGCCCCACGATGACCGAAGGCAGCCAATCCCGCATCCTCGTGGTCGACGATGTCCGCGAAAGCGCGCTGATCACCCGCGCGCTGCTGGCGCGCGGCAATTTCGACCGGATCGATATTGCCAGCGGGGGTCTCGAAGCGCTCAGGATGTGCGGGATTACCCCCGATGGCGAGGCCGATAGCACCGCCGAACACCCGTACCAGCTCGTTGTCCTCGACATCATGATGCCCGATATCGACGGGCTGGAAGTCTGCGCGCGGATGCGGTTGGCCAAGGGCACGCGCGATCTGCCGATCCTGATGCTCACTGCGACCAACGACACCGAAACGCTCAACCAGGCGTTCATGGCGGGCGCGGACGACTTCCTCACCAAGCCAATCGACGAGATGCGGCTGCTCGCGCGTATCCGGAACCTGTTGCGGATGCGCCGCGAACAGGAACGGCGTGCGCTGCGCGAGGAAGATCTGCGGGTCCAGAACGCCGCGCTGCGGCAGGGCCAGCTGACGCTCAGCCTGATCGATCCGACCACCAATCTGCTCAAGGACCGGGTGCTGGAACTGGTCATTTCGGATTGCCGCGCGCGCGGCCGGCCCGCTGCGCTGAGCCTGGTCCGGATTATCGACTATGGAGCCTATGTCGCGGCGCATGGTCAGGACAAGGGCGAGGCATTGCTGGCGCAGGTGGCCGACATGTTGCAGGCGATCCCCGCGCCGCTGGCGGTCTATCTGACAGCCTATGGGCCGGGCTCGTTCATGCTGATCCATCCCGGCGCACCCTCGGCAAGCGAGCTCGAAGCCTGGAACGCGCGGGCTGCCGAAGCGGTCGAGCTGGCTGCGATCAACCACGGGAATTCGATCCAGGCCGAGCATGTAACGCTCTGGACCCGGACCGTATGGGCCGAACCTTCCGGTCTGGCGGCGGCTGCGGATACGATCATCGACCGGACCAAACAGGAATTGCTGGAGCGACAATGATGGGTAGACTGTACGCCACGGGAATAGCCCTCGCCGGTCTGCTGGCCGCCCCCCAGGCACATGCGCAGACGCTGACCGCAACCGAGGCGGGTGACGGGTCGAACAAGGGCCAGGCCATTGCGACGTTCTATTATTCCAAAAGCACGCGCGGCTTCGACGCCGATGGCGACAGCATCGACATTGCCGATTACGAGAAGGTCGAGCTGTACCTGCTGGCCGAATATGAGGTCGCTCCCGATCTCACGCTGATCTTCAAGCCAAGCTTCCGCAATGTCTCGGTCGAAGGCGGCGATGACGACAGCGGGCTGGGCTATACCGATATCGGCGGCCGCTATCGTTTTGCCGAGAATTCCGACGGCTGGCTGGCTGTCGAAGCGACCGCGCGGATCCCCGGCGTATCGCGCGACGACAATCTGGCGCAGGTCGGCAGCACCGATGCCGAATACGATTTCCGCCTGCGCGGCTTTCACAATCTGTCCTTTGGCGAGGACAGCGGCTTTATCGACGGCCAGGCGAGCTATCGCCTGCGCGATGGCGATCCGCCCAATGAGTTCCATGCCGATGTGACGCTGGGTTATCGCCCCGATCCCGATTTTCTGCTGATGGTGCAATCTCTCAATACGATCAGCGATGGTGCGGGGCAGGGGATCTTCGACGAATACCGCTATCACAACATGCAGGTCAGCGGGGTGCTCACCGTCTCGCAGTCGGTCTCGCTGCAGGCTGGTCTCGTCGGCACGATCGCGGGCGAGAACGCCTTGCGCGAGCGCGGCTTTTTCGGGGGCGTCTGGGTCTCGTTCTGAGGTTAGCGCAGGCCGAGCAGGCTTTGCGCGGGTTTGTTCTGGATTGTGAAATCGGTGTCCTTGGGCCCGCCGCCCTGCGGGTCGCTGAGCCATCGCCACACGAGCGCGGTATCGATCCCGCCCTGCCGCGCCGCATCGAGCCAGAGGCGGAGGACCTGCTCCTGCAGCGCCGGATCGGGCGGCGCATCGCGCTCCTCGGCGCTTTCCCACGGCTTGTAGGTCGCATCGGCGGCGGAGCGGATACCGATCTCGCCCAGCCAGGCGGGCTTTGCATGACGATCCGCCAGAGTCCTCAATGCGCGGACCTCATCGCCGATCGCGCGGCGCCATGACGCCCTGTCGGTCGGCGCGCCCAGCGGCGGGTAGGAGGACATGGTCACGATATCGAGCAGGTTCCAGAAACCCACCTGCTGCGCCTCGGCGGAATTGTGCGCGACATAGGTCAGCCGGCCCGGGAACACCTCGCGCGCCCGCGCGATCAGCCGCGCCCATTCGGGCCGCGCGCTCGTCTGCAGCAATTCGGTCCCGACGCTCAGTACATCGGCCCCCGCTTCGGCGGCGGTTTCCGCGCAATCGACCAGTGCGGTTTCATAGGCATCGAACCAGCTTTGCCAGTCGCTCTCGCTGGAGAACACCACGCTGCCCGCCCAGCGTTCGGGCACCCAGACATGCGGTTTGACCAGCACAGTGAGCCCGACCCGCGCGGCCTCCTCGATGCCGCGGAACAGCCGCTCGCGCGGGAGCGCGCTGCCCCGGACCAGCGCTGGGTCGGTCGCGCCCGGTTGCCAGAAGAACGGCACCAGCGCGACCGTGGTGGCGCCCGCCGCAACCAGATTGGCAAAGCTTTCGCGGGCCTGCGCGCTGCCGAACGGCGCGGCTGGGTCCTCGATCAGGTTTACGCCGATCTGCATGACCCGCGCATTCGCGGCGAGCGGCGTCGCAAGCAAGCCCGGTAGTGCGGCCGCCATGGCCAGCACCTGTCTTCGATCCGGTCGCATACCTCGCATGGCGGCACCCTGTAGCCCCTCGCCTGAACCCAGCCCATACGCGCCGGGCCCGGCGAGCGAAACCGCCTCGCTGCCGCCGCACCTTCAGCCGCGCGCGAGGCCTGCCTTCTCGACATGCGTCGCCACCGGCTGGTCCTGGTCCTTCCGTTCGGAATAGCGGTCGACCAATTGTTCGGCATGGGGCCGCAGCAGTACGGTGAAGCGGACCAGTTCCTCCATCACGTCGACGATACGGTCGTAATAGCTCGAAGGCTTCATCCGCCCGTTCTGGTCGAATTCCATATAGGCCTTGGCGATCGACGACTGGTTGGGGATCGTCACCATCCGCATCCACCGGCCCAGCACGCGCAAGGTGTTGATCGTGTTGAAGCTCTGCGATCCGGCGGAGACCTGCATCACCGCCAGCGTGCGTCCCTGGGTCGGGCGGCGGCCCCCGATGGCCAGCGGTAAATGGTCGATCTGCGCTTTCAGGATACCGGTGACCTGCCCGTGGCGTTCGGGGCTGCACCACACCTGACCTTCGGACCACAGCGACAGTTCGCGCAGTTCATGCACCGCCGGGTGATCGTCGCCTTCGACCTGGTCGGGCAGCGGCAGGTCGGACGGGTCGAAAATCCGCGTTTCGCAGCCGAACCATTGGAGCAGCCGTGCCGCCTCCTCCACCGCGAGCCGCGAAAAGGAGCGTTCGCGCAGCGATCCGTAAAGCAGCAGGATCCGCGGCGGGGGCTCCATCGCGCCCAGTCCCAGTGCGGGATTGCGATGCGCGAATTCGGTACGCAGCGCAGGCAGGTGATCGGGATCGGGGAGGGTGCGGATGCGGGACATGCAGGCTCGCTCGGGGTTCAGGCTGAAGGGAAGCGGCCGCGCGTACGGTTGGCGAAGGCCACCAGCGACAGCATGACGGGGACCTCGACCAGCACGCCGACCACGGTGGCCAGCGCGGCTCCGCTGGTCAGGCCGAACAGGCCGATCGCGACCGCCACGGCCAGCTCGAAGAAATTGGATGTGCCGATCAGCGCGCAGGGCGCGGCGATGTCATGCGGGACCTTCCATGCCTTGGCTGCCGCATAGGCAAGCGCGAAGATGCCATAGGACTGGATGATGATCGGAATGGCGATCAGCGCGATCAGCAGCGGGTTGGAGACGATGGTTTCGGCCTGGAAGGCGAACAGCAGCACCACCGTCGCCAGCAGGCCCACGATCGACCATGGCTTGAGCCGCGCGGTGAAGGCATCGACCGAGGCGGTGTCGCCGCCGTGGCCGGCCATCACCCGCCGCCGGGTCAGCGCGCCCGCGGCGAGCGGGATCACGACATAGAGCCCGACCGAGAGCAGCAGCGTTTCCCACGGCACGACGATGTCGGTCACACCCAGCAACAGCGCCACAATGGGTGCGAAGGCGACGATCATCACCAGGTCGTTCACCGATACCTGCACCAGCGTATAGGCGGGATCGCCCTTGGTCAGCTGCGACCACACGAACACCATCGCCGTGCAGGGCGCGGCACCGAGGATGATCAGCCCGGCGATATACTGGTCGGCATCGCCTTCGCTCATCAGCCCGGCATAGAGATAATCGAAAAACAATAGCGCCAGCGCGGCCATGGTGAAGGGTTTGACCAGCCAGTTCACCACCAGCGTGATCACCAGCCCCTTGGGCTTGCGCCCGATATCCTTCACGCTGGCGAAATCGACGCCGACCATCATCGGATAGATCATCGCCCAGATCAGCACTGCGACGACCAGATTGACCGAGGCATATTCGAAGCCGGCAAGCGCGCCGACCACGCCAGGTGCGAACAGCCCGAGCGCAAGGCCCGCAAGGATGGCAAGCGCCACCCAGAGCGACAGATACCGCTCGAACGGGCCGAGCGGCGAGGCCCCCGGGGCGGGCGTGGCGATGGTTTGGGTCATTCGGCGGCACGCGCCTTGGCGCTGGCGCCTGCTTCGCGGCCGATGGTGGCGAGCTTGCCCTTCATCGCCAGCTCGTCGAGCCCGGCATGGGGCAGCATCAGGAACAGTTCGATCCGCCGCTTGAGATAGCTCAGCGCCTCGACGAAGGCCGCGCGCTGGCCGTCGCCCTCGACCGCCGCGGGGTCTTCGACACCCCAATGCGCGGTGAGCGGCTTGCCCGGCCAGACCGGGCAGCTTTCGCCCGCGGCGTTGTCACACACGGTGAAGATGAAATCGAACTCGGGCGCATCGGACCCGGTAAAGACGTCCCAGTTCTTCGAATGCAGGTCCGCGGTCGGATAGCCGAAGCTGTCCAGCACCTCGATCGTCATCGGATGCACCGCGCCCTTGGGATCGCTCCCGGCGCTGAAGGCGCGAAAGCGTCCTTCGCCAAGCTTGTTCAGCAGTGCTTCGCCAAGCACCGAGCGGGCCGAATTGCCGGTGCAGAGAAACAGCACATTGTAGGGATCGCGCATGGGGATGCCTTCTTTGGGGGCGGGGCTGGTGCAATCTTCTCCGCCGCAGCAATTCTCCAGGAGAAAGCCGACGAGCGCGTTCATGGCCGAATAGTCGGCGCTGTAGATAAGCGAGCGCCCCTCGCGGCGCTGCCCGATCAATCCGGCGCGCGACAGATGCGCGAGGTGAAACGACAGCGATGAATTGGGAATCTCGAGCGCTTCGGCGATCGCGCCAGCGGGCATGCCATCCTCGCCGGCCTGCACGAGCAGGCGGAACAGCGCGAGGCGGTGTTCCTGCGCCAGCGCCCCAAGCGCCTCGACCGCTGCCGGAGAACTCATTTCCATGAGTGTCGAAATATAAGCCGCCCATGCGCGACGTCAAGGCATGTTTCGATTACTCTCGAAATAACCGCCGGGAGCGGCCGGGTTCACGGAAGCTGTTCGGCTAGCTTTCGGAGAGTCTGTGCGGCTATGTCCAGCGTCTGCAGCTTGGTCATGAACCGCGCCACAACTGCCGGGTCCTCGGCGAGGTCGTCGGCGAGCGCTTCCATGGCGGCGGCCGTATGCGCCACATCCTCGCGGCTGAGCTCGGCAGAGAACAGCGGGGCGGCGACCTTGGCCACCGGCGCGGCGACCAGTTCGGCCTTGGCAGTCTGCACCGCTACGTCGACTTCTGATTGCGTCCGGCGCCCCGAGGGGAGCCACAGCCCGACATCGGCACGGTGGCGGAACTTGATCCCCGCCTTCCCGGGCTTGATCCACACCACCACGGCCTCGAGCGAGATATCGCCGCGGTGCAACAGGCATTGCGTATCGGGCTGGGGTAGGATCTGGCCCTCGACCAGCGCGCCCCCGGGTGACATGTTGCGGACCTTCACAGTCTCGCGCGAATTGCCGGTAACCAGCGCCGCCATGACGAACATATTGGTCCGCGGCTCCGTACGCGCACAGCCGATGAAGTCTTTTTGGGGTTCGTATGCTGCTGATAACATGTCGATTTCCTGCGGGAACCTTGGCTGATTCCCCCGCAAGATTGCCTGTCGAGCGCTATACGTAAAAATACTAGGTTCGCTCGCTTTGACGCGGCGCCTGCGCCCGTGTGCGAACGCAAAACGAGAAAGGCCCGCCGCTCTTGCGAGCGACGGGCCCTCTTCCCGTTAAGTGGGTTCGGGAAGATTAACGGAGCAGCGAAAGCACGTTCTGCTGGCTCTGGTTGGCCTGTGCGAGCATGGCGCTCGAAGCCTGGCTCAGGATCTGCGACTTGGCGAGCGCGGTTGTTTCAGCCGAATAGTCGGTGTCTTCGATCCGCGAACGTGCGTCGGACAGGTTCGTGATGTTGTTGTTGAGGTTGGTGACAGCCGATTCCAGCTGGTTCTGCGAAGCACCAAGGCCGGCGCGAACGGTCGAGACCGTCTTGATGGCGGTGTCGAACAGGGCGATATCGCCAGCCGCGAGGGCTTCGACGTCGACGGCTGCAGCAGCGGCCAGATCGGTGTCGGTGGTGAGGTTGGCCGAAAGATCGATGTCGATCGCATCGGCTTCGTTCGCACCGGCCTGGACCGTCACGACACCGGCAGTACCTGCCGAAGCGTCGAACAGCTTCTGGCCGTTGAACTCGGAGTTCGTCAGAACGCTCGTGATCTGCGTGTTCAGCGCGGTCATTTCCGATGCGAGGTTGGCGAGGTCGTCGGCCGAATAGGTGTTGTTCGACGCCTGAACCGT
The DNA here is from genome assembly GCF_024171405.1 of Qipengyuania citrea. Taxonomy (GTDB): domain Bacteria; phylum Pseudomonadota; class Alphaproteobacteria; order Sphingomonadales; family Sphingomonadaceae; genus Qipengyuania; species Qipengyuania profunda. Next base: position 2,775,982 of record NZ_JALJZT010000002.1, read on the forward strand.
CAGTTCGCGCTGGCGCTGCAGCATGTTGGTGACTTCGCTCAGCGCGCCTTCTGCGGTCTGCGCCATCGAGATGCCGTCATTGGCGTTGCGGATGCCCTGGTTCATGCCGCGCACCTGCGAGGTCATGCTGGTGGTGATGGCGAGGCCGGCCGCGTCGTCCTTGGCGGAGTTGATGCGCTTGCCGGTCGACAGGCGTTCCATGGCGGTTCCGAGGGCCTTGCCCGCGGCATTCGAAGCATTGGCGGCCTTGAGTGCGCCGATATTGGTGTTGATGACGTTCATGACAATGTTCCCTTTGGTCTACGGTCACTGCCCCCGGTCAGGATATGGCAGTCGCAAACCAGACCGGCAGGAACTTTCCGGAATTAAGGGTGTTGTCCAAATTACCGGGGTTTCGAGTTAACTATCCTCGTAAATCTACCAGCCCTAAAATTAGCCAATCTTTTGACGTCCGTGCCGCATTTCGGGGTCTGTCGCTAAGACATGCCAAGTGGGGGCACAAATGGACGGGATTACGAAAACCACGGGCTTTATGCGCGTGCATGGGACGATCGAGGCACGGATGGCGGGCATTGCGTCCTCGCTATTCATGGACCGACCGGTCACGCTGGCGGATGCGAGCGATCTCGCGGCCAGCCGCGATGCCCGCACGATCACCGTGGCGCGCGGCGAAACGCCCGCGATCGAACTGGCCGGTACCGGCGGCTCGCTCACCTATACCGACCCGATTGCCGAAAGCAGCATCGCTGCGCTGGTCGCGATGACCTATGCCGGGCAGGGGCCGGTTGCGGCCGATCCGGCGTCGCTGTCGATCATCGCGCTGGCCGACCGGCTCGCGCGGACCGACATTCCGGTGCTGATCAACGGACCCACGGGTACGGGCAAGGAAGTGCTCTCCACTTTTATTCACCGGCGCAGCACACGCGCCGACCAGCCGTTTATCGCGGTCAATTGCGCGGCGATCCCGGAAACCATGCTCGAGGCCATGCTGTTCGGGCATGAGAAGGGCTCGTTCACCGGCGCCAATGCGGCGGGCGAAGGCTTCTTCCGCGCGGCCGATGGCGGCACGTTGCTGCTCGACGAAATCGCCGAAATGCCGCTTTCGCTCCAGGCGAAGCTGCTGCGGGCGTTGCAGGAAGGCGAAGTGGTGCCGATCGGCGCGACCCGCCCGATCAAGGTCGATGTGCGCATCATCGCCTGTGCCAACCGCGATCTTCCGCATGAAGTGGCCGAGGGCCGCTTCCGCGCCGACCTTTACTACCGCCTCAACGTCTTCCCCATCGAGATGCCGCCGCTGCGCGAACGCCGCGCCGATATTGCACCGCTGGCTTTCGCCATGCTGCTACGCCACGTCGCCAAGGGTGACCGCGTGCCGTGGATCGGCGATGCCGCGATTGCCACGCTGGCCGAGTATCCGTGGCCGGGCAATGTGCGCGAACTCGAAAACGTCATGCGCCGGGCCTTGCTGCTCTCGCAGGGCGAAAGCGAGATCGGCCCCGAACATATCGTCTTCGACATGACCGCCCGCGCGGTCGACAAACCGGCCGACGCGCAGCCCGTGGCCGCAGCCGAGGGTCCGGCGAAGCTGTCGAAGATCGTCCAGATCTCCGAAGCCCGCGCGATCATGGAAGCGCTCGATTCGGTCGGCGGCCACCGCGCCAACGCCGCGCGTGCGCTGGGCATCAGCGAACGCACGCTGCGCTATCGTCTGGCCTCGTTCCGTGAAGCCGGTATCGCCGTGGGAGCAGGCCGATGAACCCCGTAGGCGGTGTAGGCGGCGGCGGATCGATCGAACAGATCATCGCGCTGCGCCAGCAGATCATCGACCGGTCCAAGGTCCTCCAGGACCTGCACCAGCCGCAACCCGCGGCCCCGACCGAGGGGCCGACCTCGGCGCCCAGCTTCGGCGATACGCTTCGCACCGCGCTCGACAATGTGAACGCGGTCCAGAGCGAATCCGGCCGCGTGACCGCGGCCTACGAACGCGGCGAGGAAACCGATATCGCTAAGGTGATGCTCGCCCGGCAGGAAGCCGGGGTCGCCTTCGAAGCCACGCTCCAGGTCCGCAACAAGCTGCTTGCTGCGTATCAGGAAACCATGCGGATGGGGGTCTAACCGATGACCGGACTGGTTCCTGCCGACAACCCCGGCGCGGGCATGCTGACGCCGCTGACGGGCGGTTCGGGCTCGTTCGGCGAACGCCTGCGCGCCTTTACCGCGCAACCCTCCGTCAGGAAGGTGCTGCCCTGGTTCGCCGGGACCGCCGGCCTTGGCCTGCTTGCACTGACCTGGGCGACGCTGTCGCCCGCGCCGCAGCGGGTTCTCTATTCCTCGCTCGGCGATGCCGAACGCGCCGGGGTGGTCGCCTCGCTCGACCAGGCCGGGATCGACTATACGATCGACAATGGCACGGGCGCGCTGACCGTGGGCGAAGACGATGTCTATCGCGCGCGGATGATGGTTGCCTCCGACGGCTCGCTCGCCTCGCCGGAAAGCGGGACCGATCTGATCGAAAGCCTCCCGATGGGGGCCAGCCGGACGCTCGAGGGCGACCGGTTGCGCGCCGCACAGGAGCGCGAACTCACGCTGACGATCATGGAAATCAACGGGGTCGAGGCGGTCCGCGTGCATATTGCGAAGGCCGAACGCTCGGTCTTCGTGCGCGAGGATGTCGCCCCTTCCGCATCGATCATGGTGCGCATGGCGCGTGGGCGCCAGCTGACCGATGGCCAGGTGATGGCGGTTACCAATCTGGTCGCGGGTTCGGTCCCGGGGCTGAACATCGATGCGGTGAAGGTCGTCGACCAGCACGGCAAGCTGCTGACGCAGGCACGCGATCCCAATAGCGGTCGGCTCGATTTGCAGGCGCAGATGGAAGCCAAGCTCAATGCGCAGGTCGACCAGCTCCTCTCGCCGATGTTCGGCAGCGGCGCGTTTACCTCGCAGGTCCAGGTCGATCTCGACATGAACGAGGTCACTTCGGCGCGCGAAAGCTATGACAAGGACGGCACCGTCCGCCGCGAGACGACGCAATTGTCGCAGAGCGGCGGCGTCCAGGCGGGCGGAATTCCCGGCGTGCTGGCGAATACGCCGCCCGCCGATGCCGAAGCCCGGCAGGGGGCGCCCGAGGATACTGCCGAAGCCGCCCCGGGCGGCGGTGTGGGCGAAAGCAGCGCTACCCGCGTCTATGAACTGGGCCGCGAAGTGTCGGTTTCCAACCTGACCCCGGGGTCGATCAAATATCTCTCGGTCGCCGTGGCGATCGACCAGGCGGCGTTGGCCAAGGCGAGCGCGGCGGATATCAACAAGGTCAAGGAACTCGTTTCGGCTGCGGTCGGCGCGCGGGCTGATCGCGGCGACCAGGTCACCGTGGTGATGCGCGCCTTCGAAAAGGTCGAGACCGAAGCGGTGCCGTTCTACGAAACCAGCTGGTTCGGGATGGCGGTACGCAATGGCGTGGCGATCCTCGCCGTGCTGCTGGTGCTGCTCCTCGCAGTGCGGCCGGCGATCAATGCCCTGCGTAGCGGAGCAAAGAACGGCGGCGTACTCGATCCGCAGGCGGGAGGCACTCCCGCGCTTGGCGGACCGACAATGGGCGCTGCAACGCCTTACGATCGCCAGGCGCTCGACGGGCAGATCGAACTGGCTCAGCGGATCGCGCGCGAGAACCCTGACGATGCCGTGCTCGCACTGCGCCGCCTGCTCGCGGAAGATGCGCGGCAAGGAGCATCCACATGACCGCGCCCACACCCCAGCTGCTCGGCGGCACCGACAAGGCGGCCATCATGGTCATGCTGCTCGCCGAAGAGGATGCCTCGAAGATCCTCGGCCAGCTTACGCCCGACGAATTGCGCCAGCTGGCGGGCACGATGTGCGGGATCGGCGAAGTCGAACCGCAGTCCATCGTCGATGCCATCGCCGGTTTCTCGCGTTCGACCGAGAACAGCGGCATTTCCGGTCACGGCCGGGTCGACAGCGTCCGCAAGCTCCTCAACGGGGCGGTGGGCGAGGTGAAGACCGACAACCTCATGCGCCAGGTCGCGCCCGAAGCCGAGGAAGCGAGCCTTCCCGCGCTGGGCCTGCTGCGCTGGCTCGATCCCAAGATCATCGGCGAAATCCTCGCCGACGAACATCCGCAGGCAATCGCCGTGCTGCTGTTGCAGCTCGATGCCGATGTCGCCGCGGCGGCGCTGTCCGCCTTGCCCGAGGACCTGCATACGCCGGTGCTCCACCGCGTGGCCAAGCTCGGCCCCGTGTCACGGCAGGCGATCGATATCCTCGAAGGCACGCTCAACGCCAAGATCGAGAAGCTGCACGGGACGATCCCGCTGACGATGGGCGGGATCAAGCATGCGGCGGAGATCATCAACCAGTCGCATCGCAGCGTCGAGAAACGCGTGCTCCCGACTATCGGCAAGATCGACAAGAAGCTTGCCAAGGAACTCGAGAACGAGATGTTCAAGTTCGAGCATCTGTTCGCGCTCGATATAAAGATGACCGGCGTGCTGCTGCGCGAGGTCGAAAGCGATACGCTGATCATGTCGCTCAAGGGGCTCGAAGAAGACCGCCGCGAGCAGTTCTATGGGGCGATGTCGTCGCGCGCGGCCGATGGCCTGCGCGACGAGATCGAGATGCGTGGACGGGTCAAGAAGAGCGATGTCGAAGCGGCGCAGAAGGAAGTCGTCGCGATTGCCAAGCGCCTGATCGCGCAGGGCGATATCGTCATGGGCGAAGGGGACGAGGACTATGTCTAGGGTCGCCTATGCCGCGCTCGGCAAGCGGGGGAGCTTTTCCCGCGACAATCGCTACACCAAGATCCAGGAAGACGCCCCGCCGCCGGTTGCCGAGGATGCGGGCGAGAAAGCCTATCGCGCGGGCTATGAAGATGGCCAGATTTCCGCGCATGCCGATTTCGAGGCCCGCCTCAAGGCCGAACGCGCCGCCCGCACCGCGATAGAGCTGGCTTTCGCCCGCTTCGACGCTGCCAGCGAACGCCAGCTGCGCGAACGGATGCTGGCGACGGTCCATGCACTGTGCGAGGAAGCGGTCCTCCCGCTCGCGCTCGATACCGAAGGGCTTGCCCGGCGGGTCGAGGCGGCCGCCGCCATGTTCCAGCGCAAGCATGACGAGCGGATCATCCATATCCATCCCGAAGATCTCGAACTGGTCCGCGGCGACGTGTCCGCAGACCTCGAGCTGGTGCCCGACGCCAGCGTCGAGCGCGGGGGCTTGCGCGTGGAAACCGACGACGGCGGGGTCGAGGACGGCCCGCAACAGTGGCAGCGCGCGCTCGCCGAAATCTTCGCCGCATGCAAACCCTGATCGACGAGACCTTCGCGTCGGTCGCATCGGCCTCGCTCGATCTCGCGCCGCGCCGGTTCGGCCGGGTGGTGGCCTGCGATGGCGGGTTGATCGAAGTTTCGGGACTGGGGGTGCCGATCGGCACGATCTGCACGATCGCGCAGGGCGCATCGACCGAACACCGCGCGGAAACCATCGGCTTTCGCAATGGCCATACGATGATGATGATGCTCGGCGATACGGTTTTGCTGCGCCCCGGCGCCATTGTGCGTCCCGAGGGGCAACCGGGCATGCTCAGCGTGGGGCGAGAATTCCTGGGGCGCGCGGTCGACGGATCGGGCGAGCCCATCGACGGACGCGGACCGATTGGTGCGACCACCGCCTGGCCCGCCGGTGGTTACCGGGTCGGCGCGCTCGACCGGTCGCGGGTGACCGAAGTATTCGACAGCGGCATTCGTTCGCTCAACGCGCTGACCACCTTCGGGGTCGGGCAGCGGATCGGCATCATGGCCGGATCCGGAGTGGGCAAGTCGGTGCTGATGGACATGATCGTCGAAAGCGCCCGCGCCGATGCGATCGTGGTCGGGCTGATCGGCGAACGCGCGCGCGAAGTTTCCGATTTCGTCACCCGGCACATGGCGGGAGACCGCGCGGCCAACACCGCGATTGTCGCCGTGCCTGCCGATCATGCGGCCAATCTCAGATTGCGCGGGGCGATGCTGGCGACTTCGCTCGCCGAGCATTTGCGCTCGCAGGGCAAGCGTGTCCTGCTGATCCTCGACAGCCTTACCCGCGTCGCGCACGCCGCGCGTGAAATCGGTATCTTGCTGGGCGAACCCGGCGCTGCGCGCGGTTATCCGCCTTCGGCGTTGGCGACGATCACCAAGCTGATCGAACGCGCGGGCAATTCGGAAGAATCGGGCGGCGCGATGACCGGCATCTATACGGTGCTGGCCGATGGCGATGACCAGAACGATCCGGTGGTCGACACTGCGCGCGCCATCCTCGATGGCCATATCGTGCTGTCGCGCGAGATCGCGCAGCGCGGACAATATCCCGCAGTCGATGTCGGCGCCTCGCTCAGCCGGGTGATGAACGACATCGTGTCCGCCGAACATGCCGCGACCGCGCGCCGTTTCCGCGCGCTGAGCGCGACCTATGAGGCCAATCGCGATCTCGTGATGATGGGGGCCTACCGGCAGGGGACCGATCCGCTGCTCGACGAGGCGATCGCGCTGCATCCGCGCATGTGCCAGTTCCTGTCGCAGGGCGGCGAGGACAGCATCGATATCGCCACGTCCTTCGCCCAGCTGACCGAGCTTGTCGGCAGTGACGCCTGAGCGAAAGAAACTCAAACGCGCGCAATTGATCCAGCGCGTCCGGACGGTCGAACGGATGCAGTCGGCGGCCGCTGCGAGCGAAGCCGAAGCGACACGCACGCGGCTGTCTGGCGTGGCGGAACGAACGCGCACGCTCGCCGCGCATTACGCGCAGCGCGCCGACGATATGGTCGGCGCCGATCTGCGCAGCGGCAAGGCGATGCGCGATCAGCTGCAGAAGCTGTCCGAAGTGAGCTCGCGCCAGGCCGAAGAAGCCGAACTGCAATCGCAGACCCGGCGCGAGGCCTTCGCCCAATCCGATATGCGTTTGCGCAAGGCCGAGGAAGGGACGCGCGAACTGGTGCGTTCGATCGTCGCCGGTCTGGAAAAGGGCTGACCGACCCGGAGTTTGGCACGCTTCTTGATAGATAGTCCGCACACGACAAACGGACTTTCTATGACCTTTTCAATCGCCCTACCGAAGTCGCTCGACACCGCGTCCTCTGCCGCCGGCCTCACCAGCGAGAACGGGCAGAAAAGCGCGGGTTTCGAGGGGGCTGACGGGTTCGCCGAACTGCTGAGCCAGCTGGCGTCGTTCACGCCGCCGGCCGGTCAGGACGATACGGCGGAAGCGGACCGGCAAGCGGGCGATTTGCCGACCGGCAAGGAATTGCCGCTTGCCGCCCCGGGCCTGCCGGTCCTCGACAATACACTCGCGGCACCGACCGCCCTCGACGCCCAAGGTGGAGAGGGTAAACCGGCGGCTGGCGGCCTGGTCCCGAACACTCCGAAAACCGACCTGGCAATGACCGCGCCGACACCTCGCGCAACTGCGCCGGGGGCAGGGCTTGCCGATGCGGCGGGTGAAGAGCCGGTCGCGGGTTTGGAGGTCCGTATCTCCGCGGCCCAGGAACCGCGTGATCCGCGCGCTGCCGGCATGGTGTCGTCGCTCCAGACCGGCAAGGCCGCAATGGATTTGCCGGCTGTGGCTGCGCATGGCCGCGCGGAAGCAGCGCCGGTTGCGACTGCACTGCAGGGCGAAACGAAAGCCTCGGTCAAAGCCGCGGCGACCGAAACTGCGGTTGCTGCTGCGGCACCTGCAAAGGCCGAACCTGCTGCACTGCAAGGCGCCGGAACGGTCCAACGCTCGGCAATCGGCGAACGCAAGATCGGCGACAAGGGGCTGGCGGAGAAACTCGCGTCCAAGCCGCGCACCGGCGCGACCAGCGATGCAGCGAAATCCATGCCGCAAGCACTCGCGGTGGCTGCGGACAGCAGCGCGTCCACCATACAGCCCGTTTCGAGCGCAGCGCGGCCCATCGCTACCGACCAGTTCGCCAATGTCGAACGCGTCGTCGAGCATCTCATGGCGGCGCGGCAGTTCGATCTCTCCAAACCGGCTGCGATTGCCGTCGCGCACAAGGAATTCGGCGCGCTGACGCTTACCTTCGACCACTCGGCCGGGGGCATGAATGTCGAGATCGCCGCCGAGGATGGCGAAGCGCAGCGTGCGCTGGCGGCGGCGATGGCCAATGACCGCGGCGCTACCCGCGCGCAGGACATGGCGACGCAATCGCCGTCTTCCGCGACCCAGCCCGGCCAGACCGGCGGCGAACGTGGCGGATCGGCGAACAATGCGGGCACGGGCTCCGGCAACGCGGCCGGCGATGACCAGCGCCAGCAGACTTCCGACCAGCGCAGCCGCCATGGCGAGCGCGCTCCCAACCAGCCCCAGACGGCCGCGCAATCGTCCTCCGACGACGCGCTCTACGCCTGACTCGCGGCACCCGACTTTAGCAGGACAACACCATGCCGAACGAAAATGACCCTCAGGAACCCGTAGCGAAAAAGAAGGGCGGCAAGCTCAAGCTGGCGCTATTCGCTTTCGTGCTTCTCGGCGCGGGCGGCGGCGGGACCTATGCCGCTTTCGCCAGCGGCATGCTCAACGCCCATCCGGCGGAAGAAGAGGACCCCAACCCGAAGCTGGTCCTCAAGGGCGACGAGGACCCCTATCCCGCCGGCAAAGACGACGAGGCGAAGGGCGCAGCGATCGTTTACGGTGTGGGCGGGGGCGAATACCGCACCGCCTATTACGATTTCACCGAGGAATTTACCTCGAACCTCGCCGATAGCGGCGCTCTGGTGCAGATCAGCCTCGCGGCTTCGACGCATTACGACGGGCGCGTGCTGATGTGGCTGGAAGAGCACGAAACGGCGCTTCGCTCGCGCATTCTCGCCGAACTGGCTGCTACCGGCGAAGCCGAACTGGCCAGCATTCACGGCAAGGAAGAACTGCAGAAGCGCCTGACCAAGGCGATCAATGAAACGCTCGAGGAACGCGAAGGCTTCGGCGGCGTCGACAGCGTCTACTTCCGGTCGTTCATCGTCCAATGATCTCCTCCGCGATCCCCGCCGCCACGGCCCGTGCCGCGAGCCATTGCGAAGAGCTGTTGAGCCGTGCGGCGACCCCGCCCGATCTCGACCTCGAATTCGCGCGTTTTGCCCGCGGTTTCGCCGAGCAGGCGACGACGCAGTTGGGCGCGCTGTGCGACGACCGCACGCTGGTTGCAGAGATCGCCGAAACCGAACTGCTGACGGTGGCCGAATGGTATGCCAAGGTCGGTACCGCGCACCGCCACAGCTTCTTCGCGCTCGGCCAGGAAAGCCGCGGGATCCTGATCTCCACGCGGATCGGCGAAATCGTCGCGCAGTTCGAACGCATTCTCGGCGGGACCGGCGACGTCGACGAGCGTTGCAGCGTCCTGCCCGCTTCGGCACTGCGTTTCGCACAGCAGTTCGAAGACCGTATGGCCGATGTGCTGCGGCGCACCAGCGACCGCCGCGAAATCGCCGCCGCCGCCAATGGCGACGAGGTCGAACAGGTCGCACCTTTCGCTGCGAGCGAACGCGTGTGGACCGTGACGCTGTCAGTGAGCAGCCCGAAAATCTCGCGCTCGTGGACCGTCCGGCTTGCCATGTGCCAGTCGATGATTGCCGAGATCGTCGGGACGCGCGCCGTCTCGCCGGCCACCGGACGCACGATCGGTGCGCGCGGGATCGAAGGCTCGGCGATTGCGCATGTCGACCTGCCGCTGCGCGCAGTGCTGGTCGATGTGCCGATGTCGATCGCCCAGCTGGCCAGTCTCACGCCCGGATCGGTCATCCCCGTCGCGGTCAATCGCAACGTTCCGCTGCTGATCGGCAATCTTACCATTGCGCATGGCTGTGTCGGTGAACTCGACGACCGTGTTGCGCTCGAACTCAATCAAACTTCCCTTTCGGAGTAACTCCTTATGGCTTCGCATGCAGATGGCTTCGGCCTTATCCAGGACATCGATGTCCGCCTCACCGTAGAACTCGGCCGTAAGTCGATGCGCCTGCGCGACGTGCTCGCGCTGGGGGAATCGAGCGTAATCGAGCTCGACCGACTGACCGACGAACCGCTCGACATGTTCGTCAACGGCAAGCTGATCGCGCGCGGCGAAGTGGTGGCGCAGGGCAATCGTTTCGCGATCCGCGTGATCGAGATCGTCGGCGCGGGTTCGAACGAAGCCGCGGTCGAACGGCGCGCCCAGCCGATTACCGTCACCTCGACCGGTGCAGGCGAGGCGGCCTGATGCTCTGGTACGTCCTCAAGCTGCTGGTCCTGCTGCCGCTGATCGGTGTCATGATCTGGGGCAGCCTGAAACTGGCAAAGAAAATGCAGGGCCAGTTCGGCGCGCCGACAGGTGGCAGCAAAGCCGTGCGGATCGTCGAAAGCACGATGCTGTCGCCCACGCTGCGCCTCGCAGTGATCGAATTCCACGGACGCGAAATCCTCGTCTCGACCTCGCGCAACGGCCTCGTCCGGCTGGCCGAGGCACCGGCGCGGCCGGAAGCGCAGGACGGCGCCGCATGATCGCTCGTCTCGCCAAACTTGCCGCGGCACTCGCTGCGCTGGCCTATCCCGCGCTCGTCCGCGCGCAGACCGGCGACGCTGCGGTGTCGGGCGCGCTCGACCGCGCTTTCGGGGAGATGGCAGGGGCCGGCGGTGAGCCGCTGAGCCTGTCGCTCCAGCTGCTGCTGGTGATGGGCCTGCTGACCATCCTGCCCGCGCTGCTGCTGATGATGACCAGCTTCACCCGGATCATCGTGGTGCTGGCGATCCTGCGCCAGGCGCTGGGCCTGCAGCAATCGCCGCCTAACCAGGTGCTGATCGGGATCAGCCTGTTCCTGTCGCTGTTCATCATGGCGCCGACGCTGGAAGCGGTGAACGAAAACGCCATCGCCCCCTATTCTGCAGGCGAGATCGGTGCCGAAGTCGCGATCGAGCGCGCCGGTGACCAGTTCCACGGCTTCATGATCCGCCAGACCCGCGAATACGACCTCGAAATGTTCGCCGATATCGCCGGGGCGGGGCAGTTCGCCAGCCCGCAGGACGTGCCCTTCTCGATCCTGTTGCCGGCCTTCGTCACCAGCGAACTCAAGACCGCCTTCCAGATCGGCTTCATGCTGTTCCTGCCCTTCCTCGTCATCGACCTCGTCGTCTCCAGCGTGCTGATGAGTCTCGGCATGATGATGATGAGCCCGATGATCGTTTCGCTGCCCTTCAAGCTGCTGCTGTTCGTCCTCGTCGACGGCTGGGCGCTGCTGATGGGCTCGCTCGCCTCAAGTTTCGGATAGATCTCATGGACGAAAGCGCCGTACTCCTTTCCATGGCCGACCGCATGTTGTGGATCGCCGCACTGGTTGCCGCCCCGATCCTGCTCGCGAGCCTCGCCATCGGTCTCGTGATCGGGCTGGTGCAGGCCGCGACGTCGGTCAACGAACAGACGCTGACCTTCGTCCCCAAGCTGGGTGCCGTCGCCTTCGTGCTGGTTATCCTGGGCGCATCGATGATGGCGCTGGTGGGCGATTTCACGCAGGATATCTTCGCCGAAATCGCAGCGATCGGCGACTGAGGACCTTGCCGTGAACGGCCTCGATCTCGGCCTTGGTGCGCTGGAGCAGGACATGTGGCGCGTCGTCTTCCTGATGACGCGGCTGGGTGCCGCGCTGCTTGCCGCACCCTTCTTCGGCGCAACCTCGGTGCCGATGTCTGTCCGTGTCGCGATCACCGGCGCGCTGGCGATCTTCGTGTCCACCTGGATGCCGGCAGTCGAGACTCCCGAAGCCCTGCTCTCGCTCGAAGGATTGCTCGCAGTGGCGGGTGAGGTCATCATCGGGCTGGCGCTCGGCTTCGTGCTCCAGCTCGCCTTTGCCGCGCCGACCGTGGCCGCCGAACTGATCGGCGGCGGCATGGGTATGAGCATGGCGGTATCGCAGGATGCCATGGGCGGTGGGACCACCACCTCCTTCGGCCAGTATTTCGTCATCGTGCTGACGCTGATCTTCCTGGCGACCGGCGCGCATCTGCACTGGATTGCGCTGGTTACCGAAAGCTACAACGCCTTCCCGCCGGGCCAGACCTGGCTGGGGGCAGAACGGTTCGCGGCGATCGCCGGTTTTGCCAGCTTCATGTTCGAAACCGCGCTGAGGATCGCCTTGCCCGTCACGGTGATCCTGTTGCTGGTGCAGGTGCTGACCGGCATCCTGAGCCGTTCGGCGCCGTCGCTCAACCTGTTTGCGCTCGGCCTGCCGGCAGGCGTGCTTGCCGGGCTGGCCGCGCTGATCATTTCCGCACCGCTGATCTACGACCAGTTCACCGGCCTCGTCGGCGATGCGCTCGACCAGACTGAAAGCGTGATCGCGCGATGAGCGAGACTGCCGGCGAAAAGACCTTTGCCCCAACCGAGAAGCGGCTGGCGGACGCGACCAAGAAGGGTGACGTCCTGCGCTCCAAGGACGCGGGCACGGCTGCCGTCATGCTGTTCGGCGGCGCCTGGCTGGCGATTGCGGGGCCGTTGCTGCTCGAAGGGCTCGCGCAGCTGACGCGCGAAGCCTTCCTGTTCGATGCGCGCGATATCCGCGATTTCAGCGTCGGGGGCCTGCTGATGCAGGGCCTGCTGCTGGGCGTGCCTGCAATCCTCACGCTGGCGGTGCCTGTCATCCTCGTCACGCTGCTTTCGCAGCTGGGCTTCGGCCGCGGGCGCTGGGTGGCGGCCAACCTCAAGGCCAAGGGGCAGCGGATCAATCCCATGTCCGGGCTCAAGCGCATGTTCGGCCCGCAAGGGCTGGTCGAAATGGGCAAGGGCCTGCTCAAGGTCGCGCTGCTGGGCAGCATTGCGGCGTGGTGGTGGTGGACCAGCATGGAAACGGTCATCGGGCTGGGGCGGGGCAATCTGTCGGCCCAGCTGACCGCTGCCTGGCATGCCATCGTTTCGCTGATCTTCGCGCTGGGTGCCGGGCTGGTGGTGATCGCCTTCGTCGACCTGCCGATCCAGTGGCTGCGCCAGCAGAAACGGCTGAAGATGAGCTATCAGGAGCTGCGCGACGAAAACAAGGAAACCGAAGGCTCACCCGAAATGCGCGCCGCGCGGCGGCAGCGCCAGCGCGATATCGCCACCGGATCGGTTGCCGGGGCAATGCGCGAAGCACAATTCGTGATCACCAATCCGACCCATTTCGCGGTCGCCATGACCTATGATCCGGACAAGGCCTCGGCTCCCATCGTCCTTGCCAAGGGGCGCGGCGACAAGGCGATGGCGATGAAGGAACTGGCGCGCGAACTGGACCTGCCGACGCTCGAAATCCCGCAGCTGGCCCGCTCGGTCTATTACACCACGCGCGAACGGCAGATCATTTGCGAAGACCTGTATGGCGCGGTCGCTTCGGTGCTGGCCTATGTCTTCTCGCTCAAACGCGGCGAAGCGCCGCCGCTCCCGGCAATCGAGGTGCCCGCCGCGCTGCGGTTCGATGCCGATGGCCGCGTGCCGGTTAATCCGCCGCGCAATGCGTCGTTATCAGGGCAATGAGTATTTCCAGTTCCTCGATCGCCACCTCGCTCGGTATCGGCAGCGGCGTAGACATGACCGGTCTGGCCGAGCAATTGGCCGAGGCGCAGTTCGCCGGGCGCAATCAGCGGCTGGCCGACAAGTCGGAAACGCTCGAGCGGCGGATTTCGCTTGCGGGATCGATCCGCAGCAGCCTCTCCACCTTTGCCACGGCGCTCGGCGACCGGCTGCGGACCGGCGATCTCGCGCCCTTGCCGACGATCAGCAACGCCGCGGTCGCCGCAGTCTCCACCCCGCTGGGGGCGGTGGGCAAGGGCAGCTATTCGCTCGAAGTCACCAAGCTGGCGAACAACCAGATCCTCACCGGGCCGACCTATGCCAGCGCAAGCGACACGGTCGGGGCCGGCACGCTTACCATCCGTTTCGGCACGACGAGCAATGCGAGCTTTACCGAGAATACGGGCAAGACACCGCTGACGATCGACATCGCCGCCGGAGCGACGCTGTCGCAGGTGGCCGCCGCGATCAACGGGAAGAACGCCGGCCTGAACGCCTATGTCACACAGACCGACGCGGGCGCGCAGCTGGTGGTCAAGGGGGCCGACGGCGTGCAGAACGGCTTCACCATCGAAGCCACCGAAGACGGCGCTAACCCGGGGCTGTCGGCACTGGCCTGGCAGCCGGGCGACGACCCCGCGCGGCTGGTCAAGACCTCCGCCGATGCCGAATTCCTCCTCGACGGCCTTACCCGCCGCAGCGCGTCGAACACGATCGACAGCATTGCGCCGGGCCTGTCGCTGACGTTGACGGGCACCAATGTCGGCGCCCCGGCGACGATCGGCTTCAACAGCGCAACCAGCGCGATCTCCGGTATGATGCAGGACATTACCGGCGCGCTCAATGAAATCGCCGCCGAACTGAGCAGCGCGGTCGACCCGCTGACGGGAGAGCTTTCGCGCGACACCGGCGCGCGCGCGCTGCGCCGCGATCTGTCTGCACTCGGCTCCACCGTGATCATGCCCAATGCGGCGGAAGGGGCTCCGAAAACGCTGGCCGAACTGGGCCTGGCGATCGAGCGTGACGGCAGCTTCCGCTTCGACGAGGCCAAGCTGGTCGATGCGCTGGCGCGCGATGCCTCAGGCGTGGCCGCCATGTTTACCACCGGCATCAACGGCATCTATGCCACGATCGACCGGATGGCGCGTGCGAACAGCATGGCGAGCGATCCGGGAACGCTGGCCGGATCGGTGGCGCGCTACCAGTCGCAATCGGACCAGCTTACGCGCGATCTCGAAAAGCTCGCCGAACAGCAGGAAACCTTCCGTTCGAACATGGTCGCGCGTTTCGCCAAGTCCGAAAGCCGGATCACCGCGTCGCAATCCACCCTGTCCTTCCTCCAGTCCCAGATCGACATCTGGAACAACCAGGGGAACTGACATGCTGGCCCGTGCCCGACCCGGCGATGCCTACCGGCAAAGCAATTTCGAAGCCCGGCTGATCGCCAGCGGGCGCGACGACCTCGTCTTGTTCTGCCTCGACGATCTGATCGACAATCTGGGCCTGCTCGAAATCGCCGAATCGCGCCACGACCGCGCCGCGCGCAGCCGCGTGCTGACGCGCTGCGTCACCGCGTTGACCGCTTTGGAGATCGGGATCGACCGCGAAGCCGAAATGGCCGAGAGCCTGGCGCAATTCTACGGTGCGGCGAAAAGCATGCTGCTCGATTCGATCCGCGCCATCGATCTGGAGCAAATCGCGCAGCTACGCGGCGATCTGCGCGAAATTTCCGCTGCCTTCCGGGCTGCGAAACAGGGCACGATGCAGGCCTGACCGGCGTCACGCGCGATCTCCGAAACGGAGAACGTCGCAATCGCAAACCGCGCAGAGCAATTGTATCGTGGCCGCGGTCTCGATGGATTCGCGCACCTTGTGCATCCCAAGCGAACCCCGAGACCCGCGCCAGTTGGGGCTGGCCGAATCGTGCGTTTGTTTCCTGGGACTTCCTGAATGTTGAAGGTTTTCGTGATCGACAGTGCCGCGGCGCGCAGGGCGCAAGTGTGCCGCCTGCTGATGGACTGCCGGATTCACTCAGAACCGTTCGAGACCGTGGCGGAGTTTGCCGAGCACATGCCCTCGCAGGGGCTGGTTCTGTACTGCGACGAGCGCGGCGATATGGCGCAATTGGTCGAGGCGCTGGAGCAGCGTTCGTGGCTGCCGGTGATCGCCTATGCCCACCAGCCGGACATCCAGCGCGTCGTCCGGGCGATGCAGGCGGGAGCCGCCTCCTATGTCGGCTTTCCCATCGACCCGGCGGAGATCATGGCCGAATACGGCAAGCTGCAGGGCAGTTTCGCGGCCCGGCTCGCGCAGCGCGAACGCGCCAGCACGGCGCGGCGGCGGCTCGACACACTCAGCAATCGCGAACGCCAGGTACTCGGTTGCATGCTGGACTATGGCACGAGCAAGGAAATCGCCCGCTATCTGGGTATCAGTCCGCGCACCGTCGAGGCGCATCGCGCCAATCTGATGGTCCGGCTCGACGTGCGTACTGCGACGCAGGCCATCCGTGTGGCGGTCGAAGGCGGCGCTTGCGGAGCGGCGCAGGCCTTTGCAAGCCCATCGGGCCGCGGGGGCGAAGGGGGCAATAGTCCCGCCCCTGCTCCGGTCCTGCAATAGCCCGTCTTCCGATAGGCTAGGGCGGCGGGATTAGCTGTCGACGTCGCTGGGTATGGTGCCCGAGGTCATGACCGAAACGAGCGCCCGGCCATAGGCCCCAAGCAGTGCCACCGCCGGATCGGCCGCAAAGAAATTGCCTTCCTCGACCTCGTCGACGATCTTCACCAGTCCCGAGGACGAGCCGATCGGCGAGCGGGATACGAGGATTCCGCAGAGCGGGCCGACAAGTTCCATGGCGGCGCAGATCTGCGCATCGACCTCGATCAGCTGGATCAAGCGCTCGCGGCTGGCGCGGGGCGAGATGATCGGCGCGACTTCCTCGGGGGCTTCATCGAGAATATCGGCCAGGGCCAGGATCGCTTCGTTAGCGGCTCCGAACCCACCGACCGAACAGGCCTCGACAAAAGTCAGGATCCTGGTTTCCCAGAGTGACATTTCTTGCTTCCCCAACGGACGAGCCCTGAAGAGGGCGCGACGCGGTGTCATTACACCTTCACTAAGACCCATGTCACCGGCTGGACCCCAAATTCCGCACCGATTTCGCGGCGGTAGCCATACACCGTTGAGCAATTGTTAATCGCTGGAGCGTTCGACAATGGCGAGTTGGAGCTTCGCCAGCGCGGATGATTTGAGCTGGTGGACACGCGGAACGCTGACATCGAGCACCGCGGCAATCTCGGTCAGGTTCAGCTCCTCGATGAAATGGAGCTTCACGATCAGCTGCAACCTCTCGGGAAGCTGCGCGATGGCTTCGGCGAGCGCCGTCCGGTCATCGGCTTCGAGCAGCCGTGCCTCGGCATCGGGCTCGGTCGAACCGAAGGCCGGATTGGAGTCCGAATAACAGTCCTCCAGATCCACGACCCGCGTCGCCAATTGTGTTCGCATATCGTGATATTCCCCCACTGAAACATGCAGTTCCTGCGCCATCTCCTCGGCCGAGGGATCGCGCCCCAAGGCGCTGCGCAGGCGGTCCATGGTCGCATCGATCCGCCGGCGCTGCGCTGCGGCACCGCGCGCATGCGGCGATTGCCCGCGTAACAGGTCGATCATCGCCCCGCGCACGCGCATCTTGGCATAGGCGGCAAAGCCGTCCTCGCCCGGCCGGTCGTGGCGCTGCGCGCATTCGGTCAGCGCAATCATTCCCGCCTGGAGCAAATCGTCGACATCGACCGATGCGCCGCAACTGCCTTCGTAATACCAGGCCAGCTTGCGGACCATCGGCAGGAAGTTTCCGATCCGCTCGTTGATCTCGCTCGCATAGGCGCGCTGCGCTTTGAAATGGGAGTGGTCGTACTTCATGCCGCGAGGGCCTCCGTTTCATGGCCGAGTTGGGCAGGTTGGGCGGGCGCTTCGTCGCCGACCACCGCGATCACTTCGATCGGCTGGGCAGCGGGGAGTTCGTTGATCGACAGCACCAGGCAGTGCGGTGCGCGCAGCCGCAGCAGCGCGGTCAGCGCGCGGCGGGCGCGCGGCTGGACGATCAGCGCGGGCCGGGTTGCGGCGGGGTCGCGCTGTGCCACGATGGTGGCGATACGCTCGCCGATCGAGCGGGCGAGGTCGGGCTCGATCACGATCTCGCCCGAAGCCGGGTCCTGCAGCCCGCCGACGACCATGTCCTCGAGCTGGGCGGCCAGCGTGATGACCGGCAATTTGGCATCGGGCGGGCAGGCCTCGGCGACGATCATCGCACCCAGGTCGGCGCGGACGATGTCGATCAGGCGGTCGTGCTCGGTAGTCTGCTGCGCCGCGAGCGAAAGGCTCGAGAAGACGCGCAGCGAATGGCGCAGCGAAATTCCGTCGGCGAGCAGCGCCTTGAGCAGCCGGGTCACCGCCGCGAGCGACAGCGGCTGCGGGGTGATCGTTTCGATCAGCTGGCCATGGCGGCCACGCAAATGGTCGATCAGGTCGCGGACCTGGTCGGGGCCGAGCAAATCCTGCGCCCTGACGGCGAGCAATTGGTGGATCTGCGTGGCGATGACGCTTTCGGGATCGACCGCGAGATAGCCCTCGGCCACCGCAAGGTCGCGCGAACCCGCGTCGATCCACAGCGCTGGGCAGCCGAAGCTGGGGTCGATCGTCGCTTCGCCGGGGACCGCCTGCGAGTGCATGACATCGCCCGTATCGATGGCGAGCAGATGGTGCGGCTTGATCTTGCCGCCGCCGATCGCCGCGCCGCCAAGCGTGATCCGGTAGCTGTCGGGATCGACTTCGAAACTGTCCTCGATCCGGAACTGCGGCACGATGAAGCCGAAGGTCTGGCACATCTGCTTGCGCAGCCCGGTCAGCCGCGCGATCAGCGTGGCGCCGTGTTTCTCGTCGGTCAGGTGGATAAGGCCATAGCCGAGCTGGATGGTAACCAGCGTCTGGTCGGTGACCTCGTCGATCGCGATATGCGCCGGATCGGGGATGACCACCGCCTCGGGAACGTTGAATTCCGCCTCTTCCCGCTTGCGCAGACTGTTCCACAGCCAGAACGCCCCCGCCGCCAGCGGCAGGATGATCGATTGCGGCATCGCGGGAATGCAGCCGATGATGAACAGGATGCAGGCGACCGGCAGCCAGATCTTCGGATCGGACAATTGCCCGCTGATCTGATCGGTCAGATTGCGCGCATCGGAAACCCGGGTGACGATAACCGCAGCCGCGATCGACAGCAGCAGTGCCGGCACCGACGCGACCAGCGCATCGCCCACCGCCAGCGTGATGTAGAAGCTGGCCGCGTCGCCCGCCGAGAGATCGTGGGTGGACATGCCCAGCACCAGGCCTGCGATCACATTGATCAGCAGGATCAGCAGCGCGGCGACGGCATCGCCCTTCACGAATTTGCTGGCACCATCCATCGAACCGTAGAAATCGGCCTCGGTGGCGATTTCGCGGCGGCGGGCCTTGGCTTCGTCGGCGGTGAGCAGCCCGGCGGCGAGATCGGCGTCGATCGCCATCTGCTTGCCGGGCAATGCGTCCAGCGTGAAGCGGGCGGAGACTTCGGAGACGCGCCCCGCGCCCTTGGTGACGACCATCAGATTGATGATCATCAGGATCAGGAAGACGAAGATACCGACCGCGAAATTGCCGCCGATGAGGAAGGCGCCGAAGGCCTCGATGACCTTGCCCGCCGCAGCGCCGCCTTCATGCCCGTTGAGCAGGACGATCCGCGTCGATGCCACGTTGAGCGCGAGCCGCAGCAGCGTGGCGAACAGGAGGACCGAGGGGAAAGAGGAGAAATCGAGCGGTTTCTGCGCGTTCATGGCGGCCATCAGGACCGACACAGACAAGGCGATGTTGAGCACAAAGAAGACGTCGAGCAGCATTGCCGGGATCGGCACGACCATCAGCAGGATGATCGTCAGGATCCCGATCGGCAGCGCGAGGCCGGGGTTGATGAAGCGGAGCGGGTTCACAGGCCGAACGCCCTGAACTTGCCATAGGCGGCGGCGATATGCTCATTCGCGCGGCCTGTACCGGCGCCGCCTTCGCCAAAGGTGTTGCGCAGCGTGTCGGCCATTGACGGACGCGGACCCCCGGACCCGGGGAGGGCGGGCAGCGCAAGGCTGCCGCGGCTGGGCCGGCTGGTGCTGGCGGGCGCATGGGCGGCAAAGCGCGCCGGGTCGAATTCCACACGATTGCCGCCGGTGGGCATCGGCATGTCGCCATAAGCTGCCGTTACCTTGTCGCGCATCAGCGTCATGACTTCGCCGACCGAGCGCGGCGATCCGCCGCTGTAGAAGATCGAGCGGTTGGCACGCGCGGCCTGCGGCATCAGTGCCGCGGCCGACTGGTCGGGATTGCTGTCCAGCGCGCCAAGGAATTTCTGCGCGCCGCCAAGCCCGAGGAAATGCGCGAGATAGAGTTCTGCCGGTTCGGCGTCGCGCCCCAGGCTGGAGCGCAGGCCCGCGGCGTTCTCGCGCGTCAGCTCCGCCGCCATCAGCGACGAGGCATCGGCATCGTAGCGCAGCGAGAGGAGTTGCTGGCGCGTGGCGGTATCGGCCACGCGGCCATTGGGCGCGATCGCCGCATCGGCCCAGTCCATGCCATGTTTGGCGCCATGCCGGTCGAGCGTGCGCAGCCAGGTGGAATCGATGAACTGATAGAGACCCGACGCGCTCGAGGTCTGGGCCTTGGCGCTGGGGTCGAGCCCGGATTCGAGCCGGGCCTGTGCCAGCAGGTAATCGAAATCGACACCCGTCCGCGTCGCGGCGCGGGCGATTGCACCCTGCACATCGGCATTCTGGACTGGACTGACTGTAGGCACGAAACCTCCGGGAATTGCGTTCCCGGTTGTTCAGCAAGGTCCGTGCCAAATTTCTGGCTAGGAATTGGTGCCGCTATCAGGCGAGCGCGACGCTGATGCCTTGGCGGGGCAGCGCGGCGTAGGGTTCGCTACTGCCGGCCAGTGCGCCGAGACGGTTCTGGACATTGCTGGCGATCAGGTTGCGCAGGCGGCGGTTGATCTCGTTGAGGCGGCGCACCGCGTCGAGCACACCGAGGCATTCTTCATCGAGGCTGTCCTGTTCGACCACGTCCAGTTTGGCGCACAGGTCGAGCTTGCCATTGGTGCAGGCAACGATGCGATCGAGGTCGAGTGCGGCAAGCGCCTGCCGCTCACCCTGCAAAAGTGCGAGCATCTGTTGCAGGGTAGCCAGTGTCTGCTGTTTGCGGGTCATTTCCCGACCTTTCCATACATGCCCGCAGCGATGATCGCATCGGCGATCTCGGTCGGGATCAGCGGGTAGGAATTGGTTTCCAGCGCCTTGCGGATATCGGCCACGCGGTCGTGGTCGACAGGGCCCTCGGGGCCGGCGGAAACGCGCGATGTCGCTATGGGAGCTTCGGCCTGGCGCGCTTCGGCGGCAACCTTCTGCGCGGGAGAAATCTTCCCTGCAGGGGTAATTGCTGCGCCTGGACGCACCACTGCTCCCGAGAATTCCGGCAATCCGACAATACGCATCGTTTCGCTCCATAAGCTGGTTGACCAACAGAACGGCGATCGATGCGCGGGTTTAACTCCCCGGCAATAATTTTGCCGCTTACGGCAAATCGATGCCGACCTGGCCCGGGCGGATCACCATGGCGCGCAGCGTTTCGGTGCGTTGGCCGGTGGCGCGGACCTTGATCCATTCGCCCCGCGCGCCATCCTCGACGGCAGACCCCTGCCGGGTGAGGGTGAACCCCTTGCCGCGCACGAGGATGCTGACGTTCTCGCCGCGCGCGACGATCGTTTCGCCATATTCGGCGGCGGCGGCATAGCGGCTGCTGCCCGAACCGCCATCGACCGCGACATAGATGCGCCAGCCGGCAGTCGGACAGGCGATCTGGACCGAGCGCTGGTCACGGCCGAACCATTGCAGGTCGAGCGGCGCCTGGCAGGCGGTCAGCCGCAGGCGGCGATCGACGGGCAGCTTGGCGCCCCCCGGCTGGCCGATATCGGCGCCGGTGAAATCGGTGACCGCGCGGTCGATGATCGACAGGTCCATCGGCGCTGCGGCGGCGGCGGCGCTCGCAAAAAGCGCGGCGGCGAGTGTTAGGGGCAATGTGTGACGCATGGTCGATCCTGACTCCGGTTCGCGAAACCACCCCCGGCATGGGGGTCTTCGCGGTTATGGAGCAAGGTTCGTGCCATCCGGCGCCGGGCGGAGGTAATCGACCGACAGGAGGATGTCGTCGGAGCTGTTCGGCATGGCAATCAGCCGGGCGGCGACGCCCGCGGCCTCGGCTTCACCCAGCAGACGCTCGCCTTCGGCAAGGGCCTCTTCACGTTGCCCGGGTGCATAGCCGATCGAAATCGTTGCCACCTGCCGCTCGTCGGTGACCGTGGCGCGCAGCCATTCCTGCACGCTTTCGCCCGGGGCGGGCTTGTGCAGCGCGAGCGCGGAGGACGTCACCGGCGCAGGTTCCGCGGCTTCGGTCTCAGCCTCGACCCCGGTCTCCACCTGTGACGGCGGAGCGGGAGGCTCGCGCACCGCCTGTGCCGTGATCAGGAACAGGATCAGCGCGAGATCCGCGGTTACCGTCTGCCAGCCCGAAGCCGCGCGCAGGATCATGCCGCTTCGCGTTCGCTGTGCGGAGTGCCGCCGGCCACGCCGGTCTGGCGGATCCCGCGGGCGAGCCATTCGAGAACCGCATCGCGGTCGCGCTCTTCCTGCCGCGACTTGCGCGCAACTGCGGCGCCCAGCGGGGCGAAAAGGAAGTTCGCGGCGAGGAGGCCGTAGAGCGTGGTGACGACCGCCATGGCGATGGCGCCGACCAGGCCGGCATCCTGCGCTGCCGCGCCTTGCGCCTGGCCCAGCGCGATCAGCGTGCCCGCCAGACCCAGTACCGGCGCCAGTTCCGCCGCACAGTCGAACACACGCACCGCGGTCTGCGCATTGGCCAGCCGCGCTTCCTTGAATTTCTGGTGTTCGCCGTGAAGCGACTGGATCGAGCGCTGGCTGATGATCAGATCGGACAGGCTGTCGAATTCGCTATCGCCGAAATGATGCGGCTCGGCGCGGATAAAGCCGTCATCGGCAATCTCGCGGATCTGCAGGGCCAGTTCGCTCTTGGCGCGCGCCACGTCGAACGCCCGTTCGAACAATCCGCGCAGCGCGCCGAGGGCAATCCGGCTGTCCGCCACACCGCAACGCAGCAGCGTGGCGATGAGCGTGCCGACGAGGACGATGGCGATCGCTGCGGGATCGAACCAGGTTTCCAACATGGGGTAGCTACTCCTTGCCGACCCAGAACGGCGCAAGCCGGGCAGGATTTATCCGGCAGCCGAACTTTGCCGCTTTCCGGCAAGACCTTGCCACATCCTGCCGGTTTCGCCTGCCGGGCCCCGGCAATCGGGTTTTGGCACGCCCCTTGCTGAACATCTCCCGTATATTTTTGCGGAGGCTCATATGAGCGAAGGTTTGTTCGGCATTCACGGGGCGGCACTGGAGATCCGGTCGCAGCGCATGGGTGTGCTCGGTTCGAATATCGCCAATGCGGCGACGCCCGGATACAAGGCCCGCGACGTGGACTTTGCTGCCGCGCTGCAGGCACGCCTTGGCGGTGCGCAGGCTGACCGCGCGACCGACGGCGCGATCCAGTACCGTATCCCGACCATGGCCAGCCTCGACGGCAACACGGTCGAGATGTCGACCGAACAGGCGGCCTTTGCCGAAAACGCGGTGGCCTACACCGCTACGCTCAACTTCCTGCGCGGACGGGTCGAAACCGTCACCCGCGCGATCCGGGGCGAATGACGATGGCGGGCCCCACATCCTTCTTCGAGGTCGGCCACCGCGCCATGTCCGCGCAGCTCGTGCGGATGAACACTGCGGCGTCGAACCTGGCCAATGCCGGTTCGGTCTCGGGCAGCGAGGAAGAAGCCTATCGCCCGATGCGCACGGTGTTCGAGCAAGAACTCGACCGTGCTTCGGGGCTTTCGTCGGTCCGCGTCGGCGGGGTGGTGCGCGAAGATGTCGCGCCGATCCGCCGCCACGATCCGGGCCACCCGCTCGCCGACGAGAACGGCGATGTCTGGGAAGCCCCCGTCGATGAGAACGCCGAGATGGTCGAGATGCTCGAAGCCTCGCGCCAGTACCGCAACATGGTCGAGGCCATGTCGACCGCCAAGCAGCTCATGCTCGAAACGATGAGAATGAAATGACCACCATAACCACCCAGACGACCTCGCCGGTCGCTTCCACCACTTCCACATCCGGCCGCGGCATGGACGCACTAGGGCAGGGCGATTTCCTGCGCCTGCTGACCGTCCAGATGCAGCAGCAGGATCCGTTCGATCCGGTCGATAACAAGGAAATGCTCGCCCAGATGGCGCAGTTCTCCTCGCTCGCCGGCGTGTCGGAAACCAATGCCATGCTCGAGCAGATCGCGGACAAGCTCGACCAGCTGATCGTCACCACCCAGACCGCCACCGAAATCTGATCAGGGAGACATTCGATGTCCTTCTATACCTCGCTCAACGGCATGAAGAATGCGCAGACCTCGCTTGGCGTGATCGCGCATAATATTTCCAACTCGGAGACTTACGGCTTCAAACGCAGCCGCACCGAATTCTCCGAAATCGTCGCCGGTTCGGCGCTGACCAACCCGCGCATGATCCAGGGGATCGGCGCATCGGTGGAATCGATCACACAGAACTTCTCGCTCGGCCCGGTCGAACAGACCGGTTCGGCGCTCGATCTCGCGCTGACCGGCGACGGCTTCTTCACCATGCGCTCGCCCGCCGACGGCTCGACGCTCTATACCCGCGCAGGCTCGTTCACGATGACCGAGACCGGGCATATCGCCGACAGTGCAGGCAACCGGCTGCAGCTGTTCGCGGTCGATGCCAATGGCGCAGTGACGGGCAACGCGATCAGCGATGCCGCAGTCCCGCAGACCAATGCCGCGGGCGCCGAATTCGCCGGGGTTACCATCTCCAGCACGGGCGTGGTCCAGGCCTCCTATACCGACGGTTCGGTCGAGCCGGTCGGCGGGGTCGCGCTGGCCAACTTCATTTCGCCTACCGGCCTCAAGAAGGTCGGCTCGGCCAACTGGGAAGGCACCGGCCTGTCGGGTCCGGCAAGCTACGGCTCGCCCGGCTCGGGCGCCAATGGCTCGCTGCTCTCGGGCGCGCTCGAGCGTTCGAACGTCGACATCGCCGAGGAACTCGTTGGGCTGATTACCGCCCAGCGTAACTTCCAGGCGAATGCCAAGGCGATCGACACCGCGACCCAGATCTCGCAGACCGTCATCAACCTGCGGACCTGATCGCGATGGACCGCCTCATCCATACCGCGCTTTCGGGCATGCGGGCGTCGATGGACAGCCAGCGCGTCATCGCGAGCAATATGGCGAATGCCAACACGCTCGGGTTCCGTGCCGAAATGCTCGACCAGCGCGCCGTCACCATCGAGGGCCAGCCCAACGAGGCGCGCGCGATGCAGACCGCCCGCGTGCGCGGCGCGAATATGGCCGCAGGCGAAATCGTCCAGACCGGGCGCGATCTCGATATCGCGATGGCGACCGATGCGCTGATGGCGGTGCAGGCCACCGACGGGACCGAGGCCTATACAAGGCGCGGTGACCTGTCGGTTTCGGCCACCGGCCTGCTCGTCAATGGCGAGGGGCTGCCGGTGCTGGGCGATACCGGCCCGATCACTATTCCGCCGACCGGCTTTCCCGCGATCGCGCCCGACGGCACGATCACGCTGGCCGATCCCGCCACGCCCGACCAGCCACCCGCCGAAATCGGCCGGATCAAGCTGGCGGCGTGGCAGGGTTCGCCGATCAGCAAGGGGCTCGACGGCCTCTTTCGGGTCGAAGGCGGCGGCATCCTGCCGACCGACGAAGCGGCCACCGTCACAGTCGGCGCGGTCGAAGGCTCCAATGTGAAAACCACCGAAGTGCTGGTCGAGATGATCGATGCCCAGCGCCTCTTCGCCATGCGTAGCAAGGTCATCGCGACCGCACGCGAAATCGACGAAAGCGGCGCGCAGCTCATGCGCCTCGGCTAATCAGGGAAAGGATAGACCATGCCCACTTCAGCCCTTCAGGTCGCCCGCACCGGGCTCGAGGCCCAGGATTCGCGCATGCGCGTCATCGCCAACAACCTCGCCAATGTCGGCACCACCGGCTTCAAGCGCGACCGCGCCAATTTCGCCACGCTCGCCTATCAGGATGCGCGGGTCGCGGGCCAGCGCTCGTCGGGCGAAACCGCCTATGCCACCGGGCTCAACCTCGGCACCGGGGTGGCGGTCCAGTCGACCAGCCAGATCATGACGCAGGGCGCGCTCAGCACGACCGGCAACGCCTATGACCTCGCGCTCGACGGCGATGGCTATTTCCAGGTCGAACTGCCCGGTGGCCGGATCGGCTATACCCGCGCAGGCAATTTCACCCAGTCCGCCGAAGGACAGCTGGTCACCCAGCAGGGCTATGCCGTGCAGCCGGCGATCACCATTCCCGAAGGCGCGACCGCGGTGGCGGTATCGCCCGACGGTACCGTATCTGCAGCGATCCCCGGCGAGGCCGAACCTGCCGAGCTCGGCCAGATCCAGGTGGCCCGCTTTACCAATCCCGCAGGCCTGCAGGCGATCGGCGACAACTTCCTCGTCGAAACCGCTGCCAGCGGCGCAGCCGAACTGGCGCCGGGCGGCGAGAACGGTCGCGGCAATTTACGCCAGGGCATGCTCGAAGCCTCGAACGTCAATATCGTCGAGGAGCTGGTCGAGATGATCGAATGCCAGCGCGCCTATGAAATCAGCTCGAAGATGGTTTCCGCCGTCGACGAAATGCTGCGCAACGCCAACCAGACGCTGTGAGGACGTTCGCCATGAAATCCGCTTTCTGTCTTGCCCCGCTGACACTCGCCCTGGCCGCCTGCGGCGGCGGCGCCTCGCGCCCCGAAGGGTTCGCTGCGGTCCTTCCGCCCGCACCGCAGGCCGCGCCGGCGCGCCATCACGACGGGGCCATCTACCAAGCCAGCCACGGCTATGCGCCGCTCTATTACGGCAACCGCGCAGCGCGGGTTGGCGACATCGTCACCATCGTGTTGGTCGAGCGGACGCAGACGTCCAAATCGACCAGCGGTTCGACCAAGCGCGATGGCAGTATCGGCCTGTCGCTGCCCGAATTCGTCGGCATCGACGACAGCGACCTTAATGCCTCGGGCCGCGCGTCGTTCAAGGGATCGGGCGATGCCTCTCAGGCCAGTTCGATCCGGGCCGATCTGACCGTCACCATTGCCGAGGTCCGTCCCAACGGAACGGCATTGGTGCGCGGAGAAAAGGTCATGCAGCTGAGCCAGGGCGAGGAATGGGTGCAGCTTTCGGGCATCATCCGCCTCTCCGATATCGATCAGGACAACCGGATCCCGTCGATCCGCGTGGCCGATGCGCGGATTTCCTATTCGGGCGCCGGTTCGGTCCAGCGCGCCAGCCGCGAAGGCTGGCTGTCGCGCTTCTTCGGCGCGATTTCGCCCTTCTGAGGATAGTCACCATGATCCGCCGTTTCGCTCTCTTCTTCGTCGCCCTGCTCGCGCTGCTGCCAGTTCCGGCAGCTGCCGAGCGCGTGCGCGACCTCGGCCAGTTCCAGTCGGTCCGTTCGAACCAGCTCACCGGCTATGGCATCGTCGTCGGGCTCGACGGGTCGGGCGATGACAATTTCGCCTATGCGACCCAGGCCATGCGCGGCGTGTCGGGCCGTCTCGGCCTTCAGCTTCCGCCGGGGGTCAATCCGGCGCTCAAGAATGCGGCGGCGGTGATCATCACTGCCGAATTGCCTGCCTTTGCCAAGCCCGGCCAGCGGATCGATGTGACCGTTTCGACCATGGGCAAGGCCAAGTCGCTGCGCGGCGGCGCGCTGGTGATGACCCCGCTCTATGGGGCCGACGGACAGATCTACGCGATGGCGCAGGGCAACCTCGCGGTCGGCGGTCTGGGTGTATCGGGGCAGGACGGATCGAAGCTGACGGTCAATGTCCCGACCGTGGGCCGCATTGCCGATGGCGCCAGCGTCGAACAGGCGGTGGCGAGCAATTTCGATTTCACCGAAGTGCTGCGCTGGAACCTCTACCAAGCCGATTTCCTCACCATCTCGCGTGTGCGTGATGCGATCAACGCCGTCTATCCCGGCATGGCGCTGGTCGAGGACGGCGTCACGCTGGCGCTGATGCTGCCCCCGGGCGCCAACACGCGCGCGCAAATCATGGCCGATATCGAAATGCTCGACATCAACCCGGCCGAACGCGCGGCCAAGGTGGTGATCAACAGCCGGACCGGCACCATCGTCATCTCCAGCGCGGTACGGCTGGCGCCGGCTGCGATCAGCCATGGCAGCCTGGTGGTGCGGATCGACGAGAACCCGCTCGTGGTCCAGCCCGAACCCTTCACCCGCGGCCAGACCGCGCTCGAACCCGACAGCACGATCACCGCGCGCCAGGAGGGCAGCGTCGTGTCGCGCGTCGGCCCCGGTGCCTCGCTCGCCGAAGTGGTCGATGCGCTCAACGCGCTGGGGGCCAGCCCGGCCGATCTGGTCGCCATTCTCGAAGGCCTCAAGCAGGCCGGGTCGCTGACCGCGGAGCTCGTGATCATATGACGACTTATCCCATCAATCTGGCCGGTGCGAAACCGCTGCCCGAGCGCGAAGCCTCGCCGATCCGCGAGGAATTGCGGCAGGCCGCGCAGCAGTTCGAAGCGATCCTGCTGCGGCAGATGCTGTCGAGCGCGCGCAGCACCGATTTCGGCGGCAACGACCTGTTCGGCGGCGAGGGCGAGGAAACCTTCCGCGAGATGCGCGATGCGCGCTTCGCCGAAGTCACGGCCGAATCCGGCCAGCTTGGCTTCGCCCATGCGATCGAACAGCAATTGGCGCACTTCCTCCCGCAGGGTGAGCGCTGATGGCCTCCGATCTCCTCTCGATCGCCGCCAGCGGCGCACGCGCGGCGCGCGGCGCGCTCGACGTTACCGCGCAGAACATCGCCAATGCGTCGAGCGACGGCTATGTCCGGCGCAGCCTGCGGATCGAGGAAGTCTCGGCCTCGGGCGGGGCGGGGCGGATTGGCGATATCTCGCTGTCGGGTGCGCGTGTCGCGGAAATCCGCCGCAATGCCGATGCCTTCCTCCAGGGCGAAGTGCGCCGCACCTCGGGCGATCTCGCGCGCGCCAATGTCGAACTGACGGGCCTGAGCAATATGGAAAGCGCGCTCGAACAATCGGGCGTGTTCACCTCGATCGTCGAATTCGAGGCCGCGCTCCAGCAGCTTGCCGGCGATCCGGTCGATCCTTCGCGGCGTGCCGCAGTGGTCGCCGAAGCCTCGACGCTGGCGAACAAGTTCAACATCACCGCCTCGGGCTTCGATGCGGTGGGCGATGGCCTGCGCTTCGATGCCGAAGCGCAGATATCCGATGCCAACATCATCGGCGGCGAACTGGCACGGGTGAACCTGCGGCTGACGCGCGCGGGCAGCGGCAGCAGCGACCGCGCGGCACTGCTCGACCAGCGCGACCAGTTGCTCGAACGCCTGTCGGGCTTCACCGCGCTCACGACGAGTTTCGCCGCAGACGGAACCGTCGCGGTTTCGCTGGGCACCAATCCTCCGCGCAGTTTCGTCCAGGGCGGCAACGCGGGGACCTTGACCTCGGACACCGCTGCCGACGGAACGCTCAGCTTCGCAGTCGACGGCCAGGCGGTGAGCCCGGGTTCGGGCAGCCTCGCGGGCGCATCGCTCGCGCTGACCGAACTGGCGGCGGTCCGCACCCGTCTCGATACGGTCGCGGCGACCATCGCCGATGCAGTGAACAATGCACAGGCCGCGGGCGTCGCGCTCGACGGCACGCAGGGGCAACCGATCTTCTCCGGCAATACCGCCGGGACGCTGCGCGTCGTCATGAGCGAGGGCCGCGGTCTGGCGACGGCGCCCGCAGGGGCGGGGGCCTCCAGCCGCGATGATGCCAATCTCAACGCGCTGCGCCAGTCGCTGGCTGCGCTCGATCCGGCGCAGGAACTCAGCGGGATCCTGTTCGAC
This sequence comes from Qipengyuania citrea, assembly GCF_024171405.1. GTDB lineage: Bacteria > Pseudomonadota > Alphaproteobacteria > Sphingomonadales > Sphingomonadaceae > Qipengyuania > Qipengyuania profunda. The sequence continues at coordinate 2,805,642 of NZ_JALJZT010000002.1, forward strand.
GTGTCGAGCAAGGTCGCGGGGCGCAATGTCACGCAGAGCGCGCTCGAAACGATCGCGTCCTCCGCGCGCATCTCGCTCGAACAGCAATCGGGCGTCGATCTCGACTCCGAAGCCGCCAATCTGATCCGCTTCCAGCAGGCCTTCCAGGCCTCGGGGCGGGCGATGCAGGCGGCCAGCGATATCTTCGACACTCTCCTGGGGATCGGGCGATGATCAATCTCAGCACCGGGGCGTTCTACGAACGCAGCACCCGCCAGATCGGCAGCCTGCGCGCGCAGGCCGAAACGCTGCAGCAGCAGATCGGGACGGGCGAACGGCTCGAACGCTCGTCGGACGATCCGGTGGCCGCTGCGCGGTTGCGGATGCTCGCACGCACCGAACGCATTACCAGCGTCGACACGCGCAATTCGGAGCTCGCCGAGGCCGATCTCGCGCTTACCGACCAGACGCTCAGCTCGATTGCCGATATCGTCATGCGGGTGCGCGAACTGGCCGTGCAGGCGACAGTGAGCACGCTTAACGATGACCAGCGCGCCGCCATCGGCGTGGAAGTGGCGAGCCTGCGCGAAAACCTGGTGCTGCTCGGCAATAGCCGCAACATCACCGGGCACGCGCTCTTCGGGGGGCAGGCCGCGGGCCAGGCCTATGTCGACAATGGCAGCGGCAACGGCGTGCAATTCGTCGGCACCGCCGCCGTCACGCCGCTCGAAATAGGCGAAGGGCAATCGGTGGTCCCCGGATTGACCGGGCCGGAAATCTTTCAGTTCGACGCCGCCTCCGGGCCGACCGATCTGTTCGCGGTGCTCGATGGCCTCGCGATTGCGCTGGCAGGCGGCGGCCAGGCGGCAGCCGATGCCAGTTCGGCGGCGCTCGCCGATCTCGACCGGGGGCTTGAAAAGGTAACCACGGCGCAGACCGTCGTCGGCTCGCGGCTCAACTGGATCGACCTCATGACCGAGCGCCGCGAAATCAACACCGAACGCATTGCCGACGAACGCACGAGCGTCGGCGGCGCGGATATCGCGGTCACGATGAGCCGACTTCAGGAAACGCTGACGGTTCTCGAGGCGACCCAGGCCAGCTTCGTGCGCCTCGCCAATCTCTCGCTGTTCTCAATGCTGCGCTGATCGCGCCTTCAGAAGGAATTTTTCAAATGTACGCGATTATCGGCATCGTTGTTCTGCTCGTCATGGTGTTTGGCGGCTTCATGCTCAGCGGCGGCGCGCTCGGCCCGGTGATGGCCGCCATGCCCTATGAAATGCTGATCATCGGCGGCGCCGCGATCGGCGCGATGGTCGCGGGCAATTCGCTCGACGGGCTGAAGGCGATCGGCCGTGCCTTCGGGAAGATTTTCAAGGGGCCCCAGCACGACAAGCAGGACCATATCGATGCGATCGCCCTGACCACGCAGTTGATGCGCATGCTCAAGAACGATGGACCCGTGGCGCTCGAAAGCCATCTCGAGGAGCCGGAAAATTCCACCGTGTTCAGCGCCTATCCCAATTTGCTCAAGAATACCGCGCTCGTTGCGCTGATCTGCGACACGCTGACGCTGCTGGTGGTATCCTCCGGCACGCTCGAGACGCATGCGGTCGAAGAGGTGATGGACAATGCGATGAAGACGCATTTCCACGAATTGCGCGAACCGCAGCACAATCTCGAAACGCTGTCGGATGCGCTCCCCGCGCTGGGCATCGTCGCGGCGGTGCTGGGCGTGGTGAAAACCATGGGCTCGATTGACAAGCCGCCTGAAATCCTCGGCAAGATGATCGGCGCGGCGCTGGTCGGGACCTTCCTCGGCGTGTTGCTTGCCTATGGCATCGTCGGCCCGCTCGCCGGCCGGCTCAAGCAGGTGCTCGAGCAGGACGAACAGATCTTCCACGCGGTCAAGCAGGTGATCATCGCCTCGCTTTACGGCCATCCGCAGCCGCTGGTGGTGGAAAGCGCGCGGTCGGGTCTGGGTCATACGGTGCGGCCGGGGCTGAACGAACTCCTCGACGCGCTGCGGGGTAGGTAGGATGGCCAGCTCCGCCGCGGGTCGCAACGATCCGGCCCCGATCATCGTCAAGAAGGTGACCGTCGTCGAGGCGGGACACCATGGCGGCGCATGGAAGGTCGCTTATGCCGATTTCGTCACCGCGATGATGGCGTTCTTCCTGCTGCTCTGGCTGCTCGGTGCAACCACCGAGGACCAGCGCAAGGGGCTGGCGGACTATTTCACTCCGACGCTGGTGAAGACCAAGGAACAAAGCGCGGGCGCCGACGGCGTGTTGGGCGGTTCGTCGCTGGTCGATGTCGACAATTACCCGCACGCCGCAGGGCAGACGGGGACGCAGACCCTGACCGTTCCGCGCGATGCGACGGGCGGGCCGAAGGAAGGCGCGGCGAGTATCAAGCGTATCCAGCAGCGCGTGACCGAAGCGGTCGCCGACCGCGAACGGCTCAAGCGGCTGATGCGCCAGGTGCGGATGATCAACACCACCACCGGCATCCGGATCGACCTGGTCGATGATGCCGATTTCTCGATGTTCTCGCTCGGCACGACGGTCCTCACCACCGATGCCCGCGACCTGCTCGATCTCGTCGCCGAGGCGATCGCGCCCGAAGGCGGCAAGATCACCGTGCGCGGCCATACCGATGCGCTCAAATATCGCGATCCGACGCGGGTCAACAATTGGTCGCTGTCGGCCGGGCGCGCGGAAACGACGCGGCAGGATCTCATCCGCCACGGAATTTCGCGCGAGCGCTTCCGGCGGATCGAAGGGGTTGCGGATACCGAACCGCTGATCGCGGGCGACCCTACCGATCCGCGCAACCGCCGGATCTCGATCTCGCTGGAGAACTAGCTCCCCGCCTCGGTCTCGCAGGACGGATCGCGGGCATAGGCGCGGCAGAATACCTCGACTGCGCCGGCGATCCGCTCGCGATTGCGCTGCGGGTCGGCGGGCGCGCCGAAGCGGCGTTCGAGATCGCCCATTCCCTTGCACATGCCGGCGAACTGTTCGGCGGCGAGCGCGGGGTCGGCGACATCGACTTCCCCCGCTTCGTGCATCGCGGCGATCAGCGCCGCGAAAGACTCCTTCATGCGATGCGGGCCGGCCTCGAGGAAGGCTTCGCCAACCGCCGGGTCATGCTCGGTCTCGGCCGCGATGCGCCGTTCGAACTGGACCATCTTGGGCCGCGATGTGAACGCGACCATCGCCTCGCCCACCGCGGTCAGCCGGTCGCGCAGACTGCCCGAGGCGACTTCGGGGACTTGCAGGCTGCCCCGGATCTGTTCGCATTCGACCTCGACCGCCGCCGCGAACAACGCGCGCTTGTCGCCGAACCGGTTGTAGATCGTGACTTTCGAAACGCCCGCATCGGCCGCGATCTGCTCGATCGAACTGGCGGCAAACCCGTGCTCGAAGAAGCTGGCGGCTGCGGCGGCCAGGATCGCCTCGCGTTTGGCCTCGTCGGCCGGACGCCCGGTGCGCTTCGGTTCGTTACTTGACAATCTGAACGCCTCCGTTCAATTGAACGTCTTCGTTCAATAATGGACGAATGGTCAGGCGAAGGCAAGCGAACGTGCTCTGGATCGCGATCAGGATGCTCACCGGGGATGCCCAGAAGTTCTATGGGCTGGTCTTCGGGATCGCTTTTTCGACGCTGCTGATCACCCAGCAGCTGACCATTTTCGTCAATCTTATCGAGCGCGGCGCCAGCGGCGTCTACAATGTCTCCAGCGCCGATATCTGGGTCATGGACCCGGTCAGCCGGACCACCGACGTCGCTTACGCCATGCCTTCCACCGCGCTCGACAAGGTGCGCAGCGTGCCCGGGGTGGGCTGGGCAGTGCCGCATATCCGCGCGCAGGCGAGCGTACGCACCAAGGATGGCGATCTCGAAGGGGTCGCGGTGATCGGGGTCGACGATGCCACGCTGATCGGCCTGCCCAAGCGCATGATCGAAGGCTCGCCCGATGTCCTCTCGCAGCCCGACAGCGTCATCATCGACGATGTCGGCACGACTCGCATGTTCCCCGGCCAGTCGCCGATCGGCGAACGACTCGAACTCAACGACCAGCGCGCGGTGATCCGCGGGATCGCCGATGCGACGCCCAGCTTCACCAGCACGGTGGTGCTCTATACCAAATACAGCCAGGCGCTGAATTACGTCCCCGGAACGCGCAATCGCCTGTCCTTTGTGCTGGTGGGCGCCGAAGATCCGCTGCAGGCCAAATCCCTGTCCGAACGGATCGAACGCGAGACCGGGCTGAAAGCGCAGACGCGCGACGAATTCGCGCAGGACGGGATCGACTTCATTATCGAGAATACGGGCATCCCGCTCAATTTCGGGATCACCGTCCTGCTTGGCTTCATCGTCGGCGTGGCCATTGTCGGGCTGACCTTCAGCCTGTTTATCCGCGACAATATCAAGCAGTTCGGCGCGCTCAAGGCGATCGGGGTGACCAACCGCAAGATCCGCCGGATGGTGGCGGTACAGGCGGGGCTGGTCGGGCTGATCGGCTATGGGCTGGGCGTGCTCGGTACGGTGTTCTTCATCTGGGGCTTTTCGGCCAATCCGACTTTCAAGGGTTTCTATATTCCCTGGCAGATCCCGCTGATCAGCATGGTCGCGGTTTTCCTGATCCTTGCACTGACCGGCTGGCTGGCGCTGCGCAATGTGCTGCGGACCGAACCCGCTTCGGTGTTCCGCTGATGGGTACGATCCTGGACACCAGCGCCATCGGCGGCTGCAAGCCCGACGCGGCAATCTGCACGCGCGGCGTCACGCGCGATTTCCAGGCGGGCCAGCAGACGATTACCGTGCTGCACGGCATCGATCTCAATATCCGCGCGGGCGAGCTGACTTTCCTGGTGGGGGAAAGCGGGTCGGGCAAGACCACGCTGATCTCGATCATGTGCGGCATTCTGTGGCCGACGCTGGGCGAGGTGAAGGTCTTCGGCACCGACATTTACGAACTGGACGACACTGCGCTCATCGAATTTCGCCTGCAGAACATCGGCTTCATCTTCCAGCAGTACAATCTCATCCCCTCCATCGATGCCGCCAGCAACGCGGCCGTCCCGCTGATCGCGCAGGGAATGGACCGGCTGGAGGCGCGGGCACGGGCGGTCGCCATGCTCGAGAAGCTCAACATCGGCGATCAGGCGGACAAGCTGCCGCGCCAGCTTTCGGGCGGCCAGCAGCAGCGCGTCGCGATCGCCCGCGCGCTGGTGCACGAGCCGCGGCTGGTGGTGTGCGACGAACCCACCGCCGCGCTCGATGCTTCTTCAGGGCGCCGGGTGATGGACCTGCTGCGCGAAGTCGCCGTCGCGCCCGATCGCGCCTGCATCATCGTCACCCACGACAACCGCATTTTCGACCTCGCCGACCGCATCCTCGTGCTCGAAGACGGGCGGATCACCCACGACGGCAGCGATATGCCCGAAGGACACTGACATGGCTCTCGACTGGAACAACCTCAGCTTCTCGCGCCAGACACTGCCGGTAATCGCGCTCGTCGGCCTGGTTGCCGCGGTGATCTTCATCCTGGTCGGCCTGCCCGACCGCGAGCTGTCCGAACCGGGCCGCGAACCGCCGCATGCACCGGCGAACCTCGCCGCCGAGGCCCGTGTCGCAGGCGCCGGGGTGGTCGAGCCGTCGAGCGAAACCATCCAGATCGGCTCGGCGCTGTCGGGACTGATCACCGGGCTGCTGGTCGAGCCGGGCGACCGCGTCGAAGAAGGCGACGTGCTGTTCACGGTCGATGATCGGGCGGTCCGCGCGCAATTGCGCGAAGCCAATGCCGCGATTGCCGAAGCCCGCGCGGCGATTTCCGAAGCGCAGAGCGCACGCGCGACCGCCGCGCGCCAGCTTGCGCTGTATCGCAATGTCGAGGATCCCGCCGCAGTCAGCCGCGCCGAAGTGATCCGCGCAGAGGGGGAGGCGGCGTCGGCCAATGAACGCGCCAGGCTGGCGCAGGCACGCTTGCAGGCCGCGCAGGCGCGTGCGGGTTCGGCGCAGACCGAAATCGCGCGGCTGACGGTCCGGGCACCGATCGCGGGCGAAATCCTCGCGGTGAATATCCGCAAGGGCGAATATGTCAGCACGATGGGCGGGGGCGGCTCGCAGCCCTTTATCGAGATGGGCCAGACCCAGCCGCTGCATGTGCGCATCGACATCGATGAGGAACAGGCCCCGCGGCTCCAGCTTGGCGTCCCTGCCACGGTCAGCCCGCGCGGCGCTGCGGACCGGCAGGTCGAGGCCAGCTTCGTCCGCGCCGAACCGCGGGTGGTGCCCAAGCGCTCTCTCACCAACAGCGCGGCCGAACGCGTCGATGTTCGCGTGTTGCAAGTGATCTACGAACTGCCGGAGGCGGACGGCCTGTTCCGCGTCGGCCAGCAGGTCGATGCCTATATCGCCGCGCGGGGAGCCGAAGAATGATACCCCGCGCGCTCCTGACGGCCGCGAGTGCGCTGTCGCTGGCCGCTTGCGTCGGCGGGCCGCCGCCCGAAGTCGCGACCCCCGTTCCGGTCCTGCCCGACAGCTTCCTGTTCGCTCCCGAGGCGCCTGTCGGCACTGCGCTGGCCCAGCTTTTGCCTGTCGGCGATCCCGCCTTCGATACGCTGGCGGCGCAGGCGCTCGCGTCGTCTCCCACGCTCGCCGAAGCCGCGGCCCGCGTCGAGCAGGCCCGCGCCGGGGCCGACCGCGCGGGGGCCGAGCGCCTGCCCGCCGTGGGCGTAGAAGCTTCGGTCACCGGTACGCGGACCAATCCCAATTCCTTCGGCGGAAGCCTGCCGACCGGGGTGAGTTTGGACACCGAACGCGTGTCCTATGCGGCCAATCTGACCACGCGCTGGGATCTCGACCTGTTCGGGCGGCTGCGCGCGCAGGAGCGCGCGGCACTGGCGCGGGTGGATGCCGCCGATGCCAGCGCGCGTGCGGTGCGCAGCGCACTGCTCGCCGAAATTGCCGCCACGGTGATCGACTGGCGCACGCTGCAGGCGCGCGAGGCGGAAGTGCGCAACGATCTGGGCTCGGCGGAGGAACTGGCGCGGCTCGCCGGTGTGCGCGAGCGCGCGGGCATTGCGCCCGGTTTCGACCGCGTGCGTGCCGAAAGCTCCTCCGCTAGTTCGCGCAGCCGTCTCGCCGCGCTGGAAAGCGAACGCGCGCGGCTGCTGGGCCGACTGGTGACACTGACCGCACAGGGCGGGGCGCAGGTCCGTAGCGCGCTGGCGCTGGGTGCGCCTGGCAGCAAACTGCCCGCACCGCCCGCCAGCTTGCCTTCCGCCTTGCTCGCCAATCGGCCCGACGTGCTGGCCGCGGCAGCCACGCTGGTGGCCGAGGATGCCGAACTGGCTGCCACCGCGCGCCGCCGCTTCCCGGTGTTCGACCTCTCGGGCGCGATCGGCCTTTTAGCCTTTGGGATCGGCGATGTGTTCGATAGCGAATCCGTGGTCGGTTCGCTTGCCGCAACGATCGCGGGGCCGTTGCTCGACTTTGGCCGGGTCCAGGCCGAGATTGACGGCGCGGCGGCGGAAAAGCGCGCGGCTTTCGAGAGCTATCGCGGTGCCGTCTTCACGGCATTGGGCGATGCCGAGGCGGGTTACGGACTGGTCGCGGCAGCCGATGGCGAAGCCGCAGCGGTGGCGCAGGAAGCCGCTAATCTGCAGCGCGCCGCGCGTCTCGCGAATACCCGCTACGAAGCCGGGCTTGCCGATTTCCTGACAGTGCTCGAGGCGCGCCGCGCCGCCGATGCCAGCGGCGAGCGTGCGGCGGCAGCGCGGGGCCGGGCGCAGCGGGCGCGGGTGGTGCTGTGGCAGGCGCTCGGCGGCAGCGAACTACCCTGATGTCAGCGCCCTAGATCGTCGCCCCGCCATCGACAACGATGGTTTGGCCGGTGGTCCACCGGGCGGCGGGCGAGGACAGGTAGACCGCGGCACCGGCGATATCGTCAGGCTCGCCGATACGGCGCATCGGCAATGCCTTTTCGGTCGCGGCCAATGCCTGCGGATTTTCCCATAGCGCCTTGGCGAAATCGGTTTTGACCAGCCCCGGGGCGATGCCGTTGACGCGGATGCCGTGCTTGCCGTTCTCGGCGGCGTAATTGCGCACCAGCTGGAAGTCGGCCGCCTTGGAGATGCAATAGGCGCCGATCTCGGTCGAGGCGCGCAAGCCGCCGATCGAACTGATGATCACGATCGCCCCGTCGCCCTTCTCGCGCATATGGGGCAGCGCAAGCTGGATCAGCCAGTGGTTCGACAGGACATTGTTGTCGAGGATCTTGCGGAACTGATCGTCGGCGATCCCGTCCATCGACCCGTAATAGGGATTGCCCGCGGCATTGCAGACGAGGATATCGGCCGGGCCGAGCTGGGCGGCGGTCTGCACGAACAGATCCTCGAGCTGTGCCTTTTCCGAAATGCTGGCTGCGATCGCGACGGCGCTGCCATCGCCATGCGCGGCGTTGATTTCGGCGGCGACCGCCTCGCAGGCATCCTGCTTGCGGCTCGAGATGACCACGCGCGCGCCCTGCGCCGCGAGGCCCTCGGCAATGGCGCGGCCGATCCCGCGGCTCGATCCGGTGACGATGGCGACTTTCCCGGTCAGGTCGAATGGCGACATGGTGGTTTCCTTTGTGAGCAATGGGAAGGGCCCGAAGCTTGCGCCCCGGGCCCTTCGTAACTGGTGGTGCCGGAACCGCCTAGAAGCGGGTCCGGATACCAAGACGATAGTTGCGGCCGATGGCATTGCCGATGAACGGGTTGTAGCCCAGCGGCAGCTGCGCCTCGGCCGGTTCGGCATCGGTGAAGTTGTCGACCGATGCCTGCATTTGCACATCCGCACCTGCAAGCTGGAGGTCGTAGGTGACCGAGAAATCGTGCTGCGTGTACGAGCCGCTCTCGACACCGAAGTTGGTCCCCACACCGCCGGCCGTGCTGAAGCAGGGATCGCGGGTAAGGCAGCGATCGTCGGTCACGCCGTCGATATGCTGGACCGAATAGCGCGCATTGAAATCGCCGAAACCAAGCCGGACAAAGGCATTCGCGCGCCATTCCGGCACCGTGTTCGGATCGCGGAAGTAATTGCCGAAACCGACCGCATCATAGGCCGGCTGGACGTTGACATCCTGCACGATGAAATCGTCGAAGCTGTAATCGAGATTCCACACCGCATTGGCACCGAAGCCCAGCTCGGCATTGTCGCCCAACGGGAATTCCGCATCGAAGGCGAAATCGAGACCGGCGATCTTGACGTCCGGACCATTGACGAAATCGGTCCGCACGCGGCTGATGTCGATCCCCAGCGTGGTGCCCTGGATACACTGATTGTTAGAGAAGGTAACCAGATTGACCAGCGGGCTCGAACAGTCGACCTCTTCCTGACCAGTGGTCTGGAAATTGCCCACATAGCTCGCGATCGCATTGCCCGGCGTGATCGTGATGCGGTCTTTTAGATCGATCGACCAATAGTCGACCGAGAAGGTCAGATCGCCGCCGCCGACCGGCGCCGAGAAAATTGCGCCGATGTTGTAGGTGAAGGCGGTTTCCGGATCGAGATCGGTTGGATTGCCGTAGATGTCCTTCGACTTGTAATTGCCGCCTGCCGCAGTGAAACCTTCGAGCGCGGTAACGAAGTTGGGCGACACGTTCGATGCCAGCGGGCCGCGGAAGGTGGTGCCCACCGAACCGCGCAGGGTCAGCCAGTCGGTCACCTCGAAGCGCGCCGAGCCCTTGGGATTGATCGTCGAACCGATCGGGCTGCCGTAATCCTCGAAGCGGACGGCCGCCGACAGTTCGAGCCGGTCGGTGATCGGCGCGTTTACTTCGGCGAAGAACGCATAGACGTCCTGCTTGAGCTTCACCGGGCGCGAACCGCCGAGGAAGATGAACGGACCCACCCCTTCGGTGGTGGTGCCGACACAGCTCTGATCGCCCTCGACGAAGCACGGATTGATGTCGAGATTCGATTCCGGGATGATCGGATCGCTGGAATAGCGCGTGTCGCGGAACTGGGTGCCGACGGCGAAGGCGAGCGGACCGCCGCCCAGCTGGATTCCGGTTTCGCCCGCGAGGACCATGTCGAACACGAATTGCGATTCCTGTTCGCGGGTGCCGTTGGGTACCTGCAGCCAGCCGACCAGCTCCTGGCTGTTCTCGTTACCCGGGACGTAGAACGGATTGTCGATGTTGAACGTCCCGTTGCCGGGGCCGGCATTGGCAAAGGGATTGAACCACAGGCAGCCATTCTCGCCCGCTGTGGTCCCGGTACAATCGGGACCGCCGAAGCCGTTCAGCGCGGCCTGCAGGCGCGAGCCGATAATGCCGGGGGCATAGGCTTCGCGATCCGATTCCCAGAACGTGCCATCCACGTTCAAAGTGAGCGTATCACTGAGCGCGAATTCGAAGCCGCCGCTGAAGCGGAAGGCATCGTTGACCGCACCGCCCGTGCCGGCACCGCGATCCGGGTCGAGCGGATTGCCGAGAAAGCCGAACGGGCGATAGAGCACGTTGGTGACGGCGACGATCGGGGCCGTAGGCGAGCTCTGCGGCAACCCGACCTGGTCGAGGAAGGCCGCCACCCCGGGGTTCGCGGGCGAGGTTGTGAACGCGCTGACGAAGCCCGACCCGCGCGGCCCCTGCGTCGGTGGGAATGCCGGCGAATAGTTGAGCGAGGTAAGCTCGCTCCGCGAATAGAGCGCGTCGGCCTGGAAGCGGATCGTATCGCTGAGGTCGATCGTGAGTTCGCCGAAGACCTGATAGCGGTCCTCGTCCTCGGTAATGTTGTCGAACGGGACATAGGTGAAATAGCAGCGACCGATGTCGACCGTCCCGCCGAGGTCTTCACACCCGACGTCGGGCCGGACCTGCGTGTTCACCGCGCCGGTGCCGGTATCGAAATAGCTGACCGCGAACAGCCCCGGTGTAGCCAGCGCAGAATAGGCCGAGGGATTGGTCTCGTAGCCGACATTGGCGAAGTCGCGCTCGATCGAGCCCAATTCGCTGCGGTGCTGCCAGCCTGCGCCAATCACGAAATTGGCGGAATCGGCGAACTCGAACCCGGCCAGCGCGCTGAGGCTGTAATTGTTGTCCGAACCGTCGATGAAATTGTAATCGCCCTGCAATTCGAAGCCGGTGAAGGTCGAGCGGGTGATGAAGTTCGCGACGCCAGCGATCGCATCCGAACCATAGGTCGACCCGGCACCGTCCTTGAGCAGTTCGATCCGTTCGAGCGCGAACAGCGGCATCAGCTGCGTGTCGACGAACCCGGCGCCCGGCGTCAGGATCGTCCGCTTGCCGTTGAGCAGCACCAGCGTGCGCTGCGGACCGAGGCCGCGCAAATTGAGCGAACCGACGCCCTGGAAGCCTTGCGCGTCGGTGGAGAACTGGTTGGTGTCGCCCAGCGAGGCGCCGACCGAGGGCAGTTCCTTGATGAATTCGAGCGGGCTGTCGACGCCCTGCTCGGCCAGATCGTCGGCGGTAAAGACGTCCACGGGCAGCGCCGCATCCTCGGGCGTGCCGCGGATATAGGAGCCGGTAACGATGATGCGGTTGTCGTTCTGGTTCGCCGCTCCGGCAGTTTCGACCTCCGCCTGGGCGAGGGCAGGGCCCGCCGACAGAGCCGAAATCGCAAGTGCGCCGAGCGCGCAACTGTGGCGTAAAGTGAATCTGGTCATTGGTCTCTCCCTCGGGGGTACGTCTTTTGTCCGCGTACCTTCCAATCGAAATTCAATGCCCTCTTTGCCTTTATGTCAAGAGATAGGGGTAAATATTAGGAAATCTGTCGCGCGTGCTCGTACCGCTTTTTCGAAATTGCTCAATGATATCGGTGCCGTAGCGGAAACCGGAAAATCCATTGTTTTCCAGCCTCGTCAGACGCTTAGGTGGCATCCACGCAAAAGGGGCCCGGCATCGCGTGATGCCGGGCCCCTGCTTGTCGCGATGAACGCGGTTTAGAAGCCTGCGCGCACCGTGATCCCGTAGGTCCGCGGCTCGGCGAGGAAGGCCGAATAGGTCTGCTGCGGTGCCACGAACGGCGTGTTGAACGCGACCTGGGTGTAGTCGACGTCGAACAGATTGTTCGCCCACAGCTCGACACCCCAGCGACGGTCCGGCCCGGTGATCCCGATACGGCCGTTCACGATCGTATAGGCATCCTGTTCCTTCCCATGCAGCAGGTCCGACCCGGTGTTGTAATCGTCGGTCGTGCGCGCATTGATGAAGAACAGGCCCGAGAGACCCGAATTGCCGATCGGCGGGGTCCAGCTCAGCGACGCGGTGGCGGTCACTTCGGGGGCGTTCGACAGATTGTCGCCCGGAAGCAGCCGCAGCGCGGGATCGAGCGGCGACCCATTGTCCTGGCCCACGAGATTGTCCTCGTAGCTCGTGTCCGAATAGGTGACGCCCATCGTCATCGTCAGGTCGCGGATCGGGCTGAGCGAAGCCTCGAACTCGAAACCCTGGGCGATGACGCCCGGGGCAACGTTGTCCGCGGCACAGGCGCCGGTGGTGCCATCCGCATCGCGGTCGGCCCCGCCAAGGTCGCTGTCGCAGCCATTGATGTTCTGCACCAGGAAGACCGAACCGTTGAACGTGTTCAGCTGGAAGTTCGAGAACTCCTGGCGGAACCCGGCAATGCTGAAGCCCCAGTCGCGGGCGGCATATTTCACGCCCACTTCGAAGGCATCGACGGTTTCGGCGTCGAACTGCAGCGCGGTCGGGTTGAGCGTGGCAGCATCGAAAGCCACCGGCACGGCGAGCGCCGACCGATCGAGGTTGAAGCCGCCGGCCTTGTAGCCCTTCGAGAAGGAGCCATAGACCAACCAGTCGGGATCGGGCTTCCAGCTGAGGATGGCCGTGCCGGTGAACTCGTCTTCGTCACGCGTATCGGCCAGCGTCACACCGTCGAGCTCGGCGGTCGAATTGCCCTGGCAGGACAGCGAGATCAGGCCGCCTGCGAGCCCAGCAAGCGACGGGACCGAGAGCAAGCCGTCGAGCAGCGCACGGCTCTGCGGGCAGAACACGTTGTCATTGCTGAATGCAGCGCGGAAATCCTTGGTTTCGTTGGTGTAACGAAGGCCAAGCGTCAGATCGACCGTGTCGGTGACATGCACGATATTATGCGTGAAGACAGCGAAGTTCTCGCTTGTCTGGTTGTACCGATCGCCTGTGCTGCCGATGTCGCGAACCTGTGCGAGATTGTTCATTCCCGCGATGATCAGCGGCGTAGCCACACCGAACGCGCCCGCGCCGCCATTGGCACCCGTCAGTGCAGCGACATTGGCGCCAAGGCAATTGTCTGCCGACGGATTGGCCAGCGCCGGATTGATCGCCAGCACGATACGGCAATTGGCAAAGGTGCCGTAATCATTGCCGAACCGCAGATTGTCGCGCGTTTCCAGCTTCTCATTGGCGTAATAGGCGCCGACGAGCCAATCGAGCGTATCGTTGAAGGCCGTGCCGTTCAGGCGCAGCTCCTGCGTGAAGGTCTTGAATTCACGTGCGCCGGCATCGGGTCCGGGGGCGCGATACAACAGGTCGACCTGCGTGTAGTCGGTGTCCGAGGCCTGCGTGTTCGAATACTGGCGATAGCCGGTGATCGAAGTCAGCGTGACGTCGCCGAAGTCCCAATTGACCTCGCCCGAGATACCCCAGTCCTCGGTTTCGCCCTGATAGGTCCGGCCCGGCGTGACGTAGATATCGCGGTTGAACGTCGACTGCGTCAGCGCGCGCGGATCCTGGCCCAGACCCAGAAGGATCGGGACGATCGGATTGTCGGTGCTGGTCAGTGCGGGCCCGCCATTGGGACGCGCGAAGGAATCGAGCCCGGGCGATACGCGCGCCAGCGGCGCGAATTCGGGCTGGACGAAGGTCGCGGCGCAGCAGGCCTCGTCCTTCTTCGAATAATCGCCAACCAAGCGGATGCTGAGATCGCTGGTCGGTTCGAACAGCAGCTGGCCGCGCACGAGATAGCGGTCGCGGTCGTTGATCCGCACATCGTTGACGACATCGTTGTAGAAGCCGTCGCGTTCGAAATAGACGCCGTCGATCCGCGCCGCGACCGTATCGCCGAGCGGTGCGTTGATCCCGCCCTCGACCTTGATCGCGTCGTAATTGCCATAGGTGAAGGCGCCGTAGCCCGAGAATTCGAACTCGGGCGGGGCGGTGTAGATGTTGATGAGGCCGGCCGAGGAGTTGCGGCCGCCCAGCGTACCCTGCGGGCCGCGGAGGATTTCGACCCGGTCGAGCGGGCCGAGTTCGGACAATGCGTTACCCGAGCGCGAGCGATAAACGCCGTCGACGAAGACCGCGACCGAGCTTTCGAGGCCGGGGTTGTCGCCGACCGTACCAATGCCACGAATACGCGCGGAGCCATTGGCTTCGTTACCGGTCGAGGAGACCAGCAGCGACGGGGCCACCTGGTTGAGGTCGCGAATGTCGGAGACGCCCGATTTCTCGAGCATTTCGCCGGATACCGCGGAGACCGCCACCGGGACATCGGACAGCGCCTGGTCGCGGCCCTGCGCGCGGACGATGATGACATTGCCGCTATCGATATCGGCATTGTCGATTAGGTCCGCATCTTCGGAACTTGCGGTCGTCGTATCCTGCGCCTGGGCAATGGCCGGGGTGAGGGCCAGTGCGCAGGCGAGCGCGCCGAAGGCGCATTGGTGGCGTAAACCGAACTGTCTCATATTTTCTCCTCTCACCGGACCCGGCCCCTGCCGCGCCCATTTATGTTTTTTTCGTTTCAAACCCGCCATCCGTGCGCTGTCAAGACGCAGCGGACGAACGACTTGCCCGTTCGACGGATTTGCATACCGGCGTTTCTAAATTGTCGCAGATTCCTGGTTAATCAGGCGAACTTTCCGCTGCCTCCCGCGGCCGACCGCAGATGGGCGCTGACCGGCAGGTCATAGCGCTCCAGCCCCGCCACCACCGTGTCCAGGCCGATCGTCTGCGCCCAGAACATCGGCCCGCCGGTATAGAGCGGCCAGCCATAGCCGTTGATCCACACGACATCGATATCGCTGGCGCGCTGCGCCATGCCTTCTTCGAGGATCTTCGCGCCCTCGTTGACCATCGGATAGAGCAGCCGCTCGCGGATCTCTTCCTTCGAGATGTCGCGCTGTTCCCTGCCTTCGCGCGCGGCGAAATCGGCGATGATCTGCTTGACCTCGTCCGACGGGGTGCGGTTGCGCGCCTCGTCGTAATCGTAAAAACCCTTGCCGTTCTTCTGTCCGAAGCGGCCCGCCGCGCACAGCGCCTCGCGGATCGTGGTGACCTTGCTCGGGTCGCGGTGCCAGCCGATGTCGATCCCCGCGAGGTCGCCCATCTGGAACGGCCCCATGGGAAAGCCGAAATCGAGCAGGACGTCATCGACGTCCCAGTAATTGGCGCCTTCCATGATCAGCGCATTGGCCTGTTCCTGCCGTTTCGACAGCATGCGATTGCCGATGAAGCCCGGGCACACGCCCGACACCGCGGCGACCTTGCCGATCTTCTTGGCCAGCTTCATCACCGTGGCGAGCACATCGTGCCGGGTTTCCTTGCCGCGCACGACCTCGAGCAGCTTCATGATGTTCGCGGGCGAGAAGAAATGCAGGCCGACCACATAGCCCGGCCGCTGGGTCGCGGTGGCGATCTCGTCGACATCGAGATAGCTGGTGTTCGACGCCAGGATCGCGCCCTGCTTCACCACGCTGTCGAGCTTGGCGAAGACCTCTTTCTTGACCTCCATGTTCTCGAACACGGCTTCGATCACGAGGTCGCAATCGGCGAGGTCGTCATAGGACAGCGTCGGGGTCAGCAGGCCCATCGCCTGTTCGACCTGCTCGCCGGTCATGCGGCCCTTCTTCGCGGTGTTTTCGTAATTCTTGCGCATCACGCCGGTCCCGCGGTCGAGCGCGTCCTGCGCCATCTCGAGTATGGTTACCGGGATGCCGGCGGACAGGAAATTCATGGTGATCCCGCCGCCCATCGTGCCCGCACCGATAACGCCGACCTTCTTGATCGGGATCAGCGGGGTATCCTTGGGCACGTCGTCGATCTTGTTCGCCGCGCGTTCGGCGAAGAAATAATGGCGCATGGCGGCGCTTTGCGTGCCGCTCATCAGCTCCATGAACAGCTCGCGCTCTTTCTTGACGCCGTCCTCATAGGACAGCTCACCTGCCGCCTTGACCGCGGCGATCGCCGCATTGGGGGCATCGAAGCCGCGGATCCTGCGCGCCTGCGACGCGCGGAAGCGATCGAACAGGTCGGGATCGCGCACGCCGTCTTCATTGGCCTTGCCTTCCGACGAACGCGGGACTGGCTGGCCGATCTTCGACTTGGCGAAGGCGATCGCATCGGCTTCGAGGCTGTCCGCGCCGACCAGCGCATCCACCAGCCCGATCGCTTCGGCTTTCTTGGCCGGGATCGGATTGCCGCCCACGACCAGCGGCAGCGCGGCTTCGGCGCCGACCAGCCGGGGCAGGCGCTGGGTGCCCGCCGCGCCCGGGATCAGGCCGAGCTTGACCTCGGGCAGGCCGAGCTTCGCGCTCGGCACGGCGACACGGTAGTGACAGGCGAGTGCGACTTCGCAGCCGCCCCCCAGCGCAGTGCCGTGGATTGCCGCGACCACCGGCTTGTCGCTGGCTTCCATCGCGTCGAGCGTTTCGGGCAGATTGGGGCCGACTGGCGGCTTGCCGAATTCGGTGATGTCGGCGCCGGCAAAGAAGGTCTGGCCGTCGCAGCGGATCACCACCGCCTCGACGGCGTCGTCCGACAGCGCTTCCTCGATTGCGTCTTTTAGTCCGGCGCGGACGGCCTGGCCCAGCGCGTTGACCGGCGGATTGTCGGAAATGACGACCAGGACATTGTCATGGCGTTCGGTGCGGATGGGGGAGGTCATGGGGTTCTCCTCAGGCGTGGGTTTGGGTGAGGGCGGAATAGATCAGCGTCTTGAGCTGCCGCCGGATGGGATAGGTCGACGAGGGGTAAACCTGCGTCATGAAAACCATGGTGATACGTTCCACCGGATCGACGAAGAAGGCGGTCGAATGCGCGCCGCCCCAGTAGAATTCGCCGAGGCTGGAGGGCATCAGCGTCTTTGCCGGATCGATCACCATCGCAAAGCCAAGGCCGAACCCGGTGCCGGCATTGTTGGCTTCGGAAAACAGGCTGCTCGACATTTCGGTAAGGTCGGCATTGCCCGGCAAATGGTTGGTCCGCATCAGCCGCAATGTCTTGGGGCTGATGATACGCGCGCCGCCCAGTTCGCCGCCATTGAGCAGCATGGTCGCGAAACGGTGGTAATCGGCAATGGTGCTGATCAGCCCGCCGCCGCCGCTGTCGAACGTGCCCGCTCGGTTGAGCTTGCTGGTTGCGCCTGCATTGATCATCTTGGGCGCCTGCCCGGGGCGATAGGCATAGGCATCGACCAGTCGCTCGCTCTGCCCCTCGGCAACACCGAAATGCGTATCGACCATGCCCAGCGGGGCGAAGATGTGCTTGGCGAAATAGTCGCCCAGCCGCATCCCGCTGATCCGTTCGACCGCTATGCCGAGGACATCGGTCGACACCGAATAATTCCACCCTTCGCCGGGGGCGAATTCGAGCGGGAGCTTGGCCAGTTTCGCAATGAAGCCGTCGCTGTCGAGATGGTCGCGGGCGAAGTCGAAATTATGCTCGCGGTAGACCGCATCGATATTGTTGCGGTTCTGCAATCCGTAGGTGAAGCCCGACATATGCGTCAGCAGATCGACGAAGCGCATCGCATGCGTCGGCGTGCCGGGCGCAAAGGGGATCGACCCGCCGCCGCCGGCATAGACCGCGAGGTCGGCGAATTCGGGAAACACCTTGGTGACCGGTTCCTCGAGCGCGACGAGGCCCTGTTCGACCAGCTGCATGAAGGCGATGGAAGTGACCGGCTTGGTCATGCTGGCGATGCGGAACAGCGCATCGTCGCGCAGTTCGCGCTGGTCGTCGCCCATCACGCCAAGCCTGGTGTAATGCACCGGCTGCCCGTCGCGCGCGACCAGCAGCTGCGCATTGGGCAAGCGGCCATTGTCGATATAGGTCTTGGTCAGGAAGGGCGCGATTCGGCCCAGCCTGTCGGCGTCGAAACCCAGCGCCCCGGCATCTGCCAGATCGAACATCCTGCTCTCCTCTCCGCGCATACCTATGCTTCGGTTTTGCACGAATAGCGAATTCATCTGTTCTTGCCACCCTCATACCTTAACTTCGAAGGCGGCTTGCGTGGCAGGGGTAAGCGGGGTTAGACCGATGCGAGAGAGAAAAGAGTCGCCCGTGGAGGCGAGAAACGAGGGGGAGTGCAATGAGCGATCTCGCGCGCGCGATCGGGTTCGTGCCGTCGGCCGACTGGCCGGCAAGGACCAGGGCCGAATGCCACGACTACCTCACCGCTCCGGGTGCCCGGTTCGAAATGGATACGGTCGACATCCGCGGAGTCCCCACAAGGGTATGGAAGAACGCGCCGGCCAACCTGCGGCAGGTCGCGATGGTGGGCCGCGCGCATGGCGAGCGCCTGTTCGCGATCTACGAGGACGAGCGGGTCACCTATGACGCGTGGTTCCGCGCGGTTGCGCAGCTGGCGGGCGAATTGCGCGCCCGCGGCGTGGAGAAGGGCGACCGTGTCGCGCTGGCGATGCGCAATTTGCCCGAATGGCCGGTGGCCTTCTTCGCCGCGACGACGATCGGGGCGATCTGCGTGCCGCTCAATGCCTGGTGGACCGGACCCGAGCTTGCCTTCGGCCTCGCCAATTCGGGCGCCAAGCTGCTGGTGTGCGATGCCGAGCGCTGGGACCGGATTGCGCCGCACCGGGCCGAATTGCCCGATCTGGCAACGGTACTGGTGTCACGTAGCGATGCCGCGCCCGATGGGGCGGAGCGGCTCGAGGATGTCCTCGGCACGCCGCATGACTACGCCTCGCTGCCGCAGGCCGAACTGCCCGAGGTCGAAATCGAGCCCGAGGACGAGGCGACGATCTTCTACACGAGCGGGACCACCGGCCAGCCCAAGGGCGCATTGGGTACGCATCGCAATCTGTGCACCAATATTCTGTCGAGTGGCTACAATGGCGCGATGGCCGCCTTGCGGCGCGGTGAGGAACTGCCCGCCCCGGTGCAGAAGGTCGGCCTGACCGTCATCCCGCTGTTCCACGTCACTGCCTGTTCGGCGGGGCTGATGGGCTATGTCGCGGCGGGTCACACGATGGTGTTCATGCACAAATGGGACCCGGTGAAGGCGTTCCAGCTGATCGAGCGCGAGCAAGTCAATCTGACGGGCGGCGTGCCGACCATAGCCTGGCAATTGCTCGAACATCCCGAGCGCGCGAATTACGATCTCTCCAGCCTCGAGGCGATTGCCTATGGCGGGGCGCCCGCCGCGCCCGAACTGGTGCGCAAGATCCACGAAGTCTTCGGTGCGCTGCCCGGCAATGGCTGGGGCATGACCGAGACCATGGCGACGGTCACCGGCCATTCCTCCGAGGATTATCTCAACCGGCCCGACAGCTGCGGCCCCCCGGTGGGGGTGGCCGACCTCAAGATCGTGGGCGACGACGGCGAGACCGAGCTGCCGGTGGGCGAGGTTGGCGAACTGTGGGCGCGCGGGCCGATGGTGGTGAAGGGCTATTGGAACCGCCCCGAGGCGACCGCGGAAACCTTCGTCGACGGCTGGGTCCGCACGGGCGACCTCGCCAAGCTCGACGAGGAAGGCTGGTGCTATATCGTCGACCGCGCCAAGGACATGATCATCCGCGGCGGCGAGAACATCTATTCGTCGGAAATCGAGAACGTGCTCTACGACCACCCGGCGGTGACCGACGCGGCGCTGATCGGACTGGCGCATCCCACTCTGGGCGAAGAACCGGCAGCCGTCGTCCACCTCGCCCCCGGAATGTCCGCCACCGAAGACGAATTGCGCGAATGGGTCGCGGCGCGGCTGGCCAAGTTCAAGGTGCCCGTGCGCGTGGTGTTCGTCGAGGACACGCTGCCGCGCAACGCCAATGGCAAGATCCTCAAGAAGGATCTCGGGGCGTTCTTCGCATGAGCCGCCCGGCAGCGACCCGCAAGTTCGGCGAAAAGCGCGAGGCGATTGTCCATGCCGCCGCAGTGCTGATCAACGAGGTGGGGGTGCAGGCGACCACGCTGGCCGAAGTCGCGCGTGCGATCGGCCTCAACGCTACCAGCGTGACCTATTATTTCCCGCGCAAGGAACAGTTGGTCGTGGCGGTTTACGACCAGACGCTGTCGCTGATGGAGGAGATGGCGAGCGAGGCGCTGGCGCAGCCCGATCCGGCGGCGCGATTGCGGCATCTGATCGGCGCGCATGTCGCGCTGCGGAAGCGGATCCGCGCGGGCGAACGCGGGCTGACGGTCGCGCTGTCCGAAATCCGCACACTCGATCCCGAAGTGCAGGATCCGCTGATGGCGCATTACCTGCGCGTGGTCGATCTGGTGCGCCGTTTCTTCGGCGAATGGCAGGATAGCGACGAGCGTGCGGTATTTTCGGCGCGCGCGCATATCCTGCTCGAGGCGGTGATGTGGTGGCCGGTGTGGTCGCTGCGCTATTCGGTGCTCGACTTCCCGCGCATCGAGGAACGCCTGTTCGATGTGCTCGCCAACGGCTTGCCGGCCCGGCAGGGGACCTTCGCGCCGCAGCCGCTGGCGGGCAACTGGCGTACCCCCGAAAGTGACGAGACCAACCAGAACGAGGCGTTCCTGCGCGCCGCGACAGTGACCATCAACGAGCGCGGCTATCGCGGTGCCTCGGTCAATCGCATCGCCGAAAGCCTCAATGTCACCAAGGGCAGTTTCTACCACCACCACGAAGCCAAGGACGACCTCGTGCTCGCCTGCTTCCAGCAGAGCTACGACCGCATGTCGTCGGTGCAGATGGCGGGGCAGGCGATCGAAGCCGATTACTGGACCCGCCTGACCAGCGTGCTGGCCGAGCTGGTCGATGTTCAGTTCTTCGACCGCACCCCGCTATTGCGCACCACCGCGCTGCAGGCGCTCGATGCCGGGCAAAAGGTCGATGTGGTCACGCGCTCGAACCGGCTGGCGCGGCGGTTTGCGGGGATGTTGATCGACGGTATTGCCGATGGTTCGGTGCGCGCGATCGATCCGCTGATTGCGGGGCAGGTGATGATGTCGACGGTCAATTCGGCCTATGAAGCGCGGCACTGGGCGGCACGGTTCGAGCGGCCCGAACAGGCGATCGCGACCTATCTGTCGGTCATGTCCGCGGGAATGCTGGCGCCGTCACGCTAGGCTGCGCGGTTCGCGCACGCGCCAGATCATCAGCGCGAGGCTGGCGATCAGCGAGGCAAAGGCCGCGACGATCAAGGGCGCATAGCCCAGCGCCGCGATGCTCAGCCCGACGAGCACCGGCCCGATCGAGGACACGCCGCCCTCGACCGTGGTGGTCAGCGCCAGCCGCATCGGAATATCCTCATGCTCGCCGAATTCGAGCACCAGCGTCACCGCGGCCATCATCCAGCCGGAAAAGCCGAACCCCAGCGCGGCGAAGCTGGCGTAGAGCAGCCAGCCATCACCGAACACCATCAGCGCCATGCCCGCGATGCTGCAGGTCAGCGCGCCGAGATAGACCGCGCGGAAGCCGACCCGGTCACCCAACGCGCCCCAGACCAGATTGGATAGGGTATCGGCGGCAAGGAAGGCGAGGCTGAGCGAACCGATCAGCGCCCCGTCGAGCCCCAGCCGGTCGCCCACATACAGCGTCCAGAACGGCAGCCCGACCCGGGCGATCGCCGCTAGCCCGTGCGCGACGAGGAAGGCGCGGAAATCGCGGTGCTGGAGCAGTTCGCCGAACTGCCCGATCCGTTCGCGCCATGGCAATACCGGGCGTAGCCGCGGCGCATCGGGTTCGCGAATGCCCAGCCGCAGCACGACGAGTCCGATCGAGGTCAGGATGAAGGCCAGCAGGAAGGTCGTGGCATAGCCATTGCCGAGCCATTCCTGTTCGATGAAATAATGCCCCGCGACCCATGCGAGCCCGGCGGCGATCAGCCCGCCGGCCATGTTGCGGATTCCCTGCAACCGCCCGCGCCGGTCGAGCGGGATGAGCTTGGCCATCAGCATCTGGAACGCCACCCGCTGCGCACCGCTGAAGAAGCCCAGCAGGAGGAACGCGGCGAGCGTGACGACCAGCAGCGCCGTGCCTTCGAGCATCCATGCGGCGAGGGCGAGCACCAGCACCATCACGCGCATCATCGAACCGACGGTGATCGCATAGGGCAGGATGCGCTTGCGGCTCTCGACCTTGGCGCCCGACAGGATCGGCGAGACCGTACCGCCCAATTGCAGCAGCGCGGTGCCGAGGCCGACCGCTGCGGCGCTGCCGGTCAGCAAATAGAGATAGGCGGGGATGATCGTGGGCGCATAGATCAGGCGGAAGCCGGTCATCCCGAAGACGCCATGCGTCAGATTGGTCGCGTAATTGCGCCGGAGGTTGTCCTCCATGAAAGCACGATGGCGCCCCCAGACATCCGTGTCCGGGAGCGCCTCCGTTGTTTCGCCTGAAGGGGCGAAGGTCTTGCTCAATAGCTACCCAGCTTGGCGAACCGGTCCTTGAGGTAGCTCGTCGAACCCCAGCTTGCCTCGAGCACGCGCGCGCGTTTGACGTAGAAGCCGATGTCGTATTCATCGGTCATGCCGATGCCGCCATGCAGCTGGATGCCCTGATTGCTGATCACGTGCAGCACGCGATTGGCCTCGGCCTTGGCGACCGTGGCCGCGCGGGCCACGCCAAAGCCGCCATCGACCGCCTGCAGGCCCGCTTCCACCGCCGAGCGCATCTGCGCGAGGTCGGCGAACAGATCGGCCATGCGGTGCTGGAGCGACTGGAAGGTGGCGAGCACCTGGTTGAACTGCACGCGCTGCTTCAGATAATCGAGCGTGGTGTCGAACACCTGCTGCGCCATACCCAGCATTTCGGCAGCCGCCAGCACGCGCGCCCGGTCGAGCACATCGTCGAGCAGCGTGTCGCCGCCGCCTTCGAGCTTGTCCGCTGCGGCGCCGTCGAACGCCACATCGGCATGGCTGCGCTGGTCGGTCAGCTTGCGCGTGGTCAGCGAAACGCCGTCACCCTTTTGGACCAGGTAGAGCCCGTCCTTGGCCGCGACCACGAACAGGTCGGCGCCATGCGCTTCGTGGACGAAGGCCTTCTTGCCCGACAGCTTGCCGCCCGACACGCTGGCTTCGATCGCGGAGGGATCGTGATGCGCGCCTTCATCGACCGCGAGCGTCGCCACGGTTTCGCCGCTGGCGAGCTTGGGCAGCCATTTGGCCTTCTGTTCGTCGCTGCCGCCAAGGATGATCGCGCTCGCGGCAATCGTCGTTGCGACCAGCGGGCTTGCGGTCAGCGTCTTGCCCAGTTCCTCGACCACGAGCCCGGCCGACATGAAGCCGAAATCGGAGCCGCCTTGCGCTTCGGGGATGATCACCCCGGCCCAGCCCATTTCCGCCATCGTGGCATAGGCATCGGTATTGTAGGCCTGCGGTTCGCCGGCCGCACGGACCTTGCGAAATTCGGCCACGGGGCTTTCATTGGTCGCCCAGTCGCGCGCCATGTCGCGCAGCATTTCCTGTTCTTCGTTGAGAACTGCCATTGTCTGTGCTCCCCTCTCTTACTGGTGATCGAGCATGCCGAGCACACGCTTGGCGATGATGTTGTTCTGGATTTCGGTCGAGCCGCCGTAGATCGTGGTGGCCTTGCCGAAGAGCCAGCCGCGCACGGCTTCGAGTTCACCCTTGGTGAATTCGTCGCCTTCCCAGCCGAGCCCCTGCAGGCCGCGGATCTCGATCAGCAGCTCGCTGCGTTCCTGGCTCAGCTTGGTGCCGAGCTTCTTGAGTACCGAGCTGATTTCGGACACGCCGCCCTGCGCCTTGCTTTCCTCCACCGCGCGGCGCGCGGTGAGCAGGAAGCTGTTCCAGCGGATTTCGAAATCGGCGATCCGGTCGCGCAGGACCTTGTCGGCCAGTTCGCCCTGGGCGTCGGTTTCGCCGTATTTCTTGGCGATATCGCCAAGGCTCTGGCCCATCATGCTGGCGAGGCGTCCGCCGCCCGAAATATTGGTCCGCTCGTGCTGGAGCAGGCGCTTGCCGATGGTCCAGCCCTGGCCTTCCTCGCCGACGAGGTTTTCCTTCGGCACCTTAACATCGGTGAAGAAGGTCTCGCAGAACGGGCTGGTGCCGCTGATCATGGTGATCGGGCGCACTTCGACGCCGGGGGCATCCATGTCGATCAGCATGAAGCTGATGCCGCGGTGCTTGTCGCTCTTGTCGGTGCGGACAATGGCGAAGCACTTGTCCGCCCACTGGCCGCCGCTGGTCCAGGTCTTCTGGCCATTGACGATGTAATGGTCGCCCTTGTCTTCGGCGAAGGTCTGCAGATTGGCGAGGTCGGACCCGGCATTGGGTTCGCTGTAGCCCTGGCACCAGCGGATTTCCCCGCGGCAGATCGGCGGGATATGCTCCTGCTTCTGCTTCTCGCTGCCATATTCGAGCAGCGTCGGGCCGAACATCATCACGCCCATGCCGCCGATCGGGTTGTAGGCGCCGGCCTTGGCGAATTCCTGGTCGACGATCTTCGCCTGCGCCTTGGTCAGGCCGCCGCCGCCATATTCCTTGGGCCAGGTCGGGGTGCCCCAGCCGCGTTCGCCCACCGCTTCGCGCCATTTGGTCTGCGCAGGCGTTTCGTCGGTCGGGCCGTCGACCCCGGCCAGCGCATTGGCGCTGCCCTTGAGCTCGTCGGTGAAATGGGCGGCGAGGAATTGCTGCACTTCGGTGCGAAACGCCTCCTCGTCGGCGTGGACATCGGGTTCTAGCTGGGTTGCCATGGGCCTCTCCTTTTCTTGTGTCATCCTACCGGGCAGGGCCGCCCAGCGGGGTATTGCTTTGCACCTGGTCGCGCGCTTCGGCTTCGCGGGCGCGCAGGATTTCGACATTGCGCTCGTGGCGGGCGCGGCTGATCGGATAGAACAGCAGGATCAGCGCGCCGACAATCCACAGGCAAAGGATCGTGGGAATGTAAAGGACAAGCAGCCTGTCCACCAGCCCTTCGGCAATCGTTGCGGGGTCAGCGCGTTCGGGAAACTCCGCCGCCGCCAGTAGCCAGCCGGCAAAGAACAGGCCGAGCGCGGTGGAACATTGCTGCATGAAGCTGGATGCGGCGAAGAACGTGCCCGCGGTATGCTTGCCGGTTTCGATCGCGCTGTCCTCGACCACATCGGCCAGCATGGCGCTGGTGTTGATCAGGCTGATCGCGATCATCGCCATATAGATCGCCCCGATGGTGAACAGGACGGGCACCAGCAGCGCGTCGCCGGGCACCCAGAACAGGTCGAAATAGGACAGGTACAGCGGTGACAGGCCGATGGTGATGCCGGTGATGGCGAAGATGATGCTGGAGTTGCGCTTGCCCATCCGCCTCGAGAACCAGGGCGCCAGCGGGGCGGCAATGGTCGCTGCCAGAAAGCTGTCGAGCGTCAGCAGCGCCAATTGTCCTGCGTTGAGCTTGAACAGATAGGTCCCCCAATAGAGGTTCATCGCGCTGTAGAGGCCGACCGCGGTGTATTTGAGGACGCCGAAACCGAAGATGATCAGGAACGCCCGGTTGCGGAAAGCCGCGAACATTTCGCGCAAGTGCTGGCTGGCGGGCATCGGCGCGCTGTCTTCGGCCTGCCGCAGATAGGGAACGCGGTTGTGCGTCCCCAGCGTGCTGAGCGTCATCGCGAGGAAGATCAGCACGGCGCCCAGCAGCGCGAAATTCTCGTAGCTTGCCGGATTGAGCTGACCGCGCGGGAAAGCCTCGCTCTCGACGAATATGAAGGCGAGCGAAAAGGCGGTGAAGCCATAGGCGCCCGAATAGCCGAACCAGTAACGCAGCGAAAACAGCCGGGTGCGCTCGGCATAATCGGTGCTCAGTTCGGGGGCCATGGCGGAGGAATTGATCTCGAACGCGCTGATCGCGGCGCGCGTCCCTGCAGCGAAGGCGAAAATCCACAGGCCCAGTTGCATGTGGCTCATCCCGTCGGGCGGAAACCAGGCGCAATAGAACAGCAGGACGGTGGGCACGATCGCGGCATACATGAACGGGTGGCGGCGCCCCCACTGCGTCCGCGTGACATCCGCCCAGCGGCCGAGGAAGGGATCGACGATCGCATCGACCAGCAGTGTGCAGGCGAGCGCGGTGCCGACGATGCCTGCGGGTACGCCGATCACCTGGTTGAAATAGAGCATCAGATAGCTGGAGAAGGCGGCGCTCTTGACCCCGTTGGCCATCGCCCCCGTGCCATAGGCCAGGCGGGTCGCCGCCGAGAGGCGCGGCACGGCAGGCGCGGCAACGGGATCGGCGCGGTTCACTGCCGCGGTCCCGATGCAGGATACCCGATATTCGGAAAATGCGCCGTATAAACGCAATCCCTGTGGCGGGGCTGGTGCCGCACCTCTTGCTCTCCTCTCCACACCCCGCGCGTTCGCCAATATGTGGGAATCGCGCGCTCTCCGGGTGGTCGCACCATACCGGACAACCGAAAGCGGGCAAGCACTACCGCATGGACGCTACGGCACGGCGCTTTGCGCTTGACGCAGCGGGCGGGTTTCGCCTCAAGCACGCGCATGACCGAAGCACCCCAACCGCAAATCCGCATGCGCAGCTGGCTGTTCGCCCCGGGCGACAGCGTGAAGAAAATGACCAAGGCCGCCGAGGGCGCCGCCGACATCGTCCTGTTCGACCTGGAAGATGCGGTGGTCGAGAGCGGCAAGGCCAGCGCGCGCGCCGCGATCGCGGAATTCCTCGCCGGCAAGAGCGCGGAAGAGCGCGCGCGGTTGTGGGTGCGGATCAACCCGCTCGACGGCGAATGGACGGCAGACGATCTCGCCGCGATCATGCCCGCGCGGCCCGGCGGGATCATGCTGCCCAAGTCGCGCGGGCGCGGCGATGTCGAGGAACTCGACCGGCAAATGACCGCGCTCGAGGTGGAAAACGGCGTCGCGCCCGGATCGACCCCGGTGATCGCGCTGGTCACCGAAACCGCCGCCGCCATGTTCACCACCGGCGATTACGGCGGTGCGCCGCGGCTTGCCGCGATGACCTGGGGCGCGGAAGACCTCGCCGATTCGCTCGGCGCGCAGAGCAATAAGGATTTCGAGGGCGATTTCGCCTTTACCTACAAGCTGGCGCGCAGCCTGTGCCTGCTGGGCGCGGCGGCGGCCGAAGTGATGCCGGTCGAAACCATCGATACCAATTTCCGCGACCTCGAAGCGCTGCGCAAGCGCGCGATCGAGGTGCGCCGCCAGGGCTATCGCGGGATGCTTGCGATCCATCCCGCGCAGGTGCCGGTGATCAACGAAGCCTTCACTCCGAGCGAAGAAGAGATCGCCGAAGCGCGCGAGATCGTCGAGCTGTTCGAAGCCGATCCGTCAGCGGGGACCATCGGCTGGAAGGGCGGCATGCTCGACCGCCCGCATCTGTCGCGCGCCCGCCAGCTGCTGGCGCAGATCGAGGACTGACACCCCGGCAGGCCGGCAATTGCTCAGCCGAGCTTGCCGACCTCTTCCAGTACCCGCGCGGCCCATTCGGGGCGGCAGATCAGCAGGTCGGGCATGTAGGTGTCGGCATTGTTGTAGACCAGCGGGCTGCCGTCGATGCGGCTGGCGTGCAGGCCGTGCGCGAGCGCGACCGCGGCCGGGGCGGCGCTGTCCCATTCGTACTGGCCGCCGGTGTGGAGGTAGATTTCCGCTTCGCCGCGCACCACCGCCATCGACTTGGCGCCCGCCGAACCCATCCCGACAAGCTCTGCGCCGATCGCTTCCGACACCGCGACCGCTTCGGCCGCGGGGCGCGTACGGCTGACGACCATGCGCGGCGTTTCGGCGGCTGCGGGCACCTTGACCGGCGCATCGGTGCGCAGGACAACATCGAGACCGGGCAGCGCGACCGCGCCGATTTCGGGCTTGCCGTTCACGCATAGCGCGACATGTACCGCCCAGTCGGTCCGCGCCTCGCCATATTCGCGCGTGCCATCGACCGGGTCGACGATCCAGACGCGCTCTTTCGACAGGCGTTCGTCGGTGTCCTTGCTTTCTTCGCTCAGCAACCCGTCCTCGGGCCGCTGTTCGCGCAGTGCGTGGACGAGGAACTGGTTGGCGGTCTCGTCGCCGGCCTTGCCCAGCGCCTTGCCTGCAAACATCCCGCTCTCGCGTACCTCGATCAGGATCTTGCCCGCCACGTTGGCGAGGTGGGCGGCGAGTTCGGCGTCGGTCATCGTGGTAAATTCCCCAGGTCCAAAAATCTGGCGCCCGACATGGCAGAGACGGGCAGCCTTGCGAAGCCCCGATATGTTGCAGTTGCGAAATCGGCCGGCAGCAACGCTGCAGGGATGCGTTCCCGAGCGACAAAAGTCTGCGCAAGGACGCGTGCCGATGCTTGCCCAAAGCGCGGGGCGGGACTAGCTGGGTCGGGCATGTTCGATCCTCAGGCATTCCGCGATGCGCTCGGCAGCTTTGTCACCGGCGTCACCATCGTGACCGCACGCGACGCAGAAGGGCGCCCGTTCGGGCTGACCGCGAACAGCTTCAATTCGGTGAGCCTCGATCCCCCGATGGTGCTGTGGAGCCTGTCGCTGCGTTCGGGCACGCTGCCGGTGTTCCGCGATGCTTCCAGCTGGGCGGTCCATGTGCTGGCTGCCGACCAGCAACCCATGTCCGACCTCTTCGCCCGTCCCGGCGAGGACAAGTTCGCCGGGATCGATTGCCCCGACGGGCCCGAGGGCGCGCCGCAACTGGATGGCTATGCCGCCCGCTTCGGCTGCACCGCGCGGTTCGAATATGAAGGCGGCGACCATGCGATCTTCCTCGGCGAAGTGGTCGATTTCGACCGCCGCGAGGTCGAGCCGCTGATCTATCACGGCGGGCGCTATGGCCGCGTCATGCGCGCGCCCACCGGTGACGACCTCGAGCGCGAGGGCCTGGCCGAGCGCAGCGGCGAGGAACTTTCCCTTACGGCGAGCGGTGCCCAATTGCTGGCCGCGCTCGAAGCCTTGGCGAAGCGCTAGACTCAGCGCGCTCGCGCCGATACCCGTTGCGAAAAGCAACCAAGGGAAGAGGCACAGCACATGAAAACCCGCATCACCGAAATGTTCGGTATCGAGCATCCGATCATCCAGGGCGGCATGCACTATGTCGGTTTTGCAGAAATGGCCGCGGCGGTCTCCAATGCGGGCGGGCTGGGCATCATCACCGGGCTGACGCTCGGCACGCCCGAAAAGCTCGCCAACGAAATCGCGCGCTGCAAGGACATGACCGACAAGCCCTTCGGCGTGAACCTGACCTTCCTGCCGACGGTCAACGCGCCCGATTATCCCGGCCTGGTCAAGGCGATAATCGACGGCGGCGTCAAGGCGGTCGAAACCGCGGGCAACAATCCCGCGCAGGTGCTGCCTTTCTTTAAGGACGCCGGGGTCAAGGTGATCCACAAGTGCACCAGCGTGCGGCACAGCCTCAAGGCGCAGTCGATCGGCTGCGATGCGGTCAGCGTCGACGGGTTCGAATGCGGCGGGCATCCGGGCGAAGACGACATTCCCAACATGATCCTGCTGCCGCGCGCCGCGGATGAACTCGACATTCCCTTCGTCGCCAGCGGCGGCATGGCCGATGCACGCAGCCTCGTCGCCAGCCTCGCGATGGGCGCCGAAGGCATGAACATGGGCACGCGCTTCATCGCCACCCAGGAAGCGCCGGTGCACGAGAATGTGAAGAAGGCGATCGTCGCGGCGAGCGAACTCGACACGCGGCTGGTGATGCGTCCGCTGCGCAACACCGAACGCGTCATGACCAATGACGCCGTTGAACGCCTGCTGGAAAAGGAACGCAAGCTGGGCGCCGACCTCAAGTTCGAGGACATCATCGAGGAAGTCGCGGGCGTCTATCCGCGGATCATGACCGAAGGCGATATGGATGCCGGCGCGTGGTCGTGCGGCATGGTGGCCGGGCTCATCAACGACATCCCGACCTGCAAGGAACTGATCGACGGCATCATGGCCGAGGCCGAAAGCCTCATCCGCCAGCGTCTTACCGGTTTCCTGGATAGCTGAGGAGGGAGATGGACATGCTCGATACCAGCCATCGCACTGCCTATAACGACGATCACGAGGCGTTCCGCGACACCGTGCGCAAGGTCTTCGCCGAGCACATGACGCCCTATCTCGACCAGCATGAGGAAGAGGGCATCGTCCCGCGCAGCGCATGGAAAGCGCTGGGCGAAGCGGGCATGCTGTGCCCCACCGTGAAGGAAGAGAACGGCGGACTCGGCCTCGATTTCGGGTTCAACTGCGTCTTGTGCGAGGAGCTGTCCTATCTTGGCAGCTCCGCCGGTTTCACGCTGCAGAACGATATCACCGCCAATTACATCGAACGGCTCGGCACTGACGAACAGCGGGCGAAATACCTGCCCGGAATGGTCTCGGGCGATATGATTTCGGCGATCGCGATGACCGAACCGGGCGCGGGCAGCGATCTGCAGGGCATCCGCACCACCGCGATCAAGGACGGCAACCACCTCGTGGTGAATGGGTCCAAGACCTACATCACCAATGGCCAGAACGCCGATGTCGTCATCGTCGTCGCCAAGACCGATCCCGCGCAGGGCGCCAAGGGCACCTCGCTGGTGCTGGTCGATGCCGGCACCGAAGGGTTCGAGCGCGGGCGCAATCTCGACAAGATCGGCCAGCATTCGGCCGACACGTCCGAACTGTTCTTCAACGACGTGCGCGTGCCGATGACCAATATCCTCGGCGGCGAGGGGCGCGGCTTCATCCATCTGATGGAAGAACTGCCGCAGGAACGGCTCGGCATCGCGGTGGGCGCGCAGGCTGCAGCGCAGCGCGCGTTCGACGAGGCGGTCAAGTTCACCAAGGACCGCAAGGCCTTCGGCAAGACGGTGTTCGAGTTCCAGAACACCAAATTCGTCCTCGCCGATCTCAAGGCCAAGATCCAGGTCGGCTGGGCGCATCTCGACTGGGCGATCACGAAGCACCTTGCGGGCGAGCTCACCACCGACGAGGCAAGCGCGGCCAAGCTGTGGCACACCGACCTGCAATGGGAAGCCTGCGACATGGC
The DNA here is from genome assembly GCF_024171405.1 of Qipengyuania citrea. Taxonomy (GTDB): domain Bacteria; phylum Pseudomonadota; class Alphaproteobacteria; order Sphingomonadales; family Sphingomonadaceae; genus Qipengyuania; species Qipengyuania profunda. The sequence goes on from NZ_JALJZT010000002.1 coordinate 2,836,775, forward strand.
GCTGCAACTGCATGGCGGCGCGGGTTACATGAACGAATATGCGATTGCCCGGCTGTGGCGCGATGCGCGTGTCACGCGCATCTTCGGCGGCACCAACGAGATCATGAAGGAAGTGATCAGCCGCTCGATCTGAGGAGCAATACCGCATGACCGATCCGCTCGACTTCTCCGGTAAGACCGTCCTCGTCATTGGCGGATCGAGCGGGATCGGCAACGGCATTGCGCATGGTTTTCGCCAGCACGGGGCGCTGGTCCATGTCACCGGAACCCGCGCTGCGGCATCCGAGTATACGGCCTCCGAAGGCAGCGATCTGGCGGGGCTGACCTTCCACCGGCTCGATGTATCGGACGCCTCCGCCACTGCCAGCTTTGCACTGCCCGGGCGGCTCGATGTCGTCGTGCTGTGCCAGGGCACGGTGCGCTATCGCCGCGAGGAATTCGAGCGCGAGGGCTGGGACGCGGTGATGGAGGTCAATCTCAACTCGCTGATGGATTGCGCGCGGATCGTCCGCCCCCGGCTGGCCGAGCAGGGCGGATCGCTGATCGTGGTCAGCTCGGTGGGCGCCTATCACGCCATGCTGGGCAACCCCGCCTATGCGGCGAGCAAGGCGGGCGCGGTCAGCCTGGTGGGCAGCCTCGCGCAGGCCTGGGCGGGGGAGGGCATTCGCGTGAACGGCATCGCGCCGGGTCTCGTGCCGACCAAGCTGACCAAGGTCACCACCGAGAACGAGCAACGCGCGGCAGGCGCGGTGGCGCGCATACCGGCCGGCCGGATGGGCACCCCGCAGGACATGGCCGGGGCGGCGCTGTTCCTTGCCTCGCCGCTGGCCGATTATATCGTCGGACAGACCATACGGGTCGATGGCGGAATGACGCTCGCCTGAAACCGGTCTGCTCCTGAAAGGGGATACGATCATGGACTATGTCAATCTCGGCCCGTCGGGCCTCAAGGTGTCGCGGCTGTGCCTTGGCTGCATGAGCTATGGCGACACCAGCAAGGGCTGGCATGGCGACTGGGTGCTTTCGGAAGACGAAAGTCGTCCCTTCATCCGCGAAGCGGTGGAGGCGGGGATCAACTTCTTCGATACGGCGAACATGTATTCGCGCGGCGCCTCGGAAGAGGTGATCGGGCGCTTGCTGCCCGAATTCGCACGGCGCGACGAGATCGTGGTCGCGACCAAGGCCTTCCTGCCCTGGCAGCAGGCCCCCAATGCGGGCGGTCTGTCGCGCAAGGCGCTGATGCAGGCGGTGGACGACACCCTGACGCGGCTGGGCATGGACTATGTCGATCTCTACCAGATCCACCGCTGGGACGATGCCACACCGATCGAGGAAACGATGGAGGCGCTGCACGACATCGTGAAGGCGGGCAAGGCGCGCTATATCGGCGCCTCGTCGATGTTCGCCTGGCAGTTCGCCAAGGCGCAGGAAGTGGCCCGCGCGAATGGCTGGACGCGGTTCATTTCGATGCAGAACCACGTCAACCTGCTCTACCGCGAGGAAGAGCGCGAGATGCTGCCGCTCTGCGCCGATCAGGGCGTGGGGGTCATCCCCTGGAGCCCGCTGGCGCGCGGCAAGCTTGCCCGCGCATGGGATGAAACCACCGTGCGCAGCGAGACTGATGGCTTCGGCAAGCTGCTCTACCGCCAGCAGGAAGAGGCGGACCGCGCCATCGTGGAGACGGTCGGCGCGATTGCCGCCGAGCGCGGTGTATCGCGCGCGAGCGTCGCGCTGGCATGGCACTTCGCCAAGGATGTGACCGCTCCGATCATCGGCGCGACCAAGGACGGCCATATCGCCGCAGCCGTGGCCGCGATGGACCTTGGCCTGACTGATGACGAGGTCGCGCGGCTCGAGCAGCCTTATCTGCCCAAGACTCCGGTTGGCGTGGTCTCCACCGTGCCGCGCAACTGGTCGCTATCGCAGGTCGCCGAATAGGAAATCGCGCGCTTTTCCCAAAGTGTTACAAACACGCAAATCGGGTCACAAACAGGTCACATGACTGCGGCATCGCTGCCCTTGACTGGGTGGGACACTGCAGCGTGCGAACGATCAATATCTTCCTGACAGACCCGATGGCAGGCGACCTCCCCGATTTCGACAATGGGGACATTCGCTATGCCTTCGCGCGGCTTTATCCCGATGGCCCGCGGCGGCTTGTCGAGGGGCCGGTGTGTGCCTTCGTCGACTGGGTCATGGCCGATATGTCGGGGCTCGAAATGTGCCGCCGGCTGCGCTCCGACCCGCGTATGGACGACGCGCATATCACCATCGTGCTCGAAGAGGACGATGCCGAGGACAAACGCCGCGCGCTGCGGGCCGGGGCGGATGACTACATCGTCGGCCCGATCGATCGCACCGTGGTGCTCGACCGGGTGATGGCGCTGCAGGTCGGCGGTGCGCAGCCGCGCGTCAACGAACGGCTCGAACTGGGGGCGTTGCTGGTCGATCTCGCAGCCCTGCAGGCGCGGTGGAACGGGCAGGCGCTCGACCTGCGCCCCAATGAATTCCGCCTGTTGCATTTCCTGGCACAGAACCCCGACCGTGTGCTGTCGCGCGGCGATCTGATCGCAGCACTCGGCAAGCAGGAACCGCCGATCGACGAGCGCACGGTCGATGTCTGGATCGGCCGCCTGCGCCGAGCGCTCCGCAAGGTCGGCGCGGGCGAGCGCGTGCGGACGGTGCGCTCGCTGGGGTATGTCTACGACAGCTACGACTGAGCTAACGGCCTCTTTGCGCTCATGTTTGCTTGCATCGCCGGTGCGCACTAAGGCGCACATCACTCTTGCTTTTCGAGCATGACTCTGCGCGGCACTCAATCTAATAAAGTCTCATGGACCGAGAATTCGCCAACGACATCAGCATGGTAAACGCGATCGATGTCGTTCCGTCGATCCTGGAAGTGATCTGTCAGGCGACGGGAATGGGTTATGCCGCGGTGGCCCGCGTCACGGAAGATCGCTGGATCGCATGCGGTGTGCGCGACGAAATAAATTTCGGGCTCGAACCGGGAGGCGAGCTGCCGATCGAAACCACGATCTGCCACGAAATCCGCGCGCATAGGAACCCGGTTCTTATCGACGACGTCGATTGCGACCCGCAATATCACGATCATCACACACCAAAAACTTACCGACTGAAGAGTTATATTTCCGTCCCGATCATCCTGTCTGACGACAGCTTCTTCGGCACGCTGTGCGCGATATCTCCCGAGCCTGCCGAAGTGAGCAAGCCGGAGATCCTGGGAATGTTTACGCTGTTTGCCCAGATGATCGGGTATCACATCGAGGCGAGCCAATCGCTCGTCGAGAGCAAGACAGCGCTCCTTACAGAACAGGAGACGTCCGCCCTGCGAGAACAGTTCATCGCGGTGCTGGGTCACGATCTGCGCAACCCGCTTGCCGGCATCAAGGGCGGGATGCGCATGCTCGGGGCCGAGGAACTGAGCGACAGGGGTAAGGCTGTGCTCGATATGGTCGATGCGACTATCGGTCGAATGAGCGGCCTGATTGATAATGTGATGGACTTCGCGCGCGGGCGTCTTGGCGGCGGCATCACCCTCGATCCTTCACTAAAGCGAATAGATGCCACCGTGCAGCAGGTCGCCGATGAATTGCGTTTGACCTATCCGGACCGGGAGATCGTCCTCGATCTGAAGCTCGAAACGGACTTGCACGCCGACCATGACCGGCTGGGGCAGTTGTTTTCCAATCTGCTAGGCAACGCTCTGATGCATGGCGATCCGGATCAACCGATCCATGCCGTGCTGGGGCGTGATGGCGATCACCTCACATTCGAAACGAGCAATTTCGGCGAGCCCATCCCTGCCAAAGCGATGGAAAGCCTTTTCTCCCCGTTCGAGAGGGGGGAAGCTCGATCAAGCCTTCAGGGGTTGGGTCTCGGCCTCTACATATCCTCGCAGATCGCGCAGGCGCATGAGGGTGAATTAACTGCGAAATCCGAAGGGCGGGAAACCACGTTCACATTCCGGATGCCTATTGACCGGAAGCAGTTCTGACACTGGCGGAAGGGCACAGCCTGTACCCGAAAGGTCCGCTTTCCACCCCAATCCAGCCGAGCCTCAACGAAAAAGGGCCGCCCGAAGGCGGCCCTTTCCGAGGGATATGCTGGTGTAATCAGAACTCGGCGGAAACCGACAGGCTGAAGCTGCGGCCGACGTCGTAGCTGTTGTTCTCGATCCGCGTGGTGCCGGTGGTCTGGTATTCGAAATGGTCGCGGCCCGTGAGGTTGCGCGCTTCGAACTTCACTTCCAGGTCGGTCCCGGCCAGTTCGAAACCCTGCCGCGCCACGAAATCGATCGTCAGGCCGGGGTTTTCGAGAATGTCCGGGCGCGACAGCGTGCTGCGGCTGATGACGCGTTTGCTGCCGTAGTTGAACAGGAAGGTCACCTGGCTCACCCGGTCGAGATCTTCCAGCCCCAGCTGCACATTGGCGATATGGTCGGACTGACCCGTCAGCGCGGTACCGTCTTCGAAGAAGTTGGTCGCCGCCTGCAGGCCGCCAAGCTCGGGCACGTTGACCATGTCGCTCGACTGCACGCTGATTTCGGACTGGGTGTAAGTGTAGTTGGCAATCGCGATGAAGCGCTTGCTGTCCCACCATTCACCCAGCGAATAGAGGTCCTTGTTCCACTGGACTTCGACTTCCGCACCGTAGAGTTCAGCCTGCGGCGCATTGGCGAAGCGGCTGACCACGGTGTTGTCGTTGAAGCTCGAGAACACCTCGATCGGGTTCTCGATGTCCTTGTAGAACCCGGCGAGGCTGAACTTGCTGCCCGAGCCCCAGTAATATTCGACGCGGGCCTCGTAATTGGTCAGCTCGCTGTCAATCAGGCCGGGGTTGCCGGTGAACTGGCGGTTCGATTCAGGATCGTAATAGGTCTGCAGGATCAATTCGCGGAACTGCGGCCGCGCAATCGTTTTCGACGCGTTGAAGCGCGCTTGCAGGCTGTCGGTCAGCTCCCAGGTCAGCGTCGCCGCGGGGAGCCAGTAGTCATTGTTCAGCAGCGTCGCATTGGCCGAACCGCTGGGCAGTCCGTCGAGGCCGAGCGGCACGACTTGCTGCGTGGCGTCTTCGTAGCGCACGCCGACATCGAGCGACAGCCGATCGACCGGGGCCACGCGTGCCTGTGCGTAGCCCGCCTTGATCTCGAGCCCGGCGGAAAAGGCCGGGTCGGCTGCGGTCGTTTCGATGATGGTGTAGGAGAACGGCCCGATCCCGCCTGCGGCTTGCGCTTCGGTGTCGTAACCCAGTTCGATCAGCGCATCGCCGAGCAGATTGTCGGGGCGGAAGGCACCGAATGCCAGCGGGTAATCGCCGGTGGTACGGATATCGAACTCGCGGCGACGCGACAGGCGGTCGGTATCGGTATAGGCGCCGCCCACCGTCACGCCGAGCCAGTTGGCCAACTGGTAGCTGACGTCCACGCCGCCGTAATAGAGGTCTTCGGTCAGGTCGGAGAAGGCGACCGTGGTCCGGCCCCGCTGCCCGCCGTTCTGCAGGTTGAGGTAGATGTCGTCGAACCCGCCGGTCGGATTGAGATCGCGCGAATAGATGAATTCCCATTCGTTCGGGGCTTCGCGCTGCGTCTGCGCATAACCGCCGCGCAGGTCGATCGACAAATCGCCGAATTCGAGCTCGCCGACAAACTGCGTGTCGATCAGCTCGCGCTCGTACCAGCCGGTGTTCTGGAACAGATCGTCATCGTCGTCGGTGAGATCGGAAATCTGCGCCAGCGATGCGCGCTTGAGCGAATCACGGATGTAGAGGTTGGTGAGGCGGAAGCGGTGCTCGCCCACTTCGAGCCCGAAGCCGAGCATGGCATTGGCCAGGATCCGCTGGTCGGTCTGGAACTGGTTGCCCGTCTGGTCGAGGTCGAGATCGCCGTTCAGCGCGGCCTGCCGCGTGATGTAGCGATTGCGGTACTTGTTGCTCAGCGAAGCCGTCGCGATCACGCCGAAGCGGCCATCGGAAAAGACATCGACGCTGGTGCCCGCAGTGATGCCGCCCGACCAGTTGACCGGCAGTTCGTCGGTGCTTTGCAGCAGGATCAGATTGGGATCGCCCAATTCGGTCAGGATCGCCTGCTGGTCGACGCCTTCGTCGTTGATCGCCTGCCCGCTGTCGAAGAAGCTTTGCAGATTGGGGCCGGGGTCGCGGCGCCCGTCGTCGAAGCCGAACCAGTCGTAGTCCGAACCGTAATAGGTGTAGCCCGTGCCGAAGGCGGTTTCGGTATCGCCCGAAATGCCCGCGCTGATCTTGAGGAAACTTTCTTCCGGCACCGCGCGGGTGGTGAGGTTGATCACGCCGCCGCCGAATTCGCCGGGGAAGTTGGCCGAATAGGTCTTCTGCACCAGGCTCGATGCGATGACGCTGGTCGGGAAGATGTCGAGCGGGACCACGCGGCTGAGCGGCTGCGGCGAAGGCAGCGGCAGGCCGTTGAGCAGCGCGAGCGAGTAGCGATCGCCGAGGCCGCGGACATAGACGAGGCCGTTGCCCACGGTCGACAGGCCGGTGACGCGGGTCAGCGCGCCGGCGATGTCGCCTTCGCCCGTCCGCGCAATGCTGGCGCTGTCGAGCACCGAGACGACCTGCGACGAGGCGCGGGTGACGTCCTGGCGACGGCGGCCGGTGACGACGATCGCGCCGCCGGGAACCGAGATCTCGGTTTGCTCGAACTCTTCTTCCTCCGGCGTGTCGTCGATGCCCTCGGCCTGCTGCGCCATGACGGCGTCGGTCGCGGGATCTTGTTCGGCGGGAACGCCTTCGGCGCCCGTGCTCGCATCCTGGGCGAAAGCAGCGCCGGCAGGAAAGGTGAGCGCGGTGGTGAGCAGGAGCAGCGCGGTGAGCTGCTTGCCGGTCGACATGGTTCGAGACCCCCTCATGTTCAGGCCTTTAAACTTGGCTGGAGCCAGGCGATGGCTCCGGTGCGAAAAGCGAAGAAGGCCGCGGGACGCGCATCGAGCGCGCGCCCCGCTGCCTGTCGTGGCCGATTAGTAGACCGGCAGGCTCGCGCAGTCGGACACAGCGGCGTCGAACGTCACGGTGGCCGAGTTGCAGGTCCAGCCGTTCACCCAGGTGTCGTTGCCGGCATAGACGGCGCCGATGTTGGTCGGGAGCTGGAAGAACGACGAGAACCCGGTCGGGTCGAACACGGTCACGGCGTCTTCGTTCGAACCGTTGACGAAGCCCATGGTCAGCGTGTTGGTGAAGGCCGCATCATTGTCCGAACCGGCGTTGTAGCGGGTTTCGATATTGGCTGCGGTGACCCCGCCCGAGCTGTCGCGGAAGTCCACCGCACAGTCGAGCACGAACGAGTTGAACACCACCGGACCGGCTTCGTCGATCGCTGCGTTGGCAGCGCGGTTCAGCGTTTCGGTGTTGTCGATGCGCAGGCACGGGGTCGCGCCTTCATTGTCGACCAGGATCGAGTTGACGATCGTGTAGTCGGCAAAGCCGCGGATGCGGACTGCCTGGTCGCCGGTGCCGCTGTTGGCGATGAAGGTCGCGTTCGAAATTCGCGTGTTCTGGCGCGGGGTGTCTTCTTCGAGACCGTTCGACGAATCGGCTTCGATGATCGTGTCGCCAATGCCGGGGCGCTGCATCACGATCACGTTCTGCATGTCGACCTTGACGCCGGTGTCGGTGTCGAGGCCGTCGTCTTCGGCGCCGACAACGATCAGGTTGCGCAGGTTGAACTGGCCGCCGAAGAATTCGACGCCGTCATCCGAGCTGTTGTAGCTCATGATGTTGCTCAGCTGCGTGCCCGTGCCGGTGCCGCCGGTGGTCAGCGCTTGGAGCTCGCTGTCGCCCGAGAGGACGAAGCCCGAGTAGCGGATCTGCACGAAGCTCATGCTGCCCGAACTGTCGTTGACGGTCGCGCCGCCGAACAGGGCGGGCTGCGCCGCGCCTTCGACCTGGCGTTCGCAGGCGGTGGTGCCGGGGGTTGCACCCGGAGCGATGCAGTCGGTGACCGGAGCGCGGCCCGACAGGACGACGCCGCCCCACTGGCCCGACGAATTGGCGGTGTTGAGCCCCTGGACGTTGTCACGGCTGGTGAAGATGATCGGACGGGCGGCGGTGCCGTTGGCGTCGATCGTGTTGCCGCGGTTGACGTTGAGCCAGCCCGAACCGGCCGAGTACAGGATGACGCCCGGCTCGATGGTCAGTTCGACATCGGTATCCGCACCGGTATCGGCAGCGCCGCCATCGGTGCCGACATCGACGCGGCCGTCGATGCGGTAGAGCAGGCCTTCGATGTAGGGCAGGGTCGAGGAAGCGGTGAAGCGCGCGGGCAGGGTGCAGACGCGGTATTCGCCGGTCGGGCCCGAGATCGTGTTGTCGTCGGTCAGGCCGGCCGGATCCGAAATGGTCGGGCAGCCCGCTGCCGGGGTGACCAGTGCCGACGTCGGGGTCGGCGTCGGGGTCGGCGTGGGTGCCGGGGTGGGATTGTTGATGATCACGTCACCGCCGGTACCCGGCGAGACGATTTCGTCGGCGCCGCAGCTGGCGAGAGCCAGAGCGGAGCAGCCGAGGACGAGCGAACGATGGAAATTGGTCACGGGTAACGGTCCCCTCAAAAACCGGATGAATCAGAATGCGAAGTCGTTGATCGCGACTCGTCCGCTAGGGGGGCTTCGTGACAGTTTTATTCGGTTCGTGACCGTTATGTTGCAAATCCATCGCTTAGTGCGACGAACCGATGGGCTTTGCGAAAAAAAGGCCGATCGGCCCTCAGATTGCACAAATATGACAACGTTACAGTTTTATTGCAGCGATCGTAACAAGGCGGCATAAACGCTCCCACAAGATGAATAGGGAGAGCTGTCATGGCGATCATCACAAGCGTTGCATTGGCCCTGTTGGCGCAGGGACCGGTCGAAGCGGTTCCGGGCCCCCAGGCCGGCTACGATGTCGGCTACGAGGAACTGGTCGCGAACGACAATCGCGCCGCCCGCCAGGCCATTGAAAACTGCGAAGAACTGGCCGCGGCCGATCCGGCCCGCCTGATCAATCACGGAATCGCGCTCGCGCGCATGGGCGACTATGATGCGGCGCGGACCGAATTCGAAGCCGCTGCCGGCGCGCGCGACAGCGTCGAGCTGGAAACCGCTGCGGGTGACTGGGTGGATTCGCGCCGGCTCGCCCGCAAGGCGCTGGCCATGCTCGATAAGGGCGAATTCGCCCGCTATTACGCCTTGTCGCTCCGGTAGATCTACGCGAGATCGCCGCACTATTGGGCTCGTCTCCTTACCGGGAGGCGGGCCTTTTCCTGTTGGGGCATAATACTTTCCCGCGATATTCGGCTTTTTGTCACCCGCCTGTCATGTAGTATGCCCAATGGGGCCGCACGGAGGGTGCAATGATTCTGGCACGCTTGGCGCTGGTGATGGGATTGTCCTGCGCCGCGCTTACCGCTTTCGCAGCGAAAGCGGATGTTATGGAGATCGATACGGACGGCGCGCGCTGGATCACCGGCGGGGGCGCCGCGCTGGTCGCTGCCCCGGTCGAACCGGGGGTTGCCGCGCCGCTGGCCGAAGTGCCGGCCGATATCTTCGTGCCCGACATCGCCATTGCCGATCCGGGCGAGCATGCGCGCCTCGTTCCCGCCGATTACCAGGCCAAGGTGGCCGAGCTCTCCGCGCGGTTCGATCTCAGCCCGACGCTGATCGAGGCGCTGGTGTGGCAGGAAAGCCGCTGGCGCGCGAATGCGGTCTCGCCGGTGGGCGCGCGCGGCCTCGCGCAGCTGATGCCCGGTACGGCACGCGACCTCGGCGTCGACCCCGACGATCCCTTCGCCAATCTCGAAGGCGGCGCGCGTTACTTGCGCGAGCAGCTCGACCGCTTCGATGGCGACCTCGAAAAGGCGCTCGCCGCCTACAATGCCGGGCCCGGCCGCGTGATCCGCGCGGGCGGCATCCCGAGCATCCGCGAAACGCAACATTACGTGGCGGCCATCATGGGCCGTCTTTCGGACCATTCACGGGAGTAATCAATTGAGTCGCAAGTTTACCCTGCCGGCAGTTCTGGCCGCCCTGATGACCCCCAGCACCGCTTTCGCGCAGGCTGCCGACCCGGCCGGTTCGGGCCCGATCGTCGCCGCGCTCGGCTGGCTGCAGGGCACGCTGCTGGGCAATGTCGCGACCGCGGTCGCGGTGATGGCGGTGGCCGCGGTCGGCTTCATGATGCTGACCGGCCGCCTCAACTGGCGCTTCGGCGCGACCGTGATCATTGGCGTGTTCATCCTGTTCGGCGCCGCCTCGATCGTGGCCGGTATCCAGGGCGTGGCCGGTTAGGCCGAGACTCCGGGGTATGCGCTTTCGAGGTTTGAGCAAAAAAGGCCCAGCACAAGGAGGAAGGGCGTAGGAATATGAGAATCTTGCAAGACCTTCCGACGTCGGGATGGGCCTTTTTTGCCAAATCCCTTCGGGACAGCGAGATGGCTTCCATCTCGAACCAGAAGTCGCTTGGAAAGGCCGCGTGCCTTCCCTGCACGCCTTCTGGCCCGATATGTTCGCCATCTCGCTGCCTCGATAGCGCATACCCCGGAGTCTCGGCCTAATGACCGCGCTGGTCCGCCATCCCGTCCACCGTGCGCTGACGCGCCCGCAGATGTTCGCGGGGGTGACATATAACTACTTCATCATCAACGGGATGGTGACCACCGAAGCGTTCCTGATCACCGGAAGCTGGCTGGCGCTGCTGGTCTTCGCGGTGATGCACGGGATCGGCTATTTCGCCTGCCTGCGCGAGCCGCGCATCTTCGACCTGTGGATCACCCGGGTGTCGAAGTGCCCGCGGGTCAAGAATTACAAGCGCTGGGGCTGCAACTCCTATGCAACCTGAGCGGAAAGGTATCGCATGACGACGAAGTGGAAAGGGGCTGCCGCCTGGAGCGCGAAAGAAGCGCGCGCGGGCGATCGCCTGCCCTATTTGCGCATGCTCGACGAGAGCACGCTGCTGCTGCGTGACGGATCGGTGATGACCGCGATCCAGGTCCCCGGACTGCTGTTCGAGACCGAGGACAGCGAAGCGCTGAATGCGCATGCCGCCACCCGCGAGATCGTGCTGCGTTCCACGCTCGATGCGCGCTTCGTGCTGTATCATCACGTCATCCGGCGGCGCGTGTCGGTCGATCTGGAAGCCGAATTTCCCGATCCGATCAGCCGCCATATCGACGACCGCTGGCGCAAACGGCTCGGCTCGGGCCAATTGTTCGTCAACGACCAGTTTATCACGCTGATCCGGCGTCCGGCGCGCGGCAAGGCGGGACTGGTCGAGCGCGTCGCCAAGACATTCCGGCGCCAGGGCGGCGAACGGCTCGAACCCGATCCCAAGGATCTGCGCAGCCTGCGTGCCGCCTCGCAAGGGCTGGTCGCGGCACTGACCGCCTATGGCGCAACCCCGCTGGGCGATTATGTCGGACCGCAGGGCAACACCAATTCGGAAATGCTCGAACTGCTGAGCGCGCTCTACAATGGCGAGATGCGCCCGGTGCGCAAACCCGCCGACGATGTCGATATCGGCCACATGCTGCCCTATCGCCGCGTCAGCTTCGGGCTCGACGCGATCGAGATGCGCGGCTCGGGCTCGCCCGATTTCGGCGCTGTGCTCGGTCTCAAGGACTATCCCGAGGCGACCTCGCCCGGCCTGCTCGACAGCCTGCTGCGGCTGCCCTTCGAAATGGTGGTGAGCGAAAGCTATGCCCCGACCGAGCGGCAGACCGCGCGCGAGCGGATGGATCTGGCGATCCGCCGTCTCAAGAGCGCCGACGAGGAAGCCGCCGCCGAACGCGCCGACATGCTTTCCGCGCGCGATGCGCTGGGCAATGGGGCGGTCGGCTTTGGCGATCACCACCTGACCGTGATGGTCAAGGAACGCCAGCTTGGCCAGCTCGACGACGCCATGGCCGCCTGCGCCGCTGCGCTCGCCGACACCGGCGCGATTGCAGTGCGCGAGGATACCAATCTCGAACCCGCCTTCTGGGGCCAGTTCCCGGGCAATGAGGGCTACCTCGTCCGCCGCGCGCTGATCTCGAGCGCGAACATGGCGAGCTTCGGGAGCTTGCACGGCTTCGCGCTGGGGCAGGCGCAGGGCAATCACTGGGGCGAGGCGGTGGCGCTGCTGGAGACCACCAGCGCGACGCCGTTCTTCTTCAATTTCCACCACGGCGACCTCGGCAATTTCTCGGTCATCGGGCCAAGCGGCTCGGGCAAGACCGTGGTGATGAACTTCCTTGCCGCGCAGGCGCAGAAATTCAGCCCGCGCACGATCCTGTTCGACAAGGATCGCGGCGCGGAACTGTTCGTCCGCGGCATCGGCGGGCGCTACGACAGCATCCGCTCGGGCGAACCGACCGGGTTCAACCCGCTGTCGCTGCCCGATACGCCCGGCAACAAGGCCTTCCTGCGCGACTGGCTGGGCGCGCTGCTCAAGGCCGAAGGCCCCGAGGAGGAACAGGCGATCGCGGGCGCGGTCGATGCGGCCTATGCCAACGATGCTTCGCTGCGCCGCCTGCGGCACTTCAAGGAATTGCTGTCGGGCACGCGGCGCCCGCAACCGGGCGACCTGGCCGACCGCCTCGGCGCATGGATCGGCGAGGGCGAGCATGCCTGGCTGTTCGACAATGCCGAGGACCGGCTCGATCTGACCGCGCGCGTGCTTGGTTTCGACATGACCGCGCTGCTCGAGAACCCGCGGCTGCGCACGCCGACGATGATGTATCTGTTCCACCGGATCGAGGAACGGCTCGACGGCAAGCCGACGATGATCCTGATCGACGAGGGGTGGAAAGCGCTCGACGACGAGGTCTTCGCCGCGCGCATCCGCGACTGGCTCAAGACGCTCAGAAAGCGCAACGCGCTGGTCGGTTTCGCCACGCAAAGCGCGCGCGATGCGCTCGAAAGCCGCATTTCGACCGCATTGGTCGAGCAGACCGCGACCATGGTGTTCATGCCCAACAGCCGCGCGCGGCCCGAGGATTATTGTGACGGCTTCGGCCTGACCGAGCACGAGCTCGCGCTGATCCGCACGCTGCCCGCGCACAGCCGCTGCTTCCTCGTGCGCCAGCCCGATGCGAGCGTCGTCGTGCGCCTCGACCTGTCGGGCGCGCCCGAAGTGCTGACGCTGCTCTCGGGCCGCGAAAGCTCGGTCCGCCGGCTCGACCTGCTGCGCGAGGCGCTGGGCGATGCGCCGAGCGAGTGGTTCCCCGCGCTTACCGGCACCAAATGGCCGGGCGGGGCGAATGACGAAGGGGGGGCCGGGGTCGAAGCCCTTGGCCTCGCCGCCGAATGAGCGCGACCTGCGACCGCGTCGCCGCCGATGTCGGCAATGGCGTCGCCGCCGCGCTGCGCGGGGTGGACTGTATCGCGGGCGAGGCCAGTGCGGCCGCATTCGGCCGGCTGTTCGCACCCGGCGGTTCGCTCGGCACGGTGCTGACGCTCGTCCTGACGCTGTTCATTGCGCTGTTCGCTTTTGCGCTGCTGACCGGGCGGACCAATATCGGCGTGCGCAGCCTCGTCCCGCGGATGATGACGCTGGGCCTCGTGCTGACCTTCGCCACCAGCTGGATCGCCTATCAAAGCGTGGTCTGGAACCTCGCTGTCGCTACCCCTGATTACCTTGCGGGCGTGCTGACGGGGGCGCAGGGTTCGGCGACCGATACTTTCGCGCAGAAGATCGACGTGGTCTTCCTCGCCATCCAGGAAGCCAGCGCCGGGGCACAGGACATTTCCACCTTCTCGCCCGAAGGCATGATGTGGTTCGGCGCGCTCCTGTTCATGCTCGGCACCGTCGGCCTGCTGGTTACCACCAAGATTGCGCTCGGCGTGCTGATCGCGCTTGGTCCGCTGTTCGTCGTGCTGGCGCTGTTCAATGGCACGCGCGGCCTGTTCACCGGCTGGGTCAAGGGATTGACCCTATGCGCGCTGGCGCCGCTGTTCGCGGTGCTCGGCGGCAGCGTGATGCTCGAACTCGCCGTGCCGATCCTCGGCGCGCTGACCGCTGCCCCGGGCCAGATCGACCCGCAGGCGGCCATGGCCTTCTTCATGATCGGCGCGGTGCATGTCGCGCTGATGGTGCTCGTGCTCAAAGTGGCGGGAGCCATGGTGGCCGGATGGTCGGTGTTCGGGCTGGTGCCCGACCGGGAGGAGAAGTCCTCTTCCGCGCCGGCCCCCCAGCAAGTGGTCGCCGCCCCCGCGCTCGCGCAGGCACAGGCGGCCAACCAGGCCAGTTCGCAGGCGCGCCGGATCGACGTCTCGGCAGTCCCGACCGCCTATGCCGCCAACGATGGCGGCGGCGCGGGCGGCAGCGGCGGATCGCGCACGGTCAAGGTGTACGCCACCTCGTCCGCTTCCACCCAGCAATCATCCGCCAGCAAGGCCCGCGTCCGCGGTTCCGGCATCGGCAGCCGGTTCAAGTCCGCGGCGCCCAAGGCGCTCGACCGTTCCATGGAGAAACACGCATGACCCGCGCGCTCATTCCCGCGCTCGCTCTCGCGCTGCTGGCCGTACCGGCTAGCGCGCAGGATTCGCGCCTCGTTGAGGTGCTGTATGACGAAACCAAGGTGGTCCGGATCGACGGCCGCGTTGCAGTGCAGGCGAGCATCATGTTCGGCGATGACGAGGTGATCGAGAACGTCGCCATCGGCGACAGCGCGACCTGGCAGGTCACGCCCAACAAGCGCGCCAACATCCTGTTCGTCAAACCGCTCGAACCGCGCGCCGCGACCAATCTCACGGTCGTCACCAGCAAACGCACCTATCTGTTCGACCTCGTCGCCAGCCCGGGTGCCAAGCCGCTCTACCTGATGCGCTTCGCCTATCCCGACGAACCTGCGGAAGAGCCGGTGCAGATGGCGCCCAATGCGGTGGAGCGGCAGGCCGCGCGCGATCCCTATGCGGTCGTCGATCCGGCAGACCTCAACTTCGCGTGGAATGCCTCGGGCGATCCCGAACTGCTGCCCGAGAATACCTATGACGATGGCACCGCGACCTTCCTAACCTGGCCCAGCGGCAAGGATGTGCCCGCGATCCTCGTGACCAATAGCCAGGGCATCGAAGGCCCGGTCAATTTCACCGTTCGCGGGGATACGATCGTCGTCGACGGCGTGCCGCGCACGATCGTCCTGCGGTCGGGCGAGGACAGCGCCCAATTGATCAACACCGGGCCCGAACGGCCCGCTGCCAGTGCGAGCAGCAGTCCCGCTCTCGCCTCGAAGGGGAGGTAACCGATGCGTCTTGCCATGCGACTGCCCGAGAAGAAGCCGGGCGACAACGGGATCGCCAACGATTTCGACCCGCGCGACGGCGCGGATGCGGAAGTCATCGACCTCGCCCAGCGCAATGCCTTCCCTGCCGTGGCGCGCCCCGCGGGCAAGTCCGACGCACTCGGCCTCGTCGCGGGGATTGCGATTGTCGCAGGTCTTGGCCTGGTCACCTTGTGGAGCATGAACTCCGCCCGCGTCGCCCCTCCCGAAGGGATCGGCGGCCAGCAGGCACCGGTCGAAGCCGCCCCGGTGGTGCCCCCCGCAGCGGTAACGCCGCCCCCGGCGCAACTCGCGGCGCAGACGCCGCGGCCCGATCCCGCCCCGCAGCCGGTTCTCGCAGCGCAGCCGCAGCCCGGGCTTGCCGCCAACCCCTATGCCAATCCGACCGTCGTCTACGATGCGGGTAGCGCGCCCGCGACACTGGCGCTGGGCGAAGCGAGCGCCGCCGGCGAGGCCGCGGGCTCGACGGGCAATGCCGCGAGCGATTTCGCCAGCCGCATCGGCGGTGTCGGCGGCTCGCCCGCGCAGGCCAAGGCAATGGTCAATCCCGCGACCACGGTCACCCAGGGCACGCTGATCCCCGCGATCCTCGAAACCGCGATCGACACCAATGTGCCGGGCTATGTCCGCGCGGTGGTGAGTCAGGACGTGCGCAGCTTCGACGGCACCAGGGTGCTGGTCCCGCGGTCCTCGCGGCTGATCGGCCAGTACCAGTCGGGCCTGCAGAACGGCCAGAAGCGCGCCTATGTCATCTGGACGCGGCTGATCCGGCCCGATGGCGCCTCGGTCAATCTCGCATCGCCCGCGATCGGCTTCGATGGCACCACCGGGCTTGCGGGCAAGGTCTCGGGCGACGGTTTCTTCAAGCGTTTCGGTTCGGCCATGCTGCTGTCGGTCGTCGGCGGCGTCGGCTCGCTCGCCACGGGCGGTGCGGCCGGCGTGCTGATCGGCGGGGCCAGTTCCTCGGCTGCGGCCACTGCGGCGCAGCAGGATGGCCAGCGCGGCCCGACGGTACGGGTGCGGCAGGGGGAACCGATCCGGATCTTCACCGCGCGCGATCTGGACTTCACCTCGGTCAGCTGAGCCCATCCTGTCGTGAGCGCCGATATCCACCCCTTCAACCCGGACGACAATCCGGAAGCCCACGCGCCGGGCGTGGACCTGCATGGCGAACGCAGCGTCTATCTCGACGCCTATCTCGCGCCGTTTCGCGAATGGCTCGAGCGCGACACGGTGACCGAAATCCTCGTCAACCAGCCGGGCGAGGTGTGGGTCGAGGATGCAGCGGCTGGCGGGATGCAGAAGATCATCCGCCCCGACATCGACGATCGGTTGATCCAGCGGTTGGCCGAGCAGGTCGCGCGGGTCAGCCACCAGGGGATCAATCGCGAACATCCGCTGCTTGGCGCGACGCTGCCCGGCGGCGCGCGCGTGCAGTTCTGCGGCCCGCCCGCGGCGCGCAAGCACTGGGCCATGGCGATCCGCCGCCACCGCCGTCTCGACCTGCCGCTCGACGCCTATGACACCGGCCCGCTGGCCCCGGCGGAGCAGGGCGCCATGCCCGATGCGCAGGCAGAGCCGGTGGCCTTCCTGCGCGAGGCAATCCGCCAGCGCCGCACGATCCTCGTGTCGGGCGGCACCAGCACCGGCAAGACCACGTTCCTCAACGCCATGCTCGGCGAAATCCCGCGCCACGAACGCGTCGTGCTGGTCGAGGACACGCCCGAGCTCAGGTTGCCCGGCGAAAACGGCGTCGGCCTGGTCGCGGTGAAGGGCGAACTGGGCGAAGCCAAGGTGACTGCCAACGAATTGCTGCAGGCCGCGCTGCGCCTGCGGCCCGACCGGATCGTGCTGGGCGAATTGCGCGGTGCGGAAAGCGTCAGCTTCCTGCGCGCGATCAACACCGGCCACCCGGGCAGTTTCTCGACCATCCATGCCAATTCGCTGCGCGGGGCGCTCGAACAGCTTTCGCTGATGGTGATGCAGACGGGAATCGGTCTCACCCGGACCGATACCATCGCCTATGCCGCTAGCGTGATCGACGTGCTCGTCCAGCTTGGACGCGACGGATCGGGCAAGCGCGGGATCGTGCAGATCGCCGAAAGCCACACGCTGGTCTGAGTGCGGTAAATCCGCGCCCGCTGAAGAAACGTGACCATGCCGTAGCGTCAGCTGCGCATCGGAATGCGCTTTCCGCATAACACTTGCCAAAATTCGCCCCTGTTTTGCGCAATAATAATGCGCCGGCGCTTGCGTGCATACGAATGTGTGATAGCAATAGCCCCGTAGGCCGCAAAGACGGCCACATCGAGAGGAGAGGGTTAATGAGGGTACGGGCTTCCCTGCTCGCGGGTATTTGCGCGAGCGCTATTTCGTTTCCGGCGTTCGCGCAGGATGCAACCGGCGATGATCTCGAAGATCCGCGGTTCAGCACCAATGTCATCATCGTTACCGCGCAGCGCCAGAACCAGTCGCTGCAGGAAGTGCCGATCGCGGTCAGCGCCTTCGATGCTGCTGCGCTCGAGGCACAGCAGATCGAGAACGCCAGCGATCTCCAGCTGACGCTGCCCAATGTCTCCTTCACCAAGAGCAATTTCACCAGCTCCAGCTTTACCATCCGCGGAATCGGCGATCTGTGCGTCGGCGTGACCTGCGACAGCGCCACCGCGATTCATACCAATGGCTCGCCACTGTTCGGAACGCGCCTGTTCGAAACCGAGTATTTCGATCTCGAACGGGTCGAGGTGCTGCGCGGCCCACAAGGTACGCTGTTCGGGCGCAACGCGACGTCTGGTGTGGTCAACGTCGTGACTGCCAAGCCTGAACTCGGGACCTTCGCGGCGGCGGCCGAATTCGAATACGGCAATTACAAGAGCATCAAGACGAAGGGCATGATCAACGTGCCCTTAGGCGATACGCTAGCCTTTCGCGCGGCAGGCTTTTATCTCAATCGCGACGGATATACGACCAACCTTTACGACGGCAACGATATCGACGGGCGCGATATGTACGCGGTGCGTGGTTCGCTGCGCTTCGAGCCGACCGCGAGTACCACGCTCGATCTGATGGCGTTCTATTTCCGGGAGAATGACGACCGGCTGCGTATTCAGAAGCAGACCTGTCAGCGCGATCCCACCGGTGTGCTGGGGTGCCTCAACAACCGGCGAGATTTCGACAGTACCAACGCGAACTCGACGCTTGCGAGTGTCCTTACATCGCAGGAGCTGTTTCGTATCCAGGGAATCCCCGATGTGCTGGCGCTCGGCAGTGTCTACGGCCCGGACGGCTACGCGAACTTCGACGAGCCGAACGATGTTCGCACGGTGAACACGGCGTTCACGCCCGAATATTTTGCCGACGAATTGCAGTTGCAGGCCCATCTCGACCAAGGATTTGGCGCGATGAACCTGTCGCTGACCGGGATATATCAGGAAACGACAGTGGATTCGCGGCAGGACTACAACCTCGGCGTCCTCGACCGCAGCGGATATGCCGGCGCTCTCAATACGCTGGCCTTCTTCGCGGCGAACGGACTGCCGACGGGCGTAGCCTCGCCAGCCTTCATCCCTGGGTCGAATGCCTATTTCGCCCCGATCGCCGATGCACTCATTCCTGATGGACCCGCCGGCGTATTGTGTACCTCCGATAATGACGACGGCAATCTCGGTGCGTTCGAAGGTAACTCGCTATGCGCAGATGTGCCCCTCGCCTTCGACCGGTCGGTCCAGTACCAGACCGCATGGTCAGGCGAGGCAATCTTGAGCAGCGATTTCGACGGACCGTTCAACTTCCTTGTCGGTGGTATCTATGCCGAAACCGAAGTCAGCGAGAACAGCTACTACGTCAACGGTTTCGGTCTCGACTATGCAACCGCAATCCTCGGCACGTTCTCGGCCTTCGGGGCAGGGGCACCGCCGTCCTATCTCGCCACGTCGATGTATCGGAATAACACGACCGACTTTAAATTGGAGAGCTTCGGCATCTTCGGTGAAGTCTATGTCGACATCAGTGACCGTCTGCGGTTCACCGGTGGCATACGCTATAACGACGACAGCAAGACGGTGTCCGCGCGCACCACTCTGGCGGACTTCCTCAACCCTTTCGGGAATGGCGATCCGTTTACATCGCCCTTTGTCGGTAGCTTTGATGCCGATGCTGGGATAGCGGGCAATCAACTGCTGCAGGAACGCGATGTCAGCTTCGATGCGATCACCGGTCGCGCCGTCCTCGACTACGAGATTTCACCCGACAACAAAGTCTACTTCTCCTATTCGCGCGGCTACAAGTCGGGTGGCATCAATCCGCCACTGTCGCCGATCTTCGCGGTTTCTGACAGCTTCGATTCGGAACAGATCGATGCCTTCGAAATCGGCTCGAAGAACACATTCCTGAATGGCTCGGCACAGGTTAATCTCACGGGCTTCTACTACAAGTACAAGGACCTGCAGCTCAGCCGCATCGTCGCGCGAACCTCGGTTAACGACACGATCGATGCCAATATCTGGGGTCTCGAGCTCGAGACGATCCTGCGACCGAGTTACAACTGGCTGATCAATATGAACGTCAGCTACCTCAACGCGAAGGTGGCAGGCGACCAATTCTTCAGCAATCCGCGCGATCCGGGCGGCGGCGATCCCGATGCGGTGATCATCAAGGACCTGTCAAACGGCTCGCTTTGCGCGGTGACGGGAGCGGGTGCCAATGCCTTCGTCGGTGCGGTCAATGCGGGTCTGGGCCTGCAGGCTCCTACCGCCTTCCCGGCCGACGGGGGAATTGCCTCGACCGGTGCCTTCAGCATTTGCAGTGTGCTCGACGCCCAGACCGCCAATCCGGCGTTTGCACCGCTCGGCCCGATCAGCGTGCTCAGTCCCGGGGTGGAGGTCAATTTGCGGGGCAACCGTTTGCCGCAAGCGCCCGAGTACAAGGCATCGATCGGCGTCCAGTACACCGCCGATTTCGACAATGGCATGTCGCTCGTGCCGCGGTTCGACCTCGCCTATACGGGGGAGCAGTTCGGCAATGTGTTCAATGGCAATGTCAACCGGATCGAGCCGTTCGTCCAGGCGAACGCCTCGATCCAGCTCAACGGCGCCGATAACCGGTGGTTCGTCCGCGGCTTTGTCCAGAATATCTTCGACAGCAATTCGGTGACGGGCCTTTACGTGACCGATGCCAGCTCGGGCAACTTCACCAATATCTTCACGCTCGACCCGCGCCGCTACGGCATCGCGGTGGGCGCGAAGTTCTAGAACCGACAAGCTCCATGGGGGAGGGAGGGGCGGCCTGCGGGTCGCCCCTTTTCACATGGCTCAGCGCCCGGCGGAGGCGAAGGGCGAGAAATCGGTCTCGGTATCGAACACCTCGACCTGTTCGGCACGCTTGAGCGCTCCGACAGCGGCATAGGTCACCGGGGTCAGCAAGGCTTCCCACAGCGTCTTGATCGCCCATTGCGACAACACGACCTGCCACAAGAGCTCGACCGGCCACCCGGCCAGGCCCCAGAAGGCCAGCGGGTAGAAGATCAGGCTGTCGAGCCCCTGGCCGACCACGGTCGACCCGATCGTGCGCATCCACAGATGCCGCCCCCGGCTCCACACCTTCATCTTGGCGAGGACATAGCTGTTGGCGAATTCGCCCACCCAGAAGGCGACCATCGACGCCAGCACGATGCGCCACGAATTGCCGAATACGAACTCATAGGCTTCCTGTCCGGGCCAGCCCGCCGCGGGCGGCAATTGCACCACCACCCAGGCCATGAAGGCCATGAACAACAGCGCGGCAAAGCCGGTCCAGATCACCCGCCGCGCGCGGGCATAGCCATAGACCTCGGTCAGGATGTCGCCGATGATGTAGCTGACGGGGAAGAACAGGACGCCTGCGCCAAACGACCATTCGCCGATCAGCGGCAGCGTGACAAAGCTCGGCTTGGACGCGCCGATCAGGTTCGACAGCAGCAGGATGGTGACGAAGGCCGCCATCACCAAATCGTAATAGCGGAACTGCGGTGCGGGCTGGCTCGGCGGGGCGTTTTCCATCACAAACACGGATAGTGCCGATTGGCCAGCCGCGAAAGGCGCGTTATGGCACCCCCCGAGCGCGCCCGTAGTTCAACTGGATAGAGCACGAGCCTTCTAAGCTTGGAGTTGCAGGTTCGAGTCCTGCCGGGCGCGCCAATTTACCCTTGCGACAGCAATGCGCCCTAATCCCGGTCGTTCAGGGTCACCTTCGGCTTTCCTATTGGCTGTCGGCCGCGCGGCCGATCCGATAGGATCCGGATCGCGCCGAGAGCAGTCTACCCTTCCAGCTCAGTCTGATGATTTTCTGATCGAACAATTGATCGACCGCTTCACGGACAAGCGGCATGGCCAAACGCCAGTCTGCCGCATCGTTGCAAGTGATCTTACGCGCCACTTCGCTAGGACATATCGTTGTTTCCGGCGCGCGTTCGGCAAGCAGGGTCAGTACTGCGGCGTTGGCGACGCCGACCGTCACTTGCGTTTCCGGCCTGAGGTCATGAGATCGGGCTTCGGCGGCGGCTTCCAGTCTGGCGGAGGAATCGGCCGCTGCCGGCTCGATCCGAGCCCCATGGCGCCAGGCTTCTGGCGGACGAGTCCCGACGTGTCGGCCTCGGCGGCCTCTGCAGCATCTGATCCGCCGCGTATAAGATTGATGCGGTCACGAATTCGCCGCGCCTCCTCGAAATCGAGCGCGTGCGCCGCCGCTTCCATATCGCGTTGAAGATCCTCGATAGTCTTGGTCATTGCCATTCAACGCACGAATGGGACTTCCGGTACCATTGCGCCCCGGTTCCGGTAACTGAGATGCCGCAGATGACCGCCTTGGCGGGACATCGATGGCATTCACGCGGGACCGAGGGGATCACCCGAACCGGAATGGCGAATTCAGGAGCGGTCATTGCCCTGCGCAATGCGCCATTTCACCGCCGGAGGGTTCGTTCGCTCGAATGCTCGATGACGAACCCCCTGCAAACGAAGAGGGAGGGGCAAGCCCCTCCCTCCGCAATCAGAAGCGCATGCCCAGACCGACAACGATCTGGTGGCGATTGATGTCGCCATATTCGAAAATTTCCTCGATGTCGGCGGTTTCGCCGTCGATCTCGACTTCGCCGTCACCGTACATCGAAAGGCGGTATTCGATTTTCGCGAATGCCTTGTCCGAGAAGGCGTATTCCGAGCCCAAGCCCAAACGCAGGCCATCGAAGGTAGCGTTCTGGCTCACCAAGAAGCTCTCGGTATCGACAGTGCCGCCGAGCGACAGCTTGGTGCGGGCATTGGTGTAACCGGCTTTGACATAGACGAGCGACCGTTCGCTGAGCTGACCGCCAAGACGAACCCCGGCATACAGATCGCGCCCGGTATCGAAGCTGGCCGTAATATCCACGTTGCTACCGTCCACAGTGCCGACAAAGCTCTCGCTTTCTCCAGCCGTGGAATCGGCATATTCGACTTCGACACCCAGCAGCGTGCCTCCGAACGAGAAATCGTAACCGGCCGCGACGCCGTACGCGAAGCCGCCCAGATCGTCGCTGAGTTCTTCGCCGTAGACCTCTTCATCGATCGTGATCTGGACTACGTCATAACCCGCCAGTGCTTCGACATGGAAACCGTCGAAGCCGCTCGGCCCGTCTTGTGCGACAGCAGGCGAGGCAATGAGCGCAGCTGCGGTAACAAGAAGTGTGGTGATTTTCTTCATGTGATGATTTTTCCTTACAACCCAGTCGTTAGACAGGCCGCGGATAGGTTGATGCATCTTAAGGGAAATATAATTTTCGCGCGCGGCGTTGGATTTGCGCGAAATGTTGCCGGATCGCAGCATTTTCTGCTGCGTAACAAGTAATGATCCGAAAATCGGTGCCGGCCGGATTATAATTACGGCGCCGTCGTGCCTAAACGGAATAAAACGGTGCGTGTGCGCCGGATTGTTGCCGGGGAACGGGTCTGGCGCGGACCGCCTGGTCCTGGCGATCTGGTATTACCCGTGTTCCGCGGACGAATGTAGCCGGAGGCGAGACTGATATCCTGTCCTCGGGCCACACCCTATCCTCGGCCCGAGTGACCAAGACAGAGAGAGCGGAAGGATTGCGCGTCAGCCGCTGACGCTATCCCCGCGCAACCTTGTCCATCGGTTCGGCGGTGACGGGATAGCCGAACTCTTCGCCGATGTTCAGCCAGGACGTGCCGTCCTTTTCGCCGATGAAGGGGGTGATCGTGCGCACCGGGATAGCCTGGGCCTGCGCTGAGGCTTCGGCGAAGCTGCCGAACAGTGCGAGCCGTTCGAGATTGCGGCGGGTGGGGAAGATTACCTTGATTTCGCCGCGCTCGGCGGCATCGAGCGCGCCCTGCGCACTGGTCCAGAACAGATGCGTGTTTTCCGACAGATCGGCCTCGATCTCGACCGCGCCGGTACCGAGGTCGGCAAGGTAGAAACGGGTGTCGAAGACGCGCGGGATGCGCTCGTTCTTGGGGAACCACCGCGCGAAGGGGACCAGTTGGTCGAGATCGAGCTCCCAGCCGAAATGGTCGAGGACCGGCGCGAGTTCGCCGGTTTCCTGCAAGAAGTTGCGGGCAGCACGCGCTTTTGCCGCATCGATTTCGCCGGTCAGGCCGATCACCAGCCCGGTTTCCTCGAGCGTTTCGCGCACCACCGCGACCTGGTGCGCAGCCTCGTCGGGGTCGAGCGGGCCGCCCATGCTGGCGCCGAGATCGAAATCGGCCGGGTCGACGCGGCCGCCCGGGAACACCGCCATGCCGCCGGCAAAGACCATCTCGCGCGAACGGATGGTCATCAGGATCTCCGGAGGGCCACCCTGCGGCGCATTGCGGAAGATGACGACGGTTGCGGCGGGGATACCATTGGCCCCGGTATCGGTGTGCTCGCTCATGTGCATGTTGTGACGGGGGCCGCGCTGCTTGCCAAGCGCAAAGGTAAACGGGGGCTGTCGGGGAACTTTACACTAAGCGACGCGACTAAAAACGCGTTTACCATCTGGAGGCGCGGAAACTCGTGATCATGCCTGTTTGGCACGGGGCATGCATATATTCACCTGTCCCGTTCAAGTCTTCACGGGGGTGCCAACCCAAGGTCTCCACGCCCGGTACCCTCAGAACGAACGAAAGGCCCGCCCGGTAGTCCCACCGGGCGGGCCTTACCCGTTCTGGAGCCGGTAATTGCGCGGCGCAGTCCCTAAAGGACGCGCCCGGCGTGCCTCAGCCTTCGGCCTTGGCCACGGCTTTCGCATCCATCATCTGCTGCAATTCGCCAGCCTCGAACATCTCCATCATGATGTCGCTGCCGCCGACGAACTCGCCCTTGACGTAAA
Organism: Qipengyuania citrea; assembly: GCF_024171405.1. GTDB lineage: Bacteria > Pseudomonadota > Alphaproteobacteria > Sphingomonadales > Sphingomonadaceae > Qipengyuania > Qipengyuania profunda. Next base: position 2,861,401 of record NZ_JALJZT010000002.1, read on the forward strand.
GCTGGGGGATGGTCGGCCAGTCGGAATAGGCCTTGATGCCCTGGCGCACTTCCATGTCCTGCAACACATCGACGCTGTCATAGGCGACACCGCAATGGTCGAGGATCGCGACCGCACGGCTCGAAAAGCCGCATTGCGGAAACAGCGGGGTGCCCTTCATGAACAGGACGACGTCTTTGCCGCCGACGATGTCGGCGATGCGCTGGTTGGTATCGGACATGGGTCCGTCCTTTGTATGAATTCGAGTTGCGTAGAATCAGGTGGGGGCTTGCGTGGTCAGTTGCAAGGCGTGCAGTTCGCCGCCCATGCGCCCGCCCAGCGCGTCGTACACCAGCTTGTGCTGCTTGACCCGTGTCAGCCCGGCGAACTGCGGCGCAGTCACCTTGGCGGCCCAATGATCGTTGTCGCCGGCGAGGTCGCGCATCTCGACCTGTGCGCCGGGCAGCGCTTCCTCGATCAGCGCGACGATGTCTGCAGCGGCCATCGGCATGGGTTCAGGCCCCGTCGGACATGAACTGGCGGCGGGCCTCGACGGCGCACTCTTCCAGCTTGGTCCGGATGTCGGCTTCGCTGACATCGCATTCGGCGGCGGTGAGGTCGCCCAGCAGCTTGCGAATCACGTCTTCATCGCCCGCTTCCTCGAAATCGGCCTGGACGACCGCCTTCTTGTAGGCGTCGGTTTCTTCGTCGGTCAGACCCATCAGGCCTGCAGCCCATTCGCCGACCAGGCGGTTGCGGCGCGCGGCGATCTTGAAGGCGTTTTCCTCGTCGAAGGCGAACTTGGCTTCCTCGCCGCGTTCGCGATCCTTGAAATCGGTCATGATGGTCCTCTCGGGATGGAATGTCGGGGGCCGGAATAGGCGCGGCCCCCCCACCTCGCAAGGGCGGTTATTCCATCGTTACGACGAGCTTGCCGATCGCGCCGCGGTTTTCGAGCTTGGCGATGGCCTCATGCGCGCGTTCGATCGGATAGGTCTCGCTGACCAGCGGATTGATCTTGCCCGCTTTCCACAGGTCGAACAGCTCTTCGATATTGCGCTGGTTACGCTCGGGCTCGCGCGCGGTGAAGGCACCCCAGAACACCCCGCGGATGTCGCAGCTCTTGAGCAGGGTGAGGTTGAGCGGCATCTTGGCGATCCCGGCGGGGAAACCGATCACGAGGAAACGGCCTTCCCAGGCAATCGCGCGCAGTGCGGGTTCGGAATAATCGCCGCCGACGATATCATAGACGATATCCGCGCCATTGGGGCCGACGGCCGATTTGAAGTCGCTCGCCAGTTGCTTGGAAGTGTCCTTGTCGAACGGCGCGCGCGGATAGATGACCACTTCGTCGGCGCCGTGCTGCTTGGCGACTGCGCCCTTTTCCTCGGTCGAGACCGCGGCGACGACGCGGCAGCCATAGGCCTTCGCCAGTTCGACCGCCGACAGGCCGACACCGCCCGCGGCGCCCAGCACGAGGACGGTTTCGCCCTCCTTGATGTCGCCGCGATCCTTCAGGCCGTGGATCGTGGTGCCATAGGTCATCAACAGCGCGCTGGCTTTCACCAGGTCGATCCCCTCGGGCACTTTGAACAGGCGTTCGGCTGCCACCGCGACCTTTTCCTGCAGCCCGCCATTGCCGACGCCGCACATCACGCGGTCACCGACGGCAAAGCCCTCGACGCCTTCGCCCAGTGCCTCGATCGTGCCCGAAATCTCGCCGCCGGGCGCGAACGGGCGGGGCGGCTTGAACTGGTACATGTCGCGGATGATCAGCGTGTCGGGGAAATTGATCGCGCAGGCGGCAACCTCGACCAGCACCTCGCCCTTGCCGGCGGTGGGTTCGGCGATATCCTCGACGACGAGGGTTTCGGGTCCGCCGACTTCCTTCGAAAGGACTGCTTTCACGCTGCATCTCTCCTATGCGGTTTATCGAGCCAGGGCATGGCGCCCTCGCGTATCTGTTCGTGTCTGGTGATTTCGTCGGCGCTGCCGAGCGTCAGCCCGATCTCGTCGAGCCCTTCAAGCAGGCAGCGCTTGCGGAATGGGTCGATCTCGAAAGTGAACCGGTCTTGGAATTCGGTGGTGACGACCTGGTTTTCCAGATCGATGGTGATCGGATGGTCCTGCGCGACCTCGAGCAACCGGTCGACCTGGTCCTGCGGCAATTCGACCGCGAGGATGCCGTTCTTGAAGGCATTGCCCGCGAAAATGTCCGAGAAACTGGGGGCGATCACCGCATCGAGCCCCATGTCGAGCATCGCCCATGCGGCATGTTCGCGGCTCGATCCGCAGCCGAAATTGTCGCCCGCGATGAGGATCGGCGCCTGCGCGAAATCCTCGACATCGAAGGGGTTGCCGGGGGCCGCGCGGATGGTTTCGAACGCGCCCTGGCCAAGCCCCTCGCGGCTGACCGTCTTGAGCCAGTGCGCGGGGATGATGACGTCGGTATCGACATTCTTAAGGCCGAGCGGGATGGCCCGACCTTCGATGGTGGAAACGGCTCTCATCAGTTTGCGCTGTCCGGAAAGGCGGGCAGGCGTTCGACATGCCGCGGTTCGTGCTGCACCACGACGGTGGCGTCGAGACTGTCGGCCATCTGGTTGAAACGATGGAACGAAGCCAGCGTATCGGCGCGGTCGGTGTTGAAGGTGGGGACACCCTCGTTCTCGATCTGCTCCTCGAAATGATAGAGATCGCCGGTCAGCATGTAAGTGCCCATTCGCGGCAGCTCCACCACCAGTGCCTTGTGGCCCGGCGTATGCCCATGCGTCGCGATCATCCGGACCGTTCCGTCACCGAACACGTCGTGATCGGCTGCGATCCGCGTGACCTTGCCACTTGCATCAGCACCGAACCACGGGGCGAGCTGGGCGATCGTTTCCTCGCGCCCGTTCGCGATTACCGCCTCCGCGTCGCCCGCACCGATCAGCAGTTCGGCATGGGGGAAGTCGGCTGCCTGGCCGATATGGTCGTTGTGATAGTGGCTGATCCCGACCATCGCGATATCGGCGGGGGCGAGGCCGAGGTCGCCGAGCTGTTCGACGATCGTCCGCTCGACGCTCGAGGTGAATACGCCGCGCGTTTCGCTCGTGCCCTTAAGCGCACCGGAAAGGCCCGTATCCCACAAAAGGTAGCGGGTGCCATTGCGGATCACGTAGCAACTGTCGGTCAGTCGGCGGGGCTGGCCGTCGTAGAGATGCGTGTCGGAGAACGGCCCGGTGTCGCTCAATTCGAGCGTCCCGCAATCGAGCCGCCACATTTCGATATCCGCTGCTTCCTGCGCGGATACCGCGACCGGCATGGCGAGCACCGCGGCAAGCGCGGCCAGCAATCCTGATTTCGGCGACATGTCTCTCTCCCCTGTGACGCGCGACCTCAATCGGTTTCGGGATTTTCTCCCGAAGGAATCGGACCGGGCTGTTGCGGCCCGCGCTTCCTCTCCTTGCGCTTGTTCGCATACAGCAGCGCGGCGGCGACGGCGGCGGAGCCGATAGCCCCGGCGATGGCGGCTTTTCCGGAAAGCTTCTTGGTCATCGTTTCTCAATGGTCAGCCGTCGGCTGCTTGGCAAGGGGTGAGCTTGCGGACATCGGCGAGCCGCCCGGTAACGGCGGCGGCGGCAGCCATCGCGGGGCTGACCAGATGCGTGCGCGACCCCGGGCCCTGCCGGCCGACGAAATTACGGTTGCTGGTCGAGGCGCAGCGTTCGCCCGGCGGGACCTTGTCGGGGTTCATCGCCAGGCAGGCGGAACATCCCGGTTCGCGCCATTCGAATCCGGCATCGGTGAAGATCTTGTCGAGCCCTTCGGCCTCGGCCTGGCGCTTGACCAGCCCCGATCCCGGGACGGCGATCGCCCAGCGCACGTTGGGTGCCTTTGTGCGGCCTTCGAGCACCTTCGCCGCAGCGCGCAGATCCTCGATCCGGCTGTTGGTACAGCTGCCGATAAAGATGTTCTCGACTGCGATATCCTCGATCGGCGTACCCGGTTCGAGACCCATGTATTCGAGGCTCTTTCGCGCCGCCTCGCGTTTCGACGGATCGGCAAAACTGTCGGGCGAGGGGACGGTGCCGCCCACCGGCACGACGTCTTCGGGGCTGGTGCCCCAGCTGACCGTGGGTTCGATCGCGGCAGCGTCGATCACCAAGCTCTTGTCGAACTCGGCACCGTCATCGGTTGTCAGCGTGCGCCACCAGGCGACCGCACGGTCCCAGGCTTCGCCTTCCGGCGCGTAGGGGCGGCCGCGCAGGTAATCGAACACGGTGTCGTCGGGCGCGATCAGGCCCGCGCGCGCGCCGCCCTCGATGCTCATGTTGCACACCGTCAGGCGGCCCTCGACGCTCATTTCCTCGAACACCGCACCGCGATATTCGATCACATGACCGGTCCCGCCCGCGGTGCCGATGACGCCGATGATATGGAGGATCAGATCCTTGGGCGTGACGCCCGGTCCGAGCCGCCCCTCGACGCGAATTTCCATCGCTTTGGAACGGCGTAACTGGAGCGTCTGTGTCGCGAGTACATGCTCGACCTCGCTGGTACCGATCCCGAAGGCGAGCGCGCCGACGCCGCCATGCGCCGCGGTATGGCTGTCGCCGCATACGATGGTGGCGCCCGGCAGCGAGAAGCCCTGTTCGGGGCCGACCACATGGACGATCCCCTGTGCAGGCGCGATGGCATCGATATAGTCGATCCCGAAGGACGGGGCATTGCGTTCCAGCGCTGCCAGCTGCGCGGCGCTTTGCGCATCCTCGATCGGGATGCGCGATCCATCGGCGGCCACACGCGGCGATGTGGGCAGGTTGTGATCGGGGACCGCCAGCGTCAGGTCGGGGCGGCGCACCGTCCGGCCCGCCAGTCGCAGCGCCTCGAACGCCTGCGGGCTGGTGACCTCATGCACGAGGTGCCGGTCGATATAGATCAGGCAGGTGCCGTCCTCACGCCGTTCGACAACGTGCTGGTCCCAGATCTTCTCGTAGAGTGTGCGCGGTTTGCTGGCCATCGCGGCGGAATGTGCGGCAGGAATGGCGATGGCGCAAAATGGCAAAACAAGAGTCTTCCAAACTTAACCTTTTGCTGCTCTATTGACATCAATGTCAGCAAAGCCATTCACCTTTCCGATCAAGGTCCTGCCCGACGATATCGATTTCATGGGGCACGTGAACAACGCGCGCTACCTGAACTGGGTGCAGGATACCGTCCTCGCGCATTGGCAGAAACTTGCCCCGGCCGAAGAGGTGGCGAGCAAGGCGTGGGTCGCGCTCAAGCACGAGATCACCTATCGCCGCCCGGCCTTCCTCCACGATGATGTCATCGCCGAAACCGTGCTCGAAAAGATCGCTGGCGCGCGCAGCTTCTACAACACGGTGATTCGCCGCGGCGAAGACGTGCTCGCCGAAGTGCAGAGCATGTGGTGCTGCATCGACGCCAAGAGCCTGCGGCCGGCGCGGATCAGCCGCGAGGTTGCCGAGACTTTCTTCGGCCTGCCGCGCAAGCAGGAACCGCACACGGGCGAGTAAGCCGCGGCGCGGGCTTTGCCTGCCGCGGCGGAGCGCCTATATCGGTGCCATGAGTTTCCTCGTCCCCGCATTGATCGTTCTGGCGACCGTCGTCGCGATGGAATGGGTTGCCTGGGCGAGCCACAAATACATCATGCATGGCTTCGGCTGGGGGTGGCACCGCGACCACCACGAACCGCATGACAATCTGCTCGAAAAGAATGACCTCTACGCCATCGTCGGCGCGGCGATGAGCATTTCGATGTTCGCCGTCGGCAGCGAGTGGGTGATGGGCGAGGGCGCCTGGTGGCCGGGCACCTGGATCGGGCTGGGCATCCTGTTCTACGGCATCATCTACACGCTGGTGCACGATGGGCTGGTTCACCAGCGCTATTTCCGCTGGGTGCCCAAGCGCGGCTACGCCAAGCGGCTGGTTCAGGCGCACAAGCTGCATCATGCCACCATCGGCAAGGAGGGCGGGGTCAGCTTCGGCTTCGTCTTCGCGCGTGATCCGGCCAAGCTGAAAGCGGAACTCAGGCGCCAGCGCGAAGCAGGGATCGCCGTGGTTCGCGAAAGCGCCGGAGCCTGATCCGATAATCGACGCGTGCGACCTCACCGGCGACTGGGACGGCAGTTACAGCTATCCCGGCGGCGAGGCTGCCACACCTTTCCGCCTACGCATTGCCGAAAGCGGTGGCAGCTTCAGCGGGGAGCTGATCGAGCCACCGCCTACGCATTGCCGAAAGCGGTGGCAGCTTCAGCGGGGAGCTGATCGAGCCGGACCTGTTTCGTCCCATGCAGACCATCGGTGCCATGATATCGGGCCATCGCAGCGGACGCTCGGTCGATTTCACCAAGATTTATATCGACCCTCCACGCGGGTACGAAAACCCCGTTGATTACGTCGGACAGATGTCGCGGGACGGTATGACCGTCACCGGCATGTGGAGCCTCGCGGAAATGAACGGGACATTCGAAATGCAGCGCGAGGAACGCGCTACGGAAATGCAAGAGGCCGAGACCGCTGAAACGGTCCCGGCCTCCGGAATGCCATTCTAGCTGGCGAACGGTCTACTTGGCGTAATTTACATACAATCCATGGATCAGGCCGGGGATATAGCCCAGCAGCGTCAGCACCAGATTGAGCAGCGCGGTCTTGCCGAGCCCGTGCTTGGCGGCGACGCCGAGCGGGGGCAGCAGGATGGTCGCGATAAGAATGAGAATTGCCATGGGGAATGTCCTTTTGTCGTCCCTCCCGTCGTTCGGGTCATCAACGGGCCGGGACGCACGCGGTTCCGCCAGCCTATTCGTTGCGCGTGGCAATCCAGCTCCCGCAGATCACCAGCACCGCCACCGAAATCCAGTACCAGGGATGGCCCAGCGTAAACCAGGTGAACACCGCGCCGGTCGCCATCGCGCCGATCGCCATGGTCTTCGAGCGGCGGCTGATCGCGCGGCGCTCGCGCCAGTCCTTCACATGCGGGCCCCAATGCGGATGATCGAGGATCTTCTGTTCGAGTTCGGGGCTCGACCGGGCGAAGAAATAGACCGCCAGCAGGAGGAAGGGCACGGTCGGCATGATCGGCAGCGCCGCCCCCACGGCGCCAAGCCCGACAGCGAGGAAGCCGAGGCCCTTGTAGATCGGCCGCTTCAATTCAACCGGCCGCGATCCGCGCGGCATGTTCTTTCACCAGCGCAATCATGTTGGGCACGCCCTGCGTACGGTTGCTCGACAGCTGGTTCTTGAGATCGAACGGGCCAAGCGCCGCGGCGACGTCCATCTTGGCGACTTCATCCGCGGGCTTGTCCTGCACCGCAGCAATCACCAGCGCGACAATGCCCTTGGTGATCGCCGCATTGCTGTCGGCCAGGAAATGGAGCCGGTCCGCCTCGCCCGTGGGATAGACCCACACCTGCGCCGAACAGCCGCGCACCAGCGTGGCATCGGTCTTGAGCGCGGCGGGCATGGCTTCGAGCTCGCGGCCCAGTTCGATCAGCAGGCGATAGCGTTCGTCGCCTTCGAGGAAGGTATATTCTTCGGCAATGTCGGAAAGTGTGCGCATGGCGCGCCCTTAGCGGGCCGGTCGGCAGGCGTCCATCGGCCTCAGCCGGTCAGCCCTCCGGGTCGGGTGAATGCGAAATAGGCAACATAGAACCAGCCGAAAAACCCGTGGATCACCGCCCAGACGATCGACTTGTGCAGGCTCCAGCTGATCGCCACCGCGATGGCCGTGCCGAGGCCGATTCCGGCGCGCGCGGCGTCGGTCCGCACGACCGTCACAGATCCACCCCGCTGGCGATGGCCTCGAGCTTCTTGATCCGCTCCTTGAGGTCGGCCAGCTCGATCCGCGCCGCGCCGATCGACGATCCCGTCTCGCGCTCTTCGGTGCCGGTGTAGTGCCGTTCAAGCTCCTGGCGCTTGAGAGCCAGCCACCCGTACCAACCCCGCAGCAGGGCTGCCGCGACGATGGTCAGGCCGACCAGCGAAGCGCCGGCGATTATCATTGTCGGTTCGAACATTACCTCATGTCCTCCTTGAACCTTGCCGTCCTCAATCCGCCCGCTGGTCGCGCAGGGCTTCGATTTCGGCGGCAATCCTCTTGGTTTCGCTTGCGTCGAGCGAATTGCCGTCGGTGGCGATCCGCTCGAGCACCTTGATCCTCTCGCGCAGTTCCTCGACCTCGCGCTTCTCCGCAGCGGAAATCCGCTCTTCGGGCTCGGCCTGCCGCGCCTTTTCGGCGCGGCCGATCGCCTTGTAGCGGTCCCGCAAAACCCCGGCGATCGCACTGATGGCGACGATTACGACAACGGCGGTCCAGAAACTCATTGTGCCGTCTCGCGCGGGGCGACGCGGTCTTCCAGTTCATGGAGGTCGCGCAGTTCCTCGATCTGTGTCGCCAGCGTATGGTTGCCGTCGGTGGCGATCCGCTCGAGCACGCGGACGCGCTCTTCCATCTTGCTGTAATCGCCGTTCGAGAACCGCAGCTGTTCGGCCTTGGCTTCCTCCGCCCGCGCTTCCAGCTCCAGCTTGCGTTCCTCGTGCTCCTGCACGCGCTGGTTGATGAAATAGGCGAAGGGTAGAACCAGCATCACAACGGCCAGGATGAACCCGAAGATCAGGGCGAGATCGCCGTCCATCAGTTGGCCTCCGTGCCGTCGCGCAGGCGGTCGATTTCATGCGTCAGGTGATAGCCGCTGTCGGTCACGATACGTTCGACATTGCCAAGCCGGTCTTTGACCGAACCGAGTTCGGCGCGCAGTTCGGCGTTTTCCTGTGTCAGCAGCTTGACCCGTTCGACCGCCTGGTCGTTCTTGGGATAGACCGCTTTGCCCCAGCTGTTTTCAAGCGGGTAGCCGTTCTTGACGCGGATCCAGGTATTGGCGATCCAGGCCAGCGAAATGGCGATCGTGCCGCCGATCACGGTGGTTTCGGTGATGAATTCCATTATGCCTTCTCCCCACGCTTGATGTTCAGCGGCACGCCGGCATCGCTTGCAGGCTTGTCGCGCAGCGCCTCGATTTCGTCATGCAGCGAATAGCCGCGGTCGGTGACGATCTTTTCGAGCACCACCATGCGATCCTGCATGGTGTCGAGCTTGTCGTGCAGCTGGCGGTTCTCCGCCTTGAGCGCCTTGGTTTCTGCAGTGTCGCTGCGTTCGGTCTTGCCGCCCCATTCATCCTCGAGCGAATAACCGTGCTTGGCGCGGATCCAGTTGTTCAGCAGCCAGCCGCCGGTGCTCAGCGCGATGATCGCGAGCACGAATTCAGGTCCTCCCCAGTTCATAGCGCCTGTTCTCCCTGTTTGATGCCCAGCGGCACGCCGCTGCCATGTTCCTCAACGTTGCGCTGGTCGCGCAGTGCTTCGATCTGTGTGGCCACGTCGTAGCCCTTGTCGGTGACGATACGTTCGAGCACGCGGACGCGGTCTTCGAGATCATGCACCTGGCTGGCGTATTGGGCCGCCTTTTCCGCAGTTGCCTGCGCGGTGGTCTGGACGTTCATTTCAGCCAGCTTCTGCTGATGCTTGGTCCAGATCGCGACGATCGGGATCATCAGCGCGATGATCGGGATGAATACTCCGATGTTTTCCATGTGATTTCTCCCCCTCTCGCTCGCTCAGCGCAGCTGTTCGATTTCGGCGGTCAGGCGCGGATTGTTGCTGACATAGAAGGTCTCCACATCGGCCAGGCGGCGATCGACGTCCTTCATTCGCGCGCGAATTTCGCGGGCGGTGCGCTTGGGGTTCTGCCGCACGCGCTGCCAATAGGTCTGCTCTTCGCGATCGACATAGAGGTGCGCAGGCTTCTTGTTCAGCAGCAGGCCGGCGATGAAGTAGAACGGGATGGTCGAGCCGCCGGACATGAAGGTCAGGCCGAGAAAACCGAGCCGGACCCAGAAGACATTGACGCCGGTGTAATCCGCGATGCCCGAGCAGACACCCATCAGTTTCGCGTTCTGCTTGTCACGGTAAAGCGTGGTGCGGGGGCTGTTCACAGCTTGGCTCCTTTTTTCTCGGCAATCAGCTGCTCGAGTTCGCGCAGCTGCTGGTTGTCCTGCTCGCTGTCGTGAACGATGCGGCCGGGACGGAATTCGGGGTTGTCGCTGGCGACCAGGCGTTCGACCGTGTCCATCCGGTCATCGAGCCGCTTGGCGAGGTTGTAGAGTTCCTCGAGCAGCGCTTCGTCGTCGCCGGTGATCGTCGCGGAAGTCTTCCACTTGGTGATGTAGTGGAGGATGATCCACGGAAGCCCGATGAAGATCGCGGGAATGATGATAATCTCTTCCATGGGTCTCAGTCCTCCTTGCCGGCGCTGCCCTTGCCGAGCGCCTTCTTCATCTGTTCGAGTTCGTCGTCGATCGCATCGGCGCCTTCGAGCGCGGCGATCTCGTCCGACAGGCTGGGCTTGTCGGAATTGTCGGCAATGCTCAGCGCATCGGCGCGGCCTTCGGCATAATCGACCCGGCGTTCGAGCTGGTCGAACCGCGTCAGCGCATCGTCGACGCGTTCGTTGGTCATCAGGCTGCGCAGCTTGACGCGGTTTTCCGCGCTTTCGAGCCGGGCGGCAATCGCCGTCTGGCGGCTGCGCGCTTCGCGCAGGCGGTTCTGCAGCTTCTGGATGTCCTGCTCATAGGCGCGCAAGGCATCGTCGAGCACGGCGATTTCCTGCTTGAGCTGTTCGCTCATGTCGGCCGCCTTCTTCTTCTCGACGAGCGCGGCGCGGGCAAGGTCCTCGCGGTCCTTCGAGATGGCGAGCTGCGCCTTCTCGTTCCAGTCGGCCTGCAGCTTGTCGAGCTTGACCGTGTGGCGGTGCATTTCCTTCTGGTCGGCAATGGTGCGCGCGGCGCTCGCGCGGACCTCGACCAGCGTTTCCTCCATCTCGAGGATGATCATGCGGATCATCTTCTGGGGGTCGTCCGCCTTGTCCAGCATATCGTTGAAATTGGCGGCGATGATATCGCGAGTTCGGCTAAAAATGCCCATCAATGGTGCTCCACTGGAGAAAAAGTCCGATGCCTTGGGCCGTCCGCTGTCGCGGGTGGGAGTCGGCGACCGGCGGAGCCGTTCTACCTCTTCCTCGATACGCGACAAGCGCGGCTGGCGATCGGGGCGGGCCGGAGAGTCGCCGGCATTGCTGCCGCGGGGACTGTCGGGGGACCGACTCTCCGGCCCTAGGGGATCATGATCGGGAGGCAGGGTCATGCGATCTCGACCTGTTCGTAAGCGGCCAGCACCGGCGTGGGCGCCGTCACCGCGATCTGCGAGCTCAGCAGGACGAAAGTGGCCATCGCTGCCATGCTGGCGAGGGCGGCCTGTCCAAGCTGGCTGCGGAAGAAACTGCGGTTGTACATTTGGGTAACTCCCCTGGGCCGGTTGGCCGATTGCTGTTGTCCAGTATTCAGCAAGCGCTGTGCCAAACCGGAAAAACGGGAGAAATACGTCGTTTTTGAGCGTAGTGCCAAATGATGTGTTGGTTTCTGTTGCCAAGCTTTGGGGATTTTCCCTATATCTTGGTCATGGAGCGGGAAAATCAGTTTATCGGCCAGTCGGGGGCCTTCCTCGACGCGGTCGAACGGGCCAGTCGCGCGGCGCCGATGCGGCGCCCGGTACTGGTCATCGGCGAGCGCGGAACCGGCAAGGAATTGATCGCCGAGCGCCTTCATCGCCTTTCCACCCGCTGGGACGAACCGCTGGTCGTCATGAACTGTGCCGCGCTGCCCGAAACGCTGATCGAGGCCGAATTGTTCGGTCATGAAGCAGGCGCTTTCACCGGCGCTACCAGAGTGCGCGCGGGCAGGTTCGAGGAAGCCGACAAGGGCACGCTATTTCTCGACGAACTGGGTACTTTGTCGATGGGCGCGCAGGAACGGCTGCTGCGCGCGGTCGAATATGGCGAGGTCACGCGGATCGGCTCCAGTCGCCCGACACGCGTCGATGTGCGCATCGTCGCCGCGACCAATGAAGATCTGCCGGCCAAGGCGGAACGCGGCGAATTTCGCGCCGATCTGCTCGACCGGCTGACCTTCGAGGTCATCACGCTGCCGCCGCTGCGCGTACGCGAGGGCGATATCGAAGTGCTGGCAGACTATTTCGGCCGCCGGATGGCCGCCGAACTGGGCTGGGAAGGCTGGCCGGGCTTTGCCCCGCATGTTGCCGAGCAGCTCGAGAAATACGACTGGCCGGGCAATGTCCGCGAATTGCGCAATGTCGTCGAGCGTGCGATCTATCGCTGGGACGATTGGGACGCGCCGATCGGCCATGCGGTGTTCGACCCCTTCGACAGTCCGTGGAAGCCGGTGGCCCCGCCGCCGCGCGCGGACCAGGCGGCTGCGCCCCCGGCCGCGCCCGCCTCTTCGGCGCCCGATTTCGACAGCATCGACGACCTGCGCGCGGCAGTCGATGCCCACGAACGCGCCATTGTCGAGCATGCGCTGGGCAAGCATCGCTGGAACCAGCGCCAGACCGCCAAGGCGCTGGGCCTGACCTATGACCAGCTGCGGCATTGCATCAAGAAGCACGCGCTCGCCGACGATAGCTGAACCGGCGCGGTCTCTTTGCGGTCATTATGAGGAGCTAAAGGATCTGGCTAATTGTGCGGATTATGTGGGAGGCGATAGTGGGGGGGGCGGTGCGGTGCACTAGCGCGCCTGTTGTCACAGGCGGAGTAAGTACGGCTTCTCATGGCGGGCGGGGAAACTATTGCTGGGGGTTTTCGATGATGGATAGCAATCTTCTTATCAAAAGCGTGATTAAGTTCATGGCAATTTTTGGGAGTTTGTTTGTGGTGACTATGGCGTCATTCATGAATGGTGGAGTCCTCATCGCGTGGACTTCACTTCTGCTCGTGATTATTGCAATTTCAGCCGCGGGAATTGTCAGTAGCGCCAAGAGAATTAACATTTTGCCTGCACTAACTCCGCTTTTTTTAGCTTTTTTCCTGATTTATGAGTCTGTGTTCGGCCGGGATCCGGGCTTCCCTCTTGATATCATCATTTTAGCGATCTTTATCGTGTGCCTGTCGACGTATTTGATTCTGGTGCAAAGAGGTATGGAATTTCGCTGAGATCGCCGCTTCCGCACAGTTCGCGCCCGATCAAAAGCATATCGACGCCCTCCGCTCAGCAGTGGGTGCGCATGAGCGCGCGATCGTCGAATTCGCGCTCGGCAAGCACCGCTGGAACCAGCGCCAGACCGCCAAGGCGCTGGGTCTGACCTATGACCAGCTGCGGCATTGCATCAAGAAGCACGCGCTCGCCGACGATAGCTGAACCGGCGCGTCTTCGCGCTTGCTTTTCAACCGACTCCCGCTTATCTGGCTGCTCATCCCGACATTGTCGCGACACTGGAGGGGCTGGCGCCGCAAGGGGCCGGCACGAAACCCCATTGTCGCATGGGGCGCATAAGTGGAGAACGAATGGCCGATTTGGAACGCTTGACCGAAGTGATCGAACCCGAGGCACAGGCCCTTGGTTTCGAGCTCGTGCGCGTCAAGATGGTGTCCTCGGAAGCCGGTGACGGCGGCGAGGCGCTGCAGATCATGGCCGAAGATCCCGCCACCGGACAGTTGGTGATCGAACAATGCGCCGCGTTGTCGCGCCGGGTATCCGAGCGCATGGACGCGCTCGAGGAACAGGGCGAAGTGCTGGTGACCGGCGCCTATCACCTCGAAGTGTCCAGCCCCGGCATCGACCGCCCGCTGACCCGCGCGAAGGATTTCGCCAGTTGGGCCGGGCATGAAGTGAAGATTTCCATGGCCAAGGGCTATGACGGCCAGCGCAATCTGCGCGGCGAATTGAAAGGTATCGAAGGCGACACGGTTGCCGTCGAAGACCGCAAGGCGGGCGAGGTGTTCCTTCCCCGTGACCAGATACATTCGGCCAAACTCGTCCTGACCGACGAATTGATTGCCGCCACCCAGCCGCTCGACACGAGCGGTGCCGATGACATCGAAGAAGAAAAGGCAGACGACTGATGGCCAGTGCCATTTCCGCCAACAAGGCTGAACTCCTCGCGATTGCAACCTCGGTCGCCTCCGAAAAGATGATCGACAAGGCGATCGTCATCGAGGCGATGGAAGAAGCGATCCAGAAATCTGCCCGCAACCGTTATGGTGCGGAAAACGACATCCGCGCCAAGCTCGATCCGCTGACCGGCGATCTGCGCCTGTGGCGCGTTGTCGAGGTCGTCGAGGAAGTCGAGGACTACTTCAAGCAGATCGATCTCAAGGCCGCCGAAAAGCTGCAGGACGACGCCAAGGTCGGCGACTTCATCGTCGACCCGCTGCCTCCGGTCGACCTGGGACGTATCGACGCGCAGAGCGCCAAGCAGGTGATCTTCCAGAAGGTCCGCGATGCCGAGCGCGAACGCCAGTTCGAAGAATTCAAGGACCGCGCGGGCGAAGTCATCACCGGCGTGATCAAATCGGTCGAGTTCGGCCATGTGATCGTCAACCTCGGCCGCGCCGAGGGCGTGATCCGCCGCGACCAGCAGATTCCGCGCGAAGCCGCGCGTGTCGGCGAACGCGTCCGCGCGCTGATCACCAAGGTGGAACGCAACAACCGCGGCCCGCAGATCTTCCTCAGCCGCGCGCATCCCGACTTCATGAAGAAGCTGTTCGCGCAGGAAGTGCCCGAAATCTACGATGGCATCATCGAGATCAAGGCCGCCGCCCGCGACCCGGGCAGCCGTGCCAAGATCGGCGTGATCAGCCACGACAGCAGCATCGACCCGGTCGGTGCCTGCGTCGGCATGAAGGGCAGCCGCGTCCAGGCAGTCGTACAGGAACTGCAGGGCGAAAAGATCGACATCATTCCCTGGAGCGATGACGGCGCGACCTTCATCGTCAACGCGCTTCAGCCCGCCACCGTCGCCCGCGTCGTGCTCGACGAGGAAGAGGGCCGCATCGAAGTGGTCGTTCCCGACGACCAGCTGTCGCTCGCCATTGGTCGCCGCGGCCAGAACGTGCGTCTCGCCAGCCAGCTGACGGGCAACCAGATCGACATCATGACCGAGGAAGAAGCCTCGGAGAAGCGCCAGAAGGAATTCGCCGAGCGCTCGAAGATGTTCGAGGAAGAACTCGACGTCGACGAAACGCTGTCGCAGCTGCTGGTTGCGGAAGGCTTCGCCGAACTCGAGGAAGTCGCCTATGTCGAGCTCGAAGAGCTGGCCGCGATCGAAGGCTTCGACGACGACCTCGCCGAAGAACTCCAGAACCGCGCCAAGGAAGCGATCGACCGCCAGGAAGCCGCGCACCGCGAGGCGCGCCGCGAACTGGGCGTAGAGGACGATCTGGCCGAGCTGCCGCATATCAGCGAAGCCATGCTGGTCACGTTGGGCAAGGCGGGCATCAAGACGCTCGACGACCTGGCCGACCTCGCGACCGACGAACTCATCGCGCGCAAGCGCGAAGCACCGCGTCGCCGCAACAATGCTCCTGCCGATGGCCCGCCGATGCGGCGCCCTTCGGTGCGCGAGCAGGACAAGGGCGGCGTGCTGGGCGATTATGGCCTGAGCGAAGAGCAGGGCAACGAGATCATCATGGCGGCCCGCGCGCATTGGTTCGAAGACGAGGAAGCTCCGGCACCCGCCGAGACGTCCGACACGCAGGAGGCCGCCGATGCGGACTCCACCCAATGAGAGCCTGAGTTCCGACATCGCTGACACGCCGCAGGCCCGGAAAGCTTCCGAGCCCGAAAGGCGCTGCATCCTGTCGGGTGAGACGGCCCCGCGCGAAACGCTCGTGCGGCTGGTTGCCTCGCCCGCAGGGCTGGTCCTGCCCGATGCGCACGAAAAGGCCCCCGGGCGCGGTGCCTGGATCGGGGTGTCGCGTGACGAGTTTGCCGCTGCGCTTGCCGGTGGCAAGCTCAAGGGCGCCTTGTCGCGTGCGTTCAAGACCGGCGATCTCGAAGTGTCCGGGAATTTGCCTGAAATGGTCGAAAATGCGCTGACCCGCGTATTGCTCGACCGGCTGGGGCTCGAAATGCGCGTGGGAAGTCTTATCTTGGGCACCCAGCGCATCGCCGAACAGGCACGCGGCGGGGCGGTAGCCCTATTGCTGCATGCCCGCGATGCCAGCGAGGACGGGCGCAAGAAGCTCGATCAGGCATGGCGCGTCGGGCGCGATGCGGAAGGTTCGGGCGAGCGCGGTCTCGAACTGCCTCTGGACCGGAACGCTTTGTCTGTGGCATTGGGCCGCGACAATGTCGTCCATCTGGCGCTGGCCGATGAAGCTGCGGCTGCAAGGGTGATGAAACCCCTGACGCGCCTCATGCACTATTTGGGGCATGATCTGCCCGCCGCAGATGGGCGCGCCACGCCGCGCGCCGATGACGAATTGAACGAGATAAAGAAGAGAAACGAGCAAGAATGAGCGACGACGAAAAGAAACCAGCCCGCAAGCCGCTGACCCTGAAGGGTGCGCAGCCGGGCGAGGTCAAGCAGACCTTCAGCCACGGCCGCACCAACAAGGTCGCGGTCGAGGTGAAGCGCCGCCGTAAGCTCGTGAAGCCGGGTGAGACTCCGCCGCCCGCAGAGCCCGCGCCCGCGCCGCCGCCGCCCGCACCCGAGCCGACCCCGGCTCCGGCTCCGGTTGCCGAAAAGGCTGCGCCGAAGAAGAAGGCCGCGCCCGCTGACGAGACTCCGCAGGAGCGCGTCGCGCGGCTCCAGCGCGAGGCCGAGGAAGATCGCCTGCGGCAGGCCGAGGATGCGCGCAAGCGCGAGGAACAGCAGGCCCGCCAGGCTGCCGAAGACCAGAAGAAGCGCGCCGAAGACAAGCGCAAAGCCGAGGAAGAGGCTGCCCAGCAAGCGGCCACTGCGGACAAGACCGCTGCCGAAGCACCGGCGGAAGCGGCCGTAGAAGCGCCCGCCGAGGAAGCACCCGCCGCCAAGGATGCGGGCAGCACGCCGTCGCCTGCGCCGCGCCGGTTCACCCCGGTTGCGCGCCCCGAGCCCAAGAAGCCCGAGCGCAAGAAGAAGGAAGAAAAGCCTGCGCGCGGTGCCGAGCCGGTCGACAAGCGTCGTTCGGGCAAGCTGACCGTCAACAAGGCCCTCAACGAGGACGAAGGTCGCCGCGCCCGTTCGCTCGCCGCGCTCAAGCGTGCGCGCGAGAAGGAGCGCCGGATGCAGGGCGGCCCGTCGAAGCCGCGCGAAAAGCAGGTCCGCGATGTCATCGTCCCCGAGGCGATCACGGTTGGCGAACTGGCCAAGCGCATGGGCGAAAAGGGTGCCGACCTCGTCAAGGAACTCTTCAATCTCGACATGATGGTCACCGTCAACCAGACGATCGACCAGGACACTGCGGAATTGCTGGTCGACCAGTTCGGCCACAATATCGAGAAGGTTTCCGAAGCCGATGTCGACATCGCCAAGGAAGCCGATGTCGATCCGCCCGAAACGCTCAAGCCGCGTCCGGCGGTGGTCACCATCATGGGCCATGTCGACCACGGCAAGACCAGCCTGCTCGACGCCCTGCGCGGCGCGAATGTGGTCAAGGGCGAAGCCGGCGGCATCACGCAGCATATCGGCAGCTACCAGGTGCAGACGAAGGGCGGCGATGCTATCACCTTCCTCGATACGCCGGGTCACGCCGCCTTTACCGAGATGCGCCAGCGCGGTGCCAATGTCACCGATATCGTGGTGCTGGTGGTGGCCGCCGATGACGGCATCATGCCGCAGACGATCGAAGCCATCAATCACACCAAGGCCGCGGGCGTCCCGATGATCGTCGCGATCAACAAGATGGACAAGCCCGAAGCCAATCCGGACAACATCCGCACGCGCTTGCTCGAACACGAAGTGATCGTCGAGAAGATGTCGGGCGATGTGCAGGACGTGGAAATCTCCGCCAAGGAGAAAACCGGTCTCGACAAGCTGCTCGACGCGATCAGCCTGCAGGCCGAACTGCTCGAGCTGAAGGCCAATCCCGACCGCATGGCCGAGGCCACGGTCATCGAAGCGCAGCTCGACAAGGGCCGCGGGCCGGTGGCCACCGTGCTCGTCACGCGCGGTACGCTGGAGCGCGGCAACACCTTCGTGGTCGGGACGCAAAGCGGCCGCGTCCGCGCGATCGTCAACGACCAGGGCAAGCAGATCAAGAAGGCCGGCCCCTCGATGCCGGTCGAGGTCCTCGGCCTGGGCGGCGTGCCGTCTGCCGGTGACGTGCTGAGTGTGGTCGAAAACGAACAGCGCGCGCGCGAAGTGGCCGAATACCGCCAGGAAAAGGCGACCGAGAAGCGCACTGCGCTGGCCCCGACCAGCTTCGATACGATGTTCAACAACCTCGCTTCGGATGTGGTCGAATTCCCCGTGCTGGTGAAAGCCGACGTGCAGGGGTCGGTGGAAGCCATCACCACCGCGCTGCACAATCTGTCGAACGATCTCATCAAGGTCCGCGTGCTGCACGCCGGCGTGGGTGCGATCACCGAAAGCGATGTCCAGCTGGCGGCCGCCTCGAAGGCGCCGATCATCGGCTTCAACGTGCGTCCGAACGCCAAGGCGCGCGAACTGGTCAAGCGCGATGGCGTCGAGATGAAGTATTACGACGTGATCTATCACCTGACCGACGAAATCGCGAAGGAAATGGCGGGCGAGCTGGGTCCGGAACGGATCGAACATGTCGTTGGCCGTGCCGCGGTCAAGGACGTGTTCCGGTCGGGCAAGAAGGACAAGGCGGCTGGTCTGCTGGTCGAGGAAGGCGTCATCCGCAAGGGGCTGCATGCACGCCTCACGCGCGACGACGTCATCGTCTCGGCGACGACCATCGCTTCGCTGCGGCGCTTCAAGGACGATGTGGACGAAGTCCGCACCGGGCTCGAATGCGGCGTGGTGCTGGCCGACACGAACGACATCAAGGCGGGCGACCAGCTTGAAGTCTTCGAGGTCGAGGAGCGCGAACGGACGCTGTGACGAACCAATCGGAGGAAGGCGAACCCGAGGATTTCAAGGCATTCGACAAATTGAGCGGATGCGGCTTTGATGGTCTCGTGGGATGCCTGCCTCTGATTGCCGCAGTCATTCTCGCGCCTATCCTGCTTTTGACGAGCCGATGATATGAGTGATCGCACCACCCACGCGCTCGGCGCGGCGCATGCCGATCTGATGGGCGTGCAGTTCGACAGCTTCGACACGGAGCGCGAGGAAATCACCCTGCGCTTCCACGCCCCCGATGCCTTCATTACCCCGCGCGGCAGCGTGCAGGGCGGGCTCGTCGCAGGGTTCCTCGACGAGGTGATGGGATGGGCGCATGTCTGGGCCACCGACCACGCCGAAGCGCCGCTCAATCTCGACATTTCGATGAGCCTGCTCAAGCCGGTCATGGCGGGGCCGTTGATCGGCAAGGGCCGCGTTATCCGCCGCGGGCGCAAGGTCATCTTCCTCGAAGGCGAACTGTTCGACGAGGCGGGCAAGCTGCTCGCCCGCGCAACCAGCACCGCCATCCCCACACCGCGCCCGGGCGGGGCCGCCTGATGGCCTATCCTGCCGCGCTCCAGCGACTTACCGAAAGACTTGCCTGATGGCCCGCAGCGACACCACTCCCGAACAGCAATCGGTCCGCGTCCTCAAGGTGGGCGAACGCGTCCGCCATATCCTGTCCGAACTGCTCGCGCGCGGCGAGGCGCATGATGACGTGCTTTCCGCCAGCAACATCGCCGTCACCGAAGTGCGGATGACGCCCGACCTGCGCAATGCGAAAGCCTATGTGAAGCCGCTGCTGGGCGAGGACGAGGGGCAGGTGCTCAAGGCGCTGCGGACCAATACCGCCTTCTTCCAGAAGGAAGTGGCCCAGCGGCTTGGCCTGAAATTCGCGCCTAAGCTCAACTTCCAGCCCGACGAGAGCTTCGACGAAGCCGACCGCATCGAACAATTGCTGAGCGATCCCAAGGTGGTGCGCGACCTCGACGACGAGGACTGAGTGGCCAAGCTCTATTTCTATTATGCGAGCATGAATGCGGGGAAGAGTTCGACCCTGCTCCAGACCGCGTTCAATTATGGCGAACGCGGTATGCGCGTATCGCTATGGACCGCCGCGCTCGACAATCGGCCGGGGTTCGGCGCCATTTCCAGCCGCATCGGGCTGGCCAGCGATGCGCATCGCTACGAAACCGACACCGATATCGAAACGCGGGTGTTGGCCGACCATGCCGCCGACCCGATCGCCTGCGTGCTGGTCGACGAGGCGCAATTCCTCACCCGCGACCAGGTCTGGCAATTGGCGCGGCTGGCCGACGATGCGGGCATCCCGGTGCTCTGCTATGGCCTGCGCACCGATTTCCAAGGCGAATTGTTCACCGGCTCCGCCTCGCTGCTCGGCATTGCCGATGCGCTGGTCGAACTGAAAGCGGTCTGCGATTGCGGCCGCAAGGCGACGATGAACCTGCGCGTCGATGCGCAGAGCAAGGCGGTGCGCGAAGGCGCGCAGACCGAAATTGGCGGGAACGACCGCTATGTCGCCATGTGCCGGCGGCATTTTTGCGAAGCGCTGGCGGGTTGACCCGGCGCACCCTATCTAGCCGGCCATGACCGAAACCCTTCTCCTCGCGGTGATCCTGATCCCGTGCCTGATCGTCGCCATCGTGTTCCACGAGGTGGCGCATGGCTGGGCCGCGCTCGCGCTGGGCGATCCCACCGCCAAGGAACAGCGCCGCCTCTCGCTCAACCCGATCCGCCACATCGACCCCATCGGCACGCTGCTGGTCCCCGGCGCGCTGGCGCTATTCGGCGGACCGATCTTCGGCTGGGCGAAACCCGTCCCGGTACGCGGCGACCGCCTGCGCGATCCGCGTTTCGGCATGGTCGCTGTGGCTGCCGCAGGGCCGGGGACCAATCTGCTGCTCGCGCTGGTCGGGGCCGTGCTGTTCGGCGCTGTTTCCGGCGCGATCATTGCGGCGGGTGCGGTGCCGCCCGATTGGCTGCTGTCTGCAGGCGGCATGTTCATCCTGATCAACGTCTTTTTGGCGCTGTTCAACCTGCTGCCGATCCCGCCCTTCGATGGGTCGCATATCGTCGGCGGATTGCTGCCGCGCAAATGGGCGGTGAACTGGCAGAAACTGCAATCGCTTGGCATGCTGTTCTTCATCGTGCTGATCGCGGCGACCTGGGCCTTTCCCGACAGCGGGCTGATCGAGAACACCGTGCTGCCACCGGTATTGTGGATGCAGGAACGCTATTTTGAACTGGCCGAGTGGGTCGCGCGCGGGATCGCGGGATGAGCGATCTCAAGCCCGCACCGCATGGCTGGCTGATCCTCGACAAGCCGCGCGGGCTGGGTTCGACACAGGCGGTCGGCATGGTCAAGCGCGTGCTGCGCCAGGGCGGCTATGCCAAGACCAAGGTCGGGCATGGCGGTACACTCGACCCGCTGGCCGAGGGCGTGCTCCCGATCGCACTGGGCGAAGCGACCAAGCTGGCGGGGCGCATGCTCGACGCCGATAAGATCTACGCCTTCACCATCCAGTTCGGCGAGGAAACCGCCACGCTCGACACCGAGGGCGAGGTGACCGAGCGTAGCGATCGCCGGCCGCCGATGGCAGCGATTGCGGGCGTGCTCGACCATTTCACCGGCTCCATTGAACAGGTGCCGCCCGCCTATTCGGCGCTCAAAATCGATGGCAAGCGCGCCTACGACCGTGCCCGCGCGGGCGAAACGGTCGAAATGAAGACGCGCGCTGTGACGGTTCACGACCTTTATCTCGCGGGTGGGCGTGAGGATGCGGAGGTGCGGTCCGCTTTCGCTACCACTGCCGGGCGGCCCGACCCTTACGATCCGCAGGCGCCGCTCGAACTGGCGGACAGCGTCACGCTGGTCGCGCGCGTCTCCAAGGGGACATACATCCGGTCGCTGGCACGGGACATCGCACGCGCGCTTGGCACGCTGGGTCACGTCACCTACCTACGGCGCATCAAGGCCGGGCCGTTCCTCGAAGAGCAGGCGATTTCGCTGGACAAGCTGGAGGAAATCGCTAAGGGCGCGGCCATTGAAAACCTTCTCTTGCCGCTTGAGGCAGGACTGGACGACATCCCGGTCCTCACCCTCGATCCCGACAGCGCGCAGGCGGTCCGCCAGGGCCGGGTATTGTCGGAACTGCCCCATACCGACGGGCTCCACCTCGCCACCGCGCACAATGTGCCGGTAGCCTTGATGGAACTCAGCGGCGGTACGGCCAAGGTCGTGCGGGGTTTCAACCTGCCGGATGTCGCGGAGTAGAATGAATGTCGGTTACTGCCGAAAAGAAACAAGAGATCATCAAGGACAATGCCGTCGCCGAAGGCGATACCGGTTCGCCGGAAGTCCAGGTCGCGATCCTCACCGAGCGCATCCGCAACCTGACCGAGCATTTCAAGTCCAATCACAAGGACAACCACTCGCGCCGTGGTCTGCTGATGATGGTCAACAAGCGCCGTAACCTGCTCGCCTATCTCAAGAAGACAGACGTCGAGCGGTACAATGCGCTGATCCAGAAGCTGGGTCTTCGCAAGTAAGAGTTTCTCAAAGGGGTGGCTCAGGCCGCCCCTTTGTTTATCCGGCCTGCGCGCAATACGGCGCGAGGGCGGAAAATGGAGGCGCGAAAAGCCTCGCACCGGACCGGGACGGAATACCCGGCACAGTAGGCCCCGCACCGCAATAAGGCCGTGCGGGTTCATAAGGAAAATACATGTTCGACACGAAAACCGTATCGCTGGAGTGGGGCGGAAAGACCCTCACCCTCGAAACCGGCCGCATCGCCCGTCAGGCTGACGGCGCCGTTCTGGCCACCTATGGCGAAACCGTGGTGCTGTGCGCCGTGACCGCCGCCAAGAGTGTACGCGAAGGGCAGGACTTCTTCCCGCTGACCGTCCACTACCAGGAAAAATTCTCCGCTGCGGGCCGGATCCCCGGCGGCTTCTTCAAGCGCGAAGGTCGCGCGACGGAGAAGGAAACGCTCACCTCGCGCCTCATCGACCGCCCCGTGCGGCCGCTGTTCCCCGAAGGTTTCTACAACGAAATCAACGTAATCTGCCAGGTCCTGTCGTATGACGGCGAGACCGAGCCCGATATCGTCGCGATGATCGCCGCTTCGGCTGCGCTGACCATCAGCGGCGTGCCCTTCATGGGCCCGATCGGTGCTGCACGCGTCGGTTACCGTAATGGCGAATACGAACTCAACCCGAGCCTCGGTGCAGCGCTGGACGAAGACGGTCGCCTCGACCTCGTCGTTGCCGCCACGCAGGACGCGGTGATGATGGTCGAATCCGAAGCCAAGGAGCTGACCGAAGAGGAAATGCTCGGCGCGGTGCTGTTCGCGCATGAGGAAAGCCGCAAGGTCATCGGCGCGATCGTCGACCTGGCTGAACAGGCTGCCAAGGATCCGTGGGAAATCGACGCTTCGGACGATACCTCGGCGATCAAGGAACAGCTGCGCGGCATCGTCGGCGACGACATCGCCGCTGCTTACAAGCTGACCGACAAGTCGGCGCGTTCGAATGCGCTCAACGAAGCGCGGGCGAAGGCCAAGGAAGCATTCGCCAGCGAAGAAGCGCAGACGCAGATGGTCGCCAACAAGGCGGTCAAGAAGCTCGAAGCCGAAATCGTTCGCGGGGCCATCCTCAAGGACGGTCAGCGCATCGACGGCCGCAAGCTCGACCAGGTCCGCCCGATCGAGGCGATGGTCGGCCTGCTGCCCCGCACGCACGGTTCGGCGCTGTTCACCCGCGGTGAAACGCAGGCGATCTGCACCACCACGCTGGGCACCAAGGATGCCGAGCAGATGATCGACGGTCTCGAAGGCCTGTCGTACAATCACTTCATGCTGCACTATAACTTCCCGCCCTATTCGGTCGGCGAAGTGGGTCGCTTCGGCTTCACCAGCCGCCGCGAAACCGGCCACGGCAAGCTCGCATGGCGCGCGCTGCACCCGGTGCTGCCCGCGCATGAAGACTTCCCCTATACCATCCGCCTCCTGTCGGACATCACCGAGTCCAACGGCTCGTCCTCGATGGCGACCGTTTGCGGTGGCTGTCTGTCGATGATGGATGCGGGCGTTCCGATCGAACGTCCGGTGTCGGGCATCGCGATGGGCCTGATCCTCGAAGGCGACGACTTCGCCGTCCTGTCGGACATCCTGGGTGACGAAGATCACCTGGGCGACATGGACTTCAAGGTCGCCGGTTCGGAAAGCGGCATCACCTCGCTGCAGATGGACATCAAGGTCGCCGGCATCACGCAGGAAATCATGAAGACTGCGCTCGAGCAGGCCAAGGCCGGCCGCGCGCACATCCTCGGTGAAATGAACAAGGCGCTGACCGGCGCCCGCACCGAGGTTTCCAAGCACGCCCCCCGTATCGAGACCATGCAGATCGACAAGTCGAAGATCCGCGACGTCATCGGTACCGGCGGCAAGGTGATCCGCGAGATCGTTGCCGAAACCGGCGCCAAGGTCGACATCGACGACGAGGGCGTGATCAAGATCAGCTCCTCCAACGCCGACGAGATCGAAGCTGCACGCAAGTGGATCGAAGGCATCGTCGAAGAGGCGGAAGTCGGCAAGGTCTACAACGGCAAGGTCGTCAACATCGTCGACTTCGGTGCTTTCGTGAACTTCATGGGTGGCAAGGACGGTCTCGTTCATGTCAGCGAAATGAAAAACGAGCGCGTCGAAAAGCCGACGGACGTCGTGTCCGAAGGCCAGGAAGTAAAGGTCAAGGTCCTCGAGATCGACCAGCGCGGCAAGGTTCGCCTGTCGATGCGCGTTGTCGACCAGGAAACCGGCGAAGAGCTGGAAGACACCCGTCCCGCGCGCGAACCGCGCGGTGACCGTGGCCCGCGTGGCGGCGGTGGTGGCCGTGGCGGCGACCGCCGCGGTGGCCGGGGTGGCCCGCGCCGCGACCGCGATGGCGGCGGCGACAAGGACGGGGGCGGTGAAGCCCACGTGCCCGACTTCCTGAAGGACTGATCCTTCGCTAACGATTAGGGAAGGGGTCGCGGGTTCGCCTGCGGCCCCTTTGCTTTGGAGATTTGCCATGCTTCCGCGCGAAACCATCG
>NZ_JALJZT010000003.1:0-122500 GCF_024171405.1 Qipengyuania citrea
GCATGGACATCATGCGTGCCTTCATAGGTGTTGACCGTCTCGAGATTCACCATGTGGCGGATCACCTGGTATTCTTCCGAAATGCCGTTGCCGCCATGCATGTCGCGCGACTTGCGCGCGATATCGAGCGCCTTGCCGACATTGTTGCGCTTGACGATGCTGATCATCTCGGGCGCGAACTTGCCTTCGTCCATCAGCCGTCCGACGCGCAGGCTCGATTGCAGGCCGAGCGAGATCTCGGTGATCATGTCGGCGAGCTTGAGCTGGTAGAGCTGCTTGCTTGCAAGCGGCACGCCGAACTGGTGCCGGTCGAGCCCGTATTGGCGCGCGGCGTGGAGGCAGAACTCGGCCGCACCCATCGCGCCCCAGCTGATGCCGTAGCGCGCGCGGTTGAGACAGCCGAACGGACCCTTGAGGCCCTGCACTTCGGGCAGCAGCGCGTCCTCGCCCACTTCGACCTCGTCCATCACGATCATGCCGGTGGTCGAGGCGCGCAGGCTCAGCTTGCCTTCGATCTTGGGGGCGGACAGCCCCTTCATGCCCTTTTCGAGCACGAAGCCGCGAATGCCGCCGCCATGCGCCTCGCTCTTGGCCCAGACCACGAAGACATCGGCAAAGGGGGCGTTGGAAATCCAGGTCTTGGAGCCGGAAATGACATAGCCGCCATCGACCTTCTTGGCGGTGGTTGTCATCCCGCCGGGATCGCTACCGGCATCGGGTTCGGTCAGGCCGAAACAGCCGATCAGCTTCCCGCTGGCAAGGCCGGGCAGGTACTTCTTGCGCTGCTCTTCCGAACCATAGGCGAGGATCGGATACATCACGAGGCTCGACTGGACCGAGGCCATCGAACGATAGCCACTGTCGACGCGTTCGATCTCGCGCGCGATCAGGCCATAGGCGACATAGCTGGCACCCGCGCCGCCATATTCTTCGGGCACGGTGGCACCCAGTAGGCCAGCTTCGCCCATCATCGGGAACAGGTCTGGATCGTCGACTTCCTTGCTGAAGTTCTCGATCACCCGCGGCTGCAATTCGCCCTGCGCAAAGGCGTGGGCGGCATCGCGGATCATCCGCTCGTCCTCGGTCAACTGGTCGTCGAGGTTGAAGGGATCGTCCCAGGCGAAAGGCACCATAGCGGCCATGTGGTCTCCTCTGTTCCACCCCAGCCACTGGCAGGGTTGCCCGCGCGGGGCAAGGCCCGCGCGGGCAGCGAAGGTTACTTCACCAGCGGCAGCGCCTTGCGGCAATCTTCCGCGCATTCGCGGCACATCTCGGCGCACAGCGCACAATGCGGGTTGTCATGGCTCTCGCATTCGGCGGCGCAGGTTTCGCAGGCGGTGATGCAGGCTTCGAGCTGGGCGCGCAGCACGTCGATGTTCTGCGCGGTGCGGCGAACGGCGAGCCGCGCGGTCGCGGCGCAGACATCGGCGCAGTCGAGGCAGTTGCGGATGCACTGCGCCATGTCCATATCTTCGGCCACGCAGGCGTCGGCGCAGCTGGTGCAGAACAACGAACACAACATCGCATGGCGTGCGGCAGTGACCAGTTCTTCGGTCTCGTCCTGCACCTGCGGGTGGGCAGCGATCATTTTGGGGAGGGACATCGGGACTTCCTTTCCTTGGGGTTCGTCCTAGGAATGGCTCACGCCGTCCCGATGTTCCGGAAGTCTGCCCGAAAGCGGTCAGCCGTTGGCAGTGGCGCGCTGGATCGAGTGGATGACATCGGCCGGCGGGCAGGGCTTCAGCAAGGCCTGCGCGTTCGGGTACCGGGTGGTCACGTCGAGGGGGCGCATGTGACCCGAATGGAAGATGATCTTGACGTCTTCCGCCATCATCCGTTCGGCCAGCGGATAAACCACGCCATCACCGAGCTGGACGTCGAGGATCGCGATATCGGGCTTGGTCTTCTGATAGGCGAGCATGGCGGAGGACAAATCGTCGAATGGTCCTTCGACAATATAGCCTGCTTCGGCGACGGTATCGCACAGGTCGTATCCGACGATCAATTCATCTTCGGCAACGAGTACTCGTAATTGACGGCCCATCAGGCTCTCCTCGTGTGTCGACCCAAGTATATTAATACCACACACAAAGATTAGTTCCGGATCCTATGACAATTTGCCGTACCGTTCGGCGAAGCCGTTTTCGTCACCTTGCGCCAGCAACTTGGCCTGGCCGACCCAGTCGTCACGGCGGATGCGCCCCTGGAACCGGTCGAGCTGGGCATCGATGCGGTCGATATCGGCATCGCTCCATGCGGCGATCTGCGCGAAGGAGGTGACGCCCGCGCCGTGCAGCGTGGCGCTGAGCTTGGGGCCAAGGCCCTTGATACGGGTCAGGTCGTCGCCAGACGCCGCCGGGGTCGCAGGAACACCCGCGGCGGGCTGCATCGGGGTGGCCGCGGGGGCGCTGTCGATCAGCGCCTTGTTCCGCTCTGCCGGTGCAGCGCCCTCGTCGAGTACATCGCGGCTGGTACCGGTAATGCGGGTCTTGCGCGAGGCGTTGAAGACATACCATGCGACCGCGAGGCCGAGCACCAGCGCGGCGACGATCAGGGGCCAATAGGTCTGCAGCAATTCGCTCATGGACTATTCCTTTTCTTGGTCGTGGCGGCCCCACAGGGCCCAGCCGATACCGATCCCCGCAACATAGGCGGCAATCATCAGCGCAGCGAGTTCGAACCACAGCGGCATTTTACTTGGCCTCCGGCGTATCGACGGGAGTGGGCCGCAGCGGTTCGGTGCGGATGACCGAAAATTCGATCCGGCGATTGGCGGGGTCGCTGGGCGCGAGACCCGCGACCGGCTGGCTCGAGCCGACACCGCTGGCGCGCAGGCCGTCGCGCGGGATGCCGCGGCTCACCAGCGCTTCGCGTACGGCGCGCGCCCGGTCCATGCTGAGCGCCAGATTGCCCGGTTCGGTGCCCGATTTATCGGTATGGCCGGTAATCGCAATGATCGAACCGAGGCAGGGACGCAGCGCTTCGGCCACTTCGTCGAGCAGGATGCGGCTGGCGGGCAGTAGCGCGCTGCTGGCTTCCTCGAAGCGGATCGAGCGTGTCTGGAGCAAGCCTTCGACATCTTCCTGGCAATGGAGCGGCTGGTAGGTCGGCTCGCCGCTTTCGGCGCGCGCGGTCCCGTCGCTCCAGATCACCCCGCCCACGCCGGGTACCTCGTCGACGGCATGCGCGACCCGTGTCCGGGTGGCGGTGTCGAGCGCTTCGCCCCCGCGCAGCACTGGATGACGCGAGGGTGCGCCGTTGGCGCTGGCAAAGCGGGCAGTGACGCCGGTCCCGCCCGCCGCCTCGATCGCCTTGGCGGCTTGCGCTTCCATCCGGGGGATGAAGTCGCGGGCCACGGGTTCGGCGAGCAGAAAGGCGGATACGCCCGTCAGCACGGCACCGGCCAGGATGGCGAGGGAAGGGCGGATCGGCATGGCATGGCTCTTAGCCGCCTCCCGACCCGCCTGCCAAGCGTCAGCGGACGCTTATTCCAACCCCTCGGCGGTCATTACCAGCTCGATGAATTCCTGCCGCCAGAAGCTGGTCTGCGTGCCCGCCAGCGCGGCGATCCGGGGATAGGACATATTCGCCAGAAGCGTATCGCCGCGCAGCTTCTGGCCAAAGGCCGCAACCGCGGCGGCGAAGGCGAAATCGCCTGCGGGTGCGCGGCTGGTGTCCAGCGCGGAAGCGGGCAGCGTGTAAGTCAGCAATTGCGAGGTATCACCACCGGGCCGCTTGTAGCGCAGCTTCACATAGGCGGCTTCGCTGGCCAGTTCGCGGGCGCGGGCATCGACCAAATCTTCGTAGCGCCGCGCGGGTACCCATCCGTCGCCACCGGCGGGGATCACTTCGTACAGCGCGGTGACCTGGTGGCCCGCACCGATATCGCCCGCATCGACCGCGTCATTGTCGAAATCCTCTTCGCGCAGCACGCGGTTTTCATAGCCGACGAGGCGGTACTGGCTGACCACCGCCGGGTTGAATTCGACCTGGATCTTCACGTCCTTGGCGATGGTGAACAGCGTCGCGCCCATTTCATCGCCGAGCACCTTGCGCGCCTCCAGCGCGCTGTCGATGTAGGAATAATTGCCGTTCCCGTTGTTGGCGACCTGTTCCATCATCGCATCGTTGAGATTGCCGCGGCCGAAGCCGAGCACCGACAGCGTGACGCCGCTTTCGCGCTTCTTCTCGATCAATTCGACCAGCGCCTCGCGATCCGAAGTGCCGACGTTGAAATCGCCATCGGTCGCCAGGATCACGCGGTTGACGCCGCCCTCGATGCGGTTGGCCTCGGCCACGCGGTAGGCGAGTTCGATCCCCGCACCGCCCGCGGTCGACCCGCCGGCATTGAGCTGGTCCAGCGCGTCCTTGATCTTGCGTTCGTCATTGGTCGGTTCGAGCACGAGGCCCGCGGCGCCGGCGTAAACGACGATCGAGACGCGGTCCTCCTCGGTCAGCTGCCCGGCAAGCTGGCGCATCGCGGTCTTGACCAGCGGCAGCTTGTCGGCGCTGCCCATCGACCCGGATACGTCGAGCAGGAAGACAAGGTTGGCGGCCGGGCGTTCCTGTTCGGGCAGTTCATACCCGGCGAGCCCGATGCGCAGCAGGCGCGCGTCGGCATTCCACGGGCTCACCGCGACATCGGTATTGACCGTGAACGGCTGGTCGAGACTGTCCGGCCGGTCGTAATCGTAGCGGAAGTAATTGATGAATTCCTCGGTCCGCACCGCGCCCTTGGGCGGCAGCTGGCCTTCGGA
This sequence comes from Qipengyuania citrea, assembly GCF_024171405.1. Taxonomy (GTDB): domain Bacteria; phylum Pseudomonadota; class Alphaproteobacteria; order Sphingomonadales; family Sphingomonadaceae; genus Qipengyuania; species Qipengyuania profunda. The sequence goes on from NZ_JALJZT010000003.1 coordinate 4,758, forward strand.
AATGAACCGGCGCGCATTGGTGTAGGCGCCGGTGTCGACATCGACCGAAAAGGTTGAGACCGGTTCGCTGGCGACCAGCTTGACCGGCGATACTTCCTCGCCGTCATACTGGTCGCGGCTGGGCGGTGCGGGCACGAAGACCGGCGGAAAATAGCGATAACCCGGTTCCACGATCGATGTTTCGGTGGATGGGGTAGCCGCGTCGGCACGAACTCGGGACCCGCTGACGATAAGGGCTGAAGGGCTGGCCATCTGCGCTGGCGGCGGCGGCGGCGGGGGAGGAGGTGGTGGCGGCGGGGTGCGGCCCGCTTCGGTCCGATCGGCCTTGGCGCTGGTGGTGATGATGGTGTCGCCATCCTGCTGCGCGGCGCAGCCCACGATCAACGCGGCTGCTGCACAAGTGACGGTAAATCTTGCGAAACGCATGGGCAGTCCTCCCCTTCCTTGCGAGAGCTCCAAGCTACCCGCCCTGGGGGTGAATACCTACTGAACGTGTATGGTTTGCGACGAACGGGTCAGGTTCGCGCGGGCTCGTCCTTGTCCAGATTGCGCCGGAACAGCACGCGGTCCTCGGGGCCGAAGCCGCGGGTCCAGATGATATAGCCGTAAATGCCCAGGATCGCCGGAATGCCGACGATGAGCTCGGCCCATTCGGGCAATTGCGTCGCCGCCCAGCCGACCAGCACTGCGGGCGCCACCGCCCATACCAGCGGCCAGCGGAAGGTGTTGATCGACTGTCCCAATATACGCGACAGCAGCACCGCTTTGACCAGGCTCGCGGTGCCCAGCGCCAGCATCAGCGCGATCGCGGCGGCGGCGGCCTTGTAGGGTTCGCCATAGCCGCCCGCGACCATCGCCTCGATCAGGACCACGGTCAGCACCGCCTGCAGCGCGATGGTGCCGATCGAGATCCACAGATTGCGCACGCGCGCGACATAGACCAGTACCGCTTCGGAGACGACTGCGGTCGCGGCAACGACCTCGGCAGCAAGCAGGAAGGCCAGCGCGCCCGTGCCGCCGACGAATTCGGGTCCGACGAGGCCCATCACCGCTTCGCCGGGGACGCCCAGCGCCAGCGCGATGCCCGCCTGCATCGCCACGATCCAGAAGCCGACCTGGCAGATCTGGCTGGCGATCGCCTGGTAGTTCCTGGTCTTGAGGTTCTTGGTGATGACCGGGCCGAGGATCGGCTCGAAACTGGTCTTGAGCTTCTGCGGCAGGCTCGCGACCTGCTGCGCGATGTAATAGACGCCGACAGCCGCGGGGGCCGCGAACAGGCCGAGAATGAAAATATCGACGCGCCTCGTGCCCCATTCGATCGCATCGGCGGTCGCCAGCGGCAGCGCGCGCATCGTCAGCCGGCCCATATAGGCCGGACGTGGGCGCCAGCCGCGCGGGCGGCCATAGCTGCGGAAGAACGACCACAGCCCGGTCGCCAGACCGGCATAGATCGACGCGAGATAGGCCAGCGCGAGCCCCGAATCGCTGACCGCAGGCAGAAAATAGAACAGCCCGGCCATGATCGAGATCGTCCACGGTTCGACCACCGCGCGGGCGCGAACGGTGGTGGCGATATCGTATTTGTACGCCTGCGCGGCGAGCACGATTTCGGTCAGCGCATAGGCGGGGATCGCCAGCACGATGAAGCGGTCGAGCTCGGTATAGTCGCCGCTGGGAAATAGCGGGGCGGGGACGAACCAGAAGAACGCGGCCGCCAGCGCGGAAAACCCCAGCGCCAGCAGCATGCCGTCATAGACAAGGTTGGCCGGATGGCTTTGGTCGCCATCTGCCAGCCGCTGCGCCAGCCCGCGTTTCTCGCCCATCGCGCACAGCAGCGCGACCAGTTCGACCACCACCAGCGCCGAGGCGAAGCGGCCCAGCGCGTCGGGCCCGTACAGGCGCCCCGCGATAAACAGGAACGGCAACCGCGCGACCAGCCGCAGGATGAAGCCGATGAAGTTCTGCCTTCCGCCCTTGGCCAGCGCGGAAAGGTCTTCATCCGGTTTTGAATCGGTCACCCGGGGCGGCCCTGTTCGGCGCGCAAGGGGCGGGCGAGCAGGTCGGAAACGACGGCGCGCGGCTCGTCACCCTTGAGCAGGCCATAGACGGCAGTGACGATCGGCATGGCGATACCGTGACGCGCGGCCAGTTCGACCAGCACGGGCGCGGTATGCGCGCCTTCGGCCACGGTCTTGCGGTCGGCCATCAAATCTTCGGCCTTCTGCCCTTCGCCCAGCGCCTTGCCGAGCGAGAAATTGCGGCTCGAGGTAGACGAGCAGGTCAGCACCAGGTCGCCCAACCCGCACAGACCTGCCAGCGTTGCCGCCTGCGCGCCCAGCGTTTCGCCGAAGCGCAGCATTTCGGCATATCCGCGTGCGATCAGCGCGGCGCGCGCATTCTGCCCCAGGCCCAGCCCGTCGACCACGCCGCAGGCAATCGCCAGCACGTTCTTGACCGAACCGCCGATTTCGGCGCCGATCACATCGTCGGAATAATAGGGCCGGAAGGTCTGGCGCGCGATCACGGGTGCCAGCCGGTCCCATTGTGCCTCGCCATCGGCGCAGGCGAGCGTGACGGCGGTGGGCAGGCCCGCGGCGACTTCATGCGCGAAGGTCGGACCCGAAAGGACCGCCACCGCGCTGCCGGGGGCGGCGGCTTTGGCGACATGGTTCATCAGCCGCCCGCTGCCCGCCTCGATCCCCTTGGAACACAGCACGAGATCGCGCGGATGCGAGGGCATGACCTCAAGCACGCTGCCCATATGCTGTGCGGGCGTGACCACCAGCAGCGTGTCGAGCGCGGCCATCTCGGCCAGATCGCCGGTCGCGCGGATGGTCTTTGCCAGCGTCACGGAAGGGAGGAAAACCGAATTGGTGTGCGCGGAATTGATTTCCGCGACCAGTTCGCTCTCGCGCGCCCAGATCAGCACGTCGCGGCCGTCGCTCGCGAGCATTTGCGCCAGCGCGGTACCCCAGGCACCCGCGCCGAGAACGCCCACCCGCTCGCCCTGAGCCTGTCGAAGGGTCATCCTTTTACTCCTGCTCCGCGCACCGGCTCGGCCGCAGGGTCGAGCGGCCAGCGCGGACGCGCGGAAATGTCGAGCGGGTCGTCCTGGCCCAGCCGTTCGATGCCCGCCCAGGCGATCATCGCGGCATTGTCGGTGCACAGCTTGGGCGGCGGCGCGGCAAAGCGCATACCATGCGCGGCGGCAAGCTGTTCGAGCGCGGCGCGCACCGTGGCATTGGCCGCGACCCCGCCGGCCACGACCAGTGTGTCGACATCGGCCATGTCCGCCAACGCGATGCGCAACCGGTCGGTCACGCAATCTACCGCCGCCTGCTGGAAGCTGGCCGCGATATCGGCGGTCTCGTATTTTCCGCTTTCGTAGGCGCGCAGGACCGCGCTCTTGAGACCCGCGAAGGAGAAATGCGGTTCGCCGCTGCCGACCATCGGGCGCGGCAGCGGGACGGCCTTGGCATCGCCTTCGCGCGCCTTGCGTTCGACCGCGGGGCCGCCGGGGAAACCCAAGCCGAGAATCTTGGCGGTCTTGTCGAAGGCTTCGCCCAGCGCATCGTCGATCGTGGTGGCCAGCCGGCGATATTCGCCCACGCCGTCGACGCGCAGGATCTGGCAATGCCCACCCGACACCAGCAGCAGCGCATAGGGAAAGGTAATGCTTTCATCGGCCAGCCGCGGGCTCAGCGCGTGGCCTTCGAGATGGTTGATCGCGATCAGCGGCGTGTCGGTCGCCATTGCCAGCGCCTTGGCGCTGACCAGCCCGACCATCACCCCGCCGATCAGCCCGGGCCCGGCGGTGGCGGCAATCGCGTCGCACTCGCCCAAGGCGATCCCCGCATCATCCAGCACGCCTGCGATCATCGGGGCCAGCCGTTCGGCATGCGCGCGCGCCGCGATCTCGGGCACCACCCCGCCGAAGGGGGCGTGCTCGGCATCCTGCGAGGCGATCCGCTGCGCCACGATCCGCCGCTGGCTATCGACCAGCGCGACCGCGGTTTCGTCGCAGGAGCTTTCTATGCCGAGAACCAGTGCCATCTCGCTTTCCCTTAGCGGCATGGCTCGCTAGGGCAAGCCGACCCTATGCCAGTCCAACCTCTCATTCGCCTCGGAACCCGCCGCTCTCCGCTTGCCATGGCGCAGGCGCACGAAGCGCGCGCGCGGCTGTGCGCCGCGCATGGATGGGACGAATCGGCGGTCGAACTGGTGCCCGTGGTGGCCAGCGGCGACCGCATCCAGGATCGGCCGCTGGCCGAAATCGGCGGCAAGGCGCTGTGGACGCGCGAGCTCGACCAATGGCTGGTCGAAGGGCGAATCGACGGCGCGGTCCACTCGATGAAGGATGTCGAGACGCTGCGGCCTGAAGCGATCGCCATCGCCGCCATCCTGCCGCGCGCGGACAAGGCCGACCGGTTGCTGGGGGCGGGATCGATTGCGGCCATTCCGGCAGGCGCGCGGATCGGCACCAGCGCACCGCGCCGCGCCGCGCAATTGCTGCATCTGCGACCCGATCTGACGGTGGTCGGCATTCGCGGCAATGTCGCCACGCGGATGGCCAAGCTCGAGGCGGGCGAAGCCGATGCGACCTTCCTTGCCGCCGCCGGTCTCGACCGGCTGGGCGAGGATGCAGTGGGCGTGCGGCTCGATCCCGAAGCATGGATGCCCGCGCCCGCGCAGGCGGCCATCGGGATCGAATGCCGCAGCGACGATGCGCGCACACGCGACCTGCTGCGCGCGATCGATGACGCGGAAAGCCATGCCGAAATTGCCGCCGAACGGCGCCTGCTCGAAGGGCTGGGCGGGTCTTGCAGCAGTCCGATTGCCGCGCTGTCGCGCACCAGCGAAGGCCGCATTGCGCTGAGCGCAGCGATTTTCAGTCCCGATGGCACTGTCCGTATCGGTGACGAGAGCGAATTCGCGGCCGGAGACGACGAAGCGCCGTTGGTCTTGGCGCGCAGACTGCTCGACCGTGCGCCCCCCGCAGTGTCCGAACATTTCGGCCAGCCGCTGTGAAGCCGGTGTTCCTCCTCCGCCCCGAACCGGGCTGGTCGGTCAGCGCGGAAACCGCGCAGGCGATGGGGCTCGATGTGCACGGTCGGCCGCTGTTCACGATCGAGCCGGTCGCATGGGAAGCGCCCGCGGCGAAGGATTACGACGGGTTGCTGGTCGGTAGCGCCAATGTCTTCCGCCATGGCGGCAAGCAGCTCGGCAGACTGACCAAGTTGCCCGTTCATGCGGTGGGCGATACGACCGCCGACGCTGCGCGCAGGGCGGGTTTCCTTGTCGGCCGGACGGGGCGCGGGGGGCTGCAGAACCTGCTCGACGACCTTGCCAACCGCAAGCTCCACCTGCTGCGCCTTGCGGGGGAAGACCGCGTGACCTTGCGCGTGCCCGACCAGCTCGAAGTCGATACGCGGATCCTGTACCGCGCGGTACCCGAAGCCTTGTCCGAAGACGATCTCGCGATCCTCCGCGACGGCGGGGTAGTCGTGCTGCATTCGGGGGCGGCGGCGGAACGGCTCAAGGTCGAGTTCGACCGGCACGGTCTCGCCCGCGATCTGGTCGATCTGGCCGTGATTGGTCCCCGCGTCGCCGAAATGGCGGGCGCGGGCTGGCGTTCCGTCCACACTGCCGAGGCTCCCGGAGACAGCGAGCTACTGGCCTTGGCGCAAGCTTTGTGTCAGACCGATAGCTGATGGTATGGATGGCCCCAGCACGAGGGCCCACGGGGTCGCGGAACGGAATCGGATGAACAATTTTACCAGCACCCGGCGCAAGGTGCCGTCGGTAAGGCCGGTCATGGTCGCCGTACTCGCCAGTTTCCTGCTGGGCGGGGCGATTGCGGGATATGCCGTCTACACGCTGACCGATCGCGAGGAACCGGCGACCCAGCCGGCTACGGTCGAAACGCAATCGCTTGCCAGCCCAACTTCCGAACCGACCCCCACGCCCAGCGCCAGCCAGGCGGCGCAGGAAGCGGTCGACCGCGTGGCCGAACAGCAGGGCGGGCTCGACACGCGGCTGGCCGCTGCCGAACAGCGCCTCGCGCGGCTCGACCTGCAGGCGCAGGCCGCCGCAGGCAATACCGCGCGCGCCGAGGGGCTGCTGATCGCCTTCGCCACGCGCCGCGCGCTCGAAAAGGGGGCCGAGCTTGGCTATCTCGCGGACCAATTGCGGCTGCGCTTCGGCGATGCCATGCCCAATGCGGTCGATACGATCATCCGCACGAGCCGCAATCCGATCACGCTCGACCAGCTGATCGCGCGGCTCGAAGGGCTCTCGCCCAAGCTGGCCGAACCGAGCAGCCAGAACGGCTTCGCGCGGTTTGGCGAGGAGCTGTCGCAGCTGTTCGTGGTGCGCCGCGAAAGCGCGCCGTCGCCGCAGCCGCAGCGCCGCCTCGATCGCGCGCGGCTGTTTCTCGAAAGCGGGCGGACCGATTCCGCGATTGCCGAAGTGCGCAATCTGCCGGGCGCGGAAAACGCCGAAGGCTGGCTGCGCGATGCCGAACGCTATGCCACGCTCCAGCGCTCGCTCGACCTGATCGAAACCGCTGCCGTGCTCGAACCGCGGCGCCTGCGTGACGGGGCGGGCAACCGGATCGACCAGCCCAGCCCGGCGGAAGAAAACTAGGCCTTGAGCAATTCGGGCAGCTCGCCCGAGATGCCGCGCGCTTCATCCATGAACAGGCGCTTGAGCCAGCCCGAGCGCTGGATCCCTGCCATGCCCAGCCGCCGCACTGCGCTCGCGGTCTTGCCGCGAATGCCGAAGACCCGCGTCAGGCTGTCGGTCGCGCCCATCACCATCAGCGCATCGAGCGCGCGCCATTCCTCGTATTTCTTGAGCACCTGCGCATCGCCGAGGTCGAGCCCGAGCCGCAGCGCCTCGTCGAGCACTTCGACCAGCGCCCCGACATCACGCAGCCCGAGGTTGAGGCCCTGGCCCGCGATCGGGTGCATGCCATGCGCGCTGTCGCCGACCAGCGCGAGCCGGTGGTCGACGATCCGGGCGGTGTGCTGGAAGCTGAGCGGCCAGGACGACCGCGCGCTGTTGAGCGTGAGATCGCCGAGCAGGTCGCCCATCCGCTTCACCACTTCGGCAAGGAACGCGCGGTCGGACAGCTTGAGCACGCCCGCGGCGTCCTTCTCGTCGACCGTCCACACCAGCGCGCTGCGATGCTGGCCATCGGGACCGTCGAGCATCGGCAGCAGCGCGAAGGGCCCGTCGGGATAGAAGATCTCCCACGCCACATTCTCATGCGGCTTGGTGTGATCGAGCCCGGCGATCATCGCGCGGTGGCTGTAATCCCACTGCGCCATCTTGAAGCCCGCCTCCTCGCGCGACGGCGATCCGCGTCCTTCGGCGCCGATCATCAGCGCGGCTTCGAGCGTGCGCCCGTCACCCAGCGTGGCCGCCACGCCGAATTCGCCGCGTTCGCGCGCGACCACTTCGGCCGGGGCATGCCAGGTAATCAGTGGTTCCTGCGTCGCGGCTTCGAGCAGCGCGAGGCGCAGCTGGCGATTGGCGAACATGCGCCCCAGCGTGCCTTCATGCGGTTCGGGCCGGAAATCGAGCCGTCCCGGCTTCATCTGGTCGAGCACGCCGATCGCGGCGATATCGCAGCCATGCGGTTCGAGCACGCTTTCGAGCCCGATATGGCGGAACAGTCGCCAGCTGGCGGTCGAGATCGCGGAAGCGCGCCCGTCGAAGCCCTCGGCGGTCAGGCTGGCGGGATCGGCGCGGTCGACGAGGTGGCTCGACAGCCCCTTCTTCGCCGCCGCCAGCGCCAGGGTCATCCCCACCAGGCCGCCGCCCAGGATCAGCAGGTCTCGCTTGTCTGTCATTGGGCCTAGCCCTAGAGCCAGCGACGTGATCGAAGCAAGGATATTGGAACGCCTGGCGGCGCTGCTGGCGCTGGTGGCACTGGCATTCGCCGCGCCGGTGGCGGCGCAGAATGCGACTAGCGACCGGATCGCCGCCGAACTGGTGGCCGAAGGCGCGCCGCAGCCGGGCGAGACCTGGATGCTGGCGCTGCATTTCACTCCCTCCTCGGCAGAATGGCACGGCTATTGGTCAAACCCCGGCGATGCGGGGCTGGGCATGCAGCTCGACTGGGACCTGCCCGAAGGATGGCGGGCGGGAGAGCCGCTCTACCCGCTGCCGCAGCGGCTGGTGATCGGCGGCTTGATGAACCACGTCTATAAAGGCGATTACGCGGTGCTGGTCCCGATCACCGTGCCCAGAGGCGCGGCAGGCGCGCAGGCGGCGCCGATCGGTGTGACCGCCAGCTATCTCGCCTGCACCGATGCGATTTGCGTGCCGCAGCGTGCGGCGCTGTCGCTCGATCCGGCGCGTGTGGGGGGCGATCCGCGCTTCGATCGCTGGCGCGCCGAAGTCGTCCCCCCGCTGGACAGCGGCGCGCAGTTCGAATTCACCGCTACGCACCTGCGCATCGGCGTGCCGGTCCCGGCCGCGACCGCGCTGCGCGAACCGCATTTCTACCTCGGCACCGCTCAACTCGGCGAGGGGGACCGGCCGCGTTACGCTGGCCAGCAGCGCTTCATGCGCGAGGGCGACCTGCTGGTCGTCGAAATGCCGATCGAGCCATTCGCCGTGCCGCCGGGTGTCGAACTCGCCGGTGAACCGCGTCCACAGGCCATCGCGGGCATTCTCGATTTCGGCGCAGGGCGCGGGGTGCGGTTTACCGCCGTTCCGGGCGACGTGCCGCTCGAAGGCGCCGAACCGCTTGGCGGGAGCGGCGAACCGGTGCTGTGGCGGCTCCTGCTCGCAGCGCTGGCGGGCGGGGTGCTGCTCAACATCATGCCCTGTGTGTTCCCCATCCTCAGCCTCAAGGCGCTGGCACTGGCCAAGGCCGGGGGCAACGAAGGCGCGGCGCGGCGCGACGCGCTCGCCTATACGGCGGGCGTGGTGGCGGCCTGCGCGGCGCTCGGCGCGGCGATCCTGCTACTGCGCGCGGCGGGCGAGCAGGTCGGCTGGGCGTTCCAATTGCAGGAGCCCCCAGTCGTCGTCAGCCTGTTCCTGCTCGCGCTCGCGATCACTGCCAATTTCCTCGGCCTGTTCGAAGTCCCCGGCATGGCGGTTTCGGGCGGCTCGCCCTCACAGACCGGATCCTTCTCGACCGGGCTGCTCGCGGCATTCGTGGCGACGCCGTGCACGGGGCCGTTCATGGCGGTCGCGCTGGGCGCCGCGCTGGTGATCCAGCCGGTCCACGGCCTGCTCGTATTCACCACATTGGGGCTGGGGCTGGCGCTGCCTTTCCTGCTGGTCGGCTTCGTCCCGGCCATCCGCCGCCTGCTGCCCAGGCCGGGCGCATGGATGGAGCGGTTCCGCAAATGGATGGCGCTGCCCATGGGGCTGACCGCGCTGGCGCTGGCATGGCTCGTCTGGCGGATCGGCGGGAGCGAATATCTCGCGCTGGTGCTCGTCCTCGGCGCGCTGGCGCTGGGCGGGCTCGCGCTGGTGGGGCTGTTCCAGCGCAAGGCCCGGTCGGGCGCGCTGATCCTGGGCGCAAGCCTGGTGGCGGTGCTCGGGCTGGGCACTGCACTGCTCCCGCGTCCGCTGGCGCACGCTTCGCCGGGCGCAAGCCTGCTCGACCCGGTCGCCTATAGCGAAGCCGCCCTGACCGACGCGCGCGATTCGGGAAACCCGGTGTTCGTCTGGTTCACTGCCGACTGGTGCGTGACCTGCAAGGTCAATGAAAGCGTGGCGATCGAACGCGGCGCGACCCGCGACGCATTCGAGGCCGCCGGCGTGGTTGCGCTGCGCGGCGACTGGACGCAGCCCGATGCCGAAATCTCGCGCATGCTGACGCAGCAGGGCGCAGCGGGGGTGCCGCTCTATCTGTGGTACGAACCCGGCGGCGAAGCCGAGCAATTGCCGCAGGTGCTTACGCCGGATCTGCTGGTGGAGAAGGCGCGGGCGTCGGCGCGCCCTCGCTAAGCGGCTCGTCATCGCCGAGCGGCTCGCCCAGCGCGCGGCACCGCTCGACCAGCTCGCCGGGCAGCGCGCTGGGGTTGAGGATCACGCTGCCGGCCCCGGGCACGGTCGCTTCGACCTCGCGGTTGCCGGTGAGCACGTCGAGCCGCTGGTCGGCGGCTGCGATCGCGCCTTCCCAGCGCCATACATCCCCGATTTGCACTGCGTCGATCTTGAGCCGCGCGACATGGCCATTGCCGATCAGCGCCAGCACCGCCTGCGCGTCCGCATCGGCGCGGGCAAAGCGGGTATAGCCGAGCATGGGTTCGCTGCCGTCGCTGAGGCATTCCACGGCGAACAGCGGGCGTTCGCCCGGCTTGCCATAAAGCAATCGCGCGCCTTCGGCCGCTGGGGCCCAGATCGCGCCTTCGGTATCGGGGGAATCGATCGGTTCTGTCGGCCCTTCGACCGGCGTATCGATCCGCGTACGTTCGACGTAATCGTCCGAAGCCGGGGGCTTGCAGGCCGCAAGAACGGCCAGCAACACGAGAGGGGAGGCGCGACGCATGCGCGCGCTATGACACAGGCGTGACAGCATTCAAGCGGCTATCCCGCGCTATCCTCAGCGCGCGCGGATGAAGGCGCGGATGTCGCGTGACAGCTTGGCCCGGTCCTCGTCGCGGATATACATCATGTGCCCCGCATCGTAGTATTGGAACTCCACACGGTCCTGCGGGATGCCCATCCGCTTGAGCGAATATTCGGCGCCGAAGAAGGGCGTGGCGAAATCGTAATAGCCCTGCGCATTGAACACGCGCAGCTGCGAGTTTTGCCGCATCGCCTGCCCGATATAGGGCGCGACATTGAGATAGGCGCCGCGGCCCTGGCCGGTTGACCATTCCCAGTTGCGCCCCGGTTCGCGCCCGATCGACTGGTATTCGCGGGTCGTCTCGAAGCCCAGCGTGTCGCGTGTCCAGCTGTTGATCGCCGCGGTATAGCCTGCATCGATGCCGTAGAAGCTGGGGTCGTTGTCGGGCGTCTCGCCGGCATTGTCGAAATCGCGCCCGGTGTAGCGCGCGTCGAGCCGTCCGATCGTCAGCCCGCGGTCGCGCAGCAATTCCTTGTAGAAGCGCTGCGAGGTGACGCGCAGGTCGGCCTGGTCGAGATAGCGTTCGGACAGGCCGGTCAGCCGCGCCAGTTCCGCACGCACCGCGGCGCGTTCGGCATCGGGCAGGTCCTGCCCCTTGAGCAGCGCGCTGGCGAAGGGGCCGATGGCGAACTGGCGCGCTTCCTCGACGATCGCCTCGACCGAAGGCGCCTGTACCTTGCCGTGGTAATAGGCCGCCGCCGCCATGTTGGGCAGCGTGACGACATAGGCCATTTCATTGCCCGGCGTGGGTTCCCGCCCGGCGAAGTCGAGAATGGTCGAGATCAGGATCAGCCCGTTGAGGCCGACGTCGTTATAGGTCCCGCCTTCGAGCTCGCGCGCGACCATGGCGGTGCGCGTGGTGCCGTAGCTTTCGCCGCCGAGGTATTTGGGGCTGTTCCAGCGGCCATTGTCGTTGAGCCACAGGCGGATGACTTTGGCCACCGCCTCGGCATCCTGTTCGAGCCCGTAATATTTCTTCGGGTTGGTGTCCCTGGTCAGATAGCTGAAACCGGTGCCCGGCGGGTCGATGAAGACGAGATCGGCGACGTCGAGCAGGCTGTCGGGATTATCGAGCAGCGGGTAGGGCGGCGCGCCATCGTCGCGCGCATCGGAGGGGATCGCCACGCGCTTGGGCCCGAACGCGCCCATCTGCAGCCATACCGATCCCGATCCCGGGCCGCCATTGAACAGGAAAAACACCGGGCGCGAGGTATCGCGCGGGTCCTTCACATAGCTGGTGGTGACGATCACCGCTTCGGGCTTGCCGTCATCGGATTCAAGCACGGTCTCGGCCATGGTCGCCCGGTAGGACACGCGCTGCCCGCCAAAGGTGCCGGTCATGCTCCGCGTGCGCACCTGCGGTTCGATATCGCCCGCCTTCTCGCTCGCGGCTGGCTTGTCGGCCTGCGCGATCGCGGCGTGCGGCACCATCAAGAAGGTGCCCAAGACCAGCGCGGCGAGTGTACGAACGATCATCGAGTAAATCCCTTGTTTCGTCCGCTGCAGCGGACCTCGAATGCCGCACATGGTCACGGCTCGCCTTCGCGCATCATCCGTAAGCGGGAGGGTCAAGCGTAACCGGACGAGCGGCGTTCACGCTCGACGAACGGCGCGCTGGTTCAGGCGGCACGGGGTGCTATGCGATCCAACTCGCCATTCAGCGCGCGTTTCGCAACACGAAGATCGGCGCTGGTCTGGAGACGCATGAAAAACCCTTCGGACATCCCGAAATAGCGTGAAAGGCGCAGGTCGAGTTCACCGTCAATTCTTTCGCTTCCATCGATCAGTGCCTGCAGACGCGCAGATTCGACCTCGATGGCTTGGGCCACAGCGGGTATTTCGAGCTCCAGTGGCTCCATGAATTCGCTGACCAGCAATTCGCCCGCATGGGGGATGTGCAGCCAGTCGCTCTCAATGGTAGTCGACGATTTCGACATCGTAAGCATTTCCGTTTTTCCAGCGGAAACATATACGCCATTTCGTGTTAATTGAAACCGAATGCTGCCCGGCTCGGTCACCGGCTAATTCGTGCAAACGGTTGCTTGGCGGAAGTTTGAGATCTTCCAACGTTTCGGCCGCATCGATCATCAGAAGCTTCGCCAATCCGCGGGATTGGATATCGGCTGGCAGCTTCCGGCTGCGCTTTCCGTTCCAGATGCGCTCTGTTTCGGGATCAGCGAAGGACTGGATCACCGCTCCGCTAGCCTATCCAATCGACACCAGCCCCGGTCCGTCGGGCGCTTGGCCTCCCAAAAGCGCAATCCGTTGACATTGGTATCGGTGATCGCGCTTGCTGCGGCCGAAGGGCTCGACATGACTTCGCCATCCGGGTTCACCCATTCACCATCCACAATGTGAGCAAGATATGCTTTTTGTTTGTATCTTGCTCGCAACTCAGTTCCGTCAGGGAGCCAGAGATTGCGAGAGAGAAACCCGTTGCTTTTCGCTTGCATTGACCGGGTCATGTGATCGGCCATCGTCATCAAAGGATGTTCAGTGGGGTTTTCAGGCTCGACGATCGAGTCGAGTTCCAGCAGATCTCGAATTACGTCATCATGAGTTTGGCCTTCTTCCAATCGGGAAGTGAGCAACTTGAACACGTCGAGCGACACGTCGATGTTGAATTTCGTACTCATAGTTAGCTAATAGCACGAATAGCTATTTCGGCAAGCCTATTTTGCCTTTTTACCACATCTTTCGTTGTGTCTTGCCATAGCGGGTCTTGCGCGTTCCCGGGCGGCCCGCATCGCTGCGGCCGACGCGCGGGGCCTTCTTCTCGCTATCGCCGAGGCCGAGTTCGTCGTTCTCCAGCTGGCGGATTTCGTCGCGCAGGCGGCCGGCTTCCTCGAATTCGAGATCGGCCGCGGCAGTGCGCATGCGCTTCTCGAGGTCCTCGATATAGGCGCGCAGATTGTGACCGACGAGATTGTTGCGCTCGTCGTCGCCCGTATCGACCGTGACCCCGTCCTGCGACGCGGTATGCGCGACGATATCGGCGATCTGGCGGCGGATCGTCTGCGGCGTGATGCCGTGTTCCTCGTTATAGGCCTTCTGCTTCTCGCGGCGGCGGTCGGTTTCCGCCATCGCGCGTTCCATGCTGCCGGTGATGCGGTCGGCATAGAGGATCACGTGCCCGTCGACATTGCGCGCCGCGCGGCCGATGGTCTGGATCAGGCTGGTCTCGCTGCGCAGGAAGCCTTCCTTGTCGGCATCGAGGATGCAGACCAGCCCGCATTCGGGAATGTCGAGGCCTTCGCGCAGCAGGTTGATCCCCACCAGCACGTCATAGACGCCCAGCCGCAGGTCGCGGATCAGCTCGATACGTTCGAGCGTCTCGACGTCGGAGTGCATGTAGCGGACCTTGACGCCCGCCTCGTGCATGAATTCGGTCAGATCCTCCGCCATCCGCTTGGTCAGCGTGGTGACCAGCGTGCGATAGCCCTTGGCGGCGGTTTTCTTGCATTCCTCGATGCAGTCCTGGACCTGGTCCTCGACCGGGCGGATGCCGACCGGCGGATCGATCAGCCCGGTGGGGCGGATGACCTGTTCGGCGAAGACGCCGCCGGTCTGTTCCATCTCCCACGTGCCCGGCGTGGCCGAGACCGCGAAGGTCTGCGGGCGCATCGCATCCCATTCGTTGAACCGCAGCGGGCGGTTGTCGATACAGGAGGGCAGGCGAAAACCGTGTTCGGCCAGCGTGATCTTGCGGCGGTGGTCGCCCTTCGACATCGCCCCGATCTGCGGCACCGTCTGGTGGCTCTCATCGACGAACAGCAGCGCGTTTTCGGGCAGGTACTCGAACAATGTCGGCGGCGGTTCGCCCGGCAGGCGCCCGGTGAGGAAGCGGCTGTAGTTCTCGATCCCCGCGCAGCTGCCGGTGGCGGCGATCATCTCGAGGTCGAAATTGGTCCGCTGCTCGAGCCGCTGGGCTTCGAGCAGGCGGCCTTCCTCGTGCAGTTCCTTAAGCCGCTCGGCGAGCTCGAACTTGATCGCCTCGGCGGCCTGCTTCATCGTCGGGCCGGGCGTGACATAGTGCGAATTGGCATAGACGCGCACCTTATCGAGGCTGGCGCCCTTCTTGCCGGTAAGCGGATCGAATTCGCTGATTTCCTCGATATCGTCGCCGAAGAAGCTGATCCGCCACGCCATGTCCTCATAGTGGCTGGGGAAGATTTCCAGGCTGTCGCCGCGGACGCGGAAATTGCCGCGCGCGAAGGCCGCGTCATTGCGCTTGTACTGGAGCGCGACGAGCTTGCGGATCAGTTCGCGCTGGTCGACCGCTTCGCCCTTCTTGATGTCGAAGATCATCGCCGAATAGGTTTCGACCGAGCCGATACCGTAGAGGCACGACACCGAGGCGACGATGATCACGTCGTCGCGTTCGAGCAGCGCGCGGGTGGCCGAGTGGCGCATCCGGTCGATCGCCTCGTTTACGCTGCTTTCCTTCTCGATATAGGTGTCGCTGCGCGGGACGTAGGCTTCGGGCTGGTAATAGTCGTAATAGCTGACGAAATATTCGACTGCGTTCTCGGGGAAGAAGCTCTTGAACTCACCATAAAGCTGCGCGGCGAGGATCTTGTTCGGCGCGAGGATCAGCGCGGGCCGCTGCAATTCCTCGATCACCTTGGCCATGGTGAAGGTCTTGCCCGACCCGGTCACGCCCAACAGCACCTGCGTCTGGTCGCCGTCCTTCGCTGCGCTGCTCAATTCGGCGATCGCGGTCGGCTGGTCGCCCGAGGGGGTATATTCGCTGACCAGCTTGAACGCCTTGCCGCCCATCGATTTTTCGGGGCGCGCAGGCTTGTGGGGGACGAACTCGCCGGTGGTGTCCGGCTCGTCCAATCCTCTTCGAATGATCAGTTCGCTCATGCGCGCACATATGGGGAACAGCAGTGGGACGTGCAACGGTGCTTGCCTGACACGGCCCGGCTGCTAGCCTTGCAGCCATCTATTCGGAGAGAGTTTCCATGCGCCATACCGCCCTGATCATTGCCGCCAGCCTCACCCTCGCCGCCTGTGGGGACACATCCGCCGATGCCGACGGCGATGGCGAGATCTCGATGGCCGAAGCCGCGGCGAAATCCGCCGACATGGTCAGGCCGCAGCCCGGCCAGTACCGCGCCACGGTCGAATTCGTCGATATCGACATCCCCGATGCGCCGCAGCAGGTGCAGGACATGATGCGCGGCATGTTCGATCAGGGGCCGCAGGTCCACGAATACTGCCTGACGCAGGAAGAAGCCGACAAGGGCTTCGAGGAAATGGCGCGGCAGGCGCAGGACAATGACGAATGCACATTCGAGAAATTCGATGCCGCCGGCGGCCAGATCGATGCGATCATGAACTGCAATGCCGAAGGGCAGGGCATGGCCCGGATGACCATGAAGGGCACCGGTAGCGAGACGTCCTCCGACATGACCATGACCGTCGATGCCGAAGGTCCCGACGGCCGGACCATGACGATGACGATGACCAGCGCGCAGGAACGGATCGGCGACTGCGACGGTTAAACGACCGGGCATCAATTCGGGAGCCAATCGGCCCATCGCGCATTATTACAGAGCGATGGCAACGTTACCCTTCAAAGACACGCGTCTTATCGACCGCGAGGAACTGGCCCGCCGCTGGGCGCTCGCGGCCGAGCCCTGCCCCGAGGATATCAGCGGCCCGCGCTGGCAATTGCTGCTGCGCGAGCTTCTCTGGCCGCTCGAGCCGCTGCGGCGGCTGGTGGGGCGCCCGCTTGAGATCGCGCCCGCGGCGAATCCCAAGACGGTGATGCTGCTGCCCGGTTTCGGTGCGCATCCGATCCGCATGCGCTGGATGGCGCGCAAGCTCGAACGCGCCGGTCACACCACCAAGAAATGGGGCCTCGGCTACAATCTGGGCGCGACCGAGAAAAGCTTCGCCAAGGTCGAGCGGCGGCTGGTCGATATCTATCGCCGTTCGGGCGAGCCGATCCACCTCGTCGGCTGGAGCCTGGGCGGGGTAATGGCGCGCGAACTGGCCAAGGCGCATCCGGACAAGGTCGCCAAGGTCGTCACCATGGGCTCGCCCTTCTCGGGCAGCCCGCGCGCGAACAATGGCTGGCGGGCCTATCAGGCGATTGCCGGCCACCGGGTCGACGAACCCGAAATCGACGCCGTGGTGCATGAAAAGCCCCCGGTCGAAACGGTCGCCATGTGGAGCCCGCGCGACGGCGTCGTCCGTCCCCGCGCCGCCTGCGGCAAGCCCGGCGAACGGGACCGCGCGCGCGCACTGCGTTGTTCGCACATGGGTTTCGTGCTGACCCACGAGGCGGTCGAAGCGGTGCTTTCGGAACTGGACCGCGGGTAAACGCGTAGTCTGTTGTAGGAGCAAGGCGCGCGAGGTGCCGGGCGCCCCTGGGGGATTATGACCGGCGACACTGCTTACTTCGACGAAATGTACCAGCCCGATGGCGGGGTACGTCCGGCCTACTCAGGATATTGCGACTGGTTCGACGGGCAGGACAATGGCCTCATGCGGCGCAAGCACGCCGAAGCCGAAACCAATTTCCGCAAGACCGGCATCACCTTCAACGTCTATGGCGATGGCGAGGCCGAGGAACGGCTGATCCCGTTCGACATGGTGCCGCGGGTGATCACCGCCGCCGAATGGCGCAAGCTGTCGCGCGGGATCGAGCAGCGTGTGTCCGCGCTCAACGCCTTTATGCACGATCTCTACCACCGGCAGGAGATCATTCGCGCGGGCCGAATCCCCGAACGCCTGTTCCGTAACAACAAGGCCTGGCTGCCGAACATGGTCGGCTTCACGCCGCCGGGCGGGATTTACACGCATATCGTCGGGATAGACCTGGTGCGCACCGGGGCGGACGAATTCTACGTGCTCGAAGACAATGCGCGCACCCCCTCGGGGGTGAGCTACATGCTCGAAAACCGCGAAACCATGATGGCGATGTTCCCCGAACTGTTCATGCGCGTCCCGGTCGAACAGGTTTCCGATTACCCGCGCCGGCTGGCCAAGAGCCTCGCCGCCTGCGCGCCCGAAGGTACGCGGGGCAAGCCGACGGTCGCGGTGCTGACCCCGGGGATCTACAACTCCGCCTATTTCGAACACGCTTTCCTCGCCGACCAGATGGGTGCCGAGCTGGTCGAGGGCAGCGACCTGCGCGTGATCGACGGCCGTGTGGCGATGCGCACCACGCGCGGCTATCACCCGGTCGATGTGATCTATCGCCGCGTCGACGACGAATTCCTCGATCCGCTGACCTTCAACGAGGACAGCGTGCTGGGCGTGCCGGGATTGATGGACGTCTACCGCGCGGGCCGCCTGACGATCGCCAATGCCCCGGGCACGGGCGTGGCCGACGACAAGGCGATCTATTCCTTCATGCCCGAAATCGTCGAATTCTACACCGGCGAGAAACCGCTGCTGCCCAATGTCGAGACGCACCGCTGCGCCGACGAGGAATCGTGCAAATACGTGCTCGACAACCTAGCCGAGCTGGTGGTCAAGGAAGTCCACGGATCGGGCGGTTACGGCATGCTGATCGGCCCGGCCGCCTCGAAGAAGGAACTCGAGGCCTTCCGCAAGAAGCTCGTCGCGCGGCCCGAGAACTACATCGCCCAGCCGACGTTGGCGCTCTCCACTTGCCCGATCTTCACCAAGAAGGGGCTCGCCCCGCGCCATGTCGACCTGCGTCCCTTCGTGCTGGTCTCGCCCGACAAGATCGACATCACCCCCGGCGGGCTGACGCGCGTCGCGCTCAAGAAGGATTCGCTGGTGGTCAATTCGAGCCAGGGGGGCGGCACCAAGGATACCTGGGTGCTCAAGGACTGATGCTGGGCCGGACCGCCAATGGCCTGTTCTGGATGTTCCGCTATCTCGAGCGGGCGGAGAACACCGCGCGCCTGCTCGATGCGGGGCTGCGCATGGCGCTGACCCGTGATCTGGTCACGGCGGAAGAAGAATGGCGCTCGGTCATTGCCACCGCCGGGCAACGCGCGGGTTACGAAGCCAAGCATGCAAGCTATACCGGCGTACAGGCGTGGAATTACATGCTGCGCGACAAGGACAATGCCTCCTCGATCCTCGCCATGTTCGGCCAGGTGCGCCAGAATGCGCGGCTCGCGCGGAACGCCATCAGCGGCGAATTGTGGGAAGCGATCAACGAAAACTGGCTGGAGACGCAGGAACAGCTGTCCCGTCCGGTAGGCGAGAACCGCGTGCTCGACACGGTGGCCACGATCCGGCGCGCCGGGACGCTGGCACATGGCGCGATGGAAGGGTCGATGCTGCGCGACGAAGGCTATCACTTCGCGCAGGCGGGCACCTTCATCGAACGCGGCGACAGCATCGCACGCATCCTCGACATCAAATACTATCTGCTGCTGCCCTCGCTCTCCTACGTCGGGTCGAGCCTCGATACCGGGCAATGGGACCAGGTGCTGCGCTCGGTTTCGGGCGATCGCGCCTATCGCTGGCTCAATGCGGGCCAGATCGATGCGCGCGGGATCTGCGAATTCCTCATCCTCGACGATTGCTTCCCGCGCAGCCTGGCCTTCTGCCATTCCGAATTGCGCGCCAATCTCGCGGCGCTGGCGCGGCTGCATGGCCGGGAGGGCGCCAGCAACACGCTGATGCGCGACGCCGATACGCGGATCGCCGATCTGACTATCGAGGACGTGTTCGAACAGGGACTGCACGAGTTCCTCGTCGATTTCATGGCCTCCAACGCCGCGATCGGGGTTGCGATCGCCAAAGACTATCGGTTCCTTGCCTGATGCGCCTCTCGATCCGCCATACCACCCGTTACCGCTTCGATACGCCGGTGATCCACGGCCTCCAGCGCCTGCGGCTGACACCCAAGGAAACGCAGGGGCAGGAAATCCTCGAATGGCACATGGATTACGAGCACGCGCATCCCGAACTCACCTATGAGGACCAGCATCACAACACGGTGACGCTGGTCGCGGTCGAAACCGGCGCGCGCGATGTCACGGTGACCTGCCGCGGGACGGTCGATACGCATGACCACGCGGGCGTCATCGGGCGCCACGCCGGGCATCTCCCGCTATGGAGCTTCCTCGGCCAGACCGGGCAGACGCAGCCCGGCCCGGGCATGCGCAAGCTGGCCGCGGAAATGGGCCGGGAGGACGAAAGCCGGCTCGACATGCTCCACCGCCTGTCCGCAGGCATTCTCGAGCGGGTCGAATACAAGACCGGGACCACGCATTCCCGCACCATCGCCGAAGAAGCCTTCGCCGCCGCCAATGGCGTGTGCCAGGACCATGCGCATATCTTCATCGGCATCGCCCGGTCGCTGGGCATCCCGGCGCGCTACGTCAGTGGCTATCTGATGATGAACGACCGGATCGATCAGGAAGCGGGCCACGCCTGGGCGGAAGCCTATGTCGCGGAACTGGGCTGGGTCGGCTTCGATATTTCCAACGGAATCAGCCCCGATGCGCGTTATGTGCGCGTCGCCACGGGACGCGATTACCGCGATGCCGCGCCGGTCACCGGTATCAGTTTCGGGACCACCTCGACCGTACTCGAGGTCGATGTCGCGGTCGAACAGCAGCAAGTGCAGCAATAGAACTGCCGAGAGGACGAATACGATGACCTATTGTGTGGGAATGGTGCTCGACACCGGACTCGTCTTGATGAGCGATACGCGCACCAATTCGGGCGTCGACAACATTTCCGTGTTTCGCAAGATGTTCACCTGGAATGTGCCGGGCGAGCGGATCATCACGGTGATGACCGCGGGCAATCTCGCCAGCACGCAGGCGGTGATCAGCCAGCTCGAAGAACGGATGAAAGAACCCGACGAGCGCGACAACATCATCCTGCAATCGCCGACCATGTTCCAGGTCGTGACCGAAATCGGCAAGCTGCTGCGGACGATCATCGCCGACCGGCAGGAGGCCAATGGGGTGAAGGGGCGCGGCCGGTTCACCGCCTCGATCATCGTCGCGGGCCAGATCGCGGGCATGGAGCCGCGCCTGTTCATGGTCTATCCCGAAGGCAATTTCATCGAGGCCAGCCACGACACGCCCTTCTTCCAGATCGGCGAGACCAAATACGGCCGCCCGATCATCATCCGCGGCTACGACCGCACGATGAGCCTCGAGGATGCGGTCAAATTGCTGATGGTCAGCTTCGATTCGACGCTCAAGGCGAATCTCTCGGTCGGGCTGCCGCTCGATCTGCAGGTCATCGAACGCGATGTATTCGAACCCAAGCACGAACACCGGGTCAATCATGACGACCCTTACTTCCAGGCAATCTCGTCGAGCTGGGGCGATGCGCTGAAAAATGCGTTCCACTCGCTGCCCGATTATAGCTTCTACAGAAGCGAAGACTAGGTTCTGTCGCGAATATACAAATTGCTATTGAGAACTGTTCGTAGTTAGCTCGGCAGCTTATTAAGGCCGGTTATATTAACTAATATTTTGTGGCGGGGGCTTTGTCATAGAGGTAAGGTACTCCAAATGAACGAGCGCCAAATTCTCCATATTGTAGGAGGCTCAAGTCGTGGCCGGGCAGAACAAGCCCATCTGGGTTTTGGACTTGGCCATCACTGTGAAACCTATTCCAACGCCGCCGAATTCTTGCAGCGACCACCCGAGCAAGGAGTGATCTTGGCGCGCGACGATCCCGCCGATGGCGGGGTCGCGTCGGTCCTGAACGAGCTGGCACAAAAGGGCGTGTGGCTACCCGTTATCGCCACCGCGCGTGAACCCCGGCCAGCCTGCATCGTCGATGCGGTGAAAGCGGGGGCGCTCGATTATGTCGCGCTGCCGCTGAAACCCGAACGGCTGGCCGAAGCGCTTGGCCGGATCGGCAAGGATGTCGATGCGCATGTCCAGGCGCGCCGCAAGATGGTCGAAGCGCGCAACAAGATCGCCATGCTTTCCCCGCGCGAACGCGAAGTGCTCGACTGGCTGGCCGAGGGCTGCAGCAACAAGATGATCGGGCGCGAATTGGGGATCAGCCCGCGCACAGTGGAAATCCACCGCGCCAATTTGATGTCGAAACTGGGTACCGATCATTCCGCGCAAGCGGTTCGCCTGCGACTGGAAGCAAAGCTCGACGAGGATACGCCCTTTGCGATGTAATAGGCGCGCGGCGGCTCAACCCTAGCGGCAGTAGTTCCCGCTGCCATATTCCAGGTGAAAATGGTCCTCATGGGCCCGGTTGTAGTCGGGGCCCAGTACCGTGCCGAACCGCTTGCAGGCGCTGCGGTGAATGACGCGCAGGAATTCACGCTCGTCCCGTGAGGCGTTCCACCCCGACTGAACCGAAATCCGGCGACCGTCGGCAAGGACGAAGGCGGCGACATCGATCGCCTCGGCGCGCGCATGCGCGCTGCGGCGGGCGCTGCCCGCGACATTGCGGCAGGCAAAGCTGCCCATGGTCTCGATCCGCTGGAGCGGGCTGCCGAGGATCTGCTGCGCGGCGCGATCGACCCCGTAGCGCGCCCAGCCGGCAAAGCTGTTGGCCAGCGGGCAGGCCACGGCACCAAGGTTGGTCACGGTGAATTCGGTGTGATCCCCGCCGACGCGTTCGAGCCGGACGCTGTTGGTGGTCGAACAACCGGCGCCGTAGAATTTGTCGGGCAACGGGGCGAAGCGCGAGCCGGTCTGCCCCAGTTCGGCATTGCACTGGCGCATTTCGGGTCGCGCGGTGCTGACAGGGACGGACCCCGCCTGCCGCGCGACCCTTTCTGCGGGCTTGGAGCCAGGTACCACGCCGCATCCTGCCAGGCTGAGGAGAAGCAGCAGAGAGAAGGCGGGATGCGGTCGCATACCCGCGCTTATCTCCCGAACATCCTTAATTCTTCGCTAACGATATGTAGCGGGGCGCAATTTTCCGGGAGAGGGCGCTGCCTATTCGGGTGCGGCGAGCTGCTCCCACAGCTCGATCTTGACCCCGTCGGGATCGAGGATCCAGGCGAACTTGCCATACCCTTCATCGACATGGCCGAGCACCTCGACCCCCTTTGCCTTCAGCTGCGCGACCATCGCGTCGCAATCGTCGACCCGCAGATTGACCATGAAGCCGCCGGTGCCGGGCTTGATGTAGCCATCGTCCTTGAAATGGCTGATGAGCGAATAGGGTTTGTCGCCGGTCTCTTCGGACCACTCCAGCTGCGGCCCGTATTCGCCGCCGATACCCAGCACGTCGCGGTACCAGGCGCGTGTCGCCGCGGGGTCCTTCACCACGTAAAAGACCCCGCCTAGTCCGGTTACCTTTGCCATGTCGTTCTCCTTTTCAGGCGACCCTCAATACCCTGATGCCTGCCCATCCTTGCGCATTTCGGTCGCGCCGGTCAGCACACCGGTATCCGGATCGCGCGCAATCGCCTGGTAGCCGCCGAACATGATACCATTGTCGACCACTTCGACCTTGTGGCCCATGGTGCGCAGCGTGGCGATGGTTTCTGCCGGAATGCCGGGTTCGACGAACAATGTCCCCAGCGGATCGGCGGCGGGGCCTTCGAGCGCCTCGGTCGGCTGCGGTCCGCCGTCGTGGTTGAAGCGCGCGGCATCGCCTGCTTCCTGCAGGTTCATGCCGTAATCGACGATATTGACCAGCACCTGCACATGGCCCTGCGGCTGCATGCCGCCGCCCATCAGGCCCAGCGTCATATAGGGCTGGCCGTCCTTCTTCACGAAGGCGGGAATGATCGTGTGGAAGGGCCGCTTGCCCGGTTCGTAGGCATTGGGATGCGCCGGATCGAGGCTGAACAGTTCGCCCCGGTCCTGGAACATGAAGCCGGTGCCCGGGGCGACCAGCCCGCCGCCCATGCCGCGATAATTCGACTGGATGAGGCTGACCATCATGCCGTCGCCATCGACCACGGTGAGATAGGTGGTGTCGCCTTCACCCTCGAGCTTGGGCGCGACTTCGATTTCGCCGGGCTGGAATTCGGGCGTCGCCTTGGCCGGATCGATCAGCTTGAAGCGTTCGGCACCATAGTCTTCGGCGAGCAATTGGGCGGGAAGGGCGGCGAAGTCGGGATCGGCATAGAAGCGCGCGACATCGGCATAGGCGAGCCGCTTGGCTTCGACCATGAAGTGCAGCGCTTCGGGGCTTCCGCGCTCCCACTGCGACAGGTCGATATTCTTGAGGATATTGACCATCTGCAGCGCGGCAAAGCCTTGGCTGTTGGGCGGCAGTTCGCACAGCTCGTACCCATCCTTGTAGCCGGCGCAGGCGGGCTCGACCCATTCGCTGCGGTGGGCGGCAAAATCCTCGCGCGTGAAGGCGCTGCCCTGCGCCTGCAGGTAATCGACGAACACATCGGTCAGATCGCCGTCGTAATAGGCATCGCGCCCGTCGCGAGCGATCGCTTCGAGCGTGTCGGCGAGGTCGGGATTGGTGAAGATTTCGCCCGCCTCGGGGGCTTCGCCATCGGCGAACCAGACCTTGCGCGCATTGCTGAAATCGAACTGGTCCTCGCGCGCCGAATAGGCCTTGAGCGAGCGGGCCAGATACATGCCGATGACGGGCGCGATCGGGTGGCCTTCGCGCGCGTAGCCGATGGTCGGCGCAAGGTTTGCCGCCATCGTCCGCTTGCCGAAGCGTTCGTGCATGGCGAACCAGGCATCGACCGTGCCCGGCACGGTGATCGGCAGCGCGCCATAGGGCGGCAGGGCGTCTGCCCCATCGAGCTTGTCGAGCAGCTGGTCGAGCGTCTGACCCCACGGGCTGCGGCCCGACCCATTGATGCCGTGCAGCTTGCCGGTCGCGGGGTCGTAGATGATCGCGAACAGATCGCCGCCGATGCCGTTGCCGGTCGGCTCCATCAGCCCCAGCGCGGCATTGGCCGCGATGGCCGCATCGACCGCGCTGCCGCCGTCCTTGAGCACATCGAGCGCGATCTGCGTGGCGAGCGGGTGTGCGGTGGCCGCCATGCCGTGCTGCGCGATTACCGGGCTGCGTGCCCAGTTCGCGCCTACGGGCCGCCCGCCGGCGCCGATCTGCTGTTCGATTGCGGGCTGTTCGGCCGTCTCCTGCGCGGTGGCAGGCATGGCGGTCAGGGCGAGGGCGGCTACGCCCGCCAGTAGTGTTCGCATGTTCGTCGTCTCCTCAATCGGAAGACGGTGTGACGATTGCGCGTCAGGCTGGCAAGGGGCGCTCTGCGGTTCCAGCGGTCGCCTTGCTGACCAGCCAGATGGCGAGCCAAGCAGCGATGAAGCCGGGGACGATCTCGTAAAGGCCCTGGTCCATGCCCGGGAGCGCCGCATTCCAGCCCAGCGCAATCCATGCGACGACCACTGCGGCGCCGGTGACCAGGCCCGCCACCGCGCCTGCGCCGGTCATCCTGTTCCAGGTCAGCGCGAGGATAATCAGCGGACCGAAGGCCGCGCCGAAGCCTGCCCAGGCGTTGGACACCAGTCCCAGCACCTGGCTATCGGGATTGCTCGCGATCACGATCGCGGCAATCGCCACCAGCGCGACGCAGATCCGTCCGACATTGACGCTCTCGCGCTCGGAGGCATGGCGGCGGAAGAACAGCTTGTAGAAATCCTCGGTCAGCGAGCTCGAGGCCACCAGCAGCTGCGAGCTGATCGTCGACATGATCGCGGCGAGCAGCGCCGCCAGCAGGAAGCCGGTGATCAGCGGATGGAACAATAGATTGGCGAGCACGATGAAGATCGTCTCGGGATCGTCCACGACGATGCCGTTGCGTTCGGTAAAGGCGCGGCCGGCAATGCCGATGCCGATCGAGCCGAGCAGCGCCACGCCCATCCAGGTCATGCCGATATTGCGCGCCGGGCGCACCTTCTCGACCGTGTCGATCGCCATGAAGCGCACGATGATATGCGGCTGGCCGAAATAGCCCAGCCCCCAGGTCACCGCGCTGATGAACCCGAGCAGGGTGAGGCCTTGCGTGAGGCTGAGGAAGCCTTCGACAGGGACGTCGGTCAGCGACCCGCCCGCACTGCCGCCTTCGCCGAACATCACCACCAGCGGCATCACCGCCAGCGCGACGACCATGATCAGCCCCTGCACGAAATCGGTCAGGCTGACCGCGAGGAAGCCGCCGACCATGGTATAGGCGAGCACCACCAGCGCGGTGATCCAGATGCCGACCATGTAATCGCTCATGCCGATACCCCCGAACAGGCCGGCAAAACTGGTTTCGAACAGCTTGCCACCGCCCACGAGGCCGGCAGCGGTATAGACCGCGAAGAACACCACCACGATCAACGCGGAGATCACGCGCAGCGCGACCGCCTTGTCGGGGAAGCGATTGGCGAGGAATTCGGGGATCGTCAGCGCATTGCCATAGCTTTCGGTCTGCGCGCGCAGCCGCGGCGCGACCACGAACCAATTGGCCAGCGCGCCAATGAACAGCCCGATCCCGATCCACGCTTCGACGAGGCCGCTGGCATAGAGCGCGCCGGGCAGGCCGAGCAGCAGCCAGCCGCTCATGTCAGAGGCGCCGGCGCTCAGCGCGGCGACCGCAGGTGGCAGGTTGCGTCCGGCGAGCAGATAGCCCTCGCTCGTATCGGTCGAGCGCTTCCACGCCCATAGGCCGATCGCGATCATCAGAACAAAATATAAGGCGAGCGAAATATAGGTGCCGGTCTGCATGGGCGAGGCATCTAACAGATGGAAATCGCGCTGGCCACCGGTGCCCCGAAGCGCCTCTCACGCGGCATTTGGCGGATCTCGCGAGGTTGTCGCTGTGACAAAAATGCGACACGTGCGTTTCATCGCACCGGGGCGCCGGAACGCCTTGCCTCCGCGAACGTCTTACCCGGCAACAGGGTCCACGTAACTAACAGGATTTTCAATGAAAAAATCAACATTTCTGGCCACCGCGATTTTCGCGGGCGCCTTCGCTCAGCCAGCTTTCGCACAGGATGCAGAACCCCGCTTCTTCGACGGCTTCTACGTCGGCGGCAGCTTCGGTCTCGACGCAATCGACGATGAAAATGGTGAAGGCATCACCTTCGACACCGACGGCGACGGTGAATATGGCGACGGGGTCATCACGACGACCGGCGCCAATGCTTTCAGCCCCGGTTATTGCAACGGCGCCGCCAATGGCGCGGAAGCCAGTGACGGCTGCAGCGACGACAAGTCGCGCTACGGCTACGGCATCCGCATCGGCTTCGACCAGCGCATCGGCAATGGTCCGGTAGTTGCCGGCCTGTTGGTCGAGGGTGCGCTGTCGGAATCGGAAGATTATTCGACCGGTTTCAGCACCACCCCGGCAAGCTACACTTTCGTACGCGGACTGGACAAATCGGTCGCTGTGCGTGGTCGCCTCGGCGTTTCGCCCGGCAGCGGCCGCGGCCTGC
Source organism: Qipengyuania citrea (assembly GCF_024171405.1). GTDB lineage: Bacteria > Pseudomonadota > Alphaproteobacteria > Sphingomonadales > Sphingomonadaceae > Qipengyuania > Qipengyuania profunda. Next base: position 31,659 of record NZ_JALJZT010000003.1, read on the forward strand.
TCTACGTCACGGGCGGCGTCGCCTATGCCGATATCGATCACGATTTCGTCACCACCAACACGGCCAATTCCTTCACCATGACGAATGATGACGATTGGCAGCTGGGTGGCCAGATCGGCGCCGGCGGCGAGCTCTACCTCACCGACAACATCTCGTTCGGCCTCGAATATCTCTATTCGCGCTATGATGACGACGATGCCTATGTGCTGGTGGGTGCCGGTACCGCGCCCGCAACCAATCCGTTCCTGCTCGATTCGGGTGAAACTGCTCTTCGTCCCTCGGATCCGAACCTGAACATCCATTCGATCCGCACGACGCTGAACTTCCGCTTCTGATCGTCGGATAGCTTCAAACGGAAAGGGCGGTCACATCGTGGCCGCCCTTTTTGTATCGGGACTGAGGTTTGCTTTGCGTGGCGCGCCCTGCATTGCCGGTTCAATGCTGCCGATCAGACCCCGCGCCGGTCCAGTTCGCGCATCAGCCGGTCGAACCGTTCCTGCACCACATCGAGCCCGTGCAGCCCGCCATTGATCGCGCGGCGATCGTCCTCGAGCCCGGGTGTCGCGGCGAACTTGTCGAGATCGCGCGACTTCCAGTACCAGCCTGCGCCCATGCAACCGCCTTCACGCGTGCGCAGGTAATCGGGGATCTTCTCGATCGCCATGCCGATGGATTTGCCGAACTCGGTGCAATTGTGGCGCCCGGTAATCTGCTTGGGCCCGTAGCCGCGGAACCGCCAGCCATCGCCGGGTTCGGTATTGCCGAGATTGCGGCGCCCCCACTCGCCGCCATAGAGCAAATTGGCGAGTTCCTCCTGCCGCGCGAGCGACAGCCCGCGTTCGCCGCGCTTGCGCCCCAGCCGCCGTGCGTCGGCTTCGCTTATCCGGTGGCGGCCGAAGGTCCTCAGCAAGCCGTCGACGCTGTAATTGAGGCTTTCGGTCATGCGGGTCAGGCCGCGGCTCTCGACCGCGATATTGGCGAGGAAGCTGCAGATCTCGCGCCGCGTGTCGATGCCATAGCGCAGGCACACGGTCTTGATCGGCTCGGCCCATTTGGCGAGCTCTTGCGGCGTGTTCTCGGAGAAGGCGAGCTTGAGCAGGCCGACATCGATCTGGTCGATGATCGCCGTGTCGCTCGCCTTGTTGCCGTCCTTGGCAGGCGGTGTCTGCGGGGGCTTGGCGGGGGCATCGCGCTGGAGATCGAGCATTTCCCAACTGCGCGGACCCACGATGCCGTCGGGCACCAACCCGTTGGTGCGCTGCCACGCCCGGATTGCCGCTTCGGTCTGGGGGCCGAAAATACCATCCGTCTGCAGACCGAGCAGCGCCTGGACCGTCTTGACCGCATCCGCGCGCATTCCCCGGCGCAGGGTCGGCCGGTCTTGGTCGTCGCTTGCCGCGATCGGCGGCGGGGGTGATTTGCCCGCGAGGATTTCGGCAACCTGCGAGCGGAACTGCGACATGTCGAACAGCGGATCGGGCTTGCGTCCCGGGGCCCATTCCTTGTGTCCCAGGCACATGTTCGCCTTGGCGCCGATGTGATCGAGAATGGCGGCGACACCGCGGCGATAGGCATCCATCTGAATTTCGGGCCAGTCGTCATGCGGCCGTCCGCCGTTTTCGCCCTCGATACCGATCAGGTGCGTATTGCCGGTATTGCGCAGACCTTCCCAGGCACCCGGTCCGGCATGGTTGGCCCGGCCAGCGGCGACGACATAATAGGTTCCGTCGCGCCCTAGGCCGAGGTGGCACAGCGGACCCCTGAGGTCGGGCCGCCCATGTATCAGCATGTCGAGCGTGGGCATGTTACCGCCCGCGCGGGTGGCGGTATGGTGGCACAGCACCCCGCGCACGGGGCCCATGTCACCGCGTCCGCGGGTGCGCCAGTCGGGTGTTTCGGCGACTTTGAGACCCGCGCGCTCGAGCACCTCGGGCAGCCATGACAGAGAATAGCTCATCCCTTTGTCCCCTCGAGTCCATCGTCCGGCTGGGCGACGCCGCCCGATGCAGCGGGCAGGTGTTCGTCGCGGGTGAGGTCGTCCTCGTCGATGTCGAGATCCTCGACGCAGCCGTCCTCGGTTTCGTCGTCGGGGGGGACATCGTCGTCGGCGACTTCACCGGCCGGTGCCGATCCGATCGCGACCGCGGCGGACGGCGGTCCAGCCGCGTCGAGATTGGGTTCAGGTTTGCGAAGCACGGGGCTTTCGCCTTCCTGCACGGCCGCCCGCGCCAGCAGGTCGGGGACCAGCCGTTCGGCAAAGCCGCCAACAAAGCCGACGATGCCGATGTAAAGCTCGTTCAGTTCATTTGACTTAACCTCGCCAATCCGCAGATTGACGAAGTCCGACACCACCAGTGCGACCAGCACGGTCCCTGCGATGATGCCGATCGCGACCCGCAGGCCGGCATCCATCCAGTTGTTGACCTTGTTGAGGTCCGGCAGGACGGTGCGTCCGCGGATGGCGAGGGCAATCGAGAAGAAGCTTCCCAAAGCGCCCGCCATTGCGCCACGCCACAGATCGGTGGCGTCGTCAAAACACCGCGGGTCGAGCTCAGTGTCGCACAGCAGGGAGCGTGCCGCTGCCGCAGCATTTTCGACATCCGGGACGGTCAGGACCGCAAACAGGATGCTGAACAGGATGAACGCAAACGCGATGGTGATGGCGACCAGCAGATATTCGAAGCGCGACCATCCGACGCGTTCCTCGATGACGTCGTCCTTTATCTCCTGCAGCACCGCCCCGGCGCCCGTCAGATCGCCCTCCAGCGCGACGATGAGCGCATCGCCGATCCGGCGATCGTAGCGCGCTGCCCGCTGGCGGATGCGCGCGCCGTTCCTGCGCGGAATGATGCCCAGCGTGTGGTATCGATCGGGCTTCTCGCGCCAGTCGTCGATCAGCGCATTGGTTTCGCCGCGCAGGGGTGCGAGCTGCGCCAGCACCTTGCGCTGTTCATCCGAGACATCGGGCGCGTCGGCGAAGTGGACCATCGCGCGTTCCCTGGTCTGGTAGACCGCATATTCGGGTGGCTTGCGCGAATAGAAGTGCAGGACGGGATGGCCTGCCGAATCGAGATCGCCGGCCTTGAGATCGGCGACGTTCACCGTGCGGGCCGCATTGATAACGGGCAGATAGCCATGGCTTCGATCCCCCAATCGACGACGATGGCAAGCGCAGCAGGCTTTCGGGCCTTGCTTGCCGTAGGTGAGCGATCCGGTGGTTCTTATGTCTGGCGTGTGTTGGCCCAAGGCTACGCCGCGTGCACGGGCATTGATTGTATATTTTGGCGTAGAAGCCGTTCGGGCGCAGGGCGCAGCACGAAAAAGGGGCCGCAAATCATCCGGCCCCTTTCGTATCTGGTCAGCTGTCGGCGGGTGATTACCCGGCCGAACGCTTCGCCCGCTTGCGCTCGTGCGGATCGAGGATCGCCTTGCGCAGGCGGATGTTCTCGGGCGTCACTTCGACCATCTCGTCATCGTCGATATAGGCGATGGCCTGTTCCAGCGTCATCACGCGCGGCGGGGTGAGGCGGATCGAATCGTCCTTGCCGGTCGAACGGAAGTTGGTCAGCTGCTTCGACTTCATCGGGTTGACCTCGAGGTCGTCCGGCTTGGCGTTTTCGCCGATGATGATGCCTTCGTAGATTTTCGCGCCGCCGCCGATGAACAGCTCGCCGCGTTCTTCCAGCATGTTGAGCGCGTAGGGTACGGCTTCGCCGGACACCATCGAGATCAGCACGCCGTTCTGGCGGCCTTCGATCTTGCCGCGGTAGGTGTCGTACTTTTCGTAGATGCGGTTCATGATGCCGGTGCCGCGCGTGTCGGACAGGAATTCGCCGTGATAGCCGATCAGGCCGCGCGACGGGGCGGAGAAGGTGATGCGGGTCTTGCCCTGGCCCGAGGGGCGCATTTCGGTCAGCTCGGCCTTGCGGCGCTGCATCTTCTCGACAACCGTGCCCGAATGTTCGTCATCGACGTCGATGACGACCGTTTCGAACGGCTCCATGCGCTGGCCGTTCTCTTCACGGAACAGCACGCGCGGACGGCTGATGCCGAGTTCGAAGCCTTCGCGGCGCATCGTTTCGATGAGCACGCCCAGCTGCAGTTCGCCGCGCCCGGCAACCTCGAAGCTGTCCTTGTCGGCGCTTTCGGTGATGCGGATGGCGACATTGGTTTCCGCTTCGCGATACAGGCGGTCGCGGATCATGCGGCTGGTGACCTTGCTGCCTTCGCGGCCGGCCAGCGGGCTGTCGTTGACGGCGAAACGCATGGCGAGCGTCGGCGGATCGATCGGCTGCGCTTCGATCGGCGTCTTGATCTGCGGATCGGCGATGGTGTTCGAAACGGTCGCCTTCTCAAGCCCGGCGATGGCGATGATATCGCCCGCCTCGGCGCTTTCGACCGGCACGCGGTCGAGGCCGTCGAAGCTCAGCAGCTTGGTTGCGCGGCCGACTTCGATGACAGTGCCCTGCGCGTCGAGCGCGTGGATCGGGTCGTTGATGTTGACCGTGCCCGACTGGACGCGGCCGGTGAGCACGCGGCCCATGAAATTGTCGCGGTCGAGCAGCGTCGCGAGGAAGCTGAACGGGGCTTCGGTATCGAGGCCCGGCGCGGGGACGTGGTCGACGATCAGCTTGAACAGCGCATCCAGATTGCCTTCGCGCGCATGCTCGTCTTCGCTGGCGTAACCATCACGCCCCGAGGCCCACAGGCTGGGGAAGTCGAGCTGGTCGTCATTCGCATCGAGGCTGGCGAAGAGGTCGAACACTTCGTCGAGCACCGCCTGCGGGCGGGCATCGCTGCGGTCGATCTTGTTGACGACGACGATCGGGCGCAGGCCCAGGCCGAGTGCCTTGCCGGTGACGAACTTGGTCTGCGGCATCGGGCCTTCGGCGCTGTCGACCAGCAGGATCACACCATCGACCATCGAGAGAATCCGCTCGACCTCGGCGCCGAAGTCGGCGTGGCCCGGCGTATCGACGATATTGATACGCGTGCCGTTCCATTCGACGCTGGTGCACTTGGCGAGAATCGTGATCCCGCGTTCCTTTTCCAGGTCGTTCGAATCCATCGCACGTTCTTCGACGCGCTGGTTTTCGCGGAAGGTGCCGGATTGACGGAAAAGTTGGTCGACGAGAGTTGTCTTGCCGTGGTCGACGTGGGCGATGATCGCCACGTTGCGCAGGTCGCGGGACATGGAATGTGCTTTCTGTTAGCGTGCCGTAGCGTTAACGCATGAGCGGCACGATGCGTTTCGGGCGCGCCCCTAGCTTAGATGCTGCACTGCGACAAGCCGTTGCGGTGTAACGCGAAAGGCACAGTCGCGGCCCCCGCTGCGTCACGCGTCGGCTAAACGCTTGAGAGGGCATGCAAGTCTGGTAATCCGCCGCTCGCCTGCGTTATTTGGGGACTGCGCAGCAGACCAAAAAGACGTCTTGAGAGAAGAGGACATTTCATGAAATTCAATACTTTCGGCCGCCACGCGTCCGTTCGTACCGCCCTGCTGGCCGGCGCTGCCGCGCTGGTTCTGCCCGCCGCCGCCCAGGCGCAGGACGCCGACGCTGACATCGAGGCCGACGATACCGATATCGCCGCTCCCGCCAGCGGCAATGTGATCATCGTCACCGCGACCAAGCGCGAGCAGACGCTGCAGGAAACCCCCGTCGCGGTCAGCGTGACCACTTCCGAAGCGATCGAGCAGGCCCAGATTCGCGACGTCGCCGATCTCGCCACGCTGGTCCCCTCGCTGCGCGTCAGCCAGAACCAGAGCTCGTTCGCGACCAGCTATTCGGTCCGCGGCTTCGGCACCGATGGCAACAACATCGGCCTCGAGCCCTCGGTCGCGATGTTCGTCGACGGCGTCTATCGCAGCCGCGCGGTGTCGCAGATCTCCGATCTTCCCGACATCCAGCGCGTCGAAGTGCTGCGCGGCCCGCAGTCCACGCTGTTCGGCAAGAACGCCAGCGCGGGCGTGATCTCGATCGTCACCAAGGAACCGCAGTTCGAATTCGGCGGCATGGTCGAAGCCAGCTACGGCAATTACGACGCGATGGTCGTCAAGGGTTTCGTCACCGGCCCGATCAGCGATTCGGTCGCCTTCAGCGCGGGCGGCGGCATCAACAAGCGTGACGGCTACCTGACCAATGGCGTCAATGGCGACGACATCAACGACCGCGACCGCTGGTTCACCCGCGGCCAGCTGCTGTTCGACAATGGCGGCCCGCTGCGCGTCCGCGTCATCGGCGATTACGACAAGATCGAAGAGCGCTGCTGCGGCGTGCTCAACGTGGCGCCCTCGGCCGAAATCGGTGCGATCCAGCTGCTCGGCGGCCAGGTCAACGATTTCCGCAACAATCCCGATGGCGATGTCGTGTTCACCGATGTCGATCCGATCAACAACGTCGAGAACTACGGCATCTCGGGCCAGATCGATTACGACTTCGGCGCGCTGGGGCTGACCTCGATCACCGCCTATCGCAAGACCAAGCTCGGCGCCGACCAGGACGTCGACTTCACCAGCCTTCCGGCGGTGAGCGGGGCGAATATCGGTGATGCCGATATCGAAACCTTCACCCAGGAACTGCGGATTGCCTCGGACTTCGACGGCCCGTTCAACTTCCTGATCGGCGGCTATTACTTCGACGAACGCGTCGATACGTCGGATCAGATCGTTTTTGGTCCCGGCTTCCGTCCTTTCGCCGACTTGCTGCTGCAGGGTGCGACCGGCGGCACGCAGAATGTCAATACGCTCGAAGCCACGCTCTCGGCGCTGAACGGCACCGATTACACCGGCCAGTTCTTTGCTGAAGGCCAGGGCTTCTTCAACAACATCGTCCAGGACAACGAAGCGTTCTCGATCTTCGGCAATGTCGATTTCGAGATCACCGATCGTCTCGTGCTCACGCTTGGTGCGAACTACACCAAGGACAAGAAGCAGATCGTCACCAATTCGACGAGCACCGATGTGTTCTCGAACATCGACCTGGTGGCCTCGGGTAACACCGCGATCTTCGCGCAGGGTCTCGCCACGCAGGTCGGCACGCTGCTCGGCCTCGGTCGTCCGGCCAGCCAGGCTGAAATCGGCGCCTTCGCCGGTGCCAACCCGGCCGCCTTCGGCCAGGTTTCGGCGGGCGTGCAGGCCTTCGCCGATGCCAACGATGCCAACCCCGCGGTGAACCCGCTGCTGGCACTGACCCCGTTCCAGTTCCTGCCGCCGATGCAGAACTGCCCGAACGCGGTTGAGGACTGCTCGACCAATGACGACGACTGGAGCTGGAACGTCCGCCTGGCTTACGAAGTCACGCCGACGCTCAACGTCTATGCCAGCTGGGCGACCGGCTACAAGGCACCGAGCTTCAACCTGTCGCGCGACAGCCGTCCGCTCCCGGCCGACTTCGCCGCGCTGCAGGCGCAGGACCTCGCGGTCACCAACCTGCGTCCGGGCACCCGCTTCGCCAATGCCGAGAATTCGGAAGTCTACGAAATCGGCATCAAGGGTAACTGGAGCCGTGCTGCCGCGAACCTGACCTTCTTCCAGCAGTCGATCGAGGATTTCCAGGCGAACACCTTCACGGGTACGTCTTTCATCCTGTCGAATGCCGGCAAGCAGGAAACCTTCGGGGTCGAATTCGACGGCCAGTTCTACGCCAGCGATGCGCTGACGCTGAGCGTCGCGATGACCTATCTCGATGCGCAGTACGACAACTTCGTCGCTTCGCCCGTGGGTGATCTTTCGGGTGAACCGGTTGCCGGCGTGCCCGAACTGTCCGCCGTCTTCGGCGCGCAGTACAACAAGGAAATCAACTCGCGCGGTGATCGTGTCATCCTGCGCGGCGATTTCTCCTACTCGTCGCCGGTGCAGATGGTCGACGGCCTGACCAACTACATTGTGGTCGATCCGGCCACCGGTGAACGCGACTTCGGTCCGGCCCGCGCCGCGGCCGCTGCCTTCAAGCGCGAGGTCAACAGCCTCAACGCATCGTTCACCTATGCCTTCGACATGGGGCTGGAACTGACCGTGTGGGGCCGCAACCTGCTCGACGACCGGTACCTGACCACGGTCTTCCCCGCAGTGGCGCAGGGGCAGGCGATCTCGGGTTACCCGAACCAGCCGCGCACCTACGGCGTAGCCGCAAGGTTCCGCTTCTGATCGAAGCCGGCATCTAGAAAAGGGAAGGGGGCCTGCGGGCCCCCTTTTCTTTTGGCTGAAGCGTGTAGCTCGGCGAAGGTCATGACATACCCGCCGCCATTCGCGCCGCGGGGGCTAACCGCCAAGCATTGCCGCCGAGCCGCAACTCGCGACGTTCTATCACACGATGGGTGCGAGGCGTGCCTTCGGTATCGATCTCGGGACGTAGCTTGCCGCCTCGACGCTACGAGGTCGGCGCCGCCGCCTAGAGCGCGCGCAATGCCTGTGCGGGCTTGGCCCGGAGCAGCGGCAGCGAGGCGCTCAGCGCGAAGGCCAGCACCACGCCAATGCCGAGACCCAGCACGGCGAGCACCACGCTCCAGTCGGGCAGCCAGTCAAATTCGAACAGCTGGGTGACCACCAGCCATGCGGCCAGGCTACCGATGCCCAGCGCGACCAGCGCGAGCGCGGCGGCAAGCGCGCTGTATTCGATAAGCTGCATCAGCAGGATCTGTCGCCGGTCGGCGCCCAGCACGCGCAGGACCACCGTATCGTAGGTCCGCGCCGCGCGCGCGGCGGCAATCGCGCCCAGCAGCACCGCGAGGCCCGCCAGGACCGCGACACTGGCTGCGGCGAGCGTGGCCAGCCCGACCTGTTCGAGGATCGTGCGCGCCTGTTCCAGTACCCCGCCGACTTCGATGACCGAGGCCGAGGGCAGCGCCGCGACCAGCGCCTGGAGCAGTGGGCCCGTGGGCGTGCCGGGGCTCAGTTCAACGGTCGCGGCCAGATTGTGCGGCGCATCGCTGATCGCATTGGGGCTGAGTACGAAGACATAGTTGAAGCCCAGGCTTTCCCAGTCGATCCGGCGCAGGCTGGCGATCCGCGCGGTGCGTTCGACCCCGAGGATGCCGAAGGTCAGCATGTCGCCCACTTCCAGCCCGGCAGCCTCGGCGAAATCGGCATCGATCGAAACCAGCGGTTCGCCTCCGTAGAACGGCCCCCACCATTCGCCCTCGGTCAGTTCATTGCCCTCGGGCAAGCGATCGGCATAGGTCAGCCCGCGCTCGCCGCGTAGTGCCCAGGCGCCGTCGGGAATATCCTCCAGCGCGGATGTACGGGTCATCGCCCCCTCGCGGCCGAAGGCGAGCACTGCGCCGCGCAGCGCGGGAACGGTGCGCCAGTTGGCATCGGGATCGGCCTCGCGCACCAATGTCTCGAACTCGGTCACCTGGTCGCGCGGGATATCGAGCACGAAATAGTCGGGCGCGCGGTCGGGTACGCGCTTGGCGATATTGCCGTCGATCGCGCTCTGCACGGCAGCCAGCAACACAAACGCGGCAAGTCCGAAGCCGAGCGCGGTAACCAGCGCACCGGTCGATGATCCGGGCCGGTGGAGGTTTGCCAGCGCATTGCGCGCGACCGGGCTATGCGGGCGCGGAAGCGATGCGGCGACCTTGCGGATACCCCAGCCCAGCAATGCGAGCAGGCCAAGCACCGCCGCCGCCCCGGCAAGGAAGCCGCCCGACAGCAGCGGGTTCTCGGCAGTCAGCAGCGCCAGCGCGACGATTGCGGCGAGCCCGCCGCCGACCAGCAGGAGGGCCTGCGGATCGCGGGCGAGCGGGGCGACGCGTGCGCGCATCAGTGCCATGGCGGGAAAATGGCGCGCGCGCAGCAGCGGGGGGGCGGCGAAGACCAGCGCCACCAGCATGCCATAGGCGAGCGCGAGCAGCAGCGCGCCGGGATCGATCACGACCCCGCTCGATACGGGCAATAGCCCTTCGAGTGCGCGCGCGAGCAGCGGCACGGCAGCCACGCCCACGGCGATCCCCGCAAGGCTCCCGACCAGCGCGGCAGCGACGATCTGCAGCGCATAGATACGCGCGATATCGCCGCTCGACGCGCCAAGGATCTTGAGCGTGGCGATGCCCTGGCGCCGGGCGTCGAGATAGGAGGTCACGCCGCCGCCGATGCCGATCCCGGCAATGACTAGTGCGGCGAGGCCGACCAGCGTGAGAAATTCGCTCATTCGGTCGACGAAGCGGTCGGTCCCCGGTGCGGCGCGGTCGGCGGTGTCGATATCGAACCCGGCTTCGGGAAAGCGGTCTTCCAGCGCTTCTTCGACGTCCGCGGCATCGCGCGCCTGCGCGAAACGGACGCGGGTTTTGGACTGGTACATCGAACCGGGCGCGATCAGCCCGGCGCGCGCCGGCAATTCCTCGGCCACGATGATGGTCGGTCCCAGCTGGAACCCTTCGCCCAGCCGGTCGGGTTCGTCGGCGATGATCCCGCCCACGCCAAGCGTCTCGGTCCCGATAGCGATACTGTCGCCGGGCGCCACGCCCAGCCGGTCGGCCGCGCCCTGCGACAGCCACGCCTCGTCAGGTGCGGGGGCGCCGACCGCGCGGCCATCGGCCAGCGTCAGCGTGCCATAGAGCGGGTAGGCAGCATCGACCGCCTTCAGTTCGATCGGGGCCGCCTGGTCGTCATAGCGCGCCATTGCCTGCATCCGCGTGCCCGCGGATACCTCGCCATACTCCTCCAGCGCGGCGCGTTCGGTCTCGTCGAGCGAACGCTGCCACAATTCCACCTGGAGGTCCCCGCCGAGATATTCGCGGCCATTGGCCTCGATCTCGCCCTCGATCGCGGCGGTCAGCGACCCGATCGCGGCCAGCGCGCCAGTGCCGAGGAACAGGCAGACCAGCAGCAGCCGCAGCCCCCGGAAACGCGCATTGAGATCGCGTCGCGCGATACGCCAGGCGGTCGCCCAGCTCATGCGGCGGTGTCGCTGGCGATGCGTCCGTCGGCGAGTTGCAGCACGCGCTCGCAATGGTCGGCCAGTTCGGGGTCGTGCGTGATGACCAGCAGCGTGGCCCCGGTTTCGGCGCGCCGTGCGAACAGCAGTTCGACGATTTCATGTCCGGTGGCGACATCGAGATTGCCGGTCGGTTCGTCGGCGAAGATCAGGTCGGGTCGCGCGGCGGTGGCGCGGGCGATCGCCACGCGCTGCTGCTCGCCGCCCGACAGTTGCTGCGGATAATGGTCGAGCCGGTGGCCGAGCCCGACCGCTTCGAGTTCGGCGCGGGCGCGCGCCTGCGCATCGCTTTCGCCCGCCAGTTCCATCGGCGTGGCGACATTCTCGACCGCGGTCATGGTGGGCAGCAGGTGGAACGCCTGCAGCACGATCCCGATCCGCCCGCGGCGCGCATGCGCCAGCGCGTCCTCGTCCATCGCGGCAAAGTTCTCGCCCGCCACCTGCAGCGTGCCGCCGCTGGCGCGTTCGAGGCCCGAGAGCACGGCCATCAGCGAGCTTTTGCCCGAGCCCGAGGGGCCGAGGAGCGCCACGGTCGATCCGCGCGCGATATCGAGGTCGATCCCGCGCAGGATCTCGACCGGCGCTTCGCTGGTGCCGAGGGTGAGGGTGAGGTTGCGGGCGGAAATCGCGGCTTGAGAGTTGGTCACCTTGCTGCGATGGCATGCGGCCCAGTGTTGCACAAGGAATCTCGCCGATGCGTCTCGGGCCTTTGTCGATCATGCTCCTCGCCTTCGGGCTGGCCGCCTGCGGCGGTGCGGACGAGGTGACCGAAGCACCGGGGCCTGCGCGGGACGCGGTGTCGGCGCCTGCCACGGATGTGGTGGTAGAGGGCCCCGAACGCCGCATCCTCGCGTTCGGCGACAGCCTGTTCGCAGGCTACGGGCTGGAAGAGCAGCAGGGCTATCCCGAGCAGCTCGAGGCGGGGCTGCGCGAGCGCGGCATCAACGCGCGCGTGGTGGATGCGGGCGTGTCGGGCGATACCAGCGCGGCGGGGCGCCAGCGGCTCGCCTTTACGCTCGATGCGCAAGCCACCTCGCCCGACCTCGTCATCCTCGAACTGGGCGGCAACGACATGCTGCGGGGAATCCAGCCCGAGCAGACCCGCGCCAATTTCGCGGCCATGCTCGACGAACTGCGCACGCGCGGTATCCCGGTGCTGGTGATGGGGATGCGCTCGCCGCCCAATTACGGCAGCGAGTACCAGCAGCAGTTCGACAGCCTCTATGGCGAGCTGGCGGAGCAATATGACGCGGCGCTGGTGCCGTTCTGGCTCGACAGCATCTATGAAGACCGCAGCATGTTCCTGCCCGATCGCATCCATCCGACCGCGGCGGGGATCGCGGCGCTGGTCGATGATACGGTGGACGACGTCGAAGCCGCGCTGCCGCCTGCTTCCTAGACGCGCTCGACCGCGCCCGCGCCGACGCGCCATACGGCGGCTTCTTCCGCGATCGTGCTGAAGGGGGCTGCCTCGGTGCCCGTCATCCACACTTGCGCGCCGCTGCCGCGCAATTGCTCGAACAGCGCCGCGCGGCGAACCGGGTCGAGATGCGCGGCGACCTCGTCGAGCAGCAGCAGCCCGGCGCGTCCCTGCGCGGCCAGGCCCGCATGGGCGAGGGTGATCGCGACCAGCATGGCCTTCTGTTCGCCGGTCGAGCTTTGCGCGGCGGGCACGCGCTTGGCGGCATGGACCACCTCCAACTCGTCGCGATGCGGCCCCGCCAGCGTGCGCTGCGCCGCGCGGTCGCGCGCGCGGTTGTCGAATAGCGCCTGCGACAGCCCGTCGGCATGGTCGGGCGCACCGGGTGCATAGGTAAGGGCGGGGCGCGCAAAGGGTTCGGCGGGCATTTCGGCAAGCCGCACCGCCAGCGTTTCGACCAGCCGCGCGCGGCCGCGCATCAGCGCCGCGCCATGCGGGACCATCTGCGCCTCGATCGCATCGAGCCACGCGCCTTCGGGTTCGCGCCGGTCAGCGAGCAATCGGTTGCGTTCGCGCAAGGCGGCTTCATAGCGGGCGGCATGGCTGGCATGCGCGGGGTCGAGCGCCAGCGCCAGGCGGTCCATATACCGCCGCCGGTCGCCGGCCGGACCGGTGAACAGGCCGTCCATCGCAGGTGTCAGCCAGGTCACCGCCAGCCATTCGCCCAGACCCGTAGCGCTGCTTTCCGCGCCATTGATCCGCACCCGGCGGCGGCCCGGGTTGGCGCTGTCCATATAGGTGCCGAGGCGAAGCGGCGCATCGTCCTGCCGCAGGTCGGCGCCGATGCGGAAGCCTGTGCTGCTGTCGCTACGCATCATGTCGCCGAGCGCGGCGCGCCGCAGCCCGCGTCCGGGTGCGAGCAGCGAGAGCGCCTCGAGGATATTGGTCTTGCCCGCTCCGTTTTCGCCCACCAGCAGGTTGAACTGCGCGGTTTCGCCCAGCTCGGTCGCGGCGTGGTTGCGGAAGTCGATGAGTGAGATGCGGTCGAGCGCCATGGGTCGGCTGGCGATAGCGCGGGCGCGCGGACCCCGCTACTCGAAAGGCGCATATCCAACAGTTGGGGAAATTTCCCAACCTTTCGGATTGATGAACGGATCGGGGTCGGGCTGTTCAGCAAGAAATCGCGGAAATCTGCGGTTTTTCGAGTTTGGCACACCTGTTGCAATCATTGGGATATCCCGGATGGTCCGGGGCCAAACAAACCAAGGATCAGGAGAACCACAATGAACACCTTCGAAAACGCCAGCAACCGCGCTCTCGCCGCCATCTTCGCTCTCAGCATCTCGGCCGTCTTCATGGCCGCTGCGATCGTCCCCGCCAGCCCCGCCGGCTTCATCGCCTGATCGCCCCGATCACGCCCATTCGCATCGAAAGGAAAGGAATTATGTTCAACTCGGAAAACGGCAACAAGCTCTTCGCAGCTGCCTTCTCGCTCGTACTCTCGGCAGTGGCCTTCGCCACGGCTATCCTCCCGGCCTCGCCCAATGGAGTGATCGTATGAGCCAGCTGAAGCACCGCGATGAGGACCGCGCCGTCCGGCCCAGCAAGAGCTTCGCGCTCGATCGCAATGGCGGCAAGCTGATGGGCGTCTGCTCCGGCATCGCCCGCTACTTCGGCATCGACGTTACCTGGGTCCGTATCGGGTTCGTCGCAGGAACGCTGCTCGGTTTCGGCAGCTTCATCCTGATCTACCTCGCGATCGGACTGATCGCCGACTGACCACGGCCTCGCGCCAACCGACCCGGTTTTCGTGCCGGTCGTGGCTCAAAACAGAGAAAACCGGGAGGGGCCATCTGGCCCCTCTCTTGATTCCGGCCCCCGGATCACATCGCCGAAATGCCGCCGTCGAGCTTGAGCTCCGCGCCGGTCATGAAGCGGCTTTCATCGCTTGCCAGATAGACCACCGCATTGGCGATATCGTTGGGTTCGCCCACGAACTTGAGCGGGATCTGCCGCGCCAGCTTCTCGAGCAGGACACCCTTTTCGATATTGTGGTTCTTCGCGGTGCCGTCGAGGATCGGCGTATCGACGAAGGTCGGATGGATCGAATTGCAGCGGATCTGCATGTTGTTCTTGGCGCAATGCAGCGCGATCGACTTGCTCAGCATCCACACCGAAGCCTTGCTGGCGTTATAGGCGGGCATCGTATCGCTCGCGATCAGCCCCGCAATGCTCGAAATGTTCACGATCGACCCTGGCGCGTGTTCGCGCATCAGCGGCAGCGCCTTCTGGCAACCGTGAAAGATCGAATCGACATTTATCGCAAAACAGCGCTTCCAGTCGTCGAAGTCGCAGGTTTCGATATTGCCCGCCACACCGATCCCGGCGTTGTTGACCAGCACGTTGAGCCCGCCCATCTGGTCGCGCGCGGCCGCGACGGCGGCTTCCCATGCCTGCGGATCGGTAACGTCGTGCTGGATGGCAAAGGCGGTGCCCGAACCCAGTTGCTCGTCGATCAGCGAAGCTGTTTCCGCCGCACCATCGCCATTGATGTCGGTGCACAGCACGCGCGCGCCTTCTTCGGCAAGCCGGGTGGCATGCGCGCGCCCCAGGCCCTGCGCCGCACCCGTTATCAGCGCCAGCTTACCCGCGCACCGCGGCTCGCGTTCCTTTGCCATCTCTCACTCTCCTGCCAGTAATCCCTGTCCCAGCAGCAAGAGCATGCGCACGTCGATCCCGCAACCATCGGCGCGCTTGGCGGCGATAAAGCTCTGGATGTCGGCCAGCGCGACGCGGTGTACGGTGATGTTCTCTCCCGCCACGCCGCCGCCTTGGCCGACCTTGGTGAGCTGGCGCGCGCGGACCAGGGTGAAGCTTTCGCTGACCATCCCGGGCGAGGACCAGAAACAGCCCTGGTCTTCGAGGACGGCGGCGCGGTAGCCGGTTTCCTCTTCGAGTTCGCGCCCGGCGGCGGCCAGCGGGTCCTCATGGGCGAGATCGTCCTCGTCGCCGATCAGCCCGGCGGGCAGTTCGATGCAGGGCTTGCCCAGCGGCACGCGGTATTGTTCGACGAGCAGGACATGGTCGTGCTCGTCGACCGCCAGGATCACCGCCGCGCGGATATTGCGCGGGCGGCCGACATATTCCCACCGCCCGCGTTTCTTCGCGGTGATGTACTTGCCCTGCCAGACGATCTGCTCGTCCGCATCATGGTCGGGGACTGACATGGTCAGACCTCGATCAGGCGGTCGGGCAATTCGTTTTCGTCATCCTCGCTGCGCGGGAAATGCTCGGACAGCACCTGGCCGACATCGCGTACGCCCGCGGCCAGCCCCTCGGCGATATGGCCCTGTTTGATCTCGGCCAGCATGTCCGCCATCGCCTCGCCCCAGACCTCCGCCGGGACGATCGCGGCGATCGGCTGGTCGGCAACGATTTCGGCGCGGTGTTCGCGCATCGACAGGTAAAGCAGCACGCCGGTCCGGCCATGCGTGCGCCGTTCGGCGCCGACCTTGAAGTGCTTGATCGCGCGGGCATGCGTGCGCGCGGTCTTCACCGGGCCCGGCGTCAACAAAAAGCGCAGCGGGTCCCAGCTTACCAGCAGCCAGCCGATCACGAAGGCGACCAGCCCCAGCGCAATAGTCATGCTCGCCAGTTCGCCGGTGGTCCATTCATGCGTCCAGCCGCCGACCAGCGCGTCCCACAGATCCATGAAGGGCTGGGGGATCATCGCGAACAGGCTCATCGCCGAAAAGGCGAGCGCCGCCGCCCAGACCAGCACGACGTCGGTGTACTCGTCGCTCCGGTCGGCCAGCACGGTGACGATTTCGCCGCTGGTGGTGAGTTCGGCCTGCGCCACCGCATCGGATACGATCGTGTGATCGGCTTGCGAAAGATAACCCATTACCACCCCCCGGAGGCGCCGCCGCCCCCGAAACTGCCACCGCCGCCGGAAAAGCCGCCGCCGCCGAAACCACCACCGCCGCCGAAGCCGCCACCGCCGCCCCAGCCGCCACCCCAGTCGTCGCCGCCGACGCCGCGTGCAATCGCCTTGCCGGCTTCCCACAGGATGATGTCGCCCACGACCCCGCCCACGCCGCCGCGGCGATAGCGCCGGCTGCGTCCGCCGCGGAACATCGGCAGGATGAAAAAGAAGAATATGAACCCGAGCCAGATCAGCGCGCCCACGGGAAAGCCGCCTTCGCTGTCGCGCTCTGCCGTTCGCTCCTGCGCCACGCGCGCGGCTTCCTCGGGTGGCAGTTCGAGCTGGGTGATGATCTGGTCGGCGCCCCAGGCGATGCCGCCCGAATAGTCGCCCTGGCGGAAGAAGGGCTTCATGCCCTCGACATATTCGAAGGCCAGCCCGTCGGGGATGACGCCTTCGAGTCCATAGCCCACCTCGACCCGCATCTTGCGTTCGTTCGGCGCGACGACGAGGATGATGCCGTCATTGCGCTCGGCATCGCCCAGCGCCCATTCGCGGCCCAGCCGATAGCTGTAGTCGGCAATGTCGTAGCCTTCGAGATCGGGCACGGTGAGGATCACGAACTGCCGCTGGTTTGCTTCCTCGAAAGCATCGAGCTTGGCAGTCAGCGCCGCTTCGGTGGCATCGTCGATGATGTTCGCGGCATCGACCACCGGCGCGGTGCCGCGTTCGGGAAAGGTCTGCGCGGCGGCGGGCAGGGCCAGGCCTCCGAGGAGGCCAAGCCCCGCCGCCAGCGGCAGGATCAAGCGGGCGAGGAGTGTGCGCATCGCAGCGCCGCTCAGTTCGCGGCGTCGCTATCCGAGCGCATGTTCAGCTCGGGCGCGGTTTCGGCGCCTTCGGTGACTGCCTGGTAGGGCACCATCGGTTCCGCACCGTGGATAATGTTCGCGCCGATCGTGTCGGGGAAGGTGCGGATGGTGGTGTTATACTGGCGGACCGCCTCGTTATAGTCGCGGATCGCGACGCGGATGCGGTTTTCCTGGCCTTCGATCTGGGTCATGAAGCGACCGAAGTTTTCCTGGCTGCGCAGTTCGGGATAGGCTTCGACGTTGGCCATCAGCCGCGAGAGCGCGCCGCCGAAGGTGTTCTGCGCTTCCTGGTACTGCGCCATTTTCTCCGCATCGCCGAGATCGTCGCCATCGATCTGGATTTCGGGACGCGTTGCCGAAGCACGCGCCTGCACCACCGCCTCGAGCGTGTCGCGTTCCTGCTCGGCCGAGCTCATCACGATCTGCTCGAGATTGGGCACGAGGTTCGCGCGTTCCTGGAACGCGGCCTCGACATCGGCCCATTTCGCCTTCGCGGTCTCCTCGGCCGCAGGCACCGAGTTGATCCCACAGGCCGACAGGGCCAGCGCGGCGGCAGCGACAATGGAGGTGCGAAAAGCAGCCAAGCGGTTCATGCAAAATCCCTCTTGTGGTAAACGTGTCTTGTCTAGATAGCACACCTTTCCCACCTTTCAAGATTAACGCGATCTTGTCGTCCCGCGGTGTCAGTGGCAGAAAGTCCCACGATTACGATGGTAAACAGGGACTGCCACATGTTAAAAGATTTCAAGGATTTTATCGCCAAGGGCAACGTGATCGATCTCGCCGTGGCGGTCATCATCGCCGGCGCTTTCGGTACGATTGTCGCATCGCTAACCGACGAGGTTATCATGCCGGTCGTCGGCGCGCTGTTCGGCGGGGCGGATTTCTCCAGCTATTTCATCCTCCTCACCACGCCGGAAGGCTATGAAGGGTCGCTCACCGACTATGCCGCGCTCAAGGAAGCGGGCGCCGCAATGATCGGTTATGGCGCCTTCATCACCGCGATCATCAACTTCGTGATCCTGGCGTTCATCATCTTCCTGCTGGTGCGCTATGCCAAGAAGGTGATGGCCGAGTTCGAGGAGAAGGAAGAAGCGGCGGCACCCTCCGGTCCGACCGAGATCGAGCTGCTGACCGAAATCCGCGACGCGCTGAAGAAGTAAAATTGCCGCCTGCCCGCCAGCGGTGCGGGGGAGGGCTACGGCCCGTCCCGCATCTGGCGGGTATGTGGCTGCATACACTTCACATTAAGCGAGCAGGGCCTATATGGGTCCTGCCCGTTTCGGCGGGATATGGCGATAAATGGCGCTGTGTAATAGGTACAACGGACCCGGGGGCAGTACCCGGCGGCTCCACCACAAACCGCTGAAATGGCGGATTATGACGGGGCCGAACTAGGATCGACGTGTGCTGAAAGGCAGTGGTTTTGCTCGGGCTGAGTACCCCGTAAAAATGTTCACAACACACAAGTGCCAACGATAACGAAGCACTCGCTCTCGCAGCGTAATTTGATGGCCTAACGGCCTGAATTTACAAAGCTAAAGCGCGGTTGGACCCACCGGGCAACAGAAGCGGATTCCGGGGCTCCGGGGGTAGCTAGCAACAGAAACCCCCACCTTCTTCCCGATTTTTTGAACGGCCGGACGCTCAGTCCGCGGCCGGATCGCGCTTCGCGGCCGCCTTGGCCTCGCGCTCATAGCGCAGCGCGTCGAGGATCTTCGCGCCGCCGAGAAATACCGCGCCCGCGGTTGCCGTGAACAGCAGATAGCCGCCCCAACCGGGATATTCGACCGTGTAATGCGCGCCGCGCGTCATCGCGCCGAGGGCAAGCGCGAAGATGATCAGAAACGCCTCAAGACGCGTCTTGATCACAAACAGCCGCTTCATCTTCCCGAACACGCTCGCCTTGGCCTCCACCCTTAACCCTTTACACCTGCAAGCCACGTGCCACCGGCGCGTTACTGCGATGTACAGTGGTTAATATTGCATGGAGTGTAAAAGCGCCCGACGCGGCGGTCCAGTGTCTTAACGCAGGGGGCGTCGTTCAGGCGAGTTCGTCCAGCGAAAGCACGGAAAGCAGCGCTTCGCGCGCCTCGATCACGACCTTGGCGAGTTCGTCCGAGCCGACCTGTTCGGGTTCGATCCGCGCGGGCCAGTGGGCCGCGATGACCGATTCGATTCGCTGCGCCTTCATATCGTCGAGCAGGAACCGCGCATCGACCGTGGCCGGATCGGCCACCACGCGCAGCCGCAGACAGGCGGGGCCGCCGCCATTCGCCATCGACTGGCGCACATCGACCGGGATGACGTGGCGGATCGGGCCGTTCGAGGCGAGCATGCTTTCGCACCATGCCCAGACGCTCGCGCTGACCTGGCATTCGCTCGGCACCACCAGCGCCATTTCTCCGCTCGGGAGCGTCAGCAGCTGGGCGTTGAACAGATAGGTCCGGATCGCCTCTTCGAGGCTGACCGCGCTCGCGGGGACTTCGACGACATGGATGCGGGGGAAGGCGGCGAAGATCGCCTCATAGGCGTCCTTGCGATCGGCGAAGGCGAGTTCATGCGTGAACAGCACGTTCTGGTTCGCCACTGCGACGACATCGTTATGAAACGCGCCTGCTGCAATGGCCGCGGGGTTCTGCTCGACGAATACGCAGCGCGCGGGATCGAGGCCGTGGAGGCGCGCGACCGCACGGCTGGCCTGTTCATGCTGGCGCGCGGGGAAGCGTCCGCCGGGGCGGCCATAGACGAATACTTCTACCCCGGGGGCGTCGTGGCTGTCGCACAACCGCATGTGATTGGCCGCGCCCTCGTCGCCGAAGCTGGGCGGGATCGCATCATGCACTTCGAAATGCCGCGTATCGCCAAAAGCGATCTTCAATTGTGCCTGCGTGTCGCGCCATTCTTGGGCGCGGTGGGCCATGGTGACGAGATTGGCGGGGGTCAGATGGCAGCGCCCGTCGGCTGTGTCGGGCGCAGGGCTGACGGTCGCTGCATTGGCAGTCCACATCGCGCTGGCCGACCACGCCGCCGCCACCAGCGCGCGATCGGTATCGGGGCCGATGGCAAGGTCGCGCAGCAGCGCGGGGTTCGGGCGCGGCAGCGGCAGCAGGAAACCCTGCGCCAGTCCGCGCTCCATATTGCGGCGCATCTTGGCCACGCCCTGCAGGGCCGCCGCGCGCGGGAAAGAGGCATCGCCGCGATGGCTCGCGCTGGCGATATTGCCGGGACTGAGGCCTGCGTAATTGTGGGTCGGGCCGACGATCCCGTCGAAATTGATTTCGACCAGCCCGCTCATCGCGCCACGCTCCACACTTCGTCGCCCGCGCCAACCCCAAGCGCCTCGGCGCAGATCGTATCGATCGATATCGATCCGTCCTCGGCGAGCTCGCGCATGCCATAGGCGCTGCGGAAAGTGTCGAGCGTGCCGGTGGCGATCAGCGCGCGCTCCCCGATATCGAGATCGGTTGCGGCGACCTTGCCCGGCTGCGCCTGACGGATGCTGCGAACCTGGTCGGTCCGCGCCAGCATGGTCGGGCCGCCATCGAAGATGTCGACATAGCCCTCGGCGGCGAAGCCCTCGTTTTCCAGCATCCGCATCGCAGCGCGGCCGCTCGGGTGGGGCACGCCGATGACCTTCTTCGCTTCCTCGTCGAGCATGGCGACATAGACCGGGTGCTTGGGCATCAGATCGGCGATGAACTGGTTGCCGTTGATGGCGTTGAAATAGTCGGCTTCCTGGAATGTCATCCCGAAGAAGCGGCCCGCGACGCCGTCCCAGAAGGGCGAACCGCCGCGGTCGTCGATCACGCCGCGCAATTCGGCGATGATGCGATCGGCAAAGCGGCTGCGGTGCATCGCGACGAAGAGATAGCGGCTGCGCGCGAGCAGCAGGCCGAGCCCGCCCGCGCGTTCGCCCGGGTGGAGGAACAGCCCGCCGACTTCGGAGGAGCCTTCGAGATCGGTCACGAGGCTGAGCAGTTCGGCGCGCACCGTACGGTCGAGTTCGCGGCTGTGCTGGGTCAGCGTGTTGAGCCGGTAGCTGTAGAACGGCCATTGCTGCCCGACCTGGCTGAACAGCTGGCAGGTGCCGCGCACCTGGCCGGTCTCGGTGTTTTCCAGCACCAGGGTGAACTGGTCGTCGCCCAGATCGTCATCGGTCCGGGCAAAGGCTTGCTCGGCCCGTTCGAGCTTGCGCGTCAGCGCCTCGCGGTCGGCGGGCAGATTGGTGAAGCCGCCACCGGTCAGCTTGGCCATCTCGTAGAGATGTTCGAGGTCGGTGATATGCGCGGCGCGCAGGCGGAAGGTCACAGATGGTCTCCGGTGGAAAGCTTGGCGAGCACGAGCGCGGACAGCGCGGCGCGCTCGCGAAGGCTCGGCACGATCATGAATTCGTCGGGGGAATGGATCGCCCCGCCGCGGACGCCGAGCGTATCGACCACCGGTACGCCGGTGGCGGCGATATTGTTGCCATCGCACACGCCGCCGGTGCTTTTCCAGCCGATCTGCTGGCCCAGCTCGGCACCGCAGGCCTTGACCAGGTCGAACAGGCGCTGTGCCTTGGCATCGACCGGCTTGGGTGGCCGCGTGACGCCGCCATGGCGATGGACACCGACGTCGTGCTGCGCGGCGACCTGCGTGATCAGCGCCTCCAGCTCAGCCTCGAAACGGCTCATCGCGTCGGTCGACTTGGGGCGGATATTGAACCGCAGCACGGCAAGGTCGGGGACGACATTGTTGGCGCTGCCGCCCTCGATCTTGGCCGGATTGACGGTGATGTCCTCCGCTTCGAGCGCCTTGATCCGCAACACCAAATCGGATGCCGCGACGATCGCATTGCGCCCGTCCTGCGGATTGCGCCCGGCATGCGCCGACTTGCCCGTGAAGGTAATCGAATAATTGCCCGTCCCGCCGCGCGCATGCGCCAGCGTGCCGTCGGGCAGCGCGCTGGGTTCGTAGGTGAGCGCGGCATATTTCCCGCGCGCCAGTTCCTCGATCAGCGCGCGGCTGGCGAGGCTGCCGGTTTCCTCGTCCGAATTGATCATCACGTCGTAACCCACGCGCTGCGACCCTTCGATCCCCTCGAAGGTCGTGAGCGAATGGAGGATGACGTTGAGCCCGCCTTTCATGTCGGCAGTGCCGGGGCCGTTGATCGTCTCGTCGTCGAGCCAGACGGTATCCTGGAACGGGTGATCGGCGGGGAACACCGTGTCCATATGCCCGGTGAGCACGAACCGGCGTTCCGCCGCGGGACGCACGCGCAGCACCATGTGGCGGCCATGCGGCTTTTCGAACTCGTGCCCCTCGGCGGAGATTGCGGTGACCGTCGCGGGTTCGACCAGCTCGATCTCGCCGGGGAGCGTGCTGAAGGCATCGGCGAGCACACCAGCCATCTTTGCCAGCCCGGCGATATTCGCGGTCCCCGTGTTGATGGCGGCCCAGTCCTGCACCTGGCCCAGCATCGTATCGGCGTCGATCGCGTCGAGGAGGGCTTGAGCGGGCATATCCGGTTTCATGCGTAACGTCCTTAATCCTGCGGTTAGCCGAGTCCACCCCGCGCCTTGCATTGATCAACCGCTGGCGGCATAGACCGTGGTGCTCCTCCCCGGGTTCGACATCGCCAGTTTTTCATACCCCCCGAGGAGTTCCATGACCGAATATGTAACGCGCGCCGGAATCGAAACCGATCCGCAGCTTGCCGCTTTCATCGATACCGAAGTGCTGGGGCCGCTGGGCCGCGACAGCGATGCCTTCTGGCAGGGTTTCACGGATTTGCTGGGCAGGTTCGCCCCGCGCAATGCCGCGCTGCTCGCCAAACGCGAGGATTTGCAGGCCAAGATCGACGCGTGGCATGGCGAGCGCGCGGGCCAGCGGCATGATGCCGCGGCCTATCGCAGCTTCCTCGAGGATATCGGCTACCTCGTCCCCGAGCCCGGCGATTTCACCATCGGGACCGGGAATGTCGATCCCGAGATCGCTACCATGGCGGGGCCGCAGCTGGTGGTGCCGATCCTCAATGCCCGCTTCCTGCTCAACGCCGCCAATGCGCGCTGGGGCAGCCTCTACGATGCCTTCTACGGCACCGATGCCCTCGACGCGCCGCCAGCCCAGCCGGGCGGCTATGACGAACTGCGCGGGGCCGCCGTGGTCGCCGAGGCGAAGCGCTTCATGGACGAGGCGGTCCCCCTGGCCGATGGCCGCAAATGGGCCGATCTTGCCGATGTGAAGGTTAACGGCATTCCGCTGGCCGATCCGGCGCAATGCCTCGGCTGGAACGAGACCTCATGCTTCTTCCGCCACAACGGCCTGCATATCGAAGTCGTGTTCGATGCCGCGCATCCGGTCGGCAGCACCGACCCTGCCAACATCGCCGACATTGTGCTCGAATCCGCATTGACCACCATCGCCGATTGCGAGGATTCGGTCGCGGCGGTCGATGCCGAGGACAAGCTCACCGCCTATCGCAACTGGCTCGGCGTGATCCGCGGCGACCTGGAGGAAAGCTTCGAGAAGGGCGGCAAGACGCTCACTCGCAAGCTGGTGGGTGACAAGACTTACGCCGACAGCGACGGCGGCGAACACAGCCTGCCCGGGCGCAGCCTGATGTTCGTGCGCAATGTCGGCCATCTGATGACCAACCCGGCGATGCGCTGGGACGGCAAGGAAATCCCCGAAGGCATTCTCGATGCGGTGGTCACCTCCGCCATCGGCGCGCAGGATGTCGCGGGCCTCGGCAAATACGGGAATTCGCGCTGCGGCAGCATCTATATCGTGAAGCCCAAGATGCACGGGCCCGAGGAATGCGCCTTCACCAACGACCTGTTCGACGCGGTCGAAGGCCTGCTTGGCCTGCCGCGCCACACGATCAAGGTCGGCGTGATGGACGAGGAGCGGCGCACCAGCGCGAACCTTGCCGCCTGCATCCACGCGGTGAAGGACCGTATCGTCTTCATCAACACCGGCTTCCTCGATCGGACGGGCGACGAGATCCACACCTCGATGCGTGCGGGTCCGATGATGCGCAAGGGCGAGATGAAGAACTCGGCCTGGCTCAAGGCCTATGAGGCGCGCAATGTCGGGATCGGATTGGCGCATGGCCTGTCGGGCCGCGCGCAGATCGGCAAGGGCATGTGGGCCGCGCCCGACCTGATGGGGCAGATGATGATCGACAAGATCGGCCATCTTCGCGCCGGGGCGAACACAGCCTGGGTGCCGAGCCCGACCGCCGCGACGCTCCACGCGATCCACTATCACCGCGAGGATGTGTTCGAGATCCAGAAGGGCCTGCCCGATGCGGCGAAGCTCGACGAACTGCTCGCCATCCCGCTGGCGGACGGCACCAACTGGTCCGAGGACGAGAGCCGCGAGGAGCTCGACAACAATTGCCAGGGCCTGCTCGGCTATGTCGTGCGCTGGATCGATGCCGGTGTCGGCTGCTCCAAGGTGCCCGACATCAACGACATCGGGCTGATGGAAGACCGCGCCACGCTGCGCATTTCCAGCCAGCACATCGCCAACTGGTTGCTCCACGGCGTCATCAGCGCAGAACAGGTGATGGACAGCCTGCGCCGCATGGCCGCCAAGGTGGACGAGCAGAACGCGGGCGATCCCTTCTACCAGCCGCTGCTGGAGAACGAGGACGGCGCGGCATTCAGCGCGGCGAAGGACCTCATTTTCAAGGGTGTCGAACAGCCCAGCGGCTACACCGAACCGCTGCTGCACGCCTGGCGGCGCAAGAAAAAGGCGCAGGGCTGACCACAGCCAGTCGCGATCGAAGGAAAATCCCCGCCGACCAGCGGGGCTTTTTCGTGGGGCCTCACCCTTCTGCGGTGAGTGCGCGCGCGAGGGTCACGAATTCGCCCACCGTTACCGTCTCGGCGCGGCGCTGCGAATCGATGCCCAGCTGCTCCAGCGCGGCGACTGCTCCGGGTACGCCCTTGAGGCTCTGGCGCAGCATCTTGCGGCGCTGGCCGAAGGCGGCTTCGGTCAGGCGTTCGAGCATTCGCGCGGACACGCCTTCGGGCATGGTGCCGGGTTCGACATGGACGATCGCGCTCATCACCTTGGGGGGCGGGGTGAAGGCGCTGCGGTGGACCTTCATCGCCAGCTTCGCGTGGCTGCGCCACTGCGCGAGGACCGCAAGCCGGCCATAGGCCGAGCCGCCGGGCTGCGCGACGATGCGCTGGGCGACTTCCTGCTGGAACATCAGCGTCAGGCTGGTCCACAGCGGCGGCCATGCATTCTCGCTGCCCTTCACCCCGGCCAGCCAGCGCACGAACAGCGCGGTGCCGACATTATAGGGCAGGTTGGACAGCACGGCGAAGGGTTCTCCGCCCATCAGCTCGGCATGATCGAGCTTGAGCGCATCGCCCTCGATTACGCGCAACTGGCCCGGGAAGGCGTCTTCCAGCTCGGCCAGCGCGGGCAGGCAGCGGCGGTCCATCTCGATTGCGGTCACGCGGGCGCCGGCGCGCAGCAGGGCGCGCGTCAGCCCGCCGGGACCGGGACCCACCTCGAGGACCTGCTTGCCCGAAAGGTCGCCGGGCACCGCGGCGATCCGGTCGAGCAATTGCTCGTCGAACAGGAAGTTCTGCCCCAGCGCTTTCGATGCGCTGAGACCATGGCGGGCGATCACTTCGCGCAAGGGAGGGAGGTCGGGTGAGGGCACGGGCGTCCTATACAGTCATTGCGCGCGAAGCGAAGCGATCCGGTTCAGCCTTCGAATGCAGCTATACCCGGGCGCGCCGCGCCGCCATGTCACCGGCCATTTTCAGCGCGGCGATCATCGCGCCCGGATCGGCGATGCGCCGTCCGGCAATATCGAAGGCAGTGCCGTGATCGGGGCTGGTGCGCACCAGCGGCAGGCCAAGCGTGACATTGACCCCTTCGTCGAAATCGAGCGCTTTCAGCGGAACCAGCGCCTGGTCGTGATACATGGCCAGCGCAGCGTCATAGGTCTGGCGCGCGCGCGGGGTGAAGAGCGCATCGGCGGGGTGGGGACCGCTGATCGACAGGCCCTCCGCGCACAGCGCCGCGATCGCGGGCTCGATGATCCGCGCCTCCTCGTCGCCGAACCGGCCACCTTCGCCCGCATGCGGATTGAGACCGCACACCGCCAGCCGCGGCGCGGCGATCCCGAAATCGCGGCGCAGCGCGGCGTGGACGATGCGCGCACGGTGTTCGATCAACGCCTGCGTCAGCCGCGAGGCGACCTCGGCCAGCGCGCAATGCACGGTCAGCGGTACCGCGCGCAGGCTCGGCCCGGCGAGCATCATTACCGCGTCGTCGGGGTCCCGCTCGCAGGCGGCGGCGAGGAATTCGGTCTGGCCGGGAAAGTCGAACCCGACCTTGGCCAATTCACCCTTGGCGATGGGGGCGGTGACGACCGCGCCCGCCTGTCCACTTCGCGCCAGCGCGGTGGCCTCGACCAGCGAATGCAGCGCCAGCCGCGCCCCGTCGGCATCGGGGGCGCCGGGGCGGTACTCGCCATCTTCACTGCCCAGGACCGGCAATGCCCGGGAAAAGACCGCCGCAGCGTCCGCCGGTTCGGCAATCCGCTCGACCGTCAGTTCAAGCCCGCGCGCCTGTGCCGCAGCTTCGAGTACGCCTGCCCCGCCGACCACGAAAAAGGGCGCGAGCCCCTTCTCGGAACGTCGCGCCCAGCTTTCGGCAATGATTTCGGGCCCGATCCCCGCCGGATCGCCAAGGGATACGGCGAGGGGAGCCACGGCCTGCGTCAGTTATACTCGATGAAGGCGTCGTTGCGCAGGTCGCGCAGGTAACGCTGCGCGCGCTTCTCGACGCGTTCGTCCTCAAGCTCGCCCATGATCTGGTCGAAGTTCGGACCCGCAGCCACCTGCGGATCGTCGCGGCCGCACAGCATCAGCACGCGCACGCCTTCTTCGAACGAGCCGAAGGGCGGGGTCGACTGGCCGACCTGCAGCTGGAGGACGATGTTCTGCAAGGCCTCGGGCAGCGAGCGCACGCGGATCTGGTCATTGGTGACCACATTCGCGCCCAATTGTGCCGCGGCATTTTCGGCATCGCCGCACCCGCGGATATTCTGCACGCCTTCGGTGAAGGCGGCCACGCGCTGCTGCGCGGCGGCCTGCGAGGTGCCCGGATCGAAGGAGATCTGGATTTGCTTGAGGCTGAGAACGGCATCGCGCGGATCGGCCATCAGCACCTGCCGCTTGTCGATCAGGTAAAGGATCGAAAAGCCGCCGGGAATGCGGATCGGGCCGACCAGCTGGCCGGGGCTCATTTCCGCGGCAACCGCTTCAAGCTGCGCGTTCTGGAGCTGTGCAAGCTGGATCCAGCCGAGATCGCCCCCGACCGCTGCGGTCGAGGCTTCGGAGAACTGGCGCGCATAGGCGACGAAGCTGCCACCCTGGCGCAGCTGTTCGACGATCTTGTTGGCATTGTCCTCGACCGCGGCTTCGGTCTCGGGCGTCGCCGAGAGGTAGATCTCGCCAAGCCGGTATTCCTCGGTCCCGCGCGAGGCTTCGAGCCGGTCGATCAGCTCGTTCACTTCCTCGCTCGAGACATTGACGAAGGGTGCGATATTGCGGCGCAGCAGCGCGTTCCACGCCAGTTCGCCGGTAATCTGGCGCTTGAGCGCCTGCGGTGCGGAGCCGATCGAGGCGAGATACTCGTCCATCTTGCCCGGCTCCTGGCCGAAATTCTGCGCGGCGACACGGGCATAGGTCTGGTCGACCTCGGCCTGCGAAATATCGAGTTCCTGCGCAATCGCCGCCTGGATCTGCAAGGTTTCGTCGATCAAATTGCGCAGCACCTGCATCCGCACGCGGAGCATCTCTTCCTCGCTGACCGGACGCTGGTTGGCGGCGAGCAGCAGCGCGACGCGCTGGTCGATATCGGTTTCGGTGATCACGAAGCCATTGACCACTGCAGTGGCCACGCGGTGGTTGGGATCGCTGTCCTGCAGCATGCTGAGGTCGCTGGGCAGGCCGAGCAGATCGCCCTGCGCCATGGTCTGCTGGGCCTGGCCCGCAAGGGGCGCAGCGGCGAGACCGGTCGCGGCGGCGATCGAAAGCAGTCGGGAAATTATCTTTGCAGTCACGTGTCGAACCTGTTTTGCGGCATCGTCTCGATACCTGAATATGCCGCCTGCCTTGGCGGGCTGCGGCTTAACCCAAGCTGATAGTCGCGCGCCGGATAGCGCGTTTGGTCCAAGCTGCCAATTGCACAGCCTAGCGGAAGCCCAGATTTCTCAGGCTGAAATAGAATTGGAAGGTATCGCCGCGTTCGGCATCGCCCGAAGTGATATAGTCGCGCCGCCAGGTCACCCCCAGTTCGAGGCAATCATCCTGATAGGCGATGCCGAGGCGCGTGCGGATCGGATCGAAGCCGTCGGAGGACAGCGTCGGGTCCTCCTCGCGGTTGGTCAGGTTGAATACGCCCGACCCGAATACCGACCAGTAATTGGCGAAAGCCACGCGCACCGCGCCGCGCAATTCCTCGCGGTCCTGCAAATCCTCGACCTGCGTGATGTCGCGGTCGAGCCGCACATAGCCGATCTCGGCATAGGTGCGGCGCGACCCCACCGTGGCGTCGATCTCGTTCCGGCGGATCGCCAGATTGTCCTTGTCCAGCCGGAAGCGGTGGGTGAACTTCAGGAAGTCCTTGTAGCGAACCTCGGTCCGGCCGACGAAATCGGAAAACCGCTCGGACAGGCCGGTCCCCACCGGCAGGATGTCGCGGTCGCTGTCGAGACGGTAGGATTGCCCGACATTGGTCTTCAGTTCCCAGTCGGGGATGCGCAGTGCCCAGTCGAACCCGTAGGTGACCCGCGCACCGTCCTCGACCCGGTCGTAGCCCGGGAAGCGGTTGAGCGCGAAGAGGTTGGAATCCTCCAGATCGATCGCGCGCGCATCCTCGTTGGGAATGGCGAGGTTCTTGATCGGCGGGGTGGCGACGAATTGCACGCGCGGGGTGAACACTTGCGTGCCGCCAAACGCCTCGCCGACGAAGGGCCACTGCACATCGAGCGCGCCCAGCGCCACGCCGCGATATTCCCAGCCGGGATTGCCGCGATAGCTGGCGGTGCTGGTGAGGTAGTTCTCGTCCGAATGGTAGACATCGCCGCGCAGCATGCCGGTCAGCGTGACGACCTGGCCCAGTCCGGTGACGCGCCGCAGATCCCACTGCGCGCGGGCAAAGGCGCGCTGCGTGTCCTGTCCCATGTCGCGGGTGATCGCGAGCGTGTTGGCCTGCAGTTCGAGCTGCCCGCCGAGAATCTGTTCGTCGGGGCGCCAGCGCGCATCGAGCACGGGCAGCGCCAGCGGCACCTCGCCCTGCGGCTGGTCCAGCCGCAGCGTCTGCGTCGCCCAGCCGGCAAGCGAGAAATAGGTGTTCTTGCCGACCCGCTCGAGCTCGACCGTCGAGCGCAGCCGATCGTCGCGGCTGAGGTCGTAGCGGCGCAGGAAGGTGCGGTCGGTCGTGCGGCGGATCGACCCGGTCACGCTCCAGTCGGGCGCAATCTGGAACTTGCCATTGGCGAAGATGTAACCGCGGAATTCTTCGGCGCTGTTCGACACGCCGGTCAGCGTGGAGATACGCTGCGAATGGGTGGCATAGCCGGTGACCTGATAGGCACCGCTGTCGGTCAGGTGGCGCCACTGACCCGCCACCATCGGCGCCGCATCGGTATAGACATGCGTGGTCAGCGTGAGATCGCGATTGTCGGCGAAGCGCAGGTAATAGCTGCCCGAAACCTCGACGCCGTTGCTCTCCGAAAACCTCAGGTCGGGGACGAGGAAGCCCGATACCGCGCCGCCATCGGTGCGGATGGTCAGCCCCGGCAGCGGCAGGATGCGCGCGCCGAACAATTCGAGGAAGGCGCCCGAAAATTCGATCCGGCGATTGTCGGGATTATAGACCACGCGCTCCGCGGTGATCCGCCAGCTCGGATCGCGCGGGCAGCCGGCGGGGGTGACGACCGAGCACCCGCTGTAGGCGGCTTCCTCGAGCGAGACCGTGCCATCGCTTTCGCGCATCCCGCGATTGGCGGCGAGGCGGCCCCCCTGCCGCAGCGCGAGCAGCAGGTTTTCCATCGCCCCGGCTTCGAATTCGTCGGTCAGCTCGATCCGTTCGGAGAACAGCTGGTTGCCGTTCTCATCGACGAAGCGCACCCGGCCGCTGGCGGTGATCACCCCGGTCTGCTGGTTCCAGGTCACCGAATCGGCGCGGAGCGAGCGGTCGCCGCTGCGCAGCACGACATTGCCGCTGGCGGTCACCTGCTGGCTGTCGGCGCCATATTCGATAATATCGGATTCGAACGCGATTTCGCGATTGCCCGCGGCATTGATGCCATCGTCGCCGGTCGGTGCGGGCGGGGCGTCGAGACCGGCATTGGGGTCCGGCACGGTCAGCAGCGCATCGACATCTTCGGCCGTGTCGACGCCCGGCTGCTCGGGCAGCGGCGTACCGGGTTCGCCTTGCGGATCGACCACCGTGCCCACGTCGTCGGCAGCATCCTGCGCGGCAAGCGGCGCGGCCACCAGCAGCGCCAGCGCGGTTGCGGTCAAGGTCACGGGTCGGAGGGCCTCCCGGCAGGAATGCGGGGTTGGCTCGGCAGGCGGGAGCATGGCTTGCCTATCGCACCGGCCACGCCTAATCGCAATCGCCATCCTCGCAGGACGGGCGCGAACCGCGCTGTCCCGACCAGAAAAAGATTCCGGAGATCGCATGCAAATTCAGTTCAGCCAGTCCCGTCCGCAGGATGTGCGCCTTGTTGCGCAAGTCACCGACAAGGGCAAGGTTCCCGCTGGCCTCGAAAAATCGCTGGTCGAAGGCATGGAAACCGCGCGCTTCAAGGGCACGGTCGGGCAGGTATTCGAAGGCTTCGTCGAACGCGGCGGGCAGGTGCTGCGGCTGGCGCTGGCGGGCGCCGGCGACCGGAACGACGAGGCACGCCTCGCCAATCTCGAAAAGGCCGGCGCGGCGCTTGCGGCGAAATACCAGGCGAGCGGCGCCGTGGAACTGGCGCTCGACCTGTCGGATAGCGGTCTGTCGGGCGAGGAAGCCGCCTGCGTCCTGCTCGGCCTGCGGCTGCGCAACTGGCGCTACGATATCTACCGCACCAAGATGAAGGACGAGCAGAAGGTCACGCTCGCCAAGGTCATCGTGGTTGGCGCGCCCGAGGGCGCCGAGGCAGCCTGGGAAGACATGGCGCATGTCGCGACCGGCGTCGAATTCACCCGCGAACTCATCACCGAACCGGCCAACATCCTCTATCCCGAAAGCTTCGTGGCGCGGTGCCAGGACCGGTTTGCCGGGACCGGCGTGGAACTGGTCGTGCTCGACGAAGCCGAAATGGAACGGCTCGGCATGGGCTCGCTGCTCGGCGTCGGGCTGGGTTCCGAACGCGAATCGCGCATCCTTGCGATCCGCTGGAACGGCGGCGCGCCCGATGCGGCCCCGACCGCCTTTGTCGGCAAGGGCGTGACCTTCGATACCGGCGGTATCTCGATCAAGCCGGGCCCGGGTATGGAAGACATGAAATGGGATATGGGCGGCGCCGGTGCGGTCGCTGGGGCGATGCTCGCGCTCGCCAGCCGCAAGGCCAAGGTCAATGTCGTCGGCGTGATGGGCCTCGTCGAGAACATGCCCGACGGCAAGGCGCAACGCCCGGGCGACGTGGTCACCAGCATGAGCGGTCAGACCATCGAAGTGCTCAACACCGATGCCGAAGGACGGCTGGTGCTGGCCGATGCGCTGCACTGGACGCAGGAAGAGTTCCAGCCCGCGCGGATTATCGACTTCGCCACGCTGACCGGCGCGATCATCGTTGCGCTGGGCAACGAATTCGCCGGCGTTTTCTCCAATGACGACCAGCTTGCAGAGGACCTCCATGCCGCGGGTGAAGCCACCGGCGACCGTAACTGGCGGATGCCGATCGGCCCGGCCTATGACAAGCTGATCAATTCACCGATCGCCGACATGAAGAACATCGGCGGCAAGGGCGCCGGCTCGATCACTGCGGCGCAGTTCCTTCAGCGCTTTATCTCCAATGGCACGCCGTGGGCGCATGTCGATGTCGCGGGCATGGTCTGGTCGGACAAGCCCGGCCGCACCTGGGGCAAGGGCGCGACCGGATACGGCGTGCGCCTGATCGATCGCTTCGTGCGCGACACGCTGGAGGGCTGAAGGCAGTCGTGGCCAAGGGCAAGGGCAGTGGCAAGATGCGGCGCATGGGCGACCTGCCCAGCAAGACCTGCCTGACCTGCGGCTTTCCGTTCACCTGGCGCAAGAAATGGGCGCGTGACTGGGACGGGGTGAAATACTGCTCGGACAAATGCCGCCGGAACAAGCCGGCGGCAGGCAGCGAAGCGGCAGGCCAGGAATGACCGCCACTCGCGTCGATTTCTACCAGCTCAGCCGGGATCCGGTCGATGTCACCACCGCCAAGCTGGCGCGCAAGGTACTGCAGGCGGGCGAGCGGCTGGTGGTGGTCAGCGGGGACGAGGGCCAACGCGGCCAGCTCGCCAAGCTGTTGTGGGAACAGGGCGGGGCGGCTTTCCTCGCTAATGGCATGGCCGGCGGTCCGCATGAGGCACGCCAGCCGATCCTGCTGTCGGCGGATTGCGCCGCGCCCAATGGCGCGCGCATGGCGCTTATCGCCGATGGCCAGTGGCGCGAGGATGCGCTGGGGTTCGACCGGGTGCTGCTGTTGTTCGATGGCACGCAGCGCGATGCCGTTGCCGAACTGTGGCGGCGCTTCGCGCAGGACGAGCAAATCGACAACCGCATCAACAAGCAGGACGAAAACGGTGCCTGGCGCGAAGGGCGCTGACGGAACCCTTCGGCGCTTCGTGGGTCGATTGGGTATGACCCGCAGCCCGCATGCCGCCCGCCTCGCCGCTTTCAGCGCTGCCGCGCTCGCGCTGAGCGGTTGTGGCGGCGATGCGGAGGACACCGAGGGCGCGTCGGCGGGTGACGGCGCCGAGCCGCGCGGCTCCTACGATATCGATGCCCGGACCGGCGAAACCAGCGCGCGCCATACCGATGGCGATGGCACCACCACGACGATGCGTTCGGGCGAGAAGGTGCCGGTCGCCTTGCCGGCCGGTTTCGCGGTCTATCCCGGCGCGAGCGTCACCAACAACACCCGGGTAGAACAGGCCGACGGGCTGCTGGTGCTGCTCAATCTGGAAAGCGATGCCACGCCGCAGGAGATGGTGTCCTATTACCGCAACCAGGCCGAGGCGGCGGGGATCGACGTGGCCACTTCGCTGGAAAGCGGCCCGGTGACGATGATCGGCGGCGAAGGCGCGGACGGCACCAGTTTTTCCTTCACCGCCACGCGCCAGGACGCGGTCACCGAAGCCCAGCTGTCGATCGGGCGCGGCCTCGAATGAATCTTGCCCGTGCGGGCGCGCAGCGCTAGGGGCGCGCGCGAGACCTCCTCTCCCCGTATAAAAATCCACGCAAGGAAATCACCATGGCGGTTACCCGCACCTTTTCGATCATCAAGCCCGATGCCACCCGCCGCAACCTGACCGGTGCGGTCACCAAGATGCTGGAAGAAGCCGGCCTGCGCGTCGTCGCTTCGAAGCGCATCCAGATGACCCGCGAGCAGGCCGAAGGCTTCTACGCGGTCCACAAGGAACGCCCCTTCTTCGGTGAGCTGGTCGACTTCATGATTTCGGGCCCGGTCGTCGTGCAGGTGCTCGAAGGCGAAGACGCCGTAAAGCGCAACCGCGACGTGATGGGCGCGACCAACCCGGCCGATGCCGACGAAGGCACGATCCGCAAGACCTATGCGGAATCGATCGAAGCCAATTCGGTCCACGGCTCGGACAGTGACGAAAATGCCAAGATCGAAATCGACTTCTTCTTCGACGAAGCCGAACTGGTTGGTTGAATTCCTGCCTAAGCGGTTAATTCCGCTGGCATAACTTTTGATGCTTGAAGCGGGGGCAATCCATTATAGGATTGTCCCCGTTATGCTGCGCTTCCTGTTCAAGAAACATCTGACCCGCAAGGCTCGCGTGGCGGCCGTGCACGACGTGGTCGACGGGCTGAATTCGCTCGATTACGAGGCGGTATTCCGGGTCATGACCCCCGATGCGGTGCTGGTCGATGGCAATGGACTGAAGCTCGAAGGGGTCGACGCGATCATCGATGGCGACCGCGCCTTTCGCGAACAGGCCGACCGTCCGCAGATACTGATCGATACGCTCGACCATTCGGGCGATGAAGTGCTGGTCCGCGGCCATATCAACAGCTCGATGCCCGAAATCGACGGGCCGGTGATGTGGCGCGTCTATTTCGATGGGTTGCGGATTGCGCGGGTCGAGATCACGCGTCCGCCCGATCGCATGACCGGACCGTTGTTCGCTGCCCAGCGCGAGGCGCGCCGGGCCAGTTGATCCGGTTCAGCTCGCCGCGAATTGCGCGAGCTGGGTCTTGTGCGCAGTATGGCTTCCGTGCTCTGCGCGGCTCTGTTCGCGGTGCATCGCCGCGAGCGCGGCATCGGTCAGTGGCAGGCCGAGTGCCGCATAGGTCTGGGCGATCTCGCCCGGCCAATCGGTATTGAGCCGCTCGAAATCGACGCATGCGACCGGGCCCCGGAATTCGGCCAGCGCCGTCTCCAGCCGCTGTTCGCGCAGGCGCAGCTTGCGCTGCCATTCGCGCTCGATCCCCGCCAGATCACCATGATCGGACTGCACCGCCATCTGGCTGGCGACGAGCGATACCGAGCTGTCGAGCACCTCCGCGCTGTCGCGCCGGGTCACGACCAGCCGCGCATCGGGGAATTGCGCCAGCAGCGCGGGCAGGTCCTCCGAGAATTGCGGGCATTTGAGCACCCGCGGCCGGTCCGCATCGCCCATCGTCGCTGCGTCCGTGCGCAGGATCCGCGCGAACTCGGCATAGACGGGCGCGGGATCGCGCGTCTCGCTCCAGCCGACGAAACCGGGAATATGCCACTGCGCTTCGAAGGTCGCGGGTGACAGCGCGCCCGCCAGCCAGCCGATTTCCTCGTCGATCCGCGTCGCCCCGAAGGGGTGCAGCGCGTCGAGCCAGGGATTGATACGCCGCGCGATCGCCAGCGCCGCGCCCGCCTTCAGCGGACGCCAGTCGGGGGTGACCGGTACGGGATTATGGCTGTTGCAGAAACGCGTGCCCGCATGCTGCGGATCGGCAGCCAGCAGGCGGTGCATCCGGGTAGTGCCTGCGCGCATCTGGCCGACCACGATGATCGGCGGCGCGATGGCGGTCTGCGCCAATTGCGGCGTCTCACGCCAGACCTGGCCCAGCGCATGGCGCTTGCGAATGGCCGAGGTCAGCTGGCCATAGGCCATCGCATGGCCCATCGCATTGAGCGCGGCGTCCTCGCGCAGGCTCGCACACAGCTGGTCCAGCCGCGCGCGGAAATCCTCGACCTCTGCGGCGCTGCGCAGCGAAGTTTCGTCTTGCGGATCGAACCCGCGGCTGCCGACCTCCCACAGGAATTCGGGCTCCAGCGGGGGTTTGGGGGTCAGGCCCCTGTCCCACAGCGCCTGCACCGCGCGCCCGGCCCAATCGGCCGCTCTAGCGCGGGCCAGCGGATGCGGGCGATTGGGGATGCCCACCGCGGCTAGACCTCGTCCGCCGCGTCGATCAGGCGGGCGGCGCTCTTTGGCGCGACCGCGCGCCAGCTGCGTTGCAGCCAGTCGGCGACAGTGTCCCAATCCACGCCGGGGCGGTTGAGGATCACGCCGATCCAGCCGCTCGCGCCATAATAAGCGGGCCTGTGATAGGCCTGCGGCTGCGCCTCGACCAGGTTCTCCAGCTCGTCCAGCCCGGAGCATTTGACCAGCAGCGAGATATGCGGCGTGCCGTGATGCTGGTCGGAGAAATAGGCGAAGAACTTGCCCGATTTCTCCGTCCCCACGCGAAAACCGGGCGAACCGTGGCTCTCGCGCTCATGCGTTTGCGGCAGCGCCAGCGCGCGTTCGCGCACGCGCTCGAGCAGCCATTTCGGATCGTTTCCGCGCGAGACGTATTCGCTGAGCACTTGGGGATAGAGCTGGTGTTCGGCCACGCGCACGCGGTTGGCGAGCTTTTCGGGCGTATCGCCCGGCCAGATTGCCACCGCCAGCTGCCCCAGGATTTCGCCGGCATCGAGCTCGTCTGTCACCAGATGGACGCTCGCCCCGGCATGGCTGTCGCCTGCCGCGATGGCCTTGGCATGCGTGTCGAGCCCGGGATATTTGGGCAGCAGCGAGGGATGGATGTTGAGCATGCGGCCCTCCCACCGCGCGACGAAGCCGGGCGTCAGGATCCGCATATATCCCGCCAGCACGATAAAGTCCGCCCCGGCATCGCGCGCTGCCTGCTCCATCGCCGCGTCATGGTCTTCGCGTGCCATGCCCCGGTGCGAAAGCGCAAAGGTCGCGACGCCCTCGGCTGCGGCCAGCTGCAGTCCTTCGGCCTGCGGATCGTTGGCCGCGACCAGCACGATCTCATAGGCCGCATGGGGCAGGCGGCTGGCATAGAGCAGTGCGGCCATATTGGTGCCCTTGCCGGACACGAAGACCGCGACCCTGGCCCTGTCAGGCATTATGCGTCGCCGACCAGTCCTCGTGCGCGGCCCAGGTCCCGGCCGATCCGCGCACGGTGCAGCCCTTGTCGCCCGCGTCGATCCGGCCCACGGCGAGCACGGTCTCGCCCGCATCTTCCAACCGGCTGCGGACCACTTCGGCATGCGCCGGCTCGACCGCGAGCACCATGCCGACGCCGCAATTGAAAGTCCGCGCCATTTCGGCGGGTTCGATATTGCCCTGCGCTTGCAGGAACGCCATCAATCCGGGCTGTTCCCAGCCATCGGCATCGACCTCGGCATGCGCGCCCTCGGGCAGCACGCGCGGGATATTCTCGAGCAGGCCGCCGCCGGTGATATGCGCCAATGCGTCCACCAGCCCGTCGCGGACCAGCGGCAGCAGGCTCTTCACATAGATTCGCGTCGGCTCGATCAGCGCGTCGATCAGCAGGCGGTCGCGGTCGAACAGCGCCGGACGGTCGAGCTTCCAGCCCTTGTCGGCAGCCAGTCGGCGCACGAGCGAATAGCCGTTCGAATGGACACCCGAACTGGCGAGGCCGAGCAGTATATGCCCCGGCGCGACGCGTTCGCCGGTCAATTGTTCGCCGCGTTCGACCGCGCCGACGCAGAAACCCGCGAGATCGTAATCGCCCGCGGCATACATGCCCGGCATTTCGGCGGTTTCGCCGCCGATCAGCGCGCAGCCGGCCTGTTTGCAGCCCTCGGCAATGCCCGCGATCACGCGCTCGGCGACGCCGTTCTCCAGCTTGCCGGTGGCGAAATAATCGAGGAAAAACAGCGGTTCGGCGCCCTGGACGATCAGGTCGTTCACACACATGGCGACCAGATCCACGCCCACCGTGTCATGGCGGTCGCTGTCGATCGCCAGCTTGAGCTTGGTGCCCACGCCATCGTTGCCCGCGACCAGCAGCGGGTCCTTGTAGCCAGCCGCCTTGGGGTCGAAAAACCCGCCGAAGCCGCCGATTTCGCCATCGGCCCCCGGGCGCAGCGTCGCCTTCACCAGCGGGCCGATCGCCTTGACGAGCGCATTGCCCGCTTCGATCGAAACACCCGCCTGTTCGTAGGTGTAGGAAGGCCTGTTGCTGCGCGGTTCGTCACTCATCCCACCCGCCTTACGCATTCGCGCTTGGATTTCCATAATCCTTTCGGCAAAAGGCGCCCTGTTTTCCCCATGAGCCAAACCATCCCCCTCCAACCCGCCCTGCGCCGCTCTGCCATCCTGGTGCTGGTCGTGGCCGCGCTATGCGTGCTGGGTGTGGCAGTGTGGGCGCAGGTCGGCGGCGAACGCGGGATCGCCCCGGTCGCCTCGAGCAGCGACATCCAGGTCTCGGGGATCGAGGTCGATGTCCGCGCCGACAGCGGCTCGGACGCCCGCGCGCAGGCCTGGGAAGAGGCGCAGCGCAAAGCGTGGGAGCGACTCGACGGGCCGCAATTGAGCGATTCGCAGATCGCGGGCCTCGTGTCCGCCATCGTCATCGAGCGCGAACAGCTGGGGCCGAAACGCTATATCGCCACGCTGGGCGTGGTGTTCGACCGCCAGCGCGCCTCGCGCTATCTCGGTTCCGAAGGCGAAGCGCGGCGCTCGGCGCCCATGCTGCTGCTGCCGGTGACGGTCTCTGCGGGCACGCAGATGGTCTATGAACGGCGCAACCCGTGGCAGCGCGCCTGGGCCGAATATCAGGCAGGGCAGAGCCGGATCGACTATGTCCGCCCGGCGGGTGCAGGCGGCGATTCGCTGCTGCTGACCTATGGCCAGACCGGCCGCCGCAGCCGCACTTGGTGGCGCAATGCGCTCGACCAGTTCGGCGCGGCCGATGTCCTCGTGCCAATCGCGAACCTGCGCTACACCTATCCCGGCGGTCCGGTCGAAGGCACCTTCACCGCCCGGTTCGGCCCCGACAATCAATATCTCGACGGGTTCGACATGACCGCCGCTTCGCCGGCCGAACTGCCCGCCATGCTCGAACGCGCAGTAGTGCGTTTCGACCGCATTTTCGAACTGGCGCTGGCCGATGGCAAGCTGCGGCCCGATCCCACGCTCGATATCGGCACGCCCGAACTCGACCCCGCGCTCCAGCGCCTGCTCGAACTGGGCCGGGCGATGCGCGCGCGCGACCAGGCCGCCGCTGCCGCCGCCTCGCAGCCGACCACCGAAAGCGGCGATGCGATCACCGCCGCCCCGATCCAGACGCCGCCGCCCGAAGGTTCGGTCGCGCTCTACACCGTGCAGGTGGCCACTCCCGATGCCGGCGCCTTCGACGGCGCGGTGTCCGCCGTACGCGGCACGCCGGGGGTCCGCAGCACGGGCGTTCGCAGCACGGCGATCGGCGGGACTTCGGTGATGACGGTGAGCTATGCCGGTTCGATTACGCAGTTGGCCGAAGCGCTGCGCGCGCGCGGCTTTACCGTTCGCCAGGGCAGCAACGCGCTCGCCATCAGCCGCTGAGCCGCGCGCGGTGACGTCGCAGATCGCTCTCCCGTTGATTCCCGCCGGTGCGGGCGAGCCGCCCTCGATCGTGGTCGGATCGGGCAACCGTGCGGTTGCCGAAGCGCTAGGCACGCCCGCCAACTGGCCGTTTCGCACCGCGATCCTCCATGGGCCACCGCGGTCGGGCAAATCGCTCTTCGCGCGCTGGTTCGCGGCGCGTCATTCCGCGGGCGTGATCGACGGCGTCCAGACGCTCGCCGAGACCGAGATATTCCACCGCTGGAACCGCGCGCAGGAAGACAGCTTGCCGCTATTGCTGGTGGTCGATGGCGAGAACTGGGAGATCGCGCTGCCCGACCTGCGCAGCCGCATGGGCGCAGCGCTACAGCTCGAAATCGGCCCGCCCGACGACGATATGGCGCGCGACCTGATGCTCTCGCATGCCGCGCAAAGGGGCCTCGCGCTGGGTGAGGGCGCACCCGCCTATCTGGTCCCGCGAATGGAGCGCAGCTACGCGGCGATAGAGAAAATCGTCGCCGAAATCGACCGGCTGAGCCTTGAACGGCAGGTTCCGGCAACCCTATCTGTATGGCGTGACGCGTTGGAGGCGGTGCAGGGTCCGGACCAGGGCCGCTTGCTTTAATCGCCACCCGGTGGGAGAATAGTGTCCATGTTCGAACGGCTTGTCGCCTATCTCGACAGCGTGAAGGCACGCGATCCTGCCCCCCGCAGTCGGTGGGAAGTGCTCACCTATCCCGGTGTCTGGGCGGTATTCTACCACCGCGTCGCGCATTGGCTGTTCGAAGCCGAGCTGTTTTTCCTCGCCCGGCTGGTCAATCACTGGAGCCGGATGGTTACCGCGATTGACATCCACCCGGGCGCGACCATCGGCAAGCATCTGTTTATCGACCATGGTTTCTCGGTGATCGGCGAAACCGCCGAAATCGGCGACAATGTCACCATCTATCAGTGCGTCACGCTGGGCGGGACCAATCCGACCAATGGCAAGGGCGGCAAGCGCCATCCGACCATTTCGGACGAGGTGATCATCGGCTCCGGCGCGCAGGTGATCGGTCCGATCACGGTGGGCCGCCGCGCGCGGATCGGCGCCAATGCGGTGGTCACCGACGAAGTGCCCGAAGGCGCGACCATGATCGGCCTCAAGGCGCGCAGCACGCTGGTGCCGGCAGAGGAATGGGTGAAGGAATTCATCCCCTATGGCACGCCCTGCGACGATCCGTGCGAGCCGAGCCGCGATTGCATCGAAAAGCTTGAGACCGAGATGAAGTCGCTGCGCGCCGAAATCGACGCGCTGCGTGCCGAAGTCGAGCCCGCCCGCCGCAGCGGTACCGAGGATTGATGAACTTCCTTGGCGACACGGTGGTCGCGTTTCCCGGGCGGAAGCCTCAGCAGATCGGCTTTACCCGCGAGGAACTGACCCGCATACTCGACCTTTACGGGCGCATGGTCGCAGCCGGGCAATGGCGCGATTACGCGATGGATTTCACGCGCGACGTGGCGGTTTTCGCCGCTTTCCGCCGCGCCGCCGAACGCCCGCAGGCGCGGATCGAGAAACGGCCCGCTCTGCGTAACAAGCAGGGCATGTGGACGCTGGTCGGCGAACACGGCCAGGTGCTCAAGCGCGGCCACGAACTGCCGGGCGTGATCGCGCCGATGGAGCGGCGCTTGCTCAAGGCGATCGACAGCTAGAACCTAGCCGATACGAAAAAGGGCCCGCGCCGCAGCGCGAGCCCCCTTTTGCGTAACCAGTGCTGCGGATCAGCCGCGCGCGCTGCCCGGGCCGGTGCCGGTAACCTTCTGCATCGCGGTCAGGATCGCGCCCGACTGCTCGCTGCCCGACTGCGGGGCCTTGAGGTTCGAGAATTCGCTAATCTTGTCCCAATTGGCGGCGAAGCCTTCGACCGTGCGCTCTTCATCCTTCAGCCAGACCGCATCGTTCATCACGGTCCAGGCGCTATGGAAGCCGCCCGCACCCGCGCCGACGATGGCGTTGGTCGGCGCATCTTCGCTGACGAGGAACAGCGCGGCCGGGACCACATTGACCGGGTCGAACAGCTTGAAGGCTTCTTCGGGGAAGAGGTCTTCGGTCATCCGCGTGCCCGCCACCGGCGAGATCGTGTTGACCTTGATGTTGTACTTCGCGCCTTCGAGCTGGAGCGTCTTGGTCAGGCCAGCAAGGCCGAGCTTGGCCGCGCCGTAATTGGCCTGGCCGAAATTGCCGAACAGGCCGGTCGAGCTGGCGGTCATCAGGATGCGGCCATAGGCCTGCTCGCGCATGGTTTCCCACACGGCCTTGCTGACATTGGCCGAGCCGTTGAGGTGGACGTCGACGACGAATTCGAAATCGTCCATCGTCATCTTGGCGAAGGTCTTGTCGCGCAGCACGCCGGCATTGTTGATGACGACATGCACGCCGCCCCACTTCTGCTTGGCGTCGGCTACCATCTTTTCCATCTGCTCGAATTCGGTGACCGAACCGCCGTTCGACATGGCTTCGCCGCCGGCCTTTTCGATTTCCTCGACCACCTGCAGCGCCATGTCCGAATGGCCGGTGCCGTCGCGCGATCCGCCGAGATCGTTGACCACGACCTTGGCCCCGCGGCGGCCGAGTTCGAGCGCGTATTCACGGCCCAGACCGCCGCCTGCGCCGGTTACGATGGCTACCTTGTCCTTGAAATCGATGCTCATCGAGCTGCTCCTGCTTTGTCGTTTACGTAAAGGTTAATTGGGCGCGTGGGTGGCATGTTCGCTTCGCACTTGCAACACTGGGTATGGCGGGCCGCCGTTCCGTAGCGGCGGGACGCTCAGCCCAGCCTGGCCAGCGCCGGAACCAGTTCCGCCAGCGACTCGATCTCCGCATCGGCACCCAGCTCGCCGCGCGGTTTGTCGCAATACCCATAGCGCGCGCCGATCACGGGTACGCGGGCCGCGCGCGCCGCGGCGACGTCATACGAGCTATCGCCCACAAAGGCGAGGCTGCCGCCGCCGCCGCGGCGCTGCGCTTCGAAGATCGGGTCCGGCGCGGGCTTGGCCTTGCCCTTGCCCATGGTATCGCCGCCGATGATCGCGGCGAAATGATCGGCGAGGTCGAGCGTGGTCAGGATCTGCCGCGCGAAGCTTTCGAACTTGTTGGTTACCACCACCATCGCGATGTCCCGTTCGCGCAGCAGGGCGAGCGTTTCACGGGCATGCGGATAGGGCTGCGTGTGGACCGCGTTATTGTCGGAATAATAGGCCAGCATGGCCTTGTAGAGCCTGCGGAATTCATCCTCGGGCAGGCCGCCCTGTTCGTCTACCGCGCGCTGCAGCATGATCTTCGCGCCGCCGCCGATCAGGTCGCTGGCGTGGTCCGCCGGAACCGGGGCGAAGCCGCCGAGGTCCAGCGCGTGATTGACCGCCGCGCCAAGGTCGCGGTGGGTTTCGAGCAAGGTTCCGTCGAGATCGAAACCGATGATGGCGAAGGGCAAGTCGGTCATGGCAGCGGCGGTGGCGGAAGGTTCTTCAAACTGCAAGCGATTGGTGGCAAGGCTCGGCGCCATGAACACTTCCCGCGAATTCGCCGCCGTCATCCTTGCTGCAGGCAAGGGAACCCGCATGAAAAGCGACCTGCATAAGGTCCTGCATCCGATCGCCGGGCGGCCGATGCTGCTCCACCTGCTCGACAGCTTTGCCCAGCTCCATCTCAAGCGCACGGTCGTGGTGGTAGGCGACAAGCGCGAGCAACTCGACGCTGCGCTGGAAGGGCGCGACGTTGCCACCGCATTGCAGGAGCCGCAGCTCGGTACTGCCCACGCCGCGCTGCAGGCGCGTGAAGCGCTCGAAGGCTTTTCCGGCCATATCCTCGTGTGCTTCGGCGATTGCCCCATGGTTCGCGGCGAGACGGTACAGCGGCTGATCGCGGCGCTCGACGATGGTGCGAAGGTTGCGGTGCTGGGCTTCCGTCCGGCCGATCCGCTCGCCTATGGCCGCATCATCGCCAATGCCGATGGGACGGTTTCCAGAATGGTCGAATTCAAGGATGCGAGTGCGGACGAACGCGCCTGCGACCTGTGCAACTCGGGTCTGATCGTGGCGCATTCGGACGATATGTGGCCGCTGCTCGACGCGGTCGGCAATGACAATTCGCAAGGCGAATATTACCTCCCCGATGTCGCCACCGGCGCGATTGCGCGCGGCGATACGGTCAAGGTGGTGGAGACCGATGCGGGCGAGGTCGCCGGGATCAACAGCCGCGCCGAACTCGCCCGCGCCGAGGCACAATGGCAGGAGCTGAAACGCGAGGAAGCGATGACCGACGGCGTCACGCTGACAGCCCCCGAAACGGTGTTCTTCAGCTGGGACACCGCGCTCGCGCCCGATGTGACGGTGGAGCCGCATGTCGTGTTCGGCCCTGGTGTCACCGTCGCAGGCGGCGCGCGGATCCGCGCCTTCAGCCATCTCGAGGGCGCGCGCGTGGGCGAGGGGTGCTCGGTCGGTCCCTATGCCCGCCTGCGCCCCGGCGCGGTGATGGAAAAGGACAGCTTCGTCGGCAATTTCGTCGAGATGAAGCAGGCCACGCTGGGCGAGGGGGCCAAGGCCAGCCACCTGACCTATCTCGGCGACGCCGAGGTCGGCGCGGGGGCCAATATCGGGGCAGGGACGATCACCTGCAATTACGATGGCTATTTCAAGCACAGGACGGTGATCGGCGACCGCGCCTTTATCGGATCGAACAGCGCGCTGATCGCGCCCGTGCGGATCGGGGCGGATGCGATCGTGGCGGCGGGCAGCGCGGTCAGCCGCGATGTCGGCGACGGCGATCTGCGCATGGTGCGCGGCGAGCAGGTGGTCAAACCCGGCTGGGCGGACCGCTTCCACGACGCGATGAAAAAGAAGAAGGCGGCGGCGAA
The DNA here is from genome assembly GCF_024171405.1 of Qipengyuania citrea. Classification (GTDB taxonomy): domain Bacteria; phylum Pseudomonadota; class Alphaproteobacteria; order Sphingomonadales; family Sphingomonadaceae; genus Qipengyuania; species Qipengyuania profunda. Next base: position 75,718 of record NZ_JALJZT010000003.1, read on the forward strand.
GAAGTGAGAGCGCTGCCAGTCTTCACCTTGCTCCTCGCGTCCTGTGGGGGCGGGACCGCGGAAAACGAGGCTGGACCGGCGCGAGAGCGCGGCAAGCCGGTGGTGGCCCCGGCGGCCGCACTTTCGCCTGCCGCAGAACCTGCTCCCACCAGTCCGCTTGGCAAGACGGTCGGATGCGCGCCCGACGAAGAGCGGATATTTTCCTGCAAGGTGGCCAGCGGCAAACGGATCGCGATTTGCGGCACGGGCGAGCGAGACGCCGAATACCGCTTCGGCGGAAGCACCCCCGAACTCGTCCTGCGCGGCGGTCGCTGGGCGAGCGTGCCCTATTCGGGCGGGGGCGAGGCGCAGGTTGCCTTTGCCAACGGCGCCACGCGCTACATCGTCTTCAGCCGCATGGTCCGGACCAATTTCGCCGCCGGAGAACCGAACAATCCCGCGATCAGCGACGGCGCGATAGTGCTCGACGGCGAGAAGGTGATCGGCCTCCAGCTCTGCGACGATGCAGATACCGTCTCGATCGACTACGATCTGGCCGAAGCCCATTTCCCGCGCTCGGACGAGCTGTTTAGCTGGGAGACCGACCGCGCCGACCGCCGAACCCGATAGCTGCTGGCTGTGTGGGCGCGCGCTGGGGCGCAAGGTCCAGCAGCATCACCCCGTGCCCAAGGCCAAGAAGGGGCGCGAGACCGTACCGCTCCACCCGATCTGCCACCGCGCGATCCACGCCAATTTCACCAATGCGCAGCTGGCACGGATCGGCGCGGACCGCGAGGCATTGCTCGCCGATGAGGCGCTGGCGCGGTTCGTGGAATGGGTGGCCGACAAGCCGCCCGATTTCCACGCCCCGACGCGCAGGCCGCGCTGATCAGTCCGCCAGTCGCTGCAGCAGATAGACCATCTGCAGCGCCTGGATCTTGGCGCGCTGTTCGTTGTCGACGCCGCCCGAATGGCCGCCGGTCATGTCCTCGAAGTAGTAATACTCCTGCCCCAGTTCCTTGACCCGCGCGGCGCCCTTGCGCGCATGCGCCGGGTGCGTGCGGTCATCGGCGGTCGAGGCCCAGAAGAAGGGCGCGGGGTAGTCCTTGCCCTCGAGCAGCTTCTGATAGGGTGAATAGGGCTCGATCCAGGCGCGCTGCTCGTCGATGCGCGGATCGCCATATTCGCCCGTCCACGACGCGCCGCGCCCGATCACGTGATACCGCAGCATGTCGAACAGCGGGATTTGCACGATCGCCGCGTTGAACAGGTCGGGACGCTGGGTGAAGGCGGTGCCCACCAGCAATCCGCCCTGCGAGCCGCCCTGGATGCCGAGATGGTCGGGGCTGGTGATCCCGCGCGCGATCGCATCCTCGGCGATGGCGAGGAAATCGTCCCAGGTGCGCTGCTTGTTCTCGCGGATCGCGCTCTGGTGCCAGCCGGGGCCGAATTCGCCACCGCCGCGCATATTGCCGAGGATATAGGCGCCGCCGCGCTCGAGCCAGATCTTGCCGATCGAACCGAGGTAGGAGGGCAGGCGCGGGACCTGGAAGCCGCCATAGCCGGTCAGCAGCGTGGGATTGGTCCCGTCCATCACCATGCCCTCGGGCTTGACGAGGAAATAGGGGATCTTCGTCCCGTCGGCGCTGGTCGCTTCGTATTGTTCGACTTCCATGCCTGTCGCATCGAAATAGCTGGGCGAGGTCTTGATCACCTCGGGCGCGGCGCTGCCGTCCGAATAATAGAGCGTTGAGGGCGTGAGGAAATCGGTCACCGAATACATGATCTCGTCCGAACTCTCCGACGCGGTCTGCACGCCCACGGTCGAATTGTCAGGCAGTGCGATCTCGCTCGAAACCCATGCGCCATCGACATGGTCGAACTTGAGCACGCGGCCGCGAACGTTGTCGAGCAGGCTGACATAGAGGCTTTCGGCGGTATTCGCCGCACCCTGCTTGGTCTGCTTGTCTTCGGGGGCCCAGACGAGCGTCTTGGTCGCACCGTTCGGGTCGGCCTTGAACGCTTCGAGATCGACCGACACCAGCGCATCGGCGGGGAAGGTCTGGCCCTGCGTTTCCCAATCGACATCGGTCGAGAACAGCAATTGCCCATCGATCAGCCCGTAGGGCGCGGCCTTGAGCGGCATGTCGAGCCGCAGCCATTCGCCCTCATGCTGCCAGAAATATTCGGTTTCGTGGAAGCTGGTCGCGCGGAAGGCGTAATAGCCATGCGCGGTGCCGGTGTGATCGCGCAGCAATGTGGCGCTCGACCAGACGTCGGCTTCCTCGCCGCGCCAGATTTCCTGCGCGTCCTCGATCGCGGTGCCGCGTTTCCAGATGCGCGATGTGCGCGGATACTGGCTCTCGGTCAGCGTGCCTTCGCCGAAATCGCGGCTGACCAGCAGCGTATCGGCATCGACCCATTCGATCCCGCCCTGGCTCTTCTGGTCGAGGAGGAAGCCGTCCTCGACGAAGCTCTTGGTGGCCATGTCGAACTCGCGCAGCACGGTGGCGTCCTCACCCCCGTCACTCAGCGCGATCATGCACATGCGCTCCTGCGGCGGCAGGCAGGTGCTGCCCTTGTAGACCCATTCGCGGCCTTCGGCTTCTGCCAGCGCATCGACGTCGAGCACGGTTTCCCACTGCGGGTCGTCGGTGCGGTAGCTGTCCAGCGTGGTGCGGCGGACCAGCCCGCGCGGGTTCTGCTTGTCCTGCCAAAAATTATACAGCCCGTCGGGGCGGATCGTCACATAGGGAATGCGATCCTCGCTGTCGTAGATCGCCAGCGCCTCGGCCTTGACCGCGTCGAATCGCGGGTCGCCAGCGATGAGCTCCATCGTCCGTTCGTTCTCGCTGCGCACCCAGTCGAGCGCTTCATCGCTGCGCGCCTCCTCGAGCCAGATGTAGCTGTCGTCCTCGGGACCGGGGATGCCGTCCTGCGCGGCGGCGGGCGTTTGGGGTGCAAGCGTCATGGCAGCGGCAATGGCCAGCGCGGATACGAGTTTCAAGGGCTGTCTCCTGAGTCTTGGACGCCTTATGCGCAAAGGCGACAGGAAGGAGCAAGGGGGCGGCTCGTTTTGGCGAAATCCTTCCGGCGGCGACCCGTCAGTCGGTTTCGGCAGACCCGTCGCGCAGCACCCAGACCGAGATCGTGCGGGCATGGATTCGGGCATGCGACCGGCGTTCGTAATCGCGCGTCACGGTCTGCATCACCAGCGCCTTCACCTCCTCGTTCTGCGTGGTGAAGGGAATGTCCGCAGTCACGATCACTGGCGGCGGGCGCGACAGGATCCGGCGGACCTCGTCAATCTGCCGGATGCCGAGCGCATCGCGTTCGAGCGCATTGTTGAGGTGGTCGGGATAGATGAACCGCGTCGGCAGGCAGCTGCCCGTTTCGCGGTAGAGCGCGGTGGGCCCGTCGAAGACCCACAGGCAGCGCGTGCGGTCGTCGACCAGCGGGCTGATCGTGGCCACCAGCTGCGCCATGCCGGCGCGCGAACGCTGCGTCGCGTCCACCCTTGTGCCGTAATAGAGCAGCGAAAAGCAGATCGCGATCGCGGCCAGCATCGGCGCCAGCCGCAGCGGCCCGCGCCGGTCGAGAAACGGCAGCGCGAGCAGGATCGTCGCCGGGACCAGCGCGGCATAGTAATAGGCATAGACGGTGGAGGGCAGGAATACCGTGGCAAGGCTGGCGAGCAGCCAGGCGGCATAGAAGGCGTAGGTGCGTCGGTCGGTGGGGATACCCATCCGCCGCAGCGCCGCATAGGCACCCAGACCCGCGAGGGCGACAAGCGGGAGCTGGTACAGCCAGTGCGCCGAGAAGCGCCCCGCGGGGGAGGGCAGCCGGTCGAAGAAGCTGACGAAATTCGCAAACCAGAAGGCGTCCCATTCGCCGATCGCGAGATAGGACAGGCCGACCAGCGCCGTAGGCAGCAGCCCGAGAGCGGCAAAGGCGGCGCCCAGCCTGGCGAGCCGGACAAGCGACCGATCGCGCCCGTACTGGCCCCACAGCGCCCACAGGCCGAAGAACGCGCATTGCGGCACCACGGTATATTTGATCTGCAGCGCCAGTCCGCCGATCAGCATGGCGGCAAGCGCGCGGCGGATCGCATGCGGATGGCTGGGATCGCGCACGAGGATCGCCATCGCCAGCATGGCGGGGACATGGAAAATCTCGGTCTGGCCCGAATGCGGGCCGTAGAGCGCCATCAGGATGAGATAAAGAACACCGGCTCCCATCGCGACGGTCCGGTCGACCAGCGTCAGCGCCAGATGCCGTGTGAGCATGGCGCCGAGCACAGCGAAACCGGTCGCGAACAACTGATAGGCCAGCGGCGAGGGTCCCCCGATGGCATGCGCCAGCGCATAGAGCAGGAACAGGCCGACCGGCTTGCGGTCCCATAGGTCGACGAACGGCAGCTTGCCATCGAGCATGGCATTGCCGATCAGCGAATAGAGCTGTTCGTCGATATCGGCATTGGCATCGCCCAGGAACGGCAGGCGGATCACCAGCGCACAGACTGTCAGGAGCAGGACCACGCTGACCGCATCGGCGCGCGACCGGAAACCGGTTTGCGGATCACTGGACTTCACGATTTGCGCCTTCATGGCGTGCTGGCCCCCACCTGTCGCCATGCTCTGTGGCGCAGCGTGGTAAACTTTAGCCTAACCCACGCGGGGTAGGCGATAGGGCGCGCAAACGAAAAGGGCGACCCCGCAGGGCCGCCCTTCGTGTTCGGTATGGGGCGAAAGCCTCAGCCCTCGACGTGTTCGGCGAGGACCGTCAGGCCGTTTTCGCCGACCTCGGCGAAACCGCCGCGGACTTCGACCAGTTCGGGCGCGGCGCCTTCGGTCTTGTAGATCTGCACCGATCCGTCGCGGATCGTCGACATGAAGGGCGCGTGGCCTTCGAGCACGCCGAATTCGCCTTCCGCACCGGGTACGACGACCATGTGGACGTCTTCGGAGCGGACCAGCTTGGCGGGAGTTACGAGTTCGAAGTGCAGTGGCATGTCATTCCTCAAGCAGGTATTGCTGGATTATCAAAGGTGCTCCCGCATCGATGGCGCTTGCGTCGAAGAACTGGACCCCCAGATAAACTTCATCGATGGCCGGAGTGCGAAGCGTGGTCAATTCAAGGCGCTCATCCGGCGATGGTGCAGTCGGGTCCGGAAAAAGCGTATTATCAATTAGCCTGTAATCCGCGAGCATTCCATCGAAGGCGCGCCTTGCGCCTGGTCCATCCACGCTCACCTGACAAAAATTGGCATCCCAAGAATTGCCGATCCGGATTTCACCGTCGTCAGCTTGCCGAAACACGTAATCAACAGTGCCAGCCCGGGCGTGTTCGTGTGTTCCTTCCGAGGAATACCCGCGCGACACAATCTGGCTTTCTTCGGCCAACGGTGTCTCAATATCCATCAGCCTCGGACAGAGTTCAATCACCGCTTCTCGACCCAGTTCTTCCAGATCAGCAGCATGCGACGGCGTGGCCATAATACCTAAGGCCACGCCTCCAGCCGCACATAGAAAATGGCTAGGTCTCCGTAGCAAACTGCTTACGAGTCCTCGGCCAGCTTCTTGGCCTTCTCGACTGCCTGATCGATACCGCCGACCATGTAGAAGGCGGCTTCGGGCAGGTGATCGTATTCGCCGTCGACGACTGCCTTGAACGAGGCGACCGTGTCTTCGAGCTGCACGAACTGGCCGGGGATGTTGGTGAACACCTCGGCGACGTGGAACGGCTGCGACAGGAACTTCTGGATCTTGCGCGCGCGGGCCACGGTCAGCTTATCTTCTTCCGACAGCTCGTCCATGCCCAGGATGGCGATGATGTCCTGCAGGCTCTTGTACTTCTGCAGCGTTTCCTGGACCCGGCGGGCGGTGTTGTAATGCTCTTCGCCGACGACGCGCGGTTCGAGCACGCGGCTGGTCGAATCGAGCGGATCGACGGCCGGGTAGATACCCAGTTCCGAAATCGCACGGTTGAGCGTGGTGGTCGCGTCGAGGTGGGCGAAGGAGGTTGCCGGGGCCGGGTCGGTAAGGTCGTCGGCGGGAACGTAGATCGCCTGGACCGAGGTGATCGAACCCTTGTTGGTCGAGGTGATGCGTTCCTGCAGATTGCCCATGTCGGTCGACAGCGTCGGCTGGTAGCCCACGGCCGAAGGAATACGGCCGAGCAGCGCCGACACTTCCGAACCCGCCTGCGTGAAGCGGAAGATGTTGTCGACGAAGAACAGCACGTCCTGGCCTTCGACGTCGCGGAAATATTCCGCCATGGTCAGACCCGACAGCGCGACGCGGGCACGTGCGCCCGGCGGTTCGTTCATCTGGCCGAACACCAGCGCAACCTTCGAACCTTCGGAGATGGCATTACCGTCGGCGTCCTTGGCGATAACGCCGGCGTCGAGGAATTCGTGATAGAGGTCGTTACCCTCGCGGGTACGCTCACCGACACCGGCGAAGACGGACACGCCGCCATGGCCCTTGGCGATGTTGTTGATCAGTTCCTGGATCAGCACGGTCTTGCCGACGCCGGCACCGCCGAACAGGCCGATCTTGCCGCCACGCGCATAGGGCGCGAGCAGGTCGATGACCTTGATGCCGGTGACGAGGATGGCCGCTTCGGTCGACTGGTCGACGAACAGCGGGGCTTCGGCGTGGATCGGCATCGTCTGGTCGGCGCCGACCGGGCCACGTTCGTCGATCGGCTCGCCGATGACGTTCATGATGCGGCCAAGCGTCTTCGGGCCGACGGGGACCGAGATCTGCGAGCCGGTGTTGACGACTTCCTGGCCACGGACGAGACCTTCGGTCGCGTCCATCGCGATGGTACGTACGGTGTTTTCACCGAGGTGCTGCGCGACTTCGAGGACCAGCGTGTTGGCGCCGTTCTTCGTTTCGAGCGCGGTCAGGATGGCGGGCAGTTCACCTTCGAACTGCACGTCGACGACAGCGCCGATGACCTGGCTGATGGTGCCGTTGGGCGATTGGTTGAGTACGGGTGCGGTGGCCATGATCTATGTCCTGACTTGGGGTTTAATGCGCCTTAGCCGACGCAGACATTTTCCGGATCGGCAAAGGCCCATTCGCCTTCGCCAGCAGTAAGGGTCGCCTTGTTGCGAAGATATTCGTCGTCACCGAGGCCGAATTCGCACACGACATCGGGCGAACCCATGCCGGCGCGCTTGCAAATCGCGGTGTTGACTGCCTCGTCTTCGGGGCAGGCTTCGGCGTATTTCGCAGTGAGCAGCGCCTGGTCGGGCGCGGGCAGCGTCTGGATCGGCTCGGGCGTCACGACCTGTTCGGGCGCGGTCTGCGCGGCGGGTTCTTCGCCGCAGGCAGTCAGCAGCGCGAGGGGGAGGAGGAGGGCAAGCTTGTTCACATCGGGTCCTTAGAGAGCTTCCGCACCGGCGATGATCTCGATCAGCTCGGTGGTGATGGCGGCCTGGCGGCTGCGGTTGTACTGGATGGTCAGCTTGCTGATCAGGTCGCCGGCATTGCGCGTGGCATTGTCCATTGCGGTCATCGACGCGCCCTGTTCGGACGCCTCGCGTTCGAGCAGCGAAGCGAACAGCTGCGTCTTGACGTAACGCGGGAGCAGTTCCTCGAGGATTTCTTCCTCGCCCGGTTCGTATTCGACCACCGCATCGCCCGCGGTTCCCGTATCGCCTTCGGGCGAGGGGACGGGGATCAGCTGGTCGACGGTCGGGTCCTGCGCCAGCGCCGACTTGAAGATCGGGTAGACGAGATGGGCGACATCGAATTCGCCCTGCTCGAACCGCGCGATCAAATCGTCGGCGATCGCTTCGGCTTCCTCGAAGCCCGGCTGGCGGACTTCGGAAGTGTCGAACCAATTTTCGATCCGCTCGGCATAGTCGCGCTTGATCGGGGCGCGGCCCTTCTTGCCGACGAGGTAGAAGCGCACTTCCTTGCCCTCGGCGATCAGCGCGCGCGCCTTGACCTTGGCGGCCTTGACGATGTTGGCGTTGAGACCGCCGCACAGGCCCTTGTCGGTGTTGACCACCACCAGCAGGTGGCGTTTGTCCGATCCGGTGCCGCGCAGCAGGCGCGGGGCGCTGTCGCCGCTGACCTTGCCGGCCAGCGATGCCATCACGCCTGACAGCCGTTCGGCATAGGGACGCGCAGCTTCTGCCGCGGCCTGCGCGCGGCGCAGCTTCGCAGCCGCGACCATCTGCTTGGCCTTGGTGATCTTCTGGGTCGACTTGACCGAGTTGATACGGCCCTTGAGTTCTTTGAGGCTAGCCATGTTCGTTCAGCCTTCCAGCGACTTCACTTCGACGAGTTCCGGCGCGCCAGCGAGCCAGTTCTCGTATCGAGCGAAGACGTCCTTGGTGTATTCCTGAGCGTGATGGAAATCGAATGCATCGCGATCCGCCCACTCTTCGAAAATCATGATCGTGCTCGAACCGTCCGCGGCGCGGCGCGGCTCGAACGCGATGCACCCATCTTCGCCACGGGTCATCGGCACGATGGCGGCCACCGCTTGGCAAGCGGCCTCCATATGCTCCGACTTGACCCGGATGGTGGCGAAGACAGTGTAGCTCATCGTGCGATCAGGCGAACTGCTTCGCGAAGGTCTTGAGCGCGTCGACGACCTTGTTCTTGGTGTCGTCTTCGAACTTGCCCGTGGTGCGGATTTCTTCAAGCACGTCGGCATGTTCGGACCGCATGAAGCTGAGCATCTGGGCTTCGTAATCGGTCACGCGGTCGACCGGAACGCTGTCGATATAGCCATTGGTGCCGGCGAAGATCGACACTGTCTGCTCTTCGAACGGCATCGGCGAGAACTGCGGCTGTTTGAGCAGCTCGGTCAGGCGCGCACCGCGGTTGAGCAGCTTCTGCGTGGCGGCATCGAGGTCCGAGCCGAACTGCGCGAAGGCCGCCATTTCACGGTACTGCGCGAGGTCGAGCTTCATCGAGCCCGACACCTTCTTCATCGCCTTGGTCTGCGCGGCACCGCCGACGCGGCTGACCGACAGGCCGACGTTGATCGCCGGACGGATGCCCTGGTAGAACAGGTCGGTTTCGAGGAAGATCTGGCCGTCGGTGATCGAGATCACATTGGTCGGGATGTAGGCCGACACGTCGCCTGCCTGCGTTTCGATGATCGGCAGCGCGGTCAGCGAACCGCCGCCTTCGGCCTTGCTCATCTTCGCCGCGCGCTCGAGCAGACGGCTGTGGAGATAGAACACGTCACCCGGATAGGCTTCGCGGCCCGGCGGGCGGCGAAGCAGCAGCGACATCTGGCGGTAGGCGACGGCCTGCTTGGAAAGGTCGTCATACACGATCACGGCGTGCATGCCGTTGTCGCGGAAGAACTCGCCCATCGCGCAGCCGGTGTAGGGCGCGAGATACTGCAGCGGAGCGGGCTCCGAAGCGGTCGCGGCGACGACGATCGAATATTCCATCGCGCCGTTTTCTTCGAGCTGCTTGACGATCTGCGCGACGGTCGAGCGCTTCTGACCGACGGCGACGTAGATGCAGTAAAGCTTCTTGCCTTCGTCGTCGCCCGCATTGGCTTCCTTCTGGTTGATGAAGGTGTCGATCGCGACGGCGGACTTGCCGGTCTGACGGTCGCCGATGATCAGTTCGCGCTGGCCGCGGCCGACGGGGACGAGTGCGTCGACGGCCTTGAGGCCCGACTGCACCGGTTCGCTGACCGATTCGCGCGGGATGATGCCCGGCGCCTTCACTTCGACGCGGCGGCGTTCGGTCGATTCGATCGGGCCCTTGCCGTCGATCGGGTTGCCGAGCGCATCGACCACGCGGCCGAGCAGGCCCTTGCCGACGGGGACGTCGACGATGGTGTTGGTCCGCTTGACGCTGTCGCCTTCGCCGATTTCCTGGTCCGAGCCGAAGATCACCGCACCGACATTGTCGGCTTCGAGGTTCAGCGCCATGCCCTGAACGCCGTTGGCGAATTCGATCATCTCGCCGGCCTGCACGTTGTCGAGGCCGTGGATGCGGGCGATGCCGTCACCCACCGACAGCACGGTGCCGACTTCGCTGACTTCGGCTTCGGTCCCGAAATTGGCGATCTGGTCCTTGATGACCTTGGAGATTTCTGCGGCGCGGATATCCATGATGTGTGTCCTTTAAGCCTTCATGGCTTGCGAAAGCGAATTGAGACGGGTGCGGATCGAGGCGTCGATGCGCTTCGAGCCGATGGTGACGACGAGGCCGCCGAGCAGATCGGGCTCGACCTTCGTGGAAAGCTTGACGGTGCGGCCCTCGCGGGCGGTCAGCTTGGCCTTGAGATCGGCCAGCTGCGCATCGGTCAGCGCATGCGCGCTGGTCACTTGGGCAGTGACTTCACCGCGCTGCGCGGCGGCGATCGCGCGGAACGCGGCGATCACTTTGGGCAGCTGGTTCAGCCGGCGGTTCTGCGCCAGCACGCCGAGGAAGTTCTGCGACAGCTCGGTCAGGCCGAGGATCGCCGAAACGCCCCACAGCGCCTTTTTCGCATCGCTGCGCGAGACCTTGGGGTTGGTCGTGACTGCGGCGAGCTCGGCCGATTCGGCGAGCGCGGCCTCGATCTTGTCGAGGTCCGATTCGACCGCGGTCACGGTTCCGTTTTCGCTAGCGAGGTCGAACAGGGCCGAAGCGTAACGCCCTGCCAGGCTAGCCTGAATACCGGCGGAAATATCCACGCGCTTGAGGTCCTCTCGGGTCCGGAAGAAAAGTCTGTGCGATCCAAGCCGGTCGTGGGCGAACGAGAGTCACCCCGGCAAGGTCGGCGCGCGCCTAGCAAAGCCCCCTCGCAATGGCAAGCCGACTCCGGGCCGGGGTGCTGGACTCTGGCGGCAAGCGGCGTAAGTTAAGTGGCATAACGCAACCAGTCACGCGGGAGAGAGCGATGAGAGTGGTGCCACTGGCCCCCAAATGCGGGGTCGAAGTCGAGGATGTGAATCTGGCCGAGGCGGAGGGCGATACGCTCACCGCGATCAAGCAGGCGATATACACGCACGGTGTCGCGCTGTTTCGCGGTCAGGACGATTTCACGCCGGAAGCGCATATCGCTTTCGCCCAGCGCTGGGGCGGGATCGACATCAACAATTACTTCCCGCTGACCGACGAACACCCCGAGATTGCCGTGGTCCGCAAACGCGCCGACCAGGTCACCAATATCGGCGGCGGGTGGCATACCGACCATTCCTACGACCAGGTGCCCGCGATGGGCTCGATCCTCGTCGCGCGGACGCTGCCGCCCAGCGGCGGCGACACGCTATGGGCGCATATGGGCGAAGCCTATGACGCGCTGCCCGACGACCTCAAGGCCGAGATCGAGGGGCTCGAGGCGTTCCATACCGCCGACCATATCTATGACGAAGGCGGTCTCTACGCCAAAACTGACATGGGCAGCGACCTGCGCGGTCAGGCGCTCAAGACCGGCGCGACGCACCCGATCGTGATCCGCCACCCGCAGACCGGGCGCAAGCTGCTTTATGTGAACAGCGCTTTCACCATGCATATCGTCGGCAAGTCATGCGAGGAAAGCCTGCCGCTGCTCCAGCGATTGTGCGATGCGGCGACCGCGGCCGAGAATACCTGCCGCGTGGCGTGGGAACCGGGATCGGTCGCGATCTGGGACAACCGCACCACCTGGCACCTGGCGATGAACGATTACCAGGGCCACGCGCGCGAAATGCACCGCATCACGCTGACCGGCGAACCGCTGGCGGCCTAATTGCGCGCGTTACATTCGTAGACCAGCCGCTCGTTCGCTTCACGCGGAAGCTGGGCCAGCACTTCGCTCTGCAGCTCGCCCAGCTGCGCGGCGGCCTGGTCGCTGCCGCATTCGGGCGCGGAATATTTACCGCGTGCCTCCCGCGCTTCGCTCATCGCACCGCGCGGGAGGAGGTAGCGTTCGGTGCGGAAGATGCGCCGGTCGGGGTCGAAGCTGTTGACCGACACCGCGTCTTCCGAATTGGGGACGAAGACCCGGCTCCAGCTGCCCCCGGCAAAGCCGTATTGCGTGCGCGTGTTGACGCAGCCGTCTGCGGTCCAGTCGAACTCGATATCCTCCACCTTGGCGCTGGTCACGCGGCTGCGTTCGGGCACGAGCGTACACAGCAGCGCCGCCGCGCCCGATGCGGGGGTGTCGCCGCTTGCCGGATCGCCCGCGCCATCGGCCATCGCGGCAGCCACGCGGCGGTCGATCTCGTCGAGGCCGGGACGGGTGAGATAGGCGGCCAGCGCCACCAGCACGACCACTAGCGTCGCCCCGCCGACCAGCCGCAGCCGCTTTTCGTCGCGCGGCTCGGCGCGCCATAGCGTCAGCGCCCATTGGCCGAGGCCGAAGGCGACCAGCAGCAGCACGAAGGCGAGGAACACGCGGTCCTCGCGCTCGACGATCACCCCCTGTTCGGCCTCGAGCAGCGCGCGCTCGCGCTTGGTCCGCTGCACTTCGGAGCGCTGCGCCATATCGGCGCGCGCGGCCATCTGTTCGCGCTGCAGGCGCTCGCGCTCGGCCTCATCGAGATCGGCCATCGATCGGCAGGTGCTGCCGTTGACGCGCGGTTCGACGCCATTGGCACGCAGGAAGGGCAGGAGTTCGCGATTGGAGACCGCGAAGAAGAATTCGGCATCGCCGCCGTCATTGTCTGCGCCGAAGCTGTTGACCCCGACCACGCGCCCGCATGGGTCGAGCAGCGGGCCGCCCGAATTGCCCCGCGCGATCGGGGCGGTGTGGAGGATGGTGTCGAACTGGCGGCTGGGCCGCGCGCCCGAGACATAGCCGCGGCTCTTGACCGGCGGCTGACTGCGGAAAATATCGCTCAGGTCGAGTCCCTGCGCGCGGTCGACATTCATCGGATAGCCGACGCTGGTCACTTCACCGCTGTCGGGCGGGACGCCGCCGGCCAGCACCAGCGGGGGCAGCCGCAAGGCACCGGTGATGCGGATCAGCGCCAGGTCGTTGCGCGGGCTGACCGCGATCGGCTGGCCATAGACCGCCTCGCCGCCGCCGCTGGGGATGATGCCGATGCGCAGCGCATCGTCGCGCAGGGCATCGCGCAGCACATGCGCATTGGTCACCACCTGGTCGCTCGCGACGGCAAAGCCGGTGCCGTGGCTGATCGGGACCAGTTCCTCGCCATCCTCGCCGATGATGATCACGCGCACCACGCCGCGCGCGGCGGCATCGATATCCGCAGGCTCGGCCTGCGCCAGCACCGGTACGAGCAGCACCAGCAGCGCGGCGAGAAAGGTTGGAATGCGTCCCATCGGGCCGTCTTGTGACGATCATTCGCTTTGACCGCAAGCCGCGGGATGCCCGCCCGCCGCGGCGCGGGCAGAAGGCTCCGGAGAGTTCAGCAAGGAGCCATTGATGACCTATCGGATCCAGGGCCTCGAGCCCGGCCAGTTCGCCCGGTTTTTCGCCAGCGACGAAACGGCGCTCGCCCACTCGCTCACGCACAAGGTAATCGCGGGGGAGGAGGGGCGCTATCCGTGCCGGGTCAGCCTGCGCGATGCGGACCCGGGCGATGAACTGGTGCTCACCCACTATACCAACCACGCGGTTGATACTCCCTATCGCAACGCCTTCGCGATCTATGTGCGCAAGGACGCGCGCGAAGCGGCGGACTATATCGACGAAATGCCGCCTATCCTGCGCGGGCGGCCGATTGCGCTGCGCGGATACGATGCCGGCGGCTGCCTCCATACTGCCTCGCTCGCGCTGCAGGACGATGTCGACCGGGTCGTCCGCGCACTGCTGACCGATGACAGGGTCGCCTATGTCGATGCGCATAATGCGATGCATGGCTGTTTCGCGGCGCGGATCGAGCGCTATGATGGGGCCGACCATGAGTGATGCCATCTCCGACGATACCGCCTGGGCGGCGGTCAAGCGGCGCGATCGCAGTTTCGACGGGCGCTTCGTGACCGGCGTGCTGACGACGGGCATCTATTGCCGCCCGTCCTGCGCCGCGCGGCATCCCGATCGCGGCAATGTGCGCTTCTATGTCGATGGCGCGCAGGCGCGGAGTGCGGGCTTGCGCGCCTGCAAGAGGTGCCTGCCCGACGATGTCGGGCGCGACGAGGCGGCGGTGCTGGCGGCGATAGACGAGATCCGCCAGGCCGAAGATACGCCCTCGCTCGCCGCGCTGGCGCAGCTGACCGGCTATTCGCCCGCGCATTTCCAGCGGGTGTTCAAACGCGCGATCGGTCTTTCGCCCGCCGCCTATGCCCGCGCCTTGCGCGAGCAACGCGCGCGCGATGCGCTGTCGGGCGGCGACAGCGTGACCGGCGCGATCTACGAGGCGGGCTACGGCTCGGCCTCGCGCTTTTACGAGAATACGAAAGGACGGCTGGGCATGACGGCAAGTGCATGGGCGAATGGCGGGGCGGGGGCGACAATCCGCTGGGCGGTGGTGGACACCACGATGGGAGCGATGCTGGTGGCGGCGACCGACAAGGGTGTGTGCCGCCTGTCCTTCGGCGAAGACGAGAGCGAATTGCGCCGCCGCTTCCCCAAGGCCGATCTGGTCGAGGGCGGCGCGGCGTTCGGGAAACTGCTTGCCGACGTCGTCGCCAGCGTCGAGGCGCCGGGCGATTTCGCGCATATCCCGCTCGACGTGAAGGGCACCGCTTTCCAGGAAGCGTGCTGGGAAGCCTTGCGCGCGATCCCGCCGGGCGAAACGCGCACCTATGCCGAAATCGCCGCGGCCGCGGGCAATCCCAAGGCGGTGCGCGCCGCGGGCAGCGCCAATGCGCGCAACAATGTCGCGGTGCTGATCCCCTGCCACCGCGTCGTGCGCAAGGGCGGCGATCTGGGCGGCTATGCCTATGGCCAGGACATCAAGCGCGAATTGCTCGAACGGGAGACGAAATGATGGACGGGATCGACGCATTCACCGCGCTGCATGTACCGGGCGATCCGCTGGTGCTGTACAATATCTGGGACGCCGGCAGCGCCCGCGCGGTGGCTGGGGCGGGGGCGAAAGCCATCGCGACGGGCAGCTGGGGTGTGGCCGAGGCCAACGGGTTCAGCGATGGGGAGACGCTCCCGCTCGAGATCGCGCTCGAAAACCTCACCCGCATCCTTTCGGTCACCGACCTGCCGGTGAGCATCGACATGGAGGCCGGCTATGGCGATACCCCCGTCGCAGTCGGAACATCGGTGGGCAAGGCGCACGATGCGGGCGCGAGCGGGATCAATATGGAGGACCGCATGCCCGGCGAAACCGGGCTGCTCCCCGTTGCGCAGGCGGCGGAGCGGGTTGCTGCCGCGGCCGCCACCGGCATTCACGTCAATGCGCGCACCGACGTCTATCTCCGACGCGATCCCAAGGACTACACGCCCGCGCTGGTCGAAGACGTGCTGACGCGCGCCGCTGCTTTTGCCGAAGCGGGCGCGCGCAGCCTGTTCGTTCCCTTCCTCGGCGACCATGCGACGATCCGCGCGATCTGCGAGGCCTCGCCGCTGCCGGTCAACGTCTTGTGGGCGCCGGGCCGCGGTACGACTGCCGAACTGGCCGCGCTGGGCGTCGCGCGGATCAGCTATGGTCATGGCCCGTGGCGCGATGTGATGGCCGTATTGACCGAAGCGGCGAGAGACGCTTTTCGCTAGAGCGCGGGAGAGGCTCACCTTTCGATGATTGTGGCCCTTAAGGGTCGACTAATTACATTGGTTAGATCATCCTTACCTGATGAATGACTCACTATACGCGCCGCTTGCGACGGTAATCGCCGCATCCATTGCTGCTTTGGTTGGTTTGCTGAGTCTTGTCGTCTCAAAAGAAGCGAAAGTATCGGAGTTTCGTCAGGCATGGATAGATAGCTTGCGAAGTGAGGTGGCGTTGCTGCTTGCAAACGCACTCCAATCACTACGAATCACAGTTCGTGGCGCTGATGGAAAGGAAGATAAGAAGGATAACGATCTCGCCGTTCTTAGCGCCAACACTGCGCTATTCCGCATTCGATTGAGGTTAAACGAGAGGGAAACTCCCTCTCAAGAGTTACTATCAGTAATCGACGAAATTGAAAAGTACTCCGATTCTGAAGAATTCTCTAGGGAAGAAATATTGAGACTAGAAAGGGAGCTAACAAATAAAACGAAGAAGGTTCTGAAGTGCGAGTGGGATAGGGTTAGGAAAGGCGAGGTATGGTATAGGTCGGTAAGACTCATACTTTCCTTATTATTGATTACGCTTTTCGTAATCGCAGGAATTTTATTCTATTTGACGTTTTCATAGAAAACTTTCTGAAATTCGATAGAAACAATCTGGTTCGGGTGAGTAGGTCTGTCGAATAAGAAAAGGGACGCGCCAACGGTTGCACTCCTTGTTTTGCGAATGATTCGCATTAACTGGAGGTCATGAGCACCAGACCTTCCCCGCGGACGCTTACCGTCCTCTCGCGCCAGTCCCTTTCGCCCTCGATGATCCGGGTATCACTCGGTGGTCCGGGCCTGGCGGGGTTTCCGCCCGATTTCGCAGGCGGCTACGTCAAGCTCATGCTGGCCCCGGCCACCGCGGGCGGCAAGCCGGTGGTCCGCACCTATACCATCCGCCACCAGGCCGAGGATGCGATCGCGATCGATTTCGCCCTGCACGGCGGCGAGGCTGCGGGCCCGGCGACCCGCTGGGCGCTGTCGGCCACCCCCGGCGACACGATCGAGGTGGGCGGTCCGGGCCTGCCCAAGCCGCTGCCGCAAGGGCGCGATTTCTATCTCGTGGCGGGCGACATGACTGCGCTGCCGGCGATTGGGGTCAATCTCGAAGCATTGCCGGCCGATGCGCGCGGGTTCGCCGCGATCGAGATCCAGGACGAACGCGACCGGCAGGACATCGCTGCGCCCGAGGGTGTCGAGATCGCCTGGCTGGTCAATTCCGAGCCGGGGCAGCGGCCCGCGCTGCTGGTCGATGCATTGCGCAATGCCGCGCGGCCCGAAGGCGCGCTCGCCGCATGGGCAGCGTGCGAATTTTCCGCAATGAAGCGGCTGCGCGAATATCTGCGCGGCGAACTCGCGCTCGCGCCCGCCGATCTCTACCTTTCCAGCTATTGGAAACACGGCATGATCGAGGACGAGCATAAGCTCGCCAAACAGCAGGACGCCGCCGCGCAGCCCGCCTGAATCAAACCGGGGCGGACCCAAGGCCCGCCCCGCATGATCCGAATTCGCAGCCCGATCAGAGGCCCGAGTTCATCCCGTCGACACTCTTGCTGACGAGGATGTTGACCGCCACGCGGCGGTTCTGCGCCTTGCCCTGTTCGGTGGTGTTGTCCGCCGCCGGGTCGGCCTCGGCCATGCCGGTCGGGGTCAGCATCCGGTAAGGTGCCCAGTCGCATTCCTGCTGGAGGAAGTTGACCACGCGCGAGGCGCGCTTCTCGCTCAGCTCCTGGTTGTATTCATAGTCGCCGGTCGAATCGGTGTAGCCGACCACCAGCAGCAGCGCGTTGTCGGTACTCTTGGCCTGCGCCGCGGCCTGGCACAGCTCGTAACGCGCCTGCTGCGACAGATTGTACTTGGCCGTGTCGAAATAGACGTTGGTCGTGCCCTTGATATTGTACTGGTCGATATTCGCGACGCGGCCGCGCAGCGCCTCGGTCGCGGCTTCATTGGCGGTAAAGCGCTGGTCGGTGCCGCTGTGAATCATCCGCGCGGTTTCGAGATGCTTGCTCTTGAGCGCGATCTTGGTGGCGATCAGCCCGCGATCGGCCCATTCGACCGTCTCGACATCGACCGGCAGGCCATTGAGCAGGTCGGCAGGCGAAAGCTGGTCCTTGTCGAGACCGAGGAAGCCGCCGCTGCTGCGGATTTCGGTCGCCGGGCTGATAGCTACGACTGTGCGCATGCCATCGGCGCTGGTGACCTGGATCTTGTTATCCTGGCGCGCCGAGATCACGCCTTCGAATTCGGGGCCTTCGGGCATGCCGGTCAGGTCGCTGGGCGTGGTGCCCACGACAGTCATCGGTTCGCCTTCGCTTCGTACACTGCCCTGCGGATCGAGTTCCTGCGCCTGCGCACCGGCGGCGAGGGGGAGGGCGAGCGCGGCGAGCGCTGCGACTGTCTTCGAACTCTTGGATAAGGCAATCATATTCATACTCCTTCAATTCGAACCGACACGGGCCGTCGAGCGGATGTGGAATGCCGCTTTCTCCCCAATTGCGCCTGTGCGGTCAATCAGCCCCCTTCATTCGGTAACGGCTTGGTCGAGCGGCGCGGGGCCGCAGGCGGGGGCTGGTGTTGCCCGCAGCCTGTCTCGCAAATGAACCGCCGGGGGCAAGTCGGGCGCCATACGGATGGGCAGGGCGCGAACTGCGATGAACCGACGCTTACGGCGTCCGGGCCCAGCCGGCCTGCGCGGGCTCGAGCGTGTCGAGGAAGGCCTCGGCGCTGTCGAGACAGTCGCGCTGGCGCTCCTCGCCCATCCGGTCCCAGGTGGCGTAGATGCGCCCGATCCGGTGGTTCTGCTCCAGCCGCTCGCGGTGCCGGTCCATGAAATGCCAGTACAGCGGATTGAACGGGCAGGCGCCTTCGCCGGTCTTCTTGCTCGGCGAATAAGCGCAGCCCGCGCAGTAATTGCTCATCTTGTTGATGTAATTGCCGCTTGCCGCATAGGGCTTGGAGGCCAGCTTTCCGCCATCGGCATAGAGGATCATCGCCGCCACATTGGGCAGCTCGACCCATTCATAGGCATCGGCATAGACCACGAGGTACCAGTCCTGCACCTCGCGCGGGTTGACCCCGGCGAGAAGCGCGAAATTGCCGAGCACCATCAGCCGCTGGATATGGTGCGCATGCGCATTGTCGCGGGTCGAGCGGATGCAGTCGGCGAGGCAGGCCATGTCGGTTTCGCCGGTCCAGTAAAACTCGGGCAGGCCGCGCTGCGCGTCGAGCGCATTGGCTTCCTGCAAGTGCGGCATCTGGTGCCAGTAGAAGCCGCGGACATATTCGCGCCAGCCGATGATCTGGCGGATGAAGCCCTCGACGCTGTTGAGCGGCGCGCGCCCCTCGCGATAGGCTTCCTCCGCGCGGCGGCACAGCTCGAGCGGGTCGAGCAGGCCGAGATTGATGCTGGTCGAAAGCATCGAATGGAACAGATCGTCCTCGCCCGCGACCATCGCGTCCTGATAGGGGCCGAAGCATTCTATCCGCTCGGCGAAGAAGGCATCGGCGGCCTCTTCGGCCTCGTCGCGCGTCACCGGCCAGCCGAATGTGTCGAGCGAGCCGAAATGGTCGCCGAACCGCGCCTCGACCAGCTCGATGACCTCCTGCGTCACGGCATCGGGTGCGAACTTTGGTCGTTCGGGGGCGGCAAGCCCGTCCTTGGGCGGCTTGCGGTTCTCGCTATCGTAATTCCACGCGCCGCCTTCGGGCTTGCCGTCCTCGGCCATGAGCAGCCCGGTCTTGCGGCGCATCTCGCGGTAGAAGAACTCCATCCGCAACTCCTTGCGGTCCTGCGCCCATTCGTCGAACTCGGCCTGACTGCAGATAAAGCGGTCGTCGCGCAGGATTTCTATTTCGCAGGCGAACTTGTCCGCCCATTGCTCAATGTCCTGCCTGACGCGCCATTCGCCCGCCTCGACAACGCTGACGAGACGAGGCTCGTGCCGTTCGATCGCGCGCGCGACCTCGCCGGTGAAGCTGCCCGCATTCTCCGGATCGCCAAGTTCGGTGTAGTCGATGCTCCATCCCGCACCGCGCAATTCCGCGGCGAAATGGCGCATTGCGGAAAAGATCAGCGCGATCTTCTGCTTGTGGTGGCGGACATAAGTCGCCTCGTCCCACACCTCCATCATCAGGATGACGGTATCGTCCTTGGTGCGCCCGCGCAGGCTGGCAAGGTCGCGGGTCAGCTGGTCGCCAAGGATGGGCACGAGGACGGGGCCGGGCATGGTTGTTCCAATGCCCGGCTCCCGCGAAGGTGCCTTACAGCTTGGCGATTTCCTGCTTCGCCGCATCCATGCCCTGTTCGATCACCTCGGGACCGAAGCCCGCCTTCTCGACGCGGACGAAATGCAGATCGTCCACCCCGATAAAGCCGAAGAAGGTGGTCAGCAGGCTTTCCTGGTTCTCGGCCAGCTGGTCGGTCGAATATTCGCCGCCGCGCGCGGAGGCGACCACGACCTTGCGGCCGCCCGCCAGGCCTTCGGGTCCGTTTGCGCCATATTTGAACGTCACGCCGGGCACGCCGAGCCGGTCGAGCCATGCCTTGAGCTGGCTGGGGATGGTGAAATTGTACATCGGCGCGCCGACGATCACCACGTCGCTGGCGAGGAATTCGTCGAGCACCGCGCGCTGTTCGGGATAGGCCGCGGCAACCGCTTCCTCATGCGTTTCGGGCGGGGTGCGGATCGCGCTGGTGGTAATCGGGTCGATATGCGGCAACGGTTCGGCCACGAGATCGCGCGTGACGACCTTGGCCTCGGGATGCTTGGCAGTGAAATGGGCGAGCAGTTCGTCGGTCAGCTTGCGGCTGATCGACTGGTCGCCGGTGGTCGAGCTGTCGATACGAAGGATTTGCATAGGGGGAACTCCATAGTTACTGTTGATAACCTGGAGGCCATATGGAAACTGTACCCCACCCCGCGCAAGAAGGCACTTCGTTGTCCGATAGGGACACGGGTGTTCCCCTTGAGGTTCATAATGCGCCGCAATGCACCGCGGTGAACGACATCCTCGCGCGTGTCGGCGACAAATGGTCGGTCCGCGTCGTGATGGGGCTGGCCGACGGGTCGCGGCGGTTCAACGAATTGCGGCGCGATATCCCGGGTATTTCGCAGCGCATGCTGACGCGCACGCTGCGCGGGCTGGAGCGCGACGGGCTGGTCAGCCGCGCGGTCACCCCCAGCGTGCCGCCGCGGGTCGACTATGCGCTCACCGCGCTGGGCCGCTCGCTGTGCGATCCGGTGGCGCAGCTGGGCAATTGGGCGATTGCCAATATCGGCAAGGTCGAGGCCGCGCGTGCGGTCTATGACGGCGGACAGGACTAGGCCGGAAGGTCGAGCTTTTCGCGCAGCATGTCGAGCGCGGCGCGCAGCGCGGCGATTCGCACGCCGTCGCGGCCGATCGGCCCGAAATGCTCTTCGCGATGGCTCAGCGATCCGTCGGCGCCGGCGAGCGCAAGATGGACGAGGCCTTCCTCGTCATCCTCACCCGCGGGCCCGGCGAAACCCGTGATCGAGATCGCCAGCTGCGCCTGCGACCGGTCGAGCGCGCCCGCGGCCATCGCCTCGGCGACCGCGCGGCTTACCGCCCCGCAATTCGCCACCAAATCGTCGGCCAGGCCGAGCAGGTCGCATTTCGCCTGGTCCGAATAGGCCACGAAGCCGCGATCGAAGACACGGCTGTAGCCCGGGACATCGGTGAACAGCGCGGCGAGCAATCCGCCGGTGCAGCTTTCCGCGGTCGCCAGCTGCCACTCCGCATCCCTCGCCGCGCCGAGAATGCGCTCCGCGAGATCGCAGACATCGTCGGGAAGGGCTGCTTCGAGTTCTTCGGCCATACTGTCTCGGTGAACGTCCCGGAGAAACCCGGGGTTCCCGCTGCACGGACCGCATGACCCGCGATGCCCGCGCGGTCCGGCGACCTAGTCCTTGTCGTCTGCCCCGGAATCGTCGTCGTCTGCCTCGTCATCGTCGTCGATATCGCTGAGGTCGGGGAATTTCGCCCCGCTCTCGCGCATGGCCTCGATCCGTTCGATCGCGCGGCGGCCCGGTTTGGGGAAATGCGGGTCGTTGGCAAGCATCTGCAACAGGGCGATGCCATCGTCATACCGTCCCAGTCGCGCCAGGTCATAGGCGAGGCCGATACGGAAGGCGGTGGTTTGCGGCGCGCGGTTGAAGGCCGCGAGATAGGCATCGTGCATCATCGATCCTTCGCGCCCTTCGCGTGCGTAGCTGAGGGCAAAGCGATAGAGCGCCTCGGCATTGGTGGGATCGGTCCGGTTGGCGATCTGGAAGTGTCGCCGTGCATGCGCCCAGGCTTCGCTATCGGTGCTTTCGTCTTCGTACAGACGATGGCTCAGAATGCGGCCCTTGACGATATTGGCGCGCAAATGGCCCGGATCGACTGCCAGCGCCCGGTCCGCGGCCGCTTCGGCGACAACGAAATAGGGGCCGCCCATTTCCTTGTCCTCGACCGCGTCGTCGTCCTTGTGTTCTTCCTTGTATTCCGCGCGCTCTATCTGCTCGAGCCCCAGCTCGGCCATGGCCATTTCGGCATAGGCATCGGCGCTAAGCGCCCCCTCCCGGGCGAAAGCCGCAAGATCGTCGCGGGTGTCTTCGAGCTTGTTTCTACCCAGGCGGCGCAGGCGGAGTTCGAGCATCCGGCTCTCGGCGAGGGACAAGGTGCTCAGGCTGACATCCTGCGACCAGGGGAACGGCTCCGCCGAGACGCCATATTCGATATCCCCGCGCACGTGGCGTTCGAGCTGGCGTTCGAGCTGGCGCAGATCGCCGAACACGGTGCGCGCGGCGGGCAGGGGCTTCTCGCCTGTGGCGAGCCGGTCGATATAGGCGGAAATGCGCGCGCCGCGATCGGGCGCGGTGTACAGCATGTGCGTCAGCCCCCACGACCAGCCGTAGAAGCCGGTGATGACCCTGCCCTCCTCATCGGGCCATGAGAGCAGGCGTTCGATCTGGGCATCGTCGTAATAGCGCAGTTCGGCGCCGCGATGGGTGGCGGGCTTGCCATAGGTCCAGCTGCCATCCTCGCCGAATTCGACCGTGGCGAGGAATTCGGCGAACCCTTCGATCAGCCATGCGGGTGCAGGGACGGCGAATTCGTTGAACATGAAATGGTGGGCATATTCGTGGAACAGCACGCGCTGACCGGTCAGGCTGCGCCACCCGCCGCCGCCGCGATGCGCGATGGCGTAGGTTCCTTCGATTTCGGACGAGTAATAGCCTGCGACATAACGCGAGCCGACCAGCTTCTGGACGCCGCGCCTGCCGTCGAGCAGGTAGATCGTGATCGGGTCCTTGCCCGGCCGATCGGGCTTGTCGTACCAGAACCGCAGCAGGCCATCGAACCGTTCGAGATCGTTGGCGAAATCGGTCAACTCACCTTCGTCGCCAGCCGAATAGATCGTGAAATGCTGCGTGTCGGCGCGCTTCCAGATGTCGTTAGCGGCCTGCGCGGGCGAGGCGAGCAAGGCAAGACAGGCCGTCAGCGCGGCAAGAATTCTGAGCATGGAAAGTAGACCCCCGTAACAGGCCCTGCGATGGCCCGGACACGGCCGAGCCTAGGCACGCCGCGCGCGACAATCAAACGAAACTATAGGGGTCGATATCCACTGCCACGCGCACGCCGGGCGGATGGTCGATCGCGGCCAGCCAGCGGCGGATGACCTGCTGCAATTGCACGCTGCGCCGCGCGTTGATCAGGAAGCGGTAGCGATAGCGGCCGCGCAGCAATGCCATCGGGGCGGGCGCGGGGCCGAGGATCATGCATTCGGCGACCTCGGGGCGGAAGGCACCGATGCGGTTGGATGCCTCGCGCGCCTCGGCATCGTCTTCGCTGGAAATGATGATCGAGGCCCAGCGGCCGAAGGGCGGGGCGCCCGCCTCGCGGCGCATCTCGGTTTCGGCGGAATAGAAGGCATCGCGGTCGCCCGCGGCCAGCGCGGCAATCACCGGCGCGTCGGGGTGGCGGGTCTGCAGCAGCACTTCGCCCGGTTTCGATCCGCGCCCCGCGCGCCCGGCGACCTGCGCGACCTGCTGGTAGGTCCGCTCGCCCGCGCGCAGATCGCCGCCCTCGAGGCCCAGATCGGCATCGACCACGCCGACCAGTGTCAGCTCGGGGAAATGGAACCCCTTGGTTACCAATTGCGTGCCGACGATCACGTCCACCTCGCGCGCCTCGACTGCGGCAATGAACTCCGCCGCGCGGCCGGGCGAATTGAGCGTGTCCGAAGTGGCGACGAAGACACGCGCCTGCGGGAGCCGCTCGGCGACTTCGTCGGCGATCCGTTCGACGCCCGGGCCGCACGCGACGAGACAGTCGGGCTCGCCGCATTCGGTGCAGGTCTTGGGGGCAGGGGCCTCATGCCCGCAATGGTGGCAGGCGAGCCGGTTGGTGAAGCGGTGTTCGACCAGCCACGCGCTGCAATTGGGGCACTGGTAGCGAAAGCCGCAATTGCGGCACAGCGTTAGCGGGGCATAGCCGCGCCGGTTGAGGAACAGCAGCGATTGTTCGCCGCGCTCCAGCCGCGCCTCGATCCCGTCGACCAGCCGCTGCGCCAGCCACATGCCCTGCGGCGGCTTTTCCTCGGTCAGGTCGATCGTCTCTATCGTGGGCATTTGCGCCCCGCCGTAGCGGCTCGGCAGGTCGATCTTCGCATAGATCCCGCTTTCGGCCATCTGCAGGCTCTCGAGCGCGGGGGTGGCGCTGGCGAGCACCACAGGCACTTGCTCGAAATGCCCGCGCATCACCGCGACGTCGCGCGCATTGTAGCGCACGCCCTCTTCCTGCTTGAAGCTGGTCTCGTGCGCTTCGTCGACCACGATCAGGCCGAGCCGCGCGAAGGGCAGGAACAGCGCCGAGCGCGCGCCGACCACCACCTGCGCGCTGCCTTCGGATACGGCGCGGTAGGCGCGTCGGCGCTCGGTCGATTTGAGCGAGGAATGCCACAGCACCGGCGGCGCGCCGAACCGCTCCTCGAAGCGGTGGAGGAAATTTTCGGTCAGCGCGATTTCGGGGAGCAGAACCAGCACCTGCCGCTCCATCCGCAGCGCTTCGGCGACGGGTTCGAAATAGGTTTCGGTCTTGCCTGATCCGGTCACCCCGTCGAGCAGGAAGGGGGCAAATTCGGCCTTGCGCACCGCGTCGGAGAAGATGTCCGCCGCCTCGCGCTGCTGCGCGCTCAGCGCGATCTCGACGAAATCGGGCCGGGCGGGCGGATAGGGGCGGTCGCAATCGACCTCCACCGGTTCGAGCGCGCCGTGATTGACCAGCCCGCGCAGCACGCCTTCGGAAACCCCGGCGATACCCGCCAGTTCGCGGATCGTCGCCTGCTCGCCTTCCAGCGCCCCCATCGCCGCCTCGCGCTGCGGCGTCATGCGTTCAGGTATGCCGCCGGTCAGCCGGTATTCGGTCATCGTCGCGGGGCCCTTGAGCGCGCCGCCCGAGGCCAGCGCCATCCGCGCCACGCTGGCGAGCGAGGCGACGTAATAGTCGGCGGTCCATTCGATCAGCCGGCGCAGCGGTGCCGACAGCGGCGGGACGGGCAGCAGGCCGCGCACATTGCGCAGCTTCTCTGCCGGAACTTCGGTTCCCGGGAGCCGTTCAGCTTCCCAGACGATCCCGATAACCGTGCGCGGACCCAGCGGGCATTCGACCACGGAACCCGGTCCGACATCCATGCCCTCGGGCACCTTGTAGTCGAGCGGGCCGAGAGCGGCATTGAGGACGAGGCAGCGCACGCGGTTCATGGCCCGGCCATATGGGTGGGGGCAGGCGCGTGAAACAAGGGCAGGATGCAATGAGGACCAGCGATATGACCGATATTCTCGTCAAACCCACCGGACGGCGCGGCTTCCTCGGCGGGGCCATGGCCGGGGGCGGCCTGCTGCTGCTGCCCGCCTGTTCGACGATCCCCGGTTTCGGGATGGTCGATGCGGTCCAGCGGATCCTGTTCCTGTCGAGCGAGCGGGCGTTCGCGCGGATGCTCGAAGGCGGCGGCTTCTGGGACGAACAGGTCGCGCTGGTCGGCTTCGGCGAGCTATTGGGCGCGCGCGGCGACGTGGTGTCGCGTATCCTCACCTCCGCCTTGTTCAAGAGCCGGCTCGAAAACGCGTTTGGCGATATCGCCTATGAAGGCGCGCAGCGCGCGGCACCGCTGGTGACCGATGCGGTGCGCACCATCGGCATCCAGAATGCGATCGACCTCGTGCGCGGCGGCCCCACTGCCGCGACCAGCTTCCTGCGCGATTCGATGGGCCGCAGCCTGGTCGAGGCGATGGTGCCCGAGCTGGGCGACGCGCTGCGCGTGGCGCAGGACCCGCTGGTGGCGGAACTGGTGCAGGGTCTGGCCGGGGTCGATCTGGCGGGCGCGGTCACGCGCTTCGCCGGCACTATCGACACCACAATCTGGCGCGAGATCGGGACCGAGGAAGCGGCGATTCGCCGCAACCCGCAGGCCACGCGCGACCCGCTGATCATCGGCGTGTTCGGCGCGGGCGCGCAGTACTAGCCGCAGGCCATATCGGGCGCTAAGGCTCTGCGGGAATCGCAATTCCCCCGGAGCCTTCGCGCATGAAATTCTTCGTCGACACCGCCGATATCGCCGACATCAGGGAAATGGCCGACACCGGCCTGCTCGACGGCGTCACCACCAATCCGTCGCTGATCGCCAAATCGGGCCGCGACTTCATGGATGTGACGAAGGAAATCTGCGATATCGTGGATGGCCCGGTCAGCGCCGAAGTCGTCGCGCTCGATCACGACACGATGATGAAAGAGGCCGAAACGCTGCGCAAGATCGCGGACAATGTCTGCATCAAGGTGCCGCTGACGATCGACGGGCTCAAGACCTGCAAGAAGCTGACCGGCGATGGCACGATGGTCAATGTGACGCTGTGCTTCTCCGCCAACCAGGCGCTGCTGGCGGCCAAGGCCGGCGCGACCTTCGTTTCGCCCTTCGTCGGGCGGCATGACGACAACGGCTTCGACGGCATGGCGCTGATCCGCGATATCCGCCTGATCTACGACAACTATCCCAATTTCTCGACCGAGATCCTCGTCGCCTCGATCCGCAATCCGGTGCATGTGCTCGAAAGCGCGCGCATCGGTGCCGATGTCGCGACCATGCCCGCGGCGGTGATCAAGGGCCTGTTCAAGCATGTCCTGACCGAAAAGGGCATCGAGGGCTTCCTCAAGGACTGGGACAAGACGGGCCAGTCGATCCCCACCGCATAAGTGAGCGAACAGACTCCTCTCGACCGCTTCAAGCAGGCGCTGACCGGCGCCAGCCGCGCGCTTGCGCATGAAGCGGAGGTCGAGGTGGCGTGGAGCGCGGATGCGCCGACCCAGTCGGGCAAGAACTTCCGCGTGCCGCTGCCCGGGCGCAATCTCCCGCGCGAACAGGCGAGCGAGGCGCGCGGCTTTGCCGACAGTTTCGCGCTGCGGCTCCGGCATCACAGCGAAGCGCTGCACGGCAAGGGCGCGCCGCCCGAACCGATCGCGCGCGCCTGTTACGACGCGATCGAACAGGTCCGCTACGAAGCGATCGGCTCGACGCGCTATGCGGGCATTCGCGGCAATCTCGACGCGGCGGTCGAAATGCGCACCGCATCCGATCCGATCGTGCGCGCCGAGGCGGCGGGCGATGTCCCGCTGCCCACCGCGCTGTCGCTGATGCTGCGCGAGGCGCTGACCGGCGAAGCGGTGCCCGAACGCGCCCGCGCAGCGGTCGATCTGGTGCGCGAGGATATCCTCGCCAAGATCGGCACCGACATGGACGGGCTGGCCGATGTGCTCGACGACCAGCGCGCGTTCCAGAACCTGACGCTCGACATCCTGCGCGATCTCGACCTGACGCTGCCCGAGACCCCCGAACCGACCGATGCCGAGGATGGCGAGGACGAGGAAGGCGAGAACCCCGAGGACCAGGACGAGACCGACGAGGAAGACGAGGGCGGGGCCGAACCCGATGCCGCCGATGCCCGTTCGGAAGTCACCGATGGCGAGGCCGAGGGCGACGCCGACCAGGACGTCGAGGGCGAACAGGAAATGTCCGATGGCGATCCGTCGGACGATGGCGAGGAAGGCATGCAGCCCGTCCGCCCCAATCGCCCGTGGACCGACTTTCCCGAAGGCTTCGACTACAAGGCCTATACCCACAAATTCGACGAGGAGATCGAAGCCGCCGAGCTGTGCGACAATGAAGAGCTCGACCGGCTGCGCGCCTATCTCGACAGCCAGCTGGCGGGCCTGCAGGGCGTGGTCACCCGGCTGGCCAACCGGCTGCAGCGCCGCCTCATGGCGCAGCAGAGCCGCAGCTGGGATTTCGACCAGGAAGAAGGCATGCTCGATGCCGCACGGCTGACCCGCGTGGTGGTCAGCCCCGGCCATGCGCTCAGCTACAAGATCGAACGCGATACCGAGTTCAAGGACACGGTCGTCACGCTGCTGATCGACAATTCGGGCAGCATGCGCGGGCGGCCGATCTCGATCGCCGCGATCAGCGCCGATATCCTCGCGCGCACGCTCGAACGCTGCGGCGTGAAGACCGAGATCCTGGGCTTCACCACCCGCGCGTGGAAGGGCGGGCAGAGCCGCGAGATGTGGCTCTCCGATGGGCGGCCCGCGAACCCCGGCCGGCTCAACGATCTGCGCCACATCCTCTACAAGAAGGCCGACGAACCGTGGCGCCGCGCGCGCCGCAATCTCGGCCTGATGATGCGCGAAGGGCTGCTGAAGGAAAACATCGACGGCGAGGCGCTGATGTGGGCGCACGACCGCCTGCTGCGCCGTCCCGAAGACCGCCGCATCCTGATGGTGATCTCCGACGGCGCGCCGGTCGACGACAGCTCGCTGTCGGTCAACCCCGCGGGCTTCCTCGAGGGCCATCTGCGCAAGGTGATCGACTGGATCGAGAACCAGTCACCCGTCCAGCTCGCAGCGATCGGCATCGGCCACGACGTCACGCGCTATTACAAGCGTTCGGTCACGATCATGGATGTCGAGCAGCTTGGCGGGACGATTATCGAGCAATTGGCTGATCTGTTCGAGATCGAGAAATAGGCCGCGCCTGTTTGCGCATCGTCATCCCCGCGCAGGCGGGGATCCCGATACTGTGAAGCTGGCGAGGAAGTGAGCGGGACCTCCGCCTTCGCGGGGGCGACGGGCCGAGGGGCGGGGTCAGAAGCCGCAAATTGGGGCGCCTGCTTGCAGGCGAGGAGGAGAGAAAAATCACAATGAACGTTACCGAAGCCGTCCAGACGCGCCGCTCCGTGCGTGCTTTCACCGATCAGCCGGTCGAGCGCGAAACGCTCGCCCGTATCCTCGAGAAGGCGCAGCGCAGCCCCTCGGGCGGCAACACGCAGCCGTGGCACGGGATCGTCCTGACCGGCGAGCCAATGCAGGCGCTGTTCGACCGCGTCGCGCAGGATTTGCCCAAGGGGCGCGCGGCGTTTGCACCCGAATACAATGTCTATCCGCCCGAACTCGACGGGGCCTACGAACAGCGCCGCCGCGGGGTAGGCGAGGACATGTACGGCGCGCTCGCAATCTCCCGCGAGGAGAAGGGCAAGCGGCTGATGTGGTTCGCCAACAATTTCCGCGCCTTCGGGGCGCCGGTGCTGATGCTGGTCCATACGCCCAAATACATGGGCCCGCCGCAGTGGAGCGATATCGGCATGTGGCTGCAGACCGTGGGCCTGCTCGCGCGCGAGGAAGGGCTCGACACCTGCTTCCAGGAAGCCTGGGCGGTCTATGCGCCGCAGATCCGCGAAATGGTCGATATCCCCGAGGATCACACCTTCTTCTGCGGCGTCGCGATCGGCTACCGCGACGAGGAAGCCGCGGTGAACAATTTCGCCGTGAAGCGCGCCGGGATCGAGGAAAGCGTGCGCTGGGAAGGGTGGGGCTAGGCCGGCTGCGGGTACCAGCGCCGCGGATCGCCTTTCGCCAGCCGCGACTGGATCAGCCACACCGCCCCGCCGTATATCGCGGCATTCACCGCTGTGAAAATGCCCCAGAACTGGCCTGCGGAGGTAAGCTCGACAAGCTGCCAGCGCGGGTTGGTGGCAAGCTGGCTGAACCCCGCCATCAGCAGCCCGGCATAGCTATAGGCCAGATGCACCTGATGCGCGCGCAGCGCCTCGACATTGCGCGTCTTGCGCCAGCGCCACAGCTTCGCGACCCCGAACAGGAGCGCGCCGAAGCCGAACAGCACGAAAACATGGAAGAATCCGAAGCGGGTCCCGAAAAACGGCATCACCGTGGCGCGGACGGGGACGACCGAAACCACGGTGACGAACATGGCGGCGATATATCCGCTGCCCATCACCCGGTGCCGCAGCGTGCCC
The DNA here is from genome assembly GCF_024171405.1 of Qipengyuania citrea. Lineage (GTDB taxonomy): Bacteria > Pseudomonadota > Alphaproteobacteria > Sphingomonadales > Sphingomonadaceae > Qipengyuania > Qipengyuania profunda. The sequence continues at coordinate 105,699 of NZ_JALJZT010000003.1, forward strand.
TTCGGTAGCAGGAAAATCATCGCGCCCAGTATGATTGCGATGCTTGCTGCACCCAGATGCACCAATACCAAAGGGGATAGGTCGCCGAGCATACCGCGTCTCCTAATGTATTGCATCAGTAACACACTTGGCGAACCGTCGCAATGTGCCGCTTGACCCGCACTATGCGCGCCGCCACACGCCGGACATGACCGACACGCCGCTCAAGCTGTTCAACTCGCTGACCCGCGAGCTGGAGGAATTCACTCCCGTCCACCCCGGCGAAGCGCGCGTCTATTCCTGCGGGCCGACTGTCTACAACTACCCCCATATCGGCAATATGCGCGCCTATGTCTTCGCCGATGTGCTGGGGCGCACGCTGAGCTGGAAGGGATACAAGCTCACCCACATCATCAATATCACCGATGTCGGCCATCTGACCGACGATGGCGATGCGGGCGAGGACAAGATGGAGAAGATGGCTGCCGCCAAGGCGCAGTCGATCTGGGACATCGCGAAGCACTATACAGAGGCCTTCTGGGCGGACGTGAAAGCGCTCAATATCCGCGAGCCGGCCAAATGGTCGGTGGCGACCGATTATATCGACGAGATGATCGACTTCGCGAAGGGCATTGCCGACCAGCATTGCTACGAACTCGACAGCGGGCTCTATTTCGATGTCTCGACCGTGGCCGATTACGGCCGCCTCGCGCGTGCGGTGACCGAGGAAGGCGAGGGCCGGATCGAGACCGTCGCGGGCAAGCGCAACGCCGCCGATTTCGCGATCTGGCGCAAGACCCCGGCGGGCGAAACGCGGCAGATGGAATGGGACAGCCCGTGGGGCAAGGGCGCACCCGGCTGGCATCTCGAATGCTCGGTCATGGGCGAAAAGCTGCTCGGCTTCCCCTTCGACATCCACACAGGCGGGATCGACCACCGCGAGATCCACCATCCCAACGAGATCGCGCAGAACCAGGCCTTCTGCGGCTGCGGCGGATTGTCGGAAGCGACCAATTCGGGCGCGAAGATCTGGATGCACAACAACTTCCTCGTCGAGCGCAGCGGCAAGATGAGCAAGTCGTCGGGCGAATTCCTGCGGCTGCAATTGCTGGTCGACAAGGGCTACCACCCGCTCGCCTACCGCATGATGTGCCTGCAGGCGCATTACCGCAGCGAGCTGGAGTTTTCGTGGGAAGGGCTGGGCGCGGCGCTGACTAGGTTGAAGCGGCTGGTGATGGCGATGGAGAAGCTGAAGGCTGCCGCGCTATTATCTTCAACGCAGCAGGAAGACGTCCATTCGGTCGTGGTTGAGCAGTTCGACGACGCTATAAGCGATGATCTCAATACCCCTCGAGCTTTAGCAATGGCGGAAGCAACTGCTGTGGCGGACAAGTTTCCCGCCACCAATTATGACTCGCTGCTAAGGATGGACAAAGTATTGGGCTTACGCTTGGAGTACCTCAGCCGCATCGACCTGCGTATCCGCCCCAAGGATGCGGCCATTACCGAGGACGAGATCGAGGCCGAACTCCTGCGCCGCAAGCAGGCGCGCGCGGCCAAGGATTTCGCCACTTCCGACGCCATCCGCGACAGCCTTGCAGCCGCAGGCGTAGAGGTTATGGATGGCGATCCGCTCGGATGGGAATGGAAGCTCTAAGCATGGCCAAGGCCGACCCGCAGACGCTGCTGTGGCAGCACCTCAAGGACGCGCCCCGGGAGCTGGAATTCCTCCGCGATCACGAGGCCGAGGGCTTCACCCTGCCGTTCTACTGCGCCGCCGCGCATCTCGCGATCGAGGTCGATGACGACCCTTTCCGCGCCAATCAGAACGGCGCGCGCGAACGCTGGCAGGAACGCCACCGGGTCGACATCATGCAGGTTCCGCCGACCCATGTCCTGCGCAATGCCGGCGAAGTGGCCGCGGCGATCCTCGACATCGCCACCCGCCGCAAGGAACGGTTTGCGAAATAATCCCTGAACGGCAATGGAGGTTTCGAGGGAGAAATCGATGACCAAAGCCGTCCTGTCCGCCATGATCCGCCCGCTGGTCGAACCGCGCCTGCCCGAATGGGTCGAGCCGCTGTGGTTCATGAGCAAGGAACAGGCGCTGGAATTCGCGCCGCAGGCGGAGATCGGCTGGTTCGACCTCAACGAGAAGGAGCCGATGATCGAGATCGCGCGCGCCGCGACCGGGCTCAAATGGATGAACTCGATCTATGCCGGGCTCGATTTCATGCCGCTCGACCTGCTCGCCGAGCGCGGCGTGGTGGTCACCAACGGTGTCGGCATCAATGCGATCACCATTGCCGAATATGTCGTCATGCTGATGCTCGCGCATGCCAAGGGCTACCGCGAAGTGGTGCGCGCGCAGGACCGCCACGAATGGCTGCTCGACAGTCCGGGCAAGCGCGAACTGGCGGGCGAGCGCGTGCTGCTGCTGGGGATGGGGGCGATCGGATCGCTCATCAAGACGCGGCTCGAGGCGTTCGACATGAAGGTGGTGCCGGTGCGCCGCTCGGGCGCGGACGGTGCGCTGAGGCCAGGCGAATGGCGCGAGAAGCTGGGCGAGTTCGGCTGGGTCGTGCTGGCGGTCCCCTCGACCGCGGAAACCCGCCACATGATCGGCGCGATGGAACTGGCCGCGATGCGCCCCAATGGCGTGCTGGTGAATATCGCGCGCGGCGACGTGGTCGATCAGGAGGCGCTGGTCGAGGCGCTGCAGCAGGAGAAGATCGAGGCCGCGCTGCTCGACGTCACCGATCCCGAACCGCTGCCCGAGGATCACCCGCTGTGGGACCTTGAGAATGCGCAGGTCACCATGCACCTGTCGGGCCGCGCGCAGACCAAGATGTTCCAGCGCAGCGCGGACCGCTTCATCGACAATCTCGAACGCTGGCAGCGCGGCGAGCCGGTCCAGCCGCAGATGGATCTGGGCCTCGGCTACTGACACGCCTGCAGGCCTCTGTTAGGCCTGCAAAAAGCCGGGAAGACTCGGGTCGCGTATTTCTGTTCACGCCTGCCTGTGCGGGCCGCGAAGGGGGGAATCGCGTATGACCGAACCACGCAAGGCGTCCGACCTGTTTATCGAGTGCCTCGAAGCCGAGGGCTGCGAGTATATCTTTGGCGTCCCGGGCGAGGAAAACCTCGACTTCCTCGACAGCCTCAGCCGCTCCACGCAGATCACGCTGGTGCTCACGCGCCATGAACAGGGTGCCGGCTTCATGGCCGCGACCTATGGCCGCCACACGGGCAAGACCGGCGTCTGCATCGCCACGCTCGGCCCCGGCGCGACCAATTTCGTCACCGCCGCCGCTTATGCGCAATTGGGCGGCATGCCGATGATGATGATTACCGGCCAGAAACCGATCAAGAAATCGAAGCAGGGGCAGTTCCAGATCCTCGACGTGGTCGCGATGATGGAACCGATCACCAAATATACCCGCCAGCTGCACGCCGGGGACAACATCCCCAGCCGCGTGCGCGAAGCCTATCGCCTCGCCGAGGAGGAGAAGCCGGGCGCGGTCCATCTCGAACTGCCCGAGGATATCGCCGAGGAACCGACCGATGCCGCGCCGATCCCGCGCAGCGTCGCGCGCCGGCCCAGCGCGGAGCCGAAGGCCGTCGACCAGGCGGTTGCCGCGCTCGAACAGGCCAGCAAGCCGATCCTCGTCATCGGCGCGGGCGCCAACCGCAAGATGACCGGCAAGATGCTCGCCGAATTCATCGAGAAGACCGGCATTCCCTTCGTCACCACGCAAATGGGCAAGGGCGTGCTCGACGAGCGCCATCCCCTGTTCCTCGGCTGCGCGGCGCTGTCGGCGGGCGATTTCTGCCACCGCGCGATCGAAGAAGCCGACGTCATCGTCAATGTCGGCCACGACGTGATCGAGAAGCCGCCCTTCTTCATGCGCCACAACGGGCACACGGTGATCCATGTCAGCAACCGCAGCGCCGCGGTCGATCCGGTCTATTTCCCGCAGATCGAGGTGATCGGCGATATCGCCAATGCGATCTGGCAGATGAAGGAAGACATCACCCGGCAGGACCATTGGCAAAGCGCCGAACTCAAGCGCTATCACCGTGCCGAGCTCGAGCATACCGAAAGCCTCGCCGGCGACACACGCTTCCCGATCTTCCCGCCGCATCTTGTCCAGCAGGTGCGCGAGAGCATGCCCGATGACGGGATCATCTGTCTCGACAACGGCGTCTACAAGATCTGGTTCGCGCGCGGCTATTGCGCCTCGCAGCCCAACACCGTGCTGCTCGACAATGCGCTAGCTACGATGGGCGCCGGGCTGCCCAGCGCGATGATGAGCGCGATGCTCTATCCCGACCGCAAGGTCATGGCGATCTGCGGCGACGGCGGTTTCATGATGAACAGCCAGGAGATGGAAACCGCAGTGCGGCTGGGGCTGAACCTGATCGTGCTCATCCTGCGCGACGATGCCTATGGCATGATCCGCTGGAAGCAGGCGAACATGGGGTTCGAGGATTTCGGCCTGACCTATGGCAATCCCGATTTCGTCAAATATGCCGAAAGCTACGGCGCGCATGGCCATCGGGTCGAAAGCAGCGATCACTTGAGCGAACTGCTCGCGCATTGCCGCGATACGCCGGGCGTCCACCTGATCGACTGCCCGGTCGATTATTCGGAGAATGACCGGATTTTGAACCACGATATCAAGGAACTGAGCGCGAAGCTCTGAGATTGACCGGGTGAAGGAGACGACATGCCCACGCTCAAGGACACCTACCCGCTCTATCTCAACAACAAGGCGCAGCAGCCCAACACAGATCTGGCGGTAACCGACAAGTTCACCGGCGAGGTCGCCTTCCGCACTGCGCTGGCCAGCCCCGAGATCATCGACGAGGCGATTGCCGGGGCGGTGCGCGCGGCCGAGCCGATGGCACAGCTCGCCAGCTACGAACGCCAGGCGGTGCTGCAGCACTGCGTCGAGCGCTTTACCGAGCGCTTCGACGAGCTCGCCTATGCTTTGTGCGTCGAAGCGGGCAAGCCGATCAAGGATAGCGAGGGCGAGGTCACGCGGCTGATCGACACCTTTCGCATCGCGGCGGAAGAATCGGTGCGCATGGTTGGCGAGGTCATGCCGCTGGACATCTCCGCGCGCGCCAGGGGCTATCAGTCGATCTGGAAACGCTACCCGATCGGGCCGTGCAGCTTCATCTCGCCGTTCAACTTCCCGCTCAATCTCGCCGCGCACAAGATCGCCCCCGCGATCGCGGTGGGGTGCTCCTTCGTGATGAAGCCCGCGAGCAAGACCCCGCTCGGCGCGATCATCATGGGCGAGGTGCTGGCCGAAACCGACTTGCCCGAGGGCGCGTTCTCGATCCTGCCCGCCAGCCGCGACGGGGCGGACCTGTTCACCGTGGACGAACGGCTCAAGTTACTCAGCTTCACCGGCTCGCCCGCCGTCGGGTGGGATTTGAAGGCGCGCTGCGGCAAGAAGAAGGTCGTGCTCGAACTGGGCGGCAATGCCGCGGTGGTGGTCGACCATGATGCCGATCTCGACGATGCGCTCGATCGGATCGTCTTCGGTGCCTTCTACCAGAGCGGGCAAAGCTGCATCGGCGTGCAGCGAATCATCGTGCATGAAGATGTCTACGACCGCTTCAGGGACATGCTGGTCGCGAAGACGAAGACGCTGGTCGCGGGCGATCCCAAGGACCGCGATACCTTCATCGGCCCGATGATCTCCGAGGGCGAGGCCAGCCGCCTCAAGGGCTGGATCGACGAGGCGGTCGCGGGCGGCGCGACGCTGCTCACCGGTGGCGGGCGCAAGGGCAATATGCTCGAGGCAACGCTGCTCGAAGACGTGGACAAGAACGCCAAGGCGCTCAACGAGGAAGCCTTCGGCCCGCTCGCCATCCTGCAGAAGTTCGCGAATTTCGACGAGGCACTGGCCGAAGTGAACCGCTCCACCTTCGGCCTGCAGGCGGGCATCTTCACCCGCGATCTGTTCAAGATGTTCGACGCCTGGGACCGGCTCGAGGTCGGCGGCGTGGTGATCAACGACGTGCCCAGCTACCGCGTCGACAACATGCCCTATGGCGGCGTGAAGGATTCAGGGTTGGGGCGCGAGGGCATCAAATTCGCGATGGAGGACATGACCGAGATCCGGAACCTGGTAATCCGGCGGGGGTGAATGCGGCGGGGCGCGGAAGGGCCGCTTCGCGCTTTACCTGCCGGAAAGCGGTCGTTCGGCTTATCACCCGATTGCAGGTGTAACGGAGCATGCGGGTGATCGCGTAAGCATTCGTTGACAGGAACTGGTCGCCGGAGAAATCGCCGCCGTCTTGGTAATTCAGACTGCGACGACCGCGTTTGGAATCTTCGCCTTGTTTGCTGCTGGCCGACGGTGCGACCGCCCTCGCCGAAAGCTGTGCTTGCCACCCCAATGCAAACTAAATCGCTATTGCAACTCATTCGCATTGACGCACGAATGTCGCGCTCCTAACCCGCCTGCGAACAATTCGCAGGAGGAAAACATGAGGACCTATCTTTTGCTCGGTGCCGCGAGCACCGCCCTGACGCTTGCGCCGGCCCATGCGCAGGACAACGCTCCCACCGACGCACCTCAAACGAGTGTGCAGCGCGAAGAAGTCGTTGCCGAGAATACGATCATTGTCAGCGGCCGCGCCCAGAAGCTCTACCGCGCGGAGGAGACCAGTTCGGGCAAACTGGAAACGCCGCCGCTCGAATCAAGCTTGGTCATCACCACCATCACCGAGCAGCTGATCGAGGACCAGGGTGCGCGCGATGCGCAGGATCTCTATCGCAACATCTCGGGCGTGAGCTTCTTCAGCTATGCCGGGGTGACCGCGCGTGGGTTCAGGCAGGAAGAGATTTTCTACGATGGGCTTCGCGGCGATCCCTATGCCGGTTTTTCCGTGCCGCAGCTGTTCAACGTACAACGGGTCGAGTTCCTCAAGGGCCCCAATGGCATGCTCTACGGCCCCGGCGCGCCCGGCGGATTGTTCAATTACATTACTAAGAAAGCACAGTCCGACGAGTTCGAAGGCACGGTCAAGGCGATTGCCGGGACCGAGGACCGCTTTGGCGGCTCGGCCGAGGTCAATTTGCCGTTGGGTAAGGGGTTCGCGGCGCGCGGCGGGCTGTTTTACGAGGATCGCGGCACCTTCCGCTTCAACGCCGCCTCGCGAACCATGATTGCCGATGCAGGCTTGTCCTTCGATCCCGGCCCGATCCGGGTGGACATACAAGCGACGCGTTACAATCAGGAGCTCGACGCCAACCGGCTGCGCGGGGTGCCGGTAGATGACGACGGGGAGTTCCTGACGGACCGGCGCTGGAACCACAACGAGCCTACGGATTACCTCAACCTCGAATCGGACGTGTTCCAGATGCGGCTGGAGGCGGAGCCCTTTGACAGCCTGAAACTCGACGCCACGGCGCGCTATAACAATGCAACCGAAGTGCAGAATTATCACGAGCCGCGCGGCCTGTTCGATTCCGACGGCGACGGCACGATCGACGCATCGATTCGCGAATTTCGCGACCAGATCCGAACTCAGGAGACCTGGTCGTTCGGCGCAAATGCCGTCTGGACGACCGATCTTTCGTCCTCGGTCCGCAACCGCGTCCTGTTCGGCTTCGACCATTTCCTGTCCGACTCGTTCTTCCAGGGCCGGTCGCTGCGCGGGACGACAGTGGACACGCCCGGTCTGCCCAATCCGCTCAGCCTGTTCGATCCGCAATACGGCCTGTCTGACCCGGCGACCTACAACCAGGGACCGTTCACAACGACATTGAGCGAGAGCGAGCAGACCGGTTTCTACTTGCTCGACGAATTGACGATCGGGCGCCTGATCCTGACCGGCGGCATCCGCCGCGATGATAGCGAGGCAGGCGGGCTAGTCGAAGGTGAGACGACATATCGCGGGGGCGCGGTCTATCGTATCACGGACGCTATTTCCGCTTTCGGCCAATATGCGACCAGCTTCGAACCGCAGGCCGCAAGCTCGCAAAACCCGCTGGCGGGCGGTCCCTTCGCGCCGACCAAGGGGGACATCATCGAGGGCGGTATCAAGGCCGCGCTGATGAACGGGCGCATCCAGTCCTCGCTTTCCGCCTACCAGATCCGTCGCACCAATATCCTGCAATCCGATCCACGCGGCGACGAGGGCAACGACGGGGTCGATGACCTCGTCCCGGTCGGCCAGATCACCAGCAAGGGGATCGAGTTCGATCTGGCGGCCGACATCACGCCGGACTGGGTGTTGACGCTCGCATACGGCTACAACGACACGCGCATCACCGAGGACAACGGCGGGGGTGGCTTCCCCTTCAATGTCGGCGACCGCTTTCCCAATGCGCCCGAACATCAGCTGGGGTTCTGGACACGCTATCAGTTTCCCGAGCTCGGCCTCGCCGCAGCGCTGGGGGGCGACTACGTTTCAGAACGGGTGAGCATGAGCGGGCAAACGGTTAAACCCTACATGGTGTTCGACGCCTCGCTGATCTATGAGACAGGTCCGCTCCGCGCTCTCGTCCGGGTCGATAACCTGTTCGACAAGACCTATGCGGCTTCGGGCTTCCTTGATCGCACGGGGCACTTCCCCGGCGCGCCGCGCTCGGCCTTCCTCGAAATCGGATACGCTTTCTGATGGAGATGGCGCGGGGCATCGACAGCGGAAAGCCGGTCCGCGCGAAACCCGCGCCCAAAGGCGCAAGGATGTGGTGGAAGGTGCATCAATGGGTCGGGCTGAAGCTCAGCCTGTTCATGACCTTCATCCTGTTCACCGGGACGTCGGCGGTGCTGAGCGCCGAGATCGACTGGTTGCTCCAGCCGAGCCTGCGCGTCGCGCCGGCGAGCGTCGAAGGCCCCATCGCCTGGGCCGAAATAGCGGATAACGCGCGCGGATATCCCGGCGTGGCGAGGGCGACCTATATCAGCGCCCCGACGGCATCGGCCTTCGCGGTCAAGGTGGCGGTGGAGGACGAGGCGGGCGATCTGTTCTTCCTTCACGCACATCCGACCACTGGCGATATTCAGGGGGCCGGGCCCTGGGTCGGTGCCCATCGCGTGCTCAGAAACATGCACCGTCACCTCAATCTTCCGACCTCGCTGGGGGTCCCGATCGTCTCTTCACTCGCTTTCTTGCTGCTCATCAGCCTCGTCACCTCTTTCGTGGTCTACAAGAAGTGGTGGCGGGGTTTTGCCAAGCCGCTGCGCAATCGCGATGCGCGCACCTGGTGGGGGGATTTTCATCGTCTGGCGGGGGTCTGGTCACTGTGGTTCGTAGCGCTGATTACGCTCACGAGCCTCTGGTATTTCGTGGAGAGCCTAGGCGGCAATGCGCCGCCGCATCCCCGCGTGGAGCGCGGGGCACCGGTCGAAAAAGGACAGAGCGACGAGGGAAGTCTCGCGGCGGCGATCGAGGCGGCGCTTGAAGCCTATCCCGGCCTAGAGGTGAAAAACGTCCAATTGCCGGGCGAAGAGGGTGTGTTGCAGCTGAATGGCGAATACCAGGCGGTGCTGGTCCGCCCGCGCTCGAACGCGGTTTATGTCGACGCCCGCACCGGCGAGGTGCTGCTGACAACCGACGGGCGCGAGTTGAACCTGCACCAGCGGGTCGGCGAAATTGCCGACCCCCTCCATTTCGGCTATTTCGGTGGTTACTGGACCAAGGTACCGTGGTTCCTGTTCGGCCTGGCCACGACGGGGCTCTCGCTGTCCGGAGCGGCGATCTATTCGCTCCGCATCGCGCGCGAGCGCGGCGACCGGGTGCGACTAGGACGGAGTTTTTCCGGCATGTGGCAGGGAATGGGGCGCTGGCGCTGGCTATCAAACTCCCTGATTGCGATCGGATTCTTGTTTCTCGCCTTTCTTATCCTCGGCATCCCGTAGCCTTGTCGCGCCCTCGACGATTTGCACCACACCGATAGCCGTCCTTCCAGAACTGTGCCGCGTCTGAGCGCCGGTCGGATGACCACTCTCTTTCGCTGGAAAGCCGAAGGCGGACCTTCGCAAGGCCACCCCGCTTCGAACGTTCTTGCGTAAACGATAGGCGTGAGAAACAGGCGCCCACGCGCTCCCCTTAACTCTCCTCCAGCAGCAGCAATTCGCACTGCACAACCAGCCGCGGTTCGGGGAGGAGGCGGTGTTCGACTTCCACCACGCCCGCATCGGCGACCAATTGGCCGGGGATGGCGAATTCGTGATCGGGCAAGGCGGCGACGAATTCTTCGCCGGCCTCGACCGCATCGCCGCCTGCGAACAGGATCGCGAGGCTGTGCCGCGTGCCCGCGAAGGTGATGCTCGCCCAGGCCTTCTCGGTATGCGTCAACACCTGCCCGCGATGCGCGTGGAGGTCGGCCAGCGCGGCGCGCAGGCGATCGGCGGCGGTGCGGCGTGCGCGCGGCGCGCGGGGCGGGGCGGGTTCAGCCGACATGCGCGGTCTCCTGCGTGGGTGCGGTGTCGCGCGCGGCCTCGAAACCGGCCATGAAACCGCGGATGCGCTGTTCGGTGCGATCGCGCGGCTCGCGGCCCATGCGCAGATCGAGCACGAAGCGCGGATCATGCGCGGCAAGGCGGCCGAATTTGGTTGCCGCCATCTCGTGCTGGCGAAGGAATTTCTCGACGGATCGGATCAGCATGGCGGGCTCCCCAAATGGCTGCCGGAAGTGGCGATTCGCTGGCTGTGTTCCGTATTTGTTCCAATCCAATTCCTACTTGTCTAGGAAAAATCCTATGCTATGGGAAATTTCTCGCATCCAACGTCCTGCGTGACGCGGGGTGGATGATGGCGGGCTTGAGGACACGGTCTTATGAGTGACGCAATGACGCCGGACCGCGCGAAGCTGGTCGAACTGGCCGAGGCCGGGCGCACCAGCCTTGCCTCACTTTCCGCCATGCTCGGCCGCAATCCCAGCTATCTGCAGCAATTCGTGCGCAAGGGATCACCGCGCAAGCTGGAGGAGGCGGACCGGCGGCGGCTGGCCGAGTTCTTCGGTGTGTCCGAGGTCGCGCTGGGCGCCGATCCCGACCATGTGCGCGCTTCTGCCCCAGACGAGTTCATCACCGTGCCCCGCCTCCCGCTCGACGCCTCGGCGGGTCCCGGCGCGTTCTCGGCAGAGGAAATTTCCTTCGACAGCTTCCGCTTCAGCCGCCGCTGGCTGCGCGAAATGGGTCTGGAGGGCGCCGATCTCACCGCGATCCGCGTCGAGGGCGACAGCATGGAACCAACCCTGCGCAGCGGCGACGAGATTTTCGTCGACCGCAACAAGCGTTCGGGCGAGGGCATTCATGTCGTGCGCATCGGCGATGCGCTGCACGTCAAGCAGGTCCAGGCCAGCGCACCGGGTCGCATCGCGCTGATCAGCGCCAACGACAGCTACGCCCCGATCGACCTCGCGCGCGACGAGGTCGAGGTGATCGGCCGGGTTGTTTGGAAAGGGGGGCGGGTGTGACCCGCCACGCCGCTACGAGGGCCGCTTGATATAATCGTCCGAGCGCAGCGTGAGCATATAGTCGGCGATCACTTCGATATCCTCGTCGACCAGGTCGACATCCATCTGCATTGGGTAATTGTGTGCATCCGACAGGAAGGTCACCAGCGTGTCGCGTGTCAGGCCGGGGCTGTTGGCGATATCGGCAAAGCCGGGCGCTTGCGGGTTCACCGATACCGCATTGTTCTTCACCGCGTGGCATTCGCCGCAGATCGCGGTGACATAGTCGGGCACCGCATCCGCATCCGCCGCGGCAGGGCTCGGCGCCGCCGCCGGGGCGGCTACGGGGCCGGCGGATTGGCAGCCTGCCAGCAACAGGGACGCCAGGGCCATCGTTTCGACTATTCGCACGGTAACTCTCCTTTGCCTGCCCGATAGCACAAAGCCGGAGATGCGCCTTGTTTTCGATCACAAACCGGACCACTTTCCCCAGCAATGGAAAACAGCACGCAAACGCCCGCTACCCCGCCGATGAAGGCGGGCATCGTCCCCGTAACCCCGCTGCAGCAGAATTGCTCGCTGATCTGGTGCACCGCGACCAACAAGGGCGCGCTGATCGATCCGGGCGGCGATCTCGACAAGCTCAAGGCGGCGGTCGCCAAGAGCGGGGTGGAACTGGAAAAGATCCTCATCACCCACGGCCATCTCGACCATTGCGGCGAGGCGGGCGTGCTGGCGAAGGAACTCGGCCTGCCGATCGAGGGCCCGCACGAGGCCGACCGCTTCTGGATCAGCCGACTCGACGAAGACGGCGCGAAATACGGCATGCAGGCCGAAGTGTTCGAACCCGATCGCTGGCTGGTTGACGGCGATACCGTCACTGTGGGCGACCTTACGCTCGAGGTCATCCACTGCCCCGGCCACACGCCCGGCCATGTGGTTTTCTTCCACCGGCCGAGCAAATTCGCCGTCGTCGGCGACGTCTTGTTCCAGGGCAGCATCGGGCGCACCGATTTCCCGATGGGCAACCACCAGGATTTGATCGATGCGATCACGCAGAAGCTGTGGCCGCTCGGCAATGACGTGACCTTCATCCCCGGTCACGGCCCGACCAGCACCTTCGGCCAGGAACGCCAGACCAACGCTTTCGTGAGCGATTACGCGCTTTCTTGATTCGGGCGGTCAGGACATCGGTCCTGACCTTGCGGCACCGGCCCACGCCCCCTCCCGGCCACCCACGGCACGGTATTTTATGGGTGGCCGGGAGGGGGCGTGGGCCGGTGCCGCCGCAAGCTAGCGGCGGATGCCGCTAGCGCACCAAAACAAATCCTAACCGCCAAGGGGAGCGCCTGCGCGCCTCCCCCTCGTGCCCTTTCACCTACATCATGCCCAGCGTGATCAGCACCGCCACCACGGCGAGGCCCAGCTGGGTCAGCATGGTGATGATCACCCCGAGCGGGCGACCGCGTGCCAGCGCGCCGCCATCCATGCCGAGCCCGTGCGCCACGCGCCCGAGCATATAGGCCGCGACCACCCAGGCGAGCCATTCGCCGCCCTTGGCCGCCAGTTCGATTGCCGCGACGAGAACCAGCACGAAGGCGGTGTTCTCGACGAAATTGAGCTGTGCGCGCATGCGCGCGGTCAGCGGGCCTCCGGCATCGTCGCCGATCGAAACCTTCTGTTGCGCGCGCATCTGCCCGACGCGGATGCTGAGCCAGATATTGATGATGGCGGCGGCGGCTGCCGCGGTAAGCGTAACTGGCAGGATAATGCCCATGCTCGTCTCTCCCCTTTCGATCCGTACGATACGGAATACGGTTGCGGTGCTAGGGCGATGCCGCTTGCCGCGCAACGCCAACAGACGGGTTGCATCGCTCGCGAAATTCGCTATAGCGCCCGCCTTCACCGTCACGGTCGGGATATTCGGGTTCACGCGCTCTTGTGCGGTGCCGGAGCTTCCCCTAGGGCGGCCACCGAAATTGACTGTAATTGTTTGAGGAACAGGTGCCGCCATGGCCGTCCCCAAGAGGAAAGTATCGCCCCACCGCCGCGGCAATCGCCGTGCACATGATTCGCTCAAGGTCGAGGCCCATCATGAGTGCTCGAACTGCGGCGAACTCAAGCGCCCGCACAATCTGTGCTCGCACTGCGGATATTATAACGGCCGCGAAATCATCGCCGTCGGTCTTTAAGACCGTCAGCCAAGCCGGAGAAGCGCCATGAGCCTGCCGCGTATCGCCGTCGATGCGATGGGCGGAGACGAAGGCGTGCGCGTGATGGTCGAGGGCGCCGCGCTTGCGCGTCGGCGCCACGACAAGTTCCAGTTCCTGCTGGTAGGCGATGAAGCGCGCATCAAGGCCGCACTCGACACGCATCCCGGCATGGCCGGGGCGTCCGAAATCCTGCATTGCACCGACGTGGTCGGCGGCGACGAGCTGCCGAGCCGCGCGTTGCGCCGTGCCAAGACCACCAGCATGGGCCTTGCGGTCAATGCAGTGAAGCAGGGCGATGCCGGCGCTGCGGTTTCCGCAGGCAATACCGGCGCGCTGATGGCGATGAGCAAGCTTGCGCTGCGCACCATGCCCGGGCTCGACCGTCCGGCGCTGGCCGCACTGCTCCCGACGCTGACCGACGATGACGTGGTCATGCTCGATCTGGGCGCGAATCGCGAATGCAATGCCCGCAACCTCGTCCAGTTTGCGATCATGGGCGCCGCCTATGCGCGGATCGTCACCGGGCGCGAACGCCCGCGCACCCGCCTGCTGAATATCGGGACCGAGGAAACCAAGGGCACCGAAGACATCCAGGCCGCCGCCGAAGCGCTGCGCGCCGCCACCGGGCTGGCGATGGAATTCGAAGGCTATGTCGAAGCCGACAAGATCAATCGCGGCGAATGCGACGTGGTCGTGTGCGATGGATTCTCAGGTAATATCGCGCTGAAGGCGATCGAGGGCGCGGCGCGCTTCGTCACCGACCTGCTGCGCCAGGCCTTTACCTCCAGCGTCCGTTCGAAAGTCGGTTTCCTGGTTTCGCGACCGGCGACCGAACTGATCCGGCACCATCTCGACCCCAACAATCACAATGGCGCGGTCTTCCTTGGCCTCAACGGCGTGGTGGTCAAAAGCCACGGCAGCGCCAATGCCAAGGGCGTCGCCAATGCGGTCGAAGTCGCCGCACGACTGCTGGAGGACGATATCACCAATCGCATCAAGCAGGATCTCGGCGCGATCGAACCCTCGAGCGTGGCGGGTAAATGATTCGTTCGGTTATCACCGGCACGGGTTCGGCGCTGCCGCGGACCTGCGTCACGAATGCCGATCTGGCCGGCAAGGTCGATACCAGCGACGAGTGGATCGTCGAACGCACCGGCATCCGCCAGCGGTATATCGCCGAGCCGGACGAGACCACCAGCACGCTGGCGATCCACGCTGCGCGCAGGGCGCTCGAGGCCGCAGGAGTGGAGGCAAGCGAGATCGGCCTGATCATCCTTGCCACCGCGACGCCCGATCACACCTTCCCCGCCACCGCCACGCAGGTGCAGGCCGCGCTCGAATGCGGCGGCGGCGTCGCCTTCGATGTGCAAGCGGTCTGCTCGGGCTTTCTCTATGCGCTCGCCACTGCCGATTCGCTGCTGCGGACCGGCATGGCGACCAAGGCGCTGGTGATCGGCGCCGAAACCTTCAGCCGCATCCTCGACTGGGAGGACCGCACCACCTGCGTCCTGTTCGGCGATGGTGCTGGCGCGGTCGTGCTCGAAGCGCAGGATGTCGCCGATGACGGTCCCGGCATCCTTGCCAGCCGGCTCCATGCCGATGGCGCGCATAAGGACATGCTCTATGTCGATGGTGGCCCGTCGACCACGGGCACCGTCGGCAAGCTGCGGATGAAGGGGCGCGAGGTGTTCCGCCATGCGGTAGTCAATCTCGCCAATGTGCTGACCGAAGTGCTCGACGAAACCGGCGTGAGCGCCGCGGATATCGACTGGGTCGTGCCGCACCAGGCCAATGCCCGTATTCTCGATGCCACGGCGCGCAAGCTCGACCTGCCGGCCGAAAAGGTCGTCGTCACTGTCGACCGCCATGCCAATACCTCCGCCGCATCGGTCCCGCTCGCGCTCGATACCGCGATGCGCGACGGGCGCATCAAGCCGGGCGATCTGGTGATGTTCGAGGCAATGGGCGGCGGCTTTACCTGGGGCGCTTCGCTCGCACGGATGTAGCACGGCGCGAAAACGCGGGGCGGGCGATTTGCCAGACTGGCAGCAAACTCCTATATTGCTTGGCGAATCTTCGAATGGGGTCGCATCTCGCTCAGGGTCGCATCTGAGGGGAAGGATAGTATGGATATGATGCGCTCCGTGGGCACGCTCACCCGGGCCGATCTGGCCGAGACGATCAACCGCAAGATGGGGCTCTCGCGCGCCGAATCGCTCGACATGGTCGAAGCGATCCTCGGCAAGATGTGCGATGCGCTGGCGGATGGCGAGAATGTGAAGATTTCGGGCTTCGGCAGCTTCGTTCTGCGCGACAAGAAGGAACGCATCGGCCGCAATCCCAAGACCGGGGTCGAAGTGCCGATCACGCCGCGCCGCGTGATGACCTTCCGCGCCAGCCAGCTGCTTAAAGAGCGCATCGCGAACGGCTGAGGACAGATATGGCGACATTCGACGACGGCAAGGAAGCGGGCGCGCTGCGCACTATCGGCGAAGTCGCCAAGGCGACCGGAATCAAGGCGCATGTGCTGCGCTATTGGGAACAGCAATTCCCCATGCTCAAGCCGCTCACCCGCAGCGGCGGACGGCGTTATTACCGCCCCGAAGATGTCGAACTGGTCGAGCGGATCGACCGGCTGGTCAATCAGGAAGGCTATACGCTCAAGGGCGCCAAGGCCGCACTGCGCGGCGCGCCCGACCCGCAGGCCGCAGCGCAGCCGCAGGGGACCACCGCTTCGCCACCCGCTGTGGATGGCGACCTGCTGGCCCGGTTGAAGGCCATGCGCGCCCAGCTGGTGGCAGCGCTCGACTGACGGGTTCGGCGCGGGCGCGTCAGGCGCTCTGGATCGTCGTCATTCTCGCTGACATCAGTGCATATTCGGTCCGGTTGCGACCCTGCGCCTTGGCGCGGTAGAGCGCGGTATCGGCATTGTGCAGCGCTTCATCGAGCGTCTGCTGGCGGTCCATCACCGAAACGCCGAGCGAGGCGGTGGTCACCAGCCCTTCGATTTCCATCTGCTCGGCAATGCCCGCTATCCGGCGGTGCAGCATATCGGTCAGGGCACGGTTTTCGAAGGTCGGTCCGCAGGGCACCATGACCGCGAATTCCTCGCCGCCCAGCCGCGCGGCGAAATGATCCGCGCCGACTTCCTCTTGCAGGACCGTGCGGATCACGCGCCC
>NZ_JALJZT010000003.1:135000-138465 GCF_024171405.1 Qipengyuania citrea
GTGGCGCTGTCTTCATCGCCCGCTTCGCCTTGTGCGCTTACGCCAGACAATGCTAGAGTTCAGAGCCGCGTAGCGAGTGTCAGGCACAGGCATCCTTGGTAACAAGGAAGGAGGAGGACGACAAGCGGAAGGTCACGACGTGACAGTGCCAGAAAGACAGTGCAGAGGGGGGGCGAGACAAGGCTCAGACCAGAGTCGAGCAGGGGTGGCGTTTTGTTGGTTGGTTTGGTTGTGTGTGGGGTGTGGTTTGGTGTGTGTGGTTTGTGGTGTTGTGGTGGGTGGTTGTGGTTTGGTGGTTGTTTGTTGGTGGTTGTGGTTTGTGGTGTTGGTTTTTGGGTTGGTGGGTGTTGGTGTTGGTTTGGTGTTGGGGTGTGGGGTTTGTGTGTGGGTGGTGTTGGTGGTGTTTGTTGGGTGTGGTGGTTGTTGGTTGTGGTTGGGTGTTGGTGGGTTGTGTGGGTTGGTGTTTTGGGTTGTGGTTTGGTTGTGGTGTTTGTGGTGTGGGTGGTTGTGGGGTGTGGTGTGGTGTTGTGTGGTGTGTTGTGTTTTTGGGGGGTTGGTGTGTGGTTGGTGTTGGTGGTTTGGTGGGGTTGTTTGGTGGGTTGTGGTGTTGGTGTGTTGTGGTGGGTTGTGGTTGTTGGGTTGGGGTTGTTGTTGTTTGTGGTGGGTGTTGGTGGGGTGTTGTGGGTTGGTGGTGTGGTGGGTGTGTGGTGGTGGTTTGTGGTGGGTGGTGTGTTGGGTGGTTGTTGGGGGTTGTGTTGGTGTTGTGTTGTTGGTGTGTTGGGTGGTTGTGTTTGGTGGTGGGTTGGGTGTTGTGGTTTGGTGTGGGGTGGTTGGGTGTGGTTGTTTGTGTGTGGGTGTTTTGTGTTGTGTTGGGTTGTGGTGTTGTGGGTGTTTGTGGTTTGGTTTGTGTTGGGTGTGGTGGTTGTGGGTGTGGGTTTGTTTGGTGGGTGGTGGTGGGTTGGGTGGTTGTGTTGGTGTGGGTGGTGTTGGTGGTGGGTTTGGTGGTGTGTTGGTGGGGGTTTGTTTGGTTGGTTGGTGGGGTGGTGGGTGTGGGGTTGGTGGTTGTGGGGGGGGGTGGGGTGGGGGGTGGGGGTTGGGTGTGTTGGTGGTGGGGGTTGGTGTGGGTTGTGTTTGGGGTGGGTGGGGGTTGGGTGGTTGGTTGGGTGTGGTGTGTGGTTTTGTGGGGTGGGGTTGTGGTGTGTGGGGTTGGGGTGGGGGTTGTTGGGTGGTTGGTGTGGGTGGTGGGTTGGTGTGGGGGGGTGTTGGGTGTTGGGGTGTGGGGGTGGGTGTGTGTGGGGGGTTTGTGGTGGGTGTGTTGGGGGTTGTGTGGTGTGGGTTTGTGGGGGTGTGGTGGGGTTGTTGGTGTGGGGGTTGTGTGGGTTGTGGTGTTGTGTTGGTTGGTTGTGGTTTGGGGGTGTTGGTGGGGTGGGTTGTGGTGATGTGGGGGGTGGATTGGGTGTGTGGGTGGTGGTGTGGTTTTGTGTGGTTTGGTGTTGTGGATAGGGATTGGTGGGTTGTTTGGGTAGTGGGGATGTGTGTGGGTATTGGTTGGTGGTTGTGGGTTTTTTGGGTGTTGTGTGATTGGGGGTGTTGGTGGTTTGGTGTTGGGGGGTGGATGATTGGGTGTTGGTAGTTGTTGTGGGTAGGTTGGGATGGAGATGGTGTGGGGGGGTGTGGGGAGTTTGTGTAGTTTTGTGGGTATAAGTTAGAGTATGAGGTTTTGGTTATGATGGGAGTGGTAGGGTTTGGTGGGGGGTTAGGTAAGTGAGTGGGGGTGTGAGGATTGGTGGTTCAGAGGGGAGCAGATGAGAGATGGGTAAGTGTAGATTGATTTGATTTGAAGTAAATTTCGATGAAGTGGGAGAGTCGGGAAGGGAAAGAGGAAAAAATAAAAGTAGAATATGAAATGGAAGCATTGACGTGTAGAATTTGTTTGGGGCAGAGAAGATGAGAGGGTTGATTGGGGAAATATGGATAAAGTCGGTAGATAGCTCGCCCCCGCCAGGAGAGGGATAGTGGGTGGGGAGGGGGAAGGAGATGGTCGGCGTGTCGTACAGGCAAGATCGCCGAAGCGACGAGTTCTGGAAGCGGAAGAAACGATTTGGGCCCGACTCGTCGCGCGCCTGCCCGCGCTGCGCGACACGCGGCGTATGGGCGCGCAGGCTGCATGGACACGGCAAGCGAGAACGGGGACGCTTGCACGCGATCGGTCGCCGCAGCGCGAGCTGACGGGACGGCGAGGCCGAGCGGCAGGGCGCTGCCGCGCTCGACCCAGGCCGAATCCGCCGCGTCGCGGCTCGCGGCGAGTTTGAATTGGACGGAGCGAGGCCGAGCGATGGCGACTGGTCGCCGCGGCGCTGGCCGACCTTGCCGCAGCCGACCAAGCGCGATGCGCCTCGCCGACCCTGCCCGGGGCGCGCCACGCTGCGAAGCCGCCCGCGCGCAGAACGAACCGCCGCACCGCGATGCAGGCGCGCGCTGCCTGCGCTGGCGCGCACGACCACACTGGCGGTGGCGCGCGAACGCGCCTCGCGCAGCGCAGCGTCCTTGGCCAATTGGCAGGCGCGCAACGGCGATGCGGCGCGGGCGGATGTCCGAAATGGAGACACGCGCTCGAGGAAATCACGCAGGAGCCGAGGGACATCGCGGCCAAGCCGAGGGCTGATGCTCGAAATCGAACAGTCGACCATGTACCAGCGCTACCCGCACTTGACGCACCGAGCAGCGTCTCCGAAGCCAATTCGCCTGGCGCAGGAGGCCGACCGCGGCTTTCACCCACCGACGAGGCGCTGCCGCAGCGCGCGAGAAACGCGGCCGGCCTTTCAGCCCGCGCGAAAGCCAGGACGGCCGCCGATCGAGATGGCACGGAGTTCGGGCGAGCGGTCCAGTGACCCGCCCCCGCTCCTCCGCCCGCGTCGAATTCGACAGGACCGATCAGTCGCCGAACCGAGACGATGAGATGGAACGGCTCACCGCCACCGAGAGAAGGTTCGGTCCGGTCAACCTCGTCGCATCGGAGGAACTCGCGCGATCGAGATCGCGCATGGCGAGTATGTTCGTGAACAGGAGGAATTGCCGAAGCGTGTCAGCCGGCTGCGCGGGTCGATCCGAGCAATCGTTCAACCGCGAGGTGGGTCGTGAGCGGCTGCGGGCTGCCTTCGAACAGGTTAACGACCATTTCCAGCGGCTGTTCATGCGCCTGTTCGAGGGCGGCGAGGCGCATCTGCTGGCGCTGATCGACAGCGACGATCCGCTGGAAGCGGGGCTGGAGATCTTCGCGCAGCCGCCGGGCAAGAAGCTGCAATCGCTCACGCTGCTGTCGGGCGGCGAACAGGCGCTGACCGCGACCGCGCTGATCTTCGCGGCTGTTCCTGACCAATCCCGCGCCGATCTGCGTGCTCGACGAGGTCGACGCGCCATTGGACGATGCCAATATCGACCGGTTCTGCGACCTGCTCGACGCGA